>CAVYUN010000004.1:0-431608 GCA_963771735.1 uncultured Pseudomonadota bacterium | reverse complement strand
GTCCCGCAACGCTTCGTTGAGGGCGTCCTTGAGCGTTTGCGAACCGGAGGTGACCGGTACCACTTCCGCGCCCAGCAGCTTCATGCGGTAGACGTTGATCTTCTGGCGCGAGATGTCGACCGCGCCCATGTACACCACGCATTTCATCCCGAAGCGCGCGCACACGGTGGCGGTGGCGACCCCGTGCTGGCCCGCGCCGGTCTCGGCGATGATGCGGCGCTTGCCCATCGCGCGCGCGACCAGCGCCTGGCCGATGGTGTTGTTGATCTTGTGCGCGCCGGTGTGGTTGAGGTCTTCGCGCTTCAAAAGGATCTGCGCACCACCAACCTGTTCCGACAGGTGTCTGGCGTGATAGATCGGCGACGGCCGGCCGACGTAGTGTTTCAGGTCGTCGGCGAATTCCTGCTGGAATCCCGGATCATCGCGTAGCCTCAGGTAGGCCGCGGTGAGTTCTTCCAGCGGTGCGATCAGGGTCTCGGCAACGAAGGTCCCGCCGTAGGTACCGAACCGGCCATGCTCGTCGGGAAACGCGTGGTAGTCGATGTCTTTCATCTGCGGTCGAATGTCCTCGGCGTCGCCCGTCATGGATCGTCGTACGATCCGGTGGCCAACGCGGATGCATGTCAGAGATTCTGCCGCGCGCCCTGCTTCAGGTCTTCCACGACCTCGGGCGTGAGCGGCCCGAGCACGCCACGGCGTTGCCCGGGAATGTGGGTGGCCGGGTCATTGTCGCCGAACACGTAGTAATCCAGAAGGTTTCGCCAAGCGGCACGTTCGGCGGCCGGCAACGCGCGAAATGCCAGCAGGCAATGGAACAACGCGGCGCGCGCGTGGCCGGTGTGGTAACCCGGCACCCCGACCGCATTCCACCAGTAGTTGACCAGCGCGTTGAGCTGCTCCAGCGATTCGACGTGGTGCCACCACAGCGGCGGGATGTAGATCGCATCGCCCTCGTCCAGTTCGGCCACTTGCGCGGTGGCCAGTGCCTGCTTGAGACGCGGGTAACGCGGATCGTCCGGCCGGTCCAGTCGCGCCAGGCTGATCGCGGCACCGGTGGGCGCGAAATCCAGCGGCCCGACATACAAGTTGGGCAGTTGTTCGGGCGGGAACAGCGTAAAGCGGCGCGTCCCGCATACCACGCAGGCGATGTTGTGCTGCGAATCGAAATGGGTCGGCGTGACCGTGCGGTTGCCCATCCACAGGCGCGGCTCGATGCGCGGGTCGAGGAACGGCAGCGTGTGGTCGGCGAGCAATCCCGGCAGGCATTCGCGGATCGGCACGCTCTGGATCACCAGACCCGGTGCGTCCTTGCGCTTGCTGTAACCCGCCAGCCGTTGCAAGCCGAGAGTCACCGGCACCTTGAAATGCTGGTAGTTGAAATCGTCCAGGTCCGGCGTGTAACCGATGATGCCTTCGGCTTCCGGCGCCAGCAGCAGCGTGGTCACGTCGCTGCCGTTGTCGAATTCGGCAAGGCGCTGCGCGAATGCCGTGTCCGATTGCAGCGCCAGCTGCACGATCGGCCAGTCGCGCACCAGCCCGCGGATCACCAGCGGCCGTCCCGCGGCCATCGCGGCGGCAAGGTCGAACCCGCGCGGGTTGCCAGCGTATTCCTCGATCGGTGCGGGTTGCGGCACGGCGGTGGTCGCAGCGCTCATGCCGCCTCCGCATCCGCGGCGCGTACCGCCGCGAAGAATGCACGCATTTTCGCGGAATCCTTGACGCCGGGTGTCGACTCCACGCCGCTGGCGAGGTCGACCGCCCACGGCCGCAGCGCGCGAATCGCGTCGCCCACGTTGTCAGGATTCAAGCCGCCGGCAAGCAGGATCGGACGGCCGAGATCACGCGGAACACGCGACCAATCGAAGGTCCTGCCGCGTCCGCCCTGCTGCCCCGGTAGATGGCCGTCCAGCACGAAACCGTCCGCGCGCGGATGCCCGGCGGCGATCGCGCGCACGTCGACGTCGCCGTCCATGCCGATCGCCTTGATGTAGCGCACGTCGAAGGATTCGCAAAACGCCGCGTCTTCGGTCCCATGGAATTGGACGGCGTCCGCTTGCACGCCTCCGATGATCGCGCGCACGGTCGCAGCATCCAGCCCGTGCGTGAGTACCACCGCGTCCACCAGCGCTGGCAACACATCACGAATTGCGCGTGCGCGCTCGATGGAGACGCAGCGCGGACTGCTCGGGGTCATCACCATGCCGATTGCATCCGCGCCGAGTTCGCAGGCAAGCAACGCATCCTCGACGCGGGTGATGGCGCAGATTTTCACGCGTGTCCGGCTCATGCCTGCAACGTGACCTCGGCAGGAAGATTCCATTCTGCCGGATACCTCGGCCCGATGAAGGTCAGACCCTGTGGCGGCGCGGTGGCACCGGCCGCGTTGCGGTCACGCCGGCCCAGCAGTTCCGCGATCCAGTCCACCGAACGCTCGGCGCGGCCGACTTCCAGCAGCGAGCCCACGATGTTGCGCACCATGTGGTGCAGGAAGGCGTTGGCCGCGATTTCGACGACGACCTGCTCGCCGTCGCGCCGCACGTCGATGGCGGTGACGTTGCGACGGGCGTGGCTGGCCTGGCAGGAGACCGCACGGAACGAGGAAAAGTCCTGCTCGCCGAGCAACGCCCGTGCCGCCAAGTGCATGGCCCCTGCGTCAAGCGGAATGCGTTCCCAGGCGACATGGCGCGCTTCGAGCGCCGGTCGCACCGCCCGGTTGAGGATCGTGTAGCGATAGCGGCGCGCGCGTGCGGAAAAGCGTGCATGGAAATCGTCCGGCATCGACCGTGCCCACAGCACGGCGACGGCAGGAGGCAGCCGGGTGGTAGCGCCCAGCACCCAGGCGCGCGGATCACGATCCGCATCGCTGTCGAAATGCACGACCTGGCAGCGCGCATGCACGCCGGCGTCGGTGCGCCCCGCACAAGTCACCTCGACGCGGTGATCGGCGACGAACGACAATGCCTCCTCGACCGCGGCCTGCAAGCTCGGCCCGTGGCTCAGCCTTTGCCAGCCGAAAAAATCGGTGCCGTCGTATTCAATGCCCAGCGCGACACGCATCAGGGGCCGTCATTCCTCGATGTCGTCGAGCAGACGCGAGGCTTCGTCCTTTTGCGTCTGCGTGCCTTCTTCGAGGACCTCCTCCAGCATCGCGCGCGCGCCGACCGGATCGCCCATGTCGAGGTACGCGCGCGCAAGATCGAGCTTGGTGTCGACCGGGTCCTCGCTGTAACCAGCTTCCGGGTCAGCGGTCTTGGACGACTCCGCCACGGGCGGTTTCGGCGATGGCGTCGCGAACACCGGTTCGCTCGGCGGCAGCGGCGCAGCAGCCTCCGCTGCGTCGTGCGCCGGCCCGCGCAGCGCGGCCAGCCCATAGGGGTCGTCGCGAACCGGGTCGTCCCGCACGGCAGCCTCCTCGGACTCCACGTGTTCGGAGGCATCCTCGGTTTCGCCGTGGACTTCGGGTTCATCCGCGACCGGATACGGCGCCGGCGGTGCGATATCTTCCGGATCGGCCAGCGGACCCCGCGACGCGACGCGCACCGGGCGACGACGGCGACGACCGGACACCGCCAGCAGCGCCAAGCCAAGAACCACGAGCCCCGCGACGATCCATGTCAACGGTTGCATGAACCAGGCTGTTCCGTTCGCTTGTGACGGCTTCGGGCTGGATTTCATTCCGGCGCCGGAAGCTTTGTCCGCAGGCTTCGCCGCCGCCCGGGTTTTGCCGGTGCCGGCGGCAGCGATCGATCCCGGCGCGGCCGCCGAACCCGGTTGCACCGCGGCCAGCTTGTGTTGCAACTCGGCAATCGTCGCGTCCTTGAGACTCAACAACTTGCCGGTCTTTGTTGAAATGTCCTGAAGATTGTGCACCCGCGATTCGAGGTCGGCATTGGACTGGTTGAGGCTGATCAGTGTGTCCCGATCGGTCTGCAACTGTTGCCGCAAGCCATTCACCGTGGCAGTGCCGCTGCCACCGGCCACCCCGGGGCGGCTGTTGGTACCCCCGGCCTTGCCCGTCGGCGGAACCAGCATCAAGTGATCGGACGCGGATGCCGACCCGCCGGACTTCGGCGCCGCCAGGGCAGCCGCCTTGGCAGCGGTGCCTTCCACCACGGTCGCGGGATGTGGCTTCGTCGCGCGCCAGCTTTCGTATTGGCGGTGCACTTCGGCCGCGGCGGCCGCCACGCTGCGCCGATCGATTTCATCGCGGGTCGGGATGCGCAGGATCGCACCGGCCTTGAGATCGTTGATGTTTTGCTTGAAGAAGGCATCCGGATTGGCGGCCTGCATCGCCAGCATCATCTGGTTGACGGAGGCGTCTGTGCCTTGCGAGGCATCCTTGGCGATTCGATACAAGGTGTCGCCATGTTGCACCGTGATCTCCTGACCTGACGGCACGCTATGGGTCGAAGGTGGCTGCGCTGGCGCTACGGCGCGCGGCGGCGGAGCCGGCGGCTGCGATACCGGTGGCGGCATGGCGGCTGGCGGCTGCGACGGTGGCTGGCTCACCGGAGGCGGCTCGACCGGTGGCTGCGGGAAACTGGATGGCGCAGGCAGCTCCGATGCCTGGGCAGCCGGGGCCCCGGTCGATGGTGCAGCGGCGACCGGCGCCTCCTGCACGGGCGGCGCAGGCGAGGCGATGACCGGGTTGAGCAATACCACGAACTCGTGCACCTGCTTGCCCTGGCGCGTATTCACCTGCACCAGGAAATCGAGGTACGGATCGGTAATCGGCTGGCTGCTGGTCACCAAGATCAGCTTCTCGCCATTGTTGTCCGTAATGACCCGGAAGCGCAGGGTCCGGTCGGTTGGCGTCAGCTGCAGGCCGGCGCGCGCAAAATCCGCCGTCGACGCCAATCCCACCGACAGCCCGTCAAGCTCGGTCAGGCTGGCCGGGTGCAGGGGAATCGCGGCGACCAGCGGTTGGTTGAGTGCCGACTTGATCTGGATTTCACCAAGCTGGAGCGCCAGTGCAGGCAGCGACACGGCGGCCAGCAACGAGGCACAAGCGATGCGGAGCTTCAACTTCATGACCTCAGAACCCCTGCCGCCGACGGACACGCGGGAAATGGCCATTCCGGCTTGCGTCCCCGCGCGGGCGCAAGCGTATTGCAGAAACCGCCGATCACCAAGCCCACCAGGCTCGCGGGGTGGCACCCATCAATGGCCCGCGGACCCGGAGGCAGCGGGAACGCCCGCCGCCGCAAGCTTCCGTTGCAACGACGCGATCTCGGCATCGCGCTGCTGCAACTGCTTCTGCTGCGCCACGTTCTGCTGCTCCAGCTGCGCCGCCTGCGACTGCAGCGCCGCCTGGTGCGCGCGCGCGGCGGCGATCTTGGCATCGACGTCCTTCAGTTGCGCATGCACCGTGCCCGATGGCGGCGTCACCGCCGGCACTGCCACCGGCGTGCCGAGCAGCGCAGTGCCGAGGATCATCTTCGACAGCAGGTTTTTCAGCGCCATGGGTGGAACTCCTTGAGAGGCCAGGTTCAAAGATACTCGCGGACCAGGATCTCCGCGATCTGCACGGCGTTCAACGCCGCGCCCTTGCGAATATTGTCCGACACCACCCACATGTCGAGCCCGTTGGGATGGGAGATATCCTCGCGGATGCGCCCGACGAACACGGCATCCTTGCCGGCCGCGTGCCCGACCGGGGTCGGATAGCCGCCGGGTTTGCGTTCATCCACCACCACCACGCCTTCGGCCTGTTCCAGCAAGGCGCGTGCGGTCGCGGCATCGATCTTGTCGCGGGTCTCGATGTGCACGGCTTCGGCATGGCCGTAGAACACCGGCACCCGCACGCAGGTCGGATTCACCTGGATGGCATCGTCCTCGAGGATCTTGCGGGTCTCCCACACCATCTTCATCTCTTCCTTGGTGTAGCCGTTGTCCTGGAACACGTCGATGTGCGGGATCACGTTGAAGGCGATCTGGACCGGAAATTTTTCGGGCTGGATGTCGTGGAAGTTGAGCAGGTCCGCGGTCTGGCGGCCGAGCTCCTCCATCCCGGAACGACCCGCGCCCGACACCGACTGGTAGGTCGCCACGTTGATGCGCTCGATGGCTGCCACGCGATGGAGCGGCGCCAACGCGACCAGCATCTGCATGGTCGAGCAGTTTGGATTGGCAATGATGTTGCGGTTGGTGTACTCCGGCGATCGCGTGCGGATTGACCTCGCTGACGACCAGCGGCACGTCGTCCACGTAGCGAAACTCCGAAGTGTTGTCGATCACCACCGCGCCGGCGCCGGCCGCGCGCGGCGCGTGCTCGCGGCTGACTGCGCCGCCCGCAGAAAAAAAAGCGATGTCGATGCCGTCGAAGTCGTAGTTCGCCAAGTCGCGCACGATTGCGTCCTTGCCACGGAACTTGATCTTGCCGCCGGCCGAACGCTCGCTGGCCAACGGCACGAATTCGCCGACCGGGAATTCGCGCTCTTCCAGGATCGACAACAATGCCTCGCCCACCACGCCGGTGGCGCCGACAATCGCGACGTTGTAATGAGTTTTCCTGTTCATCTGCCCAGCAACCCCGGGAGAATTTCATCGCCGACCCAGTACCAGGCCAATGCCATGCCAAACAGCACACCGAACAACCACAACATCCAGCGCCGGCGCCGCCAGGCACCCCGAAAAACCGAGAGCTGCATCGGAACATCCGCCACATAGGCTGCGCAGTAACAGACGTTGGCGAGCACCGCCAAAACCAGCAGCGCAAGGATCAGTTCGAAATTCAAATGCCCCCGGAGCTGCGTCCTGAACGACACGGCGAAGGCGCCGACCACTCCCACGAGCGCCAGGTTGTAGACGGCTCGACGCGGCTCCCAATAACGGATGGCATCGCTCAGCACTTCATGGATCGAAATCCCTGATCGTGCGTGCGTCATCACGATTGCCTCCTCCCAATTCGCGGTTTCACTTCACCCACGTCACCGCATTGCGCGCGATGCCGGAGTGCATGATCCATCAACACCATGGCCACCATGGCTTCGGCGATCGGGGTAGCACGGATGCCGACGCAGGGGTCGTGGCGACCGGTGGTGCGCACCTCCACCTCCTCGCCCGCGGTGTTCACGCTGCGGCCCGGCAACAGGATGCTGGAAGTCGGTTTCAACGCGATCGACGCCACGATGTCCTGGCCGCTGCTTATTCCACCCAGTATGCCGCCTGCATGGTTGGACATGAAGCCGTCCAGACGCATCTCGTCGCGATGCTCGCTGCCTTTCTGCGCGACACTGGCGAAACCCGCGCCGATCTCGACGCCCTTCACCGCGTTGATCGACATCAGGGCTGCCGCGAGCTCGGCGTCGAGCTTGCCGTACACAGGCTCGCCCCAGCCCGGCGGCACGCCGGTCGCGACGACGTTCACGCGTGCGCCGCAGGAGTCGCCAGCCTTGCGCAGCGCGGTGATGCGCTTTTCCAGTTCCGGCACCTGCGCCGCGACCGGCCAGAAGAACGGGTTTGATTCCACCACGCCGAAGTCGATGGCGCCGGCCGGCGGGCCGGGGACGATGTCGTCCATCTGCGCCAGCCAACCGTGCACCTCGACAGCGAATTTTTCCTGCAGCCATTTCTTCGCGATTACCGCAGCGGCAACCCGCATGGTGGTCTCGCGCGCCGACGCGCGTCCGCCGCCGCGCGGATCGCGTGCGCCGTACTTGTGCCAGTAGGTGTAGTCGGCGTGGCCCGGCCTGAACATGTCCGCGATGTCGGCGTAATCCTTCGAACGCGCATCCGTGTTGCGGATCAGCAACGCGACCGGCGCACCGGTGGTGCGGCCTTGGTACACGCCCGACAGGATTTCCACTACGTCCGCCTCGCGTCGCTGCGAGGTCCAGCGCGACTTGCCCGTGGCACGCCGCGCGAGGTCACTCACGAAATCCTCCGGGGCGATCGCGATGCCGGGGGGCAGCCATCGACCACGCAGCCAATCGCCGGACCGTGCGATTCGCCGAAGGTCGTGATGGCCAGCAGTTTTCCGAAAGTGTTGGACGACACGGCGTGCAACCCGAATGGAACGAACCGCGCAAGCTTAGCGGTCGCCGGCCTCGTCTGCCGACGGAGCCAGCCACTCGCGTTCGAGCATGGCATACACCAGATCGTCGGCCCAGCCATCGCCGTCGCGCAACGATTCCCGGAAATGCGCCTCGCGGCGCATGCCGAGACTTTCCAGCAACTTTACGCAAGCGAGGTTGCGTGGATCGGCCGAGGCGATCACGCGATGCTTGTGCAGCCCACCGAACACGAAATCGAGAATCACTTCCAGCGCTTCGTGCGCATGACCCCGGCGCTGGTGCGCGGGCGCCAGGCTGATGCCAAGTTCCACCGCATCAGCATCGACGAAATGCAGGCCGAGGTCGCCGATCAGTTCTCCGGAATCGCCCGCACGGATCGCTCGCTGCCACCACGTGCCCGGCGTGTCCGGCGCAACGGTCCGTTGGACTTCGATGAAGCGCTCGGCGTCCGCGATCGACGCGGGTTTCCAACCCTGGTAACGGCTCACCGCGGGATCGGCGCGATACCCGAACAGCGCCTCGGCATCTTGGCGCCGCAAGGCGTCGATCCGCAAGTGCGCGGTCATGATTTCCATGGTTCAAACGGCTCGCCGGCCGGCCGCGGCACGAATCGCCTCGGCGTGCCCCAACAACTCGCGGCGTTGCAGCGCGAACACACCCATCGGGCCGACCTTGAACTCGATCCACACGAACGGCACGCCCGGCAACAGCGCATTCAGGGCGCGCTCGCTCTCGCCGACCTCGACGATGAGCAGGCCGTCTTCGGTCAGGTGCTCCGGCGCGTCACGCAGGATGCGCAGCACGATGTCGAGGCCATCGGCACCCGCGGTCAGGCCAAGCTTCGGCTCGTGCGCGTATTCGTTCGGCAACGCCGCGTATTCGGCATCGGTGACATACGGCGGGTTCGAGACGATCAGGTCATAGCGCTCGTCCTGCAAGCTGGCGAAAAGGTCCGAACGCAACGCGCGCACATGCTCGCCAAGCTGGTGCAGCGCTATGTTTTCGCGCGCCAGCGCCAATGCATCGTCGCTGATGTCCGCGATGTCCACCTGCCAGCTTGGATTGTGTGCGGCCATCGCAATGCCGATGCAGCCGGAACCGGTGCACAGGTCCAGCGCGCGTTCGACGTCGAGGCCATCCAGCCATGGCGAGAATCCGTCCTCGATCAATTCAGCGATCGGCGAACGCGGCACCAGCGCGCGCCGGTCGGACTTGAACGGCATGCCCGCGAACCACGTCTCGCCGACGAGGTAGGCGACCGGCTCGCGGGTCGCGATGCGACGCTCGATCAAAGCCAGCACCTTCGCCTTTTCCTCCCCGGTCACCCTGGCATTGCCATAGGCAGGCGGTAGATCGGGCGGGAGATGCAACGAGGACAGCACCAGGTGCGTCGCTTCGTCGATCGCGTTGTCATGGCTGTGCCCGAACGTCAGGCCGGCCGCGTTGAACCGGCTGGCGGCGTAGCGGATCAGATCCACGATGGTGAGCAACGCTTCGGGCATGGCGGCGAACTGCAAAGCGCGAAGTATAGATGCGACACCGCCGCTACACTCCCGCGATGCATCCCTCCACCATCTTTCAGTACCTGGTTCCACAAAAGACGCTGAGCCGCATCGTGCGCGCGGCCACGCGCTGGACATGGCGGCCATGGAAGGATTTCCTGATCGGCCGCGTGGTGCGTGCCTACCGCGTCGACATGGCCGAGGCGGCGCAAACCGACCCGCGCACCTACCCGAGTTTCAATGCCTTCTTCACCCGTGCGCTGCGTGAAGGGGCGCGCCGCGCCGAACGCGGCGATGACGTGATCCTGAGTCCCGCCGACGGGCGTATCAGCCAGATCGGTCGCATCGAGGATGGCCGCATCCTGCAAGCCAAGGGCCGCACGTATTCTCTCGCCGAACTGCTGGCCGACACGCAAGCCGCAGCAACCTATCGTGACGGCAGCTTCGCGACGATCTACCTGTCGCCGCGCGACTACCACCGCGTACACATGCCGTCGGACGGGGAACTGGTCGAAACCGTGCACGTGCCGGGGCGGCTGTTCAGCGTGGCGCCGGGGCCGGTGGCCCGCATCCCCCAGCTGTTCGCACGCAACGAGCGACTGGTCTGCCACTTCGATGGCCCGCGCGGACCATTCGTGGTCGCGTTGGTCGGAGCGATGCTGGTTTCCGGCATCACCACTGTCTGGAATGGCACGGAAGTGCCGCCGTACGCGCACGCGGTCACACGCTGCGACTGGCGTGGGCGTGGCGTGCGCCTGGCACGGTTCAGGGAGATGGCACGCTTCGAGATGGGCTCTACGGTCATCGTGCTGGTGCCGGTCGGCAGATTCGATCCACTGCTTGCCGCCGAGACGCCGGTCAGGGTCGGCCAATCCCTCGGCCATTTGTCGTGGACGGACAATCACGGCAAAATCACGGATGCGGGGGGCATGGATGGGACCGCGTGAGGAATCTCGCTTTGATGACGCAATCTCAGAAACCCGGGGAAAACTACCTCCGGCGCTTGGTCACGCGCGTTACCAGTCTGGGACGGGCCGCGCGATTGCGGCGCCAGTTCGGAGAAATCGAACAGCGCAGCCTTGAGCTGCCACGTTCCTACCGCGAACAGCTCGCCGAACTGATCGGACGCGAATGCGACAATGTCGCGTCCGCCCCTGAGCCTTCGCTGTATGGCACGCATACCGACCAGGGCGTCACCACCGGTGGGCTGGACATTGGATTCGATCGTGCGCGTTCCGACAACGTGCAGGTACGGATGCGCGGCCTCGCCCTGTGGATCGCGCTGGTCTACCACGAAACCCTCGACGCCGATGCTCCCGAATCCCGGGACCTGCACCGCGCGATCCTGCGCGTGATGCGCGAACTCAAGGTCTTCTCTTCTCGTGTCGAGAACGGCGGTAGCCAGGCGTGATCGCGGCTTCACGCATGCGCGCAAATCCGGATGACGAAGCACCGACCCCGCGCAGCCCATGATCGAACACGGACACGCAACCCATACGGGCCTGCGACGCGAGCACAACGAAGACAATTACTGGGCCGATGCGCAGCACGGGCTGTGGCTGCTTGCGGACGGCATGGGCGGCCATGCGCGTGGTGAAGTCGCCAGTGCAATCGCGCTGGATGCGACCGTAACCGCCCTCGGTGCCGGCATCGGACTGGCCGATGCATTCCGGCGCGCCGGCGCGTCGATCCTCGGGCATCCGGCCCAAGGCAACGCGGCCGCTCCGATGGGCAGCACACTGGCCGCCCTGAAACTCGCAGGCGACAAGTTCGAAGCCGCCTGGATCGGGGACAGCCGGATTTATGCATGGCAGCAAGGGCAACTCATGCGGCTGGCCCACCTGCACTCGCCCGATGCCCAGTCGCAGATCGCGGATAAGGATGCCGGCGCAGTCCAGCCCGCGATCCCGCGTCGGCGCACCACCCAGGCACTGGGCATCACGCCGGCGCTCGAGCTGGACGCCGAGCCGGTCACCGGTCGTTGCGCGCCCGGCCTGCAATTCCTGTTGTGCAGCGACGGCCTCACCGAGGAGCTTGACGATGCGCGCATAGCCGCGATCCTGTCACGCACCGATCTGACGGCACAGGAATGTACAGATCATCTGCTGCTGGCCGCGCTGGACGCCGGCGGTCGCGACAACATCACCGCGCTGCTGGTGCGGATCAGGTAATCCGGCCGCGGCGCACAAGGGCCATCAATCGCCGGCTTGCGCGCGTTTCCACATGCTGCCATCGGCGCAAGCCTTGTCGAGTCCTGCCAGCCGCTCCGCATGCGCGGCGAGTTCGGTTTCGCTCGCACGCCGCACGTGCGGCCGAACGGTCACCTCGAAGGCCGTCGCCCGGGGCGAGTCGAAGCGTTCGCCTTCGGCATCTCCGCCCAATGACAATGCGCCCTGCCCCGCGGTCATCGCTACCCACACGTCGGCGAGCAGGTGCGCGTCGAGCAACGCACCGTGGACTTCGCGGCGACTGTTGTCCACGCCCAACCGCTTGCACAATGCATCCAGCGTGTTCTTCTGTCCGGGATATTTCTGGCGCGCCAATGCCAGTGTGTCCACGATCGACGCGTACTGGGCGATACTTCCGAGAGCGTTTCCGGCGCGCTGCAATTCGCCGTCCAGGAATGCGGTATCGAACGCGGCGTTGTGGATCAGCAGTTCCGTGCCGTCGATGAAAGCCAGGAACTCCTGCGCGATCTCCGCGAAACGCGGCTTGTCACGCAGGAATTCGTCGGTGATCCCGTGCACGGCCACGGCCCCGGCGTCGATGGCCCGCTCCGGATTGAGGTAGCGATGGAACTCGCGCCCGCTGGGCCGCCGATCGATCAATTCGACGCAACCGATCTCGATGACACGATGCCCGCGTTCGACTTCCAGACCGGTCGTCTCGGTATCCAACACCACCTTGCGGGTCACGTTGCCTCCTTGAATTGTTCGGCCTGTGCACGCGCGGCCTGGTCCACGCGCTCGTTTTCGGGATGTCCGGAATGTCCGCGCACCCAAGCCCAGCGCAGCCGATGCCGTTCGCAGGATGCAGCCAGTCGTTGCCACAACTCCTGATTCTTGACCGGTTGCCTGTCGGCGGTACGCCAGCCGTTGGCGCGCCATCTTGAAACCCATTGCTCGATGCCCTGCTGAACGTAACGCGAATCGGTCGTAAGCAGGATATTGCACGGTCTCTTCAGAGCTTCCAGCCCCGCGATGGCCGCCATCAGCTCCATGCGGTTGTTGGTGGTCGAGCCCTCGCCCCCAGCCAGCAACTTTTCGGTTCCGCGCCAGCGCAGCAGCGCCGCCCAACCCCCCGGGCCCGGATTGCCGAGGCAGGCACCATCGGTGAACAACTGCACCTCGTCCTCTGCACTCATGCGCACTGCCTGTGCGCACCCGGCATCAGGGTGCCGTGTTCGATCGCGCGATGTGCGGTCGGTTTACGCAACGGCAGCGTCGCCAGCACGCTGCGACGGGCCTCGATGACCCATGCACCGCCGGTGCCGCGCACCAGCCAGTGCGGCAGAGCCGCGGCACCACGCAGTCGCGGCCACGGCGCGCCGCAACGCACCGCGGGGCGCACGTCCAACCCCGCATTCCGCAACACGCGTTCCCAGCGGCCGGGCGCGACCCCGCGCAGCCACAACGAACGAGGGTGCAAGCCTGCCACCAGCAGGCTGCCGTGCGGTGCCAATACCCTGGCCAGTTCCGTGGCAACGGCCTGGTCTGCGTCGCCCATGAAACAGGCAAGGATGGCACAGAAGCTGTCATCGGCGAACGGCAGTTCGACCATGCTCGCTCGCAACGGCCCGCGCCATTCGGCACCATTCCCGGATGGTCTCAGCGTAGTCCACCGCGCCACACCCGCCACCGCAGGCGCGGGCATAGTCATGCCTTCGAGAAACAAGCCATGGGTTCCCGCCACACGTGCCAGTCTCATCGCGCAGCACGCCGCGACATCGGCGCCTAGCTTCGCGAGGGCGATTTTGTCGTGCCGGGATCGTCCCGCTGGCTGATCGTGTGGCAATGGATTCGACCGTATGGATTCGCCGCGTGCATTGTGACGGATTCGTGAGCGCAGGATAAGCGGGCGCGCCGCTTTAACGGGCATCTAACGAGGCGTGCGAATCGGCCTGCTAGGGTCGCGCTTTTTGGCCGAAGATCCCATGCTGTCCCTGCGCCCGTTGCCCGCCCTCAGCGACAACTACATCTGGATGCTCTTCGATGCCGATACCGGGACGGCATTGGTGGTCGATCCCGGCGAGGCCGGTCCGGTACTCGAGGCTCTCGAAGCGGATGGCCTGAGACTTGCGACCATCCTGCTGACACATCATCATCCCGACCACATCGGTGGCGTGCCCGCCCTGATCGAACGCTACCCGAGCGTGCCGATCCACGCCCCGTACGACGATCGTATTCCGTACGCCACGCGCCGCGTCGGCGAAGGCGACGTGGTCGAGATCAAGGCACCGTCCCACTCGCTTCGACGTGCTTGAAGTGCATGGCCATACGCGCAGCCACATCGCTTATCACGGCATGGGCCTGCTGTTTTGTGGTGACACCCTTTTCAGCCTGGGTTGCGGCCGTCTGTTCGAAGGCACGCCGGCCGACATGCTGGCCTCGCTGGATCGTCTGGCGGCGTTGCCGGGCAGGACACGCGTCTGCTGCGCGCACGAATACACCCTGGCCAACGCCGCCTTCGCGCTTTCGGTGGACCCGCACAACGCAGCCCTGCAGGCACGTACCGAAGCGGTACGCACCATGCGCGCCCGCAACACGCCCAGCGTACCGGCGGTACTGGCGGACGAGCTGGCCGCCAATCCGTTCCTGCGCGTCGACGCCATCGCCGACGACCGCATTCCCTGGCCGCCCGGCATGCTGCCGTCACGTGAACGCGTGGATCGCTTCGCCGCGCTCAGGCTCGCGAAGGATCATTTCCGGGCATGAACGTACGCCGGACCGGTATCCGCTGCGCCGTGACGCTGGGGGTCTGTGCGTTGCTTGCGGCTTGCGCCACGCAACCGCCCGCCAAGCCCAAACCGACACCCGCAGTGGTGACGCCATTGCCCGAGATACCGCCTCCGCCACCTGTGCCTGCCGTGGCTGCCCAAGCGGGCAACGAACCGTGGGCCAGTATCGTCGCCAGCGACGTGCTTCCGGATTGCACCGACGCACCGCTGATCCGCGCCAACGAGACGATGTACACCCGCTATCCGATGCATTTCGAGCAACTGCTCAAGCGATCGCTGCCGCTTATCATTTACGTGCATAAACAGCTGCAAGCGGCTGGAATACCAGGGGAATTTTCCATGCTTCCCATGCTGGAAAGTTCCTACAACCCGGCCGAGCCCAGCCGCCACGGCGATCCCGCGGGCATGTGGCAGTTGATGCCGCGCACTGCGCGTCTGCGCGGCTTGACCATCGACCACGAGTACGACGGCCGTCTCGATCCGGTTGCATCGACCCAGGCCGCCATCCGCATGCTCAAAGCGCTCGAACAGCAATTCGGCGACTGGCGACTGGTCGACATGGCCTACAACGCGGGGCCCTATGCCCTGCTCGCCGCCTTGCGCGAACGGCCGGATGCCACGGCAAAGCCGGTACCGGACCTTCCGCTCAGCCACATCACGCTCAACCACCTGGCGCGCCTGATGGCATTGAGCTGCATCCTGCGTCGGCCGGAACGCTTCCACGTGACATTGCCGCAGGCATCCGCGGAAGATGAATTGGCCGCGATCCAACTACCGGCCGGAACCCGACTGAGCAGTGCCGCCAAAATGGCGGATTTGACCGAAGCGAGGTTGCGCCAACTCAACCCCGGCTACCGTGGCGCGCGCATTCCCTCGAACAGTCCGCGCACACTGCTGTTGCCCGCCGATGCCGCACGATCACTGGCAACCGCGTTGGCCGTCAATGATGCCGAACCGGTCGCGCAAGTGAACACGACAAAACCAACGCCCGGCCCCGGCAACGGCGTGCCGCTGCCTGATGAGCCTGCGCCGCCGCTGGGCGATGTGTCCACTTCGTCCGCATCCACGACGACACGGCATCATCGCGTTCGCAAGGGCGAGACGCTGTGGTCCATCGCGCACCATTACCACGTCAGCGTGGCCGACCTGAAACGCTGGAATGGCCTGCACGGCGACGCGCTGCGTATCGGCAAGGAATTGCGCATTCGCGATTGATTCGTCACTTGTGCGATCGTCCCTGATCGCCGCGTCGTCGAATGGGCTTGTCAAGCGGGACGTCCATTGGCCATGGGTACCAGAACGGTCATTGGAGCGACCGGCCATGGCCCAGAGTTCCGTGGTCTGACTTTTCACAAAAGCCGTACAATTGCCAATCATCCTCGATTTCGATCCGGAGCACAGCGGACATGGGTTTTCTCCAAGGCAAGCGCGCACTCGTCACCGGCATCCTCAGCAACCGTTCGATCGCATGGGGCATCGCCCAGGCGCTGCGGCGCGAGGGCGCGGAACTCGCACTGACTTATGTCGACGAAAAACTGCGCAGCCGGGTGGACGAAGCCGCGGCGCAGCTCGGTACGGACATCGTGCTGAAGTGCGACGTCGGCCATGAGGAAGATATCGATTTGCTATTCGACAACCTCGGCAAGCGTTGGGATGGACTGGACATTCTCATCCACTCGATCGGCTTCGCCCCGCGCGAGGCGCTGCAAGGCGAATTTCTCGACCACCTCACCCGCGAGAACTTCAGGATCGCCCACGACATTTCCAGCTACAGCCTGGCCGCACTGGCCAAGGCCGCGCGCCCGCTGATGAAGGATCGCCATGGCGCCATCCTGACACTGACCTATCTCGGCTCCGAACGCGCGCTGGCGTCGTACAACGTGATGGGGCTGGCCAAGGCCAGCCTGGAAGCCAACGTGCGCTACCTCGCCCTCAACCTCGGCCCGGAAGGCACCCGCGTCAACGCGATTTCGGCCGGCCCCATCAAGACCCTCGCCGCTTCCGGCGTTGCCGGCCTGCGCAAGATGCTGGAGCACGTCGAACAGGTTTCGCCGCTGCGCCGCAACGTCAGCATCGACGACGTCGGCAATGCCGCGGCATTCCTTTGCTCGGATCTGGCCGCCGGCATCACCGGCGAAGTCGTGTACGTGGACGCAGGCTACAGCACGCTGGGCATGGCGGGGCTGGACGTCGGCTCATAGGCGCGGACGCGCCGACCACCCGCCTCGCGCACTGGAATCGTTCGACCACGGCCTCGAACGCCTCGGATTGCCGCCCACCGACTCCTTGTTCCCGGGAGCCTGTTGGCTGCGTCAGAGGCGCTGTGGCGCGGTCTCGATCTTGGCCTGCTTGCGCAGGACCGCGACGAACTCCTTGAGCTCGGCTTCACCGAAGGCGCGGGCCATCTGTTCACGCAGGAAACTCTGTGCCTCGGCTGGCACCTTCGAGATATTGCCCGGCTTGACGGCGGTCAGCGTCACCAGCGCGTAGTGGCCGTCTTCCAGCGGAACCAGCGCGCGCGTGCCGGAACCCTTGGCGGGTTGCTTCAGCTTGAAGACCGCCTGCAGCAGGTCGGGATCGACATCTGTGGCATTGCGCTGCACGCCGGTTTTCTGTTCAACCTTCTGGCCGGCCGCCTGCGCCAGCGCATCCAGTTTGGTGCCGCCCTTCAATTTCGCGAAGGCCGCCTGGGCAATCATTTTGGCCGAGGCGTCGATACGCTGCTGGATGATGTCATGCTTGATCACGTCGCTTACCTCCGCCAGCGGCTTAGGCGCGGCGGGAACGTGCTTGTCGACGTGAATCACGACCATGTGGTCCGGCCCCAGCTGGATGGGATCCGAGGTATTGCCCTGCACCAGCACCAGGTCGGAAAACGCCGCCTTCACCACCTTGGGATTGGCGGCGATGCCGGTCTTGGCCCCGTCGCGGCCGAATAGCGGCGTGGTCTGGACGGTCAGTCCCAATTTCTTGGCAGCCGGTTTCAACGAGGTCGGATCGTTGTAGATCATGTCGGTGAGCTTGCCGCCGATCTCGCGGTAGGTATCGCCGCGCGCGCTCTTGGTTGCCTCGGCGGCCAACTGGTCGCGCACCTGTGCGAAAGCCTCGGTGTGGCCCTGGCGAACGTCGCGCAGGTCGATGATCTCGTAACCGTCCGAAGTCAATACCGGATCGGAGATGTCGCCCTTCTTCATCTTGTCGAGCGCGGCCTGGAATTCGGGACCCGCGTCGCCCTTCTGCAACCAGCCGAGGTCGCCGCCCTGGCGCTTGGAACCCAGGTCGTCCGAGTACTGTTCCGCGAGCTTGGCGAAGTCCGCGCCGGGCGCCTTGGCCAGCGCATCAACCTTCTGCGCCTTGGCCAGTGCGGCCTGCCTGTCGGCGGCGGTCGGCTTGGCCGGCAAATTGATCAGGATGTGCGAGACTTCCCACTGCGGCGGGCTGACGAACTTCGACTTCTCCTTGTCGTACCGCGCCTGCAGGGCCTTGTCGCTCAGGTCCGGCGTAACCTTCATGGTGGCCGCGTCGAGATCGATGTAATTGACCGAGACCTGCTCCGGACTCATGAACTCGGATTTGTGCGCTTTGTAGTAATCAGCGATTTGCGCATCGGTCACCCCAGCCTGGGATGCGGTAGGTGCCGGCGGCGGCAGATCGATATAGCTGAAATCGCGCTGCTGCAACTGCAGACGCAGGAAATCCTCGGCATCTTCCTTGGTGCTGAACGCCGTGCCGGCGATCGCCTGGGGTATTTGCTGCGTCGCCAGATCGGTGCGTATTTCGTCCTGGAATTGCTGGGCACTTTTGCGCTGCTGTGCCAGATAGGCCAGATAAGTCGACGAATCGAACTTGCCGTTCACCTGGAACACTGGATACGAGGCGATCTGGTCGCGCACCACCGAGTCCGGCACCCGGATGCCCAGCTTGGCGTTGGCATCCATCAGCAGTTGCCGGTTGATCACCAGGTCGAGCACCTTCTGCTTGACCTCGGGCTTTTCGAAATCGGCCGCTTCCATGGTGTTGCCCGGCGCATTCATCTGCGACTGACGGTAGTTGTTGAGAGCAGTATTGAAGTCCTGCTGCGAGATCTCGTGGCCATCGACCTTGGCGACCCAGGTCGCATTGCTCTGGCTGAAATACCCTTCGATCCCGAAGAACAGGAAGGCGATGACCACGAGCACGCCGAAAATGGCGATGACGATCCAGTTCTTGAACAGGTTGCGTATGAATTGCAGCATGGGGATGGTCGTGTAAGTCCGCTTCGGTCGGCCGGGTATTGTATGGGAAACGCCGCATCTGGCGTCGCGATGGTGGGTGCTGAGGGGATCGAACCCCCGACCCTCTCCGTGTAAAGGAGACGCTCTACCGCTGAGCTAAGCACCCATTTTGTAGTTCGGGACCGGGCATCCTGCCACGGCCCTCACGAAAACGGCCGCAGCGAAGCCGCGTCACCTTTTCCGCGTCAGCCGCAAGCGGCTTCCGCGTGCGGCACATCCCGTGCCGCGATTCCAGCCGGAACAAACATTCGGCATTCGGGACCGGGCATCCTGCCACGGCCCTCACGAAAACGGCCACAGCGAAGCCGCGTCACCTTTTCCGCGTCAGCCGCAGGCGGCTTCCGCGTGCGGCACATCCTGTGCCGCGATTCCAGCCGGAACAAACATTCCGGCATTCGGGACCGGGCATCCTGCCACGGCCCTCACGAAAACGGCCGCAGCGAAGCCGCATTACCTTTTCCGCGTCAGCCGCAAGCGGCTTCCGCGTGTGGCACATCCTGTGCCGCGATTCCAGCCGGAACAAACATTCCGGCATTCGGGACCGGGCATCCTGCCACGGCCCTCACGAAAACGGCCGCAGTTCAAGCAGGTTGAGCACTCAATTGCATGCTCCGGAAACGCGGCGGCCGACGCACAGCGCGTCGGCCGCCGAAGACCGCGCGTGATCGGCAGATGCCGATCACGCCACGAAAATCAGTTCAGCGCGTCCTTGAGCGCCTTGCCGGCCTTGAACGCCGGAACCTTGGACGCCTTGATCTTGATGGTGGCACCGGTGCGCGGATTGCGGCCGGTACGCGCGGCGCGCTTGCGCACCACGAAGGTACCGAACCCGACCAGCGACACGTCGTCACCCTTCTTCAACGCACGCTTGATCTGGTCGGTGACGGCGTCGAGCGCACGCCCGGCGTCGGCTTTGGACAGATCGGCATGATCGGCGATTGCATTGATCAACTCAGCTTTGTTCATGGAGATTCCCTCTTGGGTTTCGAGCAGCCCGTGGAATGTCGGCGAAAGGACGTTTTTCCGAAGCCGCTGGAATCACGTCTCGTCCGTTCGTGTTGCGGTTTCCGTATCGATGCGACTGAAGCGTCTGCGTCGCACGGCCCGGTCTTTATACCAGCGCCCCACGAGGGCCGCAATAAAGACGGGGCTTGGATTTCAGCGCATGTGACGGCGCAAAAAGAGCAGACGGGTCGCGATCACGGAATGCATGCAAATGCAAGTGCCGGACGACGACACGCGAGGTATCGCGTCCATCGCATTGAAAACTTGATCAATGCGGACGCGAGGAACTGCCGCCGTCCTCTGACACGTCGCGTGCCATTTCGGTCGTCACGTTCGAGGCTTCGACCCGGGCCGGCTCGGGCAAGGGCGTCAGTGGTCGTTCCAGTGCCAGATCCAGGACCTGGTCGATCCAGCGCACCGGATGAATGGTCAGCGCATCGGTGATGTTCTCCGGAATCTCGGCGAGATCCTTCCTGTTTTCCTCCGGAATGATCACCGTGGTGATGCCGCCGCGATGCGCAGCAAGCAATTTCTCCTTGAGGCCGCCGATCGGCAGGACGCGCCCGCGCAGGGTGATCTCGCCGGTCATGGCGATCTCGGAGCGCACCGGGTTTTTCGTCAGCGCCGATACCAGCGCCGTGCACATCGCGATGCCGGCACTGGGACCGTCCTTGGGTGTTGCGCCCTCGGGCACGTGCACGTGGATGTCGTATTTGTCATGGAAATCGGATTCGATCCCGAGCCGCTGGCTGCGCGCGCGCACTACCGACTGCGCGGCCTGGATCGATTCCTTCATCACATCGCCGAGCTGCCCGGTGAGGGTCAGCTTGCCCTTGCCGGGCACCACGCTCGCTTCGATGCTGAGCAGATCGCCACCGACCGAGGTCCATGCCAGCCCGGTGACCAGTCCGATCTCGTTCTGCTTTTCCTTACGGCCGAAATCGAAACGGCGCACGCCGAGGTATTTGTCGAGGTTCTTGCTGCCGACCTTGACCGCGGTGGCCACGCGTTTGCGCGAAACGGTCTTGCCTTTGCCGGCGGCAGCGCCAACGTCCTTCTTCGACCGCTTGTCCGCTTCCGCCAACGTCAGCTCCTTGACCACCTTGCGGCTTATCTTGGCCAGTTCCCGCTCGAGGTTGCGCACGCCCGATTCGCGCGTGTAATAGCGGATGATGTCGCGCAACGCGCCTTCCGAGACGGACAGCTCGTGCTCCTTCAGACCGGCCGCCTTGATCTGTTTCGGCAGCAGGTATTTCGTGGCAATCGCGACTTTCTCGTCCTCGGTGTAACCGGGGATGCGGATGACCTCCATGCGATCGAGCAAGGGAGCCGGGATGTTCATCGAATTGGCGGTGGCGATCCACATCACCTCGGACAGGTCGAAGTCGACCTCGAGATAATGGTCATTGAAGGTGTGATTCTGTTCGGGATCGAGTACTTCCAGCAGCGCGGCCGACGGATCGCCGCGGAAATCCATCGCCATCTTGTCGATCTCGTCCAGCATGAACATCGGGTTGCGGGTGCCGACCTTGGACATGTTCTGGATGATCCGGCCCGGCAGCGAGCCGATATAGGTGCGGCGGTGGCCACGTATTTCGGCTTCGTCGCGCACGCCACCCAGACTCTGGCGCACGAACTTGCGATTGGTTGCGCGCGCGATCGATTTGCCCAGCGAGGTCTTGCCGACGCCGGGCGGCCCGACCAGGCACAGGATCGGGCCCTTGATCTTGTTCACGCGCTGCTGCACGGCGAGGTATTCGAGGATGCGCTCCTTGACCTTCTCGAGGCCGTAATGATCCTCGTCGAGTACCCGCTCGGCGATGCGCAAGTCCTTGCGCACCTTGCTGCGTTTCTTCCACGGCACGCCAGTCAGCCAGTCGAGGTAATTGCGCACCACGGTGGCTTCGGCCGACATCGGCGGCATGTGCTTGAGTTTGTTGAACTCGGCCCTGGCCTTGGCCAGCACCTCCTTGGGCATGCCGGAATCGTCGATCTTCTTGCCCAGCGCATCGATGTCGTTGCCGCCCTCCTCGATGTCGCCGAGCTCCTTCTGGATCGCCTTCATCTGTTCGTTGAGGTAGTACTCGCGCTGGCTCTTTTCCATCTGGGTCTTGATGCGGCCACGGATGCGCTTCTCGACCTGCTGCAGATCGAGTTCGCTTTCGACAAGGCCGACCAGCATCTCGGTGCGCGCACCGACCTCGAGGGTATCCAGCACCTTCTGTTTGTCGGACAGGCGCACCGACAGGTGGGCCGCGATCGAGTCGGCCAGACGCGAGAGGTCGTCGATGCCCGACAACCCTGTCAGCACTTCCGGTGGCAGCTTGCGGCTCTGGCGCACCAGTTGCTCGAACAGGCTCACCAGCATGCGCGCGGCCGTCTCCAGTTCGACGGCGGGACGATCGAACACCGGCTGTAGCGCAACGGTGTGCCCACGCAGCATGCCGTCGGTCTCGAAGCAGCTCTCGACCTTGGCACGCGACTGGCCTTCCACCAGTACCTTGACGGTGCCATCCGGCAACTTCACCAGCTGCAGCACGCTACCGATGGTACCGATCGCGTGCAGGTCGGCTTCGGCTGGGTCGTCGGTCTCCGGTTGCTTCTGCGCCACCAGCAGGATGCGAGTGTCGCCCTCCATCGCCGCTTCCAGCGCCTTCATCGACTTGTCGCGGCCGACGAACAGCGGGATCACCATGTGCGGATACACCACCACGTCGCGCAGTGGCAGCACGGGCAGATCGACGGTCGCGTTCACGGATTGGGTGGTCTCGGTTGCCATGTCCAGTATTACTGTCTGAATTGCACAGGACCCGCGATGCGGGCGTTGTCTTGAGAATGGTGGCGGCGGGCGCCGGGATCAAGCACCGCATGAGCGGTTTCGGCCACTTGGCACAGGCCTCGGATATTTGCTGATCGACATCCTGGTCTTGGTTCCGCACGCCTCCAAGGCGCGCGGGTGACTTTTGTTTCGGTAAAAATCACCAAAACCATGACGCTAGGCACGACGATGTCGCAATATCGTGTTGCCTCAACTACCCTGCGCCGCGGTGAGATGCGGAGCATCAGGCCCGCAGGGCGAGCGCCACGGATGGCGGTGGACCAAGCCCGTTCGTGTCGAACGAACTTTTCGACCAAGGAAGGCCGAAAGTGTGGCGCCGGGGTGGCCTTGCTCTTTGGTGTCCTTCTCTACGCGCGGCCAAGAGAAAGGCACCCGCCCCGCGGGACGCGGGCGGCAAGGGCAAGGACGTCGAAAACATCAAAGCATGCGCGGATCCGAATCCTCATCCGGCACACTGGCTTTGGGCACTTTCCCCGAAAGCAAAGTAAACGGCACGCCTAGGAGGCAGCGGAATCAAGACACGGACGTCGACGCCATCGAGGTGGCTTTGCCTACTGTCCCCGACTCGGGAGTAGATCGGCCGCGCAGCGGGGGAAATACATAGAGTCAGTCGCCCATCTGCTTCTGCAGATGCTCGCGGCGCTCCTGCGCGTCCAGCGACAGGGTCGCGATCGGACGGGCCTCGAGACGCTCCAGGCCGATTTCCTCGTCGGTTTCCTCGCAGTAGCCGTAACGGCCCTCCTCGATCTTGCGCAGGGCCTTCTCGATCTTGGAAATCAGCTTGCGGTAGCGGTCGCGGGTGCGCAGTTCCAGCGAGTTTTCGGTTTCACGGGTCGCGCGTTCGGCGTCGTCACCGACGTCGCGGACCTCTTCGCGCAGGTTTTCCATGGTTTGCCGCGACTCTTCGACCAACTGGTCGCGCCAGTCCTTGAGCTTCTGGCGGAAGTACGCCAGATGCCGCGGATTCATGTATTCCTCTTTGCCGCTTGGCCGGTAGCCCTTGGGCAGGTCGATGTTGACCGTGGCGGGCAATGCATAGCGACCGTCTTCCCGGGTGATGGTCTGCTCGTCGGCGTTGGCCGCGACACTCAGGCGTGCAGCGACGCCGCCGACCGGCTTTGCGTGGGTCCGTTTGCGCGAGGATGCATGCGCGGTGGCCTGGGCAGGTTGCTGGACGGCGGCGGCGTGCGCGGTTGCCTCGGACTTTGGCGCGTGCGACTTGCCGTGTGTCGCCTTCCTGGGCGTGGCCGTCTTGGCTGCCTTGGGTTTCGCGGTCTTGCTCGCACGGGCGGCCTTCGGTGCCTTGGCGGCCTTCGGTGCCTTCCTGACTGCAGGCTTCTTGGTCGCCTTGGTTGCCGACTTGGACGATTTGGCCGGCTTCTTCGGTGCGGGCTTGGCGGCCTTGCGGACAGGCTTTGCGGCGGCCTTGCGCGCCGGCTTGGCGACCGTTTTCTTGGCGGATTTGGTCTTGCCCGGTTTGACCGCGGATTTGGCCGCTTTCGGCTTGCGCTTCGCGGCGGACTGCTTCGATTTTGCCATGTTCCCAGCACTCGAGGTTGTGGAGATGCGACCGCGTGTTATAGCGTAGTCGCCCGAACCGGGCAACCGATTTCATCAACCTTCGGCCACCCCATTCAGGCCATCCGGACGGCATCGACCCGTGACCCGCTTTCTGCTGTTCCTGATTGCCCTCTACAAGCGGCTGCTGAGCCCGTTGCTGGGCGCCCGCTGCCGCTTTCACCCGAGTTGTTCGACCTACGCGCGCATCGCCATCGCGCGTTTCGGGCCGTGGCGCGGCAGCGTGCTTGCGGCATGGCGTATCCTGCGCTGTCAGCCGCTGTGTGAAGGCGGCATCGATCCGGTGCCGGATCATTTCACCTTGCGGCGCTGCCGCTCCCACGGAGAAACTGAATGACCGACTGGCTGATCCGGAATGCCGAACTCGTCAACGAAGGCCGCCGTTCGCCGGCGGACCTGCGCATCCGCGATCAGCGCATCGAGGAAATCGGCGCAGGATTGGCCGCCCGCGCGGGCGAGCAGGTTTTCGATGCGTCGGGTCTGTGGCTGCTGCCCGGCATGATCGATGATCACGTGCATTTCCGCGAACCCGGTTACACGGCCAAGGCCGACATCGCCTCGGAATCGCGCGCGGCGGTCGCGGGCGGCGTCACCAGCTTCATCGACATGCCGAACACCAAACCCGCGGCGTTGACCCACGCGCTGCTGGAAGACAAGTACGCGATCGCATCACGCACGTCGCTGGCCAATTACGCCTTCTATTTCGGCGCCAGCAACGACAACCTCGACGCGATTCGCGCGCTTGATCCGCGCCGGATTCCCGGCGTCAAGGTGTTCCTGTGCGAATCGACCGGCAACCTGTGCGTCAGCGATCCCGCCGCGCTGGAAGGCGTGTTCCGCGACTCACCGGTGACCGTGCTGGTGCACGCGGAGGACAGCCGCATCATCCACGCCAACCTCGATCGCGCAAAAGCCGAATACGGCGACGACATCCCGATGCGGCTGCATCCGGAAATCCGTTCGCGCGAGGCGTGTTTCGAATCCACCAAATGGGCCGTGGAAAGCGCGCGCCGCCATGGCACCCGCCTGCACCTGCTGCACGTTTCCACCGCCGACGAACTCGCGCTGTTCGAACCCGGACCAATCGCCGGCAAGCGCATCACAGCGGAAACCTGCGTGCATTTCCTGCGCTACAGCGATGCCGACTATGCGACGCTGGGCGGCAAGATCAAGTGCAATCCGGCGATCAAGACGACCTCGGATCGCACCGAACTGACCCGCGCGCTGGCCGACACCCGCATCGACGTCCTTGCCACCGACCACGCACCGCACCTGGAGTCGGAAAAGGCCAACCCTTACACGAGTTGCCCGTCGGGCATTCCCTTGATCCAGTTCGCGCTGCAATCGACGCTGGAACATGTTTTCGACGGCAAGCTGACGCTGGAACGGTTGGTCGAGGCCTACGCGCACGCACCGGCCACGCTGTTTGCTATCGAGCAACGCGGTTACCTGCGTGAAGGGTATTTCGCCGACCTGACGCTGGTCGATCCCGCCAAACCGCAAACCGTGCGCAGAGATCAGGTGCTGTCGAAATGCGGCTGGTCGCCGTTCGAGAGCGACACATTCCGCAGCAGCGTCGCCGCCACTTTCGTCAACGGCAACCTGGTCGCACGTGACGGAAAACTGCTTGACGCGCCGGCGGGTATGCGGCTTGCCTTCGACCGCTGATTCGCAACGAAAGATCAGTCCGGGAAATTTTTGCTGACTTCCGCCACGGCATCGTGCGGATGCAGGCTTTCGTGGTGCGCCGCGCGGATGCGGTAGCCGGCGATGCGTTGGTCGGCATCCAGCGCGACGCGGATGCGCCGCGCGGCGTCCTCGCAGAACATCAGGTTTTCGGCGTTCAAACGCGCGAAGGCCTGCTCGTCCTCACGCTTGACCGCGGTCTGCACCGGCGTCGCCAATGCCTGCTCGATGGTTTCGATCAGTTCCGACACCGGCAGATCGAAGCCCGGCGCCAGCCGCACCAGCACGCGCGCGGTGCTGCGTTGCGCATGCGGGGTCGCGGCCATGCCGCGCTCGCTGCCCAGCCAGTCGCGTACCACACGCTGCGAAGGCACGGCGCCCGCGAAATCCTCGTCGAAGCGCTGCTGGTTTATCTGGCGCGACAGTGCGGCCGAAGCAGGACAGGTCGACGAGTAGGTAACCTCGCAACCCAGTCGCACGCTGAAATGCTCGTCCAGCAACCGGGCCTCGACCGTCACCGGATAGGATCGCCAGCCGGCGTTGTCGCTGACCAGCGCGCGCCGTTTCAGCATCTGCGCGTATTCGACGCGCAGGCGCACGCGGCTGGACAAATCCGCGTGCGAAGCGAGCAGCGCGTGCAGCAGGCTGCACAGTCCGGATGGCGTGAGCGTGTGCTCGCCGAGCGCACGTTCGAGTTCCAGGTACAGGCGCGACATGTGGATGCCGCGCGCCGCGGGATTGGCAAGATTGACCTGCACGGAAACCCGCGCTGGCACCATGAGCATGCCATCCTGCCCGTCCGCGCAACGCACCGGCAGGTCGATGCCGTGCATGCCGACCCAGTCCAGCGCGCCGCCGGCGACGGGTTCTGCGCCGGTCGCGACATCGGGCAAGCGGTTGTCCGAAGGGTTGCTCATGAAAGACTCCCGGAACGCACCATGCCACGCCACGTGCGGGCTGCCCGCCAGGTTTTCAACAGCCCGCGCAAGCCGTAGACGGGCGATCGCAGCGAGGCCAAAGGATCCTCGCCCCGCAAGGCCCGGCCCAGCGCGTGGCAGTCCTGCTGCAAGCCGGCGGCACGAAACAAGCTCAACGCACCGGGCATCTTAGCCGCGTCGGCCAGTCCGCGCCCGAGTTCGGCCAGGTAATCGCGCAACGCGGCGCGACGCTGCGGTGAATCATGGCCCAATCCGTCGACGGTCAGGCCATGCCGGGCCAGCAGGTTCATGGGCAGCGGCGAGCGCCCTTGTCCAGCCTCCGATTCCAGCGCGCGGGCATTGGTGACGAGGTGGTCGAACAGCGCCACCCTGCCGGCCTTCCGCGTCTCGATGCCCTCGCCGAACCATACGCGCGTCTCCAGTTCCGCAAGCGCATGCGCAAGCGGAGCAGTCGATTCACACTGGCTCGCAAAGTCCGCCGGCGGGGCCGCGCCGAACGCGACCATCGCCGCTTCCACGGGTGCTGTCCAGCATGTCGGGGGTACATCTTCCATCCGCGCGTCGGCGAACAACGCCTGTGTAAGGGGATGGCGCGCCTGACCTTGCGCAGCGCGCTGCATTTCCTCGCGCCACCAACCGAGTTTGGCCGCTGCTACCTGTGGTTCGCGCACGTCGCGCACGCTTCGCAGCCATTCGTGTTCCAGCGACGCGAGCGCGCCGTACCGGATGCGTTCGTCGGGTCGCAGGAACAACCATGCCACTGCGCGATGCGGGCTGGCTTCGCGCCACTTTTGGACATGCTCCTCGAATGCGCCAGCGCTCACACCCGGTCCAGCAGCACTGCAAGCTGGGCGGGATCGGCGCTGACCGCATCCGGTTGCCAGTCGTGCGGATCGGCCCCGTCGAGGTAACCCCACGCCGCCGCGATCGTGTACAGACCCGCCGCGCGACCGGCCAGGATGTCGCGCGGATCGTCGCCGACGTACACGCAACGGGAAGGCTCGACTCCGGCCAGCACGCACGCATGCAGCACCGGAGCCGGATCGGGTTTGCGTTGCGCAAGGGTATCGCCCCCGACGACCGAAGCCACACGATCCTCGTAACCGAGTTTCGCGAGCACCAGCGACACCAGCGCGCCGGCCTTGTTGCTGACCACGCCCCAGCGCACGCCGCGCGCCTCGAGCTTTTCAAGCAGGTTTTCCATGCCCTCGAAAGCATGGGTATTGGCCATGCCGGTGGCGACGTACAACGCCAGGAATCGCGGCAGCACCGCATCGACGCGTTGTTCGTCGTCACCGACCGCACAGCGCAATACGGCACGCGCGCCGCGCGAAACGTTTTCGCGCACGTTCTCGAATGGCGGCACGGCCAGTTCAAGTTCGTGGCAAAGCGCAACCAGCGCATCGTGCATGTCGCGCGCGGAATCGACCAGGGTTCCGTCGAGGTCGAAAAAGACCCCGGCGAGGGGTTGCGGAAGCGATTTCATGCGCCGGATTTGCGGGCGCGGATCAGGTAATTGATTCTCGTGTTGTGTGTCAACCATGCTTTCCTGTTCAATGGGTTGTAGGCGATTCCCGAGATGTTCTCGAGTGTCAGTCCGGCCTTGCGAAGCAGCGTCGCCAGTTCCGAAGGCTTGAGGAATTGCCGGTAATCGTGGGTACCGCGTGGCAGCAGGCGCGCCACGTATTCGGCGCCGATGATGGCCGTGGCGAAACTGACCGGCGTGCGGTTCAACGTGGACAGGAACAAGCTGCCACCCGGCTTCAGCAGCTCGGCGAGATCGCCGATCAGCGCAGCGGGGTCGGGCACGTGCTCGATCAGTTCCATGCAACACGCGGCGTCGAACGCGGCCGGCATTTCTTCGGCGAGCTGGCGCGACGAACACAGCCGATAATCGACGGCCAAGGGCGACCCAGAAGCTGCATCGGTTTCGTGCAAGTGCAGTTTGGCCACCTCGATCACTTCCGGCGCCAGATCGATCGCCACGACTTCGGCACCCGCCTTGGCCAGCGACTCGCTGAGCAGGCCGCCCCCGCAGCCGACGTCGGCCACGCGTGCGCCACGCAGTGCGACGTGGCCGGCCACGAACCCGAAACGCACCGGGTTCAGGTCATGCAACGGACGCGACTCGCCATCCGGATCCCACCAGCGGTGCGCCAGCTTGCCGAACCGCGCGAGCTCTTCGGGATCGGCATTGGGATGGGCGGCGGTGTTCATGCTGCCTGTGCCTTCATCACGTATTTGATGTCCCACTCGCGCACCGTGACTTCCGATGATCCGGTCACATGCACCGGATCGGCAAATGCCATCGCGCGTGCCTGCTCCAGTGATTCAGCACGGATCAGGTAGGCGCCGCCGGACAGGTCGGTGAACGGTCCAGAGGCTTCGAGCGCGCCTTGGGCCTGCAAAGCTTCGAGGTGGGCGTAATGCGCCTTGATCACGACAGGATCGAATTGCGGGGTACGCAGGGTAAGCACGAGGTAGTGTTTCATCGAGTTCCGGATATCAAAGCACCGCGATTCGATCGCGCCAGCGGCGAGCCTTCTGCAGCACGCCGGCAAGGTCGAAATCGACCAGCGTGCCACTTTCGAGTTTGCGCACACCGTCGATCCATACATCACTGACCTGGCGGCGCGAGACCGCGTAGGCAAGGTGCGAGATCACATTGTAAAGCGGCTGGGTTTCGACTTCGTCCATGCGCACCGCGACCAGGTCGGCACGCTTGCCGGCTTCGATGGAACCGGTCCTGGCGTCGAGTTGCAGGGCCTTCGCGCCGCTCAACGTGGCCGCGCGCAAGGCAAAGGCATCGTCGAAGGCAGCCGGATCGCCCGCCACGCCCTTGGCCAGCAACGCCGCGGTACGCAGCTCGCCGAACATGTCCAGATCGTTGTTGGAGGCGCAGCCGTCGGTGCCGAGTGCAAGGTTGACGCCGCCACGGCGCAACTTCTCCGCAGGACAGAAACCCGACGCCAGTTTCAGGTTGGATTCCGGGCAATGCACCACCGACACACCCGCCTCGGCGCAGGTCGCGATCTCCGAATCGCTCACCTGGGTCATGTGCACCGCGATCAGGCGGTCGTTGACCAGACCCAGCTTCTGCAGGCGCTGCATGGGCCGCAGGCCGTGCTCGCGCTTGCTTTCCTCGACTTCGTGCGCGGTTTCCATCAAGTGCAGGTGCACCGGCAAGTCGAGCTGATCCGAAAGCGTGCGGATGCGTTCGAACGATGCATCGGAAACCGTGTAGGGCGCGTGCGGCGCGAAGGTCGTGCCGATCAACGGGTCGTCGCGATATTGGTCGTGCACGGTCAGCGCACGTTCGAAATATTCGTCGCGATCCCTGGCCCACGCACTGGGAAACTCGATCACCGGCAAGCCGACCAGCGCGCGGAAACCGTGCGCCTTGTACGCCGCGGCCTGGGCGTCGGGGAAGAAATAGTTCTCGTTGCAACAGGTGGTGCCGCCGCGCAGCATCTCGGCAATCGCGAGTTCCACGCCGTCGCGCACGAATTCCGGCCCGATGACTTTCGCCTCCACCGGCCAGATATGTTGCTGCAGCCAAGTCATCAGCGGCAGATCATCGGCCAGCCCGCGCAGCAGGGTCATCGGGTTGTGGGTATGCGCGTTGACCAGACCCGGAATCAACGCATGTTGGGACAGGTCCACGCGTTCGCGCGGCGCATATTTTGCGGCGGCTGCGTGGTTCGGCAGCAATTCGACAATCGCGCCGCGGTCGACCGCGATCGCGTGATTCTCAAGCACCACGCGATCGGGCTCGACCGGCACGATCCAGCGGGCGAAGATCAAAAGGTCGATGGGTTGAGATGGACTCGTTGCCGGGTGTTCCATCATGACGACATTCTCTTGCTCGTCATCCCGGCGCAAGCCGGAATCCATGCAGATTGCGGATGGACCCCGGCCTTCGCCGGGGTGATTGATTCGCGACGAAATCCGCTGCGCGAATTTTCTGCGAATCAATCATTTCACGCGACCGACGTATTCACCCGTCCGCGTGTCGACCTTGATGACTTCATCCTGATTGACGAACAAGGGCACGCGCACGGTCGCGCCGGTTTCGAGCTTGGCCGGCTTGCCGCCGCCACCCGAAGTGTCACCACGCAGGCCGGGATCGGTCTCGACGATCTGCAGTTCCACGAAGTTGGGCGGCGTGACCGACAAAGGGACGCCGTTCCAGAACGTGACGATGCACTCCTCCTCGCCCTTCAGCCACTGCGCGGCATCGCCCACGGCATTCTTGTCGGCAGTGTGCTGCTCGAAACTGGACGGATCCATGAAGTGCCAGAACTCGCCGTCGTTGTAGAGATACTGCATGTCGGTATCGACCACGTCGGCGCCCTCGACCGTGTCGGTCGCCTTCATGGTCTTCTCGGTGGTGCGGCCATTCTTGAGGTTGCGGATCTTGATGCGGGTGAAAGCCTGGCCCTTGCCGGGCTTGATGAAATCGGCGCCGACGATCACGTAGGGATCGCCGTCAACGATGATCTTCAAACCGTTCTTGACGTCGTTGAGACCGAAACTGGCCATGCTGTGCTCCGTGGATGCGTAATGCCAAGCCGGACGCGAAACGCCGACTGGGCGGATGATTTAGAATGACGGGTTGGCCGGCCTCGGAACCGGCAACAAGGCCCGACATGATAACCGCAATCGGCGCATCCACGCAGCCGGACGCCTTGCCCGACTGGCGCCAAAGCCTGCGTGACGCCATCACGGAACCACGCGAATTGCTCGAGCTGCTGGACCTGCCGCAGCTTGCGCCACGCCTGCCCGCGAACGATGCCGGTTTTGCCCTCAGGGTTCCGCGCGGATTCGCCGAACGCATGCGTCGCGGCGACCCGTCCGACCCTCTGCTTCTCCAAGTGCTGCCGCAACTGGCCGAACTGGACGAGGCACCGGGCTACACCGACGACGCGGTGGGCGACCTCGACGCGATCAAGGGATACGGTGTCCTGCACAAATACGATGGCCGCGCCCTGCTGATCGCGGCCGGCTCCTGCGCCGTCAACTGCCGCTACTGTTTTCGCCGGCATTTTCCGTATGCCGAGGAACTCGCCGCCGCGCATGCCTGGCGGGAAGCCGTCGACTGCCTCGCCGCCGATACCTCGATTCGCGAGGTGATTCTCTCCGGCGGCGATCCGCTGGTACTCTCGACACAAAAATTGACAGACCTGACCAGAGCACTTCGCGACCTGCCGCACGTCATCCGTTTGCGCCTGCATTCGCGTTTGCCGGTGGTGCTGCCCGAACGCATAGACACAGCCTTGTGCGCCTGGCTGGCCGCGCTGCCGCTGCAACGCGTGATGGTCATCCACGCCAACCATCCGAACGAACTGGATGCCGACGTCGGCGCAGCCTGCGCGCGCCTGCGCGCAGCCGGCGTCACGTTGCTCAACCAGTCGGTGCTGCTGCGCGGTATCAACGACGACGCCGAGGTACTGGCCAACCTCTCCGAGCGCCTTTTCGCACTAGGAGTGTTGCCGTATTACCTGCACCAGCTCGACCGGGTACGCGGCGCCGCCCACTTCGAGGTGCCCGATACGCGCGCCCGCGAACTGGTCGATAGGATGCGCGCGCGCCTTCCGGGCTACCTGGTCCCGCGGCTGGTCCGCGAGTTGCCGGGCGAGCCCGCCAAGCGTCCGGTCTGATACGGTGGCTGGCGTCGCCGCTTCGTATCGGGTACAAAAGCGGGAATTGAAACCATTATCGTGACGGCCTGCCCCGGACCTCGGCAGGATCGAGATCAAGCTAAGGCAGCCATGTCCCAGCACCCAGGCTGCCGGATGCGACACGTGACCCGAAGGTCCGCGCAGTGCAAGGCCTCGAATGTTGCCTGAACCGATTACCAAACTGATCATCGCCGAAGATCAGGCCGAGGACGCCGAGCAGATCATCAGCGTGCTGCGTAACAGTGGCATCGCCCTGCGGCCCCAGCGCATTTCCACCGAGGAAGAGCTTGCCGCGTCATTGGAATCCTTCACCCCGGATCTGGTGCTGGCCAATCCCGCCTGCAAGGACATTTCCATCGGGGTCATCGCGCAGGCGCTCAACGCCACCGGCAAGGACGTCGCGTTGCTGGCCCTCACGGACACGCTCACCGACGACCTGGTTGCCGAAATCCTGACGCATGGCAGCATCCGCGGCATCGCGCTGCGCAAGCGCCAGGATCAGCTGCAGGCAGTCGTGCGCCGCGAACTGGATGCGCTGGGCACCCGTCGCAACGTGCGCAAACTCGAAGCGGCATTGCGTGAATCCGAGCGCCGCTGCGATTCACTGCTCGATTCCTCGCGGGATCCGATCGCCTACATCCACGAAGGCACCCACGTACGCGCCAACAACGCCTACCTCGAAATGTTCGGTTTCGAGGGCTTCGAGGACGTCGAGGGCCTGACCATCCTCGACCTGATCGCGCCGCAGCACATGGCGGATTTCAAGGACCTGCTGAAACGCCTCGCGCGCGGCGAGAAGCCGCCGCCGCGGCTGGACCTGACGGCCCGGCGCACGGACGGCAGCACCTTCGAAGCGGTGATGGAGTTCTCGCCTGCGACGTACGAGGGCGAACCCTGCCAGCAGATCGTGTTCCGGTTGCCGGCCTCCAACCGCGAGACCGAAGAAGAACTGCGTCGACTGAAAACCCAGGATTCGGTTACGGGGCTTTCCAACCGCGCCCACTTCATCGAACTCATCGACGAAGCCGTCGCGCGGGCCATCAGGGGCACCACCGACCAGGCCTTGCTGCTGCTCGAGCCGGACAATTACCGGCTGGTCCTCGACACCGTCGGCATCACCGGCGCGGACGACGTGCTGCGCGCGCTGGCCGGCACCATCAAGCAGCGCCTGCGCGCCAGTGACAGCGCCGGGCGCATCAGCGATCACGCGTTCGGCATCCTGCTGTCAGGCAGCCCGCTGGCAGAGGTGCAGAAGCTCGCCGAGTCCCTGCGCAGCGGCATCGAGGCAGCGATCATCGAAGCGGGCGGCAAATCCACCAGCCTCACCATCAGCATCGGCGGCAGCCTGCTCGGCGAGAAGAACGCAAAATCTCAGATCCTGCTGTCGCAGGCCGATGATGCGCTGCGGGCTGCAGCGGGCCAGGGCGGCAATCGCATCGACATCCACGATCCCGCCGCAGCCGACAAGGCCGAGGCCGCACGCGAACAGCAATGGCTGGACATGATCGACGACGCCCTCGAGCACGACGGCTTCGTGCTTTATTACCAGCCCATCATCAGCCTGCAGGGCGAGGAAGGCGAGTTCTTCGAGGTACTGCTGCGCATGCGCGGCCCCACCGAAGAAGTCATGCCTGCGCATTTCATGCCCATCGCCGAACGCAATGATCGCCTGCTCGCGATCGACCGCTGGGTGATCGAGCACGCCATCGCCGCGCTGGGCAAACGCGGCAAGCAATCACCGCCGACCACCTTGTTCGTCAAGCTGTCCACGCTGACCCTGCACGACGAAACACTGGCGAATTGGGTGGAGGAAAAACTTTCAGCCGCCGGCGTCAATGCCTCGCAACTGGTGTTCGAAGTCCCCGAGGCCAAGGTGATGACCTGCCTCAAGCCGGCACATGATTTCGTCGAGCGCTGGCGCAAGAGCGGCGGCGGCTTCGAGCTGGAGCAGTTCGGCTCCGGCCTCAACTCGTTCCAGACACTCAAGCACATCGACGCCGACTACCTGAAGATCGACCGCGCGCTGACCACCGACTTGGCCCACCATTCGGAAAACGAATTGAAGGTGCGCGAGCTGTGCTCGCAGGCACACGCGGCGGGCAAACGCACCATGGTCGAATGGATCGAAGAGGCTTCCAGCATGCCGACCCTGTTCTCGGCCGGCGTCAATTTCGCACAGGGCAACTTCCTGGCCGTGCCGTCACCGGAGATGCGTTACGTGACGTGAGCAGCTCAGGCCACAGGCTGAGCGGAGTTTCCTAATCGCCGCGATCAAGGCACACTTGGCGCATGGCCACCGCACCGCGCCCCGTCGCCGCCGATCCGCGGCTTGCTTTCGTCGCCTCGGCGTCCGACAAGGCGCGCGCGGCCTGCGACGCGCTGCAGGAACGCTATGGCGCGGTGGCTCCCGACGATGCCGACGTGATCGTGGCGCTGGGCGGCGACGGTTTCATGCTACGCACCCTGCACGCGCAACTCGGGCAGGGTCTGCCGGTGTACGGAATGAAACTGGGCCGCGTCGGGTTCCTGATGAACCTGTATCAACCCGACGATCTGCCGGCGCGCATCGCCACGGCGCATCCCGCGGTATTGCATCCACTGGAAATGCGCGTCACCCAGCGTGACGGCAACCAGATCACGGCGCTTGCCTTCAACGAAATATCGCTGCTGCGGCAGACCAACCAGGCCGCCCACATCGAGGTCGCGCTGAACGGCGAAGTGAAGCTGGCCGACCTGATCTGCGACGGCCTGCTGGTCGCGACGCCAGCGGGTTCCACCGCCTACAACCTGTCCGCGCACGGGCCGATCCTGCCGCTCGACGCCAACGTGCTGGCGCTGACGCCGATCAGCCCGTTCCGGCCACGCCGCTGGCGTGGCGCGTTGTTGCCGGCCACGACGCGGATCGGATTGCGCACGCTGGAACCGGGCCACCGGCCAGTCAGCGCGACCGCGGATTTCCACGAGGTGCGCGATGCCGTGGACATCCAGGTACGCGAGGCGCGCGAACGCGCCATCACGCTGCTGTTCGATCCCGAACGCAACCTGGCACAACGGATCCTCGACGAGCAGTTCGAGTTGTAAGCCGCCGCCGCGTGTGGGGTGGCCCCGTCCATCGAGCGAAGCGTATTCGCTCGACGTCGACGCGAAACACCGCTGGATACGGCGGGATCCGCAGGCATCCAGCGAAGGAAATATGCAGAAATCCGCGTCCTCAGCCTGACTGGGCGATCTGCGCCAGCCGCCGCAACGCCACCGAGGCGATCGGATAATCGACGTCCACTCCGCGTATCTCGTCGAGCATGCCGCGCGTGAATTGCAACTGCGGATCGTCGCGTTCCAGCCAAGCCGACACGGCGCCGTCAGCGGTCTGGCTGCCCTGCTCGGACGCCAGGATCTGGCCCACCATCGCGCGCTGTTGCACCGCCAGCTCGTCGCGCAATGCCCCGCGCGCCTGGGCATGCCAGCGGCTTTCCACCGACAGCTTCTCGATCTGCCGACGCAACCACTCGATGTCCAGTGCCTCACCGAGATCGAAGAATACGCGCGCGACATGCCCGACCGGGCGATCCGTATCCAGCGAGGTTTCGATGACGTCCATGGCCACTTCCAGCGTGGGGATGGTCGCCAGCTTGCGCGCAAGTTCGACGGGGAAACCGAGTCCCTGCCATTTCTCCTGATCCACGTCCCACGACGCCCGCCCGGTTTCACTCAAGGCATCAGGCAACGCCGCACGCAGCTTGTCCATGCCGGGCTGGTAGCGTTCGACCAGGTCGGTGATGCCGAGCGACGCGCCCGGACGGTTGAGCAGCCAGCGCGACATGTGGCGCAACAGCGACCACAACTTCATCAGCGCGTCGATCTGCGCGGCCTCGCTGACCTTGCCATCCAGCGCATCGATGCCCGACCACAGTTCGCGCGTGTGCAGGATCTGGCGCGCCGCATTGTACGCCTTGACCACCGCCGCCGCGGTGTGTCCGGTGTCTTCCTGGGTGCGCAGCACGAAGGTCGCGCCCATCCGGTTGACGATCGAGTTGGTCACCGCGGTCGCGATGATCTCGCGCTTGAGGCGGTGACGCTGCATGTGCTCGGCGAACTTTTCGTGCAACGGCCGCGGGAAATAGCGCACCAGTTCGTGCGACAGGAACGGATCCTCGGGCACATCGGAATCCAGCAGTTGCTGGTACAGCACGATCTTGGAATACGACAGCAGCACCGACAGTTCCGGACGGGTCAGCCCCTGGTGGTGGGTGCGGCGTTCGGCCAATTCGGCGTCCGAGGGCAACGATTCGATCTGGCGGTCGAGCTGGCCGCGAGATTCCAGGGTGCGGATGAAATGCCCCTTGGAACCGATCCGCGCAACCGACATGTGTTCCATCAGGCTGATCGCGACGTTCTGGCGATAGTTGTCCCACAGCACCAGTTTCTCGACTTCGTCGGTCATCGAATGCAGCAGCGCGTTGCGCGCGTCGATGTCCATCTCGCCGCGCTGCACCGCGTCGTTGAGGAGGATCTTGATGTTGACCTCGTGATCCGAGGTATCCACGCCGGCCGAGTTGTCGATGAAATCGGTGTTCAGCAGCACGCCGCGCTGCGCGGCCTCGATGCGGGCCTTCTGGGTGAGGCCGAGGTTGCCGCCCTCACCCACGACCTTGCAGCGCAGGTCGTCGCCATTGATGCGCAGCGAGTTGTTGGCACGATCGCCCACGTCGGCGTTGCTCTCGGACGCCGCCTTGACGTAGGTGCCGATGCCGCCGTTCCACAGCAGGTCGACCGGTGCTTTCAGGATCGCGGTAATGAGGTCGGTGGGCGACAACGATTCGACGCCGTCGGCAATGCCGAGTGCGGCATGTATTTCAGGCGTGATCGTTATGGCCTTGAGGCTGCGCGCGAACACGCCGCCGCCCGCGGAGATTTTCGACTTGTCGTAATCGTCCCACGACGAACGCGGCAACTTGAACATGCGCTCGCGCTCGGCGAAGGAACTTGCCGGGTCCGGGCTCGGGTCGATGAAGATATGGCGATGGTCGAACGCCGCCACCAACTTGATGTGGCGCGAGAGCAACATGCCATTGCCGAACACGTCGCCGGACATGTCGCCGATGCCGGCGCAAGTGAAATCCTCGGCCTGGCAATCGTGGCCGAGCGCGCGGAAATGCCGCTTCACCGATTCCCACGCTCCCTTGGCGGTGATGCCCATGGCCTTGTGGTCGTAACCCGCGGAACCTCCTGATGCGAATGCGTCGCCCAGCCAGTAACCGTGTTCGATCGAGATGCCGTTGGCGATATCGGAGAACGTCGCCGTGCCCTTGTCGGCGGCAACGACCAGATAAGGATCGTCGGCGTCGTGGCGCACAACGTCGGACGGATGCAGCACCTTGTCGGCAGCGGTGTCGATGTTGTCGGTGATGTCGAGCAGGCCGTTGATGAACAGCTTGTAGCAGGCGATGCCCTCGGCCAGCACCGCGTCGCGCTCGCCGCTCGCGGGCGGCTTCTTGACGAAGAAACCACCCTTCGATCCCACCGGCACGATCACGGTGTTCTTGACCATCTGCGCCTTCACCAGGCCCAGCACTTCGGTGCGGAAATCCTCGCGGCGGTCCGACCAGCGCAGTCCGCCGCGTGCGACCGGTCCGAAGCGCAGATGCACGCCTTCCACACGCGGCGCGTACACCCAGATTTCCCGGTACGGCACCGGCTTGGGCACGTCCGGGACCTGCTGCGAATCGAACTTGTAGCTGATGTACTCGGCGGCCCTGCCATCGTGTAACTGGAAATAATTGGTGCGCAGCGTGGCCCGGATCAGGCTCATGAAACCACGCAGGATGCGGTCGTCGTCGAGGCTGGAAACGTTGACCAGCAGCGCCTTGATGGCGTTGATCAGGCCTTCGACCTGTACCTCCCGCGATTTTTCCAGCAATGCGGCGACACGCTCGATGAAATCCGGATTGCTGTCGACCACGGCCTTCGGCGTCAGCGTCACCAGTTCGTGCCGCAAGGCTTCGCGCGCACGATTGCGGCTGTCCGCGTCGCCGGCTTCCCGCTGCGGGTCGAACTTGGCCTCGAACAACTCGACCAGCAGCCCGGCGATCATCGGGTAGCGATTGAGCGTTTCTTCCATGTATGCCTGCGAGAACGGCGTGCCGACCTGCTGCTGGTATTTGCAATAGCCGCGCAGCATCGCGATCTGCCGCCAGCCGAGACCGGCCTCCAGCAACAGCGTGTTGAAGCGATCGCTTTCGGCCTGGCCGTGCCAGATCGCACCGAACGCATCCTCGAAACGCGCGTGCACGTCCTTGAGCTTGAATTTCAGCGGCGACGCCGGCCTGACCACGAAATCCTGGATGCAGGCCTTTGATCCATGCAGTTCCAGCGCGTGCACCTGTTCGGTATCGACTTTCAGCCCCGCGTTTTCCAGCAGCGGCAGGGCATCGGACAGCGGGATGTCGCTGCCGGAACGAAAGATCTTGAAGTGCAGCTCACCCGGTTTGCGGTAGGAATCGTGCAAGGCCAGGCGCATGTCCTCGTTGTTGCCGGTCATCTCGGTCAGGATGCCGACATCCTCGGCCGCGCGCGCCGCGGTGGCATCCTCGATATAGGCCGAACCAAGCGCGCTGCCCCAACGACTGGCAAGCTGTGCGCCGCGTTCCTCGCCGAGGCCACCGACCAGCGCGTCGCGCAATTCATCGTGCCAGTTGCGCACGATCGGCGCGAGTTTCGATTCCAGGGCCGTCACGTCCACGTTCACGTGATCGCCTGCGCGTGGACGTACCACCACGTGCATGCGTGCCATCGGGGCGTCGCCGATCTGGACCATCGAATCGACATGCGCGCCGTGCAACGCCTCGCGCAGCATGTCCTTCACGCGTTCCCCGACCTTGGCGCTGTAATGATCGCGGGGGATGAACACCAGGCACGAGAAGAAACGTCCGTAGGCATCGCGGCGCACGAACAGGCGCGCGCGGCGACGTTCGTTCAAGTCGAATATGCCGCTCGCGAGTGCGTACAGCTCATCGCTGGATGCCTGCAGAAGCTCATCGCGGGGCAAGGTTTCCAGGATCGAGCGGAACGCCTTGCCGGAATGGGATTGCGGACGCAAACCCGAACGCTTCTCGGCCGATTCGAACTTCTTGCGCACCAGCGGCACGTCCTGCGGACGGCGCATGTAAGAAGTCGATGTGTAGAGCCCGAGAAAACGCGACTCGCCGACCGGTTTGCCCTTGTCATCGAATCGCAGGACGCCGATGTAGTCCATGTAGCCGGACCGGTGTACGCGCGAACGCGCATTGGTCTTGGTCAGGATGATCGCATCCATCGAGCCGGACTGTGGCAGGCGGGTCGCGACCAGGCTCTTGGTGGAACGCGGCGCGGTGGCGAGATCCGGATTGCGCAGGATACCCAGCCCGGAGCCTGCGCGCGCCTGAAGCAATTCGTCGCCGCGATCGGCCACCACGTCGTATTCGCGGTAGCCGAGGAAGGTGAAGTGATTGTCCGCTGCCCAGCGCAGGAAGGCCTGGCCTTCGGCGATTTCCTCGGCATCGAGCGGACTTTTTTCGGCGGGCAGCGCATCGGCGATCGCCAGCATCTTGTCGTGCATGGCCTGCCAGTCGCGGACCGCAGCCTGCACGTCTGCCAGCGCCACCTCGGTGAGTGCCTGCAGCTTGCCCAGCGTGGCCGCGTCCACGCAATCGATCTCGGCGTGCATGACCGATTCTGCGCTGCCGCCATCGCCGCATGCCGCCACCGCGGTCATGGTTCCACCGGCACCGCGACCGATGTCCATCACGGGGTGGATCAGTCGATGCAGACGCAGGCCTTCGCCACGAATGACCATTTCCAGCGAATCGACCAGGAACGGCACGTCGTCCGTGATGACTTCGATCACCGAATGCGGGCAGCGCCAGCCGTTGTGCGAGGGATCCGGATTGAACGCACGCACGGAAGCATGTCCGGCGGGACGACTGCGGACCCAGCGAAACAAATCCGCGCACATCGCGGCCCAACCATCGACGCCGCGACGGGCCAGTTCCTCCGGCCCGAGTTCACTGCACGTCAGGTTCGCAAACTTCTCGGCAGTCGCGGCATCCGGCGGATCGACCATGCCACGGACAGCAGCCGCGATGGCGGCCACCTCGTTGCCCCCGGCAGGGGCGCGCAGTGCGTTCATGTTTTTGGTGGTAGCGCAGGATGGAAGACGCATAGGATACTGCCGGTCGACGCGCGCGATCCAGCGTCGGAGCTGAGCTTGATGCCCGCGATTCACATGCGCAAGCGCACATCTTCAGGCTCTGGCATGACCGATGACCTAGGGACGCAAGACGTGAATCACGCCATACTCGAAGATTACTGACCCGGCGGGTAGAGAAACCCCGATGAAGACATTTTCGCTGCATGGCACCGGCAGCATCATGGTGTCGCTGGCACTGATGCTCGGTGCATGCAGCCACTCGCCCCCCCCCGCATCCGCGACACCCGAAGTCGGCGTCGTCACGGCGAAGCCTGCCGATGTCCCGGTGACGCGCAGCTACTCGGGCCGCCTTGCCGCCACCCTGACAGCGCAAGTGCGCGCGCGGGTGACCGGCATCGTGCTGCAGCGGGTTTACAAGGAAGGGACGGACGTCGAGGCCGGGCAGGTTCTCTTCAGGGTCGATCCGGCACCGCTGCAAGCCAACCTGCGCGCGGCACAAGGACAGCTTGCGCAAAGCCAAGCCACCGCTCACGACGCCGAACTGAAAGCCAGGCGCAGCAGGCAGCTCGGCGCCAAGGGCCTGCTCGCCAAACAGGACGTTGATGATGCCATTGCCGCGGCCGCCGAAGCCGTCGCCTCGGTCAAGGCTGCACAGGCCAATGTCGAGAACGCGAGGATCAACCTCGGCTACGCCACCGTCACCGCACCCATCAGCGGCCGCGCGGGCCGCGCCAACGTCACCCAGGGCGCGCTGGTTTCACCCACCGACACCAACCCGTTGACCACGGTGCAGGTGATCAATCCCATCTACGCCAATTTCAGCGAGCCGATGGCCGAAGTCGAACAACTGCGCAAGGCGGAAAAATCCGGCGAACTGAAACTCGCCGCGCCGGACAAGGCCGAAGTGCAGATCGTGCAACCCGACGGCAGCATTTACCCGCACACGGGAACCCTCGACTTCACCGATCTCGCGGTCGACCCGAGCACGGGCGCGATCGACCTGCGCGCGGTGGTGCCGAACCCGGACGATGCACTGCTGCCCGGCATGTTCGTCAAGATTCGACTGACCATGGGCAGCTTGCACGGCGCGTTTCTGCTGCCGCAGGCGGCGATACAGCGCGATGACGACGGCGCCTACGTCTACGTGGTCGGTGCGGATGACAAGATCGTCGAGAAGCGCGTCGATCTCGGTGCCCAGCACGGCGCGGAGTGGATCGTGCAGCGTGGCCTCGAGGCGGGCGCAAAAGTCGTGGTTTCAGGCATCCAGAAGGCGCAGCCCGGCGACAAGGTGAAACCGGTTGCCTACCATCCTGCCGAAGATGCCACGTCCACGGCCACGACCGCGAACTGATTTCCCGACCATGCCGCAATTCTTCATCGATCGTCCGGTATTCGCGTGGGTCCTCGCGATCCTGATCACGCTCGGCGGCAGCATCGCGATCCTCAACCTCCCGATCGAGGCCTATCCCACGATTGCGCCGCCCAGCGTGCAGGTCAACGCATCCTATCCCGGCGCAAACGCGGCGGTCATCCAGAGCACTGTCACCCAGGTGATCGAGCAGAACCTTTCCGGCATCGACCACCTGCTGTATTTCAGTTCATCGTCGGATTCGACGGGCTCGTCCAACATCACCTTGTATTTCGACCCGGGCACCGACCTCGATGCCGCGGCAGTGCAGACCCAGAACGCGGTCAACGCCGCGGTGCCACGGCTGCCATCGGCCGTGAACGCGCTCGGTGTCACGGTGCGCAAGTCCAACAGCGGTTTCCTGATGGGCATCGCGCTGCAGGACAAGAGCGGCAAGCTTGATCCACCCGCGCTCAACAATCTTGTCGCGGCGCAGCTGATCGACCCCATCTCGCGCATCAACGGCATCGGCAGTGTCAACCAGTTCGGTGGGGCGCCTTATGCGATGCGGATCTGGCTGAATCCGCCGAAGCTCGAAGGCTACGGTCTCACTGCCACCGACGTCTTGAATGCGGTGCGCGCGCAAAACGTGATGTTCGCGGCGGGCTCGGTCGGCGCGCAACCCGCGGTGGACGGACAGGGCATCACCGCGACGGTCTCCGCGGAATCGAGTTTCACCACGCCGGAACAATTCCGCAACATCATCCTGCGCACCAACCCGGACGGCACCACCGTGCACCTGGGCGATGTTGCGCGCGTCGAACTGGGCCCCAACAGTTTCGGCCGTTTCTCGCGGCTCAACGGCAACGCAGTCGCGGCGTTCGGCATCTCGCTGCTGCCGGGTGCCAACGCACTCTCGGTTGCCGGGGCCGTGCAAGCCAAGATGCGGGAACTGGCAAAGAACCTGCCGCCGGGCGTTACCTGGAGCATCCCGTTCGAGAGCTACACCTTCGTCAAGGTCTCGATCCGCGACGTCGTGAAGACACTCGGCGAGGCGATCGTGCTGGTGTTCCTGGTGATGCTGCTGTTCCTGCAGAACCTGCGTGCCACGCTGATCCCGACCTTGGTGGTGCCGGTGGCGCTGACCGGCGCCTTCCTCGGCATGTACATGTTCGGGTTCTCCATCAACGTGCTGACCCTGTTCGGGCTGGTGCTGGCAATCGGCATCGTGGTGGACGACGCGATCGTCGTGGTCGAGAACGTCGAACGCATCATGCGCGAGGAAGGCCTGCCACCCAAGGAAGCCACCCGCAAGGGCATGACCCAGATCACCGGCGCGGTGGTCGCCGTCACCACCGTGCTCGCGTCCGTGTTCGTTCCCGCTGCGCTGATGCCGGGCAGCGTCGGCGCGATCTATCGGCAATTTTCCGTGACCATCGCGGTATCGATGGCATTGTCGGCACTGATGGCATTGACCTTCACGCCGGCGCTGTGCGCCAGCATCCTGCGACCCGAGCACGAGCATGCCAACCGCCTTCTGCGCGCGTTCAACAATGGCTACGAAAGTTTCGCGACCCATTACCTCGCACGACTCGGGAAGGCCGTCAGGCACACGCCACGCTGGATGCTCGGCTACGCACTTGCGGTAGTCGTCGCAGTGATCCTGCTCGCGCAACTGCCGTCGAGCTTCGTCCCCCAGGAAGATCAGGGCGAGGTCGTCGCGACCGTACAATTGCCGCCGGGCGCGACGGCGAGTCGCACTCTGGCCGTGATGAAGCAGATCGAGCACATCCTCGACAAGAATCCGGCCGTCGCCAACGTGTTCACCACCGGGGGCTTCAGCTTCGTCGGCCACGGCGAGAACGTCGGCATGGCGTTCATCCACCTCAAGGACTGGAGCGAACGTTCGCGTACCGCCGACCAGATCATCAACGACCTGAACGTGAAGTTCTCGAAGATCCGCAATGCCCAGGTATTCGCGATGAACCAGGCCGTGATTCGTGGCCTCGGTCGCTTCGCCGGCTTCGACTTCGAACTGGAAGATCGCGGCGGCCTGGGGCACCAGGCACTGGTCGCCGCCAAGGACAAGTTGCTGAAGGCGGCCACCAGGGACAAACGGCTCTCGAACGTGCACGTCAACGGCATGGAAGACGCGCCGACCGTGAACATGAGCGTCGACCGCGTGCAGGCGCAGTCGATGGGATTGTCCGTCACGGACGTGTACAACGCGATCCAGTTGATGCTCTCGCAGGTCTACGCCAACGACTTCTATTACGAGGGCCGCGTGCTGCGCGTGCAGATCCAGGCCGATGCCCCGTTCCGCATGAGTCCGTCCGATATCGACGATTTCTACACGCGCTCGTCGTCCGGCGCGATGGTGCCACTGTCCAGCGTGGTGCATACCAGCTGGTCGCTGGCATCGCCGGAACTCGACCGTTACAACGGCTTCGGTGCGATCGCTCTCACGGGCAACGCCGCGCCCGGTTACAGTTCGGGCGACGCGATAGCCGCCATGCAGGCACTGGTCGCCAAATACCTGCCCAAGAGTTTCGGTTACGAATGGTCCGGCCAGTCGTACCAGGAAATCCTCTCCGGCGCGCAGGCACCGATGCTGTTCGGACTCTCGCTGTTCGTGGTGTTCCTGTGCCTGGCTGCGCTGTACGAAAGCTGGTCGATTCCGGTCGCCGTGATGTTGGTGATCCCGCTCGGCGTGCTGGGTTCGGTCGCCCTGACCAGCATTCGCGGTCTTGAAGACGACGTGTACTTCAAGATCGGCCTGATCGCGATCATCGGCTTGTCGGTGAAGAACGCGATCCTGATCGTGCAATTCGCCGTCGACCTGCAGAAGCAGGGCCAGGGCTTGATCGCGGCGACACTGGAGGCCTGCCGCATCCGTTTGCGTCCGATCCTGATGACCTCGATCGCGTTCATCCTCGGCGTGCTGCCGCTGGCCATCTCGACCGGCGCCGGCGCCAACAGCCGCCATGCGATCGGCACCGGCGTGATCGGCGGCATGATCGGTGCCACCGCACTCGGCATCCTGCTGGTGCCGGTGTTCTACGTCGTCGTGCGGCGTCTGGTGGGTGACAAGTCGGACGGCACCGAAGACACTGATGCCGGCGACGGCGGGACCATCCGGCCGTTAGATTGATCGAATGTTCCAAGCCGGGTGATAAGGACCCGGCAGCTGCGTCCTTCGCAACGGCAAGGACCCACCGATTGCGCGTCCCGTAGATGCATCCCTCCGGCGAATCGGCGCCCAAAGGAAATGCCGCGGCCTCGCCTGCTTGCCCCGCGACTCATGCCACGCGCAAACAAAAAGCCGCGCGGATCGCTCCGCGCGGCTTGCTTGTGTCGATGCAGCGTTGCTTACTTCGCGCCGGCCCTCTCGGCCTTGCCGCGGGCAGCCAGGTCTTCCTTGATGCGTGCGGCCTTGCCCTCCAGTCCGCGCAGGTAGTACAGCTTGGCGCCGCGTACCTTGCCCTTGCGCTTGACCTCGATCGAATCGATCGCCGGGCTGTACGCCTGGAAAACACGCTCGACGCCGGTGCCGTGCGACATCTTGCGCACCGTGAAGGCCGAATGCAGGCCACGGTTGCGGCGTGCAATGACCACGCCCTCGAACGCCTGCACGCGCTCGCGATTGCCTTCCTTTACCTTGACGTTGACGACCACGGTGTCGCCCGCGGCGAACGCCGGCAGCTCGCGGCCCATCTGCGCGGTTTCGAATTGTTCAATGATCTTGTTCATGGGTGTCGCCCTTGTGTTCCCGTTTGAATTCTTCCAGCAATCGCTGGTCTTCGGCGTCCAGCTTCAATGCTTCCAGCAAATCCGGCCGACGCTGCCATGTTCGTCCCAGCGCCTGCACGCGGCGCCAGCGCGCGATCGCCGCATGGTCGCCCGACAACAACACTGCCGGCACCTCGCCAAATTCATGGCTGACCGGCCGGGTGTAGTGCGGGCAATCCAGCAGGCCATCCGAAAACGAATCCTGCTCTGCGGATTGCGCATCGCCCAGCGCGCCTTCCTGCAACCTGCCGATCGCGTCGATCAGCACCGCCGCGGCCAGCTCGCCACCCGACAGCACGTAATCGCCGATCGACAGTTCCTCGTCGACCTCGTGTTCAATCAGGCGGTCGTCGATCCCTTCGTAACGCCCGCACAGCAATATCATTCGCGGCAATCTCGCAAGCTGCCGCACCTTGTCCTGGGTGAGCCGCTTTCCTTGCGGACTCAGGTAAATCACCGGCGCCGTGTCGGCCGCCGCTTGCCGCGCCGCCGCCAGCGTCCTGCGCAGCGGTTCGACCAGCATGACCATGCCGGGACCACCCCCGCAGACGCTGTCGTCGACCCGGCGGTAGCCGCCTTCGGCGTAGTCGCGCGGATTCCACGCTTCCACTTCCAGCAATCCGCGCTGGGCTGCCCGGCCAATCACCCCGAAACCGACACACTGCTGCACGAATTCGGGGAACAGCGTGACGACGTCAAAACGCATCGGTCGTCCTTGGTCAATCATCCTTGTTCCAGTCGACCGTGATGCGCCCGGCATCCAGATCGACCGACTTCACGTACGCCTCGACCACATAGGGAATCAGGCGTTCGCGTCCGGCTTCGTCGCGTGTCACCAGGACATCATGCGCGCCGTTGTCGAACATGTGGGTGACACGACCCAGATCCTCACCGGCTTCGTTCACCACCTGCAAACCTTCCAGGTCCGTCTGGTAGTACTCGCCGGATTCCAGTTCCGGCAATGCGTCGCGCGATACCCAGATGCGCGCGCCGATCAAACCTGCAGCCACGTCGCGATCGATGACATCCGGCAGCATCGCGACGATGCCCTTGCCCTGCGCGCGTCCATGCGCATTGGCGATTTCCTCGAAACGCTCCGGTTCGCGCTCCAGCAACCAGGGCTTGTAATCGAAGATCGCCAATCGCGGTTCGGTATATGACTCCAGCTTCACCGCGCCGCGCAGTCCATGCACACCGACGATGCGCCCGAGCAGCACCCGCCGCCCGTTCATCGAATCAGGCGGCCTGAGCCTGCTTGGCCGCTTCCTTCGCCAGCGCCGCGACCTTGTCCGAGCACTGCGCGCCCTTGGCAACCCAGGCGTTGAGCTTCTCGACGTCGAGCACCAGACGCTTGTCGTGCTCGCCGGCGGCACCCGGATTGAAATAACCCAGGCGCTCGATGTTGCGGCCGTCGCGGGCACTGCGCTGGTCGGTCACCACCACGTGGTAGAACGGCCTGCCCTTGGCGCCGGCGCGCGAAAGACGAATCCTCACCATGATCTATCGACTCCGAATGGAACGGCCGCCGGACCGGTCAAAGGCGACCCCGGGGCGCGGAAACGGGCAATTGTAAGGGCAAAACCCGCGAAATGCGAGAGGTTTGACAGACTTGCCGTGCAGGCCACGGATGGCCGGCAACGCAGTGAACAGCTGGCAGACCGGGCGTAGCGCAGCGCATCCCGCCACTTGCTGCAACGAAGTCAGGTTCTTATCCGGCCCTGCAAACTCTGCGCCCGCACGATCAGCGCCCCGGCAATCCGCGGCCGCCCATGCCTTTCATCGCGCCCGACATGGAACGCATCAGGCCCTTCATGCCGCCGCGGGCGAACTTGCCCATCATCTTTTCCATCTGGGTGTATTGCTTGAGCAGCCGGTTCACGTCGGCCGGTTGGGTGCCGGAACCGCGCGCCACCCGCGCACGGCGCGAGCCGTTCAGCAAGTTGGGATGGCGGCGTTCCTTTTTCGTCATCGAACCGATGATCGCGATCATCTTCTGCACTTCCTTGTCGTTGACCTGCGACTTCACCTTGTCCGGCAGTCCCGACACGCCCGGCAGTTTTTCCATCAGGCCGGCCAGCCCCCCCATGTTCAGCATCTGGTCGAGCTGGTCCTTCATGTCGTTCATGTCGAAGCGCTTGCCCTTGGCGACCTTGGCCGCGAGCTTGGCCGCCTTGTCGGCATCGGTCTTGCGCTGGACGTCCTCGACCAGTGACAGTACGTCACCCATGCCGAGGATGCGCGTGGCCATGCGGTCCGGATGGAACGCCTCCAGTGCATCCGGCTTCTCGCCCGCACCGAGGAACTTGATCGGCCGGCCGGTGACATAGCGCACCGACAACGCCGCGCCGCCGCGGGCGTCGCCGTCGACCTTGGTCAGGACCACGCCGGTCAACGGCAGCGCGTCGGCGAACGCCTTGGCCGTGTTGGCCGCATCCTGGCCGGTCATCGAATCGACCACGAACAGGGTCTCGACCGGATCGAGCGCCGCGTGCAGCGCCTTGATCTCGTCCATCATGGCTTCGTCGATCGTGGTGCGGCCCGCGGTATCGACGATCAGCACGTCGGCGACCTCGCGTTTCGCCGCTTCCACCGCGGCCTTCGCGATCGCAATCGGTTGCTGCCCAGCTTGCGACGGCACGAAACCAGCGCCGACCTGCGCCGCGAGTGTCTGCAACTGCTCGATGGCGGCGGGACGGTATACGTCCGCGCTGACCACCAGCACTTTCCTTTTCTGCTCGATCAGGTGGCGCGCCAGCTTGGCAACGGTCGTGGTCTTGCCCGCGCCCTGCAGGCCCGCCATCAGCACTACCGCCGGCGGCGTGGCGGCCAGATTGAGCGAGGCGTTTGCTGTACCCATCACTGCGGTCAACTCATCGCGCACCACCTTGATCAGTGCCTGTCCCGGTGTCAGCGACTTCAGCACTTCCTGTCCGACCGCACGCACCTTGATGCGCTCGATCAACGCCTGCACCACAGGCAGCGCGACATCGGCTTCCAGCAGCGCGACACGCACCTCGCGCAGGGCTTCGCGGATGTTTTCCTCGGTCAGCCGGCCGCGACCGGTGAGGTGTTGGACGGTCGCGGACAGGCGTTGGGTAAGGTTGTCGAACATGGTCTTGGATGCAGCCCGAAACCCTGCATTGTAACGGGTGCGGCTATCCCGCCGTCCGCCACTTCAAGTGCCTGGTGGCTGTGTCTTGACCCAGCTCGCGATGACGCGGAAAGGCTTGCTGCTGCCGACGGCCTCGTTGAGATCGTTGTGCCCGGAACCGCCGCCGGGCACGGGACCTTGCCCGTCGGCGTCGCCATGATCGGCATCGACGTCCCGCAAATGACGCAGAAAATGATTACTCCCGCCAGACCCGGCCCGCGAACCTTTTCATCCGCAACTCCCCCGCCCGCATCAGTCGTGAACCGGGTTCGGACCATGGCACGCTCGGGGCAAGCGCCACAAGCCGCACGCTGGCATCCCTCGAAAATGCTGGAACCCGATGCCGGCAGCATGCGAAACTCCCCGAATGCCCATGCACTCGACCACCATGGAGCTTGCGGCGGTCCTCGCGATCGCGTTGTATATCGCTGCCGCGGCGGCGTTGGCGCGACCGTTGTTGAACCAGGGCGCGATCCCGCGCCGTGCTGCACTGGTGACCGGCACGGCCGCGGTACTGCTGCATTTTGCCGTGCTGTTCGGTATCCATCGCGGCGCCGTGGACCTGCATTTCTATGCTGCGCTGTCGCTGGTTTCGGCGGTGATCGCCGCACTGACCCTGATCGTGAACGTCACGCGTCCGGTCGCCGCGCTGGGAATCATCCTGTTCCCGCTGGCCGGCCTGTTCCTTGCCATCGACGAGTTCATTGCGCCGCCCACGGCGCCGTTTCCGCTGGACTGGCAAATCGACCTGCACGTCGTCATCGCACTGCTGGCATACAGCCTGCTGGCGATCGCTGCGGTGCTGGCCCTGCTGCTGGCCACCCAGGAGAAGGCCCTGCGCAGCAAACGCCTGAGTAAATGGGCGGATGCGTTGCCGCCGCTGACGCAAACCGAATCGCTGATGTTCAAGCTGATCGGCGCCGGCTTCGCGTTGCTCACGCTGACGCTGTTGTCCGGCATCCTGTTCGTGCACAACCTGCGTGCGCAACACCAGGCGCATACGGCGATCCTGTCGCTGGTGGCGTGGATCGTCTTCGGCGTGCTGCTGGTCGGTCGCTGGCGCTGGGGCTGGCGCGGACGCCGCGCAGTGAACCTGACCCTCATCGGCATGGCGATCCTGGTGCTGGCGTTCTTCGGCTCGAAATTCGTGCTGGAGATGATCCTCCACCGCCCCGGCATGTAAACCACGCCGGGGCGCGTGCAAGGGTCACGATCTTGTGCAAATATCCGAGGCGTTTGCCGCACCGTTTCCGTTCGGGAGTTCCCATGGCCTCAACTATCGATTCCACGCGACAGTGGAGTGAAGGCGCGCACGGCTCCGCACGCTGCGCGGCATGCTGGCTGCTGGCGCTGTGCGTTGCATGGTGTTCGATTGGCAGCGCGCGCGCCGACTCGACCCTGAGTCCGTCGTTGCTGCCCGGGATCCAGGCGGCAACCTTCGAGGTGGTGGCGGCCAAACCGAAGGACACGCTCACCTACGAAAAACCGTTGCCGATGGACTTGCTGCCGTATCAGGAACGCACCGACAAGTACTACTCGGTAGGCACCGCGTTCGCGATCGGACCCAACACCTACGTCACCGCGGCGCACGTGCTGATGATCGGCTACCAAAGCCTGTGGGGCCCGCCGGAACTGCGCGATGCCTCGGGCAAGGTGTACGCGATCGACAAGGTCCGGAAATTCGGTCTGTCGCGCGACTTCGTGGTGTTCTCGCTCAAGGATCCGCCGAAGATCACCCCGCTCGCCGTCGACACCAAGCCGGCCCTGAACCAGGTGGTGTACTCGGTCGGCAATGCGCTGGGCACCGGCGTGGTGATCCGGAACGGCCTGTACACCTCCAATACGCCGGAAGACCAGGACGGCCGATGGAAATGGATCCGCTTCTCGGCCGCGGCGTCGCCCGGCAACAGCGGCGGTCCCTTGCTGGATCAGGACGGCAAGGTAATCGGCGTGGTGCTGATGAAGTCGCCCAACGAAAACCTGAACTACGCGCTGCCGATGAGCGAAGTGCAGAAGGCACCCGACGACCTCGCGCAATTCGACAAGCGCATGGCTTACCAGTTCGACGTGTTCGATTCCACGTTGACTGGCACGTTCAAGGGCCAATTCAAGCTGCCGTTGTCGGAGTCGGAGTTCTTCGCGGCGTACGCACGGGCCTTCCATCCGTACCTCGATTCGCAACTCAAGGCGCTGCTCGACCAGCAGGCCGCCACCTTGTTTCCGAACGGCAACGGCTCGCACCAGTTGCTGTACAGCGGCCCGTCGATGAACGACTTCCCGCAGCTGATCGTCCGCAACAGTGATGGCGTGTGGGCGGCGACCGGCGCCTCGCGCATCAAGATTACCCTGCCCGCCAACGGCTACATCTCGGGCGGAGCGGTCGCGGGCGACATCCTGTTCCATCTGCGCAAGCCCGACTCCATTCCCGAAGCGACGTTCCACCACGATCCCAAGGGCGTCATGGACATGCTTCTCAAGAGTGGATTCCTCAAGCGCTCGATCGGCCCGGAACAGATACGCGTCACTTCGCTCGGCGATCCCGGCACCACCGGCACCTGGACCGACCGCTGGGGCCGGCATTGGCAGGTATGGCGCTGGCCAGTCCCCTACGCCGACGGGTACGTCAGCATCTTCGCGCTGCCGACCCCGGACGGCTACGCGATGATGATGCGCATCGAACCTGCAACCTCGCGCCACGACACCACCATCAACATGCGCGCGCTCACCGATTTCGTGAGCCTGCCCTACGACGGCACGCTCGCGCAATGGAAGGCATTCCTGGCCGATCCGAAACTGCTGCCGGACGCGTTCAGGAACATCCACATCGACTTCGATTACGGCAAGAATTTCCGCTACGACTCGCAGCGCCTCGCGTTCTCGCTCACGCCCGACCTGCAAAAGATCGACGCCGACAGCATGCTGACTCTGGGTTTCACCTTTCTGCCCGGGCACGACAACAAGGTGACGTGGAACGTGGGCCAGGTGTGGCTGGCCGAAGACGACCACGACCACCACTGGATCAGCCTGCTGCGCAACCAGGCGCCACCCGCCGACCTCGACGACAGTTACCAGAGTTTCTGGAAAAAGATCGTGGACCGACGGCATCCCTACGACGCGATGGCCTATAGCGAAGACGACATGACCAAGATCAACGCGACCGTGCCGGCGCCGCACGGCGACGGCAAACCGTCCGTGCTCTACACCGCCTACGTCTACCAGCCCGGCACCCAGCCACAGACCGAGATGAAACAGAAACTCGACTTGCTGCTGAAGGGTGTGAAAGTCAACGAGCAGTGAGGTCGGATCGCTCCGTGCAGCCGGGATCCTGGCTGCACGCAACCGCGGCATCCATCACTTACAGCGCCTTCGCCTTCGCGATCACGTTGCCGACGGTGAATCCGTAGTTCTCGAGCACCAGCTCGCCGGGCGCGGATGCACCGAAACGGTCGACGGTCAGCATCGCGCCGCCGTCACCGACCCAGCGTTCCCAGCCCTGGCTGCAGCCGGCTTCGACCACCAGGCGCTTCATGACCTGCGGCGGCAGCACCGAATCGCGATAGGCCTGGTCCTGGGCTTCGAACAGTTCCCAGCTCGGCATCGACACCGCGCGTGCGCGCACGCCTTCGGCCTGCAGCTTTTCGACCGCCCGTGCGACCAGCCCGACTTCCGCGCCGGTGCCGATCACGATCAGTTCCGGATCGCCACCTTGCGAGTCCAGCAACACGTAGGCGCCGCGCCGCGTGCCTTCAGCGCTGGCGAACTTGTTGCGGTCCAGCGTCGGCACGTTCTGGCGCGACAGCACCAGAACCGTCGGACGATCGTTGGTCTCGATCGCGACGCGCCACGCGACCGCCGTTTCGTTGGCGTCGCCGGGGCGGATCACGGTCATGTTCGGCACCGAGCGCAGGCCGGCGAGCTGTTCGACCGGTTCGTGGGTCGGGCCGTCCTCGCCCACCGCGATCGAGTCGTGGGTGAACACGTTGACCACGTGCAGGCCCATCAGCGCGGCCAGGCGCATCGGCGGGCGCATGTAGTCGGAAAACACCATGAAGGTCGCGGTGTACGGGATGATCCCGCCGTGCGCGGCCATGCCGTTGGCGATCGCGCCCATCGCGTGCTCGCGCACGCCGAAGTGCAGGTTGCGTCCGGCGTAATTCCAGGCCTCGTCCTCGGCACTCTGCTCGTCCGGCTCCTTGCCGGGCGAGAACACACCCAAGCCCTTGACCGCGGTATGGGTGGATGGATCGAGGTCGGCCGATCCCCCCGTGACCGCCGGCAGTTTCGGCGCAATCGCCGACAATACCTTGCCGCCCGCCACGCGGGTGGCCATGCCCTTGGCGTCGGCCTGGAACACCGGGATGCCGGCATCCCAACCCGCCGGCAATTTGCCGTCGAGAGAACCTTGCAATTCGGCTGCAAGCTCCGGAAAAGCCTTGGCATATTTGTTCCACCGACGCTTCCATCCGGCTTCGGCGCCCTTGCCTTTCTTCTGCGCTTCACGGAAATGTGTCAGCGCCTCATCGGGCACCAGGAACGCCGGTTGCTCGGGCCAGCCAAGATTCTTCTTGGTGGCGGCGACGTTGTCGGCGCCCAGCGGCGAACCGTGTGCCTTGTAGCTGTCCTGCAACGGCGAGCCGTAGCCGATATGCGTGCGCACGAGGATCATCGACGGCTGGTCCTTCTTGCCCTTGGCACGCTTGATGGCCTTTTCGATGGCGTCAAGATCGTTGCCGTCCTCGATCGTCTGCACGTGCCAGCCGTAGGCCTTGAAGCGTGCCGCACGGTTTTCGGTGAAGGTGATGTCTGTGCCGGCCGCCAGCGTCACGTAGTTGTCGTCGTACAGGCAGATCAGCTTGCCGAGCTTCAAGTGCCCGGCCAGTGAGGCGGCTTCCGATGTCACGCCTTCCATCAGGTCGCCATCGCTCACCAGCGCGTAGGTGTGGTGATCGACCACCTTGTGGCCGTCCCGGTTGTAGCGTGCCGCAAGTTGCGCCTCGGCCATCGCCATGCCCACGGCATTGACCATGCCCTGCCCCAGCGGACCGGTGGTGGTCTCGACGCCTGCGGTGTGGCCGCGCTCGGGATGGCCGGGGGTCCTGCTGCCCCATTGCCGGAATTGCTTGATGTCATCCAGCGAAAGGTCATACCCGGTCAGGTACAGCAGGCTGTACAGCAGCGCCGAACCGTGCCCCGCCGACAGCACGAAGCGGTCGCGGTCGACCCAGTGCGGGTTCGCGGGGTGGTGTTTCAGGAATTTCGTCCACAGCACGTAGGCCATCGGCGCCGCGCCCAGCGGCAGGCCGGGATGGCCACTGTTGGCCTTCTGGACCATGTCCACCGAAAGAAAACGAATGGTGTTGACGCACTGCTGGTCGAGATGGGCTGCCACGGCGGAAACTCCAGGATGGTTGTGCATGGGATGGAATCTCCTAGCATAGCTATCCCGTTGCGGCCTGTCCGCCGGCTTGCGGCAAGTGGCCGGGCGCGCTAGACTTGTCCGCTTTGTTTCGGCCAGATCGTCCTTGAGGAGTCCGCCGTGAAGGTGCTTTCTTCCCTGAAGTCCGCCAAACAGCGGCACCGCGACTGCAAGGTCGTGCGCCGTCGCGGAAAGGTATTCGTGATTTGCAAGAGCAATCCGCGCTTCAAGGCACGCCAGCGCTGAGAATTGCATGCAACGTATTGAAAAGGCCGCCTTGGGCGGCCTTTTTTGTGACCGCATCCGCTGGCGCACGCCGGCTGTTTTTGCTACAAATGCACATCGGCGCACCCGGCGCCGTGGGGAAGCACAGCCATGAAACGCATCGCTACCAGCCTGATCGCTGCCACCCTCGCACTGGCCACGGCTCCGCTGTTGCTGCCTGCCACGGCTCATGCCGAAACCCTGCGCATGAAGGTGCGTCAGGAACAGAACATGAACTTGCCCAAGCGTGGCATGACCATGGCACAGGTGAAGCGCGAATACGGCTCGCCCCTCAGGACCCTGCAGACCCGCGGCGGCAGCTCCAAATACCAGCCACCGATCCATCGCTGGGAGTACGCGAAGTACGTGGTGTACTTCGAATACAACCACGTGATCCACTCGGTACTGCGCACGCCCGGACCGCACGCGCTTTAGTGCGTTCGTCCATGAACGCGGCGTTGCCGGGCGCCCAGATACACTGCAACGCCTGTTGATTGTGAGCGCCAGAACGGCCTTCCATGGCCTGGCTTTTCACAACAGCCGCTTCGACCAGAACGTTACGCGAAAGGCCCCGGCACTGCGTGCTGCGTTGGTTCACAACGCCTCCACGACATTTCGGATCGACCATGCCCTCCACTGATCTGCGACTGCCAGCCGAATGGGAGCCGCAGTCCGCGGTGCTGCTCGCATGGCCACACGCCGGCACGGATTGGGCAGCACGACTCGACGACGTCGAAGCCACTTGCGCCGCGCTGATCGCCGCGATCACGCGTTTCGAGGGCGCGATCGTCTGCGCACCCGATGCGGAAATCGGTGCGCATGCAGCCGAATGTCTGCGCGATGCCGGTGCCGACCTCGGGCATGTCCGCTTCGTCGAGATCCCGTACGACGATACTCTGGCTGCGTGACTCGGGGCCGATCACGCTGCGCGACGTTAGCGGTCGCTGCGTGCTGCTGGATTTCCGCTTCACCGGCTGGGGCGGCAAGTTCGAGGCAAGCCAGGACGACGCGTTGATCACCGGCCTGATCGAACGCGGCTTGTTCCGGCGCGACGCCCGACACCAACGCATCGACTGGGCACTGGAAGGCGGCGCGATCGAATCCGATGGCGGCGGCACCATTCTCACGACCTGGCGCTGTCTGCAGCAACGGCATCCCGACCAGCCACGAGAACTGATCGAACTCACCTTGCGCAATACCCTTTCCGCGCAACGCGTGTTGTGGCTGGAGCATGGTTACCTGCAGGGCGACGACACCGACGCGCACGTCGACACCCTGGCACGGCTTGCCCCGGAGGACGCGATCGTGTTCCAGGCTTGCAGCGATCCGGACGATCCGCACTACCGGGAACTCGATGCGATGCGCCGGGAACTCGAAGCCCTGCGCACCGTCGAAGGCAAACCTTATCGCCTGTTTCCGCTGCCGTGGCCGCAACCGATCGTCGACGAGGGCCGGCGCCTTGCGGCATCCTATGCCAACTACCTCATTGTCAACGGCGCTGTGCTGGTGCCGGCTTACGGCGACATCGTCGACGCCGCGGCGGCGCAAACCATCGCGCTCGCCCATCCCGGCCGCGAGATCGTGCAGATACCCTGTCGCCCGCTGATCTGGCAGAACGGCAGCCTGCATTGCATGACCATGCAGCTGACGGCTGGCGTACTGGCTGGAATGTCCCGTTGAAAGCACCACTGCTACCACATCGTCACTCTTGGGACCGGCCACGTCCGGAAACCCGAACCAGGCCCTTGGCGTCACGGTCGGAGTCACTGGGTTTCGGCTTGCGTCGGAATGACGACGTACGTGGTGTCTCGCTAATCTTGTGTCCTGATCGCACTCCATGCCCATGACGAATCGAAACCTCAAAGTTGCGCTGTTGCAGGAAACCGATCGCGGCAGCGTCAACGCCAACCTCGACGCCATCGAGTCCGGCTTGCGCGAGGCGGCGAAAGCCAGCGTGCAACTGGTGCTGCTGCAGGAAATCCACAACGGCCCATATTTCTGCCAACACGAAGACGTTGCCGAGTTCGATCGCGCCGAGACCATCCCGGGCCCGTCCAGCGAGCGCATCGGCAGGTTGGCGGCCGAACTGAAGCTGGTCGTGATCGCCTCGCTGTTCGAACGCCGCGCGGCCGGGCTGTACCACAACACCGCCGTGGTGTTCGATCGTTCCGAAAAAATCGCGGGCATGTATCGCAAGATGCACATCCCGGACGATCCGGCCTACTACGAGAAGTTTTACTTCACGCCGGGCGACCTCGGATTCCATCCGGTGCAAACCTCGCTCGGCAAATTGGGCGTCCTGGTGTGCTGGGACCAGTGGTATCCCGAAGCCGCCCGCCTGATGGCGTTGGCCGGCGCCGAGCTGCTGTTGTATCCGACCGCCATCGGCTGGGATCCGGGCGACCCTCAGGATGAAAAGAACCGCCAGCGCGATGCCTGGATTGCCGTGCAGCGCGGCCATGCGGTCGCCAACGGCCTGCCGTTGCTCGCCTGCAACCGGGTCGGATTCGAGCCCTCGCCCGACGGCGGACGCGGCGCGCAATTCTGGGGCTCCAGTTTCGTGACCGGCCCGCAGGGCGAAATCCTGGCGCAGGCGGGCATCGACAAGCGCGAATTGCTGCTCGCCGACATTGACATGGCCCGCAGCGAGGCCGTGCGCCGCATCTGGCCGTTCCTGCGCGACCGTCGCATCGATGCTTACGGCGACCTCACGAAACGTTATCGGGACTAGGACCGCGCCTTGAACGATACGATGTCTACGCCATCCGACGACGGCGCAAGTTCTGACCCGCTGCATGAACAACCCGTCGCCCGCGTCGAACGCGATGGTGTCGAGTACGTGCTGCTGGGCACTGCGCACGTTTCGCGCGCATCGGTGGATGCGGTCAACGCATTGATCGAACGCGAACCGTTCGATGCGATCGCGGTGGAATTGTGCGAGTCACGCGCACGCGGCATGCGCGACCCCGCGGCGTTCGCGAAGATGGACCTGTTCCAGGTCATTCGCACCGGCAAGGCCGGGATGGTCTTCGCGTCGCTGGCGCTGTCGTCGTTCCAGCAGCGCATCGCCGAGCAATACGGCATCGAGCCGGGTGCCGAAATGAAGGCCGCGATGGCGGCCGCCGATGCGCGCGGACTCACTCCGTGGCTGGTGGACCGCGAGATTGGCATCACGCTCAACCATGCCTATCGCGGTGTGCGCTTCCGCGACCGCATGGGCATCGTCGGCAGCCTGATCGCCGGCGTGTTCTCGCGCGAGGATATCGATGAGTCCGAGATCGAGAAACTGAAACAGGGCGATATCCTGGAGGGTGCGTTCGGCGAATTCGCGCGCGATTCCAAGCCGCTCTACGAAGCCCTGATCGGCGAGCGCGACCGCTTCATGGCCGCGCGGCTGCGCGAAGAATCGCTGGCGCACCCCGACGCGAAACGCGTGCTGGTGGTGATCGGCGCGGGCCACCTCGCCGGCATCGAACGCGAGCTCGTGGCACAGCAGGATGCACCGCGCGCGCTGGTCGAAGCGCTGGCAACGAAACTGCCAGCGCCAAAGTGGCCGAAGTACCTGGCCATCGGCGTGATGCTGGCGATCTTCGCCGCAATCGGCTTCCTGTTCTACCGCAACGCCGCCGCCGGCTGGCACGCGCTGCGCGACTGGGTAATCTACACCGCGGCCCTGAGCGCCATCGGCGCAGCAATCGCGGGCGGTCACCCGTTGTCGGTGCTGACCGCGGCCGTGATGGGGCCCCTGAAACCGCTTCGCCCTCCGGGCCTCTCATCGGGCGTGTTCTCAGGCATGGTCGAGGCGTGGTTGCGCAAGCCGCGCGTCGCCGACTTCCAGTCCTTGCGGAAGGACCTGCTGCACGTCTCGGGCTGGTGGCACAATCGCGTCGCGCGCACCCTGCTGGTCTTCATGCTGACCAACCTCGGCACCATCGCCGGCGAATACCTGGCCGGCATTCGCATCTTCAGCAGGTTGCTGTAACGGCGCACGGAAGGTAATCTCAATTCGTTACAGCTGTGTAACCAGCAGGGGATATCAGATGCGCATGCTGAAGACCGTCTTTCTTTGCGCGGTTTGTGCGCTCTTGGCCACGGAAGCCACAGTGGCCAGCGCTGATCCCTATGCGGACGACCTTGCGAAGTGCTTGGTTTCGTCGACTACACCTGCACAGCGGACTACGTTCATACAGTGGCTGTTCGTAACCATCGCTTTACATCCAAGCGTAGCTCCCATGGCTAAAGTCACCTCCGCGGAACGCGATGCGCTCGATCGCAAGACCGGGGAACTGTTCACGAGGCTGCTCACCGTCGACTGCAAGGAACAAACAAAACAAGCCATGCTGTACGACGGATCAGCGGCTCTGCAAAGCGCATTTTCTGTCTTAGGCCGAAGTGCAATGATGGGACTGATGGGCGACCCCAATGTTGCGAAGGGCATGAGCGGTTTGGACAAATACCTGGACAGCCAAAAGATCCTCCAAGCGTTGGGGACCGAATCGGCAGCCCTACCCTCAACCTCCAACGGTCATTGAAGTCCAAGATCTGTTGGCGCTTGCGCTTTACCGTCGGTTGACCATTGCCACACCCGGCGGTTATGCGCTTTTAGAGGTAGGACGCACACCGAAGATCGCTTGCCCGACGCGCACGATGGTCGAACCTTCCTCGACCGCAAGCTCGAAATCGCCAGACATCCCCATCGACAGTTCGTCCATCACGATGCCATCCGGCACGCTCTGGCGCAGGCGGTCACGCAGTTCGCGCAGGCGAACGAAGCATGGCCGCACCTGCTCCGCATCTTCCGATTGCATGGCCAGCGTCATCAGGCCGCGCACGTGCAGCGATGAAAACACGGACAGTTGTTCCGCGAATGCCTTGACCTCGTCAGGTGGCAGGCCGAACTTGCTTTGCTCGTCGGACGTGTTGACCTGCACCAGGACATCCATCCGGCGCCCCAATGCTTGCAGACGCCGGTCCAATGCTTCGGCAACACGCAAGCTGTCCAGCGCCTGGAATTCGGCAGCGAATTCGGCCACCACTTTCGCCTTGTTGGTCTGCAAGTGGCCGATGATGGACCAGCGCAGATCCGGCAGGTCCGACATGGCCTGCCACTTGCGCTGTGCCTCCTGCACCTTGTTCTCGCCGAACACCCGGCATCCGGCGGCATAGGCGGCGCGCAGCCGGTCTTCGCTCACCGTCTTGCTGACCGGCAGCAGGCGGACCGAAGTAGCATTGCGCCCCGTCCTCGCGCAGGCCGCCGCGATGCACGCGCGTACGTCGGAAAGACGCTGTCGGAAGGCTTCGCCGGAGTCGGCAGGGGATTCCAAGTTCATGTGAAGAGTATAGATACCCATGTCGACTACGCAGCGGCACTTGTCGGCTGCTACGCAAAGGCGTAGCGTGGCAACTGACCGGGGTGCCACCCCTCGGCGCCCTTGGCCACAATCCTCGTCGCAAGGAGGTGGCTTATGATGTCGTTGGCCGTCGATCGTTCGTTCGAATGCATGCCGCACGCGACGCGTTCTCTCGCGTGGGCACTGGCCTTGAGCTTCAACCTCGTCCTCGTGTTGTACGCGTTGCTGCCCAGCGCGCCGCTGCAAGTGCGCGTGCCGTCATCGCAATCGCTGCTGGCCACGGTGTTGCCCCCGCCACTGCCCGTGGCGCCTCCACCGGCGATCCCGACCCTGCGCGTGGCGCAGCACGTCGCGGCGCCGAGCCTTCACGTCTCGGTGCCGCATCCGTCGCAGATTTCACTACCCGCAATGTCCACCATCACACCCGTTACGCAAGTCCAGAACTCGACGACCCATTCCGAGACGACGACGGGATCGGTCGGCGATAGCGACGCGACCATCGCCTATGAGACCGCGACGCCGCCCCCATACCCGCTTCAGGCGTTGCGCACCGGCACGCAGGGAACCGTGATGCTGAAAGTGCTGGTCGATCAGTCCGGCAAACCGGTCCAGGTCACGATCGCGCGCAGTAGCGGATCGCGCGTGCTGGACGATGCGGCGCGTGCGCACGTGTTGGCGGCGTGGCGTTTCCATCCCGCAACCCGGGACGGTCATACCGTCCAGGCGTGGGCATTGGTGCCGGTCAAATTCAGTCTCGGCAGCTACTGAACGACACGCCGACATGAACGATGGATGTTTCAGGGCCCGGAAGTCAGCGGCAGAGCGGCGCGGATTTGTCGCCGCGCGCAACGGCTCTGGTCGCCGATCGCGGTGGCCGCTAGCTCGACCTCAACCGCCCCTCAATGCGGAGCCGCAGTCGTGGACGAGTGCGGGCGCGACACGCGCACGACAAGCCATACCAGTCCGGCGACCACCAACAGCGGCGCCACCAGCGGCAAAAGCGCGAACAACACGACCGGAACCACGAAAAGTACCGCCACGGCCTGCCGCGAGATAGCGGCGAAAAGGCCACCGAAAAGCGCGCCCGCCAGTCCGAATGTCAGCTTGAACAAGCCGCCGATCAGCGCCGCCGAACAGCCAGCACACGCTGGCCACCAGCCAACGCCACCAATCCGAATTTGAACATTTTTCGCCTCCTCGCCGTCCACCGGCGATCAAATTGCGCGAGTCGTAGCGCACAGAGTCAGTATGCGCGTTTCCATCCTCGTCGTGAAGCATGACTCTCGACCCATGACTTCCGACGCATACGAACTATTATCAACTGCGCTATAGTGCACTCGTTATTACGATGATTGCAAGCGCGCCGGCATGGCCGACATCGACCTGTATCTGAAAAAGTTCGAGAAGGAACTGGCTTCCGGCACGGTGTCGCTGGTGCTGCTGGCCGTGCTCGCCGCCGCGCGCGAACCCCTGTACGGCTACCAGATCGCCAAACGCCTGGAGCACGACGCCGGTGGCGTGCTGGTCGGCAAGCAGAGCGCGCTGTATCCGGTGTTGCGCAACTTGAGCGCCGCGGCATTGCTCGAAACCTTTGTCGAGCCTTCCGAGGCCGGCCCGCCCAGGCGCTACTACCGCATCACCCCGCTGGGCAGGAAGGTCCTGCGCGAATGGACCGGTGCATGGAACTCCACGCGCAACTACGTCGATTCGATACTGAAGGATTGAAACCATGAGCACGCCGCAAACGATCGAGGACTATCTGGCGCAACTGCGCGCGGCGCTGGCCGGCGCCGACCCGGCGATGATCCAGGACGCCCTGTACGACGCCGAGGAACACCTGCGCTCCGAGCTGGCGGAAAACCCCGGCGTGAGCGAGGCCGAACTGCTGGCGAAAATCGCCACCAGCTACGGCGCACCCGAGGAAGTCGCCGAGATCTATCGCAACACCGAAAAAACCGTCGCGCGTGCGTTGCGCACCCCGCCGCCGCGCCCGCGCCACTCGCTGGCCGGACGCTTCTTCGGCGTGCTCGCCGATCCGCACACCTACGGCTCGTTGTTCTACATGCTGCTGGCGCTTGCCACCGGCATCTTCTATTTCACCTGGGCAGTCACGGGACTGTCGATGTCGGCGGGATTTGCAGTGCTGATCATCGGCGCGCCGTTCTTCCTGCTGTTCATGGCCTCGGTGCGCGGGCTTTCGCTGGTCGAGAGCCGGATCGTCGAAGCCTTGCTGGGCGTGCGCATGCCGCGTCGCCCGCCGTACACCGAACGTGATCGGCACTGGTTGAAGCGCATCGCGTCGATGCTGACCGATCCACGCACATGGGCGACCCTGCTCTACATGTTGCTGATGCTGCCGCTCGGCATTGCCTACTTCACTATCGTGATCGTACTTTCGTGCGTGTCATTGGCATTGCTGCTGGCGCCCGTCGCCATGGCATTCGATTTCTTCGGCCTGGGCCGTGATTTCATCGGCGGCCATGTCACCGTGGACTGGGGGTTCGGAGCACACATACCCGGATGGACCGACGCCATCGTGATGTTCGTGATCGGATTCTTCCTGTTGTTCGCGATGCTGCATCTGGTACGTGCGCTCGGCCGCATGCACGGCACCCTGGCCAAGCACCTGCTGGTGAAGTCCGCGCGAGTTTGACCGCGGGCGGGCGACGTCACGCCACCGGCGGTTTGTCGGTGCCGGCGGACTTGCGCAATGTGCCGGCCAGGGGCTCCAGCAGATCCAGCGGCAGCGGGAACACGATCGTGGAGGTGCGGTCCCCCGCGACTTCCACCAGCGTTTGCAGGTAACGCAACTGGATCGATTGCGGCTGCTGCATCAGGGTCTGCGCTGCCTGCATCAGTTTTTCCGACGCCTGCAGCTCGCCCTCGGCGTTGATGATCTTGGCGCGGCGCTGGCGTTCGGCTTCGGCCTGGCGCGCGATCGCGCGCACCATGCTGTCATCCAGGTCGACCTGCTTGATCTCGACGTTGGACACCTTGATGCCCCATGCATCGGTGTGCTGGTCGAGGATGACCTGGATATCCCGGTTGAGCTTGTCGCGCTCGCTGAGCATTTCGTCCAGTTCGTGCTGGCCGAGCACCGAACGCAGGGTGGTCTGGGCGAGCTGGCTGGTCGCCTCGCGGGCATCCTCCACCTGGATCACCGCCTTCTCCGGATCCATGATCCGGAACAGGATCACCGCGTTGACCTTGACCGGGACGTTGTCGCGGGAAATCACGTCCTGCGGCGGCACGTCCATCACGATCGTGCGCAGGTCGATCCGCACCATCTGCTGCATCACCGGTATCAGGATGATGATGCCCGGCCCCTTGACCGCCTGGAACCGCCCGAACAGGAAGATCACGCCACGATCGTACTCGCGCAGGACCTTGATCGAGGACAGCAGGATGAACAGCACGATCACCACGACCACGGCAACCACGGGGAAAACGCTCATTTGGAAACCTCCTTCGGTTCGGTCACGGGCCCCACATCCAGGACCAATCCCTGCATGCCGACAATGCTGACGCGCTGGCCGCGCCGCAATGGAACATCGGACCGGGCCTGCCAGCGTTCACCGTGCACGTGCACCAGGCCAAGCCCCTCGAAATCGGCGACCACCTCGGCGACCGCGCCGACCATCTCTTCGCGCCCGCTGACCACCCGTTGCCGATGCGAGCGCATCGCCATCCACACGATGCCGATGAGGACACCCGCCGCCGCGATGGCCAGGCCGATCACCAGCGGCAATGCAAGACCATAACCGGGCACGCCCGTATGCATCAGGATCACCGAACCAATCACGAAAGAAATCACGCCGCCGGTGCCGAGCACGCCATAGGCGGGCACGAATGCCTCCGACACGATCAGTATCACGCCGAGCAGGATAAGCCCGAGTCCGGCGTAATTCACCGGCAACAACTGGAATGCGTAAAGTGCCAACAGCAGGCAGATCGCCCCGACCACGCCCGGCAGGATGCCGCCCGGGTGCAGGCCTTCCATCACCAGCCCGCCGAGGCCGAGCAGCAACAGGATGTATGCCACCGAAGGATTGGCGATCACGCCGAGGAATTGGCTGCGCACGCCCGGCGCAACGGTCTCGATGGTGGCGCCACGCGTATGCAGCACGCGCGTACCCGCGGATGTCTCGACGCTGCGGCCGTCCGCATCGGCGAGCAGCGCCGGAATGTCGGGCGCGATCAGGTCGACGACGCGCAGCTTCAAAGCCTCGCCGGCCGACACGCTCGCGGCCTCGCGCACCGCCTTTTCCGCCCAGTCGGCGTTGCGGCCGCGGCGCTCCGCAAGCGCGCGGATATAGGCCACCGCGTCGTTGGTGACCTTGCGCATCTCGGTGCTTCCAGCCGGCGCGGATACGGCCTTGCCGGCACTCGCAGCCGGCAACGGCATGCTGCCCGCGCCCGTCATGGACACCGGCGTCGCGGCACCGATGTTGGTCGCGGGCGCCATCGCGGCGACTTGGCAGGCATACATGATGTAGGTGCCGGCGCTTGCCGCGCGCGCGCCTGAAGGCGCGACGTAGCCGATCACCGGAACCGGCGAGGCCAGGATCGCCTTGACGATGTCGCGCATGGAACTCGAAAGACCGCCCGGCGTATCGAGTTCCAGCACGATCGCGCCGGCGTGCATCGAATCGGCCCGCGCGATACCGCGCACCACGTAATCGGCGCTGGCCGGGCTGATCGCGCCATCGACGCGCAGCACCACGGCGGTCGGATGCGCCATCGGTGTTGCGGACGCAAACGCCGCCGCGGTTGCCAGCAGCGCAATCAAGCCCCACAACCCGGAGCGCCACGTCTTCATGCCGCCATCAGACCACCAACCACCACGCTTGGCAAATGCCCTCAAATCCGGGTGCCGGTCCAGTCTGAATCCATCACCGTCCGTGCCGAGTCCTTCGACAAGCTCAAGATAGACTGCGTGGGCAAAGCGAACGGAGCCGAAGCGCCGTTGTCCTCCGACTTCGCGCCTTCGGCGCTACGCTCGGGACGAACGGTATTTCAAATCGGCCCACTGCCCGCACGGCCGGGCGCTTGCCAGTGCCGCGGGGGCACAAGCTATACTTTCGACTTTGCCACCGCGGCGCAGGCCGCTCGCAGGGAAACCGGGAACATGATCCGATCGATGCTGACCTTCGCGCTGATGGCGGGCCTCATGTGTTTCGCATCCACCGCCTTCGCCAAGGGCGACGCGGCCAAGGGCAAGCTGGAGGTCTATTCCTGCCACGGCTGCCACGGCATCCCCGGATACCAGTCGATCTATCCCGAATACCACGTGCCGCGCATCGCCGGACAGAACCAGCAGTACCTCATCGACGCACTCAACGAATACCGGAGCGGCGCCCGCCAATACCCGACGATGAACGCGCAGGCAAATAGCCTGACAGAGCAGCAGATCGAGAACATCGCCGCCTACCTGTCCAGCCTCGCGCCCGGGCAAAAACAAACGAACTGAGGGAAACGACCATGCAACAACGCACCATCATCGTCTCCCTCCTCGCCGCGGCGCTGGTCCTGAACTTCGGCACGGCGTCGGCCGCCGGCAATGCTGCCGCCGGCAAGAAAAAAGCCGTGGTCTGCGCGGCCTGCCACGGCGACGACGGTGACGGCACTGCATCCAACTACCCGGCCCTGGCCGGCCAATACCAGGATTACATCGAGCAGGCGCTGCACGGTTACCAGAACGGAAAGCGCACCAACGCCATCATGAATGGCATGGCTTCGCCGCTGAGCAATCAGGACATCGAGGATCTGGCAGCGTATTTTTCGAGCCTGCCGAGCAAGCTCTCCGACCTGCACGGCAAGATCCAGGGCGGCAACTGAGCGCACCGGCATGAACCGCGCCGAACTGGCCACGCTCCACTGCGAACCCCGCAAGGGCCATGAACATTCGCTGGACGATTCGCGTGTGCGCGAATTGCTGGCGTTGCTGCCCGGATGGAAGGCTGGCACGGACGGCAAGTCGATCACCAGGGCTTTCGAGTTCTCGAACTTTTACGAGACGCTGGGCTTCGTCAACGCCATCGGCTGGATGGCCAACCTGCAGGACCATCATCCCGACCTCGAGGTCGGTTACAACCGCTGCGTGGTGCATTGGTCCACGCACGACGTCGGCGGCTTGTCGATGAACGACTTCATCTGCGCTGCGCGTGTCGAGGCGATCGCGCACTCCTGATCCAGCCTTGCGCCGCAAGCCACCCCCGAACAAAAAGCGCGGCCTGATGGCCGCGCTTTTTGTGTGCCACGTATCGCTACAGCTTTACTGTGCGCCAATCTTCACCAAGGTCACGTCGAAGATCAGGGTCGCGTTCGGTGGGAAGCCGTTCTTGGGCTCCGCGCCATATGCCAGATCCGACGGGATCACGAACTTGTAGTGGCTGCCGACCGGCATCATGGTGAGGGCTTCCTTGAAGCCGGGAAACACGTTGGCCAGATCCAGCTTGGCCGGCCCACTTCCGTGCTGCGCGGACGAGTCGAACGTCTCGCCGTTGACGAACGAGCCGGTGTAATTCACCTGGACCGTGTCGCTGGGCTTGGGCTTGGGACCGGTGCCCTGCGAGATGACCTGATACTGCAAACCGTCCGCGGTGACGTGCACGCCGGGCTGCGTCTTGTTCTTGGCGAGGAATGCATCGCCTTGCTGCTTGTTCTGCGCAGCCACCTGGTCGAAATGCTGCTTGCCGAGCGTCTGCAACTGGGCCCCGAGCGCCTTGGCCGTACTTTCCAGCTCGGTCTGGCTCATGCTGGGCTTCTGGCCTTCGAGTGCGCGCGTAACGGCTTGCCCGACCTGCTGCGGACTGATCAAACTGCGCGCCCATTCCGGGTACTGGCTCGCAAGCTGGTAACCGACGATTTCGCTCGCCTTGGCCTTGTTGACTGTCGTGGTCCCGGATTGGGCCTGTGAAATGCCCGCAACGCCGAGCGCTGCGATCACGGCAACGGCGGCCAGGGTCGGCCGCATGATCTGCTTCATCTATGTATTCCTCTGGTCAAGGGAGCTGCACGCCAACCCATGGCGTGAAGTACAGCATGAAGTCCACCATTCTGCGTGTTTCCATGCGGAATGGCAACGCGTTGGGATGTGACAATCTCCATACGACAGGGTTCATTCATTCGTGCAGCCACTTGTCTCCTGTTCTCACGGGTGCAGCTGCTCCAAGTGCAAGCCGCGTGCGAGGCAACCCATGACGCTGCACCAAGAGACACCACCCATGACTGATGGCAGGGGGTATTGACGGGGGATTTTTTAGTGTTATAGTTAACTACAACACCGGTCCACGAGGTCACTAAGGAGGCCCGTCATGAACGCCCAGAAGTCTATCGCAGTCGTCACTGCCATGTTGATCACCGCCGCAGGCATGGCCGGCATCGTCAACTACACCAATGCCGCAGCCAGCGCTGCCGATCACGGCATCGATGCCACCAGCCAGGTTATCCGTACGCTGCCCACGATCAACGTGCACCCGAGCAACAAGCAGATGCGTGAACTGCGCGGCGACCAGCCGGGAGTCTCGTCCGCGAACCTGCGGATGCCCTACTACTCGTTCGCCAGCGACACTACCGGCGCTTGATCCGATCCTGAAGGGACCTCGCATGATTGGTGCGAGAGTGAAACCACAACCGGCAGGACCCAAGCCATGAGCGTAACCTGGAACGACAACGTCCCGATCTACCGCCAACTGCGCGAACGCGTGGTGGCGATGATCCTGGACGGCGCGCTGAACGAGGGCGATGCCTTGCCCTCGGTGCGCCAGGTCGCGGCGGACTACCAGATCAATCCCCTCACCGTTTCCAAGGCGTACCAGGAACTGGTGGACGAGGAGCTGGTGGAAAAACGCCGCGGCCTCGGCATGTTCGTCACCGACGGCGCCCGCGAGGCGTTGCTCAAGAGCGAACGCGAACACTTCCTGCGCGAGGAGTGGCCCCGCATCCGGGCACGCATCGAGCGCATGAATCTTGATCTTCAAAAACTGCTGGCCACGCCAGTGCAAGCTTCCGACAAGAGGGAATCGTGATGAACGTCGCAGCCGAAGCCATCGAGGAACGGCCCGCCACCCCGCCGGCGGCCGGATCGGAAACGATCGTGCATGCGCAGGGGCTCAGCAAACGCTACAAGAACGCGATCGCGCTGGACGGCGCGAGCTTCGACATCGGCCCGGGGCGCATCGTCGGCCTGATCGGCCCCAACGGCGCCGGCAAGACCACCGCACTGAAAGCCATCCTGGGCCTGACCGACTTCGAAGGCGATCTGAAGGTTCTCGGCATGGATCCGCGCCGCGAGCGGCCCAGGCTGATGCGCGAGGTCTGCTTCATCGCCGACGTCGCCACCCTGCCCCGCTGGATCCGCGTGCAGGAAGCCATCGACTTCGTGGCCGGTGTGCACCCGCGCTTCAATCGCGCCAAGTGCGAGCGCTTCCTGGCCCGAACCAAGCTGCGCGCCAACCAGAAGGTGCGCGAGATGTCCAAGGGCATGATCGTGCAGCTGCACCTCGCGATCGTGATGGCCATCGACGCACGCCTGCTGGTGCTGGACGAACCCACGCTGGGGCTCGACATCCTGTACCGCAAGCAGTTCTACCAGAGCCTGCTGGAAGACTACTTCGACGAAAACAAGACCATCCTCATCACCACCCACCAGGTCGAGGAAGTCGAACACATCCTCACCGACCTGCTGTTCATCCGCGACGGCAAGATCGCGCTTTCCACCACCATGGACGAGATGGGCGCGCGCTTCACCGAAGTGCTGGTGAACGCCGACCAGGCCGAGGCCGCGCGGGCGCTGAATCCCATCGACGAACGCGCCGCGGTGTTCGGCAAGAGCATTTTCGTGTATGACAGCGCCGATCCGGAACGCCTGGCGCAACTGGGTGAAGTCAAGCGGCCCTCGGTCTCCGACCTGTTCGTCGCCATCATGAAAGGGACCTACGCATGAACGCCATCGTCAAATCGCCATTCGCGTGGCTGCTGAAGCGCGAGTACTGGGAATCGCGGCGAGGTTTCCTGTGGGCGCAGGTGTGCGCCGCCGGCGTGATCCTGGCCATCACCATCCTCGGCATCATCGCCGGCGAGGTATTCCGGGCCCGCTTCGGTGGCGACACGTCGGTTCACATGGGCGCGACCAACCTCAGCGAGATGCTGCGTTACGCCTCAGAGCACGACGTTCCCGGCATGGTCAAGGCGCTGGACATGACGCTGCTGCTGTTTGGCTTCATCTCGTCGATCGTGCTGTTCTTCGTCGTGTTCTTCTACCTGCTCGGCGCGCTCTACGACGACCGCCGCGACCGCAGCATCCTGTTCTGGAAATCGCTACCGATCTCGGACACGGGAACCGTCCTTTCCAAAGTCGTCGCGGCCGTCATCATGGCGCCGCTCGTCGCGACCGTGGTGGTGTTGGCCGGCTACATCGGTGCACAGATCGTGGTGAGCTCTGTGGTTCCTGGCTCACGGCGTGAATCCGTTCGGGTTGCTCTGGGCCCACTGGCAACCATTTTCACTCTGGCTGCATTTGCTGGTCATGATTCCCGTGAACGCGATCTGGGCACTCCCGACCGTCGGGTGGCTGCTGCTGTGGTCTGCAGCCGTGCGCAGCAAGCCGTTCCTGTGGGCGGTGGTGATCCCGATCGTTGCAGGCGTGTTGAATTTCTGGATCGGATTGCTGGGCCTGCCGCACATCGATCACCAGTTCTTCTGGGGCGATCTGGTCGGCCGCGCACTGCTCAGCGTGATCCCGGCGAGCTGGATCGCACCCAACGAGTTGGCGACACACGGCGTGAATTTCGTGCAAGGCGACCAACTGGGTGCGATCAGCTACCCGGCCATGGCGCGTGCGTTCATGTTGCCGCAGATGTGGATCGGCGCCGTCGTCGGCATCGCCCTGATCGCCGCGGCCATCTGGTTTCGCCGCTGGCGCGACGAAGCCTGACAACAAGGGAAGAAATCATGAACAGGATCCTGACCCTCGCAGGCGCCCTTCTCGTCACGGCATCGCTGACCGCCTGCTCGCCCGGCATCAACACAATGGGGGGCCGCATCACTTTCGACTCGAGCGGAATGGTGGTGCATGCCCTCGGCCACCCGGATGCGCGGGTGGGCCGCGACGGCGACCTGAGCATCAATGGCAAGACGATCGCGGTGACACCGGCGCAGCGCCAGTTGCTGCAGCAGTACTACCGGCAGGCACGTGGGGCCATGGATAGCGGCAAAGCCCTGGGCGAACACGGTGTCGCCATGGCCGAACGCGGCATCGGTGATGCCATCAGTTCGATCTTCAACCATGGCGCGTCCACGGCGGACAAGCGCATGCAAGCCGAATCGGAACGCATCGAGAGCGGGGCAACCGCGCTGTGCACCGACATCAAGGCACTCGGCACCACCCAGCAGGAAATCGCAACCGGGATCCCGGCCTTCGCACCCTACGCGGCGGCCAACCGGATGCATTGCGCAGTGACCCGCAGCACGATCGTCAAGAATGGCAGGACCAAAACCAGGACCACCACAACACTCACGGCCAACATCAACTAGAGAGACGACGCCCATGATCATGCGCAAACTTTCCCCGTTCTGCATCGCCGCGGTTCTCTCCCTGCTCAGCGCCTGCAGCGCCGGCCAACCCGCATCCTCCGCGTCGGCCGTCAGTACCGCGTCTTCGAGCCATACGCCGATCGGTGCGGTGATCGACCATGCGATGGACACGGCCAGCGCGAAACTCGCGAACGGAAACATCACCGTTTCCAACAACGACGACAACGCGCCGAAAGCCGAGATCACGCCGCAAGGCGATTTCCTGATCGCCGGCAAACCCGTCCCGCTCACATCTGCCCAGCGGGAAGACATGCTGGCCTATCGCGCACAACTCTTGCAGATCGCCGAGCAAGGCATCGCGATCGGCAAGGAGGGAGCCAAGCTGGGCGTGAACGCGGCCAGCGAGGCCATCGCGGGGGTGTTTTCCGGCGAATCCGAGCAACAGGTTCGCCAGCGCGTCGAAGCCCAGGCATCCGGCATCCGCCAGGCCGCCGTGAAGATTTGCGACCGTCTGCCCGCAGTGATGACGAGCCAGCAAAAACTTGCCGGGGAAGTGCCCGCGTTCAAGCCCTACGCCGACATGACGCAGAAGGACATCGACAATTGCCGCAAGGATGCGCTGAAGGACGACGACGAATGAGCGACGGATATCGATTGCCCTCTGCTCTTCGCAGCCATCGCATCGCCCGCCAAGCTTACCGATCATGAGACTTCGACGCGCTGCGCGCCTGGCCGCCTTGCCGTGCGCTCTTGCGCTGCTGGCCGGCTGCGCCGCCTTTCGGACCGCCGACCGCGAACTCGACACGGCGTCGCGGCAACTGGCTACCGGGAACATCACACTCTCCGCGAATGACGCGCATGTTCCGAAGGCCGAAATCACGCCGCAGGGAAATTTCCTGATCGCCGGCAATCGGATCGCGCTGACACCGCAACAGCACCAGGAAGTGTCGTCGTACCGCATGCAGTACATCGCGATCGCACAGCAGGGCATCGCCATCGGCAAGCAAGGCGTGGATGCAGGCCGGCGTGCCGTGGTGCCGGTGGTGTTCGAGGCACTTTTCGGCGCATCCGACGACAAGATCGAAGCCAGCATGGACAAGCGGCTCACGGGTGTTCGCCGCGCCTCCGTGCAACTCTGCGCACGCCTGCCGCGATTGATGACCGCTCAGCAACAGCTCGCCGACGACCTGCCCGCATTTCGACCCTATGCCACGTTGACGCGGAAGAAGATCGACGACTGCCGCGACGACGTTCTGAAGAGCATGGACTTCGCAGACAAATGAACCCGCAGCCAGACCGCGTCGCCGCGAACCGGAACGCGCGCATCGCCGGACTGTTGTACCTGCTGGTGATCCTGGCTGCGCCCGTCCGTCTGATTGTCGTCCCGGACGTGTTGTTCGTGTCCGGCAACACCGCCGCGACCGTGGCGAACATCGCTTCGCACGAAGCGATGTTTCGCTTCGGCATCATCTGTGACCTGTTCACGGGGGTGACCAGTCTTCTGCTGGCACTGGCGCTCTACCGCCTGTTCAAGGGCGTGGATAAACATTTGTCGGTATTGATGATCGCGCTCGGCATCTGGGACACGCCACTGTATTTCTTCAATGCCGCGAATGACGCGGCAGCGCTCATTGTTGCGCACTCTCCCGATTTCCTGTCCGCATTCGACCTAGCACAGCACGATGCGCTGGCGATGTTTTTCCTGCACCTGCACGGCCAGAATATCGTATTTGCGGAAATCTTCTGGGGTCTCTGGCTGTTGCCACTGGCGTTGCTTGTCTACCGCTCCGGCTTCCTGCCGCGTCTGCTTGGCGTGTGGCTGTTCCTGAACGGTCTCGCTTATCTGACCGATAGCGTGACGGGCTTGCTGCTACCGGCATATCAGGACGTGGTCGGGAATATCACCATGCCGATCGAATTGGGCGAGGTCGCATTCATGTTGTGGCTATTGATCATGGGTGCGAAGGGTGGGTTCCGGCGCACCCCAATTCCGCAGTCGCGGCTGGCGGAATGAATCAAGCAACGGGTTATTTCCCGCCGTGGATGCCGCCTTTGGTAAGCGCCACCGGATCCAGCAGCTTCTTCAACTCCGCTTTCGAGAGCCCGGTGGTTTCCAGCGCCACGTCGATGATCGGGCGCTTTTCCTTGTAGGCCTGCTTCGCGGCCGCGGCACCCTTCTCGTAACCGATCACCGGATTCAGCGCGGTCACCAGGATCGGGTTCAGGGCCAGCGCTTCCTGTACGCGCACCTTGTTGACCTTGAATCCGGCGATGGCCTTGTCGGCCAGCAAGCGCGAGGCGTTGGCCATGATCGTGATCGATTGCAGCAGGTTGTAGGCGATCACCGGCAGCATCACGTTCAACTGGAAGTTGCCGGCCTGGCCAGCGATCGTGATCGTGGCGTCATTGCCGATCACCTGCGCGCACACCATGGCCATCGCCTCGGGGACCACCGGATTGACCTTGCCCGGCATGATCGACGAACCCGGCTGCAGCGCAACCAGTTCGATCTCGCCGAGACCCGCGAGCGGTCCCGAATTCATCCAGCGCAGATCGTTGGAAATCTTCATCAGCGAACACGCCAGCGTCTTCAACTGGCCGGACAGTTCCACCGCGGCGTCCATCGACGCCATGCCTTCGAAGAAATTGTCCATGGAACCGAACCTGACGCCGGTCGCCTTCGACAATTCGGTGCAAAAGGCCTTGGCGAATTTCGGGTCGGCGTTGATGCCGGTGCCGACCGCGGTGCCGCCCTGCGGCAGGCGGCGCATGCGCTTGCAGGCGTCCTCGATGCGCGCGATGCCGGAACCGATCTGCGCCGACCAGCCCGAAAGCTCCTGTCCGAAGGTCACCGGCATCGCATCCATCAGATGGGTGCGGCCGGTCTTGGCAACGTTCTTCAGCTCGCGCGCGCGCTTGTCGATCGCCTTCTGCAAGTGCTTCAACGCCGGCAGCAATTGTTCCTGCGCGGCCAAGGCGGCGCTGACGTGGATCGCGGTCGGGATCACGTCGTTGGAGCTCTGTCCGTAGTTGACGTGGTCGTTCGCGTGGATCTTCGCCTTCGAGTCGCGCGTGGCGACGTGTGCGATCACCTCGTTGGCATTCATGTTGCTCGAGGTGCCGGACCCGGTCTGGAAAATGTCGATCGGGAAGTGCGCATCGAACTCACCCGCCGCCACGCGCTGCGCGGCCTTGCGGATCGCGGCGGCCTGCTTCGGTTTCAGATGCCCGAGTTTCAGGTTCGCGTCTGCCGCCGCGGTCTTGATCAGGCCCAGCGCGCGGATGAATTCGCGCGGCAGGGTCAGACTCGAAATCGGAAAGTTGTCCACGGCGCGCTGGGTCTGCGCGCCCCACAGCGCGTCAGCGGGTACCTTCAATTCGCCCATGCTGTCGTGTTCGGTGCGGAACTTGCTCATGCGGACTCCGGGAATGGATATCAAACCCCCATCATAGCGTCCCGGGCGCATATCCGGCTTCGCTGGCCATCGTGGTCGCGTCAGAATTCACGCTCCGGGAGCGTATCGAACAGGCGATGCAGCCCGCGATCCCACTCCCGATTCACCTGGGCCAGGTACGGGTCGTCATCCATCAGTCGTTGACGGGTTTCCACGCGCAGGCTGTCGGCGCGGTAGACCAGCAGGTCGATCGGCGCCCCGACGGACAGGTTGGAACGAATGGTCGCATCGAAGGAGATCAAGGCACACTTGACCCCGGCCGCCAGCTTCGATTGCCGATGAATCATGCGATCGAGGATCGGCTTGCCGTACTTGATCTCGCCGATCTGGAAGTACGGCGTGTCCTCGAGCGCTTCGATGAAGTTGCCTTCCGAATAGACCAGGAACAGGCGTGGCGTTTCACCCGCGATCTGGCCACCGAGGATGAAGGTGGCCGAGGCGTCGATGTTCTGCTCGCGCAGGTACTTTTCGTCGTGCTCGCGTACTTCGCGCATGGCATCGCCCAGCAGACGGGCCGCTTCGTACATCGACTGGATATTCCACAGCGAGGGCGCTTGCGGGTCCTTGCGCGCGCGCATCTCGAGCAGATTGAGGGCATTCTGGGTCACCGACAGGTTGCCGGCCGACAGTGCGACCAGCACCCGGCTGCCGGCATCCTCGAAGACCCGCATCTTCTCGAAACGCGCAATCTTGTCGATGCCGGCGTTGGTCCGCGAGTCGGAGACGAAAACGAGTCCCTCTTCGAGACCCATGCCGATACAGTACGTCATGTTTTCAGGCGAACCGGGGCAGAATCAAAGGGCGCTCAGCTTACCATCGCGCCGACATCGTGCCCGACTTCGTTGTTGCTGTCCGCGCCGATGTCGATCGACGTCATGAATTCCTCGACGATGGCCTGATGCAGGTCGTCGAGGCGCTGGATGAAATCGTCGAGGAACGCCTTGATGCCCTGCTCCACCACATCCTGCATGCGCCCATAGCGCAGGCTCGCGGCCAGCGCACCGGCCTGTCGCACGGCCTCGCTGCGCGGCTGGTCGGCAAGCACTTCCAGGATGCGGTGGAGCCACCGGCTGCAAACGGCCAGCGAGCGCGGCATGTCCTGCTGGAAGATCAGCATCTCCGACACGTGCAGCGGCCGGACCGCCTCGCGATAGGTCTTGCGGTAGGTCTCGAATGCCGAAATCGCCTGCAACATCGCGCTCCATTGGTAGTACTGGATGAAGTCGCGCGAACCGCTGCCTTCGGTTTCCTCGGCCTGCGCGTATTTGATGTCGAGCAGTCGCACGGTGTTGTCGGCGCGCTCGACCGCGGTGCCCAGGGCCATGAAGTGGTAACCCTCGTCGCGCCCCATGGTGCCGAGCGTGACGCCGCGGAATGCCGCCGAGCGGGTCTTGACCCATTCCAGGAACGGCGGAAGCCCGTCGCTGGTGGCGGCCCCTTCGCCCGCGTGCTGCAGATCCAGCCAGGACGTGTTGAGTTCCTGGTACATCTCGGCGGTGATGGCGCCGCGCTGGGCGCGGCCCAGCTCGCGGCCATTGAACAGGCAGTTGCGGATCGAGGATGGATTGTCTCCATCCAGCATCAGCCAGGCGAGCGAGCGCCCGGCTTCGATCCCGCCCCGGCACGCGCCGTAAAGTTCCAGCTGGCCCAGAGCATCCAGCGCACGGCGCCAGGCCGTGGTCGAGGACTTGCCAGGATCCAGGCGTTCGGGCAGCAGCGAAATGCGCTGGGTCAGGTCGATCAGGCGCGCCGTGTTCTCGGCGCGTTCGACGTGGCGCGAGAGCCAGTACAGATCGCTTGCGGTACGACATAGCATGTCAGCCCTCCAGTACCCAGGTGTCCTTGGTACCACCGCCCTGCGAGGAATTCACCACCAACGATCCCTCGCGCAATGCCACGCGGGTCAGGCCGCCCGGCACCACCATGGTCTCGCTGCCGGACAGCACGTACGGGCGCAGGTCCACGTGCCGCGGCGCCACGCCCGACTCGACGAAAGTCGGGCACGTGGAAAGCGACAGCGTCGGTTGTGCGATGTAGCGTTCCGGTTGGGCCAGGATCTGCTGACGGAAGGTCTCGATCTCGCCCTTGCTTGCGGTGGGACCAATCAGCATGCCGTAGCCGCCGGCACCCTGCGCTTCCTTGACCACCAGTTCCTCGAGGTGCTCGAGCACGTACCGGCGATCGTCGTCGTGGCGCAGTCGGTAGGTCGGCACGTTGAGCAGGATCGGATCCTCGCTCAGGTAGAACCGGATCATCTCCGGCACATACGGATAGATCGACTTGTCGTCGGCCACGCCGGTGCCGAAGCTGTTGGCCAGCGTCACGCGTCCCGCCGCGACCGCCGCAAACAGGCCCGGCACGCCCAGTACCGAATCGGGTCGGAATACCTGCGGATCCAGGAAATCGTCATCGATGCGCCGGTAAATGACGTGTACGCGCCGCGCGCCGCGCGTGGTGCGCATGTAGACCGTGTCGTCACTGACAAACAGATCCTGCCCCTCGACCAGCTCCACGCCCATCTGCTGGGCGAGGAAGGCGTGTTCAAAATAGGCCGAGTTGTAGGACCCGGGCGTGAGCACCGCCACGACCGGCTCGTCCTGGCCCTCGGGGCCCACCGATTGAAGCGTTTCCAGCAACAGCGCGGGATAGTGCTCGACCGGCGCCACGGCCTGGGCCGCGAACAGCTCCGGAAACAGCCGCATCATCATCTTGCGGTTCTCGAGCATGTACGAGACGCCCGAGGGTACCCGCAGGTTGTCCTCCAGCACGTAGTACTCGCCCGCGCCCGCGCGCACGATGTCGATCCCTGCGATGTGCGCATAAACCTGGTTGGGCAGGTCGATGCCGGCCATCTGCGGGCGGTACTGCGCATTCTTCAGTACCAGCGACTCCGGAATGACGCCGAATTCGAGGATTCGCCGGTCGTGGTAAATGTCGTGCAGGAACATGTTCAATGTCCGCACCCGCTGGATCAGGCCGGCCTCCAGCACATTCCATTCGCCGGCCGGGATGATGCGTGGCGCGATGTCGAACGGTATCAGGCGTTCGCCTCCGCTCTCCTCGCCATAGACGGCAAAGGTGATGCCGACGCGATGGAACGAGATTTCCGCCTGACGCCGCTTCTGCGCGATGCGGGCGTCCCGGGTATCGTTCATCCATTCGGCGAAGCGGGCGTAATGCGAACGCACGTTGCCACCGGCGTCGTACATCTCGTCGTAGGGTGCGCTGGCGCTCATCGGGCAAGCTCCGATTACGGCAAGTCGGCCGCGGTTGGATCGCGGTCCGTTGGAGGCAATCCTTGCACAACCCGTGTAAAGATCGGGGCAACGCCGGCAACGCTCGCACGATTTGGACCGGCAACCGGGCATCTCAATTACAATGAACGCTTGTTCCGACCGGAAACCCGCGACATGCCCCTGGCACCGTTGACCGCACTGTCGCCGCTGGACGGCCGCTATGCCGGCAAGGTCGATGCGCTGCGCCCGATATTCAGCGAGTACGGCCTGATGCATCGGCGCGTCATGGTGGAAATCGCCTGGCTGATCGCCTTGGCGGACGAGCCGGCCATTGCCGAGCTTGCCCCGTTCCCGGCCGCCGCGCGTTCCGCGCTGAACAAGATCGCCGAAGGTTTTTCCGTCACCGACGCGGAGCGCATCAAGGACATCGAGGCTACCACCAACCACGACGTCAAGGCGGTCGAATATTTCATCAAGGAATGCATCGGCGGCGACGCGGCGTTGAAACAGGCGAAAGAGTTCGTGCACTTCGCCTGTACCAGCGAGGACATCAACAACCTTGCCTACGCATTGATGCTGCGCGATGCGCGCGACCGCGTGCTGTTGCCCGAACTCGACGCCACGATCGGCAAACTGCGCGAACTGGCGCACGCGAACGCCGCGCTGCCGATGCTTTCGCGCACCCACGGCCAGACCGCATCACCCACCACGCTCGGCAAGGAACTGGCCAACGTGGTCGCACGCCTCGAACGCCAGCGCAAGCAACTCGCCGCGATCACGATTCCCGGCAAGATCAACGGCGCGGTCGGCAACTTCAATGCGCACGTCATTGCATATCCGGAAATCGACTGGCGCGCGTTTTCGCGCCGCTTCGTGGAATCGCTGGGACTGGAATGGAACGCATACACCACCCAGATCGAGCCGCACGACGGCATCGCCGAAATCTGCGACGCGCAGCGCCGCATCGACACCATCCTGATCGATCTCGCGCGTGATGTCTGGGGCTACATTTCGCTCGGATACTTCAGGCAGAAACTCAAGGCCGGCGAAGTCGGCTCCTCGACCATGCCGCACAAGGTCAACCCGATCGACTTCGAGAATGCCGAGGGCAACTTCGGCGTCGCCAATGCCTTGCTCGGGCATTTCAGCGAAAAGCTTCCGATCAGCCGCTGGCAACGCGACCTTACCGATTCCACGGTGCTGCGCGCGCTGGGCGAGGCCTTCGGCCATGCGCTGATCGGATTCGCCTCGCTGGCGAAGGGGCTCGGCAAACTGGAAGTGAATCCCGACCGCATCGCGGCGGATCTGGACGCCAATTGGGAAGTGCTGGCCGAAGCGATCCAGACCGTGATGCGCCGCCACGGCTTGCCGGAGCCTTACGAACAACTCAAGGCACTGACGCGCGGCAAGGGCATCACCCGCGAAACGCTGCAGGCCTTCATCACCGGGCTTGCGTTACCAGATGCCGACAAGCAACGCCTGCTGGCGCTGACACCCGCCACCTATATCGGCATGGCCGACAAACTGGCCAAAGACATCTGACATGGCGCGGCTTCGGCCATCGAGGTTCGTGCGCGCAAGGGCCAGCCATTGGGGATGGCGCCCGCGCGCTTTCTGCGCGACTACTGGCAAAAACGGCCGCTGCTGGTTCGGAATGCTTTCCCGGATTTCACGCCGCCCTTGTCACCGGACGAACTGGCAGGGCTGGCTTGCATGGAAGGCGCGCTGTCGCGGATCGTGATTCGTCAAGGCGGATCGCCATCCCGGCCAGGGAATGGCCGGCTGCCTGCGCAGTCCCGTCCGCGCCGGAACGACGGCAAATGGAGCGTCCTCAATGGTCCCTTCGACGACGCGACATTCGGGCAGCTACCGGAGCAAGACTGGACCCTGCTGGTGCAGGACGTGGACAAATGGGATGCGGATACCGGGGCGCTGGCCGGACACTTCGCCTTCATCCCGAGCTGGCGCGTCGACGACGTGATGATCAGTTATGCCGTCGAAGGCGGCGGTGTCGGCGCGCACGTCGACCAGTACGACGTGTTCCTGCTGCAAGGGCAAGGACGGCGTCGTTGGGCCATCGATACGCGCCCGGATGCGGCAACGGATTTCCGCGACGACGTGGAACTGAAACTGCTGCGCACGTTTCACCCCGATCACGAATGGGTGCTGGAACCCGGCGACATGTTGTACCTGCCGCCGAACGTGCCGCACGACGGCGTGGCAGTCGGCGAGTGCATGACGTTTTCCTTCGGCATGCGCGCTCCCGCCGCATCCGAGTTGTTGATCGATTTCGCGATGCATGTCGCCGACACGCTGCCGGAATCCCGGCGTTTTGCCGACCCCGACCTGGCACCCGCCCGATACGCTGGCGAAATCGATGGCGCGGCGCTGCGGCGCGCACGCCGCGCGCTCGGGCCCGCAGCCACCATGCTCGACGACGACGCTTTCGCCGACTGGTTCGGCGGTTTCATCACCCGTTACCGCGTCGCGCAAGCCCCTGCCCCTCGCAAGCGCCCGATCAAGGATCTGGCCGGGCGCCTGCCTCGAAGTACTCTGATACGCGATCCCTGGAGCCGCTTCGCCTGGCGCCGTCGAGGCCGCGACGCGCGCCTGTACGTCGCGGGCCACGTGTTCGATGCCCCGCTTGGGTGGGCGCGTGCATTGGCCGGAAACACTCGCGAACTCGCCGGCAACCAACTGACGCGACTGCCGCAGCAGGCGCGGGGCATTGACCTGCTCGCAAGCCTGATCGACGCGGGACACTTTTCGGTTGCAACGTGACTGAATCGACTTGCCGAAAAGGGCAACCGGCTTACAATCGGTGGACACGCGGCGGCCATGACCTGGAGGGGGTTTGACCGAATGCCGATCCGAGGCGACTTCCAAGTCGAACTTTGCGACTGGGCGAACGCGGCCGATCGCGAGGCATTGAGCGGCGTGCGCGAAAGCGTGTTCGTGCATGAACAGCGCGTGCCGCCCGACATGGAAATCGACGAGGATGACCCCCGCAGCACGCACGTGCTTGCACGATCCACGGACGGCAAGCCGATCGGCAGTGGGCGCCTGGCGCGGAACGGCTTCATCGGGCGCATGGCGGTGCTGCGCGACTGGCGCGGGCGTGGCGTCGGCACGATGCTCCTGAATACCCTGCTCGACCAGGCGCGCGTGCAGAACATGGACACGGTCTCGATGCATGCGCAACGCGATGCCGTGTCGTTTTACGCGCGGCACGGGTTCACTCCCGAGGGCGAGGTATTCGAGGAAGCCGGCATCCCGCACGTCCTCATGCGCCGCTCGCTCGACGCAGTGCCGAAGCTCGAACGCCCGGCACCCGTTTCGCCGCCGTTGCCGACAGCCCTGCACGCAACCACACGCGAAGAGCTGATCGACTGCACGCTGCAATTGCTGTCCGTCGCCCGCCACGGCATGTGCGTGCTGGTGCGCGAACTGCATCCCCTGCTGCTCAACGACACCGCCTGCCTGGTCGAACTGCGGCGGCTGGCCATTTCCGGACGCGGCGCATCGATCCGGGTAATCGCCCAGGATCTGACGCGCGCCATGCAGGAAGGCATGCGCCTGCTGGAGCTGGCGCAACGCCTGTCCAGCGTGATCGAGATGCGCCGGCCGATCGAACCCGCCGATCTGGCCTATGGCTCGGCCTTCATGTGCGTGGACTCGGGTGGCTACCTGTTCCGTCCGCTGGAAAGCGAGATGGTCACCAGCGGTTCGACCTATGCGCCGGGCCGCCATGCCGAGCTGATGCGTCTGTTCGAGGAAATCTGGGCGCGCTCGGAACCCTGGCCGGAGTTGCGCTCGCTGGGTATCTGAATCGCCTGCAGACAGGGTGCCGCGCGAATACCGCACTGCAGCATGAAAGCGTTATAATTTAAGGTCGCGGCGTGATGCGATCCTGGCAACGCACGCAACCCAAATCCTTCCTCGGTGACGATCGTGAGTGACGGCGGCAGTCTGTTGCAAGAGTTGGCGGAAACCTCCCAGTTCGGCGGCGGCAATGCCGCCTACCTCGACCAGTTGTACGAAGACTGGCTGCATGACCCGCAATCGGTGGCACCGGAATGGCGAGCCTGGTTCCAGGGCCTGCACGGCAGCAGCGACACGCCACACGCCGACGCGATCGCCCGCATCGTCGCCGCGCAGCAGCAAAGCCGTCGCACAGTGGTACCGCTCGACGACACCCACGCGCGCAAACAAGCCGGGGTGCTGCGTTTCCTGACCGCATACCGCTCGCGCGGCCATCTGGCGGCGGACCTCGACCCGTTGGCCATCGCACCCAAGCGCCCCGCCCCCGACCTCGACCTGCCCTTCCATGGCTTGTCGGAATCCGACCTCGATACCGAATTCGATTGCGGCACCTTCGCCGGCGGCGGCCAGCGCATGAAGCTGGGCGCCCTGCGCGACCGCCTGCGCCGCACCTATGTCGCCAGCATCGGCGCCGAGTTCATGCACATCAGCGACCACACCCAGCGGCGCTGGATCTACGACCGCCTGGAAAAGGCCAGCGGCGACAGTGGACTGAGCGACGCGGACCGCAAACGGGTCTTCGCCAAGCTCACCGCGGCCGATGGCCTCGAACGCTACCTGCACACCAAGTACGTCGGCCAGAAGCGTTTTTCGCTGGAGGGTGGCGACAGCCTGATTCCGTTGCTGGACGACCTCGTGCGGCGCGCCGCGAGCGCGGGCGTGCACGAGCTCGTGATCGGCATGGCGCACCGCGGCCGCCTCAACGTGCTGGTCAACATCCTCGGCAAGCCGCCACAGCAGTTGTTCGAGGAATTCGAGGGCAAATACGAAGGCCCCGACGACCCCGCGCATTCCGGCGATGTCAAGTATCACATGGGTTTCTCGGCCGACATCGCGGCGCCGGCCGGCAACGTGCATGTGGCGCTGGCGTTCAATCCCTCCCACCTGGAAATCGTCAACCCGGTGGTTTCCGGTTCGGTGCGTGCACGCCAGATCCGTGCCCACGACGGCGTGCGGGAACACGTGCTGCCGGTGCTGATCCACGGCGACGCCGCGCTTTCGGGCCAGGGCGTGAACATGGAACTGTTCAACATGTCGCAGACGCGCGGTTTCGGCGTCGGCGGCACCGTGCACATCGTCGCCAACAACCAGATCGGCTTCACCACCAACGCCGACGATGGTCGCAGCACGCTGTACTGCACCGATGTCGCCAAGATGGTCAACGCGCCGGTGCTGCATGTGAACTGCGATGATCCCGAAGCCGTGCTGCAGTGCATGCGGCTCGCCTTCGATTTCCGCCAGCAATTCCACAAGGACGTCGTGGTGGACCTGGTGTGCTACCGCCGGCACGGCCACAACGAAGCCGACGAGCCCTCCGCCACGCAGCCGATCATGTACGACGTGATCAAGAAGCTGCCGCCGACCAGGGAGATTTACGCGAAGCAACTGGTGCAACGCGGGCTGATCGCCGAAGGTGATGCCAAGAAGGCATTCGACGACTACCGCAACCAGCTGGACGTGGGCAAGCCGGTCACCGAGCTGGCTCCGCCCGGTTCGCAGAAGTTCGCGGTCGACTGGACGCACCACGTCGACGGCAAGCTTGCGCAGCCCGTGGATACCGGCGTGGCGCGCGACAGGCTCAACGAGCTGGCCGCGCGCATTTTGACGTGGCCGGAGGCCATGACGCTGCAATCGCGCGTCGGCAAGATCTACGCCGACCGCCGCAAGATGGCCGAGGGCGAACAGCCGCTGGATTGGGGTTATGCCGAGAACATGGCCTACGCCACGCTGGTCGACGAGGGTCACAGATTGCGTCTGGTCGGCCAGGACTCGGGGCGCGGCACCTTCTTCCATCGCCACGCCGAACTGCACGACCAGAAGACCGGCAACATCTACACGCCGCTGGCGCACATACGTGAGGATGTGTCCGTCGAAGTCATCGACTCATTGCTGTCGGAAGAGGCCGTGATGGCCCATGAGTACGGCTTCGCGACCGCCGATCCGGACACGCTGGTGCTCTGGGAAGCCCAGTTCGGCGATTTCGCCAACGGCGCGCAAGTCGTGATCGACCAGTTCCTCTCGTCCGGGGAAGCAAAGTGGGATCGCCTGTGCGGCCTGGTGCTGCTGCTGCCGCATGGCTACGAGGGCCAGGGACCGGAGCATTCCTCCGCGCGCCTCGAGCGTTACCTGCAACTTTGCGCGCTGGACAACATGCAGGTGTGCGTCCCGACCACGCCCGCGCAGATGTTCCACATGCTGCGCAGGCAGATGCTGCGCGACTGTCGAAAACCGCTGGTGGTGCTGACGCCGAAATCGCTGCTGCGCCACAAGCTGGCGGTGTCTTCGCTGGACGATCTCGAGAACGGCCGGTTCCAGCTGGTGATTCCCGACCAGCGCGTCAAGGCAGACAAAAAGGTCAAGCGCGTGATCTTGTGCTCGGGCAAGGTCTATTACGACCTGTTCGAGGAAGCCGAAAAACGCAAGCTCGCCGACGTCGCGATCGTGCGTGTCGAACAGCTGTATCCGTTCCCGCGCATCGAGGTGTGCGCGGAACTTGCGAAATATACGGCGGCGAAGGAAGTGATCTGGTGCCAGGAAGAGCCGCAGAACCAGGGTGCATGGTTCCAGATCCGCCATCACCTGCAAGCCTGCGCGGGCGGTCACCACAGCCTGCATTACGCGGGGCGCTTGCGCTCGCCGGCGCCGGCTTGCGGCCACTACAACACCCACATCGCCGAACAGCGGGCGCTGGTGCAGCAGGCACTCGTGGATTCCGTGGGCGACGACCACGCGTTCGAATAGCGCCTCCGTCATTCCGGCCATGGATTGACTGGAATCCAGCCCCATGGACGGAAGTCACCGAAGCCACAGGATGCCCGCTTGCGCGGGAATGACAAGAAAACATTCGATAATCCCAAGGACCCATCATGTCGATCGAAGTCAAGGTACCGGTACTGCCCGAGTCCGTCAGCGATGCCACCATCGCCACCTGGCACAAGAAGCCGGGCGATGCGGTCAAGCGTGACGAAAACCTGGTCGACCTCGAAACCGACAAGGTGGTGCTGGAGGTACCCGCGCCCGCTGACGGCGTATTGAAGGAAATCCGTCACGAGGCCGGCGATACCGTCAACAGCCAGGACGTGATCGCGATCCTGGAAGAAGGTGCGGCGGCCGAGGCAGCAAAACCGGACACCGACAAGAAGGAATCCAAGCCTGCCGCCGCCCCGGCCAAGGCCGAGGCGCCAGCCAGGAAAGATTCCGGCAAACCGGACAATGCCGACCTCTCGCCCGCAGGCCGTCGCGTGGCCACCGAGGAAAAGATCGACACCTCCGCAAGTCTCCGGCACCGGCCGCGGCGGTCGCGTGACCAAGGAGGACCTGGTCAACTTCTCGAAAGGTGGCCAGTCCAGCGCGGCACCCGCGCCTGCAGCACGGCCGGCGACGCCCGGGGCACGCCCCGAGGAACGCGTGCCGATGACGCGCATGCGCGCGCGCATCGCCGAACGGCTGATGCAGTCGAAGAACTCGATCGCGATGCTGACCTCGTTCAACGAGGTCAACCTCGGCAAGGTGGTCGCGATGCGCAAGCAGCTCGGCGAACAGTTCGAGAAGGCCAACGGCATCAAGCTCGGCTTCATGAGCTTCTTCGTCAAGGCAACCTGCGAGGCACTCAAGCGCCACCCGGTCATCAATGCTTCGGTGGACGGCAACGACATCATCTACCACGGATACCAGGACATCTCCATCGCGGTCGCGACCGATCGCGGTTTGGTGACGCCGGTGCTGCGCGACGCGCAGGACATGAGCTTCGCCGACATCGAAAACGCCATCGCCAATTTCGCGAAGAAGGCGCGCGAAGGCGGCCTCACGCTCGACGACCTGCAGGGCGGCACCTTCACCATCACCAATGGCGGCACCTTCGGCTCGCTGTTCTCGACGCCGATCGTCAACCCGCCACAGAGCGGCATCCTCGGCATGCACACCATCAAGGAACGCGCCGTGGTCGAGAACGGCCAGGTCGTCGCCGCGCCGATGATGTACATCGCGATCAGCTACGACCATCGCATCGTGGACGGCAAGGACGCGGTGCTGTTCCTGGTCGACATCAAGAACCAACTGGAAAACCCGCACCGGATGCTGCTCGGCATCTGATGCCTTTCACCCCTTCGAGGGAAGTGACCCGCAATACCCAAGGAATCGCAATGTCCGACAATCAATTCGACGTCATCGTCATCGGTGCCGGCCCCGCCGGTTACGTCTGCGCGATCCGCGCGGCGCAGCTGGGCCTCAAGACCGCCTGCATCGATGCCTTCAAGGGCAAGGACGGCAAGCAGTCGCTGGGCGGCACCTGCCTCAACGTCGGCTGCATTCCGTCCAAGGCGCTGCTGGATTCGTCCAGGCAGTTCTGGAACCTGACCCGGCACTTCGACGTGCATGGCATCACGGTGCAGAACCCGAAGATCGATCCCAAGACGATGGTCGGCCGCAAGGACAAGATCGTGAAGCAGCTCACCGGCGGCATCGGGATGCTGTTCAAGGCCAACAAGATCACGCCGTTCTTCGGCACCGGCAAATTGCTGAAAGGCAACGAGGTGGAAGTCGCCGGTTTCGACGGCTCCAAGCAGACGCTGAAAGCCGCCAACGTGATCATCGCGACCGGCTCGGTGCCGATCGAATTGCCGTTCGCGAAGTTCGACGGCAAGCACATCATCGACAATACCGGCGCGCTGGATCTCGAAGCGGTGCCGAAATCACTGGGCGTGATCGGCGCCGGCGTGATCGGGCTGGAACTGGGCTCGGTGTGGAAGCGGCTCGGCGCGGAAGTCACCGTGATCGAGGCGCTGCCGGATTTCCTCGGCGCCGCCGACGCCGACATCGCCAAGGCCGCGGCGCGCGAGTTCAAGAAACAGGGCCTCGAGATCAAGCTCGGTGCCAAGCTCAGCAAGGCCGAAGTCAAGAAGAACAAGGTCGAGATCACGTATGCCGACAAGGACGGCGAGCACAAGCTCGGCGTCGACAAGCTGCTGGTCGCGGTCGGCCGCCGCGCCTACACGCAAGGCGTGCTCGGCGACGGTACCGGCGTGAAGACCGACGATCGGGGTCGCATCGAGGTCGACGAACACTGCTGGACCGGCGTCGACGGTGTCTGGGCGGTCGGCGACTGCGTGCGTGGCCCGATGCTGGCGCACAAGGGTGAAGAGGAAGGCATGATGGTCGCCGAACTGATCGCCGGCAAGGCCGGCCACGTCGATTACGGCGTGATCCCTTGGGTGATCTACACCGAGCCCGAGATCGCCTGGACCGGCAAGACCGAGCAACAGTGCAAGGACGAAGGCATCCCGTACAAGACCGGCTCGTTTCCGTTCGCAGCCAACGGCCGCGCGCTGGCGATCAACGAAGGCGTCGGTCTGGTGAAGTTCATCGCACACGCCGAGACCGATCGCATCCTCGGCGTGCACATGTGCGGGCCGGAGGTTTCCGAACTGATTGCCGAGGCCGTGGTCGCGATGGAATTCAAGGGTTCCGCCGAGGACATCGCGCGCATCGTGCATGCGCACCCGACCCTGTCGGAAGTCGTGCACGAAGCCGCGCTGGCGGTCGACAAGCGGGCGATTCACAAGGTGAACTGAGCCATGTGGAAACATGGTTCGCTTTTGTTCTTGATCGCCTTGGGGGTCGCCATGTCTGCAAGCGCCGGCCAATCAAGCAATCTTGCCTCGCAACTCAGATTACGTTTTCTAACGTCCAAATCTAAAGACGGGGGTTTGAAAGTGAAATCACCGCACGAAATCTGGGGCGTCGTATTTGAATGGGGTTTGGAAGGCAAAAACGAGGTAACTTTGCTAACGGCCAATCATTACGCGAGCCTGTACTTGAGCAACGGCGGTGGCATTATCGGTGCTGGTGAAGACGCAAATGTTCAGAACGCTTCGAAAATTCTCATTGGGGCTGTGAAAAACGCAAAGGCGTTGTTCCATGTAACGAAGGACTTCCCTCAGGCTAGTAGCGGGTACGTCATATTTTATGCATTGACTGATGCTCATGTACTGACTTCGGGAGAAATTCGCGTCAGTGATATTCAGCGTCCTGCGAATCCCCTATTCGCGATAGGGAGTGCTGCGCAAACTGAAATTACTGCAATACGGCTTTCCTCTCCAACGCGCTAGAAGTATGCCATCTCATCTTTTCTCGGCCTTCCGCATCCGCGACGACGATGCCGGTTACCACGCCGGGATCGAATCGATGGAAGCCGACGCACTGTCGCCGGGCGAAGTGCTGATCAAGACCGCGTATTCCTCGGTCAATTACAAGGACGCGCTGGCCGGCACCGGCAAGGGCAAGATCCTGCGGCGCTTTCCGTTGAACGGCGGCATCGACGTCGCCGGCCACGTGGTCGCCTCCACCGATCCGGCCTTCCGGGAAGGCGACCCGGTGCTGTGCACCGGCTGCGGCCTGTCGGAAACCCGCGACGGCGGCTACGCCGAATACGCGCGCCTGCGGGCCGAGTGGACCATTCCACTGCCCGCGGGCCTCACGTTGCGCGAGAGCATGATCCTCGGCACGGCCGGGTTCACCGCGGCGCTGGCCCTGTTCCGGATGCGCGACAACCGACAGTCGCCGGAACTGGGCCCGATCGCGGTGACCGGCGCCACCGGCGGTGTGGGCATGCTCGCGGTCGACATTTTCAGCAAGGCCGGCTTCGAGGTACATGCACTCAGCGGCAAGCCGGAGCACGCCGACTTCCTGAAAGCGCTGGGCGCTTGCGAGGTGCTGGATCGCCGCGAACTTGATCTGGGCGACCATGCGCTCGAATCGGCGCGTTTCGGTGGCGCGGTGGACAACGCCGGCGGCAAGGTGCTGGCGCAGCTACTCGCCAGCACGGCACCCTACGGTAACGTGGCCAGTATCGGCCTGGCCGCCGACAGCAGGCTGGACACCACCGTCATGCCCTTCATCATCCGCGGCGTCAGCCTGCTCGGCATTGCCTCGGCCGGCACGGCGCGCGACATCCGCGAAGCAGTCTGGCAATACCTGGCTTCCGACTGGAAGCCAGCGCATCTGGATACCGTGTGCACCCGCGAGATCGGGCTGACGGAACTACCCGGCGTGTTCGACGCGATGCTCGCGGGCCGCTCGTTCGGCCGCGCGCTGGTCCGCATCGGCCCTGACGACATGTCGAAGTGATCTTGCAACATCTCGATAAGCCTATGATTTCAGACGACCTGCCACCCACGTCTCGCGCGATTTCGAACGACCGGACGACAAGCAGCGCAAGCATGGCGCATCCGGTTTTCGTTCCCTACAATGTGCGCTTCCACTGCGGGAGTCATGCATGGCACGCATCCTGATCGTCGACGATTCGCCGTCCCAGTTGGAGGGCCTCAAGCGCCTGGTGGAGAAGCTCGGCCACCAGACACTCACCGCGACCGACGGCGCCGCCGGGGTCGAGGCCGCCAAGCGCGACAAACCCGATCTGGTCCTGATGGATGTGGTCATGCCCAACCTCAACGGCTTCCAGGCGACCCGCGCGATTTCCAAGGATCCGGACACCACCCACATCCCGGTCATCCTGGTCACCACCAAGGATCAGGAAACCGACAAGGTCTGGGGCATGCGCCAGGGCGCCAAGGCCTACGTCACCAAGCCGGTGAACGAGGCGGACCTGACCCAGGCGCTCAGCGACGCGCTCGTGAAGTAAGACCCGTCCGCCGGGCAGGCTTCAGGCGCGCGGATCGAATTCGCCGAACGCCTTCTCGAAAGCCTGATAGGCCGCCTTGGCCTTGTCGCTGTCCGCCGGCGGCGTCTGGATCGCCAGCGTGACGATCTGGTCGCCCGGCGTCTTGCCGGGCATGCCGCGCCCCTTGAGGCGCAACTTGCGACCACTGCGCGAATCCGCGGGAATGCGCAACTCCACGTTGCCACCGAGCGTCGGCACCGGGACCTTCGCACCCAGCGCGGCCTCCCATGGCGAGACCGCAACCTCCACCTCGACGTCGCGCCCGTGCAGTTTGAATTGCGGATCGTCGCGTACCTGGACTTCCATCATCAGGTCGCCCGCTGGCGCACCGTTGTAGCCGGGCTCGCCCTGCCCGGCGAGGCGAATCACCTGCCCCGGCAGGATGCCGGCTGGAATGTTGACCTCCAGCGTGCGTTCGCCGGTTGCATCGCGCAACCCAAGGCGCTGCTTGCCGCCCGCGTACGCAGTACGCAGGTCGATCTCCACGCCTGCGCGCACGTCATTGCCACGCATCGGGCCGCGCTGCGCACGCGCCCCACCCGCTCGCGCCCCGAACAACGACTCGAAGAAATCGCTGAAGCCGCCGCCTTCGCCGCCGAAGTCCCGGAATTCGAAACCACCCGGGGCCTGCTGTTGCTGCCAGCCCGGCGGCGGCCGGAAGTTGTCGCCGGCCCGATAGCCGCCCCCCGCGCGCAGGTTGTCGTAGGCCGCACGCTTCTGCTTGTCGTGCAGCACTTCGTAGGCCTCGCTGATGGCCTTGAACTTGTCCTCGGCGCCGGCTTCCTTGTTCTTGTCGGGGTGATACTTGCGCGCGAGTTTGCGGTAAGCCGCCTTGATCTCGTCATCGCCGGCACCCTGCTTCACGCCGAGGGTCTTGTAGTAGTCCTGGAACTCCATTCATGCCCCCAGAATCAACACGAAAACCCGCGGCGTGCATCGCCGCCGCGGGTTTCGATTATGCCGCATCGGCGCGCCTGAACCCACGCACCGAACCCTGCTTACTCGACTTCGATGTCGATCTTGCGTGGCGTGGTTTCCGGGCGCTTCGGAATCTCGATTTCCAGCACGCCGTGCTTGCCGGTGGCGCGGATGCCGTCCGGGTTGGCGCTGTCCGGCAGCGCGAAGCGGCGATGGAACACGCCGTGGGCGCGCTCGACACGGGTGTACTTGCCGTCCTCGACCTTGTGCTCGGTCTTGCGCTCGCCGCGGATCGACAGGACGCCCTTGTCCATGTTGATGTCGATGGCCTTCGGATCGACGCCCGGAATGTCGGCCTCGATCACGAAGCGCTTGTCTTCCTCGCGGATGTCCACGCGCGGTGCCCATTCGCTGGTCACCACGTCGGACTGGTCGCCTTCCTCGACCTCGAACAAACGGCTGAGCGCACGGCTGAATTCGCGCGGCAGGCGATCGGTATTGGGCCACAGGGTGGAACGCTGGATATACATGCTGGTCTCCTCAAGTCGGTTTGGCCACGGTCGGCCACTGATCCCGAGGTAGGGGCTTCACGCCCGGTTTCAAGTGTTGGCACGACCGGCATCGGGTAGCATGGCTGGGCCATCCACCACGGAAACGACCATGACCATCCAGATCGGTGACCAGCTGCCCTCCGCCACTTTCTCCGTGCTGCGCGACGGCGTGCAGCAGCTGACCACCGACGACGTGTTCAAGGGCAAAAAAGTGGTGCTGTTCGCCGTACCCGGCGCCTTCACGCCGACATGCTCCGAGCGCCACCTGCCCGGCTATATCGGACGCTACGACGATTTCAGGAAACGCGGCATCGACGTCGCCTGCATGGCCGTCAACGACGCTTTCGTGATGCAGGCGTGGGCCGAGGACCGCCATGTGCCCGACGGCATGCTGATGCTGGCCGACGGCAACGGCGACTTTACCAAGGCGCTGGGCCTTGAGATGGATTCCACGAAATTCGGAATGGGCATGCGCTCGAAGCGCTTCGCGCTGTATGCCGACGACGGCGTGGTGAAAGTGCTGCAGATCGAGGCGCCGGGCGAATTCCGGGTGTCATCCGCCGAGGCGATGCTGGCGGCGATCGAGTAAGGCGTGTTGCAGCGTTGACGCTGAATCGTTCAACGGCACGATCAAGTCAGAAGCATGACGACTGAACTCGCGATCGCACTGACGTTCGTCGGCATGATCGGCTTTTACAAAGCGGGGGAGTACGAAGCACGCGATGGCGGGAAATCCCAGGCGTTTCTCTGGGCGGGCCTGTCAACACTTGCTTCAGGCGTGGCATTTGCCGCCTTCAATGGGGGCTGGCTGTCGTGGCTTTTCGCACAGGCCGGTGTGTTTGTGGGTATCGGAGCAGTGCGGGCCTGGCTGGAGTACCAATCCGGCAAGTAGCGTGCGGCCCGCAACACGCCCGACAAAACCCGACACAAATCACGTTCGTGCCGAGTCTCGCTTTTGCCTGACCATCAACCACGATCAGTCGGATGCAGTCTCACCTGCAGAACCGTTCAAATCCGTGTCGTCATCGCCGTCATTTTCGATCTTCACCACGCCGGCAAGCTTTTCGTCATCGGGCAGCCGGATCAGGGTGACGCCCTGGGTGTTGCGGCCGACCTGCGAGACTTCGGCGACGCGCGTGCGCACCAGCGTGCCCTTGTCCGAGATCAGCATCAGTTCGTGACCGGCGTCGGTGGCTACCGCCGCCACCAATGCACCGTTGCGCTCGGAGCACTGGATCGCGATCACGCCTTGCGAGCCACGGCCCTTGCGCGGGAAATCGGCCAGCGGGGTGCGCTTGCCATAACCGCGCTCCGTGGCCGTAAGCACGTCGCAAGTCTCGGCCCCGGTGTTTTCGTCGGCGACGATCATCGATACCACCTGCACGTCACCGGTCAGGCGCATGCCGCGGACGCCGCGCGCAGTGCGGCCCATCGGCCGCACTTCGCTGCCGGCAAAGCGCGCAGCCTTGCCGCTCGATGCAAACAGCAGCACGTCGCAGTTGTCGTCGGTGAGCTCGGCCTCCACCAGACCGTCGCCCTCGTCCAGCCCGATCGCGAGCTTTCCGCGCTGCAACTTGTATTCGAATTCCTTCAACGGCGTTTTCTTGACAGTGCCCTTGCGCGTGGCGAAAAACACGAAACGATCATCCGCGTACTCGCGTACCGGCAACACTGCCTGCACCTTTTCGCCTTCTTCCAGCGGCAGCAGGTTCACGATCGGCCGGCCGCGCGCGCCGGGACCGGCTTCGGGAATGCGGTAAACGTCTAGCCAGTACACGCGCCCGTTGCTGGTGAAGGTCAGCAACGTGTCGTGGGTGTTGACGATCCACAACTTTTCGACGAAGTCTTCTTCCTTCATGCTGGTCGCCGAGCGGCCCTTGCCGCCACGCTTCTGCGCGCGGTAGATGTCCAGCGACTGGCGTTTCACGTAACCGGCGTGCGACAACGTGACGGCCACGTCTTCCTGGGCGATCAGGTCCAGCGTCTCGAGGTCCTCCTGGGTATGCAGGATTTCGGTGCGGCGCGCGTCGCCGTAAAGCTCCTTCATCTCGACCAGTTCGCCGCGGATCACTTCCATAAGCCGGTCCGGGTTCTCGAGGATCGCGATCAGCCCGCGGATGGTCTCCAGTAGTTGCTTGTACTCGTCGGTGAGCTTGTCCTGCTCCAGCCCGGTCAGGCGGTGCAGGCGCATCTCCAGGATCTCCTTGGCCTGCACTTCGGAAAGCTGGTAACCGTCTTCCTTGAGGCCCACGCGTGGATCAAGGTCCTCGGGCCGCGTCGCGGCAGCACCGGCGGCATCGAGCATGGCGCGCACCATCCCCGGTTCCCACTTGCACGCCAGCATGCGTTCGCGCGCGACTTGCGGCGATTCCGAAGTCTTGATCAGTTCGATCATCGCGTCGATGTTGGCCAGCGCAACGGTCAGGCCTTCCAGTACGTGCGCGCGGGCACGTGCCTTGCGCAGGTCGAAGATGGTGCGGCGGGTGACCACCTCGCGCCGATGGCGGATGAAATACTCGAGAATTTCCTTGAGGTGCAACAGGCGTGGCTGGCCGTCGACCAGCGCCACCATGTTGATGCCGAAGGTGACCTGCAACTGGGTCTGCTGGAACAGGTTGTTCAGGACCACGTCGGCCGCGGCGTCCCGGCGCACCTCGATCACGACACGCATGCCATCCTTGTCGGACTCGTCGCGCAGGCCGCTGATGCCTTCGAGCTTCTTTTCCTTGACCAGTTCGGCGATCTTCTCGATCAGGCGCGCCTTGTTGACCTGGTACGGCAGCTCGGTGGCGATGATTGCCTCGTGGCCGCGCTCGTCGGTCTCGATCTCCGTCTTCGCGCGCACCAGCACGCGGCCGCGGCCGCTGCGGTACGCCTGCACGATGCCGGCGGCGCCATTGATGATGCCGGCGGTCGGGAAGTCCGGGCCGGGCACGAACTGCATCAATTCATCGATGCCGAGATCCGGGTTGTCGATCAGCGCAATGGTGGCGTCGATCACTTCGCCCATGTTGTGCGGCGGCACGTTGGTGGCCATGCCGACCGCGATGCCGGCCGAACCGTTGATCAGCAGATTCGGCACCCGCGTGGGCAGCACCAGCGGCTCGCGTTCGCTCTCGTCGTAGTTGGGTCCGAAATCGACGGTTTCCTTGTCGATGTCGGCAAGCAGGTCGTGGGTGAGGCGCGCCATGCGCACCTCGGTGTATCGCATCGCGGCCGGACTGTCGCCGTCCACCGAACCGAAATTGCCCTGCCCGTCCACCAGCATGTAGCGCAGCGAGAACGGCTGCGCCATGCGCACGATCGCGTCGTAGACCGAAGAGTCGCCGTGCGGATGGTATTTGCCGATCACGTCACCGACCACGCGCGCGGATTTCTTGTACGACTTGTTCCAGGCGTTGCCCAGTTCGTTCATCGCGAACAGCACACGCCGATGCACCGGCTTCAATCCGTCGCGCACGTCGGGCAGCGCACGACCCACGATCACGCTCATCGCGTAATCGAGATAGCTCTGGCGCATCTCGTCTTCGATGTTGACGCGAATTACTTCACTGCCCGGCTCCGCCATCCGTTTGTTTCCCATGTCTGGTGAACACGAAAGGCGCGGATTGCAGCCACGCATCCACGCCCAGAGCAACCTTGGAATGGTACCACAACGCGCCCCGAAAAGACCCGAAAATCTTCAATATATACGCCAACTTACGGCATGCGTTCGGATCGTTCCGGGGGGGGCGCGGAGCCGCCCCTCGCGACCCCGAAAATACCCATTGCCGGGCACCCAGAAAATTCACCGCCGAGCCCGGCAGCGAACCCGCGGCCACCCCGATGGCCGGCCAGGCCTGCACGAAATGCGAGAAGTACACGATCAGCGCGTAGGTCGTGTAATTGAGCGCGAAGCCGGCCGACATCGCGACGATGTAACGCGACCACTCGCCGAACAAGCCGTAGTCGCCGCGCCTGCGGAAAGTGAAATGGCGATTGAACAGCCAGGTCGCGGTCGCCGCGCACAGGAACGAGAACAGGCGACCGACGTAGGGATTCACGCCGAATTTGCTGACCAGCAACTGGACCACGCCGGCATCGACGATGAAGCCGATGAAGCCGCCGACACCGAACCATGCAAGCTGCTTGGGCAGATGCCACATCTCAGTGCGTGACCGATCTACCGAACACCGCGCGCAGCGCAGCGGCATCGGGTTGCGTGATCACGCCGCGCTCGGTGACGAGTACGTCGATGAGGTCGTGCGGCGTCACGTCGAACACCGGATTCCAGGCCTGAGCGCCTTCCGCAACCGTACGCTGGCCGGCACAACCGAGCAGTTCGGTCGGATCGCGCAACTCGATTTCGATGGCATCACCCGACGGCGTGTCGAGATCGACCGTCGTCGATGGCGCCACCACCATGAACCTGACGCCGTGGTGTCGCGCTGCGATCGCCAGCTGGTACGTTCCGATCTTGTTGGCGACATCGCCGTTCGCCGCGATGCGGTCGGCACCGACGACCACCCATTGCACCCGCCGCGATTGCATCAGGTGCGAGGCCGCCGAATCGGCGATCAGCGTCGCGGGAATGCCGTCGCGTTGCAGTTCCCACATCGTCAGGCGCGCGCCCTGCAGCCAAGGACGGGTCTCGCCCACATACACGCGCGCGATGTTGCCGGATGCGTAACCCGCACGGATCACGCCGAGCGCCGTCCCGAAGCCCGAGGTCGCGAGCGAACCGGTGTTGCAATGGGTCAGCACGCCGCTGTCCGGCGCGATCAACGCCGCGCCCATGGCACCCATCGCACGGTTGGCTGCCAGATCCTCGTCCTGGATCGCCTGCGCCTCGTGGGCAAGCGCCGCGGCGCCCGCACCGGCATCGATGCGTGCTCGCATGCGGTCGAGCGCGGCCATCAGGTTGACCGCGGTGGGCCGTGCAGCACGCAACGTCGCCATCGAGGCACCCAGGTCTTCGTCACGTTGCGCGGCCAGCACCACACCCCATGCAGCGGCGATGCCGATGGCCGGCGCACCGCGAACGACCAGATCGCGAATCGCTTGTGCCACCTCGCCGGCATTGCGACAGTCAAGCCACGCTTCCTTTAACGGCAGTTGGCGCTGGTCGAGCAAATGCAGGCGGTCAGCTTGCCATTGCACTGCGCGCAAACTGTCGTGCGCCGTCGTATCTCCGCTCATTTCATTCATTGCCGGGGCTTCGCGTACCGCGCGGCGACGAAGCGTAGCATGCTCCCCGTGAAGCGAGCCTTGCGAATGGCACACGCGTCGTCCCGGCGGCTCACGACCCCTTTCGATTCAGGTTTCCTCGGGGATCAGGATCCACAGCAGGATGTAAACGAGGATGCCGGGGAAGGCGGCGGAAAAGATCGACACCAGCACGTAGATGACGCGGGCCAGCGTGGGATCGAGTCCGAAGTAATCGGCCAGTCCGCCGACCACGCCCGCAATCATCCGGTCATGCCGGGAACGGCGCAATGCGCGTGATGTATTCATGTGGCCAATTCTATACGGCCACTTGCCGCGCAGTGACGCGTCGCGGAAATGACGAATCCCTGCCCGGCGCACGTCCATGCGCCGGGCCGGATGGCTACCTGGTTCACTTGGTGCGCTTGGCCAGCCATTCGTGGATCGCGGGCGGTACCTCGCGCTGCGCGCGGCCGGACACGTAGATGCCGATGTGGCCGCCCTTGAACGCGAGCTGGGTGTAATCCTTGGTACCCACGTACTCGCCCAGTGGCCGCGACGCCGACGGCGGAACCAGATGGTCCTGCTCGGCGAAGATGTTGAGTACCGGGATCGTGATGTCCTTCAAGCTGACCGGCTGGCCACCGATTTCGAGTCCGCCCTTGACCAGCTTGTTGCCCTGGTAGAAATCCTTGATGAACTGGCGGAATGCCTCGCCGGCCTGGTCCGGCGAATCGAATATCCACTTTTCCATGCGCAGGAAATTTTCCATCTCGACCTTGTCGTCGAGGATGTCCAGCATCGCGACGTACTTCTGCTGGTTCAGCCGCACCGGCTTGAGCGTGAGGTAGCACCAGTTCATCAGGTCCGCAGGCACGTTGCCCAGCGTGTCGACAAACAGGTCCACGTCCATGCCGCGGGTCCAGTGCGACAACATGTTCTCTTTCGTGTGGAAATCGACCGGCGTGACCATTGTGATCAGGTTCTGCAACTTGTCCTGGTGCAGCGACGTGAAGCACAGCGAGAACGCGCCGCCCTGGCAGATGCCGAGCAGGTTGATCTTCTTGACCCCGGCGTGCTTCGCCACCGCATCCACGCAGCGACGGATGTAGCCGTTGATGTAGTCGTCCAGCGTCAGCCAGCGATCGGCGCCGTCCGGATAGCCCCAGTCGATGATGTAGACGTCCTCGCCCAGCGTCGAGCAGGTTCTTGACCAGCGAGCGGTCGTCCTGCAGGTCGACCATGTACGGACGGTTGACCAGCGCGTAGCAGATCAGCAGCGGCGCCTTGGCGGTGGGCTTGCCATTGCCCTTGTAGCGATAGACGACGACCTTGTCTTCGCGGTAGATCGCTTCCTTGTCGGTGGCGCCGTAATCGACATCCTCGACTTCGCGCAGGGTGCGGAAACTCGCGGCGATTTTTTGCTGGGCGCGCAAGGCGTCGTCCAGCGCACGCTTCGGATCGATGCGGATGGGTTCCATCGCCTACTCCTTGCCGGCCGTCTTGCGGGATTTGCGCGCTGCCGCCGTTTGCTTGCCGCGGTTCGTCGGCTTCGCCTTCGCGAGTGGCTTGCCGCCCTTCAACTTTTCGACTTCCGCGCGCAGTGCCGCGACTTCCGCGATCAGGTCAGGCAACCCCTCCGCACGATTCCTCGCATCGCGATGCAATTCGTGCAAGCGCTTGCCCATGCTGTCGATCTCGGTCCGCGTCGGCATGCCGAGATCGACGGCGATGCGTTCGACCTCGCGCTGCACGTTCCGACGCACGCGCATTTGCGCGTTGACCAGCGCGCCGTAGACTTCACGGAACTCGTCCGACAGCGCGACCTCGGCGTAGGCATCTTCGGCTGCATCCACCCACAGGTCGTACAGGCCACGCGCGGAATCGATCTGGCGTCCCGGTTCGCCACGCTCGGCCAGCTTGTCCTCGAACACCTCGAAGGCACGCCGGCTGGCACGCGCGATCAGGGCGTTGTAGCGATTGGTCTCGTGCTGATAGTCCAGCCAGGCCTTGGCCATGTGCTGGTAATGCTCCTGATGCTCGCGCGCGTAACCGAACGCAGGCAGGTCCAGCAGCGCACGGGCTTCTGCCATGGCCGGTTTCAGGGCCTCCATCATCTGCTCGAAACCCTTGGCGCCCTGGCCCGACAACTCGCGCATGGCACGGGCCAGCGGATTGTCGATCAGGGCGGCGTCGGCGCCAGGAAAATTGAACGACTCGCGCACCGCGTCGGTCCAAACCCGCGGATCGGCATTGCCGTCGACGCCTTTTTCCGCGACCGACTGCAACAACGCGAAATAACTGCGTGCGCCGGACAGCATGCGCTCGATGACTTCGTTCTGCGAACCTGGTGACCCGCCCGCGGCGAACATCCGCGACCACTGTTCCAGCCCTTCGTGCCAGGGCATCCTGTCGGCAGCCGCCGCATCCGGATTCATGCCGAATGCCTTGCGGGTCGCATCGCTCCAGGCATTCCAGTACTGATCCGACAGTTTCTGCCAGTCGTCTTGCGCGCGCGTCGTGTCGGGGCCCTTGGCCATGGCGATGGTCTCCGGAGATCGTCTTTGCCTATGGTAGTCGCGGCGATGCTGCGCTGCAACAAAACGATCAACGCAACCCTGCGTTGATTTTCGCCAGCGCGGCCGCGCCCGGGCAAAGCTCCGCCTCGCCCAGCCGGTTGAGCGCGCCGGGTGCGGTGTCGAGGTGGGCATGCAGGTCGGGCGCATCGGGATCGACATACAGCAACCCCGTGACGATCTCGCCACGGGCCTGGTATTCGTGCAGGTAGTTCATCGCGGCCACGCGGTCGCCGGTGTCGTGCGAATCCGGAAGCTTGCGCAGCCGCAGCACGCTGCCATCGTGCTGGCGCACTTCGCGCACCTCGCCCGGCGGATGATGATCGACCGTGATTTCCGCGCGTGGCGGAATGAAATCCATCCGGCACAACGCGTGGTTGTGCTCGCGCACGTAGTCGTAGCTCTTGGTGCTACCGGGATGGTTGTTGAACGCGACACAGGGACTGATCACGTCCACGAAGGCCGCGCCCGTGTGGGTCATCGCGGCCTTGAGCAGCGGCACCAATTGCTGCTTGTCGCCGGAAAATCCGCGCGCAACGAAGCTCGCGCCCAGTTGCAGCGCCATGCCGACCATGTCCACCGGCGCGTCGGTGTTCACCGCGCCCTTCTTGGATTTGCTGCCCTGGTCGGCAGTGGCCGAGAACTGGCCCTTGGTGAGTCCGTACACGCCGTTGTTCTCGACGATGTAGACCATGTCCACGCCGCGCCGGATCGCGTGCACGAACTGGCCGATGCCGATCGAGGCCGAATCGCCATCACCGGACACACCCAGGTACAGCAGCTCGCGGTTGGCGAGGTTGGCGCCAGTCAGCACGCTCGGCATGCGTCCGTGCACGGTATTGAAGCCGTGTGACTGTCCGAGGAAATAGGTAGGCGTCTTGGAGCTGCAGCCGATGCCGGACAACTTGGCCACGCGGTGCGGCTGGATGTCCAGCTCCCAGCAGGCCTGGATGATCGCCGCCGATATCGAATCGTGCCCGCAGCCGGCGCACAGCGTCGAGATCGCTCCTTCGTAGTCGCGACGCGTGAAACCAACCGCATTGCGTTGCAGCGAAGGGTGATGCAGTTTGGGCTTGGGAAGATAGGTCATTTCACGCCACCTTGCCGCTGCGCATTTGAGCTATGTCCCGGACACCCATTTGTTCTCGTATGCTGCGGGCGATGAAACGCGCCGTGATCGGAGTGCCGTCGTAGTGCAGCACGGGCACCAGCCGCGCCGGATCGACCTCGAACTGCTCGATCAGCAGCGAGCGCAGTTGCGCATCGCGGTTCTGCTCGACCACGAACACTTGCTCGTGTGCATCGATGAACTCGTGCACCGAATCCGCAAACGGGTAACCCCTTACCCGCAGCGTATCGATGTGCGCGCCATCGGCATGCAGTTTCGCGATCGCCTCGGCCATCGACGGCGCCGTCGAGCCAAAATAAATTGCACCATGACGCGTGGATTGCGGCGCATCATGGGCCACCGGCTGTGGCAGCAGCGCTTTGGCAGTCTCCAGCTTGCGCTGCAGGCGCTGCATGTTCTCGATGTAATCCTCGCCCTTCTCCGAATACCTGGCGTCGGCGTTCTTGCTGGTACCACGGGTGAAAAAGCTGCCGCGGGTCGGATGGGTGCCGGGCCAGGTGCGATACGGAATGCCGTCGCCGTCCACGTCCCGGTAGCGCCCGAACGGCACGCCGGCCTCGAGCTGCTCGGTCGTCAGGATCTTGCCGCGATCATAGCGACGCGCCTCGTCCCACGCGAACGGCTGGCACAGGCGATGGTTCATGCCGATGTCGAGGTCGCTCATCACGAACACCGGCGTCTGCAGGCGATCGGCGAGATCCAGTGCGATCGCGGCGAATTCGAAGCACTCGTGCGGATCCTCGGGAAACAACAGGACGTGGCTGGTGTCGCCGTGCGAGGCATGCGCGCAGAACGCGATGTCCGACTGCTGGGTGCGGGTCGGCATGCCGGTGGACGGTCCGCCACGCTGCACATCAACGATGGTCACCGGAATCTCGGCGAAATACGCCAGGCCGATGATCTCGTTCATCAGCGAAATGCCGGGGCCCGACGTGGCAGTGAACGCGCGCGCGCCGTTCCAGCCGGCGCCGGTGACGATGCCGATCGAAGCGATCTCGTCCTCGGCCTGCACGATCGCGTAGCGGTGCTTGCCGGATTCGGCATCGACGCGCAGCTTCGCGCAGTACTTCTGGAAAGCTTCGGCCAACGACGACGACGGCGTGATCGGATACCACGCGCACACCGTCGCACCGCCGTAGACCATGCCGAGCGCGGCCGCGCTGTTGCCGTCGACGAAGATGCGTTCGCCGACGTTGTCGCGGCGTTCTATCTTCAGTCCGATGGGCGATAGTTGCTGCTCGGCGTAGCCACGCCCGAGATCCAGTGCGTGCACGTTGGGTTCCAGCAATGCCTGCTTGCCCTTGTACTGCTCGCCGATCAACTGGACGATCACTTTGCGCTCGATGCCCAACAATACCGACAAGGCACCGAGATACATGATGTTCTTGAACAGTTGCCGCTGGCGTGCGTCATCCCAGGTGCGGTTGGCGATGTCGGTCAGCGGCACGCCGATCACGCTGACGTCGTCGCGGAACTTCGACTTCGCAAGCGGCTTGCTGCTGTCATGGAAGAGGTAGCCGCCCGGCTCGAGGCCTGCGACGTCCTCATCCCAAGTCTGCGGATTCATCGCGACCAGCAGGTCATACCCGCCACGCCGTCCCAGCCAGCCAGCCTCGCTGACACGCACCTCGTACCAGGTCGGCAGGCCCTGGATATTGGAAGGGAAAATGTTGCGCGGGCTGACCGGCACGCCCATGCGCAGGATGCACTTGGCGAACAGCTCGTTGGCCGAAGCGGAACCGGACCCATTGACGTTGGCGAACTTGACGACGAAGTCGTTGACGGCTTCGATGGAATTCATGCCGCCACCACCTTCCTGGCTGGCCGCGCGGAATAATCCTCGCCGCGTCCCGCATAAGATTCGGCAAACAGGAAGCGCCGCATGTCCCAGGCACCGGTCGGACAACGCTCGGCGCACAGCCCGCAATGCAGGCAGACGTCTTCGTCCTTGACCATCACGCGTCCGGTTTTCACCGGTTCGGACACGTACAAATCCTGTTTCGCATTCTCCGCCGGCGCGGTCAGGCGTTCACGCAAATCGGCCTCGTCGCCATTCGCCGTGAAGGAGATGCAGTCCATCGGACACACGTCCACGCAGGCATCACACTCGATGCAGACGTCCTTCGAGAATACCGTCTGGACGTCGCAGTTGAGGCAACGCTGGGCTTCCTTCCACGCCGTTGCCAGGTCGAAACCCAGTTCGACCTCTTGCTTGATGTCCTTGAGCGTTTTCTCTTTGGGCGCCCACGGCACGACGTAACGCTCGTCCGGCGAGATGTCGTTGTCGTAGGTCCACTCGTGGATGCCCATCTTCTGCGATACGAGATTGCTCAGCGGTGGCGGCCGCTTGCGCACGTCCTCGTCCTGCAGGAAGTTGTGGATCGACACCGCGGCCTGATGACCGTGCTCGACCGCCCAGATGATGTTCTTGGGCCCGAACGCCGCATCGCCGCCGAAGAACACCTTCGGCAGCGTGGATTGCATCGTCAGCTTGTCCAGCTTCGGCATGCCCCATTCGTCGAACTCCATGCCGAGGTCACGCTCGATCCAGGGAAACGCGTTCTCCTGACCGACCGCGATCAAGACCTCGTCGCATGCGAAGAAACGATCCGGCTCGCCGGTCGGCACCAGCTTGCGCTTGCCTTTGGCGTCGTGCTCGGCGCGCATCGGCGTGAACCACATCCCGGTCAGCTTGCCGTTCTCCTGCACGAAGGACTTTGGGTTCAGCCAGTTGAGGATCTCGACGCCTTCGTGCTCGGCGTCCTCCTTTTCCCAAGGGCTCGCCTTCATTTCCTCGTAGCCGGAACGCACGATCACTTTCACGTCCTCGCCGCCGAGGCGCCGCGCGCTGCGGCAGCAGTCCATCGCGGTATTGCCGCCACCGAGCACCAGCACGCGTTTGCCGACTTTCTTCACGTGCCCGAAATACACCGAGGCCAGCCATTCGATGCCCACGTGGATCTTGTCCGTGTGCTCGTTGCGGCCCGGGATCTGCAGGTCGCGGCCGCGCGGCGCACCGCAGCCGATGAACACCGCATCGAAATTTTCGTCGAGCAGCCCGCGCAGTGAATCGACGCGTCGACCACCCACCAATTCCACGCCAAGATCGAGTATGTAGCCCACTTCCTCGTCGATCACGTGTTCCGGCAGACGGAAGCGCGGCACCTGCGTGCGCATGAAGCCGCCGCCTTTCGCATCGGCCTCGAAGATGGTGACGCGATAACCGAGCGGTGCGAGATCGCGCGCCAGTGCCAGCGAAGCCGGACCTGCTCCGACGCAGGCCACGCGAAACCGTTCGGCGCCCGGCACCGGATCGGGCAGACGTTCGCGCATGCGCAGCTCGATGCCGTCGCTGCGATTGTCCGCGGCCACGCGTTTCAGGCGGCAGATCGCGACGGGTTCGGGTTTCTCGCCATTGCTTTCCTCGACGCGGCCACGACGGCAGGCCGGTTCGCACGGGCGGTCGCAGGTGCGGCCGAGGATGCCCGGGAACACATTGGAATCCCAGTTCAACAGATAGGCGTCGTCGAACCGGCCGGCGGCGATCAGGCGGATGTATTCGGGCACCTGGGTGTGCGCGGGGCACGCCCACTGGCAATCCACCACCTTGTGGAAGTAACGCGGGTTGCGGATATCGGTGGGTTGCACGCCACGCCTCCTGCCGTCCGCGGGGGCGTCGGACCCTTCCGGCGTCGCCCGTCGGGGCGAGTCTACCCGTTTCGTCGAAAAGCGAAAGGGTTACCGGGCACACCATCCTGCTCGTGCGCGACCAAGATCCATCGTCATCGTGTCGATGTGATCAAACCACAGAACCACCCGCAATCCATGCACAAAAAATCCCATTTCGGCCAGGAGCTCGTCGCCGTGGACGGCAGCTATGGCATCAAAAAAACAAAACGGACCCGAAGGCCAAGGAGCTCTTGGCCATGGATTGCATACGAAAAACGGGCTTCTAAGCCCGTTTTTCGTTACGTGCACTTGCGCCAGCGATCAGGCGTTCGCGGCTTCTTCCTCGCTCACCGCCTTCATCGACAGACGGATGCGACCTTGCTTGTCGACTTCCAGTACCTTGACCTTGACCACGTCGCCTTCCTTGAGCTTGTCGGAAACCTTCTCGACGCGTTCGTTGGAGATCTGCGAGACGTGCACCAGGCCGTCCTTGCCGGGCAGGATGGTGACGAAGGCGCCGAAGTCCATCAACTTGACGACCTTGCCTTCGTAGATGCGACCCGGTTCGACGTCGGCGACGATCTGCTCGATGCGGTGCTTGGCGGCGTCGGCAGCCTCGCGGTTGACCGACGCGATCACCACGGTGCCGTCGTCGTTGATGTCGATGGTAGTGCCGGTTTCCTCCGTGATCGAGCGGATGGTCGCGCCGCCCTTGCCGATCACTTCGCGGATCTTGTCCGGATGGATCTTGATGGTAAGCAGGCGCGGCGCATACTCGCTCATCTCGCCGCGCGGCGTCGAGATGGCCTTGGCCATTTCGCCGAGGATGTGCATGCGGCCGCGATGCGCCTGGGCCAGCGCGGTGCGCATGATTTCCTCGGTAATGCCGTCGATCTTGATGTCCATCTGCAGCGCGGACACGCCTTCGGAAGTGCCCGCCACCTTGAAGTCCATGTCGCCGAGGTGATCCTCGTCACCGAGGATGTCGGACAGGACCACGTAATCGTTGCCTTCCTTGACCAGCCCCATCGCGATGCCGGCGACCGGCGCCTTCAGCGGCACGCCCGCGTCCATCATCGCCAGCGAGGAACCGCACACCGACGCCATCGACGAGGAGCCGTTGGACTCGGTAATTTCGCTGACGCAGCGAACCACGTACGGGAATTCCTCCATCGTCGGCTTGACCGCCTGCACGCCGCGCTTGGCGAGGCGACCGTGGCCGATTTCGCGGCGCTTGGGACCCATCATGCGGCCGGCTTCACCGACCGAGTAGGGCGGGAAGTTGTAGTGGAACAGGAAGGTATCCTTGGACTCGCCTTCCGGCGCGTCGATGATCTGCGAATCACGGCCGGTGCCCAGCGTGACGGTGACCAGTGCCTGGGTTTCGCCACGGGTAAACAGCGCCGAGCCGTGGGTGCGCGGCAACACCCCCACGCGCACCGTGATCGGACGCACGTCCTCGAGGCCGCGGCCGTCGATGCGCTGCTTGGTCTTCAACACGCTGTCGCGCAGCGTGCGATATTCGATGTCGCCGAACTCCTTGACGATTTCGGACACCGGCCACGCCTTCTCCTCTATCTGCGGCTTCAGGGCTTCCAGCACGTCGGCCTTGAGTGCGGCGATCGCATCGCGGCGTTGCAGCTTGTCCTTGACCTGGAACGCCTGCGCCAGCTTGTCGCCGACTTCGCCGCGCACCGCCGCGACCAGTTGCGCGTCGCGCTCGGGCGCCTGCCAGTTCCACGACGGCTTGCCGACTTCGGTGGCAAGCTCGGCGATCGCGCGGATCGCGGCCTGCATTTCCTTGTGGCCGAAGGTCACCGCACCCAGCATCACGTCCTCGGACAGCAACTTGGCTTCGGATTCCACCATCAGCACGGCGTTGGCGGTACCCGCCACGACCAGATCGAGCGCGGACTCCTGCAACTGCGCCTTGGTCGGATTCAACACGTACTTGCCGTCGACGTAACCGACGCGCGCGGCGCCGATCGGCCCCTTGAACGGAATGCCCGCCAGCGTCAGCGCCGCCGAGGCGCCCAACAGCGCCGGAATGTCACCATCCACTTCCGGATTCAGCGACACGACGGTCGCGACCACCTGCACTTCGTTCTTGAATTCCTCGGGGAACAACGGGCGCACCGGGCGATCGATCAGGCGGCTGGTCAGCGTTTCCTTTTCGGTCGGACGGCCTTCACGCTTGAAAAAGCCGCCAGGGATGCGGCCGGCGGCGTAAAACTTCTCTTGATAGTCGACGGTGAGCGGGAAGAAATCCTGCCCCTCGCGCGCCTTCGGGGCGGCGACTGCCGCCACCAGCACCACGGTGCCAGCCATCGACACCAGCACCGAACCTGAAGCCTGCTTGGCGATTTCGCCGGTCTCGATCGTGACCGGATGTTGTCCGTACTGGAAAGTCTTGGTTACTTTTGCCACGGGAATTGTCCTGTCTTGTTGCGTTCCGGAGAACGCCGAAAGCCGGCTAGCGTTCGAATGCGACGGCTGCCGGCGTGGAATGCGATGGGTGCGCGTCGCTCAGCGACGCAGGCCGAGGCGGCCGATCAGCGTCTGGTAACGCTCGGCGTCCTTGCCCTTGAGATAACCGAGCAGGCGACGGCGATGGTTGACCATCTTCAGCAGTCCGCGACGCGAATGATGGTCCTTCTTGTGCGACCCGAAATGATCGGACAATTGCTGGATGCGTGCGGACAGCAGCGCGATCTGCACCTCGGGCGAACCGGTATCGGTCGGGGCGCGGCGGTAATCCTCGATGATCTTGCTGGTTTGTTCGGTGGAAAGCGGCATGGGAGCCTTCTCGATGTATGGACAGGTTCCGGCACGTGGCTTGTGCAACGACACCACAATGCCGTTGCACAAGCCGCCGCCGGGATGGATGGGACCCGCATAAGGGGGTCGCTCAGCCGAATAGTCTAACTGCAACAAGCGGTTGGCGACAAGCCTCGCTTCAACATCCGGCGCCCCCGCTGCCAAGCACGCAACCTGCGGAACGTCCACGAAAAACGCCCCGGCAAGCCGGGGCGTTCAAGTCATCAACCGAGGCCCTGCGGGGCCCGGATTACTTGCCGCTGGAAGCCGGAGCGGCCTTCTTCGCGCTGTGGTGCTTCTTGCTGTGATGCTTCTTGGTGTGATGCTTGGCCATCGGGGCAGCCTTGGCAGCGGGAGCCGCGGCGGGGGCCGAAGCGGCCGGAGCCGAGCTGGCCGGGGTGGTCTGGGCGGCGAACGCCGGAATCGAGAACGCAGCCGCGACCAGCGCGGCAAGAATCAACTTACGCATTGCAATGGTCTCCTGGAAATGCGCGGGCCACGATGGCCCGGCGCAGAGCATGATCACTCCAATCAGCAAACTGGACGCTGAACGCTTGTCATTTTTCTGTCACCCACCGGTCAGCAATGAGGCTGCGCGGAAGGATTGACCGCCGCGCCATGGTTCGCCATCCTGATCGGCCGTGCGTTTCAGGCTGCCGGAACCCGCCACATGGCCGCATCCACCCGCTACAACGCCGCTGATATCGAAGTGCTGTCCGGCCTCGAACCGGTACGCCGCCGTCCCGGCATGTATACCGATACAACGCGTCCCAACCATCTGGTGCAGGAGGTCGTGGACAACTCCGTGGACGAGGCACTGGCCGGCCATGCCAAGCGGATCGACGTCACGGTCCACAAGGATGGCTCGGTCACCGTGACCGACGATGGCCGCGGCATGCCGATCGATATCCACCCCGAGGAAGGCGTATCCGGCGTGGAATTGATCCTGACCCGGTTGCACGCGGGCGCGAAGTTCTCCGATCGCAACTACACATTCTCCGGCGGCCTGCACGGCGTGGGCGTGTCGGTGGTGAACGCACTGTCCTCGTTCCTGGAAGTGCTGATCCGGCGCGAAGGCACCGAATACCGGATGCGCTTCAAGGACGGCGAGCCGGTCGGCAAGCTGGAAACGCTGGGTGATGTACCGAAGAAGCGTACCGGCACCACGCTGCGATTCCTGGCCAACCCGAAGTATTTCGACTCACCCAAGGTTTCGCTGCCTAGGTTGAAGCATTTGCTGCGCGCAAAGGCCGTGCTGTGCGCGGGACTGACGGTGACCTTGCTCGACGAAGCCGGCGGCGAGACGGACGAATGGCATTACGAGGATGGTCTCGCCGAATACCTGAAATCCGAACTGGGTGGCGCGGCGTGCCTGCCACCCGAACTGTTCGTGCACCATGCGCAACGCGAAGACGGCGGCCTCGACGCCGCCTTCGCGTGGGTGCCGGAAGGCGAGCTGGTGCAGGAAAGCTACGTCAACCTGATCCCGACCGTGCAGGGCGGCACCCACGTCAACGGGCTGCGCTCGGGCCTGACCAACGCACTGCGCGAATTCTGCGACCTGCGCAACCTGCTGCCGCGCGGCGTGAAGCTGGCGCCGGAAGACGTGTGGGAACGCGTCGCCTTTGTGCTGAGCGTGAAGATGCGCGATCCCCAGTTCGCCGGGCAGACCAAGGAACGCCTGAGCTCACGTGATGCGGCAAGCGCCACCGAAAGTGCGGTCCATGATGCGTTCTCGCTCTGGCTGAACCAGAACGTCACCGCGGGCGAGTCGATAGCCCAGCTTGCGATCGAACACGCCACTGCGCGCATGAAGGCCGCGAAACAGGTCGTGCGCAAGAAGATCACGCAGGGCCCCGCCCTGCCCGGCAAGCTGGCCGACTGTGCGTCCAGCGATCCCGACCGCACCGAGCTGTTCCTGGTCGAAGGCGACTCGGCTGGCGGTTCGGCCAAGCAGGCACGCGACAAGGATTACCAGGCGATCCTGCCGCTGCGCGGCAAGATCCTCAACACCTGGGAAGTGGAATCGGGCGCGGTACTGGCGTCGGAAGAAGTCCACAACCTGGCGATCGCGATCGGCTGCGATCCCGGCAGGGAAGACATCTCCGGCCTGCGCTACGGCAAGGTCATCATCCTCGCCGACGCCGACTCCGACGGGCTGCACATCGCGACGTTGCTGTCAGCACTGTTTCTGCGCCACTTCCCGTCGCTGGTGCGCGACGGCCACGTGTTCGTCGCGATGCCGCCGCTGTTCCGCGTCGACGTGGGCAAGCAGGTGTTCTATTGCCTCGACGAAGGCGAGCGCGACGCGTTGCTCAAGCGCATCGAGCGGGACAAGATCAAGGGCGCCGTCTCGGTCACGCGCTTCAAGGGTCTGGGCGAAATGAATCCCGCGCAGTTGCGCGAATCGACCATTCACCCGGATACGCGGCGTCTGGTGCAACTGACGGTCGACGACGGCGATGCGACCTCGAAGCTGATGGACATGCTGCTGGCCAAGAAGCGTGCGTCCGATCGCCGCAACTGGCTGGAGGAAAAAGGCGACCTCGCTTCGCTGGAAGTGTGAAGCATGGCCACTGATCCACGCCGGCGATTTCGTCGGCTCCGTGATGTCGCTAAGGTAGTCCAAGCAAAGCATCGGGGAACGCCATGTCACTCACGCCACCTTTCAACCTGCAACGCTGGATCGACGAACATCGCCATCTGCTGAAACCGCCGGTGGGCAACAAGTGCATCGTCGACGGCGATTTCATCGTCATGATCGTGGGTGGCCCGAACTCACGCACCGACTACCACTGGGACGAAGGCCCGGAGTTCTTTTACCAGATCGAGGGCGAGATGGTGTTGCGCGTGCAGGATGGCGGCGAGCGGCGCGACCTGCCGATCCGTGCCGGCGAAATCTTCTACCTGCCTGCCCGCGTCCCGCATTCGCCGCAGCGGATGCCGAACTCGATCGGCCTCGTGATCGAACGCCGTCGCCTGCCGCACGAAAAGGATGGCCTGCTGTGGTTCTGCGAGAAGTGCAACCACAAGCTCTACGAGGAATATTTCACCCTCGAGAGCATCGAAAAGGATTTTCCGCCGGTATTCGAGCGCTATTACGGCTCGCCGGAAGCACGCACCTGCAGGGCTTGCGGTCACATCGACCAGCCGCCGGCAAAATGAAGGCCGGCAAGTGAGATGGATCAGCGCCCCAGGCTGAATGCATCAAGAATGCAGGCCCCATTCTCCGCATGTTCCTCCACCGCATACTGCCGATACCACGGTAGCAAAATCGGCGATCGTTAAAAAAGAGTGCCTTGCGTCCAATACAAAAACCGCACCGGACTTGCGCCCGGTGCGGTCGTTTTGTTGCTGGCTTCCAAAGACCGGTCGATCCATCAACCGGCCCCGGATAGGTCAACCCGACGGCGCCAGGATCGCTGCCGCACGGCCCACGTCGAAGCTGCCCAGACCCGTGGCCCAGTCCCAACCCGGCTTGGCGATGTAGCCGCGGTTGTTGCCGGCACGCACGTCATGCAGCGCCGAAGACGGCAACGTGTACAGGTTCGGGGCCGCAAACCCGAGACCGGGATTGCCTTCCAGAATCCGCGCCCACGAACCCGCGAACAACGGCGCGGCAAGGCTGGTGCCACCGATCTGGTAGTAGTTGCCTTGCAGCAGAACCAGCTCGCCCGAACTCGGGTTGGCATCGAACGCCACGTCCGGACCGCGCATGCCCGCATAGGTGCCGTAGGTCAGCGGCGACTGCCAGTCCTGCGCCATCTCGAACGAGCTGGGGCTGCCGCCCGCACCGAGCCACACGTTCTCGCGCGCCCAGGTGGTCGTGGAAGCACGCAGCGTGGTGCCGCTCACGGCCACCACATACGGGGAACTCGCCGGGTAGCTGGCCGAATCCGCTCCTCCATCGCCGCACTCGTCCGCGCCATGGTCACCCGTTGAGATGCTGAACGTCTGTCCCTGTGCCGCGGCAACCTGGAACAGCGCATCATCGGCCTGCGCCGAACCGTCGCCACCCTGGCCACTGTCCTCGTAGCGCTCGCATTCGCCGAATGATCCATTGATGACCTGCGCCATCGGCTCGCCCGCGGTCGGGGTCACGATCTCGTTCAGGGCATTGGTGATCGAGGCGTTGTAGCCGCCGTACGCGGCATAGAACGTCAGGCTTGCCACGCCACCGCTCATCGCCAGGATGCTCTGGCTGTCCATCGACCATTCGGTCTCGCCTTCATCGTAGTTCTGGCACGTTGGATCGGTGGTCGAGATCGTGCCCGAGTTGTAGCCGTCGTAGTCCGTGCACACGACCGTGACCGTGCCCGCGCTCAGGCCCGTGTTGGTCATGAAGTCATCCAGGTCGTTGACGGTGTTCTGCATGCTGCCCCAGCCCCACACCGCAGCGTTGACGTCCGTGGCTGCCGGCAGACCCGACGCGCCATAGATGTCCGCGAACTCCTGCGGATAGTGGGCCTGCACCGTGACCCGGTCATACGTGTGCGCCATGTGCACCGTCTGCAAACCCAGTACCGCCTGTACCGTCCCCTGCAAGCTCGCCGGAATGTGGATGGCCGAGCTGTTGGCGAACGCGTTGCGGCCATCTTTGGTCCGCACGTTCACCAGCGAGGTCCGGAACGCCGACTGCACCGCAGCGGCGCTGCCGGTCGCATTCACGATCATCCGGTTCGGTGCAATGCTGACCTTGGTGAACCCTGCATTCCGCAGATAACTGGCTACCGCCTGCGCCTGCGCCTGGGTCGGCAGGTGGTTCTGCAATTGCGCCTTGCTCATCACCCGCGGACCGGCACCGGCATGGGCGGCCGCAATGGCGGCCTTCATGCCCGCGTCGTCCCGCAAGTGAAGCACCACCGAGACGTGAATCGGCTTGCTCAACGCCACCGCACCCTGCACCGCGTCGCCGCGGTTGAGCAACGTGGCCTTGGTCAGCACGCTGAAGTTGGCACGAGCCGAAGCGGCGGGTGCCGTGGCCACCGGCGCATTCCCCCGCAAGAGTCGCGTCGTTGCACTGCGTCCACCGAACTGTGCGCCGGCCGGTGCGGCGGCAACCGCCATGCCAGTCACGCCCAAGGCGCTGACAACGGCGACTGAAAGAATCCGGCTACGCAAATCTGCACGATTTTTGAACATGATGTTTCCTCTCCACGGGTTGTAGGGCATCGAAAAAAGATGCTTGGTTTCGTTCCTGCTGATTGATTACGCCGCTTTGATCCATCTGATGGATTCGTTGTGGACGAACGGCTCCCAACGCACTGACATACACACTTTCAAAATCTCCATGGCTTACCAACCGAAGCCCACGCCTGCGCCCACGGAGCTCTGGCTGCCGCTGACCGAACCCCCGATGGTGATCGTGGCCTTTTTGCCCAGCGCACGCTGATAACCGACAGACAATGCCGACTGGCCGCCACTGTTGCCAACACCCAGCCCAACACGATTGGGCGTGTCGATGCCGGCTGCGCTGGCCGCCATCTCTACCATCGCGGTGCCCATTGCGGAGACTTGATCGATGCGCTTGTTCTGCTGCTGGAACTCCAGGTTCACCTGACTCTGGAACTGGCTGAACTGGTCCGTCGTCACGTAACCGGTCAGTGCCTGATCGGTATATGCATTGGCTGCACTCAACGTCTGAGCGTTCGCCGCATCCGTGTACGTGTTGGCCGATTTCAGCGCCTCCTGCGTCTGCTGGTCGGTGTACTGGTTGGCTTGCGTCACCGCCGCCTGCTGCGAACTGGTGTCCGCCGGCGCAGCCGGTACCGGGCTGTCGGCCCCGGCCTGAGCCACAGTCGTGCCACTACCCGATGAAGTCGGGGCAGACGCCGCGGAACCGGAACCCACGCTCGCCACCGTCGTCGGTGCACCGCTACCTCCCACGGAACTGGCAGTAGCTTGCCCCGACGTAGCCGTACTTGCCGTCTCAGCCGCAGCCGCGGAAGCCGTTGCCGTGCCCGACGACTGGTTCAGCGAAGCCATTTCCTTGTTCAACGCATCGATCTCGGTCGACAACTGTGCGATCACGCTGCTGGTGGAGTAGTTGTTCTGCAGGTACCCCAGCGTCACCGCATCGTGCGCATTGACCGGATCGGCCACGTTCACGACCCGACGGTAGTTGCCTGCCGCACCCACCGAGAACGTGTTGACCATGTCGGCCACCGAGTTCCAGCCCACCGCCACCGAATTGTTGGCCGTGGCCTGCGCCCCGAAGCCCATCGCCACCGAACCCGTACCGCTCGCCATGGCCGAGCCGCCTACGGCCGTCGCACCGACACCACTGGCATTGGCTTCGCCGCCGATCGCCGTCGCACTGGTGGCCGTGGCCTGCGAGGCCGAGCCGATGGCCACCGTCAAACCGGCGGAAGCAGTCGCCTCCTCGTTCGGTTGGATGATGCCGTCGCCATTGAGATCGATGGCGCCGCCGATGGCGGTACTGTTGCTGCCACTGGCGTTGGAACTGGAGCCCAGCGCAAAGGCCTGGACGCCCGCAGCGACGGACTTGTACCCGACCGCTACCGCCTTCTTGCCACTGGCGTAGGCATCGGCACCCAAGGCGGTGCTGTAATTGCCTGCGGCGGCGGCGAGGGTGCCGAACGCGGATGCTTTGTACCCGCCCGCGTAGGACGCACCACCCACTGACGTGCTGTAGTCTCCCAGCGCACTGGCGTAACTGCCGAACGCCGAGGCCGCGAAACCGCTTGCGTAGGCCCCGCTGCCATGCGCCGTGCTGTAGTCGCCGATCGCCTGCGCATTCCTGCCTGTCGCGGTGGAACTGTAGCCGCTGGCCGTGGACGCATACCCATTGGCGACGCTGTAGTCGCCCGAGGCCGACGCCAACGGACCCGACGCCGTGGCGTGCGCGCCGCTGGCCGATGCGTCATCCGTCCCATTGGCCGGCCCATTGGCCTTGAAGTACGGCGAGCTTCCACCCAGACCCACTGCCTGATCCAGCTGGGCCACATTCACCGCATCGGTGCCCGCGGTGCCCGCGGCCACGTTGGTGATCTGGCGTTCCGCACCCGGTGCACCCACCGACACGCTGTCGGCACGATCCACCACCGAACCCGCGCCCAGCGCCACGCTGTTCATGTAACCCGCCGTATAGGCACCGTTGCCGATCGCGACAGCGTTGGTCGCATCCGCAACCGCGTTCTTGCCCACCGCCACGCTGTAGTCGCCCAGCGCATTGGCCGTGTCACCCAACGCCGTCGACGAGTACCCTTGCGCCACCGCAAACGGGCCCACCGCCGTGCCGTAGTCGCCACTGGCCACGCTCGTGTCTACCCATCGCCACGGACGAGGAACCCGTGGCCACTGCATTGAAGCCCAATGCGGTGCTGGCATAACCCTCGCATTGCTTATGGTACCGATCGCCATGGCGTTGCTTGCATATCCACCGCTATGTCGCCCAGCATGACGTGGTATCCGATGCCATGCTTCCGGCCGTACGCCACGCTGTCATTGCCGACCGCTATCGAGCCATAGCCTCCGGCGCGGGCACTGTCGCCGAAGCGACGCGCCACCGAACGCGGCATATGCAGCCGCGCCGACAGCAGTTGAATACCTGCCATTCGTGTGGGCATTGAAGCCGACCGCCGTCGACATATCGCCGGACGCCCTTGAGTTCGAGCCGATCGCTGTCGAATACAAACCGGTCGCACGCGCGCCTTCTCCGATGGCCGTACCGTACTTGCCGACGGCATAGGCATAGTGGCCGATGGCGGTGCCGTACTTGCCGGTGACATAGGCTTGGTGCCGATCGCGATGGAGTTGGGGCTTTCCGCCGAAGCATTGTTGCCCAGCGCCACGCCGTACTCGCCGGTCACGCGCGCGTTGTGCCGATCGCAATGCCTTGTGTCGGCGCCTGGTAGGTCGAACCATACTTGTTCTCCTTCGAGCCCGCCGCGGCCACGTACGCGCCACTACCAATCGCGATGCCGTTCTGGCTGCCCACATAGGAATTGCTGCCGACCGCAACGCTGTGGTCACCCAGCGCATTGGCCGTGTCCCCAAACGCGACGGACGAGTAACCCTGCGCCACCGCAAACGGGCCCACCGCCGTGCCGTAATCGCCCGTCGCCAGGCTCGTGTTGCCGATTGCGATGGATGAAGATCCCTGCGCCAAGGCATTGCTGCCCTCTGCGAGGCTGGCATAACCTTGGGCACTCGCGTAGTACCCGAGCGCCATGGCGTTGGTTGCGTATCCGCCGAATTGCCCCGTATGAGCGTGGTATCCGATAGCCATGCTTCCGGCCTGATACGCCACGCTGTCATTGCCGACCGCTACCGATCCATAGCCTCCGGCGCGGGCACTGATGCCCAGCGACGCGCCCACCGATACGCAGCATATGCAGCCGCACCGACTGCGGTTGCATACCTGCCATTCGCGTAGGCATCGAAGCCGACCGCCGTCGATATGTCGCCGGATGCCCTCGAGTTCGAGCCGATCGCCGTCGAGTACAAACCGGTCGCACGCGCGCCTTCTCCGATGGCCGTCGCATACTTGCCGCCCGCATAGGCATAGCGGCCGATCGCGGTGCCGTACTTGCCGGTGACATAGGCATTGGTGCCGATCGCGATGGAGTTGGGGCTTTCCGCCGAAGCATTGATGCCCAGCGCCACGCCATACACGCCAGTCACGCGTGCGTTCGTGCCGATCGCAATGCCTTGTGTGGGCGCCTGGTAGGTCGAACCATACTTGTTCTCCTTCGAACCCGTCGCGGCCACGTACGCGCCACTACCAATCGCGATGCCGTTCTGGCTGCCCACATAGGAATTGCTGCCGACCGCAACGCTGTGGTCACCCAGCGCATTGGCCGTGTCCCAACGCGACGGACGAGTAACCCTGCGCCACCGCAAACGGTCCCACCGCCGTGCTGTAGTCGCCCGTCGCCAGGCTCGTGTTGCCCACTGCTACCGATGAGTCGCCCACGGCCGACGCGTGTGCGCCGAACGAAGCACTTGCATAGCCGGAAGCGTTGGCCACGTAACCGACGGCGGTTCCCGCACTTCCGTAAACGGACGCACCCAACCCGAATGCGGCACTGTTGGATGCATCGGCGCTGGTATAAGCATGGAAGCCGGCAGCGATCGAACGATCGCCCAGTGCGACGGAATTCGTGCCGAGCGCCGTCGAGGCGTAGCCAGCCGCATCACTGCTCAGACCCAGCGCCGTGGCACCGAGATCGGTCGCAGCCGCCCCGACACCGAATGCCGATGCATAGGTGGCGCCCGCATTCGAATAGGCACCCACGGCCGTGGAGTAATCCGCTGCCGCGTACGCCTTGTGACCGAACGCCATGCTGCCGGTGCCCGCGGATACTGCGAATTGACCGAATGCAACACTGTTGTCGCCAACCGCCTTGGCTTGGCGCCCGATGGCAATGCTGTAGTCGCCGCTCGCCGCAGCGTTGCCGACCGCAACCGAGTATTTGCCCGTGGCGCTCGCCCAGTCGCCAAAGGCCGTTGCCCCTTCGCCCGAAGCCACTGCGTTGTTGCCCACCGCGGTCGCCGAACCGGCACCGTAATGACAGACCCTGCGACCCAGGATGAATACGCAGAACGGGGCTGGCGCAGTGGGTACCGTGAGGGTACCTGTGCTGTCCGCAAGCGCATTCCGGCCCATCGCCACGTCGCCCTGGCCGTAAGCGTACGCATTGGAACCAAACGCGGAGGTGTAGTAGCCGGCGGCCCGCGCATTATTGCCCACTGCCGTCCCGTACTTACCACTTGCCGACGCATCGGTACCGATCGCGGTACCAACGAATCCTGTCACACTGGCGTTCTGTCCGATCGCGACGCCCTGCGTCGGCTCCGAAGCATATCCATAGTTGGGGCCGGCGTAAGCGGATGCCGACACGTAGGAGTTGCCGCCGATCGCAATGCTGTTCTGGCTGCCGGCATACGCATTCTTGCCGACGGCCACGCTGTTGTCACCCAACGCATTGGCCGTGTCACCCAGTGCTACCGACGAGTAACCTTGCGCAACCGCGAATGGTCCGACCGCGGTGCCATAGTCACCACTCGCCACTGTGAATGTGCCCAGTGCCACGGACGAGTCACCCGTAGCTGTTGCATCGAAACCCAATGCGGTACTGTTGTACCCCATGCCCTCGGCATAGCTGCCGATCGCGATGCCACCGGTCGCGTATTCGCCGACCGAAGCGCGAAACCCTTCGGCAACTGACTGATAGCCGTGCGCGTTCGAACTCATGCCGAGCGCCACCGACTGCTGTCCTTGCGCCTGCGCGGCGAAACCGAAAGCCGCGCTGCCATAGCTGCCAGCGTAGGCATGGCTGCCCACGGCAGTACCGAAAGTCTCGGCATTGGCTTCGAAACCGACAGCAACCGCATTGTCGCCAGTGGCGTGAGCCGCCATACCGAAAGCGGAGCTGTATTTGCTGCTGGCGGCGGCATAAGCGCCCACAGCCGTGGCGCCAAGATCAGATGCAGCACTATGGCTGCCAAGTGCGGTCGACACAGGCGCCGCAGCCCCAGCGTAATTGCCGAACGCCGAGGCACCCGCGTAGGTCGCACTCGCATTCGACCCCACTGCTGTCGCCGCAGCGCTCCCGTAACTGCCGCTGTTCGCCACCGCGCCATTACCCATTGCAATGTCGCCCGCGCCGTACGCGCGGCTATTGTTCCCTTCAGCAACGCTGTAATTACCGATTGCGCTCGCTTGGAATCCGAACGCGGCGCCTTCGACACCGATTACGCTGCTGTTCGCACCGATTGCGACGCCTTGCGTCGGTACCGTGCTGTAGCCGGTGAAGTAGTTCCCCACTCGGCCCGTGGCAGCTACAGACGAGTTCTTGCCAATCGCGATGCTGTTGTCGCTCAGCGCGTTGGCCGTGTCGCCCAACGCCACAGACGAGTAGCCTTGCGCCACCGCGAACGGCCCCACCGCCGTGCCGTAGTCGCCCGTAGCCAGGCTCGTGTTGCCCAGTGCCAGTGACGAATCACCTTGCGCCGCAGCGCCCATTCCCAACGACGTGGCGGCATACCCGCTTGCCGAAGCGTAGGCACCAACCGCAGTACCGGCAACTCCCGTGGTCGTGGTGTCCGTACCGATGGCCACCCCATTGGTTGCCCCTTGATCTGTCGTCGCACCATAGCCTTGCGCAATGGACTGATTACCGCTCGCGTTCGAAGCCACACCAACCGCTGTAGCAAGATCACCGCGTGCAGCTGCCTGCACGCCCAACGCAGTCGAACCTGCACCAGATGCAACGGCATAGGCCCCGATCGCGCTGGCACCAGCACCGGATGCGGTCGAGTATTTGCCGAGGGCAGTGCTGGCCGTACCGGATGCCGTCGCGTACTTGCCGATAGCTGTGCTATCGGCGCCGGTTGCCGACGCCTCCACGCCGAAGGCGGCACTGCGATCACCCACGGCGTCCGCACCGAAACCCATGGCCGTGCTGTAGTAACCCAATGCGCCGGAAGCCACGCCTACCGCCGTACTTTCCGGTTTGGTGGCAAATGCTCCCAGTCCCACTGCCGTGCTTTCATTGCCGCTGGCATTGGCACCCTCGCCCATTGCTGTGGCAGCAAAATCGGTGGCCTGGGCCTTGGCGCCGAATGCACTCGAGTAACGGCCCGATGCCATCGACTGCGCACCCACGGCCGTTCCGTAACGGTTGTCGGCCGCACTGCCCGCACCAAGTGCTGTCGCGTATTGGCTGGTCGCCTCGGCCCCGTACCCGAGAGCCATGCCCTTCACGCCGGTCACGCTTGCGCCCGCACCGATCGCGATGCCATCCGTGGGAACAATCGAATAAGTGCTTGAGTAATAGTTGCTGCTCAGTCGGCCAGTCGCGGCTACGTACGAGTTCTTGCCGATGGCGATGCCGTTATCGCTCAGCGCGTTGGCCGTATCACCGAGGGCCACCGACGAGTAGCCTTGAGCCACAGCGAACGGGCCCACCGCCGTGCCGTAGTCGCCCAGCGCCAGGCTTGTGTTGCCAACCGCGATCGACGAATCACCTACAGCCAGGGCACTGCTGCCGAGCGCGGTTCCAGCGTAGCCCGTGGCTGCCGAAAAATACCCGAACGCACTGCTGTGCGAACCGCTGCTGTACGCAAAGTCGCCCACCGCGACCGAACCAATGCCGAGCGCCGCCGAATCTGCGCCGAACGCACTGCTATTCAGGCCCGCGGCAAATGCAAAAGTACCAAATGCATTCGCTCCATATGCGTTGGCATAACTGTTCGCGCCAACCGCAGTGGCATACGTTGCCGCGTGGGCATTCTCTCCAAGTGCCGTCGCACTTCGCCCCGTGGCGAACGCGGAAAAGCCCAACGCGGTGCTCTCCGCCGCGGTCGCGTACGAGAAGCTGCCGACCGCCGTCGCCCCGGCATCGCCCGCAACCGAGTACTCGCCAACCGCGGTGGAAACTGATCCAGCCGCCGTCGAGTGCGCTCCGATGGCCATGCTGAGATTGTTCGACGCAACCGCTTCATTTCCCACCGCGATGGCGTACTTGCCATCCGCGCTCGCACCGCGACCAAGCGCCATTGTGTATTTGCCCGCGCCTGCAGCACGTGCATTCTGTCCGATTGCAATATTGCTGCCGTAGTAACTGCCCGCGTAGGCACCCGTGCCGATCGCGATGTTGTTGCCGGCATTCCCGCCGGTCGTCGCGCCGTTGCCCAGCGCAATGTCGTTGCTGCCCACCGCCGCCGAGCCGTAACCCACCGCAGTCGCGTCCAGACCACTCGCAGCAGAGTTCTGGCCCAGCGCCGTGCTGCCGTCACCCGAAGCGTAGGCGTTGTCGCCGAACGCACTCGCACCCGTGCCACTGGCTGTCGAGGATGGGCCGACGGCAGTCGAATAATCGCCGCTGGCGCTGGCGTTGGAGCCCGCAGCAACCGAATAGGCACCGGTGGCGTTGGCATCGTCGCTGCCGTCCATCGGGCCATTGGCATCGAAGTAATGCGTGTACGAGCCGGAATTGGCAACCAGCGGGGATACCGGCGAAATCGTTGCGCCACCAACATCCGTGAACGCCTGGTCTCCAATTGCTATGCTCAGATTTCCAAACGCATCGTCGGTAGCAACAGCGACGGTGTGGTGCGCGCTCGCTGCAGCGCCTTTCGAACCATCACCCGAGCCAGTGGCAACAGACTCACTCCACGCCCGATTGACCTTGGCGGCGTGCGCAGTCGAGCTCGCGTGTTGGCTGGAGGCTTGCGCGTGTGTTGCGCTGAACGCTGCCAGAGGCAATAGCCCCAGCGCAAATGTCAACGCCACAGCCAATCCGGATCGCCGCCATCCTCCCAGTCGATCGCCCGAAGCACATCCGTCCGAAGCGCCACCACCGTTGGCAGTCGCAAGCTCCGACGCAACAACGATCTGCTTGAGGGACTTGTTCCAAACCAGGCTGTAAATCTTCTTGTTCATCTATCAACTCCAGGATTGTCGGGTGATGCCCGGGTGTGCCTGCATCACTAGGCTCTAATACGTCAGGAACGAAGGGGGTCGTGGTTATCTTCGAGACAAAGCCACCCTTGGCAGTCACCGTCTAGCGGTGCGCCATTCCAGTTGATTCAAATCGTCCAAGTCCCTCGCCACGCTTTGACCGCAAGCGCGAGCTCACGCACGTCGCATGCTGCGAACTACCCAGCGAGTTTTACGCAGGTCACGCAGTGTGTGCAATAGGAAAGCGTGACCGATTACTTCCATGAAGGAAATCTGTCACCCGATGCAATCGTCTCGCAATGTGCGTGTAGCTGACGCGACAGCGGAATAATGTCTATCCCGAGTGGACATCGTTCAGGCGCGCGATCTGCAGACCGAGTTGAAAGCGCGTGCGTGCATCGTAGATCGACATCAGGTCACCCATGCGGCGGTTCAGCGTGGAGGCCGAGATGTTCAGTTTCTGCGCGATCGCCTTGTCGTTGAGTCCCGCGCTTAGCAGGGGTATTAGGGCCTGCGCTGATTCGCTTGCGTGCCCATTGTGATCCGGCCTCACCTTTACCTCACCGTCGCGGGCAGTGACGATTGGCGTTGCCTTTTCCCACACGAACTCGAACAGCAAGCACAAAGCTTCGAGCAGCGTGCTGCGATGGATCAGGATTTTCGACGCATCCGGGTCCTGCGCGTCCAGATTGATAAGCGCCGTGCGCTTGTCGGCAATCACCATCTTGAAGGGCAATCTGGAGAATGTCCGTGCCTGTTCGCCACGCGCCATATCCTTGTACAGACCCTCAAGCGCTCCGGGTGCCGCGAGATAGGACTCATCCGAAACTGTTCGAACCTGGGCCTCTGTAACCGTGTCGCCCATGAACTGCTCGCCGAGCAGGACAACCGGACCTTTTTGAAAGACCATCAGATCAGTCCGGGACGACTGATTCAGTTGAGCCAGCACACGACGAAGATGAGCGCGATCTGCAACAGATTCTATGATGGCTTGCTGGTCCGCGTGGTCAACTGCAGCCTGAGCGAACGTCTTCGCAAGGATTGGCACTTCCTTGCGCGCCTGTTCCAGCGCGTGCTGGCGCTGCTTTATCAGCGCATCGATGGCCAGTTCCGGCTCCACCGCAACGTAGGCCTTGGGAGACTCGGGCAGATGCGTCCCCAGCCCCAATGATTCGAGATGCTCCAACAGTCCGGTCGCATCATCCACGGTCATCGCAAGATCGTCGGCGATGACGGCAGCGGGTGCCCGGCGGTGCTTCAGCAAGGAGTGATAGACGCGCTCCTCGGCATCACCGATACCCAACAGCGCCAACGGCCTTGTATCGACATCGTGCTCAACTGGACCATCCATACCACACGACCTCTACTTGTCACATGCCCGCGGACACTCCGCCGTAAGAGAGTTCTGCAAGCATATATCAATCAAGGCTGGGGCCATGAGTCTGTCCGCTGAACCATCCGGAAACGCTCGCCACGATGGGCCAATGTCAGGCAACGCCGTTCAAGCGGGCGACCTGCAAACCGAGTTGAAAACGCGTACGCGCGCCATAGATCGACATCAGATCGCCGATGCGCCGGTTGAGTGTGGATGCGGAGATATTCAGCTCCTGCGCGATCGCCTTGTCGTTGAGTCCTGCGCTCAACAGCGGTATCAAGGCCTGCTCCGAGTCGATCCCGTGCCCATTGCCATCCGATTTCATCTTCGCTTCGCCGTCGCGGGCGGTGACGATGGGCGTAGCCTTTTCCCAAACGAATTCGAACAACAGGCAAAGTGCCTCAAGCAAGGCACTGCGATGTATCTGCAACGTCGGGGCGTCCGGACGCTGGCTTTCCAAAGTGATGACCGCGGTGCTTCTGTCCACGATCAACATCTTGAAAGGCAATTTGGAAAAAGTTCGTGCCTCCTCGCCGCACGCTATGTCCTCACCCAGCGTCGCCAATTTTCCCGGTAATTTCAGATGAGATTCATCCGAAACAGTACGCCTCCGGATTCCCCTCACTCCTGCTGCCGCGCCAATGGATCGCGTGACAGGTACCAGAACAGGTGCCTTTTGAAAAGACAGAATCTCCTTGCAAGAAGACTCCAACATGCGAGCCAACACCGATTCCAGATGGGCATGGCTGGTGATCAATTCCAAGGTGAGCTGCTGACCAGCATGATCGACTGATGCCTGCGCGAACGCTTTCGCAAGCATTGGAACTGCTGCGCGGGCCTGTTCCAGTGTCCGCTGGCGTTGCTTGATCAGCGCATCGATCGCAAGTTCCGGCTCCACCGCCACATAGCCTTTGGGAGACTCGGGCAGATGCGTCGCCAGTCCCAATGACTCGAGATGCTCCAGCAATCGGGTTGCGTCATCCGGGCTTATCGCAAGGTCTTCGGCGATGACGGCGGCAGGTGCCCGGCGGCGTTTCAGCAAGGCGCGATAGACGCGCTCCTCGACATCACCGATACCCAACAAACTCAGCGGACTTACATCGATATCGCGATCCAGCGCACCATCCATACCACCCACCCTTACTTTCACACGCTCCCGGAAGACCGCTCGATCAACCGGCGGTTCGGAAAGCTTATAACAAGGCCGGGACGGCTGGCACCTGCCGTGAGTCATGCAAAAATGGCGAGTGCGGGAATCTGTGCAGAACGCACCGAACAATGGGCGGGGTGGACATCCGGAGGTTGGTGCGCGGGGCGGGGATCGAACCCGCATGGCCGCGAGGCCGGGGGATTTTAAGTCCCCTGCGTCTACCTGTTTCGCCACCCGCGCATGCGGGCATTGTGACGCATCCGCACCCCGAACGGCGACGCGTGTGTCAGGCCGCGTCGCCCTCGCCCGCGGCGCGTTGCTGCTGCAGATTGCCTCGATAAATCAGGTAAGGCTCGGCTTGGCCATTGATCACCGCCTCGTCGACCACGACCTTGCTCACGTGCTCGAGTGACGGCAGTTCGTACATGGTGTCGAGCAACACGCTCTCGAGGATCGTGCGCAGGCCGCGCGCGCCGGTCTTGCGCTTGATCGCGCGCTTGGCGATGGCCGTGAGCGCGTCGGGACGGAACTCGATCTCGACGTTCTCCATGTCGAAAAGCTGCTTGAACTGCTTGGTGATCGCGTTCCTGGGCTCGGTGAGGATCCTGACCAGCGCTTCCTCGTCCAGCTCGTCGAGGGTGGCGACCACCGGCAGGCGACCGACGAATTCCGGAATCAGGCCGTACTTGACCAGGTCTTCCGGCTCGACGTTGGCCAGCAGTGCGCCCACGTTCTGCTTGCGCTGCTTGCTGCGGATTTCGGCCGAGAAGCCGATGCCGGTGGTTTCCGAACGCTGCTGGATCACCTTGTCGAGACCCGAGAACGCACCGCCGCAGATGAACAGGATGTTCTTGGTGTCGACCTGCAGGAATTCCTGCTGCGGGTGCTTGCGACCGCCCTGTGGCGGCACCGAGGCGACGGTGCCCTCGATCAGTTTCAGCAGCGCCTGCTGCACGCCTTCACCGGACACGTCACGCGTGATCGACGGGTTCTCGCTCTTGCGGGAAATCTTGTCGATCTCATCGATGTACACGATGCCGGTCTGCGCCTTCTCGACATCGTAGTCACACTTCTGCAGCAATTTCTGGATAATGTTTTCAACGTCCTCACCGACGTAGCCCGCTTCGGTGAGGGTGGTGGCATCGGCGATGGTGAACGGCACGTTCAAGAGACGCGCCAGCGTTTCCGCCAGCAGCGTCTTGCCGCAACCCGTGGGTCCGATCAGCAGGATGTTGGACTTCGCGAGTTCGATGTCGTCTTTCTTGGCCCGCGACTCCATGCGTTTGTAGTGGTTGTACACCGCGACGGCGAGCGCCTTCTTGGCGCGCGACTGCCCGATCACGTACTGCTCGAGCGTCTCCAGTATCTCGCGCGGCTTGGGCAACTGGGTGCGACCGGATGCGGCCTTTTCTTCGAGTTCCTCGCGGATGATGTCATTGCACAGTTCGACGCATTCGTCGCAGATGAATACGCTGGGACCTGCGATCAGCTTGCGGACTTCGTGCTGGCTTTTGCCGCAGAAGGAGCAATAAAGGATCTTGCCGCCTTCATTGCCGCGGCCCGGCCGGTCCTCACTCATTGCGTGCTCCGTCGATCAATCGTGCAATCAGTCATGCGGGAAGCCCCGGTTCGAGCCGAAGCATAACACAGCCCAACCGCGTGACGGCCCTGTCGCGCGGTCGAGGATAGCGAATAAAAAGCTTGGAAATCGGGATCTTGCAAGCGATGCTTCAGGCCGATTTCACCGACTCGTCGGCGCGCTGTTCGTAGACCGTATCGATCAGGCCGTACGCCTTGGCCTCTTCGGCGCCCATGAACCGGTCACGCTCCATGTCACGGGCGATCTCGTCAACCGTCTTGCCGGTATGCCTGGCATAGATTTCGTTGAGGCGGCCGCGCAGGTACAGGATTTCCTTGGCATGGATCTCGATGTCGGTTGCCTGGCCCTGGGCCCCGCCGGACGGCTGGTGGATCATGATCCGCGAGTTCGGCAACGCGAAACGCTTGCCCTTGGTGCCGGCCATCAACAGCAGCGAGGCTGCGCTGCAAGCCTGCCCGATGCACATGGTGCTGATCTCGGGCTTGATGAACTGCATGGTGTCGTAGATGGCCAGGCCCGCAGACACCACGCCGCCGGGGCTGTTGATGTAGAACTGGATGTCCTTCTCGGGGTTTTCCGATTCCAGGAACAGCATCTGGGCGACGACCAGATTGGCGACGTTGTCGTCGATCGGGCCGACCAGGAAGATGATGCGCTCCTTCAGCAGGCGCGAGTAGATGTCGTACGAACGCTCGCCGCGCGAGGTCTGTTCAACGACGATGGGAACCAGATTGAGGTTGCGGATTTCCCGGGATTCGGAACGCTGCATTGTGTTCTCCAGATGACGGCGGCCGAGACCGCCTTGCTTCAAGTGGCGCTGTTCTGCGGATGCATCACCGCGTCGAAGCTCAGGGAAACCTCGGTGGTGTCCGCATGATCGGCCACCCACTCGGAAACCTGGTCTTCGAGTACGGAGGTCCGCACGTTGTCCATCATCTGGGGATTGCTGCGATAGAGTTCAACGACCTGTTCCGGCTCCTCGTAGGTCGATGCTATCTTGGCGATCCGCTCGGTCACCTTGCGGTTGTCGACCCGGATGTTGTTGCTCTGCGCGATCTGGCGCAGCAGCAGGCCCGCGATCACGCGCTGGTGCGCGATCGGTTGCGCAGCCTCGATCGCCGCAGGCGGCAGCGCCTGCTCGCCGGACATGTTGGGCATTGCCGAACGCACCAGCGATTCTGCTTCGGCGGTTTCCAGCACTTTCGGTACCTCGACGTCGGCATAGGTCGCCGCAAGCTTGCCGCCGACCTCGTTGCGCAGGCGGGCACGCAAGGCATTGTCGAGTTCGCGCTCGAGGTTTGAGCGAACTTCCTTGCGGAAGGTTTCGGTCGTGCCGTCGGCAATCCCGAAATTGCGGATGAAGGCTTCATCCACATCCGGGGTGTGCGGTGCCTGCACCTCGCCGATGCGCAGTTCCACCTTCGCCTGCGTCGCGGCAAGTTGGGGAATCGGGAAAGTCGGCGGGAATTCGGCTTCGAACGCCAACTCCTCGCCGGCCGCATGACCCTTGAGCGCGCCGTCGAAAGCAGCCAGCGCGGTGTTGCCGCCGATCACCGTCGCGGCACGTTCACGGCCTTCGGCCGGGTGCCTGAAATCCTCCGACTGAGCGACATAATCGACGATCACCATGTCGCCGTCCACAGCTGCGCGTCCGACCTTCTCGAACGTGCGACGCTGCGCGCGCAGCGTCTCGATCATCCTGTCGACATCGGTCTCGCCCACTTCGGCCTTGGGACGATCGATCTTCAGGATCGCCACGTCCACGGTCGGTAGCTCCGGCATCACCTCGAAAGTCGCGGTGTAGGCGATTTCGCCGTCCTGCGGCTTGCCGTCGGTATCGATGTTCGGGTTGGCGACCGGCTGCAAATTCTGCTGTTGCACGGCTTCGCGGAAGGTGCTGCTGATCAGGTCGGAAAGCGCCTCGCCACGCACCTGCTCGCCGTAACGCTGCTCGATCACCTTGACCGGCACCTTGCCGGGACGGAACCCCTTGAGGCGTACGCTGCGACCCAGTTCGGAGATGCGCTGGCGCACCCTGGACTCGAATTGCTCGGCGGGGAACTTGACGGTCAGCTTGCGCTCGAGCTTGCCGACGTTTTCCAGCGAAACTTGCATGGTTGCTCCTGACGGTCGATGTGCGGCCTGCACATCCACACGATTGTTACAAACGAGCGCCGCATCGGCCCAAGCCAAGGGCCCTGACCTGCCGTGCCCCAAAAAAGGGATTCAAATCCGCCGTCCGTGGGCTTTTAAGCTCCGTGGTGCGAAAGGCGGGACTCGAACCCGCACGGGGCTAAGCCCACTGGAACCTAAATCCAGCGCGTCTGCCAGTTCCGCCACTTTCGCGATGCCGCCGGAACCCTGATGTTGCGTTCACTGAAATGGTGGGCCGTCTAGGACTCGAACCTAGGACCAAGAGATTAAGAGTCTCCTGCTCTACCAACTGAGCTAACGGCCCGCAAACCTCGCATTGTACAAAAATGGGGTGGATGATGGGACTCGAACCCACGACAACCGGAATCACAATCCGGGACTCTAACCAGCTGAGCTACATCCACCATTGAAAATTCCAGCCAGCCGGCAATTTTCATCGACCCGCCCGAAACTTGCAAGCTCGATCGCCTTGCGGCCGATTGATTCATCGCGGCGGCTGCGCTAGTTTGCGCGGATGCCCAAGTCCCCCGCCAAAACCGTGGCCGTCACGCCGGACGCCTCGCCGGTCAAGCAGTTCGAGCAATCGCTCGGCGAGCTCGAAGCCCTGGTCGCGAAAATGGAAGGCGGCGAGTTGAATCTCGACGAATCCCTGCGCTCGTTCGAGCGCGGCATCGCGCTCTACCGCAGCTGCCAGGCAGCACTGGAACAGGCCGAGGCGCGCGTCAAGCTGCTGCTCGATCCGGAGCATCCCGAATCGGCCCGCACCTTCGAATCCGACGAGGAATCGTGACGCCGGTGCAATGCGAGCCGCCCTTCCCCGGACAGGCACTGCGGCGGGCAGACACCCTACGGGCCTCCGGGCGCGTCGCCAGCTGCGGCGGACGCGCCCGGAAACGACGCGGTTACTTGATCAGCCGTAGCGCAAACGGATACCGATAGCTGCCTTTGCTGCTTACCTCGACGGCCGCGAGGATGCAGAAGATCAGATTCACGATCCAGACGACGAACCATAGCGGGCCGCCGATGATCGCAAGGATGATGGTGGCCGTGAGGATCCAGCAAATCACGTATCCGATCAGGATTGTCAGCTGGAAATTCAGGGCTTCCTTGGACTCCGCACTCAGATACGACTTGGCGGAATTGTCCTTGTTGATCAGCCAGACGATCAACGGAACGATGAAACCAAGGATGATTCCCGACAGGTGCACGAGCATCGCGAGATTGCGGTCTTCGCTGCTGCCGCTCGTGGCAGGCGGGTTTTGCGGCGCGGATTCCGGTGGGACGCTCATCGCTTTTCCTCCCTCGAACCAGTGATGGACGGGACGCACTGCAATTAGACTCTCGCCCTGCCCGGGGCGCGTGTCAAGCACCATCCGACCGGAGGGAAATCGACCCGCTGCACGTGTGGTGCGTCCGCCCGGCCTTGGCAACTCTCAGGCAGGCGACATCGCCGACCCACCGGCGTATATTGGCTAGCCACTTCCGCAACGCGGGAGTTTTGCCCAGGCCCCGATGCCGAAACGGCGTCGATCCGGGGCGGTTCAAGGCCCATCACACGATGATTCGGGGAGGATCTGTCATGCCGAAGTACGTGATCGAACGTGAAATCCCGGGCGCCGGAAAATTGCCGGCTTCCGACCTGAAGGCGATTTCGCAGAAATCCTGCGGCGTGTTGAGCGGAATGGGGCCGCAAATCCAGTGGGTGGAAAGCTTCGTCACGGCGGACAAGATCTACTGCATTTATATCGCGCCGAACGAGGAAATGGTCCGCGAACACGCCCGGCAGGGCGGATTCCCGGCCAACCGCGTTTCGGAAGTGACCAGCAAGATCGATCCGACTACCGCCGAGTGAGACACGACCCGGGCGTGCGGGCGCCCCGGGCGCTCACTCGCCCGCGACGGTCATCTTTCCGAGCAAGATCGAACCGGTCAGGATCGACGAACGCGGGTCGACATCGGTGCCGATCGCCTGCACGTCCATGAACATGTCGCGGAGGTTGCCGGCAATGGTGATTTCCTGGACCGGAAATGCGATCTCGCCATCCTCGACCCAGAAACCCGCCGCGCCGCGCGAGTAGTCGCCGGTGATGATCGACACGCCCTGCCCGATCAGTTCGGTGACCAGCAGGCCCGTGCCCAGGCTGCGCAGCATCGCATCGAAATCCAATGCTTCGCCGTCACGCGATCCCGGCGCGACGACGAGGTTGTGCACGCCACCCGCGTTGCCGGTGGTCCGCAGACCCAGCTTGCGCGCCGAGTAACTGCCCAGCACATAGCGTTGCAGCACGCCTTGCTCGACCAGCGCGGATTCGCGCGTGGCCACGCCCTCTGCGTCGAACGCGCTGGAAGCATGACCGCCGGGCAGCAGCGGCCGCTCGATGACGTCGACGAATGATGGCAGTACGGCCTTGCCGGCATGGTCGAGCAGGAAACTGGCACGCCGGTACAACGAACCGCCACTGACGGCGGCTACCAGATGGCCGACCAGCGAGCGCGCGACTTCCGGGGCGAACATCACCGGGCACGTGCGCGTCGACAGCCTGCGCGCACCCAGCCGCGCCGCCGCGCGCGCCGCGGCCTTGCGGCCGATCGCGTCGAATGCCGGAAACTCGCTGGCACCGCGCACGTATTCGTACCAGCCGTCGCGCTGCATCGCATCGCCCTTGCCGGCGATCAGCGAGCATGAAATCGAATGGTGCGTGCCGCGCTCCCGTCCGATGAAACCGTGCGAATTGGCATACACGCCCAGTGCATCGCCGCACTGCACGCCGGCACCTTCGGAATTCGTGATCGCCGCATTGTCGCGGGCCGCACTCTCGACCTCGCGGCCGATTTCGATGGCGCGATCGACGTCCAGCCGCCATGGATGCCACAAGTCGAGGTCGGGGAAATCCGTCTGCATCAGCTCGGCGTCCGCCAGGCCCGCGCACGGATCGGGTTCGGTAAAGCGTGCGATCGCGCAGGCCTGCGAGAGCGTGGCCTCGACCGAGGCGGGCTTGAGGTCGGCCGTGGAAGCGCTGCCCTTGCGCTGCCCGAAGTACACGGTCAGGCCGAATCCGCGGTCGCGGTTGCGCTCCACGGTTTCGACCTCGCCCAGCCGCACGTTGACCGACAGTCCGCTGGCCACGCTGGCCGAAACTTCCGCCTGCGAGGCCCCCGCCACGCGTGCGCGCCGAATCACGTCATCGGCCAGTCCGGCGAGACGATCGAGTTCCGCGACGCTGTCGTCGGCTGTCACTATATTGGTAGCCACTTTCAATTCCCGTTCAACCACAAGTCACCAACCATGCGCGACGACGAAGATAACGCCGACACCGGGCGCCCCAGCCGCGGCGCGCGCCGCCGCGAAGCGCTGGACATATTGGCGTTCGCCAGACAATTGTCGGAACTGCCCCCGGCACGCCTCGACAAGCTAGACCTGCCCGACGACGTTCGCGAGGAGCTCGCGGACGTGCAACGCACGCCCTCGCACATCGCACACAAGCGCCAACTCGCGTACCTGGCAAAACTGATGCGTGCCCACGAGGAAGGGGCCTTCGCCTCCGCACGGGCCGCGTTGGCCAACGATCGTGCGACAAATGCGCGCGAGGCTGCCTTGCTGCACCGGCTCGAAGACCTGCGCGAACGCCTGCTCGGCGACGACGGCGATGCCGCACTGACCGGTTTCATCGCCGCGCAGCCAGGCATCGACCACCAACGACTGCGTGCGCTGATCCGCCAATCACGCCGCGAACGCGAGGCGAACAAGCCGCCGCGCGCGCAACGCGAGTTGTTCCGGATGTTGCGCGATCTCGAAACCAGATGATCACGCAGCGGTTCCACCAACCGTCATCGCAGTAACCTTCGTCGTCGGCATGCCCACGCCCACGGGCACGCTCTGGCCATCCTTGCCGCATACGCCGACGCCCTCGTCGAGCTTGAGGTCGTTGCCGACCATTGCCACCCGGGTCAGCACGTCGGGGCCGGACCCGATCAGGGTCGCACCCTTGACCGGTCGCGTCACCTTGCCGTCCTCGATCAGGTAAGCCTCGTTCGCGGAGAACACGAACTTGCCGTTGGTGATGTCCACCTGTCCGCCGCCGAAATTCACCGCGTACAGGCCGCGCTTCACCGAGGCGATTATCTCCAGTGGATCGCGCTCGCCCGCCAGCATGTAGGTATTGGTCATGCGCGGCATCGGCAAATGCGCGAAGGATTCGCGGCGGCCATTGCCGGTCGGCTGCATGCCCATCAGGCGCGCGTTGTGTTTGTCCTGCATGTAGCCGACCAGGCGACCGTTCTCGATCAGCGTGGTGCAATGCGTGGGCGTGCCTTCGTCGTCGATCGAGAGCGATCCGCGCCGCCCCGGCAGCGTGCCGTCATCGACCACCGTCACGCCATCGGCGGCAACCTTGTCGCCCATCCGCCCCGCGAATGCAGACGTTCCCTTGCGGTTGAAGTCACCTTCCAGGCCGTGTCCGATCGCCTCGTGCAGCAGCACGCCGGGCCAGCCCGGCCCGAGCACCACGTCCATGGTTCCCGCCGGCGCGTCGACCGCGTCCAGGTTCACCAGCGCCTGGCGCACCGCCTCGCGCGCCCAGCCGTGCGCACGCCCGGAATCGATCAATTCGCGATATGCGCATCGTCCGCCGCCACCGGAGTAGCCCGACTCGCGGCGCGCGCCCTGTTCGGCGATCACCTGCACGTTGATGCGCGTCAGCGGTCGCACGTCGGCAGCCAGCGTGCCGTCGGCAGCCGCGACCAACACCGAGTCGTGCGTGGCATTGATGCTCACGACAACCTGCTGGATGCGCGGATCGAGGCTGCGCGCGAGCGCATCCAGCTCCCGCAAAAGCGCGATCTTGGCGGCGTTGTCGAGGCCGTCGATGGGATCGTCGGTCGGATACAGCGCGCGCCCGGTACGTATCGCCAGCGGCTTTCCCGTGCCGTTGCCAGCGTGCGCGATGGCGCGTGCGGCACCGGCCGCTTCCAGCAGTTGCGGCAACACGATGTCGTCGGAATACGCGAAACCGGTCTTCTCGCCCGAAACCGCACGCACTCCGACGCCCTGCTCGATGCTGTGGCTGCCGTCGCGCACGATGCCGTCCTCGAGTACCCACGATTCACTGCGTGAATGCTGGAAATACAGGTCGGCGGCGTCGATCGACGGCGCCATCACCCGGGCGAACACGCTTTCAAGATCACTCGTCGAAAGCCCGCCGGGTGCGAGCAGATTGCGTTCGGCCAGGGCCAGGGATGAATCCATGGGAGCAAAGTTCCTGCAGGTATCGTGTCGAACGTAAGGGCACCCCTGTCCGATAGCAAGCGCTCTCCGCTTCAGCCGCTGCTGCTGGACGCAGGAAAGTTCGTCGCGACGGAAGCGGACGCCGCAAAACCGGCGCCCTGTGGCGATGGCATGCTGGTCGACGCAGGCGCGGGCACCACCGGAGGCGATGTCGGCGTCAAGGCAGGCGCCGCGCTTGTTGCCGGTGCGGGCGTCGAAGCCACGGTCACGATCTTCGGCTGGTCCCAGCTGCCGGTGACGTGGTAGATGCTGCCCGCGGCCTTGTTGATGCCCTTGCCGAGCAGGCCCTGCACCACCAACCCTGCAGCCGCGCCCACCGGACCGCCAATCACGGCGCCGACCACCGGCAGCGTGCCGCCGACGTGCGGCGTGACGTTCACGGTGAGGTCGTAATCACGCGCGCGGAATCCTGTGCGCCCCTGCATCGCGATCTGCGCCGCGGGTGCCGTGATGACCATGTCGTGGGTATAGGCGCTGCCGTCTTTCATGCTGAAGTTCGCGGAAGCGTGATCGAAACCGAACCCGGTCTTGAAAACATCGCCGAAGTGCAGGAGCAGCCGGCTCGGCAATTCTCGCAACGACAGCAGGCCGAGCAGCCGTCCCAGCCCCGGCTTGACCGCGAGGATGCGCCCCTCACCCACCTTGATGCCGAGCGAGCCGTCCATCCATGCCAGCGAAAACGACGATGGCGCGCCGGGCCAGGTGCCGTCGATGTGCACGTGCGAATCCTTGCCACCGGCAAGCAATCCACTGAATCCGAACGCGTCGAGCGTCTTGCCGAAATCCTGCGAGTCGATGTCGATGATCATGTGCGACGCGCTCGATGCCTTGCTGCCATTCCAGTCGCCATGCGACTGGATGGTGAAATTGACGCCCTTGGAATCGAACTTGCCGATGCGCATGCCTTGTGCGGTCGGCGCGCTCTCGAATGCAGTCGATCCGAGTTGCGCCTTGCCAAGCCTGAGATCGCCGATGCTCACGTGCAGCGGCGGCACCGCACTGGGTGCGATCGGCGAGGTCACGGGCGGCGGCACGGCCGGCCCGGGCTGCTTCGAGGGCGGCGGCTCGGGCCAGTAGAGATGTTGCAGGTGCGCGGTGATGCCGCGGATCATCAAGCCACTGGTCGGCAATGCAACCGTACCCTTCACCGCCGCGCCATCCAGAGCAATGGTGTCATCCTGCGCACCGGCGTCGAAAGTGAATTGCAAGGCGCCAAGATCGGTGCCGAATACCTGCGCGGCGTCCGTGGTCACGTCGGCTTTCGACAGTTGCGGGAAAGCGCCGCCGGATTTGCCGCCCAGCGCCATCTGGATCCAGCCGCTCACGTCCAGTCGCGACGCGTGGCCGCCTACCACCAGGCCGCGCGCCGGCACGCTGGCCGGCGGAGTGCTCCCGAAATTCATGGCCAGCGCCGTCGGCAGGTTGTGCGTGGCATCGGCCAGCCGCCCACGCACCTGCAGAATGTCGCCCAGCGACACCGCCAGTGGCGCTCCGGCCGGCGGCAGTTGCAAGGTCAGGTTCATGGGCAATCGCGAAGCCGCAGGCTTGTCGAGCGGTGCGGGAAAATCCAGGGCAATGCCGGCGAGGCTCGATTGCACGTTCAGGATTGGCGTTGCCGACGCGTTGCCTTGGCCTTTGACCACATTCACGCCGATGTGAAACGGCGCCTCGCCGCTGGCGTGCACGACCAGATCATTCAAATCCGCGTAGCCCTGGACCAAAGTCTGCGCCGATACCCGGGTGTCCATCGACGCCTCGACGATGTCGGCGGGATCGGTGGCGTCGCTGCCGACCGCCATCGACAAGGTGGCCGGGGCGCCGCGGAACGATGCGGCCAAGTTGCTGGCGCGAAATCCCCTGCCCTGGATCAGCAACGGACCGCTGAGATTCTTGAGTTTCAGGTTCCACTTGTCGGCGGTCACGTCGGCGTCGGCCAGGTCGACCCTGCCATCGAGCGTGAAATCCTCTGCCTTGTCGAGCGGAATGGAGAGCTTGATGCCGAACTTGCCGGTGCCGCCGATCGTCATGCCCTGCAGCGCATCGATCGCGCCTGCACCAACCGGACTGTGACGCACGAAATCCAGCAGCTCGGCACCTTTGCCTGCGCCCTGGACGTCCAGGCCGAGCACGCCGTGATGCAGGTCGGGGATGGTGGCGATCGCATGCGTTGCGGTCACACCGCGCACCTTCACGCGCGTTGCCACGATGCCCATGTGGTTGTCGACGAAATCCAGCGCGGCATCGACGCCGGTTGCCCGCGGCCAGTCATCCGCGAAATCGAATACGGCGTCATGCACAGCACCGGTCGCTTCGAATCGGCCCGAGTGGTCTAGGAACGGCCAATCGTCAAGATCGCCACGGATGACCACACGCCCCGAAGTCACGTTGCCGCCGATGATCGCGTGGTCGAGCCATGCGACCAGTTTCGGCGGCATGGTGCGGTACGGGAAGAACATTTTCGCGTCCGTAGCCTTGGCATGTTCGAGCGACGCATACGCCGAAACGAACGGGCGGTGGCCGGCGCCCATCCAGATCAGGTGCGCGCGCGCATTGCCCGCCAATTCGCCGGTGTCGAAATGCAGGCCGCTGGCAGCGATGTTCCAGCGGTCGTCCGCGCGCCAGGCTGCGAACGTCCCGGCGAATTGCCGGAACACGAAAGGCTTGCGGAAAACGTTGGTCAACACCAGCGTCGCGGGCTGCGGCGCCAATGTCACCGAGACCGCTCGATCATCCGCACGGATCACGCCCCCGGACAGCGCCACACCGGGAACCGCGCCAGTCGCGCCCGAGCGCAATCCCGAAAAGCGCAAGGTCGCGTCGTAATGCCCGCCCTGTTGCCACGCCAGCGCAGCCGCGTCGAGTTGAACGTGCGGTTGCGCGTTGCTCAGCCAGTCGATCAATCCCTGGGGCGCCTGCGGTGCCATCGCCAGCAACGACAACCACGGCGTGACATCGATCGAACGCGCCGCCGCGGTGACCCGCCAGGCGCCGCGATGACCGCGCAGGTGCGCGATCGCGCCCCCGTTGTCATCGATGTCGGCACCACGCTGCCCGGGTCCGCGCCATGCCAGGTCCCAACCGCCCTCGACGCGTTGCGCGCGGGCCACGCCCTCGAGCACGGCAAGATCGATGCCCCGGCCATCCGGGCCGGAAGCGACCAGACCGCGCAAGTTGTAGCGCGCCGCCACGGAGACCAGCTTGCCGGCGCGCCAGCTGCCCCATGCGTCGACGTCGCCGGCCCCGTGCCTCACGGCATATCCACGCAAATCCAGGCCGCGTGCAGCCGCGGCGAGATCCAGGCTATGGGTGGAAAGATGCAGGTCGTAATCCCTTGCGTTGGCATCCATGCGTCCGTTGATCGTCACGGCCTGGCGCGTCCCTGCCTGCTGGATGCTTCCGCCGAAGCGCACGGCATTGCCGATGTTCACCACGCGCAGGTGTGGCGCGAACAGATGCCACGAACGCCCCATCACGGCATCGACGATATCGATGTGCAGCCCACGCAGATCCAGATCGACCGGCAGCGACTGCAACGACGCGTGGGACTGGCCTTTCGCATTGCCGAATCCAACCACCTGCCAGCCCGAAGGGGCATGTTCTACCCGCAGCTCCATATCGTTGAGGCGCAGCGTGATCCAGCGATGCGCGGGCCGCAGCCACGCGCCAAAATCGAACTTCAGTGCGGCATGCGGCAGGGTGATCGAATTGCCGCCGGGCCGGTTCGGGCCAAGTGTCAGGTCGCGCACCGTCAGCAACGGTCCGGACGGCTGCCACTGGCTCGAGATCGTCGCGAATTTCACGGGACGATCCAGGCGTGCCGACAATTGCCTGGCGATCAAATTCGGGTAGTGCACCGCCAGTGGCAGCAGCAGCTGCAGCACGCCCATCGCCACCGCCACCGCGATCAGCAGTCCGGCAATCAGCGCGGTGGCGGCGAAACGCGCGCGGCGCAGGTGGTGGCGCCATGGCGTCATGGCGTGGCTGTATCCGCACGGCGATCGTTGCGGACATTCCCGTCCCGATTCCGCGCGCCCCCTGCCTCGCGGGTTACTTTCCTTTCGGGGAAAGCAACCAAAGCCATTGCGCCGGGCATGACGAGTCCGCCGATATCCTGTCGGCGAGCCTGCCCTCGGTGTTCGCCGATCGCACGCCGACGCAAACTCCCACGTCCATGTAGTCGGACATGCGCGCCTTGTTCGCGCGATAGGCTGCACGCCTCGGCATCATGCAACGGCGCGGTCCTCGCTCCGGTGACGGCCTTCCTGGCCTCGCCAAAAGAGGGGCCAAACCACTCGCCTCGCGCCGATCCGCGAGCAGTATGAATTTGCTTTCCGACGGAGCGATATCTCCAGGACTCGCGATTGCGCGGGCCATGGATGGCCGAGCGGCGGACAAAGTTTCGACGCTGTTGGCGGTGCCAAGAAGCACAGCCGAGCGGCGGAGCAAGCGCCGCATGTCCGAGCACAGGGATGTGCGAGTTCGGCGCGGCCGCCGTTCGGCGAGCATCGCAGGGCAGTCGAACGGACACGATGTTCGTTCGACCACCGCCACAGGCGTCATGGTCTTTGGCTACTTTCTGCCGTAACAGAAAGTAGCCCGCGCCGTGGAACGGCGCTGAGAGAGACAGGGACGTCGACTCTCGAACAGGCGATACCAACGGAATGGGTTGCGAATCCTGCTCGCACACAATTCGGGCAGCCAAGGCATGACGATAAATTCTGGTAGCGCGACTTATGTGCGAAGGACGACGAGCCACGCGACGGGAGCAACAAAACGCAGACATGTCAAAGCAACACGACATCGAACTGCTCCTGCCCGTACTGTTCCTCGGGCTGGAAGCGGATCGACTTGCCGATGAAGGTTTCCAGCTCGGCGACCGCGGACGATTCATCCTCCAGCATGCGCGCGACGACCTTCGGTGCGGCCAGCACCAGCAGTTTTTCGGCTTCGAACTGACGCACGGCGCGGGTGATCTCGCGGAAGATTTCGTAGCCGACCGTTTCGGCGGTCTTGAGCATGCCGCGTCCGGCGCAGGCGGGGCACGGCTCGCACAACTGTCGCGCCAGGCTCTCGGTGGTGCGCTTGCGGGTCATTTCCACGAGGCCGAGCGGACTCATGTCGTACACGGTGGTCTTGGCATGATCGCGCGCCAGTGCTTTCTCGAGCGTGCGCAGCACCTGGCGCTTGTGCTCGTCGTCGTGCATGTCGATGAAGTCGATGATGATGATGCCGCCAAGATTGCGCAGCCTGAGCTGACGCGCCGCCGCCTGCGCGGCTTCGAGGTTGGTGCGAAACGCGGTTTCTTCCAGATTGCGCGCACCGAGGTAGGCGCCGGTGTTGACGTCGATCGTCGTCATCGCCTCGGTCTGGTCGATGACGAGATAGCCGCCGGATTTCAGCGGCACTTCCTTGCGCAGCGCCTTCTGGATTTCGTCCTCGACGCCGTACAGGTCGAAGATCGGGCGCTCGCCGGGGTAGTGTTCGACCCGGTCGGTCAGGCCCGGCATGAACTGCCGCGCAAATGCCAGCGTGCGTTCGAAGGTTTCATGCGAATCCACCCGCACCTTCTCGATGTCGTCGTGCATCAGATCGCGCAACACCCGCAACGGCAACGGCGGTTCCTCGTAAACACGATCGCCGGGCTGCGCGTGCGCGATCGCCCTGGACACCGTTTGCCACACACGGGTCACATAGGCGACGTCTTCGGCCAACACGACAGCGTCGAGTCCTTCGGCGTTGGTACGCGCGATCAGGCCGAAGCCTTCGCCGGCAAGTCCGGCGAGGATGCCGCGCAATCGTTCGCGTTCGGCCTCGTCCTCGATGCGCACCGACACGCCCAGCGTCGTGCTGTCCGGCAGAAGCACCAGATAGCGCGATGGGATGGAGAGTTGCGTCGAGAGCCGCGCGCCCTTGCTGCCGATCGGATCCTTGATGACCTGCACGGCGACCTGCTGGCCTTCGTGCACCAGCTCGGTGATCGGCGGAACGTTGGCGGCCGCCGGCGTGGCACCCTCGATGCCATCTGAAGCCAGTGCCGGGCGCGCCATGTCGGCCGCGTGCAGGAACGCACTGCGCTCCAGTCCGACGTCGACGAACGCGGCCTGCATGCCCGGCATCACGCGCTTGACGCGCCCGCTGTAGATGTTGCCGACGTAGCCGCGACGACTGCTGCGCTCGATATGCACTTCCTGCAACATACCGTTCTCGACCACGCCGACCCGGGCCTCGCGGGGCGTGACGTTGATCAGGATTTCCTCGGTCATGGGCGCATCCGGGAAGCGTGGAACACCGTTATAGCCCGGACGGTCTGTACCCGTCGATGCGCTAATCCCGGCCGTTCAGCGGCCGTCACGCCTCCGCCCGGGCCGAAGCCAGCAAGCCGGCGGTTTCGAACAACGGCAATCCCATTACGCCGGAATAGCTGCCGGAAAGACGGGCGATGAAAGCCGCCGCGCGTCCCTGGATCGCGTAGCCACCGGCCTTGCCGAATGGCTCGCCGGTGGCAACGTAGCGCGCGATGGCCGCGTCATCCAGATCGGCAAAGCTGACTTGCGATTCGCACACCGACACGCTCTCGCGCGATCGCGTCGAGCAGCACACCACGGAAATCACCTTATGCGTGCGCCCCGACAACACCCGCAGCATCGCCGCCGCGGCCTCTGCATCGGCGGGCTTGCCGAACACGCGGCCATCCAGCACCACCTCCGTGTCCGCACCCAGCACCAGCGCTGCGGGGTCGCGTTCGCTCACCGCCTGCAAACCCGCACGGGCCTTGGCACGGGCCACGCGTTCGACATAGGCGCGCGGCGACTCGTCGGCCGCACGCACTTCCGGCACGGTCACGTCCACGGTTTCGAAGGCAATGCCGATCTGCGCGAGCAACTCGCGCCGGCGCGGGGATTGCGAGGCGAGATATAGCATCCAGAAAGCATAACGGTACGTTCCCGCGCCATTTTTACGCCGCGCCGGATTCCCGCTCCGGCGGCACCAGCGCGATCACGCTCCAGCCCGACTTCGGTTCGGTCTTGCGCCGATTGTTGACGACGCGCAACCGGTCGTTGGGTTCCACCCCGAACAGCAGCACCGCATCGTTGCCGTGCTCGGCCAGGAATTCGGGCCAGCCGAACGAATCGGTCAGGGCGCTGGTCTTGATCCGCCAACCCGCCTGCAGCAATTCTGCGAAACGCGCGTGGGTCATGTCGCCGCCGAACAATGCCTTGGCACGCAGGCTGCCGGCGAACGCCGCACGATTGCTGGCATCCTCCGGCGCCAGTACACGCATGCGGTACACGCGCTCGCGCCCGAACTCCTGGCGATAGTGCAGGCACGCCAGTGAATTCGATTCGCGCCGGTTGGACATCGCCAGCAGCCGGCCGATACCGGTCAGGTCAAGATGCAGCGCCGCATGTTGCGAAGTCGGATTGCCGAAGAAGGTCGCGAGTCCGTCCATGCGCGCCTTGCTGATGCCGTCCCAATCGTCGTCGGCCAGCAGCACCTGGAATTTCTGGTCGACCAGCGCCTTCGCGATCGCGCGCGCGACTTCGTCGGAACCGAAAATCAACACGCCGTCGGGATCGGGATCGGCCACCTTCAGCCAGCGCGCCAGCGGACGCGCCGTCGCACTCTGCAACACCACGGTCGCGATGATCAGGATGAACACCAGCGGCACCAGCGCTTCGGCACCGGGCATGCCCAGCTCGCCGAGGCGCAACGCGAACAGCGACGAGACCGAAGCCGCCACGATCCCGCGCGGCGACACGAAACCGATCAGTGCGCGTTCGCGCCAGGTCAAATTGCTGCCCAGCGTCGCCGCCGCCACCGACAGCGGCCGGATCACGAACTGCGCGAGCACGAATACCAGCGACCCCGCCACCAGCATGCCCGGCGGCAATGGCCATGGCAGACGCGCAGCCAGCACCACGAACAGCATCGAGACCAGCAGTATGGACAAGTGTTCCTTGAAATCCATGATGTGGTCGATGTGGACCTGCCGAAGGTTGCCCAGCGCAATGCCCATCAGCGTGACCGCGACCAACCCAGATTCGTGGGTCAGCTGGTTGGACAGCGTGAACGCGCCCAGCACCGCGATCAGGGTGCCGTAAGCCTGCAGATATTCGGGGATCATCTGCCGGTACAACAGGAACCCCAGCGCCGCGGCCATGGCCAGGCCAATGCCGGCACCGATGCCGACGGTCGCCGCGAACACCGCCAGCGAATGGCCCTGCTGGTGCGACACGATCGCCTCGAATGCCAGCACCGCGAACAGCGCACCGAGCGGATCCAGCACGATGCCTTCCCAGCGCAACGCGCTGGCTATACGCGCATTGGGCCGCAGCGTGCGCAGCATCGGCGTGATCACGGTCGGGCCGGTCACGCAGGTCAACGCGCCGAACAGGAACGCGATTTCCCAGCGTACGCCCGCGATCCAGTGTGCCGCCGCCGCAAGCAGCAACAGTGCGAGCACCGCGCCGTAACTGACCAGTCCGCGCACCGCGCGGCCGATCCCGCGCAACTCGTAGAAACGGAGCGTGAGGCTGCCCTCGAACAGCACCAGCGCGACCGCCAGCGAAATCACCGGAAACAGGAACCGCCCCAGCACCTTGTCGGGATCGAACAGGCCCGTCACCGGTCCCACGAGAATGCCGATCAGCAACAGCGGCAGGATCGCCGGCAGCCGCAAGCGCCACGCCAGCCACTGGGCGAGGAACCCCACCACCAGCAACACGGTAAGCACCACGCCTAAATCGATCGTCATGCCACCTCGCATCCTTCGGGTTGCGGCTCATGGTAACCGCGAGGCTTCGGGAGTCACGAAGACATACGGGGCCTTGCACCCGCGCGACCCATCTTTTGTCACTTGACGACGCAAGCCGCGCGGGTGTGTAGTCCGGAGGATATGCATTGCGCGTGGATGCCTGCGGGGCGGGCATCCGGCAGCGCGCGTCCACCCGCAAGCCCTGCATCAGGAGGGGTCGTGATGTCCAGGTTGAACGCCGCGGTACTGAGTTTTGCGCTGTTGATGCTGGCGGCGCTTTCGAACCCGGCGGCGGCGCTCGCCGCAGCCACGGTGCCCCATGCGGACCTGCTCAAACCGCTGCACTGGCGCATGATCGGCCCCTTCATGGGCGGCCGCGTCACGACCGTGGCCGGCGTGCCGGGCAAGCCGAACCGGTTTTATGCCGGCTATGCCGACGGCGGTTTGTGGGAAACCACCGATTACGGACTGCACTGGCACAGCCTGACCGACAAATATTTTTCAGCGCAGACCAGCGGTTCGGTCGGGGCGATGGCCGTTGCCCCCTCGAATCCGAAAACCATCTACGTGGGCACCGGCGATTCGGCGCCGCGCAACACCGTCATCACCGGGCACGGGATGTACAAGAGCGCCGATGGCGGCAAGACCTGGAAGTACATCGGGCTCGGCGACACCCACGTCATCACCTCGATCCTGGTCGATCCGAAGAATCCCGAGGTCGTCTATGTCGGCGCGCTGGGACACCTGTTCGCGCAGAATCCCGAGCGCGGGGTGTTCAAGAGCACCGACGGCGGCAAGACCTGGAAGAAGGTGCTGTACGTCGATGCCGATACCGGCGTCGCGACCATGGCCATGGATCCGCGCCATCCCGAGGTCGTGTACGCGTCGATGTGGCAGGTGAGCCGGACGCCGTGGGGCTTTTCCAGCGGCGGTCCCGGCAGCGGTCTCTACAAGAGCGTCGACGGCGGCAAGACCTGGCAGGACATCAGCCGCAATCCGGGCCTGCCCGGCGGCATGCTGGGCAAGATCGGCGTCGCGGTCGCGCCATCCGACCCGAACGTGGTGTACGCCTTGGTGCAGGCGAACGTCGGCGAAGGCAAGCCGGGCGGCCTGTACCGTTCCGACGACGCCGGCAAGACCTGGAAGCTGGTGAACACCAACATGGCCATCACCCAGCGCGCGTTCTATTACATGAATGTGTTCGTCGATCCGAAGGACCCCAACAAGATCTGGATGCCGAACGTCGAACTGCTGGTGTCCAGCGACGGCGGCAAGACCATCAAGAAAGTGTCGGTGCCGCACGGCGACAACCACGCGCTGTGGTTCAACCCGTCCGACCCCGACATCATGATCGAGGGCAACGATGGCGGCGCCACCATCTCGCAGAATGGCGGCCGCAGCTGGAGCAGCGAGGACAACCAGCCGACCGGCCAGTTCTACCACGCCAACCTCGATACCGAGTTTCCATTCAACATTTATGGTTCGCAGCAGGATCGCGGATCGTCGATGGGTCCGAGTGCGGCGAATGGATCGGTGCTGCCGCCCGTGTGGAAGAACGTCATCGGCGGCGAGCTGGGGTGGGTGGTGCCGAACCCGGTCAAGCCGTGGATCACGATCGGGACGGGCTACTACGGCCTGAACTTCAAGGAAGACCGGCAGGTCAACGTGCGCACCGACATCACCGCCTATCCCGAGTACAAGTTCGGCCTCAAGGGCACCAGCCTGAAGTACCGCTTCGGCTGGACGTTCCATCCGATCACGTACGCGCCTACCAACCCCGAGATGCTGTTGATCGGCGCGAACGTGGTGTTCGAAAGCACCGATGGCGGCACCAACTGGTCGGTGATCAGTCCGGACCTGACCCGCGACGACCAGAGCAAGCAGCAGCGGACGGGCGGACCGATCAGTGCCGACGTGACCGGCGAGGAAATGTACGACACGATCTCGGCGATCGCGATCTCGCCATTGTCGGACAAGATCATCTGGGCGGGATCGGACGACGGCCTGGTGCACGTGACCACCGATGGCGGCGCGCATTGGCAGGCCGTGCGGCCGCCGACCATGCCGCAATGGTGCATCGTGACCGGCATCGACGCCTCGCCGAGCGCGCGCGGCACGGCATTCGTCACCGCCAGCCGCTACATGTGGGACGACTTCCGGCCCTACGTGTACAAGACCACCGATTTCGGCAAGCACTGGACCGAAATCACCCACGGACTGCCCGGCGACGAGTTCGTGCGCAGCATCCGCCAGGACCCGGACGATCCCGACCTGCTTTTCGCCGGCACCAGCGCCAGCGTGTACATGAGCCTCGACGGCGGCGCCGATTGGCAACCACTGAAGCTCAACCTGCCGGCCGTCGTGGTCAGCGACATCGAGATCCAGCCGCAGCAGCATGCGCTGGTCATTTCGACCTTCGGCCGCGCATTCTGGGTGCTCGACAACCTGCAGTTCCTCGAACAACTCGGCTCGGCGCACGTGAATGCGTCGAAGTCCTACCTGTTCAAGCCGCAGCAGGCCTGGCTGGTCAAGCGCAGTACGGGTGGCGGCGGCGGTTCACACGCGATCGGCGGCCAGAACCTCAAGCCCGGCGTGAACGTATTCTTCTATTTGCCGAAGGGTTACAAGCCGCATGCACCGGTCAAGCTGACATTCGAAACTGCGGCCGGCAAGGTCGTCAACAGCTTCGATCTGCCGGTTTCGCCGGAACCGACGCCGGGCAAGATTCCGTCCGCGTTCGCGAAAGCGAAGAAGAAGACCCCGCCGGTTCTGCATGCGGGCATGAACACGTACACCTGGGACATGCGCTACCCGACCGCGACGCAGGTGAAGGGCATCTACCACACCTACTTCTCGGCGCCGAAACCGCTGGGGCCGGAAATCCTGCCCGGCGAGTACGTCGCGGTGCTGCGCTACGACGGCACGACACACAAGCAGGCGTTCGAGGTCAAACTCGATCCGCGCCTGCACACCTCGGCCGCCGGGCTGCAGGCGCGCTTCGACACGCTGATGCAATTGAACCGCTCGATCGACAACCTGGACACGCAACTCAACAAGGCGATCGCGATGCGCGACTCGCTCAAGAAGGCGATCGCAGGCAAGCGCGTGGATGTCGCCGTCGCGAGCAAGGGCGTGGCGGTGCTGGACCAGGACATCGATGCCTACGTCGACCTCAAGATCAAGTCATCCGAGGGCGCACTGGTGTACCCGCCGAGACTGCGGTCGTGGCTGTCCGCGATCACCGACCAGGTGGACTTCCAGTTCGTGCGACCGACGCCATCGATGTCGAAGGTCGCCAGCATGTACATCGACGAATCGGAACAGGCCGTGGCCAAGCTGAAATCGGATCTTCAATCGGCCAACCTGGTCCTCGACACGAAGCCCTGATCCTCGACTGAAACCCCTGCACGGCCCGGCGCCGTGCAGGGACGCCCGCCGCAGGAAATACCCGGGCCATGCACGGAAATCCGCGAGTCATCGCAATCGCAGTTCGCACACGCCCACGTAACGGGTCGGGGGCGATGGCATCATCGAATCAGACGCGCGACAAGGGCGGCAATACGTAGAACAACACCGCGAAAAAGTGCAGCACGCTGCCAGTCAGCACGAATATGTGCCACAAAGCATTGTGGTAACGCAACCGGGTCCACAGATGAAACGGCACGCCCAGCGTGTAAGCAGCGCCACCCGCCAGCAACAGCGCCGTGCCACCGACATGCAGGCGTTCCGCCAACGGCGCGAACGTGACCATGCCGAGCCAGCCCATCACCAGATACAGCGCGATCTTCAAGCCGTGGCGATCGCGCAGCGGGGAAAACTGCAGCGCGCTGCCGAACGCCGCCAGCGCCCAGATGGTCCCGAACAGCCACCAGCCACGCGTGCCACCCAGCGCAATCAGTGCAAACGGCGTGTAAGTGCCGGCGATCAGCAGATAGATCGCGATGTAGTCGAGCCGCGACAACACCGCGGGCGCGACGTGCACGGGAATCGCATGGTGCAGCGTCGAAATCGTGTAGAGCAGGATCAGCGTCGTTCCGAACACCGCACACGCGGTGACATCCAGCGCCCCGCCCGCCACCGCCGCGAACGCGACCAGGGTGGTCAGGCCGATGACGCTGAGCAGGATGCCGATGCCCTGCACCACGTTGTTGGCAACCACTTCCGCAAGTGATTCGCTTGCGGTGCGCGGCAAGGCGACGGCGGTCATGCGGTATCTCCCAAACGTTATCGCTGCAAACGCGATGTCCGATTGCAATCATGACATCCCGCAAGCTCGTGCGGGCGCCGACGCCATCGGCGTCCAGGGTCGCCAGCATGTACATCGATGAATCGGACCAGGCCGTGGCGAAGCTGAAATCGGATTTGCAGTCCGCCAACATGGTGCTTGATGCGGCGCACTGATCCAGCCCGAAGATCTCCGCGCGTCGCCCGCGGGCGCGCGTGATGCACACTTCGAGACACGTCAAAGGCGGAGGCTTGCGCTCATGCACGCCGACTCCATGGGGTTCTACCGCGTTTCCACGGACTCCCGGATTAGAGCCAACAGTCATGGGCTTGGCTTTTTTTGTCGCAGATTGTTCCGCTGCTGGATGCAACGTTGCATACCGGCATCGTGACCCATGCCTGCGCCACTGCCCCTAAAGACCCATGCCGACGCAGCGATTGGCGTCGGAACACCGATGCCAAAACAGGAAGTGTCGGATTGGCATGAGAACAGCCTCGCCCAAGTTGCATGGGCTCTCGGCGGTGCTGGTTGGACCATGAGCGAATAATCAACCCGCCGGGCGGGCCCAGCATGGTCAACTCGAAGGCTGAAATCGCAGTATTTCGCGCTTGGCAAACATAGGCCGCTCACCCCCATTTCTGCTTACACCACAAAGAGGCGGCCTCGTCGATTTGACGAGGCCGCGTATGCCAGAGAATCTTCGGACCGTTTAGCGTCAGTGCGGGACGCCTGCGCGACCGATCAGGGACTATTGGTGCCCACCACCATCCTTGTTGGGGTCCTGCGAGTTCTTTTTGGTGTCTCGCTGGGCCTTCTTGTTTTTGTCGGACTGGCCCTTCCCAGCCTTGTTGTCGGTGCTTCGAGCCGGCTGTGGTTGCTGCCTGGCCTTCTGCCGCTGTTGCTGCTGGAGGTTCTGCTGCTGCCTGGCCCTCGCTGCTCTGCTGCTGTTGCTGCTGGAGGTTCTGCTGCTGCCGGGCCTTCTGCTGCTGTTGTTGCTGGAGGTTCCGTTGCTGCCTGGCCTTCTGCTGCTGTTGCTGCTGGAGGTTCTGCTGCTGCCTGGCCTTCTGTTGCTGTTGTTGCTGGAGGTTCTGCTGCTGCCTGGCCTTCTGTTGCTGTTGTTGCTGGAGGTTCTGCTGCTGCCTGGCCTTCTGTTGCTGTTGTTGCTGGAGGTTCCGTTGCTGCCTGGCCCTCTGCTGCTGTTGCTGCTGGAGGTTCTGCTGCTGCCGGGCCTTTTGCTGCTGTTGCTGGCGTTCCTGACGATCACGCGGTGCCGTGCTGCGACGACGCTGATCGAGGATCTGGCGACTCGCTGCATCACGTGGCTGATATCGATAATTGCGGGACTCGATCGTGCGCTGTTGATCGAACTGGCGAGGATAGCGGGCACCGGTGTAATTGCGTTGGTACGTGGGCAGCGGCGCGGCTGCGGGCACGTAGCGGCGATTCCAGTTGTCCCATCCGCTGCGCTGGCGTTCCCAGTCGCGGCCCCAGTGTTCGCCCCAGCGTGGGGCGGCGTCGCGTCGCCAGCCGCGAAAATAAGCGGGCGGGCGGCGATAGTAGCGCACCGGGATTCGGAGTATGAACACGGGCACATAGGCAGGTGGAATCATGTCCCACGGGCCGTTGTACCAAGTGCTCGAATACCAGTTGTCGTCCTGATATACCCAGTACAAGCCATCGTAGAAGAAGTAGTTCGTATTCACTCGCGGGTCGTAATAGACCGGATAACCTGGAATACGAACCATTCTCGGATACGTCGACATCGCGAATCCGATGCTGACGCCACGGTTTACGATGCTGATACTCAGCTGTGACTGGGCTTGGGCTTCAGTCGAGAGCATCGGGGAGAGCAAGATTGCTAGGACTAGGATCAGGTAACGCATTGTCTTTTCTCCTGCTGGCGGAATCGTTGTCGACATAACCTCACAACAGTCGCCAGATGCGTGTTCCACCCGTTGTGACGGGGATATGGAGAACCACCGTAGGCCGTTTCCTGGGCAGCCGAATTGATTACGATCAACAAACCGAACTCGAAATCGCGGGACTCAGTCTGACCTGGGGTTTCGGCTATCGGGATGCGGCGCAAACGGAATAGACGTCGCCTTGCTACCGCCATGAAGCATCGGCTTTCCGGCCAGTCGCCGACACCGACTGGTAATAATTGACGACGTTCCTACCTGCCCAAGCGAAAGCGTGGCTCGCTCGGCGGCGATGAAGCCATTGCCGACGTTCGATGCGAACGAGTGGGTACAGCGCTTTCGCCGTTCTCGCTGCGCCATGGCGATTGCAATGGCCACATCGCGCTCGCGCTCGGTTGGCGCGACGGCAAGCCGTTTGTGTGCACTTCCCCGGTCGACGGCATTGCGGTTCTGGCTGATTTCGTGGAAGCCGATCGGGTTTTCGATTTCGGGTTCGATGCCGGCGACATGGCGCATCTCCCCCCGCACGTCGTCACCGGGCGCATCGCCGATGCGCCGCGGTGTTGGCGCTGCGCGCTAGCTCGGCGAGCCCGTGTCGACGGCTGCCCGAGCCGGGCAGGTGTTTCCGCAACGTCGGCAGCCAGACCCTTGCCATCGCGGCGGACCGGATCGATCGGGTGTCGGTAACGGACGTGACGTATTTGAACGTGGGCGGCGCATGGCGCCACCCGGCCACGGTGATGGGCCGGCAATCGCGACGCTTGGTCGGTATCGATGCAGGCCAGCATGACCACACAACCGGTCACCGACGCGCCGATGCTGGCGCCGTGGCGGCGTCGGCGCCCGCAAGCCCTGCTGCATCGTTCCGACCGCGGCAGTCAATGCAGCAGCGAGCAGTTCCAGCGGTTGCCCGGTGAACTCGGCATGGCCTGCAGCGTCAGTCGTGCCGGCAACGTCGGGGACAACTCGGCGATGCAGAGCTTCTTCTCCGCGCTCAAGACCGAGCGCACGGCATGCAAAGCGGATCGCGCGCAACGCAGCCATGGCGGATGTCTTCGATTACATCGACCGCTTCTGCAATCCAAAGCGGCAGCATTGGACGATCGTTACTTCACCCCCATGCAGTTCGAACAGAAGATGCGATCATCTTGAGGTGGTGTCTACGAGACCGGCAGCAGCCCGCTACGCAACCCATTGGCTGCAAAGGTGACCGTTCGGTCGACCTGGCGCGAACTCGCGGGGCGCGCGCCGGCCACCTTCAAAGTCAAATCGAAGCCACGATCACCCGCGGTGATACGGATGCCCGTTGAGGATGCTCACCGCGCGATAGAGTTGTTCGGCCACGACCAGCCGCACCAGCATGTGCGGCAACGTAAGCGGGCCGAGTGACCAGCGCTGATCAGCGCGTTGCAAGACTTCGCGTGCATGACCGTCGGGACCACCGACCAGGAATGCAAGGTCGCGCCCGGCCATCCGCCACTGCGACAACTGTTGTGCGAGTTGCTCGCTGGACCACGCGTTTCCGCGGCCATCCAGCGCGACCACGTGCGCGTCGCGCGGCAGCGCGGCCAGCAGCGTCGCACCTTCGTCGGCCATTGCGCGCGCATCGTCGCGGCCCTTGCCACGCGCGCCGGGCTTGATCTCGACGAGTTCCAGCTTGAGGTCATGCGAGAGTCGTTTCGCGTATTCCGCGAAACCCTCCGCGACCCAGCCGGGCATGCGTTCGCCGACCGCGATCAGCTTCGCACGCATACTTGTCCAGGGAACATCTTGAGGGCGCAACGCGCGATGACGGATTGCGCATCGCCAGCGCGCGAGATGTCGTGCGCAGCAGCGCTCAAGACATCCTCACCGGTCGTTTGCAGCTTCAGCCTCCGGCGCCTGGTCGCCCACGGTCCACAGGCGTTCCAGTCCGTAGAACTCGCGGATGCGCGGCAGCATCACGTGCACGATGATGTCGCCCAGATCGACCAGCACCCATTCGGCTTCGGCCTCGCCTTCCACGCCGAGCGGCAGCATGCCCGCGCGCTTGGCGAACCTGACGACTTCGTCGGCGATGGATTTGACGTGGCGCGTGGAGGTGCCGGAGGCAATGATCAGCAGGTCGGCGATGGAGGTGCGGCCCTGCACGTCGATTTCGCGGACGTCCTGCGCCTTGAGTTCCTCGAGGGCGGCAAGCACGCGGCGACGCAGGGTAGCAAGGGTGGGTGGACGGGAAACGGAAGTGGCGGCGGAGCGTGACTCGGTCTGGCTGGTCAAGTTGCGGAAGGCCTCGGTCCCTGGTGGTGCGCGGATCGCGCGGCCTCAGTATGCGCGGATGGCGACCGGTTGCAAGTGGCTGGCCCGAACCGCCGTCAATCAGCCATGTCGTCGGCTCGCCGCGGCTTGCGGTACGGCGCCAGCAGGGCCGGATCGTCCAGCAGGGCCTGCGGCACCAGCCAGCGCGGTTCGCGCCGTTCGGCCAGCAGCCGGCGGATGCGCGTGGCGGAAATGCCCAGCGCCGATACCACCATGTCCAGCACGCGCCCGGCGGGTGCGTCGCGCAATACGGCGAGCGAATCGACCTTGCGCGCGGCGACTTCGGCCGCCAGCTCGTCCGGCATCGCCGGGATCTGCGCGGGGCGCGTCAGCGCGCATACGTGCGCCAGGTCGAACAGTTCGCGCCAGCGGTGCCAGCTCGACAGTCCCATGAACGCGTCGGCGCCGATCAGCAGCACCAACGGTCGCCGCGCGCCGATTTCCTGGCGCAACGATGCCAGGGTGTCGAACGTGTAGGAAGGCCCTTCGCGATCGAGTTCGCGCAGATCCAGCTTCAGACGATCCTGCCCCGCCAGCGCGGCGCGCAGCAGCGCGGCACGTTCGGCCGCGCTTGCGACCGGCTGCGGACGGTGCGGCGGGATTTTCGCCGGCACCATGCGCACCTCGGCATCCAGCGCCTCGGAGGCTTCCCAGGCCGCACGCAGATGCCCGACGTGCACGGGATCGAAGGTTCCGCCGAACACGGCGAGCGGTTGCGCGGACATCAGGCGGCCAGCAGGACGGCGGCCGCGCGCGGTTGCGCGATCGCGACCAGCAGGCGCTCCATCTCGCGCCACGGATCGCCCAGCTCGCGGCCCTTGGCCATGCGGTCGATGCGCGCGCATTCTGCAAGGCAATGTCGCCAGTGCGCATCGCCACGACCGGCGCGTTTCAACGCAGCAGCGAACAATTTCTGGCGCGCCGGCCACATGCCGTGTTCGCTGCGCACGGCGGTCGCGAAGTCGGATGCCGACGCCAGGCGCAGGGCCAGATCAAGTTGGTTGAGCAGCCAGCCCAGCATCGGGATCACGTCCTCGCCTTCGGCGCGCAGGCCGGCGAGTATCTTCAAGGCGCGCGTCGCGTCGCCGCCGAACGCGGCGTCGGTCAACTTGAACACGTCATACACCGCGTTGTCGGCACCGATCGATTCCAGCTCCTCGACGCCTACCGCGCCACCTTCTCGCTGCGCGGCCAGCTTGTCGATCTCCTGCGCGATCGCCAGCAGGTTGCCTTCGGCGCGTTCGGCCAGCAGTGCGACGGCGTCCTCGCTCGGCGCAAAACCCTTGACGTGCATGCGCGCGCGGATCCAGCCTGGAAGCTGGTCCAGCCGTGGTGCGCGGAACCAGGCATACACGCCGGCCCGTTCGATCGTTCTCACCCAGGCGCCTTCGTGCTTCTTGCTCCACTGCATCGCGCTGACCAGCAGCACGGTGTCCGGCGCCGGCGCCTTGCACCATTCGGCGAGTGCCGCCGCGCCGTCGCGATCGGGCTTGCCGGTCGGCAGGCGCACCTCGATCAGGCGCTTCGAAGCGAACAGCGACAGGCTCGCAGCGCTGCGCGCCAGTTCGTCCCAATCGAACCGCGCTTCGACGTCCAGCACGTCGCGCTCGCCGAAACCGAGCACGCGCGCACGTGCGCGCACGGCATCGCCGGCTTCCTGCAATTGCAGCGGCTCGTCGCTCGCGAGCAGGTACACCGGAGCGAGATCGCCCTTCGCCAGCGCCTTCAGGAAATCATCGAACGGGTTCGCCACGATTCAGCCCGCGCTGGATGCAGGAGCCGGTGCCGCAGTTGCGCTGGATGCGGAAGCCGGCGCGCTGCTCGAACCCGATACCGACGTGCCCAGGCGCGCCTGCGCTTCCAGCCGCCGCATCACCGCATCGGTCATCTCTCGTACCAGGCTGCGCTCGATCGCCTCGGTTTCACTGGAGATCGCCGAGAACTCGGTCTGGTCGATCGCGAATTCATGCGAAAGCTCGAGTGACTGGGCGGGTATGACCGTCTTGCCGCTCGCGTCGGTCAGGGTGAAAGTCACATGGAAACCGACCACGTATTCACCGACTTTCTGGAATCCGCCGGTGGTCAGCAGACGCGAGGAAAATGCCGCGACCGGCACCGACAGCGTGGCGACGCCACTGGTCGACGTGTCCAGCACGTTCACCTTGCTGGCGCGCAACGCGGCCGCCAGCGAGCGCGGGAACTCACCGCCACCATTCACCTGCAGGTACACCTGCTGCTGCATCACCGCGGGCAACGCGGCGCTCTGGCGCAGGTGGAAGCCGCAGCCGGCAAGCACCAGCGCACACACGACGCACGTCAGAAACGCGTGCCATTGCCTGATGCGGGTCATGTCAGCTCCGGTGGGTGGAAGTCTGGAATCGGCACGCGGGCAAGCATACCAGCGGGGTTGCCCGCTGCCGGCATCAGGCAACCACGACGTTCACGATCTTGCCCGGCACCACGATCACCTTGCGCACGCTGTTGTCGCCGATCGCCGCGACCACGCCCGGCAACACGAGTGCCGCGGCTTCGAGCTGCTCGCGCGTCGCGTCGGGCGCGGCATCCAGGGTGCCACGCAGCTTGCCGTTGACCTGCACCGCCAGCGTCACGCTGTCGCGCACCAGCGCGGCCGGATCGGCCTCGGGCCAGGGCACGTCCTCGATCAGCGTTTCCTTGTGACCCAGCACCTGCCACAAGGCATGGCTGGCGTGCGGCGTGAACGGGTTCAACAGCAGCACCATGGTCTCCAGCACTTCGTGGCGCAAGCCTCGACCGGCATCGCTCATGTCGTCGAACTTCGACAGCGCGTTCAGCAATTCCATCAGTGCGGCGATCGCGGTGTTGAAGTTGCGCCGACGCCCGATGTCGTCACCGACCTTGACGATGGTTTCGTGCAACTGGCGGCGCAAGACTTTCTGCTCCGCGTTCAAGTCGGCGGGATCGAGATCCGGATGATCCGGTTGCGACGCGTGCGTCAGCACGTCGCGCCAGAACCGGCGCAGGAAGCGCGCCATGCCTTCGACGCCGGCCTCGTTCCATTCCAGCGACTGGTCCGGCGGCGACGCGAACATCGAGAACAGCCGCACCGTGTCGGCGCCGAATTTGTCGATCATCACCTGCGGATCGACGCCGTTGTTCTTCGATTTCGACATCTTCTCGCTGGCGCCGATCGCAACCGGCTTGCCATCAGCCTTCAGCATCGCGCCGACCACGCGTCCGCGCTCGTCACGCTGGATATCGACGTCGGCCGGATTGATCCACGAGATGCTGCCGTCGGCATCCGCGCGGTAGAACGTCTCCGCCACCACCATGCCCTGGCACAACAGGTTGGTCGCGGGTTCGTCCGAATGCACCAGCCCCGCGTCGCGCAAAAGCTTGTGGTAGAAGCGGAAATACAGCAGGTGCAGGATCGCGTGCTCGATGCCGCCGATGTACTGGTCGACCGGCAGCCAATAGTTCGCACGCTGGTCGACTTGCGTCGCCGCGCCGGGCGAGCAGTAGCGCGCGTAGTACCAGCTCGACTCCATGAAGGTGTCGAAGGTGTCGGTTTCGCGCTCGGCCGCACCGCCGCATTCGGGGCACGTGCACTTGCGCCATTCGGGATCGGATTTCAGCGGCGACTGCACGCCGGAGAACGCCACGTCTTCGGGCAACCGCACCGGCAACTGTTCCTCGGGCACCGGCACCGCACCGCATTTCGGGCAGTGGATGATCGGAATCGGACAACCCCAGTAACGCTGCCGCGACACGCCCCAGTCGCGCAGCCGCCAGTTGACCTGGCGCTTGCCGCGGCCCTCGCGTTCCAAACGTTCGGCCAGCGCATCGAAGGCCTGCCGGTAATCCATGCCGTCGTAGTCGCCGGAATTGACCAGCGTGCCGTAGCCGGTGAACGGGCCTTCGGTGATGATGCGATTCTCGAAATCCGCCAGCACTTCCTCGGCGGCCTCCGGCTCGATCGGGTCGATCGCACCGCTCTGCCCGAGCGCCGCGCTCATCGGGTCGCTGTTGTCGGCGGCATCGCGGCCCAATTCGCGGATCGCGTCGCGCACCGGATCGCTGATGACGACCATCTGTATGGGCAGGTCGTACTTCGTCGCGAATTCCCAGTCGCGCTGGTCGTGCCCGGGCACCGCCATCAAAGCGCCGGTGCCGTAATTCATCAACACGAAATTGGCGATCCAGATCGGGATGCGCTCGCCGGTGACCGGATGCAGCGCAGACAGCCCGGTGTCGATGCCGCGCTTTTCGCGGGTCTCGAGTTCGGCTTCTGAGACGCCGCCCTGCCGGCACTCGTCGATGAATCTTTGCAACGCCGGATTGTTGCGCGCGGCTTCCTGCGCCAGCGGATGTTCGCCCGCGAGCGCGAGATAGGTCGCTCCCATCAAGGTATCGGGCCGGGTGGTGAATACCTCGACCGCGCCGCCGCCCTCGACATCGAAGCGGATCTCCAGTCCCTCCGAACGCCCGATCCAATTGCGCTGCATGGTCTTGACTGCGTCCGGCCAGCCGGGCAGCCGGTCCAGGCCGTCCAGCAATTCCTGTGCGTAGTCGGTGATCTTCAGGAACCACTGCGGGATCTCGCGCTTCTCGACCACCGCGCCGGAGCGCCAGCCGCGCCCGTCGACCACCTGCTCGTTGGCAAGCACGGTCTGGTCGACCGGATCCCAGTTCACCACGCTGTTCTTCTGGTAGACCAGTCCCTTCCGGAACAGCCGCACGAACATGCGCTGCTCGTGCACGTAGTAATCGGGATCGCAGGTCGCGAACTCGCGCGACCAGTCGATCGCGAAACCCATCGCCTTCAATTGTTCGCGCATGTGCGCGATGTTCTGGCGCGTCCATTGCGCCGGCGGAATGCCGCGCGCGATCGCGGCATTTTCCGCGGGCAATCCGAACGCGTCCCAACCCATCGGCTGCAGCACGTTGCAACCCTGCATGCGCTGGAAACGGCTGATCACGTCGCCGATCGTGTAATTGCGCACATGGCCCATGTGCAGCGCACCGGACGGATACGGCAGCATCGACAGGCAGTAATACTTGGGACGAGACGCACCCTCCGTGACCTCGAACGCGCGGGTGTCGGCCCAGAATTTCTGCGCGGCGGATTCGACGGCGCGGGGATCGTAGGTTTCCTGCATGGCGGCTGTGCATCGGCATCGTGGATTCGAGAGCGGCCAGCCTGCCGCAGTGCAACAAACCCGTCAAGCAGCCGAAAAGGTGACCTGGCGTGTGCCGGACCAATGCCCGGACCCGCGACGGCCGCAGCGCGGTCTGGTTATGATTCGACATTGGGGGTTCGACACGAGGGGATATCATGCATACCCGCATTCGCCAACGTTTCCTGAAGCTGCCGCTGACACTCGCGATCGCCGCATTGACGATCACCGCCGCGCAGGCCGCGGACGCGCCGGGGGTCTCGACGGCAGCAGCGCCGCCGCTCACGGTGATCCATTGCGCGCACCTGATCGACACGGTCGCCGGGAAAATGCTGGGCGCGACCAGCATCGTGATCGATGGCCAGCGCATCCGCGAAGTGGTGCCGGGCAACGTTAGCCGTGATGGTGCGAAGGTGATCGACATGCCGGCCGGCGACACCTGCATGCCGGGCCTGATCGATTCGCACACGCACCTGACCATGCAGTTCGGCAAAGACACCTACGCGCAAAAATTCCACCTGAATCCCGCCGACTACGCGATCCAGTCGACGGTGTACGCGCGGCGCACGCTGCTGGCCGGCTTCACCACCGTGCGCAACGTCGGTGACGAACACAACGAATCGATCGCGCTGCGCAACGCGGTCAATGCCGGCGAAGTGCCCGGGCCGCGCATATTCAGCGCCGGCCAGTTCATCGGCACCACCGGCGGCCACGCCGACCCGACCGACGGCTACAACTGGGCACTGCAGGGTGACCCGGGCCCCAAGGACGGCATCATCAACTCGCCCGCCGATGCCTGGAAGGCGGTGCGCCAGCATTACAAGGACGGCGCCGACCTGATCAAGATCATGCCCTCGGGTGGCGTACTGGACGAAAGCTCCAACTCGGAAAATCCGCAGATGACGCTGGCCGAAATCCAGGCCGTGGTCGCCGCCGCGCACGATTACGGATTCACGGTGGCCGCGCACGCGCACGGCGCCGAGGCGATCCGGCGCGCGGTGCTGGGCGGCGTGGACTCGATCGAGCACGGCACCTTCATGGACGACCGCGACATGCAGTTGATGAAGCAACACGACACCTGGTACGTGCCGACCATCATCGCCGGCGAGTTCGTGATGGGCAAGGCGAAGGAAGGCTGGTATCCGCCGCAGGTCGCGCGCAAGGCCATGGAAGTCGGGCCCAGGATCATGGCCACCGCGGGCAAGGCGTACAAGGCCGGCGTGAAGATCGCGTTCGGCACCGACGCCGGCGTGTACCCGCACGGCGAGAACGCGCAGGAGTTCGTGTACATGGTGCAGGCGGGCATCCCGCCCATGTACGCCATCCAGGCCGCGACCACGCACGCCGCGAAACTGCTCAAGCACGATCAGGACTTCGGCAGCATCAGCGCCGGCAAATACGCCGACGTGGTCGCGGTGCCAGGCAATCCGCTGAAAGATATCGCACTGATGAAGAAGGTGGATTTCGTGATGAAAGCCGGCACCGTGTACAAGCAGGATGACAAGCCGACCGCCGCCGCGCTGAAGTCCAGTCTTGGAATGTGACGCTCCAGCCTCCACGTATCGACCCATGAATCTCGACCCGAAACCTGGAACCGCCGCCGCTCCCGCTGCATCCTTCGTGTTCGAAGCGGGCGAAGCCAACTTCGAAACCGATGTGCTGCAGGCATCGCTGCAGACGCCGGTGCTGGTGGATTTCTGGGCAACCTGGTGCGGACCGTGCAAGACGCTCGGCCCGATCCTGGAGAAGCTGGCCGGCGACTACGCGGGCGCGTTCAAGCTCGCCAAGATCGACTGCGACAGGGAACAGCAACTTGCCGGCATGTTCGGCGTGCGCAGCATCCCGACCGTGGTGCTGATCCAGGGCGGCCAGATCGTCGATGCGTTTTCCGGCGCGCTGCCGGAATCGCAGGTGCGCGAATTCCTGAAACGGCACGGCGTCGAACCGGTGTCGCAGATCGAGGCACCGGACGCGCCCCCTGACGAAGCCGCGGCGACACCGGCCGAAACACCGCAGGCCGCGGTGGAACGCCTGCAAAAAGCATTGGCAGCCAAACCCGACGATGCCGGGCTGAAACTCGACCTGGCGCTTGCAAAGGCACGCAGTGGCGACACCGCCGATGCACAGGCGGCACTGGATTCGCTGCCGGTCGATCTCGCGGAGGACGACCGCGCCAAGGCGCTGAGCGCGATACTGGTCATGCAACAGTCGCTGGCAAACATTCCGCCCGCGGCCGAGTTGCTGGCGCGCGTCGAGCGCGATCCGCGCGATTTCGCGGCGCTGGACGGCCTTGGCGTGCGCAACCTGATGGGCGGCGATGCGGCGGATGCGATGCAGCACTGGCTGGCGATCCTGGCCGCCGATCGCAACTGGAACGAAGGCCTGGCGCGCAAGCGGCTGCTCGACGCATTCCGGATCGTGCACGACGAAACGCTGGTCGCGACCACGCGCCGCAAGATGTCCTCGCTGCTGTTCTGACGCCGGAGGCGCGAGAAAACCTCGCGCGGGGTGCATCGGCAAATCCGCCGGGCGCTTCCGGCAACGCATGCGCGGGACCCCGACGATGCATAATCGGCCATCGCACAGCGCACGTCGAATCCGGCATGTTCCATCATCTGTTCCGATACGAGCACCGCGACGATCCGTTGCTCCCGTGGCGAAGGTTCCTGTTGCACCGCGTGGGCAAGACGCTCGCAGTCGCGGCAGCCGTCATAGCGGTTTCACTGCTCATCGGCGTGCTGGGCTATCGTCTGACCGAGGACATGGGCTGGCTGGATGCCTTTCTCAACGCGTCGATGATCCTCGGCGGCATGGGTCCGGTGGCGACCTTGCACGAGTCCGCCGGCAAATTGTTTGCCGGCCTTTACGCGCTCTATTGCGGGCTGGTGCTGGTCGGCACCGCGGGACTGCTGCTGGCACCATTCATGCATCGACTGATGCATCGATTCCATCTGGAAGGCCAACGCAAAGGGCGGGATTGAGCGCCTTTCCTCCAGCACGACGGCGTGACAATGGCCTGTCCCGGCCCGGGTCGGCTTCGGCATGTCCGCATCACGACCGGCGCAAGGCTCTCCCGCGCCGGGCAGAAGCCCGCGGCCACCCACGGATGGCCGACGCCGCGTCCATATCGAAATCATGAACAATCCCGGCACCAGCGGCATGGATCAAGTGCCGGGCTACCGCCTGGTGCGACCCATCGGAAGCAGTGGCGTGGCGACCGCGTACGTCGCGATGCAGCGCTCGCTCGAGCGCCAGGTGGCGGTGAAGATTTTCGCCACGGTGGACATGCGGGAAACCGCGCGTTTCGAGCAGTTGCTGCGGACCAGCGCACGGCTTGCGCATCCGCACATACTCGGCATCCACCAGATCGGGCGCACCACCGATGGACGGCTGTTCCACTCGATGCCGTTCCTGTTGAGCGCCGAACTTTCCAGGCACAACCTGCGCGCGAGGCCCTTGAAGATCGCCGCGCTGCTGCGCGAAATACTCGATGCGCTGGGCTACGCACACGCACGCGGCATCGTGCATGGCGGCGTCAAGCCATCCAATGTGCTGTTCGAAGAGCGTGGGCAGGTGCGGCTTGCGGATTTCGGCATCGCGCGTTGCGCAACCGAACTGGGTTATCCGCATCCCGGCGGCGCCGGATACCTGAGTCCGGAGCAGGCTCGCGGCAAGCCGCCCGGCCAGCGCTCGGATTTGTACAGTGTCGGCGTGCTGGCATACAAGCTGCTGACCGGATCTTTGCCATTCGAGGGAGAGGACGCGGTGGCTACCGCCATCGCGCACGTCGAACAACCCATTCCGCGGCTGCCGCCGATGATGAGTGCTTGGCAGCCGTGGATCGACCGGGCGCTGGCCAAGGCGCCCGAACGGCGTTTCCAGAGCACAACGGAAATGGCCGATGCGCTTTCGGCAATCGACGGGCAGTCCCCGCGAGGGCGCACCACCCGCACCGCGCCGCGCTTGCACGTGTCGAAGCCGGCGATGCTCGCCGGCGCGACATTGTTGGTGGCGGCTGCCGTGCTGACGGGATGGGCGGCATGGAGCAGTTACCACTCGACCGGAATGCCGGCAAACAGCGGGGCCAGTCGACCGGACACGAGTGCGCCCGCGTCGAACCTTGCCGCATCGACGCATTCGATGGCACCCGCGAATGCCGCGAGCACTGCGCCGATGGCCAGCCACATCAAATTCATGGTCACGCAGGCCGACGCGCTGCGCGCCGGGGATCATCTGTTTTCGCCACCGGGCGACAACGCCGCCGAACAGTACCTTGCAGTGCTCATGCTCGATCCGGGCAATCAGGCCGCCCTGGCGGGCGTCGACGCGATGCTGGCAACCTCGCGCAGCCGACTCGACGATGCCTGGCGCCACGGCAAGCTTGACCGGGTGGACACCCTGCTGAAGCAGTGCGACCTGCTCGCGTCGCACGCCAGCCTGGTGGGCAATCGCGAATGGCACGGGCAACGAATCGGTTTAGCGAAAAGCTTGGGGGCTGCAGTCGCGGCGGCGGCGCGTGACCACGACACCGCCAGGCTTGCCGCCCTGAAGCCGCTGGCCCAGACGCTGCCCGCCATCTATCCGCCCGGTTTCGACTTGGCGGCGGCCGAGCGCGTCGCGGCCAAGCCCGAGGCCGGCAGTCAACTGCGCGACCGCGGCGGCCCGGTCCTGGTGTTCGTGCCGGCGACGACCACCGCGCCGGCATTCGCCGTCGGGCGTGTCGAAGTCACGCGCGCCGATTACGCCGCGTTCGTGCAGGCAACCCATCGCCCTGCCTCGAAATGCCTGGAAGCCTACAATCCGTTCTCGCGCCTGCGCCACCTCACCTGGCAATCACCGGGCTTTACCCAGGATGGTGACCATCCGGTCGTCTGCGCAAGCTGGAATGACGCGGTCGCGTATGTGGCGTGGTTGTCCCGGACTACGAATGAAACCTACCGATTGCCCACCAGCGACGAATGGCTGCGCGCGGCACAGGGCATTCCCAAAGGCGACCCCTGCCAGCTCGGCGATATCGACGACGCCAGCCGTCACAGCGCCATGGACAACGACCGCTGGCCGTGCAACGACGGCGCGGCGCAAACCGCGCCGGTCGGTCGCTACGCCCCCAGCGGCCTCGGCGTCTATGACATGTACGGCAACGTCAGCGAATGGCTTGCCGGCGGCACTCCTGGGGCGCGGGTATTCCGCGGCCTGTCCTGGCGCGACGGCCACCAGCAGACCCCGCTTGGGCGCCGGGGAACGGCCGATTCCGACGTCGGTTATACCAACGTGGGATTCCGCGTGGTGCGGGTGATCGACGCCGCGCACCCCGCGCCACCTGCCGCTTCCGGCCACTGACGATTGCGAGCCTGCAGGGTCCCTCCCGCGCCGATCCATGACTTGTGGCGTATGAACTTGCCCCGTTGCGCGCGCATACTCGGCTGCTGCGGATGCGCCACGTGCGCATCGGCCCCCATCCAGACCAGCCGGACATGCCCATGAAAGCCAATCGTCTCGCCGTCGCGCTCGCCTCCCTGCTGCTGTGCAGCGTTCCTGCCTTTGCCGCCCAGCCTGCCAGTTCTGGCAGCCCTGCCTCGGGCAGCAGTGCCGGCAGCGACAACGGTCAGTCCGAAAACCTGATCAAGAAGCTGATGACACCGATGTCGTCCACCACCGAGGGAACCGTCACCGTCGAGGGCAAGTCGATCAGCTACAAGGCCGTCGCGGGCACACTGGTAATCCACGGAACCGGCGCCAAGGAGTCCACGCCCGAGGTTGCGATGAGCTACTTCGCCTATTTCAAGCAGGGGGCGGATGCCTCCAAGCGGCCGATAACCTTTCTCTACAACGGCGGTCCGGGTTCCTCGACGGTGTGGCTGCACATGGGCGCATTCGGACCGAAACGCGTGGTTACCAGTGACGATACCCACACCCCGGCCGCGCCTTACCAGTTGACCAACAACGATTACAGCCTGCTTGACGCGAGCGACCTGGTGTTCATCGACATGCCGGGCACCGGGTTCGGTCGCCTGTTGCCGCAGGGCAAGGACGACGGCGCGATCGAGCAGGACCGCAAGCAGCTGGCCAAGCAGATCTGGGGGATCGATGGTGACGCGCAGACCTTCTCGCGTTTCATCACCCAGTTCCTCACCAAGTACAACCGCTGGAACTCGCCCAAATACCTGTTCGGCGAGAGCTACGGCACCACGCGTTCGGCTGTGCTGTCCTACGTCCTGGAAACCCAGGACAACATCGACCTCAACGGCGTGATCCTGCTGTCGCAGATCCTCAACTTCGGCACCAGCGTCGATGGCGCCAACATGGATCCGGGCAACGACCTGCCCTATGTAGTGTCGTTGCCAACCTACGCCGCAACCGCGTGGTACCACCGCAAGTTGCCGAAGTACGATGGCGACAAGCTCGCACAACTCCTGCAGGACACCATCAAGTTCGCCAGGGGCGATTACCAGCAGGCCCTGTTTGCCGGAGCCACTTTGAGCCCTGCCAGGGAACGTGCCATCGCCGAAAAGCTGCACGACCTGATCGGCTTGCCCGTCGGCTACCTGATGAAGGCCGACCTGCGTGTCACCGGCGGCATGTTCGAGCATGAATTGCAGAACGGCAGTGACACCACCACCGGCCGGCTCGACACCCGCTTCTCCGGGCCGAGCATGGATCCGCTGGGCAAGGAATCCGACTACGATCCGCAATCGGCCGCGATCAGCTCGGCCTATGTGTCCGCGTTCAACGACTATGTGCGCAAGGATCTCAAGTTCGGCCAGAACCTGACCTACCGCCCCAGTGTCTACGGCGCGGCCGATTTCGACTGGGACTTCAAGCACAAGCAGCCGGACATGCACTTCGCGTGGCCGACCGTGAACGTCATGCGCGACCTGGCCGGTGCGATGAAGTACAACCCGAACCTCAAGGTGATGCTGAACGGCGGTTTCTACGACCTCGCCACGCCGTTCTACGCAGCGATCTACGAGGAAGAACACCTGCCGATCCCGGAAAGCCTGCGCAAGAACATCACGTACGCCTTCTATCCCTCGGGGCACATGGTGTACGCGCACATTCCGTCGCTGCATCAGTTGCACGACAACGTCGCCAAGTTCATCGAGTCGACGGACAACCAGGGCAACGGTCAGTAATTCCGAACCATCAACGCTGCACCTTCCGACCGGCGCGACATGTTCGCGCCGGTTTTTCATTCCCGCTCGAAGCGCGCAATCTCCTCAAGTGCCGCCTGCGCACGCACGATGCTGCGGCCGGCACTGGCTTCGTCGATCTTGTGTCCGAATCCAAGCCGGCGCATCACCCAGACCACCATGACGATCGCGATCACCCCGGCAACCCCGCTCGCGAACGCCCAACGGACGAATCCCGGCGACCACAGATTGATGCCGTAGGCCGCCAGATTCACCCACAACACCGGGATCCAGATGAAACACCCGGCCACGGTGTTGATCGGTGTTTCGACGCGCACGCGGAACTCGCGCAACTCGGCGATCCGGCGCTGGATCTCGAGTACCGGGGCGGCATAGTCGATGCGACGGATCAGGTAAAGGTTGCGGGCCGAAAAGATGGTCAGCAGCAATCCGTAGGCATGCGCCACCAGGCCGCAAACCAGCACGTTCGGCTGATGCAAGTGGGTAGCCCAGAGTACTGCTCCGCAAACCACGAGCACGGTGCCGATCAGCAATTGCAACGACTGTCCCCAAAACAGTGGACGCAGCGCAGCGCGTGCCCTGCCCGTGCGCCGGTCCCGGGACTCCCTGCGCAACAGCGCTTCCAGCCCGTCCAGGCGCAACTCCATCGCCGCCCACGTCTGCTTCATCTCATCGAGTTCCATTTTTTGCTCCTTCGGTCTCCATCGCGACCGCCTGCTCGCGCAATTTCTGCCTGATGCGGCCGAGCTTCGTCGCGACGTTGGTTTCACTGATACCGAGCACGTCGGCGATTTCGGCGTAAGGGCGATCGTCCAGATACAGCAGCACCAACGCACGATTGAGTGGATCGAGGCGTGCGATGAAGTCGTGCAAGGCCACGAGACGCTCATGGCGTTCCAGGACTTCGTGTTGCGCACTGCCGCCACCGGCTACCGTTTCGAGATGCACATCGTCGAGCGGCTCCAAACGTTCAGCGCCGGATCGTTTCGCGTTGCGCAAGCTGGAAATTGCCACGTTCAACGCGACCCGATACATCCAGGTGGTGAACTTCGCGCGGCTCGCATCGAACGTCCCGAACGATCGCCAAAGTTGCGTCGCGATGTCCTGAACCAGATCGTCGCGATCATGCGCACTGCGCGCGTACACCCCCGCGACCTTCAGCACGATTCGCTGATGTTCGCGCAGGAGTGTTTCGAAGCGTTGCCGATCCGGTTTGCCGCGCATATCCGTTTCCGATGACTCACTGCATGATTCGACGGCCATGGAGAAAAATCACACCCCATCCCGTCGACTCCGATGGCCATCGCCTACAATGGCCGAAACCAGGGGATTCCGCCGTGTCCGCACCTGCCCTCCATGTCAAGCGCTACCTGATCACGGGCCTGCTGGCCTTCATCCCGATGTGGATCACCTGGGTGGTGTTCAAGTTCGTGTTCACCCTGCTGGCGGGCGTGGGCGCACCGCTGGTGAACGGGATCATCGAGCTGATCGGGCTCGGTGCGCCGGATGCGGCGCAGGTCCTGCACCGCGACTGGATCGTATCGATACTCGCCTTCATCCTCACCATCCTCGCGCTCTACCTGCTGGGCTGGCTGTCGACCCGCGTGATCGGGCGGCGCATCCTCGACAGCGTAGACAAGGTGCTCGAGCGCCTTCCGCTGGTGCATACCATCTACGGCGGGGTCAAGAAACTGATGACCCTGATGCGCAACAAGCCCGGCGGCACCCAGCGCGTGGTGCTGATCGACTTCCCGTCCCCGGAACTGAAATCGATCGGTTTCGTGACCCGCACCTTTATCGACGCGGGCGGCCGCGAGATCGCGGCGGTTTACGTGCCGACCACGCCCAACCCGACCGGTGGCTACCTCGAACTGGTACCCACGGAACGCCTGGTTGCCACCGATTGGAGCATGGATCAGGCGATGGCTTTCATCGTTTCGGGTGGTGCGGTCGGTCCTGAAATGCTGCCGGATGTCGCAGGCCCACCATCGCGACAGCCAGAAGCCGCGGAGCGAATCACGCCGTGACGCGAACGCCGGCAAGCGACGCCATCACGGACATGCGTTGCTTCCTGGCATTGCTGCCGGACCAGGCCAGCCGGGAACTGCTGCTTCACTGTCACGGCGAGCTGGCACGCGCCACCGCCGGTGCCTCGCGGTGCATACGCTGGATCGAACCCGACGCCCTGCATCTGACCTTGCGCTTTCTGGGCCATTCCGGCGGCGCACAAATCGAATACTTCAAACACATGCTGCCAACGCTGGCCCCCGCGCTGCCCGCGTTCGCCGCATCCCGCTATGGCATCTGGCCGAACCGCGTCCGACCGCGCCTGCTGGTACTTGAGCTGGAGGCGGATCTGGCCCTGGCGGATCTCGCGCGAACCTGTGAGGAACATGCCCGCAAGGCGGGTTTCCAGCCCGAGTCCCGCGATTTCCGCGCGCACGTCACGCTGGCGCGCCTGCGTCCCGGTTCCGCGTTCGGCATCATGCCGCAACCGGCAGGCTCGATCGCGTTCGAGGCCGTGGCTTTGATGCAGAGCAGCCTGGTGCGGCCCGTTGCAACCTACCGGCAACTCGCGCGCGTGCCGTTGATGCGCACCGGCGCATAGATTCCGCCAGCTACACCGCGACACGCATTTCGGGAACGGGTAGCGTCACCCGGCTGCCCCATTGTGCCCTCAAGGTCTCGGCCAGTTTCGAGCGCGCCGGGTCCTCGCCGTGCACGAGGCAGACCGCCGGGTGACCGGCGATCCCGCCGTACCACGCCGACAGGCCATCGCGGTCGGCGTGCGCGGACAACCCGCCCACGGTGTGCACCTGCGCGCGCACCGGAATGTCGTCGCCGAACAGGCGCACGTGCTTCGCGCCGTTGACGATGATCCGACCCAGGGTGCCACTGGCCTGATAGCCGACGAACACGATGTGCGCGGCGGGATTGGCGAGGTTGTGGCGCAGGTGGTGACGAATCCGTCCGCCGGTGCACATTCCCGATCCGGCCAGGATCACGGCATGATCGTGGATGCCGTTGATCTGGCGCGACGCCTCGCCATCGAGGGTACGCACCAGGTTTGGCAAGCTGAGCGGATTCGGGCGCGTGGCCCACAGTTTTTTCGCCGCAGGGTCGAACAGATCCTCGTGGCGGTTGTAGGCATCGGTCACGCGGATCGCCATCGGGCTGTCGAGGAACAGCTGGAATGCACCCAGTCCCCAGGCATCGAAATGTTCCGCGAAGAAATACAGGATCTCCTGCGTGCGGCCGACCGCGAACGCCGGGATCACCACGTTGCCGCCGTCCCGGTGCGCGGCGGCGAAGATCGATGCAAGCTCGGCAAGCGTGTCCTCGTGCGACTTGTGCAGGCGATCGCCGTAGGTCGATTCCATCACCACCAGGTCGGCGGCGGGCACCGGCGCGGGATCGCACAGGATCGGCGAGTGACAAGGGCCAAGATCGCCACTGAACACCAGCTTGCGTGTGTTGCCGTTCTCCTGCGCATCCAGCTCGACCGTGGCCGAACCCAGGATGTGGCCCGCATCACGCAACGTCAGGCGCACGCCCGGCAGGATGTCGGTGGGATCGCCGTACCCGACCGGCCGCATCGACTTGACCGCGGCGTCCACGTCGTCCTGCACGTACAGCGGCACGGAAGGTTTTTCTCCCACCTCCAGATGCCGGTTGTCGCGCTCGGCGTCCATCGCTGAGATGTTGGCCGCATCGGCAAGCATGATCTCCGCGAGATCGATGGTGGCCGGATGCGTGAAAATCGGCCCGGCGAATCCGCGTTTGACCAACAATGGCACGCGTCCGGTGTGGTCGATGTGCGCATGGCTCAGCACCAGCACGTCGATCGATTTCGGGTCGAACGGAAAATCCGCGGCATTGCGCTCGTCGGCCTTGCGGTCGCCCTGCACCATGCCGCAATCGAGCAGGACACGCTTGCCCGCGACCTCGACCAGATGGCATGAACCCGTCACCTCGCCCGCCGCGCCGTGAAACACGATGTCCATTGAAAGCTCCGCGTATGCAAGGAATTCGCAGTATGCGTGACGCCAGCGGCAACGCAAGCGCCTGGCAACCCACCCATGACCAATGGCCTAGCCGTGCGCAGAAGCATGGAATGCTGGCACAATCAGGGGTTCGAACCCTACGCCGTGCGCGTGGCGGCTCCCTGATTTCGTGACGCCAAAGGATTTATCCATGCACAAGCAGATGATGACCCCGATCGCGCTGGCCGTTGGTGCGGCGCTGGCCCTGTCCGGCTGCAGCAACAACTCTTCCCAGAATTCGTCCACCTCGACGCCGGCAGCATCGGCGTCCGCCCCGGCACCGGCTCACACTGCGCCGGCGCCAGCCTCGACCGTAGCCATCCCGCCAGACCAGGCCATGGCGTTCGACCTCGACGACCAGTACAACCCCTGCAATGACTTCGCCAACTACGTCAACGCGAAGTGGGACAAGGCCAATCCGATTCCGTCCGACCAGACGCGCTGGGGTTCTTTCAGCCTGCTGCACCAGAAGAGCCTGCTGCAGCAGAAACAGATCCTCGAAACCGCCGCGCAGGACGCCAAGGACCACACGGGCAGCGAACTGCAACAGAAACTCGGCGACCTGTACGCAGCGGGCATGGACACCAGCGCCATCGACAAGCTCGGCTACGACCCCATCAAACCGCAGCTGGCCGCCATCGACGCACTGAAGACCCCCGCCGACATCGCGGACTTCCTGGACACCAGCTTCAACAACGGTGACAGCTATGTCTTCAGTTTCGGTTCCGGCGCCGACTTCAAGGATGCGACCAAGCAGATCGGCTATGTCTTCCAGGACGGCCTGGGCCTGCCGACCCGCGACTACTACCTGTCGCCGAAGTACAAGGACATCCGCGACGCCTACGTCAAGTACATCACCAAGTCGCTGGAACTGGCGGGCGCGTCCGACGCGGACGCCCAGAAGCAGGCCGACGAGGTGATGAAGTTCGAAACCGAATTGGCCAAGGCCTCGCTGTCGCCGACCGAACTGCGCGACCTCGACAACGAATACCACTTCGTCACGGTCGCCCAGGCCGACAAGATCACCCCGCACTTCAGTTGGGACAAGTTCTTCAAGGCCCAGGGCGTTGACGTCGGCAAGGGCTTCTCGCTGTCGCAGCCGAAGTTCATGGCCGAGTTCGACAAGCTGCTGGTGCACGCTCCGGCTTCGCAGTGGCAGGCCTACCTGAAGTTCCACCTGATCAGCAGCGCCGCGCCGGCATTGAGCCAGGCATTCGTGGACAACCAGTTCGATTTCCGCAAGACCCTGACCGGCCAGCCGGAACAGGCGCCCCGCTGGAAGCGCGTGATCGGCGCCGTCAACGGTGCGATGGGCATGGGCCTGGGCGAACTCTACGTTGCCAAGTATTTCCCGCCGGAAGCCAAGCAACGCGCCGAGCAACTGGTCACCAACATCCGCGCCGCGCTCAAGGAGCACATCGAGAACGTCGACTGGATGAGTGAGGCGACCAAGAAGAAAGCGCTCGACAAATGGGCACTGTTCCTGCCCAAGATCGGTTACCCGGACAAGGGCGAATGGCGTGACTGGAGCGGCCTGACCATCGAACCGGGTCACTGGTACGCCAATCTCGAGGCCGCCGGCAAGTACAACTATCACTATGACATTGGCAAGATCGGCAAGCCGACCGACCGCAAGGAATGGGGCATGACGCCGCAGACGATCAATGCCTACTACGACCCGTCTACCAACACCATCAACTTCCCGGCCGCGATCCTGCAGCCGCCGTTCTTCTACGCCAAGGGCGACGACGCGCTCAACTACGGCGGCATCGGTTTCGTGATCGGACATGAATCCAGCCACGGTTTTGATGACCAGGGCAGCCAGTTCGACGGCCACGGCAACCGCGCCAACTGGTGGACGCCGCAGGACAAGAAGAAGTTCGACGAGCGGACGGGCGCACTGGTGAAGCAGTACGACGGCTACGCTCCGATCGCCAGCAAGCCCGACCTGCACGTCAACGGCAAGCTGACGCTGGGCGAGGACATCGCGGACCTCGGCGGCCTCAATATCGCCTACACCGCGTTGCAGACCGCGCTGAAAAACAACCCGAAGGAAGCCGACGAGAAGATCGACGGCATGACCGAGGACCAGCGCTTCTTCCTCAACTCCGCGCGGGTCTGGGAAGGCACCGATCGCGAGAAGACCGCGGAGTTGCTGTTGAACGTCGATCCGCATGCGCCGGCCAAGATCCGTGCGTTCGCGTCGGCCGCCAACATGCCGCAGTTCGCGCAAGCCTTCCAGTGCAAGCCCGGCGACAAGATGGTCCACACCGGCGACAAGCTCGTGAAGATCTGGTAACGCGACCCTCTGCAAGACGATCGCGCGATCTGAAGACCGCGCAATCACCCCTTCTGACGCCGCACGCAAGTGCGGCGTTTTTTTTGCATTGCGCTCGCCAGACCAAGGAACGGGCATTCCTCCGATGCATGGCCCCACACCTGGATTATTGCAATATCTATTGCGAATCGTTCTCATTGACTTTAGTATCCACTACGCAATGCCCGCAGGCATGTCCGCGCGGCACAAATTTCAGTCGTCTCGTTGCGCAACGGGGACTTGTGGATATTGGCCGACATGGGGACAGCCATGACCCGATCGCCGTTGCGACGCATACAGAAAGGGCTCGCCATCCATGCCAGGCATCAAGCATCGCAAGCACGCATCCCGGCACCGACCCGTTGCTTTCTCCACGCTCATGGGCGGCATTGCACTCAGCCTGCCCACGCTGGCGGCGTCACCGGCCAACGGCCGGATCCCGGAACCACTGCAATATCCTCCCCACCATCAAGACCGCGACCACGCCGTGACGGCCACTCCAGCGACGCTGCCTACCATCGAGGTCAAGGGCCAGCGCATCCAGTACAAGGTCGATCAGGTGTCCTCGCCCAAATTCACCCAGCCGTTGCTGGACACGCCGCAGACCATCAGCGTGATCAGCGACGAGGTCATCCGCCAGCAGGGTGCGACCACCCTGACGCAAGCGCTGCAAAACGTTCCAGGAGTGGGCACGTTCTATGTCGGCGAAAACGGTTCCACCAGTACCGGTGACGCCATCTACATGCGCGGTTTCAATTCGTCCGGCAGCATTTTCGTGGATGGCGTGCGCGATCTCGGCGCGATTTCACGCGACACCTTCGACATCCAGCAGATCGAAGTCACGCAGGGGCCGGACGGCACCGAATACGGCCGCACCGCGCCCAGCGGCGCGATCAATCTGGTCAGCAAGCAGCCAATGCCGGGCAGCCTGCAGGCCGCGTCACTGAGCTACGGCAGCGACAACCAGAAACGCACCACCGCCGACTGGAACGAGATGCTCGGCGAGCACGGCGCATTCCGTCTGAACGTGATGGGTCAGGACAGTGGCGTGCCCGGCCGCCACGACATCGAGAACCACCGCTGGGGCATTGCTCCGTCGCTGGCGTTCGGACTGGGCACGCCCACCCGCGTGTACCTGGACCTGCTGCACATCACCCAGGACAACGTGCCCGACGGCGGCGTGTCGACCATCGGCCTGCCCGGCTACAGCACGCCCGATCCGACGCGACCGTTCCTCGACGATGCTCCGCCCGTGAACCCGTCGAACTACTACGGCACCGATGCCGACTACGACCACGTCAAGTCCGACATGGCGACGCTGATCGTGCAGCATGACTTTTCCGGCAACGCATCGCTGCAGGACACCTTGCGCTGGGGCCGCACCCATCAGGATTACCTGCTGACCTCGTTCATGGGCAGCACCGCCAATCTGCTGACACCCGATCCCGACGATCCGTCCACCTGGACGATCGCGCGCAGCAATCCGAACTTGCTGGACCAGACCAACCGCATCATCACCAATCAACTCAATCTCACCGACAATTTCGACACCGGCGCGGTGAGCCACGCCGTCAGCGCCGGCATGGAACTGACGCGCGAGGCAATCGCCACCGGCGGCCTCGCCGTGCTCTACGGCAGCGCGTGGACGTCCGCCAATCTTTACCAGCCCGATCCGGATACCGCGACCGGACTCGTCATCGGCGACAATGGCACATGGAGCACGGGTCGCACCGATACCGCCGCGGCGTATCTGTTCGACACGCTCAAATTCGGCCAGCACTGGCTGGTCACCGCCGGCGGACGCATCGACCACTACGATACCGATTTCCGCAGCGAGGTCCTGTGCGGCGGCCGACGCGGGCCCGACTGCGGCAGCCTGCCCGCCAACACGCCGGTGCCGGGCGTGGACGCCAGCCGATCAGGCAATCTGTACGGCTACAAGCTTGGCATCATTTACAAGCCCGTCGAGCAAGGCAGCCTGTACGTGAACTTTGCGACCTCCGCCGAACCGCCCGGTGGCGACAACCTCGCGCTGAGTTCCTCGGCCAACAGCGCCGACAACCCCATCTTCGATCCGGAAAAGTCGCGCACCACCGAAGTCGGCACCAAGTGGAACGTGCTCGACGGCCAATTGCGATTGACGGCCGCCTTGTTCAAAACGGTAGTCAGCGACCTTGTGGTGCAGAACCCGGTCGATCTGCAGTACTACCAGATCGGTCGCCAGCGCGTCGCGGGCATCGAGCTCGACGCGGTCGGCCAATTGAATCCGTACTGGGCCCTCACCGCCGGGTACACGGTCATGAATACCTCGACTTCCAGCGGCGCCGTCAGCAGCGGCAGTTCGGCTTCGGCGCCGGCCGCGAACGGCTCCGACATGCTTGCGTACACGCCGAAAAGCGCGTTCACCGCGTGGAGCACCTGGCACTTGCCGACACGCGTCACGCTGGGTGTCGGCGCACGCCATACCGGCGAAATGCAGCGCGGCCACGACGGCGCCGTGGGCACGCCGGCCTATACCCAGGCCTATTGGGTGTTCGACGCGATCGCGAGGTACGCCATCAACCGACACGCGTCGCTGCAGTTGAACGTCTACAACCTGTTCGACAGGTCTTACGTGGCAGCCATCAACAAGAGTGGCTATCGCTACACGCCGGGTACGCCGCGTTCGGCGTTGCTGACACTCAATATCCACTATTGATCGAACCCCGATGCTGTTGCACATCGAGAAACTGCTGGACGCTGCTGCGGTCGCCCGCTTGCGTGCGAGGCTGGACGCTGCCGAATGGGCCGATGGCCGCGAAACCGTTGGCCCGCAGGGGGCGCAGGTCAAGCGCAACCAGCAGCTGCCCGACACTTCGTCATTGCGCGCGGAACTCGGTCGCGAAGTGCTGGCCGCCTGTGCCAGGCATCCGCAATTCCACGCTGCCACGCTGCCGGTGAAAATTCTTCCACCGCGCTTCAATCGCTATGCCGGCGGCGGCAGCTACGGCACGCATGTCGACGGCGCGGTGATGGCGCTGGCCGACGGCAGTCAGCTGCGCAGCGACATCGCGTGCACGGTGTTCCTGAGCGAAACCGACAGCTACGACGGCGGCGAACTCATCGTGGAAGACACCTACGGCGAACACGAGGTCAAGCTGCCGGCCGGCGACGCCATCGTGTATCCCGCGAGCAGCCTGCATCGCGTCGAGCCGGTGAGGCGCGGCGCACGCGTGGCTGCATTTTTCTGGATCCAGAGCCTGGTGCGCGGCGAATCGCGACGCCGCACCCTGTTGCAACTCGACAACGCGATCCGCCGGCTGTCCAGCCATGGCGCCGACAGCGATGCCGTCCGGCAACTCACCGGCGTTTACCACAACCTGCTGCGGCAGTGGGCCGAGACTTAGGGAAACATCAGCCGCTCGGCAGTGCGGTCCGTGCCGCGCGATAATACGTGGTTTCCACACGGCAAAGTCGCGATGAATTACATTCCGGGCCAACGCTGGGTATCCGACGCGGAACCCGAACTCGGCCTCGGCACGGTGCTTCGCTGCGACGAGCGCGCCATCCAGGTACTGTTCGCGAAGTCCGGCGTCGTACGCAATTACTCGGCGCAGGGTGCTCCGCTGACACGCGCAACGTTCCGGGTCGGCCAGAAGGTCTGCGGCCGCGGGGTCGCGTTCGTGGTCGAGCGCATCGACCTGCACGAGGGCTTGCTGGTGTATTCCGGCGAGAGGCGCGAGCTCGCGGAAGGCCAGCTCGACGACGAGCAGTCGCTCTCGCAAGCCGACGCGCGACTGATGTCGGCGCGCGTCGACAAGCCGCATCACTACGAATTGCGCAAACAGGCACTGCTCGCGCGCGCGGCGGCGCGGCGCTCCGATGCATGGGGCATCCTCTCCGCGCGCGTCGACCTGCTTCCGCACCAGCTTGGCGTGGTCGCCGCCTGCATGGAACGCGAACACCCTCGCGTATTGCTGGCCGACGAAGCCGGCCTGGGCAAGACCATCGAAGCCGGCATGCTGATCGCCCGGATGCTGGCGACGGGCCGCGCCGGCCGCGTGCTGATCGTGCTGCCCGATGCGCTGCTGGTGCAATGGTTCGTCGAAATGCGCCGTCGCTTCCAGCTGGCTTTCGCGATCCTCGACGAGGAACGCTGCACGGCCATCGAGGCCACCGACGCCGGCCACAATCCGTTCCAGGATGAACAACTCGCGATCGTATCGCTCGCCTGGCTCACACGTGAACCGCAGCGGCGTGGACAGGCGCTGGCGGCAGGTTGGGACATGCTGGTCGTGGACGAGGCCCATCACCTGGAATGGACGCCCGAGGCCGCCAGCCCCGAGTACCTCGCGGTCGAAGCGCTGGCAGGGGCAATCCCGAGCGTCGCACTACTGACCGCGACGCCGGAGCAACTGGGCCGCCGCGCGCACTTTGCGCGCCTGCGCCTGCTGGACCCCGCCCGTTACGATGACCTCGATGGTTACCTCGCCGAAGCCGACGGTTATGCATCCCTCTCCTCAATCGCCGATCGCATCGCAAACCGCTCCTCCCTCACCGAAGACGAACGCGCGGCATTGTGCGCGCGCTTTCCGCACGACTCCGCGTTGCACGCACTCCTAGCCGCCTATCCCGACGGCGCGGAAGCCTTGCTCTCGGCATTGATCGATCGCCACGGCACCGGCCGCGTGATGTATCGCAACCGGCGCGCGGCCGTCGGAGGCTTCCAGGAACGCTTGCCGGCGATCGAGGAAGCCACGACAGAACTGACTGAAATCCAGCGGCAGTCCCTGCTCGCCGAACACGACGATGACATGCGCCGCGCAGGGGACATGCCGCGCACGCTCGATTACGCCGACGATCCGCGCATCGCCTGGCTGGTGCGGCTGCTGGATGCGCATCGCGACGACAAGTTCCTGTTGATCGCGAACAGCCGGGCCAAGGTCGAAGCCATCGACACCGCGCTGCGCACGCGCAGCGGCATCACGGTGGCGTGTTTTCACGAAGACATGACCTTGCTGCAGCGCGATCGTGCCGCGGCCTGGTTCGCGCAGGCCGATGGTGCGCGCCTGTTGTTGTGTTCGGAGATCGGCTCGGAGGGACGCAACTTCCAGTTCGCGCATCGGCTGGTTTTGTGGGACTTGCCCCTGGACCCGGATCTGCTTGAGCAGCGGATCGGGCGACTCGACCGCATCGGCCAGCGCCGCCCTGTGATGCTGCACCTCCCGCCCTTGCCGGGCACTGCGCAGGAAGCGCTGGCGCGTTGGCACGCCGACGGCACGCGCGTGCTGCGCGAGTGTCCCGCCGACGGCCGCGCATTGCTGCGACAGTTCGGCGACCGGATCGAACGCATTGCACGCGGGCATGCTGAAAACGACGAGCCCGACGATCCCGAACTGGATGACCTCATTGGTGCGACAGCCAGCGCTCATACGGAGTTTTCCGCAGCCATCCACGCAGGGCGCGACCGCCTGCTGGAGCTCGCGGCGCAACATGCTGGGGGTGCCGCGTTGCTCGCCGCGCTGCGCGACGCCGACGTGGACGCGCCGAACCATGCCCTGATGCAGGAATGCTTCGAACCCTTCGGCGTGCACGTCGAGGATCTCGGCGACGGCAGCTTCCTGCTCGATCCCGAATTCCTGTCTACTGATGCCCTGCCCGGCTTCACGGACGGGCCGCGCCGGGCGACGCTTGATCGCGCACTGGCGCTGACACGCGAGGAACTGGACCTGCTGCGCATGGATCACCCGCTGGTGGCGGGCGCCTTCGACCTGTTGCTGACCGGCGAATTCGGCAATGCCGCACTGCTGGTCGATCCCGCGTTGCCAGCGCGCAGCGTGTTGCTGGAGGCGTTGTACGTCGTCGAATGCATCGCGGACGCCAAGCTGGATGCGCCACGCTTCCTGCCCCCGACGCCGCTGGCCGTATGCGTCGATTCGCGGCGGGCGCTGCGCGATTACCAACCATCCATGCCATCGCTCGCACGCGCGCGCGCGCGTGCGCCGGAGATTTCACGCTATCGCCGCCACCTTGCCCAACTGGTGCCACCGATGCTGGAAAAAGCGGAGGCACTCGCCACGGAACGCGCACAGGAAATCGCCGCATCCGCCATCGAGCAAGGCCGCGCCACGCTGGATGCGCGCGTGGAAAGATTGTGCGCTCTCGCACGAATCAACGCCTCGGTGCAGCCGCGCGAGATCACGGCAGCCGAAGCCACCCGCGATGCGTTGCTCGCGGCCCTCGCCCGCGCGCGCCCGCGCCTGGACGCGGTAAGGATGGCGGTAAGCCCGGACTTTCTCTCGTTGCGTTGACACGCAAAAACGGCTCGGCCCTGAGCGGAGCAGCTTTTTGTTGGAAAGTCAGGCTACGGAGTTGTTTGCCGTGGATGGCGGTCTCGCCGGCGTTTGTGCCGCCGGGTTCGCGATCAACACCTGCCCGGCGGGGCACTCGATGGTGCGGCGATCAAGGACGATCGCAGGAAATCAGGGGCGGCGCGCCAGCTCCGGATTCTCCCTCGTCACCGGCATCAGATCCTTCTTCGAAACGCCAAGCCACAGCAGGATCGGGCTGGCGAAGAAGATCGAAGACAGCGTGCCGACCAGGATGCCGACCAGCATCGTGATCGCGAAACCGTGCACCGCCGGACCACCGAACAGGTACAGCGATGCCATGGTGATCGCGGTGAACACCGAGGTGATGATGGTTCGCGACAAGGTGTTGTTGATCGCGCGATTGAGGATCTGCGCGGTCTCCGCCTTGCGGGTCAACCGGAACAGTTCGCGTACGCGGTCGAACACCACCACCTTGTCGTTGATCGAGTAGCCGATCACGGCCAGTACCGCGGCCAGCACGGTCATGTCGAATTCGCGCTGCACCAGCGCGATGATGCCCAGAGTGATGATCGTGTCGTGGAATTCACTGGCGACCGCGGCAAACGCGAAACGCTTCTCGAACCGCACCCACAGGTAGATCATGATGCCGATGATCACCACGATCGCGGCGGAGATGCCGCTGGTTTTCAGCTCCTGCCCGACCTCGGGTCCCACGAAATCGGGCGGTTGCGCCAACTTCACGCCCGACCGCGCGTTCTGCAGCGCGGTCAACACGCGTTTGGACACGTCGCCGGCAACCTTGTCGGGACTTTCCTTCTTCGCACCGGTCTGCTTGGGCAGCTGCAGGCGGATCGAGATCTCGCGGGTGCCGCCCATGCTCTGCACCACGGTGTGCTGGAATCCGGCCTTCTCGAGTGCGGTGCGTACGTCGCCCACGTCGACCGGCTGCTCGTAATTCACCTGGATAAGAATGCCGCCGGTGAAATCGAGGCCGTAGTTGAGGCCCTTCACCGCGATGGCCCAGATCGACACGATCACAAGGATCGCCGAAATGACGATGCTGACCTTGCGCATGCCGAGGAAATTGATGTTCAGATCGCGGTGGAAGAGTTCCATGGATATTCGCTGAAGTCTGGCTGGTGGTGGCGCGTGACGGGCGGACCGATCACACCCAGAGTGTCTTGAGTTTCTTGCGGCGTCCGTGGATCAGCGCGGTGATCGCGTGGGTCATGGTCACGGACGTGAACAGCGAGGTCGACACGCCGATGAACAGCGTGATGCCGAAGCCCTTGATCGCGCCCGAGCCGACCGTGATCAGCCCCAGCGCGGCGAGCAGGTGGGTGACGTTGGCGTCCAGAATCGTCGACCAGGCCTTCTCGTAACCCGCCCGGATCGACGCGAGCGGCGTCGAACCATGGTGCATCTCCTCGCGTATGCGCTCGCAGATCAGCACGTTGGCATCGATCGCCATGCCCAGCGTCAGCACGATGCCGGCGATGCCGGGCATCGTAAGGGTCACCCCGACTGCCGACATCACCGCGACCAGGATCATCAGGTTGAAGACCAGCGCGATGTCGGCCACGAGCCCGAACAGCCGGTAATAGAACGCGGCCGCCAGCAACACCAGCACCAGGCCCAGGACTACTGCATCCCGGCCCTTGCGGATATTGTCCTGCCCCAGGCTGGGGCCGATCACGCGCTCCTCGACGATCTGCATCGGCGCGGCCAGCGACCCCGAACGCAGCATGAGCGACAGCGTCTCGGCTTCCTGCTGGCTGAGACCCGTGGTCTGGAACTTCTTGCCGAACACCCCCTGGATCACGGCGTCGTTGAGCACCGTCTCGGTGGTCTTGGTGGTGCGGACTTCCTTGCCGTCCACCTTCTTCACTTCGGGCGTCTGCTCGATGTACACCACGCCCATGCGCTTGCCGACGTTCTGGGTGGTGAAGTCCAGCATCTTGCGGGCACCGGCCGAATTCAGCGTCACGTTCACGTCCGGCATGCCGGTCTGCTGGTCGTAACCCTGCGAGGCATCGACAAGTTCGTCGCCGCTGACGATCACGCGCTTCTTGAGCACCACAGGACGGCCATCCTTGGTGTAGTAGAGGCGGTCATCCGGTGGCACGTTGCCGCTTTGCGCCACTTCCTGCGGATTCACGCTCTCGTCCTCGGCGTGGTATTCCAGCGTCGCCACCGCACCCAGCACCCGCTTGGCTTCGGCGGTGTCCTGCACGCCCGGCAGTTCAACAACGATGCGATTTTCGCCCTGCTGCTGGATCAGCGGCTCGGAAACGCCCAGTTCGTTGACGCGGTTGCGCAGGGTCGTGACGTTCTGGGTGATCGCGGTCTGGGCGAGTTTCTGCAAGACGTCCGGTTTGATGACTGCGGTCAACGCGTAACCGCCACCCGGCGTGCGGCTGTCGGTGAGGGACAGATCGGTGGCATCGATGCTGATCGCGCTGCCGGCCTTGTCGCGCTCGGCGGGAGTCTTGAAGACTGCCAGCACGCCGTTGCCGCTCTGGGAAACGGCGTCGTAGGGAATCTGCTTCTGGCGCAGGATCGAGCGAATGTCATCCAAATAGCGCTGCTGCTGTTTCTTCAGTACCGCGTCCTGGTCCACCGACATCAGGAAGTGCACGCCGCCCTGCAGGTCAAGGCCCAGCGGCATCGCGCGTCCGCCGATGGCCTGCAACCAGTGTGGAACGGTGGTTGCGAGGTTGAGTGCGACCGTGTAATGGTCGCCCAACGCGAGTCGCAGCGTGTCGGAACCCTGCAGCTGCACTTCCGTGTTGGCGAAGCGCACCAGCATGCGGTTCTTGTCCATCGTGATGTTCTGGTAAGGAATCTTCGCCTTGGCAAGGTCGGCCGTGACCTGCTGCTGCAGCGTCGTATCGATCTTGGCATCGCGGTTCGGCGAGATCTGCACGGCCGGCTGTGGCGGGAACGCGTTCGGTGCGGCGTACAGCAGACCGAGCACCATCACGATGCCGACCAGCCAGTATTTCCAGCGGGGAAAATCAATCATGGGTACGGAAGCAGGCTATGCGCGTGGGGTGGAATCTTCGAGGAAGACTTCAGACTGATTTGATCGTGCCCTTGGGCAGCACGGTGGCAACCGCGCCCTTTTGCACACGGATGTGCACGTTGTCGGCGATTTCGAGGGTGAGGAAATGTTCGCCGACCTCTTCCACGCGACCCAAGATGCCGGCGGCGATCACCTCGTCGCCCTTGGCCAGCTCTGAAATCATCTTGCGTTGCTCCTTCTGGCGCTTGGATTGCGGGCGGATGAAAAGGAAATAGAACGCGGCGATCACCACGATGTAGATGAGGATGACCGGCGAGGTGAAGAAACTGCCCGGTGTGGCGGACTGCGCACCCGAACTTGCCTGCGCGGCCGGCGCCGCAGCGGCGGCGATGAATGATGAAAGCATGTGGGAACTCTCGGTTGCGGGGCGGCCGCGAAGCGGCAGATCTGCCCAAAAGACAGCGGATTATGCCATGGGTTCACGGTCAACGCATGTCCGGGGGCCCGGCAGGGCGCCGGCCATGACGTCCTGCGGACATGCTGCGATACTCAGGCACCCCCTTTCCGAGGAACCGCCGCGATGCAGCATCTGACCGTGATCACCACCGGCGGCACCATAGACAAGGTGTATTTCGACGCCAAATCCGATTATCAGGTCGGCGCGCCTCAGATCGGCGAGATCCTGGCCCAACTCGGTGTCGCGTTCGAGTTCGAGGTGGTGTCGGTGCTGCGCAAGGACAGCCTTGAAATGACCGACGAGGACCGCGTGGCGATCCGCCACGCGATCGAGCAGCAACCGCACCGCCACGTCCTGATCACCCACGGCACCGACACCATGGTCGACACGGCGCGGGTGCTGACGGGCATCGCAGGCAAGACCATCGTGCTGACCGGCGCCCTGAATCCGGCGCGCTTCCAGGGTTCGGACGCGGTGTTCAACATCGGTTGCGCGGTGGGTGCCGTGCAGAGCCTCGGCGACGGCGTGTGGATCGCGATGAACGGGCGCATCTGGGATCCGGCCCGCGTGCGCAAGAACCGCTCGGCAAACCGCTTCGAACAAAGCGACTGACGCGCACACCCGCGCCTCAGCGCCAGGGTTCGACCAGTTCGCGCAAGGGCTCGAGGTGCGCCTCGAAGCGCTTCCAGCGTCCGATCGAACTGCTGTAGATCGGCCGCCGCACCTGGGCGCGGCTGGCGGTCGCGACCACGCGCTGGTTGCGGTGAAAATCCAGGCAACGCGCGTCCCAGGTCAGATCCAGATGATCGAGCAGGCGCCGAACCTGCGTCTCGAGATCAGCCACCAATTCTTCGTACCGAACTTCCAGCATGCCGTCGGGCAACGTTTCGCGCCAGTGCTGCATCAGGCGCGCGTAGCGCACGTAGTAACGCCCCAGACTCTGCAGGTCGTAGGAATACGGCAGGTTGCCGCCATCGAACAATATCGTGTAGCACGAGAGGCAGACATCCATCGGATCGCGCAGGGTGTGCACAATGCGCGCCTGCGGCAACATCATGCGAATCGCACCGAGATAGCGATAATTGAGGGTCATCTTGTTGACCACGCGGGTCACCGTCGGCGCCCGTCGCCAAACCCGTTCGAGATAGGCCTCGCCGAGCTCACGCCATGCTTCGGGTGAAAGCTCCGCAAAAGCCTCCGGCCAGCCCTGCTCGGGGCCAAACCGCTCGTCGAAGACTTCCCGCAGGTCATGGATCTCGCCCGCGCCATGCACTTCGGGGTGACCCGCCAGGATCTGCTCGACCAGGCTGGTTCCCGAACGCGGCATGCCGACGATGAAAACAGGCACGCGCGCGGCGGCGGCAGGCTTGGGCGGGGCGTTCGACAACCGCCGTGCATCGAACACTTCACGCGTTCGCCGCAGGCGTGCATCCTCGGCGGATTCGTCCAATGTCATCGTGCTTGCACGCGCGCGATTGCCCGCGACATAGGCCGCGAACGCGTCGTCGTAACGCGCAGCCCCCTCGCGCATTCTTCCCAGCGCAAACCAGTACCGCGCTTGCTGCTTGACCGGCATGGCGGCGACGCGCGATTGCAACGCCTCGCAGGCGGCAAGCCACTGGTCGCCAGCCCGGATGCGCTTGAACGTCGCCAGGAAATAGTAGGCGTCCACGCAACCGGGATCGGTACGCAGGGCCTGTTCGAAACATTCCCGCGCCTCGTCCAGACGCGACTCGGAACGCAGGCAAATCCCCAGCCCCAGCATCGCCCCGACGCAATCGGGCTGAATCGCAAGCGCCCGACGGTAGTACGGCTGCGCCTCGCCTTCACGCGACTGGTTCTGCAAAGCGAACGCAAGTCCGACCAGCAAGGGAACTTCGCGGGGCAACTCCGAAAGTGCGCGCCGGTAGTGCGGCTCCGCTTCGGCGAAGCGTCGCGCGGCGTTCAGGACCTGTGCGAGATTCGCGTGCGCCGCGACGAATCCCGGATTCTCCGCCAGCAGTTTTCGATACAAGGGAACCGCAGCCTGCGGGCGACCCCGTTGCGCCAGCGAGTTGGCGTCCGCGAGCGCCCTGGCAGCCGGCGCGGCCTGCATGCAATCTGCAGCGCGGCCCCGCGATGCGGCATCGGTTGGAGACGGATCCTGCGACATGAAACCTCCCGAGACGACTAGCATGTTACCCGCTATGCGATCCGGGCAAAAAAACGGCCCGGTCGCGAACGACCGGGCCAATGCCGGTTTCGAAACATCACTCGAAACGGATGATGCTCCGAACGTGCACGGAGAAATTCAGAACGTCATGCTCCAACTGTTCAGGGTGCCGTAGTCTCCACCGTCGCCCCAGATGTCGTCATCGATCACCTTGAGTTTCCAAGTGCCGTTACTCCCCACCGACGACGCATTGACGTCGTAGGTGGTGTTGATGTTGCCGTCATTGTTGTAGTCCGGGTATTGCAGGATCGCATACGCCCCGTTCGGCGCGTACAGCACGACCTCGAGGTCGCCGGACCAGTTGTGCGTGATGTTGACATGCACTGCGAGGTCCGATGGCGCGTATCCGGACTCGCCCGTCACCTTGATCTTGCTGGTCACTGTCGCGTCGTCCCGAATCGTGTAATGCGTGTTGTTCGAGAACGTATTGCCCGGCGGTGGTGGTGGTGGTGGCGGTGGCGGTGGCGGTGGTGGCGGTGGCGGTGGTGGCGGTGGCGGTGGCGGCGGTGGTGGTGGCGGTGGCGGCGGCGGTGGCGGTGGCGGACTCACGCCACCCGCGACATTCGCGATGAAGTTCGAAATGTTGATCGAGCCGAAGCCGGTGGTGTAGTCCCAACCGCTCGCGGCGGTTTCGCCGCTGTTGTTGCCGGACGTCACGTCGTGGAAGTCGCTCGAATAGTGCGACGCGGCATCCTGATAGATCAATGGCGCGGCGAAACCGAGGTTGGGATTTGCAGCCAGGGTACGTGCCCACACGCCCACGAACAGTGGCGAAGCGAGGCTGGTGCCACCGATCTGCTGCGAGCCGCCGTCGACAATGACGGTAGCGCCAGAATACGGACTGGCGTCGAAAGCCACATCGGGCACGCCACGGTAGGAACTGCCCGAATTCTGGCCGACACCGTTCTGCCAGCTCGGCTGTGCCTCGAACGTCGACGGACTGCCGCCGGTGGCGCCTTCGTTCTGGTTGAGGTTGTTCCAGACCGTCTCGCTTTCCCAGGTCGTGCCCGAGGTGTACAACTCGGTGCCGCCGACCGCGACGACATATTGCGAATCGGCCGGCCAGCTCGGCGTGGTACCGCCGTTGCCGCACTCGTCTGCGCCGGAGTCACCCGAGGACACCGAGAAGGTCATGCCTTCGGCATCGGCTTCCTGGAACACATTGTCTCCGGTCGCGGCACCGTTGGTTTCCGAACCAGTCTCGCAACCACCGATCGAGACGTTGACGACGCGCACGACATCGTCCGTGGTGGCCTTGCTGAAGTCGTCCACCAGATCCTGGGTGGTCAACGCAGCGGTGTCGTACAGATACAACGCCTTGACACCACCGGAAATGCCGACGATGTCCTGGCTGTCCAGGTCCCACTCGCCGTCGCCGCTGGTGCTGTTGCCGCCGCCATCGACCTTGACCACGTTCATCGGGATGCTGCCGAAGCCATTCTGGCTCAGGAACGACTGGAAGTCGTTCTCGACATTGGTCATGCTGCCTTGCGTAATGATGCCCACGTTGATCGTGGATGCCGTGGCGGTGCTGCCGGCGTTGTAGATCGTCGCGAAGTCGGTCGGATTGTGGCCGGTCGCGGAGCCCGACGCCTGGGTGTGCGGCAGCACATGGAAACGATGCACGGTCTGCAAGCCCAGAACCTCGTGCACGATGCCCTCGAGGGCATTGGGAATGCGCGCCTCGGTCGAATTGGCGAACGCCATGCGACCGTCGCGGGTGCGTACATTGACGAGATTGGTATGGAAAGCCGACTGCACCGCGGAAACCGGCGCCTGGCCGGAAACCAGCAGATGGTCGGAGGTGACCTTCAGGTCGCTGAATCCCTGTTGCCGCATGAAGGCCTTGACCTGACTGACCTGCGCGTCGCTCGGGCCGTACTGGGCCAGGAATTCGGCGGGGGTCAGGTTCTTGTGGTGCGGGTTGGCGATGAACGCTTTGAGTTGCGCTTCATTGCGCCACTTCAGCGACAGTGTCACGCGCATCGACTGGGTCAACGCCATCGGACCGACCACCGAATCGCCACTGCGCAACCGGGTTGCGAGTTTGACGACTGAGGTATTGGCGAGGACCGCGGGTGGAGTTGCAGCAAATGCCGCCGAACCGGCGGCCAGGCCCATGGCAACGACCAGGGCCTTCAATCTAGGATTGCTTGGCATCACAGACTCCTTGTGGTTGGGGATATGCACGACCGCGCCTTGCGAGCACGCGACCGTGCCACGCAAATCCGCAAATGCATACTCCCCACCCGGCGGCAATTGGAGTCGCCAAGCCCTGCTTGTTACCTTGCAAGCAACGCGTCGAGCGACGCGTGCGCGGATTGCCCGGATGGCGCCCTCACACCAGCGAGCTTGGGTAACGTAAACAAATGCAAACAGGGCGTCACGCTGCGACGCAGCATGACATTCAGCGTGGAGACAGCAAACGTGTCAACCGATTCTTCGCGAACCGCCGCAACTCACATCATGCCCGTCTGCAATTTGGCTTCGTCGGACATCATCGACTGATTCCAGGGCGGATCGAACACCAGGTCTATCTGCGCTTCGGTGACGGTCGGGATGAGTTCGAGCTTGCTGCGTGCGTCTTCGACCAGGATGTCGCCCATGCCGCAGCCGGGGGCGGTCAGGGTCAGTTTCACGTACACCTTGCGATTGCCATCGTCGAGGCGCTCCAGAGCGAGGTCGTAGATCAGGCCGAGATCGACAATGTTGATCGGGATCTCGGGATCGAAGCAGGTACGCAGCTGTTCCCAGACCACCCTTTCTATGTCCTCGTCACCGGCGTCATCCGGGACTTGGATCGGCTCGGGCGGCGGCTTGCCGAGGGCATCGGCATCCTTGCCGTCGATGCGAAACAGGCTGCCCTCGACGTAGACCGTGAAACTGCCACCCAGCGACTGGGTGATGTAGCCGCCCTGCCCGGCCGGAAGATTGACGACGTCGCCGTAGGGCACATGCACCGCGTGACAGTCGCGCTGCAGGGTGAACGGCTCGCTGCTGGTGCTGAATCCCGACATCGACTTCAGGCGTGAATGATCAACAAGGTTCGGACCCCACAGCATAGCAAGATGGGGGGCGATATCCCCGAATGAAAGCCGGCCTGACGCAGAGATCCCTCAGGTAGCGGATTCGCTCGTCCGTTGACGAGGTTCGTGCTTTATCATCGGAAAACGGATACCCAAGCCAAGCCGCGTGAATCGACCCATCACATCCGCATTCCGCACTTCCGATACCCCGCACTCGTCGCTCGCGCGCGCGGCGTCGAGCGTGATCGCGTGTTTCGGATGGCTTATGTGCACGCTTGCGACCGGCGCTGTGGCGGCATTCGCCGCGCTGGTTGCCGACATCCGTCCGTGCTGGCTGATCCTGCTGCTGGCGGCACCGCTGACGCTGGTACTGAATTTTTGTGGCTGTCTGTACGCACGCTGGGCCGGCGTGATCGCAGCAGTCGCGATCCTGCTCGCCGGTTTCTATGCCGCCTGCCTGGTCGCGCTCGCCCGCGTGGCGGCTGCAACCGGATTTCCGTTCGGTCAGGCCTTCCGGACCGGCGGACCCGGGTTGGTGCTGCAAATCGCGAAACTCGGCTTGAGCGCCGTCTCGGTCCTGGTCTATGCCGGTGCCGCGGTCCTGGCCGCAATGTTGGCCACGTGGATGACGCGCCGCCCGACCGGCTCATGACGGCATTTTGCGCGGTCAGGCATCCAGCGCTTTCAGCCCGGTTACCAGTTCGCCTGCAGCGGCCTGCCCATCTCCGTACAGCATGCGCGTATTGTCGGCATAGAACAGCGCGTTCTCGATACCGGCGAAACCCTTGCCGCGCCCGCGCTTGATCACGATCACGTTCTTTGCCTTCGAGACGTCCAGGATGGGCATCCCGTAGATCGGGGAATTCCTGTCGGTGCGCGCAACCGGGTTCACAACGTCGTTGGCGCCGATCACCAGCGCCACGTCGATATTGGGGAACTCGGGATTGATGTCATCCATGTCCTCGATCAGGTCGTACGGCACGCCGGCTTCGGCCAGCAGCACGTTCATGTGACCCGGCATGCGTCCCGCGACCGGATGGATCGCGAATTTCACCTTGACACCACGATCGATCAGGAGCCTGGCGAACTCCCAGACCTTGTGCTGCGCCTGGGCGACCGCCATGCCGTAGCCTGGCACGATCGCGACACGCTCGGCGTAGGCCATCATCACTGCGGCATCGTTGCCGTCGATCGGCTTCAGCGAACCGGCGATTTCCTGTTGCGCCGCACCGCCGCCTCCGCCGAAATTGCCGAACAACACGTTGCCAAGCGAGCGGTTCATGGCCTTGGCCATCAACTGGGTCAACAGCGTGCCGGCCGCGCCCACCACCATGCCGGCGATGATCATGGCCTCGTTCTGCAGCACGAACCCCTCGAAGGCAACCGCGAGGCCCGTGAAGGCGTTGTACATCGAGATCACCACCGGCATGTCGGCGCCGCCGATCGGCAAAGTCATCGCGATGCCGAACACCAGCGACAAACCTACGAACCCGATCAACAGGCTCCATGCGAAGGCATGGCCCTCGATGCCGGCGGCCAGCGCGATCGCCCCGCACACGATAGCCGCCGCGAAGATCGCGAGATTGACCCAGCGTTGCAACGGGAACACGAAACGCCGATCCATCCAGCCCTGCAGTTTCGCGAACGCGATCAGCGAACCTGTGAATGAAATCGCGCCGATGAGAACACCAATGTAAGCCAGCACCAATTCGACCGGGCTCAAATGCACCGCCGCGTTCGCCCATGCTTCCGGCTGGATCGGCGAGGTATCGGGCACCAGCATCAACGCGGCATTGAACCGGATCAGCTCCACCGCACCGATCGCCGCCGCCGCGCCGCCGCCCATGCCGTTGAACAGCGCGACCATCTGTGGCATCGCGGTCATCGGCACCCTCCGTCCGACGAGCCACGAGAGCACCACGCCCACCACGATCGCGCCAATCATCCAGCCCAGGTTCTGCATGCCCGGCAGGAAAAACGTGGCGAGGATAGCAGCCGCCATGCCCACGCCCGCCCACACGATGCCGCGCCGCGCGGTGCGCGGCGAGCTCATGCGTTTCAGGCCCAAGATGAAAAGGACGGCGGCAATGAAGTAGATCGCCTCGACAACGGTCGGCACCCACGCTGGAAGTGTCATTGCGACTCCCTAACTATCAGCACGTCATCCCGGCCATGGATTGGCCGGGACCCAGTTCCAAGGACGGCAAATGGGTCCCGTGTCACCGGCCGTCCTTGGCCTGCACGGGGCCGGTGCTTCGTGCAGCGGGTTTGCTCGTCTTGAACATCTCCAGCATGCGCTCGGTGACGACGTAGCCGCCGGCAACATTGCCGGCCGCCAACAGCACCGCGATCACACCGATGCCGATGTTGACGACGCCGTGCGCGTGCCCCAAGGCCACCATCGCGCCGACCAGCACGATGCCGTGCACGAAGTTCGAGCCCGACATAAGCGGGGTGTGCAGGATGACTGGAACCCGACTGATGATCTCGTAGCCGGTGAATGCCGCCAGCATGAAGATGTACAGTGCCAGAAAGCCGGTAATCATGTTTCCCCTCCTTCGCACCGGGATCATCATACCGGTATGCGCACCCGGCATGCTGCGGTCAACCCCATCCGTGCCGATGCGTTATCAAGGACAACCAAGGATGCACGAGACAGCGGATGCCGAACCGATCCCCGCAGGCGGGGTTGCAATGAGCACGGCAGCACTGGAAGCGGTCGTGAGTTCCCAGGCCACGGATATCGCGCGCCCTGTTGCTGAGACCATCGAGGCATTCCTCGCTTCGATCGAGCGACGCGCATGGCGGATGGCTGAAATCGCGCTGCACGATCCTGACGAAGCATTGGATGCGGTGCAGGACGCGATGCTGCGACTGGTCAAGCATTACTCCGGCAAGCCGGCCGAGGAGTGGCCGCCCTTGTTCTGGGGCATCCTGCGCCGGCGCATCACGGACCTGCAACGCCGACGCGCGGTCCGCAACCGGGTCCTGGCGTGGACGAGCCGCGCGGCCACGGACGACGACCATAATCTTCCGGCTTGGGAAGCGCCGGATACGGGCCCCGACCCGGCGCGGTCACTGGCGTCGCGTCAGGCGCACGCGGCGATGTCCAAGGCCATCCGTGCGCTGCCGCGTCGCCAGCAGCAGGCTTTCATGCTGCGGGTGCTGGAGGGACTGGATGTCGCCGAAACGGCCAGGGCGATGGGATGCAGCGACGGCAGCGTCAAGACCCACCTGTCGCGAGCCATGAATGCGTTGCGCGCACAACTTGAGGATTGGCGATGAATACCATGCCTGGAAAAAAATTCAATGACTTGCCAAATGATGCTGAAGTTATTTCTCGTACTCGGGCCATCTTCAGGGATGCCTGCGAAAACACCGATTCGTATCATGCGTTGCGGCTTGGGCTGGCCCGTCGCAAGTCGGTGAACGCCGGCAACGCGGGCAGCATGCTGCGGGTCTGGATGCCACTGGCCGGCGCCGCCGCATGCTGCGCACTGGTGACCGGAATCTGGCTGCACCCGGCCGCGCGAATCACACCCGCTGCCACCACTGCCGCGTCGTCGGCTCCGATCGTCGCAAGCCAGGACAACGACGATACGCTCGTCCCCGAAGTCGGCAGCAGCCAGATGGAAATGGTCCAGGACCTCGATTTCTATCGCTGGCTCGCGGCACAACCAAGCATCGCATCCGCTGCAGCCGGAGGCAGGAACTGATATGCAGCGATTCATGCCACTCATGGCTGTCGCCGTCGCTGCGTGCCTGCTGGCCGCAGCGACGGCAGCGGCCCAACCGGCGCCGACGGAACCGCCAGGTTCCGCGCCACCGGTGGCGCGGACGCAAGCCGATATCCCGAAGCAGCCGCTGGACTGGTCCAGCCTTTCGGTCGGTCAGCAACGGATGCTTGCGCCCGTGCGCAACCAATGGAACCAATTGCCACCACAGCGGCGACGGCATCTCGCGGACCACGCAAGCCATTGGGCAGCCCTGCCGCCTGAAAAACAGGCGCTGATCCGCGAGCGTCTGACCCAATGGGCCGAGATGACGCCGGAACAACGCCGCCAGCTGCGCGAGAACGCGCGCGCCTTCCATGACCTCAGTCCGGAGCAACGCGCCCGCGTGCGCGAAGCATTCCAGCGATTCCAGTCGCTGCCCCCGGCAAAACGCCGCGCCCTGCGCGAGCGCTGGCGTTCGATGTCGCCGCAGCAGCGCCTGCGCTGGGCCGCGGAACATCCGCAACCTCCGATACCCATGCATCCGCCCGCTTCCGAAGGGCATTGAAAAGCGAGTGATGGCCGTGGACAGGCCATCGGCACCTTGGCCGCATGCCTTGCCTGCCGTCAGGACTTGCCGAACAGCACCTGGCCGTCACGTGCAATGCACGTTTTGACGACCAGTTCATCGTCGAAATCCGGCTGCCACTCACCGTCCTTTGCGACCAATTCGGTGAAGTGTGCAAGATTGCGTGCATACATTTCCGAGGCGTGCAGCGGTGCGCCCGAAGCGAGATTGAGCGGTCCGATGACGCTGACCCCATTGCGCTCGACGCGCTCGCCGGGCCGGGTTGCCTCGCAGTTGCCGCCGCCTTCGGCGGCGAGATCGACAATCACGGCGCCAGCCTTCATGCCGTCCACCATCGACAGCGGGACGATTTTGGGTGACGGTCGTCCCGGTACCGCGGCGGTGGTGACGATCACGTCCACAGTCTTGACATGCTCGGCCAGCCTGGCCTGCTGCGCGGCGCGCTCCTCGGTGGTGAGCTCGCGCGCATAGCCGCCCTCGCCTGCCGCGTTGACGCCAAGGTCGAGGAATTTCGCGCCCAGCGATTCGATCTGTTCGCGCGTCTCGGGACGCACGTCGAAACCTTCCACCTGTGCACCCAGCCGGCGTGCCGTCGCGATGGCCTGCAGGCCGGCCACGCCCGCACCGATGACCAGCACCTTCGACGGTCGCAGCGTGCCGGCCGCGGTGGTCAGCATCGGGAAGAACTTCGTCGCCGCCTCGGCCGCGATCAACATCGCACGGTAACCCGCAACCGCGGCCTGCGAGGACAGCACGTCCATCGCCTGCGCGCGTGTGGTGCGTGGCAGCAATTCCAGCGAGAACGCGACGAGCTTGCGCTGCGCGTACGTCGCAAGCCGCTCCGTGGCCTGGTGCGGCTGCAGCTGTCCGATCAGGCCTGCACCCGGCTTCATGGCTGCAACGCAATCCTCCGCCGGCGGCTGCACGCACAGCAACGCGTCGGCCGCCCCGGCCACGACATAGGCTTCACCGAATTCGACACCCGCATAGGCTGCATCGCGAAAACCGGCCGCCGCGCCGGCGCCATGTTCGAGCATCACCCGCATGCCCCACGCTGCGTATTTCTTCGCGGTTTCCGGGGTAATCGCCACACGGCGTTCGCCGTCGGCGGATTCGCGCAAGGCGGCAATGGTAATCATGACTCGTCTCCCGTTGCGATCGTCGCATCGTATCGCAAAGCGCTCATGCACGGCTGCTAAACTCGAATGATGCACAACCAGCCAGTCCTGGACTTCCTCCGCAACCGCCGCTCGTTGCCGGCCGCGCAGCTGAAAGCTCCCGGTCCGACACCGGACCAACTGCGCGAAATCATCGCCACCGCGATCCGCGTGCCCGACCACGGCAAGCTGACGCCATGGCGCCTGATCGCATTCAGCGGCGACTCCGGCACGCACTTCGGTGCAGCGCTTGCAGAATTGCACCGGCGCGTCGATCCCGGCGTGCCCGAACAAAAAATCGCCAAGGACCGCGACCGCTTCGCGCGTTCGCCGACAGTGCTGGCGGTCGTCGCGCGCATCGACGCGCAACACCCGAAGATTCCGGCCCAGGAACAATTGCTGTCGGCCGGATGCGTGGCGTTCAACCTGCTGCTGTCCGCACAAGCCACGGGCTTCGGCGCCCAATGGCTGACGGGCTGGTCGTGCTACGACCGTGATGCCGCGAACCTGCTTGATCTGGCTGACAATGAAAGCGTGATCGCCTACATCCACATCGGCGGCCGCGGCGCCGAGCCGCCCGAACGCAGGCGCCCGGCGGTCGAGGACGTGCTGAGCGCATGGCAGGCATGAACGAACCGCAGCCGGCATCGAAGGCGACGCTCTATCTGATCGATGCCAGCATGTACGTGTTCCGCGCCTGGCACTCGATGCCGGATGCGTTCTTCGATATCGATGGCCATCCCGTCAACGCGGTGCACGGATTCGCACGCTTCCTGCTCGACTTCCTCGAACGCACCCGCGCGACCCACGCCGTCACGGCTTTCGACATCGCGCTCACCAGTTCCTTCAGGAACACCATCTACCCGGCCTACAAGGCCAACCGCGACCCGGCACCACCGGAATTGAAACGCCAGTTCGAATACTGCCGCGAGCTCGCCGCCGCGTTCGGCCTGGCCGTATTGGCCGACGCGATCTACGAAGCCGACGACCTGATCGGCAGCGTACTGGATGCGATGCGCCACGAGGGCCTGCCTGCGGTGATCGTGTCGGCAGACAAGGATTTCGGCCAGCTGCTGGGGCCCGGCACGGAACAATGGGATTATGCGCGTGGCCAGCGCTGGGGCGCGACGGGCGTGCCCGCTCGGCTTGGCGTGGAAGCGCATCAGGTCGTCGATTACCTCGCTTTGACGGGTGACGCCACCGACAACATCCCCGGCGTACCCGGGGTCGGTGCCAAAAGCGCGGCCGCGTTGCTGGCGCATTTCGGCGACATCGAAGCCCTGTTCACGCGCCTGGACGAGGTGCCTTTCCTGCGCTTGCGCGGTGCCGCCTCGTTGGCTGCGAAACTGCGCGCGCACGCCGAGCAGGCGCGCCTGTCGCAGACCCTCGCGCGCATCGCGCTGGACGCGCCGGTGCCGCGCACGGTCGACGGCCTGCTGCGACACGCGCCGGACATCCAGACGCTCGACGCACTTTTCGAGCGCTTGCGCATCGGCCCGCTGACCCGCACGCGCGCGCACGAAATCCTGGGAATGGAGACAGCCGCATGAGTCCGGATTCGCGCATCCCCGCCGACGCGAACGCGGCCACCTTAACCCTGCACGCCGGCAACTGGTTGACCCTGAAAAAGCGCGGGCGCTGGGAGTTCGTCGAACGCAACAATCCCGAGGGCGCGGTGATCATCGTCGCCGTAACGCCCGGGGATTGCGTGCTGTTTGTCGAACAGTACCGGGTACCGATCAGGCGGTTCACCATCGAAATGCCGGCGGGCCTGATCGGCGACGCCGGCCACACCGACGATGCGGATGTCATCGCGACCGCGCGCCGCGAACTGGAGGAAGAAACCGGCTGGACTTGCGGACGCGTCGTGCCGCTGCATTCCGGCCCGTCTTCGGCGGGCATGAGCACCGAAATGATGCACTTCGTGCGCGCGCTTGATTTGCGCAAGATCGGCGAAGGCGGCGGCGACGCCAGCGAGAACATCGTGGTGCACGAAGTGCCGGACGCGCAAGCCGGAACCTGGCTGCACGGGATGGCGGCAAAGGGTTACTCGATCGACCCCAAGCTGTTCGCGGGACTGTGGTTCCTCGAACACCCGGACACGTGAAGCGCGCAGATTGATGGCCGCCTGAAGCCCCGGGAACCGCCAGTCCGCAGAAGCCCGTCGCGAATCGTCAAGGGCGTGGCGAGCGCGGCAATCGATCAGCCGGCAAAGGCCGGAATCAACAGCCAGCGCGTGATCAGCACCCCCGCCATGGCCAGCATCACCAGCAAGGTCAACACGATGCCGGTCACGCGTCCGAATGACCTGCCGGGGCTTCCGGAAAGCCCGATCGCATGCAACACCCGGCCGACGATCAACACGATCCCGAACACCTGCAGCAACCCCGGCCGCGTCTGCTCGAAGGCAAGCACCACCAGCATCAACAATGCGACCGGAAGATATTCCGTTGCATTCGCGTGGGCGCGGATTGCGCGCGAAAGCCCCTCGTGGCCACCACTGCCCAAGCCGACACCGTGGCTATTGCGCAGCCACATCACCCGAGTCGCCAGCGCAAGCATCAGAAGCGCTCCAAGTCCCACGTAAAAGCCGGCTATCAACATGTCTACCACCCTCGTCCAGCGGCATTGCGCCAACGCCACAGTGCGACCAACGCCGCCACGAATGCAGCCAGCACCAAGACCACTGCGGCAAGCATCCGGGCATCGAACCAGCAAACCGCCGCAATCAGCGCCAGCGGCACGACCGCGATCGCCAGCGACAACACCCGGTCACGCCGACGAGAGCGGGGCAGCAACATGGCCACTCCGGCCCACGCCAGCAACACCGCGAGGATCCGTCGCGCCCATTTGAAATGCGGCGGCTGCGGCGCGTCGGTGAGTACGTCGGTGAGCGAGAGCTTGCCGATCATCACCTGGGCGATCGGGTTGCCTTCCGGGTCACTCGCGGGCACGAGGGTGCCGTCACGGTCGCGTGCAAACACACTCAATGCCGAAGGCGCTATTCGCATCCAGCCGATACGCAGGTCGCCGACTTGTGGATGCGCAGGATCCGCGCTGGTGACAAGCGTGCCGTCGTGCGCCTGGAAAGTCGCGGCCATGTTGGCCGGCACGTGCGAGAGATCCGGCTCGAAGGACTGCGTGCCCGAAATCAGGCGCACCAGCGCCGGCGCCAGCTTGAAACCGGCAACCGTTACGTCGGGCGAATCGAAACGCGCAGCACCGATCGGAAATGCACCGGGATTTTCATGGCCGGCCGGATTGCCGAACATCGACGCATCGATCGGATGATCGAACCAGTCCATCTGGTAGCTGCGTTCGCCGCCGAAGTGGGTCTCGTTCCACTGGAACATCTCGACCTTGCGCACCAGCGCCGGCGCATCGACCGCGACACCGAACTGCTCATCGCGCGCCGGCGCCTGCACTTGCGGGGCGCCGACCGCAAGCACCAGCTTGCCCTCGGCATCCGGACCCGGCGTGGCCGCACTGCCGGTCAGGACAAAACCGCCCAGTGCATCCTCGCCCATCGCGCGCAGCCGATCGGCGTGTTCGGTAAACCCGAGCAACGCCAGGCCAAGCAGCAGCAGCGCCCCACCCAACACGGCAGTGTTGCGCGCAGGATTGCCAAGGATTCCGGACAGGCGGTTCACGCCGCGAGCTTACAAGGTCACACCCGAAAAGTGCGCCCGCCCGTCGACCACCCCGTAGCGTCCCCGCTCGTCCCGGTGCGGCGTGACCATCGCGACGGCGTGATCGTGGGTGAAGAAAAGCCTGACACCACGCTGCAGCTTGTCGTCCAGAAAACCGCGCTTCTCGTCGACCAGCATTTCCGGCGCGCGGTCGTAACCCATCGTGACCGGCAGGTGCACCCATGGCGTGCCCGGGATCAGGTCCGCGCAATAGACCACGCCATCGGTCCCGCGCGGCCCGACGATTTCCGAAAGCATCAGTCCCGGCGTGTGGCCCTGCGAATAATGGAAACGCACGGCGTTGCCGAGCGTGCGCGAATGCTCGCCCTCGACCTTTTCCAGGCGTCCACTTTGTTCGAGCAGTTCAGCCAGGCCGGGAATGAACGATGCGCGGTCACGCGGATGCGGATGCGTCGCCCGTGTCCAGTGCATCGCCCCCACCACATAAGTTGCGTTGGGAAAAAGCAGGCGCAATGGCGCACCCTCTTCCCACGGCGCCAGCAAGCCGCCGGCATGATCGAAATGCAGGTGCGAGAGCACCACCACGTCGATGTCGTCGTGGTCCATTCCAATTGCTTGCAACGAATCCAGCAATACATGCCGGTCTTCGACGACGCCATAACGCTCGCGCAACTTCGGTTCGAAGAACGCGCCGATGCCGGCTTCGAACAACACGTTGCGGCCATCCAGATCGGTCGCGAGCAGGCAACGACAGGCCAGAGGGATGCGATTCTGGTCGTCGGCCGGAAGCCATTTCGACCACATCGCCTTTGGCGCATTGCCGAACATCGCGCCGCCGTCGAGCTTCTGGGTGTTGCCTTCGATGGAATGCAGTTTCATATCGCGTGTCGCCGTGTTGCTGCTTGCATGCGAACATCATACCCGGCATGTCCACTACCGCATTCACCCAGCGCACGCTCGGCCCACGGAAGATTGCACATCGACGCAAAGAAAGGCCCGCCATTCGGCGGGCCTTCTGGTTTGCAAAACGCCAAGTCGGCTCGGCTTATTTTTCGGGCACGCTGATCGCGATGAACAGGTTCTGGCCCTGATGCGATACCAGCATCAGCACCGTGCTGCCCGCCTTCACATTGGCGGTTTCGCGGCGGAACTCCGACACGCTGTTCACGGGTTTGTTGCCCACCCGCAGGATCACGTCGCCCGGCGACAGGCCCGCCGTGGCGGCCGGCCCCTTGACGTCGGTGATCACTACGCCGCCCTTGCCGGTGTAGCCGCCCAGTTGCTGGCGGATCTGTGGCGTGATGTTCTGCACGGTCAGGCCGAGGAGGCTGCTGCCGCTGGTGGCGGCCGGCCCGTTCGCGATGGACTCCGGCGAGATGCCATTGCGAGGCATGGTGCCCACCTTGACCTTCACCGTCATCGGCTTGCCGTCGCGCAGGATGCTGACATCGGCTTCGGTGCCCGGCGCCGTCATCGCGACCACAGGCGGCAACTCGGACGAGACGTAGATCTTGTGTCCATCGAAACCGGTGATCACGTCGCCGATCTGGAGTCCGGCCTTCGCAGCGGGTCCGTCAGGCTGGACGGACCGAACCAGTGCGCCGGACTCGCTTTTCAGATGGTACGACTTGGCGATGCTGTCGGTGATGTTCTGGATGCCAACCCCCAACATCCCGCGGCTGACATAGCCCTTGGTCTTGAGCTGGTGCACGGCGTCCATAGCGAGGTCGATCGGGATGGAGAACGACAATCCCATCGAACCGCCGTCGGTCGAGAAGATCTGCGAGTTGATCCCGACCACTTGCCCGGACAGATTGAACAACGGACCACCCGAATTGCCACGGTTGATCGGCACGTCGGTCTGGATGAAGGGAACATCGGATTGATCCTGTCCGAGGCTGCGGCCCACGTAGCTGACGATGCCGGCACTGACCGAATGGTCGAGACCGAAGGGCGATCCGATTGCCACTACCCACTGTCCGGGCTCCAGATCGCTCGAATTGCCGATCTGCACGATCGGCAGGTTGTTCGCATCGATCTTGAGCAGGGCAATATCGTAGATCTTGTCGGTACCGACGACCTTGGCCGTGTACGTCCGATGATCCGACAGATGCACCTTGACCGAATCGGCATGGGCGACCACATGGTTGTTGGTGAGGATGTAACCATCGGACGAAATGATGAAGCCGGAGCCGAGCGATTCCCCTCCGCGATCCGGTGGCTGCTGGAACTGCGGGCCCGGCATCCCGAAGAAACGGAAGATGTCCGGGAGCGGTGGCGCCTGGGTCTGCTCGCCGCCCGGGCTGTCGCCGCCCATCTCGCTGGCATGGTTGTAATGCGCGACCACGTTGACGACCGCCGGCCCGTATTTCTTGACGATGCTGGTGAAATCCGGCAACGCCACGCTCGGCGTCGCCGCCAGCGCCGTGGCTGCGCCGGAAAAGCACAACAGAACGAATACGGCGGCTACCCGCCTCGCCCGTTTCAGCATGGTGTTCTCCTCATGTGATTGGCAAAACCGGTCAGTAAGTCGACGTGCCCACGCACACTGCCCATCCGGAGGCTGCACAGCGGCCCGGCGCACGTACCTGATCACTACTCGAAGTTCGTGTCGTGCAGCGGCGGGATGCTCCCGCCGCGCTCAGTGCCGGGCGGCAGAGCTGCTGGACGGCGGCGATTGCGGGAGCATTACGATCGGTGTCATATCGGATCGACCCGATTGCTGCGTGCCCGCAAAAGGCAATACCGCATCGCGCGCGAAGGTGGCGCGACGCAGGTAATCGGGCTGCATCAAGCCGGTACCGTAAACCACATTGGCCGAAGCCGGCTCGGCGGAAAGCACGGTCGGCTGGCGCGACAACAGCCATGGCGGTGTCGCCGGCCGGGTCGCTGGCGTCGCATCGGCCAGCGCGGCCATGCCATTCGCGCTCGACGCCGGGCCGCTCTGCGCCACTGGCGGCGGCGAACCGCCCGTTCGGGGATTCGGGGTGTTCAACATCAGCGCGGCGACTGCCACGCTGGCGGCAATAGCGCCACCGCCCACGTAGCGGGCCCAATGGCTTTGGCGTGCCCGCGGCCCAGCCTCGGTCTGCAGCACCGCGGCGACGCGAGCCGCGAGGTCATCGCCGGTCTTGGGCACCGACATCCGCGACGAATCGGAGGCGAGGCAGGCACGGATCATGTGCCAGCGCGTCCAGGTTGCCGCGAGTTCGGGATCGTGATCAAGGCGCCGCAACAGGAAACGGGTCGGTTCGGCGGCCAGTTCGCCGTCCATCAGGGCGGAAAGGTCTTCTCGGCTGCTCGGTTCCATCAGCACATTCCTCTCACGGCATGAATCGAAAACTCAGGCTTCATCATTGGACAACAACGGACGCAATTTTTCGTCGATGGCTTCGCGGGCCCGGAAGATGCGCGAACGTACGGTACCAATCGGGCAATCCATGCGTTCGGCAATTTCCTCGTAGGACAAGCCATCGACCTCGCGCAGGGTGATCGCGTCACGCAATTCTTCCGGCAGCTTTTCGACCGTGGCGAACACCGTTTGTTCAATTTCGCGGCGTGCCAGCTCGTGCTCGGGGGTGGCTTCGTCGCGCAGGCGCGTCCCGGAGTCGAACTGCACGGCGGTATCGGCGTCGATGTCCTCGGCGGGCGGACGCCGGCCCTGGGCGACCAGGTGGTTCTTGGCTGTATTCACGGCGATCTTGTACATCCAGGTATAGAACGCGCTTTCTCCGCGGAATGCGCCGATCGCGCGATAGGCGCGGATGAAGGCTTCCTGCGCGACGTCTTCGCATTCGCTCCAGTCGTGCACGTACCTCGACACCAAGCCGATGATCTTGTGCTGGTACTTGCGCACCAACAGGTCGAAGGCCTTGTTGTCACCTTTGCGCACGCGCGCTACCAGTGCACGATCGGTTTCCACATCGCCCATCCGGGCGGCACTCCCTATGGCGCCGGTCGCAGCATGCGCACCGGTGTGACCGCGCCCCTGGCGCGAAAGTTCAACCAACCTGGCCATTTCGCGATCCTTGAAAATCCGTCACGCTCATGTTTGGGCCGGTTGTCTGCAAGATCAAGCGTAGCCCGGGCCGGGGACTTTGCAAATGTACCCCGCGGAAGGCAGGCGTTGACCATGGCGGAAGCCCGTCCGATGATGCCCTCAGACCATGCCGGGAGCGGGAAGTGTTCGAAGGTTTGCGGCTTGACCATTGGAAGTTTGCCCAAGGCACGGATGGCGTGCTGGTACTGACCATGGACCGGGCGGGCGGCAGCGTGAACGCACTGTCGCGCGTGCTGCTGGATGAACTCGACGCGATGCTGGAACGCATCGCCATCGAACGGCCCGCCGCGGTCGTGATCCACTCGGGCAAGGCATCCGGTTTCGCCGTCGGTGCCGATCTCAAGGAATTCGAGGGCTACGAGCGCGCCGGAACCGTACGCGAGGAAATCGAGCACGGCCAACGCGTGTTCGAACGCCTGGCGCGGCTGCCGATGCCGACGGTGGCGGCGATCCACGGTTCCTGCATGGGTGGTGGCACCGAACTTGCCCTGGCTTGCCGGATGCGGGTGGCAGCGCGCACGCCGGAAACACGCATCGCGCTGCCCGAGGTGCAACTTGGCATCCATCCCGGATGGGGCGGCACGGCGCGCCTGCCGCGTTTGATCGGCGCGCCGAAAGCACTGGCGATGATGCTGACCGGGCGTGCCGCGTCCGCCGAACGTGCGCACGTCGAGGCACTGGTCGACCGGCTGGCCGCACCCGAAGTCCTGCTCGACGAAGCCCGCAAACTTGCGTTGCATCCCATCACGCGCCCGTTCGTGCAACGCGTCACGGCATGGTTGACCAACTGCTGGCCGGCGCGCCAGGTCCTCGCACCGATCGTGCGCAAACAGACAGCGGCGAAGGCATTGCCGCAACACTACCCCGCGCCATTCGCACTGATCGACGTCTGGCTGAAGGGTAGCGGCGACATCGAGCAGCGGCTCACGCTGGAGGCGCGGTCGGTCGCGAAATTGGCCGCCACCGCGACGGCACACAACCTGATCCGGATTTTCTTCCTGCGCGAACGCCTGCGCGGGTTGGCGGGCGATACCGCGCATGGCATCACCCACGTGCACGTTGTCGGCGCCGGCGTGATGGGCGGCGACATCGCGGCATGGAGCGCCCTGCGCGGTTTCGAGGTCACGCTGCAGGATCGCGAGATGAAATTCGTCGAGCCGGCACTTGCACGCGCACGGAAACTGTTCGAGAGGAAACTGAAAACGCCGGACCGCATCGAAACCGCGCGCAAGCGCCTGACCGCCGACGTGCAGGGCGCCGGGATCGCCTCGGCGCAACTGGCGATCGAGGCAATCTACGAGAATCCCGAAGCCAAGGAAGCCGTGTACCGCACGCTCGAACCGGACATGGCGAACGACGCGCTGATCGCCACCAACACCTCGTCGATTCCGCTGGACGAATTGCGCGGCGCATTCGTGCATCCGCAGCGGTTCCTCGGACTGCACTTCTTCAACCCGGTCGCGCAAATGCCGCTGGTGGAAGTGGTACGCCATGACGCAGTGGATCCGGTCATCGAAAAACGGGCCCTGGCGTGGGTCAAGGCCATTAGCAAGCTGCCGCTGCCAGTCAAGGGCACGCCGGGATTCCTGGTCAACCGCATCCTGATGCCGTACCTGCTGGAGGCTGTGCGCTGCCACGCCGAGGGCATTCCCGACCCGGTCATCGACCGCGCCGCGAAACGTTTCGGCATGCCGATGGGGCCGATCGAACTGGCCGATACGGTGGGACTCGACGTGGCCCTGTCGGTGGGCCGCGAACTTGGTCCGTTCCTGGGACTGGAGCTTCCCGACGGGATTGCCGACAAGGTCGAGGGTGGCAAGCGCGGCAGGAAGGACGGTCAGGGTTTCTATACGTGGAAGGACGGCAAGCCGGAAAAACCGAAAGTCGATCCTGACTACCGTGCGCCCGCCGACCTGGAGGACCGCCTGATCCTGCCGATGCTCAACGAGGCGGTGGCCTGCCTGCACGACGGCGTGGTCGAGGACGCGGGCCTGCTCGACGCCGGCGTGATCTTCGGCACCGGTTTTGCGCCGTTTCGCGGCGGCCCGGTACATTACATCCGCGGCACCGGTGCGGGCGCGCTGCGCGAGAAACTGGAAGTTTTGGCGAAGACGCACGGTGTGCGCTTCGCGCCGAAACAAGGCTGGTTCAATGCCGCGTTGACGGGACACACCTGAGCAGCGGTTCAAATTCGTCCTGGGCGAATTTGTCGCACACCGTTCGCTGGTATTCGGGACTCACCAGATCAAATCGTCGGGCACGCCGTCATCCTCGACCGGCGCCGACGGGTCCACCAGCAAGGCGACGACTTCCGGCGCGATCGCCTGCGTGGCGAGGGCGGTGTCGCGGGTAACTATCAATGCGCGGCCGCCATGCATCACCACGCCCAGCTCGCCCGCGTTGAGTTGCCGCAGCTGTTCGGCCGTGGCGTACACGCGGCGGATCTTGCCGGCGAACTCGAAATTGCGTGGCTGGTCGGCATCGTCTTTGTTCAATGCCTTGCCGTTCACAAGCTCCTGCAACTTGCGCTTGCGTTCCTTGCGCGCCGCCGCTTTCTCGCGGGCTTCGCGTTCGGCGGCCTCGCGCTCGGCACGATCGGCCTGCGCACGCAGCGCGAACGCCTTGGCCAGGTCGGGTTCGTTGGATTCCCGCGATTTGCGGGGTCCGGTTTTTTGCGGATGCGGTTTGGGTGCCGGCTTCGCCTTCGGCGACGGCTTGAATCCGGCTTTCAGCAATTGGTCCCGCAGGGATTCGCTCATGGCCGGACGATGCAACTGTCGAGCACGCCATTCCGTGTGCCGAAATAAAACTTACCGGGAACCGACTGTCCGCACTTCGACAGGCTCGGTGCGAACGGAAAATAAATCAGTTTCATGCGTGGAAGCTTTCGTGGAAAGTCAGGCCGGGGATGGCCGAGGTAGTGTTGCGAGTCGCAACAGCATTCCGTATCAGGACGCATTCGGCTTCGCGGCATTCATTGACGAATGCATCAATAATGCGGGGGCGGAGGCTCACTCCGTACATCATCCGAAAGGCTCGTGCGCAATGCCGCGAGTTCCCTCCGCAGCTCGGTAAGCGCGCTTTCGAGTTGCATCAGCCGCTGCGACTGTTGCGCTTCGCTGTCGTTCAACGAGGCCACCGCATCGTCGAGAAAGGTCAGCTTCAACTCGAGCTCGTTCATGCGCTCATCGGGTGGTGTCGGATTCATCCGGGCTTTTCCTCATATCCGGTCACGCTGCGTCCGCGACCGATGCCGTAATACGCCAGACCCGCGGATTCGACCATCACTGGATCGTACAAATTCCGGCCGTCGAAGACCACAGGCGTCTTAAGTGTTGCCTTGATGCGCGCGAAGTCGGGGCTGCGGAATACCTTCCATTCGGTGACGACCGCCAGCGCATCGGCGCCCTCGAGCGTGGCCCACGGATCCTCGCACAGCACCAGATCCTCGCGCGGGCCGTAGATGCGCGCCGTCTCGGCGCGCGCCTGTGGATCGAATGCGCGCACCCTGGCACCTGCCTGCCACAAGGTTTCCATCAGCACGCGACTGGATGCTTCGCGCATGTCGTCGGTGTTGGGCTTGAACGCAAGCCCCCACAAAGCGATCGTGAGGCCACGCAACTTGCCGTCGAAGTGCCGGGAGATCAAGTCGAACAGCTTGCGTTTCTGGTCACGGTTCACGGCTTCCACCGCACCCAGCAGGCGTGCGTCATAACCGTTGGCCTGCGCGGTCCGTTCCAGCGCTTCGACGTCCTTGGGAAAACAGGAGCCGCCATAGCCGACGCCGGGATAGATGAAGTGGAAGCCGATGCGCGGATCGGCGCCGATGCCATGGCGCACCATCTCGACATCAGCCCCGACGCGTTCGGCGATGTTGGCGATCTCGTTCATGAAGCTGATCTTGGTCGCCAGCATCGCATTGGCCGCATACTTGGTGAGTTCTGCCGAACGCTCGTCCATCACCACGATGCGCTCATGGTTGCGGTTGAACGGTGCATACAGCGACTTCAGCACGGTGACGGCACGTGGCGAGGATGCGCCGACGATGATCCGGTCGGGCTTCATGCAATCGTTGACGGCATCGCCTTCCTTCAGGAATTCGGGATTGGAAACCACGTCGAAGGCGACCTCGCCCGCCTTGCGCTCGGCGAGCACCGCGGTGATCTCTTCGCGCACGCGATCCGCGGTTCCAACCGGAACCGTGGACTTGTCCACCACGACGGCGTAGCGGTCGAGGTGTTCGCCGATGCTACGGGCCACGCTGAGCACGTACTTGAGGTCGGCGCTGCCGTCCTCGTCGGGCGGCGTACCCACCGCAATGAAGATGACATCGCCGTGCGCGACCGCGGCCTTGGCGTCGGTGGTGAACGCCAGCCGGCCGGCTTCGTGGTTGCGCTTCACCAGTGGCTCGAGTCCCGGCTCGAAGATCGGGATTGCCCCTCGTTCGAGGCGCGCCATCTTGTTGGCATCGACATCCATGCACAGCACGTGGTTGCCCATTTCAGCCAGGCAGGTGCCGGTCACCAGGCCGACGTAGCCGGTGCCGAAGATGGTGACTTTCATGCGGGATTCCGGACAACGCCAAAGACCACGATTCTAGCAGCCGCGGGTATTTCTAAAGGCGATCGAGCAGCACGCGCAAATCATCCGGCAACGGCGCCGAAAAGCTGTAGGCGCGTTCGCCGAGTTCGAACTCGAAGCGCGCCGCGTGCAGGAACATGCGCTTCAGGCCCAGCGCGCGGAAGCGCTTGTTGGCTTCGCGACCGCCGTATTTCGGATCGCCCGCAAGCGGGTGGCCCGCGTGCGCGGCATGCACGCGAATCTGGTGCGTGCGCCCTGTCGCGAGCGTGGCCTCGACAAGGCTCGCTCCGGAGTAACGCTCGATTTCGCGGAAGAAGGTCAGCGCCGGCTTGCCAGCATCATCCACCCGCACCATCCGCTCGCCGCCCGCGAGCACGGATTTTCGCAACGGCGCGTTGACGTCGAATTTCGCTTGCTGCAGCTTGCCAGTCAGCAGGCACAGGTACTGCTTCTTGGTTTCACCCAGCCGGATCAGTTCCTGCAGACCGGCCAGTCCGCGACGGCTGCGGGCAAACACCAGCACGCCCGAGGTATCGCGATCCAGCCGATGCGCAAGTTCGAGATGGTCGTTCGGCCGCGCCGCGCGCAGCAATTCGATCGCGCCGAATGCCACCCCGCTGCCGCCATGGCTGGCGATGCCGGCTGGCTTGTCGATCACGAGGAAATCGCGGTCCTCGAACATCACCGCGCGCCGGATTTCATCCAGCATCGCGACGGGTGGCGCCCCGGATGCTTCGCGTTCGGCGGTCCTGACAGGCGGAATCCGCAGCCTGTCCCCGGCGGCCAGCCGGGTATCGGGCTTGGCACGGCGCCCGTTGACCCTGACCTGCCCAGTCCGGAGCAGGCGATAGACATGTCCCTTCGGAACGCCTTTCAGCAGCGTGGTCAAGCAGTTATCCACACGCTGGCCATCCCGTTCGGGGCCTACCTCGACGGTTCGCACCGAGCTGAATTCCTTGGCCGAAGTTGCCGTCCCCATTGGAAAAAACCCTTTGCGATGATAGGATTGCCCCGCGTCAAGCAGGCTCTGGCCCCTCACGGGCGACCCTGTACCCGTTCGCCGCGCGGACAAGGCTTCCGCCTGCCATTCCTGACCGGGAGCAGCCGGCACCGTGTAATCGTAACGTTCGGGTCGATGTTTGCCCACCACCGGTACGGCGGTCGGGGAACCCGGGACGCGACAATCCCGATCAATCACCACCCGGGGCCACGCACTGGACCCGGCGACTGCCGCCAGGCGCGGCGCGTCACCCGGCCGGCCGCCCCATGAAGGCGCCGCCGAAGACGCGATCCGCGCCGGCGACTTCAAGGAACCTACAATGAAACGCATGTTGATCAACGCAACTCAGCGTGAAGAGTTGCGTGTGGCCATCGTCGATGGCCAGTCGCTTTACGACCTCGACCTCGAAATCCCGGCGCGCGAACAGAAGAAGTCCAACATCTACAAGGCCCGCATCACCCGGGTCGAGCCTTCCCTCGAAGCCTGCTTCGTCGACTACGGCGCCGAACGCCACGGCTTCCTGCCGCTGAAGGAAATCTCGCGCGAGTATTTCACTCCCGGTGCCGATCACAACAAGGCCGGCATTCGCGAGCTGCTGAAGGAAGGCCAGCAGCTGATCGTACAGGTCGAGAAGGAAGAACGCGGCAACAAGGGCGCCGCGCTCACTACCTACATTTCGCTGGCCGGCCGCTACATGGTGCTGATGCCGAACAGCCCGAATGCCGGCGGGGTGTCGCGCCGCATCGAGGGCGAGGATCGGCAGGCGCTCAAGGAAGCCCTGCAGCACGTCACGGTGCCCGAAGACATGGGCCTGATCGTGCGTACTGCCGGTGTCGGCCGCGACGCCGAGGAATTGCAGTGGGACCTCGACTACCTGCTGCAACTTTGGAAGGCCATCTCCGAGGCGGCGGCCGCGAAGGCCGCGCCGTTCCTGATCTACCAGGAATCCAAGCTGTTCATCCGGGCGCTGCGCGATTACCTGCGCGCCGACATCGGCGAAATCCTGATCGACGAACCCGCGCTGTACGAAGATGCACACGAGTTCATGCGGCAGGTGATGCCCAACAGCCTGCGCAAGCTCAAGCTTTACGACGACACCACGCCGCTGTTCACGCGCTTCCAGATCGAAACCCAGATAGAAAGCGCCTATGACCGCAACGTGCGACTGCCGTCGGGCGGTTCGATAGTGATCGACCAGACCGAAGCCCTGACCGCGATCGACATCAACTCGGCGCGCGCCACCAAGGGCAGCGACATCGAGGACACCGCGTTCCATACCAACTGCGAGGCGGCGGTCGAGATCGCGCGACAGTTGCGCATCCGCGACCTTGGCGGCTTGGTAGTGATCGACTTCATCGACATGGAAAGTTCGCGCCATCAGCGCGAAGTCGAGGAAAAATTGCGCAACGCGCTCAAGCTCGACCGCGCGCGCGTGCAGGTCGGACGCATCTCGCGTTTCGGGCTGCTGGAACTGTCGCGCCAGCGCCTGCGCCCGAGCCTCGAGGAATCCACCCAGATCGTGTGCCCGCGCTGCGACGGCCACGGCCGGATCCGCGGCATCGAATCCTTGTCGCTGTCCGCGCTGCGCCTGATCGAGGAGCACGCGATGAAGGAGAACACCGGCCAGGTGCTGGTGCAGGCGCCGACCCGGGTGGCCAACTTCCTGCTCAACGAAAAGCGTTCCAGCGTGGTCGAAATCGAGATGCGCCACAAGGTGCACGTTGTGGTGATCGCCGACGAGAACCTCGAGACCCCGCACCTCGAAATCACGCGCATCCGCGAGAGCGAGATGGGCGAGCACGCCAAGCCAAGCTACGAGCGCCTGACCGAGGTCGCCGCCGCGCCGCAACCGCGCATGGGTGTGGTCGTGCAGGGCGAGGAGCCCGCGGTCAGCGGCGTGCAGCGCGCGACGCCGATGCCGCAACGTGAAGAAGCACCGGCGATGCCGGTTGCAGCGGCAGCGGCACCAGCCACTGCTTCCGGCGGTCTGCTCGGTCGCCTGTTCGGCTGGTTCCGCGGAGCGCCGGAGACCGGCGCCGACGATGGCGCGAAGGAAACGACACCAGCATCCCGCAAGCAACGATCGAACAACGACGCGCGGCGTGAACGCCCGTCCGAACGCCGTGCGGATGCATCGCACAACGGCAGCCGCCGCAACCGCGATGGCGATGGCCGCCGCACGCGTCAGCAAAACACGCAGCAGTCCAGGGCGTCGCAGGCAAAGCCGAACAAGGCCCACGCCGAAGAGCCGCAACGACAGGCACGCACGACCCAGAAGCCGGCGGCAGCATCGAAGCCGGGCAACGAATCGCGCAGCGAGGAAGCCAGATCCGCACCCAACGAGCCGAAAGATTCCAGGCAAGCGGAAACAGCGCGGTCGGCGAATGCAAATCCGCCGACGCAGCCGGTCGACACGGGTTCGGCCAAATCCCCCGGCAAGCAAACCGCCAACCCTGATGGCGACGGCGCTTCCGGCAACGAAACCACTCAAGGCACGCCCGCCAGCGGCAGCGGCACGGGCAAGCGTCGCCGCGGCCGACGTGGCGGACGCCGCCGCAAGCACGCCACTGCCGCCCAGAACGAAGCAACGCCGCACATGCCGCGCGACATCGACGACGAGGATGCCGATCGCGGGGCACACAAGGCCACGCCCGCAAAACAGAATGAAAGTGCCGTGCCCGCCACCGAGCCCGCCACCGCCACACCGTCGCGCACTGCAGCGTCGCACCGCGAGCCCGAAGCGCTCGCGCCGGCAGCGCACCCAACGCCGGCGACTGGCCCGCTGTTTGCGCCGGCCGAACGCCAGGCCGGCACGTCACCTGCTCCTGTCGCGCCAGCACCGTCGTCCGGCACCGCAGCTGTATCCAACGACGCGGCGCGTACCGTGAAATCACCGGCTGCACCGCCTGCGGCGGCACCGTCCCGCGACAAGGAAACGATCGCACCGGCGATGACACCGTCGGTGTCTTCACCGATTCAGCCAAGGCCCGTACCTGCGATCGTCGCGCCCGCCGTGCCGAAACCGGAACCAGTCACCCCCTCGCTGTTCGCGGCACCGCCGCCTGCGCAGCCGGTTGCGCAGCCGTTGCCTCGTCATCCGGCGATTCCCACGCCTCGACCGTTGTCGGGCGCCATTCGGCCAATGCTGACGCCCCAGGTGTTGCCGAAACCACCCGCGCCGTCCTCCGAAGCGCCGGGGGGCAACGACAAGCCCTCGGAGTAGCCAAGTTGAGGCTGCCCGGACACCGTCCAGGCGGCCTGCCGAAATCCGCGAATCACTCGGCCGGGGCAGCCTGATCGCTCAACAGACCATGCGCACTGAGCACGTGCGCCAGCGCGATCGTGTGCTGCACGCCAAGCTTTTCGAACAGGCGTTGCTTGTAGGTGGACACGGTCTTGGCACTCAGGTGCAGTCGCTTGGCGATTTCGTTCACGGCCAGACCGCGGGCGAGCATCAGCGCCACTTCCAGTTCGCGTGACGACAGGGATTCGAGCGGCGACGCTTCGCCATCCACCGCGGACAGCGCCATTTCACGCGCCACCGCCGCGTCCAGGTACCGCTGACCGCGAGCCACGGTACGCACCGCCTGCAGCAATTCGTCGGCAGCACAGCCCTTGGTGAGGTATCCGAGCGCGCCCGACTGCAACAGGCGACGTGGAAATTGCGCATCCTGCACCACGGTCAGGATCACGATGTGGGTCCCCAGATCGGCGCGTTGCACGCGCTCGGTCAATTCGATGCCGCTCATGCCCGGCATGTGCACGTCGACCAATGCTACGTCGGGCTTGACCGTGCGCACCAGGCGCAAGCCGTCCTCCGCATTGCTGGCCTCGCCTACCACCTGGATGTCGGGCTGGCCGGAAAGAATCAGGCCGAAGCCCGAACGCACCAACTCATGGTCGTCGACCAATACGACTCGAATCATTCCCTGAACCCCGTGACGCAGCGGCGCAACCCGCTTGGCAACCCTAAAGCGCCCCGCACATCGAATGCAACCCCTGGTGCGTCCGCACACGCGACCCGGCTTGATGCACAATCCGCACATGCCGCTTTCCCTCAGCCTGCACCGACACCCTCTGCTGCAGGCGCTGCTGGCCACCAACAAGCGCGACGTGCCGTGGCTGGTCGCCGCACGCAATACCACGGCGACCGTGTTGCCGCTCGCGATCGGCGCGCTCACTGGTCATCTGATCGCCGGACTTGCCGTGTCGGCCGGCGCACTCAACACCATGTTCGCCGACCAACCGGGCGCGTACTTGCTGCGCGCACAGCGCCTGCTGCTGACCACGCTTGCCGCGGGCTCGGCGGCGTTTACCGGTTCGATCCTTGGTCAATGGCCGCTGGCGTTGCTCATCGCCGCCGCGGTGTGGGGTTTCGCGGCGGCCATGCTGGTGGCGATTGGCCCCAACGCCACCCGTGCAGGCATGATCAGCATGATCCTGTTGATGGTGCTGGGCGCCGAACCCCGAACCGTCGCCCATGCGTTGCCGACCGCATTGCTGATCATCGCCGGTGGCGTGCTGCAAACCTTGTTCGCGATCCTGGCCTGGCCACTGCAACGTTATCGGCCGGAGCGCCTCGCGATGGCGACCGCGCTGCGGGTCCTTGCCGGCGAGGCATGCGCGAACGTGAGCCACGAAAACCCGATCGCGCTGCCGCCGTCGCTCAACGATCTGCAAGCCATGTTGTTCGGCGCGGGCCGTGCGCGCGGCCGCGCGATCGAAGCCTTCCAGGTATTGGCCGAGCAGGCCGAGCGCATGCGGATCGAGTTGTTGGCGTTGGCTGACCTGCAATCCGCGTGCGGATCGGTGTCGCTGCGAGAAGCCGTGCAGTCAGTCCGGCAGAGCGCGGCAAGCGTACTGGTTACGCTGGCGGATGCGCTGGAACGCGCCGAGCCGCCCGCGTCCGAAACCGCATTGGCCGAATATGCCGCAGCCTCACGGCAACTGGCCACGTCGAATGTTTCGGGCGCAACACCAGCCTGGCTCATGCAGGTTGCCAATGCGAGGGCGGCAGCGCTGGGCGGCCAGTTGCGAGCCGCCACGCGCAACGCGCAAGCAGCCGGCAGCCGTGGCGAAGCGCGTGTCGAGCACGCGGAACTGGATTGGCCGCGCGCACTGCGCCCGGCGAACCCGTTGGCCATCCTGCGCGCCAATCTCGATTTCTCATCGGTCGCATTCCGCCATGCATTGCGTTGCGGCGGATGCCTCGCCATCGCCCTGGCCATGGCGCACCTGCTATCGGTGTCGCGCGGCTACTGGATCCCGATGACGGTCGCCATCGTGCTGAAACCCGATTTCGGCACGACCTGGCGTTACGGCCTGCTGCGCGTGGCCGGCACGCTGGGGGGCTTGTTGCTGACCACTGCACTCCTGCATTTCGGATTCGACGATTTCTGGGAAGCCCTGCTGCTGTTCACGATCCTGTGTTTCGCCTATCGCGAACTGGCGACCGTGCACTACGGCCTCGGGGTCGCCTGCCTGACGGGTGTCGTGGTGATCCTGTTGTCGTTCTACGGCATCGCGCCGGGCGCCTCGATGATCGCACGCGCCAACGACACCGTGATCGGCAGCGCACTGGCACTGGTCGCCTATCTGGTCTGGCCGACATGGGAACGCGGCCGCGAACGCGAGGTACAGGCGGGATTGCTGGATGCCTACCGGAATTACCTGGCAGCAGTCCTGCACGGCGACGCGCGCCAACGCCACGACACCCGGATCGCCGCACGCGCTGCCCGGAGCAATGCGCTGGCCTCGCTCGATCGCCTGCGCCAGGAACCCAACGGTCGCCGATATCTGCCGCGGGCGGAGACACTTGTAGCCCAAGCCAATCGTCTGGTCCGCGCCGCGATGGCGCTGGAAGCTGCCCGCGACGATGCCGAAATGCCCGCGAACCCTCAGCTGGACGAATTCGCCCGTGCCTGTGACGCCGCCCTGCGCGAAGCCGCCGCTGCGCTGAGCAGATCCCGCACGACGCATGGCGATCACGCGCTGCGCGCGCGACAACAGGCACTCGCGGAATCGCTCGGGGAGCCCGGCAGCGCGATCGACGCAAGTTTGCGCGATACCAGCGATCGCATCGTCGACGCCATCGACAGCCTGCTGCACGCACTATCGCGGGAAACCCCATGAACACCGAAGGTGTGTACAGCGGTACCGACGCATCCAAGTGATCGGGAAGGTTCCGGCGTGTCCTGAAAGACCGGCGGAAAAGCCCGACGCGGCGGCGATCCGCAAACCGCTCGTTATACTTGCGGCATGCTCAAGATCGACACCCACTCGCACATCCTGCCGGAGGGATGGCCCGACCTCGCCGAAAAATACGGCGATGCGCGTTTCCCGGTGATGGTCAACGCGGGCGGACGCCATCGCATCTACAAGGACCGCAAGTTCTTCCGTGAAATCTGGAAAAGCTCGTTCGATCCCGAATTCCGTATCGAGGAATGCGGAAAGCTGGGCGTCGATGTGCAGGTGATTTCGACGGTGCCGGTGTTGTTTTCGTATTGGGCCAAACCCAACCAGGCGCGCGAGCTGCACCGCCACCTCAACATCCACGCTGCGGAGGTCTGCCGCAAGTATCCGCGGCAGTACGCCGGCATCGGTACGGTGCCGTTGCAATCGCCACGACTCGCGATCGAGGAAATGGAGCACTGCGTCGAGCAGCTGGGATTGCAAGGCGTGCAGATCGGGTCGCACGTAAACGACTTGAACCTCGATGCGCCGGAATTGTTTCCGTTCTTCGAAGCCGCGGCCGACCTCGGCGCCGCGATCCTGATCCACCCCTGGGACATGATGGGCAAGGACACCATGCCCAAATACTGGCTGCCGTGGCTGGTGGGAATGCCGGCCGAGCAATCGCGCGCGGCCTGCTGCCTGATCTTCGGCGGCGTGCTCGAGCGCCTTCCGGGCCTGCGCATCGCGTTCGCGCATGGCGGCGGTTCGTTTCCTTTCACGATCGGCCGCATCGAGCATGGCTTTCGGATGCGCCCGGACCTGGTCGCCACCGACAACAGCCGCGAACCGCGCGAATACTTCCGCCGCTTGTTCTTCGACTCATGCGTGCACGACCCCCAGGCGCTCCGCTATCTTCTGGACGTGGCCGGGAAAGACCGCGTGATGCTCGGCACCGACTATCCGTTCCCGCTGGGCGAGCAGCAGCCGGGCAGTGGCATCGACGCCCTCGACCTGCAACCGTCCCAACGCGAACGGCTGTTCCACGGCGCGGCACTGGAATGGCTGGGATTATCCCGACAACGCTTCACCACCCCCGCGGAGGCTGCATGAAACGCAAGGCCCGGTTGTTCCTGATGCTGCTTGGCGCATCGGCGCTGGCTCCGGCCGCGTTCGCGGCGGATTACTCACTCTCAAGCGGCGCGGTGGCGTTTTCGGCACCGGATGCGTGGCCGATGTTGATGGAAAAACTGGACGGCCCGCGCCAATTCGTCGCGCTGCAAGTGAAGGACCCCGACAACACCAATGCACTGGCCCGGATCACGGTTACCGTCCAGCAAGTCGATGGGGTGATGGGCTTCCAGAAATTCTTCAACGATGGCGCAACCCGCGCGCGCAAGCTGCCGGGCTACGTTGCCGACCGGACGCAGGGCAGTTCAAGTCTGCGCTACACGGCCAGCGAAAACGGCGAGAAAAACGCCTACACCGAGGTGTACGCCTACCGTTCCAACCTCGCCATCCAGGTCCGTTGCATACGCCCGGCCACGGCGGCGGGTGACTGGCGTGCCACCTTCGATGCGGGCTGCCAGTCCATCGTCAGCGCCGTCGAGCACTGAGCATGTCGCCAGCGCCAGGTACGGACTTTCGCGCAAATGCCGACTGGGCCCGCACGCAGGATGAGTGCGACCCGTTGCGGGGGCTGCGCGGCGAATTCCTGATCCCGGCGCATGACGGCGGCGAACAGACCTATCTCGTCGGCAATTCGCTAGGCCTGCAGCCGCGCGGCGTGCGCCAGGCCCTGCTCGACGAGCTCGACGACTGGGCACGGCTGGGCGTGGAAGGCCATGTGCACGCGCGCCATCCGTGGTTGCCCTACCACCGTGAGGTTCGCGATGGCTTGGCCGAAGTGGTCGGCGCGGAGCAGAACGAGGTGGTTGCGATGAATTCGCTGACCGCGAACCTGCATTTCCTCATGGTCAGCTTTTATCGCCCGACCGCGGAGCGCCACGCGATCCTGATCGAGCGCAACGCCTTTCCCTCCGACCGCGACCTGGTCGCCTCGCAGATCCGCTTCCACGGTCACGATCCGGCCGAGGCCCTGATCGAACTGGACGCCGACGAAGCCGGCGGCACGATTTCGATGGAGGCCATCGAACGCGTGCTGGCCGAACACGGCAACCGCATCGCGCTGGTGCTTTGGCCCAGTGTGCAATACCTCACCGGGCAGAATTTCGATCTCGCCGCCATCACGCGTCTCGCCCATGCACAGAACTGCGTGGTCGGGTTCGACTGCGCGCACGCGGCCGGCAACATCGATCTGGCGCTGCACGATTCCGGCTGCGACTTCGCCGCGTGGTGCTCGTACAAATACCTCAACTCCGGCCCGGGCGCGGTCGCCGGCGCATTCGTGCACGCGCGGCACGCACAAGCGGACTTGCCGCGTTTCGAAGGCTGGTGGGGCCGTCGGGAAGCCACGCGTTTCGAGATGCGCCCGGAATTCAATCCGGCGCTCGGTGCGGAAGCTTGGCAATTGTCCAACCCGCCGATCCTCGCGCTGGCGCCGCTGCGCGTCTCGCTGGAACTGTTCCATCGCGCCGGCATGCGCAACCTGCGCGACAAGTCGAGACGCCTGACCGCCTTTCTTGCCTGGTTGATCGAAACCCGGCTCGGCGACCTGCTGGAAATCCTGACACCACCAGAACCCGAACGCCGCGGCGCGCAACTTTCGGTACGCGTGCGCGCGGGACGAGATGCCGGCAAGTCGCTGTTCGAACATCTCGTCGCGCACGGCGTGCTGGGCGACTGGCGTGAGCCCGACGTGATGCGCATTGCGCCCACGCCGCTCTACAACACCTTCACCGACTGCCTGCGCTACACGGAGACGGTGCAGGCATGGCGCAGCCAAGCCGCATGAGCGGAACCGGGAATCGATCCATCACCCTGATCGGCGCCGGGCTGGTCGGCTCGCTGCTGGCAACGCTGCTGGCGCAACGCGGATTCGACGTCGAAGTATTCGAACGCCGAGCCGATCCGCGCACGCAAGGGTTCCTTGGCGGCCGCTCGATCAATCTTGCTCTGGCGCAGCGCGGACTCCGGGCGCTGGAACAGGCAGGCCTGGCGGATGCAGTGATGGCGCGGGCGGTGATGATGCGCGGGCGGATGGTGCATCCGCTGGGCGAACCGGCCAACCTGCAACGCTACGGCCTCGACGATTCCGAAGTGATCCGCTCGGTATCGCGAGGCGGCCTCAACATCATGCTGCTGGATGCAGCCGAGCGCGCCGGCGTGAGAATGCATTTCGACACCGCGCTTGCCGACGTCGATTTCGCGGCCGGCTCGATCACGCTTGCGGGGCACGATGGCTCGACGCGCACCCATCCGGCGGGTTTGCTGCTGGGCTGCGATGGCGCGGGCTCCTCACTGCGCAAGGCGATGATGAGAACTTCCGATCTCGGCGAGCGCATCGAATCGCTCGGACACGGCTACAAGGAACTCGAGATTCCGTCGCCGCCCGGCGGTGGCTTCGCGATCGAACCCCACGCCCTGCACATCTGGCCGCGTGGGCACTACATGTGCATCGCGCTGCCCAATACCGAAGGCAACTTCACGGTCACCTTGTTCCTGCCGAACGAGGGCGCACCGCCGAGTTTCACCACGCTGCCGGACGTCGCGGCCGCGCGCGTGTTCTTCCAACAACAGTTCCACGATGCACTGGCCCTGATGCCGTCCTTCGACGACGACTGGAACGCGCATCCGGTCGGCCAGCTCGCAACGCTGTATCTCGACCGATGGCACGTCGATGGCCGCGCGCTGCTGCTGGGCGATGCCGCGCATGCGGTTGTCCCTTTCCACGGCCAGGGCATGAACGCGGGCTTCGAGGATGCCGTGGAGCTGGCCGCATTGCTGCAGGAACAGGCCGGCGATCCCGCTGCGGCCTTCGCCGAATTCGAGAACCGGCGCAAGCCGAACGCCGACGCGATCGCGGCGATGTCGCTGGCCAATTACGTCGAGATGCGCGACGGCGTGGCCGATCCGCACTACCTGTTGAAACGGGACCTCGCGGTGGCACTGACCGCACGGGTACCGGAACATTTCATGTCGCGTTACCGGATGGTCAGCTTCACCTCGATACCCTACGCAACCTGCGTCGCGCGCGATCGCCAGCAAACCGCATTGATGGAGTCGATCCTTGCCGGTCACGAGAGCCTGGAGGGTGTCGACCTCGAGGCCGCTGCGGTGCGCGCACGCACCGAACTTCCGCCCTTGCCAGAAGCCGCCTGAACGCATGTCCCTGCCAGAATCGATCCGGCGCACGTGGGAGGAAACCGATTACCGCGTGCGCCTGCCCCGTGGCGGCTACGTGAGCATCTGGTGCGGCCGGCTGTTGCCGGCGCCATTGCTGGCCCTTTTGCACCGAGCGGATGATCCATGGGGGTTCATCACTGCCTGGAACCCGGCCGGGGTGCGGCTTCCGTTGGCGGCGAACAAGGCACGCCAGCGGCGTTTGCGCGACGAACTCAAGGCCGACCGGCAGCGCTATTTCGGCGGCATCGGCGTCGGCCCCAGCAACTGGCGGGAACCCAGTCTGTTCGTTCCCGGCATGAGCCACGCGCAACTGGATGCGATGGCGCGCCGCTTCGGCCAGCTCGGCGTGGTACGCGGCGTGGGCACCGGGCTGGCAGAATTGCACGCACTGATCTGAGGCCCACTGCGATCGTCGAGGTCGGCATCTCCAGAGCGTCATCAACGTCGCGGCGAGAGCCAGCTTGCGAGTTCTGCGCCTGGACGGGGCTCCGCGGCCGAGGGCTGCACAGCCTGGCTTCCCCGCTGCGGCAAACATCCGTTGACATGGACAGCCCCACGAGACGCTGGGAAAATGCTTGTTGCACGCCATGACCGAATCATCCACCCTCTCCGCGCCACTGCTTTCGGCGCACCGGCTTGCGTTCTCGCGCAACGACGAGCCTGTGTTCGGTCCGCTTGATTTCAGCCTGGATCGCGGCGAGACACTGCTCGTCGAAGGCGACAACGGATCCGGCAAGACCACCCTGCTGCGGGTACTCGCGGGCATGTTGCGGGCGAGTTCCGGCGAGATCCGTTTCGACGACAAACCCGCCACGCACGACAACCGCAGCGGACGGGTGTTGTGGCTCGGCCATCGCAGCGGCATGCACGCGGCGCTGAGCGCACGCGAGAACCTGACTTTCCTCGCCGGCCTGTACGGCACGCGCGGCGATGCGACCGCGGCATCGGCGATGCAGCGTGTCGGCATCGCGGCGTGGCTCGACGAGCCGCTGAACACCCTCTCGGCCGGCCAGAAAAAACGCGTGGGCCTGGCGCGCCTGCTGCTGTTGCCGGGTGACGTCTGGCTGCTCGACGAGCCCTACGCCAACCTGGATCGCCACGGCATCGGATTGGTCAACGCGCTGATCACCGGTCATTGCCAAGCCGGGGGTGCGGCACTGCTCACCAGCCACGGCGCGGTGCGCTTCGCCGACCCCGGCGCGCGACACGTGCATTTGAAGTCGTAGGCGATCCGTGCCCGGAACGGTCGCGTTGCGTTTCCTAGGGGAGCCGGCCGATCCCTGGCCCCGGAGCGCCGGTCGTTGATCCGGGCGACCACGGCCGTTCGCGGACTCAAGGATGGATTGACCCATGTCAACAACGTCCGCCAGCGACGGCGCAAGCTGGTGGTCGCCTGTCGCCCGGGCAACGATCACCACCACTCCGGTGCTCGCACGGGTCGTGCGGTGGCCGGACGGCATGTTTCCCGGCCGAGGTTGAAAGCCGGACCGACTCTGCAACGAAGATATCGGATCACAAGGGAGGTTGTCGTATGTCTCGTCGAGCAACGTCCATCATGCTGGTATTGGCGGGATGCGTGGCGTGTTCGCCCGCATGGTCGCAGTCGGCCTTGATGAAGCAGGCCCAGGGCCTGTTCAAGCCGCTTCCGGATACACCGCCCGCGTTGCCGGGCAACCCCGCCACGCCGGGCAAGGTCGCGCTCGGCAAGATGCTCTACTTCGATCCGCGGCTGTCCCGCAGCCATTCGATCAGCTGCAACTCCTGCCACATGATCGGCATGGGCGGCGTCGACCTGCAGGAAACCTCCCTGGGGCACCGCTGGCAGCGCGGTTCCCGCAACGCGCCCACTGTCTATAACGCCGTGTTTGACGTCGCCCAATTCTGGGACGGTCGCGCCAAGGATCTGGAACAGCAGGCGGGCGGCCCCCTGGTCAATCCAATCGAGATGGACACCACCGAACAGCATGTGATCCAGCAACTCAAGGGCATCCCGGGCTACGCGGCGTATTTCGCCAAGGCGCTCCCCGGTGTCCGGGATCCGATCACGTTCGAAAACGTGCGTCAGGCCATCGCCGTATTCGAAGCCACATTGATCACCCCCGGCGCGCGCTTCGACCGCTACCTCAAAGGTGACGAGAACGCCCTCGATACGACCCAGAAGGCGGGCCTTGCATTGTTCATCAACAAGGGTTGCGCCGCATGCCACAACGGCATCAACGTCGGCGGCGGCATGTATGCGCCGTTCGGCGTCGTCGAGCGCCCCGGTGCGGAGATACTCCCGCCTGGCGACAAAGGCCGCTTCGCAGTGACCAAGACCGCCAGCGACGAATACGTGTTTCGTGTCCCGTCATTGCGAAACGTCACCCTCACGCCACCGTATTTCCATTCCGGGAAATCATGGGATCTGCGGCAGGCCGTCGCCATCATGGGCAGCAGTCAACTCGGGGCCCGGCTGACGGATGACGAGGTGACCAAAATCACCGAGTTCCTGACGACCCTCACCGGGCGCCAGCCATCGGTGGTATTGCCGAATCTTCCGCCGACCGCTGCCGGCACGCCCCGCCCGCAGCAGTGAGTCCGACGCGCTCCGGTCCCGGGGTTGCCGAAGCGGTCTGCATGCGGCGCGCCGTGGCGAGGCCGCCGCGATGCCATCGCGCGGCGAGCGGGCAAGTGCACGCGGCGCAGTCGCGCAGCATGCGATGATGCGCAACAATTGTCCCGCAGGCCTTGCTCGGCGAGACCGTCCCGCGCGTCGGCGATCGGGGGGCCGCCCGCCGCCCAACCGGAATGGAATGTATCGGGTCCATGGTCACCGTCGAACCGCAGACTGGCAAATCCATCGCGGTACCGAATCTTGCGCCAATCGTCGCATCCGGTACGCCGGCCGCCTGTCGCGCGCTGCTGGTCCGCGATTTCGTGCTGGCCTGGCGGCGGCGCGGCGAATTGTTCCTGCCGCTCCTGTACGCGGTGATCGTGGCGGCCTTGTTTCCGTTCGCGCTTGGACCCGACCCGCAATTGCTCGGGCGCATCGCCGGTGGCGTGTTGTTGGTGATCGTGGTGCTGGCGATGTTGCCGGCGCTGGAATCGATGTTCCGGGCCGATCTGGAAGACGGCACCCTCGAACAGTGGTTGCTGGCGCCGCAACCCCTGGCGCTGCTGGCCCTGACCCGTGTCGTCGCGCACTGGATCACGACCGTGCTGCCCCTGATCGTGGTGATGCCGTTGCTTGGCGCCTTGTTGAGCTTGCCGGCAAACGTGTTACCCGTATTGATTCTGGCGCTGCTGCTGGCCACTCCGTTGCTGGTGTTGCTGGGCGCAGTGCTTTCGGCGCTGGCGGCCGGGGCACGCCGCTCTGGTATCCTGCTTGCCCTGATGCTGTTGCCGCTGGCGGTTCCGGTGGTGATTTTTGCCGCGGGCGCCGTCGCCGCGGCGCAGTCCGGCATGCCATACCTCGCCCCGTTGACGTGGCTGGCGGCCGCCTTGGTGTTGGCGATCGTGCTGGCGCCGCTCGCATGCGCGGCGGCCCTGCGGATCGCGGTTGAAAGTTGATATGTCACGCAGTTATCTACCCCATTGGGTGCACTGGCTCGGCTCGCCGCCGAACTTCTACCGGTTCGCCGGCGCATTGCGCCCGTGGCTGATGGCGGCGGCGCTGATCGGCGCCGTGATCGGCCTCTATGGCGGCTTGGTGCTGGCGCCGCCGGATTACCAGCAGGGCGACGCCTACCGGATCATCTTCATCCACGTGCCGAGCGCGTGGATGAGCCTGTTCATCTACGCCTCGATGGCGCTGGCGGGGCTGATCGCGCTGGTGTGGCGCGTGAAACTGGCCGAGGTGATCGCGATGGAATGCGCACCGGTAGGCGCCGCGTTCACGCTGATCACATTGATCACCGGTTCGCTTTGGGGCAAGCCGATGTGGGGCACCTGGTGGACGTGGGACGCGCGGCTGACCTCCGAGCTGGTGCTGTTCTTCCTTTATCTCGGCGTGATCGGTTTGTACAACGCCTTCGAGGACCGCCGCCGCGGCGCCCGCGCGGCCTCGCTGCTGGCGCTGGTCGGCATCGTCAACCTGCCGATCGTGCACTACTCGGTAGTGTGGTGGAATACGCTGCACCAGGGCACGACCGTGGACCTGTTCGGCAAGTCCTCGATCGCGCCCTCGATGCTCTGGCCACTGCTGACGATGGCGCTGGCAACGCACCTGTATTTCTTCGCCAGCATCCTCAGCCGCACCCGCACCGCCCTGCTCGCGCTGGAAGGCGGAAAGCAATGGGTACGTGCGCAGGTGGCATCGGGGCAGGCACCATGACGCACTGGCTTGCAATGGGCGGTTACGCAAAATACGTCTGGCCCGCCTACGTGGTGTTCTTCGTCGTGCTGGCGTGGGACTGGTTCGCACCGATGCTGCGCCGGCGCCGCCTGACGCACCAACTGCGCGGACGGCTCGCACGCGAACGCGCGCGCAAGGCCAAGGTCGAACGGGCGGAGGCATCGACATGAACCCGGTTCGCAAACGACGCCTGATCATCACGCTGCTGATCCTCGGCGCGGTCGCGATCGCGGCCGGCCTGTCGGTGTTCGCGCTACAGCGGAACATGACCTACCTGTATTCGCCGAGCGAAGTCGACGCCGGCAAGGCGCCGGCCGGGCATCCGTTCCGGCTTGGCGGCATCGTGCTGGAAGGCAGCATCCGTCACGTACCCGGCACGCTCACGACCGACTTCGTGATCACGGACCGCTTCCAGAACATTCCGGTGCGCTACACCGGCATCCTGCCCGACCTGTTCCGCGTGGGCCAGAGCACAATCACCACCGGCCGGATGGTAGGCGGCACGTTCGTCGCGACCCAGGTGCTGGCCAAGCACGATTCCACCTACATGCCGCCGCAAGTCGCGCAGGCGATCGCCAAGGCCAGGGCGGAACATCGCATCCCGGCAGACGCCGGCCACGGCAACACGCAATGAACCCGGAACTCGGCCAGGTCGCGCTGATCCTCGCGCTGCTGCTGTCCGGGCTGCAATGCCTGCTGCCGATCATCGGTGCCTGGCGCGGCAGCAAGCCATTGATGGCGACCGCCCCATCGCTTGCCATCGGACAGTTCGTATTCGTCGCGATGGCCTTCGGCATTCTCATGTGGGCCTTCGCGACCAACGATTTCTCGGTGGCCTACGTTGCCCAGAATTCGAACCTGAGCCTGCCGCTGTTCTACAAGTTGTCGGCCGTCTGGGGGGCGCACGAGGGTTCGCTGCTGTTGTGGATGTTGATCCTCAACCTGTGGACGGTGGCACTCGTCGCGTTCGGAAACAGGTTGCCCGAAGCCTTCTTCTCGCGGGTTATCGGCGTGCTCGGGTTCGTGGCGTTCGGATTCCTGCTTTACATGATCTCGACGTCCAATCCGTTCGGGCGCATGTTGCCAGCCGCGGCAAATGGCGCCGACCTCAATCCCGTGTTGCAGGACCCGGGGCTCACGTTCCATCCGCCGACGCTGTACATGGGTTACGTCGGCTTCAGCGTCGCCTTCGCGTTCGCGATCGCCGCGTTGCTGGGCGGTGAACTGAAATCGACCTGGGTGCGCTGGGCCAGGCCCTGGACCAACGCCGCCTGGGGTTTTCTGACCCTCGGCATCGTGGCGGGCAGCGCGTGGGCTTATTACGAACTAGGCTGGGGCGGCTGGTGGTTCTGGGATCCGGTCGAGAACGCCTCGTTCATGCCATGGCTGATCGGCGCCGCGCTGATCCACGCCCAGGCGATCACCGACAAGCGCGACAGCCTGCGTGCGTGGACGCTGCTGTTGTCGATCTTCGGGTTCGCGTTCTCGCTGCTCGGCACCTTCCTTGTCCGATCGGGCCTGCTGACCAGCGTGCACGCCTTCGCGTTCTCGCCGGCGCGCGGCGTGTTCATCCTCGTTTATCTCGCGGTGGTGGTCGGCGGTTCGTTGCTGCTTTACGCATTGCGTGCACCCAAGGTCACGGGCGGCAAGCCATTCGCGCTGGCCTCGCGCGAAACCCTGATGGTGATCGGCAACCTGATGCTGACGGTTGCCTGCGCGATGGTGATGCTGGGCACGCTGTATCCGCTGGTCGGCGAAGCGCTCGACATCGGACGCATATCGGTCGGGCCGCCCTACTTCGGCCCGCTGTTCATGCTGTTGATGACACCGCTGGTGCTGGCGCTGCCGTTCGGGCCGTTGTCGCGCTGGGGCAAGGCCGACCTCCGGATCTGGAAACGCTCACTGATGCGCATCGTCTTGCTGGCGATCGCGGCCGGCATCGTCGCCTTGCTGCTCGGCGTGCGCGGCTGGTACCAACTCTTGGGCGTGACCGCCGCGACCTGGGTGATGGCCGGCGTGGCGCTGTTCGCGATCAAACGCTGGCGCGAGGCACCACACGGCAAGCGTTATCCCTTCGAGATGCTGGGCATGATGCTGGCGCACTTCGGCGTCGGCGTGTTCATCGCCGGGGCGATCCTGACGCGATCGATGAGCATCGAACAGGACGTGGGTATGAGACCAGGCAGCAACATCTCGATCGGCGCCTACCGCTTCCACTTCAAGGGCGTGACGGAAGTGGCCGGTCCGAACTATCGCGCGCAACAGGGCACCATGCTGATCACGCGCGGCGACGAAACGGTCGCGACCCTGCATCCGCAGAAGCGCACCTACACCGGCGGACAGGTGCAGACCGAAGCCGCGATCCAGGCCGGCGTGTTCCGCGACCTGTACGTGTCGCTGGGCGACCCGCTCGGCGATGGCGCATGGTCGCTGCGCGTGTACGACAAGCCGTTCGTGCGCTGGATCTGGGGCGGCGGCGTGTTGATGATGCTGGGCGGATTCACGGTGGTGCTGGACAAGCGCTTCCGGCTGCAACGCGAGCCGGAAGCCGAGTCCGCCCGCGCCAAGCCCGAACCCGACGCTCCAAGCAAACTGGCGGAAGGCGAAGCGTGAACGAGACCGTGCGCAAACCCGCCGCGCGTTTCGTGCCGCTGATCGTGTTTGCGGCACTGCTGGCGTTCTTCGTGATCGGTCTGGCCTGGAACCAGCACCACGATGCCAGCTTCGTGCCGAGCCCGCTGATCAACAAGCCGGCGCCAGTGTTCCGGTTGCCGCGACTCGACCATCCAACGCAATTCGTGACCAAGGCCGACCTGCTCGGCAAACCCTACCTGCTGAACGTGTTCGCGAGCTGGTGTTTCGCCTGCGCCGACGAGCACCCGACCCTGTTGGCGTACCGCGACCGCTTCGGCATCCCTCTGATCGGCTACGACTACAAGGATGCGCCGCAGGACGCGCGCGCCTGGCTGCAGCGCCATGGCGATCCTTATCACGAGGTGATCGTGGACCGGTCGGGCGACACCGCGATCAACTTCGGCGTGTACGGCGCACCCGAGACCTATTTGATCGACGCCAGGGGCATCATCCGCTACAAGCACATCGGGCCGTTGACGCCGGACGTGATCGCGACGGAACTGGAACCGAAGATCCGTGCGCTGGAGCAGCAGGGCACATGAAACGCCTGCTTGCCATCGCGGTCATGACCATCGCATTGGCGCTGAGCGTCGCCGCATTCGCGATCGACCCACTGCCGTTCCGCAACGCCGCCCAGCGCGAACGCTTCCAGCACCTGACGGGTGAGCTCCGTTGCATGGTCTGCCAGGACGAGAGCCTGTTGTCCTCGAACGCCGATTTCGCCAAGCAGTTGCGCAGTCAGATCTTCGACATGATGCAGCAGGGCAAGAGCGACCGGGAGATCAAGGCCTGGCTGGTCGCGCGCTATTCCACGTTCATCCTGTACGACCCGCCGCTCGCGCCCAGCACCCTCGCGCTGTGGTTCGGCACACCCGTGATCCTGCTGGCTGGCGGCATCGTCGTGATCGTGCTGCTGCGCCGACGCACGCGCCCCGCCGCCGCCATCCCCGAAGACAGCGGAGAGGACTGGTGACCATTCGTTTTCTCGTCATCGCCGCCATCATGGTGGTGGCCGCCCTCGCCTGCGTGCTGGTGCCTATGCTGCGCAGCGCACGCCGGCGCGGCCATCCACGTACGCCGTTCCTGCTGGCGCTTGCGTTGGCACTGGTGACGCCCCCGTTGGTTCTGGGCATCTATCTGTTGATCGGCACGCCACAGGCGCTGGTGACCGCCCCCCCCGACAACCAGGCCACGCTCGCCGAAGCCACCCGGCAACTGCGCGAGAGCGTCGCGCGCAAGCCCGATGATGCACAGGCCTGGGCGCTGCTGGCCCAGGCATATTCCGCGCTCGACCAACCGGAACAGGCACTGGACGCACTGAACCACTTGCTGCAACTCAAGCCAGACGATCCCGACGCAATGGTCGCTTGGGTGGAGGCCAGGGCGGCCAGCAGCCCCGCCCACCTGATCGACGACGCCTCGCGCGCCAAGCTGCAACATGCCTTGCAGGTCGACCCGAGCCACCAGCGTGCGTTGTGGCTGCTTGGCATCAGCGATTTCCAGCGCAAGGATTACGCTGGCGCGACAACGCAATGGAAAACCCTGCTGCCGCTGCTGCAACCCGGTTCCAAGGTTGCCGCAACCGTGCAGCAGGAACTGGTGGAAGCCCAGGCGCGTGCCGGTGGCACGCAAGATACTATGCCGCCCCCGGCCAATTCGGTGCCGGCATCGCCATCGACCGCAACGACTGCAACGGCCGACCAGAATGTCGCGCTCGAGATTACCGTGAAGCTCGACCCGAAGCTTGCGGGCAGGATGAGCCCCGGCGATACCGTATTCGTGTTCGCGCGCGCGCTGGACGGTCCGCCGATGCCGCTCGCCGTTGCGCGTCTGAAGGCTTCGGCACTTCCGGCGACGGTCACGCTGACCGATGCGATGGCGATGACGCCGAAGCTCAGGCTCTCGAATTATGCGAGGGTGAAAGTGGCCGCACACACCAGCAGGACCGGTGACGCGATGCCGCGGGCCGGCGATCTGGAATCCGCCCCCGTGGAAGTGGCGAGCGACTCGCACACGCCCGTCGTCCTCACGATCGACAAGGTGGATTGAGAATTTCTCCGCTCCGATCCGCGCGGGGATGACGCTTCTGCACGGCCGCCCACCCAGGCCCGCTGGCGGGCCGATAGTTGACTTGATCCCCGCCTGCGCCGGGATGACGCTTCGGCGTCCCCGCTCGCAAAAACCGCTTGCGGGCCGATGCATCACTTGGCCATACGCCGAGCATTCGTTACCCTCGCCGATTCCGCTTGCGCAAGAATCACCATGGCCGACGCCCGCCAGTATTTCGACCTGCCCTCGCCCTTCCGCATGAAGCGCGGCGGCGAGCTGCATGGTGCGCAGGTCGCATACGAAACCTGGGGCACTCTGAATGCCGCGCGCGGCAACGCGGTATTGATCATGACTGGCCTCTCGCCGAGCGCACACGCGGCCAGTAACGCGGCCGACGCGACGCCGGGCTGGTGGGAAGACATCGTCGGGCCGGGCAAGGCCATCGATACCGATCGCTGGTTCGTGATCTGCATGAACTCGTTGGGCAGCTGCAAGGGCTCGAGCGGACCCGCCTCGATCAACCCCGCCACCGGCAAGCCGTGGCGCCTCGACTTTCCCGAACTGGCGCTCGAAGACGTTGGCGACGCCGGGTTTGAGCTGGCACGCGGCCTCGGCATCGAGCGCCTCGCCGCGCTGGTCGGCTGCTCGATGGGTGGCATGGCCGCACTCGGCTGCCTTGCCCTTCACCCTGGGTTCGCACGTGCGCATGTCAGCGTGTGCACGGCGCCGCGCGCGCAACCGTTCGCGATCGCGATTCGTTCATTGCAGCGCGAGGCGATCCGGCTGGACCCCAACTGGAACGAAGGCCGCTACGACGACGCGCATTATCCGGAAGCGGGCATGAACATCGCACGCAAACTGGGCGTGATCACCTACCGCTCGGCGCTGGAATGGAGCGGCCGCTTCGGCCGCATCCGCCTCGACCCGGGCCAACGCGAAGACGATCCATTCGGCGCGGAATTCGAAATCGAGTCCTACCTCAATGCGCATGCGCGCCGTTTCACCCGCGCATTCGATCCGAACTGCTACCTGTACCTTTCGCGTGCCTCGGACTGGTTCGACCTCGCCGAATACGGCGGCACGCCCGATCCCGCCACCTCGGTGCGCAACGCGCTGGCCAAGATGAAACTGGAGCGCACGCTGGTGATCGGCGTCGAAACCGACATCCTGTTCCCGCTGGAACAGCAGGAACAACTCGCCGAAGACCTGCGCGCCACCGGCACCGACACCACCTTCGTTGGCCTGGATTCCCCGCAGGGCCACGATGCCTTCCTGGTCGATACCGGTCGCTTCGGCGCGGCCATCGGCGCCTTCATGGCGACCCTGTGACGCGCTGCTAGAATGCCCGGGTGCCGAAGTGAAACGCCATGCTTGCCATTGATTTCCCAGGTCGCAGCAAACTGATCGACACCCTCGATGCCGCAGTTGCGCTGCAAGGCACCGAGGATTTGACACGCGCCCTGCGCGACGGCCTCTGCCGCATGATCCGCTGCAGCGACGTCGAATTGCCCGCCTGTGTGTTCGAGACCTGCACGGACCACTACGCGCGTCGCGAGCTCTATCGCAGCGACCGGCACGGCTACTCGGTAGTGGCCATGACCTGGGGACCCGGCCAGGGAACGCCGATCCACGACCATGCCGGCATGTGGTGCGTGGAAGGCGTCTGGCGCGGCGAACTGGAAGTGGTGCAGTACGAACTTTTGGAACACGACGCGCGCCGCTACCGTTTCCGCACCGCCGGCGCGATCCAGGCCGGTCCCGGCTCGGCAGGCAGCCTGATCCCGCCACACGAGTACCACACCATCCGCAATCCGAGCTCCGACGCCGTTTCGGTCAGCTTGCATGTCTACCAGGATCGAATGACCAGCTGCGCGGTCTTCGAACCCGCCGAAGACGGCTGGTATGCACGTGGCGAACGCACGCTTCCACAAGACAACACGCACTGAGACCCGTATACTTCGCGATCCGCGTGCCGAAGTGGCGGAATCGGTAGACGCAGCGGACTCAAAATCCGCCGCCCTTAAAAGCGTGTGGGTTCGAGTCCCACCTTCGGCACCAAGTGACTGCTTCAGGGTGTCCCGACCCATCGCATCGCACCTCCGAAACTTGGCGAAGATCGCGGCCAGATGAATGCCGCTGCCACGCTTCGACGAGACCTGCTGGCCGATGGCAGGCGCGTGATCGTCAAAACCGGGCCCGATGCACCATCCGATTTCTTCGCGGCCGAGGCACATGGCCTGGAGGCCCTGCGCGATGCCCTCGCGCTGCGCGTGCCTGCAGTGCATGCGGTGGATACGCATCGCATCGTGCTGGAAGACTTGGGCGATGGTGAGCGCGCAGCGGATTACTGGTGGCGGGCAGGCACCGGACTCGCTAAACAGCACTCCATAAAGAGTGCGAGTTTCGGTTTCGAGCATGCCGGCTATTGCGGCGATTCGCCGCAGGACAACACCCCGCATGCCGATGGCTGGTGCTTCTTTGCCGAACGCCGCCTGCTGCCGCAGGCACGCCGCGCCCGTGACGGCGACTTGATCGACGCACGCGATGCTGCCGCCATCGAGCGACTGTGCGCACAGTTGCGCAAACGCGTCCCTGGCATGCCGCCGGTGCTGCTGCACGGCGACTTGTGGTCGGGCAACCTGCACGTTTGCGCCGATGGATCGCCCGCGCTGATCGACGCCGGTGCGGTGCACCACGGCTGGGCCGAAGCAGAACTCGCGATGCTGATCCTGTTCGGTTCGCCACCAGCAGCGTTTTTCGACGCCTACGCGGAGCATGCGCCATTACGCGACGACTGGCGCGAACGCGCGCCACTCTACAACCTCTATCACTTGCTCAACCACGTCAACCTGTTCGGTGCCGGCTATCTCCCGGCATTTCGCGATGCACTTGCCGCATCCGTCTGATACCGCAGCAAGGGAAGGAATCCTTGCACGGCCAGCCACGATGCATGCAAATTGCCGACGCGGTTGGTCGCTGGATCCCTTCCTCACAGATCCCTGACCACGCGAAAACCGACCCGTCCGCTGCGCGAATCGGCCGCCGCACCCAACCGGAACGCGGAACGATCCTGGTCCGGCGCGCTGCCCCAGGAACCGCCACGGATCACGCGTTCGTCGCAACCCGGATTGACCCATGCACTGCCGTCCGTCGGCGCCCGCACGTAGTTGTCGTGCCAGCAATCGGCAACCCATTCGGACACGTTGCCGCTGATGTCGTACAGGCCGAACGGATTGGGCAGGAAACTCATCACTGGTGCCGGACCCCAGTAACCGTCGTTGTAGTTCCGGAAGGCGTTCGCCCAGCTGCGATGCGCGGGTGAACGGTCCTCGCTGCCGGTGAGGTTTTCGACCTTGCGAGTGGGCGTCCCGGTGCCCCACCAATATGGCGTGGTCGTGCCGGCGCGCTCGGCGTATTCGTATTCGGCCTCGGTGGGCAAGCGGTAGTGCTGGCCCGTGCGTTTCGAGAGCCAGTCGGCGTACGCCTTGGCATCGTTCCAGGACACATTGACGACCGGGTCATTGTCCTGCGCGCGCTGGCCGGCGTAATTGTCGCGCCAGTCTGCGCCCGAACGCATCTGCATGCGACCATTGGCCTCGTCATACACGGAGGCGCCACCTAGTCGATCGGAATCCGGCACGTAACCGGACTGGCGCACGAATGCGCCGAATTCGGCAACCGTGACTTCCGCCCGCGCCATCGCGAATCCCCTGGCGATGTTCACTTCGTGTTGCGGTTGCTCGGCGCCCGCCTGGGCGCGGCTGCGCTCGGGCGCCCCCATTTCGAAACTGCCACGCGGGATCACGACCAGCGCAGGGGCCTGCCCGACGATATCGAGAAAACGATCTGCGAATACCTGGCCCGGGTGATAATTCGCGTATTCACGGGCATTCTTGAGCTTGGCAAGGAAGGCATCCGTGGACGCGCCGAGTGCAGCGGCTTGTGCTGCGATGCGCTGCGCGAGATCCATATCGCCGGAATCGAAGGCCGATTCCGCCTGCGCCATCAGGTTGTCGGCGCGGCCGCTGCGCATCGCCTCGATGCGCGCACGGGTATCCGCAAGCGCGGACGAGGACGGCAGGATCGCCGCGGCATCCGCCAAGGCCGCGTCGGCCTTGGCATCATCATTCTGTGCTGCCGCGCTGAGTGCGCGATCCAGCGCTGCATGCTGTACGCGCTGCAAGCCCTCGCGCGCCACGCTGTTTTCAGGATCGAGCGCAAGCACCTTGCGGTAGACCGCGAGCGCGGTGTCGCCACCCTTGCCCTCCAGCTTGCCCTGCTGCACCAGCTCGCTGGCCTGCTCCAGCAACGGCTGGACCCTGTCGGCGGCATCGACACGCGCGGCCAGCGCGGCCAGATCCTCGCGTGTTCCGGGCAGTTGCTTCAGCGCATCCAGGTAGGTACGCGCGGTATCGGCATCGCCACTCGCGAGCGATTGCTGCGCATTCGCGATCAGCCGCGCGTGCAGAAGCGACACTGCGGTTTTGACGTGCGGATCATCCGGCGCCTGTTGCACCGCCCGCAACACCAGCGACAGCGCGCTGTCCTTGGCCGGACCGACCAGGTTGCCGGCACGCGCGGACTTGCCGGCCTGGGTCAGCAAGTCCGCGATCTTGCCCTTCCCCTCGTGGGTGCCGAATGCGCCTTGCCGCGCGCGGGCCGCGATCACCGCGGCGGGCGCCAGGGAAATCGGCGGCCCTGCATCGAGTTCGGACTCGGCCGGTGTCAGTTTGCGCGGCGCCACTCCGGCCACCACTGGCGCGCTGGACACGGCGGCCGAATGCGATTTCAGCATCGCCGGTTCGACCTTGAGCGCTTCCGGAAAAAACCGGTAGACCAGCGCGAACACCAACACGGCCACGCCAATCGCGCCACCGATCGCGTGTTGACGGTTCAGGGACTGCGGCTGGGGCATGCGGACGCGGGCGCTGGCTGTTATCGTGTGCTGTTCACGATAGCAAACCGACGCGTAATGGAACACCAACCGATGGACGACGACAGTTCATTGAATCCGGGCTGGATCGACCATGCGGACGCCTTGCCGGCGCTCCCGGAGCATGGCCTGCTCGGGTTGGATACCGAGTTCATGCGTCGCAATACCTACTTTCCCCGGCTCGCATTGGTGCAAGCTGCCTGCGCGGGGGGTTGCTGGTTGATCGATCCCCTGGCCTTTGACACCGGCGCGGACCTGCGTGCGCTGGTGGCGGAACGCCTGTGCGTGATGCACAGCGCCGGCGAGGACATGGAAGCCCTGGCACCGCTGCTGGACGATACGCCGCTGCGATTGTTCGATACCCAGATCGCGGCCGCGCTGTGCGGCATGGGTCCGGGCCTCAGTTACCAGAAGCTGGTGGCGAACGTGCTCGGCATCGACATTCCCAAGGACGAAACCCGCTCCGATTGGCTGCAACGCCCGCTCACCGCCAGCCAGATCGAATACGCCGCACAGGACGTTGCCCACCTTGCGGCATTGCATGAGCAACTTGCTGCCGAACTGGAACGGCGCGGACGCGCCGGATGGCACGCCGAGGACTGCGCGCGGCTGGTCCAGCGCGCCTACCGCGACCCGAGTCAGGCCGATCCGCAGCCGCAGCGCGGCTTTCGCAATGCCGCCGACTGGCCGGACGCGGCACGCGCACGGCTAAAGCGTGTCCTGCTGTGGCGCGATGACACCGCACGCAAGCTGGACAAGCCACGCCCATGGGTGCTCGACGACGCGCACGCCCTGTCGCTGTCGCAGCAACCACCGGCCAACACACAGGAGCTGTTCGAACGGGTGAAAGGCCTGCGCGCCCTGCGTGGCCCACAACGCGCCGAACTGCTCACGATCCTGCAGGCACCCGCCACGCCCGAGGAACTGGAAACGCTCGTGCCCACGCCCGCCGCTCCAAAAGGCGAAACCAAGCGCGTCGTCGATGCGATGCGCACGCTGATCCAGTCGCTCGCCGACGAGCTCGACCTGCCCGCCGGCCTGCTCTGCCCCCGCCGACTGATCGAGGAATTCGCAGTGACGCGCGCCTGGCCGGAAGCTCTGCAAGGCTGGCGCGCCGAAGTGCTGAAGGCGAAACTGACCCCGCTGCTGGCCTGAAGCAGATACCGGGGAGCTTGGCGCGCGCAGGCTTACCGGCTACCATACGCGGCTCGCTGGCGCGCGATGCGCCAGCCAGTGGCGGCTTCCGCGGTGCGGGAGACACGCCCGAAAATCCGATACGTGGGGCGGTAGCTCAGCTGGGAGAGCGCTGCGTTCGCAATGCAGAGGTCGAGGGTTCGATCCCCTTCCGCTCCACCAATTCGTTCAATGGAAAGGCCGTCCCGGAAGGACGGCCTTTCCATTTTGAACAGCGGGGTCCGCAGCCCGACGCGTCCGTGTCAAATCGTTTGCCGCGGGCGGCCTATAATCCCGAAGCAACCGGCAACCTCCCTCACCCAGCTTGAATATCTGCCTTAAAGACATCCCGACGCCGAATCTGGGCTCGTTGCGCACACTCCTTGCTGGCGCCGCGCTGTTGCTCGCGAGTGGCGTCGCGCTGGCGCTGCCGCCGTCGCCGCAATCCTGGAAATCCGACATCGACAAGCTGGTCGCGCAGGACGCCAGCCAGCCGCCGCTGCAACACGACGTGGTCTTCGTGGGCAGTTCCTCGATCCGGTTCTGGACCCCGACGCTGCAGAAGGATTTTCCCGGCATTGCGGTCATCGACCGCGGCTTCGGGGGCTCGGCGATTGCAGACAGCACTTACTACGCTGACCGTATCGTGATTCCCTACAATCCACGCGTGATTGTGATGTACGCCGGCGACAACGACATCGCCGAAGGCCTGACCCCCGATCAGGTACGCGACGACTTCGAGGCCTTCGTCGCCCGCGTGCGCAAGGCAATCCCGAACGTGGCCATCGTCTACATCTCGATCAAGCCAAGCATCGCGCGCTGGTCGATGTGGCCGCGGATGCATGAAGCCAACGACAAGATCGCCGGCTGGTCGCGCACGCAGAAACGAATCACCTTCGTCGACGTCGCCCCGATGATGCTCGATGCGCAAGGCAAGCCGAACCCACGCCTGTTCCGCAAGGACGGCCTGCACATGCAACCCGCCGGTTACGCGATATGGGTCAGGGCCCTGAAGCCCGTGCTCGCCGAATACGGCTTTCACACGCGCTGATCGCAGGCTTGCATTCCGCCGAAATCGGCAATCAATCCAACCACCGCGATCAACGGTCGCGATGCACGATGTAGCGCGCCATCCAGCGCAACGGCTCGGCGGCATCGCCGAAGGGTTCCAGCGCGGCCAACGCCTCGGCGTACAACCCGTCCGCGCGGCCCTTGGCGCTGTCCATGCCCATCAGCGACGGATAGGTCGCCTTGCCGCGCGCGGCATCCGCGCCATGGGTCTTGCCGGTCAACGCCTGTTCGCCCTCGATGTCCAGCACGTCGTCCCTGATCTGGAACGCCAAGCCAACGCACTCGGCGAAACGATCCAGCGCAGCGCGGGTCGTAGCCGGAAGACCAGGCACTGCGCAGCACGGCATCAGCACCGCAGCGCGGATCAGCCGGCCGGTCTTGTCGCGGTCCAGCGCCTCGAGCTCGGCGGCAGATATCCGCTTGCCTTCCGATTCCAGGTCGACGGCCTGCCCACCGGTCATGCCTTTCGAGCCCGTCGCCGCGGCCAGGATCGCGATCATGCCCAGTCGCTCGGCGGCATCGCGGACCCCGTCGCCGGCCAGGATCGCGATCATGCCCAGTCGCTCGGCGGCATCGCGGACCCCGTCGCCGGCCAGGATTTCGAACGCGAGCGTCTGCAGCGCGTCGCCGGCCAGAATGGCGGTCGCCTCGCCAAAGGCAACGTGCGTGGACGGCTTGCCGCGGCGGAGCGCATCATCGTCCATGGCCGGCAGGTCGTCGTGCACCAGCGAGAAAACATGCACGCATTCGACCGCACAGGCGGCATCGTCCAACCGTTCGGGCGCGATCCCCAACACTTCCCCGCTGGCGTAGCACAGCAACGGACGCATCCGCTTGCCCCCTCCCAGTGCCGCATACCGCATGGCCGCATGCAGGGAAGCGGGCCGCGCATCCGCAACGGGCAGGCGCGCCTCCAGCGCGCGTTCGACGCGCTCGAGGCAACCGGGCACGCGGTCAGCGAAAGGCATAGGGAATACCGTGCATGGCGGCGGGCGCCGCGAACGGCCACGAGCCTAGCGAGACGCTTGCGCGCCTGTCAAAAAACGGCCCCGGCGCGCTTTCGACCTCGTCTTCACGCACAATAGGTAAGATTGACGACCGGCAACCAACCCGCCGAAGGAGACCCGCAGGATGATCGCCCGAGGTTCTGCCAGTGCGTCACGGCGAGCCGCCGAAGCCTATCAGGAGCGCATTCTTCCTGCAGTGTCGCGCACCTTTGCGCTCACGATTCCGCAGCTGGCCCCGCGCCTGCGCACCGTGATCGCCAATGCCTACCTGCTGTGCCGGATCGCGGACACCATCGAGGACGAACGCTCGCTGCCGGGCGACCTGAAGCAGGAGTTCCATCATCGTTTCACGCGCGTGGTCGGATCGAACGAGGACGCTGCCTTGTTCGCGCGCGAGTTGGCGCCGATGTTGAACGGCAACACGCTCGCGGCCGAACGCGACCTGGTCGCGCACACGCCAGACATCATCGGCGTCACCGACGGCTTCAATCCCGCCCAGCGCGAGTCGCTGACCCGCTGCATCAGCGTGATGTGCGCGGGCATGCCGCGCTTCGAGCGCGACGCCAGTACCAGCGGCCTCGCCGACATGCGCGAAATGGACCGCTACTGTTACTACGTCGCCGGCATCGTGGGGCAGACCCTCACCGACCTGTTCTGCGAGTACTCGCCGCGCATCGCCGAGAAACGCGAGGCCATGTCGGCGCTGGACGTGTCGTTCGGCCAGGGCCTGCAGATGACCAACATCCTCAAGGATTTCTGGGAGGATCGCGAACGCGGCGTGTGCTGGCTGCCGCACGACCTGTTCGCCCGGGCCGGGCTGAAACTCGAAGATCTTCGTCGCGGCAATGTGCCTGCCGCGTTCGGCAAGGCCTATGCGCAACTGATCGGCATCGCGCACAGCCATTTGCGCAACGCGCTCGACTACACGTTGCTGATCCCGGAAAGGGAAGTCGGCATCCGCCGCTTCTGCCTGATCGCGCTGGGACTGGCGATGCGCACGCTGGCCTCGATCCTGGCCAAGCCCGACTTCACCGCCGCATCAGAGGTCAAGGTTTCGCGCCAGGTGGTGAAGAAGATCGTGATCGTCACGCATCTGTTCGCCGGTTACAGCCGCGTATTGCGTGGCTGGTTCGCGCGCATGTCGGAAGGGCTGCCTCTGCAGGCGCTGGCCGACGACTGGGATGGTCGCTTCCCGGAATCGCGTGCGGCCTGGCCCGGAAGCGACGCCTGCAGTCCGTCGCACGCCATCAACTTCAAGTAGAGGGTCAGCGGACGACATGGCACCCTATTCCGGCATCCCGCAACAGGATTCAATGGCCGCCCGCAACGAGGGAGCCTCGGGTGATCGCCTGGGCAACGCGATCAGTGCGGCGCGCACGCGCATCCTGGCGCACCAGCATCCCGACGGCTACTGGCAGTACGAACTGGAAGCGGACTGCACGATTCCCGCCGAATACATCCTGATGCTGCATTACCTCGGCGAGTCGGACCGATTGCTTGAATCGCGGCTCGCCGAATATCTGCGTACCCGGCAATCCAGCGACGGTGGTTGGTCACTGTATCCAGGCGGCGCACTGGACGTGAGTTGCAGCGTCAAGTGCTACTTCGCGCTCAAGTTGGCCGGCGATCGCCCCGACGCACCGCACATGGCACGCGCGCGCGCCGCGATCCTCGGCCAAGGTGGAGCCGCGCGCAGCAATGTGTTCACCCGCATCGCGCTGGCGTTGTTCGGCGAACTGCCCTGGCGCGGCGTGCCGTTCCTGCCGGTCGAGATCGTGTTGCTGCCACGCTGGTTCCCGTTCACCCTCGCCAAGGTCTCGTACTGGTCACGCACCGTGATGGTGCCGCTGTCGGTGCTGACCACGCTGAAACCGCGTGCGGCAAATCCGCGCGAGGTGCACATCCGCGAACTCTTCGTCACGCCGCCCGAATCCGAGAAACATTATTTCCACGCGCGTTCGCTGTTGAATCGCGTGCTGTTCGCGTGCGAGCAAACCGTGCGGCGCGTGGAACCGCTGATTCCTGGGCGCTTGCGCAGGCATGCCCTTAAGCGTGCCGAAACCTGGATCCTGGAACGCCGTAACGGCGAAGGCGGCCTTGGTGCGATCTTCCCCGCGATGGTCAATGCCTACGAAGCGCTTGCGCTGTTGGGCTACGCCGCCGATCATCCGGCGCGCAGCGAGACCCGCAAGGCCATCGACGATCTGCTGGTGGTGCACGATCACGACGCGTGGTGCCAACCGTGCGTTTCGCCGGTGTGGGATACGGGCCTGATCTGCCTGGCGCTGCAGGAAGACGGCGACGTACCCGCCGAGGCCACGCGCCGCGCACTGGACTGGCTGCTCGGGCGCCAGCTGTGCGAAGAGGCCGGCGACTGGCGCGCCTATCGCCCCGCCCTGCCCGGTGGCGGCTGGGCGTTCCAGTTCAGGAATGACGCCTATCCCGACCTCGACGACACCGCCGTGGTGGCGCGTGCGCTGCAGCAGTCGCCGCATCGCGCAATTTATGCAGACGCGATCGAACGCGCCAGCAACTGGTTGTGCGGCATGCAATCGAAGAATGGCGGCTTCGCGGCGTTCGATGCCGACAACGACCACCAGTGGCTCAACCAGATTCCGTTCGCAGACCACGGCGCCCTGCTCGATCCCCCCACCAGCGATGTCAGCGGCCGCGTCCTGACCCTGCTTGCCCTGCTCGAGCGCAGGCAGGACCGCACCGCGCGCGAACGCGTCACGCGCTTCCTGCTCGAGGAACAGACCCCGGAAGGCGCGTGGTTCGGCCGCTGGGGCACCAACTACATCTATGGCACCTGGTCGGTGCTGGTCGCGCTGCGTGCGGCCGGAATTCCGGCGGATGCCGCGCCGATGCGCCGGGCAGTCGCATGGCTGAAATCGGTGCAACAGGCCGACGGCGGCTGGGGCGAAGGCAATGACAGCTACCTCAACCCCGGACTGCGTGGCCGGGGCGCGCGCAGCGGGCCGACCCAGACCGCGTGGGCGCTGCTGGCGCTGATGGAAGCCGGCGAAGCCGCCAGCGCGGCAGTCGCGCGCGGCATCGAATACCTGCTGAAGACCCAGACCGATGGCGAGTGGAACGAGGCGCGCTTCAATGCGCCCGGCTTTCCGCGCGTGTTCTATCTCAAATACCACGGCTACAGTCGCTACTTCCCCTATTGGGCACTGGTGCATTACCGCAATGCGGAAAACGGTGGCGTCCATTGATGGCACCGGCCTGGTGGTGGCGCTACCCGCCGAAGCGCACAGTCTCGGCATTCGCGGAATGCGCGTCGGCGAGTGCGCGCGCTGGCGGGGCGGATGGGTCGCCATTTCCGGCATCGGCGCCGACAACGCCGCGCGCGCCGCGGAACGGCTGCTCGCCTGCGGTATCGATCGGCTCGCGAATTGGGGCGTCGCGGGCGCGCTGGATCCGGCCCTGGCACCAGGCGACGTGTTGATCCCCGACCGCGTACGGCATACCGAAGCTGATCCGGGTATTGCGATTGACGACGCTGCCAGCGAACACTTGTTCTCGGTGCTGTCGCCGAAATTGAACGCGCACCGTGGCGTGCTCTGGTCCGCCCAACGGCCACTCGCGAGCGTGGCCGACAAGCGTGAACTGGCTGAACGGACTGGCGCCCGTGCCGTGGATATGGAAGCCGCGTCCGTCGCCGCGATCGCCCTGAGTACCGGGTTGCCGTTCGTCGCGGTCAAGGCCATCTGCGATCCGGCTTGGCGCGGGCTGCCCGCATCCATCGTCCAGGCGCTCGACGGCGCCGATTCCGGATTCTCGCTGCACATGCTTTCAGCAATCGCGTTCGGCGGTCCGGCTGCCTGGCGAGCGACGCGAGCGCTCGCGCAGGATTTCGCGCGTGCGCGCCGTTCGCTTGCGACCGCAGCCGCACTCGCCGCATGAACGCACGCGTCCTGGTCAGCGGCGCCAACGGCTTCGTAGGATCAGCGGTGGTGCGCGTGCTGCTGCGACGCGGCTACACGGTTCGCGCCCTGGTGCGCGTATCCAGCGACACCCGCAATCTCGATGGACTCGATGCCGAAATCGTGCAGGGCGACCTGCTCGACCCGTCCTCGCTGGAACGCGCGCTGCAGGATTGCGAAGGTCTGTTCCACGTCGCCGCCGACTACCGGCTGTGGGCGCGCGATCCGACCCGCATCCGCATGAACAACGTGCGCGGCACCCGCAATATCCTTGCCGCGGCGAAGCGCAGCGGCGTTGGCCGCATCGTGCACACTTCCAGCGTTGCGACGTTGGGCCTGCACGACGACGGCACGCCCGCCGACGAGGACACCGCGAGCCGTTACGCCAACATGCTGGGCGAGTACAAGCGCTCCAAGTATCTTGCAGAGAAAATGGCGCGCCGCCAGGCCCACGCGGGACGCGACATCGTGATCGTGAATCCGGCCGCACCGATCGGTCCGCGCGACCGCAAGCCGACGCCGACCGGGCGCATGATCCTCGACGCCGCACGCGGCAGGATGCCCGCGTTCGTCGATACCGGGCTGTGTGTCGTGCACGTGGACGACGTTGCCGAAGGCCACGCGCTCGCCTACGAACGCGGACAGAGCGGACGGCGCTACATACTGGGCGGCGACAACATGAGCCTCAAGGCCATCCTGGCCGCGGTCGCGCACCTGGCAGGACGGCACGCACCCTGGCTGAAGCTGCCGCACGCCGCGGTGCTGCCGGTCGCGCACATCGCCGAAGCGTGGGCGCGACTGAGCGGCCACGAACCGACCGTCACCGTCGCGGGCGCGAAATTGGCGCGCCACCGGATGTACTTCACCAGCCGCCGTGCGGAAACCGAACTTGGCTATCGTGCACGGCCGGCGGAGGAAGCGCTGGCCGACGCAATACAATGGTTCCGGGACAACGGATATCTTCAATGACCTCGCAACCGATGCAGGCCACCGCGATCGCCCAACCCAATATCGCGCTGGTCAAGTATTGGGGCAAGCGCGACGCCACCCTGAACCTGCCGGCGGCCGGCTCGCTGTCCATCACGCTGGATGCGCTGCACACACGGACCACGCTGCGGTTCGATCCAGCGCTGGCACAGGACGACGTCGTACTCAACGGGCAGCGCGATGCGGAACTATCGCGCAAGGTCAGTGCGTTCCTGGATTTGTTGCGTGCACGCGCCGGTGTTGCAACGCGCGCGTGCGTCGAATCGGCCAATGATTTTCCGACCGGCGCCGGGCTGGCCTCATCGGCATCGGGTTTCGCGGCGCTGGCGGTCGCCGCCGATCACGCGCTCGCGCTGGGCCTTGACAAAAGCGAACTATCGATGCTGGCGCGATGTGGTTCGGGCTCCGCCGCGCGGTCGATTTTCGGCGGCTTCGCGGAAATGGCCGCCGGCACTCGCGATGATGGTGCGGACGCATTCGCAACACCACTGCTCGATGCCACGGCCTGGCCGCTGAACGTTGTGATCGCGATCACCACGCGCAAGAAAAAGGCCACCAGCTCGCGCGACGGCATGCAGGCCACGCAACGCACCTCGCCGTACTACCGCGAGTGGGTCGCCACCGTTCCGGCCGACCTCGCCATCGCGCGGCAAGCCGCGCTGGCACGCGATTTCGAAAAACTGGCATTCGTCAGCGAAGCCAGTTGCATGGCGATGCACGCCGTGATGCTGGCCACGCGCCCCGCGCTGATCTACTGGAACAGCGCCACCCTCGACTGCATCCAGTGCATCCGCGCCATGCAGTCCGGAGGTATCGGCGTGTTCTTCACCATCGATGCCGGTCCGCAGGTGAAGGCGGTATGCCTGCCCGATGCGACCGAAGCGGTTGCTGCAGCACTGCGTGATGTCGCCGGCGTCGAAGACGTGCTGGTCAGCGGCATGGGGGAAGGCGCGCGCATCGAAGCAGTTTCCGCGTGATGCACATCGTCGCAAGTGCGCCAGGCAAACTGGTCCTGCTCGGCGAATATGCGGTGCTGGATGGCGCACCGGCACTGGTGCTGGCGGTGGATCGGCGCGCAAAGGTCACGCTCACCGACGGCGGTAGCGACACCTGGGAAATCGTGTCGCCCACCCTGAATCTGCAAGCGCGCCTGCGGCTTCGCTCCGATCATGCCGAATGGATCGGTGATGCAAGCGACGATCTGAAATGGATCGCGACGCTGCTAACTCGCACTGCACGCATCGGCCACTTGCAGCCATGCCGAATCCGGCTCGAAAGCGGATCGTTCCATTTCGAACACGTCCGTCCCGGGCAGGCCGCGGTAAAAGCCAAGTTGGGCCTCGGCTCCAGTGCCGCGCTCACCGTCGCCTTGCTCGGCGCACTGCACGCACAGGCAGACCTGCCGCCGCCGACGCTGGATGGCGTCATCGACGTCCATCGCGCAATCCAGCACGGCCGCGGCAGTGGAATCGACGTGGCGGCATCGCTCTCCGGAGGCCTGATCCGCTTCGAACTCAGCGATAACGTGGCGCGCGTACTACCGATGGCGCTACCCGGGGAATTGCGCTGGTGCTGTGTCTACACCGGCCACCCGGCCTCGACCCCCGCGATGCTGGCCACCGTCACGGCGTGGCGTGAACACGAGCCGACCGCCTTTGCGCAACGAATGCACGAACTCGCTACAATTTCTTCACGCGGTATCGATGCCCTAACGTTGCATGATGCCGGCGCATTCCTGACCAGCCTCCACGACTATGCACAAGCACTGGCCTGCCTCGGCGACTCAGCCGGCGCGGACATCGCCAGCCGCGAGCACCGCTCGCTTGCCACGCTCGCGGCGGAATGCGGATGCGTCTACAAGAGTTGCGGCGCCGGCGGCGGTGACGTTGGCGTCACGTTCGCCTTGCAAGATGAACGCCTGCGGGAATTCGCATCGCGGGCAGAGCAGTCAGGTTTCGCCGTGATCGAGATGGAAGCGGACCCGAGAGGTCTGGCTGTCGCGTCAACCGTTTGAAGCGTGCAAGGACACACAGATGGACCAATCGAGATTTCCGGGCTTCTACAAATTGTCGGTGCCCGAACGCGTGAACCTGGTGCGCGAGCGCGGCCTGCTCTCGCGCGAGGACTTCCAGACACTGTCGAGCGGCGCGCACACGCTCACGGTCGCGCGTGCCGACAAGATGATCGAAAACGTGATCGGCGTGATGGGCCTGCCGCTCGGCCTCGGCCTCAATTTCCTGGTCAACGGCAAGACGCACGTGGTGCCGCTGGTTGTCGAGGAACCGTCGATCGTCGCCGCGCTGTCGTCGGCCGCCAAGCTGGTGCGCGAATCCGGCGGATTCACCACGCGCAGTACCGAACCGATCCTGATCGGCCAGGTTCAGATCGTCGACATCGAAAACTCCGCCACTGCGCAGGCCGCGCTGCTGCAACGCAAGCAGGAAATCCTCAACCTCGCCAACAGCCTGCATCCGAAAATGGTGGCACGCGGTGGCGGCGCCAAGGACATCGAGGTGCGCATCCATCCCGCGGCGGATGGACGCCGCGACATGGTGGTATTGCACCTGCTGGTGAACACCTGCGACGCGATGGGCGCCAACATGGTGAATACCATGTGCGAGGGCGTGGCATCGCTGGTGGAGAACATCACCGGCGGCAAGGTGTTCCTGCGGATCCTTTCCAACCTCACCGACCGTGCATTGGTGTGGGCCAAGGCCGTCATCCCGACCAAACTGCTGGCGGGCAACGGCTACGACGGAGAACAGGTGCGCGATGGCATCATCCTCGCGAACGACTTGGCCGTGGTCGACCCGTATCGTGCCGCGACCCACAACAAGGGCATCATGAACGGCGTCGATGCGGTAGCGCTCGCGACCGGCAACGACTGGCGTGCGCTGGAAGCCGCCGCGCATGCGTACGCCGCGCGTGGCGAGCACTACACCTCGCTGACCCGCTGGTACAAGGACGACGCGGGCAACCTGGTCGGCAACATCGAGATGCCGATGAAGGTCGGCACGGTCGGTGGCAACCTGCAGTCCAACGCCACCGTGGCGTTGAACCTGCGCCTCGTGAACGTCGCTTCCGCGCGCGAACTCGCCGAAATCATGGGCGCGGTGGGGCTGGCGCAGAATTTCTCCGCGCTGCGCGCGCTGGTCACCGACGGTATCCAGCAGGGCCACATGACCCTGCACGCGCGCTCGGTCGCCGTGAGCGCGGGCGCGACCCCGGAAATCTTCGAAACCGTGGTCGAGCGCCTGCTCGACAGCGGCGAGATCAAGGTGTGGAAAGCCAGGGAGATCATCGACGAAGTTCGAAATCATGCCCAGCCGGAAGCGAAAACCGTCGCGCACGGTTTCGAGCCCGCGGAAGAAGCCGAATACGCGACCGGCTACGGCAAGGCCATCCTGCTGGGCGAGCATGCGGTCGTGTACGGCCGCCACGCGATCGCGGTACCGATACCGATGGCGATCCGCGCACGCGCCGAGGAGTCGAAGGACGGCACCCAACTGATCATTCCGCGCTGGGGCGTCGAGCAGAGATTGCATCCGGGCAGCAAGCATCCGGGTTCGCTGCTGCAGTCGCTGGAATTGATTCTGCAGAAACTCGAACTGACCGACCACCCGTTGCGCATCCAGGTCTATCCGAACCTGCCGCGCGCCAATGGGCTCGGCGGTTCGGCCGCGCTGGCGGTCGCGGTGATCCGCGCGCTGGACCGCCATTGCACGCTGGGCCTGACCGACCAGCAGGTCTGCGAGCTGTCCTATGAATGCGAATGCGTCGCGCACGGGACGCCGTCGGGCATCGACAACACGGTGGCCACTTACGGACAGCCGCTGCTGTTCCAGCGCGGTGAACCGCCGCAGATCGAGCCGCTGCACTTCGCCCACCCGCTGCCGGTCGTGATCGGCCTGTCCGGCGTGGAAAGCCTGACCGCGCGCACCGTCGGGCGGGTGCGCGAGGCATGGGAGCGCAACAAGAAGCTTTACGAGCGCATCTTTGACGAGATCGACGCGCTGGCGATGCAGGGCATCAAGGCGCTGGAAGCCTGGGACCTGCAGCAGTTCGGCGAACTGATGAACATCTGCCAGGGTCAGTTGAACGCGTTGCAGGTGTCGAGCTGGGAGCTCGAGGAAATGATCCAGGTCGCACGCGCCAATGGCGCAGTAGGTGCCAAGCTCACCGGCGGCGGCGGCGGCGGCGCGATGATCGCGCTGTGTCCGGATGACCCGGCACGCGTGGTCCGCGCACTGCAGCAGGCAGGCTATCAGGCGATGGAGACCCACATTGGCTGAGCATGGCGACGAGCACGACAAGGAGAACCGGGTCGTGTCGTTCGACTCCGAACGGCTGATCCTGGTGGACGCGGACGACCGCGAGATCGGCCACGCCAGCAAATCCGACGCGCACGCCGGCAAGGGCATCCTGCATCGCGCGTTCTCGCTGTTCGTGTTCAATCCCGATGGCGAACTGCTGCTGCAACAGCGCGCGCCCTCGAAACCGCTGTGGCCCGGTTACTGGGCCAACAGTTGCTGCAGCCATCCGCGCGGCGGCGAGGACATGGAGACCGCGACGCAGCGCCGCTTGCGCGAGGAATTGGGCTTCGGCTGTCCGCTCGAATTCATATACAAATTCCAGTACCACGCAGAATACGGTGATGCCGGTTCCGAGACCGAACTGTGCTGGGTCTACGTGGGCACCTCCGACGCGCCGGTGCGCGTCAACGACACCGAGATCGCGGCCTGGCGCTACGTCAAGCCGGATGAGCTGGACCACGAGATCGCGACAGCGTCCGAGCTCTTCACCCCTTGGCTGAAAATGGAATGGCAACGCCTGCGCGGCGAATTCGCAAGCCGCTTGCCGGGCGGCGGTTTGGCGCCGCTGCGTCGCCGCAACGCCTGAGTCACGCCCACACGCCCCCTTGCATTCGACCGCAGCCAGACTGGCTCCGAGGACGCGTAACCGAACCATTCGTGCCACGTCAACGCCGCCTTGACGTGCGTACGTCCACCATAGGCGCGGCACAGGGTCGCCAATGCGAATGGGCGCCCTGACGACGCCAAGCGCCGGAGGAGGTTCAGATGTCGATTCCCGTTCGCCAGCAACTCAAGGTCGCCAGCTACATCATCGGACGCCGCTTGCGCGGCGTGACGCGCTACCCGCTCACGCTGATGCTGGAGCCGTTGTTCCAGTGCAACCTGGCTTGCCCCGGCTGCGGCAAGATCGACTACGACTCGCACATCCTCAAGCAGCGCCTTTCGGTCGACGAATGCCTCACTGCGGTGGATGAATGCGGCGCACCGATGGTATCGATTCCCGGTGGCGAGCCGCTCGTCCACAGGGACATCAAGCAGATCGTCGAAGGCATCATCGCGCGCGGCAAGTACGTCTACCTGTGTACCAACGCGATCCTGCTGGAAAAGAAGCTCGACCTGTTCACGCCGTCGCCGCAACTGACGTTTTCGGTGCACCTGGACGGCCTGCGCGAACGCCACGACGAGAGCGTCGGCCGCGAGGGCGTTTTCGACACCGCGGTCTCGGCGATCCGCGCGGCCAAGCAGCGCGGCTTCCGGGTCAACATCAACACGACCCTGTTCAACAACGCCGAGCCGGACGAAGTCGCCGAGTTCTTCGACTTCGCCACCCGCGACCTCGAAGTCGACGGCATCACCGTGTCGCCGGGCTACCACTACGAGCACGCGCCTCGCCAGGACGTGTTCATGGGCCGCCGGCAATCGAAGGAATTGTTCCGCGGCATCTTCAGACGCGGCAAGGCCAGACACAGCAAGTGGCCGCTGTCGCATTCCAGCCTGTTCCTGGATTTCGTGTGCGGCAACCAGGGCTACCAGTGCAGCGCGTGGAGCATGCCCTGCCGCAACGTGTTCGGCTGGCAGAAACCGTGCTACCTGCTGGTCGACGAAGGCTACGAAAAAACCTTTGCCGACCTGATGCAGAACACCCGCTGGGACGATTACGGCGTGGGTCGCAACCCCAAGTGCGCGAATTGCATGGCGCATTGCGGTTTCGAGGGCACCGCTGCCGCCGATGCGTTCAGCCATCCATTGAAGGCGTTCTGGGCGAGCCTGCGCGGACCGAAACTCACCGGCCCGTACGTGGCGGATCCCCCGATCTTGTATGACACGCCGGGCGCCCGGCGACAACCGCCGCACAGCGACATCCCGATCGCGCATTTCGGCGGCATCCAGCGCTGACCGCGGCGGAACCGGCGAGCATGATCATGCTGATCCTCGCCATCGTCTCGCTGGCATTGTGGAGTGCCGTGCTGTTTGCGCCGTGGGCGGCATGGCGGTCCCGCGAACGCCTGGAAGCCGATCCCGAAGCGTCACCTGCATCCCATGATTTCGACCATCCTGATCCCTGCCCGCGACGAGGCCGCGGTGATCGGTGAAACCCTGCGCGCGCTCGCCGTCGCCGCGCCCGGCGCAAGGGTGATCGTGATCGACGATCAGTCCGGCGACGCCACGGCCGACATTGCGCGGACGAGCGGATTGGCGCATCTCGACGTGCTCGCCGGCACGCCGCCACCGGATGGCTGGACCGGCAAGCTGTGGGCCTTGCAGCAGGGACTGGCACGCGCCACGACGCCACGCCTGTTGCTGCTCGATGCCGACATCCGCCTCGCAGCCGGGCATGCTTGCCGCCCTGCAACGCAAGGCGGACGAGGGCTACGCACTGGTGTCGGCATGTGCCGAGCCGTGCTGGGACGGCCGCGCGGCGCGCTGGCTGTTGCCTGCCTTCGTGTACTTCTTCAAATTGCTTTATCCGTTCGCGCTCGCCAATCGTGCCGGCAACCGGATCGCCGCGGCCGCTGGCGGCGTGCTCTTGATCGAACGCCAGGCGCTCGTCGATGCCGGCGGCTTCGGCGCGTGGCGCGATGCGATCATCGACGACTGCACGCTGGCCGCTCACGTCAAGCGCGCGGGGTATCGCTGCTGGATCGGCTTGACCCACGGGGCAACCAGCCTGCGCCGCGAGGACATCGGCGACATCTCGCGGATGGTCGCACGCAGCGCGTTCGTGCAACTGCGCGAATCGCTGTTGCTTACGCTGGCCGCGTCGGCAATTTTGGTCCTGGCGTTCTGGATTCCCCCGCTCGCGCTTGGATTCGGACCGAATCGTGCAACGCACATGGTCGGGTTGCTGGCCGTGCTCGGGATGCTGGTTTGCTATCTGCCGACGCTGCGGTACTACCGCCGCAATCCGCTGGCAGCATTGTTGCTTCCATTGACCGCGACGTTCTTTCTCGCGGCGACGTGGTACTCGGCGTGGCGCGCCCTCGCTGGTACGCGCTCGGTGTGGAAAGGCCGGCGCTACCAGCGAAGGCCGACGTGAATGCAGCGGCAGGCGACGCCAGCAACGTCAAACCCGCGTACCGGATCAACCCTGCCCGGTGCCGAGCCGGATGCGCATCCGCTGGGCACCTGGTTGCTGCAAATGGGTTTCGATATGTGGATACGCGGCGTCTACAACCGCGTGGCCGTACTTCCGGACAATCATCACATAGCTCCTGGCACGCTGATCGCTTCCAATCACCAGCGCGACGTGGACGGCCCGATGCTGGGCACGGTGCTGATACGCAGGCGCGGCTTGCATTTCCAATGGCCGCTGCCTTACTTCGCGACCCGCGAAGACTTGTTCCGACCGGGCATCCTCGCGAGGCTGACCGTGCACTGGCCACGCATGATCTCGGCGGCGCTCGGGCACATTTCGCTCGCATGGTTCTTCCCGCTCGGCCATACCGAACCGATGCGGCGCGTTCGCGAATTCACGCTGGGTGAAGCCCTGCATGCACTGATCGATGCCGGTCATGGGGACACCGATTGCGCGTCGTTGCTCAACGCACGCGGGCGCCGCGAACTGGCCGTCGATGCAACCATGTCCCTGCGCGGCACGCTCGCATCGGCGCCACCCGCCACGCTCGAGCACTACTGGGGATTGCGCCGGCTCACCCGGTCCGCGCGACAGTCGCTTCTACCTGCATTCCGGACCGACGATCGATGCGCAGCTTGAACATTTCACGCGGCGTCTGGACTGCGGCCACAGCGTGTATTTCGCGCCCGAGGGCACAATCTCGATGGATGGGCATTTCGGCAGTATCCGTGGTGGCTTCTTCAGCCTCGTCCACTCGGCCGGAGCGCCACCATGGATCCTGCCGATGGCACTGGCTTACGACACGCTGGGCCCGGGCCGCTCGCGGGTGGTGATAAGGATTGGCACGAGTTCCCGCGCCGACGTTTCGCTGGAACGCCGGGAATTCAATGCCGCGCTGCGCCACGCGATCCAGTCGCTGGTGCCGATCACGCCCAGCCATCTGCTCGCTCGCTACCTGCTGCACGGACCAGCGGCGTTCGCGCAGGATGATTTCGCGCAGTGGCTGGCGCATGCGCTGACCGCACTGCGTGCCGCAAAACGGTCGCTGGATCCGTTGTTCGCGGACAGCAGCGTGGATGCCATCGCCAATGCTCGACTACGCTGGCTCGAACGCAAAGGCCTCGTGGTTCGCCGCGGCTCCAGCTTCGACAATGCGTGTCCGCGCGACGCGGCGCCCGGCTGGCGCACACCGGCCGGCATTGCACGTTATCTTGACAACCACCTTGCCGATCTGTCGCCCGGGATGGACCTGATGCCGCCATGCTGAAAGTGCTCTCGCGTGCGCGATCCTTGTTGAAACCTCAGGTCATCCTGCCGGTTCTGCTGGCCATCGCGTTGCTGGTGTTCGCGTTCAGTCTCGGCAACGTGCACAAGGTGATCACGCGGGTCGGCACCCTGCCATGGCACGCCTTGTGGATCGCGTTGGCCGCTGCGGCATGCTATCTCGCGTGCAAGGCCGCGCAATTGAAACTGATGCTCACCCGGATCGACGTGCGCATCCCGGCCCGTCCGTTCTGGCTGGCCTTCGCCGTGGGCGAGCTGACCGTGACGCTGCCACTCGGGATGTTCTCGCAGAACTGGGTAATGTCGGCATCGCACCGCATCCACATCGGTCGCAGTTCGGCGGCAACCGTGATGATGGTGCTGGCGGAATTGGCGGTGGTTTTCCTGTTTCTGGCGGTAGTCGGCATTCCCGGTTGGCCAGAGGTACGCCTTCTCGCCGTGCTGTTGCTCGTGGTCGTCGGGTTGCTGCTGCTCGGGCTGCTGCTGTTCGAGCACAAGGCCCGTGGCCTGGTGGGGCGGCTGCGCCGCGAATGGCTGAGGAAAGGGGCCGAATCCGCGCTGGAGATGCTGGGCGGCCTGCGCAAGCTGTCCACCCCGTTGATGCTCGCGGTCAGCATCGTGCTCGCCGCCGTGTACCTGGGCGCGCTGACCGTCGCGTTCTGGTCGGTCGGCCGCGGCATGCAGGTGCAGCACCTCGATTACCTCACCGCCGCGACGATCTACATGTTCTCGCTCGCGATCATCCTGGTCGGCGCCGGCCTGTTCAGCCAGATCGGCACCGTCGAGTTGCTGGGCATGCTGGCGGCACGCGCATGGGGAATCGGCTACACCGACGGGCTGGCGCTGATGCTGGGTTTTCGCATCGTGTGGACCGCATCGATATGGCTGCTGTGCCTGCCGGTCGTCGGTGCGATGTGGCGCGAGATTCCATCGGATGGTCGCCGCAAATCAGGCAATCGCGGCAAGGAAGTTTCCGGTTGAGGCGGACACATCCATGCGCGGAATCCCGGCGGCGGCTCGGGCAAGTTCGAGATCGCGCGGAATGTCGAGGTGTTTTTGTTCGACCGACCACACGTGGCCTTGCTCCTTGTGGAAGGCGGCGAGATATTCCTGTTCGCTCTGTCCGGGTGTCGCCACGAACAGCGCCTTGCGTCCCAGGCCCGCGAGTTCCATCAGCGTGGTGTAACCGGATCGCGTCATCACCAGCTTCGCACGATTGAGCATCTCGGCCTGGTGCTTGCGGTCCAGATAGCCGTAAACCGTCGCGCCCGCGATCTCCCGGCATTCGCCGTGGTCCAGCGGGCGACCGAGGGTCACGACGATTTTCCCCGACAGGCGCGGAAGCGCCTCCAGCACGAGTTTTTCCAGCAGACCGCGCTGCGGCTCGATGCCGGAAACGGAGAAGAACACGTCGATATCCTGCTCTACGTCCATGCGCGGCACGCTCGACAGCGGCCCGATGTAGACCAGCCGGCCGTCGCCCCAATCGAACACCGGATCATGCCCGAGCCATCCGGACAGACCTGTGTTTTCCGCAACATCAGGTATCAATATCCTGGTGAATCCCTTCAACAGGTCGCGTTGTCCCCATTCCACGACATGCTCGGTGAAGCGGCTGAAGAACGGCACGCGCTGGTGTATCGAATGGAAAATGCAGTAGCTCGGAACAGCCCGCGACCACAGCCCCAGCCGACTGTCCGACACTACGCAATCGAGGTGCCTTTCCGCGACGAGCTTTTCCGCAAGGCGATGTTCGCGTCGATAACCTGCCAATACCCACGGCATGGCCGCGGTCATGCGCAGGTAGAAGATCGCGGGATAGCGGCTGAACGGCGCGGGCGTATCGCGGAATGGGTAGAACTCGCAGGCATCACCAAGCTCGGATTGCAGCAACTTCATTCCGGAGCCGGGCGCGATCACCACGGTCACTTCGTCGCCCTGCTCCAGCAGCGCGCGGATCAATCCCAGGCTACGCGTGGCATGACCGAGGCCCCAGTGATACACGCCATACAGTACCTTTCGGCCCATCCGGTTTTCCTTTGCCGCGCAGGCGCTGCCATGATGCGGACATGCTTGCAAGGCAAGCGTGTAAGCGGCGCGAAAGCGTCGATCGTGCGAAAATTCCGGATTGACGGCCCCGTAGCTCAGCTGGATAGAGCGTCCCCCTCCTAAGGGGAAGGTCGCCCGTTCGAATCGGGCCGGGGTCGCCACCCTTTCGCACGCCAAGGAACGACCTCGTCGCCGGTCGTACGGTCAGCTATTGCGCAACCCGCTCCGATCCTGCATCCGTTCAAGCCAGACGATGCGCCCCAAGCTGACGAAGGCTTCCTGCAAACGTGGTCGCCCGTTCGAATCGGGCCGGGGTCGCCACCCTTTCGCACGCCAAGGAATGACCTCGTCGCCGGTCGTACGGTCAGCTATTGCGCAACCCGCTCCGATCCTGCATCCGTTCAAGCCAGACGATGCGCCCCAAGCTGACGAAGGCTCCTGCAAAGTGGCGCCCGTACGAAGGGGTCGCCACCCTTTCGCACGCCAAGGAATGACCTCGTCGCGTCGTACGTCAGCTATTGCGCAACCCGCTCCTATCCTGCATCCGTTCAAGCCAGACGTTGCGCCCCAACTGTTCCGGTCGCCCGTTCGAATCGGGCCGGGGTCGCCACTCTCGCATCCGGTGTTGCAATGCCACGGCGTGACCGCGGGGCCCCGACCGTAACGACGCGCTCAATGCAAGCGCGTCGCCAAAGCGGGATCGAGGCCCGCAAGAAATCCATCCACGGCGGTCGTGTAGGCCGACGGCTGCCCCAGTTCTTCGTTGATCTCGCGGTGGGTCATGACCTCCGGCAAGACCTTTACTCGTGAACCCGGCATGCGCGCCTTCGCCGCGAACGCGTTCGCCTGGGCACAGGAATCGGCACGGCCCGACGAGCACACCGCCAGCAGCGGCGCGATCGCGGAATGCAGCTGCAAGGTCGGCGAAGCCGCCACCCATGCCCGGCGCTCGTCGCCGAAAGCTTCGTCGTACAGGCGTAAATGGGGCGCCTGCATGATCGCGACGATGTCGTAGGCGGCGCTGTCGAGCGCCACGGTTCCGAGCCAAGGCAGCGCGCCCTGTGCAGTCGCGAGACCCGGTTCCGCACTGATCAGGGACACCAGATGGGCACCCGCCGAGTGCCCCATCAGCACGAATTTGCGCGGATCGCCGCCCCATTGCCGCGCATTCCGTTGCGCGACCGCCAGGGCTTTCGCCACGAACTGCGCCTGCTGCAGCGGCGGTGTATCCGGCAACATCGGGTAATCCACGGAGATCACGATGATGCCGCGCGGGATCCAGTGGGAGACCTTGTTCTGCACCACGCCGCGCGCGGTCTTGTCGCCACGCCGCCAGCCTCCGCCGTGCACCATGAAGATAACCGCCGCGTCGTGTGCGTTGGCCGGTGCATAGACATCGAAGGTCTCGAGCGGGGCATCCCCGTAATGCACGTCGCGCAATACCCTCGTGGTGCCTGGCAGCTGCGAGGTGACGCCCTCGCGTGCCGTTGCCCGATCCACCCGGGTCATCCGGTAGAGTCGCAGCCGGTCCCAGCGCGTCTGCGCGACGCATGCGACGCTCAGCAGCAGCAGTGCCGCGGCCACGGACATTCTGGCGATGGGTGTCATGCATCTGTCAACGTGTTCGCCCGCCACGCGTTGACAGGTAGACTCGACGCACGCTGCAAAGGCACCATCGCGGTGAGGTCACGCAGAACGAATGACAGCGGCGCAGGCATCGCGCGTAGCCTGACGGCAATTCTGCTGTGCATGATCTTGGCCGCGTGGGCACCGGTCGTGCTCGCCGACCAGGCGCGCACGCTGGATCTCGATGGCGTGCGGCGCAGTTACGTGATCCATCTTCCATCGGCCTCCGGAAACACGCCGCATCCGTTATTGCTGCTGTTCCACGGCGGCGGCGGTCGCGGCGAGGGCATGGCCAGATTGACCCGAATCGAACCGATCGCGGACCGTACCGGCTTCATCGTGGTGTATCCGGAGGGCATCGACCGCCACTGGAACGACGGCCGCGCCACCATCAAGAACAAGGCAGACGACATCGGGTTCGTTGCCGCTCTGATCGACAGCCTGGAACGTGAATATCCGATCGACCGCAGTCGCGTCGCTGTCGCGGGCATTTCCAACGGCGCAATATTCGCAGAGCGCGTAGGTTGCGATCTCGCCGGCCGGGTCGGAACCATTGCGGCCGTGGCCGGCATGCTGGCCGCCGACTATGTGCGCGATTGCCATCCCGCGCGGCCGGTGTCGGTCCTGCAATTCGACGGAACCAGCGACCCGATCATGCCTTATGCGGGTGGCCACGTCGCCGATTTCGGCGGTCGCGGCGAAGGCGGCGATGTGTTGTCGGTGAATGCCACCGCCACATTCTGGTCACGTATCGACAGCTGCGGCACAAGTTTGCACGACCGCCCCCTTCCCGCGACGGCCCGCTTCGACCCCACCCGTGTCACGCTGGAAAGCAGCCAACCCTGCCACGACGGCAGCGCGGTACGCGTGTATTCCATCGAGGGCGGCGGACACGCCTGGCCAGGCGGCGAGCAATACCTGCCGCGCTTCATCGTCGGCCGGACAACGCGACAGATCGACGCCAGTGCAATCATCGTGCGCTTCGTGCTCGACCATCCGCGCACCAGCGGTTGACCGCCGCGCGCGACGTCGCCGGCTCCGCATTCCGAGGTCATGTCGGCCAGCCTGCTACAATGTGCGGCTGCTTTCGCGCGATCCACGCGCTTCACGATTCAAGGAGTCCGCATGTCCCACGCCATCCTTTCCGCTCTCGGCCTCGCCGACACCAATTCCGGCACCTTCCTTGGCAACGACGCATGGTCGAAGACCACCAGTGCTGGTGTGCTTGAACCCATGAATCCTGCGACCAACGAGGTTCTGGCGAAGGTTCATGCTTCCAGCGACGAGGACTACGAGACCATCGTGCGCAACGCGCAGAAAGCGTTCGCCGAGTGGCGCAGCATCCCGGCACCGAGGCGCGGCGAAGCGGTGCGCCTGTGCGCGCAGGCATTGCGTGAGCACAAGGACGCGCTGGGTTCGCTGGTCGCGCTGGAAATGGGCAAGATCAAGCCGGAAGGCGATGGCGAAGTGCAGGAGATGATCGACATCGCCGATTTCGCGGTCGGCCAGTCGCGCATGCTGTACGGCCTGTCGATGCATTCCGAGCGGCCGGGTCACCGCATGTACGAACAATGGCATCCGCTCGGCCTGATCGGCATCATCAGCGCGTTCAATTTCCCGGTCGCGGTCTGGGCCTGGAATGCGTTCGTGGCGGCGGCATGCGGCAACGTGTGCATCTGGAAGCCCTCGCCCAAGACGCCGTTGTCGGCGATCGCCAGCATCCGCATCTGCAACGCGGCGTTGAAGGCCGGCGGCTTTCCCGAAATCTTTTACCTGTTCAACGATGCCGGTTCCGAACTGGCGCAGAAGTTCGTCGACGACAAGCGCGTCGCACTGATCAGCTTCACCGGTTCCACCAAGGTCGGCCGTCACGTCGGCGAGCGCGTGGCCGCGCGCATGGGCCGTTCGCTGCTGGAACTGGGCGGCAACAACGCAATCATCCTGGAACGCACTGCCGACCTCGGCCTGGCGATCCCGGCCATCGTGTTCGGCGCGGTCGGCACCGCCGGCCAGCGTTGCACCTCGACGCGCCGGTTGTTCGTGCACGAATCGATCATCGACGACGTGCTCGACAAGCTGCATCACGCCTACCAGCAGGTCGAAAAGAAAATCGGCGATCCGACCGATCCGAGCACGTTGATGGGGCCGCTCAACAGCAAGGCCGCGGTCGAGCAGTTCGCCCATGCCGTCAAGACCGCGAAGGCCGGCGGCGCGCGCATCGTCAGCGGCGGCTCGGTGCTGGAACGCAAGGGCAATTTCGTGGAGCCCACCATCATCGCGGGCGTGCAGAATTCCGACGCGATCGTGCAGACCGAAACCTTCGCTCCGATCCTGTACGTGATGCCGTTCAAAACGCTGGAAGATGCGATAAGCATGCAGAACGACGTACCGCAAGGGCTGTCGTCGGCAATCTTCACCCAGAGCCTGAAAGCCGCCGAGCAATACCTGTCCGCGTGCGGCAGCGACTGCGGCATCGCCAACGTCAACATCGGCACCTCCGGCGCCGAAATCGGCGGCGCGTTCGGCGGCGAGAAGGAAACCGGCGGCGGCCGCGAATCCGGATCGGATGCGTGGAGGGCCTACATGCGCCGCCAGACCAATACCATCAACTGGTCGGATGCTTTGCCCCTGGCGCAAGGCATCAAGTTCGACCTGTAAGTCGCGCGCAAAGGTACTGCGCGCGGTCCACTGCAGACCGGGGGCGAGACCGTGACGGTAACGTTCGACTTAAGTGATTTCCGCACCGCCGTCGCTGGCGGCAGCCGCGGCATAGGACGCGCGATCGCGTTGGCCTTCCTCGAAGCCGGCGCGAGTGTCGCGGTGTGTGCACGCGGACGGGACGGACTCGATGCATTGGCGCAGGATGCGGGTGCGAACGCCGGCCGGCTCCACCTGCACACCTGCGATCTTGCCGAAGCCGACCAGATCGAGCGCTGGATCGCCGATGCCGCCGGCGCGCTCGGCGGTTTGGACGTGCTGGTCAACAACGCCACCGGTTACGGATTCCGCGAGGATGACGAATCGTGGCTGACCGATTTCAACGTCGACCTGATGGCGGCGGTGCGCGCCTCGCGGTTCGCGCTGCCACACCTGAAGCAATCGCAACACGCCTGCATCCTGCACACCAGTTCGATCGGTTCCTTCCGGCCGCGCACGATGGGACCACCCTACGCCGCGATGAAAGCCGCACTCAACCACTACACCGGCACGCAGGCACTCGCGCTGGCCGATGACCGCATCCGCGTGAACGCAATCGCGCCCGGGTCGATCGAGTTTCCCGGCGGCGTCTGGGATCGTTGCAAGTCGGAACAACCCGAGCAGTACGCACAGGTGCTGTCCACCATTCCGTTCGGGCGCTACGGCAGGCCCGAAGAAGTCGCCCGGCTCGCGCTATTCCTGGCATCGCCGCTGGCGGGCTGGATCACCGGCCAGATCATCGCCGTGGATGGCGGACAGTCGCTGCGTTTCTGAGACTGGCTGCGGCAGCACGTGCTTCGTGCGAACATAGGGCGACCCGGCACGGAGCATTCCCGACATGAACGCTGTGTACCCGCGCACCAGTTCGTTGGCGATCGTCAGCCTGATCTTCGGCATCCTCGCCTACGTGTTCCTGCCCGGGATCGGCGCATTGGTCGCAGTGATCTGCGGACACTCGGCGCGCTCGGAGATCCGGCGCGCGCCACCCGGCACCATCGACGGCGACGGTCTTGCGTTGGCCGGACTGATCCTGGGCTGGATCCAGCTTGCCTGCGTGGTCATCGCGATCGCCTGCCTGATCCTGTTCTTCTTCGGCGTGGTCGCCTTCGGCGGATTCCACTGAAGGATGTACTCGACCCTGCGACCGCTGCTGTTTTCGCTGGAAGCCGAAAACGCGCATCGCCTGACGCTTTACGCACTGGACGTCGCACAGCGCAGCAGGCTGATGCGCTGGGCGGTGCATCCACCTCCAGCCGACCTGCCGGTCCACGCATTCGGCATCGATTTTCCAAACCCGGTCGGACTGGCCGCCGGTCTCGACAAGAACGGCGAACACCTGGACGCGCTCGGCGCGCTCGGTTTCGGCTTCATCGAAATCGGCACCGTCACGCCACGCCCGCAACCCGGCAATCCCAGGCCGCGCCTGTTCCGGCTGCCGGAGCACGAGGCCATCATCAACCGGATGGGCTTCAACAACGACGGCGTGGACGCGCTGGTGCGCAACGTCGAGCGATCACGCTGGCGGGGCGTGCTCGGCATCAACATCGGCCGCAACAAGGACACGCCCAACGAGCGGGCGGCCGACGATTACCTGGCCTGCTTCGAGAAGGTCTATGCGCTGGCCAGCTACATCACCGCCAACGTTTCATCGCCCAACACGCCGGGCCTGCGGGATCTGCAGGAGGGCGAGTCGCTGCAACGCCTGATCGCGACGCTCATGGACGCGCGTGAAAGGCTTGCCACGCAACACGGTGCGCGCAAACCGGTCCTGCTCAAGATCGCCCCGGACCTGGAAAGCGCACAGATGGACGCGATCGCCGCCACGCTCTCGGGTTCGGGCATCGACGGCCTCATCTGCACCAACACGACCCTCGACCACACGGGTGTCGCCGGCGCGATGCACGCCAACGAAGAAGGCGGCCTTTCCGGCCGACCCCTGTTCGGACGTTCCACCGGTGTGCTGCGCGACATGGCGCGGCGGCTTGGCGATGGCATGCCCTTGATCGGCGTGGGCGGCGTGCTCGCCGGCAGCGACGCAGCCGACAAGATCGACGCCGGAGCCAAGCTGGTGCAAATCTATTCGGGCCTCGTCTACCGCGGACCATGGCTGCTGACGGAGTGCGTGGAAGAAATCCGCCGTCAACGCGACGATGCCAATGACAAGTGAGGACGATGCCCTCGCAACCGGCTTCACGCTGACCGAGAATGCGTCGCTGCGCGAACGCAACACCTTGCGGGTGGAAGCACATGCGGCGTGGCTGGCTGAAATCCACGATGCCGCGGCGATTCCCGAACTCCTCGGGCAATCCTGCTTGAAGGGGCGGCCACGCCTGCTGCTGGGCGAGGGCTCGAACGTGCTGTTCGTGGGTGATTTCGACGGTGTGATCCTGAGCATGAAAACCCGTGGCGTCGAAATGCTCGACGGTGACGAAACGTACACACGCATCCGCGTCGCCGCTGGCGAGCACTGGGACGATGTCGTGCGCTGGACGCTGGCCCAAGGCCATGCCGGTCTCGAGAACCTGATCCTCATTCCCGGCAGCACGGGCGCCGCGCCGATGCAAAACATCGGTGCCTACGGCGTCGAAGTCGGTGAATTCATCGAAGCGGTCGAAGTTTTCGACCTGCAGGAAAATCGTGCCGCACGATTCGCCAACACGGACTGCCAATTCGGTTACCGCGACTCGCTCTTCAAGCGCCACCCGGATCGCTGGCTGATCAACGCGATCACGCTGCGCCTGCCGCACGGCTGGACGCCGCGCACCGAGTATTCGGGCGTGCAGGACGAACTGCGCAGGATGGGCATCGAACGGCCCGCGCCGATCCACGTCGCCGACGCCGTGGTGAACCTGCGCACCCGCAAGCTGCCCGATCCTGCGGTCATCGGCAATGCCGGCAGCTTCTTCAAGAACCCGTTGGTGCCGGCCACGCAGGCCGCGCTGTTGCGTGCGGATAATCCGAAGCTGCCCTGTTGGGCGGCTACCGCAGACACCTCGAAACTTTCGGCCGCGTGGTTGATCGAAACATGTGGATTCAAGGGCTTGCGTGAAGGCGATGCAGGCATTTCGAACCGGCATGCGCTGGTGCTGGTCAACCACGGAAGCGCCACTGGCGCCCAGTTGTGGAATCTCGCACAGCGCGTGCGCGACGGGGTACGCGGGCGGTTCGACGTCGTTCTGGAACCCGAACCGCGCGTGATCGGCGCCTGAGTCACGCCGCCCTAGCCCTTCCTTGCCGGCGGCTTGTGCAACGACCGGTTCGGTCGCGTCGTCCCGGCGTTGGATCAGGGCACGCCGGGTGCCGAAAGTCGCATTGTGACACCGACGCCCCGACGTTAGCATGCGGGGCTGGGCATCCGGATGACAAAGCATCCCGATGCCACTCACTTTCCGTCACCATGGGGATTCGACCATGAAGCAACGTGGCAAGCTCGCTCCGCTCGCGCTCGGCATCCTGCTGGGCATCGGCCTCACCGCCGGCGCAACGCAAACCGCGTTAGCGGCCGATGGGCCCGCCACGGCCACGCAACATTCGGCCGACACCGTTACCCGCGCCACGCTCGACAACGGCTTGCGCGTCGTGATCGTGCGCAATCCGCTGGCGCCCATGGTGACCACCCAGATCACTTACCTCGCCGGAAGCTACGAGACGCCCAAGGGGTTCCCCGGCACCGCGCACGCGCTGGAACACATGATGTTCCGCAACTCGAATGGCATGACCGGTGCGCAGTTGAACGAGATGACCGGCAAGATGGGCGCCGAGAACAACGCGTTCACCACCAACGATGCCACCCAGTACTTCTTCGTCGCGCCCGCGCAGTACTTGGGCATGCTGCTGCATATCGAAGCGATCCGCATGCGCGGCGCGCAGCTGACCGACAAGGATTGGGATCTCGAAAAGGGCGCGATCGAGCAGGAAGTCTCGCGCGACATTTCCGACCCCGGTTACCTTGCTTTCCAGCAGGCCGAGCGCACGCTGTACGCCGGCACCGGCTATGCAGAAGATGCACTCGGCTCGCGCCCGACCTTCGACAACACCACCGGGAAGGTCCTGCAGGGCTTCTACAACAAGTGGTATGTGCCCAACAACGCGATCCTGGTGATCGCGGGCGATGTCGATCCACAAACCACGCTTGCCAAGGTGAAGCAGCTGTTCGGTTCGATCGCCAAGGGCAACGTACCCGGGCGCACGCCGGTCAAGCTGGAACCCTTCAAGCCGCAGACCATCGCCAAGACCACGCCGGACGCCACCGGCACGGTACAGTACATGTTCCGCATGCCGGGGCAGCAATCCAGGGATTACGCGGCCATGCAGGTATTGATGGACGTGCTGAACAATTCACGCAGCTCGCTTTCCGATTTGGCCGCGCAAGGCAAGGTGCTCTCGGCGGATGCATGGTCGCAGCCGTTCATGCATGGCGGCATCGGTGTGGTCGAAGTCGGATTTCCGAAAGGCGGCGACAGCAAGCAGGCGCAAGGTTATCTGGACGGGGTGATCGAAGGTCTCCTCAAGAACGGCGTCCCGGCCGATCTGGTCCAGGCCGCCCAACAACAGGAAAAGGCCCAGTTCGAGTTCAGCAAGAACAGCCCCATGCAACTGGCCGAATCGTGGTCGCAGGCGTTGGCGTGGCAGGGCCTGGATTCGCCCAAGCAGGCGCTGGACCAGATTCTTGCGGTCACGCCACAGGACGTCGATCGCGTCGCCCGCCAGTATCTCAAGCCCGACCAGCGCATGACCGTGGTGCTGACGCCCAACCCGAACGGCAAGCGCCCGCCGAACAGCAACGGTTTCGGCGGTACCGAATCGTTCGCCAGCAACGACAAGCTCGATGCGCCGCTGCCGAAATGGGCCGCCACCCGGCTCAAGCAATTGCAGATGCCGCACTGGACACTCGACCCGGTGACGATGAAGCTGGACAACGGCATCACCCTGATCGTGCAGCCGACCCACGTCAGCAAGACCGTGACCGTTTACGGCCGCGTGGACAGCAACGAAGACCTGCAGGCCCCCAAGGGCCAGGAAGGGGTCGGCAAGCTGCTCGGCTCACTGTTCGACTACGGCACCACCACGCTGGATCGTGCCGCGTTCCACAAGGCGCTGGATGACATCGCTGCTACCGAGTCGGGCGGCAGCAGCTTCAATCTCGCGGTGCCCAGCGAGAACTTCGACAAGGGCATGCAGTTGCTGGCCGACAACGAGCTGCATCCGGCGCTGCCGCAGAAGGCCTTCGGCGTGCAGCAGAAGACCCTAGCGCGCACGCTGTCGGGCGAGCTGCAATCGCCGCGGTACAAGATGTTCCGGGCCTTGAACAAGGGCCTGTTGCCCGCCGGGGATCCCGGCTTGCGCGAAGCAACGCCGAAGACCGTGAACGCCCTGTCGCTGGCCGACGTGAAGGATTATTTCGCCAAGGTGTACCGGCCCGACATGACCACGCTGGTCATCGTCGGCGACGTCACCCCGGCGCAGGCGAAGTCCGAGGTCGAGAAATACTTCGGTGGGTGGAAAGCGACCGGTCCCAAACCCGACGTGGTGCCGAAGCCGGTACCGGCCAATCCTGCCGGCTACACGGTGGTGCCGAACGCCTATGCCTCGCAGGACCAGGTGTTCATGGGTCAGATGCTGGATCTGAACATCCACAATCCCGACCGCTATGCACTGGAACTGGGCAACCAGGTACTCGGCGGCAACGGATTCGCATCGCGCTTGATGGTCGACATCCGCGTCAAGCACGGCTATGCCTACGGCGCGGGTTCCTTCATGAACTTCCAGCGCTCGCGCTCGATCCTGTACGTGTATTACGGCAGCGACGCCAGCAAGGTGAAACCGGTCGATCAACTGGTCCTGCAGAATCTCGACGAGATGCGCAATTCGCCGGTCAAGGCCGATGAACTGCTCAACGCCAAGCAGGCGCAGATCCGTTCGATCCCGCTGGGCGTGTCGAGCGTCAACAACATCGCGCGCTCGCTGCTGGGCTGGAGCATCAACGGCGAACCCCTGGACGAACCGATGGTCGCGGCCAAGCACTATCTCAATCTCACGGCCGCGCAAGTGCAGGACGCCTTCAAGAAGTACGTCAAACCCGCCAACCTGGTACAGGTGGTGCAAGGACCAACCCCGAAGCAGCACTGAAGCTGTCTAGCGCGCAAGAAGCCCGATCGCAAGGTCGGGCTTCTTCGTTTCAGGATCCGGCGATCGGGCCCGGCATGATGATGTAATGCCGCTCGCCGTTGGCGGGATCGAAATACACCGCGGTCAAACGACCGGTTTCGGGATCGACGAAGCGCTCGCCCGTGTCGCTCCAGCGCGGATCGGGTCGCGCTTCGCTCAGCGGCTTGTAGCGCCAGCGCTCGATTGCAAGCCCCACGATCAGGACCAGGCCGCCGATGATCAACTGCGGCAAAAAGATCGCGAACACGCCGCCCACCAACAAGCCCACCGCCGCGATCAGCAGCAACAATGCACCGATCACGTAGAGCGCGACCGACAGCACGGCATCAGGCCTTTTCGATCACCACCGCGGTCCCATACGCCACGATCTCGCTCATCGTCTGGCCGATCTCGGACGAATCGAAGCGCATCATGATCACCGCGTTGGCGCCCATCGCCTGCGCGTTCTGCACCATGCGGTCGGTGGCGTGGCGGCGCGCCTCTTCCAGCATCTGCGTGTATTCGCTGATCTCGCCGCCGACGATGGAGCGCAGGCCCGCCATCACGTTGCCACCGATGCCGCGGCTGCGTACCACCACCCCGAACACCTGGCCCTTGGTTTCGGCGACCTTGTAGCCGGCGACGTATTCACTGGTCACGATGATCATGCGTATCTCCTCACCACAGTGGCATCACGTTCATTATTCATTATGCACACGCGTGAACCCGTCGGCGCTCCACGCCTCCGAACCCACGCCGTGGTGGACGGTGAACAGGCCATCCGGATCGTAGCGCTTCTTCGCGGCGAGCAAGCGCGGATAGTTCGAGCCCCAGAACGCGCGCTGCCAGTCCTTCAGGAAGAAATCACTCTCGGAAACATAGGAACCGGCGTCCGGCACGATCCGGTACAGCGCCTGCATCGCCTTTGCACAGGCCGCGGCATCCTTGCGCGCGGCGGCAAGATCCGGTTCGTGATGTGGAATGCCGGGGAACGCGGGCAATCCGCTGTTGCCGGTGATCGCCAGCGCAAAGGCGTCCAACATACCGGGGTTCGTCGCGGTATCGCGTGCGGCGGGCACCACATCGGGCCTCGCGCCCGCCAAGCCCTTGTTGAAATGCAGGGCCATGCCGTATTCGCGAGTGAAGTCGAACAAGGCGTCGACCAGATCCTTCTGGCGATCGGGACGCAGCAGGCTTTGCGGCAACCAGGCCGAACCATAGCTGCTGATGTACTGACCGGACTGGTCCGCGTCGCCGGCCCACACGATGTTGTCGATCGGAGCATCGGGCCGGGGGTCCGCCATGACGGCGCCGGGCAGGGTCCGCAGCACCACCGGATTCCAGATGACCCTGGCCGGGAACGCGTGCACTTCCGGCGCTTGCGTAATCGCGAAATCCCGCGGCGAAGCCCGCAGGAAATCGAGGAAGGGCTTCCACGTGGCTCGGGCTTTGTCCTCGTCCAGCCCCTGGAACACCATGCTCACCCGCAACACGTTGCCGTGGAAGTGAACGGTCTCGCCCCAGTGCGGATTGAACAGGCTGGCACGGTAGAACTCGACGAAACGCGCCAGCAGCTTGCGATAGGCGCCGTCCGTCGTTGCCTGTACCGCGAGGTTCACGACCCCGACGAAGTCCGGCAAGTCGTGCGTGCGCAGGGTCAAGCGCGTGATCACGCCGAAGCTGCCGCCCCCGCCGCCCTTCAGCGCCCAGAACAGACCGGGATCGTTGCAGGCGTTGACCACGCGGATTTCCCCGTCCGCGGTGACCACCTCGGCTTCCAGCAGATTCGCCGCAGCCGTGCCGTATTGTTTCGACCAGCTGCCGAAGCCGCCGCTGCTGACCAGGCCGGCGACACCGACCGTCATGCAGCCGCCACCCTGCACGTAACGGCCGCCCTGCGTGGTGACCGCGTTGTAGGTATGGCCCCATATCTGACCCGCGCCCACGCTGACTGCAGGTTGCGGCTCGATTTTTCCTGTGCAGCCCTTCGGCACGAACGCGTCATGCATCTGGATTTCGTCCAAGTGGCGCGTCCATACCAGCAGCGAATCCGGCGCGTCGGACGTGCCCTGGTAACTGTGCCCCGCCCCCTTCACCACCAGCCGCAATTTGTGCTCGCGCGCAAAGTCGACCGCGGCCGCGACGTCGTTGGCGCTCTCCGCCGCGACGGCATAGGCGCTCGGCTGCGACGTCCATGCGTCCACCCAGCCCGACGTCTGGGTCAGGTTGGCGTGGTCGAGGATGTAATAAGGGTTGCGGATCTGCGTGAAGAAATCGAAACACGCCTGTCCGGTCGGGTCGGCGCGACACGCCGCGAGCGGGTCGGCGAGCCTCATCAGCCGTCCGCCGACCTTTCGCTTCAGGCCATCCCATTCGGCGGCGGAAGGCCAACCCGGCTGACCGGGACGCACTCGCCGCAGCGTACGCGCAGTCGCCGCGACCCTGCTCCAGGCCGCTTCGGGAAACGCGGCGACCAGTGCACCAAACAAGGGCGCCACGCCCATCCATTTCAACAATTCGCGCCGTTTCACCACTGCCCCTCGGCCTAGGATCCACGAAGCATACCTGCATCGTGCGCCGCATGGATGCCGCGCGACATTCAAGCCTTGGCGCGTCAGGCTTGGCTCGTGGCCGGTGAGTGCACGTGTTCCACCGGCCGCACATCCGGCAGGAACACCGCGAACAATCCGAGCAGGGGCAGGAATGCGCACAACTGGTAGACGAACACGATGCCGAAACGGTCGGCCAGCACGCCCAGCAATGCGGCACCCAGGCCACCCAGCCCGAAGCTGAAGCCGTAGAACATGCCCGAAACCATGCCGATGCGGTGCGGCAGCATGTCCTGGGCGTAGACGATGATCGCGGGAAACGCCGAGGACAGGATCAATCCGATCACCACGCTCAAGCCGATCGTCCAGGCGAAATCCACGTGCGGCAGCAACAGCGTGAATGGCGCGCAGCCGAGGATCGAAAACCAGATCACCCGCTTGCGGCCGATGCGATCGCCGAGCGGGCCACCGAGCAAGGTCCCGCCCGCGACGGCGGCCAGGAAAACCGTCAGCAGATAGGGTGCCTTGTCCGGCGCCACGCCGAAATGATGGATCAGATAGAACTCGTAGTAGCTGCTGATGCTGGCCAGGTAGAAAAACTTCGAGACCAGCAGCAGCAACAGCACGCCGATCGTGCGGCGCACCACCGGCTTCTCGTAGCGCGAGCTTTCCGGGGGCAGCTTGCGCCGGGTCCGTTCGCTCAGATGTCCGCTGTACCAGCGCCCCACCTGCGACAGCACGACGATTCCGAGCAGCGCCAGCAATCCGAACCAGCCAACATGCGCGCGACCGTAGCGGAAGATGATCAACGCGGCCATCGCCGGACCGAGCGCCTGGCCGATGTTGCCGCCGAGCTGGAACAAGGATTGCGCCAGGCCGAAACGACCACCCGACGCCAGCCGCGCGACTCGCGCCGATTCGGGGTGGAACACCGACGAACCGCAGCCGATCAGCGCCACGGCCAGCAACAGCAACGGATACGTCGGCGCAACCGACAGCAGCAGCAGGCCGCTCAGCGTGAAGCACATCCCGACCGGCAACGAATACGGCAGCGGATGCTTGTCGGTGAAGGTGCCAACCACCGGCTGCAACAACGACGCGGTCAACTGGAAGGTCAAGGTGATCGCGCCGATCTGGAAAAAGCTCAGGTGGAACTCGCCCTTGACCAGCGGATAGATCGCCAGGATCACCGACTGCATCATGTCGTTGAGGATGTGCACGAAACTCACCGCGCCGATCACGCTGAAACGCGTCTCGCGCGGCGGCTTCGCCGGAACGCCCGGCATCACGTTGTCCACCGCCGGGATGGCAGCGGCTTGCGGCATGGCGGAATTCGAGTTCATCGAGTCATCATCGCGAATGTGTCAATCGGATCGTTTCGGCATTCCGGGCATCGCGTGGACGCCACGCGCCGGTCGCAGTGCTCTCAACTTCCCGAAATCCGGTCCTCGAGGAACGACTTCGCCGCGGCATCCGGATTTCCCAGCCAGTTCAGCTTGCGCGTCGAGGCTCCGCTCTTGCCGGAGGTTTCGACGAACAGCCCCTGCATCGCTTGCCGCGCGGGATCGGTCAACAGGAACAACTGATCGCCCCGGCAATCCGCGGTCCGACAGACGTGCGAAAGCCACATCGTGCGACCATCCACTTTCACCCGCATCGAAGGTGCGTCCGCGTCGCCGGTCTTGATCCACGCCGGCAACGCCGATGCACCCTGCATGGTTTCGAACGCCTTGGCGAAAGCGGGACGTTGCAGGATGGTGCCCAGGGAAGGACCATTCGCGGGCATCGCGGAAACGGGCGCAACCGAGGCAGTCGGCGGCAGCATCGGGATCGCCGACGATGCCGGCCCTGGTTCGCGACTCGAAGCCGCGGGAACCGGGGTCGACGCGGACGCGGAAGACGCGACCGGCGTCGCCGCATTCTGGTTTTGCGAACACGCCACGCAAACGGACGCCAGCATCGCCAACGCGGCAATTTTCAGGATCGTATTCACGCTTGCTCCTTGTGTTGTGGCTGCAATCAGCGATTTTCGAAACGCGGATGACTTGCCGGCGCGCCTTCAGCGATCCGCCAGCCTGGCCGCCGCGGCCACCACGTCCGCCTCGCCCGGCAACACCAGCAGCGCCGCACCCGCGAGCGGGGTGTAGGTATCGGCACCCACCACGCGCTCCAGCGGCTTGCCGCCGAGGCCGCCTTCGACGATCGCGGTGATGATGCCCTCGCCCACCCCGGCGCTGCGCCGGCCTTCGTCCAGCACGATGATGCGCTTCGCCTTGCGCGCCTGTTCCACGATGAACTTGTCGTTGAGCGGCACCAGCCAGCGCAGGTCGACCACGCGCACTTTCCACTTTCGCGCAGCCTCGATCGCACGCGCGGCGCGCAAGGCCATCGGCACGCCGTTGCCGAAGGTGAAGATCACCAGATCGTTGGCTTTCGGGTTGTACACGCGGCCTTCGCCCAGCGGCATTGCAAGGTGCGGTGCCGGGTAATCGAATTGCCATTGGCCGTCGCCGGGCTCGTACAAGTCCTTGGTCATGTACAGCGCGATCGGTTCGAGGAACGCACACACGCGACCATCGACCTTGCACAGCGCCGCCAGAGTGCGCAGCATCATCGCGGCATCGTCGCCACGCGATGGGCAACCGACCACGAGTCCCGGTATGTCGCGCAGCGCGGTGATCGAATTGTCGTTGTGGAAATGACCGCCGAAACCTTTCTGGTAACCCAGCGATGCGATCCGCATCAGGATCGGGTTGCGGTACTGATCGTTCGAGAAAAACTGCAGGCTGGCCGCTTCGCCGCGAATCTGGTCGCAGGCGTTATGGAAGTAGGCCAGGTACTGGATCTCCGGGATAGGCAACATGCCCATGTTGGCGTAGCCCTGCGCGAGACCCAGGATCATCGTCTCGTCGAGCAGCGTGTTGAACACGCGTGCGCCCTTGAAGGCCCTGTAGATGCCGCGCGTGAGCGTATACACGCCACCCTTCTGCGCGACGTCCTCGCCGAACACCAGCGACTCGGGGTACTTCGCCAGCAGGTCGTGCAGCGCCGCGTTGATCTGCAGGGCCAGATGCCGTGGCGATTGCTTTTCCGGCAATTTCTCCGTATCGCCGAACACGGCGATACGCTTGTCCGCATAATCGGCGCGCGCCGCCTCGGCTTGCACGGCCTTCGGCGTGTACGGCGCCAGCGGTTTCATCACTTCGTCCAGCGAAGCGATCTTCGGACGACGGTCGGCTTCCGCCGCCGCATCGAAGCAGCGCTTGCGGATGGCTTCGTATTCGTCCAGCAATGCCTGCCTGGTGTAAAGACCGGACTCGAGCGCGATCGCGGCCGAACGCAACAACGGATCGGTGCCTTCCAGCGCCACCAGCTCCTCGATGCTGCGCCACTCGATTTCGAAATCGGTACCGGCGTGGCCGGTCAGGCGCGCGGTCTTGAGGTGCAGGAAGGTCGGGCGGCGTGTGCTTCGGCAATGCTCGACGGCACGCCGCACTTGCGCATAGCCTTCGGCGAGGTCGAGGCCGTCGGCGAAGAAATAATCCAGGTCCTTGCGGTCGCGGAAATTGTTGGCGATCCAGCCCGCAGGCGTCTTCACCGAGATGCCGATGCCGTTGTCCTCGCACACGAACAGCACCGGCGTCGGCAGGCGCTGGTACGCCGTCCACGCGGCGGCATTGAAGGTGGTCTGCGCGGTGGCGTGGTTGCTGGACGCGTCTCCGAACGAGCAGATCACGATGGAATCGCGTGGCACAGGCAAGACATGGCCGATGCGCGGCGCCTGCTCGATCGCGACCGCGGTGCCCAGCGCCTTGGGCAGGTGCGAGGCGATGGTGGACGTCTGCGGCAACACCCACAACGATTTGGATCCCCACACCTTGTGGCGCCCGCCGGAAGCCGGATCTTCCCGGCTGGCCGCGAACGACAGCGCCGCGTCCACCACCGGATCCATGTCGGGCAATTTGCGGAAGCGCTCGGCCATGAAGGCGCCGGAACGGTAGTGCAGGAACGCGGGATCGGTGTGGCGCGTCAGCCGCGCCAGCATCGCATTGCCTTCGTGTCCGCTCGAACCGATGGTGTAGAACACCTTGTTCTGCACGCGCAGCACGCGCGCCATCAGGTCCAAATGACGCGAAATCAGTTGCGACTCGAACAGCTCGCGGAAATCCCGCACGCTGCAGGCGCTGCCCGGCAGGACCGGCGCATCGTCGCGAGGTGCGGTACGCACTTCACGCGGCCACGCGCGCACGAACTCGGTGAAGTTCTGGTCGACGATTTCCGCACGATTGAAACCCTTGTGGCGGGCGGGGATCGGAGTCTGGATGGCATTCATCGGCGTGTGTTCAAGCGCTGCGTTCGCTGCCACGTGCGTACCACTGCTCGCGCGTCTGGCCCCACAGCTCCATGGACTCGCCATCGTGCGGCGCCGGCAGCTTGCCGGGGCCCAGCAGCGACGAGCCAAGCCTGCGCGCCACGGCCCGGGAAGCGGTGTTGTCGGGAGCGATGCAATGGATGATCCGCGACCAGCCAAGGTGCGCGAAGGCCCAGTCGGTCGCGGCCGTCGCGGCTTCGGTCGCGTAACCGTTACCCCACGCAGCGCGCGCGAGCGTCCAGCCGATCTCGTCGCCGGGCCAGCCTTCGGGATGCAGCGGACCAACTCTTCCGATCCAGCGGTTGTCGGACTTTCGAATCACCGAGAATGCGCCGAACCCGAGCACGTGCCACGAGCCGATCGCGGCCAGCATCCGGCCCCAGGAAACGAAGCGCGGCTGCACGCCGCCGAGGTGCCGCATGGCTTCCTCGTCCTCCCCCAGGCCAGCCCACGCCTCGAAGTCATCCCGACAGGGCAGCCGCAGGGTCAACCGCGACGTTTCAAGCACGGGTTCGGGTGATGGCGCCGCGCTCGGCATCCCTTGCTCACTTGCCCAACGGGTGGTAGCTGCACTCCGGCGCCGCGGTCGCGATGTCCGGAATGTTCGGGCTGTAGCAGGCGTACTGCACGCGTTTCTTGCCTTGCTTGCCGACAACGACCTTCGGCACCAGCTGCACGACGCCGTCGACGGCGCCCGTGGCAGGCGTCAGGTATACGTTGATCACGCCACCCTTGCTGACCAGGATCGCGCTGATGTCATCACCCGCCAACTGACTGGGCGCAGCGAGATGCGCCTCGGCGTTGCTGGACGGCGGCGTCGGATTCGACAAGATGGCATTGGCCACGCCCATCTTCACCAAGGCGAGCTTCAACGAAGTCATCGCGATATGGATTTCATTGGCGTTGATCGCGGCCATCGCGCCGCCGGAAACGGTCAGCGCGCCGAGCACGACACCGGCGAGCCATTTGTTGCGAAGGTTCATGTCACTACTCTCCTGCACTGCATAACATCGGGGACGGATCACGGATTGCTTGACTCGAGTGGCTTGGAAGGCGTCGCGAGCAAAGGCAGGTTGCGTGAGGCCGGTGCGCAAGATGCCGAGCGCGGTAGTTTTGCGAGCCATCTTGATCAGAACGCATTGATACCCGTGAGTTCGCGCCCGACCACCAGTTGATGCACCGTCTCGGTGCCCTCGTAGGTGATGACCGATTCCAGGTTGAGCGCGTGGCGGATGGCGACGTGCTCGGTGGTGATGCCGGCGCCGCCAAGGACATCGCGGCACTCACGCGCGATGTCCAGCGCCATGCGCACGTTGTTCCACTTGGCCAGCGACACCTGGGTCGGCTGCATTTTGCCGGTGTCCTTGAGGCGCCCCAACTGCAGAGCCAGCAATTGCGCGCCGGTGATGCGACGCGCCATGTCGGCCAGTTTCAACTGGATCGCCTGGTTCGACGCCAGCGGCCGCCCGAACAAAATGCGCTCACGGGTGTAATCCAGCACTTCCTTCAGGCACGCCTGCGCGGCGCCGACCGGACCCCAACTGATGCCGTAGCGCGCCTGGGTCAGGCAGCCGAGCGGTCCCTTGAGACCCTTGACGTTCGGCAGCATCGCGCTGGCCGGCACGCGCACGTCGTCGAGGAACAGCGCCGACGTCACCGATGCGCGCAGGCTCATCTTCTTGTGCACTTCCTGCGCGGTGAAGCCTTTGGTATCCGTCGGCACCAGGAAGCCACGGATGCCGTCATCGGTCTGCGCCCACACAACGGCCACCTGGGCGAGATTGCCGTTGGTGATCCACATCTTGGCGCCATTGAGCAACCAGTCGCCGCCGTCCTGCTTCGCAACGGTCTTCATGTTGGCCGGGTCGGAGCCGCCGTGCGGCTCGGTCAGGCCGAAACAGCCGATCACCTCGCCGCGCGCCATCGGCGGCAGGTATTCGCGTTTCTGCTCCTCGCTGCCGTAGGCGAAGATCGGATACATCACCAGCGACGACTGCACCGATGCGAAGCTGCGCAGGCCGGAATCGCCGCGCTCGAGTTCCTGGCAGATCAGGCCGTAGCTGACCGAATTCATGCCGGCGCCGCCGTATTCCTCGGGAATCGACGAACCGAGCAGGCCGAGGGCTGCGATCTCGGGAATCAGCTCGGCCGGGAACCGCGCCTTGTCGAAGCAATCGCCGATGATCGGCAACACCTTGTCGTCGACGAATCGCGCCACCGCGTCCTGCACCATGCGCTCCTCGTCGGTGAGCAGGGCGCGGACGTCGTACAGGTCGAGCGGATTGAGCGGGGCGGCAGGCATCGGGATTCCGGCTTGGGGCTAGCCGCATATTGTACCGGGACTCGGGATTCGAGCGCCCATAACCATTTCCGCAGCATGCGTGCATGGCTGTCGCCCTCGTCGCGGGCGAACTCGACCCGGCGCCCGCGCAAGGCGATGGCTGACAAGGCCAGGCGAATCGTTCTTAACCGTCACGAAGGAAGGCATGGCGGGCATGTCCGGGAAATCCGCGCTCGCGGCACGCGGCATTTTATTCAGCGATTCGACACCCCGTGCGGCACATGGCCGGTGGCCACGTGGCGGCGCGCGGATTCCACGTTGACCGGCGAATCGTCGAAGAACAGGTCCGCACCGAAGGCTTCGAGGAACGGACCCTTGTCGCGGCCGCCGAGGAACAACGCCTCGTCGAGGCGTACCCCCCACCGGCGCAGGGTCAGGATTACCCGCTTGTGTGCAGGCGCCGAGCGCGCCGTGACCAGCGCAGTGCGGATCGGCGAATCCTCGGGCGGGAAGGCCGCCTGCAAACGGTGCAACGCGGACAGGAAATTGCGGAACGGTCCGCCCGATAGCGGCTCGTCCCACCGCTCCGACTCGTTGCGGTGGAAGGCATCCAGGCCCTGCTCCTGCGACACGCGCTCGGACTCGTCGCCGAAGATCACGGCATCGCCGTCGAAAGCGATCCGCAACTGGTGCGAATGCGCGCCGCGCACCTGCGAGGGCAGGATCGTCGCGGCGGCAACTCCCGCGTTCAACGCACGTGCAACGTTCTCGGCGTTGGCGGACAGGAACAGGTCCACCCCGAAGGGCTCGATGTACTCGCTGGTCGCCTCGCCGGAGGTAAAAGCCGCGCGCGTGATGGCCAGTCCGTAATGCTGGATCGAGTTGAAGATGCGCAGGCCGGTATCGCTGGAGTTGCGCGACAGCAGCACAACTTCCACATACGGCGTGTCCGGCGCGGGGCGGTTGAGCGCCAGCAGCTTCTTGACCACCGGAAACGCCACGCCCGGTTCAAGCAGGTCGTTCTCGTGCGCGATCTGGTAGGCCTGATAGGCCTCCAGTCCTTCGCTTTCGAACAGGGCATGCGACTCGGTCAGGTCGAACAACGCACGCGAGGAAATCGCGACGACCAGATTGTCGTCGCGCCGCGGCACGTCGTGTTGCGGGTCGGAGGGGCTCACCCGCGCAGTTTATCGTGCCCCGCGCCCGCCGATCTGGCCGTCGCGGGCTGCCGAGCACCACAGGTCGGACAACGCCGGCTAATGCCACAGCGGCCTGGAAACCTCCACGAAGGCCCAAGCCAAGAACGCGCTGATCGGCAGGGTCAGGATCCACGACCACACCATGCGCTCGACCACGGTCCAGCGCACCGCATTGGCGCGCTTGGAAGCACCCACCCCCATGATCGCCGACGACACCACGTGGGTGGTCGAAACCGGAAGGCCAAAGATCGACGCCACGATGATCACCGCTGCCGAACTGGTTTCGGCGGCGAAGCCGTTGATCGGATGCAGCTTGACCATCTTGTGGCCCAGCGTCTTGATGATGCGCCAGCCACCGCCCGCGGTGCCGGCCGCCATCACCAGCGCGCACAGCACCTTCACCCACACCGGTATCGGGAAATGCCCGCCGGCGTCCGACACGCGCAGGAAATGCAGCCACGCCGGCAGGTGGTCGAAGCTGTGCGCGGCGGTCGCGCCGGCCAGCGCCAGCGCGATGATGCCCATCGACTTCTGCGCGTCGTTCATGCCGTGCGACACGCCCATCGCGGTGGCCGACAGCAACTGCGCCTTGCCGAAGAACAGGTTCACGAACGGCGTGCGTCCGAACCGGCGCAGGAACCCGGTGCGGTTGCCGAACCAGGCGAACGTCGCCAGCAGCAGCCCCATCACCACGAGGCCCAGCACGAAGCCCGCGATCGGCGAGGCGATCATCGGCACGATCACCTTGGGTACAACGCCGCCGCCGCGCCACCAGTGGAGAGGATCGGTGGCCCAGATGATCGCGTGGAAATTTCCGTGGGAAGCCGCGAACGCGGCGCCGCACAAGCCGCCGATGAGGGCATGCGAGGACGACGATGGCAGGCCCCGCCACCAGGTAATCAGGTTCCACACGATCGCGCCCAGCAGCGCGCACACCAGCAATTCGCCGCCGACCTGCAGCACGCCCGAATCGATCAGCCCCGAGGCGATGGTCCGTGCGACCGCGGTGCCCACCATGGCGCCGAACAAGTTGGTGACCGCCGCCAGCAGCACGGCCTGGCCCGGCGTCAGCACCTTGGTCGCGACCACCGTGGCGATGGAATTGGCGGTATCGTGGAAGCCGTTGATGTAGTTGAACACCAACGCGATCAGGACGACGGCGGTGAGCAGGCCGATGCTCATGCCGAAAAAGCGACCGCCTTCATGAGTGCTTCAACACGATCGAATAGATCACGTTGCCCACGTCCCGGCAGCGGTCGATGGCTTCCTCCAGCAACTCGAACAGGTCCTTGGCCAGCATCATCCGGATCGGTTCGTCGCTGCCGAGATACAGGGTGCGATAGGTCTCCAGCAACAGACGATCGGCTTCGGCTTCGGTGGCCTGCAGGCGCTCCTGCAATTTGCGCATGCGGCCGATGTTCATGCCGTTGCGCAACTCACGTACCATCTCGTACACGCCCTCGGTGGCGTTCATCAGCAAGCTGGCGCGCGAAGCGAAATCGATGCCCTGCACGCGCGCGGACACGATCGCGTAGCGCTCGGCGAATTTTTCGATGGTCTTGGGAATCCGGTACAGCGCCGAGGACATAGCCTCGATGTCCTCGCGATCCAGCGCCGTCACGAAGGTGTTGACCAGCGCTTCGCTGATCTGGGTGGCCAGCTCCTTCTCGCGCCGCCGGGCGGCACGGAAGGCGTCCAGCAGCAACCGCGCTTCGCCTGACGCCTGCAAAAGATCCTGCAACGCCTGGGCCCCGTCCCGCGCGGCGCCGGCGCTCGATTCGAGCAAGGTATAGAAGCGGTCGCCCTTGCCGAACATGGTCTGCAACGAAAACATGGCGCTCCACCCGGGCTGCGATCCGGCAAATATTACAGCAGCGTGACAGGGTTCCCTGACGCCGGCGCTTGTTACACTCGTGGCATGGATCCTCCCGCGCGGCTCCCATGCTGACCGAACTTGGCCTGGTCCTGCTGTTGGCGCTGGGCAACGCCTTTTTCGCGCTGGCCGAGATCGCGCTGATCGCCGCCCGCAAGAGCCGCCTGCGCTACCTGGCGCGTTCCGGCGCGCAGGCACGCGTCGCGCTCACCTTGGCCCAGCATCCAGAACGCTACCTTTCCACGGTGCAGGTCGGGATCACCCTGATCACCCTGATCACCGGCGCGGCCACGGGCGCGGCCATCAGCGACACCATCCGACGCTGGTTCATCGCCCTGGGCGTGCCCGTCTCGGTGCACGTGGCGCTGGTGGTCGGGCTGGTGCTGGGCTTCGTGCTGGTAACCACGATCAACATCGTGGTCGGCGAACTGTTGCCCAAGCGCGTGGCGCTGATCGCGCCGGAGCGCATCGCGCAACTGGTGGCGTTTCCCATGCAGGCCATGACCTGGCTGATGGCGCCGTTCGTCTGGGCGCTCAATGGCATGACCGGCCTGCTGATGCGCATGCTGGGTTTGAAGCGCTTCCGGCGCGAGAACATCAGCGAGGAAGAAATCCGCCTGCTGGTGGCCGAGAGCGCCGAGCAGGGCGTGCTCGATTCCGACGAACGCAACATGGTCAACCGGGTACTGCGACTCGGCGACCGCACGGTGGACAGCCTGATGACCCCGCGTCCGCGCATCGTATGGCTGGATGCCGCGGCTCCGCTGCAGGAAAACCTCGCCGTTATGCGCGCCACGCCCTACTCGCGCTATCCCGTCTACCGCGAAAGCGAGGACGACGTGGTCGGCGTGCTCGAGATCAAGCAACTGCTGCAGACGCTGGCGCAGGAGCCGGTCGCCGGCGCCCCGCCGCGCCACATCGAACTGTTCCGCAAGCTGGCCAGGCCGCTGTTCGTGCCCGCCACCGCGCGCGCGCTGGACGTGCTCGATGAGTTCCGCGACGCCGAAACGCCGTTCGCGCTGGCGGTGGACGAATACGGCGACATCGAGGGGCTGGTCACCTTCAACGACGTGCTGACCGCCGTGGTCGGACGCGGCAGCGGCAACGAAGGTGCTTCATCCAGGGACCCGCCCGCGGTGCGCCGCGACGACGGCAGCTGGCTGGTCAACGGCTCGCTGTCATGCGACGACCTGCGCGAGCTGCTGCAGATCGACGAGCTGCCGCAGGAAGACGAAGGCGACTACAACACCCTTGCGGGCATGTTGATCGGTTTGTTCGCGCGCATCCCGGCCGTCGGCGAAAGCATCGAGTGGAACGGCCTGCGCTTCGAAGTCGTCGACCTCGACGGCGCGCGCATCGACAAGGTGTTGATCTCGCCGCTTTCAACGAGCAGCGAGCCGGGTGAGGAAAGTGGTTGAGTTTAGCAAGAAAATTAAACTGTTTTTTTCATTCATTATCTTATATTTTTATCTTGTTTGGGAGCGCTGATAAAGGTCACGAAGTCGGCTATGTAAGTACATAGCCGACATTACTGGATAGCTTTTTTGAGGGTGCCATACATGTTGAATGACGCACCGATTTTTGTCTACGGCTTTTTTGGGGCATACGCCATACATTTGCTGACTATGAGGAATAGGATTAAAGCATTAGCGAGAGTTAAAAGGGGTCAGGTTCATTTTCCCGGTCTGGCATTTGGATTCGATGCCCGCGCGACTTCGTCCCCGCGTTTCGATCACCCCCTGACTTTAGCCGCATTACCCTCCGCTTCGCCCGCCAACCTAGCCATGCGCCCGTATCGGCGAGCATGCCGCGCAGACTCACAGTTCGCGCGCAGCATCGATTGCTCTGCGTTGATGCAGCCAGCCAGCTTGGCCCACGTCGCTTTCAGCAGCGGCGCATGCCGGCACGAACGTCGATCGCATCACACTATCGGACAACCGATCGGAAGCGTTTCCTTGGATGTGACCAGGATCAATTGGGTCCAGTGGGGTCTTGTATGACTCTCCATTCCGGCGGGGTGAGCAGCATGCCAATGGAGGCGTGCTCACTATGGAAAGCGAGACGTGCAAATGATCAGCGCAGTGCGCCATGCCATGGCGGATCTGGCGTGCATCCTTGCCTTGGCTGCACCTGCTGCAGCGTGGGCTGGCAGCGGTTTGGTCACGTTCGATGGAGCCGTTGTCGTGCCGACATGTGCGGTACGAGATGTCGCTGCAACGAAACTTCCGGCAGCGACCCCATCGGGGGTACAGACATGCCCGTCAAAAGCCGGCACAAGCGCGGTCGGTTCTTTCACGGAAACCAAGGTTCCGGTTTCTGCGGCCGCCGGCGATCCCTTGCTGGATTACTTCGTGCACACCTTCAAACCGACTGGTGAAAGTGCCCGCGACACCCTCCTTGTCCGCACCTACCTGTAAGCAGGCATCCGAGACCCCGGAGTCGGGTTCATTCTTCAACGAATAACATGCGGATGTGATGCCCGCGCACCTGCGTACGTCCCCGTCATTCCCCGACTTCAACCGAATCGCCTTGCGCCTCACCCGCCAGACGCGCCATGCGCTCGGCATCGGCGAGAATGCCGTGCAGGATGCGCAGTTCGCGCGCATCGGGCATGGCGCGCTGGAACAGACGGCGTAGGCGTTGCTCGATGGTTTTTGCCGAGCGGCCCTTGTGGAAGTCGATCGCGTGCAGGGTTTCGAACAGGTGCGCGAAGAAGCGCTCCATCTGGTCGGCCGAAGCCGGCGTGTCGTGAACTTCCGGCACCTCGACCTCGCCCAGCGTCGCCATCCTGAGTTCCCAGGCCATCACCTGCACGGCTTGCGCAAGGTTGAGTGACGAGAAGGCTTCGTCGCTGGGAATCCGGATCATCGCGTGGCACAGCGACAATTCCTCGTTGTCGAGGCCGGAACGTTCGTTGCCGAACAACAGCGCGACCTCGCGGCCATCTTCCAGCAGCGGTGCGATTTCCGCGGCGGCACTGCGCGGATCGAGTTCCGGCAGGCTCACGCCGCGGCGGCGCGCCGACAACCCGTACACGCGGGTGCAGTCGGCCACGGCCTCGGGCAGGCCGTCGGCGAGAACGAGGTTGGCCAGCACGTCGTCCGCGCCCGCGGCCATCGCGGTGACCTGCGGGTCCGGATAGCGCTGCGGCGCGACCAGCGCCAGCCGCCAGAAGCCCATGGTGCGGATCGCACGCGCGGCCGCGCCGATGTTGCCGGGATGCTGGGTGCGCGCCAGCACGAAGCGGAGCGTCTGCGGCGCGGGCTGGATCGATGCGGTGGATTGGTTCATTCGGTCAGTTAGCGTGCAAATACCCGTTCGCGCTGAGCGTAGCGTCCAAAGGACGCGAAGTCGAAGCGCCAAGGCGATGTCCTTCGATTTCGACGCGTCGCGTCTACGCTCGGAGCCTGTCCCGGACTCGATCCGGGAACGAACGAATTTCAAGCCGAATCACTTCTCTAAGTTGGCGGGCCAGTCGGTGGCCCTGCTAAACTATGTCGGCGCCGCCCCGTGCGGCGCGTTCTTTTTCAAACCCCGGATATTTCATCGCCATGGCCCGACCCGCCGTCACCGTCGCGATCCGTGCCGCGCGCGCCGCGGGCAGCGTGATCCTGCGCTACATGAATCGCCTCGACAGCATCGCGGTGATCGAGAAGCACCACCTCGATTTCGTGTCGGAAGTCGACCGCCAGGCCGAGACCGAGATCGTGCGCGAACTGAGGCGCGCGTACCCGGACCACGCGATCCTGGGCGAGGAAACCGGCGCCTCCGGCAAGGCCGGTGCCCGCTACACGTGGGCCGTCGATCCGCTGGACGGCACCCACAATTACCTGCGCGGCATTCCGCACTTTGCGGTTTCGATTGCCCAGCTCGACCGCGGCGAACCGATCCATGCGGTGATCCTCGACCCGCTGCGCAACGAGATCTACGCCGCGAGCAAGGGCGATGGCGCGTTCCTCAACGACCGCCGCATGCGCGTCGCCAGGCGCGAATCGCTGGACGGCGCGATGCTGGCGACGGGCTTCCCGTATCGCGAGCGCCGCCATCTCGATGCCCAGCTCGGCATGACCCGCGAGCTGTTGAAACGTGCCGAGGACATCCGCCGCACCGGTTCGGCCGCGCTGGACCTGGCATGGACCGCGGCCGGGCGCTTGGACGGCTACTACGAAACCGGTTTGAAACTCTGGGACATGGCCGCGGGCTGCCTGCTGGTGCGCGAGGCCGGCGGCCGTTACTGCGATTTCTCCGGACGCGACGGCCTGCCGGAATCCGGGAATATCATTGCCGCCAACCACATGCTGGCCGGGCAGATCGTCGAGGCGATCGCGCCGTCGCTCACCTCCGAACTCAGGCGCTGAGCCTTACTCGGCAGCCGCTGCTGCGGTCGCCAGCGACTGCGAGCCACGCGCCGCGAGCGCCTTGCGATAGCGCCGGAACAACACCGCCACGCGTTTCACGTACACCTGCGTCTGCGCGTACGGCGGCACGCCGCCGTATTTCGCGACGGCACCTTCGCCCGCGTTGTATGCGGCGGCGGCCAGCCGCACGTCGCCGTGGTAATCGCGCAGCAACGTGGCCAGATAACGCGCGCCGCCCGAAATGTTCTGGGCCGGATCGAAGGCATCGCCCACTCCGAGTTCGAACGCGGTACCCGGCATCAACTGCATCAGGCCCTGCGCACCCTTGTATGACAGCGCGCGCGGATTGAAGCCCGACTCCGCGTGGATGATCGCACGCAGCAGTGCGGCGTTGACGCCCGTCAGCCTGGCCGCGGAACGGATGTCGTCGTGGTAGGCGGCCAGGTGCAGCGGTACGGTGTTCCAGTCGATCTTCGAGTGCACGTCGCAGGCGTAACACTCGATGATGTAGGTGAAAAGCCGCCTGGCGTTGTGCCCGGCCGCCAGCGACGCGATATTGGTGTATAGCACTGTGCCGTTCTTCTGCACCACCTTGTACACCGCGCCCGTGCGCGGCGGCTTGGCCGCGGCGGTATCCAGCTTCAGCGGGATCGCGGCCGTGGTTGCCGGTTCGGGCGTTGCCGTGCTGGAAGCGGATGCCGGCGGCGCCGGTCGCACCGGGGCCAGTTCGACACCCAGCATCCGCGGCAGGATCCAGTTGCCCAGTTCGTTCAACGCCACCACCGGCAACGGTTGCCAGGCATGCGCCACGTGCGCCTGCGGCAGCGGTTTGGCGTCGTCGTCCCCGAGCGGCGTCACCTTCAGGATCGCGGGATTGGCCTTGACAGGCCGCGGTGGTTTGCCGGGAAGCACCGAGCCGCTGGCCTGATCGCGCTTGTGCGTGACATGGCGGCTGGTCTCGACAGGACGCGCTGCGCGGGTTTGCCACTGACCGATCTTGACGCAATCGTGGTAGCCGGTGGTGTGGCTGACGTAGGCCATTTCGCCGCCGGCCCCGACGCAGCGATACAGCACGCTCGCGCCGGCCGGACCGGCCCACGCGAACAGCAGAAGCACGGCGCACGCCAGTATCCATCGCGTGGGCGATGTCAGGTCGGGACCCCGGCGCCGGCTGCCACGGCCCCCTTGGCGGAACACGGCGTTCATGGATCCAAGTGTGCTCCGGCCATCCACGAATGCCAAGCGCGCGCCCGCAAAATGCGGCGCGGCTCACATCATGTGCGACATCTCGCCAATGCCCGGCGGCCGGTTGCGGGCGCCGCTACAATGCGCGTTTAAGTCTGATCCGCACGCACGTGGCCGACACACCCGCCCCCGCCAAGCCTGGACCGAAGAAGCTCTTCATCCAGACCCACGGCTGCCAGATGAACGAGTACGACTCCCGCAAGATGGAGGAGGTGCTCGGCGCCGCGCGCGGGATGCAGCGCACCCAAGACGTGGCCGAAGCCGACGTGATCCTGGTGAACACTTGCTCGATCCGCGAAAAGGCGCAGGAAAAGGTGTTCAGCCAACTCGGCCGCTGGAAGGAGTTCAAGCAGGCCAGGCCCGACGTACTGATCGGCGTCGGCGGCTGCGTTGCCTCGCAGGAAGGCGCGGCGATCGTCGAACGCGCGCCGTATGTCGACCTGGTATTCGGCCCGCAGACCCTGCATCGCCTGCCCGACCTGATCGACGCGCGCCGCGCCAGCGGCCGACCGCAGGTCGACATCTCGTTCCCCGAGATCGAGAAGTTCGATGCGCTGCCGGAACCGCACGCGGAAGGCCCGAGCGCGTTCGTGTCGATCATGGAGGGCTGCAGCAAGTACTGCTCGTTCTGCGTCGTGCCCTACACCCGCGGCACCGAGATTTCGCGCCCGTTCGACGACGTGCTGGCGGAAGTCGCGATGCTGGCCGAACAGGGTGTCAAGGAAGTGAACCTGCTGGGCCAGAACGTCAACGCCTACCGCGGGCCGATGTTCGACGGCGGCACCGCCGACCTGGCCTTGCTGATCCGCGCGATCGCCCAGATCGACGACATCGGCCGCATCCGTTTCACCACCTCGCATCCGCTGGAGTTCTCCGACTCGCTGGTGGCCGCCTACCGCGACGTGCCCAAGCTCGCGAACTTCCTGCACCTGCCGGTGCAGTCGGGTTCCGACCGCATCCTCGCCGCGATGAAGCGCGGCTACACCGCGCTGGAGTTCAAGTCGAAGATCAGGAAATTGCGCGCGGTGCGCCCGGACATCTGCATCTCCAGCGATTTCATCGTCGGCTTCCCCGGCGAAACCGACGCCGATTTCGACAAGACCATGCAACTGATCGAGGACGTCGGCTTCGACCAGTCGTTCTCGTTCATTTATTCGAAACGTCCCGGCACACCCGCGTCCAACCTGCCCGACGCCACGCCCGATTCGGTCAAGCACGAACGCCTGGCGCGCCTGCAGGCCGCGATCAACGCGCACGCCGCTGCGATCGGCGAGGCGATGGTCGGCAGCGCGCAACGCATCCTCGTGACCGGCCCGTCGAAGAAGAATCCGAACGAACTGACCGGCAAGACCGAGAACATGCGTTCGGTCAACTTCCCTGGCGACCCGCGCTTGATCGGGCAGTTCGTGGACGTGACGATCACCACCGCACTGGCCAATTCGTTGCGCGGACGAATGAAAGCCTCTCTCCCGTCGGGAGAGGGGTGGGGGTGAGGGTACGCAGCTTGCGCGCTTCCTCGCAGTGACCCGAACCCTCGCCCGCCGCTTCGCGGTTCCCTCTCCCGGAGGGAGTGGGAAAAAGCAAATGTCTCAGTCGAGCCGCTTGCGGAACCGCATGATCGCCACCGTCATAGCCACCACGATGAACGCGATGAGCGTGAGGACCTCGATCCACATCTCCGACAGGCGTGCGCCGCGCAGCATCACGCCGCGGATCAGTCGCAGGAAATGCGTCAATGGGAGCGCCTCCGCGAGCCATTGCGCGAGCGCGGGCATGCCCGCGAACGGGAACACAAACCCGGACAACAGGATCGACGGCAAGAAAATGAACAGGGTCATCTGCATCGACTGGAACTGCGACTGTGCCTTGGTCGAAATCATGAGACCCAACGCCAGATTCGCCAGGATCAGCAGCACCGCCGCCAGGTAGACCTCGAGCACGCTGCCTCGGATCGGCACATGGAAAAGCCATACGCCCAATAGCAGCACCAGCGTGGTCTGGATCAGCCCGATGCCGGCGTACGGCAACACCTTTCCGATCATCAGTTCGCTGCTGGTCAACGGCGTCGCGATCAGCAACTCCATGTTGCCGCGTTCGCGTTCGCGCACGATCGCGACCGAGGTGAACATCACCATGGTCATGGTCAGGATGATGCCGATCAATCCCGGCACGATGTTGATCGCCGTACGTCGCTGCGGATTGTAGAAACCGACCACACTGATGCGTCCGCCAACCGGCGTACTGCGTGCAGGCGCGCGCAGGTCCGGTGCCGCACTGTCCAGAGGCACCCGCGCTAGTTGCGCCGCAGCACCCAGCACCGCACTGTCGCTGCCGTCCACCAGGATCTGCGCAACGGTGCGACCGTCCGAACGGCGCTGTTCGAAATCAGGCGGGATCACGATGCCGACGCTTATGGAACCGCTGCGCAGCGCATCCACCAGTTGTCTGGGCGTCTGCGCGGCCAGCACCGGCTTGACCACGCCGGTGGCCAGCATGTCCATCACCAGCGCGCGCGAACCCGCGGTTCCGGACTGGTCGGTGATGCCGGCATGCAGTCCGCGCAGGTTGAAATTGATCGCGTAGCCGAACAACAGCAACTGCATCACCGGTATCAACACGATCATCGCCAGCGTGACGCGGTCGCGGCGCAACTGCCGCAACTCCTTGAGCATGATCGCACCGAGCCGTCGCGCCTTCATGCCACGCGCTTCCTGGCATCCGCGCCCGAAGTCGTGGCGGCCACGAATACGTCTTCGAGGTTGGGATCGACCGCTTCGACACGCGCATTGGCGTCTGTTTCCTTCAGCACGTCGCGTATGCGCGCCTCGACGACGACGCCCTCCGCGACCAGCACCCGCAAGGCATTGCCGATCTGCGCGACGCTGAGCACGCCGTCGAGACCCGCGATGATCTGCTGCGTGCGGCGCGGGTCGTGCGATTCTACCTGCAGCGTGCGGCCGGCCAGCCCCGCTTCCAGTTGCTTCGGGGTGCCGTCGGCAACCAGCCGTCCATGGTCGAGGATCGCGAGCCGGTGGCAGCGCTCGGCTTCGTCCATCAGGTGCGTCGAGACCAGGATCGTGGTGCCGGTGTCCGCGAGCTCGAACAACTTCTCCCAGAAATCGCGGCGCGATTCCGGATCGACCGCGCTGGTCGGCTCGTCCAGGAACAGCAGTTGCGGCTGGTTGATCACTGCGCCGGCCAATGCGAGCCGCTGTCTCTGGCCGCCGCTCATGGTGCCGGCGAGCTGGCGCTGGCAATCGGCAAAGTCGTATTCCTCGACCAGATCGTCCACTCGCGCACGCGCCGCAGCACGCGACAGGTCGTGGATCGCGGCGAGGAACTCCAGGTTCTCGCGCACGCTGAGGTCGTCGAACAGCGAAAAGTGCTGGGTCATGTAACCGACCTTGCTGCGCAGGGCATCGGCCTGCGCGGGAATCGCCAGGCCCAGGACCTCGATCTCACCCGCGCTGGGCGTCAGCAATCCGCACAGCATGCGGATCGTGGTCGATTTACCCGAGCCGTTCGGACCCAGAAAGCCGTAGACGTGTTGTGCGGGCACGTCGAGGTCGACGCGGTCGACAGCCTGCAGTGTCCCGAAGCGCTTGCTCAGGCCGCGCGCGCGAATCGCGCAACCGAATTCTTCTTGCGAGGGGGCATTCACCGCGTGCCTCGCGGCAGATCGGCATGCAGCGGCAGACCCACGGGCAGTTCCGCCGCGTCCTTGCCGAGCTGGACTTCCGCAATGTAGCTCAGCCGCGCCGCGTCGTCGCCGGAGAGCGCGTAATAGGGCGTGAATACGGGCTCGTCGCGGATCAGTCGGACCCGACCGCGCAGCGGCTGCGCGACGCCGTCGACATGCACCGTCAGCACGTCGCCGACCTGCACATGCGCACGGTCCGGCTCGGGAACATAGATGCGCGCATAGGGCGCGTCACCGACCAGCAGGATCGCGAGCGGCGCACCGACTGGTGCCTGGTCGCCCAGCTTGTATGGAATGTTGTCGACGGTGGCCGCACGTGGCGCCACCAGATCGAGCTTGCCCAGCAGCACGCGCTGCGCCTGCGCCTGGGCTTGCGCTGCCGCCAGCGCGGCCTTGGCCTGCGCGATGGCTTCGGGGCGGCTGCCGTGCAGTAATTCGTCGAGCGCGGCGCGCGCCGCATCCACCTGGCCGGTCGCATTGCCGGCCGCGGCACGCGCGCTGTCCAGGTTCGATTTCGACACATAGCCCTTCCCAACCAAAGCCAGCATGCGGGCGTAATCGGCCTGGGCCTGGCGCGCACCCGCCTGCGCCGCCGCGAGGTTCGCGCGCGCCTTGGCGATGTCTTCCTGCCGCGGCCCGATCTCGAGCTCGCGCAGCAACTCGCTCGCCTGCCTGGCTTGCGCTTCGGCTGCCGCCAGTGCGGCGAGGGTCTGGGCGGGATTCAATTTGACCAGCGACTGTCCCGCTCGAACCCGCTCGCCGGCATGTGCTCCGATAGCGACGATGCGCTCGGCCGCGGGCGCGGGCAACGTGATGCGATCGTATTCGAGCGTGCCCAGCGCCTGCGGCGACGTGCGCGAACATGCGCCCAGTACAAGCCCGACGAACACCAGGCCTCCACACCAAACGGCGTGACGGTAACCGGTCATGGGCGCTTTCTCCTGTTTTGGGTCCGGCGCGCGGCAACGCCGTGATCGAGCAATGCCAGGGCATGCCTGCGCAGGGCTTCGGCATTCAGGTCCTGCGCATCGAAAGCCTGCCGCCAGATCGGCGCACCGGCGGCGGGAAACAGCGTCAGACCCACCAGCGATACCACCAGCAGGCGTGGATCGATGTCCTCGGCCAGCAAACCTTGTGCCTGCGCGGCCGCGAAGCGTTGCGCCAGAACCTGCGGCAATTGCGGAATCACCTGCTTGAACAACGTGTCTCGCAACGCGCCGCCTTCGCACAGCACTTCGCGCACCCACAACGACGGCAGCCAGGGGTGGGCCGCGATCATGGCACCGACACCGTCCACGAACGCGTGGACCAGTTCCGCTGGCGTGCCCTCGGCGTTCTCGATCTTGCCGCGCAGCGGCGCCACCGCGGGCAGCAGCCGCTCTTCGATCACCGCCAGCGTCATTTGCCGCTTGTTGCCGAAGTAGTAATGCAACATTGCCGGGGTGAGCCCGGCCGCCTCCGCGACCGCGCGCAACGAAGATGCCCTGATTCCCGTACTCGCGAACTGCATCAAGGCTGCATCGATCAGCTTCGCCCTCACATCGGCCGCACCGCCGCGCGGACGGCCGACGCTGCGGCGGCGGGCTGGAACCGTGGATTTGCGGGGCCTGACCATTCCCATAAATTAATTAACCGTTTAATTTTTTGCAATCGCCACTTGCACGCGGAGACGCGATGTGGCCGCGTCGGGGCATCCGCGTTAGGCTTGCCGACGGCAACCATGACCCGTCGACATGACCGACGCATTGACCCAACGCAACTTCGCGCTTGATCCAGACGACACCCAGCGCCTGGCCAACCTGTGCGGCCCTTTCGACGAGCACCTGCGCCAGATCGAACTGCGCCTCGGCGTCGAGATCAACAATCGCGGCAACGTGTTCCGGGTCATCGGCGAAGACGCGGCTGTGCAATCCGGTGAACGCGTGTTGCGCAACCTGTACGCAGCCACCGAGCACGAAACCCTGAACAGCCACGTACTCAACCTGCGCCTGTCCGAAGCGGGCGTCGACGCACTCGCTGAAAAACAGGCCGAGGGCGCGCAGGAAGTGGTGATCAAGGTCAAACGCGGCAGCATACGCGGGCGCGGCCCGAACCAGGTGCGCTACCTGCACGCGATCGCGACCCACGACATCAATTTCGGGATCGGGCCGGCCGGCACCGGCAAGACCTATCTGGCGGTGGCGAGCGCGGTCGAGGCGCTGGAGACCGGACGCGTACAACGCCTGATCCTGGTGCGGCCGGCGGTCGAGGCCGGCGAGAAGCTCGGCTTCCTGCCCGGCGATCTCGCCCAGAAGGTCGATCCGTACCTGCGGCCGCTGTACGACGCACTCTATGAAATGCTGGGCTTCGACAAGGTCGCACGCCTGATCGAGCGCAGCGTCATCGAGATCGCGCCACTGGCCTACATGCGCGGGCGCACGCTCAACGACTCGTTCGTGATCCTCGACGAGGCGCAGAACAGCACCGTCGAGCAGATGAAAATGTTCCTGACCCGCATCGGTTTCGGCACCACCACGGTCGTCACCGGCGATGTGACCCAGGTGGACCTGCCGCGCAACACGCGCTCGGGCCTGCGCAACGTGATCGAGGTGTTGCGCAACGTCGAGGGAATCAGCTTCACTTTCTTCACCGCACGCGACGTGGTGCGGCATCCGCTGGTTGCGAAAATCGTGCGTGCCTACGAAGCCGCCGAGGAGCCTGACGGTGACACCGCCGCTTGAACTCGCCGTCGCCTACGCCGCGCCCCGCCGCGGCGTGCCGTCCAGCACGAGTTTCCGCCGCTGGGCCGCGGCCGCGCTGGCAGGCGCACGCCATGACCGGCCCGCCGAGCTTTCTTTGCGCGTCGTCGGCGCGCGCGAAGGCCGGGCCCTGAATCGACGCTATCGAGACAGGGACTACGCAACCAACGTACTGTCGTTTCCGGTCGATTTGCCGCGCGGTGTCGAATCGCCGCTGCTGGGCGACATCGTCATGTGCGCGCCGGTGATCGCGCGCGAGGCGGCCGCACAACACAAGCTCGCCCGCGATCATTACGCGCACATGACAGTGCATGGCGTGTTGCACCTGCTCGGGTTCGACCACCAGAACCGGCACGACGCCGTGCGCATGGAAGCACTGGAAACCCGCATCCTGGCGTTGCAGGGCATCGCCGACCCCTACGCCGCATGATCCGGCGGATGTGGAGGAACCGCGCCGAGCGCTCGGCATGCGCGGCCGATATCCGTTAGAATGAGCAGTCCGCCCCTGCGGGGACGTGTCCAGCACCCATGTCAGCAGAACCTCCAAGTACCACCGGCCCCGCCCACCGTTCGTTGTGGGATCGACTGGGCCACATGCTCGCCGGCGAACCACGCAGTCCCGAGGAATTACTCGCGGAGCTGCGCGAAGCGCAGACCAACGGTCTGCTCACCGGCGAAACCTACGCCATGATCGAAGGCGCTATCCGGGTCACCGAGATGGTGGTCGGCGACGTGATGGTGCCACGCGCCCAGATGGTGACGATCGATGTCGACGACGACCTGCCGAGGATCCTCGGAACCGTCATCGAGTCAGGGCACTCGCGGTTCCCCGTACACGGCGAAGACAAGGACGAAATCCTCGGCATCCTGCTGGCGAAGGATCTGCTGCGGCGCGATCAGGACGGCACCCTCGAATTGCGCGCCTTGCTGCGCCACGCGGTGATGATTCCCGAATCGATGCGGCTGAACGTGCTGCTGGCCGAGTTCCGCCGCTCGCGCAATCACATGGCGGTGGTGGTCGACGAATACGGCGGCGTGGCCGGTCTCGTCACCATCGAGGACGTGCTCGAGGAAATCGTCGGCGAGATCGACGACGAACACGACGATGCAGTGCCGCCCAAGATGATGATCGCGCAGGCGGACGGCAGTTGGTTGGTGGATGCGCTCACGCCCATCGAGGACTTCAACGAGCAGTTCGGTACGGCGCTGCCGGACGAGGAATACGACACCATCGGCGGCCTTGTCACCGCCGAAATCGGGCACCTCCCGGATCCGGGCGAAACCGCATCGCTCGGCAACCTTGCCTTCGACGTGACCCGTGCGGATGATCGGCGTGTGCTGCAGTTCCGCGTGCGCGAGGGAGCCGGAACCTAGCTCGCCGAGTAAGAAGCTCTCGATCCCGGCGCAGGCCGGACTCCATGTCGCGCACTGCCCGTCATCCCGTGGAAGCCAACTGCGTTTGCGGGGCTGCCGACGCGAGCACCCCGAGCAACACGCGCGGCGAGCACCCTGGATGGATACGGGTTCATCCATTACTTTGCTTTTATCATGGCCTGTCGCCACTTGGCCCCGGCCATCGCCGGGGCGACGGATCGAGAAATGCCGCTTCGGAATCTCGCTTGCTGCCTGACTGTCCTCGCGACGTTTGCTATCGCAATGCTGTCACCACTCGCCCAAGCCGGCATCGTCGATGCGCCGGGCGCGGACCTGCGTGTGGACCTGTACACCTACGGTCCCGGCACGGTCTACTGGGAACGCTTCGGCCACGATGCCCTGGTGATCACCGACACCACCAGTGGCCAAGCCTATGCCTTCAACTACGGCACGTTCGATTTCGACCAGAAGGATTTCTACCTCAACTTCGCGCGCGGCATCATGACCTACCGTGCCGCCGCATGGCCGGTCGCCGACGATGTCCAGGAATACACGGGCGAGGGCCGCTCGATCACCGACCAGCACTTGGACCTGACACCTGCGCAACGCGCCGCCCTGCGCGACTTTCTGGTCTGGAACGTGCAGCCGGGAAACGCCAGTTATCGCTACCGATACTTCCGCGACAATTGCACCACGCGCGTGCGTGACGCGCTCGACCGCGTGCTTGGTGGTGCGTTGCAACGTCAATTGACCGCCCCCGCAGCGCCCGGTGAAACCTACCGCAGCGAAACCGACCGCCTGATGTCCGGGCAGCCCTGGCTGATGTACTTGCTGGACCTGGGACTCGGGCCTTACGCCGACCAGCCGCTGACACGCTGGACCGGTGCATTCATTCCGATGCGACTGATGGACGAGCTGCGCGACGTGCGTGCCACCGACGGCAAGCCGCTGGTGCAATCCCGGACCGTGCTTGCGCCGCAACGCCTGCCCTCGCCGCCCGCGCAAGCGCCCGACATGCGCTGGCCGCTGCTGATCGCCGGTTTGATCCTGGGCGGCGCGTTCTTCGCATCGTCGTGGTTGCGCGAACGCTACGAGATCGACCGCTGGTGGTTTGCCATCGTGGGGGCGGTGTATGCGCTGCTTGCCGGCATGGCGGGCACGCTGATGCTGGTCTTGTGGTTCGCGACGGCTCACCATGCGGCGTGGGCCAACGAAAACCTGTGGCTGTTCAACCCGATCGCGTGGCTGCTGGTGCCGGCGTTGCTGCGCTTGCGCAGGCATGGCGCGACGAGTTCGCGCTTCGGCATGGCAATCGCCGGACTCATGGCGGCACTTGCGCTGTTCGCGCTTTTTTCCAAGCTGATGCCGGGGTTTCCGCAGCACAATCTGCCGTGGATCCTGTTCGCATTGCCCGCGTGGATCGGTTTGGGTTGCGGCATCTGGCTGATGCGGCCGCGCAATTTACACGCGATTTCCGCATAATCGACCCATGGATACGTCCGCTGTCCAAAGCATGGTTGCAAACTGCGCCGCCTACGGCGCGGACGGCAAGAAGATCCGCGACATCACGCTGGATGAAATCAGCGACTTTCTCGAGCAGCCGCAGGGATTCGTGTGGGTCGGCCTGGTCGAGCCCGACGAGCCGTTGCTGGAAAAGCTGCAGCACGAATTCGGCTTGCATGAACTCGCCGTCGAAGACGCGCACACTGCTCATCAGCGGCCCAAGATCGAGTCGTACGGCGATTCGCTGTTCGTGGTCGTCCAGACCGCCCAGATAACTGATGGCAACATCGGCTTCGGCGAGACGCACATTTTCATCGGCAAGCGCTACCTGGTATCGGTGCGGCATGGCGCCTCGCGGTCCTACGCGCCGGCACGCCGCAACTGCGAGCAGGCGCCCGAGCACCTCGGGCTCGGCCCGAGTTACGCGTTGTACTCGATCCTCGACTACATCGTCGACAATTACATGCCGATCGTGCAGGACTTCAAGGAAGAGCTGCAGGAACTCGAACACGACGTGTTCGGCGACGTTTCCAACCGCGATGTCACGCGCCGCTTGTACGACATGCAACGCGAGCTGCTGACCCTGAAGTTGGCGGCGACGCCATTGCAGGACATCCTCGGCCAGCTGGTGCGCCTGCATCCGGAAGTGATTCGCGACGAAGTGCGACCGTATTTCCGCGACGTGCAGGATCACGTGACCCGCGTCAGCGATGCGATCGGCTCGATGCGCGAGATGCTGGGCGCGGCGATGAATGTGAACCTGTCGCTGATCACCGTTCGCCAGAACGAAGTCGTCAAGCGTCTCGCCGGGTGGGCCGCATTGCTGGCGGCGCCGACCTTGCTGGCGAGCTGGTACGGCATGAACTTCCATTTCATGCCCGAACTCGCCCAACCGTTCGCCTATCCACTCATCATCGGCATCACGATCACCGTGTGCATCACGCTGTACTTCGTGCTCAAGCGCGCGAAGTGGCTGTGACCGGCACGGGTTGAGGCATCACGACCGGCGCGCACCGCGACATCCACAGCAGCAGCAGCCCGACGATGACCAGCGGTATCGACTGCACCTGACCCATCGTCAGCCAGCCGGTGTGGAAAAGGTAGCCAAGCTGCGGGTCGGGCAAACGCACGAACTCGACCGCGAAACGGAATATCCCGTAAAGCAGGGCGAACAGGCCCGAGACGGCGTAGCGATGACGCGGCTTGACCGAAAACAGCCACAGCACCGTGAACAGCACGACACCCTCCAGCGCGAACTCGTACAACTCGCTGGGATGGCGCGGCAGGTGGCCACCGAATTGCTCGTAAGCGGTTAGCCAGGCCGGGTGCGCCGGGAAGTGCAGCTTGTTCCCTGCAATCGCGCTGCCGAAAACATATGCATGATCCTCGGCCTGTGCGTAAGGGAAGATCATCGCCCAGGGCAGATGACTTGGTTTTCCCCACAGCTCGCCGTTGATGAAATTCCCGAGCCGGCCCAGCCCCAGACCGATCGGCACCAACGGCGCGACGAAATCCACCACATCGAAATAATGCGTGACTGTCGCGCGATGACGCCACCACCACCACAGGCTGGCCACCAGCACGCCGAGCAGGCCGCCGTGGAAGGACATGCCGCCGTCCCACACCTGGAACAATTGCAGGGGGTTTTTCCACACCCAACTGATCGGCTGGTAGGTGAGCATGTACCAGATGCGGCCGCCGATGATGACGCCCAGCATCACGTAGAACGCAAGATCGAGAAACGCGTCGCGATCGACCGCAAGCCGTCCGCGCCGGCGCCGGTACTCGCCCAGCGCCAGCCCGCCCAGAAAGCCACCCAAGTACATCAGGCCATACCAGCGAACCCCGAATGCAAAGACGTGGAACGCCACGGGGTCGATATCGACGATGAACGGATGGGTCATGGGCCGGCCGATGCGAACGCGGAACGGGCATTCTACCGGCATGCTGCTTCATGACGTCAGCCCCGTCGGGCCCGCGGCACAGCGGCATCTGCGAAAATCACCGGATGCCCACCCGCAACAAGTTCATCCTGCCCGACGTCCTCGCACCCGGTCTGCGCGTGGTGTTCTGCGGCACCGCGCCGGGCACCCGCTCCGCACGCGACGGCGCGTACTACGCGCATCCCGGCAACTATTTCTGGCGCACGCTGTTCGAGACCGGCCTGACCCCGTGGCTGCTTGCGCCAGCGGAATTCCGTGACGCACCCGCGTTCGGGATCGGCCTGACCGACGTTGCCAAGCACCATTTCGGTTCCGATGCGGAATTGCCGAGCGTGGCGTTCGACGCAGCGGCACTGCGACGCAAACTCGCGCGCTACCGGCCAGGGATCGTCGCCTTCACCAGCAAGAATGCCGCCCGTGCCGGGCTTGCAGCCGGGTCCCGGCAACTCGCCTACGGCGAGCAGAATGCGTGCATCGCGGATACCCGCGTGTTCGTGCTGCCCTCGCCATCCGGACAGGCACGCGGCTCCTGGGACATCAAACCGTGGCACACGCTGGCCAACGAAGTTCGAAAGATCGGGTGAAACAGTCAGCGTGGGCGCTGCCGGCCAAGCCCGATGAACTCGTGCATCAAACCGGATGCCCGCCCACTCCGGCCCCCGACTTGCGCACTATGAGCATCGCCAGCTCCAGCGATTGTTCGTAGTTGAGTCGCGGATCGACGGTGGATTTGTAGGCGCGGCCCAAATCGACCTCGGACAGGTCACGCGCGCCGCCGAGGCACTCGGTAACGTCTTCGCCGGTCAACTCCAGATGCACCCCGCCGAGACGGGTGCCCATTTCGGCATGGATATCGAAGGCCTGTTCGAGCTCGCTGCGGATGTTCGCGAAGCGACGGGTCTTGACGCCATTGCCGAGCTTTTCGGTATTGCCGTGCATCGGGTCGCACACCCACAGCACCCGACGACCGCTTGCCTTGACCGCTTCGATCAGCCTCGGAAGGTGCTGGCCGATGCCGCCGGCGCCCATGCGATGGATCAGGGTGAGCCGTCCGGGTTCGTCGTCCGGATTGAGGATCTCCATCAATTCACGCAACTGTTCGACGTGCAGCGAAGGGCCGACCTTGACCGCGATCGGATTGCGGATGCCGCGGCAGAACTCCACGTGGGCGCCGTCCAGGGCCGCGGTGCGCATGCCTATCCAGGGGAAATGCGCGGACAGGTCGAACCAGCCCCAATGGCGCGGGACTTGCCGGGTCAGGGCCTGCTCGTAAGGCAACAACAAGGCCTCGTGCGAGGTGTAGAAATCCGCGCGCTGGAAATTCGCGATCGGTCCGGTCAGGGTTTCCATGAAGTGCATGGCACTGGAAATACCGTCGACCATCTGCCGATATTCCGCGGCGAGCGGCGAGCGCTCCACCCAGGCGAGGTTCCAGTATTCGGGATGGTGCAGGTCGGCGAAGCCGCCATCGATCAGTGCACGCACGAAATTCATCGTCATCGCCGAGCATGCATGGCCTTCCAGCATGCGCGCGGGATCGGGGCGGCGTGCTTCGGGCGTGAACTCGGGGCCGTTCACGAGATCGCCGCGATAGGCAGGCAGCATTACGCCATCGACGGTCTCGGTGTCGGCCGAACGCGGTTTGGCGTACTGGCCGGCGAAGCGGCCAACGCGCGAAACCGGCATGCGCAGGCCGTGCACCAGCACCAGACTCATCTGCAACAACACCTTCAGGCGATTGGCAATCACCTCGTTGTTGCAGTCGGCAAAGGTTTCCGCGCAATCGCCGCCCTGCAACAGGAAGCGCTTGCCCTCCTGCGCGTCCGCCAGCTGCTGCTTGAGGGCAAGGATTTCCCAGGAAGTGACCAGCGGCGGCAGCTTGCCAAGCTTGCCCAGCGCCGACTCGAGCTCGGCGGGATCGTCATACCGAGGCATCTGCGCCGCTGGACGCGCCCGCCAACTGTCGGTCTTCCATGGCCGCGCTTCCCGGACCGGACGCAATGGCGCGCGCGAAGAGGTTTCAGAGGCGGCCATGTTCAACTCCTCATCGTGCGCAGCGGGGGCGCAGCACCCAATTTGTTGCCGCGTCGATGCGGCAGCAATGCCCAGACGCCGAGCAGCATGTACCAGATCAGCGTCCAGCCCGCCATCGACAGGCCGAGTAAGCGCCACGTCACCTGCGCGCAGTCACCGGAGCCGCGCAGCATCGTCGTGATGAATTGACTGAGGGGTATGTAGTGTCCCTTGAGCTGGGCAAGCAGCACGTCGAAGCCCGCCCCGCAAGCCGGGATCTGATCCGCGGGCAGGGATTGCAACCACAACTGGCGGGCCGCGATCGCGACACCGAAGACCGCGCCGATCATCACAAGCACCGCATAGGCCCACCGGCCGCCGCGGCGCGGCGCGTGCAGGCCACCGACGAGAAACCACAGGGCCATCCAGATGAACGCCACGCGTTGCAGGATGCACAGGTTGCACGGCATCAGGTGCAGCTGCTGCTCGGCGTAAAGCGCATAGCCAAGCAGGGCGACGCAGATCAGGAAGCCGATCAGGAACGCTACGCGGAAAGACCAGCGGAAAGGATTCATGGTTGACGCTGCTTCGGTATCAGGCATGCAACAGTAGCGTCTTCGCGGTTGGCTGTCAGCCACTCGACAAAAAACCCGGCCAGTGGCCGGGTTTTCATTCGGAATGCCAGTTGCCCGTCATTCTTCGGCTGTGGCCTGTGCCTGCGGACGATCGACCAGCTCGACATAGGCCATCGGCGCATTGTCGCCGTCGCGGAAGCCGCACTTGATGATGCGCAGGTAGCCGCCCTTGCGCTCGCGATAACGCGGACCGAGTTCGACGAACAACTTGCCAACGGCCTGCTTGTCGCGAAGACGCGCGAATGCGAGGCGGCGGTTGGCGACGCCGTCGATCTTGGCCAGCGTGATCAGCGGTTCGGCCACGCGGCGCAGTTCCTTCGCCTTGGGCAGGGTGGTGCGGATCAGCTCGTGCTTGATCAGCGAAGAGGTCATGTTCTTGAACATCGCTTCGCGGTGGGAACTGGTCCGATTGAGTTTGCGTCCGGATTTGAGGTGGCGCATGGTGGTGACTCTCTCTGTTTATCGTTATGAAAATCCGGCGCCTGCGTCCGAATTTCCGCGGTTACCCGCTTTTGAAAATTCAAATGCTCGTCGAAGCGAGCTTTTGGTGAAAAGTCAGGGCAGGAAGCCCATTCTGGTGCTTTGAAACGCCTGACCCGTGCAAGCACCAGAACGGTTCATTACGCAGCGATCATGGATGATCGCAAAAATAAACACACGGTGGTTTGAACGCAGGGACGCCCCCAGCCTCAACCAAGTTGCATGCCGCTGGAAATCCCGGCCGGCGGCCAGTTTTCCAGCTTGGTGCCGAGCGCGAGGCCCTTGGCGCCGAGCACGTCCTTGATCTCGGTCAGCGACTTCTTGCCGAGATTCGGGGTCTTCAACAACTCGACCTCGGTCTTCTGCACCAGGTCGCCGATGTAGTAGATGCTCTCGGCCTTGAGGCAGTTGGCCGACCGCACGGTGAGTTCCAGGTCGTCGATCGGCCGCAGCAGCAGCGGCGAAATGCCGGCTTTGTCCTTCTCGGACTCGGTGGTCTCGCGGCTCTTGAAATCGCCGAACACGGACAACTGGTCGTGCAGGGTCTCGGCGGCCTGGCGCACCGCTTCGTCGACCGCGACCGTGCCGTTGGTCTCGACGTCCAGGATCAGCTTGTCGAGGTTGGTGCGCTGTTCCACGCGCGCGGCGTCGACCGAATAGGCCACGCGGCGCACCGGACAAAACGAGGCGTCGATTTGCAGACGGCCGATCGCACGCGTTTCCTCGTCCGGATTGGTGCGGTTCACGGCCGGCTGGTAGCCGATGCCACGCTTGGCCTTGAGGCGCATGTTGAGCGTGACGTCCTTGGTCAGGTGGCAAATCACGTGCTCGGGATTGACGATCTCGACCGTGTGGTCGACGGTGATGTCGCCAGCCGTGACCACGCCCTTGCCCTTGCGGGACAGGCTGAGGTTGGCCTCGTCGACGCCGTTGAGGCGGATGGCGACGCCCTTGAGGTTCAGCAGAAGCTCGATCACGTCTTCCTGCAAACCTTCCAGCGTCGTGTATTCATGCAGCACGCCGTCGATCTCGGCCTCGACGATGGCCGCACCGGCGATCGACGACAGCAGGACGCGCCGCAGCGCATTGCCGAGTGTGTGGCCGTAACCGCGCTCCAGCGGTTCGACGACGACCCGGGCATGGTTGGGACCGACCGGCTCGACCTTGAGGCCGCGTGGACGCAGGACGTGGGTGGAAGAGACTGCCATGGGCTAACTCCGGAATATCACTGGTGGAGCCGCGCAGGATTCGGGCTCCGATGGTTCCTCGCCGGGCGGCCACGCCGCCCGGTTCGCGTCGGTGGCGCTGTTCCGGCCGAATGGTCGGAACGCGCCGGCTGCGACGCCTTACTTCGAATACAACTCGACGATCAGCGCCTCATTGATGTCGCTGGGCAGGTCACCGCGATCGGGCATGGCCTTGAACACGCCGGCCGCATTCCTGGCATCTACCTCGATCCAGCCGGGCTTGAGGTCCATGCTCTCGGAAACCTTCATGGCTTCCTGCACACGCAACTGCTTCTGCGCGTTTTCGGTCAGCTTGATCTCGTCACCGGGCCGCATCACGTAGGAGGGCACGTTGACCTTCTTGCCGTTGACCATCACCGACTTGTGCGACACCAGCTGGCGTGCCTGCGCGCGGGTGACGGCAAAGCCCATGCGGTAGACGACGTTGTCCAGGCGAGCCTCAAGCAGGCGCAACAGGTTTTCACCGGTATTGCCCTTCAGTTGCGCGGCCTTCTTGTAGTAATTGCTGAACTGGCGCTCGAGCACGCCATAAATGCGCTTGACCTTCTGCTTCTCGCGCAACTGCACGGCGTAATCGGACGGCCGCGAACGCTTGGTGGCGGCGCCGTGCTGGCCGGGCTTGTTGTCGAACTTGCACTTGGAGTCGATCGCGCGCGCGGGGCTCTTCAGCGACAGGTCGGAACCTTCGCGACGAGCGAGTTTGCAGGTGGGACCACGGTAACGTGCCATTGCTGTTGGTTCTCCCTTACACGCGACGCTTCTTGGGCGGACGGCAGCCGTTGTGCGGAATCGGCGTAACGTCGATGATGTTGGTGACCTTGTAGCCGAGCGCGTTCAGCGAACGCACCGCCGACTCGCGGCCCGGACCCGGGCCCTTGATGCGCACTTCCAGCGATTTGACGCCGTAATCCAGCGCCACCCGGCCGGCCTTCTCGGCCGCGACCTGTGCGGCAAACGGGGTCGACTTGCGTGAACCGCGGAAACCGGCACCACCGGAGGTCGCCCACGACAAGGCGTTGCCCTGGCGATCGGTGATGGTGATGATGGTGTTGTTGAAGGAAGCATGGACGTGGGCGACGCCATCGGTTACGACGCGCTTGGTCTTCTTCTTCGACTTGGCAGCTGGTTTGTCCATGGGTAATCCGGTTGAATGCGTTTCGTTGCAACTGCGCGGGCTCGGGAGTCCCGCGAGACTTACTTCCTGATCGCGCGACGCGGGCCCTTGCGGGTACGCGCGTTGGTACGGGTACGCTGGCCGCGCGCCGGCAGGCCGCGACGATGACGCAGTCCGCGGTAGGTGCCAAGGTCCATCAGGCGCTTCACGCTGATGCCCACCTCGCGACGCAGGTCACCTTCCACGGTGAACTTCGCCACTTCCCGACGCAGGTTTTCGACCTCGCCCTCGGACAGCGACTTGACCGGCGTGGACGGTTCGACCCCGGCTTCGACACAAATCTTGTGCGACCGGGTACGGCCGATGCCGTAGATGCTCTGCAAGCCGATCCAAACGTGCTTGTTCATCGGCAAGTTGACGCCCGCGATGCGTGCCATGTGCGGTTACTCCACCTCAAATGCGTTGCCGATTCGGCAAACTGTCAATTATAGCCCGAAATCGATCCGAATGGGGCATTCACCCCGCCCGGCCCACCAGCCCCCACGGCGCCTTTATTTGCGGCGCAGGTTGGCCTTCTTCAGCAAACTGTCGTACTGGTGCGACACCAGATGTGCCGAAACCTGCGCCCTGAAGTCCATCGCGACCACCACCACGATCAGCAGCGAGGTACCCCCGAAATAGAACGGGACGTGCCACTCCGACTGCAGGAACGTGGGGATCAGGCAGACCGCCGCGAGATAAACCGCCCCCGCACCGGTCAGGCGCGTGAGTACGGCATCGATGTAGTCAGCCGTCGCCTTGCCCGGCCGCAACCCCGGAATCAGCGCGCCGGAACGCTTCAGGTTGTCCGCCGTTTCCTGCGAGTTGAACACGATCGCGGTGTAGAAGAACGCAAAAACTATGATCATGCCGGCGTACAGGATCATGTAAGGCGGTTCGCCCGGCGTCAGCGCGGTGGTCAGGCTTTGCAGCCAATGGACCTGGCTGGCGTTCGAGAACCACGACGACGCAGTGGCCGGGAACAGGATAAGCGACGAGGCGAAGATCGGCGGAATCACGCCCGACATGTTGATCTTCAGCGGCAGGTGTGAACTCTGGTTCTGGTACGCGTTGGCCCCGCCCTGGCGGCGCGCATAGTTCACGGTGATCCGACGCTGCGCGCTTTCCATGAACACCACGAACGCGGTCACGCCAAGCACGATCACGACCACGATCAGTACCTTGATCGCCGAGAGCTGGCCGTTGCTGGCCATCGTGAAGGTCTGGGTCAGCGCGCGCGGCAGACCGGCCACGATGCCCGCGAAGATGATCAGTGAAATGCCGTTGCCGACCCCGCGCTCGGTCATCTGTTCGCCCAGCCACATCAGGAACATGCTGCCGGCGGTCAGACCGATCACGGAAGCGAAGATGAAACCGAAACCGGGGTCGTAGACGACCGCGACGCCACCGGAGGCACCTTGTTTCTGCAGCGCCATGGCGATGCCGAAGGCCTGGAAGGCCGACAGCAGGACCGTGCCCCAGCGGGTGTACTTGGTCAGGATGCGCTGGCCCGACTGGCCTTCCTTCTTCAGCGCCTGCCAGCTCGGCAGTACCGAGCCCATCATCTGTACCACGATGGATGCGGAGATGTACGGGATCACGCCGAGTGCGAACAGCGAAAAACGCGCCAATGCACCGCCCGAGAACATGTTGAACATGCTCATCAAGCCGCCACCCTGTTCGATCATCCGGGTCATGGCCTCCGGGTTGACGCCCGGAACCGGGATGAACGAACCCAGCCGGAACACGACCAGCGCGCCGACCAGGAACAGCAGACGCTGCCGCAGTTCGGTCAACTTGCCGAACTGGGCCAGCGGATTGGACGATGTCTTGCCTGCGGCCAAGATGCTTACTCCACGCTGCCGCCGGCGGCTTCGATCGCCGCCTTGGCGCCCGCGGTCGCGAGCACGCCCGTCACCTTCACGGCGCGGCCGATTTCGCCTTTCTTGACGATCTTCACGCGCTTGGCGCGCCCGTCGATCAGCTTGGCTTCACGCAACACGGCTACATCGATCGTGTCGTGCTTGAGGCCGGCGAGCTGGTAGAGGAAAACCTGCTGCGACTCGACTTGCTTGCGCGAACGGAAACCCACCTTCGGCAGGCGGCGCTGCAACGGCATCTGGCCACCCTCGAAACCAATGGTGTGGGTATTGCCCGCGCGCGCGTGCTGGCCCTTGTGGCCACGGCCCGCGGTCTTGCCGAGGCCGGAACCGATGCCGCGTCCAACGCGGCGGCGGTCCTTGCGCGCACCCTTGCCGGGCTTGAGTGTGTTGAGACGCATGACTTACTCCTCGACCCGTACAAGGTAGTTGACCGTATTGATCAGGCCGCGCACCTGCGGGCTGTCCTTCAATTCACGCACGTCGCCGGTACGGTTCAGGCCCAGCGCCTTCACGCTCAGTCGATGGCGCGATTGCACACCGCGCAAGCCACCGACAAGGCGCACCTTCACGGTGCCGGCAGTGGTGGTTTTCTTAGCTGCCATGACCCAACTCCTCGACCTTCTTGCCACGCTTGGCCGCGATATAGTCGGGGCTGGCGACCGATTGCAGGCCCTTGATGGTGGCGCGCACCAGATTGATCGGGTTGCGCGAACCAACGGCCTTGGCCAGCACGTCCTTGACGCCGACCACTTCCAGCACGGCGCGCATGGCGCCGCCGGCGATCACGCCGGTTCCTTCCGACGCCGGCTGCATGAACACGCGGGCAGCGCCATGATTGGCCTTGACCGCGTACCAGATGGTGCCGTTGTTGAGGCCCACGCTGACCATGTTGCGGCGCGCGCGCTCCATCGCCTTCGAGATCGCGACCGGCACTTCACGCGCCTTGCCGTACCCGAAGCCGACCTTGCCGGCACCGTCACCCACCACGGTCAGCGCGGTGAAGCTCATCTGCCTACCGCCCTTGACCGTCTTGGCCACGCGGTTGACGGCGATGAGTTTTTCCAGCATCCCGTCCGAATTTTCGCGATCGTTGTTCGCCATTGTTTTCACCTTGCGCCCGCGAGATGCGGGCATTTGCTTGCGGCATCAAGCCGCTTGGAGTTGTTGTTTTTTCGAAAAGTCAGGCCATGGAAGGCCGTTCTGGTGTATGCGACTGCCAAGTACCATTCACTTCTGAGGCATTCCGAGATGCAGCGATCATGGACGATCGCAAAAAAAAGCATTCGGACACCACACGTAATCTAATTTCTGCATCAGAACTTGAGTCCCGCCTCGCGCGCCGCATCCGCCAGTGCGGCAACGCGCCCGTGATACCTGAAGCCCGAACGGTCGAAGGCGACCGCTTCGATACCGGCAGCCTTGGCCTTTTCCGCGATGGCCTTGCCCACTGCCGCTGCCGCCGACTTGTTCTTGGTGCCCTTCAGACCCTCGCTGAGAGCCTTCTGGGTGGTCGACACGGCCGCGATCACGGTCTCGCCATCGGCGGCGATGACCTGCGCATAGATGTGCTGTCCGCTGCGATGCACGGACAGACGCGGCACGGCCTGCTTGCGGATACGTGCACGCGCGGTCTTGGCGCGGCGCAGACGCGATGTTTTCTTGTCGATCATGACTTAAGCCTTCTTCGCTTCTTTCAGCGTGATACGCTCGCCGGCATAGCGGACGCCCTTGCCCTTGTAGGGCTCCGGCGGACGGAACGCGCGGATCTTGGCGGCGGTCTGGCCAACGCGCTGCTTGTCGGCACCCTTGACCAGAATCTCCGTCGGCGACGGCGTTTCCAGGGTGACACCCTCGGGCGCCGGGAATACCACCGGATGCGAAAACCCCAGCGACAGGTTCAGGCTCTTGCCCTGCACGGCCGCGCGGAAGCCGACGCCGACCAGCTCGAGCTTGCGCTCGTAGCCTTGGGTGACGCCGTGCACCATGTTGGCCAACAGCGCGCGGGTGGTGCCCGCGAACTTGGTTTCGGCGCTGCCGTCGGCGCAGGTCAACTGGCCGTCGACGGTCTTGATCTCGACACCTGGAATCGCGTGCATCTTGAGGGTGCCCTTGGGGCCCTTGACGGTGATCCCGTCGGCGGCCACCTGGCATTCGACGCCCTTGGGCAACGCGATGGGCTGCTTGGCTACTCGTGACATGTCAGTGCTCCGTCCTTCTTACGCGACGCGGCCGATCACTTCGCCGCCGAGACCCTTGGCGCGCGCCTGCGCGTCGGTCATCAGCCCCGCCGAAGTGGACACGATGGAGATGCCGAGACCACCCAGCACCTTGGGCAATGCGTCCTTGCCGCGGTACACGCGCAGCCCGGAACGGCTGACGCGCTCGATGCGCTCGATCGCTGGGCGGCCTTCGAAATATTTCAGCTTGATCTCGAGATTGGCCTTGCCGTCGCCTTCGCTGCGACGCGAATCCAGCACGTAGCCTTCCGCCTTCAGCAGGTCGGCCAGCGCCTGTTTCAATTTCGAGGCCGGCATGCTCACCGTCGGCTTGCCCATGGCCTGGGCATTGCGGATGCGGGTAAACATGTCGGCGATGGGATCAGTCATGCTCATGGGTTATTCCTGTTGCGTTGCATCGATATCCGTTGAGGGATGAGGGATGAGGATCGAGTATTTTCCAATCCCTGATCCCTAGCTCCTCATCCCTGCTTGTCTTACCAACTGGCTTTGCGCAGGCCAGGCACGTCGCCGCGCATGGTCGCTTCGCGCAACTTGCTGCGGCCGAGACCGAACTTCACGTACACCGCGCGCGGACGGCCGGTCAGCGCGCAGCGCGTGCGCAGCCGCGACGGACTCGAGTCGCGCGGCAGCTTTTGCAGTTTCGCCGCAGCGGCCATCTTCTCGTCGTAGCTCGCATCGGCATCGGCGATGATCTTCTTGAGATCAACGCGCTTGCCGGCGTGCCGCTTGATCAGCTTGGCGCGCTTGAGGTCGCGGTTGACCATGGATTTCTTTGCCATGCTTGTTTCCTCAATTCCTGAACGGGAAGTGGAACGCTTCGAGCAGCGCCTTGGCTTCCGCGTCCGTATGCGCGGTGGTGGTGATGCAGATATCCATGCCGCGCATCGCATCGACCTGGTCGAAGTCGATTTCGGGGAAGATGATCTGTTCCTTCACGCCCATGTTGTAGTTGCCGCGACCGTCGAATGCCCGCCCCGAAACGCCGCGGAAGTCGCGCACGCGCGGCAGCGAAACGTTGATCAGTCGATCGAGGAACTCCCACATGTTGGCGCGACGCAGCGTGACCTTGCAGCCGATCGGCCAGCCATCGCGGATCTTGAACGAGGCCACCGAAACGCGCGCCTTGGTCACCACCGGCTTCTGGCCGGCGATCTTGGCCATGTCGGCGGTGGCGTTCTCCAGCACCTTCTTGTTCGCGGCGGCTTCGCCCACGCCCATGTTGAGCGTGATCTTGCTGATGCGCGGAACCTGCATCGGGTTCTGGTAACCGAAACGCTTCATCAGCGCCGGCATCACTTCGTCTTTGTAGATTTTTTCAAGGCGGGTCATGGCTGTGTCCTCATGCGTCCACGACTTCGCCGGTGGAACGATACACGCGCACCTTGCGCCCGTCGCCGAGCGTCTTGCGGCCTACGCGTTCGCCCTTGCCGGTGGCCAGGTCGTACAGCATGACATTGGAAATGTGGATCGGGGCCTCGCGCTCGACGATGCCGCCCGGCTGCTGCAGCTGCGGGTTCGGCTTGGTGTGGCGCTTGACCATGTTGATGTTCTGCACGAACACGCGATCGCCCGCGACGCGGGTAACCTCGCCGTGCTGACCCTTGTTCCTGCCCGCGATCACGAGCACCGTGTCGCCTTTGCGGATGCGATTCATGACGGTATCCCTTACAGCACTTCCGGCGCCAGCGAAACGATCTTCATGAACCGTTCGCTGCGCAGTTCGCGAGTAACCGGCCCGAAGATGCGGGTGCCGATCGGCTCGAGCTTGTTGTTCAACAACACCGCGGCGTTGTCGTCGAAGCGGATCAGCGAGCCGTCCGGTCGGCGCACGCCCTTGGCGGTACGCACCACCACGGCGTTGTAGACCTCGCCCTTCTTGACCTTGCTGCGCGGCATCGCGTCGCGGACCGAAACCTTGATGACGTCGCCGACGCTGGCATAACGGCGCTTGGAACCACCCAGCACCTTGATGCACATCAGTTCGCGCGCACCGCTGTTGTCCGCCGCGGCCAGCATGGATTGCATCTGGATCATGGCTGCGATCTCCTCACTCGGCGCCGCGCTGCAGCACTTCCACGACGCGGAAATGCTTGGTCTTGGACATTGGCCGGCATTCGGCGATGCGCACCAGGTCGCCCTCACGGCACTCGCTGTTTTCGTCATGCGCGTGCAACTTGGTCGAACGGCGCAGCAATTTGCCGTACAGTCCGTGCTGGCCTTGGCGATCCACCAACACGGTGACGGTCTTGGTTGCCTTGTTGCTGGTGACGCGACCCTGCAGGGTACGCGTGTTCTGTACTGTCTCGTTCATCACGCGGCTCCGTGGGTCTGTTTCTCGCCCAGGATCGTCGCGGCACGCGCGATCTCGCGGCGTACCTTGGCGAACTGGTGGGTCTTGGCATCCTGGCCTTGGGCCTTCTGCATGCGCAGGCTGAACTGCTCGCGACGCAGCTCGGCGATATGCTCGATCAGTTCCTGCGCGGATTTTTCGCGCATTTCGTTGGTATCCATCACAGCAGCGCCCTGGTCGCGAATTGGGTTTGCACCGACAGCTTGGCCGCGGCAAGACGGAACGCCTCACGCGCCTCGGCCTCGGTCACGCCTTCTATTTCGTACAGCATCCGGCCGGGCTGGATCGGCGCGACCCAGTACTCGACGTTGCCCTTGCCGGCGCCCATGCGGACCTCGATCGGCTTCTTGGTGATCGGCTTGTCCGGGAACACGCGGATCCAGAGCTTGCCGCCGCGCTTCACGTAGCGCGTGATGCAACGGCGCGCAGCCTCGATCTCGCGCGCGGTGATCGCGCCACGGGTGGTGGCCTTCAGGCCGTACTCGCCGAAGCTGACGAGGTTGCCGGAGAGGCTCAGGCCCCGGTTGCGGCCCTTGAACTGCTTGCGGAATTTGGTTCGCTTGGGTTGCAACATGACACTGATTCCTTACTCAGCCGTGGTCCGCTCGCGGCGCCCGCGCGGGGCGCGCTCGCGGCGCGATTCGTCGTCACGGGATCCGCGGTCGCGACGCGACGACGGGCCGTCGTTGCGATCGTCTTCCTTGGCCTGGCCGACACTCGCAAAGTCGAAGATCTCGCCCTTGTAGATCCACACCTTGACGCCGATGACGCCATAGGTGGTGTGGGCCTCGGCCAGTCCGTAGTCGACGTCGGCACGCAGGGTATGCAGCGGCACGCGGCCCTCGCGATACCATTCCGAGCGCGCGATCTCGGCGCCGTTCAGGCGGCCGGCCACGTTGACCTTGATGCCGAGAGCGCCAAGACGCATCGCGTTCTGCACCGAACGCTTCATGGCGCGGCGGAACATGATGCGGCGCTCCAGCTGCTGGGCGATCGATTCGGCCACCAATTGCGCGTCGAGCTCGGGCTTGCGCACTTCGCTGACATTGATGTGGGCGTCCACGCCCATGATCGCCGACACTTCGCGGCGGAGCTTCTCGATATCCTCGCCCTTCTTGCCGATCACGACGCCCGGACGCGCGGTGAAGATGGTGATGTCGGCGTTCTTCTGCGGGCGGCTGATCAGTATCCTGGACACGCCGGCCTGCGACAGCTTCTTCTTCAGCAGTTCGCGTACCTTGAGATCCGAGACCAGGTTTTGGGCGTACTGGCGCTTGCCCGCGAACCACTTGGAATTCCAGTCCTTGGAAATGCCGAGGCGGATTCCGATTGGATTGACTTTGTGACCCATGATCAACCTACCTCGACCGTGATGTGCGACGTGCGCCGCAGGATGCGCGAGCCGCGGCCCTTGGCGCGCGCGTGCATGCGCTTCATGACCGCGCCTTCGTCCACATAAATGCGCGACACCTTCAGTTCGTCCACGTCCGCGCCGACGTTGTTCTCGGCGTTGGCCACCGCCGACAGCAGCACCTTGCGGACCAGGTGCGCAGCCTTCTTGTTGGTGTGCTCCAGCACGGCGCTGGCGTTGCCCACTGGCATGCCGCGCACCATGTCCGCCACCAGGCGCGCCTTCTGTGCCGAGATGCGCGCGCCGCGCAGGACGGCTTTGGCTTGAGTCGTAGTCATGTCGGTACCCATCACTTCTTGGCTTCCGCGGTTTTCTTGTCGCCGCTGTGCCCCTTGAAGGTCCGGGTCACGGCGAACTCGCCGAGCTTGTGCCCGACCATGTTCTCGTTGACCAGCACCGGCACGTGCAGGCGGCCGTTGTGCACGGCGATGGTCAGTCCGACCATTTCCGGCAGGATCATCGAGCGGCGCGACCATGTCTTGATCGGGCGCTTGCTGTTGGTCTGGTTCGCCGACTCCACCTTCTTGAGCAGGTGCAGGTCGATGAACGGGCCTTTCTTGAGTGAACGTGGCATGTCGATGAGCCCTTACTTGCGGCGACGCACGATCATCTTCTGCGTGCGCTTGTTGTTGCGGGTCTTGTAGCCCTTGGTCGGCGTGCCCCACGGGCTCACCGGATGGCGGCCGCCCGAAGTGCGGCCTTCGCCGCCGCCGTGCGGGTGATCGACCGGATTCATTACCACGCCGCGCACGGTCGGGCGGATGCCGAGCCAGCGCTTGGCGCCAGCCTTGCCCAGCTTGCGCAGGTTGTGTTCCGAATTGCCGACCTCACCCACGGTTGCGCGGCATTCGACCGGAACCTTGCGCATCTCGCCCGAACGCAGGCGCAGCGTGGCGTAACCGGACTCGCGCGCGACCAGCTGCGCGGAGGAGCCGGCGCTGCGCGCGAGCTGCGCACCCTTGCCGGGCTTCATTTCCACGCAATGCACGGTGGTGCCGATCGGCATGTTGCGCAGCGGCAACGTGTTGCCATCCTTGATCGGAGCGTCGGTGCCTGCCATCAACTGTGCGCCCACCTGGATGCCCTTGGGCGCGATGATGTAGCGGCGCTCGCCATCGACGTAGCAAAGCAGCGCGATGTGTGCGGTGCGGTTGGGGTCGTACTCGATGCGCTCGACCCGGCAGGCGACGCCTTCCTTGTCGCGCTTGAAGTCGATGATGCGATAGTGCTGCTTGTGACCGCCGCCACGATGGCGCACGGTGATGCGCCCGAAATGGTTGCGGCCACCGGTCTTGGACTGGACCTCGGTCAACGGCGCATACGGGTCGCCCTTGTGAAGGCCCGCGGGCGCCACGCGTACCATCCCGCGGCGGCCCGGTGAAGTCGGTTTGGGTGTGATCAGTGCCATCTGCATTGCACCTCTGGAAATCAGGCCCGGCCGGCCGCGGCTTCGATCGTCTGGCCTTCGGCCAGACGCACGTATGCCTTGCGGACATTGGCCTTGCGACCAGGCCTAAAGCGGAACATCTTGAGCTTGCCCTTGATGTTGGCCATGTTCACCGACACCACGTTCACGTCGAACATCTGCTCGACCGCGGACTTGACGTCGGCCTTGGTGGCGTCGGGCGCCACCGCGAAAACGTACTGGTTGTGCTCGGACAACCGCGTGCTCTTTTCCGAAACATGCGGTGCACGCAGCACCGAGAGGACACGTTGATTCAGAGCCGGATCGCTGCTCATGCCAGCCACTCCTCGATCTTCTTCACCGCATCGACGGTGATCACGACGTCGTCGGCCGCAGCCAGCGCGACCGGGTTGATCCCGTCCACGTCGATGACATCGATGACATTGGGGATGTTGCGTGCGGACAGGAACAATTTCTCGTCCACTGCCTGCACCACGATAAGTGTGCGACCCTTGGCTTCGATCTTGTCGAGCTTGCCGATCAACCCCTTGGTCTTTGGCGCGTCGACGGTGAATTCCGACACCACCTTTAGGCGTCCTTGGCGATTCAACTCGGCCAGCATGGAGCACAACGCGCCGCGGTACATCTTGCGATTGACCTTCTGCGCGTAATCACGCGGCTGGGCCGCGAATGCCCGCGCGCCGCCGACGAAGATGTTGGCGCGGTAGTCGCCGTGGCGGGCGCCACCACCCTTCTGCTTCTTGAACTTCTTGGTAGTGCCCGACATGCGCGTGTGGTTCAACTGCGCCTTGGTACCGGCGCGACCCGCATTGCGGTAGGCCACCACGACCTGGTGCACGAGATCCTGGCGGAAGGCGGCACCGAAGATCGCTTCGGAAACCTGCACGGGCTTGGCCCCGATCACATTGAGTTCCATGACTAGGCTCCTTACGCCTTGACCGCCGGGCGGACGACCACATCGCCGCCGGTGGCACCGGGCACCGCACCCTTGACCGCGATCAGGTGACGCTCGGCGTCGACGCTGACCACTTCCAGATTCATCGCCGAACGGTTGACGCTACCCATGTGCCCGGACATCTTCTTGCCCGGGAACACGCGGCCCGGGGTCTGGCGCTGGCCGATCGAACCCGGCGCGCGATGCGACAGCGAGTTGCCGTGGGTGGCGTCGCCCATGGTGAAGTGGTGGCGCTTGATCGTGCCCTGGAAGCCCTTGCCCTTGGACACACCGGCGACATCGACCATCTGGCCGACCTTGAACACATCGTCCAGCTTGATCTCGGCACCGACGGCATATTTGTCGGCGTCCTTGTCGTCGAGACGGAATTCCCACAGGCCGCGACCCGGCTCCACCTTCGCCTTGGCGAAATGGCCCTTGGCCGGCTTGCTCAGCAGGGAAGCACGCTTGCCGCCCGCGGTGACCTGCACCGCGACGTAACCGTCGTTGTCCGTGGTCTTGACCTGGGTGACGCGGTTCGGCGTCGCCTCGATCAGGGTGACCGGTACCGAGCGGCCGTCCTCGGTGAACAGCCGGCTCATGCCGCATTTTTTTCCAACCAGTCCGATGCTCATGTCCAGTCTCGCTCTCAGCCCAGCTTGATCTGCACGTCCACGCCAGCGGCGAGGTCGAGCTTCATCAAGGCATCCACGGTCTTGTCGTTAGGGTCGACGATGTCCAGCACGCGCTTGTGCGTACGGGTCTCGTACTGGTCCCGGGCATCCTTGTCCACGTGCGGCGACACCAGGATCGTGTAGCGCTCGATCTTGGTCGGCAGCGGAATCGGGCCGCGCACCTGTGCGCCCGTGCGCTTGGCGGTTTCCACGATCTCGCTGGCCGAACGGTCGATCAGGCGATGGTCGTAGGCTTTCAGCCGGATGCGGATGTTCTGGGTTGCCATGTTCGTATGCTCTTTAAAGAACGTTTGCCAGCTTTCGCTGGTTGCTTTTCGCTTGTTTCAGCCGTCCTCCCTGACGGCAAAGAAGCAACCGGCATCCATGCCGGACTTTTCACAACAGCCGCTTCGAGCGAGGCTCTTGGCAGTCCCGCGGCTTACTCGATGACCTTGGTGACCACGCCGGCGCCCACCGTGCGACCGCCTTCGCGAATCGCAAACCGCAGGCCTTCTTCCATCGCAATCGGGTGGATCAGCGTCACCACCATCTTGATGTTGTCACCGGGCATGACCATCTCCACGCCCTCCGGCAGCTCCACCGCACCCGTGATGTCCGTCGTGCGGAAGTAGAACTGCGGCCGGTAGCCCTTGAAGAACGGCGTGTGACGACCACCCTCGTCCTTCGACAGGCAGTACACCTCCGCCTCGAACTTCGTGTGCGGCGTGATCGAACCCGGCTTGCACAGCACCTGCCCGCGCTCAACCTCCTCGCGCTTGGTACCGCGCAACAACAAGCCCGCGTTGTCGCCCGCCTGCCCCTGGTCCAGCAGCTTGCGGAACATCTCAACACCCGTCACCACCGTCTTCTGGGTCGGACGAATGCCCACGATCTCCACTTCGTCGCCCACCTTGATGATCCCGCGCTCGATGCGCCCCGTCACCACCGTGCCGCGACCGGAAATCGAGAACACGTCTTCCACCGGCATCAGGAACGGCTTGTCGATGTCGCGCTGCGGCTCGGGAATGTAACTGTCCAGCGCATCCACCAGCTTGATGATCGAGGGCACCCCGATCTCGCTCTGGTCACCCTCCAGCGCCTTCAGCGCCGAACCCTTGATGATCGGCGTGTCGTCACCCGGAAAATCGTACTTGCTCAGCAGCTCGCGGACTTCCATCTCCACCAGCTCGAGCAGTTCGGCGTCATCGACCATGTCCGCCTTGTTCATGTACACCACGATGTACGGCACCCCGACCTGCCGGCCAAGCAGGATGTGCTCGCGCGTCTGCGGCATCGGGCCATCGGCCGCCGACACCACCAGGATCGCACCGTCCATCTGCGCCGCACCCGTGATCATGTTCTTCACGTAGTCCGCGTGTCCCGGGCAGTCCACGTGCGCGTAGTGCCGGTTCGGGCTCTCGTATTCCACGTGCGCCGTCGATATCGTGATCCCGCGCGCCTTCTCCTCCGGCGCCGCGTCGATCGCGTCGTACGCCTTGAACTCGCCGCCAAAACGCTCCGCGCCCACCTTCGTCAGCGCCGCCGTCAGCGTCGTCTTGCCGTGGTCCACGTGACCTATCGTCCCAACGTTCACATGCGGCTTCTTGCGTTCGAATTTCTCTTTGGACATGACTCAATCCTCAAACGTTGACTTTGTGTGGTACTTCTCAGGATTTCTTGATGATGGTTTCGGCGATGTTGGCCGGGGCTTCGGCGTAATGGTCGAATTCCATCGTGAAGGTGGCACGCCCCTGGCTCATCGAACGCAGCGTCGTGGCATAGCCGAACATCTCGCCCAACGGCACCATCGCGTCGATGGTCTTGCCCGACGGCGTGTCGTCCTGGCCCTGCAGGATGCCGCGCCGGCGCGACAGATCGCCCATCACGTCGCCCATGTAGTCCTCGGGCGTGACGACCTCGACCTTCATCATCGGCTCGAGCAGCACCGGGCTGGCCTTGTTGAAGCCTTCCTTGAACCCCATCGAACCGGCGATCTTGAACGCCATTTCCGAAGAATCGACCTCGTGGTACGAACCGTCGACGAGGCGGATCTTGACGTCGACGATCGGAAAGCCGGCCATGACGCCGTTGGCCACGGCCTCCTGGATGCCCTTGTCGACCGCGGGGATGTATTCCTTGGGAATCACGCCGCCCACGATCGCGTTCTCGAACTGGTAACCCTTGCCGCGTTCCTGCGGCTCGATCTCCAGCACGACGTGACCGTACTGGCCCTTGCCGCCCGACTGGCGCACGAACTTGCCTTCCTGGCGCACCGGTTTGCGGATGGTTTCACGATAAGCCACCTGCGGCTTGCCGACATTGGCCTCGACATTGAATTCGCGCTTCATGCGGTCGACGATGATGTCGAGGTGCAACTCGCCCATGCCGGCGATGATGGTCTGGCCGGATTCCTCGTCGGTGCGCACGCGGAAGGACGGATCCTCCTGTGCGAGGCGCGACAGTGCGAGGCCCATCTTTTCCTGGTCCGACTTGGTCTTCGGCTCGACCGCCATCGCGATCACCGGATCCGGGAACGTCATGCGCTCGAGCGTGATCACGTGGTCGGCCGCGCACAGCGTGTCGCCGGTGGTGACGTCCTTCAGGCCCACCGCGGCGGCGATGTCGCCCGCGCAGACTTCCTTGATTTCCTTGCGGTCGTTCGAGTGCATCTGCAGGATGCGGCCGATGCGCTCCTTCTTCGACTTGACCGGGTTGTAGACCTGGTCGCCCGAATTGAGGGTGCCCGAATACACGCGGAAGAACGTGAGCGAGCCGACGAACGGATCGGTCATGATCTTGAACGCCAGCGCCGAGAACGGCGCCTTGTCGTCGGCGCTGCGGGTCGCCTCGTGCTCGCTTTCGTCGATGCCCTTGACCGGCGGACGATCGGCCGGCGAAGGCAGCAACTGCACGACCGCATCCAGCATCGCCTGCACGCCCTTGTTCTTGAAGGCGGTGCCGCAGAAAACCGGCACAAGTTCGGTGGCGAGCGTGCCCGCGCGGATGCCCGCGACGATCTCTTCCTCGGAAAGGTCGCCCTCTTCGAGGTACTTGTTCATCAGCTCTTCGGAGGTCTCCGCGGCCGACTCGACCATGTATTCGCGCGCCTTCTTCGCCGTCTCGACGAGCTCGGCGGGAATGTCGCGATACTCGAACTTGAGGCCCTGCGATTCGGCGTCCCAGTAGATCGCCTTCATCTTGATCAGGTCGATCACGCCCTCGAAGTTTTCCTCGGCGCCGATCGGTACCTGCATGGGCACGGCGCGCGCACCCAGGCGCGACTTCATCTGGCCGACAACCTTGTCGAAGTTGGCGCCGGTGCGGTCCATCTTGTTGATGAACGCGAGGCGCGGCACGCCGTACTTGTTGGCCTGGCGCCACACGGTCTCGGACTGCGGCTGCACGCCGCCGACCGAGCACAGCACGAACACCGCGCCGTCGAGCACGCGCAGGGAGCGCTCCACCTCGATGGTGAAGTCGACGTGTCCGGGGGTATCGATGATGTTGAATCGATGCTTCGGCAGGGTGTGGTCCATGCCGTCCCAGAAGCAGGTGGTCGCCGCGGACGTGATGGTGATGCCGCGCTCCTGTTCCTGCTCCATCCAGTCCATCGTGGCCGCACCATCGTGCACCTCGCCAATCTTGTGATTGACGCCGGTGTAGAAGAGGATGCGCTCGGTGGTCGTGGTCTTGCCGGCATCGATGTGGGCCATGATGCCGAAATTCCGGTAGCGCTCGATGGGGGTAGTGCGTGCCATGGTCAGCTCAAAAAATCGGAAACGGTATTGGTGTGCAACTTCGCCACAAGGCATGACCCTTGGGTTTTGCCGTCTCGCAGGGCGGCGCAAACAAAATGCTTACCACCGGTAATGCGAGAACGCCTTGTTGGCCTCGGCCATGCGGTGGGTTTCCTCGCGCTTCTTGACCGCGCCGCCGCGGTTTTCCGAAGCTTCCAGCAGTTCGGCCGCCAGCTTGCGCGGCATCGAGTTCTCGCCGCGTTTGCGCGCCGCCTCGATGGTCCAGCGCATCGCCAATGCGGTGCGCCTTGATGCACGCACTTCGACCGGCACCTGATAGGTCGCACCGCCGACGCGCCTCGACTTCACCTCGACCGCCGGCGCCACGTTGTTGAGCGCCTTCTCGACCAGTGCCACGGGCTCGGGATTCTTTTCGCCAAGATGGTCGAGCGCGCCATAGACGATGCCTTCGGCGACCGATTTCTTGCCGCTCTGCATCACCATGTTGATGAAGCGCGCGATCAACTCGCTGCCGTGCTTGGGATCGGGCAGGATCACGCGGGCTGGATGGGAACCTTTACGCGACATATTCTGGTGTCCTTGACTCTTAGCCCTTCGGGCGCTTGGCGCCGTACTTTGAACGCGACTTGCGCCGCTTGGCGATGCCCGCGCAGTCCAGCGAACCGCGTACCGTGTGGTAACGCACGCCCGGCAGGTCCTTGACACGGCCGCCACGGATCAAAACCACCGAGTGTTCCTGCAGGTTGTGGCCTTCGCCGCCGATGTAGCTGATGACCTCGTAGCCGTTGGTCAGACGCACCTTGGCAACCTTGCGCATCGCCGAGTTCGGCTTCTTCGGCGTGGTGGTGTACACACGCGTGCATACGCCACGACGCTGCGGGCAGTTCTGCAGCGCAGGCGAGTCGCTCTTGTAGGTCTTCGGGCTGCGAGGCCGACGCACCAACTGGTTGACAGTTGCCATTCCGGATGTCCTGGAAAACTTTGGGTCTTGGGAAAAACCAAGGGCAGACCGGAAAACCGGCCTGCCCAGAAGCGGAATTTTAACACGGATCCGCGAAACCGGACAAGCTTTCGCGCCGTCGTGGCATCCTGCTCTCGAACACGAAGCGCTTCCGTGCGCCTCATTTCGATGGTGCCGCGCGCTGGTATGCGCGCGGCGTGATCATCAATCGCCGCTGACCGCGGCTTCGCCTTGCGTCTGGCCGGCTTCCTCGAACACGGCGGACACGTTGGCGAGGGTTTCCATTTCCGAGTCGGTCAATCCCTGGGTCGCCTTGCGCTGTGCGTGATAAGCGAGCCCCGTACCGGCCGGAATCAAGCGGCCAACTATAACGTTTTCCTTCAGGCCGTGCAAGTCGTCGCGCTTGCCGCGCACCGCAGCGTCGGTCAACACTCGCGTGGTTTCCTGGAACGAGGCCGCGGAGATGAACGACTCGGTCGCCAGCGAAGCCTTGGTGATGCCCAGCAGCACCGGCAGTGCCTCGGCCGGACGCTCGTTGCGGGCCTCCGCCTTGCGATTGACTTCGTCGAACTGGTTGTGCTCAACCTGTTCGCCACGCAGGTACGTGGTATCGCCGGGCTCGGTGATCTCGACCTTGCGCAACATCTGGCGAATGATCGCTTCGATGTGCTTGTCGTTGATCTTCACGCCCTGCAAGCGATACACATCCTGGATTTCCTTGACCAGGTATGCCGCCAGCCGTTCGACGCCGAGCAGGCGCAGGATGTCGCGCGGATCGGACTCGCCGTCCACCACGGTCTCGCCCTTCTCGACGTGCTCGCCCTCGAATACCACGATGTGGCGCCATTTCGGGATCAGGTCCTCGTGCTCGTTGCCTTCCGCGTCCTTGATGATCAGGCGCTGCTTGCCCTTGGTGTCCTTGCCAAAACTGATCACGCCGGAAACCTCGGCGAGGATCGCCGGCTCCTTGGGCTTGCGGGCCTCGAACAGGTCTGCGACGCGCGGCAGGCCGCCGGTGATGTCGCGGGTCTTGGACGACTCCTGCGGAATGCGCGCGATCACGTCGCCGACGCCGACCTCGGTGCCATCCTGGATCGACACGATCGCGCCGGCCGGCAGGTAGGATTGCGCGGGGATGTCGGTGCCCGGCAACTTCAGTTCGTTGCCCTTCTTGTCCTCGAGGCGCACCGCGGGACGCAGATCCTTGGCGTTGCTGCCGCGACGCTTCGGATCCGTGACCACCACGCTTTCCAGACCGGTCAACTCGTCGATCGAGGACTGCACGGTCACGCCATCGACGAAATCGATGTAACGCACGCGGCCCGAGACCTCGGTGACGATCGGGTGGGTATGCGGGTCCCAGGTCGCGACGATCTGGCCCGCCTTGACCTCGGCGCCGTCCTTGACCGTGATCGTCGCGCCATACGGAACCTTGTAACGCTCGCGCTCGCGGCCGTTGGCGTCGATCAGGCTGACCTCGCCCGAACGCGATACCGCGACAAGGTGGCCCTGCGAGTGCTTGACGGTCTTGAGGTTGTTGAATTTAAGCGTGCCCTTGGTCTTGATGGTGACATTGTCCACGGCGGCGGCACGCGACGCCGCGCCACCAATATGGAAGGTACGCATCGTCAGCTGCGTGCCGGGTTCGCCGATCGATTGCGCGGCGATCACGCCGACTGCCTCGCCGATGTTGACCAGGTGCCCGCGCGCGAGATCGCGACCGTAGCAAAGTGCGCACACGCCGAATTCGGATGAGCAACTGATCGGCGAACGTACCACGACGCTCTGCACGCCGGCCTTGTCGAGTTTCTCGACCAGCGCTTCGTCGAGCAGGGTGTTGCGTTCCACGATCGGCTTGTCGTCATCGCCTGGCGCATAGACATCCTCGACCACCACGCGGCCGAGCACGCGTTCGCGCAACGGTTCGACCACGTCGCCGCCCTCGACGATCGAGGTCATGGTCAGGCCTTCATGGGTGCCGCAATCGTGCTCGGTCACCACCACGTCCTGTGCCACGTCCACCAGGCGGCGGGTCAGGTACCCCGAGTTGGCGGTCTTCAACGCGGTATCCGCGAGGCCCTTGCGCGCGCCGTGGGTCGAGATGAAGTACTGCAGGACGTCCAGCCCTTCGCGGAAGTTGGCCTTGATCGGCGTCTCGATGATCGAACCGTCGGGCTTGGCCATCAGGCCACGCATGCCGGCCAGCTGACGGATCTGCGCCGCGGAACCGCGCGCGCCGGAATCGGCCATGATGTAAATGGAGTTCATCGATTTCTGGTCGCGAACCTCACCATCGGCACCCTTGACCTTGTCGAAACCGATGCCCTTCATCATCGCGTTGGCGATCTGCTCGTTGGTGCGCGACCAGATGTCGACCACCTTGTTGTAGCGTTCGCCGGCGGTGACCAGGCCCGACTGGAACTGCTCCTGGATCTCGACGACTTCCTTCTCGGCCTCTTCAAGGATCGCCTTCTTCTCTTCCGGGATCTTCATGTCGTCGATGCCGATAGAGATGCCGGAAATGGTGGCGAAGCGGTAGCCCGTGTACATCAGCTGGTCGGCGAACACCACCGTGTCCTTCAGGCCCAACTCGCGGTAGCACGCGTTGATGAGCCGCGAGATCGCCTTCTTGGTGAGCTCGGTGTTCAGGCGGCTGAAAGCCAGGCCTTCCGGCAGGATCTCGGCCAGCAGCGCGCGTCCGACCGTCGTTTCGGTCAGCGTGAACTTCTCCTTGCGCTCGCCGTCGGCCATGATCTCGATTTCGCGTATGCGCGCCCTGCACTTGGCGTGCAGCGCAGCCGCACCGGTGTCATAGGCGCGGCGCACCTCGGCGATATCGGCGAAGATCATGCCCTCGCCCTTGGCGCCCACCAGTTCACGGGTCATGTAGTAGAGACCCAGCACCACGTCCTGGGTCGGCACGATGATCGGATCACCATTGGCTGGCGAGAGGATGTTGTTGGTGGACATCATCAGCGCGCGCGCTTCGAGCTGCGCCTCCAGTGACAGTGGCACGTGCACGGCCATCTGGTCGCCGTCGAAGTCGGCGTTGAAGGCGGTGCAGACCAGCGGATGCAGCTGGATGGCCTTGCCCTCGATCAACACCGGCTCGAAAGCCTGGATGCCGAGGCGATGCAGGGTCGGTGCTCGGTTGAGCAGCACCGGATGTTCACGGATCACCTCTTCAAGGATGTCCCATACCACCGGCTCTTCGCGTTCCACCGACTTCTTGGCCGCCTTGATGGTCGGCGCGATGCCACGCAGCTGCAGCTTGGAAAAGATGAACGGCTTGAACAGCTCCAGCGCCATCTTCTTGGGCAGACCACACTGGTGCAGGCGCAAGGTCGGGCCGACTGTGATCACGGAACGACCGGAGTAGTCCACGCGCTTGCCGAGCAGGTTCTGGCGGAACCGGCCCTGCTTGCCCTTGATCATGTCGGCCAGCGACTTCAGCGCGCGCTTGTTGGTGCCGGTGATGGCACGGCCCCTGCGACCATTGTCCAGCAGCGCGTCCACCGACTCCTGCAGCATGCGCTTCTCGTTGCGCACGATGATGTCGGGCGCATTGAGCTCCAGCAGACGCTTCAGGCGGTTGTTGCGGTTGATGACGCGGCGATACAAGTCGTTGAGGTCGGAGGTGGCGAAGCGGCCACCTTCCAGCGGCACCAGCGGACGCAGGTCCGGCGGCAGCACCGGCAGCACCGTCATCACCATCCACTCGGGACGGTTGCCCGACTCCAGGAACGCCTCGACCAGCTTGATGCGCTTGGTCAGGCGCTTCAGTTTGGTCTCGGAATTGGTGGCAGCGATTTCCTCGCGCAGCCGCACCATCTCGCCGTTGAGGTCGAGCGACTTCAGCAGCTCGTACACGGCCTCCGCGCCCATGCGCGCGTCGAACTCGTCACCGTGCTCCTCGACCGCGGTGAGGTACTGGTCTTCGGTCAGCATCTGGCCGCGCTCGAGCGGGGTCAGGCCCGGATCGATCACGACATAGGCTTCGAAGTACAGGATGCGTTCGATGTCGCGCAGGGTCATGTCCAGCATCAGGCCGATGCGCGATGGCAGCGACTTGAGAAACCAGATGTGCGCGGTCGGGCTGGCCAGCTCGATGTGGCCCATGCGCTCGCGACGCACCTTGGCCAGGGTGACCTCGGTGCCGCACTTTTCGCAGACCACACCGCGGTGCTTCATGCGCTTGTACTTGCCGCACAGGCACTCGTAGTCCTTGATCGGGCCGAAGATCGCGGCGCAGAACAGGCCGTCACGCTCCGGCTTGAAGGTACGGTAGTTGATGGTCTCGGGTTTCTTCACTTCACCCCACGACCACGAGCGGATCAGGTCGGGCGAGGCCAGCGAGATCTTGATCGCGTCGAAGTTGAGCGGCTGCGATTGCTGGTTGAACAGATTCAGAAGGTCTTTCATGTCATATCTCCGGGATTCGGGTTTCGAGAATTGTGGGACTCGTCAGTCGGGAAACCGGCGCCTTGATCGCGCCGCTCTCCCGTTCCCTGCTCTCGTCACCGCTCCTCCAGTTCCATGTCGATCGCCAGCGAGCGGATTTCCTTGACCAGCACGTTGAACGATTCGGGCATGCCCGCGGCCATCTTGTGTTCGCCATCGACGATGGACTTGTACATCTGGTTACGGCCCTGCACGTCGTCGGACTTCACCGTCAACATTTCCTGCAGGGTGTAGGCCGCGCCGTACGCTTCCAGCGCCCACACTTCCATTTCGCCGAAGCGCTGACCACCGAATTGCGCGCGACCGCCAAGCGGCTGCTGGGTGACCAGCGAGTACGGGCCGGTGGAACGCGCGTGCATCTTGTCGTCGACCAGGTGGTTGAGCTTCAGGTAATGCATGTAGCCCACCGTCACCGGGCGATCGAACGCGTCGCCGGTGCGGCCGTCGTACAGCGTGGTCTGACCGGATTCGGGCAATTCGGCCAGTTTCAGCATGGCCTTGATCTCGCCCTCGTCGGCGCCATCGAAGACGGGCGTCGCCATCGGCACGCCGTCCTTGAGGTTCTCGGCCAGCGCCAGGATTTCGTGGTCCTTGAACGAGTCGAGATCGACGTGCCGCTCGTGCTTGCCGGAGTTGTAGATCTGGTTGAGGAACTCGCGGATCTTGTTGGCCTTCTCCCGCGCCTCCAGCATCCTGCCGATCTTCTCGCCCAGCCCCTTGGCCGCCCACCCGAGGTGGGTTTCCAGGATCTGGCCGATGTTCATGCGCGAAGGCACGCCCAGCGGGTTAAGCACGATGTCGATCGGATTGCCGTCGGCCATGTAGGGCATGTCCTCGACCGGCGCGATCATCGACACCACGCCCTTGTTGCCGTGGCGGCCGGCCATCTTGTCGCCCGGCTGGATGCGGCGCTTGACCGCCAGGTGCACCTTGACCTGCTTCAGCACGCCCGGAGCGAGATCATCGCCCGCGGTGATCTTGGCCTGTTTCTCGCGGAAGCGCTTGTCGAAAGCTTCCTTATGGCGCTTGATCTGCTCGGCCGCGCGCGAAACCAGTTCGGCGGCGTCCTCGTCCTTCGGATTGACCTTGAACCACTCGTCCTTCTTGAGACCATCGAGGTACTCGTCGGTGATCGTGGCGCCCTTCTTCAAGCCCTGCGGACCGTTGTTGGCGGGCTTGCCGACCAGCTGCGAACGCAGGCGACTGTAGATCGCGCCCTCGAGGATGCGGAACTGGTCATCGAGGTCCTTGCGCACGCGCTGGATTTCCATTTCCTCGATCTGCTTGGCGCGTTCGTCCTTTTCGATCCCGTCACGGGTGAAAACCTGCACGTCGATCACGGTGCCGTCCATTCCGGGCGGCACACGCAACGAGCTGTCCTTCACGTCGGACGCTTTCTCGCCGAAGATCGCACGCAGCAGCTTCTCTTCCGGTGTCAGCTGGCTCTCGCCCTTGGGCGTGACCTTGCCGACCAGGATGTCGCCGACCTTCACTTCCGCGCCGATGTAGACGATGCCCGACTTGTCGAGGCGATTCAGCGCCTGCTCGCCCACGTTCGGGATGTCGGCGGTGATTTCCTCGGGGCCGAGCTTGGTGTCGCGCGCCTGGCAGGTCAGCTCCTCGATGTGGATCGAGGTGTAGCGGTCTTCCTTCAGCACGCGCTCGGACAGCAGCACCGAGTCCTCGAAGTTGTAACCGTTCCACGGCATGAACGCGACCAGCATGTTCTGGCCCAGCGCCAGTTCACCGAGGTCGGTCGAGGAACCGTCGGCGAGGGTATCGCCCTTGGCCACCTTGTCGCCAACGTTCACCAGCGGACGCTGGTTGAGATCGGTGCTCTGGTTGGAACGCGTGTACTTGGTGAGTGTGTAGATGTCCACGCCCGGATCGTTCTCGCCGACTTCCTTTTCGTTCACGCGCACCACGATGCGCGCGGCGTCGACCTGGTCGATGACGCCGCCGCGGCGCGCCGCGATGGTGACGCCGGAATCACGCGCCACGGCGCGCTCGATGCCGGTGCCGACCAGCGGCTTCTCGGAACGCAACGTCGGCACGGCCTGGCGCTGCATGTTGGCGCCCATCAGCGCGCGGTTGGCATCGTCATGTTCAAGGAACGGCACCAGCGCCGCGGCCACCGACACGGTCTGCATCGGCGACACGTCCATGTAATTGATGTCGGACGGCGGACGCAATTCGGACTCGCCCTTGAAGCGGCAGGACACGAACTCCTCGGTGAACTTGCCGTGCTTGTCGAGCGGTGAGTTGGCCTGCGCGATCACGAACTCGCCTTCCTCGATGGCCGAGAGGTAGTCCACGTCATCGGTGACCTTGCTGTTCACCACCTTGCGGTACGGCGTCTCGAGGAACCCGTACTTGTTGGTGCGTGCGTACACGGCCAGCGAGTTGATCAGGCCGATGTTCGGACCTTCCGGGGTCTCGATGGTGCACACGCGTCCGTAGTGGGTCGGATGCACGTCGCGCACCTCGAATCCGGCACGCTCGCGGGTGAGGCCGCCCGGCCCCAGTGCCGACACGCGGCGCTTGTGGGTCACCTCCGATAGCGGGTTGTTTTGGTCCATGAACTGCGACAGCTGCGAGGAACCGAAGAATTCCTTGACCGCCGCCGCGACCGGCTTGGCATTGATCAGATCCTGCGGACCGAGGTTGTCGGCCTCGGCCAGCGACAGGCGCTCCTTGACCGCCCGCTCGACGCGCACCAGTCCGATGCGGAAGGCGTTCTCTGCCATCTCGCCCACGCTGCGCACGCGGCGGTTGCCGAGGTGATCGATGTCGTCGACCGTGCCGTGGCCGTTCTTGATCTCGATCAGCACCTTGAGCACATCGAGGATGTCGGAAGTATCGCCCTGCTCGGCGACCAACCGGGCCGCCTCTTCATCCTTGCGGCTCGAGAAGTATTTCTGGTCGTACAACACTGCCGGGCCGGTCACTTCCGAGCGGCCGACGCGGCGGTTGAACTTCATGCGGCCGACCGTGGACAGGTCGTAGCGCTCGAAGGTGAAGAACAGGTTGTTGAAAAGGTTCTGCGCGGCCTCCTTGGTCGGCGGCTCGCCCGGACGCATCATGCGGTAAATCTCGACCAGCGCCTCCAACTGGGTGTGGGTCGGGTCGACGCGCAGGGTGTTGGAGATGTAAGGACCGCGATCGAGATCGTTGACGAACAGGGTGACGATGGTGTCGATGCCGGCCTTGCGGAAAGCTTCGATCAGTTCGACGGTCAGCTCGTCGTTGGCCGATGCCAGCAATTCGCCCGTCTTCTCGTCGACGACGTCGGTCGCGAGGATGCGCCCGACCATGTAATCGTCAGGTACCTCGAGCGAGGTGACCTTGGCATTGTTCAACTCGCGCACATGGCGCGCGGTGATGCGCTTGTCCTTCTCGACCAGCACCTTGTTGCCAGCGACAAGGTCGAAATTGAGTGTCTCGCCGCGCAGGCGCTCCGGCACCAGCGCCAGCTCGGCATGGCCTTCCTTGCCGAGATGGAACACGTTGTGTTCGAAGAAGATGTCCAGCATCTCCTCGTTGGTATAACCGAGCGCACGCAAAAGGATCGTCACCGGCAGCTTGCGGCGACGGTCGATGCGCGTGAACAGAACTTCCTTGGGATCGAACTCGAAATCGAGCCAGGAGCCGCGGTACGGAATCACGCGTGCATTGAACAGCAGCTTCCCGGAGCTGTGCTGCTTGCCCTTGTCGTGATCGAAGAACACGCCGGGCGAGCGATGCAGCTGCGAAACGATCACGCGCTCGGTGCCGTTCACGATGAAGGTGCCGGTCTCGGTCATGAGCGGGATCTCGCCCATGTAGACTTCCTGCTCCTTCACCAGCTTTGGCACCTTCTTGGAAGCCGGGCTGTCCTTGTCGTAGATGACCAGGCGGACCTTGACGCGCAGCGGCGCGCCATAGCTCATGCCGCGCTGGCGGCACTCGCGCTCGTCGAACGCGGGCTCACCGAAGTGATAGCTGACGTATTCCAGCTCCGCGTTGCCGGAATGGCTCTTGATCGGGAACACGGACTTCAGGGCGGCCTCGAGGCCGATCTCCCTGCGCTCTCCGGGCGCGATGCCCGCCTGCAGGAAACCCTCGTAGGAATCGGTCTGGATAGTCAGCAAATTGGGTACGCCGAGTACCGGCGGGCGCTTGCCGAAATCCTTGCGGATGCGCTTCTTTTCGGTGAAGGAATAGGTCGTCATGGATGCTACCGCCTCGTTCGTGGACATCGGCCGCTCGCGGCCGGGAAACGTGGTGGAGCTGTCACTTGGGAAGTCGCTGGTATTGCCGGCACCAGCACGCCCTCTGCTGCTACTTCTTGTGAGCAACTCAAACTGTTTTTTGCAACTTCGCTGCAACGGCGAAAGCCCGGGGGCACTTGCCCCCAGGCTTGTTCGTCATTCCCGCCGAGGCGGGAATCCAGTGCCATTGCTAGTCATCAAAGACACTGGACCCCGGATCAACGTACGTCCATGTACTGTCCGGGGTGAGCGCGTCCCGCACTCACTTCAACTCGACCTTGGCACCGGCCGCTTCCAGATCCTTCTTGAACTTCTCGGCGTCTTCCTTGCTGGCGCCTTCCTTGACGGTCTGCGGTGCGCCCTCGACCAGATCCTTGGCCTCCTTGAGGCCCAGACCGGTGATCGCGCGCACGGCCTTGATCACTTCGACCTTCTTCTCGCCGATCGCGGCCAGCACGACGTTGAATTCGGTCTTCTCTTCGGCGGCGGCAGCGCCGCCACCAGCGGCCGGAGCGGCGGCCACGGCCACCGGGGCCGCGGCGGACACGCCGAACTTGTCTTCCATCGCCTTGACCAGCTCCATCACCTCGACGAGGGTCTTGGACGAGATGGCTTCGATGATGTCTTCATTGCTGAGTGACATGTTGTTTGACTCCTGAAACGTTGAAAGGTTGATTGAGCTGTTGTGGAAAGTCAGGCCATGGAAGGCCGTTCTGATGCCGTTTACCCGTGGTTGCAGCACATCCTTCGGGCTTGAACGAAGCAGCGATCAGGGACGATCGCACAAACAGTGAAACTCGTGTGAACCGGACTTTATGCAGCCTTCTGCTGGCCGACCGCATTGATGACGCGGGCGGTCTGCGCGGCGGGCTCGGCCAGCACGCGCACCAGCATGGTGGCGGGCTGGACCAGCACGCTGAGCAGCATCGACAGCGCCTGCTCGCGGGTCGGCAACGAAGCCAGCACGTCGACGTGCGAGGCGGGATACGCCTTGCCTCCGATCGCGACCAGCTTCGCCTTCAGGGCCTCATTGGTCTTGGCGTACTCCTTGACCAGCCGCCCGGCGGCACCGGGATCTTCGGTCGAGAAGGCGTACAGCAGCGGACCGATGAGCTGCGCTTGCGTGCACTCGTATTCGGTACCATCCACCGCGCGTCGCACCAGGGTGTTCTTGGCTACTTTCAGGAACACACCCGATTCACGCGCCTTCTTGCGCAGCTCGGTGAGCTGCTCGACCGTCAGACCCGCATACTCCGCGGCGACCAGCGAGTGCGCCTTGGTGGCCACCTCTGCCAGTTCGGCAACGAGCTCTTTCTTTTGTGCCAGATTGAGCGGCATTGCATCCTCCGATGAATCCATCGCGCGCTCCGCGCGCCATGCATCCGAACCAAACGGATCGCGGGCATCCTGCCGATCCGCCGGCATCTTTCGATGCCTTGTTGCGGTGTCCGCTCGGAGATCAACCTTTCGGTGATTCGTTGCGGGCGACACCATCTGCGCAGGCGGGAATCTTTCGGTTCGATCGATTCCGATTGAGGCTCCACGGATCATCTTGATCCGCTTCGCCACCTGCGGTCTTTGACGGCTCGGTTGCGGTGCCTTGCAACGTCGCCCTCAAATACTTCCAGTCGGACGGCTTAGGCCGTCCTTCCTTCAACTGTCACATACGGATCGCACCCTGCCATCCGCCCTGCGGGCCGCCTTTCGGCATTCGCTCCGGCATCCTTGCCTCCGCAGTCCGACGCAAGCCGGGTTCCAGCGTCTTTACTTCTCCCAGCGCCTTTCAAATCAAAGTCGCTGGATCCTGTGTCATCGGCCACCCATGGCCTGCACGCGATGACGGTAACCTGCCGTCACTTGGCAGCCGTGGCTACCAGCGTGGACGGATCGACTGCCACACCCAAGCCCATCGTGCTGGAGACCGATACCTTCTGCAGGTACTGGCCCTTGGCGGTGGACGGCTTGACCTTCATGAGGTCGGCAATCAACGCATTCAAGTTGTCGCGCAACGCGTCGATCTCGAAATTCACCTTGCCGATCGAGCAATGCACGATCCCGGCCTTGTCGTTGCGGTAGCGAACCTGACCGGCCTTGGCGTTCTTGACCGCGCCAACCACGTCCGGCGTCACGGTACCGACCTTGGGGTTCGGCATCAGGCCACGCGGACCCAGCAACTGGCCGAGCTTGCCGACCACCCGCATCGCGTCCGGGGTCGCGATAACGACGCCGAAGTTGATGTCGCCGTCCTGCATCTGCTGGGCCAGATCGTCCATGCCCACCGCATCGGCGCCCGCGGCCTTGGCCGCTTCGGCCTTCTCGCCAGCCGGGCAGAACACTGCCACGCGCACCGTCTTGCCGGTGCCATGCGGCAGCACGGTGGAGCCGCGCACGCCCTGATCGGACTTCTTGGCATCGATGCCGAGACGCACCGCGACGTCCACGGATTCCACGAATTTGGTCTTGGCGTTGTCCTTGAGGATCTGCAGCGCCGCCTCCACCGGATAGGCCTTGCCGGCCTCGACCACGCCCTGCATGGCCTTGAAGCGTTTACTGATGCGTGCCATGTCAGACGCCCTCCACGTTGAGGCCCATGCTGCGGGCGCTGCCGGCGATGGTGCGCACGGCTGCGTCCAGGTCCGCTGCGGTCAGGTCGGGCTCCTTCTGCTTGGCGATGTCTTCCAGCTGCTTGCGGGTCACCTTGCCAACCTTGTCGGTGTTGGGCTTGGACGAACCCTTCTGCAGGCCGACGGCCTTCATCAACAACACGCTGGCGGGCGGGGTCTTGGTGACGAACGAAAAGCTGCGATCCGAGTACGCGGTGATGATCACCGGAATCGGCAGGCCCTTTTCCATCTTCTGCGTGGCGGCATTGAAGGCCTTGCAGAACTCCATGATGTTGAGCCCACGCTGGCCCAGCGCCGGACCGACCGGCGGGCTGGGGTTGGCCTCACCGGCCTTGACCTGCAGCTTGATGTAACCGACGACTTTCTTTGCCATGTTGATTCTCCTGCGAGTGCAAGCGCCTTGCGGCTCCTCGCGCCAACCATCCCTGGACGATGCTTCGCTCGGCATCCGGCCGAACGTTCGTCGCTGTCGCGACTGATCCTCAGGCCTTTTCGACCTGTCCGAACTCCAGCTCGACCGGCGTGGAACGGCCGAAAATCAGCACCGCCACGCGCAGGCGGCTCTTCTCGTAATTGACTTCCTCGACCACGCCATTGAAGTCGTTGAACGGGCCTTCCGTGACGCGCACCATCTCGCCCGGTTCGAACAGCACTTTCGGGCGCGGCTTCTCGATGCCTTCCTTGACGCGATTCAGGATCGCGTCGGCCTCGGAATCCCTGATGGGCAATGGCTTGTCGGCGGTGCCGCCGATGAAGCCCATCACCTTGGGCGTTTCCTTGACCAGGTGCCAGCACTCGTCGTCGATCCGGGGCGCGCGGGCATCGCCCGTGGTTTCGATCTGGACCAGCACGTAACCCGGGAAGAACTTGCGCTCGCTCTTGCGCTTCTGGCCACCGCGCATCTCGACCACTTCCTCGGTCGGCACCAGCACTTCTCCGAACTTGTCCTGCACGCCGGAACGCGCGATGCGCTCGGTGAGCGCACGCGAAACCTGATGCTCGAAACCCGAATAGGCGTGCACCACGTACCAGCGTTTGGCTGTTGATTCGCTCATGTTCACCACTTCAGCAGATGGTCGAGGATCGCCCACTTCAAGATGATGTCGATCAAGCCCAGCACGATACTGAGCAAAACGACCACCAGAATCACCACCAACGTCGTGCGGATCGTCTCCTCACGGGTCGGCCACACCACCTTGCGCATCTCGAACTGGGTTTCGCGCAGGTAGCTGCGCACGCCCTGTCCCGGCTTGGTGAACCATGCGACGCCGCAGCCGACCACGATCGCGCCCACGACGCACAGCGTGTGCCAGATCGGCGCCACGCTCGTCGGCAGCATGTAATAGGCCACCACGCCCGCAGCCACGATCAGCACCGCCAGTGTCAGCAAGCCGATATCTGCCGCCCTGCTGCTTCCGATCGTTTCCGCTCTTGCGTTCATGATTTTCTTGTTGTCCGGCACTGCTGTCTTCGCATCCAGTTCACGCATTGGCACGCCAGGAGGGACTCGAACCCCCAACCTGCGGTTTTGGAGACCGCTGCTCTGCCAATTGAGCTACTGGCGTAGGGTTATTCGATGACCTTGGTGACCACGCCGGCGCCCACCGTGCGACCGCCTTCGCGAATCGCAAACCGCAGGCCTTCTTCCATCGCAATCGGGTGGATCAGCGTCACCACCATCTTGATGTTGTCACCGGGCATGACCATCTCCACGCCCTCCGGCAGCTCCACCGCACCCGTGATGTCCGTCGTGCGGAAGTAGAACTGCGGCCGGTAGCCCTTGAAGAACGGCGTGTGACGACCACCCTCGTCCTTCGACAGGCAGTACACCTCCGCCTCGAACTTCGTGTGCGGCGTGATCGAACCCGGCTTGCACAGCACCTGCCCGCGCTCAACCTCCTCGCGCTTGGTACCGCGCAACAACAAGCCCGCGTTGTCGCCCGCCTGCCCCTGGTCCAGCAGCTTGCGGAACATCTCAACACCCGTCACCACCGTCTTCTGGGTCGGACGAATGCCCACGATCTCCACTTCGTCGCCCACCTTGATGATCCCGCGCTCGATGCGCCCCGTCACCACCGTGCCGCGACCGGAAATCGAGAACACGTCTTCCACCGGCATCAGGAACGGCTTGTCGATGTCGCGCTGCGGCTCGGGAATGTAACTGTCCAGCGCATCCACCAGCTTGATGATCGAGGGCACCCCGATCTCGCTCTGGTCACCCTCCAGCGCCTTCAGCGCCGAACCCTTGATGATCGGCGTGTCGTCACCCGGAAAATCGTACTTGCTCAGCAGCTCGCGGACTTCCATCTCCACCAGCTCGAGCAGTTCGGCGTCATCGACCATGTCCGCCTTGTTCATGTACACCACGATGTACGGCACCCCGACCTGCCGGCCAAGCAGGATGTGCTCGCGCGTCTGCGGCATCGGGCCATCGGCCGCCGACACCACCAGGATCGCACCGTCCATCTGCGCCGCACCCGTGATCATGTTCTTCACGTAGTCCGCGTGTCCCGGGCAGTCCACGTGCGCGTAGTGCCGGTTCGGGCTCTCGTATTCCACGTGCGCCGTCGATATCGTGATCCCGCGCGCCTTCTCCTCCGGCGCCGCGTCGATCGCGTCGTACGCCTTGAACTCGCCGCCAAAACGCTCCGCGCCCACCTTCGTCAGCGCCGCCGTCAGCGTCGTCTTGCCGTGGTCCACGTGACCTATCGTCCCAACGTTCACATGCGGCTTCTTGCGTTCGAATTTCTCTTTGGACATGACTTGAATCCTCGACCGGAATCCTGGGTTTGGGCTGGCAGCGGCGAACCGCGGGTGGTGCTCACGACAGGAATCGAACCTGTGACCTCTTCCTTACCAAGGAAGTGCTCTACCGACTGAGCTACGTGAGCGTGGCTGGAACTTCAATGGAGCGGGAGACGGGAATCGAACCCGCACCATCAGCTTGGAAGGCTGAGGTTCTACCATTGAACTACTCCCGCACTTGCGGTGGTGTTTCGATGTTCTCCGGCGGAGCCGAGGCTCCGTTGCATGAATCTGGTGGAGGAAGGTGGATGACGTCGACATCCCGCCATCCGCTTTTTCGGGGCCGCGCCGCTTTCCGCGTCGCGTTCCGATTCGCTTCCGGCGAATCGGTCGAACCATCACTTCATTCCGGCGGTTCCCGTCCACCTACATGAAGCGTCTCGCACTGTTGAAGCTGGTGGAGGGAGGTGGATTCGAACCACCGAAGGCGTAAGCCAGCAGATTTACAGTCTGCCCCCGTTGGCCGCTTGGGTATCCCTCCGGATTCCGGTTCTTGTACTACCTCATTAATAAGTTGTCGCATCGGGAGGTGGATGACTTCGGGCGGCCTGCCCTCCGCCCTTCCTGAGCCGCGCCGTTTCACGTCGCGTTCAAATTTCCCGCACCGACACCGAGAACCCGGCGATGTTCGATGACACCCGGGTTTCTGCAATTCGCATAACAAAGACCGCGTATTTTCCCGTCCGACGGCTCGCAAGTCAACCTCCGCCAGTAGCCGCCGGGTGCGGGGCCAAGTCCACGGCCTGCGGATGCCCGAACACCTGCCACTCCCATGCCCGATCCCCGGCGATCAAGCACCCGGGCCAGTGCTGAAGCCGGACCCACCTCGCAGGTGATCCACGTCACAATTCGCAATGGTTATTGCGATCGCGTCACACATGTAATCAATCATTTAGCGATTACGAGTTGGCACGGAACATGAAGTATGTCCTGCCGAACCCGGTCCACGAACCACAAGGCCGGGATTCATCCACATTTTCTGAGAGAGAGAGACTGCAGCCATGATCCTTAAGTCCACCTTGCTGGCCACCGCACTTGCCGTTGCTTGCGGCGCTTTGGCCCTTGCACCCACCGCCAACGCGGCTGACAGCGGCACCATCACCTTCAATGGCCAGGTACTGACCAACACCTGCAACGTCAACGGCGGCACCAGCAGCTTCACCGTTGCCTTGCCGAACGTGCAAACGAGCGCCCTCACCACCAATGGCGTCGGCGCTTATGGGGCCAGCGCCACCGCGTTCACGCTGAACCTGACGGGTTGCCCAGTATATGCAACTGCGATCAAGGTCGGTGCCCAGTTTTACTCGGCGACCAATGCGGACACATCCGTCACTGGTGGGCTGAAGAACACCGTTGGCACCGGATACGCGACTGGCGTGGACGTACAGCTGCTGGATAACAGCAACACCGCGTTCACGATCGGCACCGCGGCGCCGACAGGCAACGCCAACGTCACCGACCAGGTCGCGGTGAGCGGTACCGGCACTGCGACACTCAACTACAAGGCGCAATACTACGTCGCCAATGCGGCACCGACAGCCGGCACCGTGTCGACATCGGTCCAGTACGTCATCAACTACCAGTAAGTCTGGCGAGAGCCCGCTGCGCAGTACCAGACGCGCGCGGCGGGCTCATCGACCCAACCCGACTGGAGACAAACCATGAATATGTTGACCCGCGCATTTTGCGCGGCCGCGGCAGCTTTGTGCCTGGCACCCCTGCAGGCCCATGCCAGCGTCGTGATCACCGGCACCCGCGTGATCTTCAACGCCGCCCAGGGGGAGGCCACGGTACGCCTGACCAACGACAACCCGCGGCCTGCGCTGGTCGAGGCCTGGATCGACGACGGCAACGTCAATTCCACGCCGGACTCCGCGCACACGCCATTCCTGATCACGCCGCCGCTGTTCCGGATGGATCCCAACAAGGACCAGAGCCTGCGCATCCTGTTCGTGCAGGGTGGCAAGCCGCTGCCCGGCGACCGCGAGTCGGTGTTCTGGCTGAACGTGCTGGAGATCCCGCCGAAACCCAGCGGCCCCGAGGATGCCGGCAAGAACTACCTGCAGTTCGCCATCCGCAGCCGCATCAAGCTTTTCTATCGTCCGGCCAAATTGCCGGGTGACCCGCTGACGGCGCCCGATCGTCTCACCTTCAAGGCCGCGGCCGGACAAGCTGCGGCGCTGGAAATCCACAACCCCACGGCGTACTACATCACCATCAGCAGCCTGTCGCTCGGCGCGAACCCGAAGCCCGTCGAGGGTGCCGAGGGCATGGTCGCCCCGTTCGGCGATCTGCACTTGTCCTTGAAAGGTACCGTGCAAGCCCCCGTCACGGGCGCAGCGGTCGTCTTTACCACGATCAATGATTACGGCGCGGGCGATACCCACAAGGCGGTCGTCGCGCAATGACGCGTCGTCGCGCCAGCCGCACGCATGCACCGCTGCTGAAATACGCCGCGCTGGCGCTCGCCTGCGGCGCGGCGCTGGGCGCGAACGCGTGGACGACGCCAGCGCATGCGGCCGCTGCTGCCGCAGTCGGCGGCTTCGCTGAATTCGACCACGGCATGTTGGCCGGTGGCGACAGCAACGCCGCCGAACTGGCGCGGTTTGCGCATGGCAACCTGGTGTTGCCTGGCATCTACAACGTGGATGTGTCCGTCAACCAGAACTGGATCGGCCGGCTCGATGTGCGCTTTGCCGCCCCGGTGCCGGGCGCGAGTGCCGTGCCTTGCGTCGATCAGCGCTTGCTCGATCGCATGGGCCTTGCCCCTGCCAAGTCCGCGACGGGCGCGGTGACACAACTGAAAACGCCCGGCGCCTGCGTGCAGCTTGAACAACTCATACCCCACGCAAGAATGGTCTACGACCAGAGCGACCTCAAGCTGGATGCCAGCATTCCGCAGGCCTACATGGGCCAGATGCCGCGCGGCTATGTCGACCCGGCATCCTGGGACGCGGGCGTGCCGGCCTTCCTGCTGAACTACAACCTCAACACCTACCACACCAGCAACAACGGCCAGAGCCAGACCAGTACCTATCTCGGACTCAACGCGGGCCTGAATCTCGGGGAGTGGCACTTCCGCCAGGATTCGACCGTCAGCTGGCAATCCGGCACGGCCGACCAGCCCGGCCAGCGGCATTGGCAGAACATCAATGCCTACGTGCGCCGCGACCTGCCCAAATTGCGCTCCACCTTGACCATCGGCGACAGCTACACGGACGGCGCGGTGTTCGACAGTTTCAGCCTGCGTGGCGTACAACTAGGCACTGACGATCGCATGCTGCCGCAGTCGCTGCGCGGTTACGCGCCGGTGGTGCGCGGCGTCGCCGACAGCAATGCCAAGGTCAGCGTGACCCAGAATGGCGTGCAGATTTACCAGACCACCGTCGCACCTGGTCCGTTCGTGATCCGCGACCTGTATCCGGCCGGCTACGGCGGCGATCTGGTGGTCACCGTCACCGAAGCCGACGGCCGCACGCACAGTTTCACACTGCCCTACGCCTCGGTGGCGCAATCTCTGCGCCCCGGGATCACCCGCTTCGACGTGGCGGCGGGCCAGTTGCGCGACAACGGTCTCAAGGACAAGCCCGGCGTCCTCCAGGCCACGGTCCAGCACGGCTTCAGCAACCTCGTCACCGGGTACGCGGGCCTGCAAGGTTCGGAGGGTTACGCCGCCGCTCTCTTCGGCGCGGCGTTCAACACGCGCTTCGGTGCGCTGGCGCTGGACATCACCCAGGCCCACGCCGTCATTCCCGGCTACGGCACGCACAATGGCGAGAGCCTGCGCGTGACCTACAGCAAGATCATCCCCGAGACCGACACCACGCTCAGCGTCGCCGCATACCGTTATTCCACCAGCGGTTTCATGAGCCTGCAGAACGCCGAATACGCGCGTGACTACGCACGCCGCGGCCTGAACACCCTGCAATACCTGCCATCAAGCATCCCGATGATCAACGGCGTGCCGGACCTGAGCCTGCTGACGCCTGCGCAGCGCGCGGCGCTTTCCGGCACCGCGTACAACAGCGACAACCTGTTCACGCCGACCGGCCTGCTGCAGCAGAAGGACCGCTTCACCCTGACGCTCAGCCAGCGGCTGGGCGACCACGGCGGTTCGCTGTACGCCAACGCGTCGATCAACGACTACTGGAACCAGCATGGGCGCGACACCCAGTTCCAGTTCGGCTACAACAACCACTTCAAGCGGCTTGCCTACGGCATCACCTTGAGCCGCGGACGTACCCAATTCGGCGGCTACGACAATCAGGTGTTCGTCAACGCAAGCCTGCCGCTCGGCAGCAAAGCTTATGCGCCCAGCCTGTCGGTCAATCTCAACCACAGCGACGCCAACGGCAGCCAGGAACAGGCCGTGCTGAACGGCACCGCCGGCCGGTGGAACCAGTTCGTGTACGGCGCCAGCGCCTCGCATTCGAGTGGCGGCACGGGAAGCGCATTCAGCGTGAATGCGGGCTACAACAGTCCCTACGCGATATTGAACGCCAGCGTCGGCAAGGGCAGCGGCTATTCGCAGGAATCCTTCGGCGCCAGCGGTGCACTGGTCGCGCACGCGGGCGGCGTCACCTTCGGCCAGCCGCTGGGCGACACCGCCGCCGTCGTGCACGTGCCAGGCGCCGCCGGCGCCCACATCCTCAATGCTCCGGGCGTGCGCGTGGATCATTTCGGTTACGCGCTGGTGCCCTACCTCACGCCTTATCAGCTCGACACCATCCAGATCGATCCGCAAGGTTTGCCGTTGGGCGTGCAATTGGATGCCACCAGCGCCAACATCGCGCCGTACGCGGGCGCGATCGTCATGGTGAATTTCAAGAGTCATTACGGACAGGCATTGATCGCTCGCATCCACACCGCGGACGGCAAGGCCCTGCCCTTCGGAACCGAGATCCAGGACGCCGAAGGCCAGGTCATCGGCACCGTCGGCCAGGGTGGTCTGGCACTGTTGCGGGTGATCCGCAAGTCCGGGGAGTTGCACGCGAAGTGGCAGGGCGCGCAAGGTGTCGCACGGTCTTGCGCGTTCGCCTACGCCGTTCCCGAATCAGGCAAGCGCGCGGAAGCGCTGCCGCCCATTGCCGCCACCTGCAATGCGGGCAAGAGCGTAGCCGCGGTGCAAGCCGAGGAAGCGCCATGAAGACGCACCTGAATCTGCAATATGCGGATGCAATCCCGCGCGGACGCACGATCGTCGCGCACAATCCATCCGCGCCCCACCACGAGGTCATGCCATGCACCTGACCCTTTCATCCGCGACGATCAGCGCGCGTACCAACGGTCGCTCGCAACGCTTGTTGCGTCTGCTGTGCGCCTGCCTGTTGCTGATCGGCGTGGCCAGCGCGCCGCGCGCGGCGTGGGCGACATGCTGGTTTACCAGTGGATCGGCCACCACGGTCACCTTCAATGCCGGCAACATCACGCTGACGCCGAGCACTGCCGTGGGGACGGTGCTTTGGACCTCGAACACGGCCAACCCAGCCAACCCACCCGTATTGCAATGCGACGGCAATACCAACGGCGGCATCTTCAACACCATCGCCGCCTCGACACCGGTCAACGGCAACAACACGCTCATCCCGACCGGCATACCGGGCATTTCCTATCGCCTGCTGCATCCCGACGCCAGTAACGATCTGGCGTTGTATCCGAACTACCCAGTGGGAAGCGGAAGTGCCACCTACAGCGTGACCACCAATCTGCAGCTCGTGTACACCGGTCCCTACCTGCCCCCCAACAACAGCACGCTCACGGGCCAACTGTCGCAATGGAAGATCGATATCTGCGACAAACCCAACCTGTTCTTCGGCTACTACCTGGGTTGCAACGGCACCGTATCACCGCAGCCGGTCGAAACCTTCAACATCAGCGCCATCATCAATATCCAGGTGCCCACCTGCAATGTCGATCCAGGTTCGGTCAACAAGGTCGTTACGTTGCCCAGCGTGACCGCCGCACAACTCGCGAGCAATCCGACGCCCGGTTCCACGCCTTTCAGCCTGCAACTGGTCAACTGCCCGGCGAACCAGAAGGTCTTCATCAACATCAACACCACGAACCCGTACACGAGCGCCACTGGCGTCATCGCACCCTCGACGGGGGCGGGTTACGCGACCAACGTGGGCGTGCAAATCCTCAGGGCCGACGGAAGCACCCCAATCACCTTCAGCGATGATCCCGCCCAGGCCATCAACACCGGCACCACGTCCGGCAGCAGCTATGCGATCAACCTGTATGCACGCTATTACCGCACCGGCACGCCGGTCGCCGCAGGCTCGGTGAAGGGCATAGCCACCTACATCATCAATTACCAGTAAGCACTATGGCGACGCGGTATGCGCGATCGGCGCCAACTTCGCCAGCGGCTTGCCGGAGGCATCGAACAGGACGAGATCGCCGCCGTGCCGTTCGAGCCTTGTGGCACGGCGCAGGGCTTCCAGCACGCCCTGCTCCACGTGCATCGCGCCTTCCGGCTTCAGGCAGGCCATCTTGGTGGACATCGCGGCGCCGAATTTCGCGCTGCCGTCGGGCGCGATTTGGTAAGTCGCGCCGTAGGCGTTGCAACCAGCCTTGCCGGAAGCGCGCCCGTCGCGCATGCGCAGCGTCGCGTGCACACCCGCGGGCACCATGGTTCCTGCGACCTCGACGAAACGCCATTCGGTGCCGTCGAGGTTCATCGGCGTCGCGTGCGTGGCGGGCGCCGCAGCCGCGGCTGGATCGCGCGCTGCCTGCGCCGCACAACCCGCCAGAGCCAACACCGCGATCAGGAAAAACGGAGTCGTGCGCATGCCGGACCCTCCTCGTGAGCTGATGACCAACCTTACGCCACGGCGCCTGAATCAACGTTGTGTCGAGTCCGGCCCGATCTGCTGCGCGCGCGACGCATGACCAATCGGCGGGTCTGCTTCGGCATGCACGATCATGCGTCCGTGCTCAACGTCTATGCGCTTCACGAAGGCCGCGTTTGTCACGCTGCAATCGGGCAAGTGCAAACGGCTGCCCGTCCCGACACCTGTCACCACGAAGCCGGGCAGGCTCAGGGGTTTCCCCGGACTCACGCGCTCACGCAGGTAGGCGTCCAATGCCTTGCGCCCACCCGCATGTCCCACCTCGCGCAATTTTTCCGGCACCACCACCCAGGCTTGTCCGTCCGGGTGCCAGCTCAGCAAGCGCACCGCGCCGTCGGCATCAACCAGCAGGGCGCTGTCCTGATCCACGCCCAGACCCGTGATCGCGGCGGTGTGGTGGTCCGCCGCCAATCTCGCCACGAATGCCAGCAGGCGACCGAGTCTGCCGCGTTGCATGAAATGGGTGTCGGTGATGACATGGGACAGCAACGACAGCTTGACGAAATGATCCACGAGTGTCACCGCGGCGCCGGCGGGATCATGCAAGGCTTCGGTCGCCGTGATGTTGCCGCCATCCATCGCGCCGTAACCCCATTGGCCGAGAATCGCGAGACCCGCGCTGGTGCCGCCCAATGGCCGGCCCTCGCGCACGTGCCTGTTCAGCAAAGCGTTCAGCGGCGTGCCTTTCCAGAAGCGCACGTAATTGGACTGGTCGCCGCCTGCAATGAAAATGCCATCGGCATGCTTGACGATGGCCAGTACCCGTGGATCGCTGGCCGGTATGCGCGAGTGGAAAATCAGCGTTTGCACCGATGCGACGCCACCGACGTTGCGATAGATCCACTTCTGCAAAGCGTCGTCCCCGGACGCGCGCAGGATCACGACGTGGCCGTGCCCGGCTTGCGCGACGAACCACTGGAATGCGGCCTTGATTTCGCGGCCGCCACCCATCAGCAACAGGCCGGGCGAGGTTTCCCCGGGTGTTTTCGCGGCGACATTGCCGATCGCGAGATACTCGTAGCTGGCGTCAGCCGCCACTGTTTTGGCAGGGGCCCGCGCGTGCGCGACGGCCATCGGAAACGCCACGCAGGCCAGCAACCGGCAAGCGATCGACACCCTTCCGTTCTGCCTGCACCCGAGCATTCCACCCTCCGCCATGAATTTGCGACGCCGTTCGCATCGACCCGTATCGCGACGAAGCGCGCGGCGCATTCCCCCACGCATTCGTGCATACTCGACGGCCGCCGACCCATGTTCCACCATAGAGCCATGGGAAAATCGACCGACGCCTGGTTCGTGCGCGAAGTGCTGGTGCACGAGCAGGCATTGATGCGTTTCCTGCGCCGCAACTGGCGCGACCATGACGAGGTCCCGGACTTGCGTCAGGAAATTTACGTGCGCGTCTACGAAGCGGCATTGCGGCAACCGCCGAACTCGCCCAAGTCGTTCCTGTTCGCGACTGCGCGCAACCTGCTCGCCGACCGGGTGCGCCGCCAGCGCATCGTGTCGATCACCGCAGTGGGTGATCTGGAGCAATTGAACGTCTTGAAGGACGAGCTGGAGCCCGATCGCTGGTTCGGCGGCCGCGAGGCGCTGGCACGACTGGCCCGCGCGCTGGATCGTCTGCCGGAACGCTGCCGCGAAGTGGTCTGGCTGCGCAGGATCGAGGATTTGCCGCAAAAGGAAATTTCGCGCCGACTCGGCATCAGCGAGAAAACCGTCGAGAAGCACATCGCCAAGGGTTCGCGCCTGATGGCCGATTACTTCCACGGCGAATCGGACGCGGCGGCTGGTGGCGAAAATGCACAGGACGTGCACGCAAGGATACGCAAACCGGGATGACCGACGACTACCGACAAATCGAACGTACCGCCGCGGCGTGGCTGGCACGCCGCGATGCCGGCGGCTGGTCGGACCGGAACGAGGCCCGGTTGAACGCATGGCTGGACGAAGCCATCGCGCACCGCGTGGCTTTCCTGCGCCTGGAAGCGGCGTGGGAAGAGGCCGCGCGACTGAAGACGCTGGCTGCCGGCGACGGCTACGACCATATTCCCGCGCCCGGCGAGTGGGCGCGTTCGCCCTACTTCGCGTCCGCATTGATCACCGACGCTGCCGCGCCACCTGGGCGCGCCGGCACCATCGCCCCACGCAGGCGCCGCCGCCGCTGGCCGCTGTTCGCGGGCATTGCCGCGAGCGTGGTTCTCGCCGCCGTGGTCGCGGGCGGATTGCTCTATTACGCGGACCAGACACGGGTCGTCCACGCCGAGTGGCAAACCTCGCTCGGCGCCCGGCAGGTTGCGCACCTGCCGGATGGTTCCACCGCCACGCTCGGCAGTCGGACCGAATTGCGCGTCGCATTTTCGCATTCGCAACGCAATCTTGATCTGGCAAGCGGCGAAGCCTTCTTCGACGTCGTGCATGACCCGACGCGTCCGTTCGTCGTCCACGCCAACGGCTATCGCGTGATCGCGGTCGGGACGCGCTTCGACGTGCGCCGCGATACCGGCAAACTGCGCGTGGTGGTGACACGCGGACTGGTCCGGCTGCAATCCGCCAGCGACCCGGAGCGCCCGCCCGCGATGCTGCCAGCTGGAAGCATCGCGCTGGTCGATGGCAATGACGTGGTAGTCCGGCACATCCCGCTGGACCAGGCGCAGGAGTACCTGAGCTGGCGCAGCGGCCACGTGGTTTTCCATGGCACCCCGCTGGCCGACGCGATCGAGGAATTCAACCGCTACAACACCCGCCGGATCGTGATCGCCGATCCCTCGCTGGACAGCTTGCGCGTGGGCGGCAATTTCCGGCTCGACAACAGCGAAGCGTTCGTGCGGCTGATGCAAGAAGTCTTTCCGCTGCAGGCCGTGCAGCGGGGCGACCGGATCCTGTTGACGCGCCGATCGGGAACCAGCCCGAAAAAGCAGTGAGGACTTCAGCTGCTCACCCGTGACACCGCGATCCTCGCGCGTCCAATCGATGAAGCGGGCCTGATTCCCGGAGTTTTGGGTTCTTGGCGAAACGCAGGGGGAAAAGAATTCGGACGGACACGCTGCTTGCAGCGGGGGATCGGTCGCGCTGGTTCGTCTAGTTTCGAAAGACGCGCATGGCGCCATCCGGGAGGGGAACATGTTGAAGTCGTTCTTGCGTTGCTTGCTGGTGCTCGCCTTGCTGTCGCCGCCGTTGGCGTTCGCCCAGCAATCGGCGGCCGAGATCGATGTCCCGGCGGGCAATCTCGTCACCGCCCTGGATACGCTGGCCCGTCAGACCGGGCTGCAGTTCGTTTACAGCGCCGACCAGCTGGCCGGACTGCGCACACGTGGCGCGCACGGCAGGCTCTCCGCGCAGCAGGCGCTTTCCGAACTGCTCTCCGGAACCGGCTATCGCGCCCGCCGTGATGCATCCGGTGCCGTGGTCATCGTCAGGAACCCCGTGAAGCCGGCGACGCCGGCTGCCGGAGCATCCCCGAATCCGTCCGGCGATCAGCCGCCGCAGACCCTGCAGGAAGTGGTGGTGACCGGCTCGCGCATTCCGCGCACCCAGATCGAGGGGCCAGCGCCAGTGGTCACCATCACCGCGCAGGACATCCAGCGGCGCGGTTTCGCCAACGTTCCCGACCTGATGACGTCACTGACCCAGAACCTCGGCGCGCTCGACAACAACCAGTACACCGACGGCTTTTCGCCCGGCGCGCAGGCGGTCGATCTGCGCGGCCTCGGCCCCAACCACACGCTGGTGCTGGTGAACGGTCGGCGCATCGCAGACTACCCACAGTCCTACGGCGGCAACAGCAATTTCACCGACATCTCCAATATCCCGACCGCGCTGATCGAGCGCGTCGAAATCCTCTCGGGCAGCGCATCGGCGGTGTACGGCTCGGATGCGATGTCCGGCGTCATCAACTTCATCCTGAAGAAAAAGGTCGACGGCACCACCATCGACTATCGCGCCGGGGGCACCGAACACGGCGGCTACGGTTCGCAACGGCTCGACATCACCAGCGGCTTCTCGAAAGGCAAGCTCGATACCGCGTTCGGACTCGAACTGGTCGACCAGAAACCGCTGTGGGCCTACCAGCGCAGCTTCACCGATTCGCGGCTCGACAGCCCCGCCGATCCGTCGGACATCATCCCCAGCCGCAATTTCCTGCGCACCGACGTGGACGGGAATTACCTCGATCCCGGCAAGGCCACCTGCGACAAGTTGTCCTATCTCGACCACGGCACGATCCGCTATGCCTCCCGCCCCGACTACGGTTACGACCCGGCCACCGATTCCTACGTCCCGGGCTATTACTGCGGCAGCTACTCGGACGTCGGTTACGGCACTCTGGAAAACGGTCGCAGGATGGCCAACTTCTTCGGAACCGCTACCTACCATCTCAACGGCTACACCGATCTTTACGTCGACGTGCTGGCCGGTACCTCGCACCAGGACAGCTACAACACGCCGCTGGAGTGGTACAACTGCGAACCGCTGAACGGCGATTGCACCGACACGCCGTTCTACAACACCGCCACCGGCCAGATCGAGGAGTGGGGGCGCAACTATTTCACGATCGAGGAAAACGGCGGATTCAAGCCCGGCGAAATCCGCAACATCGACAACACCCTGTCGCTGAATACCGGCATCAAGGGCACCTTCGGCATCGACAGCGACTGGAACTACGAAGCCAATTTCGAACATTCGCAGAACACGCTGGAATCGAAGTGGCCCGCGCTGGTGGCGGCCAAGGCGCAGGCGCTGTATCTCGGACCTTCGCTTGGCGTCGATCCCGACAGCGGTTACCAGATGTACTACGCGCCGCCCAGCCGACTGTATACGCCGCTGACGGTGGCGCAGTTCCGTTCCATCACCCAGGATTCGATCGATCACGACAAGAGTCGTACCGAGAACTGGTCGTTCACGCTCACCAACACCAACCTGTTCAAGCTGCCCGCCGGTCCCGTAGGTTTCGCCGGCATCGTCGAGTACGGCAATTCGTACTTCGGCCTGAAAGCCGATCCGCTGTCCCTCGATGGCTCCTACTACGGGCTGCACAACACCGATGCGGTGGGCTCGCGCGACCATTCCGCGGTCGGCTACGAGTTCAGCGTTCCGGTGTTCTCGCAACTCACGGTCACCACGGCGGGCCGCTACGACCGTTACAGCTACGGCGACACCGATGCCGGCAAGTTCACCTACGCGCTCGGTTTCGAATACCGTCCATTCCGCAGCCTGCTGCTGCGTGGCTCGCTGTCCACCGGTTTCCGTGCGCCCGATCTTTCCTATCTGTATGCCGGATTGAGCGGGTCCAGCTCCGATGGCACCGACTACTACCAGTGCCGGGTGCTGGAACCCGACACCGGCCCGGATTTCTATGACAACTGCGACTATGGCGACGTCAGCTACAACGGCCGCAGTCACGGCAGCACGTCATTGCAGGACGAAACGAGCAAATCGCTCACCTACGGCTTCGTCTACGCGCCAACACCTAATTTCGACATCAATGCAGATTACTACCGCATCAAGATCAACAACGAAGTCGAGTATCAGGACAGCGATACGGTGCTGCGCGAGGAAGCCGATTGCCGTTTGGGTTCGACACTCGACGGCACGCCGGTGGACGGCAATTCCGCCTTCTGCCGGCAAGTCGAGAGCCAGGTGGTGCGCAACCCACCCGACGCACTGTATAACCCGAACGCGATTACGTCGGTACTGGTACTGCCCATCAATGCGGCCATCGACCAGACATCCGGCGTGGATTTCAACGCGCACTATCGCCTGAACACGACGCGGGCGGGCAGCCTCGACTTCAATCTGGGTGCCACCTACGTGATCAGGCACACCACGCAACTGAGCGCCAACTCGCCGGTCGACAACGAGATGACCGACATCTACTACTACCTGATCCCGCGCACCAAGGCCAATGCGTCGGTGACATGGAATTACCACGACTTCACCGCGACGTTGTTCGGCTCACGCCTCGGCGGCATCCCCAACTACGACGGCACCCAGCGCCTTGGCCCGACTTTCCTGTACAACCTGACCATGGGTTACCGGGTGGCTCCAACCGTGAATGTCTCGCTGGTCGTGGACAACCTGTTCGACGCGCGGCCACCGCACGACAGCACCTGGACCAGCTATCCGTATTACTCGCGCAATTGGTTCAGCCCGGTCGGTCGCGCGTATTTCGTGGACCTGAGCGTGAAGCTGGGCGGCAAGCACGGCGGGTAGGCCGGTACTCCCGGCGCGGCGATCAGGAACGATCGCGCAAATCAGACGTTGAACAGGAAATGCAGGACGTCGCCTTCCTGGACGACGTAGGTCTTGCCCTCGGTACGCAGGCGCCCGGCGTCGCGGGCGCCGGATTCACCCTTGTATTTCACGTAATCGTCGAACGACACGGTTTCGGCGCGGATGAAGCCCTTTTCGAAATCGGTGTGGATCACGCCCGCCGCCTGCGGTGCGGTGGCGCCGCGCTTGACCGTCCACGCGCGCACTTCCTTCTCGCCCGCGGTGAAATAGGTTTGCAGGCCGAGCAGCGTGTAGGCCGCACGGATCACGCGGTCGAGACCGGGTTCACTCAAGCCCATCGAGGCCAGGAATTCGCCGCGATCGGCCTCGTCCAGTTGCGCCAGCTCTTCCTCGATCGCCGCGCACACCGGCACCACCACCGCGCCCTCGGATTCGGCGCGCTTGCGCACCGCATCCAGGTACGGATTGTTCTCGAACCCGTCCTCGCGCACGTTGGCGACGTACATCAGCGGCTTCATCGTGAGCAGGAACAGGTCGCGGATCGCCGCGCGTTCCTCGTCGTCCAGTTGGACCGCACGGGCCGCCCTGCCTTCGTTCAAGGCCGCGCGCAATTTCTCCAGCACCGGTCGCCTAGCCATGGCCCCCTTGTCGTTGGCCTTGGCCGCGCGTTCGACCCGCGCCAGCGCCTTGTCCACCGATTCGAGGTCGGCCAGCGCCAGCTCGGTGTCGATGGTTTCGATGTCGGCGACCGGGTCGATCTTGCCCGCGACGTGCACGATGTCGGGATGCTCGAAGCAACGCACCACGTGCGCGATCGCGTCGACCTCGCGGATGTGCGCCAGGAACTGGTTGCCGAGTCCCTCGCCTTTCGAAGCACCCGCAACCAATCCCGCGATGTCCACGAATTCGACCGCGGCCGGAATGATCTTTTGTGGATGCGCGATGTCCGCGAGTCGCTGCAGGCGCGGATCGGGCACCGGCACCACGCCGACGTTCGGGTCGATGGTGCAAAACGGAAAATTCGCCGCGGCGATGCCGGCCTTGGTCAGCGCGTTGAAAAGCGTGGACTTGCCGACATTGGGCAGGCCAACGATGCCGCACTGGATTGCCATTCGCGAATCTCCTTGCTGTCATTCCGCGGCGAGCCGGGATGACTGACCAAAATTTCAGGCGGTATTGGGTGGCGTGTTCAGGCGTTTCGTCGCTTCGTTGAACTCGCCCGCCACCACCAGTGGCAACACGCCCAGCGCGCGCGCGATCGCGTCCATCATCAGGTTTTCATCGAGCGCCGACGGATTGCCCAGCACCCATGGCGTGACCCGGTTGCGATCACCCGGATGACCGATGCCGATGCGCAGCCGATGGAACTTGCCGTTTCCCAGATGCGCCATGATGTCGCGAAGACCGTTCTGGCCGCCGTGGCCACCGTCGAACTTCAGGCGCGCGCTGCCGGGCGGCAAGTCCAGGTCGTCGTGCACCACCAGCAATTCCCCGGGCAGCAACTTCCAGTAGTTCAGTGCCGCCACCACTGCGCGGCCACTCTCGTTCATGAAGGTATCGGGCTTGATCAACCACACGTCGTCACCACCAATCGGCACGCGACAAGCCTCCGCGTGCAGGCGGTTTTCGAAACCGAACCGCGCGCCCGCACCGGACGCCAGCGCATCAATGAACCAGAAACCGGCGTTGTGACGGTTGCGCAAGTATTCGACCCCGGGATTGCCGAGGCCGGCGATGAGTCGGATGCCAGACATGGCTGAAGGCGATCGAGCGCGTGTACGGAACCCCCGTCATTCCCGCGCAAGCGGAACTGCGGGGGCAGGATGCCGAAGCGAACAACGGCAAAGCCGTTGGCCTGAGAGGCGCGCCGCAGGAGCAGCGCGCAACCCAGTGACTTCGACTGAATGTATCCGGATCAAAGCCACTTGGTTCAGGGCTCCGTTTCCGAAGCAACCGGAAACGGAGCCCGAATGACGAGCAAGGGGTGCCTGCACGCAGACTTACTTCTTCTCGGCCGGTTTCTTTTCGGCAGCCGGTGCCGCGCCCTTGGCGGCATCGGCCCCGGTAGCCGCCGGCGCAGCCGCGCCTTCGGCCGCCGCGCCTTCGGCGCCCTCGGCTTCGACCGGCACTTCCTCGACTTCTTCGCGCACCGCCTGCGCGGACACGACGGTATGGTCGTATTCCCTGCCCAGCTTGAGTTCGGGAATTTCCACGCCCGCGGGAAGCTTCAGGTCGGACATGTGGATCACGTCGCCGAGATCCAGCTCCGAAAGGTCGAGGTCGATGTGTTCGGGCAGGTCTTTCGGCAGGCACGACACTTCGACTTCGGTCTGGTTGTGCGAGATCACCACGCCCGAGGCCTTGGCCGCCGGCGACTTGTCCTGGTTCATGAACCGGATCGACACGTACACGCGGATCGGCTTGGCCTCGTCGATGCGCAGGAAGTCCAGATGCAGCAGTTGCGGCTTGACCGGATGCTTCTGCACATCGCGCAGCAGCACCTTCTGGCGATTGCCGTCTACCAGCAGATCGAGAATCGACGACGCGAACCAGTCGTTGCGTGCGTCCAGCGACAGCGCCTGGTGGTCGAACTGGATGCTTTCTGCGGCCTGGCCCGCGCCGTAGACGACGGCCGGAACCTTGCCGGCACGACGCAGGCGGCGGCTCGCACCTTTGCCCTGGTCGGTACGGCGTTCGGCCGTGATTTCATGGATGGTTGCCATTTGCTTGTTACCTCGGTTTGCATGACGTCACCTCGCGGTGACTTGGAAACTTCCCCGCGACCAGGGAAGTTGGAGTGCCGGCCGGAGCCGGCGCGGAAGCCGGTGTCCGGCGTCCGTGAAACACTGCACGCGCGCGGCGGTCCGCCGCGCGCGCATACTGAAGCTAGTCCACGTACAACGAACTGACCGATTCGCCGAACGCCATCCGGCGCACGGTCTCGGCCAGCAACTGCGCCACCGACAACTGGCGGATCTTGCCGCACGCCGCACCTTCCTCGCTCAGCGGAATCGTGTCGGTCACCACCAGTTCGTCCATCTGCGATTGTTCGATGTTGCGCACGGCCGGCCCGGACAGCACCGCGTGGGTGCAGTACGCGACCACTTCGTTGGCACCGCGGTCCTTGAGCGCCTTCGACGCCGCACACAAGGTACCTGCCGTGTCGACGATGTCATCGACCAGCACGCAAGTCTTGCCGGTGACGTCGCCGATGATGTTCATCACGCTGGCCTCGTTCGGACGCGGGCGGCGCTTGTCGATGATCGCCAGGTCGGCGTCGTCCAGGCGCTTGGCCACGGCGCGCGCGCGCACCACGCCGCCGACGTCTGGGCTGACCACGGTCACGCCCTCGGTGCCGTGCTTGCGCCAGATGTCGGCCAGCAGCACCGGCGAGGCATACACGTTGTCCAGCGGGATGTCGAAGAAACCCTGGATCTGGTCCGCATGGATATCCACCGTAAGCACACGGTCGGTACCCACCGCGTCGATCACCTGCGCGGCCACCTTGGCCGTGATCGGCACCCGCGCCGCGCGCAGGCGGCGATCCTGGCGCGCGTAACCGAAGTACGGAATCACCGCCGTGACGCTGGCAGCCGAGGCGCGCTTGAGCGCATCCACCAGCACCAGCAATTGCATCAGGTTTTCCGCGCTCGGCGCGCAGGTCGACTGCATCACGAACACGTCCTGGTTGCGGACGTTCTCGTCGATCTCGACCTGCACCTCGCCGTCGGAAAAGGTGCCGACCAGCGCCTTGCCCAGCGGCACGCCGAGCGTGTGCGCGACGTCCTCCGCCAGCTTGCGATTGGCATTGCCCGAAAACAGCATCAGGTTGGATGTGTTGTGCATGCCCGGAACCTTCCTTCGCAATACCGGCGTGGCTGGGGCGGCAGGATTCGAACCTGCGAATGCCGGGATCAAAACCCGGTGCCTTACCACTTGGCGACGCCCCATCTTTGATCGCGCCCGGGCTCCCGCCCGGCGCGATGAACACGGTCGCGGCAAAGCTGCGCCACGTGTTCCGCATCGGCGCCAGAGCGCCTCTGCGTCGACACATCCGTGTGCCGCGATCTTGCCATTCACGGGCATCCTGCCTGGCGCGATGAATGCGGTCGCGGCCAAGCCACGCCACGCATTACGCATTGGCACCAAAGCGCCTCTGCGTCGGCGCATTCCTGCGCCGCGTTTTTTCGTTGTCGACGTTTTTCCGCGATCACGCCCGGACGCAAACCCGGTGTGACGAAAAGCCGCATATTGTCGCGGTCGCCGCAATTCGTGTCAATTCAGGCGGTTGTAGCCGCGTGGCCGCCGCGGCCGGCCTCAGTGGCCGCCACCTGCCGGGGCTTGCCAGTTCTCGACCAACACCCTCACCGTATAAGGATCGCGGCTGGCGTAAACCTTGCGCGGCAGCGGCGGATTGCGTTCGGCGTACCAGTCGCGGTAGTCGACGTGCCAGCCATCCTGGTCCAGCGTCGCCGGCAGGCCGTTGGCCCCGAACGTGAGGATCGCGGCGCGGCCGGGGGCGCGCAGGCCACGCACCCACCAGGCAAGCTCGGTCACCGGCACGTCCCAGCCGAATTCCTCGTTCAGCACCTGCCCTGCGCTGCGGCCGGCCAGCGGTTGCTTGCCGACGCCGCTCAGGATGGCGCCGTCCGGGCCGCCGTCCAATTGCACGCTCTTGCCCGTGATCGGCGCGCGCAAGGTGAAATGATAGTGCTGGCCATCCTGCCGCCAGCTCAGGCTGCCGCTCCCGCCATGCCGGCCGTCGGATGCCGCAAACCGGCCGTCGAGACCCCAGTCGGCTTGAGCTCCCAGCAGGTGCTCGCGTGCGGCCTGTGCCGCAAGCTGCTTGGCGGTGCCGGGTTTGCGCACCGCGACCGGCGCGCACGCGGCAAGCATCGCGCCCGCAAGCATTGCTGCAGCCAGCACCGGCAGCCGCTTCATGGATGCAATCTGCGCTCGGCGCCCTGCAATGCCGGGTTGTGCGGATCGAGCCTGCGCACCCTGGCAAACAGTTCGCGGGCGCTTTCGTGTTGACCGAGCTTCCAAAGTACCTCTCCGAGATGCACGCCGATATCCGGATCGTGCTGTTGGCTCCAGGCACGCTTCAGATACGACTCGGCCTGCGCGAGATTGCCGAGCCGGTATTGCAGCCAGCCCCAGGAATCCATGATCGCGGCGGTGTCGGGCTTGGCCGAAAGCGCCTTGCTGAGCAGCCGGGTCGCTTCGGGCAGGTCGCGGTCGGCATCGGCCAGCGTGAAGCCCAGCGCGTTCATGGCCTCGATGTTGCCGGGATTCAGCGCCAGCACCTTGCGGAAATCGCCCAGGGCGGCGTCGGTATCGCCCGCGTCGGCTTCCTCGATGCCACGGTCGTAGATCAACACCGGATCACCCGGCAGCGCCTCGAGTCCGCGGTCGTAGGCCGCGATGGCGCTGGCATGCTCGCCGTGCTGCGCATACAGCTGCGCATCGAGTTCGTAGGCGGTGCGCAGATTGTCGGCATCGTCGGCGTAATCCTGCTGGAGCTGCGCGGCCAGCGCGTGCGCCTGGGCGGATTCTCCGGTCTTGTCGAACAGCACCGCGCGGCGCAACTGCGCGTCGAAACCATGGCGGCTGTCCGGATCGACCTTGCCGTACCAGGCCAGGGCCTCCTGATCACGGTGCAGCAATTCCGCGAGCTGGCCGAGCACGAACGCATTGTCGACGCGCTGCGCCTCCGGCACGTGCTGCAAGTCGGCGTAAATCCGGCGGAGCGCGCCCTGATCCCTTGCGCTGGCGGCGACCGCCACGCGCGCCGACCAGGTCGCCGTCGTTTGCGGACCGCGCGACAGCACCGCCAGCGCCTTCGCGTAGTTACCGGCATGACCCAAGAGCGCGGCGTAACCCAGGCGCAAATCGACGCTATACGGATGCGCGGCCACGCCTTTCGCATACAACACCGTCGCGCCCGCGCGGTCGCCCATGCTCGCGCGCAGGCTGGCCGCCCAGGCGATGGCGTTCGCGCCATCGAACCTGCGCACGGCCGCATCGGCCAATTCGCGCGCGAAAGCGTGGCGATCCAGATGCTCACCCAGCTGGCTCAGCGTCACCCAGATGTTTTCGTCGGCAGGCAGGCGATCCGGCTTGGCCAGGTCCTCCAGCACATGGCCGGCCAGCGCCGTGTCGCGCGCGGCCAGCAAAGCCGCGGCAAAGGTTTTCCAGTCATCGGCGGTGCCGGACGCAAGCAGGATCCCGAACTGCCGCTCGGCGTCTGCGCGATCGCCATGCTGCATCGCAAGCTGCGCGCGCGCTGCAGCCAGGTCGCGCGGACTCGCGCCCAATGCCTGCCAGCGATCCAGCAACCGCCGCGTCAGGCCTGTTCGATCCGCGATCAACGCAAGCTGGACCGCGCGTTGCGCGACGCCAGGATCGTTCGATATCAGCGCAGCCTTCGCATAATCCGCCGCGGCCCCGGCAACATCGTTGTCCTGCAGGGCGAACCCGGCGGCGATCAGCAGGGCCGACACCCGGCTGTTCGCGTTGTCGGTCGGCAACGCCAGGCGCGCCAGCGGTTGCCTGCTTGCCGCACGCGAAGTGCCGTGCATGGGCACCTGGGCGCAGCCGGCCATCAGCGCGGCAGCCGCGAGCATCGGTGCAAACGCGCTAAAATGGCGCCACAAGCCGAGCCATTCCTTGAACTTGTCGGGTTGGGTCCGCACACTTCGCACCGGAAAGCCGGTCCTCTTTCGTTCTGCCGCCACGCGACAGCTTAGCTTGTGCCATCTTAAGTTCCCATGCCGCTGATCGCACTCGGGCTCAACCACCTCACCGCGCCGGTCGCCTTGCGCGAGCAGGTGGCCATCGACACGGAAGCCATGCCGCCGGCGCTGGCCGAGCTGGCTGCACAGCCCGGCATCGAAGAGGCCATGATCCTGTCGACCTGCAATCGCACCGAGTTGTATTGCAGCGTCCGCGACGGCGCCGAGCACGCGCCGTCGGCATGGCTGCATGCCCGCAACCAGATGACTCCGGGCCGACTCGACGAGTTCCTTTACCGCCGCACCGACGATGACGCCGTGCGCCACGTGTTTCGCGTCGCCACCGGCCTGGAATCGATGGTGCTGGGCGAGCCGCAGATCCTCGGCCAGGTCAAGGATGCCTGGCGCGCGGCGCATTCGGCGCACACGCTGCACGCGCCAATGGACAGGCTGCTGCAGAACGCCTTCGCGGTGGCCAAGCGGGTGCGCACCGAAACCCGCATCGGCACCGGCCCGGTGTCGGTCGCGTTCGCCGCTGTGCGGCTGGTCGAGCAGGCCTTCGCCGACCTGCGCGAATCGTGCGTATTGCTGATCGGCGCGGGCGACACCATCGAACTCGCGGTGCGGCACCTGATCGAGCGCGGCGTCAAGCGCCTGATCGTCGCCAACCGCACCGTCGAGACCGCGCAGGCGCTGGTCAATCCTGTCGGCGGCTACGCGATCGCGCTGGCCGACATGCCCAGGCACCTGGCCGAGGCCGACATCGTGATTTCGGCCACCGCCAGCCGCGAACCAATCCTGGATGCGTCGATGCTGCAAGGCGCGCTGCAACAGCGCCGGCGACGCCCGATGCTGCTGATCGACCTCGCGGTGCCGCGCGACATCGATCCCGCCGCTGCCGAACTGCCGGACGTGTTCCTGTACACCATCGACGACCTGCAGCGGGCCATCGAGGGCGGCCGCAGCTCGCGCGAAGCATCTGCGCGCGAGGCCGAAGCCATCATCGACTTGCAGGTCGAACGCTACCAGGCGTGGCGGCGCGCGAACCAGTTCGGCCATCCGTTGCGTTGCTACCGCACCACGGCCGAAGCCCAGCGCGACGAGGTTCTGGCACGGGCGCGCGAGATGCTCAACAACGGCCGCGACCCCAACGAGGCACTCGAGTTTCTCGCCAACACCCTCACCGGCAAGCTGCTGCACACGCCCAGCGTGCGCCTGCACGAAGCCGCCGAACAGGGCGACCAGGCACTCCTCGACGCCGCCATGCGCCTGTTCGACGCAAACGGGCAAGACGCGTGAAGCCACAACTCAGGCGCCGTCTTGAGCAATTGCTGGAACGCCATCACGAGGTCGGCATGCTATTGGCCGAACCCGACGCGGCCGACGATCCGGCACGCTTCCGCGAACTGTCGCGCGAATACGCGCAGGCGCACGAACTTGCGGAAGCGTTCGCCGCGTCCGAGAAGACAGCCGGCGAACTCGCGCACGCGCGCGAGATGCTGGCCGACCCCGACATGCGCGAACTCGCCGGCGATGAAATCGCGCGGCTGGAGGCAAAAGCCGCCGCACTCGACGAGCGCTTGCAGGAACTGCTGATTCCGCGCGACCCGCTGGACGACGCCAACCTGTACCTGGAGGTGCGCGCCGGCACCGGCGGCGACGAGGCCGCGCTGTTCGCGGGCGACCTGCTGCGCATGTACCTGCGTTACGCCGAACGTCGCGGCTGGCGCACCGAACTGTTGTCCACCCACGCAGGCGAACGCGGCGGGTACAAGGAAGCGGTGGCACGCATCGAGGGCACCGGCGCCTTCGCCGCGCTCAAGTTCGAATCAGGCACCCATCGCGTGCAGCGGGTGCCGCTGACCGAAGCCTCGGGCCGCATCCACACCTCGGCGGCGACGGTCGCGATCCTGCCTGAAATGCAGGAAATCGACGACGTCGAATTGCGCGACGCCGACCTCAAGGTCGACACCTTCCGCGCCTCCGGCGCCGGCGGCCAGCACGTCAACAAGACCGATTCGGCGATCCGCATCACCCACCTGCCGACCGGCATCGTGGTCGAGTGCCAGGACGAGCGCAGCCAACACAAGAACCGGGCACGCGCACTGTCGCTGCTGAAGGCGCGGCTACTCGACGCACAACGCGCCGAACAGACGGCCAGACAGGCCGCCACCCGCAAGCTGCAGGTCGGTTCCGGCGACCGCAGCCAGCGCATCCGCACCTACAACTTTCCGCAAGGCCGCGTCACCGACCACCGCATCAACCTGACCCTGCACCGCCTTCCGGAAATCCTCGAAGGCGACCTCGACGAGCTGATCGGCGCACTGGCGCGCGAAGCCCATGCCGAAGCGCTGGCGCAACTTGCGGAGCCGGCATGAACGACGCCATCCATGCCACCCCCGTCGCACGTGTCGTCACACTGCTGCAACACGGTGATGCCGAAAGCGCGGAAGCACTCGCGCGCACGCTGCGCGTCGACCATCCCGACAACGCCGAGCTGGCGCGCCTGCACGGCGTGGCGCTGTTGATGCTGGGCCGCACCGCCGATGCGGCGCTGGCCATGCAGGATGCCCTGCGCATCGCGCCGGCCAACGTCGAAGCGCAGAGCAACCTCGCCAGCACCCTGCTGGCGGAAGACAGGACCGGCGAAGCCGTCGACCTGCTCGAACGCGCGGTGGCGGCACGTCCCGCCGACGCCGCGCTGCGCAACAACCTCGCCAACGCGTTGCGCGCCGCGGGCAACGACGAGGGCGCACGCGACGCCTACCTCGCCGCGCTCGCGATCGAACCCAACCATTTCAATGCCATCGTCAACCTGGCCGCGACCGAGCTGTCGCTGGGCATGGCGGCGGAAGCCGAGTCACGCCTGCGCGAGGTGCTCGCCCAGCAGCCGCACCCGCAGGCGTTGCTGCTGCTGGGCCACACACTGCACCGCCAGCAGCGTTACGCCGAGGCGCAGGCGATCTACGAACGCGGCGCGCAACTCGCGCCCAACGCCGCGCAGTTTCCCTATCAGGCCGGCCTGATGGCCGACGAGCAGCATCACTACGCCAAAGCCGCGCGCCTGTACCGGCGTGCTCTGCAACTCGACCCCAACCTGCGCCTCGCCGAAAGCCAGTTACTGTTCGTGCTGCGCCGCGAATGCGATTGGAACGGCGCGGAAGCGTTGAACCAACGCGTCCGCGCCCGCGCGCTCGACGGCTCCGGCGAAATCGATCCGTTCGTGTTCCTGGCCGAGGACGCCAGCGCCGCCCAACAGCTTGCCTGCGCCCGCGCCCGCGCTGCACGCGTCGACCAGGATACGCAACCACTGCGGCAACACATCCACTTCGAACACAAACCGCGCGCATCCGGATCGCGACTCAAGGTCGGTTTCGTGTCGGCCGGCTTCCACGCCCACGCGACCGCGCTGCTGTCCGTGGCCATGTTTGAGCAGCTGGGCCGACGCGACGACCTGGAAGTCCACCTGTTCGCGACCACGCCCGACGACGGCAGCGACGTGCGTCGGCGCCTGCGCACGGCAGTGCATGCCCTGCACGACATCACGCTGCAACCCGCTGCCGCGGTCGCGCAGCGCGTGCACGACATCGGCATCGACGTGCTGATCGATGTCGACGGCTGGTGTGCGGGCGGCGTGCCCGGCGTGTTCGCCTTGCGGCCCGCGCCGGTGCAGGCCGGCTGGCTGGCCTATCCCGGCAGCTCGGGCGCGAGCTTCATCGACTACCTGATCGCCGACCGCTTCCTGGTTCCCGAACCGCTGCGGCGCTTCTACTCGGAATCGATCGCGTACCTGCCGCGCTGCTACCAGCCGTCCGACCCCACGCGCCCGGTCGGCGCCTCGCCGCCACGTTCGGCATTCGGCCTGCCCGCCAACGCCGTGGTGTTCGCCAGCTTCAACAACGCGTGGAAACTCAACGCGGCCAGCTTCAACCGCATGTGCGCGGTGCTGCGCGAAGTGCCCGGCAGCGTGCTGTGGCTGCTGGCGACCAGTCGCGAAGCCGACGCCCGCCTGCGCGACGCGGCGCGCCTGCGCGGACTTGACCCGCACCGGCTGGTGTTCTCGCCGTCACTGCCGCACCTGCAACATCTCGCGCGCTACAAGCTGGCCGACCTGTTCCTCGACACCAATCCCTACAACGCGCACACCACCGCGTCGGACGCGATCTGGGCCGGCTGCCCGGTGCTGACGCGCCCCGGCGAAACCTTCGCCTCGCGCGTCGCCGGCAGCCTCAACCACTACCTCGGCATGCCGGAGCTGATCACCCGCGACGACAAGGCCTTCATCGAAACCGCGATCCGCTACGGCAGCGACCTGTCGGTGCTCAACGCGCTGCAGCAACGCCTCGTCAAACAGCGCCAGGAATCGGACCTGTTTGACATGCGCGGCTACGCCGACGACTTCGCCGCACTGCTGCACGCGATGCACGAGCGCCATCGCAAGGGCTTGGCGCCGGACCATATCGTAATGCCAGAGCCGGAGCGGGAAGATTGACGTGTGTGTTGGTCAGGTCGAGCGCAGGTGGCGCCGTGGCAGTAGCGGCGTCCGCGTAAGTTGTCCTTGGCACTCAAGCCTCGACGCCATTATTCAATAAATCACTTTGAAAACCCAGGCCAAGAACTGCTTTATGTTATTTGTTATTGCTTTCGTCATGACTTCGCCTACGCTTCAAGGCAGGAGATGTGACATTGAACCAAAACAATATTCCAATCAGCGCCATGGAAAAAACCCAAAATGCGCATATCTTCATGAACAAAACTAATGACACAGGCCCTTCCGTTCGCAAAAAAATGCTGAATGCGAGCCCTCCAGCGCTACCACCAACTATGCCAAATATCAGGACGTGGCCCAGTGGCGATGACCTGATCCAACTCATCAGCCCAAATCCTGTTTCGGGGGAGATAAAAGGATTACGTTTCATTTAGTTGCGGTCATTTTTAACAAGTCGTATACAAAGGTCACAAACGAGCCTATCCCCAAAATAGATGAGAAAACGATCGCGCTCCAATACATGCCCGGCTGCTCGGATCGCTCGAACGGCGCAACAAATACACTTGCCCTTCCCGCCCTCAAGCCGTGAATGGCATTGCCAAGAAATACCACGCCGCAGATCAACAAAATCCAGTGGTTTCCGTTCATATCATTGGCCGGGCGGCAAAGACGATAAAAGGGGTCACGATAAAAGGGGTCAGGTTCATTTTCATGCCTACCGCTTGCGCGCGCACCCGAACCCGCCTTGGGTCCGCGATACCCGCAAGCCAGTTCCGACGAGCTGAGCGCCACGCCGATGCAAGGCCTCACCGACACCTCGCCAAGTCTATACTTCTTCGATGACGGCCACAGACTCATTCGTACCGCTGACCCTGTGCGTGCTGACAGTATCGGACTCGCGCTCGCTGGCCGAGGACACGTCCGGCCGGTTCCTCGCCGACGCACTTGCCGAGGCCGGTCACCGGCTGCACGAACGCAAATTGTTGCGCGACGACCGCTACGCGATCCGCGCGGCGGTGGCGACGTGGATCGCCGATCCCGTGGTGCATGGCGTGCTGATCACCGGCGGCACGGGATTCACGGGACGCGACTCGACCCCGGAAGCGGTGTTGCCACTGCTGGACAAGGAGATGCCGGGTTTCGGCGAGCTGTTCCGCGCAATCAGCTTCGAGGAGATCGGCACGTCGAGTTTGCAGTCGCGCGCGTTCGCGGGACTGTCCAACCGGACCTTCGTGTTCGCCCTGCCCGGCTCGACCTCGGCCTGCCGTACGGCGTGGGACAAGTTGCTGCACGCGCAGCTCGACGCACGCACGCGGCCGTGTAATCCTGGTCGGCCTGACTGCCTCGCCTTGGCGAACACTGATGTATTTCAGCGCGGTCGTGAAACCACGCAGGACCTGATCGGGCATCGCCTCGCGCCGGACGTGTTCGACCCGCGCGGCGGGCGGGCCGTGGTGCAACCACGCATACAACGCGGCCAATGCCTCGTCGTTGCCCGACGCGACGACCTCGACACCGCCGTCGGCAAGGTTTTTCGCGTAGCCTGTCAATCCCAACTGCAATGCGAAGTCGCGTGCCGATGCGCGGAAGAACACGCCTTGCACCCGGCCGCTCACGATGAAGCGCGTGCACGGCATCGCATCAAGGCTTTGCGGCATCCGATGACTGCGAACTCGCCGCCGCGATCGCCGCGTCCAGCATTTTCGCGTCGACCGGGCCGACGAAATGTTTGGCGATTTGCCCGTCCGGCGCGATCAGCCAGGTGACCGGCAGTCCGGCCGGCGCGCTGAACCCCGCGGGCGGATGGTCGGTGTCGACCTGCGCCAGCGGGTAATCGACCGGATGTTTTTTCGCGAATTTCACGATATCGGCACGCGGCGATTCGTCCCAGGCCAGACCGATCGCGGTAACGTGCTTGTGGGTGGCGACGAATTTCGAGATCGCCGGCATTTCGGCGATGCAAGGCGAGCACCAGGTCGCCCAGAAATTGACGATGACCCAGTTGCCACGCTCGGCAGCGAGGTCGAAGGTCTTGCCGTCGAGGGTCTTGACCACGAGTTGCGGACGGGCGCCCGCCGATTGCGCCAGGGCATTGCCCGTGATGCACGCGCACATCAGCGCCGCGAGCAAGAGCAGTGAAGCGCGACGCGGAAAAAGCAGTTTCATGACGATGGACCTTCGGATCCCGTCGCTCGACCGGGCGACGCAGGCGGCAAGAATAGCGCGCGCAGGGATACCGAAAGATTTTCGCGCAACGCGGCCTCGGCGCGCTGCAGCAGCCTTCCGGCTTCCGGAACCAGATCGCCGGCGGCGTGCTGCACGGACGCCGGGTGGCCCGGCAACCGGTAGTCGCCGGCGCGGAACAGGTCGCCCACGGTCACGCCATCCGGATCGCGCGCCATCACCCAGCCGCCATCATCGACCTGACGGATCACCCTGGCCCGTTGCAGGTCGTCGAGATAGCGCTGCAGCAGATCCGCGGTGAGAAAACGCTCGCGCGCGGTCAGGTCGGCCTCGTCCAGCACCGCGCCGGTCCGCTGTGCCTCGGCAAAATGCTGCGCCACCCGCAGCAGGCCCACGAACTCGCAGCCCGGCGGCAGCAATTCCGCCTCGGGCCGGTACTCGAACGCGTGCAGGGCCGCGGCCAGGATCGCACCCAGCAGCACGATCACCCACGACAGGTACACCCAGATCAGGAAGATCGGTATGGCCGCCAGCGCACCATACACTTCGCGATAGTTGGCAACGCCGCGCACATACAGCGCGAATCCCTTGCGCGCGAATTCGAACAGCACGGCCGCGACCAGCGCGCCGAGCACCGCGTCGCGCCAGAGCACGCGGCAGTTCGGCACCACCTTGTAGAGCACCATCAGACCGAACCAGCTGATCAGGAACGGGGCCAGCGACCACAGGCTGAAGCCCGCGACGCCCTGGCTGGCCACGCCGCGCCACAATGGCTGCGCATACACCCAGGAACTGGCGCCAAGGCCCGCCGCCACCAGGATCGGACCCAGCGTCAGCGCGGTCCAGTACAACAGCAGCCGCGCGCTGCCCTTGCGCCGTGCCGTGACGCGCCAGATGCGGTTGAAGCGATCCTCGATGCTGGCCATCATCATCACCACGCTCACCAGCAGCACGATCACGCCGACCGCGGTGAGCCGGCTGGCGTTGTCGGCGAACTGGAGCAGGTATCCTTGCACGGTCTCGCCGGCGGCCGGCACGAAGCTCCTGAAGATGAAACGCGTCACGCTGTCGCGCAGTTCGGCGAACGCGGGAAACGCCGACACGATCGCGATCACGGCCGCCAGCATCGGCACGATCGCGAACAGCGTGGTGAAGGACAACGCGCCGGCGGTCTCGAAGCACTTGTCGTCGAGGAAGCGTTGCCACAGGAACCGCAGGAAGGCCCGCAGGCGCTCGCGGTGCAGGATCAGGCGGAGGACGGGATCGCGGCTCACGTTGCGAGGCTATTCAATCATGCTGCAAAAGGAAACACCCGGTTGATGGACATCCTGATCTTGTACTACAGCCGCAACGGCAGCGTCGCGCAACTGGCCCGGTTGATCGCGCGCGGCGTCGAGGAAGTCGACGGCATGCACGCACGGCTGCGCCAGGTGCCGCCGGTGGCCTCCGTCACCCAGACCGCGCACCCGCCGGTGCCCGACGATGGTGCGCCGTACGTCGAACTGAAAGACCTCGCCGAATGCGCGGGCCTGATCCTGGGCAGCCCGACCCGTTTCGGCAACATGGCCGCAGCGGTCAAGCATTTCCTGGATTCGACGCCGGCCGAATGGGCATCCGGCACGCTGGTCGGCAAGCCGTGCGCGGTATTCACTTCGACCGCGACCATGCATGGCGGCCAGGAATCCACGCTGCTGTCGATGATGATCCCGCTGTTGCACCACGGCATGCTGGTAGCCGGCATTCCCTACACCGAGTCGGCGCTGAACAACACCACCAGCGGCGGCACGCCCTACGGCGCCAGCCACGTCAGCGGCGTCGGCGAGGCACGACCGATCAGCGACGACGAACGCACGCTGGCACGGGTGCTGGGACGGCGCGTCGCCAATATTGCGAAACGCCTGGCGGCCGGCGCATGAAAGCGAACATGCAACAGCGCATCGGCTTTGTCGCGTGGGGCGCACTGGCACTGCTGCAGATCGTCTGGCATGCATGGCTGCTGCCGCCCGCGCGCATGCCGGTCGGCGTGGCATTGCTGATCGGACTGCTGCCATTGGCCATTCCATTGCTGTACTGGCGCGCGCCGGCACGCGCGCTGCTGTTGGCAGGCATGATCAGTCTGTTCTATTTCTGCCATGGCGTGGCCGAAGCCTGGTCCGCGCCGACCGAACGCACGCTTGCCTTGATCGAGGTGGCGCTGGCGGTGGTGGTGATCCTGGCCTGCGCGCGGCTGCCGAAGAAGCGGCGCGGTGGCACCGGGGGTAAGCTGTCGCCATCATGAGTTTTGTCCAGCCTGCCCCGCAGCTCGCCGATCCGTACCGCGACGATCGCGTGCTGCAAGCGTGGCTGGCGCGGGTATTGCCGGAAGAACTCCGGCGCGCGGCTGAAGCGGATTTCATCGCGCTCGCGCAATACGCGCGATCCACATACGCAAGACAGCTCGGCACCAGGGCCGGCGAACCGCTCCTCACGCAATGGGATGTCTGGGGCAACCGCGTCGATCGCATCGAACTGACCGAAACCTGGCGGGAGGGACCGACGATCGCGGCAAGGCACGGCCTGGTTGCCGACGGCCACGATCGTGCGCTGGGTGAATTCGCGCGCGTGCAGCAATTCGCCAAGGTGTATCTCTATCACGCCGCCAGCGCTTTCTATTCCTGTCCGCTGGCGATGACCGACGGCGTCGCCACTGCCTTGCGCGACGCGTCGAACGCGGCATTGCGCGAGCGTATACTGCCGCGCCTGCTCAGCCGCGATCCCGCGACATTCTGGATCAGCGGCCAGTGGATGACCGAAAACGCGGGCGGCTCGGACGTGGCGATGAGCGAAACCGCCGCGCGCCGCGACGCCGACGGAACCTGGCGACTGGACGGCCGCAAGTGGTTCACGTCGGCGATCAACGCCGAGTTCGCACTGGCGCTGGCGCGTCCCGAGGGCAATCCCGCGGGCGCGGACGGGCTCGCGCTGTTCGGCATCGAGACCCGCAACCCGGACGGGACCTGGAACGGCATCACCATCGACCGCCTGAAGGACAAGCTGGGCACGCGCGAATTGCCGACCGCGGAAATCCATCTGTGCGACACGCGCGCGGAGCTGGTCGGCGAGTCGACCCACGGTGTGCGCGCGATCACGCCGGTGCTGCAGGTCACCCGCCTGTGGAACGCATTCGGCGCGCTCTCGACCATGCAGCGGTGCCTGGCCTTGACCCGCGACTACGCATACCACCGCAGCGCATTCGGCCAGCCGCTGATCGGGCAACCGCTGTTCGCCGATGCGCTGGCGGGATGGGATGCGGAATTCGAAGCCGCGTTCCATCTCGCCATGGAAGTCGCATTGCTGCTGGGGCGGGTCGAATCCGGCCAGGGCGACGAGCACGACGCCGCCCTGCAACGATTGCTGACGCCGCTGGCGAAGCTGTGGATCTGCAAGCTCGGTGTCCGCATCGCCTCGGAAACCGTCGAGGCCTTCGGCGGCATCGGCTACCTCGAGGACAGCGGCATACCGTTGCTGCTGCGCGACGCGCAGGTGTTCCCGATCTGGGAAGGCGCGAGCAACGTGCAGGCACTGGATTTCCTGCGCGCGCTGGACAAGCTGGGCAGCGAATCCCTGGTCTCGGCGGTGGACGGCTGCCTGGAGTCTGCCGAGGGTGTCATCTCCGAAACGGACGGCGAGACCATCCACGGCGCGATCCGGCATGCCGACAATTGGCTGCGCGACCACGCCCGCGATACCGATGCCTTGCAGGCCGGCGCGTTGCGCCTTGGCGTCACCTGCGCACGCGGCCTGGGCGCCGCCTTGCTGGCGCGGCACGCGGCCTGGGCGCAACGCGAACGCAACGATCCCCTTTCTGTCCGCGCGTTGCGGCGCTTCGTCGCGCACGGACTGGACCGCATCATCGATCTCGACACGCATTGACGCGACGCCGCGATCAAGCGTCGTCGCCGGTTCCGCGCAAGCGCGCGTAAAAATCCTCGCGATAACGATCCAGCACGCCGGCCTGGATCGCTTCACGCAATTCGCGCATCAGCGTCAGGTAATGATGCAGGTTGTGCATCGTCGCAAGCTGGGCGCCGAGGATTTCGCCGCAACGGTCGAGATGGCGCAGGTAGGCACGCGAGAAACCATTGGCGCAGGCATGGCATTCGCAGCCTTCCTCGATCGGGCGCGTGTCGTTCGCGTACTTCGCGTTGCGGATGCGCAGTGTTCCGGCTCGCGTGAACAGGAAACCGTTGCGCGCGTGCCGGGTCGGCATCACGCAATCGAACATGTCGATGCCGCGGCGCACGGCCTCGACGATGTCCTCGGGCCGGCCCACGCCCATCAGATAGCGCGGCTTGTCGGCGGGCAGATGCGGCACTGCAGCTTCCAGCGTGGCGTTGCGCTCGTCCTCCGGTTCGCCGACCGCGAGACCGCCCAGCGCATAACCGTCGAAACCGATCTCCAGCAATCCTTCGATCGAACGCGCGCGCAGGTGGCCATGCACGCCGCCCTGCACGATCCCGAACAACGCGTTGCGATTGCCGAGTTCGTCGAACGCGCGCCGCGAACGCGTGGCCCAGCGCAACGACAATTCCATCGATTCGCGCACCGTTGCCGCATCCACCGGCTTGCCGTCCACCGTGTAAGGCGTGCACTCGTCGAAGGCCATCACGATGTCGGAACCCAGCACCGTCTGGATGCGCATCGATTCCTCGGGCGACAGGAACACGCGCGAACCATCCACCGGCGAGGCGAAGGTGACGCCGTCCTCGGTGAGCTTGCGGCGTTCGGCCAGCGAAAATACCTGGAAGCCGCCGGAGTCGGTGAGGATCGGCGCATTCCAGCCGATGAAACGATGCAGGCCGCCGAACTCGCGGATCACGTCGAGGCCGGGCCGCAACCACAGGTGGAAGGTGTTGCCGAGGATGATCTGCGCGCCAACCTCGCCGAGGTCGCGCGGCGTCATCGCCTTGACCGAACCGTAGGTGCCGACCGGCATGAACGCGGGCGTGTCGATCACGCCGCGCGGCAGCGTGATGCGGCCGCGGCGTGCGGCGCCGTCGCCAGCCACCACTTCAAAACGAAGCGCGCTCACGATGCCTGCTCCTGCGGCCAGATCAGCATCGCGTCACCATACGAGTAAAAGCGATAGCGTTGTTGCACGGCGTGCTGGTAAGCCGACAACACGAAATCGCGACCCGCGAATGCCGACACCAGCATCAGCAGGGTCGATTCCGGCAGGTGGAAATTGGTGATCAGGCCATCGACGCTGGTGATCCGGTAACCCGGGAAGATGAAGATGCGGGTCTCGCCGGCAAACGGCTCGACCTCGCCGCTCTTGCCGCGCGCGGCTTCCAGCGCGCGCACCACGGTGGTGCCGACCGCGACCACCCGGCCGCCGCGGGCGCGCGCATGGCGCATTTTCTCGACCAGTTCGGCGCCGACGTTAAGCCACTCGCGATGCATCTCGTGGTCTTCGAGCTTTTCCGCGCGCACCGGCTGGAAGGTCCCCGCACCGACGTGCAGCGTGATGTAACCGAAGTCGACGCCGCGCTCGCGCAGTGCATCGAGGAGGCCGCCATCAAAGTGCAGGCCCGCGGTCGGCGCCGCCACTGCGCCGGGATACCTTGCGTAGACAGTCTGGTAACGCTCGCAGTCGCGCGCGTCGTCTGGCCGCGCGATGTACGGCGGCAGCGGCATGTGGCCGATCCGCAACAGCAGCTTTTCCAGCGGTTCCGTGCACTCGAAGCGCAATTCAAAGAACGCGCCTTCGCGACCGAGCACCCGCACAGGCGTGCCATCGTCCAGCTCGATCAGGCTGCCCACGCGCGGCTTCTTGCTGACGCCGAGCATCGCCATGGCGGTGTGCCTACCGGTGATGCGCTCGAGCATGATCTCGACGGCGCCACCGCTGGGCTTGCGACCGAACAGCCGCGCCGGCAACACGCGAGTGTCGTTGAACACCAGCAGGTCTCCGTCCCGCAACATCCGGGGCAGGTCTTTGAACATGCGGTCGGAAAGTGACTGCGCCGGCGCATCGGCCACCAGCAGCCGGCTGGCACTGCGCTCGGCCAGTGGCTGCTGCGCGATCAGCTCGGGCGGCAGGTCGTAATGGAAATCGGATTTCTTCAAGGCTTGGAGGTAGGCGAAGACAGCGGCACATTGTATGTGTCGCGCCTACAACCAACCCTTTTGCCTGGCCAGCCGGTAGGCCTCGATCCGGTTGGCGACACCCAGCTTGCCGATCGCTTCGGACAAGTAATTGCGCACGGTACCGTGCGAAAGGTTCAGGTGCTGTGCAATGTCGCCGGCGCTTTGCCCTTCGCCGGCAAGCCGCAACACCTGGCGCTCACGGTCGTTCAGCGGGTCGGCTTCGGTCCACGCCTCGAGCGCCAGTTCCGGATCGATCGCGCGCCCGCCACGATGCACCAGCCGCAGCGAGTCGGCCAGCTTTTCAGCCGGCGCATCCTTCAGCAGGTAACCCGATACGCCAGCATCCAGCGCACGGCGCAGATAACCCGAACGCGCGAAGGTGGTGACGATCACCACCTTGATCGGCAGTTCGTGGCGCTGGATGCGCTGCGCGAGTTCCAGTCCGGTCAGGCCCGGCATCTCGATGTCGGAGATGAGAATGTCGGGCTTCAGGCGCTGCACCTCGCGCCACGCGGCTTCGCCGTCCGCCGCCGAGCCCAGCACCTCGATGTCCGGTTCCAGCGCCAACAATGCGGCCAGCGCGCCACGCACCATCGCCTGGTCCTCGGCCAGCAGCACGCGCATCATGCGCGGCTGCCCGCGTGCTGCACCAGCGGCACGACTCGCGACGGCGACGGTTCATGCGTGTCCTGCCGCTCCCCGGCCGGCACGGGGAGCGGCAGCCGGATCTCGATGCCGGTGCCTTGCCCGCGTGGCGATTCGATCCACAGTTCCCCACCACGTGCGGCAATTCGCTCGCGCATGCCGGTCAATCCGTTGCCGCGCTCGTCGACGCCGCCACGGCCATCGTCGCGAACGCGCATCACTACGCGCTCTGCGCCCACGATCACCGTGACTTCGACGCGGCTGGCACGCGCGTGGCGCTGGATGTTCGTGACGGCCTCGCGCAGTGCCAACGCCAGGCAGGTCTCGGCCTCGGCGGGCAATTCGCAACCGTCGTTCCAGTACTCCATCTGCACCCCGGCCGCTTCCAGCAGCAGGCGTGCCGACGCCAGCTCCGAAGCCAGCGCAGCCGCCCGGATACCGCTGACCGCACTGCGTACCTGCGAGAGCGCATCGCGTGCCACCCGTTCGACGTCGGCGATTTCGCGCCTTGCGGCGCCCGGGTCACGCTCGATCAAGCGACCGGCCAGTTCCGATTTCAGTGCCACCATCGACAAGGTGTGCCCCAGCAGGTCGTGCAGGTCGCGGCCGATGCGTTCGCGCTCGGCAGTCGCCGCCAGCCTGCGGATTTCGTCGTGCGACAGGCGCAGCTCGGCGTTCCTGCATGCATTCGACCACATCGCGTGCTGGCCGACCGATACCGCGAAGCTGAGAACCGCGATCCAGATCGTGATCTGGGGCGGCCAGTGCAGCAGGAGGGTTTCCACCGCCCAGGCGAGGATCACCGGCACCACCCACGTCAGCGTCCGGCGCACGCCGGACTGCAGCGACAGGTAGGCACACGCATAGATCACGCAGGTCCCGCTGCCGGAACGGTTGATCGGCATCATCAGGCACGCGAGCACGACCAGTGCCAAGGCGTACATCCGCGCTTCGCGTACGGGCCGCACGTTGATGCAGGCGTACAGCAACAGGAAAACCGCCAGCGCAGCGAGCGTGACCGCCATCCAGCCGGCGGGCTGCGACGACAAGCCGTTGAACATCAGGTCGCCGAACAGCCACGGCAGCCAGATCAGGTTCCACAGCACCGTCCAGCGGTTCCTGCGTCCGCCGGAAAACTTCAGCAACAGCGAATCCGGGGCGGGGGTAAAGAATCGGCGAAACATGATTTTGCGGGTCCCTGGATGCAACAGATCGATCAATGGTGGATTCATGGTACGCCACCCGTCAGTTTCGGAGCGCGGTCACTTACCACACATAAGGAACGAACCGCCGGGTGCGTTGCATGTAGTTGCGGTAGGCATCGCCGATTCCCTCGCATAGCGCCCGTTCCTCGACACGTACCCGGTACGCATAGCCAACCAATGTGCCGGCCACGACCAGCACGAGACTGATCCAGTTGGTCATCGCCAGGCCCAGGCCCAGGATCGTCACCATCGCGCCGGTGTAGGAAGGATGGCGGATCAGGCGATACGGCCCGCTATCGACAACGTACTGACCGGTACGCGTCGCCACGCTACGGGTGAAGAACCTGCCCAGCACCCTGATCGCGTACCACCGGAATGCGGCGCCGGCCAGCATCAGCACGATGCCCGTCCAGAACAACAGGGTTTGCCGCCAGGCGATCGTGGCCGCCGGCACTTCGAACGCCACCAGAAAAGCCAGGAATATCCCGGCGAACATCGACAGCATGATCAGCGCATACGAGCCGCGGTCGCGCTTCACCGCGCCTTTTTCGGGATTCTGGAAGAACGTGCCTACCCATTCCGGCAGGTAGCAGATCACGAGCGCGGCATCGAGCGCCATCAGGTAAAAATGCGAATGTACGATCAACGCTGTCAACACGCTCTCCGGCAACGCCTTCTCCTCACGCCGCGAGGATGCCGCAGGGGGGCGCCCGTTGTCAGCCCGCCGCCGTCACCGATGGTTTCTGACAGGCGTCATGCCAACCCGCGCCGGGGTTACACCAGGCAGGCACGCCTGCTAGAATCCGGGGACGTTTTCTTTTTCCTGTTAACCACTTACGGGCGTCGCCGGGCTGGCGGCGCCGCGCCGGAGGCTCCCATGAAACCGATCGAGATGCTGCGCGAGATGCGCAACCAGGGCGGCAAGGTCCGCACCCACGGCCTGGACGACGCCACCATCGAGCGTTTCGCGTCCGACGACGCCGATCTGGCCGGCGCCGTCGCCGACGCACATGCAGCCTTCACGCAGCTGAAATCGCGGCATCCCGAAGCACTGGGTCAGGACGAAGACGCGCAACTGCACGCGCTGCAATCGGGTTTCGTCAATTTCTATCCGGACGACGCGGTATGCCCGTTCCTGCCGCTGGCCGCGCGTGGCGCGTGGATCGTGACGCTGAAGGGTGCGGTGCTCTACGACTGCGGCGGCTACGGCATGCTGGGTTTCGGCCACAACCCGCCGGCGGTGATGGAAGCGCTTGCCAAGCCGCAGGTGATGGCCAACGTCATGACGCCCTCGCTGTCGCAGCACACCTTCACCGAGGCGCTGCGCCGCGAGATCGGCCACCACCGCGGCGAGCATCCGTTCGCGAAGTTCATGTGCCTCAACTCGGGCTCCGAATCGGTGACGCTGGCCGCGCGCATCGCCGACGTCAACGCCAAGCAGATGACCGACCCGGGCGCGAAATACGCCGGCCGCACGATCAAGCGGCTGGTGGTCAAGGGCGCCTTCCACGGCCGCACCGAACGTCCGGCGTTGTATTCGGATTCCAGCCGCAAGGCCTACCAGAACAACCTCGCCAGCTTCCGCGACGAACATTCGGTGATCGCGGTCGAACCGTATGACGTGGCCGCGTTGCGCCGCGCCTTCGACGAGGCGGAGAAGAACGGATGGTTCTTCGAAGCGATGTTCCTCGAGCCGGTGATGGGCGAAGGCGATCCCGGCCGCGCGGTGACACCGGAGTTCTATGCCGCCGCGCGCGAACTGACCGCCAAGCACGATTCGCTGCTGCTGGTCGACTCGATCCAGGCCGGCCTGCGCGCGCAGGGCGTGCTGTCGGTGGTCGACTACCCCGGTTTCGAGAAACTCCCGGCGCCGGACATGGAGACTTATTCCAAGGCACTCAACGGCGGCCAGTTCCCGCTCTCCGTGCTGGCGGTCAACCAGCGCACGGCAGCGCTGTACAAGAAGGGCATCTACGGCAACACCATGACCGGCAATCCTCGTGCACTGGACATTGCCTGCGCGGTGCTTGCGCAGATCACGCCCGAGCTGCGCGCCAACATCCGCGAGCGTGGCGCGGAACTGGTCAAGAAGTTCGAAGCCCTGAAGGATGAAATGGGCGGCTTGATCACCAAGGTGCAGGGCACGGGCCTGCTGTTCTCGTGCGAACTGGCGCCGCAATTCAAGTGCTTCGGCGCGGGCTCGACCGAGGAATACATGCGCGAGCGCGGCATCAACGTGATCCACGGCGGCGCCAACTCGCTGCGCTTCACGCCGCATTTCGCTATCAACGAAGCCGAAGCCGATCTGCTGGTCGCGAGCGTGCGCGAGGCTCTCAAACACGGTCCGCGCCAGCAGGTCGAGTCCAAGCGAGCGGCGGCGTGACCTTTGCGATCATCCCTGATCGCTGCATCAGGGATGATCACGTAGGCGTGTGCCTTGTCCAACAACCGACACCAGAACGGCCTTCCCTGGCCTGACTTCTCACGACAGCAGCCCGCACCCCCATTACGAGCAGAGCGGAGCATTTCAGTTGCCTTCCGGTCAGCTCCAGGCGGATCGGCGAGGGTATGCTTCTCAGCGCCGGCGACGCGCCGGTCAAACCAGGAGAGGAATCATGCGGATCCGTACTTCGATGCTGGCGCTGGGCCTGAGCCTTGCCGCGCTGGCAGCCGCCCCGGCCTTCGCGGCTGGCGCCACCACCGGCACGCCCAAGGCCATGACGGCGCAGCAGAGCAGGATGGCCAGCTGCAGCCACCAGTCCAAGGGCATGAAGGGTGACGCACACAAGAAATTCATGAGCGATTGCCTGAAAGGCAAGACCGCCGCCGCGCCTGCCAAGATGACCCAGCAGGAAAAAATGAAGACCTGCAATGCGGAAGCCAAGCAGAAGGCCCTGAAGGGCGCCGCCCGCAAGAGCTTCATGAGCAGTTGCCTGAAAGACTGATGGTGATTTTCGACGCTCACAAAAACGCCCGGCGATGCCGGGCGTTTTTTTGGCAGCATGTCGTGAAGGAGTTCGCGCGATAGTCCCGAACGCGCCGAACGATCAACCCAGACCACCGAGCAACGGCACGAAACTGACGGGTTCGAGATCCTCGCGCTGCATCCTGTCGCCCTCGCGCCGGAAGCGCGTCAGGCGCTGCGCGCCGGCGGGCCCGAGCGGCGCGACCATCACGCCGCCTTCGACGAGTTGTTCGATCAGCGCGCGCGGCACCGATTCGCCGGCCGCGGTGAGCACGATGGCATCGAACGGCGCCTCGGCCGGCCAGCCGATGTTGCCGTCGTCGTGGCGCGAGCGGATGTTCTCGATCTTCATGTTGCGAAACAGGCGCCGCGCCTTGCGCAGCAATTCCTCGATGCGCTCCACGGTGTACACCGTGCCCACCAGCGCAGCCAGCACTGCCGCCTGGTAGCCCGATCCGGTACCGATCTCGAGCACGCGTTCGGGCACATGGTCTTCGATCAGGAGTTCGGTCATGCGCGCCACCACCCACGGTTGCGAGATCGTCTGGCCAAGCCCGATCGGCAGCGCGGTGTTCTCGTAGGCACGCGAGGCGAGTGCCTCGTCGAGGAACAGGTGCCGCGGCATGGTGCGGATCACGTCGAGCACGCGCGGGTCGTGGATGCCCTCGGCACGCAGCGTGGCGACCAGCCGGTCGCGAGCGCGCTGCGAGGTCATGCCGCGGCCGCGGGCCGATGCCGCCGCGGCACCGAACAAGCCGTTCATGCCGCTTGGTCTCCCCGCATCTGGGCAGCCAGTCCGTCGATCCAGTTGGATACCTTCTCCAGCGCCTGGAAGCGCGTGAGGTCGACATGGATCGGCGTCACCGACACGAACCCGCGGCGCACCGCGTCGAAATCGGTGCCGGGACCGGCGTCGTCGGCGTCGCCTGCGTTGCCGATCCACCACACCGTGCGCCCGCGCGGGTCGCGTTGGGCAATGCACGGCGACGCACGATGGCGGCTGCCGAGCCGCGTCACCTCGAAGCCCCGGATTTCCGACCATGCACGGTCGGGCACGTTGACGTTGAGGATGGTATCCGCGGGCAGCGGGTCGACCACCAGGCGTCGCGTGAGCAGCAATACCGCACGAGCGGCCGCATCGAAATGGCGGCCCTTGCCGTCGTGGCGTTCGCCCTGCCCGGCCAGCGACACCGCGATCGCGGGCAGTCCCAGAAAACGCCCTTCCATGGCGGCCGACACGGTGCCGGAGTAGATCACGTCGTCGCCGAGATTGGCGGAATTGTTGATGCCGGAAACCACGATGTCGGGTTCTTCATCGAGCAGTCCGGACAGCGCCAGATGCACGCAATCCGTGGGTGTGCCGGCGACGCGATAACGGCCGTCGTCGAGACGCACGACCCGCACGGGCAGGTCCAGGGTCAACGAGTTGCTGGCACCCGAACGGTCACGATCCGGCGCCACCACGACCACTTCCCCAACTCGGCCAGGTGCTCGGCGAGCACACGGATACCCGGGGCATCCACGCCATCGTCATTGCTGAGCAAGACCCGCATCACTGCCTCAAACCCCGTCGCATGGAACGCTGCACGCACAAACCCCAAGTTTAGCCGATCCTTCGCGAGCCGCCGTTCCGCGTCAATGGCCGGGCGCGGACGTCGATGCCGAAGGCGGCGCGGCACTGGCGGCGCCGGCTGGCGTATTGACCACCTGGTAGAACACTTCGCCCGGCTTGATCAGGCCGAGTTGCGAACGTGCACGCGCCTCGACGGCATCCCGGCCGTGCTTCAGGTCCTCCACGTCCGCATGCAGCGCGTCGTTGCGCTGTTTCAGCTTGGCGTTCTCGGCTTTCTGTTCCGACACGCGCGCCCGGATCGCGCGCAGGTCGCGCATGCCGCCGTCACCCACCCACAGCTTGACCTGCAAGCCAATCAGCAAGGCGATCAGGATCAATGCAAGCCAGCGCAGCAAGGGACGGCACCATCAACCTGGAAGCGTCGCCAGATTCGGAAACGCGTTGCGGCCAGCATACTTCGCCGCGGGCCCGAGCTGCTCCTCGATCCGCAGCAACTGGTTGTATTTGGCAATACGGTCGGAACGACACAACGAGCCCGTCTTGATCTGGGTCGCGCTGGTCGCGACCGCGAGGTCGGCGATGGTGGTGTCCTCGGTTTCCCCGGAACGATGCGAGATCACCGCTGCGTACTTCGCCGCATCCGCCATCGCGATGGCTTCCAGCGTTTCGCTGAGCGTACCGATCTGGTTGACCTTGATAAGGATCGCGTTGGCGATGCCCTCGGCGATGCCCTCGCGGAAAATCCCGGGATTGGTCACGAACAGGTCGTCGCCGACCAACTGGATGTTCCGGCCCAGCCTGTCCGAGATGAGTTTCCAGCCGGCCTGATCGCCCTCGGCAAGGCCGTCTTCGATGCTGACGATCGGATATTTCGCGCACCAGTCGGCGTACAGCTCGACCATGCCGGCGGCGTCGAGCCTGCGGCCTTCGCCCTTCAAGTCATAGACGCCGTCCGCGAAGAACTCCGAGGCGGCCGGATCCAGTGCGACCCATACCTGCTTGCCGGGCTTGTAGCCCGCTGCATCGATGGCTTCCAGGATCACCTCGATCGCTTCCTCGTGGGTGCGCAACGCCGGCGCGAAACCACCTTCGTCGCCGACCGCCGTGTTCATGCCGCGCTTTTTCAGCCGGATTTTCAGCGCATGGAAGCATTCGACGCCGGCGCGCAGTGCGTCGGAAAACCTGTCGAAGCCGACCGGCATCACCATGAATTCCTGCATGTCCAGCGGGTTGTCGGCATGCACGCCGCCATTGATCACGTTCATCATGGGCACCGGCAGCGCGCCGGGTTCGCCGGTGGTGCCGTTGATCTCGCCCAGATAGCGCCACAACGGCAGCTTGCGCGATGCAGCCACCGCGCGTGCCGCGGCCAGCGACACGCCGAGGATGGCGTTGGCACCCAGCACGGCCTTGTTCGGGGTACCGTCCAGCTGCACCAGCTTCGCGTCCAGGCCGCCCTGGTTGGCGGCGTCGAAACCCTTGAGCGCGCTGGCGATCGCGCCATTGACGTTGGCGACCGCCTTGAGCACGCCCTTGCCGAGATAACGCGACTTGTCGCCGTCGCGCAGTTCGACGGCCTCGCGGGTGCCGGTGGATGCGCCGCTGGGCACGATCGCGCGACCGAACGCACCATCCGCCAGCGTGACCTCGGCTTCGAGGGTGGGATTGCCGCGCGAGTCGAGCACTTCGCGGGCGTGGAGGGTGTGGATTTGAGTGCTCATCGGCGATCGGAACTCCTGTCTAGCGCACTGCAGCTTGCGATTTGAATGCTGGGGATTGGGGATGGCTGACGAGGGCCCGCGATAACGCGCGGCACCGGGACCAATTGCCTTGCGAACGGCCGGTTGGTCGCGCCCTCGCTATCCATCCCTCGCGCCTGTTTTCTTCGCGATAACGTCGAGTTCCTTCAGCGTCCCCAGCAACGCCTCCATCTTGCCCAGCGGCCAAGCATTGGGACCGTCTGAAAGTGCCTTGTCCGGATCGGGATGGGTTTCCATGAATACGCCGCTGATGCCCACGGCTACCGCTGCGCGCGCCAGCACCGGCACGAATTCGCGCTGCCCGCCGGACTTCGTGCCCTGGCCGCCCGGCAAGTTGCACGGAGTGGGTGGCGTCGAATACCACCGGACATTTCGTCTCGCGCATCACTGCGAGGGAGCGCATGTCGGAGACGAGGTTGTTGTAACCGAAACTGGCGCCGCGCTCGCACACCAGGATCTGGTCATTGCCCGTCGCACGCGCCTTGTCGACCACGTTCTGCATGTCCCACGGCGACAGGAACTGGCCCTTCTTGATATTGACCGGCTTGCCGACGGCGGCGACCTTCTGGATGAAGTCGGTCTGCCGGCACAGGAACGCGGGCGTCTGCAGCACGTCGACCACGTCGGCGACTTCGTCGAACGGCGTGTATTCGTGCACGTCGGTGAGCACCGGCACGCCGAGCTGTTTTTTCACCTCGGCGAGGATGCGCAGGCCTTCTTCCATGCCGAGTCCGCGAAAACTCTGCGCCGACGTGCGGTTGGCCTTGTCGAAGCTGGATTTGAAGATGAAGGGAATCCCGAGCTTGTCCGTGATTTCCTTCAAGCGTCCGGCGGTGTCGAGCTGCAACTGCTGCGATTCGACCACGCATGGCCCGGCAATCAGGAAGAACGGCTGATCGAGGCCGACCTCGAAGCCGCAGAGGTTCATGTTGAACCCCTCTCCCCTCGGGAGAGGGGCAGGGGTGAGGGCCCGGAATCGCGCGACAAACAACGCTCGCACGCAAATTCGAATATCGAATGAAGAACTTCACGGAACACGCGTACCCTCACCCGGCCTTCGGCCACCCTCTCCCGGAGGGAGCGGGGAAAAGGAAAGATCATCCCGCCGCTTCCTTCGCCAGCTTCGGCGCATCGCGCATGGCCTTGTACTCGCGCGCGGCACGCACGAAGCCGTTGAACAGCGGATGGCCGTCGCGCGGCGTGGAGGTGAATTCCGGATGGAACTGGCACGCCAGGAACCACGGATGTTTCTGCTGCGGCAGTTCGATGATTTCGACCAGGTCGTCCACGGAAAGGCCAGCGATCACGAGGCCCGCTTCTTCCAGGCGCTCGCGGTAACGGTTGTTGAATTCGTAGCGATGCCGATGCCGTTCCCGGATGGTGTCGGTACCGTACAACTCGCGCGCGATGGTGCCCGGCTGCAACCGGCATTCCTGCGCGCCGAGGCGCATGGTGCCGCCTAGATCGGAACTCTCGTCGCGACGCTGGACGTCGCCCGCGCCCTGGGTCCATTCGGTGATCAGCGCGATCACGGGATCGGCGCAATCACGATCGTTTTCGGTGGAACCCGCGCCGGCAATGCCGGCCACGTCGCGGGCGAACTCGACCACCGCCGCGTGCATGCCGTAACAGATGCCGAAATAGGGGATCCCGTGCTCGCGCGCGTACTTCACGGTCTGGATCTTGCCCTCGAAACCGCGCTTGCCGAAACCGCCCGGCACCAGGATCGCGTCGGCATCGCGCAGCAACGTGTCGGCACCATGGGTCTCGATGGTTTCGGAATCCAGCCATTCCAGTTCCACGCGGGCGGCATTGTGGATGCCGCCATGCCGCAGGGCCTCGCCCAGCGACTTGTAGGCATCCTTGTGTTCGACGTACTTGCCGACGATGTAGATGCGGACTTCGTCCTTGGGATTTTCCACCGCATCCACCGTGCGCTTCCATTGCGCGAGGTCGGTCGGCTTGGCATCGAGGTGCAGGCGCTCGACCACGATGTCGTCCAGGCCCTCCTTGTGCAGCCACAACGGCAGCTTGTAGATCACGTCCGCGTCCACCGCGCTGATCACCGCGTTCTCCGGCACGTTGGTGAACAGCGCGATCTTGCGGCGCTCGCCTTCCGGCAACGGTTCCTCGCAGCGGCACAGCAGGATGTCCGGCTGGATGCCGAGCGCACGCAGTTCCTTCACCGAGTGCTGGGTCGGCTTGGTCTTGATCTCGCCCGCGGCCTTGATGTACGGCACCAGCGTCAGATGTATGAACAGCACCTTGTCGGCGCCACGCTCGATGCGCAGCTGGCGTGCGGCTTCCAGGAACGGCTGCGATTCGATATCGCCCACGGTACCGCCGATCTCGACCAGCGCCACGTCGAACCCGCGCGTGGCCTCGTCGATCGCGTGCTTGATCTGGTTGGTGACATGCGGGATCACCTGCACGGTGGCGCCGAGATAGTCGCCGCGACGCTCCTTGCGGATCACGGCCTCGTAGATCTTGCCGGTGGTGATGGAATTCTTGCCCGAGAGCCGCGTGCGCACGAAGCGTTCGTAGTGTCCCAGGTCGAGATCGGTTTCGGCGCCGTCGTCGGTGACGTATACCTCGCCGTGCTGGAACGGGCTCATGGTTCCGGGGTCGACGTTGATGTAAGGGTCCAGCTTCATCAACGTCACGGCGAGGCCGCGGGCCTCGAGAATGGACGCCAGCGACGCCGATGCGATGCCCTTGCCAAGCGAGGACACCACGCCGCCGGTGACGAAAATCAGGGAGGTCATGGTCGGACCGTCTGTGGAAAGCGTCATTCTAGCGGAAGCTTCGGGACTGGTCAGCGCCATGCCCGTCACTTGCACCCCGTCGCGGGCGCCAGCAGACTCGGCATGAGTCAAGCCGGTAATTTCCGATCGGAGACCGGGACAGCATCGTGATGAGGCTGCGTGCGTTCTGGTTCGAACTGAGACGCCGCAATGTATTGCGCGCCGGGGTGCTGTATGCGGCCTCTGCCTGGCTGCTGGTCCAGATCGCCACCCAGGTTCTGCCTTTCTTCCACATCGACGAATGGGTCGTCCGCTGGATCGTGGTCGCCTGCGCGATCGGCGCGCCTTTCTGGCTGGCGCTGGCATGGTTCTACGAACTCACCCCCGAAGGGCTGAAGCGCGAATCGGAAGTCGCGCCCCACCAATCCATCGCACGCGTCACTGGTCGCAGGCTCGATTACGCGATCATCGCGATACTCGCCGTCGTGGTGGTGGTACTGACGGCCAACACTTTGGTCTGGCGCAAGGGGCCGGGGCTGCAATCCGGCAGCGCAACGTTCGCGGCGCTGCTCGCACGGGTTCCCGAGAAATCACTGGCGGTGCTGCCGCTGGCCAACGAGGGCGGCAACAAGGCCGACGCGTATTTTTCCGATGGGATTTCGGAAGACCTGATCACGGCGCTTTCGCAGTTCGACGGACTCAAGGTCATCAGCCGCAATTCGGCGTTCCAGTTCCGCGACAGCCGCCAGACGCCCGCCGAAATAGCCGCCACGCTGGGAGTCGCACACCTCCTGGAAGGCAGCGTCCGGCGCGACGGAGCACAGGTCATGATCCGCGTCGAATTGATCCACGCCATTGACGGAAGCACGATGTGGTCGCGGCGTTACGTGCGTGCCTACCGCGACCTGTTCGCGTTGCAGGACGAGATCACGGCCACGGTCGCACAGGCATTGAAGGCCCAGCTGTTGGCGGGCAACGGCGCCGTGCCGCAAAGCGATCGCCCGGTGAACGGCAGCCTGGACGCCTACACCGCCTACCTGCGCGGCAATGCCTATTACGCGAACAACAACGAAGCCGACTTGCGCCGGGCGGCAGAAGCCTACGGCGAAGCCATTCGGCTCGATCCCGGCTACGCGGCCGCTTTTGCGCAGACATCGATGGTGTGGACCAACCTCGCCAACCAGTTCCTCAGCGGTGACGAATCACGCGAGGCCTACGCGCGTGCACGCGCCGCGGCCAACGTGGCTCTCGGATTGAATGCAGACCTCGCAAGCGCGCATTCGGCGCGTGGTCTGCTCCTGGATTCGGCCGATTTCGACTGGCAGGGTGCTCGCAACGAGTACCAGCGCGCGCTGCAGCTTTCCCCGCAGGACTCCAAGGCGCAGTTCTATCTCGCCAGCCTGCTCGCGACCCTGGGGGAAACCGAACGCGCGGTCGAACTGACAAGGCGATCCCTTGCGAACGACCCGCGCAATGTCAGCCGCTACGACTGGCTTGCAGGTTTCCTGATCGGACTGGGTCGCCTCGATGAAGCGCAACGGGCGATCGAGCATGCGATCGCGCTGCAACCCGGCGGCAGTGGCTTCCACTCGGAGTTGACCGTCATCGAGACGCTGCGCGGGGATGCTGCCGCCGCGCTCGGCCAGGCCCGGCTCGAAGCGCCGGGTCCCTGGCGCGACATTGCAATCGCGATGGCCCTGCAAATCGGCACCGACCGCACCGCCGCCGACAAGGCACTGGAGGCGCTGATCCGCGATGACGCGGGAACGTCTGCCTACCAGATTGCGCAGATATACGCCTTGCGCGGCGATTCCGACCAGACGTTCGATTGGCTGGACCGGGCCTGGAACAATCGCGACAGCGGCATCGTTTATCTGCTCTACGACCCGTTCATCCTGCGCTTCAGGCATGACCCGCGCCTGACGGAGTTCTGCCGTGCCGTGGGTTTGCCGGCACCGGCCTCCGGTCCCGCCAAGTCACCGGACGAGACGGCATCCTGACGCAGTCATGCCCGCGCTCACGTTGCGCACGGCGGCACGAAGCGCGAACATGGCCGCCTCGATCGCCATCTTTCGCGCGTTTCGCGCACAGCGGACAACCCCATGACCACACCAGCCATTCCCGGACGCATCGCCGCCCTGCGCGAGGCCATGCACGAACGCGGCATCGCCGCCTGCATCGTGCCGACCGCCGATCCGCATTTATCCGAATACCTGCCCGCGCACTGGCAAGCGCGTGAATGGCTGTCCGGCTTCACCGGCTCGGCCGGCACCCTGGTGGTTACCCCGGAATTCGCGGGACTGTGGACCGATTCGCGCTACTTCTCGCAAGCCGGAAAACAGCTGGCAGGCAGCGGTATCGAGCTGATGAAGCTCAACGTGCCGCATACACCCGAACACGTGGAATGGCTTTGCGCGCAGTTGCACAAGGGCGACAAGATCGCCTGCGCCGCCGACATGCTGTCGCTGGCGTCCGAACGTTCGTTGCGCGAGCGTCTTGCGCAGCATGGCGCGGAGCTGGTCGAGGACGACCTGCCTGGTGCGATCTGGAGCGACCGGCCGCTGCTGCCGCACGCGCCGATCCACGAACACCCACTGGAATATGCGATCCATCGGCGCGCGCAGACAAGCTCGCCGGCGTGCGGGACGCCATGCAGCAAGCCGGCGCGACCCACCACGTCGTCTCCGCGCTGGACGAGATCGCGTGGGTACTCAACCTGCGCGGCAGCGACGTCGACTACAACCCGGTGTTCCTGTCACACCTGCTGATCGATGCCGACGCGCCACGCTGTTCGTCGATGCGGACAAGCTGGACGCGAGCCTGCAGGCGACGCTGGCGGGGACGGCATAGCGCATCGCGCCGTACCTGGCCGATCGACGCGCCCTGGCCGCATTGCCGCAGGACGCGAAGCTGCTGATCGCGCCCGGCGCAGGTCTCCGCCGCCGTCGCCGGCGCGATCCCGCCATGCGTCGCGCCGGTCGAGGCAGCCGGCCCGATCACGCGCCGCCAAGGCCCGCAAGGTTGCCGAGGAAATGCAGCACGTGCGCGAAGCGATGCGCCGCGACGGCGTGGCGCTGGTGCGCGGTGCGCGCTGGCTCGAACACGTCGCTGAAGGACGGCAAGCGCCTCACCGAACTCGACGTCGACGAGAAACTGCGCGAACTGCGCTCGCAGCAACCCGGCTTCGTCAGCGAGAGCTTCTCCACCATCGCGGGTTACCAGGCCAACGCGGCGCTGCCGCACTACCGCGCCACGCCCGAGTCGCACTCGGAACTGAAGCCGCACGGCATGCTGCTGATCGATTCCGGCGCGCAATATCTCGGCGGCACCACCGACATCACGCGCATGTGGGCGCTGGGCGAGACCACGCCCGAGCAGCGCCGCGACGTCACGCTGGTGCTGAAGGGCGTGATCGCGCTGTCGCGCGCGAAGTTTCCCGCGCGGCGCGTCGGGCCAACAACTGGATGCGCTGGCGCGCGCGCCGATCTGGGCCGACGGCGTCGATTACGGCCACGGCACCGGACACGGCGTCGGCTACTGCCTGAACGTGCACGAAGGCCCGCAGTCGATACGGCCGCCGCGCTCCGGGCAACAACTCGAGGCCATGGATGTCGGCATGATCACCTCGATCGAACCCGGCATCTACAAGCCCGGCCGGCATGGCGTGCGCATCGAAAACCTGGCCGCGACCATTCCGGCGGGCGACGGCGAGTTCGGCGAATTCCTCGCCTTCGAGACGCTGACATTGTGCCCGATCGACACCCGCCTGCTTGGACCTGTCGCTGCTGGACGCGAGCGAAATCGCGTGGCTGGATGCCTATCACGCGACCGTGCAAGAACGCCTGGCACAGTTGCTGGACGACCCCGCCGATCGTGCCTGGCTGGACGCCCGCTGCGCGCCTCTGAACATGGCGAAGGCCGCCTGAACCACGCACCCGCGCATCTCAACAGGACGAATGCGTTCTGCTAGCTTACGCGGATTGTTTCCGCAGGGATTCTACGTGCCGCGCCGAACGATGCCGCTGACCCCGCGTGCCTTGGCATTCGCGATCGCGCTGGCCGCAGCGCCCGGCATGGCGCTGGCGCAAAACAACGTCGACGTCTGTCCGCTCGGCGCATTCACCTGTCCGGTCGTCAAGAACGACTTCGCGCTGTGCAAGAAGAACGACCTCCTGGACTTCTACGTGCCCGGGCTGCCGACCCAAGGCGATCGCGACGCCAGCCAGTCGCAGGTCGAAGGCGACCGCTTCTCGAGCCCGGACAGCAACATCTTCCACTTGACCGGCAACACATCCCTGCAGCGGCTCGACCAGTTGCTGCGTGCCGACAGCCTGACCTACAACGCGAACACCACCGCCTACGACGCCGAAGGCCACGTGCGTTACCAGGAGCGCGGCATGCTGTTCTCGGCCGACAGCATGAAGGGCACCACCAATCCCGAATACGGCGTCGCCGACAACGTGCAGTACCAGCTGCTGACCTCGCGCGGCAACGGCGTTGCCAACCAGATGATCATGCTGGACCAGGACCGCGCCAAGCTGCGCGGCATGACCTATTCGACCTGCGACATCCACCACCGCGTGTGGGATGTCGAGGCCAAGACCATGACCATGGATCGCGACGAGGGCGTCGGCCGCGCCCACGACGTGACCATGCGCCTGAAGGGCATCCCCTTCCTGTGGCTGCCATACCTGAGATTCCCCATCGACAAGCGGCGCCAGACGGGTTTCCTGTACCCGTCGTTCGGACAACGCAGCCGGGCGGGATTCTTCTTCTCGATCCCGTTCTACTGGAACATCGCGCCGAATTACGATGCGACCCTGACACCCGTCTGGTACGCCGATCGCGGCGGCATGCTGGACGGCCAATTCCGTTATCTGACCACGACCAGCAAGGGCATACTCAATTTCGATTACATGCCCAACGACCGCACCACAGGCACCGACCGCGGCTACCTTACGTTCAAGGATGAAACCCTGCTGCCGTGGAACCTGCACTGGAACACGTCCATCGCGCGGGCGACCGACAAGGCCTGGTTCCAGGATTTCGGCCAGAACCTCACCACCTCGACAGTGACACTGCTGAGCTCATCGTCATACGTCACCAGTTCGGGCGACTGGTGGAACGCCGGCGTCGGCGCCGACATCTACCAGATCGTCACTCCCGGAATTTCGGACACGGCCGCGCCCTATCGTCGTTTGCCCCGACTGTTCTTCAACGCCGACAGGCCGATCGGCGGTCCGGGTGGACCCGAGTGGGGAGTGAACGCCACGGCGGTGCGCTTCGTGAAACCCGACGCGATTGGCGGCGACCGGTTCGACGTCTACCCGTACCTTGCATGGCCACTGCAGGGACCGGCGTGGTTCCTGCGCCCCGAGCTGGGCGTTCGTTACACCGCGTACAACCTGCCGCGGCCGGTCGTGCCCGGCGATCCGACCCACCCGACGCGCACCACGCCGATCTTCGACGTGGATGCCGGCCTGATCTTCGAACGCCAGGTCCACCTGTTCGGCAGCGACTACACCCAGACGCTGGAACCGCGCATCTACTACCTGCGCGTGCCGTACCGCAACCAGAACGACTTGCCATTGTTCGACACCCAGCCGCTGACTTTCGATTTCTGGCAGCTGTTCACCACCAACAGCTTCAGCGGTGCCGATCGCCAGATGAACGCCAACAACCTTTCGCTGGCGTTGACCACGCGGTTCCTCGACGCAAACGGCGACGAAAAGCTCTCCGCCAGCATCGGCCAGATCCGCTATTTCGATCCGGAGCTGGTGACCTTGCGTCGCGGCGGCAAGGCCGTCGACTACTCCGGCTCCAACTACGTGGCCAACCTCACGGTCGCGCTGAACGACAACTGGCGCCTGACGACCTCGCAACAATGGAACCCCAATACCGACAGAACCGACGTCTCGACGGTAGGCCTGCAGCGCCGCCTGTGGGGCGACGGCATCGTCAATTTCGATTACCGCTACCGGCGCAACCTGCTCGAACAGGCCGACCTGACCACGGAAATCCCCGTCGGCGCGGCCTGGAAGCTGGTCGCCGGTTACACCTACTCGCTGCGTGACCGGCGCGCCATTGACACTTTCGGGGGCATCGAGTGGGACAGCTGCTGCACCGCGGTGCGCCTGCTGAGCCGGCATTACGTGTACGACTACAAGGGCGACTCCGACAGCGCGATCATGCTTGAAATCGAATTCAAGGGACTCGGCGCCTACGGCGAACGCACCGGTTCCTTCCTGCGCAATGCTATCCTTGGCTATCAGTAATCGCCGTCTGGCTTGAGTCGGTCCGTCCAAGGCCGACAACTTTTCAGCAACCGGCCTGTCCAAGCTGACGGTTGCCGGGACTCCGAGCCCGCACACCGCCATTCAACTCCGGCATACATGACCAACATGAAACCATTTTCCATCGCCAGCCTGGTCCTGACGTTCGTCATCACGGGCTTTGCGCTGCCCGCTTCCGCGCAGCTGCTGAGCCCGAACGCCCCGCCACCGACAGGCACTCAGCCCTCATCGCTGCTGGCACCCAACAACCCCTCGCCCAACCAGGTCCAACCGCTGGACCGGATCATCGCCGTGGTCAACGACGGCGTGATCCTGCAAAGCCAGCTCGACCAGACCATGGCCACGGTGGCCCACCAGATCCAGGCTTCGGGCGGCAAGCTGCCACCCGAGGACGTACTGGCGAAGCAGGTTCTGCAGCGATTGATCCTCAACGAGTTGCTGGTGCAGAAGGCGCACGACAATGGCGTGCGCGTGTCCGACGACCAGGTCGATGCCGCGGTCGCCAACATCGCCCAGCAGAACAAGATGTCGGTGCCGCAGATGCAGGCCGCCATGCAGCAGCAGGGCGTGGACTACGCCTCGTTCCGCGAACAATTGCGTGAACAGTTGCTGGTGCGTGCCGTGCAGCAACAGGTCATGCAGCAATCCGCGGATGTTTCCAACGCGGAAATCGACAATCTCATGGCCAGCCCGGCATTCAAGCAGGGCGAGGTCCACTTGGCGCGGATTCTCGTCGGACTACCCGAAGGTGCCGATGCCAAGCAGATCGCCGCTGCGCAGGCAAAGGCCGACAAGATCGAGAGCGAATTGAAGGCAGGCAAGAGCTTTGCCGCGCTGGCGGTCAGCGATTCCAGCGCACCCGAGGCGCTGGATGGTGGCGACCTTGGCTGGCGCCGCGTCGACGAACTGCCACCGTCGATTCAACAGATCGTCGATTCGCTGCAACCAGGTGCCTATACCCAGCCACTGCGCGATCCATCCGGCTTCACCATCATCAAGCTCGAAGGCAAGCGCACGCCCGGCACCAAGCAGATCGTCACGGAATACCACGCGTTGCACATCATGATCAAACCCAGCGCGGTCCTGACCGCGCAGGGCGCCAAGGACAAGGCCACCAAGCTCTACAACGAGATCGTCGACAGGCACGCCGATTTCGCGAGCCTGGCCAAGCAGAACTCGGACGATCCCACCACGGCGAATGCCGGCGGTGACATGGGCTGGTTCGCCCAGGATGATTGGGGAACGCAAGTCGGCAAACTGGTCGCGGGCATGCAACCCGGCCAGGTCAGCCAGCCATTCGAAAGTCCGGACGGTTCCTGGCACATCGTCAAATTGCTGGGCACGCGCCGGGCCGACCGTACCAAGGACATCGAACGCGAACAGGCACGCCAGGCGATCGCGCAGCGCAAGGGCCAACAGGCTTACGAGCAGTTCCTGCGCGACGTTGAGTCCTCGGCGTCGATCAGCATCAAGGTCCCACAGCTGGCCGATGCCAATCCGGATTCTGGCAACGCCACTCAATGAACACCGGGCCGGCTCCGAACCGGCCCGCGTCTCTCCCGCGCCTGGCCGTCACCAGCGGAGAACCCGCGGGAATCGGGCCCGAACTGGTGGCGCGTCTGGCGGCGACATCTCTTGCTGCCGATCTCATCGCAATCAGCGACGTGGGACTGCTGGAACGCGCCGCGCGCCGCTGCGGCATCGCATTGAAGCTGGAAGACGATGACGGCAAACGACGCCATCAGCGTGCAGCCGGCAGCCTGCGCGTTCGCAACGTGCCGCTGCGCGTCGAGGAAGTCCCGGGCCAGCCCGATCCGCGCAACGCGTTCCACGTGCTGAACACACTGGTGCAGGCTGCGGACGGTTGCCTCGGCGGCGCGTTCGACGGCGTGGTGACGGCGCCGGTGCAGAAATCCGTGATCAACGAAGCCGGTGAGCATTTCACTGGCCACACCGAACTGTTTGCGCAACGCGCCGGATGCGATGTCGTGATGATGCTGGCATCCCCCGAACTGCGCATCGCGCTGGCGACCACCCACCTTCCGCTGGCGGATGTGCCGGCGGCGATCACCCGCGAATCGCTGTTGCGGTCCATCCACATCCTGCATGCCGAATTGATCGCCAAATTCGGCATCGCCCGGCCACGCATCGCTGTGCTGGGACTGAATCCGCACGCCGGCGAGGCCGGCCATCTCGGCCGCGAGGAAATCGAGACCATCATTCCGGCCATGGATGCCTTGCGCGGCGAAGGCATGCAGCTCATCGGCCCGTTGCCGGCCGACACCGCATTCGTGCCGGCCATGCGGATGCGCTATGACGCGGTGCTCGCGATGTACCACGACCAGGCCCTCCCGGTGCTGAAATCGGAAGCCTTCGATTGCACCGTCAACATCACGCTGGGCCTGCCGTTCGTGCGCACCTCGGTCGATCATGGCACCGCGCTCGACATTGCCGGCGGCGGCCGCGCCGACCCTGCCAGCATGGTCGCCGCGGCGGGGATGGCCCTGCGCCTCGTCGCACGACCCGGCTGATCCCCGATGTCCGCACGCGCCAAGAAGCATTACGGCCAGCATTTCCTGCACGAACGCGGCGTGATCGAGCGCATCGTCGCGGCGATCGCGCCCAGGCCAGGCGAGCGGATCGTGGAGATCGGTCCCGGCGAAGGCGCCTTGACATTGCCGCTGCTGCGCGCTGCGGGACAGCTGACCGCGATCGAACTCGATGCCGAACTGATCGAACCGCTGCGCGCACGCGCACTGGCGCGGGCGAGCTGGACATCCTCCACGCGGATGTCCTCGACGTGGACCTGACGGCACTCGCCGGCGGTGCCAAGCTCCGTCTCGCCGGCAACCTGCCCTACTACGTGTCCAGCCCGATCCTGTTCCACTGCCTCGCCCACGCGGATGCGATCGCCGACATGCATTTCATGTTGCAGAAAGAAGTCGTGGACCGCATGGCCGCGCCGCCCGGCAGCAAGGTCTACGGCAGGTTGTCGGTGATGCTGCAACTTGCCTGCAAGGTCGAGCCGTTGCTGCGGGTCGCGCCCGGCGCGTTCAGGCCACCACCCAAAGTCGACTCCACGGTAGTGCGCCTGACGCCGCTCGCTCCGGCGCAACGCCCCGATCCCGGACTCGCACATGTGATCGACGCGGTGGTGCGCGCAGCCTTCGGCCAGCGTCGCAAGACCCTTGCGAACGCACTGCGCGGCCTGCTCGATGCCGACACGATTCGCGCAGCCGGCGTCGATCCCGCGGGACGCGCGGAAACCGTTGCACCTCGGGGTTTCATCGCACTGGCACACGCGGCGCAACAGGCGGGCTTGCAGGGCGACGTGAAACTCACCGACAATGCCGGGCAATGAGCACCCGGCAGACCAGCACCGACAAACCACGCACACCGCGTGAACCGGAACCCCATGCCATCGAGGTCGAGACCGAGGTCCGTTTCGTTCCCGAGCAGTCCAAGCCGGAAGCCAACCGCTATGTATTCGCCTACGAGATCACCCTGCGCAACCTGGGGATGATGCCCGCGCGCCTGCAGACCCGCCATTGGATCATCACCGACGCCAACGGCAAGGTCGAGGAAGTGCGTGGTGAAGGGGTCGGTGGCGAACAGCCGCGCCTGCAACCCGGCGAGAGTTACAGCTACACTTCCGGCGCGGTGCTGGAGACGCAGGTGGGCACGATGCGCGGCACCTATCTGTTCCATGCCGACGACGGCACCGACTTCGAGGCCCCGATTCCCGAATTCGTGCTCTCGGTGCCCCGGACCCTGCACTGAACGGGCCTGGGGCTGCACGTGGCCATCTACGCGATCGGCGATGTGCAGGGCTGCTACCCGGAATTGCAGAGACTGCTGGACAAGCTGCGCTTCGATCCGTGCGGTGATCGCCTGTGGTTCTGCGGCGACCTGGTCAACCGCGGCGGCGAATCGCTGGAAGTCTTGCGTCTCGTGCATGCACTGCGGGCAAGCAGCGTGGTCACGCTGGGCAATCACGACCTGAGCCTGCTCGCGGTCGCCGTGCGCGAACCCGCGGCGCGCGCACGCACGAATCCGGACCTGCGGCGCGTGCTCGAAGCCGACGATGCACAGGTGCTTACCGACTGGCTGCGCAGCCAGTCCATGATGCACCACGATCCCGGCCTCGGCTTCACGATGGTGCACGCGGCGCTGGCGCCGACGTGGACGCTCAAGCAGGCCCAGCACATCGCGCGGGAAGTCGAACACACACTGCGCGGCCCTGGTCATCGGGCCTTGTTGCAGCGGATGTTCGGCAATCGCCCGTCGCGCTGGTCATCGAAACTGCTCGGACAGGATCGCTTGCGCGCCGCCATCAACATCTTCACGCGCATGCGGTTCTGCGACGCGAACGGCCGCATAGACTTCGACGCGAAAGGGCCGCCGGGGTCGCAGCGTGCCGGCCTGTACCCGTGGTTCGAAGTGCCCGGCCTGAAGTCCCGCGAGACCCGCATCGTTTGCGGGCACTGGTCCGCGCTCGGCCGCTTCGCCGGGCTCGGCATCCATGCCATCGACACAGGCTGCGTGTGGGGCGGACAGCTCACCGCACTCAGGCTCGACGGCGACGAGCCACAGTTCATCGCGGTGAATGCGGAGCCGCATCGCAAGCGCACCTAGCTTTTCTGGCCGCTACGCAGCTGCGTACACGACATCCATGTCTTGATTCCGCGCGCACTCCTTGCGCGCGGGTTACTTTCCTTTCGGGGAAAGTAACCAAAGCCACTGCGCCGGGCATGACGGTTTCGCCGACTTCGTGTCGGCGAAACTTCCCTCGGTGCTCGCCGAACAGCAGCCGCGCCGAACTCGGCCGTCCCTGGCCTCAAACATGCGGCGCTTGCTCTGCCGTTCGGCTGTGCGCCGCGGCGTCATGCAAGGCGCGAAGAAAAGCCCGGCTTCGTTGTCGGTCGTCCATAACCTGGGGATTGGCAATTTTGAAGGACGCAGGCCATGGATGGCCGGTAGCGAAGCGACAAATGCGCCGTTGGCGGTGCCGCAGCCGCGCAGCCGATTGCGCGAGCAAGGCGCGCATGTCTGACTACAGGGACGTAGGAGTTCGCGCCGGCGCGCGATCGGCAAGCGGCAAGGGAAATCGAGACAACAGGATGTTGTCGAGATCACCGCCATAGGCGCGATGGTCTTTGGCTACTTTCTGCCGTAACAGAAAGTGGCCCGCTCGCTTGCGAGCGGAATCGCTCTTCGTGCAATGCCTGGACCCCGGCCTGCGCCGGGGTGACGAACACGAGGTGCGTCAACGCAGCCCCGTCTCGTGCCGCGCGATGACCATGCGCTGGATTTCCGACGTGCCCTCGTAGATCTCGGTGATCTTGGCATCGCGGAAATACCGCTCCAGCGGCATTTCCTTGGAATAGCCCATGCCGCCGTGGATCTGCACGGCCTGGTGGGTGATCCACATCGCGGCTTCGGACGCGGTGAGCTTGGCCACCGCCGCTTCGGTCGAAAAACGCCCGCCGGTGGTTGACGACTGCTGTTTCATCCATGCCGCGCGCAGCGTCAACAGACGCGCCGCATCGAGCTTGCATTTCATGTCCGCGATCTTGGCCTGGGTCATCTGGAACGACCCGATCGGCTGTCCGAAGGCCTTGCGCTCGCGCGAATATTCCAGCGTCGCCTCGTAGGCTGCCCGCGCCAGGCCGACCGCCTGCGAGGCGATGCCGATGCGACCCGCATCCAGCACACCCATCGCGATCTTGAAGCCATGGCCTTCCTGACCGATGACCTCATCGGGCTGCGCGCGGTAATCGACGAACTCGATCTCGCAGGTGGCCGAGGCACGGATGCCCAGCTTGGGTTCGGTCTTGCCGCGGCTGAAGCCCTCGCGCGAGGTATCGATCATGAATGCAGTGACGCCACGCGCGTGCTTGTCCGGATCGGTCATCGCGAACAGCAGGATGTATTTAGCGACCGGCCCCGAAGTGATCCAGCTTTTCTTGCCGTTGATCACGAAGCTGCCATCGGCCTGCCTGACCGCCCGGGAGCGCATCGCGGTGGCGTCGGAGCCGGACTGCGGTTCGGTCAGCGCGAACGCGCCAATGGCCTCGCCCGATGCGATCGGCGTCACGTACTTGTGCTTCTGTTCTTCGGTGCCGAACTTGAGCAGGCCGTTGCAGTACAGCGTATTGTTGACGCTCATGATGGTCGAATGGGCGCAGTCGGCGGCGGCGATCTCGATCATCGCCAGCACGTAGCTGATCGAATCCATGCCGGCGCCACCGTATTCGGTCGGCACCTCGATGCCCATCAGGCCCAGCTTGCCCATCTCGCGGATGTTCTCGAGCGGAAACTCGCCGGACTTGTCGAAATCCGCCGCCACCGGCGCGATCCGCTTCTGCGCGAAGTCGCGCGCGATCGACTGGATCTGCAACTGTTCTTCGGATAACTGGAAGTCCATCGCCACACCTCGTTCTGTCGTGCCTGCTGCCCGACCCTGCCTCGCGTCGGGCGAATCCAACCACGCATGATAACCGTTCAGGCTGCAAACCGGATGGCGATGCGCCGCCGAGCTTTAATTTATCTTTTCATCCTGATATAAAGATAGAATGCTTGATCTGGTATCCGCCACCGCCCTGCTGCGGGTGCTGTCCGACCCTACCCGGGTGCGGCTGCTTGCGCTGCTGCGACGCGAGGAATTGACCGTCGCCGAACTTTCGTCGGTGTTGCGGCTGGCGCAACCACGCGTGTCCACGCACCTCGCCAAACTCAAGGAATCCGGGCTGGTGCGCGACCGGCGCGCCGGCGTGTCGGCCTATTACCGCTTCAACGAAAGCGGCTTCGACGGCGCCGCCGACCTGTTGCGGGCGCTGGAAGACGGCGTGGACGACGCGCAACTCGACGCCGACACGCAACGCCTGCCCACGGTGCTTGCGGCGCGTGCACGCGCGCGCGGCTGGGCCGACAGCGTGGCCGGCGACATGGAACGCCACTACTCGCCGGGCCGCACCTGGGAAACACTGACGCGTACGCTGCTGCAACTGCTGGAAACCGGCGACGTGCTCGACATCGCTTCCGGCGACGGCGTGCTGGAAGAACTGCTGGCGCCGCACGCGCATTCGATCGTGTGCGTGGATTCCAGTCCCAACGTGGTCGCGGCGGCACGCAAACGGCTGAAGTCATTCCGCAACGTCGAGGTGATCGAAGGCGACATGCACGCGCTCGACCTCGGCGGTCGCAGGTTCGACCTGGTGCTGATGATGCACGCGCTTACCTACAGCGAAAACCCGCAGCAGGCGATCGCCGAGGCCGCCCGCGTGCTGAAACCCGGCGGCCGCCTGCTGGCCGCGACATTGGCCAGGCACGCACATCGCGCGGCAGTCGCGCCTTTCGACCACAAGAACATGGGTTTCAAACGCGAGGACCTCATCGGGTTCACCCGCAAGGCCGGCCTTGAAGTGCTGCGCTGCGAACGCATCTCGCGCGAATCGCGTTCGCCGCATTTCGAAGTGTTGAGCCTGCTTGCCAGGAAACCCGAAGAAACCAGGTAGGGCCGGTCGCCGTCGACCACGAATCCCCGCGCGGATCGACGCCGCGTTCGCCCCGGACCGCCCATACGGAGAACCACGATGAACCATCAACCCTGGCTGCACCCCGACCGCGTCGAAAAACTCGAAGCCGCGCTCGCCGGGCGCATCCTGGTACTCGACGGCGCGATGGGCACCATGCTGCAAGGCCATGCGCTCGACGAAGCCGGCTACCGTGGCGAGCGCTTCGCACACGGCTGCGATGCGCAACACGCGCATGAACATCACGGCGAACACGCCGACGCGCGCGGCTGCCAGCACGACCTCAAGGGCGACAACGACCTGCTGTCGCTCACCCGTCCGGAAATCATCCGCGAAATCCACGGCGCCTACCTCGACGCCGGCGCGGACATGGTCGAGACCAACACCTTCAATTCGACCTCGATCAGCCAGGCCGACTACGCGTTGCAACACCTGGTGCACGAGCTGAATCGCGATGGCGCGAAACTGGCACGCGAGGCCTGCGCTGCGGCCGAGGACAAGACGCCCGATCGTCCGCGTTTCGCGATCGGCGTGCTGGGCCCGACCAGCCGCACCGCGTCGCTGTCGCCCGGACGTCAACAATCCCGGGTTCCGCAACGTCGATTTCGACGAACTGGACGACGCCTACGCGGCCGCGACGCGCGGCCTCGTCGAAGGCGGCGCCGACGCCGTGATGGTCGAGACGATCTTCGACACCCTCAACGCCAAGGCCGCGCTGTCGGGCATCGCCCGCGTGTTCGACGAACTCGGCGGCCGGCTGCCGATCATGATTTCCGGCACGATCACCGACCGTTCCGGCCGCACCCTCTCGGGCCAGACCGCCGAGGCGTTCTGGTATTCGGTGGCGCATGCACGGCCACTGTCGGTCGGGCTCAACTGCGCGCTGGGCGCGAAGGACCTGCGCGAACACATCGAGGCATTGGCGCGCATCGCCGATTGCGCCATCAGCGCGCATCCCAACGCGGGCCTGCCGAACGAGCTGGGCGGCTACGACGAAACCCCGGAACAGATGGCCGAGACGCTGGGCGAGTTCGCCCGCGACGGGCTGCTCAACATCGTCGGTGGCTGCTGTGGCACCACGCCCGCGCACATCGCGGCGATTGCGGCAGCGGTACGCGACGTTCCACCACGCGCCTGCGAAACACACGCGGGACATCGCGGCATGAGCGAAACCCGCTACACCCGCCTCAGCGGCCTGGAACCGCTGGTCATCACGCCGGAAACGCTGTTCGTCAACGTCGGCGAGCGCACCAACGTCACCGGCTCGGCGAAGTTCCGCAAGCTGATCAAGGAAGACCGCTACGACGAGGCGGTCGAAGTCGCGCGCCAGCAGGTCGAGAGCGGCGCGCAGATCCTCGACGTCAACATGGACGAGGGCCTGCTCGATTCCGAAGCCGCGATGGTGAAGTTCCTGCGCCTGATCGCGGCCGAGCCCGACATCGCGCGCATCCCGGTGATGGTGGATTCTTCCAAGTGGAGCGTGATCGAGGCCGGCCTCAAGTGCCTGCAGGGCAAGGGCGTGGTCAATTCGATTTCGCTCAAGGAAGGCGAGGAAAAGTTCCTCGACGAAGCGCGCAAGATCATGCGCTACGGCGCCGCCACGGTAGTGATGGCCTTCGACGAAAAAGGCCAGGCCGACACCGTCGCGCGCCGCCTGGAAATCTGCGACGCGCTCGTACAAGCTGCTGACCGAACAGGTCGGCTTCCCGCCCGAAGACATCATCTTCGATTCCAACATCTTTCCGATCGGGACCGGCATCGACGAACACGCCGACAACGCCGTCAACTTCATCGAAGCGGCGAAGGAACTGAAGAAGCGCTTCCCGCACTCGCACATTTCCGGCGGCGTTTCCAACGTGTCGTTCTCGTTCCGCGGCAACAACACGGTGCGCGACGCGATCCACTCGGTGTTCCTGTACCACGCGATCAAGGCCGGCATGGACATGGGCATCGTCAACGCCGGCGCCATGCCGATCTACGACGACCTCGATCCCGACCTGCGCGAGCGGGTCGAGGACGTGGTGCTGAACCGGCGCCCGGACGCGACCGAGCGCCTGATGGAGATCGCCGAAAAGCACAAGGGCGGCACGCGGCGAACAGGAAAACGGCAACGCGCTGGCGTGGCGCGAACTGCCGGTCGCGAAACGCCTGGAGCACGCGCTGGTCCACGGCATCGACCAGTACGTGGTCGAGGACACCGAGGAAGTGCGCAAGACCACGACGCGCACGCTGGACGTGATCGAAGGCCCGCTGATGGACGGCATGAACGTGGTCGGCGACCTGTTCGGCGCCGGCAAGATGTTCCTGCCGCAGGTGGTGAAGTCCGCGCGGGTGATGAAAAAGGCCGTCGCCTACCTGCTGCCGTTCATGGAAGAGGAAAAGAAGAAAAGCGGCGACGCCGGCAAGACCAACGGCAAGATCGTGATGGCGACCGTCAAGGGCGACGTGCACGACATCGGCAAGAACATCGTCGGCGTGGTGCTGGCGCTGCAACAACTTCGAGGTGATCGATCTCGGCGTGATGGTGCCGGCGCAGAAGATCCTCGACACCGCGATCGCCGAGCACGCCGACATGATCGGCGTGTCCGGCCTGATCACGCCCTCGCTCGAGGAAATGGCGCACGTCGCCAAGGAAATGAAGCGGCAGAACTTCAAGATCCCGCTGCTGATCGGTGGCGCGACCACCTCGCGCGCGCACACCGCCATCAAGATCGAACCCAACTACGAGAGCGCCTGCGTGTGGGTCAAGGACGCCTCGCGCGCGGTCGGCGTCGCGCAATCGCTGGTCAGCAAGGCGCTGGTCGACAACTTCCTCGCCAAGGTGCGCGACGAATATGCCGACGTCCGCGAGCGTCACAGGAATCGCGGCCCGGCAAAGCGCCTGGTGTCGCTGAAGGCCGCGCGCGCGAATGGATCGAAGCTCGACTTCAAGGATTACGTGCCGCCGGCGCCGCGCAAACCGGGCGTCACCGTGTTCGACGACATCCCGCTGGCCGACCTGTTGCCGATGATCGACTGGACCCCGTTCTTCCAGGCCTGGGAACTGCACGGCCGCTATCCCGCCATCCTCGATGACGAGGTCGTCGGCGCCCAGGCCCGTGAGCTGTTCGACGACGCCCGCGCCATGCTCGACAAGATCGTCGAAGAAAAATGGCTGCGCGCCAAGGCCGTGATCGGATTCTGGCCGGCGTCGCGCGTCGGCGACGACATCGAAATCTCGCTCCCTCCCCTTCAAGGGGAGGGTCGGGGTGGGGATGGTGTTGAAGATCGGGAAACGCGCGTGATGCTTCACCACCTCCGCCAGCAGGCCGACAAGCCGGCCGAACGCCCCAACCTGTGCCTCGCCGACTTCATCGCACCGAAGGATTCCGGCGTCGACGACTGGATCGGGGGGTTTGCGGTCACCGCGGGACTCGGCATCGAGCAACACCTGGAACGCTTCAAACAGGACCACGACGATTATTCGTCGATCATCCTGAAAGCGCTGGCGGACCGCCTGGCCGAGGCGCTGGCCGAATGGATGCACCGCGAAGTGCGCACGAAATACTGGGGCTATGCACCCGACGAACACCTGGAAAACAAGGCCCTGATCGACGAGCAATACGACGGCATCCGCCCGGCGCCGGGCTATCCGGCCTGTCCCGACCACACCGAGAAAACCACGCTGTTCCAGCTGCTGGACGCGACCGCCAATGCCGGCATCGAACTGACCGAAGGCTTTTCGATGTATCCCGCCGCCGCGGTGTCAGGCTGGTATTTCAGCCATCCGGACAGCCAGTACTTCGTGGTCGGCAAGCTCACCAGGGACCAGGTCCAGGATTACGCCAAGCGCAAGGGCTGGACGCTCGCGCAGGCCGAGCGCTGGCTGTCGGCCAACCTCGATTACGATCCGGATTGAGGGTCCGCCCGCGCGGACGCGGGCGGACCGGCATCGTTCAGAGGGTCGCGCCCGACCGGGCCATGTGCATGAAGGCCGCGCCGAACGTCATGATCAACAGGAAATACAACACGAACATCACGACCATCATGATCAGGGCCGCGCGGCAGTAATTCCGCTTGCTCGGCTGGGTGCCGGCGGAAAAGCCCCACACGAACAGCATCACGATGTTCACGATCGGGATGCAAAGAACGATTAGGGTGATGATCCAGTCCCCCAGTGAAACCGGCATTGACTCGCGTTCTGCAATCTGTGCATTCATGTCTGCTTCTCCACGTGTTGGAGTCGATCGACGCTTGAATGATTTCCCCTGGGCGCGTGCGCCCGCCGCCGATCCTAGCCGACAATCGCTACCCCTGCATCAACACGCAGGCCAACCTGATCCGGCGCGCGCCGGCCGGCCCATGGGGACAGCGGGCAGCCGCCGACCGCTACGCAGCAATGTCGCCGGTCTTGCTGTTCCTCTGGTGGCGCAGGTGCATCACCAGGTTGTAGACCGACACCACCACCGGGAACAGGTTGGCCAGGATGCCGACCGAGTCGTTCTTGCCGAAAATGAAGTACGCCAGCAGCAGCACGCTGCCGCACACCGACAGCACCCAGAACGACAACGGCATCACCACCCGCTTGTGCTTGCGCGTCTCGTACACCTGCACGAACCAGCGGCTGGTGAACATCGCCATGCCCAGATAGCCCACCACCTTCCAGGTGGTGAGCTGGTAATCGGCGAGCGCGTGCAGAATCTGTTCCATGGCGAGGGTCCGGCGGGGCAGAACTGCGGATTGTAGCAATCGCGGTCCCGTCGATTGACCGCAAAACCGGTCGCCCGTAGACTTGCCGGTTCGCATGGGCGGTTAGCTCAGCGGTAGAGCACTGATTTAATCAAGTACTTACGCCACCTTCGCCGGGTGGCATTTTTACTGGTAACAGCGCAGTAACAGCACTTGCGGCTTTGCAGCCAAGTTGACAACCACTGAACCCGAATACACCATAGGGCAACGCAAGGGAGCGCTAAGGGGGGCACCATGCTAGAGTATGCGGTCCATACAGTTGACACCGCTGGCGGCGGAACTGTCATGTCTACTCTCGATCAGGAACTTGACTATTACATCAAGAACCAGCGGGAAATCGTGGAAAAGTACCGCGGCAAGGTTGTTGTCATACACGACCAGGCGGTGCACGGCGCATACCCCGACGAGCTAACGGCCGTGCGGGAAGCGAGAAAGAGTTTCAAGCTAGGCGACTTCCTAGTGCAAAAGGTTGAGCCGGGTAGCGATTCGTTCACCCAAACCTTTTTACTCTCGCGTCTCGTTCTCCTAAGTGCCAAACTCGCAAAGTTTCACGCTTACTCATTCGGGACGCGTAAACGTTCTCGTATGCGAGTGCGCGGTTGCCGAGGCGTTTGACCCTACCGACGCCGCTGCGGTCTCCGCAGCGAGATTCCACGCGCTGCGCGCCATTTGGGACACTGGCGCTACAAACACCTGCATTAGCCAAAACGCCGCCACGCAAATCGGCTTGATCGCGATCGGCCAAGTTCAAGTCGCTCATGCGGGTGGCATCAACAGTCGCGCGAACACGTACTTGGTGAATGTTGGATTGCCAAATCGTGTCGGATTTCCCAGCGTCACCGTTACGGAATGCCAGCTAACCGGTGCAGACATGCTCATCGGAATGGACATCATTGGCGCGGGTGATTTTGCCGTAACCAATAAGGACGGCAAGACCGTCATGACATATCGCTACCCTAGCTCGAAGTGCATTGATTTTGTCACTGAACATCGCGGCGATAAGGTCAAAGAAGACATAGCGGATATGCATCGCCGTCATAGCAGTAGCCGCAAAAAGCGCAAGAAGAAGCGGTAAAACCGCACCAACCCAGAATCGTCGTGGCAGGTCGCCGCGTCGTACGCGCATCTACATTCGTCGCCGGCTTTGGGCGGGGCTGCACCATTGCCCAAGGACTGGGATCGTCGCCTGGACGATCGAGCGACGCTGCTTGCAGCGCACCGGCAACAAACAAGCCACCAGCGCAGGCAATGCGCCTCGAGCCGCGTGTAGGCAACGCCCTACACAAAGCCGCTCCGCGCGCCGACAGACGCCCTAGCCGCGCACCTGCACCCTAGCCGCCCCCCCCGAAAGTCTGGCGATCGCAGGGATGCGGTGCGGCCGACGCCGGGGCATTTGTTGCGTACGCTTGACCGAGTCTCACGTCACGAGACAGGGTGCTAAATAATGAAGCTGCCCGATGCGGGCAAAACAGAGGGAATCCCAATGTCTGACGAACAACAACAACAAGAAGCACCGCTCACCGATGAAGAATTACGGATGACGATTGATGGCAGGAGCACGGATTGGTTTCTACAAAAATTTGTCTCCTTAGCCAATACGATTGGGCTGTCATGTGGCATCACACTGTTTGTCGAAGGCGCAATGATTTCCGGGATGCTGGTCAGCGGCAAAAGATACTTCGAGGCCTTCGCCGATGAGTTTTCATCAAACTATCCTGGCGATGACGAGGCGAAAGAAGAGGTCCGGGCTGGAATTGCCAGTCACACCGCGATCTATGCGGACGACGAATCGGACGATGAATCGGACAATGAGCCGCCTCCTCCTCAGTACATCCACTTAGTTGATGCGCGCTACTTCGCACCGGGCGGTCAACCGATTCCAACGAATCGCGGTGTACTGTGGCGCGGCAGGATCAACGCAGTGTCTGGGTTCAATCTGGGCACGCTCATGGCGGAGTGACCCGGCGCCGGGCAACAAACAACCCGCCAGCGTGCCACGTGGCGGATTGCAAGGCTGGTCACGGGCGCGGATCATCTATGGAGGTTGCGCCCGCCCAAGCTGGCACGGTTGTTTCGAAATGGCGACACTCATGCCTTGTCGCCGGAGAGAGCCGGGTGAAAACGATCTGCGTTTGCCGCGCCCGGTATCCGCATCACCGCGGCATGAAGGGTTGTCCGCGCATGTTTCTGCGTTTGTAATTTCGTTCGCTCAATTTCGCGTTCGCGAGAATTCCATTTGGGCGGCGCATTTCGATCGGATCGTCGTATGCTTTTCACCCACCCCTGCCCATGAAAACGGTGGCGGGTGTCACGCTGCGCGGCAACGCAACGAGCCGCCGCCGTTCACAGTTACAGCGTCACCACTTGCACGGCAGCGGTTGCAAAGATCATCAATCCGGCGCGCAGTTCACCGCGAACCTTCAGGATGTTGCGGCTGAAGTCATCGTTCTCGCGGCCAAGCGCGACGTTCGGTTGCTGTCTGTCCAGCACCAGCAATTGCGCCGTATCGACAACGATGGCCGTTCCTTGATCCACGGCAGGCGATGTCACAACCGGCAAGCCCCACATGTTCGGCAATGCGGGCTTGTCGAACGCGCCGGACAGATATTCGCCCGATCCGGTTGCCTTTGGCGGTGCGAGTCTCGTGCCAGTCCAGCGCGTTGACGATGATGGCGGAAGGATTCCAACCGGCATCCTGCATCGACGCTGCGCGCATTCACTGACCTTGTCGATGGATGAAAGACCGCTGGACGCATTGAACGCCGTGCCGGCGGTTTTCAAGCCTTCGATGTTCTCGCCGACGCCGGAGCCGGAAACAATCTGCATTTCCAGTTTGCGCATCGCGCCGTAGTTCAGCAGCGCGCCAATCTGTTGCTGTAAATACAGGCGCGTCGGACAAGGCTTGCTCGCTGATTGCCGATACCGAAGCGATGGTCGCAATGTTCGCGGTCACTACTTCAGTCGGCAGGGCTTGGGTTGCCTTGGTGTCGCCTTGCTCACTCTGGACGTCCGCCGCGTAGGCGAATGCCGACGTCAGCCGGTTGTATTGCGCACTTGCGAAACTGATCGGCACACTCGGCAGCAAGTCCAGCAGCATGAGCGGACGGCCCGGCGCGCCAACGATGCCCGGCTGCATGTAGAATTCCCCGTGACGATGCTTCCGGACTGTCCATCGTTGGTGACGGTGGCGCAGGATGGACGCGAGCGACGCATCGAACGGCACCAGTGCTTCGCGGATGCGCTTGTCGCGCAGCGCGGCCAGCGCATCGCCTCCCAACGCGGCGGCAATCACACTCGGGCCGAAGTGACCGCGAATCACGCTACCGCCACGGTTGAGCTTGGCGATTTCGACCTTCATCGCGTCGATTTCCGCCTTCGCCGATCCGGCGAAGTCCGTAACCTGGTCGGTGACCTTGTCCAGGTCCGCTTGAATCAAAGTCCGCTGTTCGCGGAGTTGTTCCTCTGTGATTTGGATATTCATATACCTCACCTGTTCTGATGAAATGTCGGTTCTGAGATCAAGTAAGGCAGCGCTCTCACATGCCGTCGGCCAGCGCGGGACATGGCCCGGGACCGTCCGTAGGTCAGCGCGAGACATGCCCACCGGCCATTGCGACGCGCACTTGGCACGCGGTGCAACGGCCACGGGAACACTGTAGGCGGTTTTTGTTCGCGGCGAAATCGGCGAATAGCGCGCCACTCGCGCCACTCGCGCCAATCGGCCCACTTGGGAAATAACTGCCGCGATTGACGCGGGCGCTCCCGCTCGCGCCACTCGCATAGGGGGGTATGGGGGGTATGACGCGAGCACTTTCATCGGCGCACCGGCGAGGCAGTTTTCCCGTCGCCCGGAGACCCCGGCGCGTGTGACTGACGCACTTTGCTCGCAGGTAGCGGAGCGCACAGCACGTATTTTTCGCGCTCCTTCCGATATTGGTCTCCTTACGGTTCGGTTGCGATCTTGCCGTCTGCGACCAGCCGGTTCAGTGCCGCATTGACGCGCTTCGTTTCGGTTTGCTTCCAAGCCGAGCCACCCACTATTCAGCAAGAAATTGCATGTCTGCTTCGCGCCGCCCGCAACCGCTCCGCACGGTGATGCCTTCGGTGATCATCGCGGCCAGCACTTCATAGACCGCCGCCGCGTCCATGCCGTTGTCTTTGCGTTCAGCGTCGGCAACAATGCCGTCCGGTTTCAGCACGCCGTCCGCCGTCCACGTCAGGCGCATATCAGGCACGGGACCGGAATATTGATGTTTCTCGACGGAGAGAATCACGCGATCGGGCGTCTTGCTGTCCGGCACCAGCACAAGACGGCTGCGCGGCCCGTTGTGCCACGCACTGGAGCCGGAAAAGGTGTTTCCACTGCCGCCATTGCAGCCGCCGCCTTGTCTATGTGCGCCAGCAGCAGCACGGCGGCACCCTGCACGCGCGCCAACCGGGCCAGTGCACGCATGAACGCCCGTACCATGCGCCGCTCGTTCTCGTTGGCGCCGAACGCTTCGCTGGCGTTGTCGATGACTATCAGCGTCGGCGCGTACTCGTCGATGCGCGCGGTCATTGCCGAGAACGACGCGGTGAATACGCAGATAGCGTTCCCCATTGCCCGCGGATTCCACGGCCAGGAATTCGTCATCGGTTGCATCCACCAGCCGCAGGCTCGCGTGCACGGTGACGGCTTCAAGCATCATACGCGGTGACGATGTGCGCCAACCGCCGCCGCAGCGTCGTCGGCCTCGTCTTCCATGCTGACGAGCATCACCTTGCCTTGCGCCACGGCGAAACCGTTCCAATCCATGCCCGCCGCGACGTGCGCACATAGCGTCAGCGCAAGATTGGACTTGCCCGCGCCGCCGTTGCCGCTGAGCAGCGTCACGTTTCGGTGCGGTAGCAGGTTCGCGATGGCGAACGTCATGGGTTCGGGCGGCTGGCGTTCCGCGTCCATGTCCACGACGTGCATCGCGGGCGGAGTTTCGACGCGCGCAGCATCCGGGCGATAAGACGGCGTGCCGTCGACCAGCGCGGCCCATGCTTGCGCGCCGTGCGCGGCCACGTAGTCGTCTAGGCCGATTTTGGCGGTGGCGCTGTAGGGCACGCGCGCCACATGTGCCAGCGCGCCCCCTTGCGCGACCACGGCGGCTAGGTCGCGTTCGGCGCGCTGGACGTTGTCGTTCGTTGCCGCGTCGCTGTCAAACGCGATGTAAACCCGGCGACCTTCCCACTGGAATTCGTTGAACTGCGGGAGCCATGCAAGACCGCGCTTGCTCGACTTCCAGTTTTCCACGCCCCCGAGGCCGATGGTGGGGAACTTGGTGTGAGCTGTGCCGCAAGCGGCTTTCAATTCTCCTTCCGTGATCACGATGGGTTGTGTCGCGTCATCGGCAACCTTGCGCCAGTCCACCAGCGGGGGCAGATACAGTTCCGGCGCTGCGCCTGCCGGTTGCGTGTAGCGCTGGCGCTTCTGTTCGTCCGCCAGCGCGGCGAATCCCTTGCGCCGAAGTATCCGGTAGCGATAGAAATCCGTCCGCTTCCCGTCCACGCCGAAATATGGAATGACGAACCCGGCACCTTGCAGCTTCAATTCTCTTGGTGTGGTTTCGAAGAGCTTGAGATGCAGCGTGTCGGCATCCTTTGGCGACAGGCAGGATTCTTTCAGTTTGGATTTGAATAGCTGCGCCAGATCGGCATCCGCGTTGCCTTTCGTGGATGGCTTGGCGGGAGCGCGCGTGCTACTGTTTGCGCGCGGCTTATCCCCCTGAGTCGCATTTCGATCAGCCCCGGCCCGCTTCGGTCGGGGCTTTCTTTTGGGTGGGGTCATTGCACGGTGCCTCCCGTGAGTTCGTCCGGGATGGCGACGTTATTGACCTTGCATAACTTCACCAATTCGGCAATGACGTACTGAGCGCCACGAATCACAACTTCCCGCCGCGCAAATTCCACGCTCTGCGCCTTCACCGCATCATCCTGCGTCTTCGCTATTTCGTCTTGAACTTCCACTACGTCGATCACGCGGTTGGCGTACTCCTTGAGCTGCCGTACTTCTTTCCGAAGCTCCACGTTCTCGCGTTCCGCGTTCCGCGCGACTTGGTCGCGAATTGGCGATTCCAGCATGCTCAGCACGTCGCCCGTCACGCGTGCAAGCTCGTCCGGCTCGGCGTTCGGATTCGACAACAATTCGTTGAGCAAGATGGTTCCCGCCAGCCAGAAAATTCGCTGCGGCGTTCCCATTGGCGGGGCGGAGTGAACGCTTTGGCGTCTTTGGGATCGATCATTGCGCGGCCTCCATGCGTTCGCGTGCCTGATACGCGATGGGGTGACCGGCGTCAGACTGTGCCTGTAGAAAATCAACCCACGCTTGCACGTCTGCCGCTCTCGCAAAACGCCGCCTACCGAAAAACGTTTTCAGATCGCCCGCGTTGATCGCGGCATAGATAAACGGCATGGCCTCGCCGGTCGTCTCGGCGATGTCTGCCATCGACATTTTCAGCTTTTGCATCTCCAATCACCTTGCGTTGTGCCGCGCAACGTGCGGCGGTGTTTGCATCATCAGGCACGGTACTCCGTTATTTACTAACGGCTTTCGACGGTTTCTCGCTGCGGTGACGCGTTTGTCGAATGCGCCGCGCGTGATGGGACGAGCTTCTCCCTTCTTCTTGCCGCTGATATACATTCGTCCCAGTTCAACGCGTGTTCGTTATCGCGTAAAGAGAATCGAATTCGTCGTATACAACCGCGCCCACAATGCGTCATTACGAATCCAGACGTTGCTTATCGAGCCATTCGTCTAGCTTCGTCGGCGGCAGCCGCGCGGCTTGCGCGTACCAGCCTGTCGCGCAGTGTCACGCTTCGCGCGTGGTTTCTCTATGTCTTTCTCTGCCGCCTCGATTGCTGCGATCAATGCAGGTGGCGCGTGCTGCCCGGCCTCCTCGTACCAGTGCGCGAGCTCGTCCGCCTTGGGATGCCAGGATGCGTCGATCCAGCTTGCAAGGGTCTTATCTTTGACGAGTGACGCTTCTTGTGCGCGTAGCCGTTCGATCCGCGCGGCGGGGGCGTGTGCCTTGAATATGCGCGCGGTCGCATCGAAAGCCTTGTGCCTTGTCGTGGTCATTTCGCCACCTTCAGCAACGCGACCGCCGCCGCTTTGCGCGCCGGGGCAAGGTGCGCGTAGCGTTCCGTCATGGCGATGCTGGCGTGCCCCAGTAGATCCTTGACCACGTACAGATCCGCACCGGCCATCACCAGCTTGGATGCAAAGGTATGGCGGAGGTCATGGAACCGGAAGTTTTGGATACCGGCCTTTTCCGTTATTGCGGTAAACGATTTGTTGACGCGGGTAAGGTCAAACAACCTGCCTTCCGCGTGCTGGCGCTGGTAGCGTTTCAGCACGTCGAGCGCTTCAGCGTTCAAAGGAATGTGTCGCGTCTTTCCACTTTTGGCATTGCTGCCGCGCACGGTCAGGGACTTGCCCGCCAGATTGATATCGTCCCACGTTAGGGAAGTCAGCTCGCCGCGACGCATGCCGGTATTCATCGCCAATAGCACCATCGGCGTTAGATGGTCGGCGAAGCCATGGGCTGGGATAGTGGGCAGCAATTCATAATCGCGTTCCGCGCGCCATGCGTTGCCGTGTTTACGGCTGGCGCGCGCGGCATCGTCCCGGTTACGGAGCGCGACGCGCAAATTCTTTTCTTCGTCGTCCGACAGATAGCGCACGCGGCCATGCGTGTCCACCTTGCTAGGCTTGACCTTTTCGAGCGGGTGCGCGTCGAGGAATTCCCCCATCACCGCCATGGCGAGGCACGCTTTCAGCGCGGCGAGGTCGCGATTGACCGTGGTCGGCGCTATGTCGGCCTTGAGCCGCTTGCTGCGCCACTTCTCCACTATCCACGGGGTGACGTCGGCCAGCGGCTTGCCCAGGAAATCTTTGAACGTGGATTGCAGCCGCGCAACAGTGGCCGCGCCGTCTTTGCGATTGGCGACGGCCCAAGGCTCGTATTCTTTCGTGATGTAGTCGCCGAACATGCGCACGCCACCTTTGCCGTGCTCCAGCACCGCCAGCGGCTTGCCGTGCTGGTCGGTTTCCACCAGCACGGCCCGTGCGCGTTCACGCGCGGCGGCTACGGTAACGGCAGGCCACTTGCCCAGCGAGCGCGACGAGGTACGCGACCACTGCACGTTCCAAGATTTGACGCCGCTAGGCTGCACCCGCAGGAACAGCGCGGGAACCGTCGTGTCCCATATCCGGAAGGGTGCGGCGGCAGGCTTTGCGCCATCCACAAGTGATGGAGACAGCTTCTTGCGCAGGGTCATCATGCCTCCCGTAACAGCGCAGTAACAGCAAACGGGGGCATTTTGCATTGTTACGCTTTACAACGCAAGCATGTAACCTATTGAGAAATAACGTAACTTGCTGAACCGTAAGGGCGGCGGTATTGCCTTCACACGGCAGGTGTCACAGGTTCGATCCCTGTACCGCCCACCAATGATTTCAAGGAAAAGCCCGCTCTCACAAGGCGGGCGTTTTCCTGGCGGCCCATAAGAACTGTGCTCGCGAATTTCCCTCATTCTGCAAGGCACGAGCCGCAACCGCCTGCAGATTAGCAGCAGCGCCAGCTCGGGCTGAAGGGTAAAGTGCCTTATCTTTCCCGCAAGATCGTGGCCGCTACGTCAACCGATAACAGAGTAGTCTTTCGTGGACAACATCTTGCCACTATGCTGCAGTGCGTGAACGGGAATCCGACAAGGTCTCAAAATGAATTTGAATTGGACAGCTACTCTTGGCATTGTCGGCGGAGTTGCGAGCGTTATAACGATACTTGTCGCGATATTCACGTTCGCCAAATGGGTCAAAGCTAAGGTACGAGCTGCGCATGAGTCTGCCGAAGAAGCGGAACGCCTAGCTAACCTAATCACTTCACAAGCAACGAGCCAAGCCAAGAGAGAGGACATCTATTTCTTCTTGCTGCTACGTCGAATCGAAGCCCACAAGGTCTACATGCTAGACCTTGTTCTAGGTTGCTTTGTATTATTTACAGGCATTCCTTCCGGAGTTTCAATCGCAACGTACTACAAATTGTCACATCAGTTTCTGAGCCTATGGGAAATGATAATTTTGATAATTCTCGGAATCGGAGCTGCAATTATAGGTCTAATAGCCATTTTTTCAGGATACCGTTTAGCAAAATATTCTGCGCGCTGGCAGGCTGGTGTTGACAAAGTTGTCTTAAGTAAGGTCTTGGAACGTTTGAAATAATTACTGACGATTTAAGATTCCGACATCAAGCTAACTCCCAATTATGCGCTGCGCAACACCCAGCGCAGCGCCTACCGCTCGAACAACGCGATCGACTCGACGTGCGCGGTATGCGGAAACATGTCCATCACGCCCGCGGCTTGCAGTTTGAATCCGTGGGTACGCACCAGCTCGCCGGCGTCGCGCGCCAGCGATGCGGGGTGGCAGGACACGTAGACCACGCGCCGCACCGACTTGCCGGGCAGTTGCTTGAGCAGTTCCTCGGCGCCGCTGCGCGGCGGGTCGAGCAGCATCAAATCCCAGTCCTGTCGTGCCCATGAACTTCCGCGCACTTCGCCGGCCAGGTCGCCGACGTGGAATTCCGCGTTGCCGATGCCATTGGCTGCCGCGTTGGCGCGCGCACGTTCGACCAATCCGGTGTCGCCTTCCACGCCGCACACGCGACCCGCGTGGCGCGCGACCGGCAGGCTGAAGTTGCCGAGGCCGCAGAACAGATCGAGCACGCGATCGTCCGGACCGGGGTGCAACAGGTCGAGCGCATGCGCGATCATCTTCTGGTTGATACGGGCGTTGACCTGCACGAAATCCAGCGGCGCGAAGGCGAGCTTCAGGTCGTACGCGGGCAGCGCGTAATGCAGCTCGACATCACCCGGCTGCAGGGCGTGCACGCTGTCGGTGCCGCCCGGCTGCAGCAGGATCGCGAAGCCGTGTTCGCGGCCGAACGCCGCCAGCTTGGCCCGATCCGGATCGGACAGCGGCTGCAGGTGGCGGAACACCAGCACCCGCGCATCGTCGCCGGCCGAGAATTCGATCTGCGGGATCGAGGCCGCGCCTTGCATGTCGTTCAACAGCGCGCCCAGCGCATCCAGCTTTTCGCCGAGCGCGGGATCCAGCACGTCGCAATGCACGAGGTCGGCCACGAAGCGCGCGTCGCGTTCGCGGAACCCGACCAGCGTCCTGCCCTTCTTGACGACATGCTTGACCGAAAGGCGCGCGCGCCGTCGATAGCCCCAGACCTCGGCGGTCAGCGGCGCCAGCCAGCGCGCGGGCTCGACGTGGCCGATGCGCGCGAAGTTCTGCGCCAGCACGTTCTGCTTGGCCGCGATCTGCGCGGCCGGCGCCAGGTGCTGCAGCGCGCAGCCGCCGCATGTTCCGAAATGCCGGCAGCGCGGCGCGACGCGGTCGGGCGCGGCGCTGAGGATTTCCTCGGTACTGGCCTCGTCGAAATGGCGATGCTTGCGTTGCAGGCGCGCGCGCACCCGTTCGCCGGGCAGCGCGTCGGCCACGAACACGGTCTTGCCCTCGATCCGCGCGACACCGCGGCCGTCGTGGGAAAGGTCTTCGATGGCGGCTTCGAACGTGATGTCGCGCGGCGATTTTCTCATCCGCGCATGATGCCAGATGCGTCAAGCGCGGGCCGCGTCAGAACTTGCCGTCGTCGCCCGCCACCGCGTAGCCGAGCGCGACCGCGCCGGTGCCGACGTTGACCATGCCGGTGATGCTCATGACGCTCTGGTACACGGTGACGTCAGCTTCCGCGCAGGCGTCGACCAGTTCCGGATAGCCGGGCAAGGCTTCCAGCTCCGCGAGCCGGCCGCCGTAGCTCACGCACATCGCGGGCACCAGCAACCCGCGCCTGGCTGCCGCGGCCGCGTGGCCGAACAGCATCTCCGCGCCCTGCTCGAAACCGCGGGCCTTGGCGACCGGCCGGGTCTCGCCGCGGAAGCATTCGAGGATCGGCTTGATGTCGAGCGCGCTGCCCAGCGTGGCGCTCAGCAATCCGACGCTGCGATCGCCCTTCTTGCGGGCGCGTGCACGCAGGTAATGCAGGTCGCGCGGCAGCATGTAGGCGTGGGTCTGTTCCGCCAGCTCGCTCAGGCGCTCGCGGATCTGGCCCGGTCCGGTGTCGGCCGCGATCAGGCGCGTCGCCTCGACCGCACCGACGCCCTGGCCCGCGAACAGGCTTTTGCTGTCGATGACGCGCATCATGAAGGGCGAGTTGTTGCCCGCGGCCTGGCGGATCGGCCGGTAGCTGCTCAGGATCGAAAAGCTGGCCTGGGTGGCATGGTCGAAGATCGGGCTGCGCGTCGAGGTCACGGTGAGGCAAAAGACCGCGTCGTAATCAAGCACCAGCCGACCGAGGAACAACTCGCGGATTTCATCCACGGACAGCGGCATGGTCTCGGCGGCGTGGCCGCGCTTGCCCACCTCGCCCCGGTAGTAGCTTTCCATCGCTTCCGGGTCGTGGACGTCGACGAAGGTCTGGTCATCGATCCTGATCGTGATCGGCAGGACGGTGATTTGGTTGTCGTCGATGAACTTGCGCGGCAGGTCGCAAGTCGCATCCATCACGAGGCCAATGCGCATGTCCCCTCCTCACGGTGTCGGACGATGATGCGCCACGGGGCCGCCGGATATTGTGAAACGGCGCACTTCTGCGCCAATGCTCGGCCTCAGGCCACCAGCATGGAAAGCGGCATCATGACTCCGGTCCCATGTCACTGGCCATCCATCTCGAGCGCCGGCAAGCGTCCAGCCCGCGGCATCCTGCCTTCGGCGCGCGATGCCGCGCGCGCTGCGCCGCGACGCGTCGCGCAGGCGCGGCGTCTCGCCCTGCACGGGACCAGAATTTCACTCCGGATCCCGGCTCATCGCACATCCATGTGCCGGCCGGGATGACGACTTGCCGATTCCGGATCCCGTGTCACCGGCTGTCCATGGCCTGCACGGGATGCTTGCTTCCTGCACTCACTTGCGCTTCCAGTTGCCCGAGGCATCCTTGTAGTACCAGCCGCTACGCGCACGGCTGATCCACTGTTTGGCGAAGGATTCGCGCATGCGCTGTGCCCATTCCGGGTGGCCGTTGGCATCGGCGATCTGTTTGTACAACTGCGCGCGATCCGCATTTTCCGCGGCGATGGCCTGGTTGGCCTGGGCGCGTTGCGACAACGGGATCCTGGACGCATCGTGCACGGCAACGTCGCCGTCGTGGGTGAATCCGATCGCGCCCGAGTCGAGCAATCCCTTCAGGATAGATTGGAAACGGCCGCGCATGCGTGCCTCGATCGCCTGGATCGCGGGCGTCTTCACGTCCAGGTTCGGCTCCGACTGGGCGGCGCTGGCGGCGGGAATCACGGCGTCCAGCATGCGCATCCCCAGCGGCTGCGGCGCGCCGTTGTCCGACGATGCCGTCGGAGCGCTGCTGGCCGGCGCGGGTGTCGCACCCTGGCTGTCCGGTCCCATGATGTTGCCGATCACCTGATCGGCGGCCTTCTGTGCGGCCGCGGCCGGGAAATACACGTTGATGGTCACGCAGCCCACCAGCAAAGCCAGCATGGCAGCGAGGACGAACAGGGACTTGCGCATCACTAACCTCCAATTGTCGTGCGAACGGCGCCGGTCACGTGGTTGCGGAAAAGCGCGACACGAGATCCGATTTTACACGCGCGGCCGGCGCCTATTTGATGATCGGTGCGTTGCCTTGCGTGACCGATTTCAGGCGGCTCACCAGCGTGGCCCAATCGACCTTGTGTTCATGGCCGATCACGGTGATGTGCGGCAGGCCACTGCCCTCGACGATGGTGTAACCCGGCTCGTCGGGGTCCGGATCGGGCGTGATGCCAGCCATGCCGCATACGCCATCCACCAGTTTGCAGCTGAGGCCGATCCGCGAATATCCGAATGTCTTGAACAGCCGCAGGGCCATGCCCTGGATGCCGCCGGCAATGCCGCCGCCACCGACTTCGGTCAGGCTTTTGATCGCGTTCTGGCTGATCTTGCCGCCCTGGTTGGCGGTCAGGTTCGCCTCGAAGGCCGTCGGTTTCCAATCGACCAGCTGCAGTCCGTGGATGTCGCCATCCATGCGCCCGGTGATCTCCCCGAAACCGAAAACGCCGGTGAGCTGCGCAAGATCGAGTTGTTGCATGTCGACGTCGGCTTCGAGTCGCGGCGTGTTGCCGAACAGGTGCTGCATGCTCAGGTTGGTGACGCTGACCGAACCGCCGAAGGCGTTCAACGACAGGCCACCGCCCAGCACGATGTTGCCGCCGCGATAACGCAGATCCGGCACGGCGCCGCCCAGCTTGCCGCCGAATGGCGGCCAGCCCAGCGCCTTGCACAACTGGTTGACGTCGACGTTGGTCACGAAGAACGCCGCCGCCAGACGATCCGATTTGACCTGATCGGGCCGCCATTCGAAACGCCCCAACTGGAAATCGCCACCGAACAGGCTCGCGCTCGCGGGTTGCTGCAGAGCCAGCACGCCTCCATCGTCCTTCAGCTTCAGGCTGGACGGCCCGAATGCGAGTTTGTAGATGGAAAGCCCGTCCCACTGGAGCTGCGTGGCCGGTCGCGAGGCCCCCGCGCGCCAGTCGAGGCCACCCTGAAGGTTCGCCAGCGCCAGGCTGCCGTCCTGGCTGTCCATGGTCAGGTTCTTGGCGGTCAGGTCGATGGTGCGCGGGCCATGGCTGTCGATATTCAACGCACCGTTGATGCTTCCGGACATCGCCAGCGCATCGAAGCCGGTCAGGTTTTGCACCAGCGTCGTGCCGTAGCGATCATAGGCCGCGGGAAACGTGGCCGCGAACCGCGTCAGGTCGAGCTTGTCGAGACTGCCGTGGCGATCGAACCCGATACTGCCGGTGACCCGCAGGGCACCGGGATCGTCGAAATCGAGCGAATCCAGGGCAATCCCGTTGGCGCCGATGTTGCCCGAGACATGCAAACCGACCGCATATTGCGGCAGTTGCGCGTACAGCGGCCCGAGTGCCAACTGGCCGCCCTGCAGGCGGCCGTCGAACATCACACTGGCCTCGGGCAATCCGGTATCGATGCGGAAGCTTCCCGCTGCGCCGAGTTTCTTCGCGGCGAGCGTCCCGCTTTTGCTGTCGAGACTGGCATTGCTCAAGGCGACACGCCCCGAGACGCGGGTGCCGGCCGTCGCCACGTCCAGCGCCACGTCACCATCCACGCTGCCGCCGTCGAGACGCCCGTCCGGCCACGCCGCGGCCAGCACGCCGTGCAGCCAGGCCAGGGGCAACGCATCCAGTTTCATCTGTATGTGCGAGGCCTGATCGAGTGGCATCAGGGCATGGATGCTGCTTTTGCCCTGCACGACATCCACTTCCAGGGTGCCGCCACTGCTGTCGTAATACACGGTGAAATCGGCATTGCCGAGCGCATTGCCGGGCGCCTTCTGCGCGGCGACATGGCCAACGAATTTCCAGTCACCACCACCGGCCCGCTGCGGCTCGCCGTGCAGGGTCACGGGCACGTCGCGCCAGCCCAGCGATGGAATCGAGGCCTTTGCAGCCTGGATGTCCAGGGCGGGACGCCCGTCGGCGCCCAGCGAAGCCTCGGCGCGTACGTCGGCGAGTTGGACACCAGGCAGGGACAACGTCGCCGCCTGCAGGCGCACGGCGCCCTGCGCGCAGGCACAGACGAGCATCAAGCATCCCGCCGAGAGGCATTGGCGCCAAGTTGCCACGACCACCCTTTTCGATGAAACTGAACGCCATTGTGCCAGCCCGTGTCCGAACGCAAGCTAAGGACTGGCAGGCCTTTTGCGGCCGATCTTCGGACAGGGCGGTGCTTTCACCGATTTCTCGGGCGATGGCGGCATGGACAAGGAAGCCGGAAAATTCAGGATTTTGCTGGCCGAGGATGACGCGATCAGCCGGGCTTTTCTCTGCGAAGCCATCCGCGCTTGCGGAGGTGAGCCCGTCGTTTGCACAGACGGACCCGCAACGCTCGAGCAGGCGCGCACGCAAAGCTGGGATTTGCTGATCTTCGATCATCGCCTGCCGGGCATGGACGGCGATGCGGTGCTCGTGACGCTGCGGGCCGACCCGGCAATCGGCGCTTCCCTTGCTCCCGCCATCGCCACCACCGCCGAGCCTGGCGAAACCCGTGCGAAATTGCTGGATGCGGGATTCGTCGAAGTGCTGCCCAAGCCGCTTTCGCTGGAACGTTTGCGGGCCGCGCTGAATCGTCACGGCTGCCGGGCCGCATGCCTCGATGACGATGTCGCCTTGCGCGCCTGCGGTTCGCCGTCCACGGTCGAACGACTGCGACAGCTGTTTGCCGACGAGGAACTGCCGCGGGTCCAGCACGAGCTTGACCGGCATGGCGATGACCACGCTGCCTTGCGCGGGACGCTGCACCGCCTGCGCGCATCCTGCGGCTTCTGCGGCGCGACCGAATTGGCGCGGGCCAGCGAGACGCTGCACAACGCACTTGCCACGCGCGCAGATGCCAAGCGCATCGATGCCGCCCTGCAGTCCTTTCGCAGGGCATTGCAGGAAACCCGCGCAGCCTTGCACGCACGATCCAGCGACGATGCGCAAGACGCCCGATCGACGTGATCAGGCGGAATGCAGGGGTTCGGCCAGTACCCGCCAGGACTGCAACCCACGCCGTCCGAGTTGGGCGCCGATCAAACTGCGCATCAGCCGGCGCAATGCCGCCAGGTCCTCGGATGACGGCGGCGCGGCGTCCATGGCAAGTGCCAGCAGGGCGCTGCCGCGCACGCGCACGGCCTCCCGTGTCGGGCTTCCGGCAGCCGCGACCGGTCCCTGCTCGGACAGGTAGTCGTAAATGCGGTCGGGTTCGACGGTGCCATCGTCATCGGCGGTCGACTCGAGTTGCAAGGCGTAGCCGATGCTGGCCAGCAGGTCGCGCTCGAAACGACGCAGGCACCACGCCAGCGATGGCGTCGTGGCCAGTTCCTCGAGCAATGCGGCATATCGCGCGAACAGGTCCGGGTGCGGATCGTCGCGCGCCGTCAGCCGCACCATCAACTCATTGACGTACATCGCCGACATCAACCTGTCGCCACGCAGCGACTGACGCACGCCCGAGAATTCGGCTGCGGTGAGGGTTTGCAACTCACCTCGCCCGGACCAGTCCAGCTGCAATGCCTGCAAGGGCTCCAGCGTCGAACGCGGCAGACGCGCGCGCGGCCCGCGCACGCCGCGCGCGACCAGGCCCACGCGGCCGAAATCGCGCGTGAAAGCTTCCAGCAGCAGGCTGGTTTCGCGCCAGGCGCGGGCATGCAGGATGTAGGCCGGTTGCGCCGCGACGCGCATGTTATTCGTACCCGAACTGCCTGAGTGCCGCCTCGTCGTCAGACCAGCCCGCGCGCACGCGCACCCACAGCTTGAGGAACACCTTGCGGCCAAGCAACGTTTCGATTTCCCGCCGCGCCGCGCTGCCGATGGCCTTGGCGCGACGGCCGCCGGCGCCGATCACGATGGCCTTCTGGCCCTCGCGTTCGACCCACACCACCGCGGCGATCTCGGTGATGCCGTCCGGGCGATCCTCGAACCGTTCGATCTCGACCGTGGTCGCGTAGGGCAATTCCTCGCCAAGCTGGCGCATCAACTGCTCGCGTACCAGCTCGGCGACCAGGAACCGTTCGCTGCGGTCGGTGAAGCTTTCGGCATCGAAGCGTGCTTCACCTTCAGGCAACCGCGCGAGGATCGTGCGTTCGAGCTCCGCGAGTCCGACGCGTTTTTGCGCGCTGACCATGAAAACCTCGTCCCATGCGCGGTCGCGCGCCAGGGCTTCCACGTACGGCAACAGGTTAGCCTTGTTCGCGACGCGATCGACCTTGTTGACGGCCAGCAACCGCGGGATCGCGCGCTCCGCGAGCGCCGCGTACACCGCCGCATCCTCGTCGTCCCAGCGCTCCGCGGCCACCACCTGCACGGCGAGATCGGCATCCGCGATCGCGGCATGCACGGCACGATTCAGGCTGCGGTTGATCGCGCGCTTGGCGTCGCGGTGCAGGCCCGGCGTATCGAGATAAAGGATCTGCCCGCCCTCTGGATTGGCGATGCCGAGGATGCGTTGCCGGGTGGTGTGCGCGCGTGGGGTCACGATCGAAAGATGCGCTTCGATCAGTGCGTTCAGCAGCGTGGACTTGCCGACGTTCGGCCGGCCCACGATGGCGACGCTGCCGCAGCGGAATCTATTGCTCACTGATTGTCCCATGCGCAGCCGCTGTTGTGAGAAGTCAGGCCAGGGAAGGCCGCTCTGATATTCGGAGAAATGATACGATCCAGCCCGCCAGATTCCGTCATTACAAGGCGATCATGGATGATCGCACAGGAAATCCAGTGCCGCCTCGGCCGCCACCTGCTCGGCCGCGCGGCGGCTGCCACCACTGCCTTCGAAGCGTGCGGCCCGGGGTTGCTCCAGCACACAGACCACGTCGAAATGACGCGCGTGTTCCTCGCCACGTTCGGCGAGCAACTCGTACTGCGGCAGCGGCAAACCACGCGCCTGCAGCCATTCCTGGAGACGTGTCTTGGGATCCTTTTGCGGGGGTCCGACCGTGGCCAGCGGCTCGGCGAAGACCGCGCGCAACCAATCGCGACAAACCTGAAAGCCGCCGTCCCGGTGGATCGCGGCCACCAACGCCTCGAATGCATCGGCCAGGATCGAATCGCGACGGAAACCGCCGCTCTTCAGTTCGCCCGTACCTAGCCTGAGCGCATCGCCGAGTTGCAATTCGCGCGCCCGCTCGGCCAGCGCGGGTTCGCTGACCAACTGCGCACGCAATCGGGAAAGCTCGCCCTCGTCGGCACGCGGACGCGATTCGAACAGCATTTCCGCGACCACCAGATTCACCAGCGCGTCGCCGAGAAACTCCAGCCGCTCGTTGTTGGGTCGGCCGGCGCTGCGGTGGGTCAGCGCAAGCTGCAGCAGCGACTCGTCGGCGAAGCGATAGCCCAGCTTCACGTTACTCCTGCGCTGCCGAAACCTTGATCGGCACGCTCTTCTGGAAATGCAGCAGGAAGTCGATGTTGTAGATCCACGGGATCTTCTTGTCGTAGCTCAGCTTCAGCGAGGTGCCGCCATTCGGTGTACTTACCACCGAGATGTTGCTGGCCGTGATGTCCGAGTCATCGAAGTATTGCGAGAGTTGTTGCAAATCGAGCTGCCGCTGCACTTCCTCGACGCTCATGTTGCCCGAGGTGGCGTTCGTGGCAACCGTGTTGAGCGCCTTGGCGACGTTGAAATAATCCATGTACGCCGGCACCAGCTTCATCGCGGTGTAGATGAAAAACGCGGCGACGATCAGGACGAAAATGAACCCGATCAGGGTAATGCCAGCTTGACGTTTCATGGAGCCGCCCCCAGCAGTTTGGTTGAGAACCCACCCGGTTTCCGCGACGTCGCAGCGTGCGGAGCCTGCGCCCAAGCAGGCCGGACGCCTCAAGCTTAATGCAACACGGTGCCGATGCGGTGCCAGTCGGCCAGGCTGAACCAGATGAAGAATGCCCTGCCGGCCAGGTTCTGCTCCGGCACGAAGCCCCAGAACCGGCTGTCCTCGCTGTTGTTGCGGTTGTCGCCCATCGCGAAGTAATAGCCCTTGGGCACCCGCCATTCGCACCCGCCATCGGATGTTGGCATACCCCCCGCGCAGGTTCCAACTGACGGGATAGGTGGATTCGTAATCAGCATCATCTGATGGTGAACGTTGCCTAGATGTTCATCAAAGAGTCCTATCGGCGAATCTATTTCTTCCTCTTTTATGCTTTCTTTGTCGGTACCGTGGTATGGGCCAACCAGGGTTTCCTGCACTTTTGTCCCATTTACAAAAACCTGTGGATTGACCACCGCGTTGCTGGCGCTGCAGGGCTGCGCTCCAGACCCATGAGGAATGATACAAACTGATTCGCCGACCACCTTGATGGTGTCGCCAGGCAGGCCGACGATGCGCTTGATGTAGTCCTCTTTCGGATTCAGCGGATAGCGGAATACCGCGATGTCGCCGCGTTTCGGTTCGCCGGTGTCGAGGATCTTGGTGTTGGTCACGGGCAGCCGCAAGCCGTAGGCGAATTTGTTGACCAGCACGAAATCGCCGACCAGCAGGGTCGGCATCATCGAACCCGACGGAATCCGGAATGGTTCGAGCAGGAAACTGCGGAACACCAGCACGGCCAGGATCACCGGAAAGAACGAACGCGCGTAGTCGACCAGCAACGGCTCGCGCGGCTTCTCGCCCTCGGCGGCGGCGCGGAGCTTGCGGCGACGCGCGAACAGCATGCGATCGACCGCCCAGACCACGAAGAACGCAGCCGTGATCAGGACCAGCGCCAGGGCGAAATCCGAGGTCTTGTACCAGATATACAAACAGATGGCGACGATCGCCACCAGTACCACGGTTCCCAATGCGTCTTTCTTCACTAGTGTGTTCCTTGTTGTCGCCGCGCGCGGGCGCCCATGATTGGTTCGTCACGCCGGGCCATCGCTGGATTTATCGGCGTTGGAGCCCGGAAACCAGTGCCTTTGGTCATTTCAGTCGACATCCGTGTCACAGGCTCCGCCTGCCTCCAGGGCGAGCGGTCTGCCTTTGTTTCGGCAAAAGCAGCCAGAGGCGCGGCAATCGCTTCGACGGCGGCCATCCATGGCCTGCTTTCTACGACTTGTCCGTTCTGAGCACCGCCAGGAACGCTTCCTGCGGAATTTCGACCCGTCCAACCAGCTTCATGCGCTTCTTGCCTTCCTTCTGCTTCTCCAGCAACTTCTTCTTGCGCGAAACGTCGCCACCGTAGCATTTTGCCAGCACGTTCTTGCGCAACGCTTTCACGGTCGAACGGGCGATCACCTGGCCGCCGATCGCGGCCTGGATGGCCACGTCGAACATCTGCCGCGGAATCAATTCGCGCATGCGCTCGACCAGTTCGCGGCCGCGCCTTTCGGCCTGCGCACGGTGCGCGATCAGGCTTAGCGCGTCCACCCGGTCGCCGTTGATCAGCACGTCCACGCGCACGAACGGACCTGCCTCGAAGCGGTCGAAGTGATAGTCCATCGAGGCATAGCCGCGACTGACCGATTTCAACCGGTCGAAGAAATCCAGCACCACTTCCGCCAACGGCAATTCGTAGCTGACCCGCACCTGGCTGGCGAGGTACTGGATCGAGCGCTGCACGCCGCGCTTTTCCTCGCACAGCGTGATGACGCTGCCGACGTGTTCGGGCGGGGTCAGGATGTCCGCGACGATGACCGGTTCGCGGATTTCCGTGACCAGCGGTGACGCCGGCAATTTCGCGGGGTTGTCCAGCAACAAGATCTCGCCATCGGTTTTCAGGACTTCGTACACCACCGTCGGCGCAGTGGTGACGAGGTCGAGGTCGTATTCGCGCTCCAGCCGTTCCTGCACGATCTCCATGTGCAGCATGCCGAGGAAGCCGCAACGGAAGCCGAAGCCCATCGCTTCGGACGATTCGGGCTCGAAGAACAGCGCCGCGTCGTTGAGGCGCAACTTGTCGAGGGCCTCGCGCAACGCGGGAAAATCGTCGGCGGAAACCGGAAACAGGCCCGCGAACACGCGCGGCTGCATGTGCTGGAAGCCCGGCAGCGGTTTCGGCGCGGGGTCGCTAGCCAGGGTCAACGTGTCGCCGACCGGAGCGCCGTGCACGTCCTTGATCGAAGCGTTGACCCAGCCCACTTCGCCGGCGCCGAGCCGGGTCAGTTCCTTGCGCTTGGGCGTGAACACGCCAACGTTGTCGACCTGGTGGCTGCGGCCGGTCGACATGACCTGCAACTTGTCGCCCGGCTTGATCTCGCCCTGCATCACCCGCACCAGCATGACCACGCCCAGGTAATTGTCGAACCAGGAATCGATGATCAACGCCTGCAGCTTGTCGGTGTCGCGCGGCTTGGGTGGCGGGATGCGTGCAACGATCGCTTCCAGCACCTCGATGACGTTTTCGCCGGTCTTGGCGCTGATCGCGACCGCGTCGTCGGCATGGATGCCGATCACCGCCTCGATTTCTTCCTTGACCTTGGCAATGTCGGCGGTGGGCAGGTCGATCTTGTTCAGCACCGGCACCACTTCCAGGCCCATCTCGACTGCCGTGTAGCAGTTGGCGACCGACTGCGCCTCGACGCCCTGCGCCGCGTCGACCACCAGCAGCGCACCCTCGCACGCGGCCAGCGAACGTGAAACTTCGTAGGAAAAATCGACGTGGCCGGGCGTATCGATGAAGTTCAATTCATAGGTCTTGCCGTCGCGCGCGGTGTAGGGCAGCGATACCGACTGCGCCTTGATGGTGATGCCGCGCTCACGTTCGATCGGATTGTTGTCCAGCACCTGCGCTTCCATCTCGCGCTCGGTCAGGCCGCCGCAGATCTGGATGATGCGGTCGGCCAACGTGGACTTGCCGTGGTCGATGTGGGCAATGATGGAAAAATTGCGGATCTGCTGCATGGCGCAGGCGTCGGCGCCGGACGGCGCAAAACGACCATTATCGCATGACACGTTGCCAGTAGCCTGCAGATCCGCAAGCTGGCCGATCGGCATCAGTATCTTGCTTACGAGCGCCTCTCGAAAAGCTTTTGCACTCGCTGCGCGAGCGAGCCACTTTCGTTACGGCAAAAGTGGCCAAAACCACTGCACCCGGCATGGCGGTTGCGGCAACATCGCGTTGCCGAAACCACCTTGCGCTTCTAGCGCCATGCAAGGGCGCGGAAAGGGCCCGCCATCTTGACGGCCATCCCTGGTCTGCCCTTCCCAGCACCAACTCCCCTTTTTCGGCTCCGCGCTACATCTGCGCGAACTTGAAGGTCGCACCGCTCGGCGCGACCGCCGCCTTCACCGCGGCCTCGTCGGCCTTGTCGCCGATGAACAGCACGGTCACGCCCTTGAACGAACCCGGCGCGGCACTCTTGAAGGCGTTTTCCAGCACCTGTGCGGTGGTGGCCGAGTCAGGCCCGCCCGCCGCAACCAGGTTGCCGGGCAGCACGGTTGCCGTGACCATGTCGTTGACCTGGTCCTGCACGCGCGAGATCGCACTTTGGTTATCCGGATACTTGCTGGATGGCACGAAGTAGGCGTACGGCTGGCTGGTGATGTTGCCCATGTTGTCCGTGACGACCTGCTGCATGTACGACTGCCAGACCGAGGCGGAAATGGTCGCGCGTTCGCACGGATTGTCCTCGGAAGAATCGCTGGCCGACTGCACCGAAGGCGCGGCCGAGGTCGCCGACGCAGGAGCCGCGGAGGCGGAAGCAGCCGGTGCCGCGGTTCCTGCCGAGGCCGGCGCAGCCGCATGGGGATGCTTGGCCTGGCAGGCCTTGATTGCGGCGTCGACGTCGGCTCCGGTTGGCTTGCTGGCCTTGGCCTGGCCTGTCGGCGCTTCGGACTGATTGTTGTTGCAGGCACTGAGCCCCAGCGTGCCCAGCAGCGCGATGGTGGCGATGAAGAGGAATTTGCGCATGACGATCACCTCGATGGCTTGCGGGAAGCTGCAGAACCAGCCTGTCTTGCGGGCTTGCGCCGATGTCGACGCAGGGCCTTCTGGACAGCCGGATGGACGAACTTGGAAACGTCACCACCGAGGCTGGCGATTTCGCGAACCAGCGACGATGAGATGAAGCCCCACTCTTCCGCGGGGGTCAGGAACAGCGTTTCAGCCTGCGGAATCAGGTGCCGATTCATGCTGGCCAGCTGGAATTCGTACTCGAAATCGGAAACCGCACGCAGGCCGCGCAGGATCACGCCGGCACCGCAATCGGCCACGAAATCGGCCAGCAGCGTGTCGAACCCGCGCACTTCGACGTGGCGAATGTCCTGCAATGCTGCGCGTGCAAGTTCAACCCGTTCCTCGATGCCGAAACGCGGCGACTTGCCGCTGGCCTGCGCGACCGCGACGATCAGTTTGTCGAACAAGGGCGCTGCACGCGCCACCAGATCGCGGTGGCCGTTGGTGATCGGATCGAAAGTGCCCGGATACACCGCAATGCGTGAATTCGTCCGAGGTGGTTTACGCTTCCCCATGATGCGCATTGTGCCACCCCAAGGCTTCGAAGTGGCATGATCGTCTCCGGACCCGAACGAAAGGGATCATGCCGCGTCGACACGGAACAGCGTGCCGCGCACAGCTCCCGCTTCGCGCTGCCGGTGGATTCGCCAGCGGGCAGGCGCCGTCCACGCATCCATGGTGCCTGCCTCGACATAGACCAATGCCGGCGACGCAAGCCAGCCGCCGGCATCGAGCAACGAGCATGCCGGCCCCCACAGATTCGATTCGAAAGGCGGATCCACGAACACGATGTCGAACGTCTCGCGCGCCGGCCCTGCCAGCTCGCGCAACGCATCCACGCACAACACCCTGGCAGCGTCCTGATGCAGGCGCACGAGATCCGCTTTGATCGCGCGCGCCTGTTCTTCATTGCGCTCAAGGAATGTCACCGCTTGCGCCCCGCGCGACAGCGCTTCGATACCCAACGCGCCACTGCCGGCGAACGCGTCCAATGCATTCGCACCCTCGATGACCGGTGCCAGCCAGTCGAACAATGTTTGCCGCAGGCGCTGCGGGGTCGGCCGCAAGCCCGGCGCAACCGGCACCGCAAGTCGCGATCCACGCAAGTGTCCACCGATGATGTGGACGCGCCCCGGGGGCACTGCAACCTGATTTCGTCTTTTCATGCCTGTCCATCGGCCGTGATGCTTGCGGCCTTTCCGTGGTGGCCGGCGGTCACCCGCCGGCGCCAGGCCCCGCAATATCCGTACGGCCGCCGTTGGGAAGCGGGTGTTAGCATTTCCCCCAACTGTATCCCAAGACGACACCCATGCCGAACCTCTGGAACAAGCTCGCCGGCCGCAAGCCGCGTCCCGACCCTGCACCGGCGCATGTCGTCGAACCCGAAGCGTCGCAGGGCGGCAGCCAGAACGGACACGCGGCAAGCATGGCGCCCAGGCCGGCACTCGGGCCCTTCAACCCTGCCCGAGGGGCCTTTGCCAAACGTGGCAACCAGCGCCAACGACCTGATGTCGCCGACCGCGCAGCCCCGGCGGAGCTGGCGCGAGCGCCTGTCCGGCAGCGGTTTCGCCAAGGGGCTGTCGTCGTTGTTCTCGCGTTACCCGGTGTTGTCGGACGAGTTGCTGGATGAACTCGAAATCACCCTGCTCTCCGCCGACGTCGGCGTGACGGCCACGACCGAGCTGATCGACGATTTGCGCCGACGCATGCACAAGCGCGAATTCGCGGATGCCGCGGCGCTCAGGGAAGCCCTGCGTGCGCGGTTGATCGCGATGCTGGAGCCGGTGGCCTGCCCGCTCGACGTCGGTGGCCACAAGCCCTTCATGCTGCTGGTAGTGGGCGTGAACGGCGTCGGCAAAACCACCACCATCGGCAAGCTCGCACGCCGTTTCCAGAACGAGCAGCGCAATGTGCTGCTGGCGGCCGGCGACACCTTCCGCGCGGCCGCGGTCGCACAGCTTCAGGAATGGGCAGGCCGCCTAGATGTACCGGTATGCGCGCAAGGCCAGGGCGCGGATTCCGCCAGCGTGATTTTCGATGCGCTGCAGATGGCAACCGCCCACGGCAACGACGTGCTGATCGCCGACACCGCAGGACGCCTGCACACGCGTTCGGGATTGATGGATGAACTTGCCAAGGTCAAGCGGGTGGTGAGCAAACTCGACGCGGAAGCACCCCACGAGGTGTTGATGGTCATCGACGGCACCACCGGACAGAACGCGATCAACCAGGTCCGCCAGTTCATCGATGCAGTCGACGTGACCGGCCTCGCGGTGACCAAACTCGACGGCACCGCCAAGGGTGGCGTGGTATTCGCGCTGGCACGCGAATTCGCCCTGCCGATCCGCTACGTGGGGCTCGGCGAACGCGCCGAAGACTTGCGCATCTTCGATCCTCGCTCATTCGTCGACGGGCTGCTGCCGGGGATGTCCTGAGGCCGACATGCCCGCACTCGCTTCTTGGCAACGGCATCGCCTGCGCTGGATCGCGCTGGCCATCGGCGTGGTGGTGCTCGCGCTGCTGATCGCACTGGCCATCCACGTCAATTCGTTGCTGCAACCCGAACGTTTCACCAACCTGCTTGAAAGCGATCTCTCGGCCGTCGGAGTCAAACTCGACATGCAGGCTCCGGCCAGGCCCGCCCTGTTCCCGCGGCCGGCTGTCAGGCTGCAAGCATTCAGCCTGACCAACGCCGGCTCCGACACCCCGATCCTGCAGGCCAACGGCGCAACCATCGTGGTGCCGTGGCGCGCCTTGCTGCGGGGCGATGTCGCGATCGAACGGGTCGAGGTCGATGCGCCACGGATCGACCTGGGTGAATTGAAGACCCTGCTGGCGCGATTGCCCAGCCACCGCGGGCCACCGCGCTTGCCGACGATCGCGACCGGCGTGCACATGAGCCGGGGCACGTTGACCAATGGTGGCGCACCGCTGCTGTTCGAAGTCGGTCTCGACACCGGCGAGCTCGTGCCGGGCCGGCCCTTTCGTGTCGATGCCTCGGCACGCAGCGCGAATGGACGCCGGATGACCGCCAGCCTCGATACCGTACCGTCCTCGCCCCATGACGGCGCGATCGACTTCAACGCCGTGCATTTCGATTTCGACAACCAGAACGGCATGTCCTTGCAGCTCGCCGGGCAAGGGCATTGGCGGGGCGGCGAAGCATTGGCATTGCATCTCGAAGGCAACTTGCATTACCCGGCCCTCACGCCTTCATCGGCCGGCAGCACGGGCGCAGCAAGCTCGGGTGCGGTGGCCGCGGCGAATGCTTCCGCGAAGCAAGCAGGCATCAGCGCTGTCGACAAGATCGCGCTGGACGTGCTGCCCGCGCAAGGCAAGCGGCCGCTCGGCATCAGCCTGAAACTGCAAGGCGACAACTCGCACGCTGACCTGCTCCTGCAACCCACGGAATTCGGGGTTTGGTGGCAGCGCTTGCTGGCGGCGTCCCCGGATCACCCTCCCGGACCACTGCCATTCACCGGCGAGGCCGATGTCCGCAAACTCGATCTCGGTTGGCTGCAAGCCACCGGCTTGCACATCCAGGTCAGTCCGGACCTGGTCCCGGCGTCGTCGGCCAGCGCCGCTCCGGCGGCCACCGCATCGACCGCGCACTGAGGCCACTGCATGGACGGCTTCGCATGCCGCCTGTTGCGTTGGTATGACCGGCACGGCCGCCACGACCTGCCGTGGCAGCATCCCCGCACGGCCTATCGCGTCTGGATCTCGGAGGTCATGCTGCAACAAACGCAAGTCGCGACGGTGATCCCCTACTTCGAGAAATTCGTCGCCGGCCTGCCGGACGTGCGGACACTCGCCGATGCTCCGGAAGATCGTGTCATGGCATTGTGGTCCGGGCTCGGCTACTACCGCCGCGCACGCTACCTGCATGCCGCCGCCAAACGCTGCGTGGCGGAGCACGCCGGCAAGCTTCCGCGCGATTTCGATTCACTCGCGGCGCTGCCGGGAATCGGGCGATCCACCGCCGGGGCCATCCTTGCACTCGCGCATGGTCAACGCCACCCGATCCTCGACGGCAACGTCAAGCGCGTGCTGACGAGATTCCACGGCATCCACGGCTGGCCGGGCGAACGCACGGTGGAAAACGCGCTGTGGACGCACGCCGAAGCGCATACACCTTCCACCCGGATCGCGGATTACACGCAGGCGATCATGGATCTCGGCGCAACGGTGTGCGCGCGCGCCAATCCGCGTTGCGCCGGATGTCCACAGACCGGCGCATGCGTCGCCCATCGTGACGGACTCACTGCCGCGATCCCCGCTTCCCGGCCCGCACGCGCATTGCCGGAAAGGCGGACCGTGTTCGTGGTGCTTCGCGATCATCGCGGGCGCGTGCTGCTGCAAAGGCGTCCGCCCGAGGGGGTCTGGCCGGGCTTGTGGAGCTTGCCGGAGGCGGTCGACGCCACGGCTGCACGCGCGCTGGCACCGCGCCTCGCCGAACTGCACGGCGCCGCCGCCAGCACATTGCCCGAGATCAGGCACACCTTCACGCATTTCCGTCTGCACGCGTCTCCGCTCGAATGGCGCGGAGTACGCACGCGTCCGGGCATTGCGGATGACCCGGGATCGCGCTGGTGCTCCGCCAACGAGATCGCTGATCTCGGCATTCCCGCTCCCGTCAGGAAAGTGCTGACGGAGTGGTTGTGCGATCATCGATGATCGTGCCACCTGCCGGTCAGGCTTGAACCCGGTTTGCCCGCGACCAACGACATTCCCGCACCGCCCTTTTTCAAGACAGCGCACCTCGATGACCCGCAACGTGTTCTGCCAAAAGCTCCAGCGCGAAACCGAAGGACTGGAACGCCCACCGTGGCCCGGCGAACTCGGCCGGCGCATCTACGACCACATCGGCAGGGAAGCCTGGCAGCAATGGCTGGCCCATCAGACCGTGCTGATCAACGAGCACCGGCTGTCGCCAGCCGATCCGGCCGTGCGCCGGATGCTGGCGACAGAAATGGAACGCTTCCTGTTCGGGGAAATGCCGCCGGCTAACCGCTCGACTTCGGCGCCGCGGATGCCTTGGCCCTTGCATCCCGCTTCATCTGCAGCTCGTTCACCGGCTCGATTTTCAGGATCGTGCAGCGCTGGTGGCGGAATGTGACCGCATCGAACTTGCTGTAGAGCACGTTGTTCTTGGCCGTCAGGCCGATGCCATTGGCGAACGCGAGATTGTTGCATGGGGTCTGGACGGTCAGCAGGTACAGCTTGTTGACGCCGAACCAGATCGCCACCTTGTTCGGCGCCAGATACTGGAAGCCGTTGATCTGGAAATAACGCACGTGATCGACCGGCGCCCCGGCGTATTTCTGGTAGCGCGCAAGGTCGGAGCGCTCTGCATTGCTTTGCTGCGCCCAAGCCGGCAGCCCGGCCATGCCGGCCAGCAGCAGGACAAAACCCGCGAATTTCCGGAAGGTTTTCATCTTGATCCTCCTCAAATGCCGGCCGACGATTTTCTGACTATACTGGCACCACGATCAGGCGGATGAGCAAAGCCTGAGCGGCGGTCAAGCGACCGCACCAAGCAACAGGAGCTGCCTGAAGGCCGTGTCCAGCAACCAGAAGGTCCACGCGACCCCCGACGAAGCCGGCAAGACCGCTTCGCGCCTGCCCGCGCTCCTGGAATGGCTCGCGCGACCGCTGGCGCGCCTGTCCACCAGCCACTTCAACCTGCGCGCCGGTCTCGTCAGCGACGGCCTGATCAGCCTGCTGTTGATCGGCGCCGGCGTGTGGTACGGCCGAATGAACCTGCTCGGCGCAGCATTGACGGTACTGTGTGGCCTGTTCGCGTTCACCTTCATCGAGTATGCCGCACATCGCTGGCTGTTCCACGGACCTACCGGTCCCTTCGAGGCCGGCCACAACCGTCACCATGTCGACCCGCTGGGTTATGACGCATTGCCGTTCTTCATGCCGCCGCTTTTCATGTGTGCATTGGGCCTGCTGTTTTCCCTGGCTATCCCGGTCGGGTATGCGCTGCTGCTCGCCGGCGTCATCGCGGCCGGTTACTCCGCTTACGGATTGAGCCACGTCGTGATCCACGTGCATCGCTTCAAGAGTCCGGTGCTGCGCCGCTGGGCCGGCTTTCACAACATTCACCACTATCACCCCGAAGCCAATTTCGGGGTGACCACCGGCTTGTGGGATGCCGTCCTGCGCACCCGCTATCAGCGCAAGCCTCGGCCGGCAACCGGCAGCCCCTGACCACGCGCGCCGCTCGGAGCGGTGCGGGTTCTTGCGGCCCGCGACCAGCCATGGCCGTCAAACAACTCGCCCACAGCTACACGCACCGATTACATCCGCAGGCGTAGGCTTGCCCTCCGTCAATTCGACAGACATGATCGGAGGCAGTGATGAACAAGTTGCTGGTTGTCGTCGTGGGCGCTGCACTGGCATGCGGTTTGACCGGCACGTCGCTCGCGCAAACCCCTTCCGCCCAGACCGAAATCAAAACCGCGCATACCCACGCGAAGTACGCCGCGGCGGCGCCAACGGTCGCCGTTTCGCACGTCCACTTGCACCATGTGATCAACTGCCTGGTGGGACCCAAAGGCACCGGCTTCGACGCCAGTCAGGCCGATCCCTGCAAGGGGCAAGGCAACGGCGCGCTCCCCGACGCAGCGGGCAACGCCGCGCTGCACGCAAAGCTTGAAACCGCGCTGAAACAGGCACAGGCGGGCCTGCAATCCAATGATCTGAAAACCGCGCACGCCGACGCCGACAAGGTGGCCGCAACGCTCGCTGCGGCGGGTGGCGGTTGAGCGAGTCGCTGCTGGATCAGGCGACCATTCAGCCAGTCACATAGGAACAGCATCCGGCGTGGCCGCTGCCGCTGCCGCTGCCGCCACGGATTCGACACCCGGAATCATCCGCAACGCGGCAAGGTCGGATTGATGCTGGACGATATGGTTCGTGGCCCCGATGCCAATGACGATCGCAAGCACCATCAATGTGGTGAGGACGGGAGCACGCGCGAGGCGAAACACCCTTCGATTCAATCCGATGCGCGATGATTGCCAAGGCGCGCGGTTGTCCGCGGCAAATCAACGCGCGGGGCAACCCTCTGCGGGATCAGTTGCCACTCGATGACGCCGGTGGCGGAGGTGGGAGCGGCCTCCATCCACGGTATCCATAGCCGTAACCGGGAAATCCGTTGCCCTGGCTCATGTCGATGCGCAAGCGGACGTGATTGCCGCTCGCGGTCCGATGGTCGACGTCGAGGTCGACGCCGGTGGCATTCATGTTGCCGTAGCCCTTGGCGTAACCGACCATCGTGCTGACACTGCCGTGAACGATGGTACTGGAGCCGTCAGCAGCCTTGCCGCCGGTGTCGCCGTAATACTTGCCCGGCGGGTCATGGGCACCGGGGAGGTTCTCGCTGGAAGGCAATTTCAGATTGAGCGTGGACGATGCGGGTGCCGGCACGGATGATTCATGCTGCGCGCTGCCCTGCGTCGATTGCGCCATCACGGGTGATGCCGCTGCCAAGACCAGGGCCTGCAACAGAGCGATCTTCACGGCACCGGTTTTCATCTGGCATTCCCGAAATGGGCGGCGCGAGCAAAGCGGATACCCGTTTGCTCGCCAACTGTCAGACTACACGCAGGCACGAAGGTTCGCCACGGCAACGATACAGCTGCAGACCCGGTTTCGCATGCGCGGATCGATGGCACGTTTTCGACACACGGTGCCAAATTGCAACTCGTACGTCGTTCGTAAGTGATTGATTTTAATGGTGGCCAGGGGCGGAATCGAACCACCGACACGAGGATTTTCAGTCCTCTGCTCTACCAACTGAGCTACCTGGCCGACCTGCGCAACCGCGACATGTCCCGCATTGCACGGGTCGCGATCACGAACCGCGTATTAGACCGGCCACGGCACAAACCGTCAAGCGCCGTGCGCTCAATCAAGGCGCCACAACGCCCGGTCCAGATCGTGATCGAGCCCGAAAGCGGACATCGGCACACGGCCATCACGCACGTCCACATCCTCGCCGCGCAGGCGCCGCGATTGTTCGCGGAATCCGCGACTGCCGCGGGGGAACGCAATGCTGCCGTTGGCATGCAGCACCCGGTGCCAGGGCAATTCGAGATCGTCCGGCGTCTCGCGCAGGGCCTTGCCGACCAGCCGCGCCCGGCCCGGCAAGCCTGCGCGCGCCGCGATCTGGCCATAGCTCGCGACACGCCCGGCCGGGATCGCCTTGATCGCCGCGTAGATGCGCTGGAAGCGTTGATCGATGGACGACGGCATGCGCGCAAGCATACCCGCAAGAGCAATGCAGGCTGCACCGGCCGGCCGTTGCCAGCGTATTCTGCGCGCCGACAAAACCGCGGTGCGCGCCGAACTGAGTTTCTGGCGCGCTTGCGACCGCTTCATGCGACGCGACGTTTCGCGCGTGACACCGTGATGCGACGCGCATCGAAACCAAGCGTCGTGAAGAAAGCGCCGGGAAGACGGCGCTGAAGTACGCTAGCGTAAACGGCTGCTCCGGCTCGTCGCCATGCCGTAAACACTGATCGCGAGCCATGCGATTTCCAGCAGCATCGAGGCGAGATTGAACGCGTAGAAAAGCGACACGATGATCGCCGCGGCACCGATCGCGTTCAGCAGCTGGTAGGCCAGACCGTTGCCGTGCAATTTGCGCGCCTGCAACAGAAAGAATGCCACCAGCACCAGCAGCGTGCCGGCAAGCCCGACGATCGTGGGCCAATGGAACGTAATGGTCATCGCTGATTGCTCCTGCGTTGCCGTACAGCTTCGAACAGCGCGATCCCTGCTGCCACCGAGACGTTGAGGCTCTCCATGCCGCCCGGCATCGGGATGCGCGCCAGGTGGTCGCAGGCCTCGCGCGTGAGCCGGCGCATGCCTTCGCCCTCGCCACCCATGACCAACGCGGCCCTGCCACGCAAGTCGACATCGTACAGCGAGACCGCGCCCTCGCCGGCCAGGCCGGTCAACCAGACGCCGGCATCCTTCATATCGCGCAAGGTTCGCGCGAGGTTGGTCACCTCGACCAGCGGTACCCGGTCGACCGCGCCCGCCGAGGCTCGCCGCACCACCGGCGTGATGCCGACCGCACGATCTTTCGGCACGACCACCGCGGTGGCGCCAGCCGCCGCTGCGCTGCGCAGGCAGGCGCCGAGGTTGTGCGGATCGGTGACGCCGTCCAGCACCAGGAACAGTCCATCGTCCGCATCCAGCAAATCCGCGAGGTCGTGCTCCGACTTCGCGGCTGGTGCCTCGTAATGCGCGGCCACGCCCTGGTGACGCGCGTGCCCCGAAACCTTGTCCAGCATCGCGCGTGGACGCGCATGCACGCGCACGCCCAGCCGCTTCGCCTCGTCGACGAGTTCGGCCACGCGGGGATTGTGCGTACCCTGCTCGACCAGCAGCTCACGCACACGCGAAGGATCGTTGGCCAACGCTCCCTCGACCGGATTGATGCCGACGATCCAGGTTTCACTCATCGACGCCGCTTCCGTTTCGCGGCCTCGGCGCGCGCCGGGTTGCCGCGATCCACGACAAGTCGGAAATCGATCCTTCGATCCTCCATGCTCGCGCGCAGCACCTGCACGCGCACCGCATCGCCCAGCCGGAACACTGCGCCGCCGTGTTCGCCACGAAGTTCATGGCGACGCGCATCGAAATGGTAGTAGTCATTGCGCAATTGGGTGATGTGCACCAGCCCCGAAACTTTCGATTCGGTCAATTCGACGAACAAGCCGAACGACGTCACGCCGGTAACGATGCCGTCGAATTCCGAGCCGACATGCTGCTCCATCCACGCGCACTTGTAACGCTCGTCGACATCACGCTCGGCATCCTCCGCGCGCCGCTCGGTGCGCGAACAATGCGCGGCAATGGTTGCCATCTTGCTTTCGGTATAGAGATACGCGGCCGGTTTGCCGCCAGCGAGCGCGTAGCGGATCGCGCGATGCACCAGCAGGTCGGGATAGCGCCGGATCGGCGAAGTGAAGTGTGCATAGGCATCCAGTGCCAGCCCGAAATGCCCGTGGTCGGCGGGCTGGTAACTCGCCAGGCTCTGTGCGCGCAGCAGCACGCTGCGGAACAGCTCGGCATCGGCGCGCCCCGCCACTTGCTTCAGCAGCGTCGCGAAATCGCGCGGCTTCACATCGGCCAGCGGCGGCAGTTTCAGCTTGTACTCGCGCAGGAAAGCCAGCAGGTCCTCGTACTTTTCCGCCGGCGGCGGTGCATGCACGCGAAACGGCGCCGGGATCTTTTTCCTTGCAAGAAACATCGCGGCCTGCACGTTGGCCGCGATCATGCACTCCTCGATCAGCTTGTGCGCGTCATTGCGTTCGCGCGCACCCAGCGAAACCACCTCGCCGTGCCTGTCCAGCCGGTACTCGACCTCGCCGGTCTCGAACTCGATGGTGCCACGCCGCTTGCGCGCGGCGTCGAGTGCCTGGTACAGCGCGTGCAGGTGATCGATGTGCGCAAGCAGCTTGCCTGCCTCGCGCCGCGCCTGTGCATCGCGCGCGCCGACGATCTGCCAGACCTCGTCGTAGGTGAGCCGCGCGTGCGAGCGCATCAGCGCAGGATAAAATTTCGCACCGGTCACGTCACCGCCGCCGTCGACCCGCATCTCGCACGCCATGCACAGGCGATCGACATCCGGGTTCAGCGAACAGATGCCGTTGGACAGCGTCTCGGGCAGCATCGGCACCACGAAACCCGGAAAATACACCGAGGTGCCGCGCTTGTACGCCTCGTCGTCCAGCGCCGTTTCCGGCTGCACGTAGTGCGACACATCGGCGATCGCGACGATCAGCTTGAAGCCGCCGCGCACGGGTTCGGCGTAGACCGCATCGTCGAAATCACGCGAGTCGGCGCCGTCGATGGTGACCAGCGGCAGCTTGCGCAAATCCACGCGACCGGCATGTTCGCCCTTGGCCACCCGCGGCTCGACTGCCTCGGCCATGCGCATGACGTCCGCGGGCCATTCGTCCGGCAAGCCGTGGCTCTCGATCGCCATTTCGACGATCAGCGAAGGCTCGAGCTTCTCGCCCAGCACGCTGACGATGCGGCCGATCGGGCCGCGCTGCGACGTGGGCGGATCGGTGATTTCCGCGACCACGATCTGCCCTGCCCGCGCACCGCCGCGCGCATCGGGCGGAACCAACACATCCTGGTGCAGGCGGCGGTCGTCGGGATCGACCACCATCACGCCGTGTTCCTCGACCACGCGCCCGACCAGCCGCGGCTCGCGTCGTTCCAGCACCTCGCGGATCGCGCCCTGCCGGCGCCCGCGCCGGTCCACGCCGACCACCGAAGCCAGCACGCGATCGCCGTGCAGCACCTGGCGCATCTGCGCCGGCGAGAGGTACAAGTCGTCGCCGCCCTCGTCGGGACGCAGGAAACCGTAACCCTCCGCGTTGGCCAGCACCGTCCCCGCGATCAGGTCTAGGCGTCCAGCTGGCGCCAGGCCGCCGCGACGGCTTTCCAGCAATTGGCCGTCTCGCAGCATCGCGCGCAGGCGCTTGTCCAGTGCCTCGCGTCGATACGCATCGCGGATGTCCAGCGCAACGGCAATCTCGTCAGCGGTCAACAGGCTGCCGCGCTCGGTCAGCAGCGCTAGGATCGCCTCGCGACTGGGGATCGGATGTTCATAGCGCCGGGCCTCGCGTTCGGCATGCGGGTCGACGAGGCCGCCCGGGCCGCGCCGCTTGCCCCGCTCCGCACCGGCGGACTTGCCGCCTGGCGATTTGCCCGGTTTTGGGGCCGTCGAAACATCGTCGGGTTTGCGCCGCTTGTTTCCCTTGGCGGGTTCGCGCTGGGATCGAGGTGTCTTGCGATTGCGTCCTGGCATGCCGCCAGCGTCGCGGAGCCGTGCCGCGAAAGCAAGAGCCGCGTAGTTACGGCGCCTTGCCCGTCTGCAACTTTTGCACGATCGCCAGCGAACGCTTCACGTGCTGGTCAGGCGTCAGGTGATCCGCCTCGCTCGATAGCGCGGCGACGATCTTGCCCTCGCGGTCGATCACGAAGGTCGTGCGCGGGAAAAACCCGTGCGTCACCGGTTGGTGCTCGACATCCATAACGCCCTCCTGCGGCGGGATCATCTTGAGGCCATACAGGGCCGCAATCTTGCCATCCGGATCGGAAGCCACCGGAAACTTGCCGGCGCAGTAATTCGGATCGGAGGAAAACTTGTTCAGGCGCGCGAGCGAATCCGCCGAAACACCGACGATGGTGGCACCGGCCTTGACGAACCTGTCCTTGTCGGTTGCGAAGGTGTGCGCTTCGAGGTCGCAGCCGCCGGTGTAGGCCGCCGGATAGAAGTAGACCACCACCGGCCCCTTGGCCAGCGCCTGTTTCAGCGAGAACGTGAAATCCTTGCCCGCCTGGCTGGCCGTGGCCGTGAAATCCGGAGCCGCGTCACCGGCCTTCAGCGCGGCCAGCGCCGGCAGCGCCAAAAGCGCGGCCAGACCACCCGCCAGGATCGAACCCATCAATCGCTTGTTCATCTCGACACCCTCCGATAATCCAGTGCAAGCTAGCACGAAGCCCCCGGCGTTTCAGCATCGGCCTCGAAGGTCGCTCATCAATTGACACGCCCACCAGCCCACGGCTATCTTACGCGGCTCGCTGGCGTACCACGCCGCGAGCCGGACGCCTGCCCAGGTGGCGGAATTGGTAGACGCACCAGCTTCAGGTGCTGGCGGGGCGACCCGTGAAGGTTCGAGTCCTTTCCTGGGCACCACAATCAGGTTCCGGAGATTCCCATTCATACCTGAGAATGGGCTGAAACCCGCGCCAGTCGCGGGTTTTTTGTGCCATGACGTTCCATGGGGTATCATCCAAGCGCAAGCCCCGTAGGGATACGGATAGGGATATTTGAAATCCCGGTCCCTTGGGGCAGAAGGACCAAAATATCCCTACGAGGGCTCTCCCATGCCACGACATGCGAAAGAGCTGAGCGACGCACGCATCCGCAAGGCCCCAGCCGCGGAGTTTCCACTGTGGGACGGGAAAGGCCTGTACCTGATCCGCGCCGCTTCAGGCGCGTTGCTGTGGCGTCTGAAATATTACCGCCCGGATGGACGCGAGAATCGAATGGCCCTCGGCGAATATCCGTCAGTCTCGTTGAAGCACGCCCGCGAGCTGCGAGATGCGGCACGCGCCAAACTTGCAGACGGCATCGATCCCGTCGCGGCGCGTCTTCATTCAAAGGCGGCCCAGCGCAAGGCAGCCGAATCCACTTTCGAAAAGGCAGCCGAACGCTGGCTCGAGGTCAACCGCAAGCGCTGGGCGATCGAAACTCTGCGCAAGGCGCAGTACGTGACCGATACGTATCTGCTGCCAGCGTTACGTGGTCGGTCCGTGGCGACGCTCAGCACCCAGCACGCCGCCAGGGTGATCGAAGCTATCGACAAGCATTCGTCATCGCTGGCGGCCAAGGCACGGCAATACCTCGGCGGGATCGTAAAGCAGGCTATCCGCGATGGCTTGCGAGAAGACGGCAAGCTTTTGTCGCTGGAGAGGACCGTCACTACCACGGAACGCGGCAGCATACCCGCTGCGACGAAGCCGCACGACGTCAAGCCGCTGATCAAGGCCATCGACGCCTACCCGATTCCGGTTACACGCGCGGCACTCACAGTCGCCATGCTCACTGCGATGCGACCCGGCATCGTCGCATCTGCACGATGGAATGAAATCGACTTCGATAATGCCGAGTGGGCTGTACCGGCGGAAAAGATGAAGACCCGCCACGAGCACATCGTTCCGCTGCCCCGTCAGGCGATAGCCGCACTACGCGACATGGAAATCTACAGCGCCGGACGCGAGTACGTATTCCCGCCACTCGCGAGACAGACCACCCCGCACCTACACCGCGATGCCTTGAGCGCGGCGTTGCGTCGCATGGGATTCCAGGGCCGCCACGCGACCCACGGATTTCGCGCCATGTTGCGCACGATGGCGCGCGAACGCTTGGGGGTAGAGCTGGACATACTCGAAGCGCAACTTGCGCACGCCAAACGAGGCGAAGTGCAGCGGGCCTACGACCGCACCACATTCGACGACAAGCGCCGCGTCGTCATGCAGGCATGGGCGGACTATCTGGACAACCTGCGCAATGGCGGCAATGTCGTGCCGTTGCGACGGAAGCCCGCCTGATACGCCGGTAGTATTACTGACTTGTTCGCTGACTCTCCGAACGGTCAGCCGGGATTGGGGAACAACCGCTCAAACAAGGCGCTAGCCATCTCATAGATGCCCGGTCGCTTGCTTTCGCGTGGCCCGGCTACATTGAGTGTGTAGACGGCAATTAGGCGCAACCATTCGCGAACCTCGGCAAGCTCGGGGTCAGTCAACCGTGCATCCAACTGCAATACTCGTACGGGCTTGCCTTGTCGCTGAGCGATAAGCATCGTTTCCAGACTGCCGCCTTGCAGGTCACCAAGATTCAGAATTAATGTTGCATCGCCGTCCCGCACGTTGCGGACCGTGCGTGCGTGGTAGCCGTGCCCTTCCGTCTCAGTGAGTTGGTACCTGGCAGGGATTGGACCGTCCTCCGCGCGGCGCTCCTTTGGGCACCAACCGCCATGCAAGACATCGCTCGCAATCGCCCAATCCAACGCCGCTCGGTCGACGCCGGTCTGACCACCTGAAATCACACGTGATACTGGCAACATGCGCCTCCAGTGAACGACTCGTGGCGAATGAGAGGCCAATGATGTTCAAACGCACCATTTTTTGATGACGCCGACCATCATCGTGCGGCCCCGCATTAAAGAACAGGAGACAGTCGAAAGCCAGTGAAAAACTCTGGGACTGGAGCGAACCTACGACATCTACGCCTGGTACGCAGACAGATTTCGCGGCGGCGACACCAGTCCGAGGCCACCCCAACGCTGATCGCCAAAGCTGCCCGACTTCATACCACCAAACGCCCGGGTCAGACGCCAATTGGTGACGCCGAGAGTATGGTTGGTGGACACCTATCAAGCCACCGTCCATAAGCAGCTAAGTTCAACAGCTGGAATCCGCGCCTACGACGGGCTGAACCGCCCCGTTGCAGCCCGTGGCGACGGTCCGCTTTCGGGAAGCATGGTCAACTGTGCACTTCAAACTTGATGCTACGCGCGTTGTTCAAATATTGGCGCCTTTCGCCAAGTTACATATTTCGCAAAGTAGCTGTATGTTGCGCACAGTGTTGCCTCCACCTCGCGACACAGGGACGATGTGATCAAAGCAGAGATACTCGTTGCTTCCACACTCCACGCACCTGCCTCCGTCGCGCTGCCACACTTCACGTTGAACCTCGCGTGGAATAGGCAAGCGGCGCGGCTTTGGCTCCTGCGCCTCAGGCATAGTTGCTACGTCTACTGGCTCCGGCGCTGTCTTTGCTTCTTGCGCCCGTGGAACGAACTGCGGCTCACGAAGCGGCTCGGGGTACTCTCCAGGTAGGCTAGACAACGATGTCGGTTCTTCCTTTAGTGGTTTGCCGCAGCCCAAGCAGGGATCAAACTCACTTGGCACCAACTTGTGGCAGCTCGCGCATCGAATCATCCTTCCAATGAGCATTTGCTTTCCCAGTGGCAACGCTGGAGTTAAGCAGCGGCGAAGCCGTCCGCCTTGAACGAATTGTTAGAAGTCACTTCCTAGCAACTCCCAGTTCTGGGAAAAGTAAGTCTCGATTCCCTTGCCTGGATTGTAGCGCGGATAAATTCTTTCGAAATTTCGCCTGGCCGCGGCATAGGATTCATCGGGAATGACTGAAACCCCTTTCGCCAAGAACAGCAGCGCCAATGACGGCGCCCTGGACTCACCTTGGTTGCAGTGAATAAGTAGCTCCTGGCCGTTGTGCCAATGTTTGTTTGAGAAATTCAAGAAGCGACTAAACAGCGGCGGCATGAAGAGTGAAACCAGGAAGGATCAATGATATTTAGAAAAAGGTCATTGTCCGTCTCCAAAACGAGATAGTTGGGATGTGTGTTTTGTAACTTCCCGCTGTAGCCAAGCGCTCGTTGGTGGCAAGGACTCTTGCATGCATGGACCACAGCCAACTTGTCCACTGCCACTAGTGCAGTCAAAATCGTTTGTGACAATTACTCTCTCGTAGACCTGCATGGTCTCTCCCAATAACTTTTAACGCTCACGTTCACCGGCGCCGAACGAGCGTAGTGAGTGAGGCGTCCGAGTGGAACGCGTTGTTACACGCATGCTTACACTCTGTTCCATGGTGGGCGCTTCGAGCTACGTAGTTCTTGCTCTATCCGTTTGAAGTTGTCCGTCTTCAAGAACCAGAGAACCAGGCTGGCTCCGGCCGCCGCCTCGTTGAGAATCAGGTTATTGATCCTGCAGTTGGTCTCTTGCCCTCCGACGAAGCAATTCCGGGGAGAGATGTTGCCGTATCCCATGTTGTATCGCTCTGAAAGCCTTTGGCACTCGCCGATGTACTTCACGTCATCGCCTGCCGTAATGGCATAAACGCCGCTCATGGTTATCTTGGTCGAGATAGTGAACTTGCAAAAAGGACCACTTCCATGACGATTGATGGCTAGACCAGCGACGTTTCTATACCGTGGTTGCGGCATCAGCTCTTGGATTGAGCCATCGGCACCGCGCCTAGGCTCGATAGCACAAACTCTGGTGAACTCGTATCCGTCAATCTTCATGCGCATGACTACTGAATATGCGGATTCGACGTCCGGTTATGCAAACAGCTCCGGACCCCGGCAAAGGTAGCACAACCCCATGAAGTTGCAGGAACTTTGCCTGGCTAGGTCCGGTTATGCATGCACTGTATAAGCGGACCCAGCGGATGCCGGGAACCGGGGAAACGTCGCCCGCTCCGAGCGATTCTGTAGCCCGGGAAGCATTCGATCCCCAACGGCCGCTATCGAGCAACGCGATCCCGCGTGGTAGCGGCCGTCCAAGGCCGCGAGCGCATCCAAGGGAAGCTTTCGAGCAGCCCTGACTCGAACCAGTAGCGCCTGAACCCGGCGCTAGTGTTGTGCACCGGCGGCCATCGGTAACGTGGGGCCTCGCGCGCGGCGATCACCGCGGCACAATGCCCCATGAACGGTTGAGCCTTTATGGACGGCAAGGGATTCCATGGCGGCTCGCGAAAACACATCATCAAGACGGGGGCCTGCGCGTGGGTTGACCGAGGGCTTCGCGCGTCAGTACACGATACCGTGATTGACGGCGCAGAAAACACGACTGTGGGACTGGCTAATCACATTTACATTGAAGCCGCGCAGCAAGTCCGTGTTTTCATGGGCAAGATACAGGCGGACCGGCAGGTCGGATTGCATGAAAGCATCAATGGATGCTTGAGGCATCCCAGCCGGTACGTTTCTAGGCTTTCGATCCATCACGACGTACCGGATGAATGCATCGCTACGCAGGTTGAAGTCGAATCCGTCTGCCCGTTCACTATGTACGTTCGTGCTGAAACCACGATCCGACAGCAGGCATGACGGCGAATCGTAGGTGCTCACAAGCACACCGATCGCAAAGGCCTTGGAGTTGAATGTGTTATTTACCAACTGATCCAGCATCGGCGGAAATTCGGGTGCCAGCTCCATCAGCATGTTGAAGAGCATCCGAAGCCACTGGTCGTACTGCGCGTCCGTGATGCCAAGTTCGCCGCAGAGGTGTATCTGGTGCTTTCGACGGCCAAACAAAACCTTGTCGAAGAGTTGACCGACCTCTCGTCGCAATGGTGTGAAGTTCGCGAGCGCACCAAAGGTGTTAAGAATCTTCTGAACGGAGAACGGGTTCCTCGCGAAGTTCAAGAGCTTCGCCGCGAAGATGTTTGTAACCTCTTGCCCGACCGAATGGTTGCCGGCGGCGAGCTTGGCAAGCAAACTCTCGGTGTGTGTCCTCACATCCGTCTCGTATCGATTGAACAATGTCTCAAGGTTCTGGCGAAGCGGTTGGTTCCTGTCCACGTCGAAGCTGAACAGGTCGAGCATCGCGAGGTTCTTCTCGATGCGAGTGCTCTGTGCGGGTCCGAGCTGGATCGGCTCCCGGCCAAGTACCTCAAACTCGTAGATGCTCTGTTTTTCTTTGCGGACCTTCGAATCAATGGCGTTCAGCCGCTGCTCAATCTGTGGCAGGAAGTGCTGTTTCCGCGTCGGGTCGAGCAAGTTTATGGACATTGGCCGATTCTGCTGGATGCGTAAACGTTATTGCGACCTTGTTGATGCACATCGCGTCCCCTGCAGAGGGTGTGGAGGCCGTTCATTGAACACCCGAAAGCAGCCGCTGGCGAGTGTCGGCTTCTGGCCGGACGGGGTCGCCACATGCAAGCGGAGTAGAGAGGGCGCGACTAGGATTGATGCTGCAGTTGGCAATCACGTTTGTACCCTGCGCGCGTGGGCAAAGAATGAAGAACGAACAAACCGAAGCACGGCGGCACCATTGGGTGCCGCAGTGCTACCTCAGGGGGTTCACGCTTGATCGGAGTGCGGATCATCAACTCTTTGTCGTCGATTGCATGGCTAGAAAATCGTTCAGCGCTTCACCTGCAAATGTTGCAGTTGAGCGGGACTTCAACCGGATCGACGCCGGCGCTCATAGCCCGAACGCTGTGGAGTCAGCGTACTCTCGGTTCGAAAGTCGTCTTGCGGAGGGGCTGAAGAGGATAGACGCAAGCCGTGACTTCAGCGCTATCGAGGATCGAAATCTAGTGATGGACTTGATCACTCTGCTTGCAGTGAGAAGCCCGCGCATGCGCGAAACCATGCGTCGTGCTCGATTGAATACAGCAAGGATCGTGATTCAACAGGCGTCTGCGACGAAAGAGCGCTTCGAAGCAACGGTGAAGAAGGCCGCCTCTGCGGGTGGTGATGTTACGGACGACCATGTCTCCTATGAACGGTTCCGTAGTTTCGTTGAACAAGGAAAATTTGACGTAGACGTCCCGACTACCGAGCACGTACGTATGGAACTAAAGCTCTTTGCGGAGGTTGTTCCGTTCTTGCGCGCACGGAAGTGGACGCTCATATCGGCTAGCAGTGACTCCGGAGGCTTTGTCACAACCGATCACCCCGTGGTCTTGATGTGGTCAGAGCCCGAAAGAACGGTCGAGACCATTGTCGCCGGGCTTTGGAGTTACCGGTACGGATGTTGTATTTCCTCTGTCTCGCAATCTCGTTCTTTCCGGGCGGTTCGAAGGTGAGGGCGGTGCGCGCATCGCCGATCCAGATATTGTCGCGGCGATCAATGGCATCGTGATCTCACACGGTAGGAGGCAAGTCTATGCTTGCAATGAGCATTTTTGTTATGTGATCACCCACGATCGCGGCATTCGTAGGGGCTCCGACCTGCTTCAAGATGTGGATGACATGGCGAAGGATCGAAATAACACATAGAAGACTTGCGAACCGGCGACTTACCTTGGGCGAACTCGTAAGTTCAAATCCTTCACCGAAAATCCCTACTTCTACTATCCAGCGCGCCGAGCAACGGGCTGTAGTCGTGCAGGCGCTGGGCGATCAGGTGGTTGACGCCCTCGACGCTTTCCCAGCGGCCGTCGACGCCGAGCAGTTTGGCCGTCAGCAGCACGCGCCGCTGGCGCTCGGCGAGGTCGCGCCAGATCACGACGTTGACCATGCCGTCTTCGTCTTCCAGGGTCACGAAGGTGACGCCGCTCGCGGTCATGGGCCGCTGGCGCAGGGTCACGAGTCCGGCTGCGCGCGCGTTCGCGCCGTGCGGCATCGCCTGCAGGTCGCGTGAGCGCTGGCAGCGCCGGGCCTTCAGTTGCGCGCGGATCTGTCCGAGCGGATGCGGGCCGAGCGTGAGGCCGGTCGTGGCGTAGTCGGCGATGGTGTTGTCGCCGGTCGAGGGTGGCGCGATGGCGATGGCGATCTTCATCGGGACTGGCGTGTCCGAACAACGGCCGTTGCGGTTCGACGCCGGCGACGTGCCAGCGCGCGCGATGGCGGTGACCGGCCAGTCCGCGCAGGGCGCCCGCTTCGGCGAGCAGGGTGCGGTCGCGGGCATCCAGTTCCGCGCGTTCGACCAGGTCGGCGATGTCGGCGAAGGTGCGTGAGTCGCGCGCGCGGCGGATGCGTTCGGCCGCGTCCTCGCGGAATCCGCGGATCATCCTGAGGCCCAGCCGCAACGACAGTGGTTGGACGTGAGCCCGACCCTCTGCGGTATGACGAAGTGTGGATCGGCGCGACATCGCCTCCAGCGTGCAATCCCAATCGCTGTATCGGACATCCACCGGATTCACGGCGATGCCGTGCCTGCGCGCATCCTGCACCAGCTGGCTTTCGCTGTAGAAGCCCATCGGCAGCGAGTTGAGCAAGCGCGCACACGAACGCCGCGGGTTCATGGCGTTTCAGCCACGCGCTGGCGTAGGCCAGCAACGCAAAGCTCGCCGCATGGGATTCCGGGAAGCCGTAACTGCCGAAGCCCTTCAGGCGGTCGAACAGCTCCGCCGAAAACTCGGGGCTGTACCCGCGCGCCAGCATGCCTTGGGTGATCCGTTCGCGGTGCTTCTCGATGTCGCCGTGGCGCTTCCAGGCCGCCATCGAACGGCGCAGCTGGTCGGCCTCGCCCGGCGTATAGCCGGCCGCGACGATCGCGAGCTTCATCACCTGTTCCTGGAACAGCGGCACGCCCAGCGTCCGTTCCAGCACCTGACGCACGTCGTCGGACGGATAGGTCACCGGCTCCTCGCCATTCCGGCGCCGGAGGTAGGGATGCACCATGTCGCCCTGGATCGGGCCGGGCCGGACGATCGCCACTTCGATGACCAAGTCGTAGAAGTGTTTCGGCTTCAAGCGCGGCAGCATCGCCATCTGCGCCCGCGATTCGATCTGGAATACGCCGACGGTGTCGGCCTTGCCGAGCATGGCGTAGGTCTCGGGGTCTTCGGCCGGGATCGTCGCCAGGGTCAGGTCGCGGCGGCCGTGCCGGCGCAGCAGGTCCAGGCACTTGCGCAGGGCCGTCAGCATCCCGAGCGCGAGGCAATCGACCTTGAGCAGGCCCGAGGGCATCGAGATCATCCTTGTCCCACTGGATGATGGTGCGGTCGGGCATCGCCGCGTTCTCGACCGGCACCAGCGTGTGCAGCGGGGCATCGGCGATCACGAAGCCGCCGACGTGCTGCGACAGGTGCCGCGGACGGTCCAGCAGTTCGGCGGTGAGCTTCAACACACGCCGGATCACGGGACTGTGCGGATCGAAGCCGGCCTCGATCAGCCGCTCATCCATCGGCGTCTCGCCATTCCACCAGCCGAGTGCGAACGACAGCTTGTTGACGGCATCGGGCGGCAGGCCGAGCGCCTTGGCGACATCCCGCACCGCGCTCTTGCCGCGATAGCAGATCACGGTGGCGGCCAGCGCCGCGCGCTCGCGGCCGTACTTTCCATAGATGTACTGGATGACCTCCTCGCGCCGCTCGTGCTCGAAGTCGATGTCGATGTCCGGGGGCTCGTTGCGCTCCTTGGAGATGAAGCGCTCGACCAGGGTGTTGATCCGGGCCGGATCGACCTCGGTCACGCCCAGCGCAAAGCACACCGCCGAGTTGGCGGCCGAGCCGCGGCCCTGGCAGAGGATGCCCTGTCCACGCGCGAAGCGGACGATGTCGTGGACGGTCAGGAAGTACGGCTCGTACCCAAGCTCCGCAATCAAGGCAAGCTCGTGCTCGACCTGTGCGCGCACGGTGGCGGATTCACCTTCCGGCCAGCGCCAGCGAAGGCCCGCTTCGGTGAGTGCCCGCAGCCAGGTGGTCGGCGTATGGCCTTCGGGCACGAGTTCGGCGGGATAGCGGTACTCGCAACTGTTCGAGCGAGAACCGGCAGCGATCGGCGATCGTGACGGTTTCCCGAAGCAGCGCCTCGGGATAGATCGCCGCCAGCGTCTCGCGCCGGCGCAGGTGCCGCTCGCCGTTGCGGAACAGCAGACCACGGGCTTCGACCACGGTCTTGCGGTGCCGGATCGCGGTGAGGGTGTCCTGCAGCGCGCGGCGTGAACGCACGTGCATGTGCACGTCGCCCGAGGCCACCGCCCGAATGCCGAGGTCATCGGCCAGCGCCGAGAGCCTGGACGAGCCTCGCCGCATCGTCGCCCTCGCGCAGCAGTTCGACGGCCAGCCACAACCGATCGCCGAACAACGACCGCAGCAACGCGCCGTGCTCGCGTTCGGGATTCCGCATCCGGAATCCACAACGCCAGCGTGCCGGGCAAGCCTGATGCAAGATCGGCACGCGTCAGGCGATAAGTGCCCTTGGGTCGATGCGCGCCGGCCTTGCGTGATCAGGCCGCACAGGTTCGTGTAGCCGTCCTGGTTCTCGACCAGCAGCACCAGCTTCGGGCCGTCCTCGAGCTGGATCTCGCTGCCGACGATCAGCTTCACGCCGGTTTCCCGCGCGGCTTCGTGCGCGCGCACGATCCCGGCCAGCGAGCACTCGTCGGTGATCGCAAGCGCGGTGTAGCCGCAGCGCTTCGCACGCTCGAACAGCTCGCGCGCACTGGAAGCCCCGCGCCCGAACGAGAAGTCCGACAGGCAGTGCAGTTCGGCGTAAACGGGCGCGTTCATGCGAACCACCCGTGCAACATGAAGGGCCCGCGCTCGCCGGGCGCGCAGAACGCCCACGCACGCTGGCCGGTGGTGAGTTCCAGCACGTAGTAGTCACGGCGGATGTCACCGCCATCCCACCAGCCGGTTTCCAGGCGCTCGGGACCGGCGAGGATCTTCGGTGTCGTGCCCGCGCAGCGGGATCGGACGCTCCAGCAACCAGGTCGGACGCGCCGGCAGCGGGACCGACACGCCAGCTTCGTCGTCCATCCTGCACACGCGGCGACGCCCGCTCCGGCCGCGGATCGGGATCGACGGCGATCGCGTGCACCGCCTCTTCGCCCAATCGCGCGCGCAGGCGTTCGCGCAGTTGTTCCCATGGCAGCGCGTTGGCAGGACGCGCATCGAACAGGTCGCGCCCGGCCGGCACCAGTGGCGGCAAGTGCTCGGCATGGACACCCAAGATGGATGACAGGTTTGGGCAGCCGGGTCTGGTCAAGCCGGAGTTTGGCGAGATCGAAGAGGGCCTGCGCCTCGCGTTCGGGTGCGAGGAGTCCGATGGCGAGGTCGGTGAACGTCCCGTGCTCGTGTCCGAATCGGATGACAAAGGCCTGCACCCCGCCATCGCGCGCGGCCACGAAGGCGGCAAGGTCCGAGAGCATGCGCCTGAGCGGAAACAGCAAGGTCGCGTGGTTGGTGATCTCGCAGGGCAGCTCCATGCCGGTGTCGAACCGCTCGGGCGGCTGGTAGCGCGCGAGGTTCGCGGGGTGTTGTCCGGTCAACCCGTCGAGCGCCTCGATGAGCGCGCGGCCGAAGCGGCGCTGCAGCGAGGCCCGCGGCAAACCCAAGACCTGCCCGAGTGTGCGGATGCCCATGCCGGGCAACGCCTCGGCGGCCTTGCGCGGCAGGCCGGCCCGGCCGACCGGGATGCGCGCCAGCGCAGTATTGAGAGCGTCATCGTCCGTGACGGTCGCGCCATCCTGCACGCCGGCCAGGATGCGCGCCGCACGCGGGTTCGGTGCCAGCGCGATGCGGTGATGGAACCCCAAGGCATCGAGTTCACCGCGCAGGCGGGCTTCCAGCCGTGGCCACGGTCCGAACAGCCTAAGGCTTCGTCCGACCTCCAGCACCACCGCGCGCGGCGGGTCGATCGCAACCTCGGAGGAGAACCGGTAAGCCCATGCCGCAATCAGGGCAAGATCATGTTCGCGTCGGCGCGGGTCGTGTTCCTCCGTCAGGAGATTCCGACAGATCGCGTCGGCCTCGGCCAGCCGCTGGCCGGGATAAAGGCCTACGGCGGCGGCGTGACGATTGACCGCGACCAGCGTGCGTTGCTGGGCCGGGCCGTGCACCAGCGCGAACGGCTGCTCGATGGGTGGCCGACGGCGGAGGGCTCCATCGAGCGCCAGGGACGGCAACAGTACACAGGCCCACAACATGGCGCGGTCCCATCACGCTCGTGCAAAGGCCATCGGCGCGGGCGGATTGCCGCCGCGGCACTTGTGCACGCGCAGGCGCGCAGGCATCGCCTCGACCTCGATCCGCAACGCCGCGGGCGAAGGATTGCCCAAGGCCGCACGGTCGCGGAACACGAAGCCCAGCGCATGACCGGTATCGGCCGCGACCGCGAGCCGCCGCAGGGTGCGGTCATCGCCCTTGATGAGCCAGCCGAGCACCGCGGCGCAGGAACCCGAGCGCAGGCACTGCTCCATCGTCCAGGGCACCTGCTCGCGCGGCGCATCGACGATGGCGAGGTGGCCCAAGTCCACGCCGGCCGCCTGCCACGCGGGGGCATAGGGCCGGTACGGGGGCGACACGATCACCACGCGCTCGCCGCGTTGCGTCAATCGCGCCAGCGTCGGCAACAGCAGTTGCAGTTCGCCCACGCCATCGGCGGGCAGCAGGATCTCCGAGAGGGACGCTTCCGGCCAGCCGAGTGTCGGCAACGACTGCATCGAGTTCGGCATGGCCGGTCGGCTGCGCGCTCGGCGGCAGCGCCGCGGGTTGGCCCCGCCACACGCGGCGATCGCGGATCAACGCATCGAGGGCGACGACGGCGTTCATCCAAGCGCTCCGCACCAGTCCGCAGTACAGCCCCTCGATCGCGAAGTCGCGGGTTTCGTCCACCTCGATCGGCGCGTAGTCGGGATTGCGCGGCAGCAGGTGGATGCCGCGCCGGTCGCGCTTGAACACCTTCACCGTCACCGCGTCATCCACGCGCGCGACGATGATCTGGCCGTTGCGGGCTTCCGGCGTCTGTCGCACGGCGATCAGGTCGCCGTCCAGGATGCCGGCATCGACCATCGAATCGCCGATGACGCGCAGCAGGTAATCCGGAACGGGTTTGAACAGCGCGCGGTCGACGCGGAGGTTCCGCTCGACGTTGGCCTCGACGAGGATCGGCGCACCCGCCGCGACCCGGCCGATCAGCGGCAGGCGCAGGGTCTTCGCGTCCGGCTCACCGGCACCGACCAGCCGGATCCCGCGCGCGGTGCGCGCCGGCAGTTCGACCAAGCCTTGCGCTTCCAGCGCGCGCAGGTGCTTGGCCGCGGCGTTGGGCGAGGCGAATCCGAGCGCGTGCTGGATCTCGCGCACGCTCGGCGGATAGCCGTGGCGCGCGAGGTGGTCGCGGACGAAACGCAGGACGCGGAGCTGGGCGGAAGTGGGGGCCATGGGTGTACAAGCGTACACCTATCCGCGGCTCACGGATTGAGACGCGGCGGATAGAACAGGATGCACGACCAGCCAAACAATCCGCATGAACTTCTGGGCGTGTTTGAACCCATCGTGGCTGCCCCATCATGCGCCCCGAGGCAGGCGGCCGCATGACAAACCCAGCTTCAGAGCCGATACTTGGGAGAGTCCAATGAGGGGGAAGCACTGCGTGTCAGCCGATCTTGTCGCCGTCGAAAGCCGCCTATGGGCCGCCGCAGACCAGTTGTGGGCCAACACGGGCCTGAAGCCCTCCGAGTTCTCGACGCCGGTGCTCGGCCTGATCTTTCCTGCGCTACGCGGACAAGCGGTTCACCGAGTGCAGGCGCAAGCTCGACCACCAAGGGCACTGACGCCGGACGAGCTCGAGCCGACGACTACCAGGCCGAGGGCGTGCTGTACCTGCCCGACGAGGCCCGCTTTTCGCACCTGCTGACGCTGACCGAGGGCGCCAACCTGGGCAAGGCCATCAACACCGCCATGGCGCTGGTGGAGGAGCACAACCCGAGACTGAAGGGCGTGCTGCCGCGCAGCTACAACCAGCTGCCCAACGCCACGCTGGTCGAGCTGCTGCGCCTGCTGGCCCCGCTGGACCTCGAGGGCGACGCCTTCGGCAAGGTCTACGAGTACTTCCTCGGCGAGCTTCGCGCATGAAGGAGGGCCAGAAGGGCGGCGTGTTCTACACGCCCGCCAGCATCGTGCGGCTGATCGTCGAGATCATCGAGCCCTTCCACGGCCGCATCTTCGACCCCGCCTGCGGCTCGGGCGGCATGTTCGTGCAGTCGGCCGACGTTCGTGCAGCGCCACCACAAGAACGCCAGCGCGCGAGCTCACCATCTTCGGCATCGAAAAGGCCAGCGACACCGTCAAGCTGGCCAAGATGAACCTCGCGGTGCACGGCCTGTCGGGCGACATCCGCGAGGCCAACACCTACTACGAAGACCCGCACGAGGCTGCGTCGGCGCGCTTCGACTTCGTGATGGCCAATCCGCCGTTCAACGTGTCAGGCGTGGACAAGGACCGGCTGAAGGACGACGCCGCGCTTCCCGCTTGGGCCTGCCGAGCACCGACAACGCCAACTACCTCTGGATCCAGCTCTTCTGCGTCCTCCCTGAACGAGAACGGCCGCGCCGGCTTCGTCATGGCCAACTCGGCCGGCGACGCGCGCGGCAGCGAGCTGGAGATCCGCAAGAAGCTGATCCAGAGCGGCGCGGTGGACGTGATCGTCAGCGATCGGCTCCGAACTTCTTCTACACCGTCACGCTGCCGTGCACGCTGTGGTTCTTCGACCGGGCCAAGGCGCACGGGCCGCGCAAGGACAAGGTGCTGTTCCTGGACGCCCGCGCTCTTCCGGCAGATCGACCGCGCGCACCGCGACTTCACGCCGGAGCAGATCGAATTCCTGGCCAACATCGTGCGGCTGTACCGCGGCGAGGACGCCGGAGTTCGACGCGGGCAGCAGAGCTGCTGGCACGAGCACTTCGCGAACAAGGCGCTACGCCGACGTGCCGGGCCTGTGCAAGGCCGCGACGCTGGCGGAGATCGAGGCGCAGGGCTGGAGCCTGAACCCCGGCCGCTACGTCGGTGTGGTGGCGCGGCGGTGGATGAGTTCGACTTCGCGGAGCGGCTTGAGGAGCTGAACGAGGAGCTACAACGGCTTGGTCACGAAGCGCAGTTATTGGAGACGGAAATATCCGGAAACGTTGATTCGATGCTTTCACGGGCTCTCAACTGATGTTCAGCGCCTGCCTACTTGGCGATGTGTTGACGCTGAAGCATTACAAGTCGTACAACCAAGGAGCGCGTCGGCGGCACCGTTCTGATCGTCTCGTCTTCTGGTGTTACAGGTACACACTCGGTCGCGAAGGTACGTGGCCCCGGAGTCGTAACGGGGCGCTATGGAACCATCGGAGAGGTTTTCTACATTTCAAGTGACTTCTGGCCACTCAATACAACGTTGTATGTCTTGCGACTTCAAAGGTAATGACGCGAGGTTTGTTTCGTACTTTTTGAAGACGCTAGATTACTTCGCCCAGCAAACCACAGCCGCTGCCGTACCCGGAGTAAACCGCAATCACTTGCATAAGTTGCCGGTGCGTTTTCCGGACAGCGTCACTCAACGCCGCATTACTTCGATCTTGTCGGGCTACGACGACCTGATCAAGAACGACGCGCGGCGCATTGCGATCCTGGAAAAAATGGCGCGGCGCATACGAGGAAGTGCTTGGTCACTTCCGCTTCCCCGCCACGAACACGTCCGGATGGTCGAGTCCGAGCTTGGCCTGTCGCCGGAAGGTTGGGTTGTTAAGCCGCTGAGTGACTTGGTCGACGACGTGCGAGACTCCGTCGATCCGGAGTCATTGGATTCCGACTCGCCGTATGTTGGTCTTGGAGCATTTGCCGAGGCGTTCAATTGCGCTATCCGACTGGGGCGAAGCCGGTGCCGCGCAGAGCACCAAGCTGCGCTTTCGTGAGGGCGACATTCTGTCTGGCAAATTGCCCGTACTTCCAAAAGTGGCTGTGGCGCCGATCGCTGGCGTTGCGTCCAGCGACGCGATCATCGTTCGTCCAAAGTGGGCAAGTTGCTTCGCGCTGGCTTTGTCGGTGGTGTCGAGCGATGCGTTCATTGCACATGCGGACTCAGACATCGAACGGTACGAATATGCCCCGAGCTAACTGGGAACGTTCTGCGGGACTACCCGGTTGTTGTTCCGACAGAACACTTAAAGTCGCAGTTCGATGCGGATTCGTAACAATTCCGTCGCCACGATCAAGAATTTCGTGCGACAAAATCGCAACCTCCGCACCACCCGCGACCTGTTGTTGCCGGAGCTGATCTCCGGCGAACTGGGACGTGTCGGGGCTGCCCGCAACCGAGGCCGCGGCCGATGACACCGCCGGCTGACATCCGCGATGTGGTGTCGGCCAGTATGGCGAACTGATGCTGGTCGAGCACAGCGATCGAATTGCTGAAGTCGCTGGGCTGGGAGCACGGGCTTTAGGAGGAAATGTTTGTGCATTTGACGTGCACCGAAGGCGGGAGAGCGAGCACCAGGTGATCCTGACGCCGTGCCTTATGGTCGGCACGGCAAATGCTCTCAACCCGGCTTGTCGGCCGATGCCTACAGCAGGGCGGCCGAACGAC
>CAVYUN010000003.1:0-245485 GCA_963771735.1 uncultured Pseudomonadota bacterium | reverse complement strand
TGGGTGACCAACGTCGCAGACACCTTCTACATCATCGGCACCGTGGCCGGCCCGCATCCGTACCCGATGATGGTGCGTGACTTCAATGCAGTGGTCGGGCGTGAGGCGCGCGCGCAGATGCTGGAGGAGTACGGCCGACTGCCGGACGTGCTCACCGCCTGCGTGGGCGGCGGTTCCAACGCGATCGGGTTGTTCCACGCGTTCCTCAACGACCGCGAGGTGCGCATCGTCGGCGCGGAAGCCGCGGGCGAGGGCATCGCGAGCGGCCATCACGCGGCCTCGCTGGCGGCCGGGCGGCCCGGCGTGCTGCACGGCAACCGCACCTACGTGCTGTGCGACGACGACGGCCAGATCACCGAGACGCATTCGGTGTCGGCCGGGCTCGACTACCCCGGCGTCGGGCCGGAACATGCGTTTCTCAAGGACAGTGGCCGCGCGGAATACGTCGGCGTGACGGACGACGAGGCGCTGGCCGCGTTTCACCTGCTGTGCGAAAGCGAAGGCATCCTGCCCGCGCTGGAATCCAGCCACGCGGTCGCCCAGGCGATCAAGCTTGCAGGGCAAATGTCCAGGGACAAGTTGATCCTGTGCAATCTCTCCGGGCGTGGCGACAAGGACGTGCACACGATCGCGCAGCGGGAGCGCATCGAGCTATGAGCCAGCGCATCGATGCGCGTTTTGACGCATTGCGCGTGCAAGGACGCACGGCGCTGATCCCGTTCGTCACCGCGGGTGATCCGTCGCGCGAAGCGACGGTGCCCGTGATGCACGCATTGGTCGAGGCCGGCGCCGACTTGATCGAGCTGGGCATGCCATTCTCCGACCCGATGGCCGACGGGCCGGTCATCCAGCACGCCGACGAACGCGCGCTGCGTCGCCGCGTCGGCGTCGCGGACATCCTCGGTTGGGTGCGAGAGTTTCGCGCACACGACACCATTACACCGGTCGTGTTGATGGGATACCTCAATCCGGTCGAGATCCATGGCATCGAACGCTTCGCGCGCGAAGCCGCGGACGCGGGCGTGGATGGCGTGCTGGTCGTCGACTGTCCGATCGAGGAAGATGCGACCCTGCGGCCGTTGCGGGATGCGGGGCTGCGACGCATCCTGCTGGCCGCGCCGACCACTTCTGACCTCCGGCTCGAGCGCGCGGTCGAGGCGGCCGAAGGGTACCTTTATTACGTGTCGTTCGCCGGCATCACCGGTGCGTCGAAATCGTCGGCAGGCGACATCGCGCAGCGGGTCGGCGGTCTGCGTGCTCGTGCCAAGGTGCCGGTCGCGGTCGGATTCGGCATCAAGGACGCGGGCGGCGCCAAAGCCGTCGCGGCCTTCGCCGACGCCGTGGTGATTGGCTCGGCGCTGGTCGACGCGCTGGCCGATGCGACGACGCCGGCAGACGCCTGCCAGCGCGCGCGGGACTTCATCACGCCGATCCGCACCGCGCTGGATGCGGCCTGAAACCGGGGCAACGAAACCCGGTACGGTGTATCCTATGCCACTGAAATCACGGCAGGAATCGCCTGTGTCCTGGTTGCAGAAACTGACCAACCCGAAGATTCGTACAGAGGGCACCGCCGCCCGCGGCAAGGTGCCCGAAGGCGTCTGGGAAAAGTGCTCGGGTTGCGGCATCGGCCTGTACCGGCCGGAACTCGAGCGCAACCTGATGGTATGCCCGAAATGCGGCCATCACCATCCGATCGGCGCGCGCGCGCGTCTGGCCGGGTTCCTCGACGAGGGTGGCGAGGAACTCGATGCAGGGCTGGCGCCAGTCGATGCGCTGAAGTTCAGGGACTCCAAGAAATACCGCGACCGCATCCTCGCTGCGCAGAAGAGTAGTGGTGAAAAGGACGCGCTGATCTCGGTCAAGGGCACGCTCAAGGCGATGCCGGTGGTCGCCTGTGCGTTCGAGTTCTCCTACATGGGCGGTTCGATGGGCTCGGTGGTGGGCGAGAAGTTCACCCGTGCCGCGGAAGCCGCGCTGCGCGATGAAACGCCACTGGTCTGCTTCACCGCGACCGGTGGCGCGCGCATGCAGGAAGGCCTGCAGTCGTTGATGCAGATGGCCAAGACCTCGGCCGCGCTGGCGCGCCTGCGCGCGGCGCACTTGCCCTACATCGTGGTGCTGACCCATCCGACTACCGGTGGCGTGTCGGCCAGCCTCGCGATGCTCGGCGACATCCAGATCGCCGAGCCCAAGGCGCTGATCGGTTTCGCGGGGCCGCGCGTGATCGAACAGACCGTGCGCGAAACGTTGCCGGAAGGCTTCCAGCGCTCCGAGTTCCTGCTCGAGCACGGCGCGCTCGACATGATCTGCGATCGCCGCGAACTGCGCGACCGCATCGCCGATCTGCTCGCGATCCTGGCGCATCGCGCGAAGGTTGCGTGACACCTGGTGCGGTTTCGCCTGCGCAACGGACCAACTGTCGAAAGCAGATTTGCTCGCCGCAGCCGGGCGGAGCCGCGCTCTGGGGATCGTCGCGGAACCAAGACATGGATGTCATGAGGCCATGCACGCCATGAAAACCCTGGGCGAGTGGCTCGATTACCAGCAGCAAGTGCACGCGCGCGGCATCGACATGGGCCTCGAGCGCGTGCGCGAGGTATGGCGCCGCATGGGTGCGCCGCCACCGGCGCCCGTGGCGATCGCCGTCGGCGGCACCAACGGCAAGGGCTCGACGATCGCCTTTCTCGAAGCCATGCTGCGTGCAGGCGGGATGCGAGTGGGTGCCTACACCTCGCCGCATATCCTGCGTTACAACGAGCGCGTGCGCGTCGATGGCGCCGAGGCGCACGACGCCACGCTGGTCGAGGCTTTCGAGCGCGTGGAAGCCGCGCGTGGCGACATCACCTTGACCTATTTCGAATTCGGCACGCTGGCGGCGCTGGACGTCTTCGCGCGCGCCGGGTTGGATGTCGCACTGCTGGAAGTCGGGTTGGGCGGACGGCTCGACGCGGTCAACATCATCGATGCCGATTGCGCCGTGGTGGTCACCGTCGACCTCGATCACATGGAATACCTCGGCACCGACCGCGAGAGCATCGGGCGCGAAAAGGCCGGTATCTTCCGTGCCGGCAAGCCCGCGATCGTCGGCGAGACCGCTCCGCCGGCATCGTTGCTTGGACATGCCCACGCGGTTGGCACGCAGGTCGAAGTGCTGGGCCGCGATTTCGGCTGGTCGCCGGAGTCGGGTGCGTTGACATGGTGGCATCGCGATCCGGCGCAGGCGCGCTACGTCGCGCCGGCGGAGGGCGACGATTCTGCGATAGTGCTGCACGACGGCCTCGCACTCGACGGTGCCTTCCAGTACCACAACGCGGCAACCGCGATCGCGGCATTGCACGTGCTGGGTGAACGCGTGTGCTGGGATGCCCGGGCATTGGAAAAATCGCCTGGGGCGAGAAGCCCGCCGTTGCTGCCGGGCCGCCTGCAGAGGCTTGGCGAGCGTCCCGAGCTCATCGTCGACGTCGGCCACAATCCACAGGCCGCACGCGAACTGGCGCGCTGGCTTGACCGGCACCCGGTCGCGGGCAAGGTCCGCGCGGTATTCGGTGCGCTCGCCGACAAGGACGTCGAGGGTGTCGTGGCTGCGCTCGGCGCACGCATCGATCGCTGGTATCTCGCCGACCTGGTCGGCGAATCGCCGCGCGGCGAGACGGCCGAACGTTTGCTGGCGCGGGTGCGCGCCGCCTTGCCCGAAGCCGTTTGCGTGACTTTTCCGGACATCTCCACAGCGTTGGCCGCCGCGCGTTCGGAAGCGATGCCTGACGACCGCATCCTCGCGTTCGGCAGCTTCCACGTGGTTGCGCCGGTGCTCAGGGCGGCCCGCGTATAATTCCCGGCAATCGCACATTCCGCGTTCGAGCCGACACGACTGCGTCGCGCGGCTCAACGCTTGCACTGTTCATTGCAAGGCGTGGCAATCATGGATCCAGGTTTGAAGAAGCGCTTGCTCGGCGCCGTCGTATTGATCGCGCTGGCCGTGATCTTCGTGCCGATGTTGTTGCCCGGCCATTCGGGCTCCGGCCCGCAATCGGTCAGCATGAAGATCCCGCCCGAACCCAGCGGCGAGATGCAGACGCGCGTCCTCAAGGTCGGGCCGGACAGCGCCAGCGCGGGTTCCAGCACGCAGGCCGCGATCAACGATCCCGACCACGTCGCGACGCTCGACCTCGAGCATGGCAAGCCGCAACCGGCGCAGTCCGCGCCCTCCGCGACGGCCATCGCCGCGACCACGCCGCCGGTCGTATCCGCGCCAGCCTCGGCGCCCGTGCAGACATCCGCGAAACCCGAAGCGGGAAGCAAGGTTGCCAAGGCGCCTCCGGCGTCGGCGGCAGCATCGGCGCCGGCCAAATCCGAACCGATCCCGGGCGGCGCGGGCGCGGCGGCCGGTACGCTCTACACGGTCAACCTCGGCATCTACGCCGACCACGCCGGCGCGAACAAGTTGGTCGCACAGGCCAAACAGCACGGTTTTTCGGCGGTCGCCACGCCGGAAACCTATCAGGGCAAGTCGGTGCTGCGGGTGAGCGTGGGCCCGTTCCACAGCCGCGCCGAAGCCGAGGCCGCGCGCCTGAAGCTCAAGAGCGTCGAGCGTGTCTCGATGACCATCGAATCCGGTGTCGTCAACCAGAAGGGCGACGCGCCGGCGTCGGCGATCACCCACGGCCAGCCTGGTGGTTGGGCGGTGCAGCTGGCCGCGTTCGGCAGCGAGGCTGCGGCCAACCAGTTGCGCGACCGCCTGCGCGCGCAGGGCTTCGACGGTTACGTGGACAGTGTCGACAGCTCCAGCGGCAAATTGTGGCGCGTGCGCGCCGGTCCTTTCGCCTCGCGGGATGTTGCGGATTCAGCGCGCGGGCAGATCGCGCAGAAACTGAAGATCAAGGGCAACATCGTTACGGCGCGGTAGTGTGCGATCGTCCATGATCGCTGCTCAACCAACGCAACGGCAGGCGGGAAGGTTCTTTGTATCAACAGGTATCACCACGGCCATCCATGGCCTGACTTTGGAGAAAGCATCGTCCATGATCGCTGCTTGACCAAGGCGCCCGCAGGCGGGAGGTTCTTTGCACCAGGCGCGAAAGGTTCCTACCCATCAATCCGCCGCCTAACGCGGCGATCAGGGACGATCGCACAGATATGAACGTAGCCGACATTGCCATCCTCGCGGTGCTTGCGCTGGCCATGCTGTTCGGCCTGATGCGCGGCTTCGTCGGCGAAGTGTTGTCGCTGCTGTGCTGGGTCGCGGCGTTCTGGGTCGCATGGGCGTTCGGCGACCAGGTGGCGCAGTTCTATGGCCACTGGCTGAGCGAACCCACGGCCAGGTTGATCGCCGGCTACGTCACCTGTTTCCTCGGCGTGCTCGTGGTCGGTTCGCTGGTGGGCTGGGCGGTGCGCAGGTTGATGAACCAGGGCGGCCTGCGCGGCGGCGACCGCCTGCTCGGCATGTTGTTCGGCTTTGCCCAGGGCGTGTTGTTCGTGACCTTCGTGGTGCTGATGCTGGGTTTTACCGCCGTGCCGCGCCAGGCCGCATGGTGGCGGCAATCCACGTTGCTGCCGGCATTCGTGAACGGAGCGGGTTGGCTCGCGAAATCACTGCCGCCGCAAGTCACCCATTACCTTGAAATCGGCGGCAAGACCTTGCCCGCGCTGCCGCAAGTCCCCATATCGGCGGTGCAGGATGTAGCGCGGCGACTGGGCCGCCCGGCCAAGGCCGGAAGCACTGCGCCTGCGGCAGCGACAACGTCGGGACGTGCGGCCGGACGCGGTCCCGAGCATGGTGATGTGGGACAATAGCACTCCGTGACCGGCGGACCCGGCACCGCCACGCAACCTCGAGACCTCGCCATGTGCGGAATCATCGGCATCGTCGGCAAGACCGAAGTCGCCACCGCGTTGTACGACGCGTTGACGGTGTTGCAACACCGCGGACAGGACGCGGCGGGCATCGCGACCTACGACGGCACCAGGCTGCACATGCGGCGTGGCCCGGGCCTGGTGCGCGACGTGTTCAGCGAGCGCGACATGCAGGAGCTCAAAGGGCGCGCTGGCATCGGCCATTGCCGCTATCCGACCGCCGGCGCCGAGGATTTCGAGGAGGCCCAGCCGTTCTACGTGAACTCGCCCTACGGCATCGCGTTCGCGCACAACGGCAATCTGATCAACACGGAATCGCTGCGGCGCGAGATGTTCGAGAACGACCGCCGCCACATCAACACCGATTCCGATTCGGAAATCCTGCTCAACATCCTCGCGCACGAATTGCAAATCCAGGAACGCCACGCGCTGACGCCGGACGAGTTGTTCAAGGCGGTCGCGGCGGTGCACGCGCGCGCCAAGGGCGGTTACGCCTGCGTCGCGTTGATCCTGGGTTACGGGCTGCTGGCGTTCCGCGATCCGCATGGCATCCGTCCGCTGGTGCTGGGCGAGCGCGTCACGCCCGAGGGCAAGGAATACGCGTGCGCGTCCGAATCGGTCGCGTTCGACATCCTCGGGTTCCGGCGCGTGCGCGACGTCGAGCCGGGCGAGGCCGTGTTCATCGGCTTCGACGGCAAGGTCACTTCGCGGCGCTGCGCCGAAGGTGCCGTGCACGCGCCGTGCATCTTCGAATACGTGTACCTGGCACGACCGGATTCGATGATCGAGGATGTTTCGGTGTACAAGGCCCGCCTGCGCATGGGCGAGAAACTGGCCGCCAAGATCCTGCGCGAGCGCCCCGACCACGACATCGACGCGGTGATCCCGATCCCCGACACCTCGCGCACCGCGGGTTCGACATTGGCCGCCGAACTGGGCGTGCCGTTCCGCGAGGGCTTCGTCAAGAACCGCTACATCGGCCGCACCTTCATCATGCCGGGACAGGGCCAGCGCGTGCGTTCGGTGCGCCGCAAGCTCAACCCGATTCCGCTGGAGTTCCGCAACAAGAACGTGCTGCTGGTGGATGATTCGATCGTGCGCGGCACGACATCGCGGCAGATCGTGCAGATGGCGCGCGAGGCCGGTGCCAACAAGGTCTACTTCGCCTCGGCCGCCCCGCCGGTGCGCTATCCGAACGTGTACGGCATCGACATGCCGGCGCCGGCCGAACTGGTGGCGCACGGGCGCAGCATCGAGGACATCCGCCAGACCATCGGTGCCGACTGGCTGATCTACCAGGATTTGCCCGACTTGATAGAAGCGGTCGCCGAGGGCAACGAGAACCTCAAGCACTTCGACGATTCATGCTTCTCCGGCAACTACGTCACCGGTGTCGAACCGGAATACCTGCGCCAACTGGAATTCGCGCGTTCCGACGAAGCCAAGGCGCAGCGGCGCAGCGCCTGACGATCGTGCACGGCATCGCCAGCCTGTTCGACGCGGCCGTTCGTTGCCTGGATTGCGCGGAGCCGGAAGCCAAGGTGTCGCTCACACGGCAAGCATTCGAGGCGTTGCGCGACGGGCGCTTGTCGCCGCAAGACGATGGCGTGCCACCCGCGCTGATCGGCACGCCGGGGCGTCCATCGAAGCCGCGGCTGGTAATGCCGCGCGACGTGCCGCAACGCGGGCTTGGCAGCGACGAGGGCCGCGCCGCACTGGTCCACGCGGTCGCGCACATCGAATTCAATGCGATCAACCTGGCATGGGATGCGGTGTACCGTTTTCGCGGCATGCCCGACGATTACTACCGCGACTGGGCTGGCGTCGCGCACGACGAATCGCGCCACTTCACCCTGCTGTCCGCGCGGCTCGCGCAACTTGGCCATGCCTATGGCGATTTCGACGCGCACAACGGCCTGTGGGAAATGGCGGTCAAGACCGCCGATTCCTGCCTCGCGCGCATGGCGCTGGTGCCGCGCGTGCTGGAAGCGCGCGGGCTGGACGTCACCCCCGCCATGATCGCGCGCCTGCGTTCGGTCGGCGACGACGCCACTGCCGGCATCCTGGAAATCATCCTGCGCGAGGAGGTGCCGCACGTCGCCACCGGTACGCGCTGGTTTCGATGGTGCTGCGAGCGCGAAGGCCGCGATCCCGACGTGACGTTCACGGAGCTGTTGCGCGCATACGTGCCGACCGGATTGCGCGGACCATTCAATCTCGATGCGCGCCGCGCCGCCGGGTTTGGCGAGTCCGAACTTGCATCGCTGTGCGAAGCCTGATGCCGTCAAGGTCGCCGGCAGGGCGTTGCACACTTACGCGTGAGTCATGAGGCATGTCGAACAACCCATCCAACGCGTTGCTTGACCGTCTCGGCCTGCAGGTGCCGGTGATCCAGGCGCCGATGGCGGGTGTGTCCACTCCCGCGATGGCTGCCGCGGTCAGCAACAGCGGCGGGCTGGGTTCGCTCGGCGTTGGTGCGATGCCAGCGGAACAGGCGCGCGCGGCGATCCGGGAGTTTCGCGCAGCGAGTGGCGGTGCGCTCAACGTGAACGTGTTCGTTCACCGTCCCGCGCGCGCGGACGTGCAAAAGGAATCCGCCTGGATCGAACGGCTGCGTCCCGAGTTCGACCGCTGCGGCGGCAAATCGCCGCAGCGCTTGCGCGAAATCTACACGTCTTTTCTCGACGATGACGCGATGCTGGACGTACTGGTCGAGGAACGGCCGGCGGTGGCGAGTTTCCATTTCGGGCTGCCGCGACGGAGTCAGATCGACGCACTGCGTGCGGCCAGCATTTGCCTGATCGCGACCGCGACCAACCTTGACGAAGCGAAGTCCATCGAGGCTGCCGGTCTGGACGCGATCATCGCGCAAGGCTGGGAAGCCGGCGGCCATCGCGGCGTGTTCGACCCGGACACGGACGACAGCAAGCTGGGTACGTTCGCGCTGACGCGGATGCTGGCAACGGCGGCCACGCTGCCGGTGATCGCGGCGGGCGGCATCATGGATGGGGCCGGCGTTGCCGCGGTGTTGGCACTGGGCGCGGCGGCGGCACAACTGGGAACCGCTTTCGTCGGCACCGACGAATCGCTGGCGGATGCGGGTTACCGCGAACGCCTGTTCGGCGCACCGGCGAAGCACACGGTGATGACGCGCGTAATTTCAGGACGCCCCGCGCGTTGCCTCGCCAACGATTTCACGCATTGGGGCGCGTCGCTGGGCGACGCCGCCGTAATACCCGACTACCCGGTCGCCTACGACGCCGGCAAGGCGTTGAATGCCGCAGGCAAGGCCGCGGGACTGACGGGCTATGGCGCGCACTGGGCCGGGCAGGGTGCGCCACTGGCACGCAGGCTCACCACGCAGGCCTTGATGCGTGCATTGCAGGAAGAACTGCAAGCGGCACAGGATGGCTCGAGTCCAGCCATCGTCATCTGAGTTCACGCGCGACGATCTGGATCCCGGCGCAGGCCGGGATCCGGGCCAGCATCACGAAGCGCATTTCCGGACACGCATGCGAACCTCGCATGTCACCGATCAGTGGTGCGGCGGCAGCACGCGTGGCGGCGGTGCCGGCACGATCAGTTTCAGGTATGGAAGCGGTGCGTCCTGCCCGGGCGGCACCCAGTCGTGCGCGGGCTGACCGGCGGGACCGAGCGCATGGATGTAGGCGTACATGTCGGCGAGGTCACGATCGCTCAGGTAGCGGAACGTCCACCACGGCATCGCTGGCCGGGCCTTCAGCTTGCGCAGCTTGGCGATCCACTGCTTCACCGTGAGCGTTTGCACATACAGGCGCAGGTTTGGCGCATACGTGGTGCCCCACGGTCCCTGGAAATTCATGCCGCTGCCGGTGAGCAGCATGGCCTTGGGCGCCTGTCCGCCGTTTTGTGCCCAGCCGGGTGTATGACAGTCCTGGCAGCCGCCGTAATTCACCAAAAATTCGCCGTGCCGGATCGCACGGGACGACACGTGGTCGCGCGCGCACGCCGGTGCGGCCAGCAGCATGCCGGCCAAGATGGCAAGTAGTGCCTTGATCATGATTCCTTCCCCATGGTTGCAGTAGTGGATGGATGCAACCGCGGGCCGAGTATTCGCCTGCAACGTGCAGCGCGCAAGTGCCGTCAAAGGTGTAGGCTCATGCCCTCGTGGCCGGCCGGAGGGGTGCCATGTCGATGCGAAGAATCCTGATCGTGGTGGCTATGCTGGCCTTCGCCGTGTTGGCAAGCGCGATGCAGCCGCCGCAAGCTCATACCGGCACTACGAGCGGGGCCTATCTGCTCACTGCCGACCGCGTGTTCGACGCGCGCAGCGCGCACGCGCACGCGGACTGGGCGGTGCTGGTGCAAGGTGACAAGATTATCGCGGTCGGGCCACGCGACTCGATCGAGGTTCCTTCGGGTGCGAAGACCATCGCCTTGCCCGGCACCACCCTGATGCCGGGCATGATCGACGCGCACTCGCACATCTTCCTGCATCCGTACAACGAAACGTTGTGGAACGACCAGGTGCTCAAGGAGCCGTTGCCGTACCGCACCATCGAAGCGGTCCAGCACGTGCGCGCGACATTGATGGCCGGCTTCACCGCGCTGCGCGACCTCGGCACCGAAGGTGCGGGCTACGCCGACGTGCAGGTACAGAAGGCGATAGACGAAGGCATGATCCCCGGCCCGCACCTGTTCGTAGCCACCCGCGCCACCGTCGCGAAGGATTGCTACGGTCCCGGCCCGATGGGCTTCCGCACCGACATGACGCTGCCGCAGGGCGGCATTCCGGTCGCCGGCGTGCCGGAGATGATCGCGGCGGTGCGCGACCAGGCCGGGCATGGCGCGGACTGGATCAAGATCTACGCGGATTACCGCTGCGGCAAGTCGCACGGCTCGGTGCCGACCTTCACGCAGGAGGAATTGAACGCCGGCGTGGAAGCTGCGCATTCGCTAGGCCTGCCGGTGTCGATGCACACCACCACGCCGGAAGGCATGCGGCGCGCGATCCTGGCCGGCACCGACACCATCGAGCACGGGTTCAACGGCACGCCCGAAGTATTCCGGCTGATGGCCAAGCACCACGTTGCCTACTTGCCGACCCTGGAAGCCGTGGTCGCGTACGCCGAATACTTCAAGGGCTGGAAACCGGGCGACCCGCCGACCGACGAAATGCGCGCGTCGCAGAATGCGTTCAAGTACGCGATGCGGGCCGGTGTCACCATCGGCTGCGGCAGCGATGTCGGCGTGTTCGCGCACGGCACCAACTACAAGGAAGTCGAATGGATGGTGAAGGACGGCATGCGTCCGGCGCAGGCGCTGCTGGCCGCGACCGCGGTCGATGCGAAGATCCTGCGCCAGCAGGACAACTTCGGCCAGCTGAAACCGGGGCTGGACGCCGACATCATCGCGGTCAGGGGCGACCCGACCCAAGACATCGCCGCGATCGAGCAGGTGCCGTTCGTGATGAAGGGCGGCGTGGTTTACAAGCAGCCCTGACTGCACAAGGAAACCGTCGATGGCGAGCAAGCGGACTTTATGGCGGCGGCGACAGCGGGTGGTGGAGCTGGGCGGACGCCAGTTCGTGTCGCACGGGCTGGACGAACGCCTGTGGGAGGATTTCTACCATCGCGCCCTGACCATCAGTTGGCCGCGCTTCTTCGGCATCGCCATCGGCGTGTTCCTGCTGTTCAACGTGCTGTTCGCGCTGCTCTACCAGATCGTGCCGGGCGGCATCGCCAACGAAAACCCGCGCGGCTTGGCTGGCGCGTTCTTCTTCAGCGTCGAGACGCTTTCCACCGTCGGTTACGGCGACATGCACCCGCTGCTGCTCTACACCCACATGGTCGCGACGGCCGAAATCATCCTCGGCATGGGCAACATCGCGATCGTCACCGGGCTGATCTTCGCGCGCTTCTCGCGTTCGCGCGCCAAGATCCTGTTCGGCCAATACGCGGTGATCCGGCCGTTGCATGGCAAGTCCACCCTGATGATGCGCGCCGCCAACATGCGCCTGAACCTGATCTCGCAGGCCTCCGCGCACCTGCACCTGATCCGCATGCACACCACGCCGGAAGGCTACCGGCTGCGCAGGATCGAGGACCTGAAACTGGTGCGGAACCGCCACCCGGTGTTCCGGCTCAGCTGGAGCCTGATGCACGTGATCGACGAATCCAGCCCGCTGTTCGGCGCCACGCCGGAGAGCCTGCGCGAGGACGAGGCCACCATCCTGCTGGAAATCGAGGGCGTGGACGAAACCACCTCACAGCCGCTGGTGGCCATGCACCAGTGGGACGTCGACGAAGTGCGCTGGAACCACGGCCATGTCGACCTGGTGCGGCACAACAAGGATGGCACCTACGTGATCGACTACACCATCTTCCACGACGTGTTTCCGCTGGGGGAAGATGATGCGGCGTCGGGGTAATGTTTTTAAAAACGGGCGTTTGGCTTGAATAATGGACTTAATTCTGCCTAACCGCTGGGAGATAACTTCTCAGTAGATGTTTGCGTTTCCGATTTCCGAGCTTAGTAAACTGCACTTCTGAGCGTTCTTGAAAAGAACGGCTAGATAACAGTCCTTATAGTGATTATCTATCGCTTCAATAAGTGCGTGATGGATTTTGTCTGCCATTTCCATAGTTATGTTTTTTGGAGAATAGCGAACTAATTGATTTTCAATAAATCGATTTCCATGTATTGCAATCTGACGCTCGCGATCACTTTTTGATTTTACAAGCTCTTCAACAACAGCTTGAGAATTTCTCCAAAGCTTGTAATTATCCCAAGCCTTAGTTGCGTCAATTTGCTTCGAGAATAGTTTTGAATAGTGGCCATTTGGGTCCGTGAGCGATCCTACATTGCGTTTTGCCATTACTACATCTTGCATATTTTCACTCGTGGCAGCCAAGGCTAATGCGAGGCCCTGGACATCACATCCGTTGTTTGTGTCTTTCAGGACCTCTCCCCGTCGAAAACAATACTGAATCCCGATCTTTTTGAAGGCCTCGGCAAGCCCGTCTTGCAAAGGATCTAGCGCAAGAAAATCTCTTGGCTCTACGCGATTTTGCGTGTTAGTCGCTGTGGTAATTTGATTTCCAATATCTAGTGGGGCTTTTGCCAGTGATATAACTCTAATTTGAACATATGCCTTTTTAACGGGCTTTGGTGAATTTTTATAAGCTTGCGCTATTGCGCTTGTTGTTTGAGCTCCATTCACAATCCTTACGTTAAAGACAGACCATAAAGAGCTCTCTCTCTGGTCCCCTAATCCAACGGGTTTCCTCTTTAATTCGTCACATATCGCTGTGATGCCGTTATTCAGATACCAAAATGTTTCCGGTCTTGTTGTCACGCTCTCAGAAATTTTTGCGTTGATGTCGCTGCTAGTTAATGTATATCTAATATTTTCAGCAAAAAGAAGGTCTCCATGCTCTTTTGCCATTCTGCAATGTCTGCACATGACACGCGTCCATAGATAGCATAGTAGGGATGTTTATTTTCACCCCATTCTAGCAAACTCAGATCTACGTCTGTTTTTGCTCCTGTTTTAGATACCTTAATAGCACGAATTGTTTTTGTCAGGTCAAATATTGCGTAAGAAACTACTTCTTGATCATCTGAATTATTTTCATTTAGAAACGTTTGCAGAATTTTTTTGCAATCTTCGCTTAAGGGAGAGTCACTATTGTACGTTATTATCAATACAATTTCTGGATCGTTTTTTAATCCTGCCTCAATTTCAGATAATATATTATTGAATTTATGATTGAATTCTTTCCAATTTAAATCAAGTAAATCGTAAACGCCTTTTATAAATTTATGCAGCTTGCCAGTTTGTATGGTTTTTGTGCCTGCGAATGACCATTTTGACTGTACGAGAAAAAGTTCCTGATTAGCCCCGATGCTCAGCCAGCCGTCGCATGCCATGAGATGCCCTCGACGCACCATGAACCTGCCTTCCGAGACGAGGATGCAGGCCATGGCCATCAACCGGGTGCAGTTTCAGCCAGGCATGTCGCTGGCGTCGTTTGTTGAACAATACGGGACCGAAGCCAAGTGTTACCGGGCGCTGTACAAGGCGCGCTGGCCCCAAGGTTTCCGCTGCCCGTGCTGCGGCGAGCGTCGCCGTTCGCGATTCCGGCGCGGCCGTCAGGTGTACTACCAGTGCCGGCGCTGTCGGCACCAGACGACGTTGACGAGCGGGACGTTGTTCGCTGGCAGCAATCTGCCGCTGCGGACCTGGATGCTGGCGCTGTACTTGCTGACCAGCACCAAGACCAATTGTCGGCGCTGGATTTGATGCGCATCTCGGGGTGTACTACAAGACGGCTTGGCGGATCAAGCAGAAGGTCATGCAGGCCATGGCCGAACGCGAGGCACCCCGTCGCTTGGATGGCTTCGTTCAGATGGACGACGCCTACCTGGGCGGGGAACGCAACGGCGGCAAGCGCGGGCGCGGCGCGCCCGGCAAGCAGGCGTTCGTGGTGGCGGTCGAGACCAACGCAAAGCTCGAACGGCCCCGCTACGCCGTGTTGGAACCGGTCGCGGCCTTCGACAATGACGCCCTGCTGGACTGGTGCACGCGCCGGCTGGTCAAGGGGGCCGAAGTCTACAGCGATGGATTGGCCTGCTTTGCACGCTGCGTGGATACCGGCCAAGCCCATTCCGTGCTGGTCACCGAGGGCGGCCGCGCGGCCTGCGAAGTCCGTGGCGCCAAGTGGGTCAACACGCTGCTCGGCAACGTCAAACGTGCGATCAGCGGGCGGTACCATGCGATCAAACAAGGCAAATACGCGCGGCGCTACCTGGCCGAAGATTACGTTTCAACCGCAGGTTTCGGTTGGCCGAGATGCTCCCGCGACTGATGCGAGCGATGTGCTCTGCAATCCTTGCCCGGAGCCAGCTTTGCGCTTGGCGAGTAATTTTCATGGCTGAGCATCGGGGCTAATCAGGAAAAAGTTTATTCTTATTAGCATCGTAAAAACATCCATCTACACCGTTGTCTGTCATGCCATCTGTGACATATTTTGAAACGTCTTTGTACGGTAGACCAGAGATACTTGATAAGCATATAGACACAAGCCCTCGCGATAGAATCTTCGATTCTTCGCTTTCGCAGTCTTCGCAATCTAGCGTATCTTTTACAGCCGCATCTATGTGAGTCTTGACTCTTGATGCAAGAATCTTGCTCATAAGGCAGGTCCTTTAAGAATTTGTAACACTTGGCTTTAGAGTGAATGAAAGCATGAAAATCGTCGGTTTAGCGTATTCTTGAAAATGGACCAAGCTACTAGGAAGCGATCATCCCACGTGCACACTTGGCTCGCAAGTTGGCTCACCAGTTCCTTATACGTACCGAAGCATGGTTAGGTGGATTCTTGGGGATTTTCGACAGGTACGCCCAACGGTTTCGTGTAACGATTACGCTCAACACGCCGAACAAGGGCTTGGCAGGTCCGTCGGATCGGTAGCCGAGCGATTCATAGAACCGGCGTGCCGCGCGTGTGATTTCGAGATGCAGCCTCGGCAGGCCCCATTCGATGGCCCGGGCTTCGCCCCGGGCTCGCGGGCTTATGATGTTGGTCCACTCCAGAGGACCATGCCCATGAGCACGACTGCCTACCCCGAGGTGACCCAGGCGATCTCGAAACAGGTGCGCGTCCTGCGCAAGGACATCCCCGAAGTCATGGACGGGTTCGCGTCGATGATGCAGGGCGCCGGCACGCCGGGCGTGCTCGACAAGAAGACCAAGGAGTGCATCGCGATGGGCATCGCGATTGCGCTGCGCTGCGACGGTTGCATCGGCTTCCATACCCAGACCCTGGTGAAACTGGGCATCACGCGCAAGGAATTCGAGGAGATCCTGGGCGTGGCCGTCTACATGGGCGGCGGTCCGTCGCTGATGTACGCCGCCCAGGCGATGGACGCGTGGGAGCAGTTCGGCGGCGAGCCGGGTTCGGACACGCAGGAATAAGTCGTCGCCGATTCGCTGTACCCTTGCGCGGTGCGGCCGCCGGCCGCCGACGGGAGGTGACGCCGTGAACACGACTCCGCGCTTCAGCCGCTGGTTTTTCGCCGCCGCCTTCATCGCCCTCGGCATCACCGGCATCGTCAATGGCGATTTCGCACTGGTCTGGCAGCACGTGCCCGCGCACGTGCCGGGACGCACCGTACTCGCCTATGTCTGCGCCGCGATCGAAATCGCGCTCGGCCTCGGTTTGCTGTTCGACCGCACGTGGCGACCGGCGAGCCGCGCCCTGTTCGCGTATCTGGTGTTGTGGCTGGTGTTGCTGAAAGTACCGAACATCATCCACGCGCCTGTCGCGTCGAATTCATGGGGCGGCTTCGGCGAGATCGCGATCATGACGGCGGGTGCCTGGTGCCTTGCCGCGGCTGGAGCCGCGGGCATTCGTGGCGCGCGCTGGCTGCTGATCGTGGCGCTGCCGATGATCGGCGTGGCGGTGATCGTGGATGCCCACAAGTATGGAGCCCATGTGATGCAGCCCTGGCTGCAAGGGTTGCCGGGTCCCGCGGTGTGGGCCGCGATTACCGGCATCGCCAGCATCGCCGCGTGCCTGGCGTTGCTGTTCGGCGTGTGGCCGCGGTTGGCGGCGGTGCTGGAAGCCGCGATGCTGGGCCTGATCACCCTCGCCTATTGGGCACCGGACCTGCCCACCGGCCGCACGGCGACCACCGCCTTCATCATCTCGTCGCTGATCGCCATCGGCGCGTGGCTGGTCGCCGACACGTATCGCGGCATGTCGTGGTTCGCGGCAGGACGCCCGGCCTGGAAGGCGTGACGATCAGTCCGGCCGGCTGCGTACCAGCCACCAGGACGCGCGCCCCAGCCACAGCAGTATCAGGGCGATCACGACTTTTTGCCCGAGCCCGCGCGGGACCGGTTTCACCAGCGCGTAGATCCACAGTGCGACGAAAGTGAGCGCGGCGAGCGCGAGCGCGGAACGGAAGTGTGTCCGCCAGCGCGCGTCGAGGCGCAGTCGCCACGATTGCAGCAGCATCGCCACGGTCACGCACAGGAACGTGGTGCCCGCGGCGATGACGTGCACGAAGCCGTGGAAGGTCGGCAGTCGGTTCGGCACGTCGGTGAACTCGACCGCGGTAATGCCCAGCGCGACCGCGCCGATCACGAACAGCAGCAATGGCGCAGCGCTGCGCGCGCCGCGTGCGAGTGCGCGATACCAGCCGGCGCCCAATGCCACCAGGCCCGCCGCCAGCGCGAAGTAGCTGGCCACGACGGCATGGCCGTAGGGACCGAGCGCGTAGAAACTCAGCGGCACGCCCAACGGGTTGTAATCCGTGCGCAGGAATTGGGCCGCGCCGCAGACTGTCGCGAATATGGCGACGCCGATCAGTGCGATTGCACCGGGAATCCGTGTCGTGGTGAATGCGGATTTCGCATCGGGGACCGCCGTGTCGCGCGGGCTCATGACGACATCATCCACGTCCTTGCGACACGTGCGGCAAGGAGCCGGGCTCCGGCCTGCGCCGGAATGTCGGGCAGCAGGGCGCGGGGACGATGCTCGCGGGTGCGCCGCAATGACAGTCGCCGATCAGCCCGGTGCTCATGCTTAGAAGGGAAGCGCCTGCCGCGTGAAGGTGGCAAGGTCGATGTTGGTGCCGCACACGATCAAGCCAGCTCGCTTGCCCTGAAGGCGTTCCCGCAGCGGTCCGCACAGCGCGGCGGTGCTCGCGGCGCCGGCGGGTTCCACCGCGAGCTTCATGTCGGCGAACAGCAGGCCCATCGCGCGCCGCATGGCCTCGTCGGGAATCGTCACGATCTCGTCCACATGGCGCCGCGCGACCCCGAAGCTGTAGGGCAGGGCGTAGGGCGCCGCGAGGCTGTCGGCGATGGTGTCCACTTTTTCGAGTTTCTGCGGTGAACCGGACTGGAAACTCCGCGACATGCTGTCGGCGCCTTCGGGTTCGACGCCGAACACTTGGCAGTTTGGCTGCATCTGCTTGACCGCACCGGCGATGCCCGCGATCAGGCCCCCGCCGCCGATCGGAACGACCACCGCGTCGAGATCCGGTACCTGGTTGCACAATTCGTAACCGACCGTGGCGGTGCCCAGCACGGTCGTCTCGCCCTCGAACGGATGGATGAAGCTGCGGCCTTCGTCGTGCTGGATACGCTCGACTTCCGCGAACGCCGCGTACACGTCGTCGGTCAGCACGACCTCGGCGTCGTAGCTCCGGCACAACGCGACACGCGCGGGGTTGGCGGTTTTCGGCATCACCACCTTCGCGGTCGTGCCGACCGTGCGTGCGGCGAACGCTACCGCGATCGCGTGGTTGCCGGCGCTGACCGCGGTGACGCCGCGTTGCCTGGCTTCGTCGGACAACGCCATCGCATTGAGCAGCGCGCCACGCGCCTTGAAGGTGCCGGTGTACTGGAACAGTTCCAGCTTCAGGAATACCTGCGTGTTCTTGCCCGCGGCGTGCTCGATGGCGTCGCCGCGCCACTGCCACACCGGGGTCTCGCGTACGCGTTGTCCGAGCCGTTCGCGGGCGGCGCGGATGGCGGCGAGATCGGGTCCGATGGTGGTGGCGTCAATCATGGCCGTGTTGATCAATGTTCAACGACACGACAAGTATGGCATCGCCATCGGCGTATTGCCGGTGAACAGGGCACGCTACGCGGGTGCTGTCGTTACAGCGTGAGTCGCAGCGATTGCCCGACCGCCAGCGCTTGCCATTGCGCATCGAGTTCGGCCACGCGTGCGCGGATGGCTTCGATGTCGTCAACGTCCACTTCCAGCATCGGGCAGGTGCGCGCGGAACAGGTGACCCGGTACAGATCGATCATGTCGGTTGCCGGACTCTCGCCGCCGGACCAGGCGTCGCCCTGGATCACTTCCACCAGGCGTTCGACGCCGTCGCTCTCGGCTTCGGCCTGCATCCGGAAACCCGCCTGCTCGCCATCGCGCACGCGGGTCAGGAACCCGCGTCGCATCAGCGTACTTTCCACCGCGTAATGCACCATGTCGTGCGGGATGATGCGCTGCCTGGGGCAGTCGATGTGTTCGATCTCGCCGTCCGCCCGCAGCACGTCCATGCGGTCGTACTTGCCGGAGCCCTTGGTGAAGACGATGTCCATGCGCGGATGTTAACGGGCGCACCGCGCCGGATCATGGAACGCCCGGCACCGGAACGTGCTTGGTACCGTCGAGTTCCGCCGCGGTCTGCTCGATGTTGTGGCGTGCAAAATACTTGAACCAGCCCCAGTCGCCGTACCTTTCCCGCAACCGTGGCAGCACGGCGCCCACCAGTGCGTCGCCGGTTTTTCCGGACTTCTGTGCAGCCGCGACCGCCTTGCGCAGCGCGACCAGGTAATCGCGGAACGCGCGCACGTCGGCGGCCTTGCCGATCCCGCCGTGTCCCGGCACGAAGGTCGCGTCGGGATAGTCGTGCAGGAACACGTCGTTGCTGGCGATCTGCGCGCGGGTATTGGCATCGATCAGGTTGGGCAGCGTGTGGTCCCAGAACAGGTCGCCGGTAAACACCACCCCGGCGTCCGGAACGATCACGGCGGAATCGCCGCCGGTATGCCCCGGCAGCACGCGCACGACGGTCTTGCGGTCGCCGAGCCAGATCGTGACACCGTCCGCATAGGTGACCGACGGCAACCCCAGCGTGGCGACGAACTGCTTCTGCTTCGCGGTCGGGTGGGGACCGAAGAACTTGAGGTTCTCGGTCTGCTCCCACGTGCGCACGTTTTGTTGCGCCATCACCATCGCGCCGGCTGTGGCGAACACGTTGTTGCCGGCCACGTGGTCGAGGTGGTAATGCGTGTCGATCACGTAGCGGATCGGCTCACGGGTCTTGGCACGGATCGCGACCAGCAGCGCCTTGGCCGCGGCCGGATCCTCGAAGGTGTCGATCACCAGTACGCCATCGGGCCCGATCACGAAGCCGGCGTTGGAACCGGCGGGACTCTTGGGCGGCGAAACGGCCGCCCACACGCCGTGGCCGAGATCGTGCAGCGCGAAGAACGGCGGTTTGGGTTCGGCGGCGCCCGCGGTCTGCCACGCCGCGGCGGCCAGCAGGACAAGCATGGGCAGGTATTTGCGCAACACGGAAAACCTCCATTTCGCGAGGATCGCGTGCGCAATCAATAACGCACGAAGTACGGAATCGCCATCAGCACGGCGCCGACGATCACCGTCAGCAGCGCACCCGACACGAACCACGGATACACCATCAGGGCAATGCCGCACACCAGCGGCATGATCATGGCCTGGCGCTTGCCGTACACGAAGTAGCCGACGCCAATCGCGCCGAACAGCATGCCCCAAAGCAGGGTGGCGGGACTTGGCATGGTGGCGTCGTATCCGGGCTGCTAGCGCAGGAAGTTGTTGCGCAGCAATTCCACCACCTCACCGGTGCGTCCGTCCAGCACCGCCTTGACGCCGAAAAGTGCGGTCGAGGCGACCTGCGAGAACTCGACCTTGGGCGGCATCACCAGTTCGACCCGGTTGACGCGTACGTCCAGCAGCGCCGGACCATCGGCCGCCAGCCATGCGCGCATCGCCGGTTCCAGTTCGCCGGCCTTCTCGACGTGCCAGCCGGGCAGGCCGCAGGCTTCGGCGAGTTTCACGAAATCGGGGTTCTCCAGTTCGGTGAAGGAATCCAGCAATCCTTCGACGCGTTGTTCCATCTCGACGAAGCCAAGCGCGCGGTTGTCGTACACCAGCAGTTTCACCGGCAGTTTTTCCTGGCGCAGCGTCAGCAGATCGCCCATCAGCATCGTGAGTCCGCCGTCGCCGCACATCGCGATCACCTGGCGATCGGGTAATGCGGCCGCCATGCCCATCGCCTGTGGATAGGCGTTGGCCATCGTGCCGTGCAGCAGGCTGGTCAGGAAGCGGCGCCGGCCGTTGGCGGTGAGGTGGCGCAGCAGCCACACCATCGGCGTGCCGCCGTCGGCGGTGAACAGTGCGTCATCGCCCGCGAGCTTGTCGAGGGTGCGGGTGACGAATTGCGGGTGCAGCAGGTCGGGATCGTCGGCCGCCTCCGCCTTGGCATAGGACTCGCGGTCCGACTTCCAGTTCGCCAGCGCCTTGTCGAGGTGCTTGCCGTTGCGTTCGCCCTTGAGGTGCGGCAGCAGCGCGTCGATGGTGGCGCCGATGTCGCCGACCAGCCCCATCTCAATGGGTGCGCGGCGGCCGAGGTGGGTCGGGTCGCTGTCGATCTGGATCACGTGCTTGCGTTCCGGGTAGAACTGCGTCCACGCGAAGTCGGTGCCCAGGCACAACGTGATGTCGGCGCTGCCGACGGCTTCCATGCCGGCACGGTTGCCGAGGATGCCGGTCATGCCGACGTTGAACGGATTGTCCGGTTCTATGAACTCCTTGGCGCGGCTGGCGTGCACCACCGGCGCGCGCAGGCGTTCGGCCAGCGCCACGACCTGCCGGTGTGCGGCACGCGCACCGTAACCGGCGTAGAGCGTGACGGCGGCGGCATCGTTCAGCGCCTCGGCGAGACGTTCGATCTCGTCGTGGGATGGACGCAGCAGCGGGGAGCTGCGGTGCACCGACCAGTCGAGCTTGTCGTCGTCGGATTCGGTGAACATGTCGCCGTTGACGATCACCACCGCCACGCCATGCTTGCTCAGCGCTGCCTGCGCCGCCAGCGCGGTGATCCGGCGTGCCTGGGAGGGATGCGACACGTATTCGCAGAACACCGACGTCTGCTCGTAGATGCGGCGCTGGTCGACTTCCTGCGGAAACGCCAGACCCGCTTCGGTGCGCGCGACGTCGGATGCGATCAGCACCACCGGCGCGCCGTTGCGATGGCTCTCGAAGATTCCGTTGACGAAATGCAGGCTGCCGGGCCCACAGGTGCCGGCGCAGACCGCGAGTTCACCCGTCATGTAGGCCTCGCCACCGGCGGCGAGCGCGCCGGCCTCCTCGTGGCGCACGTGGACCCAGCGCAGCGGAGATTCGCGCACCGCATCGGTGAAGTGGTTGATGGTGTCGCCGACGATGCCATAGCAGCGTTGCGCGCCGGCCTTCACCAGCGCATCGACGATGATTTCCGAAACCTTGCGGGCCATGTGTTTCTCCTTGTGAATGCGTGGTCAGTGCGCGGTGACCTGTTTTTGCTTGGTGGCGCGCACGACGTCGAGATCGGTCGCGGGACGGAAGCTGTCGGCGCGCGCCGCGCGCCACCATTGCGCGTACAGGGTTTCCTCGGGCGCATCGAGCAGGATGCGTTCGGGCAGGAAGGTCTTGATCTCGTCGATCGGCAACGCCTTTTCCGGCCCGACCCGGTGGATCAGATGGTGCGGCTTGAGATCGCGCGGATGCTTCACGCCGACGGCCGTCAGGATGTTGGCGAGGGACTTCAGGGTCTCTTCGTGGAAGCGCGCGGCGCGCCGGCCCTGCACTTCGGGAATCAGGCCGCGCTGTCGCTGCTTGTTCTGCGTGGTCACGCCGGTCGGGCAGGTGCCGAGGTGGCAGCGTTGCGCCTGGATGCAGCCGATCGAAAACATGAAGGCGCGCGCGGCGTTGCACCAGTCCGCGCCCTGGGCGAGGTTGCGTGCCAGCCCCATGCCCGAATAGATCTTGCCGCTCGCGACCAGCCTGATCCTGTCCTTGAGGCCGCAGCCGACCAGCGCGTTGCGCATCACCACCAGTCCTTCATCCAGCGGCATGCCGACCCAGTCGGACAGTTCCACCGGAGCCGCGCCGGTGCCGCCCTCGCCGCCGTCGACCACGATGAAGTCGGGTGCGATGCCGGTTTCGAGGATCGCCTTCATCACCGCGAACGGTTCGTGCAACTGGCCGATGCACAACTTGATGCCGACCGGCTTGCCGCCGGACAACTCGCGCATCTTCGCCGCGAATTCCAGCATTTCGATCGGTGTCGAGAAGGCCGAGTGGCCGGGCGGGCTCAGGCAATCCTGGTGCGCGGGCACGCCGCGCACGCGCGCGATTTCCTCGGTGACCTTGGCGGCCGGAAGCAATCCACCGTGCCCGGGTTTGGCGCCCTGGCTGAGTTTGATCTCGGTCATCTTGACGACGTCGTCGGTGGTCTTGTCGGCGAATTGCGCGGGATCGAAATGGCCGTGCTTGTCGCGCGCGCCGAAGTAACCGGAGCCGAGCTCCCACACGATGTCGCCACCGTGCGACAGGTGATAGTCGCTCAAACCGCCTTCGCCGGTGTCGTGGTAGAAGTCGCCCAGCTTGGCGCCGAGGTTCAGGGCCCTGATCGCGTTGGCCGACAGCGCACCGAAACTCATCGCCGAGATGTTGAGCACCGAAGCCGAATAGGGTTTCGAAGTTTGCTCATTGCCGACGGTGACGCGTGGCGATTGCTCCGGCTCGGGTTCCGGGTCGATCGAATGCGCGAACCAGTGGTAACGGGCGTCGTCGAGGTGGTGCTCGGTGCCGAACGGATGGGTGTCGGTTTTCCCGGTCGCGCGTGCATGCACGAGGTTGCGCGCCTCGAACGAGTACGGCGTACCGGTGAGATCGTCCTCGACGATATAGGCGCGCAGGTACGGACGCAGGTCGTAGAACATCCAGCGCAGGCGCGCCGCGACCGGGTAGTTGCGCGTGATCGTCCATTTGCGCTGGGTCCAGTCGTACAGGCCGAGCGCGACGACCGGCAGCGTGACGATCAGCGGCCAGCACCAGTCCGGATTGAACAACCATGCGAGCACCGCGAACAGGATCGACAGCAGCAGCGCCGCGACCGGCACGATGATGCGTTTGAGCGTATCAAGCATGGTCTTTCCTTGTTGTCTTTCCTTGTTCGGGAAGGAATGTGGTTGCCGACGGGTCGGATCCGAGGCCGGAGCAATCGCGTGCCGGCTTGCCTTGTCAAAGTATCGGTGCGATCCATGTTGGCGCCGGGCAGTTGGCCAGGTCTTGCATGATCGATCTCCGTTCATTCGTGGGTTCGATCGCTTGGCGACGCCATCGCGCGAGCGGAGGTTGCGGAGTCATGGCGTCAAACGCCCCTGACCCTCGACCCTATCAAGGCATCCGTCAAGATGATGTGTGGATGCAACAAATGCGGGTTTTGACAAATATCGGCGGTGCGACGCATCAAGCCAGCTCGAAGCGAACCCTGCGTTGCGCCGGGTCCGCTTCCACCAATTTCACTGACACGCTTTCGCCCAGGGGTAGATCGCGATTGGCGCTGACGCGGGTCTCGACGGCGGGGTCGTGGATCATCACGGTACCGGCGCGCGCGTCACCGTCCTCGAGGTTGGTGACGATGGCAGGGAAGGTCTCGCCGACGCGTGTCGACAGCACGACCGACTCGAGCAAATCGATGGTCGCGTGTTCGAACTGTCCCGCGGTGTGGTCGGCTGCGTTCATCGTGGCGGGAAGTGCGTCGAGCTTTTCCAGCGCCCATTCGGGCACGGGCTCGCTGGCGCACAGCGCGACGCAAACTTCGCCCGCGTAGCGATCGACCAACCGCCGCAGCGGTGCGGTGGCATGCGTGTATTCGGCGGCCAGCGCCGACTGTTCGGGCTGCCTGGGCGGCGTGCCGTGGAATGCGGCGTAGCCCGCGCCACGCAACACGCGGGTGCAGGCGACCAGCATCGCGACCTGGGCCGGATCGGACGGATTCAGCGCGTCGATGAATTCCGGGTAGGCGCGCTGCGCCGGCCACGCGAGATGCAGCCGCGCCGCGGTCTCGCGCAGGTGCGCGATGGCTTCGGGATCCGGGTCGGGCAGGGTGCGCAGGATGCCGACCTTGCCTTGCAGCATGATGTCGGCCGCGGCCATGCCGGTGAGCAGTGAAATCTGTTCGTTCCAGTCCTCGACCGGATGCCGCGCGCGATAGGTCAGCGTCCAGTGACCGTCGACTTGCGTGGCTTCCTGCTCGGGCAGGGGCAGGCTGATGGCGCCGAGTTTTTGCGCGCGCTGCTTGCGCAATTCGCCGACTTCCTTGAGCGCCGCCCACATCGGGTCGGCCCTGCCCGCGTCGATGTCCGCCTGCACGCCGGCGTAGTCGCAACGTTGACGACTTCTGACGCGAGCACGTTGCGCGATCGCATGGGTGCTGTCGCCACCGGCGTCGAGGTCGATGGTCCACAGCAGCGCGGGTCGCAGCTGGTCGGGCAGCAGCGAGGTCGCGCCTTCCGAGAGAATGCGCGGATGCAGCGGGATGGTGCTGCCGATGCCGTACAGCGTTTCGCCGCGGCGGTTGGCCTCGATGTCGATCGGGCCGCCCGGCGTGACGAACAAGGCCACGTCGGCGATCGCGTAATACACGCGGTAACCCTCGCCCCGGCGCTCCACGTACATCGCCTGGTCCAGATCCATCGAACCCGGCGGGTCGATGGAGACCAGCGGAACGTCGGTGCGGTCGAGCGCGGGCAGTTTCACGCTGGCCGCGGCAGCGCGCGCGGCTGCTTCGACCTCGGGCGGAAAGGCATCCGGCAGGTGCATCGCTTGCCGGATGTCGGCGAGCCCGTTGATGAGCAACGGATTGCTCGGGGCGGTGATGCGCAGGCGGCGGGTGAGTGGCATCTCCGGGCCTTCCTTCTCAATGGGTCGAATGCACATCGGGCGAGCAGCCGTCCATGGTGCGGGGCGCCGGGGTGGCCACGGAGCTCTAGGCCAGGGATGGCGGCTTTGGATCGCCCGTTCGCTTCTGCGCGATCTGCCACTGGCAGATCGCAAACGCGGAAGCTCACCCCCACCAGAACGCCGTTGCAATGATGGCATACAGCGCCAGCAGCGATACGCCTTCGCCCCAGTCGGATTCGCCGTCGAAAGTGATGAATGCGGTCACCAGCACCGCGATCGCGACGCTCACGACCAGCATCGGCGGGAACGCCAGGGTCAGCGGTGTGAAGCCGAACACGCGCGACAGGATCACCAGCGCGGGTGCCAGCACCAGTGCGATCTGCAGCGGCGAATTGATCACGACAGAGAACGCGTATTCGGAACGATTCTTCAGCGCGAGCTGGATGCCGACCACGTTCTCGACCGCGTTGCCGGCGATCGCGACGATCACCAGTCCCGCGAAGGCATCCGAAATGTGCAGGGTGCGCATCGCCGGCTCCAGCGCATGCACGAACCACTCCGACACGAATGCCGCGGCGACCGCCGATGTCGCCAATACCACCAGCGCCAACGACAGCGGCCAGCGTGGCGGTTCCCGCTGTTCCGCGGCGTCGCCGGAGGACTTGCTTTTCAGTGCGGCGGGCAGGGTGACCGCGAACAGTACCAGCAGGATGACCGCGACCGTCAGCGACATCGCCTCTTCGTGCGGTGCCGCCGGCGTGTGCACGTAGCTGGCGAGCGAAGGCACCAGCATCGCGGCTACGGCCAGCAGCATCAGCACGGTAGTGGCGCGCGCGCGTTGCGAGTCGATGCGCTGGGCACCGTGGCGCAGGCCGCCGGCGGTGAAGGCGAGGCCCAATACCAGCAGCAGGTTGGCGAGGATGGAACCGATCAGCGCGGCTTGCACCACCATGATCAGCCCGACCCGCAGCGCGAACAGCGCAATGAACAGTTCCGGCAGGTTGCCGAGCGCCGATTGCAGTGCGCCGGTGGCGCCCGCGCCGAAACGATCGCCCAGTTGTTCCACCGCGCGCCCGACCAGCGCGGCCAGCAACGCCACCGCCAGGCCCGAGCACAGGAAAGCGGTCACCGCACCAGTGTTTGCGAAACGGGTGATGCCCGCGGCGATCGTCAGCAACGCGCAGCCGCCGATCACGACGACATCCGAGCGCACGAAAACGGCTTGGTGCGAAAGCGTATTCAGAGCTTCACCTCAATGGTGATGGCGTATGCCAACCGTTCACTCCGAAGCCTCGTCCGACTTGTCGCCCGATTTCGTCCGCTCGAACTGCAACGGCATTTCCGTGAGCGACAGACGTACGGGCTTGTCCAGCGCATCCACGTCGAAAGTGACGTAATCGTCGCCATAGAACTTGTTGCGCCAGGTCACATGGAAGGTATTGCCGTGCCAGGATTGCAGTGCGCCGGAAAAATCCGGGTTGCCGAGCCGCAACACCAGATGGCCGTGCTCGAGCGCAACATGCGCGCTGCCGTCGAGCTTGTTGGCGTAAGTTCCCGCGTATGTCTGCAGAGGCAGCGGTGGCTTGCCGCCCGGTACGCGGGTGGCGGCGAGTTTCCTTTCCATTGCCGCAGCTTCGGCGTCATGCTTGTGCGAATCGGCCAGCAAGACGGGTTCGATGTCGTGCCGAGGAAGTCCGAGCATCTCCTGCAACACGCGTGCGATGATCGCGAAGCGCGCGTTGGCGTGGTCCATGTTCGACAGCACCACGACGCCAATATGCGAGTCCGGCGCCAGCACCATGGCCGAAGCCATGCCGTCGATGTCGCCCGCGTGCCAGACCAGGGTGTGGCCGTCATCGTCCTGTACGAACAGCCCGAGTCCGTAGGTATAGAAAGTGCCGCCGGGCATCCACGCGCGGATTTCCTTGCCCACGCCGGTATCGGCGCCGATCAGCATCTGCGGTGTTTCCATGGCTTTGAGCACGGCAGGATCGAGTACCGTCTTGCCGTCGTACTTGCCGTCGGCCAGCAGCATCTGCAGCCAGTGGCCCATGTCGTTGGCGCTGGACCAGATGCCGCCCACCGCCGCGAACACGTCCATGTTGTGCGGCCAGTAGCGATGGATCACCACCGGCTTGTCGTTGATCATCCCGTGCGGCGCGGCCACGTCTTTCGCGGCATCGACCGCAGCGTCGGTGCTCACGGTGCCGGTCATGTCCAGCGGCTTGAACAGGTGCGCGGCAACGTAATCGTTCCAGTCCGTGCCGGCAATGGCCGGGATGAAACGGCTGGCCATCAGGTACTGGACGTTGTTGTAGCAAAACGTGGTGCGGAAACCGTACTCCGGTTTCTGGTAGCGCAATCGCCGGATGATGCCGTCGGCATCGTTGGTGAACCACGCAATCGACGGATCGCAGTAACCACTGCGGTGCGTGAGCAGGTCGCGCAGCGTGAGGTTCTGGGTGACGTAGGCGCTTTGCAGCTTGAATTGCGGCAGTTCGGCGACGACCGGCGTATCCCACGTGAGCTTGCCCGACGACACCAGGGTGCCCAGCGCCGCGGCCGTGAAGGCCTTGCTGTTCGATCCGATGTCGAACAACGTGTCCGCGTCGACCTTGCCGGGCTGGCCCAGTTCGCGCACGCCATAACCGCGTGCCAGCACGATCTTGCCGTCCTTGACGATGGCGATGGCGAGGCCGGGAACGTGCCAGTCGTGCATCACCTTGTGGACGTAACCGTCCAGACCCGGCAACGCCGCGGGCGCGGTCGTTTGCGGCGCCGCCAGCGTCAACGGCGCGATCATTATCGACAGCATCGGAAGCAGCGAGCGTGCGCGCATCATCGTCCCCGGCGTGACTTGGCGATCGTCGCATTGTGGCACGGGTGCGGAACCCGCGCCGGCCTCGACCTCTTTGAGGATCTGTTCCTCGCTGAACTTCGGCTTCTTCACGCAGAGCTCCTTGGGTGGGAACTCTACTTCCATCACGCTCGAATCAGCGAGGGCGCTTCATCGGCGATCAAGGTTTTGATCGCGATGTAGGAATCGGTTCGGGTGCAGATGGCTACACATCGGTATCGCTATGCAATGGCTAGGCGATGATTCCGAGCAACGGCAGGAACATGATCACTGCCACCCAGGCGACGCGCGAGGTCGGTGTGCGGTTGGGCTGCGTGATCGCCCGTACCACCACGGCGGGTGCAGTACGAAAACGGCCAGCGTCAGCAGCACTCCAAGCGAGGGGTACGACAAGCTCAGCGTGAACGGCACGCCGGTGTCGGCAGTTGCTTGGGGGCTTCTAGCGTAGCGCAGCCGTGGATGGCGAGAGCGTCGCATGATTCGCTGGCAAGTATCAGGTTATGCGAGTTGTTGGCGGCATCAGGCCTGCAGGCATGATCGTGCGATCTGGAACCCCATGTGGTCCGTATCGACCAGGTTGGTGTTGCCGAGGATGATCACGGTGATATCGTCGTCGAGCATCCTGAGCAGCAGGGTGTTGGCGCCCATGATGCGACCCGGTCGCTGCGCGAATCGGTGCTTGCGGCCGTTCACGGCCAGTTGCGAAACCCACTGACCGAATCCGTACTCGTCCAAGCCCGGGGTCAGCAACAAATCCAGACTCGCGTTCGACATCAGCTTGCCGCCATAGAGCGCGTTAGCAAATTTCAGCAGGTCATCGACGGTCGAATACAGGCCTCCGGCTGCGTACCAATTTTGTCCATACACGGGCATGTCATTCGCCAGCGGTTCGCCGTCGTCCTTGAAGTAGGCCGGTGCCAGCTTGGGAATGATTCTGGACTGAACTGCCATGCCCGTCGAATTCATGTTCAGGGGTTGCAGGATGCGGCGCTCGAGGATGGTTTCGTAGGGTGCCTTTTCGATTGCTTCAAGGATTTGGCCGAGGATGACATATTCGCCATTGTCGTAGTCAAAGGTCGAGCCTGGTTTATGGACAAGAGGACCGCTCGCGAAGTCGTCCATCAATTGTCTGGGCGTGTGCGGAAGCTGGTAAGCGGGCATTCCGGTCCTGGCGGCCTTTGCATAGCTTGTCATTCCCTTGTCGAAGTTCTGGATTCCTGACGTGTGATTCAACAGTTGCTTGATTTGCACGACCTTGGTGCCCGGCCCCTTGTAGTCGGGAAGACAAGTTGCAATCCTCTGGTCAAGGGCCAGTTTTTTTTCGTCGAGAAGCTGCATCACCAAGGTCGCCGTGAAGAGCTTCGTGATCGATGCAATGCGGTAGGCCGTATCGGGACTGCAGGGAACGCCGAATGCCCTGTCGGCGAGACCGTAACCGCTGCGCAAAATGGTCTTCCCGCGCACCGAGACAAGCACGCTTCCGTTGAATCGGGCGCCGTCCGGGCCGACTGGAATATCAGTGGCCAGCGCCGAATGCAGAGACCCCCGCGAATCCCGGGCCGCCAGCCCTCGCGCGTTGGCCTTGAATGCCACTCCCAGCGCCATGAGCCCCGCCGTCGTTGTCAAGAAATTGCGTCGATTCATGTCGCCCCCTTGGATGCGTGTGGTTGGTGATCCAATTTGGAATACCGTTTGCCCCCGGATCGAGTCCGGGCAGGCTCTGGGCGTAGGCCCGCAGGGCCGAAGTCGAAGGGTCGCCTGCGTTTCGACTCCGCTCGCTGCGTTCACGTAGCCTGTCCTGAGCCTGTTGAAGGACTCGACGCGAACGGAATCAATTCAAACCAGGCCACTACCTGCGTGTGCGATGGCTTGACCGCCCATCCGGTCACGTGATAAGCAGAATACTGCCTATATTATTAGGAGCAATATATTGCCTAGTCAAGCCACTCCGACGTTTCTGACCTTCGTGGCGGCCAACGTCCGTCGTTTTCGCCGAGCCGCCGGCTTGAGCCAGAAAGCGCTAGCACAGCAATCGGGCGTGAGCCAGCGGATGATCGGCGCCATTGAAGCCAGTGCGAGTACCGTCAGCACGGCCACGCTGGATCGCATCTGCATGGTCCTGGACAAGACGATCGCCGAACTGGTCAGCGATCCGGCGATGCCCAGGAGCCGGATCGTTGATCGTGTGGGATGGATCGGGAGTCACGGTGGTCGGGGCACGCTGCGCTGGAGTCTGGATGCGAAGCGTGAAGTCGATGCGTGGGAATGGCGGTTGCAACCTGGCGACCGCTATGCAGCCAGCGCAGATCCGCGGGACTGGCATGTAATGGTTTTTGTGGTCGAAGGGGTTCTTACCCTGGAGACGGGAGGGCGGGCGCGAAAGCTCGTACCAGGAGGGTATTTGCTGGACAATCACAAGGACCACGCTTTCTCGAATCGCAGCAAGTCTCCTGTACGGTTTTTCCGCTGTACGAGTTGGTAGGCGAAAGCGGCCGGTTGTGGCTGACAACACGAGCGCCGATGCGTCAGTCGATCGAAGGGTGCCTCAGTCTTTCTTGTGTCTGGCCAAGCGCAACCAGGTGTCCACCACGGTGTCCGGATTCAGCGACACCGATTCGATGCCCTGGTCCATCAGCCATTCGGCGAGGTCCGGATGGTCGGACGGCCCCTGTCCGCAGATGCCCACGTACTTGCCCTTGGCGCGCGCACTCTTGATTGCCATCGACAGCAATTTCTTGACCGCCGGGTCGCGCTCGTCGAACAGGCCGGCCACGATCGAGGAATCGCGATCCAGGCCCAGCGTCAACTGGGTGAGGTCGTTGGAGCCGATCGAGAAGCCGTCGAAGATGTCGAGGAATTCGTCCGCGAGCAGGGCGTTGGACGGCACCTCGCACATCATGATCACTTTCAGCGGCTGGTTGCCATCGACGCTTTCGCCCTGCGCAAGGTGGTTGTCCTTCAGCACCCCGATGACCTTGCGGCCTTCGTCCAGGGTGCGGATGAACGGGATCATCACCCACACGTTGTCGAGGCCCATGGCTTCGCGCACTTTCTTGACGGCCTTGCATTCCAGGCCGAACGCCTCGGCGAACGATGCGTCCACGTAACGCGAGGCGCCGCGGAACCCGATCATCGGGTTCTCCTCGTGCGGTTCGTACTTGCCGCCGCCGAGCAGGTTGGCGTACTCGTTGGACTTGAAGTCGCTCATGCGGACGATCACGGTCTTCGGATACACCGAGGCCGCGATGGTGGCGATGCCTTCGGCGAGGCGATCGACATAGAAGTCGACCGGGCCCGCGTAGCCCGCGATGCGTTCGTCGATCTTGCGCTTGGTTTCCGCATCCTGCTGGTCGTACTCCAGCAACGCCCTGGGGTGGATTCCGATATGGCTGGCGATGATCATCTCCAGGCGCGCCAACCCGATGCCCTGGTTCGGCAGCATTCCGAAATCGAACGCGCGCTCGGGGTTGGCCACGTTCATCATGATCTTGAGCGGTGCGGGCGGCATGTCGCCGAGGTCGGCCGTGATCCGCTCGAACTTCAGCAAACCGTCGTAGATGAAGCCGGTATCGCCTTGCGCGCACGACACGGTGACTTCGTGTCCCTCGGGAATCTTCTCCATCGCGTCGCCGGTGCCGACCACCGCCGGAACGCCCAGCTCGCGGGCGATGATCGCGGCGTGGCAGGTGCGTCCGCCGCGGTTGGTGACGATGGCCGCGGCGCGCTTCATGATCGGTTCCCAGTCGGGATCGGTCATGTCCGCGATCAGCACGTCGCCCTGCTTGAACTCGTGCATCTTGTCCAGCGATCGGATCACCCGGGCTTTGCCGGCGCCGATCTTCTGGCCAATCGAACGGCCCTCGACCAGCACCTTGCCCTCCTGGTCGAGCTTGAAGCGTTCGATCTGGGTGGCGTGGGCGCGCGATTTCACCGTTTCCGGACGCGCCTGCACGATGTACAGCTTGCCGGTGGCGCCGTCCTTGGCCCATTCGATGTCCATCGGGCGCTTGTAGTGTTCCTCGATGATCAGCGCTTGCCTGGCCAGCGCTTCGACGTCGGCATCATTGATGCAGAAGGCGTGGCGCAACTCGTCCGGCGTGGCCTCGATCCTGACGCGCTCGCCAGGCTTGTCGGAATACACCATGCGTTGCTGCTTGGCGCCCAGGCTGCGCCGCAGCACCGCCTGCTTGCCGGCCCTGAGCGTCGGCTTGAACGCGTAGAATTCGTCCGGATTCACCGCGCCCTGCACGACCATTTCGCCGAGGCCATAGCTCGCGGTCACGAACACCACGTCGCGGAAACCGGATTCGGTGTCGAGCGTGAACAGCACGCCGGACGCGCCGATGTCCGAGCGCACCATCAGCTGCACGCCGGCCGAGAGGAACACCTCCTCGTGCTTGAAACCGTGGTGGACGCGATAGGCGATCGCGCGGTCGTTGTAGAGCGACGCGAAAACCTCCTTGACCTTGTGCAGCACGTCGTCGATGCCGACCACGTTGAGGAAGGTTTCCTGCTGCCCGGCAAAACTGGCGTCGGGGAGGTCCTCGGCGGTGGCGGACGAGCGCACCGCGACCGGGATGTCGCGGGCACCGGCGTCCTTGCAGAGTTTTTCATACGCCCCGCGGATGGCCTGTTCGAGGTCGGAGTGCAGGTTGGTTTCGGTGATCCAGCCGCGGATTTCCTTGCCCGCTGCGACCAGCGCGTCGACGTCGTCCACGTCCAGCGTTTCCAGGCGCTGGCGGATGCGTTCGGCGACCCCGCTGTCGTGCAGGTAGCTGCGATAGGCATCGGCCGTGGTGGCGAACCCGCCCGGTACCGACACGCCCAGCTTGGCAAGGTTGCCGATCATCTCGCCCAGCGAAGCGTTCTTGCCGCCGACCCTGGCGAGGTCGGTCATGCGCAGCTTGTCCAGCCAAAGCACGAGTTCGGTCACGACGATCTCCATGTGCGGGCCGGCAAGCCCTGAACAGGTATTTTCGCGGGCATCGCGGTGGGTGACAAGCCGACCGTCATGCATCATCAAGTACCGATACACTGGCCGAATTGCGTGAAATCAAGAGATGGCCGTGACCCCCCCCGCCCGCAGAACGGTTTTCTTCGTTTCCGATTCCACCGGCATCACCGCCGAGACCATCGGCAATTCCATCCTGGCGCAGTTCGAGGGCGTGCAATTCGACGGCCACCGCATCGCGTTCGTGGACACGCCGGACAAGGCGCGCGAAGCAGCGCTGCGCATCAAGACGGTCTATGCCCGCGAAAGCGAGCGGCCGATCGTGATCAACACCGTGGTCGAGCCGCAACTGGGCGAGATCATTGCCGAGTCCGGCGCGCTGATGATCGACGTGCTGGCATCGTTCATCGGCACGCTGGAACTGGAACTCGGCACACGCCGTTCCGGCGCCGTCAACCGCGCGCACGGACTGGTCGACTTCGGTCAGTACGAGGCCCGCATCGATGCCACCAACTATGCACTGGTACACGACGACGGCATCGACGTCGATTACAGCCAGGCCGACGTGGTGCTGGTGGGTGTGTCACGGGTCGGCAAGACACCGACCTGCCTTTACATGGCACTGCATTACGGGGTGAAGGCGGCCAATTATCCGCTGACCGAGGAAGACCTCGAGCACGATAGCTTGCCGAAACGCCTGCAACCCTGCCGCGACCGGTTGTACGGGCTGACCATCGATCCGATCCGGTTGGCGCAGGTGCGCGAGGCACGGCGACCCGGCAGCGGTTACGCGAAACTGGAGCGGTGCAAGCGGGAACTGATCATTGCCGACCAGATTTTTCGCCGCGAGAACATTCCGTCTTTGAACACGACGCACACGTCCATCGAGGAAATCGGCAGCAAGATCATGGCGCACCTCGGGATCGAGAAGCACATGTTCTGACGGGCCCGTACCTTCCGCGCGCCGCGACCTCCGCTCTCACACAGAACAAGCGCGTCCCGGCGGACATCGGGACGGTCGCCGTGATTCAGGCGACTTCTTGATGCACGTCAAGCCGCGTGGCGTGTGCGGGCACAGAATGACTTCCGGGTCACAGACGGAAGCTGCATATGAGCATGTCCACGCGCTTGCAGGAAATCGACCGCTTTATCGACCAGTTGGGCAAGGACTACCCGGAAGAAACGCAGGCTTTCTTCAATTTCATGCAGAAGGCGGAGTCCGGTCCGGCCCTCGACCTCAAGACCAAGGAGTTGATCAACGTCGGTATCTCGGTATCGGCACAGTGCGAATGGTGCATCGCATTCCACGTCAAGAATGCCCTGGCGGCGGGTGCCAGCAAGGACGAGATCATGACCGCCGGCTTCATGGCGGTGCTGATGCATGGCGGCCCGGCGCTGATGTACATGATGCGACTGGCCGAAGCATTGCAGGAATTCGCAGGCACCGAGCACAAGAACTAGCACCGGGCAAGCGAAACCATTTCCCGGCTACTGCGCGGCCGGAATCTTGCGCACTGGCAACGGCACGTTGCAGACGCCGATCTTGCCGGCCTTGTAGAGATACCAGGCGTCGCTGCGATTGCGGCGTGATTCGACCAGCGCGGCGAACGTCGGGGTGTCGGTGCGCAGCGCTTCGAGGTGCATGCGTTGTGAAGGCGGCAGGTCGGATGCCAGGCGCACGCGCAGGATTTTGGTGTCGTGCGCCGGATTCTTGTAGAAACCCATGGGTCCGTTGCCGCGTGGCAGGTCGGCGAGGTATTGCATGCCTTGCACCACGCGTCCGATCAATGCGATGTTGCGGTCGAGCTGGCGTGGTGCCTGGCCGATCACCGCATACAGCTCTGTGCCCGGGCCGGAATCGGGTGTGTTGTCGCGGCCGGCGCCGACCATGCCGTAGCAGTGCACCAACCAGGTCTTGCCGGTCTTCGGATCACGCGCCACCGGGAAACCCTCGCTGAAGCCGACCTCCGGCGCGTACACGTCGCCGTCGGGCAGCCGGGTGAAGGGCGGGCCGGGCGTGATGTCGTGCTCGAACTCAGGTGCGATGGTCGACTTGGCCTTGCCCAGCGAACGCGTCGGATGCGTCGGATGCGTGGCCTCGGCGGCCGGATCACCCCACTGCGTCACGAAGCCATCCTGCACGCGCATGATCGCGAGGCCATCCCAGTAATGCTCGTGCGCGAGCGTGCGGATGTTCTGCGCGTGCAGGGGCGCGTAGGCCGGATCCAGTTCGATCACCACGCGACCCTGCGGCAGGTCCATGTAGAGGGTATCGTTCGGGTCCAGCGGGCGCCAGTCGGAGGGTTTGGCCGCGGCGAGTACCTGGTCCATCGTCGGCGCGGCGTGCTTGGTTGCGGTGGCGGCATGACTCGCGACTGCGGGCACGCCCAGCATCAGGAGGCTTGCAAGTGCCGTGGCCATGGACGGCGTGTGATGCTTCACGGTTGGGTTCCTTGCGCGGTGGTGTCGCGATTGAATACGTCCGGTCCGAATGCGTGCAATCCGTGTTGTCCAGCGTAGCCGAGGTACGGCAGGCCGAACCAGTCCTCGATGCTGCGCAGCAGGCTGTAATGATTGTAGGGGACACTCGACACGGTGCCCGGTTTCACGAACGGCGAGAGCACTACCGCGCCGATGCGGCCTCCTCCGGGTCCGAACACGCCCGGCCATGGCGCGCCACGTGGGCTCGTTTCGCCGCAGCAGGCCGCGGCGTTGGTACCTTCGTCGAAGGTAATGATCAGTATCCCGTCCTGCTTGAACGCGGGCGACGACGTGATCCTCGGTACCCATTCGCGCAGGAACTTGTCCGCCGAGACCAGCCCGCCGGGTTCGCCGTTCTTGCATGGCGCGTTGTGGCCGTCATGACAAAGGTCGGGCGTGATGAAGGAAAAGTTTGGCGTGGACGTGGTCGCATGCAGATCGTAGGCAAGCGCGTCGAGATTCACGATGTGCGCGGCGCAGTTGGCGTGGGCGTCGATGATCGAATGGAAATATACGAAAGGATTGTGTTTGTCCGCATAGCGGTCCTCCGCTGTCGAGATACCGGACCTGTCCACCGCGCCGATGGCTGGATGCGCGCACGCCGCAGCTTCGCGTGAAGGGTCGGCGCCCATGTCTTCCATGTAGCCCTTCCAGGTGAAGCCGGCGTCCTGCAACTGATTGGCCAGAGTCCGGACGTCGGCGGGATAGACGCAGCCGTTGCCACGGATCTGTCCCTTGGCGTCGAATCCCGGCGCGTTGCGGCGGAACTCCGCATACACGTGGCAATCGCGCTGGGTGTCGTGGTTTGGGGCCTGGCCGCTGATCATCGCGATGTAATTTCCAAGGCTGTAATGCCCGATCGCGAAATACTGCGTCAGCAGGGCCCCCTGTCCCGGCAGCTCATGGGCGAGGTAAGGCGCCGTAGAGAGTGTGTCGAAGGTTACCTGGTACGGCTCGTTCTCCAGCACGATCACGAAAACGTGCCGGGGCGGATGCGCGAGCGCGACACGCGCGTTCTGAGCCGGCGAACCGGATTGCGGGGCTGCGGTTGCGCCGCAGGCGGCCAGGCCCGAGCCCAGCAGCAGGGCGGGAATCCACTGCAAGATGCGACGTAGAATTGCAGGAGCCATGAATGCTGTCGTGACGCGGCGGCAATCGCCAAAACGCGCACGATAGCATCCGCGCACAGCCGGATGCGTCAGGAAGCGTTGCCGGGTTTCGGATCGATGATCGGCTCGATGGCCACGCGCAGGTAGCGCCGGGCGTAGTTCGGCCGATATCGCGCGAAAACCTTGCGTGCATGGTCCACGCTGCGATCGTCCGGTGCGAACAGGAACAGGAACGCGCCGCCATCGCGCGCGAGTTCGGCGTCGTACTCGAGGTAACCGGTCTCGGTGCCTGCGAAGTTCGCGGCCTGCGCTTCGGCACGTTCCAGCCAGTTGGCTTCATGGTGGGCTTCGAGCTGGTTGACCACGAAGTCGCCGCTGGCCGCGCGCACGTCATCCGCGTCGATGCCCGACTCGGTGAACGCGTGTTCCGCGGCGTGGGCAGCCTCGAAACTGGGATAGCCGGCGACGATGTAGTGCTTCGGGTAGAAAGTGCCGAGCGACGTGTCGCTCTGCTTGAAGAATGCCCAATGCCTGATCATGGCAGTTACCCCCGCGCGACAGCACGCGACGGCTTGGCGATACGGTTCCCCTGCCGACCGAACGCCGTCACGGCCCCAGCATGCGCCGGCCAATGCGAAAGAAACGTGATGACGGCAACGGCCTCGACAATTTTTTGTATATCGAGATGCCTGGTTCGATAGGGTATCGACATGCAAGGGATTAAGATGGTCGTTTTCGACGAGGAAACGGCATGTCACGCAAACTCGAAGGTCGCGTCGCGCTGGTGACCGGCGCATCCTCCGGCTTCGGCGAAGCCTGCGCGCTGGCGCTGGCGGAACAGGGCGCCAGGGTCGCGATCACCGCGCGTCGCGAGGACCGCCTGCAGTCACTGGCGCAACGCATCGGCGGCGCCGGCGGCGAAGCCTGGGTGATCGCCGCGGACATCGCGCAGCAGGGTGAACCGCAGCGCGTGGTGCACGAAACCGAAGCGCATTTCGACCGGCTCGACATCCTGGTCAACAACGCCGGGGTGATGTACCTGGAACCTATCGAGACCGCGGACCTCGACCGCTGGCGGCACATGTTCGACCTCAACGTGATGGCGCTGATCGCCGCCACCCAGGCCGCGCTGCCGGGCATGCGCAAGCGCCGCGACGGCCACGTCGTCAACATCGCTTCCACCGCGGGCCGCATGGCCAACCCGAACAGCGGCGGTTATTCCGCGAGCAAGTTCGGCGTGGTGGCGTTCTCGGAATCGCTGCGCAAGGAGGTCTACAAGGACAACATCCGCGTCAGCGTGATCGAACCCGGCGTGGCCGCGACGGAACTGCGCGAGCACATCGGCCATGCCGAGACGAAGCACGCACTCAACGCCTGGGCCGATTCGATGCGCCAGCTGCAGAGCGAGGACATCGCCAACGCGGTGGTCTACTGCGTGACCCAGCCGGCGCACGTCAATGTCAACGAGATCCTGATGCGGCCGACCGACCAGGAACGCTAGCCCGGTCAGGGCGCGGCGGCATTCTCGACGATGCGTTCGATCGCGACCTTCAGATAGCGTCGCGCGTATTTGGGGCCGTGCTGCGCGAATACGCGCCGCGCCGTGGCCATGTGCCGGTCATCCGGCGCGTAGGCGAACAGGAAGGCGCCGCCGCGCTGCGCGAGGTCGGCGTCTTCCCTGATGAAGCCCTTTTCGGTGCCGACGAAATCGACCAGCTTGCTTTCCATGTGCTCCAGCCAGTTCTCGCCGTGGCGGGATTCGATCTGTTGCACGACGACGCGGCCCTCGACGGCCTGCACTTCTTCCGACGGCGTGCCGTTGTTGCGGAACGCCGCGGCAGCGGCTTCGGCATCAGCCAGGTTGGCGTAACCGGCGACGATGTAGTGCAGGGGGTAGAACACGCCGAGCGACGTGTCGCCTTCCTTGAAAAAATCCCATTCCTGGGTCATCAGGATCCTCCTCGGTTTCAGCGCATCGGGACAGGATGCATCAGACATCCTAAAGACCCGATGCGGCACCGCGGATGAATCACTTCACCGGCATGCCGGCTTGCGCGCCGTCGTCGGCATCGAGCAGGAACAGCTCGGCGCCGCCGTTGCCGGCCGAGAGGATCATGCCCTCGGACACGCCGAAGCGCATCTTGCGCGGCGCGAGGTTGGAGATGAACACGACGCTGCGGCCGACCAACTTGTCCGGCTCGGGGTAGGCGGCCTTGATGCCCGAGAAGATCTGGCGCTTGCCGAGTTCCCCCGCGTCGAGTTCGAAGCGCAGCAACTTGTCCGAGCCTTCCACGACTTCGCACACAAGCACCTTGCCGATGCGCAGGTCGAGCTTGGCAAAGTCGTCGATGGTGATGGTGTCGGGCGTGGCGGTTGCGTCGGCGTCGTTCATGGCGGCTTTCGGTTTCGATGTGGAAGTGGTTGCCGGGGCGGTAGCCGGTTGCAGCGATTCCTTGGAGGCTTCGATCATCGCGGTGATCTGTTTCGGATCGATGCGGATGGCCAGCGCCTTGAACGGCTGAATCGCGTGGCCGAGCAACGGCGTGCGCGCGGCGTCGAAACCGTCGGGCGTGTCGCCGAGGAAATCGAAGGCGCGCGCGGCGGTCGCCGGCACCACCGGCGCCAGCCAGATCGTGAGCAGCCGGAAGTAGTTGAGCGCAAGCGTCAAGACGATATGCAGTTCGTCGCGTTTCGCTTCATCCTTCGCCATTACCCATGGTGCGTTTTCGGCCACGTAGGCGTTGGCCTCGTCGGCGACCGCGACGATCGCGCGCATCGCGCCGGCGTAGTCGCGTGATTCGAACAATTCGGAGCAGCCTGCGAGTTTGGCCGCCGCCGCGTCGTAGCGAGCGCGTTCGGTTTCAGGCAGTGTTGCGGCCAGCTCGCGGTCGAACAGCTTGTGCACGAATCCTGCACAACGGCTGGCGATGTTCACCCACTTGCCGACCAGGTGCGAATTGACGCGTTCCTCGAAGGCTTTCAAATCCAGGTCGATGTCGGCCAGCGTCGGTCCCAGCATCGAGGCGAGGTAGTAGCGCAGGTAATCGGCGTCGAGATGTTCGAGATAGGTGCGCGCGTTGACGAAGGTGCCGCGCGATTTCGACATCTTGGCGCCATCCACGGTCAGGAAGCCGTGCACGTTCACCGCGTTCGGCATCGCCAGGCCCGCGCCGTGCAGCATCGCCGGCCAGAACAGCGTGTGGAAATAGATGATGTCCTTGCCGATGAAGTGCACCATCTCGGTGCCGCTCCCGGCATGGATGAAACGCTCGAAATCGGCGGCGGTCAGGCCCGGCTTGTTGCCGCTCTCGCACAATTCCTTGAACGCGGCGAGGTAGCCGATCGGCGCGTCCACCCACACGTAGAAATACTTGCCCGGCTGGCCGGGAATCTCGAAGCCGAAGTAGGGTGCATCGCGCGACACGTCCCAGCTGCGCAGGCCGTCGGCGAACCATTCCTTCAGCTTGTTGACGACTTCCGATTGCAGGCCGCCTGCCGTGCGGCGTTCTTCCAGCCATTCCTGCAGCAGCGTTTCGAAATCGGCCAGCTTCACGAAGAAGTGCAGCGATTCCTTTTCGACCGGCTTGGCGCCCGACACCACCGAATACGGCTCGATCAGGTCGATCGGGCTGTACGTGCTGCCGCAGACCTCGCAGGCGTCGCCGTACTGATCCTTGGAATGGCAGACCGGGCATTCGCCCTTGATGAAGCGGTCGGGCAAGAACATCTGCCGTTCCGGATCGAACAATTGCTTGACCGGGCGTGACTCGACATGGCCGGCCGCTTCCAGCGCGTTCCAGATGAGGTAGGTGAGTTCGCGGTTGGTTTCGGTGTGGGTGCTTGAATAATGATCGTAGGCCACGCCGAAATCGCGCAGGTCGGCGGTGTGTTCCTTCCACACGCCGTCGATCAGCGTCTCCGGCGTAATGCCTTCCTTCTCCGCGCGCAGCATGATCGAGGTGCCATGTGCGTCGTCGGCGCAGACGAAATGCACCGTGTGCCCGGCCATCCGCATCGCACGCACCCAGATGTCGCTCTGGACGTGCTCGACGATGTGACCCAGGTGGATGCGCCCGTTGGCGTAGGGCAGGGCGCTGGTGACCAGGATTTCGCGGGGCATTGCTCGGGTTCGCGCTCGCGGGACAATCGCGCATTATCGCATGGCGGCACAATCCGCCAGGATGGTCTATAACTTCTAGTTGTTTGCGAACCCTTCGTATATCCAACGGATGGTCTTGACCAAGGCAATTACAATCGTCCATGCCAATATCAAAGGAATGAACGCTGCCAGCAGGAAGCCTGCGGGGTCAAATTCATATTTTGGATTTGCGAATAACCCGGCGGCGGGCATGGGCTTGACGGCATCGTATGGAAGTACGGTTACCGAGCTTGACGAACTAGATGTAGCCTCTGGGGTTAGTGTTGGTTCCGAGTTGTGAACAGGGGTAGGCGCGCTTGGGATTATTTGGATGAAAGGCCCGCGACCACTCGGCAAAATCAAGTAACTGTAAACACCGAGGCAGCATACAAAAATCAGCCACAGCACGGAAAGCACTACACCGATTCGCAGCCACCCATTGAGGCGTGTTTGCACGATACGCTCCAAGCACAGCCTGAATGACGGGCGCGGGTATCCCCGCGCCAGCGTCACCACCCCATGTAATGTCCGCCATTGATCGCGAGGTTCGCGCCGGTGATCCACGCGGCCTTGTCGTCGAGGAAGAACGCGACGGCGTAGGCGATTTCGTCGGGTTCGCCGAGGCGCCCGAGCGGGATCTGCGCGACGATCTTCTCGCGCACTTCCTCGGGCACGGCCATCACCATGTCGGTGCCGATGTAGCCGGGCGAGACGGTGTTGACGGTGATGCCGAATTTCGCGTTTTCCTGCGCCAGCGAGATGGTGAAGCCGTGCATGCCGGCTTTGGCGGCGGCGTAGTTGGCCTGGCCGTACTGGCCCTTCTGGCCGTTGATAGAGCTGATCTGGACGACCCGTCCCCACTTGCGCTTGCGCATGCCTTCGATCACCGGCCGGGTGACGTTGAAGCAGGCGTTGAGGTTGGTGTTCACCACGTCGGTCCACTGCTGGTAGCTCATCTTGTGGAAGGTGGTGTCGCGGGTAATGCCGGCGTTGTTGATGAGGATGTCGATCGGGCCGAGCTTCTGCTCGACCTCTTTGACCATGGCTTCGGACGAGGCGGGATCGGACACGTCGCCCTTGACCAGCGCCACTTCGATCCCTTCCGCGGCCAGTTTGTCGTGCCAGGCCTTGGCCTTGGCTTCGTCGCGGTAGTTGGTGGCAACCTTGATGCCCATGCCCGCAAGCCTTCGCACGATCGCGGTGCCGATGCCGCCGGTGCCGCCTGTTACCAGTGCCACGCGTTGCTGGGACATGCCGTACTCCTTGTTGGTCTGGCTGCGAAGGGTGTTCTGGCCCATTCTAGTCAGCAAAATTGCGCCGCAGTGCTGCGGTGCAATGCGCCGTCACGCGTCGAAGGCGGACAGCGTCAATGTACCGGCCCGCGGGAGCTGCAATGGATCGAAAGCGGCCAGGGCATCGGCCAGCAATGCGTGCGGCGTGTCGGCACGCAGCGCGTCGCGCGGGATGCCGAGCAGGTCGAGCACGATTTTCATCGCGGGCAACGGGTTGGCGGAATCGACGGCTGCCGAGCCGATGGATTTGGAAAGTTTGTCGCCGTTGCGGTCGACCAGGACCGGCAGGTGCAAATAAGCCGGATCGCGCAAGCCAAGCAACCGGCGCAGGAAAATCTGCCGCGGGGTCGATTCCAGCAGATCCGCGCCGCGCACGACGTCGGTAATATCCGGCGCGGCGTCGTCGATCGCGCAGGCCAGCTGGTAGGCGAACACGCCGTCGGCGCGCTTGAGCACGAAGTCGCCGGCGCTGGTTGCGAGCGGCCACTGTTGCGGGCCTTGCAGCGCATCGTCGAAAGCGATGACGGCGTCGCCGACGCGCACGCGCCACGCCGGCTCGCGATCCGGGGCGGGCGCGGCGATGCAGGTTGGCGGGTGCAGGCCGCCGTGCGGGACAAGGTTGGAACGCGCGCACCAGCAGGGGTACGCGAGGTCTTTGGCACGCAACGTCTCCAGCGCATCGGCGTACGCGGCGGTGCGGGTACTTTGGTACAGCGGTGGCGCATCGGGTTCGAGGCCGCAGGCGTGCAGCGTGCGCAGGATGGATTCGGCCGAACCGGGCACTTCGCGCGGCGGGTCGATGTCTTCGATTCGCACCAGCCAGACGCCGCCGTCATTGCGCGCGTGCAGCCAGCTGCCCAGCGCCGCCAGCAGCGAACCGAGGTGCAGATCGCCGGTCGGTGACGGCGCGAAGCGTCCGCGGCAGGACACGTGGCTCCCTTTGCGTGGCACGATGTGGCGGCTAGTATGCGGCAATACCGGCCGGCTGGACGGCCACGCACGTCGCGCGGCAACGCGCCATCGATCCGAGGGGAACCATGCGATGAATGCAGTGAACAGCACGGCGCCGCGCAGCGAACTGACGATCCGCGGCATCATCATCGGCATCGTCATCACCATCGTGTTCACTGCCGCCAATGTTTACTTCGGGTTCAAAGCGGGCCTGACGTTCTCGACCTCGATCCCGGCCGCGGTGATCTCGATGGCGATCCTGAAGGCGATGCGCGACGCCACGATCCAGGAAAACAACATCGTCCAGACCATCGCCTCGGCCGCGGGCACGCTGTCCGCGATCATCTTCGTATTGCCGGGGCTGGTGATCGTCGGGTACTGGACCGGATTCCCGTTCTGGATTTCGGTCGCGATCTGCGCGACCGGCGGCATCCTCGGCGTGATGTACACGATCCCGCTGCGGCGGGCGCTGGTCACCGATTCCGACCTGCCGTATCCCGAAGGCGTGGCCTGCGCGGAAGTACTGAAGGTCGGCGCGGGCGAAACGCAAGCGCGACGAAGCCGAGCAGAGTCGAAACCGGCGGCGCGGGTCTCAAAGCCGTGGTATGGGGCTCGATCGTCTCGGCGGTGTTCTACATGTGATCGTGCAGACGAAGGTGTTTGCCAGTCCAGCGTCACCGATTATTTTCGTGTCGGCGGCGACAAGGGCGGCGCCACCGGTTTCGATTTCGGGTTGTCGTTCGCGCTGTTCGCGATCGGCCATCTGGTCGGCCTGTGGGTAGGCGTCGCGATGCTGGTCGGCGCGTTGATTGGCTGGGCCTGGGCGGTGCCGTATTTCACGCACCTGCACTGGGCAGTGGGCGCGGCGGCCGACGTGGCACAGGCCGGCTGGAGCCATTACGTGCGTTTCATCGGCGCGGGCACCATCGGCGTAGCCGCGATCTGGACGCTGGCGAAACTGGTCAAGCCGCTGGCCAGCGGGCTGGCCGGCGCGTTCCGCGCCTCGCGGGCACGCAAGGCCGGCAACCTGGACGCGCTGCCGCGCACCGAGCACGACATGCCGATCGGCATGGTCGGCCTGATCTCGCTGATCTGCATGATCCCGATCGGCTGGCTGCTGTGGCACTTCGCGGTGAACAACGGGCTGGGCGGCGCCACCGCGACGCTGGTGATCGGCGGCGTGGCATTCGTGGTCCTGATGAGCTTTCTGGTCTCGGCGGTGTGCGGCTACATGGCCGGACTGATCGGGTCGAGCAACAGCCCGTTGTCGGGCATCGGCATTCTTGTCGTGGTGATCGCGGCGCTGCTGCTGGTGCTGGGCGTAAAGCCGTTCCTGCCGGCGGGTGCGGAGAAGGCGCTGGTCGGGTTCGCGCTGTTCATCACCTCGATCGTGTTCGCGGTGGCGTCGATCGCCAACAACAACCTGCAGGACCTGAAGACCGGACAACTGGTCGACGCCACGCCGTCGCTGCAGCAGTGGGCGCTGGTGATCGGCGTGCTGGCGGGCGCGGTGGTGATTCCGCCGGTGATGGAATTGCTGCAGCACACCTACGGATTCCTCGGCGCGCCGGGCGCCGATCCGTCGCAAGGCGCTGCCGGCGCCACAGGCCGGCCTGATCTCGGCGCTGGCCAAGGGCGTGATCACCGGCGATGTGCCGTGGGACATGATCGGGCTGGGCGCCGGGATCGGCGTCGCGATCATCCTCCTCGACGAAGTATTGGGCCTGGTGAAAAAAGGTCCGCGCCTGCCGCCGCTGGCGGTCGGCCTCGGCATCTACCTGCCGACCTCGACCACGCTGATGGTGGTGGTCGGTGCGCTGGTCGGCGCCTGGTTCGATCGGCGCGCCGAGCGCGGCCCGAAGGCCGAGGCGACCAAGCAACTGGGCGTGCTGCTGGCGTCCGGACTGATCGTGGGCGAGAGCCTGCTGGCCGTGATCTTCGCCGGCGTGGTCGCTTTCAGCGGCAAGCAGAACCCGATCGCGCTGGTGGGTGACGGTTTCACTACGCCTGCGATCTGGATCGGCGGCGTCGTGTTCGCCGTGACCGTGGCCGTGCTCTATCGCTGGATCATCCGGATGGCGCGTTCGGCAAGTACCGCCTGAGTGTGATGCAACCGGGGCGCGCCTGAGCCAGGGAGATCAGTACGGCCTTGAAAGCCGCCACCCATGGCTAACAGCTCCGTGGCCTGACTTTCCACAACAGCCGTTTCGATTGAAGCATTGGCGGCCTGCGTGTCCGGATTGCTTGAATTCTTGCCCGGTCGTCGCCAATTCCTGTGCACATTCAGCCGCATGCGGCGTCCATTTCCTGCCCGTTCAAACATCACGGAAGTTTTGCCATGAGCACGAATACCGAAACCCGCCCCTTCGAAGCCGAAGTCGCGCAGGTCCTGCGCCTGGTCACCCACTCGCTGTATTCGCACAAGGAAATCTTTCTGCGCGAACTGGTTTCCAACGCCTCCGATGCCTGCGACAAGCTGCGCTTCGAGGCCATCGGCAAACCCGAATTGCTGGGCGACGACAGCGAACTGCACATCGACGTCGAGTTCGACAAGGACGCCAAAACCGTCACCGTGCGCGACAACGGCATCGGCATGAGCCGCGAGGAAATCGTCGCCAACCTCGGGTCGATCGCGAGTTCCGGCACCCGCCGTTTCCTCGAATCGATGTCGGGCGAACAGCAGGCCGACGCGCGCCTGATCGGCCAGTTCGGCGTGGGTTTCTATTCGGCGTTCGTGGTAGCCGACAAGGTCACGGTGCTGAGCCGCCGCGCCGGGTCCGAAGCCAAGGACGGCGTGCGCTGGGAAAGCGACGGCCAGGGCGAGTATTCGCTCGCTGCGGAAGACATCGCCGCGCGCGGCACCTCGGTGATCCTGCACCTCAAGGACGACGAAACCGAATTCCTCGACAACTGGAAGCTGCGCGACCTGATCCGCAAGTATTCCGACCACGTCGCGTTCCCGATTCGCATGCACAAGCAGAAGGACGGCAAGCCCACCGACGAGTGGGAAACGGTCAATGATGCTTCCGCGCTGTGGGCCAAGCCCAAATCGGAAATCACGGACGACGATTACAAGGCGTTCTACAAGTCGCTGGGCCACGATTTCAACGATCCGCTGGCGTGGACGCACAACCGCGTAGAAGGCAGCCAGCGGTTCACCACGCTGCTGTACGTCCCCGCGCAGCCGCCGTTCGATCTGCTGATGGGTGCGCGCGACGAACGCAAGGGCGTCAAACTCTACATCAAGCGCGTCTTCATCATGGATGCGGCCGAGGAACTGCTGCCGAACTACCTGCGCTTCGTGCGCGGCGTGGTGGATGCCGACGACCTGCCGCTCAACGTCAGCCGCGAAATCCTGCAGCACAACCGCCAGATCGAGCGGATCAAGGCGTCGTGCGTCAAGCGCGTGCTGGACCTGATCGAGGGCCTTGCGAAAAACGACGCCGACAAGTTCAAGACCTTTTATCGGGCCTTCGGCAATACGCTCAAGGAAGGCATCGTCGAGGATCCGTCCAACCGCGAGCGTATCGCCAAGCTGCTGCGTTTCGCTTCCACGAAAGGCGAAGGCGCCACGCAGGACGTGTCGCTGGACGATTACATCGGCCGCATGCAGCCGGGCCAGGACGCGATCTGGTACGTCACCGCCGACAGCCACAAGGCCGCGGCCGGCAGCCCGCAGCTCGAGGCGTTCAAGGCCAAAGGCATCGAAGTGTTGCTGATGTTCGATCGCGTGGACGAATGGATTCTCGGCCAGTTCACCGAATACGAAGGCAAGTCGCTGAAGAATGTCGCCAAGGGCGAGTTGCCGCTCGACGAGGCGGACAAGAAAAAGCAGGAGGACGCGGCGAAGCAAGCCGAGCCGCTGGTCAAGAAGCTGAAGGATTTGCTGGGCGATCGCATCAACGACGTGAGAGTATCGGCGCGGCTTACCGATTCGCCGTCGTGCCTTGCGTTGTCGGATTATGAATTGGCGCCGCACCTCGCGCGGCTGTTGCGCGAGGCCGGGCAGGAGGTGCCGGAATCGAAGCCGACGCTGGAAATCAATCCGGCGCATGCGCTGGCCAAGCGCGTGGAGTCCGAAGCCGATGAGGCCAAGGCGAAGGATTTGGCGCTGCTGCTGCTGGAGCAGGCCGAGATCACGGCGGGCGCCGCGCTGCCCGACCCCGCGGCCTTCGTTCAGCGCATGAACCGGTTGCTTGCGGGCTGATGACTGCGTTCGAATCCGTTCGCATCGACGCGTGGCTGTGGGCCGCGCGCTTCTTCAAGACGCGCGCGCTGGCCAAGCAGGCGGTCGAGCGTGGACGGGTGACGCTTGCCGGTGCGGCGTTGAAACCGTCGCATGCGGTGAAGCCCGGTGACACGCTGCGCATCACGCGCGGTGACGAAATTTTCGAGGTGGCAGTCAATGCGCTCGCGCGCAAACGCGGCTCTCCTGCGTTGGCGCAGACGCTCTATTTCGAGTCCGAAAAGTCGATCAAGGCACGCGAGGTCGCGCACGAAATCCATCGCGCCGAACGTGCCGGGTTCACGCCGCCTCCGAAGCGACCCGACAAGCGCGCGCGACGGTTGCTGCGTGCGCTCGGGGACATCGACGCCGGTTGATCAACGTGTCGATCAGACCAGCGTCAGCGTGACTTCGATGTTGCCGCGGGTGGCATTGGAGTAAGGGCAAGCGATGTGCGCCTTGTCCACCAGCGCCCGTGCCTGCGCACGATCCATGCCGGGCAGCGAAATGCGCAGTTCGACTTCCAGGCCGAAGCCGGTCGGAATCGGGCCGATGCCGACACGCCCGGTGATGGAGGCATCGCGCGGAACGGCGATTTTCTCCTTGCCGGCGACGAACTTGATCGCACTAAGGAAACAGGCGGAGTAGCCGCAGGCGAATAATTGCTCGGGGTTGGTGCCTTCACCGCTGCCGCCCATTTCCTTCGGCGGTGTCAGGAGCACGTCGACCTTGCCGTCGGATGTCCTGGCGCGACCGTCGCGGCCGCCGGTGGCGGTGGCTTCGGCAGTGTAGACCGCTTTTTCCAGCTTCATGTAGGTTCCTCGTGGTATGTCGATGGAAAGTGTTGTCGGTTGGCTTGCGGCAACGCACCGGACCGGTCGGCCCGGTACGCCGCCGTCGTTTCTTTCAGGTCTTTGCGAGGTCGAACCGGTCCAGGTTCATGACCTTGGTCCATGCGGCGACGAAGTCGTGCACGAACTTCTCCCTGCCGTCGGCGCTGGCATAGACTTCCGACAGCGCGCGCAGTACCGAGTTGGAGCCGAACACCAAGTCCACGCGGGTGCCGGTCCAGCGGGTCTTGCCTGTCTTGCGGTCGTGGCCCTCGAACGTGTCGGCATCCTTCGACGTCGGCTTCCATTCCGTGCCCATGTCCAGAAGGTTGGCGAAGAAATCGTTGCTCAGTACGCCCGGCTTGTCGGTGAACACGCCGTGGCCGGACCCGTCGTAGTTGGCGCCCAGCACGCGCAGGCCGCCGACCAGCGCGGTCATTTCCGGCGCGGTCAGGGTGAGCAGCTGGGCCTTGTCGACCAGCAGGTGCTCGGCCGCGACCGGCGACTTGGCCTTGAGGTAGTTGCGGAAGCCGTCGGCGTAGGGTTCCAGGTAGGTGAACGAATCGACGTCGGTCTGCTCGGCAGTTGCGTCCACACGGCCCGGCGAGAACGGTACTTCGACGTTGATGCCGCCGGCCTTGGCCGCCATCTCGATGCCCACGCCACCGGCCAGCACGATCACGTCGGCCAGTGAAGCCTTGCCCGATGCCTTCTGGATGGCTTCCAGTTTCGGCAGTGCCTCGACAGCCTTCCTGTTCACCGCCCAGTCCTTCTGCGGGGCCAGGCGGATGCGCGCACCATTGGCGCCGCCACGCTTGTCGCCGCCGCGGAAGGTCGAGGCCGAGGCCCAGGCGATCGAGACCAACTGCGACACGCTCAGGCCCGAGTCGGCGATCTTCTTCTTGAGGTCGGCGATGTCCGCGGCACTCGGGTTGTGCTTAGCCCTGGGCAGCGGGTCTTGCCACAGCAGATCCTCGCTCGGGATTTCCGGGCCGAGATAACGCGATTTCGGTCCAAGGTCGCGATGGGTCAGCTTGAACCAGGCGCGCGCATAGGCGTCCGCGAACGCCTTCGGATCGTCGCGGAACCGGCGCGAGATCTTCTCGTAGGCCGGGTCGAAGCGCAGCGACAGGTCGGTGGTGAGCATGGTCGGGCGGCGCTTGGGCGAGTCCGGCGACGGGCCGGGGATGATCGCGTCGACGCCCTTGGCGACCCACTGGTTGGCGCCGGCCGGGCTCTTTTCCAGCTCCCATTCGAAGTCGAACAGGAACTTGAAGAAGTCGTGGCTCCACTGCACCGGGGTACTGCTCCAGGTCACTTCCAGGCCCGAGGTGATCGCGTCCTTGCCGACGCCGGACTTGAAGGTGCTGGCCCAGCCGAAGCCTTGCTCTTCCAGCGGGGCCGCTTCCGGTTCGGCGCCGAGGTTGCTGGCGGGGCCGGCGCCATGGGTCTTGCCGAGGGTGTGGCCGCCGGCGATCAGCGCCACGGTTTCCTCGTCGTTCATCGCCATGCGTTCGAAGGTTTCGCGGATGTCGTGCGCCGCGGCGACCGGATCGGGATTGCCGTCCGGACCTTCCGGGTTCACATAGATCAGGCCCATCTGCACGGCCGCCAGCGGGTTGTCGATCGTGCGCTCGCCTTTCTTGGCGTGCGAGTAGCGGCTGTCGGGCGTGTCGCTCAGGGCCAGCCACTCGGTTTCGCTGCCCCAGGAGACGTCGTTGTCCGGTTCCCACACGTCCTCGCGGCCTGCGCCGAAACCGAAGGTCTTGAAGCCCGTGGATTCAAGCGCGACGTTGCCGGCGAGGATCATCAGGTCGCCCCACGAGATCTTCTGGCCGTATTTTTGCTTGATCGGCCACAACAGGCGGCGGGCCTTGTCCAGGCTGACATTGTCCGGCCACGAATTGATCGGCGCGAAGCGTTGCTGGGCGCGCCCGGCGCCGCCGCGACCGTCACCGATGCGGTAGGTGCCGGCGGCGTGCCAGGCCATGCGGATCATCAGACCGGCATAGCTGCCGAAGTCGGCGGGCCACCAGGCTTGCGAATCGGTCATCAGGTCCAGCAGGTCTTTTTTCAGCGCCTTGAAATCGAGCTTCCCGAATTCCTCGCGGTAGTTGAACCGCTCGCCCAGCGGATTGGACTTTTCCGAATGCTGGCTGAGCAGGTCGAGCCGCAACTGATTGGGCCACCAGTCCCTGTTGGTCGTGCCGGTGGCGGCGGGATGGAACGGGCATTGCGATTCGTCTGACATGATGCGGGCCCTTTGAGGAGTACACCACGTAGGGTAGGCCGCGGAACATCATAATGTGAATTCGATTGTTTTTATGTATTCGATAGTCCATACCTATCAAGAAGCGGCGGCTCTCGCGGCATGTCGCGTCTGCCACACATACAACGGGATGCCCAGCGCCAGCAGCACGAAGTTCCAGTACACCGCTTCCTGTCCGGCGCCGATCACGGCCCACAGCGAGAACGCGAACGCGGCGCAGGCCAGCACGACGCTGCGCGCCGGCACCGCGCGGCCGCTGCGATACGCGAGCACGATGTCGGCCATCGTGCTGAACAGGTAGGCCACCACGATGCTGAGGGTCGAGAGCAGCACGATGAAGGTGAACATCGCGACCATGCCGCGGGTGTAGTTGGCCAGCACCATCAGGCTGGTGATCACGGCGGCGACCAGCAGGCCAAGCGCCGGCGTGCCGCGCGAGGATTCGCGCGCGAACAGGCGTGGAAACAGTCCGTCGTCCGCCACCGCCTGCGGAAACTGCCCGGCGATCAGGATCCAGCCGTTCAGCGCGCCGAAGCTCGACACCGCCGCGGCACCCGCGATCAGCCAACCCGCCCAGCCGCCCCACAGCAGGCGTCCGGCGTCCGCGAACGGCGCCTGCGATTTCGCAAGTTCGGCAGCCGGGCAGCACGCCCAGCACCGCGGTGGTGCAGGCGATGTACACCACCGCCGCGATCACGGTGCCCAGCAGCGTCGCGCGCGGAATGGTCCTTTCGGGATCGCGCACGTGGGCGGCCGGGATGGTGGCGGCCTCGACGCCGATGAAGGCGAACAGCGTCGCCGCGACGCAGAAGTTGATCGCGTGCCACGGTGGACCGGCGTTCGGTCCCGGCATCAGCAACCGCGGATCGAAGTGCACGTAGCCGAACAGCGCCAGCGCCAGCAGCGGCGACAGTTTCAGAATGGTCGTCACCACCTGCACCGCGCCGGCGCTTCGAATGCCCGCGATATTGACCGCGGCCAGCACCCAGATCGCCGCCACCGCGGCCAGCGCGCCGAACAGCGCATGGCTTCCGATCACCGGAAACAACGCGGACAGGTAACTCGCGAACGCGACAGCGATTGCCGCATTGCCGCCGACCAGGCCGACCCAGTAGATCCATGCAACCAGGAAACCGATGCAGTCGCCGAAGGCCTCGCGGGTGTAAGCGTAAGGACCGCCGGCGCGCGGCGTGCGTTTCGCCAGCCGGTAGAACACGCCCGCGAGCAGCAGCGCGCCGCATGCGCTGATCAGCCAGCCGATCAGGCTGTAGCCGCCGTAGGGCGCCAGCGACGCAGGCAGCAGGAACACGCCCGAGCCGATCATGTTGCCGAGCACCAGGGCAGTAGCTACGACGAGGCCAATCTCGCGTTTCGGAGCGTTCATGCGGGTCCCCTCGGATGCCGGTCGGCGACGGCAGTGTATAGGTACCGTCGGTGCACGCTCCGTGGCTCGATGGGCAGTAATCCGGGCTTGCGCGTGGTGGGCGCCGGGCCGACACTAGCGCAGGGCGGTCAGGGGATGCCGATGGCGGTTTTCGATCTGTTCAAGCGTTTCGTCGGTACGAATGCTCAGGGCGAGCGCAGGGCCTCGGAGCGGCTGCGCGCTTCCCTGGGCGCCCGGGTGCTGGTCGTGGACGATTCGGCCACGATTCGTGCGGTGCTGGGCAAGATGCTGGTGCAGGACGGCTACGAGGTTCTCAAGGCCGCGGATGGCGAAACCGCCATCGACATGGCGCAAACGGAATTTCCCGACCTGATTTTCCTCGACATCGTGTTGCCGGGCATGTCGGGATTCGCGGTGTTGCGCGCGCTGCGCCGCGACAGCCGTACCCGCGGCACCCCGATCATCATGATGAGCGGCAACCAGCAAGCCACCGAACAGTTCTACGTGCAGCGCTTTGGCGCGGACGGCTTCGTCAAGAAGCCGTTCGGACGCGGCGAGGTGTTCCTCGCCATCCGAGCGCTGGTGCAGGCGGGGCGGATGCCGGCGCGCAGCGAAGCCGCGCCGGCCGATGTGATTCCGGATGGCATGACGGCGGAGGAATGGAATGCCATTCCCGACATCGGCATGCCGGACGATGCGCACGTGGCGTCCGCTTCGGTCGATGCGGCGACGGGACCTGCGGAAACGACACGCGCTGCGGCCGGCGAAGCGGTGGCGCGGGTGTCGGCGGGAACATCGCTGGGGGCGACCAGGCTCTCGGACGTCGCGGTCAGCCCGGCACTGAAACCGACTTTGTTCTCCGGCGCAGGGTCGACAACACCATCGATCACGGTGGACGCGAACACACCCGCGCAGCCGACAACGGCTCCGGTGCGCGAGGACCGGACGTGATCGCTGCGGGGTGCGGATGCCGTTGCCCGAGCAGCGTGTCTACGAAGCGCTCTTGCTGCAGGTGGGCCCCAGCCATTTCCCTGACGACTGGCCCAGCATCCGGAAGCGGCCGCCCATATGCGGGTCGTCGCCTTCCATCTTGATGGTGCCGGCGTAGCTTTTGCCGCCGCTGCCGATGCTGCCGTCGACGGTGCCGTGCTGCGTCCCTTCGTGACTGGTGCAGGTGAACTCGGCGTGGAAATGATCGCCCGACCAGGCCGCGCTCTGCGTCTTGCAGGATTTGTCGCGGCTGAAGTCGGGATGTTCGTCCTTGGCCGCCTCCTCGGGCGTCAGGCACTCCTTGAACGTGTGTGGTGCGGTGAAGTCGGGCACCTTGATGCCGTGCGCCTTCATCTGGGCAAGGGCTTCCGGCGGAATCTTGAAACCACCCTGCACGAAGTGCATCTGGGTGGTGACTTCCCATTGACCCGGGACCCGGTGCGCGGCGTGGGCGACACACGGCAAGGTGCCGATCGCAACGACGGCGGCGGCAAGAGCGAGTTGGCGCATGATGAATCCCCTCCGGCTGGAATCGCAGCGCGAGCATAAGCCCGCAGGCACGCCCTTGCCAGTGCCGGCGCCGAACATGGCGGGTGGCTAGCGAAGAATCTTTTTCAGCCGATACAACGCTTCGAGCGCTTGCTTCGGGGTCATTCCGTCCGGGTCGAGTGCACCAAGCGTGTCGGCGAGTTCGGCGAGTGCCGGATCGGGTCCGGCGACAAACAGGTCCGGCTGTGGCTGCGAGCCGGCCGCTGCGTGTTGCTTCGATGCCGCGCCCTCCAGCGAAGCAAGCGTTCGTTTCGCGTCCGCGATCACCGCCCTGGGCAGGCCCGCCAGCGCGGCGACCTGCAATCCGAAGCTGCGGTTGGCGGGGCCGTCCTTGACCGCGTGCATGAACACCAGTTGCTCGCCCTGTTTCGGGTCGTGGTATTCAACGGCGTCCAGATGCACGTTGGCGATGCCGTCGAATTTCGCGGCCAGTTCGGTCAGCTCGAAATAATGCGTCGCGAACAGGGTGAAGGCCCGATTGACCGTTGCCAGATGTACTGCCGCCGCACGGGCCAGCGCCAGTCCGTCGTAGGTCGAAGTACCGCGTCCCACTTCATCCATCAGCACCAGCGAGTTGGCCGACGCGTTGTGCAGGATGTTCGCGGTCTCGCTCATCTCGACCATGAAGGTCGATTGTCCGCGCGCCAGGTCGTCGCCCGCGCCGATGCGGGTGAAGATGCGGTCGATCGGGCCGATGCTCGCGCGCATCGCAGGCACGAAGCTGCCGATGTGCGCAAGCAACACGATCAGCGCGTTCTGGCGCATGTAGGTGCTCTTGCCGCCCATGTTGGGGCCGGTGATCACCAGCATCCGGCGCGCGTCGTCGAGCGCGAGGTCATTCGGTTCGAACGGTTCGTCGCGGACCTGTTCCACCACCGGATGGCGTCCGCGTTCGATCGCGATGACAGGTTCGTCGACGAGTTCGGGGCGCGACCAGTCGAGCGCGTCGGCGCGTTCGGCAAGCGCTGCCAGCACATCGAGTTCGGCCAGTGCCTGTGCGGCCTGTTTCAACGGTGCGAGCTTTTCGATCAGCGCATCCAGCACGCCGTCGTACAGCGCGCGCTCGCGCATCAATGCGCGTTCCTTGGCCGACAGCACCTTGTCTTCGAACGCCTTCAGTTCCTCGGTGATGTAGCGCTCGGTGTTCTTGGTGGTCTGGCGGCGGGTGTAGTGCGCGGGCGCCTTGTCGGCCTGGGCCTTGCCGAATTCGATGTAATAGCCGTGCACGCGGTTGTAGCCGACCTTGAGGGTGGCGATCCCGGTGGCGGCGCGCTCGCGCTGCTCCAGTTCGACCAGGTATTGATCGGCATGCGTCGATAGCTTGCGCAATTCATCGAGTTCGGCGTCGTAGCCATCGGCGATGGCGCCGCCCTCGCGCAGCAGCGCGGGCGGGCGTTCGACGATCGCCGCGTCGAGCAGGCGAACCGAATCGGCGTGCTCGCCCAACCGTTCCAGCAATTCGTCGAGCAACGGGGAGTCGACCTTCGCCAGCGTCGCGTGCAAATCCGGGGCGGTGGCCAGACCGTCGCGCAGGGTGGCGAGGTCGCGTGGCCGTGCCGAACGCAGGGCGACCCGCGCGAGGATGCGCTCGAGGTCGCCGATTGCGCGCAACTTTTCGCGCAGTTCACTCAGCACGCCGGATTCGATCAATACGCCCTGCGCCTGATGGCGCAACCGCAACGTGGCGTGGTCACGCAAGGGGCGATGCAACCAGCGCCGCAGCGCGCGCGCGCCCATCGGCGTGATGGTGGAATCCAGCGTGCCAAGCAAGGTGTAGCGCGTGTCACCGCTGGGGTGCGTATCCAGTTCAAGGTTGCGGCGCGTGGCCGCATCCATCGCCACGGTCTCGTCGGCGCTTTCGACCGCAAGGCCGCTCAAGTGCGGCAGCGCGGCCTTCTGGGTTTCCTGGAGGTACCCGAGCAGGCAGCCAGCCGCGGCGATCCCGAGTGGCAGGTCGTCCGCGCCGAAACCGGAAAGGTCGCGTGTTCCGAAGAAACGGGTCAGTTCGCGGCGCGCACTAGTTGCGTCGAAGTGCCAGGGTGGCCGCTTGCGCAGTCCGCTCAGGCTCGCGACGATTTGTGGCCAAACGGCATCCTCGCTGACCAGCGTTTCCGCAGGTGACAGGCGCGCGAGTTCCGCAGCCAGCGCGTCGGTGTCGACAACCTCGCTCAGCAGGAAACGCCCGCCGGCGAGATCGACCCACGCCAGTCCGTAACCGGATGGGCCGGCAGCAATGGCCAGCAGCAGGTTGTCGCGGCGTTCCGGCAGCAGGGCCTCGTCCGTCAGGGTGCCGGGGGTGACCACGCGCACGACCTTGCGCTCCATCGGCCCCTTGCCGCCGGGATCGCCGATTTGTTCGCAGATCGCGACCGATTCACCGGCCCGCACCAGTTTGGCGAGGTACGACTCGACCGCGTGGTACGGCACGCCCGCCATCGGGATCGGCGCGCCCGCCGATTCGCCGCGCTGGGTCAGGGTAATGTCCAGCAACCGCGCGGCCTTGCGCGCGTCGTCGTAGAACAGCTCGTAGAAATCGCCCATCCGGAAAAACAGCAGGGTGTCCGGGTACCCGGCCTTGGCGGCGAGGTATTGGCGCATCAGCGGGGTATGGCGGGCGAGGTCGGCCTGGTCCATCGGAAAGCGGCGGCATGCAAAGGTACAGTGTCTCACGCGCCGGGCAGGTGCCCAAGACGCCCGCTTTGTCATGCGTTTGTCACTTTCTTCCGATGCAATAATGGCGTCACGGGATTGCCACAAAAATCCGAGCATGCACAAGCGCATACTGGTTGTCGAAGACGAAGCGTCGATTCGCGACATGGTTTCCTTCGCCCTGCGCAAGGCCGACATGGAAGTCGTCCATGTTGCCGACGCGCACGCGGCGCTGGTGGCCATCAGCGATACGCCCCCCGACCTGATCCTGCTGGACTGGATGCTGCCGGGGATGACTGGCCTCGAGCTTGCGCGTCGCCTGCGCGGCGAGGAGCGTACCGCCGATATTCCGATCATCATGCTGACCGCGCGCGGCGAGGAGGTGGACCGCGTCAATGGCCTCGACGCCGGCGTTGACGATTACGTGGTCAAGCCGTTTTCGACGCGCGAGTTGATCGCCCGCATCAAGGCGGTGCTCAGACGCGCGCAGGCCGACGGCGGAACGGGTTCGATCGAAGTCGGCGGCTTGCGCATTGACGGTCCGGCGCATCGCGTCTACGCGGGCGACCGGCAGATCGACATCGGCCCCACCGAGTACCGCCTGCTGCATTTCTTCATGAGCCATGCCGAACGCGCATACTCGCGCACGCAACTGCTCGATCAGGTCTGGGGCGGCAGCGTGTATGTGGAGGAGCGCACGGTGGACGTGCATATCCGTCGGTTGCGCAAGACGCTTGAACCCTTCGCGCTGGATACGCTGATCCAGACCGTACGCGGCACGGGCTACAGGTTTTCCACGACGCAATGAATGCCGATCGCGCGCGGGCAAGGCGCCTGGCGACTCAGTTGCGTGATTTGCGGGCGGTGGCATGCGAAGTGCCGGATGCCCTCGTCCTCATGGACGCGGGGGGACGGGTCCGCTGGAGCAATCCGGCCGCCGAGGCATTGCTCGGCATCGAATGGCCGCGCGATCGTGGCGTGGTGGTTGCCGAACGCCTGGCGCACGGCGAGGTGGGGCAGTGGTTCAAGCAGCACAGCGAGGATTCCGACGAGGACGTCGCTTCGCCGACCGATCCGGCCGTGCGCCTGCAAATGGCGTTGATACCGTTCGGGGATCATCAGCAGCTCCTGCGCGCGCGGGATGTCAGCCACATGACCCGGCTCGAACTGGTGCGCCGTGATTTCGTGGCCAACGTCTCGCATGAGCTGCGCACGCCGTTGACGGTGATCCATGGCTACCTGGAGCTGATGGATCCCGAGGATGTGCCCGCACTGGCGCCGGTACTCAAGGAAATGCGCGCGCAGTCGCAGCGCATGCGCCAGATCGTGGAAGACCTGCTGGCACTGTCGCGGCTGGAGATGCAGCACAAGCTGCCCGAGGAACGGGTCGAGATGGCGCCGCTGCTGGACACCCTGCGCCGCGAAGCCGAGGCGCTCAGCCAGGGCCGGCACCGGATCACGGTGCTGGACGAGGCCCACGTCGACTTGCTGGGTTCGCTCAAGGACCTGCACAGCGCGTTCTCGAACCTGGTGAGCAACGCGGTGCGCTACACCACCGAGGGCGGTTCGATCACGATCCGCTGGCGGTTGACCCCGGAAGGCGCCGAATATTCCGTGACCGACACCGGCTACGGGATTTCGGAGGAACATCTTTCGCGACTGACCGAACGTTTCTACCGTGTGTCATCCAGCCGCTCGCGCGGCACCGGCGGTACCGGGCTCGGCTTGTCGATCGTCAAGCACGTGGTCAACCTGCACGAGGCGCACATGCGGATCGAGAGCGAACCGGGCAAGGGCTCCACCTTCGCCTGCGTGTTCGAAGCGGCGCGCCTGCTGGCACCGGGTGCCGGCGAGGACGAATGAGCTGAGCTGACCGCCGCGGCGTGCGTCGCGATCAGGTTTCCAGGGTCTGGTCCTGCTTGGTCCGCGGTTCGTTCAGCGGCTCGCCGCGCACCACGAACCAGATGTTCTCGGCGATGTTGGTGGCATGGTCGCCGATGCGTTCGATGTTCTTGGCGATGAACAGCAGGTGCGTGCACGCGGTGATGCTGCGCGCATCCTCCATCATGTAGGTCAGCAGTTCGCGGAACAGCGTGGTGTAGAGGGTGTCGAGGTCGGCATCGCGTTCCCACACGGCGTGCGCCAGGTCGGCGTCGTGGGAGGTGTAGGCCAGCATCGCCTCGTGCACCAGGCGTCCGGCCATGCGCGCCATCGGCGCAAGCGAACCCACCAGCGGCACCGGCGCGGACAGGTTGAGCGTCATCGAACGCTTGGCCACGTTGGCCGCGTAGTCGCCGATACGCTCGATGTCCGAGGCGATGCGCAGCGCGGCCAGGATCTCGCGCAGGTCGCGCGCCATCGGTTGGCGCAGCGCCAGCAAGTGCAGCACGTCGTCGCTGATCTGGCGTTCCTGCGTGTCCAGCGCATCGTCGTTGTCGGCGACCCGTTGCGCGGCGCGACTGTCGCGTTTGCCCAGCGCATCCATGGCTGCCTCGAGCTGCTTGACCGAGAGTTCGCCCATCGCGGCGATTTCGTCGGTCAAGCGCGACATCTCCTCGTCGAAGCTCTTGACGATGTGTTCGTGCGTGGTTGTCGTCGTATTCATGGTTTTCTCGAAAGGTGATTGAATCCGACCCGGCCGCAACCTCAGCCAAACCGCCCGGTGATGTAGTCTTCGGTCTGCTGCTTCGCAGGTCGCGTGAAAATGGTTGCGGTGTCGCCGAACTCGATGAGTTCGCCCAGGTACATGAATGCGGTGTAATCGGACGCGCGTGCAGCCTGCTGCATGTTGTGCGTGACGATCACGACGGTGTAATCGCGCACCAGTTCCTTGAGCAGTTCCTCGACGCGCGCCGTCGAGATCGGATCCAGGGCCGAACACGGTTCGTCGAGCAGGATGATCTCCGGCTTGATCGCGACGCCGCGCGCGATGCACAGGCGCTGCTGCTGGCCGCCCGACAGACTGGTGCCGCTTTCGTGCAGCTTGTCCTTGACTTCATCCCACAGCGCGGCCTGGCGCAGGCATTGCTCGACGCGCATATCCATCTCCGATTTCGGCAGGCGCTCGTACAGGCGGATGCCGAACGCGATGTTCTCGTAGATCGACATCGGGAACGGCGTCGGCTTCTGGAAGACCATGCCGATCCGCGAGCGGATTTGCGAGATATCCTGCTTGGAATCGAGGATGTTGTCGCCGTCGACGATGATCTGCCCCTCCGCGCGTTGCTCGGGATAGATTTCGAACATGCGGTTGAAGGTGCGCAGCAGGGTGGACTTGCCGCAGCCGGAAGGACCGATGAACGCGGTGACGCGCTTCTCGGGGATGTCGATCGAGATGTCCTTGAGCGCGCGGAACTTGCCGTAGTAGAAGTTCAATCCGTGCACGCTGATCTTGATCGGGGTCGTCGCGGCCGGCTGTTCGCCCGTGCCGGCCGCGCCCGGTTTGGTGGTCGGGTGCATCAATGGGGTGCCGTCGGGTTTCCGGATGTTTTCTTGCATCATGATTCGTGCATGCCCCGTCTGAGGATCAAGCGAGAGAAAATGCTGAGCAGCAGGATGAACACCATCGCCACGAATGCACCAGCCCATGCCATTTTCTGCCAGTTGGCGTAGGGACTCATCGCAAACTGGAATATCACGACCGGCAGATTGGCGATCGGGTGTCGGAGGTCCATGCTCCAGAACTGGTTGTTGAGCGCGGTGAAGAGCAAGGGAGCGGTTTCGCCGCTGATGCGCGCAATGCCCAGCAGCACACCGGTGAGGATGCCGGATGCGGAAGCCTTCCAGGTAATGCGCATCACCAGCTTCCAGTACGGAGTGCCCAGCGCAATGGCGGCTTCACGCAACGCGCCCGGTACCAGCCGCAGCATCTCGTCGGTGGTGCGCACCACGACCGGAATCAGGATCAGCGCCAGTGCCACGCCGCCGGAGAAGGCCGAGAAATGGCCAGTCGGATCGACCACGATCGCATAGGTGAACAGGCCGATGACGATCGACGGCGCGCTCAACAAGATGTCGTTGAGGAAACGTACCACTGCACCCAGTTTGTGCCGCGCCGCGAATTCGGCAAGCCAGGTGCCGGCCAGCACGCCGATCGGGACCCCGATCACCAGCGCGATGCCGAGCAGCATCAGGCTGCCGACAAACGCGTTGCGCAAACCGCCGCCGACCTCCCCGGGGGGAGGCGTATCCTGCGTGAACAGCGACAGGTGGATCGCGTCGAAGCCGTGGCTGAGCGTGGTCCACAGGATCCAGACCAGCCAGAACACGCCGAACACGGTGGTCAGCACGGCCATCGTCAGGTTGAACGCGTTGATCGCGCGGCGTCGGGTGCGCAGCGAGATCATGACTTGGTCCCCTCGTTGCGCTCGAGTCGCCACAGCAGCAGCTTGGCGAACACCAGCACGATGAACGTGATCAGGAACAGGATCAGGCCGAGCGCCAGCAGCGAGGATTTGTAAAGAGGGGTGGTCGCTTCGGTGAATTCATTGGCGATCACCGAGGCAATCGAGCTGCCGGGCATCAGCAGGCTGGCGCTCAGATTGTTGGAGTTGCCGATGATGAAGGTGACCGCCATGGTCTCGCCGAGCGCACGCCCGAGCCCGAGGAAGATTCCGCCCGTCACCGCTGTGCGCGTGTACGGAAGGATCACGTAGCGCGCGACTTCCCAGGTCGTCGAGCCCAGCGCGTACGCGGATTCCTTCAATGCCGGCGGCGTGACGCTGAACACGTCGCGCATGATGGCGGCGATGAACGGGATCACCATGATCCCGAGCACGATGCCCGCGGTGAGCATGCCGATGCCCATCGGTGGCCCGCGGAACAGCACGCCCAAGCCCGGGATCGCGCCGATGTGGTCGTTGATCCAGGGTTCGATGCTGCTGAACCGCGGCGCGAATACAAGCAGGCCCCACATTCCGTAAATGATGCTGGGTATCGCCGCCAGCAGTTCGATGGCGGTCGAAACCGGTCCCCGCAACCAGCGCGGCGCCAGTTCCGAGATGAACAGGGCGATGCCGAAACTCACGGGGATCGCGATCAGCATCGCGATGATCGAACTGATCACGGTGCCGACGATGAACACCAGTGCCCCGAAATGGCCGGCCACGGGATCCCACGTGGTCGTGACCAGGAAACGCCAGCCGAAGGTATGCAGCGCCTGCGAACCCTCGTTGATCAATGCGATGAGGATCGCCAGCAGCGTTACCGCCACCAGCAGGGCGATGGAGCCGGTGAGCTTGCGGAACAGAAAATCCGCCGGGAAGCGCGAGATCTTCCCGGCGGAGGAGTTTCGGTTGAGCGCGGTGATTGCCGCGTCGGATGACTTCATGGACGACTCGTGTCCCGCGCCAGGGGAACAATCAGATACCGAGGTTCTTTTTCCAGTATGCCTTGATCGCGGCGACCGTGCTCGGTGGCAGCGGACCGAAAGCGATCGAGCGCGCCATTTCCTGGCCGTGCTCGAAGCCCCACAGGAAGAACTTCGTGACTTCCTCGTTGGTGGCCTTCGGCGCGTTCTTGCGCAGGATCTGCCAGGTGCAGCCCGAGATCGGCCAGCTGTCGGCGCCCGGCTGGTCGGTCAGGATCACGTAGAAGTCGCTGGCCTTGGTGAAGTCCACATTGGCGGCCGCGGCCTGGAAGCCCTTGAGGCTGGGGCTGACCACCTTGCCGGCCTGGTTGATCATGCGTGCATAGGCCAGATGATTTTCCAGCGCGTAGGCGTACTCCACGTAACCGATCGCGCCAGGAATGCGCTGAATGTACGAGGAAACACCCTCATTGCCCTTGCCGCCGACGCCGGCCGGCCACGCCACCGACGTATCGGAGCCCACTTTCTGCTTCCACTCGGGGCTGACCTTGTCCAGGTAATTGGTGAACGTGAAGGTTGTGCCCGAACCGTCCGAACGATGCACGACCGTGATGCTGGTGTCCGGCAATTTCACGCCGGGGTTGAGCTTGGCGATGGCGGGGTCGTTCCACTTGGTGACCTTGCCCAGGTAGATGTCGGCCACCAGCGGGCCGCTCACGACCAGTTGGCCGGCCTTGATGCCGGGGATGTTGTACGCCATCACGGCGCCCGCGACCGCGGTGGGGAACTGGATCAGGTCGGATTTGGCCAATTCTTCGGACGTCAGCGGCTTGTCGCTGGCGCCGAAGGCGACGGTGCCGGCCTTGATCTGCGCGATGCCGCCGCCGGAACCGATCGACTGGTAGTTGACCTGAATGCCGGTCTTCTTGGCGTAGGCGGCCGACCACTTGGCCACCAGCGGATAGACCCATGAACTGCCCGCACCCGTGATGCCGGCAGCCTGTGCCGCGACGCCGAATGCGGCGAGGGCCGCAAACATGGCGAGGCGGGAAGTGATTGAAGTGCGCTTGAACACGATTGGCTCCTTGGTCTGCACGGGCACGTTGCCCGCTCCGGCCTATTGCATGGGCCGCATGTTGCACTCGCATGAGGCTTTTGTTGCAGAAAGATGACATCCGGTTTCCGGCCGGACGGATGTCGTCTATGAAACTGTCTTGAATCTGTCACAAGACGTCAACGCGACTGTAACCGACGCGCAGCACTCTTCGCCGCGTTCCCTGCGCGACGTTCATCGCCGCGGAACGCCATCCATACAGACCAGCGGAGAGTATTCATGCGTTCCAAGATGCTTGTGGCGGCGATTGCCGCCGTGTTCGGCGCGAGTGGCATCGCTGCGGCCATGCCGGCCGTTGCACAGACCGCGAGCACTCCTTCCACGACTTCGTCCGACAGCGGTGAGTTGCAGCAGCTCCAGCAGCAGATCAGCGCATTGCAGGCGAAGGTCAACCAACTCCAGCAACAGCAGCAACAGCAAGCGCAGACGCTGGCCGCCGCGCCGCCAGCCCGGCAGAGCAGTGCGGCAGCCTGGGCCGACAACACCAGCGTCGGCGGCAAAATGTATGTCGATTTCACCAACATCGACCAGACCAGCAACGGCACAAAGACCAACAACTCCGGTAACGGCCTGGATGTCAAACGCTTCTACCTTTCGATCGGCCACAAGTTCAACGACATCTGGTCGGCCAACCTGACCACCGACTTCAACTACACCAGCGTCACCGGCGAGACCCAGTTGTTCGTGAAGAAGGCTTACGTGCAGGGCAGCTTCGACAAGCTGGCGACGCTGCGCGTCGGTTCGGCGGACATGCCGTGGATTCCATTCGTCGAGAACTGGTACGGCTACCGCTTCGTCGAGAACACCCTGACCGATCGCCTGCATTACGCCAACTCGGCCGACTGGGGCGCACACCTGCTTGGCGACAACGGGATGTTCAATTACCAGATCTCGGTGGTCAACGGCGGTGGTTACAAGCATCCCAGCCGCTCGAACAGCGTCGATTTCGGCGCGCGCGTGGGCTTCGAGCCCATCAAGGGCCTGATGTTCGCCCTCGGCGGTTACAGCGGCGACCTCGGCAAGGACACCGCGACGGCATCGCCGGTGGTCAATACCGCGCACCGCTATGACGCGATGGTGGCGTACCACGCGAACGGCCTGCGCCTCGGCGGCGAGTACTTCCACGCCAGCAACTGGAACAACGTGACCTCTCCGTTGTCCGATGTGGCCACCGGCTATTCGCTGTGGGCCAGTTACGACTTCGGACCGGCCGCGATCTTTGCGCGTTACGACCACGCCAGTCCCAGCAAGGACCTCGACTCCAGCCTCAAGGACACCTATTACAACGCGGGCGTTTCGTTTCCCATCACCAAGGGCGTGGAAGTGGCCCTGGCCTACAAGCATGAGCGGCTGAAGGACAACACCTCGATCGACACCAAGACGAACGAGATCGGCGCGTGGGGTCAAATCGCGTTCTGACAGCGCTTTGGAATACCGGCCGGCACAGGGAGATGTGCGTCGTGGCGGGATCGTGATCCAGACGTTCGGCCCTCGGCAGGTCAACGTTGGCAGCGGGCCAGGATGGCCCGCTGTTTTTTTGTGGGCTTCACGCAAGAGCGTTTTGCCCGCCGCGCGCGGTCAGCCGGACTCCAGTTCCAGCCGCAAGCCCAACTCGCGGAGCGCAGCCCGTTCGTTGCGCAGGTCCGCGAGCGTCAGAGGCTGACTACGCTGCCATGACTTCGGAATGGTCAGGATCAGACCTTTGGCGCGAGCGCTGACACGGCGGGGCCATATCGTCGCATCGCGGGTACGACACAGCAGCACCGCTATCCGCAGCAGTGCCGTAACCCGCTCGACCGGCTCGCGCAACCGGCTTGGCAAAGTTGCCAGCAGCTCGGGTTCCGGCTTGCGGCGGTGGTTGCGCACGATCATCGCCAGGATCTGTTGTTCGAGGGTGTTGAATCCCGCCAGATCCGAATGCCGCAGGATGTACCAGGCGTGTCGGTGGTGCTGGCTGTGCGAAATGGCCAGACCCAACTCGTGGACGTAGGCGGCCCAGGCCAGCCATTCGCGCGCGCGCGCATCCAGGTGCCATTCGGCGGCGACCGCGTCGAACAATTTCATCGTCGCGGCCTGCACCCGCCTTGCCTGGGCCCGGTCCACGCCATAGCGTTGCGCCAGGCTGCGGATGCTGGTCGTGCGCGGATCGTGGCCCGCCGCACGTCCGAGCATTTCCCACAGCAAGCCCTCGCGCATCGCCCCGTCGCTGACGCCGAGCCACTCCAGATCGAGTGCGTCGAACATGGCCTCGACGATGGCGATGCCGCCCGCGATGATCGGTCGACGTTCCTTGCTCATGCCCGGCAGTGCGATGCGGCGCACCGACCCGGCTTGCAACAGTGCATCGCGCATGCGCCGGAGCGGCGCACGGGTGATGGCGTCCGCTTCGCCACCCATCGCCGCGGCGATCGTGGCGACCGCGCGCACGGTGCCGGATGCACCCCAAGCCTCGCCCCAGCCCCTTTCCCGGTATTCCGCGGCGAATTGCTGGATCACCATGCCCATTTCTTCCTGCGCGCGTTGCCAGCGCTTGGGCGTGATGCGACCGTCGGGAAAGAAACGCAGGCTCGAGGCGACGCAGCCGATCTGCACGCTTTCGGTGAGCTCGGGATCAAGGCCGCGCCCCACGATGAATTCGGTGCTGCCGCCGCCGATGTCGACGACCAGCCGGCGCTCGCGCGAACGCGGCAGCGTGTGCGCCACGCCTTGCCAGATCAGGCGTGCTTCCTCGCGGCCACTGACCACTTCGATGACATGCCCGAGCGCACGTTCGGCCTGGCGCAGGAAGGGCAGTGGTGCACGCAATTTCCGGACCGTGTTGGTGGCCACCGCGCGCACCCGCTCGGGCGGCACGGATGCGAGGCGCTGGCCGAAACGCGCGAGACATTGCAGGGCCGCATCGCGGCGCGCCGGATCGAGGTTGCCGTCGGCCCTGAGACCCGCCGCCAGCCGGATGTTTTCGCGCAAATGGTCGATCGGCCTGGGTTCGCCGTGTTCGCAGCGCGCGACCAGCAAATGGAAACTGTTGGAGCCGAGATCGACCGACGCGAGCAGGTCGCCGTCGCGGATGCGTGCGTTGCGGCTGTTCGGCACGTTGCTCTCCAAGGTCGCCCGCCCCGATTGTGACGGGTCGCGACGTTCAGGGGGCAAACTGTTTGAGCAGCCAGCGTTGCGCCGAATGCGGCGTGGCGTCGCCGGGCGTGGCGCGATGGTACTGGCCGTCCGCATCCAGCGGCCACGCCTGCACGTTGTCGTCGAGGTAGTTCTGCAAGGTTTCGGCGAAGATGCGCGCGGCCAGGCGCGGGTCGCGGATCGGGAAACAGGCTTCGACCCGTCGCGACAGGTTGCGCTCCATCCAGTCCGCCGACGAGCAATACAGCTCCGCGTCGCCGCCATTGGCGAACCAGTAGACCCGGCTGTGCTCGAGGAAGCGGCCGAGGATGGAACGCACGCGGATGCGTTCGGAAATACCGGGCAGGCCAGGGCGCAGCATGCACGATCCACGCACGATCAGGTCGATCTCGACACCCGCGCAGGATGCGCGGTAAAGCATTTCCACCATCGACGGATCGTTGAGCGCGTTCATCCGCGCGACGATGCGCGCCGGCTTGCCCGCCTTTGCGTGCGCGATTTCCCGCTCGATCATCGCGAGCAGCCCCCGATGCAGGCTGAAGGGCGATTCCAGCAGGTACTCGAGCTCGATGATCGGACCGAGGCTGCACAACTGCTGGAAAATGCGGCCCACGTCCTCGCAGATGCCGGCGTGGCGGGTCATCAGGCCGATGTCCGTATACAGGCGGCTGGTGGCCTGGTGGTAGTTGCCGGTGGACAGGTGCGCGTAGCGTTGCAGCGAGCCGCGCTCGCGACGCACGATCAGCAGCATCTTGGCGTGGGTCTTGTAGCCGACGATGCCATACACGACTTGCGCGCCTGCTTCCTGCAAGCGGTCGGCCAGCCGGATGTTGGCTTCCTCGTCGAAGCGTGCTCGCAGTTCGATCACCACGGTGACTTCCTTGCCCGAACGCGCGGCGTCGATCAGGTAACCGATCAACGGCGAATCCTCGCCCACGCGGTACAGCGTCTGCCGGATCGCGAGCACGTCCGGATCGATGCTGGCCTGGCGCACGAGGTCGAGCACCGGCGCGAAGGATTCGAACGGGTGGTGCAGGATCACGTCGCCCTGGCCGATGACGTCGAACACGTTCGTGCCCTGCGCAAACGCGGCTGGCATGGCCTGAACGAACGGCGGGTACTTCAGATCGGGGCGATCGACGTTGTCGTACACGGCCGATACACGGTGCAGATTGACCGGACCGTCGCACAGATACACGTCGGCCTCGCTGAGGCCGAAGTTGACCAGCAGCATCTGGCGGATTTCCTGTGGGCATTCCTCGCCCAGCTCCAGTCGCACCGCTTCCGCATAGCCACGCTCGCGCAGTTCCTCGCTGAGCACGCGCGCCAGGTTTTCCGTTTCGTCTTCCTCCAGTTCCAGCTCGGAATCACGCGTGACCCTGAACTGGTATGCCCCGCGCACCTCGATTCCGGGAAACATCGCGTCGGTGAAACGTTCGAGCAGCGAAGACAGGAACACGAAATGATGTGGCGATTCGGCGATCCCGGACGGCATCCGGATCACGCGCGGCAGCGATCGTGGCGCGCGCACCACGGCGACGTTGCCCTCGCGCCCGAAGGCGTCACGGCCGTGCAGCACCACGGCGAAATTGAGGCTCTTGTTGAGGATGCGCGGGAAGGGGTGGGCCGAATCCAAGCCGAGCGGCGACAGTACCGGCAGGATTTCACGCAGGAAGTGCGCGCGCGCCCATTCGGTTTGCGCCGGCGACCACTGGTTGGCATCGCTGAAACGGATGCCTTCGCGGGCCATGGCCGGCCGCAGCTCGTGGTTCCAGGTTTCGTACTGCGCGTTCATCAGGCGGATGGCGCTCTCGCGCACACGTGCCAGTACTTCGGTCAACGGCATGCCATCCGGGCCGGGGCGGCCGTCGCCGTAGTTGATCCAGTGTCTGACGCTCGCCACGCGCACCTCGAAGAATTCGTCGAGGTTGCGCACCGAAATGCACAGGAAGCGCAGCCGTTCGAGCAGTGGTACATCGGGGTCGCGCGCCTGCGCGAGCACGCGCCAGTTGAACTCCAGGGCCGACAGCTCCCGGTTGAGATACAAATCGGGACTGCGGAAATCAACGGGCACGGCATCAGTCGTCGTTCCGGCGGTGTTGTCCGTCGACGCTGGGTGTGTTCGGTTGGCTACGGATTCCATGCGCGCTCACTCGTGGCGGGAGAGCAGCGATTCATGCCTTGCATCATGCTGTCCACGCTCATCCTATCGCTGTCGACCATCGGTTGCCGGGGCGGGGTGGGCAGACGGAGATCGCTCGAACGCCGAACTCGTCCGCGATGCCCCGGACTGTCCCGCAGCGGTCATTTGAGCGCCGCCATGTTTCAGGCGCGTGACAGGTCACCCGGATCGACTTGCGGGCAAGCCGTTTCAGGAGATGTGAAGACGGCTCAAGCCATCGCCGGGAACAAAGTCGAGCCAGTCCACAGGGAGGCTGCGCCGAGCACGCCACCGAGCAGGAGCCCCGCGAGCACGTCGGTCGGGTAATGCAGGCCGAGCAACACCCGCGACATCGCGACCAGGGTGGAGAACACGATCAGCGGCAGGGCCAGGAACGGAAACCACCAGATCGCCACGATGCTGAAACTGACCGCATGCAGGGTGTGGCCGGATGGAAAGCTGTATTCGTCGAGCGCGACCGCGCGCGCAATCACGTCCGCGTGTGTGTGGAACGGGCGCGGCCGGCGGGTGCGTCGTTTCAGGCCGCGGTAGAGCAGCCACGCGACGAATCCGGTTCCCAGCATCTGCAGCACCACGAGGCGTCCGCGGCCTCCCCCGGAGATGGCAATCACGGCGATCAGGCCGTACCAGAACCAGCCATCCCCGAGCCGGCTGATGACCCCGAAGAAACAGTGGATGCCGCGGCGTGATGCCCAACGGCTTGCCGCCCGGCACAGCAGCGGATCAAAAGTCCGCCATGTCAGGGGCTCATGCGGCGGCGTCGACGGGATCATGGTTGTGCTCCCTGACCATGCCATGCAGCAGCTTGCTGAAATCGGCGATGACCGCTTCCGGCGCGCAATGCTGGGCCACGATCCGGGCGTTGGTGCCGAGCATCCGGCGCGTCTCGGCGTCCAGGCTCAATTCGTAGGCCGATGTGATGAAGCCGCGCGCGTCGGTCACGGGCAGGACCAGGCCCGAGATGCCGTTGGCCACGTGTTCCTGCACGGCGGCCCGATCGAACGCGACCAGCGCGAGGCCGGAGGCCATGGCTTCCAGCACGACGTTGCCGAAGGTTTCGGTCAGGCTCGGGAACAGGAACACGTCCGCGCTGGCGTAGTGCGCCGCCAGTTCCTCGCCGTGTTTGGTACCGACGAACAGCACGTCCGGATAGGCGGTCGCGAGCGCGGCGCGTTGCGGTCCGTCACCGACCATCACCATGCGCGCGGCCGGCGCCCGTGCCTGCAAGGCGCGGAATGCCTGCAGCGCCAGTCCGAGGCCCTTTTCCGCGGCGATCCGGCCCACGCAGAGCAGCACCGGTGTGTCGGCGGCGGCGCCCCAGCTCGCGCGCAATGCGGGATCACGACGTTGCGGCGAGAACAGATCGGTATCGACGCCGCGGCGGAGCCTGCGCACGTGCCGGACACCTGCTTGCGTCAACTCTTCGGCGAGTGCGCGGGTCGGGACCAGCGTCATCTGGGCACGACGATGGAATTGCAGCAGGCGCGAGCGCACGAATGGCGCCAGCAGGCCCATGCCGTAGTGCGCGGCGTAGTCGTGGAAGCGGGTATGGAAGCCCGTGACCACGGGGATCTCCAACGCATTCGCCGCACGCATCGCGGAAATTCCCAGCAGGCCTTCGGTGGCGATGTAGGCCGCATCGGGCCGACTGGCGAACCAGCGCTTGCGCAGTTCTCCGCCCTGGGGCATGCCGACCAGCAGGCCGGGGTATTGCGGCAGGGGCACGCCGCGCGCGCGCACCAGGTCAACCGCGCCGTCGCGGCCGCTGGCGCCGGGCCGCACCACCTCGACCTGGTGTCCGTGTGCAGCCATGCCTTGCGCCAGCGACTTCACCGTGAAAGCCACGCCGTTTACCTGCGGCGGCCAGGTTTCACTTACAAACACGATGTGCATGCCGGAGCCTCCATTGATTGGCGTCGATCATCGCGATGGCGCATTCAATGCCGATGACGGAGGCGTGACCGCGGCGTGACAGTGGATGCGCGCGGTAAGCCGGGTCCGCGAGGGCGGTCGCGGCCCCGGTGATCGGCTTGCGCAAAATAAAGTCCGTCACGCGATCGCAATCGTCCGATCGCGGTTCTGTCATTTGCGTACGAAAAGATTGAACGGATTTTTATCAATCGTTCGTGCGATTCGCGAATCGCCGTTCCCCATCCATGCACAGTCCGGGAGAAATCGATCCCATGGGTTACCTTTGCTCGCAACATCACCGTCTTTCGCTGCTCGCAGTTGCCATCGCAGGTGTGCTGGCCGTCCCTGCCGCGCGTGCGGCTTCGGCACCAGCCGTGTCGCTTGCCGAAGCCCAGACGCTTCCGACCGTGGAGGTGCATGGCCAGGCGCTCAAGCATGACGAGCGCGCGCCGACCCGCGGCTCACTCAAGGCGACGCAACCGAAATCCATCATCGGCCGGGATTACATCGAGAACTCGAGCGCGCCCACCGCTAACTACAGCGACATCGCCGCGATCGCGCCCAGCGTGGTCAACATCGAGCCCAATGGCCCGGGCCTGAGTGACAGCAAGGGCCTCAGCATCCGCGGCTTCTCCGACGGCCAATACAACCTGACGTGGGACGGCATACCTGTTGGCGACGCCAACGATTTCACCCACCACTCCTCCAATTACTTCATGCCGCAGGATTTGGGCGCGGTCACCATCGATCGGGGTCCCGGCGATGCCTCCACCATCGGCTACGCCACCTTCGGGGGAACCGTCGGCATCCACACCAAGGACCCGCTGCCTTATGCGCAGACGACCCTGTACGGCAGCGTGGGCAGCTTCGGCATGCGCATGGGCGGCGTCGAATTCGATACCGGCGCGTTGCCCGAGTACGGTGACCTGCGCGCATTCATCGACTACAAGCAGCTCAGCAGCGATGGCTATCTGAGCGGTGCGACACTGGACCGCAAGAATCTGTTCGTGAAGGTGGTCAAGCCTGCCGGCGACAGCACGACATGGAGTTTCGTGACGCTGCTCAACCAGAATTCCGGCGGCGATGCAGCCATCGTCGGTGCCACCAGTTATCCCTACGTCGCCGTCAACAATGGCGCGCCGCCTTTCACCAGCACGCTGCCCGGCCAGATCCAGGTGTTCGGTCCGAATTACGGCTTGAGCAGCGATCCGCGCAGCCAGGCCTACGCCGCGCAGTACTACAACTACGACACGATCAAGACCGACCTCGAGTACATCGGCGTGGATTCAACCCTTGGCGGGGTGAAGCTGGACAACAAGCTGTACACCTACTCCGATTACCACGACGGCTGGAACGGACTCGATCCCAACGGCGGCGGCTGCGATTACGGCCAGGTCAACTGCCTGGTGCCGGACGGCACGTTCCCGGCCGGCGCGGACACACCCAACGGCACCGTGTATGGACCGAACAATCTTCCCGGCCAGCAGATGTACATGCGCTACCGCAACTGGGGCGACATCCTGCGCTTCACCCAGACGCTGGGGCCGGGCACGCTGGATTACGGCATCTGGTACAACCGCCAGCTTTATCACCGCTTCAAGGTCGAGGTCGATCTCAGCAACAACGGCGCGTTGAACAATGTGGTGCCGCACAATGCCTACGACCGCTGGATCAACGGCGTCTTCGACGTGGCCGAGCCGTACCTGCAATATGCCTGGGCCATCAATCCGCAGCTGACGCTGACCGGCGGCGTCAAGTACGTGTGGTTCCGCCGCCACGACAACGCGCCGATCAACCAGAAAACCGAGGTGGCCAGCAACTACAGCCAGACCTGGAAGAAAGCACTGCCCTCGCTCGACTTGCACTACATGATCACGCCCGAATGGTCGGCCTACGTGCAGGCAGCCAAGGGCTACCTGGCGCCCAACGAGAACCTGTACTACGTGCCCGATCCCGGCCAATCGACGGCCAATGTGCAGCCCGAGCAGACCACCAACTACCAGATCGGCACGGTTTTCCGCGGCGACCGTCTGAGCCTGTCGGCTGCCGTGTACGACATCAAATTCAGCAACCAGGTGAAGAAGACCAAGATCGCCGGCGTCACCTATTTCCAGAACCTGGGCGGCACCCGCTACCGCGGTGCCGAGGTGGAGGGCAGTTACCTGCTGGGCGACGGCTTCAGCATCTACGCCAATGCCAGCTACAACAAGGCGACCCAGAACAGCACGAATCTGCAATTGGCCGGGGTGCCCAAGACCACGGCGGCAGCGGGGTTGCAATACCACAACGGCGACTGGCGCGCCTCGCTGCTGGCCAAATACACGGGCAGCAATTATGGCGATACCGCCCAGGACGCCAACGGCAACCCGATCGGGATTTACAAGTTGCCGGCGTTGACGGTGGCCAATTTCAACCTGCACTACACCTTTCCCGGATCCTCGTTCCTGCCTCGCGGCAGCAAGCTCGGCTTCCAGGTTTTCAATCTCACGGATACCCACAAACTGGATGCCCTGGCCGGCTACACCGGCAACAACGTGCCGCTGTTCTACGTGGTGGCCGGACGCAGCGTGATGGGAACCCTGTCGATCGCGTTGCGCTGACGTGGTGGAGACGACGATGAATCACGGTGACGCCGGGCGCAATGCCCGGCGCGGTCTCCTCGCGACCGCAATGTTGGCGCTTTGCGTTTTTTCGATAACCGTGTCCGTGCGTGCAAGCGCCGGGACGGATTCGGTCAAACACGTCTTGTTGGTCAGCGTCGACGGGTTGCACGCGATCGATCTCCAGCGTTTCATCGCGTCGCACCCGCGCTCGACCCTGGCGGCATTGGCCCGGCACGGCATCGACTACACCCAGGCGCGGTCGCCGGCGCCGGCGGATTCGTTTCCCGGCCTGCTGGCACTGGTGACGGGCGGCACGCCGGCTGCCACCGGCGTGTATTACGACGTCACCTGGGATCGCGGCTTTGCGCCGCCCGGCGGACAGTGCAAGCCGGACGGCGCGCGCGTGGTCTACAACGAAGCCATCGACGGCAAGGGCTCGCATGGCATCGATTCGGCCAAACTGCCGCGCGATCCGCGGCATGGCTGCGCGCCCGTGGAGCCGTGGCAATACCTGCGCGTGAACACCGTGTTCGACGTGGTCCACGCCGCGGGCGGTTACACCGCCTGGGCTGACAAGCATCCTGCCTACGCGATCGTCGAGGGTCCGCATGGCGACGGCGTGGACGACCTGTACACGCCCGAGATCGGCGCCAACGGCGAGGACGCACCGTCTGCTTCCGACCGGGTCACGGCTTCGATCGAGCACACCGAGGCGTACGATGCCGGCAAGGTGCGCGCCGTCATAAACGAGATCGACGGATTGCGCCACGACGGACGAACGCATGCGCCAGTGCCGGAATTGTTCGGCCTCAATCTTCAGACCATCAACGTCGCGCAGAAGCTCGCCGGCTACGCCAATGCCGGCGGCGCGCCCACGCCTGCCCTGGAGGCCGCGTTGGTGCGGGTGGATGCCCTGATCGGCCGGTTGCATCGTGCACTGATCGCGCGCGGACTGGCCGGTTCCAGCGTGATCATCGTGACCGCCAAGCACGGCAATGGTCCGATTACCGATCGGCCGGTCCGACACATCGACACCTCCACGCTGCGTCGCGTCATCGACGCGGTGGCGCCGGGAGAACTTGCGCAGCTCACCGCCGATCATGGTGCGTTGATCTGGTTGCATCATGGCGACGCCACCGACGAAGTCGCGTATGCGCTCGAATCCGAACGTCGCGCACTGGGTATTCGCAAAGTCCTGTCGGGACCGCGGCTTGCGCTTTGGTTTCCCTCACCCGGACAGGACAGTCGATCTCCCGATCTGGTGGTAATGCCGGACGATGATGTGATCTACGGCCAGCCCGGCGCGACCAAGCGCGTGGAACACGGCGGTTTCCTCGACGACGACCGACACGTCGCGCTGCTGGTGAGCGGACCGATGCTCGCCACCCCCGGACTGCTGGTGCGAACATCGGTGTCCACGACCTCCGTCGCGCCGACCATCCTGGCATTGCTGGGCCTGGATCCCGGTCGTCTGGATGCGGTGCGTCTGCAGGGCACGCCGTTGCTGCCACGGATGTCGGATATGGTTTGGATGTCGAGGCATTGACGATCCGCGACGCGCATCATTCAGAGGGTACGTCCACCGGGATGTGCATTCGCTGTTGCTGCACGAGCCTTCCGTCAGCGTCGTAGCGCAACAGGATCAGCCAGTCGAATTCGCCGTCGGGCCAGCGGCCGTCCGGGAGCAGGCTGGCCGGGTCCGCCGCGAATGCGTGCAGCAGTTTCACGATGCGTTCGTGGTGCCAGCAGATAAGGATGACGCTGCCGGGGCGCGCATGGCGACGCACATGGGCGGCCAGTGCCCGGGTCTGATCCTCGTCGAAACGCTGGTGGATCGGTTCGTCCAGCACGCGGGCGAGCGGGGCGAGTGTCAGGCGCTCGCGTGCGCTGGTGCGGGTGTCGGCGCTGGCGTAAAGCATCGTCGGGACGGCACTGCCGCCAGCCAGTACAAGGTGCGAAAACCATTGCGCGTAGGCTTGCGCACGGGCCTGTCCGGCGGCATCGAGTCCACGCCCGTGCCGCGGCTTTTCCCCGTGGCGGATGATCAGCACCGTCGTGTCGGCGGGGCCGTTCGCGGCGGCAGCGTGCGATCGGACGAATGCCCAGGGAGACGTCGCCAGCAATGCCAGGAAAACGAATGTGGTTCTGCGCATGCGCGAAATTTACCCGGGGAGGGTGACAGGAGAATGAAGGGTTCCGTGTGCGCCGTCGCGGCATGGCGCGGTCGGTATCGATGCGGTAACGTAGTTCCCCATGCATGACGGATTCGACCATGCCTGAATCCAATGCCCCGAACGACGACTGGTTGCAGGATCTGGCACGATCGGTGGCGCGGCTCCTTCGCGATGGCCGGCAGGTGCTGGCGACGGCCGAGTCGTGTACCGGCGGCGGGATCGCCAAGCTGCTGACCGACATCCCGGGCAGTTCGGGCTGGTTCGAAGGTGCGGCGGTGACGTACGGCAACCGGGCCAAGCAAGGCCTGCTGGGTGTCACCACCGCCACGCTTGAGCAACACGGCGCGGTCAGCCGCGAATGCGCGCTGGAAATGGTCGCGGGTGTGCTGGCGCGACTCGACGCGACGATCGCGGTGGCCGTCACCGGCATCGCCGGCCCGACTGGCGGCACGCCTGACAAGCCAGTCGGCACCGTGTGGATCGCGTGGCAGCGACGTGGCGGCGACGCGCGTGCGCAGGTGTTCCATTTCGATGGCGATCGCGATGCCGTCCGCAGGCAGACCGTCGCTGCCGCGCTGGACGGCATTCGGAAAATTCTTACGGAATGACACGGCCCAAGCCTCTGTCCCTGCGCGGCCGGTATGAAATAATGACGACGTCACCCGGCATCGCGCGGTCTCAACCCGTGAGAACCGATCCCGGCATACTTCGCTGCAAGCACACTCCGCCGAGGAACAAGCAATGGACGACAACAAGCGCCGCGCACTGGCATCCGCCTTGGGCCAGATCGAGAAGCAATTCGGCAAGGGCGCGGTGATGCGCATGGGCGACCGGGCGGCCGAGCCCATGGACGTGGTTTCGACCGGTTCACTGGGGCTGGACGTCGCGCTGGGCGTTGGCGGCCTGCCGCGCGGCCGCGTGGTCGAGATTTACGGTCCGGAATCCTCGGGCAAGACCACGCTGACCCTGCAGGTAATCGCGAATTGCCAGAGGAATGGCGGTACCGCGGCGTTCGTGGATGCCGAGCACGCGCTTGATCCGACTTACGCCGAGAAACTCGGCGTGAACGTCGATGACTTGCTGGTTTCACAGCCCGATACCGGTGAGCAGGCGCTTGAAATCGCCGACATGCTGGTGCGTTCCAACGCGGTCGACGTGGTCGTCATCGACTCGGTCGCCGCGCTGACGCCCAAGGCCGAGATCGAGGGCGAGATGGGTGATTCGCACGTCGGCCTGCACGCGCGCCTGATGAGCCAGGCGTTGCGCAAGCTCACCGCCAACATCAAGCGCTCCAACACGCTGGTGATTTTCATCAACCAGATCCGCATGAAGATCGGCGTGATGTTCGGTAACCCCGAAACCACCACCGGCGGCAACGCACTGAAGTTCTACTCTTCCGTGCGCCTGGACATCCGCCGCATCGGCGCGGTCAAGAAAGGTGACGAGGTGATCGGTTCGCAAACTCGCGTCAAGGTGGTCAAGAACAAGATCGCACCACCGTTCCGGCAGGCCGAATTCGAAATCCTCTACGGCGAGGGCACGTCGTACGAGGGCGAGTTGATCGAGCTGGGCGTGGCCAACGATCTCGTCGAAAAATCCGGAGCCTGGTACAGCTACGGCGGCGAGCGGATCGGGCAGGGCAAGGAAAACGCGCGTCAATATTTCAAGGACAATCCATCCGCCACCAAACAGCTCGACGAGGCCTTGCGCGGCAAGTTGCTGGTTGGCGCGAGCAAGGGCGGAGCGACCGCGACCGAAGATGCGGAAGAAGTCGAGGCGTGAGACTTGCCGGTCGGTGGCCAAAGCGGGGTGCGACGGCGGCCGCGGATGCAACCACAGTGCACACCACGCGCGTGGATGGGTGCTTGAACCGGCGACATGAAGCGCAAGCAGACGAAGAGCGGGGATTCCGCACAGCGCAGCGCCTACGATCGGGCGCTGGGGATGCTGGCGCGACGTGAATACTCGCGCCGCGAGTTGCGGACGCGACTGCAGCATGCGGGCTGCGACGAAGCCGAGTCGGAATTGGCGCTTGGCACATTGCAGGCTCAGCACTATCAGGACGACGGCCGATTCGGCGAGATGATCGTGCGGACCCGGGTCGCGCAGGGTTACGGTCCGGTGCGCATCCGGGCCGAATTGCGCTCGCATGGACTCGCCGACGCCGCGATCCGGGATCTGATCGATCAGGCCGATGCCGACTGGGTCGTCCTCGCGGGGGCACAGTTGCGCAAGAAATACGGCAGCCAACCCGCCAGCGACCATGCCGAGCGCGGCAAGCGCGCGGCCTTCCTCTTGCGTCGCGGCTTTACTGCCGCCACAGTTAGAATCGTTACCCATTCCGAGGTGGGCGATCCCGGCGGTTAGTGTCCTGTCGTAGTTCGGCGGGCAGGCGGGGTGCGCGGCCCGGCTTGCCATTTACCCGAACTTCAAGACGCAACCGCATGAAAACTGCAGAAATTCGCGCACGATTCCTCGAATTCTTCAAGGGCCGTGGTCATACCATCGTGCCGTCCGCGCCCTTGGTGCCGGCCAACGACCCGACCCTGCTGTTCACCAATTCGGGAATGGTGCAGTTCAAGAACGTGTTCCTCGGCAGCGAGAAGCTGCCGTACGTGCGCGCGGCCGACGTCCAGCGTTGCCTGCGTGCCGGCGGCAAGCACAACGACCTCGATTCGGTTGGTTACACCGCGCGCCACCATACCTTTTTCGAAATGCTGGGCAACTGGTCGTTTGGCGACTACTTCAAGAAAGAGGCGATCGAGTGGGCCTGGGAATTGCTGACCCGGGTGTTCGGCCTTCCACCCGAAAAACTCTGGGTGACGATTTACCACACCGATGACGAGGCCTACGGCATCTGGAAGGACGGAGTGGGCGTGCCGGCCGAACGCATCGTGCGGATCGGCGACAACAAGGGCGCGCCATTCGCGTCCGACAATTTCTGGCAGATGGCCGATACCGGCCCGTGCGGTCCGTGCACGGAAATCTTTTACGACCATGGTCCCGGGATTTCCGGCGGTCCACCGGGATCGCCCGACGAAGACGGCGATCGTTACATCGAAATCTGGAACCTGGTGTTCATGCAGTTCGACCGCGCCGACGACGGCACGCTGTCGCCGTTGCCGGCACCGTGCGTCGACACCGGCATGGGTCTCGAACGCCTTGCCGCCGTGCTGCAGCATGTGCATTCGAATTACGAGATCGACCTGTTCCAGCGCCTGATCGCCGCCGCGCAAGAATTGACTGCTTGCGAAGATCGCGAAAACAAGTCGCTGCGCGTGATCGCCGACCACACCCGTGCCTGCGCGTTCCTTATCGTCGATGGCGTGCTGCCTTCCAACGAAGGCCGCGGCTACGTGTTGCGCCGGATCATCCGTCGCGCGCTGCGCCACGGCTGGATGCTGAGCGTGCGCGGCGAGTTCTTCTGGAAGATGGTCGCGCCGCTGGTCGCCGAGATGGGCGGGGCATATCCCGAGCTTGCCAGAAAGCAGGCATTCGTCGAGGAAGCCCTGCGTGCCGAAGAGCAGCGTTTCGGCGAAACGCTTGAAAACGGCATGAAAGTGTTCGACGAAATCGCGGCGAAATCCGGCACGTCGATTCCCGGTGTGGACGCGTTCCGTCTGTATGACACCTACGGGTTCCCGGTCGACCTGACCGCCGACATCGCGCGCGAACGCGGCATGTCGGTGGACATGGCCGGCTTCGAGCGTGCGATGGAAGCGCAACGCGAACGCGCGCGTGCGGCCAGCAAGTTCGAAAGCAAGACGCAGTTGTCGGCGGAGATCGCGAGCAAACTGGCGCCGACGCAGTTCCTCGGCTACGAGACGCTGGAAGCCAATGACTGCAAGGTGCTGGCGATCCTGCGCGACGGTCGTGCCATCGACGGGCTGGCGCCGGGCGAATCGGCGGCGGTCATCCTGGATCGCACGCCGTTCTATGCCGAGTCGGGCGGGCAGGTGGGCGATGCCGGTGCATTGGAGCACGCGGATGGACGCTTCATCGTCGACGATACGCAAAAGTTCGGCGGGCAGTTCCATGGCCACATTGGCGCATGGAAGGGCGGCGCGCCGTTGCGCGTTGGCGATGCGGTGCTGGCTCGGGCCGATGCTGCACGTCGGCAAGCCACGGTGCTCAATCACTCGGCGACGCACCTGCTGCACGCGGCGCTGCGTGAGACGCTGGGCGAGCACGTGACGCAGAAAGGCTCGCTGGTCGCGCCGGACCGCCTGCGTTTCGACTTTTCGCATTTCCAGCCGGTCAAGCCGGAAGAACTGCGCCGCATCGAGGATCGCGTCAACGAACAGATTCGCCGCAACGATGTGGCGGAAACCAGGCACATGGCCTATGACGACGCGATTGCTTCGGGCGCGATGGCGCTGTTCGGCGAGAAATACGGCGATGAGGTGCGGGTGCTGCGCATGGGCGATTTCTCGACCGAGCTGTGCGGCGGCACGCATGTGTCACGCACCGGCGACATCGGTCTGTTCAAGATCGTTTCCGAGTCCGGCGTCGCCGCGGGTGTTCGTCGCATCGAGGCGCTGACCGGTGCGGGCGCGATGGCACATGTCGCGGAGGAGGAGCACAGGCTTGGCGAAATTGCGGACCTGCTTTCTTCCGGCGCCGGAGATGTCGCCGGCAAGTTGCGACAACTGCTCGACAAGCAGAAGAAACTGGAACGCGAACTCGACGCACTGAAGGCGAGGGCGGCCGGCGCCGCGACGGGCGACCTGGCCGCGCAGGCTCTGGAAGTCTGCGGCGTCAAGCTGGTGGCCGCTCGGGTCGAAGGCATGGATGCCAAAGCCTTGCGCGATGCGGTCGATACGCTGAAGCAGAAGCTTGGCGACTGCGTCGTGTTGCTGGCTTCTGGCGTGGATGGCAAGGCGATGTTGGTCGGCGGGGTGCATGGCTCGGCGCTGGGCAGGATCAAGGCCGGCGATGTCGTGGCGCACGTGGCCAGCCAGATCGACGGGAAGGGCGGCGGACGCCCGGACATGGCGCAGGGTGGTGGCGTCGATTCAGCCGCGCTGGACGGGGCGCTGCACGCGCTGCCCGGGTGGCTCGCAAAGCGCATGCAATAAGGCCGATACCCTGCCGAAAGTCATGGCAGTTTCGTTGCGTGCGCCATACCGGCTCGTATAGTATCTGCGCTGCATCGATCGCCCCTGCACCGGTCTAGTGCGGGTGATGGAGGAACCTGAATGACGGCGGCCAGTCCGTGCTCGTTCGCGATCGCCTTGTTACGCAACGCGGCGCAATCCGGAGGGGAACGCTCGCGCTTGTTTCGGGTCAAAGCTACCCGAATACACGGAGTTTTGTCATGCTGATTTTGACCCGCCGAGTGGGTGAAACCCTGATGATCGGCGATCAGGTAACGGTGACGGTGTTGGGCGTCAAGGGCAACCAGGTACGCATCGGCATCACAGCGCCCAAGGATGTCGCGGTGCACCGCGAGGAAATCTACCAGCGCATCCAGCAGGAACATCACGCGGATGCGGGTGAAACTCCCTCCGATCCTGAAGAACCCGTCAGGCACGAAGCGACGCACGGCTGATACCGGATCGCTCGACGGCTTTACCCGAACGGAACGCGCGTTTATCCTGTCCCGCCGGCTGCGCTGATTGCCGGCCTCGCGGTATCGCGGGCGCACATCGTGGCCAGCCAGTAATGCCGACTGATACACTCGAACAATTCACGCACCGGAGAGATGCCCGAGAGGCCGAAGGGGCTCCCCTGCTAAGGGAGTATCGGGTCAAAAGCCTGATCGAGGGTTCGAATCCCTCTCTCTCCGCCAGTTTTGCGTGTCCCCCATTGGCGCCGCCAGGATAACGAAAACGCTCGACGGCCAGCCTACAGCGGCGCCCTCGGCTCGTGGTACGGGTTGGCAAAGTACGGGATGCGCTCCGTGTTCGATCGTTCCGAACGGCCGTTCGAACAATGACCGCAGAAAGATCGGACAGCCTGGAAGGAAGCGCGCGAGCTAGCATTCCAGCCCTTGAGCCCACTGAACGATCCGTTCGAAGGCAAGCCATGGCCGCTGAAATGCTTACATGCGAATCAAGGCCTGGCGCCCGGCCGTGGTGATGCGTCGCACGGTGAGCGCACTGTAAAAGCGACATCCCGTGTACGCCTCCTTGTGCGCCACGACACCTTCAATGTAACCGAGCTTCTCGGCCCGTAACGCAGTGTAGACAAGGGGCTGGAAGGCCACGAGATCGTCCATGGATGTGCCGGGGCTTTTGAATGCAGTTCCAGTGGCGATTTTCTGGAGGAATTGAATCATGTCCATGGCCAATCCCCTCCCATCACAATCAATTCGATCAGCATGACACGTTGCGAGGCCACCCACACCTTCCCGGACAGTGCTACGCTGGGGCGCTATGTGTTTGCGACAGGCGCGCACCGGCCAAGGCGTGCGGTCGCGCGGTCGGAAGGTAAAGCCTCTTGGGGTACCACGCCCACGTGGCTTGGCGACGACAAGTGGGCGGCCATGTCCCTCTCTCCGTCAACACGATGCGCGATCAGCGTTGACGCCATTGCGGGAAGTCGCGATAATTCGCGGCTTGCTTCAGCGTTGCAATGCGCCCGTAGCTCAGCTGGATAGAGTACCAGGCTACGAACTTGGTGGTCGGGAGTTCGAATCTCTCCGGGCGCGCCATCCAAAGAACAGGCCGGCGGGTTACCGCCGGCCTTGTCTTTTCGGGATTGCGATCGACCGTAATGCGTTGACCGGTCCGATGGCGTGACCGTACCATTGCGCGTCGACCGCCGCGATTGCCCGCGGATACCGTCGGGGTATAGCTCAGTCTGGTAGAGCGCCAGCTTTGGGAGCTGGATGTCGGGGGTTCGAATCCCTCTGCCCCGACCAATGACTAAAACGGGCCCTGGTGGCCCGTTTTGTCATTGAACGAGGTGGGATGAGAACTGGCGCCTTCGTCAGAAGGCGCCGTTCGACTGCGAAGCCATGGACGGCGGAGCGAACATCGCGCGCCCGCGCGCGATGGCCCGAAGGCGGAGCGCAGCGAACGCGCCCGAAGGGCGAACGCCGGGAAGGCGCGAGTCATCCCTCTGCCCCGACCAATAGTTGTGCGTTCGTCCTTGAACGCCACTCTGGCAAACGTTGTGGCAAGCGCAGGACGTCTCGCGTCGTGCGAGACCAGAACGGCCATCCCTGGTCTGACTTTTCACGACAGCAGCTTCGTGGGAGATCTGCCCCGACGGCTGTCAGATTCGTGGCGCGCCCGACTGGAATCGAACCAGCAACCGTCGGCTTAGAAGGCCGATGCTCTATCCGATTGAGCTACGGGCGCTACGGGGGGATTTTCGCATCGAATGCCGCTGCGTGCACCTTGCACCAAGGTTGCCGGCGCGCTCCGCTGAACATTTCATGTCGACAGCCATCCACGGCGCGGTGCAGTGATTCCGGGTGTGGGGTAGGATGCAAGCCATTCCGGTTTCGGGCATGGCCATCAGCGGGAGGTAGCTATGCGATTCATCGGCGCGCTGGTTTTCTGGATCGTCATTGCGATCATCGCTTTTTTCCTGTTTGCCTTCAGCGGGGTTTACCAGGTGGGAGCGGACGTGCCGCACTGGCGCATCACCCGGTATGCGATCGGCATGGTGCGCGAGCACTCAATCGATCGGCGCATCGCCGACATCAAGCCACCTTTACTGGATGATCCCGCGATGATCAAGCTGGGCGCACAGCGCTATGCCGAGATGTGTACCGGATGCCACCTTGCGCCTGGTATGGGGCACTCCGATTTGCGTGATGGCCTGTATCCGAAACCGCCGAATCTGACGCGCTTCGCGCCTGATCCCGCAGAGGCATTTTGGGTCATCAAGCACGGTCTCAAGATGACTGCGATGCCTGCATGGGGCCAGACCCACAACGATCAAACCATCTGGGCGATCGTGGCGTATCTCCAGAAGCAACCCAGGATGAGTGCGTCGGAGTTCCAGACCTTGACCGCCGGCGCGGAACCGATGGGCGACCACGGCAAGATGCCCCGGACCGCGCCAATGCCGGCGCTGGCATCGGCCGCGACTGGCATGCCGCCTGCGTCGGCCTCCAGCGTGCACTGAAATCGTTCACCACGAGTGGCCATAAGCGCTTGACTCTGGACCAAGGTCCAGGGTTTAGGATGGGCGCATGGACACGCAAACAAACCGGCACGCCACCATCGGCACTGTCGCCCGGCACGCCGGGGTCGGCATCGACACCATCCGCTATTACGAGCGCGAGGGCCTGTTGCCCGAGCCGCGGCGGCGCGCCTCGGGATACCGCGATTACGGTCCGGGCGTGATCGAGCGCCTGCGCTTCATCCGTCGTGCCAAGGACCTCGGCTTCACGCTTGATGAAATCCGCGAGTTGCTGGCGCTTTCCACGGACCGCGAGCGTGGCGTGAAAAGCGTCAAGCAACGCGCCGAGGCCCGGTTGGACGAAGTCGAGCGACGCATCCGCGAGCTGCAGCGCATGAAGCGCGGTCTGTGCCAACTCATCGATGCGTGTCCGGGGCACGGGGCGCTGGAACAGTGCCCGATACTGCGTGCTCTGGGTGGCGAGGGCAGGGCATGAGCACGCACGAACATGGCCGGCATCCCGCGCAATCGGCGGCGGATGAATCCGGGCACGCGACCGATCCTGTTTGCGGGATGCAGGTCGCGACCACCTCAGATCGGCACACCGACCGCCACGGTACGCGATTCTACTTCTGCAGCGATGGTTGCCGGGCACGGTTCGTGGAAGATCCGCAGCGCTATCTTGCGTGCAGCGAAAAGCCGCACGCCGGCCGGCCAGGAAGCCCCGATCACGCGCCGGCAGGAACGCTCTACACCTGCCCCATGCATCCCGAAGTGCGACAGACCGGTCCGGGCCATTGCCCGAAATGCGGAATGGCGCTGGAACCGATGCTGCCGAGCGCCGGAGCGGAAGACGACGGCGAATTGCGGGGTCAGACCCGGCGATTCTGGACACTTGTTGTGCTCACGGCTCCCGTATTCCTGCTGGCGATGGGTCCGCACCTGTTCGGGTGGCGCATCCCGCAACCCTGGGACGTCGTCACCGGCTGGATCGAAGCCGCGCTCGCCAGCATCGTGGTGCTGTGGGGCGGTGCGTCGTTCTTCGTGCGTGGCTGGCATTCGCTGAGGCCATGGTCGCCCAACATGTACACACTGATCGCGCTGGGCACCGGCGTTGCGTGGCTGTACAGCGCGATCGCATTTCTGTTGCCGGGGATTTTCCCGGCCGGATTCCGCGACGCGCATGGCCGGGTCGGCGTGTATTTCGAGTCGGCCGCGGTGATCGTCACGCTGGTGACGCTGGGCGACTGGCTGGAGTTGCGCGCGCGCCGCCGCACGGGATCTGCGCTCCGGGCGTTGCTCGATCTCGCGCCGAAAACCGCGCGTCGCATCGCGCCGGACGGCGGTGAAACCGACGTGCCGCTGGACGAAGTGGGCGAGGGCGACGTGTTGCGCGTGCGTCCGGGCGAGAAAATTCCCGTCGACGGTGTGGTGCTCGACGGCGCCAGCCACGTGGACGAATCGATGTTGACCGGCGAATCGATGCCGGTCGCCAAGTGCAAGGGTGGCGGTGTGACGGGTGGTACCGTCAACCACGACGGCGCTTTCACGATGCGCGCGGAGAAAGTCGGCACCGACACCATGTTGTCGCGGATCGTCGCTTTGGTCGTGCAGGCCCAGCGCAGCAAGGCGCCGCTGCAACGCGTGGCGGACCGTGTCGCCGCGTGGTTCGTGCCCGCGGTGGTTTCCGTCGCGCTGTTGGCATTCGTGGTCTGGGTGGTGGCCGGACCCGAACCCAGGGCCGCGCACGCACTGATCGCCGCGGTATCGGTGCTGATCATTGCCTGCCCATGCGCGCTCGGGCTGGCAACACCGATCTCGATCATGGTCGCGAGTGGGCGAGGCGCACACATGGGCATCCTTTTCCGTGATGCCGCCGCCATCGAAGGCTTGCGCAATGTCGACGTGCTGTTGGTCGACAAGACCGGCACACTGACCGAAGGCAAACCCTCGTTGCATGCGGTGGAGACATTCGCAGGTTTCGACGAGTCGCGTGCCTTGGCGCTCGCGGCGGCGCTGGAACATCCCAGCGAACACCCGTTGGCGCAGGCGATTCTTGCAGCAGCCGATTCACGCGGCCTCGAGATTCCCGCGGTGCGCGAGTTCAAGGCTTTCAGCGGTCGCGGCGTCAGCGGACGCGCGGACGGTCATGTGGTAGCGCTCGGCAACGCCAGGCTGCTGGAGGAGTTGGGTGTGCATCCTGATGCTGCCCACTCGGAACGTGCCGACGCGATGCGTACGCAAGGCGCCACCGTGATGTTTCTGGTGGTGGACGATGGAGTGGTCGCGTTGCTCGGGGTCGCCGACCGCATCAAGGCCGACACGGCCCAAGCACTCGATGCTTTGCGGAGCGAAGGCCTGCGCATTGCGATGCTCACCGGCGACAACCCGGTCACCGCTCGGGCCGTCGCGCACCAGCTCGGCATCGACGAGGTGCATGCTGACGTGTCGCCTGCCGACAAGGCGGACGTGGTCGCGGCATTGAAGCGCGAAGGGCATATCGTCGCGATGGCGGGCGACGGCATCAACGACGCCCCGGGACTGGCCTCGGCGGACGTCGGGATTGCGATGGGTGCGGGGGCCGATGTTGCGCTTGAAAGCGCGCCCGTGACCTTGGTAACCGGAAGCCTTTCCGGTATCGCGCATGCCCGCGCACTTTCCCGAGCATGCGTGCACAACATCCACCAGAACCTGTTTTTCGCATTCGTCTACAACGCGATCGGGGTGCCGGTTGCCGCCGGTGTGCTGTATCCCTTGTTCGGCATCGTGCTGTCACCGATGATCGCGGCGCTGGCAATGAGCCTGTCGTCGGTGTCGGTTGTATCGAATGCATTGCGGCTGCGCGGCGTGCGGCTCGCTCGCGTTGCCTGATGCGTCGAGCTCGATCGGCTGCGCCAGCAAAAAAGCCGCGCGATCCTTCTGCGCGGCCCACCCGTGGATCGGGAATCTCGCGCGTCAGCGCGCGAACAGCGGCTTGTTGAGGCGTGCCATCAAACGGCTTCCGCGTGAGGATGCCGACGCCTGCGCGCCAGCGTCCTCGGCCTGCGCCGCAGATGCGGCTTCCAGGCGACCGGCCGCATGACTCGCATTCATGTAGTCGACGACTTCCTCGTACGGCATGCCCGATGTTGCGGCGATTTCGTCGGCTGTCACCGGTTCTTTCAGCAAGGCCTTGGCTATGCGGAAGTGTTTGGGATATTCGCGTTCGGTTTCCGGCCAGCCCGCGAGCTTGTAACGCTCGCCGCGGCTGAGCTTGCGGCCGAGGATGCCGGGTGTCGCGACCAGGCCCGCGAACCACAACAGGCGTTCCAGGGGTTGCGCTGGATGATTGGCGCGCGCGGCGACCAGTCCTTCGGAGAAGACGGGCTCCCATTGTTTGGCGGGCTGCTGCATGATCGCCAGCAAAGGCTTCAGCGAGGTGGATTCGAAGTGGTAGGCGCCGCGTTCGGGGTCGATGACCAGTTCCGCGCCATCCGGTCCGGTCAGCTTGCGAGCCGAGGTGGCCATGCCGAGCGCCAGGGATTCCGCGGCGTTGACCGGCCCCACGACTTCGTGTGCCGGCTTGTCGGCAATCGAATCGACGGGTACTTCCGGCGTCGATGCGTTCCCGGCGTGGGACGCGACGACCGCTGCGGCCGGTTCGGTGTGTGCACCCGACAACCAGGCTTCAAGGCCCGCCGCGGTCGTGCGCGCCCGGGGTGCAAAACCCTGTTCCGAATCGAGTGTCATGTCGTCTTTACCTTGCATGGCGGCAATCCTTCTGAATCCAGCGGCCTTGGCCACATATGGAATCAACGTGCCCTTGCAACGAGGGTTGCAACACGTGTGCCAGTTTATGCACCCGGGCGTGCCAAAACGCATGCCGCGAGGTAAACATTGGTTACAGCGACTGTCGATCCCGCCAGCCGGCCAGGGTCAGGCCGGTTCGGCTTCCAGCGGTTGCCGGGCCTGCAGTGCCCACAACGCGGCGTAGCGGCCGCCATGCGCCAGCAACTCCGCGTGGGTGCCGCTTTCGACGATGCGTCCATGGTCCAGGACCAGGATCCGGTCGGCATCGATGATGGTTGAAAGTCGGTGCGCGACGATCAGGGTCGTGCGTCCGCGTGCGATCTCGGACAGCTCGGTCTGGATGACTTTTTCCGTGCCGGTGTCCAGCGCGCTGGTCGCCTCGTCGAAAACGAGGATGGTCGGATTCTTCAGCAATGCACGCGCGATCGCCACCCGCTGCTTTTCGCCGCCGGAAAGCTTCAGGCCGCGTTCGCCCACCGTGGTTTCGTAGCCCTGCGGCAGCGACATCACGAAGTCGTGGATATGCGCTGCGCGTGCGGCGGTTTGCACCTCCGCGGGGCTGGCGCCGGTGCGGCCGTAGGCGATGTTGTAGTAGATGGTGTCGTTGAACAGGACGGTGTCCTGCGGCACGATCCCGATTGCCGCGCGCAGCGACTCCTGGGTCACCTCCCGGATGTCCTGGCCGTCGATGCTGATGCGTCCGCCGGTGACGTCGTAGAAACGGAACAGCAGGCGCGACAGGGTGGACTTGCCGGCACCGGTTTCGCCGACCACGGCCAGCGTCTTGCCAGGCGGGATGGCGAAGCTGATGTCGTCGAGGATCGCGCGGTCCGGGTTGTAATGGAACGAGACGTGATCGAAGCGCACCTCGCCGTTGCGGGTAACCAGCGGTTTTGCACCCGTCGCGTCCCGCACCTCGGCATCCTCGTCGAGCAACCGGAACATGCGCTCCATGTCGATCATGCCCTGCTTGATCTGGCGATAGGTGAAGCCCAGCATGTTGAGCGGCACCGACAACTGCAGCAGCAGGGCATTGACCAGCACCAGGTCGCCGACCGTGAGCGTGTGCTCGACGACCCCGAGCGCGGCCATCGTCATCAGTCCGGTCAACCCAAGCGCGATCACCAGTGCCTGGGCGCCGTTCAGCACCGCCAGCGACGTCTCCGTCTTCACCGCGGCGTCCTCGTAACGGCGCAGGTCGGCGTCGTAACGGGTAGCCTCGAATTCCTCGTTGCCGAAATACTTGACCGTTTCGTAGTTGAGCAGGCTGTCCACGGCCCGGGCGTTGGCGGCACTCTCGACCTCGTTCATCGCACGCACGCTTGCAGTGCGCCACTCGGTGATCCAGATCGTGACCGCGATGTAGATACCCATCGTGCCTAGCGTGACCAAGGCATAGCGCCAGTCGAGTTTGTGCAGCAGGACGCCGATCACCAGCGCAATCTCGACGATGGTAGGCACGATGTTGAACACGACCCAACCAAGCAGGTTGTACACGCCGCGCGTGCCGCGTGAAATGTCGCGCCCGACGCCACCAGTGTGGCGGTCGAGGTGGAAGCGCAGCGAGAGATTGTGCAGATGCCGGAATGCGTCGAGGCCGGATGCGCGCATCGCGCGCTGGCTGACACGCTCGAACACGGTGTCGCGCAATTGTCCGAACAGGCTGCCGATCAGGCGCAGCAGTCCGTACGCCACGATCAGTGCGATCGGGACGGACAGCAAGGCAATGCGCGGATCGAGCCGATCGACGATCGCGGCCAGTGCCAGCGGTACGCCAATGGTGGCGCCTTTGGCGATCACCAGCAGCGCCGCGGCAACCGTCATGCGCGCCGGGAAACCGCGGATGTACGGCCACAGCATCGCCAGCACCCGCAGCGTGCCGCTGCCGCGACGGGCTTTTGCAGGCGAGGCCGATGCCGCGGCCGATGTCTCCGATGTCGTTGCGCGCGCATGTTCGTTGCGTGGCGCGGCGGTCGCGTGCGGGGTTACCGCCGGTTTCGGCTTGGCGGCATCGTCGGGCTGCTGCGGATCGGTCATGCCTGAATCATGGGGGCGCGGCGACCGGCCTTCCAGCCCGATCCGCTAAACTTTCGCGTTTCCACGACATCGCCTTGCCATGACGTTCCGCACCCGTTTCGCGCCCAGCCCCACCGGTTTCCTGCACATCGGCGGAGCGCGCACCGCGCTGTATGGCTGGCTGGAGGCACGCCATCGTGGTGGGCAGTTCATCCTGCGCATCGAGGACACCGACCGCGAGCGTTCCACCGACGCCGCGATGCGGGCGATCCTGGACGGCATGCACTGGCTGGGTCTCGATCCCGACGAGGGCCCGTTCTACCAGACGCAACGCATGGAGCGTTACCGCGAAGTCGCGCAGCAGTTGCACGATGCCGGCAAGGCGTACTGGGCCTACGAATCGAAGGATGAACTCGACGCGATGCGCGCCGCGATGAAGGAGCGCGGCGAGAAGCCTCGCTACGACGGACGTGCACGCGACCGGAACCTGCCGTACCGCGACGATCCAAACCGCGTGCTGCGTTTCCGGAACCCCGAATCCGGCAGCGTGGTGTTCCAGGACAAGATCAAGGGCCGGGTGGAATGGGCCAACGCCGAACTCGACGATTTCGTGATGCTGCGTTCGGACGGGTTCCCCACCTACAACTTCGCGGTGGTGGTCGATGACATCGACATGGGCATCACCGAGGTCATCCGTGGCGACGATCATGTCAACAACACGCCGCGTCAGATCAATCTGTACGAAGCGCTCGGCGCGGCGGTGCCGAGCTTCGCGCACCTGCCGATGATCCTGGGGCCGGACGGGCAAAAGCTGTCCAAGCGCCATGGCGCGGTCGGCGTCATGCAATACCGCGAGGATGGTTATCTGCCGCATGCGCTGTTGAACTACCTGGTGCGGCTGGGCTGGTCGCATGGAGACCAGGAGATCTTTTCGATCAGGGAAATGATCGAGCTTTTCGACATCGCCGACGTGAATCATTCCGCCGCGCGCTTCGACTTCGCCAAATTGGGCTGGCTCAACCAGCAATACCTGAAGACCGACGATCCGGAAGTGGTCGGCCGGGAACTGGCGTGGCATCTCGAGCGTCTGGGACTGGACGTGTCGAAGGGCCCCGATCCCGCCGATGCGGTGATCGCTTTGCGCGAGCGCGCGCAGACCCTCAAGGCGATGGCCGAACAGGCGCGCATCTGGTATGCGCCGATCGAGGCCTGGGACGAGAAGGCGGTGAACAAGCACCTGCGCGCCGACGGTGCCGCCGACGTGCTGCGTGCAATGGGCGAAAAACTGGCGACGTTGCCGACGTGGAAGCCCGACGCCATCCATGCGCTGGTCGCCGAAGTAGCCGAGACCCATGGCATCGGCATGGGCAAGGTAGCGCAACCGCTGCGGGTGGCCATGACCGGCACCGCGGTATCGCCATCGATCGAAGACACGGTATATCTGGCGGGACGCGAAGTCGCGTTGCGGCGCATCGACGACGCGATCGCGCGCGCCGAATCCTGACGTGGATGCGTTGCTGCACAAGGTCTTTCAGGGCGTGGATCTGAATGCGCCCGGCGCGTTCTGGCAACTGCTGCACAACATGCTGGCGTTGATCCCGTGGTGGCCGCTGATCTGGTTCACCATTGCCTGCGCGGCGATCGGCGCCTTGCTTGGCTGGTGGCGCGGCAGGATCGCACTCGGTATCGTGCTCGGGGTGGTGGTCGGACCGCTCAGCTGGGTAGCGTTGTGGGCGTTGCCGCCCGGCCACTACGGACCTGCGCGCCGGCGACTGGAGCGGCGACAGGCTCCCGATCGCAAGCCTGCATGAAGTCGACTGCCGGCGATTTGCGCCGGCAGGACCGCGCTTGCAATCGATCGCCTGCGACCCGACATAGACCTCAGACCCGCGCGGGCGCGGGCGTTAGAATGCAGCCATGGCCATCGCTCCCAAAGTCAAACGCCATCATCACCATGACGCCGCCGGCATCGTGCGCGAGGTCAAGCATGAATGCAGGACACGCGGCCTGCGCCTTACGCCGCTGCGGCTGGAAGTGCTGGAGTTGATTGCCAAGGCGCGCAAGCCCGTCAAGGCTTACGACCTGCTTGAATCGCTGCGCGACAACCATGCCGGGGCGGCGCCCCCGACCGTCTATCGCGCGCTGGATTTCCTGCTCGAGAACGGCTTCATCCACAAACTCGAGTCCATCAACGCGTTCGTGTTCTGCCAGCATCCCGCCGAAGCGCACCAGGTGCCGTTCCTGATCTGCGACGTTTGCGAGGGTGCCACCGAAGTTTGCGACGAGGGTGCCATCGCGCATTTGATCGAGCGGCAGGCACATAGCCTGGACTTCCGGGCCAAGGCGCAGACGCTCGAGGTTCACGGCATCTGCAAGGGCTGCAACGCAGGCTGACCTTCGCCTCTGGGGCGTCAGCGATCAGAGCATCGCAGGCAGATGCCCTGCAGTTCGAGGGTGCGTCGCTTGATCGAGAAGCCCAGTCCCGCGGCTTGCCTGGCCAGCAGGCGGTCCAGGGATGGGGCGGCGCTGCTGGTAACGGCGCCGCACACGTCACAAACGAAGAAGATGTTCCCGTCGGGGCGTCCGGGGCGCGGGCAGGGCAGGTACGCATTGCGACTCTCGATCCGCATGACCAAACCCTGATGCAGCAGAAAATCGAGCGATCGGTACACGGTCGTTGCCGTGACAGGCTTTCCGAGCGACGCTTCGAGTCGCCTCATCAACGCATAGGCTCCGGTCGGGAGCTCGGGATGTTCCCAGAGCATCTCGAGCAATTTTCGCCGCAAGCTCGTGAGTTGCACGCCGCGTCGTTCGCACAGGTCGGCGGCACCGGCGATCGCGCTCCCAACCGTGCCTGCGTCGAATGGGCTGGCAGCCCGTTCCGGCTTTACCGGCAAGTTTCGCTTCACGCGCTGTGCCCGCATGGGTGACCAACGTCCTGTTGTCGATCTTGAAAGTTATGTTATAACATAACATCTACGTCGGTAACGGTCCCCTGGGTAATGAAACTCAAGCCGATTTCTCTCGCGATCGCCGCGATCTCCTGCACAGCCATTCTGCCGTCCTGCTGGGCCCATTCCGCCGATACCACGGCGTCCTCGTCCCCGTCGGCGAGTGCGACAAGCAGCGATGCCGTTCCGGCTCCGGATTCAGCATCGGCATCGCAGCCGGTGACCCTGGATACAGTGCAAGTCACCACCATGCTCGATCAGGCCCGCAATGGTCTTTCTCCCGACACGGGCAGCAGCCAGTACGTGATCGACAGGCAGGCGATCGAGCAGATGCCGCTTGGCGCGTCCACCCCGTTGAACCAGGTGGTGCTGCAAGCGCCCGGCGTCGTCCAGGACTCCTTCGGCCAGCTGCACGTGCGCGGCGATCACGCCAACTTGCAATACCGCATCAATGGCGTGATGTTGCCCGAATCAATTTCGGGCTTCGGCCAGACGCTCGACACGCGCATGATCGAGAGCGTCAAGCTGCTCGATGGCGCCTTGCCGGCACAGTACGGCGAACGCACGGCGGCGGTCGTCGACATCACCACCAAGAATGGTGTCAAGGCTGGCAACGGCGGTGATTTAGGCGTTACCGGCGGCTCGTTCGGCACCATCAATCCGTTCGCGTCCACATGGGGCAGCAGTGGTCGCTGGAGCTGGTTCCTGACCGCAAATTACCTCAAGGACGACGTCGGTATCGAGAACCCGACACCCAGCCGCAACCCGATCCACGATCGCACCAACCAGATCAGGGGATTCGGCGACATTTCCTATCTGGTCAACGACGACACGCGGCTCAGCTTCATGTTCGGCGTGGCCAACAACCGTTTCCAGATCCCGAACAATCCAGGCCAGCAGCCGGCGTACCAGTACCTCGACCAGACCGGCTTCGACTCGGCCGCCCTCGACGAGCGCCAGGACGAGACCACGCGTTTCGGGACGCTTTCCCTGCAGGGCAAGTTCGGCCGGACCAACTACCAGCTCTCGCTGGGACAGCGCTACAGCGGCATCGATTTCATGCCGGACCGGATCGGTGACTTGATGTTCAACGGCGTTGCCGCGAGCATCAACCAGGGTGATCGCGCGTCCACGCTGCAGGCGGACTTCGCCACCCCGGTCGGCGAGAGCAACACGATTCGTTACGGCATCTATGGCGAATACGACAAGGCCGATACCGTCAGCAATTCGCTGGTGTTTCCAGCCGACGCAAACGGCAACCAGACCAGCACGGTGCCGTTCAACATCTTCACTGGCAGCCACATTCAAGCCAGGACCTGGGCAGCGTACGTGCAGGACGAATGGGACATCAACCAGAACTGGACCATCAACTACGGCGTACGCGGCGACCAATACCAGGCGTTCGGCAGAACCCAGAGCCAGTTGAGCCCGCGCCTCGGCGTGGTCTGGCAGGCAACCGATTCCACAACGCTGCACGCCGGTTACGCGCGCTACTTCACGCCACCCGCGACCGAGTTGATATCCGGCGGGGACATCAGCCTTTTCGACGGCACCACCAACGCCGTCAAGAACTACGGTGACAACATCCCGCTCGCCGAACGCTCCAACTACTACGACTTGGGCATTTCGCAGAACGTCGGCCCGCACCTGACCCTGGGGCTGGATACCTATTACCGGCAAGTCACCGATCTGCAGGACGAGGGCCAGTTCGGCGCCGCATTGATCTATTCGACCTTCAACTACGAGTACGGTCGCGTGCGCGGGGCCGAGTTCTCGGCGAACTACAGCGACGGTCCCGTGTCGGCCTATTTCAACCTTGCCTACAGCCACGCGATTGGCAAGCGGGTGGTCACCAGCCAGTACAACTTCAGTCCGGATGACCTCGCCTACATCTATTACAACTGGATACACCTCGATCATGACCAGAAACTGGCATCGTCGGGTGGCGTCAGCTACGGCTTCGGCGATGGCACCCGTATCGGCGCGGACTATCTGTTCGGGACCGGTCTGCGCAAGGACGGCCTTACGCCCAACGGCCTGTCGATGCCGGACTATTTCCAGCTCAACATCAGCGTGTCGCATGATTTCGATTTCAGCAGCATCGGCAAGCTGCATACCCAGCTGGGCGTGATCAACGTTCTCGATCGTACCTATGAATTGCGTGACGGCACCGGCGTCGGGGTGGGCGCGGCGCAGTTCGCTCCACGCCGGGGGCTCTACCTGACCGTCAGCAAGGATTTCTGAGCCGGCGAAGCGTCGGGCCGGCTCTTCCGTCAACCCAGCCTGGAATGTTATAATGTTGCTCGAACACACCCGCTGCAAAACCCGCCCGGATGACGCGGCGGGTTCCGCTTCCACCGAGATTTTCGCGCAAATGGACATGCCCTCCATCCAATCCATGCCCGCGTTGGTAATGGCGCCGCAGCCGGCGTCGGACGCCTCGCCGCGACGTTTCGGGCTGCTGCTCGATCGCATCGGCGCCACGGCCTCGCTGCTGTGCGCGGTACATTGCGTGCTGCTGCCGTTCGTGCTGGCACTGCTGCCGTTGATCGGGTTGGAATTCCTGGCGGGGCATACCTTCGAGCGGATCTTCGTCGCCTGCGCCGCCGTTCTGGCATCGGCCAGCCTGATCACCGCCTACCGCCGTCATCGCAAGCCGCACGCGCTGTTCCTGATGGTGCCGGGAATCATGCTTCTGGTGTTCGGAATCGCCATCGATCTCGACGTGCACGTGCTGATCCACACCCTGTGTGTAGTCAGCGGTGGCCTGCTGGTCGCCAGCGCGCACATCACCAACCTGGTATTGGCGCACCGCCACCACCACCACCACGCAACCTGCGCCCATCCCGCTTAGACGCCGTTTGCGAGGAAGCGCTTGCTTGCCAGCCCTGCGTGGCAAGGCCGGCTCCGGTCTGCCGGTTATCGGGCCTCAGGACTGGGGGATGGCGCAGCGACAGCAGCGGTCGCACAGGTGATTGTGTAACCGCGGCGCGATTGCTTACGCTGCTTGCATGGCGCATCCACACGTCCACGTCCATGAGCATCCTCGCGATGGCGCCCGGGGCCGCCTGGCGTTCGCGTTCGCGCTGACTTGCGCGGTCCTGATCGTGGAGGCACTGGGCGGCTGGTGGTCGGGCTCACTGGCGTTGCTCGCCGACGCTGCCCACATGCTGGTGGATGCCGGAGCCCTGGCATTGGCATGGACCGCTGCGGTATTCGCGCTGAAGCCCGCCGATACCCGCCGCAGTTTCGGCTATGCGCGACTGGAAGTACTGGCGGGCTTCGTCAACGCGCTGGTGCAGCTGCTGCTGGTCGTCGGGATCGTGTACGAGGCGATCCGGCGGTTGCTGGCGCTCGAAAGCATCCACATCCAGTCCGGCGTGATGCTGGTCGTGGCCGCGGTCGGGCTGGTCGTGAACGCCATCGTCTTGCGCAGCCTGCACGCGCACAGTCACGACGATCTCAACACCGCCGGTGCGCGCCTGCACGTGTTCGGCGACCTGCTCGGCTCGGTCGCGACCGTGATCGCGGCCTTGCTGGTGCGTTACCTTGGCTGGGAGTGGGCCGATCCGGCGCTGTCGCTGCTGGTATCCCTGTTGATATTGCGTGGCGCGTTCGTCTTGCTCAGGCGCTCGGCGCACATCCTGCTCGAAGGCGTGCCGGAGGACCTCGCACCCGCGGAGATTCGCGAAGCGCTGGCCATGGCCGATCCGGCGATCGCGGAAGTCCATCACCTGCATGTCTGGCAGATCGCGTCCGGGTCGCGCATGGCAACCCTGCACGCGCGTCTGCGCGAGAGCGGCGATCCGCAACAAGCCATGCGTGCGATCCAGCGCATCGCGCGCGAACGCTTTTCGATCAGCCACGTCACCGTGCAGATCGAGTCCAGCGATTGCCTCGACCCGGAATCCGGCTGCGAGGATCCGGAACACGGACATCGGCACGCCCATTGACCCGGGCGTTGCGTGATGTGCCGTCGCTGCTACCATGCCCGCAGCCGCGCAAAGTGCGCGGATTCCACACCACGATCAGGATGGACTTATGGGCAAGGGTGACAAGAAAACGCGCAAGGGCAAGATCTACGCGGGCAGCCACGGCAACGTGCGTCCGCATTCGCCGACGTCGAAGTCCGCGGTGAAGAAGACCGTAACCAAGGTGGCCAAACCGGTCACGCGCGCGCCGGCCAAGAAGACGGCGGCAAAGAAAGCGGCCAAGAAATCGGCCTGAGAATTTGGTACGGGTTTCGATACGGCAAGGCCCCGTCACGGGGCCTTGCCTGTTTTCACGGTGCGTCGAAGCTCTGTTCGACGCCGCCCGCGAACACCCGCGCGGCGAGTGTGTCCCCGATCCAGTAGGCGAGTCCGGATGGATCGCGCGCATGCCAGGCCACGAGGTCGGCGCGCCGTCCAGGGACGAGCGTGCCGCGGTCTTCCAGCCCCAGCGCGCGTGCGGCGTGCACGCTGGCGCCACGCAAGGCTTCCTCCGGAGTCAGCCGGAACAACGTGCACGCCATGTTCATGGCCAGTCGCAACGACCGCAACGGCGAGGTGCCGGGATTGAGGTCGGTCGCGACCGCCATCGGAACCCGGTGTTCACGGAAGGCCACGATCGGCGGCAGCCGTGTTTCGCGCAGCGCATAGAAACTCCCGGGCAGCAGGACCGCCACGCTGCCGGCACGCGCCATCGCCTCGACGCCGGTTGCATTGGTGTACTCGAGATGATCGGCGGACAGGCCATCGAACGACGCCGCCAGCGCGGCGCCGCCGAGATCGGAGAGCTGATCGGCATGCAGCTTGACGGGCAAACCAAGTTCGCGTGCCGTTTCGAAAAAAACTCGCACCTCGTCCGGGCTGAAGGCAATGCCTTCGCAGAAGGCGTCCACGGCATCAGCCAGACCTTCGTGCGCGATGGCGGGCAGCCATTTCCCGCACACCGCAGCGATGAAGTCCCCGCGACGATCGGCGAATTCCGGTGGCAACGCGTGCAGGCCCAGCAACGTCGTGCGCACGGTGATGCCGAGGGTCCGGCCCAGGCGGCGCGCGACGCGCAGCATCTTCATTTCCGTCTCGAGGTCCAGTCCGTAACCGGACTTGATCTCGAGCGTGGTGACGCCATCGCGCAGCAGCGCCCGCGCACGTGGCAGCGATTGCTTGAACAGGTCTTCCTCGCTGGCCGCACGGGTCGCGCGCACCGTGGCCAGGATGCCGCCGCCGGCGCGTGCGATAGCTTCGTAGCTTTCGCCCTTCAGGCGCATCTCGAATTCGTTGGCACGATCGCCGCCGAAGACCAGGTGCGTGTGGCAATCGATCAAGCCCGGCGTGACCAGCGCGCCGTGCACCGACTCGCTGGCAGTGGCGAGAACCGCAGGCTCGCCCGGCAGGTCATGCATCGGACCAGCGAAGGCGATGACGCCGTTGCGCCAGCCCACCGCGGCGTGCTCGATCAGTCCATAACCGGCTTCGCCAGCCAGTGTCGCCAGCGAGCAGTCCAGCAGCAGGTGGTCGAACCTCTCGGTCACGGCTTGCGTTCAGGCGCACGCGCCCAGCGCGATTCGTACAGGTCGAAGCGACGATCCCTGAGGTTCTGGACCGCACCGGCGTTGCGGGCACGGGCAAGATAGTCGAGGCGCAGGTCGGCGAACAGCACGGTCTCGATGTTCGGGGTCGAGTCCGCCGCGATGCCGTCGCGCGAGAACAGAAAGTCGCTGGGTGTCAGGATGCAGCTCTGTCCGTACTGGATGTCGAAGTTGTTGACGCCCGGCAGGTTGCCGACGTTGCCGGACAGCACCACGTAGCACTGGTTTTCGATCGCGCGTGCCTGCGCGCAGTAACGCACGCGCAGGTAGCCTTCACGCACGTCGGTGCAGAACGGTACGAACAGCAGCAACGCGCCCTGGTCGGAAAGATGCCGCGCGACCTCGGGGAACTCGGCGTCATAGCAGATCATCACCCCGATCGGCCCGCAGTCGGTCGGGATCGTCGCGGCGCTCTCGCCACCGGTGATGTGCCAGACGTTGCGCTCGCTGGGCGTGACATGCAGCTTCTCGCGCTCGTGGATCGAGCCGTCGCGCAGACACACGTAGCACACGTTGTGGATATCGCCATTGGGCTGTTCGGTGGGATGGGAGCCCGCGATGATGTTGATGTTGTAGCGCATGGCGAGGCCACCGAAGAGGTCCTTCACCTGCGCGGTGTAATGGCTGAGCTTGTGGATCGTATCGACGGGCGACAGTTCCTCGTTCTCGATCGAAAGCAGCTGCAGCGTGATCAATTCCGGGAAGGTCACGAAATCGGCGCCGTAGTCGGCGGCGATGTCGGTGAAGTACTCGACCTGGGTCGCGAATTCCTCGAACGAACGGATGCGCCGCTGCTGGTACTGCACCGATGCCACGCGCACCGAATCGGGGATGCGCTGGTGCGAGGGGATGGGTGCAATGTCGGGTTCGTAGAGCAGGCGCGGGTTGGTCCATTTGAGCAGCACCGCGTAGCCCAGCGATTCGTGGTCGGTGGGTACATAGTCGCGCAGGATGCCGATTGCCTCGAAACCGTTGGACAACTGGAAGCTGAGCGTCGGATCGCGGCGGCGTCCGTCGACGACCGCCTGCACGTAGGCCTCGGCGCTGCCATAGCGTCCGATGTTTCGGGCCAGCCCCGGGATGCGGCCGCCAAACGCAATGCCGCGCAACTTGAGGTCGGTGCACAGCCGTTTGCGCGCCTGGTACAGGCGCCGGCCGATACGCATGTTGCGATAGTCGGGGTGGACCACCACCTCCATGCCGTACAGCCAGTCGCCATCGGGCTTGTGGCGCGAAGCCATGCCGCTGCCGGTGATCTGCATCCAGGTGTGCGGTTTCAGCGCCGTCTCCGCATCGGTACGGAAGGTCGCGCAATAGCCGATGATCTTGCCTTCGTATTCGACCACGAGCTGGCCTTCCGGGAAGTGCGTCTGCTGGGATTGCAGCATCTCCGTCGAGTGGCCCCATTCGGCGGTGTAAATGCGCGCGGTCAGATCGACCAATGCGGGTACGTCGGAGGGCAGCGCCCTGCGTACCAGCAACTTGGGGGTATGTTCACCGTTTTTCCTGGGCATGCCCCATTATGCAGCAGGCGGCGCCGCGCCGGATTCCGTGCCAGCCGTTACACTCGTAGGCCGGACACGGGAGCCACAGATGGACGCAATCTTGTCGGTCGACGCGACGGTCGCGAACCTGTGGACGCCGAAGGGTTGGCAGCGCGAAGTGAAAGTCGGCAAAGGCGCTGGCGACGGCGTGCACGCACGCTTTGCATTGCCGGGCATGCCGAACCTGCACTCGCATGCGTTCCAGCGCGCGATGGCCGGGCTGGCCGAGCGCCGCGGACCGGGAGACGATTCGTTCTGGACCTGGCGCGAAACCATGTACAGGTTCGCGTCGCGCATCGGGCCCGCCGAATTGCGCGCGATCGCCTCGCAGTTGTATGTGGAGATGCTGAAGAGCGGATACACGCACGTCTGCGAGTTCCATTACCTGCACAACGCACCGGATGGGATGCCGTATGCCGATCCCGCAGCGATGTCGAAAGCGATCATCGAAGCGGCGCACGACACCGGCATCGGGCTGACCCTGTTGCCGGTGCTGTACATGACCGGCGGATTGGATGGGCGTCCGTTGTCGGAGCGACAGCGTCGCTTCGGCTTGTCGCTTGATGCCTATATGCACCTGCTTGAATCGCTGGCGGCACTCGAATCGCGGCGATTGCACGTAGGTATTGCCCTGCATTCGTTGCGCGCGGTGCCGGAAGCCGCGATGCGCGAAGTGCTGGCATCGCCTTGGGCGACCGGCCGCGTGGTGCACATCCACATCGCCGAGCAGATCGGCGAAGTGCAGGATTGTCTGGGCGTGCGCGATGCCCGCCCGGTGCAATGGTTGTTCGACCACGCCGATGTCGACTCTCACTGGTGTCTGGTGCACGCGACGCACCTGGAAGATTCGGAGATGCGCGCGATTGCCAGGTCCGGCGCTGTCGCCGGGTTGTGTCCGACCACCGAGGCGAATCTGGGCGATGGCCTGTTCCCGCTGGGCGGTTACCTGGACGCGGACGGCACGTTCGGGATCGGCTCCGATTCGCATATCTCGGTGTCGCCGGTCGAGGAGCTGCGCTGGCTGGAATACGGCCAGCGGCTGACCACGCGCCGACGCAACATCGCTGCGCGCAAGCCTGGCGACAGCGTCGGCGAGATGTTGTGGGCCGCTGCATGGCGTGGAGGGCGCCAGGCTTCGGGTCTGCCACATGCCGGGTCGGGCGATGACCTGATCGTGCTGGACGATGCTTCGCCCCTGCTCGCGGCGCGCGACGCGCGGAACGTTCTCGACGGTTTCCTGTTTGCCGGCAACGTGCCGCTGGTGCGCGACGTCATGGCCGGCGGCGAATGGGTGGTGCGCGATTTCCGGCATCGCGCCGAAGATCGCATCGCGGCCGATTACCGCAGCACCGTCGAGCAGCTGTGGGCATCGGGCTGAAGGTGCGCGGCAGCCGTCATCATGCGTGATGACGGCCGCCGCGAATCCCGCATCATTGTGCGGAGGGTGTGGACGAGGAAGTGGACTCTGGCAGCGGATTTTCCTGCTGGAATTCCTTCCACTGTTGCCGACGTGCCTGCTGTTGCTGCTCGATCTGCGCAAGCTGATCCCGCTGCGCGGGCGTCAGGATTTCGTAGATCTGCGCGCGCAGATTGGATTGCCGGGTCACGCGTGTGCTCGCGGCATCGGATTCCGCCTGCGCAAGTGCGCTGGTCGCCGATTGATAGGCAGCGGTGCCGGGCACGGCCGACTCATAAGCCTTGCGTGCCTGCCGGAGTGCCTGCATCTGCGGCTTGGCCTGCGCGAAACCCTGTTGCCGCAATTGCTTGATCTGGCTTCGCTGGGCGTCGCTCAGGTTGAGCTGGTCGTAAACGTGCCTGCCCATGGCCATGCCGTGATGGCCATGCCAGCCAGGACCGGGCGCGCCCTGTGCGAGGGCGGATGCCAGCGGCGCCGAAGCGACGGCCGCGGCGAGGATGGCTGAAACGAGGAAAGTCTTGCGCATCTTGAATGCTCCTGCGGGTGGGATCTGCATTCGAAAAACGCTTGATCCCGCCGGAGCGTTGACAGGCAAGTCGTGATTGACCAGGGCCACGTCCCGCATGCACAGGTGTCATTCAGTTTCGCACGGCGCTCGCGTCGCGAACATCGCCCGTTCCGGCGCGCGGACGTCGATACGGCATCGACCCGCCCATTTCGGGCGGGTCTGGCTGAAAAATCGGGTAAATCCACCGGGAAGCTGCCTGTCAGGGAATCGGCAACCACCCTTGCCGGGGATGGGCATCGGCGTTATGCGATGCCCATCGCATGCGCCGCTTGTCAGTGCGATGCTGCCGGCTTGCGCATGTGCGCTGCCCGCCACTCCTTCATCTTTTCCTGGTTCTGCGTGCGGATGCTGGCCAGTTTGGTGCGCTGGGTCGGCGTCAGCAGGTTGTAGATCTTGGTACGCAGGTCCGCCTGGCGGAGCACTTGCGCGTGCGCGGCGTTGGATTCGGCCTCGGCCAGGTCGTTGGCGATGCTCTGATAGCTCGAAGTACCCGGCGTGGCATTCTCGAATGCCATGCGCTTCTGGCCGAGCGCCTGCATTTCGGGACGGGCCTGCTCGAAGCTCTGCTTCATCAACTGACGAACGCTGGTGCGTTGCGCCGCGGTCAGGTCGAGCTGGTCGAAGATGGTTGTCTGGCGCGCGCGCGGCTGCGCCTGACTGCCCGAGGTTTTGGCGCCCGTGTTGCTGCTGGAGGACTGCGGCGCGGCGAGCGCGAACGACGAACAGGCGAGCGCGGCGACCAGCAAGCCGGCGCGGATCATGGATTTCTTGTGCATCGGTAGTTCCTCTGTTTGTGGTGGCGTTCGATGATGATGGACTCGTGGCACGGGTCCGCCAAAGTTGTGTGGTGCCGTCAAGCGCGATAGGGCGTGCCGTCGGCCTTGTACATACGGCTTGAGTCGCGCGCCCTCGTGTCAATGTTTTGCAGGCAATGTGTCGACACGAGCCTGGTGCCCCGTCCCTTGCCGCCTGCACTCCATTGACGATCGCGATTCGTGCGATATCTTGCAATCGCTCGGCTAGTATAGACACGGATCACGCCATGATTCCAATCACGGTCTATCCGAGACCTTGTGGCGCCGGCAAAGTTCGTGCCCTCCCGGTTCTTGCCTGAATCAGCCAACTGGCCGGCGATCTTGCGTCGGCACTTGGCCGCGATCCGGCAGGCATGCCCATCGATCCAGATGACCAGGGCGCCAGCTGATTCCCGGATCTGCCCCGACATTTTCTTTTTTGAAGGAAAATCATGATGCAAACCCGTACTCTCGGGCCGGACGGTCCCCATGTTTCCGCGCTAGGCCTCGGCTGCATGGGCATGAGCGAGTTCTACGGCGCACGCGATGATGCCGAATCGATCGAGGTCATCCGGCATGCGCTGGATGCAGGCCTGAACTTCCTCGACACCGCCGACATCTACGGGCCGCATACCAACGAATTGCTGGTCGGCAAGGCCATCCAGGGGCGGCGCGACGAGGTATTCCTGGCGACCAAGTTCGGCATCATGCGCGATCCCGCCGACCCCACGAAACGCGGCGTCAACGGACGGCCCGAGTATCTGCGTGCGGCCTGCGATGCGAGCCTGAAACGACTCGGCGTCGACCATGTCGATCTGTATTACCAGCACCGCGTCGATCCGGACACGCCGATCGAGGACACGGTCGGCGCGATGGCGGACCTGGTGCGAGCGGGCAAGGTGCGTTTCATCGGCTTGTCGGAGCCCTCCGCGCAAACCATCGAGCGCGCGCACAAGATCCATCCGGTCACCGCGGTGCAAAGCGAATATTCCCTGTGGACGCGTGATCCGGAGGACGGCATCCTGCAGGCCTGCGAAAGACACGGCATCGGCTTCGTGCCGTATTCGCCATTGGGCCGCGGTTTCCTGACCGGCGCGATCAAGAGTCCCGACGATTTCGACGAGGACGACTATCGCAGGCGCAGCCCGCGTTTCATGGGCGACAACTTCGCGAAAAACATCGAGCTGGTCGACAAGGTGCGCGCGCTTGCGGCCGACAAGGGCTGCACGCCCGCGCAACTGGCGCTGGCCTGGGTGCTGGCGCAAGGGCCACACCTCGTGCCGATTCCCGGCACCAAGCGCATCAAGTACCTGGACGAGAACCTCGGCGCGCTGGATGTCGCGTTGAGTAACGCCGACATGGCCGCGATCGACGCGATCTTCCCGCGTGATGCCGCGGCCGGTGAGCGCTACCAGGCATCGATGATGAGTTTGCTGCGCGGCTGAATCAATGCCGGCAATCGTGCGCGTGCCGGTCAACGCCGGCGCACGCCACCGCGTTGTTGCATGCAGGTCACTTCGCAGGGAGAACACGCATGCAACGCAGGTCGACGTGGTTGTTGATGGTCCTTGTCGTGCTCGGTGGTTTCGCGATGGGTGGCTGCGTGGTCGCGCCGCCGCGTGCGCGGGTCGTCGCGGTGGCACCGGCGCGCGTGTGGATACCGGGCCACTGGGCCGGGGGCAACGTGTGGGTACGCGGTTACTGGCGCTATCGTTGACCGTGCGACGGATCGCCGCCGACGTATCCGAATCTTGGCGGGTACGTCGTGCCGATCAACGCCGCCGCCGCGATCCCACGGCGACCCACGGCGTGTCGCGGCAGGAGTCCGCGACCACCCAGGCGGCGGCCGTCAGTGTCCAGGAAGCGACGAACTCCTTCCAGCTGGAACCCGTGACCGCGTGCATGTGGCCCGCGGCGAGCATCGGCACCCACACCAGCAGGGTGAACATGCCCATCTGCAGCGTCGCGAGCTTCGCCGCCAGCCTTGCATGAATGCCGATCAGCACGGCCACGCCCGCCGCGATGTAGGTGCAGCCGAAAAACCAGGCCCAGAACAGGTGCGCCGGCAACCAGCCGGGCACCAGCGGCGTGGTCAGGTTGGCGTAGACGAAGTGACTCGTGCCGAAGAAGATCAGGCTGGGACCGAACAACGTTCGGGCGATGCGCAGCCCATTGTTGCCGGTGGCGAAAGCAAATCGCCTTCGGTCCCGCTCGCTGGCGAACGAGGCATAAAGCGCCCAGGCTGCCGCCACGACCACCAGGGTCTCGGCGCAGCCATACCACGAACCGAATACGGCGGGCGCATGCAGGGCTTCGGGCAATCGCAGGAGCAACAACTTGAGTACGAGATAAGCAAGCAGGGCGCAGGCAGCAATGGCGGCGGTACGTCGCCAGAACAAGCCCGTGCCGCAGACCAGCAAGACGGTGGCACACAGGTAGGCGATCACTTCGCGTGCGGGCAGGTATTTCGGGATCGCCTGCCACGCCGGTGCAAGATCGCCCTGGACAAGTCCGAGGATCCCGAGCACGACCAGGGTTGCCGCAAAGACTGCATGGCCGACGCTTGCGATGCGCATGGCACGTCCTTCGTTGTCGTCGTGAGAGTTGATCGAGCCCCGGCAAACACGATGCTGTCCACTGTCATCGTACAGCGGGTGCGTCGTGGCGATCGCCTGCCGGGCAATTTCCGCCGGTGCTAGTATCGCCGGATATCCAGATGCTTGATGTGGAGGGGTCGATGGGCAGGATCGGATGTTTTCGCGAGAGACTCCCGCGCAGCGGATCGGTTTCCTGGTGGTTATCGAGTGCGGCGGCGTTGCTGCTGGCGCTGGGTGCAGCCGGAACCGCCTCCGCCCAGCAGCCTGGTGGCATCGGCCGCGGTGACCGTTACGCCGGCGCGCCGTGGGCGTCGCGTTCGCCGGTGCTGGCGCAGCACGGCATGGCGGCAACCGAGCAGCCGCTGGCGTCGCTGGCCGCGGTCGACATCTTGAGGAAGGGCGGCAGCGCGGTGGACGCGGCGATCGCGGCCAATGCCGTGCTCGGGGTGATGGAGCCGGTGCTCAACGGCATCGGTGGCGACTGCTTCGTGATCGTCTACGATCCGAAGACGCACAAACTCTACGGATACAACGGTTCCGGCTGGTCACCGCAAGGTCGCGATCTCGCGAAGATGCGCGCCGAGGTGGCCGCTGCCTACAAGAAGGCCGGCATGAAACCGTCCGACCAGATTCCGCTGGTCGGCTCGCTGCCGGTGACGGTGCCGGGTGTCGTCGACACCTGGTTCGCGTTGCACAAGCGCTTCGGCAAGTTGCCGATGAGCGAGGATCTGGCTCCGGCAATCAGTTACGCGAAGAACGGTTTCCCGGTCACGGAGATCGTCGCCAAATACTGGAAGGGCAACTGGAAGGCCTTCGAGAAGCACCGCAAGCTGATCGAGGAATTCGCCAACGCCCGGCACACCTACCTGATCGACGGCCACACGCCGCGCCAGGGCGAGGTGTTCCGGAATCCCGATCTCGCGCACACGCTGTCGATGATCGCCAAGGGCGGCCGTGACGCGTTCTACAAGGGTACGATCGCGCACACGATTGCGGACTACTTCAAGCGCATCGGCGGCGACCTGCGCTATGACGACTTCGCCGACTTCCACGGCGAATGGGTGCAGCCGGAGTCCGTCGACTACCGTGGTTACGACGTCTACGAACTGCCGCCCAACGGGCAGGGCTTCGCGACGCTGGAGATGCTCAACATCCTCAAAGGTTTCGATCTCGAAAAAGATGGGCGTCGGCACCGCCGACACGCTGACCGCGGAGATCGAGGCCAAGCGGCTTGCGTACGAAGATCTGGCGAAGTTCTACGCCGATCCGCGCTTCTACAACGCGCCGATCAAGGGCCTGCTGTCCGACGCCTACGCCGACCAGCGCCGCAAGCTGATCAATCTGAATCACGCCAACCCCAACATCGGCCCCGGCGATCCCAAGCTTGTTCAACGGCGACACCACCGATTTCGAGACCGCCGACGACAACGGCATGATGGTGTCGATGATCCAGTCCAATTACGCGGCATGGGTTCGGGACTGGTCGCCGACCATCTCGGCTTCATGTTCCAGGATCGCGGCGCGCTGTATTCGCTGCACAGCGGCGACGCCAACGTGTATGCGCCGCGCAAGCGCCCGTTCCACACCATCATCCCGGCCTTCGTGATGAAGGACGGCAAGCCGTGGCTGGCGTTCGGCGTGATGGGTGGCGACATGCAGCCGCAGGGCCACGTGCAGGTGCTGGTGAACATGATCGACTTCGGCATGAACGTGCAGGAAGCCGGCGACGCCGCGCGCTGGCGCCACTACGGCAACGCCACGCCGACCGGGCAGCCGTCGCAGGGCATCGGCACGGTGGAAATGGAAACCGGGTTCAACCCGGCGGTGAAGGCCGAACTGGCCAAACGCGGCTACAAGATCGTGCCCGGCACCGGCGCATTCGGCGGTTACGAGGCGATCATGTGGGACCCCGTCCAGCACGTGTACTGGGGCGCGAGCGAGATGCGCAAGGACGGCGAGGTGATCGGCTACTGACAACCAGTCGCCCTGATCCGGCACGAATGGCGCGGGATCAGGGTCCGCGTTTCTCCAGACGGTAGACCGCGGTATGCATGGCGGTGACGCCTTGTTCGGAAAACGACGGCTGGTCGGCGAGGATGTCGCGGCGCTCCAGTCGCTCGACCTTCCATCGCGTGTCGAACAGACGATGCACTTCGGCCTCATCCACGCTGAAAGGCGGTCCGTCCATTTGCGCCTGCGGGTAGTCCAGCGTGATCAGCAGGCCGCGCGCGCCAGTAGGCAGTTTTCCGTAGACACCTTCGGTGAGCCGCGTGCGCAGTGAAGCGGGCAGGGCGATCGAGGCGGCGCGGTCGTAGAAGGCGGCGCACTGCGCAAGCAGCCCGGCATCGAGATCGAACACGTCGCCCTCGACGATCTCGATGCCACCTTCGCCGGGCGCGTCCGTAATCTCAAAATGCTTCCCGTCCGGTGCGTCCCGGATTTGCGCGGTCAGACTGTTCTCCTCGAGGAACGACGCGACGGCGAGCGGGGACACGTCCACGCCCAGCACGTGCAAGCCTTGTTGCGCCAGCCACAGCATGTCCAGCGACTTGCCGCACAGCGGCACCAGCACGCGTGAGCCGTGCGGGATGCCCAGCGCCGGCCAGTGCTTTTCCAACAGCGGCATCACCGTCTCGTGGTGCCAGCCGGTGCGGCCTTCACGCCAGCGCTCAAGCCAGTACTCGGGTTCCATGTTTGGTTTGTCTCGTTGCAGGCATGCGGTGCGGTCAATCCGCGATTTTCCTTTCGCGCTCGAGATTGCGCGACAGGTTGGCGTTTTCGACGAGGTCTTCCCATGTCACCACGCCGAGAATGTCGTCGGCGCTCGCCGGCTTGCCGTCGCGGGTCATCACGGCGTTGCGGCAGCGTTCGCGGCGCAACGTGGCGATAAGGTCGAACACCTGGATCGAGGATTCCACCACCACGAAATGGGTGTCGGCGAGGTCCTGCAACGGCGTCGAGCTCGCCAGCCCGGCGTCCACCGAGGCGCGCAAATTGCGCGCCGGCACCACGCCGGTAATGATGTTGTCATCGAGCAGTACCACCCGGGGCAGGCCTTGCGAGCGCCGCCACTTCAGCAGCACCGCTTCGAGCACCGAGTCCGCTTCCAGGCAAACGTACGGCGCGCCGATGAATTCCAGCGCGCCGCGCGCGAGATACAGCTGGCTCTGCACGGCGGTCGGAATGAACTCGCCGCGCCGGCTGAGCTTGAGCGTGTAGATGGTGTCCGCCAGCAGCAGCCGGCGGATCGAGTAGGCCAGCGACACGCTGATGATCAGCGGGATGATCACGTGATAGTCGCGGGTCATCTCGAAGGTGATCACCACCGCCGTCACCGCCGCGCCGGTGCTGGCGCCGACCATGCAGGCCATGCCGATCACGGCGGCATTCACCGGGTTGACGTCCACGCCCGGCCACAGCGCATGCACGCCGGCGGCGAACGCGGCACCGAGCGTGGCGCCGATGAACAGCGCCGGTGAGAACACGCCGCCGGATGCGCCGGAACCCAGTGTCAGCGACGTCGCGAACAACTTCAGCAAGGCCAGCATCAATGCCAACCCGCCTGCCGTCAGTCCGCCGTTGAGCACGTCCTGGATGGTCGCGTAGCCGACGCCCTCGATGTAGTAATGGCCGGTGTGGCGCAGCAGCAAGTACATCATCACGCCGACCAGCAACATGCCCAGCGCATGCCGGACGTAGTCGCCACCGGGCACGCGCCTGAACAGATCCTCGGACAGGTAGATCGAGCGCGTGAAAACCATCGCGGCGATGCCGGTCAGCAGGCCCATGAAGACATACGCGGCAAGCGCGATCCCCAATCCGCTCGCCGGATGATTCAGCGACAACGGCGGCACGATGAAGGATGGATGGTCGCCGAAGAACAGCCGGCCGACCAGGCTGCCGGTACCGGTCGCGATCATCACCGGGATCAGGGTGCGCGCGCTGATTTCCACCAGCAGGATCTCGGTCGCGAACAGCACGCCGGCCAGCGGCGTGTTGAAGGTCGCGGCGATGCCGGCGCCGCCGCCACAGGCGATCAGTGCCAGTCGCTGCCATTCCGGCCTGCGCGTCCATTGCCCGAGCATCGAGCCGAAGGTCGCGCCGATCTGGATGATCGGTCCCTCGCGGCCGACCGCGCCGCCGGAACCGATCGAGATCGACGAAGCCAGCGCCTTGATCAGCGCCACCGGCGCGCGGATCACGCCGCGCTTGAAATGCACCGCGTCGATCACTTCCGGTACGCCGTGGCCCTTCGCCTCCGGCGCGAAGGTCTTGACCAGGAACGTCACGATCAGCGAACCGACCACCGGCACCGCGATGATGGCCATGCCCCAGCGGCTGGCGGCAGTGTGCTGCAGCGTGTCGAATACGACGCTGGCGTGGCCGAAGAAAAACAGGTTGTGGAACAGCGCGATCAACGTGCGGAAAGCCACCGCGCCAAGTCCCGCGATCACACCCACCGCGACCGCCATCGCGGCCGTCCCGACCTCGACACGCGCACCCCGCAACAACGTGCGATGCCTGGCGAGAAATTGATTGCGCACTCGTGATCCTCCGCGTGAGCCGCGTGGCCGGGGAACGACAGCCGTCCGCGCCCGATGTCCCCAGCAACAAACTTCCTACAGCATAACGCCTCGCGGCGGGCGGTCCAGCACGCACGTCCGGCATCGCGGATGAATGCGAAGGATGATTGCACACGGGAGTCGGCAAATCTTCGCCGTGTCGAGCGCGCGGAACGCCCAGGCATGCCTGCCTTGCGACTGGCAGATGATTCCAGCGGGCGTGTGCGATCGCGCGGCCGGCCAATCGCTACGATCGATATCGCGCCGGGCGCGTGGCTTGCCTCTTCAGATATCCAGCAGCCGCACCTTGCCGGTGGCCAGTTCGTATTCCGCGCCAACGACTTTCACGCGGCCGCCCTTCACGGCTTCGGCGATGATCGGTTGTGCCGAGGCGACGCGCGCGACGTTGTACTCGACGTTGGCCTCGATCGCGCGTTCCAGCAGGTCCTTGCCGCCCGTTTTGACGACGCCCTGGATGCCCGGACGCACCGCGTCGGTGATGTCCCAGATATGGCCCGGCAACGGTTTCGGCGACTGGATTTCCTGGATCGCCGCCTTGATCGCGCCGCACCCGCTGTGGCCCAGCACCATCAGCAGTGGCGTGCCCAGCACCGCGACGCCGTATTCGAGGCTGGACAGGGCATCGCCATTGAAATAATTGCCGGCGATGCGCACCACGAACAGGTCGCCCGGCGCCTGGTCGAACATCAGCTCCGGCGCGACCCGCGAATCCGCGCAACTCAGGATCGAGGCGATCGGATATTGCGCCTTGGCGCGCGCGGCACGACCGCTGGAAAAATCCTTGGCGTCGAGCTTGCCCGCCGCGTAGCGCGCATTGCCGGACATCAATCTGGCCAGCGCGGCTTGCGGCGTGATCGCGTTCTGCGGGGCGGCACCGGCGAGTGTACGGTGCAGCGGCGTCAGGGTGGCGAAGGCGGCGAACCCGAGACCGGCTTGCAGGAAACGGCGGCGGGACGCGCGTGGGGTGTCAGTCATGATGCACACTCCTTGTCACGGTGAGGGAAGGAATGGATGCAATCGGCACGGCGGCGGCAATCGTACTCCTGCTCCACGTGTTGCGCCATCGGCCAAGCGCGCGAAACCACGGTGGGATTCCCCGGGAAATTCCTCGGCGAGGTTCGGGGCCATGACGGCACCCGCCCGCTTCGACACCATGCGCTTGATCCATCCGCCGCGCGCCACGCAGCTTGCGCGCAAGAACTGGCTGATCGAGGCGCCGTACCGGATTCCGGCACAACCTCGGTCGGTTGCTTGGAGTGGCAAGTGGCTGGTCCGCCGCCGCAGCGCGAGGAAGCCACACAGGCAACGTCCGCATGCCGGTTGCAGGAATCGGCGGCCGGCCGGCGGTCCGGATCAAGGCACCGGTTGACTGTGGATCTTGCAGCTCATCGCCATCAGCGACGTGTCGTCGGAACCATGTCCGGCATAGCTGGTTCTTGAGACCGTCAACGCGCCTTGCCTACCCGCGTAGCGCAAGTGGTAAACCGTGAGCGATCGACCCCGGGAATCGGTTTCGACCGAAAGCGCCAGATCGCCCGGGCTCGCCTTCAGCACGCTCAGTTTGAATTGCTTCCCGCTCGTTTGCATAACATCGAAGTCGGGCCCGAGGAGTTCGATGGAAAACTGACCGCGCCGGTAAGAAAGAATGACGGTGCCGCCGTGTGGCGGAATGTAACCCGGAATCGGGACGGGTTCGGAAGGCGAGACGGGAGGGGTCGATGCGGGTCGGCGAATGGTCGGGTGCAAAATGGCACGTCCATCAAGCGCGACATATGCTTCATCGTCACCCGTGCATTGCGCGGTGAAGCCTTCCGGAAACGGTGATGCATGGGTTGCCATCAGGACGGCGGCGAAAATCGGCATGAACGGCATGGCTGCGTCTCCCTTAGCCAAGATCGAACACAGTATGCGCTGGTTCCATCGTACGCGCGATCGCAAGCAAGCCCGGGGCTATACTTCGACCAGTCTTTCCGCAAGGTCCGCGCCCATGAACGCACCCACCCGCATCGACACCACGCGCGTGATCCATCCGCCGCGCGGCACGCAGCTTTCGTGCAAGAACTGGCTGATCGAGGCGCCGTACCGGATGATCCAGCACAACCTCGATCCCGAGGTCGCGGAGAACCCGGCCGAGCTGGTGGTGTACGGCGGCATCGGCCGCGCCGCGCGCAACTGGGAATGCTTCGACGCGATCCTGAAAAGCCTGCGCGAACTGGACGAGGACGAAACCCTGCTGGTGCAATCGGGCAAGCCGGTCGGCGTGTTCAAGACCCACGCCGATGCGCCGCGCGTGCTGATCGCCAATTCCAACCTGGTGCCGCACTGGGCGACGTGGGAACACTTCCACGAACTCGACCGCAAGGGCCTGATGATGTTCGGCCAGATGACCGCCGGCTCGTGGATCTACATCGGCTCGCAGGGCATCGTGCAGGGCACCTACGAAACCTTCGTCGAGATGGGCCGCCAGAGCTACGGCGGCAATCTCAAGGGCAACTGGATCCTCACCGCCGGCCTCGGCGGCATGGGCGGCGCGCAGCCGCTGGCGGCGGTGATGGCCGGCGCCTGCATGCTGGCGATCGAATGCCAGCAGTCGCGCATCGACTTCCGCTTGAAGACCGGCTACGTGGACGAGCAGGCCGACGATCTCGACGACGCGCTGGCGCGCATCGAGAAATACACCAAGGCGGGCGAAGCCAAGTCCATCGCGCTGCTCGGCAACGCGGCGGAGGTACTGCCGGAACTGGTCAAGCGCGGCGTCAAGCCGGATGCGGTCACCGACCAGACCTCCGCGCACGATCCGGTCAACGGCTACCTGCCGGAAGGCTGGACGCTGGAAGACTGGTTCGAGCGCCGCAAGTCCTCGCCGGACGCGGTGCGCGACGCCGCCAAGATGTCGATGAAGAAACACGTCGAGGCCATGCTCGCGTTCCACGCACAGGGCATCCCGACCTTCGACTACGGCAACAACATCCGCCAGATGGCGTTCGATGTCGGCTGCAAGCATGCGTTCGACTTCCCCGGTTTCGTGCCGGCCTACGTGCGCCCGCTGTTCTGCCGCGGCGTCGGCCCGTTCCGCTGGGTCGCGCTGTCCGGCGATCCGGAGGACATCCTCAAGACCGACGCCAAGGTCAAGGAACTGATCCCCGACGACAAGCACCTGCACAACTGGCTGGACATGGCCGAACAGCGCATCCGCTGGCAGGGCCTGCCGTCGCGCATCTGCTGGGTCGGCCTCGGCCAGCGCGACAAGCTGGGCCTCGCGTTCAACGAGATGGTGCGCAACGGCGAATTGAAGGCGCCGGTCGTGCATCGGCCGCGATCATCTGGATTCCGGTTCGGTCGCCTCACCCAACCGCGAAACCGAATCCATGCGCGACGGCAGCGACGCGGTGTCCGACTGGCCGCTGCTCAACGCACTGCTGAATACCGCCAGCGGCGCGACCTGGGTATCGTTCCACCACGGCGGCGGCGTCGGCATGGGCTACTCGCAACATGCGGGACTGGTGATCGTCTGCGACGGCAGCAAGGAAGCCGACGCGCGCATCGCGCGCGTGCTGTGGAACGACCCCGGCACCGGCGTGATGCGCCACGCGGACGCGGGCTATCCGGAAGCCATCGCCTGCGCGAAAGAGCAGGGGTTGAAGTTGCCGATGGTGTGATCCGTCGCGACCCCCGGCTCTCGATAATTCGTGCCAAAAACCCAACCGCTTGGGTGTGGTATCATGCCCCATGCCAACGATATTGCGGCTGGGCAGTCTGCGAGTCGTGATCTATCCCAATGATCACCGGCCCGCGCACGTTCATGTGATCGGTCCGGATAGTGAGGCGGTGTTCTTCCTGAACTGTCCCGGCGGACCGCCCGAATTGCGCGAGAATTTTGGCTTCAGGCTCGCGGACGTGAACCGAATCCTGAGTGACCTGACCGCAGCTTTGGCGCAACTTTGCGACGAGTGGAGCAAACTCCATGGCCATTACTGAACATGAGCTCAAACAAGCCGGGCAGCGCATGCAAACGCTGCGACAGCACGCGCACGCCACCGCTGTGCGCTATGACCGCCGTCGCGCGCGGGTCGTGGTGAGTTTGAATACCGGTGTCGAACTGGCGTTTCCGCCCGTGCTGGCGGAGGGCCTGGCGGATGCTTCGCCGGGTGATCTCGCCAAGATCGAAATTACCCCGAGCGGGTTGGGCCTGTATTGGCCCAAGCTGGATGCCGACTTGTATGTGCCGGGCCTTCTTGCCGGCGCTTTTGGCGGCAAGCGCTGGATGGCGGCACAACTTGGCGCGGCCGGCGGCAGCGCCCGCTCGACCGCCAAATCCCGCGCTGCACGGGCCAACGGCAAGCTCGGTGGGCGTCCGCGCAAGAAATCGCCCGGCAAATAAGTCGCGCGAACAGGCGATTGCAGGATGAAGAAGAGGACAGGTGGAGCCGCCTCCCAGGAAGAATTGCGCAACGGTTTTCGCGTCTTCGCAGACGACGCGCGCAAGCCTGTGGCTGACGAGCAAGAAACCGATGCGGAGCTGGCCGCGCTGGTGGAAGCACGCCAGCACGAGCGTCGGATCACCGTCACGCTCGATGAGTTGTAAGCTTCGCGGTATCGAATCGGCGCCCTGGCGGGGTGAGGTTGGCGGGCGTAATGCGGGGGATAGTGGGATGAGGAAAGCAATGGCCTACAACAAGAAGATCACCGCTCGAGTGCCTCAAACTCCTTTTGCGGATACACGGATCGCGCGCGTGCTGTGGAACGACCCAGGCACCGGCGTGATGCGCCACGCGGACGCGGGCTATCCGGAAGCCATCGCCTGCGCGAAGGAGCAGGGGCTGAAGCTGCCGAAGGCGTGTGATTTGTACCGTTGTTGATTGGGGATGGCGACATGACCGTACCGAAATACGACTGGTGGTATCTACCGTTGCTCAGATTGTTGAGCGACGGCGAGGTTCATCGCATGGCCGATGTCTACGACGTCTTGGCGAAGGAAGCCAAACTGAGTGATACAGATATGGCCGAAATGCTGCCAAGTGGCACAGACCATACCTTTCGCAATCGGATTGCTTGGGCGCGCACGTTCCTAAAAAAAGCAGGGCTTGTGGAATCGCCCGGCTGGGGCCGCGTGCGTATTACGGACCGTGGCAAAGCCGACCTTGCGCGAAATCGAGACACTATCGATGACAAGTGGTTAATGCAGTACCCGGAATTTGTCACATGGGCCAAAGGCTCAAAACCCGCTTCAAGCGATCAGTCAGGAGGTGAGCCCGCACCTTCGGAAGAAACGCCGCGGGAGCAGTTGGAGCGTCTTCACGCGCAGATGCAACGTGATCTAGCCGATGAACTTTTGGGTCGCATCAAAGACGCGTCGCCTGTCTTCTTCGAACGTGTCGTCGTCGATGTAATGCTAGCGATGGGGTATGGCGGATCTCGCGAAGACGCCGGGCGTACCGTGGGACGTGTCGGTGATGGTGGCATAGATGGTGTGATAGACCAAGATCGGCTAGGGCTCGACAAGATTTACCTTCAGGCCAAACGTTGGGAGGGAAGCGTCGGGCGCCCTATCGTCCAAGGATTCGCTGGAGCCATGGCCGGTCTTCACGCCGCCAAGGGCGTCATGATTACTACATCGACGTTCACCGGAGAGGCGCGTCGGTTCGTGCAGAACCTAGGACAGAAGATTGTCTTGATCGATGGCTGCCAACTTGCAGATTTCATGATCCAGTTTGGCGTCGGCGTTGGCGTGGAGGCGACGTATGCGCTCAAGCGAGTTGACAGCGATTATTTTGAGCCTGATTGATGCTTTAATCGCAAGAAGAAGACGGACGTAATTAAATCGGGCAAGCTTGACGCTCAACTTCGCAACCAGCCCATGGCCTCGTCGCGCTGGTCGTAATCGAACTTGCGGATCTTGGCCAGCATCAGCGGATCGAGCACGTGGTCGGCGAAGGTGCCCATGGGGCTGTTGGTGACCAGCGCGATCCTGTCGATCTTGTCGTGCACAGCGTTGACGAATTTCAGGTGCGCGAACAGGGCGCCGATGCTCTGCCAGCCGGGAAACTTTCGGCTGTGTATGAGGATGCCGCGAAGGCGGTCGTGATCCTTGAGGTAGTTGCCGATGGCCTGGCCGACTGCCTCGAAATCGTCTTCGCTCAGCGCCGTGTCCGCGACGGGTTCCAGCACCAGGATGCCGGCATCGGCATCCAGCGTGATGTCGATGCGCGCGCGATTGGTCTCGCAGACCCATTCCCTGGCGGCCTCGTAACCGGCGCTGGCGAAGTGACGCAGTTCTCCGGGCGAAAGCAGCCGGAACAGCTTGATGGCGTTCTCCATCCATGTGATGTCGGTGACGATCGCCATGCGCGCCCAGTGGCCGAACCTGCCCAGCCCCAGCCGCAGGTCCTGCCACATCGCGCCGGCCTCCATGCCTTTCCATTCGCCTTCGATGCAGCACAGCAGGTCGAGCTTGGGGTGTTTTTCCAGCTTCTCGTTGACCAGCGGGATCAGCAGCTGTTCGTAATCCTCCGCGCGCAACTTGTCGGTGATCCTGATGCCGATCACGTGGTCCGGAAGTCCCTCGATCATGGTCAACATGGTGCTGTTCCTCCGTCGTGGCGCCGGGTGCGGAAAAGGTGTCGGGGACATTCTAGGCGGCGCCGTCCGTTCCCGCGCCCTTGGCCGAAAGCCGTCGCTCGCGCCAAGGAGCAGAGGCTGAAGCTGCCGATGGCTCGATACTGTTCCGCAAGAAAGCTATTGACATTCTGGGTTTTGTGATTAACAATATAGTTAAATAAGCAATTGGCTATATCAACCAGAGGAGTAAGCTATGGCGCTGCAAACTGGGTATATGGTGTACTTGGTCCTGTCGATCGCGATGACGATCTGGGTGGCACGTACGCTCTCGCGTAATGGAGAAGTGTTTCTGATCAAGTGCTTCGGTCAAGATGAAATCTTGGCGAAATCGACAAACCATCTGCTGGTGGTCGGGTTTTACCTGATCAACATCGGTTTCATCGGAATCCGACTGAACGGATGGAATTCCGCAGAAGCTTCTCCAGAACATGATTCCGTACATCGGAAGCAAGATCGGCCTCTCGATCCTGATTCTCGGTGCCATGCATTTCTTCAACATGATGATGATCGCGCGTTATGGGCAGGTAGTAACAGCTTGGGTTCGTCGCAACGAGGAAGAGCATGGGGACGCATCTGGTAAGAGGTTCCCGCATGTTTCACCAGCGGATCGCTGATCCTCATGCAACTATGGGCCTGGCGTGGAGCGATGCCGGGCCCATAGTCCTGATCACTAGCAACGACCAATCTACACGCGCTACGCTACATTTATCCGAGTCCACGGTGATTGCATGAAGCCCTACTGATGAAGCAAGAGAAAATTTTCGAAGCATTGGCTTCAACGCCGCGACGTAAGATACTTGCTTACCTGTCACAACAAGAATTACCTGCCGGTGACATTGCTGCGAAATTCGATATGAGCGCGCCGGCAATTTCACGCCACTTGGCAATCCTTGAAAACGCCGGATTGATCGTGGGCGAGCGTCGTGGCCAATTCGTAGTTTACAAACTCGTGCCAGACAATCTCGTTAACACACTCACCCAATTTGCTTTTGAAATCTGTCCTGTCGCGGGTCCGCTCAAACGCCGGAGCAAACGGCGAAACAAGACTACTTACGAAGGCTAATGCAAAGGGTCCGAGGGGCGGGTCATTTCCGACAATATTCAAGCGCGAGTCCCAATGAACGATCGACTCATCCGCCGCATCGCCATCGCGGCGGCGGCTCGGCCGGCTGGATGGCGGCCGCCGCGCTGGCGAACGCGCTGCAGGGCAATTGCCGCATCGAGCTGATCGAGTCGGACGAGATCGGCACGGTCGGCGTGGGCGAGGCCACGCTGCCGCCGATCAAGCGGTTCAACCGCATGCTGGGCATCGACGAGAACGCGTTCCTCGCCGCCACCCAGGGTACCTTCAAGCTGGGCATCGACTTCCGCCGACTGGAGCCGGCCGGGCAGCGCTATTTCCATCCGTTCGGCCAGTTCGGCGTCGACGTTCGACTCGGTGCCGTTCCACCAGTACTGGTTGCGCGAGCGCGCAGCGTGGCGACACCACGCCGCTTGCAGGATTACTCCTTCGCCTGGGCCGCCGCGCGGCTCGGGCGTTTCGCGCAGCCCGCTGCGCGACCAGCGCTATGTGCAGTCCACTTTCGACTACGCCTACCACTTCGACGCCATCGCTGTACGCGCGCTTCCTGCGGCGTTACGCCGAGCAGCGCGGTGTGGTGCGCAGCGAAGGCAAGGTGGTGGATGTCGCGCTGCGGGCAGAGGATGGATTCATCCGTTCGCTGACGCTGGCCGATGGCGCGGTGGTGGAAGCCGACCTGTTCATCGACTGCTCCGGCTTTCGCGGGCTGCTGATCGAGAGGCGCGCTGAAGACCGGCTACGAGTCTGGCACCAGTGGCTGCCCTGCGATCGCGCGGTCGCGGTGGCCAGCGAACACGGCGGAAGCTCCGTGCCGTACACCCGCGCGACCGCGCACGAGGCGGGCTGGCAATGGCGCATTCCGCTGCAGCACCGCATGGGCAACGGCATCGTGTATTGCAGCCGCTACCTGGGCGACGACACGGCGGCCGCGCAACTGCTGGCGAACCTCGAGGGCAGTGCGCTCGGCGAACCGCGCCTGCTGCGCTTTACGTCACCGGACGCCGCCGGCGGTTCTGGAACCGCAATTGCGTGGCGCTGGGCCTGGCCGCCGGTTTCATGGAGCCGCTCGAATCGACCAGCATCCACCTGGTGCAGTCGTCGCTGGTGCGGCTGCTGGCGCTGTTCCCGGACCGCGATTTCGATCCGCTGGTTGCGCGCGAATTCAACCGCCTGACCAGCGCCGAGTACGAGCGCATCCGCGATTTCCTGATCCTGCATTACCACGCCACCCGGCGCGACGACGCGCCGCTGTGGCGCGAGACCGGCAGCATGGCCATCCCCGACACGCTGCAGTACAAGATCGACCAGTTCCGCGCCAGCGGCCGCACCGTCGCCAAGTCGCTGGAGCTGTTCCAGAACGCGAACTGGCTGGCCGTGTTCATCGGCCAGGAAATCATGCCGGTGCGGCACGATCCGCTGGCGGACCTGCGCACCCGCATCGACGCCACCAAGTATCTGGCGGACTTGCGGCAAGTCATCGACCAGGCCGTGCAGGCGATGCCGACGCATGCGGAATACATCCGCAAGCATTGCGCCGCGGCGTCGACCGCGACGGGAACCCAGGCTGTTACGGCGGCTTGATCACCTTGGTCCGGTGTCAACGGGAGAAATTCGATGCTCAACCATGCTTGCCGTGGTCTCGTCGCAGCAGTCGCTTTGTGGCTGCTCGCGCCGGTAGCTGTCGCCGATCCTGGGTGCGTGCATCCGAACGCGAGGAATTTCGTACTCGCAAGCGGCCCGACCTACATGGCGGATCCCTTCCCTGGTCAATGGATGCTTCAGAGCGTGGACAGTAGCGCGAGGATCATGCTTCGCCCCTGCAGTGGCGGGGACGACAACACCTGCTATTACGCGATCAATGTGAAGCCCGGGAAGTACTACTTCCAGCAAGTCGTGCCCAACGCCAACAACTCTCTGGGCTATCCGGTCTCGGCTCCGGGCTTCTGGTTTCCGATCACCGGATTGGGTGTCGACTATATCGGGCACTGGCACATCAAGCGCACCATCGATCGTGCGGTGTCCAAGCTGCAGATCAACTACGAGTTGCACGAGCTCGACAGCATGGTCGTGCTCTGCAAGATCGGAAACAAGAAACTTTATCTGGACCGCGTGAAACAGCTTGCCAATCAGATCGTGAATTGATGCCGCAAATGGTGGCAAAAGCCGCAAAAGGGGACGGAGGCTATTGATTCGAGCAAGCCTGGCACTCGGCCTTGCAACCAGCCCATGGCCTCGTGGCGCTGGTCGTAATCGAACTTGCGGATCTTGGCCAGCATCAGCGGATCCAGCACTCAGCGGATCCAGCACGTGGTCGGCGAAGGTGCCCATGGGGCTGTTGGTCACCAGGGCGATCTTGCCGATCTTGTCGTGCATGGCGTTGACGAATTTCAGGTTCAGTCAGCGGGCCAGGGTTATCGGCCGATCAGTCATAATGGGCAGTCATTGGTTGACCAAAGAGCCCTTCCACGCATGATTCCCCCCGCCGGCCTGCAAGCGCTGATCGACGACGGCGTGATCGACGAGGTCCTGCGCCCGCTGAAAAGCGGCAAGGAAGCGTCGGTCTATGTCGTGCGCACGGGCAACGAGGTGCGCTGCGCCAAGGTCTACAAGGACATGGCCCAGCGCAGCTTCCAGCAGCGCGCGCAATACCAGGAAGGCCGCAAGGTGCGCGGCAGCCGCCAGGCGCGCGCGATGGGCAAGGCCAGCAAGTTCGGGCGCAGGGAAGCCGAGGCCGCCTGGAAGAATGCCGAGGCGGATGCGCTGTACCAGTTGATGGATGCCGGCGTGCGGGTGCCGCGGCCGTACATTTTTTCCGCCGGGGTGCTGGTGATGGAACTGGTCGCCGATGCCGACGGCTTTCCCGCGCCGCGGCTGGGCGAGGTGGAACTGTCGGCGCAGACGGCGCGCGAATACCATCGCTTGCTGGTCCGCCAGGTCGCGCGCATGTTGTGCGAAGGGCTGATCCACGGCGACCTGTCCGAATACAACGTGCTGGTGGCGGCCGATGGCCCGGTCATCATCGATCTGCCGCAGGTGGTCAGCGCCGCCGGCAACAACGCCGCGCGCACCATGTTGCGGCGCGACGTGGGCAACATCACGATCAGCCTGTCGCGCTTCGCGCCGGAACTGCTCGATACCCATTACGCCGAGGAAATGTGGGCGCTGTTCGAGCAGGGCCAACTGCGGCCCGACAGCGAACTGACCGGGCACTTCGTGTTCGACGAGGGCGCGGTGGACGTCGACAGCGTGATGCAATCGATCATCGACGCGCGCGAAGAAGCCATCATCCGCCAGCAGGGACGCGAGCTGGCGCAGGCGGAGGGTTGAGCCGGCGCGGGCGGGTTCGTCTTGCGCGCTGCGTTCCGCATCGGCGCGGCCCACCACTCTGCGACCGTTCGACGATGCGACCCGCATGCATGCCGATCAGTTCACGCAGCGTTACGGGATGAGACCGGGGTACATGATCGGCGACAACGGCTGCTTCACCCGGACGGGCAGGGTCCCGGCACGCTGGAATCGCATGATTTTCTACGATGGCGGGCTGCTGCATTCGGGCGACATCGTGACGCCGGAAAGGTTGACCAGTGATCCGGCTACGGGGCGTCTTTCCTTCAACGGCTTTTTCATGGCGCGACGTAACGCGCGTCAAGCGCGGGCATCCCGTCCGCGGAGGGCAATGAGCACTCCGCGGCCCGCAGGAAAAATCGAATAATAAGTTGATGTCATTTGCGTACGCTGTTCAGCGTCGCGATGGGGCGCCCGCAGCTTCGGCCACGGCCTTGAGCGAAGCGGCTTCGGTGGCGATATAGCGTCGCGTGAGCGGTCCGGCGAGCAGGCCGGCGAGTGGCGACAACAGGCCGGAGAAGCTGAACTCGAGGGTGAGCTTGCAGGTTTCCGGACCCGTCGGTTCAACGACATGACCGGCGCGCATGGCGAGGGCGGGCGATCCGGCCTGCCAGACGAAGCCCTCGCCTTTGCGGACGGACACGACCTCCCAGATCGCCGGGCGCAGCTTCGGTTGCAGCACGCGGAAGCGCGCGCCGATCTCCAGGTTGCTGACGCCAAGCGGGGTGACGGAGGTAACCGTGGGCAGCCACTCCGGCCATGCAAGCACGTTGCGCAGTGGTGCCCAGACCCGGGCGGCGGGCGCCGCGATGTTTTCGGTCACGCGATAAGTCGGCATGATGCGGGTTTCCTTTCAGTGCGTGTGCCGTTCGATCCAGCTCGCCAGCAGCATGAAGTAGGCCGGCGCCTGCGGCGCTTCGTCGAGCAGCGTCCGATGGTCGAACGCCATTATGGTTTTTTTCGGCAACATCATGGTGTGGTCGGCATCGGCGATCACGCGGTATTCGAGGTTCGGGTGTTGGCTAACCAGCGATTGCAGCCGCTGCACCGAGCGCGCGACCGGCACCCACGGATCGGCGCCGCCGTAGATGAACAAGGTCGGCACGGTGACCTGCGCGGCGATGCGTAGCGGATCGTAGTCCATGTCCTTCTTCCAGGCTTGGTTCACCGGCTCCCTGGCGAATTCGGCCGCGTCGGGCATGAATTCCAGTTTGAACCACGGCCGCGCCTGGGCATGCCGGATCGCCGTCAGCGCGGTGGCGAAGGAAACATCGCCGCGCAGGAATCCCTGCCAGGCATGGCGAACGGCGATGGCTTGCGTGATATCGGCGTGCGTGAAACCGCGGACCGTGAGCAGGTTCGCCACCGCGAAATCCATCTGCTCGGCCGGCGTGACCAGCGGGGCGGAAACCGACACCGCGAACGCGGCGTGCCGATCCCTGCTCGCGGCCAGCACTGCGAGCCAGCCGCCCTGGCTGAGCCCCCAATAGCCGATCCGGTGCGGGTCGATGCGCGGTTCCCGCGACAGGAAACGTGCCGCGGCCACGCCATCGCCTGCGAGAAGCTGGTAGTCGGAACCGTGCATGCTGCCGGTGGACGCGCCACTGCCGCGGCGGTCGAAGACCAGCACCGCGATGCCCATGGCGGGCAGGCCCTGGGTGAGATGCCGGTAGAGCGCGAATTTGCGCGTCGGCACTTCCGCGCCCCACAACACGACGACCGCCGGCAGGTGCGTTCCGGTGCGCGGTTCGTACAGCGTGCCGGCAAGATCGGCGCCGCGGTCGGAAAAGTGCACGTCGCGATGGACGATCTCCGGCGACGGCTTGACCTGCCATGCCGGAGCGCCGACGGCCACGCCGGCGAATGCGAGGAAAACCAGTGCAGACCAACCCTTGCTCATCCGTACCACCTCATTGCCCAACAAGCGTGCCGTGTCGAGTCGACGATCCTTCCGGACAGTGCCGGAATATCGAACCCGCAGCGGGAGATTCCAATTTCGAGTACAGGTTCTTTCAGGCCGATGTCTGCATGTCCAGCAGCGCGTGCACCGACTCAAGTGCGTTGTCGTTGCCACTTGTGGCAGCAAAGGCCACGTAGCCGTCGGGCCGAACCAGCGTCACGCCGGGGTGTTGCGTCGGCCGCAGGTCGACGAGCGCGGCGAAGGTGTCGGCGAGCCGTCTGGCCGCATTCATGACCGGCGCCGGCGCGTTGCTGTCCAGCAGCAGCAGGTAGCGGCTGCAAATGCCGGTGCCGCCCCGCATCGAATCGTCGAGGTAGCGTTTGCCGGCCCCCTCCACGATCGGACTGCCGCGGTAGTCGATGCCGAGTTCCGAGAGCCGCTGCACCAGCGCGTGCTGAAACGGCGCGAGCCGGGAAACCATGGGAATCACCACGTCACGCAAGGCCTCGGCCAGGCGGTTCGGAGTGTCCATGGCACGGGTCAGGTAATCCGTGGTTTCGATGACGCCCTTGACCACCGGCAGGCGCTCGTCGCTGTAGCTCTCCAGCAGGGCCTCGTTGCCGTGGCCGCGCAGGAACAGGTCGAGTTTCCAGACCAGGTTCCAGGCATCCTGCAGGCCCGTGTTCATGCCCTGGCCACCGAAGGGGCTGTGGATGTGGGCGGCGTCCCCCGCGACGAACATGCGTCCCTCGCGCATGCGCGCGACATGGCGGTGATGGATGTGGAAATAGCCGCTCCAGTGAAGGGCCAGTGCCGTGACCCCGGCGGGCGCGCGTTCGGCCAGCAGCCGGTTCACCAGATCAAGCGAGGGTGCATCGCCTTCCGGCTGATCGATCATCGCCACGATGCGGCGGCGCGTCGCGCTCATCGGAAAGATCGCCAATGGCCCGTTCCTGTTCGGGCACAACTGCATCTCCGCTGCGGGCAGGGTCGTGTCGGTTTCGATGTCGGCCAGCATGAAGCGCTGGCGGTATTCGCCGCCTTCGAACGGCAGCTTCAGCAACTCGCGCACCGTGCTGTGCGCACCGTCGCAGCCAACCACGAACGCCGCGGTGACTGTTTCCCGCTCGCCGTGCTTGTCCAGCGTGACATGCACGCAGTCATCGCCCTGGGTGGCCTCGATGAACGAGGTCCGGTATTCCACCGCGCCGCCCTTGCGGGCCAGGGCCTCGACCAGCAGGCGTTCGGTCTGGTCCTGTGGAACCATGGCCACGAACGGACAGGCGCTGTTGTCCGGTGCGAACGGCAATCGGGCGAGCGTATGTTCGCGCGTCGTCACCCTGATCGACGTGACCCGATTGGCTGCTTCGAGGAACGGCCCGGCCAGTCCGGCCATGTCGAAGATTTCCAGCGTGCGCGGAAAGATCGCGAGTGCCTTGGAGTGTTCCGATTGCGAGGCATGGGCCTCCACCAGCCGCCAGCGCAGCCCGCGGCGTGCGCATTCGTTGGCCAGGAACAGGCCGACCGGTCCGGCGCCCACGATCAGCACGTCGGTATCGACAGTGGTCATCGGCTTGATGTTCTCCTCGTCATTCGTGGAAGTGGTAGTCGGGCAGCTCGATGTCGTCGTGCACGGCACGGCCGACCAGCCAGTTCGCGAACAACGGAATCCGCAGCAGCCGGCTGACGCGGTCGCGAAACGCGACGCCAAGGGTGGTGCGGGGCGCAAACGAGGATGCGAATTTCGCCGCCGACCGCTGCTTGGCCGCGAGGAACGGCAGCATGCGTGCCTGCCAGCGGGTGAACGCCTCGCGATGGTCGTTTTTGCAGGCGTGCAGTTCACCCGCGAGCACGTAGGCTTCGGCCATCGCCAGTCCGGTGCCTTCGCCAGCCAGCAGCGAGACGCAGGCCGCGGCATCGCCGATCAAGGCAATCCGGCCGCAGCTCCAGTCGTCCATCCGGATCTGGCTGACGCGGTCGAAATAGAAGTCGCCGGCATGTTGCATCGCGTCGAGTATCCGCGGGGTTTCCCAGCCGACGTCGGCGAACGCGTTGCTGAGCAGCGCCTTGCGCCCGCTGGTGTTCGAAGCCGTGCCCCCGTGCAGGTACTCGTCGCGGAACACGAACAGGAACAGTGTCTTGTCGTCGCGCATCGACAGGCGCGTGATCTGCCTTCCCGCCACGGCGTGGCTGACGGCGACGAGATCGTCGCGCGGCCGGTAGCCGTCGATCTCGAAGGCGGCGACGTGGTAGCCGAGCGGAACCTCGAAATTTCCCTGTGCTCCGAATGCGAGCTCGCGGACGCGCGAGTGCAACCCGTCGGCGCCGATCACCAGGTCGGCCTCGCGCGGCGCGGCCCGCTCGAAACCGACCCGTACGCAATCGCCGCGTTCCTCGATCTGTGCAACAGAATCGCCGAAGATCGTTTCGACGCCATCGTCCAGCGCAGCGTAGATCGTGGCCGCAAGATCGGTGCGCCGCAGTTGCGTATAACGATTGCGCGTCATCCGGCCGAACACGTCGACGGGAAAACCACCACGGATACGGTCGTCACCGTCGACGTAACGCATCTCCTTGACCTGATAACCCAGTTCCAGGATGCGCGGGAGCAAGCCCATCTTTTCCGCGACGTCGTAACCGATGCCCCAGAAGTCGATCGCGTAGCCGCCACGCCGGAATTGCGGCGACCGTTCGACCAGCAACACGTCGTGGCCGGACTTGCGCAGCCACCAGGCGAGCGCGGTGCCAGCGATGCCGGCGCCATTGATCACGATCCTCATGGTCGGTTCGGTGTCACGTAGCCGTGCAACGTGAGCAGGCCGTGCACGATCTTGCCCAGTTCGTGCGGCATGGTGGCGTTGCTGCGGGCGTGCTTCGCTGGCGGACCGGTTCGCGCACAGCCGCTGCGGCGTGCCAGCGGGGCAGGGTCGGCCTGGGCGTGTTTTTCCGGACATTGCGGAACGGCAATCCGGCTCGCCTGATTGTTTGTAACCAGAGCGCTACGTGTGTGCATGTTCATTGCGCTGACCTCGATGGTGCCGGCCGCGTGTTGCCGCCTGACGGGTGTCCCCCGGGCTGCGAGCGGAACGCGATGCACAGCCGGTTCCATGCGTTGATGGTGGCAATTGCCAGGGTCAGGTCGACCAGTTCGCGATCGTCGAAATGTCCGCGTGCGACTTCGTACAAGGCATCGGGCACGTGGCCATGGTCGAGGCGCGTCACCGCCTCGGCCCACGCAAGCGCCGTCCTCTCGCGTTCGCTGTAGGAGGGTGATTCGCGCCAGGCATCGAGCGCATACAGCCGTTGCTCTGTTTCGCCGTGTGCGCGTGCGCCACGCCAATGCATGTCGATGCAGTACGCGCAACCGTTGATCTGGGAAACGCGGATCTTGACCAGTTCGAGCAGCTTCGAATCGAGCCCGCAACCAGCCAAATGCGTTTCCAGCCCGAGCATGGCCTTGAACGCATGCTGCGAAGCTTGTTTGAAGTCGAGGCGGGTGCGCGTGTTTGTTGTCTGGATTGCAGTCAATGGGATGTACACGGTTCCTAGTGTAAACAATCGTTGGTCAACATATGTTTACATAATAAGATCGCTACAGAATGTTGTCAACAGATGTTGACTGTGTGCACAATTGAGCCATGAAAGCCGGTAAACCAAGCAGGGCGCAGCAAGGGGAAGCTACCCGTGCAAGGATCCTTTCAGCCGCGCGCCAGCGTTTCGCGAGCGATGGTTACGAGCGCGCGACGATCCGCGCGATCGCCGCGGATGCCGGCATCGACCCGAGCCTGGTCATGCGTTACTTCACCAACAAGCAGGGGCTGTTCGTGGCGGCGGCCGACATCGACCTGCGGCTTCCCGAGTTGCGTGGCGTCCCGCGCGAGAAGGTCGGGGTGGTGCTGGTGGAGCATTTCCTGGATCGCTGGCAGGAAGACGACATCCTGCAGGCCTTGCTGCGCACGGCTGCCACCAACAAGCGCGCAGCGGAACGCATGCGCACGATCTGGTCCACGCAACCCGGCCCCACGCTGGCCGCCGCCGGGGCGAATTCGAAACCGGCGACGCGTGCCGCGTTGATCAACGGCTTGTTCCTCGGTTTCGCTTATTCTCGCTTCATACTCGAGCTGCCGCCGCTGGTGAAGATGAGCCACGCCGATGCCGTGAAGTGGCTGGCGCCGATCGTGCAGCGCTATTTGTACGAGACGCCGTGAGCCCGGGACCAAGGTGCATCCGACAGGCTTGTGCCGGTTCGATTTGCCCTCATGTCTGCCAGACGTGGCGGTTGCTACTTCGCGCTGCTTCCGTCCACACGGACGGCCGGAAGGACTGGTGACCATGGCTGACTTGCTCGACCCGCACACCTCGCACGCCGGGCATTCGGCGTCGCTGCAAACCGCCGACGGCCGCTTCCGCAACGCCGCGCCGCGACCGCTGCCGGCCGGTCCGAAGAAGTCGCGCTGGAAGTCGATGCGGGAGGTGTTATTCGAGAAGCCCGCGGATACGCGGCCGCGCGCGCCGATTCCGTACGAAGTTTTCCCGCGAGGAGCTGGATGGACGCCGGACCGCAGCCTTACTGCTCGGCCATTCGACGATGTTGATGAAACTGCGTGGACACCGGTGGCTGACCATCTGCGTCGCGCGGCGCGCGTCGCCGTTTTCGTGGTTCGGTCCGAGCGCTTCCATCGCCGCCGATCGCGATCGACGAGCTGCCGCTGATCCGCGGCGCGATCCTTTCGCATGACCATTACGACCATCTTGATTACCACGCGATCCTGGCGCTGGCCGCCAAGGTGGAAACATTCCTGACGCCGCTCGGCGTCGGCGAACGCCTGGCCGGGTGGGGCATCGCGCGCGACTGGGCGCGCCAGTTCCACTGGTGGCAGGGCACCGAGTGGAGGGCGTGCGTTTCACCGTCACGCCCGCGCAGCATTTCTCCGGGCGTACCTTGTGTGACGGGGACCGCACGCTGTGGTGCTCGTGGACGATCGACGACGGGGAACGACGCGTGTTCTTCAGCGGCGACAGCGGCTACTTCGCCGGCTTCGCCGAAATCGGCTGCTGCTTCGGGCCGTTCGACCTGACCCTGATGAGGACCGGTGCTATACAACACGGAGTGGCCATACGTGCACATGCATCCCGAGCAGACGCTGGAGGCGCACGAGGATTTGCGCGGCGACTGGTTGCTCCCTATCGACAACGGCACCTTCGATCTTTCCGTGCATCCGTGGCACGAGCCCTTCGAGCGCGTGCTCACGCTGGCGCATGCGAATGGCATCGCCCTGGCCACGCCGGTGATGGGCGAGCGCGTCAGCATCGACGCGCCGCACGCCGGCGAACGCTGGTGGCGGCATGTGCTTGCGCGGGAACATACCGGCGAGCACTTCTGCGCCATCGCGCGGACGGAATCGCCGTAAGTCCACTCCGCACTTCACGGTGGCACATTCATCCCGGAGTCCACGTGCCACGGCGCGCTGCCAACGGGCGCACATGTAAAGATAGAGCAACTTAATGTTAAATATACTTGACATGATGTAAGTCGAGGCATACATTTGCGGCTGTCATGGTTTGGAGCTCGACAGCATGTTGGCCAAAGAACGTTTTGCCTGGATCTGGTTGACCGCCCTGGTCATCGTGCCGGGCCTGTATTTCGCCGCCGTCAACGCGATGCATTACCTGCATCCCGACCGGCCGGTTCCTTGCATGCATCGGCATGCTGGCGATGGCCCTCGGCACGTTGGCCGTGGTCGCGTTCGGAGCCTGGCTGTATGGCGACCGGCGGGGGCGCGGCGAACTCGCGGGAAGACGAGCGCGATTGTTTCATCGAATGGCGTTCTTCCCGGATCGGCTATTACGTGCTGCTGGCCGGCACCATCTACACCGGCATGGTCATGCCGTTCTCGCAGCTGGGCTGGGACATCGTGCATTCGACGTTGGCCGTCATCGCCATCGCGGAAATCGTGCGCAGCAGCGTCATCGTGCTCGGCTACCGCAGGGGCTGGCATGCCTGAGCGGCGCCTGACCAACAACATCCGCGCCCTGCGTTTTCACGCGAACGAGATGACGCAGGCGGAGCTGGGCAAGCGAGTGGGCGTGACGCGCCAGACGATCGCGGCCATCGAGGCGGGCAAGTACTCGCCCACGCTGGAATGCGCCTTTCGCATCGCCGAGGCATTCGGCCAGCCTCTCGATCAGGTTTTTCACGGCAGCCGGGATAGGCCACGGACAAGGGGCGTTGCGCATCGACTCCGATTGCACACGCGATGCCGGTGACGGACAGGTGCGTCAGTATCGACGCGCCAGCACGCCGGCGAATGCTGGTGGCGAGCGGTGCTCCAGGAGCAGGCGGCCGGTAGCTCGATCCCGTGTCGAGCGCAACTGTAGGCGGCCTGCGGGTTCGCGCTTCGCGTCGGTGAGACCCAAATACCTATTTTGCGAACAGTTTCGAGCGATCCGCGAACGCCTTGAACTCCAGCGCGTTGCCGGAGGGATCGAGCAGGAACATCGTGGCTTGCTCGCCGGTCTGGCCCTTGAAGCGCACGTGCGGGTCGATCACGAAATGCGTGCCGGCCGCGCGCAATTTGTCGGCCAGGGCCTGCCACGCAGTCATGTCGAGCACGGCGCCGAAGTGCGGCACCGGTACCGCGTCGCCATCCACGGCCTGGCGCGATGAAACGCGCGTGGCACCCGGCGCGAGGTGCGCGACGATCTGGTGGCCGTAAAAGTCGAAGTCCACCCAGTTCTCGCTGGAGCGTCCTTCGGGACAGCCAAGCAACTCGCCGTAGAAGGCGCGGGCATCGGCCAGCGAGTTCACCGGAAAGGCGAGGTGGAAAGGTGGTCGTTCGTCGCGGCGGCTCCGCCGCGCCTGCCAGCGGTCGATGGTCGCTTTGGGCAGCGGGAAGTAACCGTTGCAGACGATCGGGCCTTTTGCCTGCGGATCCGGGGTCAGGTGCACGTGCCGGCCGGCGATTTCGCCGACCTGCAGGCAATCGTCGATGTCGTACAGGTCGTCTTTGTGGGTCTCCTCGTGCTCCGGCAGCATCGTCCTTTGGGCGCGCACTTTCGCTTCAGCCTTGTCCGGCGCGCCGACGAATCCCCATGCGTGGTGTTCGCCGAACACGCCGGGGCGATAGCCGCCGATGTTGATGAAGTACAGGTGCAGGTCGTTGTCTGCTGGCTCATGCGCAAGATGCACGCAATAACCCTGCACGCTGTCGAGGAAGCACCACGCATCGACGTGCAGGCCATGCGGATCGCCGAACCAGCCATCGAGCAATTGCTCGTGCACGGCTTCCAGCGAATCGCCGACCGCGAAGGCCACGTCGTGCAATTCGGTTTTCGCGCCCGCTGCGGCGCCGCCGAGTACGCAGGCGATCAGGCGATCCTGTTGGCTCATGCTTGCATTGTAGGGCCGGTCCGGCTTGCCGTACGGGCTGCGTGGGGACTGTCGGCATTCCGGCCTCGGCAAGCGCCAACCTGGACGTGGCTGTGCGACTTGCACGCCTGTCCGGCGAGTCGCCACGCCCTCGAACCCGTTCACATCGCCAACCACTCCACGGCATCTTTTATGCATGGTTCCTTGCGTTTTCCGGGCATTGGGTATACAGGTGCCGGTGTGGCGCGAGGCTGACCAACAAGCCGGTCCGGATCGGGGCGAATTCGATGTGAAAGAGTAGGTGCGCGAGCCTGTGAACGACGAATTCTACGAGTTGCTGTTCGTCTCCAACCCACTGCCCATGTGGGTGCTCGAGAACGCCAGCGGTCGGTTCCTGGCGGTCAATGCACAAGCATGTCGGCAATACGGATACAGCGAGGAGGAATTCCTCGCGATGACGATTGGCGATATGCGCCCGCCGGAAGATAACGCACATTGGGCGAATGAGCATTCGGCCGACCCTGCGGGCCATCGCAACCACGGGTTGCGGCGGCATCGGAAGAAGGATGGCACGCTGATCGATGTGGAGATAACCGCCGAAGACATCACGTTCGGCGGCGAGGCAGCGCGGCTGGTGCTCGCCCATAACGTTACCGAGCGCCTGCGCACCGAGGCCGCCTTGCGGCTCAGCCTCGAGCGGTTCAACTACGTTACCCGCGCCACCAACGACGTGGTTTGGGATCGCAACGTGGCAAAAAACCGCATCTGGTGGAACGACGGCCTGCTGCGGCGATTCGGCATTCCACCCGAACAGGTGGAGAACACCATCGAGTGGCTGCGCGACCATATCCACCCGCAGGATCGCACACGCGTCTCGCGCAGCATGGCCGAGGCGCTCGCAAGCGACGCCGAACAGTGGTCTTGCGAGTTTCGTTTTCGCCGGCAGGACGGCAGCTATGCGTTTGTTTACGACCGCGGGTTTTTCATCCGTGACTCGTCTGGCAAGGTCGTGCGCGTTGTCGGGGCGATGACCGACCTGTCCGACCGCAAGGAGCGCGAGGACAGGCTGCGCGAACAGGCGACGTTGCTGGACCGTGCCAAGGACGCGATCCTGGTGCGCGGCCTCGATCATCGCGTCCGCTACTGGAACAAGGCTGCGGAGACCATGTACGGCATCTCCCGCGAGAATGCGGTCGGGAGGCGTGTGGAGGAGATCGTCGTTTACGACGATCCGGTCGCATTCGAGGAAGCAGACGCGCAGGTATTCGAGAAGGGCGAGTGGTCGGGGCGCCTGCGGCAGACCGCTGCAGGTGGCAACACCATCACCGTCGATGGACATTGGACCCTGCTGCACGACGAGGATGGCGAGCCTGCCGGGGTACTGAAAATCCATACGGACGTCAGCGAGCGCGTGGATCTGGAGCAGCGTCTGGCACAGTCACAAAAGCTGGAGGCGATCGGGCAGCTCACTGGCGGCATCGCGCACGACTTCAACAATCTGCTTACCGTGATCGTCGGCAATGCCGATACGCTGGTGGAGGAACTTTCGGACCGGGCGGAAGTGCTGCCCCTCGTCGAGATGATTCGCACGGCCGGCGAGCGCGGCGCCGAACTGACCCGGCATCTCCTCGCGTTCGCGCGCCGGCAGGCGCTGGAACCCAGGACCGTTCGCCCGAACGAGCTGATCGACGGCATGCACAATCTGCTGCAGCGCACGCTGGGCGAGAACATCGAGCTCGCGGTGGAGCATGCGTCCGATGTCTCCATGGTGTCGGTGGATCCCGCGCAGTTCGAATCGGCCCTGCTCAACTTGTGCATCAATGCCCGCGATGCCATGTCGGATGGCGGCAGGTTGTTGGTCGAGACCGGCAACGTCATCCTGGACCAGGACTATGCCGAACAACGGGGGGACGTCGCGCCCGGCGCGTATGTGCGGATTTCGGTGTCGGACACCGGAACCGGCATGAGCGCCGCAGATGTGGCGCGGGCGTTCGACCCGTTTTTCACCACCAAGCCGCGTGGCAAGGGGACCGGCCTGGGCCTGAGCATGGTCTACGGTTTCACCAAGCAGTCGGGCGGACACGTCGCGATTTATTCTGAGCTGGGACACGGCACCGTGGTCAATCTTTACTTGCCCCAGGGTTCGGGCACCCCGGAGCCTGGCATCGGCATCAAGCCGGAGGAGAACGCGCGCAACGGCGAAAGGATCCTGTTGGTGGAGGACGACGACCTGGTGCGCGCGCATGCACTGCGATTGCTGGAGAGCCTTGGTTATCGCGTCGTGACGGCATCCAACGGACCCGATGCGCTGGAGCTGCTTCGCAAAAGCGTGCCCTGCGACCTGCTGTTCACCGACGTGATCATGCCCGGTGGCATGACCGGACCCCAGCTCGCCGAAGCAGCACGTGCGCTGCGCCCCGGCTTGCCGGTGCTCTATACCTCGGGCTACACGGAAAACGCGATCGTCCATCACGGCCGCGTGGATGCGGGCATAAATCTCTTGCACAAACCGTATCGCAAGCGAGAGCTGGCGGCCAAGCTCCACGACGTGCTGAACGAGGCGCGGTCGGCGGGTGGCGAAGGCTGATGGGCGCGGAAGCAACCCGGCGGCTGCTCATCCTCGATGACGAGCCCGCGGTGGCGCAGACGGTGGCGTTCGCCGCCCAGCGCCACGGTTTCAGCGTGCGGATGTCCGCCTCGACGGAAGAATTTTTCGATGATGTCGAGCGGTTCGCACCCAGCCACATCATCATCGACCTGCTGATGCCGGGCATGGATGGCGTGGAGGTGCTGCGCAGCCTCGCCGAGACAAGATGTCGCGCCAACATCATCATGATGAGCGGCATGGGCACCAAGGTGCTGGAATCGGCTCAGCGCGTCGGCATCGAGCGTGGACTGTGCATCGGCGGAATCCTGCCCAAACCGTTCAAGTCGGCCGAACTGCACGCGCTGCTGGACACGGATGTGCGTGCACGGTTGTCCTCCGGGACGGTGGTGCAGATCAAGCATGAAGTTTCCCTGGACGAGATCGAGGCGGCATTGTGCTCCAGGCAATTCAAGCCGCACTTCCAGCCGAAGATGCTTCTGGCCAGCGGTCGGCCAGGCGGGGTGGAGGCGCTGGTGCGCTGGCAGCATCCGGAGCTGGGCACGCTGGCACCCGACCGGTTCCTGATGCTGGTCGAGCACTCCGGCAAGATGGGCAGGCTTACCGACCGCATGATCGAGTCAAGCCTTACCTGGTTCGCGGATGTCGCCCGCGACAACGCGCTGGAGCTGGCGATCAATATTTCCGGCAGCAATCTCACCGACGTGGCTTTCGCGGATGTGCTGCACGAGCAGTGCGTCCGGCTGCATGTCGATCCGGCGCGCGTCATCCTCGAGTTGACCGAAACCACCGCGACCCGGCGTACGGCCGAGACACTCGACATTCTCACCCGCGTGCGGCTGAAAGGTTTCCAGCTCAGCATCGATGACTTCGGCACCGGCTATTCCTCGCTGGTGCAGCTGGCGCAACTGCCGTTTTCCGAAATCAAGATAGACCGGTCGTTTGTCGCGGCCATGTTGACATCCGAGGAAGCGAGCAAGATCGTCGTCGCGACGATCCGGCTGGGCAAGGAGTTGCATCTCACCACGGTGGCCGAAGGCGTCGAGACCGAAGCGCAAGCGCGTGCACTGACGGAACTCGGCTGCGAACAGGCCCAGGGCTATTTCTTTGCCAGACCGATGGACGGCGAAACCGCGCAGTCATGGCTGCGCGAAAGGTGTTAGCCGACATTGCAGCGACCGCTGAGACATTGCGCGGAGCTGCCATTCTGAAACGCGCACTCTTGCTGGCCCCGGCAATGCCTGCGGCATTCCGTCAAAGGGTTGCAGGCTGGCGCTCAAGACGCGGTCGGTGCTGGGGATGCCGGTATTCGGGCAGGAAAACCAAGATGGCGGCGGCGATCGCCGCGCACGCCGGAATGGTGGTCAGCGCCAACCGGAAATCGCCGCGGGTCAGGTCGGCGATGTAGCCGACCAGCGGTTGGAAGATCAGCGCGCCCGCGATGCCGATCATGTTGACGAAGGCGACCACGGTGCCGGCGATGTCGTTGGGCAGCGATTCCTTGGCCATCGCGAACGTAAGCATCTGCAGGCCTCCGAAAAAGCCTGCCGCCAGCAGCAGCATGCCTTCCAGCCATGCTGCGCTCCGGGCAGGTACAACACCGCCGCATACGCCAGCCCGGTCAGGACCACGCCCGACAGCACCAGGTATTTGCGATGTCCGAGCAGGTCGGAGAGCCAGCCGCCGGCGACGCTGCCCGCGGCCATGCCCCAGAAGATCATCGATACGACGGATTCGGCGGTGACCGCGCGCATGCCGTGGTCCCTGATCATTTCGGTGGTGCCCCACAAGCCGCCGTAAACATTCACCGGCATGTAGTACAGCATGCCGACCAAGGCGATGGCCCAGATGCGAGGACTCCCCGCCACGGCCGACAGGCTTTGCCGGATGTGCTCGACCGGTCCGCTGGTCGCGGTGCCGGCGGGCGAGGGTGGTTCGCGAAGCCACAGGCAGGCAGCGATGAAAATGACGATGCCCGCCGCGCTGGTGCCGAAGAAGACGCCGCGCCAGCCCTCCCGCCTGCGATGGCGTCCGACAGGATCACGCCGCCGATCGCGGTGCCGAGCATGCCGACGGCGTTGACCGCGCCGGACAGCAGGGCGAATCGCTGCGGCAAGAACCAGTGGTTGACCAGCCACAGCGCGGCAACGAATGCGAACGACGCGCCGAATCCGGTCAGGGCGCGCCCGATGCTGCTGATGATGGGATCCGGTGTCGCGGTGAACAGCAGCACGCCAAGCGCACACAACAGACTGCCGAGCAGGATGAAACGGCGCGCGCCGTAGCGGTCAAGCAGCAGCCCGACCACGATCTGCATCGGTGCGTACACCCAGAAGAACAGGCTCGACAGCGTGCCGAAACCCTTGTCCGACAGATGATAGAAGCCGCGGATGCCGTCGGTCGCGAGGCCGGGCTCGATCCGGGTGACGAACTCGAACAGGAAAAACGCCGAAGCGATGGCGAAGGCGGTCCAGGCGGCGCGCATGGAATTGGGTCGTGTCACGGCAGCCGGGATTGTATGCGGACGGCCGCGACGGCCGTCCGCTTCCGGGGTAATTCCAACGCCGCGATGCGTCAGGCCGCCTTGGCTTCGTCCTTGAGCGACTGCATGTCGATCACGAAGCGGTATTTCACGTCGCTCTTGAGCATGCGCTCGTAGGCCTTGTTGATGTCGCGCATCGGGATCATCTCGATGTCGCTGACGATGCCGTGTTCGGCGCAGAAATCCAGCATTTCCTGGGTCTCGCGGATGCCGCCGATCAGCGAGCCGGCCAGTGCGCGGCGCTTGAAGATCAGGTTGAACACGCCGGGCGAGGGATGCGGGCTTGCCGGCGCACCGACCAGGCACATGGTGCCGTCGCGCCTGAGCAGGTTGAGGTAGGCGTCCAGGTTGTGGCTTGCGGCGACGGTGTTGAGGATGAAGTCGAAGCTGTTGGCGTGCTTCGCCATCTGGTCGGGGTCTTTCGAGATCACCACTTCGTCGGCGCCGAGCCGTTTGGCGTCCGCGGTCTTGCCGGGCGAGGTGGTGAACAGCACCACGTGCGCACCCATCGCGTGGGCGAGCTTGACACCCATGTGTCCGAGGCCACCCAGTCCGACGATGCCGACCTTCTTGCCGGGGCCGGCGTTCCAGTGGCGCAGCGGGGAATAGGTGGTGATGCCGGCGCACAGCAGCGGCGCGACGGCCTCCAGATGATCCTTGTGGCCGACGCGCAGCACGAACTTCTCGTTGACCACGATGTTGGTGGAATAGCCGCCGTAGGTGTTTCCGCCGTCTTCCTGTGCCGGGCCGTTGTAGGTACCGGTGAAACCGTTCTCGCAGTAATTTTCTTCGCCTTCCTTGCAGGAATCACAGTGGCCGCACTGCCGACCATGCAGCCGACGCCGACCGTGTCGCCAGCCTTGAAGCCTTTGACGTCCTTGCCGACGGCCGTCACCGTACCGACGATTTCGTGGCCCGGCACCGAAGGATAGATCGTGTTGCCCCATTCGTTGCGGGCGGTGTGCAGATCCGAGTGACAGACGCCGCAATACAGGACATCGATGGCGACGTCGTGCGGACCCGGTTCGCGGCGTTCGATCGCGTGCGGGGCCAGCGGTTTGTCGGCGGCTTGGGCGGCTAGGCGGCGGTCTTGGTCATCCGATTTCTCCTTTTGATGATCATTTAAATCATGCGATTTAACAATCTTGCAGAAGCCTTGAATGTCATCCCGGCGCGGGCCGGGGTCCAGGGTGTGTTGCGGGAGGGTCTCCGGTGCGACTGCGCCGGGATGACAAGTGGAAAACGTTGAGGCCTGTGTTGCGGCAAATGGTCATCCCGCTGCCTTTTCGCGCACCGGCAGCTTCCAGCCCGGCCGGATGAAGTGGCAGGTATAGCCGTCCGGGATGCGCTGCAGATAATCCTGGTGCTCGGGTTCGGCTTCCCAGAAATCGCCGGCCGGCGCGACTTCGGTGACCGCCTTGCCGGGCCACAGCCCGGAGGCGTCGACGTCGGCGATGGTGTCTTCGGCGGTCCGTTTCTGTTCGTCGCTGGTGTAGAAGATCGCCGAGCGATAGCTGATGCCGATGTCGTTGCCCTGGCGGTTGCGCGTGGTCGGATCGTGGATCTGGAAGAAGAATTCCAGCAACCGGCGGTAACTGAGCACGGCCGGATCGAAGACGATCTCGATGGATTCGGCATGCGTGCCGTGGTTGCGGTAGGTCGCGTTCGGAACGTCGCCGCCGGAATAGCCGACGCGGGTGGACACGACGCCGGGCTGCTTGCGGATCAGGTCCTGCATGCCCCAGAAGCAGCCGCCGGCAAGGATGGCGCGTTCGGTGCGGGTGGTCATGGTTGCGATGCCTCGGGATCGAACAGCTGACGGTACTCCGCGTAGCCTTCCTTTTCCAGATCGGCCAGCGGCACGAAACGCAGCGATGCCGAATTGATGCAGTAGCGCAAACCACCGCGGTCGCGTGGGCCGTCGTCGAACACGTGCCCGAGGTGGCTGTCGGCATGCTTGGAGCGGACTTCGGTGCGGACCATGCCGTGGCTGCCGTCGTGTTTCTCGATGATATTCGTGGAATCGACCGGCCTGCTGAAGCTGGGCCAGCCACAGCCGCTGTCGAACTTGTCCCGGGAGGTGAACAGCGGCTCGCCGGACACGATGTCCACGTACAAGCCGGGTTCGTGGTGCGTTGAATTCGTTCTGGAACGGCCGTTCGGTCGCGGATTCCTGGGTGACGCGATATTGCGCCGGGGTGAGTTTGGCAAGGGCTTCCGGGGTCTTGCGGTAATCGGCCATGCTGGACTCCATGGGGCGGCGGGCATGCGCGCCGGATACCGCCAAGATGGGGGCGCGAATCGCGGGAGCAAGAGCCGTGCTGGCGGAGGTCGGCGGGATCGTGGCGACGATGTAGGCATTCAGGCAGGCAGATCGTGCGCCCGCGTTCCTGCCTCTTGCCGTCATGCCGGCGCAGGCCGGCATCCAGTCGGCCATGTTTTGCGTACACGGAGTTTCCGGGTCTTTTGTCGTCCGCGTGCCGGTGTGCGCGTACCGGATCCGGTCTTCGGGAGCAATACGATGTCTATCGAACTTCGGATTCTGGGTTGGGCCGTGGTGCTCGGGCTGGTCTATGTGCTGGTGGCCGCGGCCTTGACTACCTGGGAACGTGGATTGCCGTGGAACGTCGGCAACCGCGACGGCGCAGCGCCGCCTTTGGGCAAATACGCCGCGCGTGCCGAACGCGCCAACCGCAATTTCCTGGAAACCTTCGCATTCTTCTCCGCCGCGACGCTGGCGGTCGTGCTGGCGCATCGCGAAGGCGTACAGACCGCGATCGGCGCGCAGATCTACCTGTGGGCGCGGGTCGCCTACCTGCCGGTGTACATCATCGGCATCGCGTACTTGCGCACGCTGATCTGGGCTGCCAGCCTGTGGGGCATTCTTCAGATGCTGGAAGCCTTGCTGCTGCATTGAGGGACCTCCGTGATACGCAAACTCAAATCCGGCGAGTACCGGCTTTATTCGAGCAAGAAGGATCCGAAGACCGGCAAGCGCCGCAACCTGGGAACCTTCAAGACGCGCGCCGCAGCGGAAAAGCACGAACGCGAAGTGCAGTATTTCAAGCATCGCTGAGCCACGTCGGGAGAGGGCAAATGGCGAACATCGAAGCACGCCTCGCCGAACTCGGCTTGACGCTGCCGCCGGCGGTGAAGCCGCCAGCGGGCGTGGTGTTGCCGTTCCGCTTCGTGCGCGTGCTTGGCAACCGTGCCGTCATTTCGGGTCACAGCCCGCAGGCGGCCGATGGTTCCATCGCCGGACCGTTCGGCAAGGTCGGGCGCGAACTTATGGTGGAGCAGGGCTATGTGGCTGCGCGGTCGACCGCGCTGTCGATGCTCGGCAGCCTCAAGCGCGAACTAGGCGACCTCGATCGCGTCACCAACTGGCTGCGCGTGTTCGGGATGGTCAACTCCGCGCCCGGCTTCAATCGCCAGCCTGCCGTGATCAACGGGTTCTCCGACCTGATCCTGCAACTGTGGGGCAACGATGCCGGCGCGCATGCGCGCAGCGCGGTCGGCATGGCGGAACTGCCGTTCGACATCCCCGTCGAGGTCGAGGCCGAAGTCGAGATCCGAACCTAACGCGCGTTGGATTGCTTGGGCGTAGAATCACAAGCGCAGGTTTGTGAATCCGGTATCCAGCCATGAATCGCGCACGCAACGCAGGCACGGGATCACTGTTGGTCCTGCTGGTCGCGGTCGGCTTCGGACTGCCGGCATGGTCGCGAATGAATCCGGCCGGGCAGATGGGCATGCACGGCATGATGATGCGTTCGCGCCGGCCTCCCGCGAAGGCCCCGGCAGCGCTCGACCGCTACGGTTGCATGGCTTGCCATGATGTTCACCGGCAAGGCGTGGGCCCGGCGTTTGCCGAGGTGGCCCGGCGCAACCACGGACAAACCGGAGCCGAAGCGAAACTCGCGGCATTCATCGAACACGGCGGGCAGGGCCACTCGCCCGGGACGATGCCGGACCTGGATGTGCCTCGTCTAGATGCCGAAGAAATCGCGCGCTGGATCCTAGCCCTGCCGCCGCAACCGCCGCCATCCGATGCCGGGCAACATTGATGTGGTTCGCGCGGTGCCGGATCCGCTGCATCAAGCGGCCAACAGGCGGTACCGCGCCAGTCTTTGGTAGTAGGGCTGGCAGGCATTCGTGAGTTCGCGCTGAAACGCCGACAGTCGCGTTTCCCGTTTCCGATACGGCGCAAACCCCGTCGAGCGTTCCACCGCCGCGTACCAGTGCGGCGCCCAAACGCCATCGGAGTCGCGCGGGCCAGGTGGCCAGGTCAGCATGCGGTCGCTGAAGGGGATGCCGAGTCCCGCGCACAGCGTGCCAAGGATTCCGCGCGGGTCCTTGAGCACGTCGGCGGCGTCCAGCACCGGCGGGGCACGACCGAGTTTGTCGCAGACATGGTCGAACAAGCGTGCCTGCTGCTCGAAGCCGAGTTCCCACGCGGCGGCGTCGGGGCGCTGAATGGTGAAGGAGGCGACGACCGCTTCCGGATCGCGGATCAAGAAGCAATTCGTGACCTGATCCAGCCAGTCGAGCGGCATGTCCGGCAGGATGTGCTGGGTCATGTGCTTCTGGTACCAGATCGGCTTGCCGTCCGGGATCGGCCCGGTCAGCATCGCAGCGACTTCCGCGGCGTCCGTGCTTTGCGACTTCAACACGTCATCGAAGCCGGGATGCTTGACTCCGGTGGCTTGCAGGTAATGCGCGTAGAATGGTTCGTCGATCACCGCGGTATCGCCGCGGTTTTCCCACGCGCGCATCATCGCGGTGGAGATGTTGCGCGGTCCCGACCACATCGCGATGCGCAATGGCGCGTTCACACGCGCGGGCCCTTGGCGCTTTCGTCCTTGACCAGTTGCATGTAGAGCTGTTGCAGGCGCTCGACCATCGGTCCGCGTTGACCGTCGCCCATGATGCGGCCATCGATTTCGCGGACCGGCGTCAGGCCAGCGAAGGTGCCGGTGACGCAGGCTTCCTCGGCGCCGTAGACGTCGGTGAGGCTGAAGTCCTTCTCGAACACCGGAATGGCGTGCTCGCGGCAAAGGCGGATGACGTTGGCACGGGTGATGCCGCCCAGGCAGTACTTGCCGGTGGACGTCCAGACCTCGCCCTTGCGCACGATGAAGAAGTGCGTGGAATTGCAAGTGCTGACGAAGCCGTGCGGGTCCAGCATCAGTGCTTCGTCGTAACCGGCTTTTTGCGCCTGGATGCAGGCGAGAATGCAGTTGAGCTTGGAATGGCTGTTGAGCTTGGGGTCCTGCACGTCGGGTGCGCCGCGGCGCACGTGCACGGTGAACAGACGGATGCCGCGTTCGACGGTTTCCGGCAAGGGCTGCTTGTACTCCGGCACGATCACGATGGTCGGCGGACCGATCACGAAACGCGGGTCCTGGTGCGGCGTGGCCTTGACACCACGTGTCACCATCAGGCGGATGTGCACGTCGCTTCGCATGTCGTTGGCGCGCAGCACGTCGATGATGCGTTGTGTCAGTTGCTCGCGCGTGAGGCCGATGTCGAGGTCGATTGCGCGCGCGCCTTCGTAAAGGCGGTCCAGGTGCATGTCGAGGAAGGGCAGACCGCCGTCGTGCAGGCGCAGACCTTCCCACACGCCGTCGCCAAGCACGTAGCCGGCGTCGAACACCGAGACCTTGGCCTCGTCACGCGGGAACAGCTCGCCGTTGAGGCTGATCCGGACTGTCGCGTTGCGCGGGTCGGGCGTGTAATCGTGGGTACCTTTGCTCATGGTCATGCCATCCAGATTTCCTTGAACGCGCGGCTGAAGTTGAGGCCGAGCACCTTGTCCGCCACGCGCGCGGAATAGCCGTGCTTCAGCAGCGCGTCGGTGACGCGTTCCAGCTTGCGCGGCGTGTTGATGTCGGGAATGTAGGGTGGCCGGTTTTCGCCAGGCGCGCCGACACCCATCTTGCGTCGGTTTTCCTCGTCTTCCTTCATTTCCTTGAGTTCGGCGTCGGTGACGGTGAAGAACGCGGTGTCGGTGCCGATGCCCACGTGATCCTCGCCACAGACCTTCAGTGCGTGCGACATGTGCTGCATGTAGTCGGCCAGCATGGGCTGGCGATTGTCGGGCGTCAGGAACGGCAGCATGTACACGCCGAACACGCCGCCCTTGTCGGCGAGCGCCTTCATTTCCTGGTCGCGCTTGTTGCGCGGGTGCATGAACACCGCACGGCAGCCGGCATGCGTGATCAGCGGCGGTTTCCGGGAAAGCGCGATGCCTTCGGCCGTGGTTTGGGTGTTGGAGTGGCTGAGGTCCAGCGCGACCCCAAGCTTGTTCATGCGCGCGATGGCCTGCTTGCCGAGGTCGGTGACGCCGCCGGTCTCGCCGTCCAGGCAGCCGTGGCCGAACGGGGTGGCATGGTTGTAACTGAGCTGCATCACCAGCACGTCGAGGTTGCGAAACAGGTCGATGCGGTCGACCTTGTCGCCCAGCATCGAGGCGGCCTCGAACGAGAAGATCACGCCGAACTTGTTTTCGGGCTTGCAGCGCTCGAGGTCGGCGTGATTCTTTATCTTGAGGAAAAAATCGGGGTGCGCCTCGATCATCGCCTGTGCGGCGGCGATGTCCGCGACCGTTTCCTCGAAGCTGCCGTTGGCGCCACCGAGGGTGCTCTTGATTGCATCGATGCCGGACCCGCGAATGGCCTTCAGTTCGTCCTTGAAGTCGTCGTCCTGCGCGAGCAGGCCGATCGAGGCCAGCGTGTTGCAGTCGAGCACGAAGGCGTTGCGATAGATGTCGGCGGCGTTCACTGTAGTTCCTTCCGGCTGGGTTTCCGATGCCCGCGCGATCGCGGATGGCAGCATGGCGGCGAGCAGTACACCGCCGGACGTCAGGAGGAATTCGCGACGCGACTGCTTCATTTCCGTTTCCGGCATCGGGATACAACGCAGCAAGTTAGCACGACGCAAAGGCCGGCGATCCGTGCCTTTGGTCACGCCCGCCCTCGGCCAATGCGCAGGCTAATATCGCGACATGGGCGAGCTCGACAATCCGTTCTGGTCGTCATTGCAGACCCGCCATGCGGCATTGGCCGTGCGCAGTGGCGATGTCGCCGCGCGCTATCCGTCGGAATTCGCGCCCTTCCTGGGCGTGGCGGATGCCGATATCGATGCGGACGAGGCGGTCGCGCCGATACTGGACCCGGCGAGACGGTGCTGCTGCTGGGCGTCGCGCCGAGGTTGTCGGCCGCATGGCAACTCGAAACTTTCCGTCCGCTGGCACAGATGATCCTCGATGAGCCACTGGAAGGTGACCGATGGCCCGCCAGTGATCGAACTGGACGCGTCTCACCGCGACGATGTGCTGGCGCTGGTCGCGCTGGTGTATCCGCATTATTTTCGGCCGCGAACGATGGAGCTGGGTCGCTATTACGGCATTTGCGTGGAAGGACGGCTGGCGGCGATGATCGGCGAACGTCTTGGCACCGACACGCACACCGAGATGAGTGCGATCTGCACGCATCCCGATTTCACCGGGCGCGGCTACGCGCGTCGCCTGACCGCATTCCTCACCAACCGCACGCTGGCGGAAGGGCGTACGCCGTTCCTGCACGTGAGTTACGAGAATGCGCACGCGAAATCGCTGTATGAGCACATGGGCTACCGGTTGCGTGCCGATATTCCCTTCTGGTCGCTGCGACGCACCTGATTTCGATCGCCGTCGCGAGCGGCCATTGAACCTGCGCATCACGCCCATATCCTGAAAGCTCCGTCCTCCCCGGAAGCATGCCGATGCTCCTGCAACCGATCACGCTTGGCACCTTGTCGCTGCGCAACCGCATCGTTGTTTCTCCGATGTGCGAATACTCTGCCGAGGACGGCGTGCCGAACGACTGGCATCTGGTGCACCTGGGCAGTCGCGCGGTCGGTGGCGCCGGACTGGTGATCACCGAAGCGACCGCGGTGTCGCCTGAAGGCCGCATTTCACCGGCCGACACCGGCATCTGGAACGACCTGCAGGCGCAGGCATGGTCGCGCATCGTGTCATTCATGCACGGCCAGGGCGCGAAGACCGGCATCCAGCTCGCGCACGCCGGCCGCAAGGCCAGCACCGCCGCGCCGTGGCTCGGCGGCAAGCCGCTCGATGCCGTGCATGGTGGTTGGACTCCCGTCGGACCCGGCGCGCTCCCGTTCGACGAGGGCTATCCGGTTCCGTCCGCGCTGGACGATGCCGGCATCGCCAAGGTGATCGCCGATTTCCGCGTGGCGGCGCAACGCAGCAAGGACGCCGGCTTCGACGTGATCGAACTGCACGCGGCGCACGGTTACCTGGTGCACGAATTCCTGTCGCCCTTGTCGAACACGCGCACCGACCGCTACGGCGGTTCGCTGGAAAACCGCGCCCGCCTGCTGCGCGAAATCGTCGCGGCGGTGCGCGAAACCTGGCCCGCGCCCATGCCTTTGTGGGTGCGCGTTTCCGCCAGCGACTGGGCCGAAGGTGGCTGGGACATCGACGAGTGCGTGGAGCTGGCGCGCTGGCTGCGCGAGGACGGCGTCGACCTGATCGATTGCTCGTCCGGAGGCAACCTGCCGCACGTGAAGATTCCGCTCGGGCCCGGTTACCAGGTGCCGTTCGCCGCGCGCATCCGTCGCGGCGCGGGCATCGCCACCGGCGCGGTCGGCATGATCACCGAGCCGCGTCAGGCCGAGGACATCCTCGAACGCGACGAGGCCGACGTGATCATCATCGCGCGCGAATTCCTGCGCGATCCGTACTTCCCGCGCCGTGCCGCGCAGGAACTCGGCGAGAAAATCGATCCGCCGAAGCAATATCAGCGTGCGTGGTGACGGCGGCTATTGTCCGGGGTGGTACGTGCGCTTGGTGTGCCCCTTGAGCTGATCGGGCCAGAAGTACACGGTGCGCAGGTCGCCGGTGACATAGCGGCCGGCCTGGTCGGTGAAGTGCGGCGATTTGGGATCGCCGCTCTGGCCGCCGACGTGGATCGCGCGCGCGCTGACCTTCGGACCGAAATCGATCACGGCGACGAAGCTGTTGCCGCTGTTGCCATAATACTTCTGCGTGCCCGGCCACGGGTGCGCGCCGAACGAGGCCAGTGAGCCCCAGCGCGACGAGGTGAACGGTACCGGGATGCTGGGCTTGCCGTCGTCGAAATGCGGGTGCACCGAAGCATCGAGGCGCTGGTAACGATTGACCTCGCCCCATGGCACGCCCCAGTAGCCGAAGTCGTTGGTCAGTTTGTCGACAGCCTTGGCCAGCGCGTCCAGGCGCGTCTTGGCATCGGTTTTCTCCGCGATGTAATCCAGCACCTGCATGTCGGTGGTATGCGCATCGAGACCGCTGGCCTCGGCTTTTGCTGCGACCTCGTTCCATAAGGTGTCGCCCCAGAATACCGCGACGGTGGTCGGGATCGAGGCCAGGCCCCAGCGGTCGTCCCAGTGCCGCAGCACGCCGATCGGGCCGGCAAGCTTGGCCTTCAGCGGATCGCTCGCGGGTAGGGCATCGTAATCCTTGGTCAGGATCGGGATCAGTCGCGCGAATGCGGGCAGGTATGAATCGAAAGCGTCGCTGATAAGTTTGGCGCTGGTGAAATCGCTGGCGCCGGTCAGCATCCGCGTGGCGTGCTGGCCACGCACGTTCTCGCCGAACGAGTCCATGTACTGCGGGTAATCGGCGCGTTTCGGGCTGTACTTGCCGGCTGCTGAGTAGGGCCAGTCGTTGGTGTTGAACACCCAGCCGTTGGGCGGATCGACCACGTTGGGCATGTCCTTGATCGGCGTCAGGCCCTCCCAGGCGGTGGCGGGATTGCTGCCGTCGACCGGTTTCAGGTAATCGAATGCGTTGTCGCGCTTCGGAATGAACTGCGGCGCGAGGAACGCGATCTCGCCCTTGTCGTCGGCGAACACGGTGTTGTTGGACGAGTTGGCTTGCAGCCGGGCGATTTTCATGTAGCTGGCGAGGTCGCTGGCCTTGGTGCGCAGCCAGCTTTGTTCCAGCGCCGGGATCGGTTTGTTCATCAGCGCCTCGGCGATCCATTTGCCGTTCTCGTCGGCGACGATCGGGCCGTGCTGGGTGAAGTAGGCGGTGAAGGCGCGCGCCTTGATCGAACCATCTTCGGCGCGATAGCGGATGGTGATCGCCCGCGTCTTCACCGGCAGCCATTGCTTGCCGAACTTGTAGAAGAACTTGTCGCCGCGTTTCCGGATGGTTTCGGCGAACTGGTCAACCGCATCGACGCCGGTCGAGGTGTGCATCCAGCCGATATGCTTGTTGAAACCCTGGTAGACGAAGAACTGGCCCCAGGTCGAGGCGCCGTAGGCGTCCAGCCCTTCGTCGCTGGACATCTGCGCTTCGGAGCGGAAATAGAAGGTGACGTGCGGATTGATCAGCAACAACGCGTGACCGTCGGCCGAAAGCTTCGGCGCGATCGCGATGCCGTTGGAGCCGGTCGGTTCGGCCCAGGTCGCGGGTTGGACATGCGCGAGCGCCACGCTGGCTTGCGGACTTGCACCATAAAATTTCGCGAGTTGCGCAAGATCGACGCGCTCGATGTCGCCGCCGATGCTGCCTTCGGTAAACGACAGCGCCATCCAGGGTTCGTAGTGCTTGATTACTTTCGGTTGTACGTCGGGATGGGTGGCGAGATACCAGTTCATGCCGTCGGCCCAGGCGTTCATGAGCTGCTTGAGCCACGAGGGGCTTTTCGCGTAATCCTGCTTCAGCGCTTCCGGATCGATGAAAAGCTGGTAGCGCAGGTCGGCCCAGATCGCGGACTTGCCCCGGGCCTGGGCGGTCCAGCCCAGCGCGGTGAGGTAGTTGTCCTCGACCCGCACGAAGCTGTCCTCGCATTGCGCGTAGATCATGCCGAACACCGCGTCGGCATCGGTCTTGCCGTGCACGTGCGGTATGCCCCAGTCGTCGCGGGTGATCGTGACGTTCCGCGCCTCGTTTTGCAGGCGCGCGTATTCCGCGCTGTGCGCTGCAACCGGTATCTGCCACGCGGGCGGTGACGGCGATTGCGCAAGGGCGATGCCGGTGCACGCGGCGAGAATGGAAAAGGCCAGCGCGTGCGCGCAGGAAGTCCGCGAAAACCGTTGCATCATCGTTTGCCCCTCCGTGAATTGCAGCCGCCGTGCACGTGCCGGATGGCGCCGCACGTCGATGCGACATTTCAGGGGACGATTCTAGGGCGTGTTTCCCGCATGGTCAGCCCGAAACGGCGGACCATGGTGTACGTGCGGTTTGCGGACCGCCGGGCTGCGCGATCATCGCGCAGCCCGGGCGATCGTGATCAAGTCCCCTTGCGGACCCAGACTTGCGACCGCCCGAACAGCGAGATGCCGATGTAGCCGTGAACGTCCAGTTTCCGGCCGCCGTCGGTGAGCGTCAGTTTGACCTTGTAGACCTTGCCGGTCTTGGGGTCGAGGATCTGGCCGCCGTCCCAGACGTCGCCGTCTTTCTTCACGCCCCACATGATGACCATGCCGTCCACCGGTTTGTTGTGCCGGTCGCCGTCGCACTTGTCACAGATCGGATGGAGGCCCTGGTCCGAGAACAGCACCTGCTTGACCACGCCCTGCAGCGTACCGTCGGGTTGCTGGGTGATTTCGATGATGGATTTGGGCTTGCCGGTGGCGTCGTCGACCTGGGTCCAGGTGCCGACCGGTGTGTCGTTGGCGGCGTAGGCCGCGGTGGCCAGCAGCAGGGTGAATACGATCAGGACCGAACGAATGGCGGTGCGCATGGCTTGTCTCCATGGAACATGCGCCTAGACTGCGCGTCGCTGCGGCGCGCGTCAACTACATTTCTGTCAATCCGGCGGATCGATCTGAATCGGGGTCGGAGCACAAGCCTCTGGCATAATTGGACGTCGTTCCCATGCCGCCGTCTTGCATCATGCCCTCCATTTCCGAAACCCATGTTCGCGAACGGCTCGCGGATGTCGTGGACCCATACACCGGCGCCGCGCTTGCCGAAGGCGATGCGATTCGCGCGGTCGGCGTGGATGGCGACAAGGTGGCGGTTGAGATTACGCTGGGTTATCCGGCACGCGGCTGGCGCGAGGCATTCGCTGCGCAGATCAAGACCACACTGGAATCCGATCCGGCGATCGCGCAGGCCACGGTGTCGGTGACCACGCGCATTGCCACGCACGCGGTGCAGGACAAGCTGACGCCGCTGCCCGGCGTCAAGAACATCATTGCGGTGGCCTCGGGCAAGGGCGGCGTCGGCAAATCGACGGTCGCGGTAAACCTCGCGTTGGCCCTGGCCGCGGAAGGTGCCGCGGTGGGCGTGCTCGACGCCGACATCTACGGGCCGAGCCAGCCGCGCATGCTCGGCATCGAAGGCCGGCCGGAATCGCCCGATGGCAAGACAATCATCCCGATGAGCAACCACGGCCTGCAGGTGATGTCGATCGGTTTCCTGGTCGGCGAGGATACGCCGATGGTGTGGCGCGGCCCGATGGTGACCCAGGCGCTCACGCAACTGCTGCAATCGACATTGTGGAAGGATCTCGACTATTTGATCGTGGACATGCCGCCCGGAACCGGCGACATCCAGTTGACGCTGACCCAGCGCGTGCCGGTGGCGGGCGCGGTGATCGTCACCACGCCGCAGGACATCGCGTTGCTGGATGCGCGAAAGGGCCTGAAGGCGTTCGAGAAGGTGCAGGTGCCGGTGCTCGGGATCATCGAGAACATGGCCACGCACGTGTGCTCCAACTGCGGGCACGAGGAACACGTATTCGGTGCCGGTGGCGGTGCGCGCATGGCCGAACAATACGGCGTGCCGCTGCTGGGCTCGCTGCCGCTGGATATCCGCATCCGCGAGCAGACCGACGGCGGCAAGCCGACCGTGGCCGCGGCGCCGGAATCGGATCTGGCAATGCGCTACCGGGAAATCGCCCGCAAGGCCGCGGCCCGGCTGGCGCTGCAGGCCGAGCGCGACATGACGGGTGTACCGAACATTCGAGTGGTCAACGATTGATGCGAATGGCCGCGAGACGCTACGCTTGTGCGGATATGTATCCGGAATTTCTGCGCCGATGAGCATCAAGAGCGACAACTGGATCCGCCGCATGGCCCAGCAGCACGGCATGATCGAGCCGTTCGAACCCGGCCAGGTCAAGCAGCACGACGGCGGCCGCATCGTTTCCTACGGCACCTCCAGCTACGGTTACGACGTGCGTTGTGCCGGCGAGTTCAAGATATTCACCAACATCAACTCGACAATCGTCGATCCCAAGGGATTCGACTCGCGCAATTTCATCGATTTCAACGGCGACTGCTGCATCATTCCGCCGAATTCTTTCGCGCTGGCGCGTACCGTCGAGTATTTCCGCATTCCACGCAACGTGCTGACGATCTGCCTGGGCAAGAGCACCTACGCGCGCTGCGGGATCATCGTCAACGTGACGCCGCTGGAACCGGAGTGGGAAGGCCACGTGACGCTGGAGTTTTCCAACACCACCCCGCTGCCGGCCAAGATCTACGCCAACGAGGGCGTGGCCCAGATGCTGTTCCTGGAATCGGACGAGGTCTGTTCGACCAGCTACAAGGATCGCGGTGGCAAGTATCAAGGGCAGAAAGGCGTGACCCTGCCCAGGACATGATCATGCGATCGTCCCTGATCGCGGCCTCGCGCGGCACTCGTCTTGGAGGTGTCGTCGTCGGATCGGGGGCACCAGAACGGCCATCCGTGGCCTGACTTTTCACCGAGCCCAGCGCGTTCAGCCGGCTTGTGGCAGACTTTCCGGCATGCAGCCTCAGGCTTGCATCCACTCAGCAACGGAGACCGATTCCATGAACCTGCGTTCGTTTGTTGTACGTCTCGGCGGAGCGGCCATGCTCGCGACGATGTTCGCGCTGGCGGCCTGCAACGCAAATGTCCGCAGCGGCGGGGAAACCACGGTCAATGTACCGCCGCAATTCGACATGACGATCGGCGCCTACAAGGACAACCAATTCATGCTGGATGGCGCGGTGCTTAGTGCGCCGGATCTGGAAGCACATTTCCGCTACCTGCAGGACCAGAAGCAGCTGCCCAAGACGGTGCTTCTCGAAGATACCGACGACGCCAAGGTCAAGAATGCGGATCTCGAGGAATTCGCAAGTCTGCAATTGACGTTTCATTTCACCGGTTACGTCAAGCACAAGGGCAAGCTGACCCTGATGAGCGCGGTGGCGGGCAAGTCCGGGAAGGGCAAAGAGGAGAGATGACGGCGAGCATCACACGCACCGTTCCGCGGCGGTTTGCAGTGTGTGGTGTTGTGCGGGCGGCGGCCGCCAGGGGTTTCTGATTTTCGGGATTCCACGTCATCATGGAGTCCTTTGCCACGGTCGTCATGTGACCCTTCGCCACGACGCCCGCCCGCCTACATTTCCGCGCCGCCGGCAACCCTGACATCGCGCTTCGTTGTCAGCGCGGTGCGCACGATGATCTCCAGCGCATGCGCCATCTGTTCGAGCGGCATGCCGGGCTGTTGATGCGCCTTCGCCTGATCGGGCAGCCAGGGCACATGCACGAACCCCGCGGGCGTGTGTTTGCGGCGACGCAGCGCATGCATCAATCCGTAAAACACCTGATTGCAGACATAGGTTCCCGCGGTCTGCGAGACATGCGCGGGAATGTCGGCGTTGCACAGCGCCTGCAGTGAAGCCTTCAACGGCAGCGTCGAGAAATACGCGGCCGGACCCGAGCGGATGACGGGTACGTCGATTGGCTGAGCGCCCGCGTTGTCCGGGATGCGCGCATCGACGACGTTGATGGCGACGCGTTCCAGCGAAATGCCTTCGCGTCCGCCGGCGACACCCGTCGCTATCACCACGCGGGGTTCAGTTTCGCGCAGCGCGCTCTTCAGGGTCGGCAGAGAGGCTTCGAATTCGCACGGCAGTTCCGCCACCGTCACGCGATGTCCCTCGATCGTCCTGCCGTCGAGCAGCCGCACCGCCCGCCACGACGGATTGATCGTTTCGCCGGCGAAAGGCGTGAAGCCTGTCAGCAGCACGGCGGGTTCGCGGTGGCGTTTGGCGGAATTCAAAACCGGAAAATCAGCAGATACATCAGCACCAAGTTTACGACCAGCAGCAACGCGCCGGTTTTCCACTGCGCGCGGATCACGTCGTTCTGGTTGGGCAATTCCAGCAGCGCCACCGGCACGATGTTGAAATTCGCCGCCATCGGCGTAAACAAGGTGCCGCAGTAACCCGTGACCATGCCCAGCGCACCCAGGATCGCGGGGTCCGCGCCGTGCCGGTGGATCAGCAGCGGGATGCCGATGCCCGCCATCAATACCGGAAACGCCGCGAAGGCGTTGCCCATGATGACAGTGAACAGCACCATGCCGAGACCGAAGGCGATCACGCAGGCCAGCGCGCTGTCGACCGGTATCAGCATGCGCACCAGGTCGGCCACGGCCGTGCCCACGCCGGTTGCCGCGAACACACCGCCGAGCGCCGCCAGCGTCAGCGGCAGCAGCGCCGCCCACCCCAGCGTGTCCAGCAAGCGGCGGCCTTCCACGAGGCCCGCGGACGGAGTGGCACGGGTAACCTGAAGCGCAGCGACCAGCGCAACTACGCAAGCCAACCCGAGTCCGGTCAGGGTCATGCGCGTCTTGTCGAACAGATGCACCCCGTCGATCACGAGATAACCGCCGAACAACGCGACCAGCAGCGTGACCAGCGGGATCAGCAACGCCGGGCCGAACAATCGGTGACGCAGGCGCAGCGCGTCGGCCTGGCGCTCGGCGGCGTCGCGCTCGCGCAGGAGGCCCCGCGTCATGCGCGGCGAGAGTGCTGCCAGTACGATCACGCCGGCGCCGGCCAGTTGCGCCGGCAGCTCATGATGCCCGGCCGCGGCAGCCAGCACGAATTTGCCAGCGGCGATCAGCACGGCGAGCACGGCCCAGAACGCCGCGTGCGCCCAGCGTCGGTCGCGCAGGTTCAGGATCGCGGCACCAGCCAGGAACAGCGCGATCAGCCAATAGGCTTGTTCGATGCGCAGCATGTCAGTGCCCCGCCTCGTCGTCGCCGGGAGCCGTGTTGCGTCGATCGAGTCGGCGTGCGAACAGCACCGTGCGGATCGCGTGGATCACGAAAGCCGCGATCGCGGTGGGCAACGCCCACAGCGCGATCTGCAAGGGCTCCAGCTCGATGCCGTGTTGTGCGTAGAAGCCCTGGATCAGCAGCACCGCCCCCAGCGCGATGAATACGTCCTCGCCAAAGAACAGGCCGATGTTGTCGGTGGCCGCGCTGAAGGCGCGTACGTCATTGCGTTCTTCCGGAGTCAGGGGCGAGCCGCGTTTTTCGGCGGCGCCCTCCGCCATCGGCGCCAGCAGCGGACGCACCGTTTGCGCCTGGCCGGCGACACTGGTCAGGCCCAGCATCGACAGGATCTGGCGCAGGCCCAGATACGCGATGAGCAGGCGTGGGAAGGTGAGGCCCCGCAGCGAGGCGATCCAGTTGCGCGCGTGTTCACGCAGGCCCGCGCGTTCCAACACGCCGATCGCGGGCAGGGTGAGCACGAACAGCAGCAGTGCGCGCTCGGACAGGAAGCTGGTGCCCAGCAGCGCAAGGATCGTGCCGATCGACTTGCCGGCCGCGAGTCCGCTGACGATGCCGGCCACGACCACCACGGGCACCGGATTGAAGCGCAAGGCGAAACCCGCGACGACTACCAGCACGCCGAGCAGCGGCAGGTAGTGGAGCAAGACGTTCATGGCGACACCGATCGCCGTGTCATCCCGGACCCTCTGCCGCCGCGATTTCCACCCCGGCGGCTTCGAGCGCGCCGCGCAAGCGTTCGGCAAGCGCCGCCGCGTCGGTACGGTCGCCATGCACGCACAAGGTATCGGCTTGCATCGACACCCTGCCGCCGTCACCCGCCACGGCCTCGCCACGCGTCGCGATGGACACGGCCTGCGCGACGGCTTCATCGATGTCCTCGATCACGGCACCCGCTTCGGAACGTGGCGTCAACGAGCCGTCGGCGCGGTAGCGGCGGTCGCAGAATGCTTCGCTTTGCACGCACAGTCCCTTGCTTCTCCCGGCTCCGATCAATGCGCTGCCCGCGAGGCCGACCAGGATGATTGCGGGATCGAAATCGGCGACCGCTTGCGCGATCGCGTCGGCGAGTCCGTGATCACGCGCGGCCATGTTGTATAGCGCGCCGTGCGGTTTGACATGATGCAGGCGCGTATTGGCGGCACACGCGAAGGCGTGCAGTGCACCGAGTTGGTAGAGCGTTTGTACATGCGCCTCGGCGGGTGTGATGTTGACTTCGCGACGACCGAAGCCCTGCAGGTCCGGTAGCGAAGTATGCGCACCGATCGCGACGCCGTGCCTGACGCACAACGCGACCGTGGCACGCATGATCGCGGGATCTCCCGCATGGAACCCGCATGCCACGTTGGCGGACGTGATCCACGGCATCACGCCGGCATCATCTCCCATGCGCCAGGGACCGAAGGATTCGCCGAGGTCGGCGTTGAGGTCGATGCGATTCATGCGGACAGCCGGGCGGCGATGTTGGCTTCGAGTCGGGTCAATGCACGTTCGCGTTGCTCAAGCGCGCGCAGGGCCTCGTCGAACGTGCAGGGCACGAAGCGTACCGCATCGCCCGGTTTCAGTTGCGCGAGCCGCGGCAGGTCCACCGCCGCCACCTGACCGATGCGCGGGTAGCCGCCGCTGACCGGGCATTCGGGACCGAACGCAATCGGCTGCCCCGAGGGCGGCAATTGCAACAGGCCCGGTACGCAACCTTCGCTGACCATCTCGACGGGCGTGTTCCATTCCAGCTTCGGTCCGGACAGGCGTAGACCCACGCGATTGGAATCAGTCTCTACTGCAAAAGTTTTTGAAAACAAAAAGTTATGAGAGCTTTCTGTCAGCTTGTCGAGATGACTCCCCGGTAACAGGCGCAGAGGTTGGTGGGGATCCTCGCCGAGCCATGGGCGCGGATCCAGGCGCCAATTCGGCTTCGCGTTGGCGCCATTCACCCGGGTATTGGCTCCGACCGGCAGCACATCACCGGCGCGCAACTGCCGTCCTTCGAGCGGGCCTAACCGTGCGTTGATGTCCATGCTGCGGCTGCCGAGGACGGCTTCCACGTCGAAGCCACCGCGCACAGCCAACCAACTCCGGCAGCCGCTCCGCATCGCGCCCAACTCGAGGGTCGAGTCGCCGGGCACGAGCAGTGGCGCCCACGCTGGCCGTTCGATGCCGTCGATACGCAAGGGAATCGGCGCGCCGGTGACCGCAATCCAGGCATCGTCATCGAAACGCAAGGTCGGGCCGAGCAAGGTGATTTCCAGTCCGCATGTATTGCGCGGATTACCGCACAGGGCGTTGGCGATGCGCAGTGCCGTCGTGTCGAAGGCACCCGCACGGCCGACGCCGAGATGCGCCAGTCCCGGACGCCCCAGGTCCTGAAGGATGGTCAGCAGTCCCGGTTTCAGGATTTCGACGCTCATCACCCCTGATCCGACAATAGCGCGAATTCATCGGGATCGATCGCGCGGAAACAAACATGGTTGCCGGGACCGAGCAGGCATGGCGGGTTGCGTGCCGGGTCGAACAGCAGCGACGGCGTGCGTCCGATCAGGTGCCAGCCGCCGGGCAGTTCGCGCGGATAGATACCGGTCTGGGCACCACCGATCGCCACCGATCCAGCCGGCACGCGCGTGCGCGGGTTGGTGCGGCGCGGTACCTGCAACGCAGGGTCCAGGCCGAGCAGATACGGAAACCCTGGAGCAAAACCCAGCATGGCCACGCTGTATTCGGCGGCGGTGTGGCGCGCGACGACTTCGTCCATCGTCAGGTTCGTGTGCTCGGCGACTGTCGTGAGATCCGGACCGAATACGCCGCCGTAGCACACCGGAATTTCCACTTGCCGTCGCGGGTCATTTTTCGGTGCCGCTTCCTTATTCTTGTCATCCAGGCGCAGGCCGGGATCCAGAATTGCATGGAAACTGGCCTGCATGCGCCCGAACGGGTGGGCGTTGGCGCTGTCGATCCACTCGGTGCGTTCGAATCGCACCAGCAAACTGGCATACGCAGGCGCGATATCGACGATGCCCGGCGGGTCCGCCTTTCGCAATGCTGTTGCAGCGGCATGCACGCGCGCATTCGTTGCTGCGTCGATGCCATCGCCGAAGCGCAGCAGCAGAGTGTCCTCGGCCAGCGGTTCGATGGAAAAGTCACGCATGCAGGTTGCGGCCTTGCTCGCGCAGCGACGCGACGAGCTTGTCGCGCGCCTCCCGTACGTAGTGATGGGCAGGCCCGCAACCCCAAACGGGTCCGGGCCAAGCGGCGTCCTGCTCGCGTCGGGCGACCACGTGCACGTGCAGTTGCCGCACGATGTTGCCGAGCGCACCGACGTTGAGCTTGTCGCATTCGGCCACGTCGCGCAGGACTCGCATGGCACGCCGGATTTCATGCATCAACCGGCCGCAGTCGTGCTCGTCGAGATCGTCGATTTCGACCAGGCCCGGGCGCCGCGGCACCAGCACCAGCCACGGGAAACGCGCGTCGTCCATCAGCAACACGCGGCACAACGTCCAGTCGGCGACGAACACCGTGTCCGCCGCGAGGCGCAGGTCGAGCCGGAAGTCGGGCGCGGGATCCTTGCTCATGGACTGCCTGCCAACTCCTCGTCGAAAAACGCCAGCGTGCGGCTCCATGCAAGCTCCGCCGCGGCCTTGTCGTACACATGCGGATCGACATCGCGGTTGAAGGCGTGTCCGCAACGCTCGTAGACGTAGACCGGTGCATCGGGCCATGCCGCGCGTTGCCTGGCGATGGCTTCGGCCGGGATGGACGGGTCGTCCGCGCCAAAGTGGAAGATCGCCGGTGCCTTCAATGCTTGCGCAAGATATTGGACGTTGCGCGCGCCGTAATAGCTCGATGCCGGCATCGCCAGTACCTGCGCAGCGCGCAGTGCGACCGTGCCGCCCCAGCAGTAGCCGACTACGCCGATCCTGCCAGAGGATCTGACGGATTCCGCGGCGCTGGCGACAGCCTCCACCGCACGGTCCATGCCGACTTCCGCAACGAGCTCGCGGCCACGTTCCGTGCCTGCCCGGTCGTAGGCCAGCTCGACATCGTTCTCAACGAAATCGAAGAAGGCCGGTGCGATGGCGGTATAGCCGCGCATGGCATACACGTCCGCGACGTTGCGAATATGCGTGGTGACGCCGAAGATTTCCTGCGCCACCACGATGCCGCCCTTGGGCTTGCCGGAGGGTCTGGAAAGGTACGCTCCGATGCAATGCATACCGGGGGTGTTGAGATGGATGCGTTCGCCCATGCCGTGGCTCCCGGAGTCGACATCCGGCCAGACTAAACCGGCGCCCGGCCAAGTCAACCGCGGCCACTGCGATCGGGCCTGACTCGGTTCGCGCCGGATACAATGAGCGATTGCATTGTCCGGTTGTCGCGCATGTCTGTTGCCCCGCCCAAAGTCGGTTTCGTCAGCCTCGGTTGCCCCAAGGCCCTGGTCGATTCCGAGCGCATCCTCACCCAGTTGAAGGCCGAGGGTTACGAGATCGTGCCGCGCTACGACAAGGCCAACGCGGTGATCGTCAACACCTGCGGCTTCATCGACGCGGCGGTGCAGGAGTCGCTGGATGCGATCGGCGAGGCGCTGCACGAGAACGGCAAGGTCATCGTCACCGGCTGCCTCGGCAAGCGCGACGCGCTGATCCGCGAGGCCTACCCCGACGTGCTGGCGATCACCGGACCGCAGGATTATTCAAGCGTGATGGGCGCGGTGCACGCGGCGCTGCCGAAGCCGCATGATCCGTTCGTGGACCTGGTGCCGGCGGCGGGCATCAAGCTGACGCCGAAACACTACGCGTACCTGAAGATTGCCGAGGGCTGCAACCACCGCTGCACTTTCTGCATCATCCCGTCGATGCGCGGCAACCTGGTATCGCGCCCGGTCGACGAGGTGCTCGTCGAGGCCGAGAAGCTGGTGCGTGGCGGCGTCAAGGAGCTGCTGGTGATCAGCCAGGACACCAGCGCCTACGGCGTCGACACCCGTTATGCCGAACGCGCGTGGCGCGGCAAGTCGTACCGCACGCGCATGACCGACCTGTGCGCGGGCCTGTCCGAACTCGGTGCCTGGGTGCGACTGCACTACGTGTATCCGTATCCGCACGTGGACGAAGTGATTCCGCTGATGGCGGAAGGGAAAATCCTTCCCTATCTCGACATCCCGTTCCAGCATGCCAGCCCGCGCATCCTCAAGCTGATGAAGCGGCCCGGCAATATCGACAAGACGCTGGAGCGCGTCCGCAACTGGCGGAAAGTCTGTCCCGACCTGACCATCCGCAGCACCTTCATCGTCGGCTTTCCGGGCGAGACCGATGCGGAATTCGAGGAATTGCTGGACTTCCTGCGCGAGGCGCAACTCGATCGCGTCGGCGCGTTCGCCTATTCGCCGGTGGATGGCGCCAAGGCCAACGAGCTGCCCGATCCGGTGCCGGAAGAATTGAAGGAAGACCGGCTCGAGCGCTTCATGGAAGTGCAGGCGGGAATCTCCGCCGCCAAGCTGCAACGAAACATCGGCCGCACGCTCACGGTGCTGGTCGACGCGATTGAAGGTGACATGGCGATCGCGCGTTCGGCTGCCGACGCGCCTGAAATCGATGGCGTGGTGCATGTCACCGACGGCAGTTCGCTGAAACCGGGGCAGTTCGTCGAGGTCAAGGTCGAGGCTGCGAGCGAACACGATTTGCAGGCCCGGTTGGCATAGCGCGAAATGCCCGTCGCGGTCACGACCGGCTCTAGCGTCATAATCGATCGGACGTGCTCTGGGAATCGATCACGATGATTCCGCAATTCAGCGACCATGCCGCCAACGAGCGCACCTACCTCGCCTGGGTAAGGACTGCGATCGCCATCATGGCCTTTGGTTTCCTGCTCGAGCGGTTCGATTTGTTCATCGCCTCGCTGTCGCGCATTGTCGGCAAGGCAATCGGCGGACTGCATCTGCACGGCGGTGAGTGGGCCGGGTTGCTGCTGATCCTTTTCGGTACGTTGATGATCCTGCTTGCGACCCTGCGGTTCCTGCGCTTTCGTCGCATGATCGCCGAGGAACGGACGATTCCTTATCCAAGTGCATGGGCCGAAAAGGTACTTGCCACGATCCTCGTCCTGACGGCCCTGTTCCTGGTCGGCTATGTCGGGCAGCAGTTGCTGAGCCTGGGTTGAGCGCCCGGTTCAGGACCCACGCCAGTAATCGACCGCCACCACCAGGAACCGCGCCGCTCCGCCCGGCAACCTTGCCTCGAACTCCTCGTCGACGCGCTTCTTCAACGCCGCCCGCGCGAGTGGCGAGTCGATGCTGATCCAGCCTTTTTTTGCATCGGTCTCGTCGGGGCCGACAATCCGGTAGGTGTGGTTTTCGCCGCTGTCGAGGTTTTCGATGGAGAAGATCGCGCCGAAAAAGATCGTGGTGCGATCGACAGGCGCACCGTCGGCGACTTTCAGCGACGGTATGCGTTTCGACAGATAGCGCACGCGTCGGTCGATTTCACCGAGCTGTTTCTTGCGATAGGTGTACTCGGCGTTTTCCGAGCGGTCACCTTCGGCCGCGGCCGCGGCCAGCGCCTTGACGACTTCCGGACGCAGGTCGCGCCATAGATGGTCGAGTTCGGCCTTGAGCGCATCAAAACCCGCGCGCGTAATGATCGCGGTGGAGCGGGGTGGTAGTGGGCGCCAGCGGGACATGCCTAAATGGAGAGCCCAATGGACCCATCGTGAGCGATGGCGGATTGTGCGTCGCGAGCGCGCAAGATGCCGAGTGCAACAGGTTTCATCAGGTTCTCAGCGGAGCCCACCGAAAATGCCGCCCAAGATGCCGCGCGGGGTCTGCCAGCGTGACTGGCCGCTCAGGGTGCACAGTCTTGTTGGCCATGTTCCGATCATCCCGTGGCAATTCCCGCAGTGCTGATCCAGTTCGATCTCGTCGGCGTCGATTCTTCCGACCAGGATATCGTTCACGCAAGCTCCGTGTGTTTCGGCATGTGACGGACTTGGGATTGTACGGGGTGGTTCCGTCTTGAGTCGTCCGGGACTACCGGTTAGGGTGCGTGCGTGATTTCGGTGTGGGTGGGCAGTAAATGATGCAGCGGTTTGGATGGATGGCGTGCGCCGGTGTTGCGGCGATGTTGGCGGGCTGCGCGCAGAGCCCGACCAAGGGAAGTGCTTCGTCTCCCGGGTTGGACAGTTTGTACGCCGCGCTCGATCAGGCCAGTACGCAATACGACCAGGCGCTGCAACAGGCGCGGCGGGGCGACAATGCGCAATCGCAGAAGACCCTGCAGACGGCGCTGGACGCGCTGCGCAATGCCTCCGACAACTGCGTGAATACGCCGGGCTGCGACACAGCGCGGTTCCTGGCCGCCTACGACCGAGCGTTGCGGTTGAAGGACGGCAGTTTCCTGGGTACCGAGGACGACGATCAGTCGGTCGATGCGGGTAGCGGTGCCGAGGCCACCGGCAACGGTTCCGGCTTGTTCAAGACACTGCCGCAAGCTCGGCAAACCGTGCGCTTGCTCGGTGGCGACAAGTTGTCTGACCTGGTCGCGACCAATGGGGCGGTGCAGGCGGCCTTGCAGGTGTGGTTGACGCGCCTGCGCCCGAACCTGATCCGCGCCTATGTCGATTATCGTTACCTGCGCTATCAGATGGAGCCGGCGTTCCGCCAGGCGGGCTTGCCGGAAGCGGTCCTGTTCGGCTTGATCGCCAAGGAGTCCGGTGGACGCGTGCACGCTGTCTCGCGTTCCGGCGCGGCGGGTCCGCTGCAGTTCATGCCGGCGACCGGCGCGCGTTTCGGGCTCGATACCGTGAATGGCTTCGACCAGCGTTTCGATCCGACCATGGCCGCGCAGGCGACGGCTGCGTACTTCAACGAACAATTGGCGCAGCTCAACGACAACCTCGCGCTGGTGCTGGCGGCCTACAACGGTGGTGAAGGCCGGGTGGGTCGTCTGGCGGCCGGGACATCCGATGCCAGTTTCTGGGATCCCAATATCTATTTCGCGCTGTCGCCCGAAACGCGCGAATACGTGCCGATGGTACTGGCGGCAGCGTGGCTGTTCCTGCACCCGCAGCGCTACAACCTGCATTTTCCGAGGGTCGATGGCGTGCCCGGACACGTGGACCTCGCCAATGCGGCCTCGCTGAACGAGCTGTCGGTATGCCTCGGCAACGACGACGGCATGAATTACGGCTGGTACCGTACGTTGCGCAACCTCAACCCGCAGATGGATCCATCCCAGGTGCAGCCGCAAGGCACGCGCGTCAATCTTCCCAGGATGTTGCAAGGCGCATACAAACGCTCCTGCATTCAGGGGAAATGGGTCGCATTGGCCAGCCAGTTGCAGGATGCGCAGTTGCCGACACCGCCGGCGCAGATCGCAGCGGCGGATCCACCACCGAAACGTGCATCGCATTACACGGTCCGCAAGGGCGACACGTTGTCCGCCATCGCCCGGCGTTTCCAGTGCGATGACGTGCGCAGGCTGGTACGCGACAATCGCCTGCACTCGGCGTCCGACCTGCAGATCGGCAAGCGGCTGAGGCTGGCGGGTTGCAGGCGCTAGCAGATCGCCGTGCATACACATGTTTCGGAAACATAACGCGCGAAACGCCCACGAGAGGCGTTTGCATTTCCGGCGGAGAGGGTGGGGTCGCTTGCATCTTTCCTGATGCTCACCCCTCGCTACGCCCGGGGCCGGCCTGTGGCTGTGCAAATTCGTTCCAGACGAATTTGTCGAACCGAGTGGGTTCGTCCACCCCACCGCTGCAGCAGAAACACAAAACGCCCGCGAAGGGCGTTTGCATTTCTGGCGGAGAGGGTGGGATTCGAACCCACGTTACGGCAAAACCGTAAACCGGATTTCGAATCCGGCGCATTCGACCACTCTGCCACCTCTCCTGAAACTTGGCGCACGGCTTGGCGGCAAGCATCACCGGCGCATGGTTCGCCCCGTCCCGAGGCTCAGCCCTCGCATGGCTCGTGGCAAGCCGCTCATGATAATTGCGCGTGCGTCGGGGTGACAACCTGTGGTGCCTTGCCCATTGTGGCAACCGTGAGGTCGGCCGCGAAATGCTTGAGCTTGAACCGTGGACGGGGTAGCGTGCCCGGACAGGAGGGGGTGATCATGCACACACGATCCTTGAGTGTTGCCTTCGTTTTGGCAGGCATCGGCTTGGGCGCTTCGGCCCGGGGACAGGCCCCTGCCTCCTCGCCTGCGGCGACGGATTCTCCGGTCTACCACAGCATCACGCAGCTGCACGCGGCGCTGCATGCCGGCACGTTGACGTCAACGCGATTGACGCAGGATTTCATTGACCGCATCGACCGCGTCGACCAGGCCGGGCCACGGGTCAATTCGGTGCTGCAGATGAACCCCGATGCGCTGAAGATCGCGGCGCAACGCGACACGGCGAGCAAGGCGGGCGAGCATGGCCTGTTGTGGGGCATCCCGATCCTGCTGAAGGCGAATATCGACACCGCGGACAAGCTGCCGACCACCGCCGGATCGCTGGCCTTGCTGGGATCCCCGGCGGAACAGGATGCGACGGTGGCCGCGAAGCTGCGCGCGGCGGGCGCGGTGATCCTCGGCAAGGCCAACCTCAGCGAATGGGCCAACTTCCGCTCGACGCATTCCAGCAGCGGCTGGAGCGCACGTGGGGGCCTGACCCGCAATCCGTACGTGCTCGACCGCACCGCATGCGGTTCGAGTTCGGGCTCGGCGGCGGCGGTTGCCGCCGGATTCACGACGGTGGCGATCGGCACCGAAACCAACGGTTCCATCATCTGCCCGTCGGCAGCGAACGGGGTGGTCGGCATCAAGCCGACCGTGGGGTTGGTCAGTCGCGCCGGCATCATCCCGATCAGCTCGACCCAGGACACCGCGGGGCCGATCGCGCGCGACGTGCGCGATGCCGCGATCGTGCTCACGGCCATCGCGGGCAGCGACAAGCGTGATCCTGCGACCGCGGCCGCCGACCGGCACGCCACCGACTACACGAAGTTCCTGGACCCGGATGCATTGCGGGGCAAGCGGATCGGTGTCGCGCGGCAGCTCACCGGCAACAACCCGGAAGTCGAGGCGCTGCTGGCCCGGACCATCGCGACGTTGCGTGCCCATGGCGCGACCGTGGTCGACGACGTGAAGATCCCGCATCTCCACGAATACGGCAGTGCCGAATTGACGGTGCTGCTGTATCAATTCAAGTACGACATCAATGCCTATCTCGCGACCCGCAAGGGGCTGAAGGTGCATTCGCTCACCGATCTGATCGCCTTCGACAAGGCACATGCGGCCCAGGAAATGCCATGGTTCGGGCAGGAACTGTTCATCGAGGCGGAGGCCAAGGGCCCACTTACCGACAAGGCTTACCTCGATGCCCTGCGAAAGGCACGCAGGCTGGCCGGACCCGACGGCATGGACGCGGCCATGAACGCCGACCATCTGGATGCGCTGGTCGCGCCCGCGCAGGATCCGGCCTGGCCGATCGACCTCGTGAATGGTGACGCTGGTGGCGCCTCTGCCTACGGGCCGGCCGCCGTGGCCGGGTATCCGTCGATCACGGTGCCTGCCGGCTTCGTGCACGGTCTGCCGGTCGGCATGCTGTTCTTCGGGCGCAAGTGGAGCGAACCGACGCTGATCGGCATCGCCTACGCATACGAGCAGGCGACCCACGCGCGCCACAATCCCGAGTTCCTCGAATCGTTGCCGACGCCCACGGGTCTCGAGCCCTACGTGGAAAAGCCGGCCAGCGGGGCGGCATCGGGTGGCTGATGCCGCGTCATCGACGCGGCCCGCTGCCGCCGTCGCGGGCTGTGCCGGCGAGGGGATCTTGCTAGTCTGCACGGCTTGATCCGGACCGCACTTCATGACCGACCTCGTCTCCGTCCCCGTTTCCTTCGGCGAATTGATCGACAAGATCACGATCCTCGAGATCAAGTCCGAACGCATGGCCGACGCGGCCAAGCTTGCCAACGTGCGCGACGAGCTGCAGATGCTCGACCGCCTGTGGCGGATGGACGCCCATTCGCGCATCGACATCGTGACCGAGCGCGCGGAGCTCAAGCGCATCAACGAGGCGCTGTGGGAGATCGAGGACGAAATCCGCGTGAAGGAACGAGACCAGGCGTTCGGCGCGCGCTTCATCGAACTGGCGCGCGCGGTGTATCACACAAATGACAAACGCGCGGCGGTCAAGCGCGCGATCAACCTAAAGCTGGGTTCGCGGCTGGTCGAGGAAAAGTCGTACCAGGATTACGGCGGGGCCTGAAGCGCCGCTTCGAGTTTGCCGATCACTTCGTCGACGCCGACCAGGTCCATGACGCCGGGATATTCGATCTTGCTACCCCAGGGAATTGCCGACGCCGGCTTGTGCAGGTATTTGCGCGCGGCGGCGTCGTAACGATCCACGCACCAGCGGCGATCGCAATAGGGACCCGAACGTGCCGGATTGCTGGCGGCGTGCAGCCCAAGCACGCGCGCTCCGACTGCGTTGGCCATGTGCATCGGTCCCGAGTCGGGCGTCAATACGATCGTGGCGCGTTGGTAAAGCGCCAGTGCACGTTTCAGGGTGTCCTTGCCGATCAGGTCCAGCGGGCGGGTTTTCATCTTCGCCGTGATCGCGTCGCCCAGCGCACGTTCGCCAGTCGATGGACCGCCGCTCAACACCACGCGCATCCGCAACGCCCGTGACGCGTGATCGGCAACCGCGGCGTAGCGTTCCGCGCGCCAGTTGCGCAGGGCGTGGCTTGAGGCGGCACTGACGAGCAGCACGGGCCGACCGTCGTCCGGCCATTGCCCGGCGGCCCATGCCTGCGCCTCGTCGGGGACCGGGATGTCCCAGCGGACTTGCATCTGACGTAGGCCCAGCGGCTCGGCGAAGCTGCCGATCGCATCCAGCACGTGCTGGCCGGTGCGCGCGGGAATGCGTTCGCGCACGAACAGGCCGTGCAGATCCTTGCTGCGTGCGCGGTCATAACCGATCCTGCGATCGGCATGCACGGCAAGGCTCAGGAAATTGGCACGCAGCGCGACTTGCATGTGCAGCAATGCATCGAACCGATGGCCGGTCAGCGCCTGGCGCACCGCGCGGTAACCGGCCAGGCCCGCTGCCTTGTCGAACACCACGAACTCGATCCCGGCGATGTCACCGACCAGCTTGTGTTCCAGTTTGCCGACGATCCAGGTCAGCCGCGCCTGCGGCCGTGCCGCTTGCAACGTGCGTACCAGCGGCACCACGTGGGTGACGTCGCCCAGGGCGGAGGTGCGCAACAGGCACAGGGTTTCGGAGGCTTCGGACATCGGGCTTGCTAGACTGGGAAGGTGAAAATGACGGCGTATCCTGACAATGCACGCCGCGCGGTCGACCCGCGCATTGTCGCATCCGGACCCGGCGCGATGGTGTACGACGCTGCCCTGTCCGAAGCCCCGGCCTGGGATTGGTTTGATCCCGCATGGTGGGCGGCGCGGGGCGGCGTCCGCGGCGGTGGCGGCGGACGCGGCGGCGTGGCCTTTCTGGATGCGCCGATCGGTGCGTGCGTGCTGCGCCACTACCGGCGCGGCGGCATGGCGGCCCCGTTGCTGGGCGATCGCTACCTGTGGAACGGGCGATTGCGCAGTCGCGGTTTCGCCGAGTTCCGGTTGCTTGCGGAGCTGCTGGCGCGGGGGCTTCCGGTGCCGGCCCCTGTCGCGGCGCGCTATGTGCGGCGCGGCCTGTATTACACGGCGGACCTGATCACGCGCGCGATCGAAAACACGCGAACCCTGGCGGGGGTCATTGCCGCCCGGCATCTCGACGCCACCCTCGCGGAACGGATCGGCGGACTCGTCGCGCGATTCCACGGCCAAGGTGTGGATCATGCCGACTTGAACGCGCACAATATCCTGGTGACGGAACGGGACTTGTGGTTGATCGATTTCGACCGCGGGGAGATTCGCGCGACTGGCACGGCATGGAAGCTGGCGAATCTTGCGCGGCTCAAACGTTCGTTGCTGAAGGTCGGTGCCTGCGACCATGATGAAACGGCGCTGGATCGCGAGATCTGGACGCCCCTGATGCGCGGCTACGAACGCGCCAGCGAAAACGACCGATGACAATGACTGCGGACGGTGGAGTACAGCAAGACGAACCAGCGGGACAGGACGTCTGGTCCCTGCACGTGCTCGGCACGGGTGCGGCCAGTGCGGTCGATCTGGGCGCGTCCGGAGCGGTGCTGGAGCATTCCGGCCAGCCACTGCTGTTGATCGATTGCGGGCCGGGTACGTTCGAACATTACTTGCGCAGCTACGGCGCGCTTCCGCCCGCCGTGTTCATCACCCACGGGCACATGGATCACGTCGCCGGCCTGGAACGGTTGTTCCACGCCGGCTGGTTCGATCCGGCGCAACGCGGACGCGTCAAGTTGTTCATGCACGCCAACCTGCTGCCGATCCTGCAATCGAGGGTCGCCGACTATCCGAACGCGGTCGCCGAGGGCGGCGCCAATTTCTGGGAAGGTTTTCGATTGATCGCGTTGTCGCGTGGATTCTGGCTGGATGGCTTGTGGTTCGACGTCTTCGCCACGCGCCACCATGTGCCGGGCACTTCGTTCGGGGTCGCGCTACACGGGTGTTTCGCCTGGACCGGAGACACGCGGCCGATTCCCGAAGTGCTGTCGGCGATCACCGACGAGTACACGCTGATTGCGCACGATTGCGCACTCCACGGCAACCCTTCGCATACGGGTGTCGAGGATCTGGAGCGCGAATATCCGCAGGCGCTGCGGGATCGGCTGCTGCTGTATCACTACGCCAGCGAAGCCGACGCGAAGGCCCTGCGGGCACGCGGCTTCAAGGTGGCGACGCCGGAGGGACGCTATCCCCTGCATGCACCGCATCCGGTACGGAGCGAGGCGGGTTGATGAAGCCCGAGGCGCCGCTCTCGCTGCAGGCATTGCCGGCTCCGCCGGACGCGCTGGGAAGGACACTGGCGGATTTGCGCATCTCGGTCATCGATCGCTGCAATTTTCGTTGTCCGTATTGCATGCCCGAAGAAGCCTACCCGGCCGACCATGCTTTCCAGCGCGCGCGCGAGCGCCTGAGCTTCGGGGAAATCGAGCGTATCGCGCGGGTGTTCGTCACCCTCGGTGTGCGCAAGCTGCGCCTGACCGGCGGCGAGCCGCTGCTGCGGCGCGACCTGCCCGAACTGGCCGCGCGGCTTGCGGCGATCGATGGTGTCGAGGACCTGGCACTGACCACCAATGGCGTGCTGCTGCCGAAGCTCGCGCAGCCCTTGCACGATGCCGGACTGAACAGGGTGACCCTCAGCATGGACAGCGTCGACCCGGATGTTTTTCGGCGGATGTCGGGAGGACGCGGTGCACTGGCCGATGCCGAGGCCGCAATCGTCGCGGCGGAACGGGCCGGCTTCGCACCGCTAAAAATCAACTGCGTTGTCATGCGCGGCGTCAACGACGACGGCGTGCTTGACCTGGTCGCTCGATTCCGGGGCACCGGCCACGTCGTGCGCTTCATCGAGTACATGGATGTCGGAACCGTGAATCGTTGGCGCAACGATCGCGTGGTGCCGGGAGCCGAGCTCGCGCGGCGCATCCACGAACGTTGGCCGCTCGAGCCGCTGCCGCGCAATGCCGCGTCCACTTCGCGTCGTTGGCGTTTCCGCGACGGGGCGGGCGAGATCGGATTCATCAATTCGGTGACCGAACCCTTCTGCGGCGGTTGCACCCGTGCGCGTCTGTCGGCGGATGGCAAGCTTTACACCTGCCTGTTCGCGCATTCAGGGCATGACTTGCGCTCTTTGTTGCATGCTGGCGAATCCGATGCGGCATTGCGCGCGACCGTCGCCGGTATCTGGAGCCATCGTGGCGACCGCTACAGCGAGCGCCGGGCGGAATTGCGCGCAGCAGGCGTACTGGAGCATGTCGAGATGTACCGGATCGGTGGCTAGGTTGCGGAGCCGCGATACTGGATTCCGGCCTGCGCCGGAATGACGGCGAAACGTGAAGGGCGAAATGAGCAAACTCTCGCATATCGATGCATCGAATCGCCCGCGCATGGTGGATGTTGGCGCCAAACGCATTACTGCGCGCACCGCGGTGGCCGAGGCCGTCGTGCGCTTCCCCAAAGCGGTTGCCGACATCCTGCGCGCGGGTGGCATGCGCAGCGCCAAGGGTCCGGTGCTCGACACGGCGATCGTGGCCGGCACCATGGCCGCCAAGCGCACCCACGAGCTGATTCCGTTTTGCCATCCGCTGGCGATCGAGCGTTGCCGCATCGAGGCCGTTTTCGTCACGGATACCGACCTCGCGATCCGCTGCGAGGTTGCGGTTTCCCACAAGACGGGTGTCGAGATGGAAGCCCTGACAGGTGCCAGCGTCGCGGCGCTCACGGTGTATGACATGTGCAAGGCGCTTTCGCACGAGATCGTGATCGGAAATGTCCGGCTGCTGGAGAAATCCGGCGGCAAGCGCGCGGTGAAATCACGAAGGATGGCCCCGGGGAAGCGGGGCAAACCTCGATGAACTATCGATTGCTTTATTTCGCTTCATTGTGCGATGCCGCGGGTCGCGCCGAAGAAGATGTCGTGAGCGAAACACGCGACGTTCGCGCGCTCTACGCGGAGCTTGCCGGTCGCCACGGTTTCACGTTCAGCCCGGATCGCCTTCGCGTCGCGGTCAACGGGGCATTCACTGACTGGAACCGGCACCTTGCCGAGAACGACGAGGTGGCTTTCCTGCCACCGGTATCGGGTGGCTGACCATGTTTTCGATCAGTGATGCCGCGATCGACATCGCGCGTTTGCGGCACGAGCTCGAATCGACGAAGGCAGGCGCCTTGGTCTGCTTCGAAGGGCGCGTGCGCGACCACAACGAGGGGCGCGCGGTAACCGGGCTTTCCTATCAGGCTTATGCCGAGCTTGCGGAGACGGAGGGCCGGAACATCGTCGAAGAAGCACGCAAACGGTTCGCGGTCGAACGTGTCGTCTGCGTGCACCGCGTGGGTGATCTGGCATTGGGCGACATCGCGGTGTGGGCCGGGGTTTCCGCCGCGCATCGTGCGGCGGCATTCGATGCCTGTCGTTTTGTCATCGATCAGGTCAAGACCCGCGTGCCGATCTGGAAGCGTGAGCACTACGCGGACGGTCCATCCGGGTGGCTGCATCCTGATTCGGGCGCCGCGAAATGATTGCCCGCATGTGCCGATGCCGCTATGCTGTTCCGTTCGCTTTTTCGGAGAGGTGTCCGAGTGGTTGAAGGAGCACGCCTGGAAAGTGTGTAAGCGGCTAAGCCCCGCTTCGCGGGTTCGAATCCCGCCCTCTCCGCCAGTTTCGCAGACAATCAGGTGATGCACGGAAGGCGGGTGAGAACCCGCAGGGTTCGACGAATTCGCAGGGAGCGAATTCGGACGACCGGAGGTCGGCCCCGAGCTTGGCGAGGGGTGAGCATCATGGATGATGCGAACATATCCCGCCCTCTCCGCCAGTTTCGCAGACAATCAGAAGATGCACAGAAGGCGGGTGAGAACCCGCAGGGAGCGAATTCGGACGACCGGAGGTCGGCCCCGAGCTTGGCGAGGGGTGAGCATGATGGATGATGCGAACATATCCCGCCCTCTCCGCCAGTTTCGCAGGCAATCAGGAGATGCACGGAAGGCGGGTGAGAACCCGCAGGGTTCGACGAATTCGCCGGGAGCGATCCAGGACAGCCGGAGGGCTGCACCGATCGCAAGCGCGGCCCGCGCATCAGGGATGGTGCGAACAATTTTGACGTTCATGGTGGCCCCGTTGGTGCCTCCGCGACGATAGATCGAAAACCCCGCCAGGTCCGGAAGGAAGCAACGGTATCGCTCGACTCGTGCGCCGGAGATACGCTGGCGGGGCCGCCGCCATTTTGCGACTTGGTCTCTTCGCCCTGACTTGGCACAATGGGACGTGAATTATGCGATCGTCCGTGGTCGCTGCTTCATCAACTGGCCCAAGGTCGCTTGCATCCCGAGATGCCAACCCCCAGAACGGCCATCCATGGCCTGACTTTCCACGTAAGCTTCTTCCCATGAGTTATCAGGTTCTCGCCCGCAAATGGCGTCCGAAGCAGTTCGACGAACTGGTCGGGCAGGAACACGTCGTCAAGGCGCTGACCCATGCGCTGGATTCGGGCCGTGTGCATCACGCCTACCTGTTCACCGGCACCCGCGGCGTCGGCAAGACCACCATCGCGCGCATTTTCGCCAAGTCGCTGAACTGCGAGCAGGGCATGTCGGCGCATCCCTGCGGCAAATGCGCGATCTGCCAGGCCGTCGATGCAGGCCGTTTCGTGGATCTGATCGAGATCGACGCGGCCAGCAACACCGGCGTCGACGACGTGCGCGAGGTGATCGAGAACGCGCAGTATGCGCCCGCGCAGGGCCGCTACAAAGTGTACCTGGTCGACGAGGTGCACATGCTGTCGAAGAGCGCCTTCAATGCCTTGTTGAAGACGCTGGAGGAGCCACCGCAGCACGTGAAGTTCCTGCTCGCGACCACCGATCCGCAGAAGTTGCCGGTGACGGTGTTGTCGCGCTGCCTGAAGTTCGGGCTGAAGCGCCTGTTGCCGGATCAGATCGCCGGGCAGATGCGGATGATCCTCGGCAAGGAAGCCGTGGGCTTCGACGAAGGTGCGATCGAGGCGCTCGCGCGCGGCGCGGACGGTTCGCTGCGGGATGGCCTGTCGCTGCTCGATCAGGCGATTGCCCACGGTGGCGGCATGCTGCAGGCGGATGATGTGCGCGCAATGCTGGGTACCATCGCGGACAATGATGTCGGAGCGTTGCTGCGCGCGCTGGCCAACGGCGACGGCAAGGCCGTGCTCGCGGAGGCAGATCGCATCGCGGGTCTGGCGCCGGATTTCGCGGTGGTACTGGAACAGCTGGCGAGCGCACTGCACCGCGTCCAGTTGCGGCAACTGGTGCCGGATTTCGAAGGCGACGAGGTCGAACGCGAGATATTGGATGCGCTGGCTGGCGAGATCGATCCCGAGGACGTGCAGGTTTGGTACCAGTTCGCCTTGCATGGCCGCCGCGACTTGCCGCTTTCGCCGGACGTGCGCACGGGCTTCGAGATGACCCTGCTGCGCATGCTGGCGTTCCGCGACCACGCAACCAGTGCCGGCGGAGGAGAGGCGCCGGGGCATTCGGGCACTGCTGCACGCCGCGCGCACGCTGCCTCAACGCCATCTCTTGCAAGATCCGCCGCGCCTGCTTCGCAAAATACCGCACGCCATGGCCGCGTCGTCGCCGACACGCCAGACGGGCCGCCCGAACCCCATGCCGACGCGCCTCGCATCACCGGCCTGGCCGATTGGGAGGCGTGGATCCGGCGGGCCGATCTCGGTGGGCCGGTTGCATTGCTGGCGCAACACGCGCTGCCGAAATCTTTCGAAGGTGACGTGTTGACGCTGGCCTTGCAGCCCGAGCACATGGTTTTCTGCAGCGATCACCTTTGCCAGCAGCTGCAGGACAGCCTGGGCATGGCGATCGCCCGCAAGTTGCGCGTGCGCATCGTGCATGAAGCGATCGCGGAGACCCCGGCCACCCGCGCAGCCAGGGCACGTTCGGATGAACAGGCAGCGGCGCGGCGCGCGCTGGCCGAGGACCCGATCATCCAGGACATGCAGCGCCAGCTCGGCGCCGAAATCATTCCAGACAGCATACGACCCGCGGACAGACAGGCATGAAAGGACAACTGGGACAACTGATGCAGCAGGCGCAGCGCATGCAGGAGGAGCTCAAGCGTGCGCAGGACGAAATCGCCGGGATGGAAGTCACCGGCAGTGCGGGCGGCGGCATGGTCGAAGTCACCATGACCGGTCGCCACGAAGTGCGCCGCGTGCGCATGGACCGCAAGTTGATGGCGGACGATCCGGAGATGGCCGAAGACATGGTCACGGCGGCAGTCAACGACGCGGTCAACAAGGTCGCCGAAGCCAGCCAGGAGAAGCTCGGCGGTGTCAGTTCCGGGATGAATCTCCCCCCGGGCTTCAAGCTGCCTTTCTGATTGCATGTCCGGGAATGCCAACCTGCTGGCCGACCTGATCGAGGCCCTGCGCCGTCTTCCGGGCGTCGGCGCAAGGAGTGCGCAGCGCATGGCGTTTCACTTGCTGGAACGCGATCGCGACGGCGGCGTGCGTCTGGCCGAAGTGTTGCGTGAGGCCATGCAGCGCGTCGGCCATTGCAAGTCCTGCCGCAATTTCAGCGAAACGGACGAATGCGCTATCTGCACGAACGCTGCACGCGACGGCGCGCTGCTGTGCGTGGTGGAAACACCAGCCGATCTGCTGGCGATCGAACAGGCCACCGGATACCGCGGACGTTACTTCGTGCTGATGGGCCGGTTGTCGCCATTGGACGGCATGGGTCCGGACGAACTTGGTGCCGGACTCCTGCAGTGCAGGCTTGCGCAAGGCGAGGTACGCGAAATGGTGATCGCGACCAATCCGACGGTCGAAGGCGAGGCGACCGCGCACTGGCTTGGCCAGATGGCGCGCATGGCAGGCGTGCGTGCGACACGACTCGCGCACGGCGTGCCGCTGGGTGGCGAGCTGGAATACGTCGATCGCGGCACGCTGGCGCACGCGTTCGGCACTCGCACGACGGTCGAGTGAAGCCGCAAGTCGATGGCCGCCGCCGTATTGCAACCGCAGGTTCCCGCCGAAGAGGATCTTGCGTCACGTGTGGCAACTGGCCTGGTCGCCGACGGCGCGGCTCACCGGATGTACGAGCAGTTCGGTTTCCGAAAGGTCGCGCTGCTGCACAAAGCATGTTGTTGCGTATCGAGAAAGGAGACAGTGCGTGAGCGACACCATTTTCGACAAGATCATTCGCCGTGAATTGCCGGCCGACATCGTCTACGAGGACGACGAAATCCTCGCCTTCCGCGACATCCATCCGCAGGCTCCGGTGCACGTCTTGTTCGTTCCGAAGCGAAAAGCCATTCCCACGCTCAACGATTGCGGCGAGGCCGATGCCGGCTTGCTCGGCAAGCTGTTGCTGGCGGCGTCCGCGTATGCCAAGCGCGAAGGTTTCGCCGAAGAGGGCTACCGCTGCGTGGTCAACTGCAACCGCGGCGGCGGCCAGACGGTGTTTTATCTGCACGTGCACCTGATCGCAGGCAGGCAGATGCCGGAGAGACTGGCCTGACGCGAAGCAGTTCATCGTGCCAGATACGGGCACACCCTGGGATGCGCATGCAATGACAGACGCCCGCATGCGCGGGCGTCTTGGTCGCTTGTACATCAACCCTTCTTGGGGGGCGGTGGCGGTGGTGGTGGGCGTGGCACCACGATCACGCGTGGCGGCGGATACCACGGGCCATAGCCCCATGGGCCCCAGCCACCCCAGAACGGATCGCCCCAGGGACCCCAGGTGTCGTAAGCCCGCTGCGGATAGATCGGGCGTTTAGGCCACAGGTAAACAGTATTGGCCGCGACCCTGGGATAGGTGTAGTCGAACTCGCCGATCTTGTGCCGGACGGTGCCGTCCAGCGTGCCGGTCACGGTGATCTCGCGGCCCTTGGCGAACACTTCCGGATCGTAGAAACCCTGCCTGCACGCGACGAACCGGCCCTGGCTGTCTTCGCTGCGCTCCGGCCGTGCCTGCGAATCCAGCGGTTCGGCAAGCACGAAGAAGCAGGTTTGCTGTTCGCGCGGTTCGGTCTGGATGATCTGCCCGCCCCAGCGCACGGGCGTTGCAGCGGCATTGCCATTGCGCGCGGCATCCAGTGAAACCGGCGTGTAGTTGCCGACCAGCGGTTTGGGGATGGTGGCGCATCCTCCGAGTGCCAGCGCCCCGGCGACGAGCAGCAAGATACGGCGTGACATGGGGTGCCTCCGGAAAGTTGGAATCTGTCTGAAGCTATTTGACCACACGGCGCGGGCGGAAACTGCGAACGCTGCGTGAGAATACCTGTGTCCGTTCAGGTGGCGGTTCGGAAAGGGCATAGCGCAGATGCAGATATTCAGCCGCGAGCGTCTGCAACGGTTGCGCCGATGCGGGCAGCATGCTGGCACAGCGTCGATAGTAATCGCGCGGGCCCTCATTCGCGAGTCGCACGATGCCGCAACGTGCCAGCTTGTGCTGCAGGCGGCGCTGCGCGGCGGCGAGGTCGTCGCGCGGTTTGTCGCGCGGACGCAGCGCGGCAAGCAGGGCACCGATGCCAAGTGCCAGGAACACGATCACGGCGAGGGCGATGCCGAGCATCTGCGCGGTGGCGTGTTCGATGCCGACCGGTCGCAACAGCCGGCTTTGTTGCAGGGCGTCGAATCCGATCATCGTCTGGCTCCACCAGCGGTTGATCACGTCGAGGCGGTTGCGCCATGGCAGCCACCAGCTGCGGCCGCCACCGCCGACATCGCCAGTCGCGCCACCGGTGCTGGCGAAAATCACTCGACTGACAGCGGCGGTCGGATCAACCCGCACCCAGCCACGTCCAGCCAGCCACACCTCCGACCAGGCGTGCGCGTCGGATTGGCGGATCAAGAGGTAATGCGCGAAAGCGTTCCAGTAGCCGCCCTGGTAGCCCACCACCACGCGCGCGGGAATGCCTGCCGCGCGCATCAGGAAGGTGAAAGCGCCGGCATAGTGTTCGCAAAAACCGGTCCTGGTGTCGAACAGGAAGTCGTCGATGCTGTTGCGTGCCAGCGGCGGGGCATCGAGGTCGTAGACGAATCCGCCATCGTGGAAAAGGGCTAGTGCATCGCGAATGACGGTGTCGTCATTGCTCCCCGCGTTTTCGCGCCAGCTCTCGGCGAGCGCGCGGGCACGGGGATCGATGCCGGGCGGCAGTTCAAGTGCGGCGGCCCGGATGCGCGGGTCGAGACCGCCCGGTTCGAGCCGATAGCCGGTCGCCGACGCGGCTCGATAGCGCAGCGTCTGGTTGACGGGCTTGTCCGACCAAAGTGTGCGGTCGGGGCCCATCCGGACGGCTTCGGATATCTCGACCGGTACATCGAGGGCGAACAACCAGTGCCGGTGCGTCGGCAGCAGCGTGATGTCATAACGCGCGAGCGGACCACGCACCTCCACTTGTGCGGGAGACCAGGGACGGCGCGCGGCCGCACCAGGAGTCCAGGCGCGCCCGTCGAAGGTCCACAGCACCAAGCCACGGAAATAGCGTTCATTCGCCGGCGGAGGCGTGGTGTCGAATCCGATGCGCATCGCGACAGAGTTGTCGGTCAACAGCGAGCGCAGGTCGCCGGGCGCCATGCGGTCGGTGATGCCTGTTTGAGCCACTCCGCTGTCCGGCGCGCCCCACAATGGCGTTTCCAGTCGCGGGATCAGCAAGAATCCCAGCAACGCCAGCGGCAGGCTGGCCGACAGCAATACCGCCCCGGTCTTGAACGCAGGCAGCCACCCGGAGTCCGGCAGTCCCGGCTCCAGCGCACGCAAGGTGGCGAGAGCCGGCAGCAGCATCAGTCCGACCGCGATCGTGAAGCCAAGAGACTGGTCGAACAGCAGCGCGCTCATCAGGATGAAGCAGGCGAAACCGACCGTCATGCGTGCGTCGCGAAGACGCTCGCTTTCCAGCAGTTTCACCACCAGCAGCCCGCACACGATGGCGGCTCCCGCTTCCCGCCCGAACGGCGTTCCGTAGACCAATATCACCGCCAGCGGAACCGCCACCAGCAGCGTGATGCGCAACCATGCCGATACGCGATGATGCTGGCGGCGGCGCTGCCACCAGCGTGCCGCTACGATCGCGGCCAGCGCGGCGGTGTACCAGGCTGGAATGTGCGGCGCATGCGCGACGAGCACGCACAGCACCGTGGCGCACAGCAGATTGAACGGCAGCGACCCGAGTATCCAGGCCTCGTCGCGGGTTCCCGGTGGCGGGCGCCGGTGTTTCAAGGCAATTCCGCCAGCGCGCTCAGGCAGCGGTGGTAATGCGCCGCGTCGTGGCCGGGACCCAACGCGTGGCGATCCTCGAGGATCAGGATCCAGGGATGCGCGGCGGCATAGGCGTCGCACACCCAGCCAGTCAGGCGCGAGATGCGGGTTTCGCGATCCACGCCCGACAACGTGTTCCAGTCGAAGCGCAGTGGCTGGCCGGGCGACGCGTGGTCGAACTCGCGCACGAGAAGGTGATCTTGGCGCGCGCTGGCCTTCCAGGCGACGTGCCGGATCGGATCGCCCGCGTGGTAATCACGCAGACCGGCGAATTCGTCGCCCCCGGCGATGCGTTCGCGGGGATCGTCGTTGCGTGCCGCCGGGTGGTCATCACGCAGGATGCGCGGATACACCAGCACGCGCAGGTCCGGCGTGATCCAGCCCCAGGCGCGGAACAGGCCGAACGGAAGCGTGTTCGACAGGCGCATGCGCGGTAGCGTCATCCAGCCACGCATTGCAGTCGGCGCGGTCACCGTGGTCCGGGTCATGTCGCGCCGCAAAGGACAGGGTTGCTGGATATCGTCGAGGGCGACATGCAAACCCGGACGCGCGCGGCCGTCGTCGGCGAAGGCCAGGTGGATCGGAAGCCGTGCACCGCAAAATCCATGGTCCGCGTGCAGTGAACGCAAGCTCAGGCCGTGCAGTTCCCTCCATGTCAGCAACATGCTGCAGGCCAGCGTGGCTCCCAGCATGCAGGTCAGGAGCAGAGCCGCGTTGTTCTGGTAGTTCAGCGCGCCGACCAGCATGGCCGCGAGCAGCACCGCGAAGCCCACGCCCGCGCGGGTCGGCACGATGTAGATGCGTCGACGGTCCAGCGTGACCGGCAGCGATTCCGGATTGCGTCCGCGCGCGAGACCCGGGAACCAGCGCCGCAAACGGGCCGCAGTGCCAATACGTTCGCCATGCACGAGGCCGTCCATGCCCGCTACTCGACCGCGACGGATTCCAGCAGTGCCCGCGCCAATGCATCGCGCGCCGCGTTGCGGGAGGGAATCAAACGGTGGCCCGCGACCGCGACGAACACCGCCTGGACGTCTTCCGGGAGGGCGTAATCGCGATCGCCCAGCAGTGCCCAGGCGCGCACACAGCCCAGCAGTGCCAGTCCTGCGCGTGGCGACAATCCGGTGCGGATGTCGGGGTGCTTGCGACTTGCCGTCACCAGCGCCTGCACGTAATCGAGCAGGGCGGGGCTGGTCGTCACCGCGTGTGTCTGACGCTGCAGGTCAAGAATTTCCGCAGCGGGCAGGCAGGCGGCCAGCCGCTCGAGGATCGCGACGCGGTTCTCGCCCGTGAGCAGGCGGCGTTCGGCCTCGGCATCGGGATAGTCCAGCGTGATGCGCAGCATGAAACGGTCGAGCTGGGAATCGGGCAGGGGATAGGTGCCCGCCATGTCTAGCGGGTTCTGGGTCGCGACCACGAAAAACGGGTGCGGCAACGCGCGGCTGGCGCCGTCCACGGTCACCTGGCCCTCGGCCATCGCTTCCAGCAGCGCGCTTTGGGTTTTGGGCGTCGCCCGGTTGATCTCGTCGGCCAGCAACAGCTGGGCGAAGATCGGGCCGGGCTGGAAGCGGAAGGCGCCGCTGTCGCGCTCGAACACGCTCACCCCGACGATGTCGCTTGGCAACAAGTCCGAGGTGAACTGGATGCGCTGGAAGCTGAGCCCCAGCGTGGCCGCCAGCGCGTGTGCGAGCGTGGTCTTGCCGACCCCTGGCACGTCTTCGATCAGCAGGTGTCCGCCAGCCAGCAGGCAGGCGAAAGCCATGCGCACCGCTCGATTCTTGCCGACCACGACCTGATTGACCTGCGCGATCGCAGCGTCCAGCCGCTGGCGGGTCTGTTCTGCGGCGGGCGTCGCGGCCGCCGCCGCGAAGTTCTGATCCATGCCTGCTCCTGAAAACGGCGAATCCGGATGCAGTGTACGACGCCGACTGCCTATGCCGGGTGGGCTCAGGGAAGCACGACGCCCGCTTCCCGCAGCATATGGCTCAGCGCGATCAGTGGCAGTCCTATCAGGGCGGTAGGATCCGTGCTGTCGATGCGTTCGAACAGCACGATGCCGGCGCCCTCCGCTTTGAAGCTGCCGGCGCAATCGAGCGGGCGTTCGCGTGCGATGTAGCCATCGATCTCGGCATCCGATAGCTCCCGGAAAGTCACGCGGGTGTGGTCGAGAGCCGTCCGGATTTGGCCATTGCGTGTATCAAGCAGACACAAGCCTGTAAAGAAATCAATTTTTTTTCCGCTACTTGAACGCAATTGTTCGTGTGCTTTTTCGATATTGCCGGGCTTGTGCAGCACTTCGTTTCCCAAAGCGGCGACCTGATCGGAGCCGATCACCAGCGCGTCGCGCAGGCGGGTCGCGACGGCTTGCGCCTTGATGGCAGCCAGCCGTTCCGCGCGTGCGCGCGGGGATTCGCCCGGAACAGCCCGTTCGTCCGTGTCCGGCGGGATTGGCTCGAAATCTGAGATGATGCGCCGCAGCAAACCTGCCCGGTAGCGTGAGGTCGAGGCCAGGACGATCCGCGGCTGGGTCATGGCTGTTGTGACAGGTCTTCGATCTTTTCGCGCACAGCGGTCTCCAGCGCACGTTGCGCCGTATCCAGCTCGCGCAACTGCTCGCCGAGCGCGCCGCGTACCTTGCCGATCGCGTTCACGGCCGCGTCCAGGTCGCGTTGATTCGCGTCACCGGCCTCGTCGCGCAACCACAGGCGGTGGGCCAAGAGTTCGCGCAGCGCCGCATCGACGGCGTCACGGGCTTCGGTCTCGCCGACGGCGCGCTGGTTCGGGCCGATCGACATCGAAGCGTGGGCACGTTCGAGGCGGTTGCGGCATTCCTTGAGATCGCGTTCCAGCCCGTCGGCTTCCAGGTAAAGGGTTCGCAGTGCACGCTGATGGCGCATCTGGCGAACCAGCAACCAGACGATCACGCCGCAGGCGATTATCGCCACCAGGGCGGGCAGGGCAATGGCAAGCAGCGTGGTGGGAAGCGGAGTCAAAAGCCGGCCTTGCGAACGCGATGCACAAGAATGCCCAGCATGATACGGGCCAATCCGGGACAATGCTCAACGGTTGACTTTGTGCAGTGCGGAATCTAGCATTCCGCGCTTATGTCCGCGTCCCTGCCAGCTTCCGTGGACGCCGAACGCATGGTGACCGGCCGGCGATCCTTCGAAGGCATCTTGCCGGTTGCGGAATTGTCGCGATTGGTGGCAGCACTGGCGAAGGACTCCGGAGAGGTCGCCTACAATCTCGATTTCGAACAGGGCCAGCTCGGCGACCCCGAGTTGCACGTTCGTCTGGCTGCACGCCTCACGCTGGAATGCCAGCGAACATTGCAGCCGTTCGAATGGCCGGTCGAGGTCGATACGCGGCTCGGGTTGCTGGCCAGCGAGGAGGATGCGGCCGGATTGCCCGAGCGGTGCGAGCCGCTGCTGCTCGAGCACGGAATGCTGCAGCCGCGCAAGGTGATCGAGGACGAATTGTTGCTGGCCTTGCCGCTGGTGCCTGTCAAGCCCGGCAGCGAGATTTTGCAGGGCCAATGGAATGCGCCGGGACAGGCGTCGCAGGACGCTGGACAGGACGAGGCGGTGACACATCCGTTCGCGGATCTGCGCAGGCTGATGGAAGCCGGTACCAAACAACGTTGAAGAATATGTCAGGAGAGCCGTCATGGCCGTAGCCAAGAGCCGTAAATCCCCGTCCCGTCGCGGCATGCGCCGGTCGCACGACGCACTGGACAAGGTCCAGCTCGCCACCGATCCGACCTCGGGCGAGATTCACCGTCGCCACCACATCACCAAGGACGGCTATTACCGTGGCCGCAAGGTGATCGAGGACAAACAGGCTGTCGTCGACGAGGATTGACCTCGTTGGCCGCAACGCAGTCATCCGATGCACGGCGCTCGCGGGCGCCGTGGTGTTTTCGTGTGCGTAACGCCTGAACAGGGGCCACAGTCTTGACCTACGCCCGCATCCTCGCCACCGGCAGCGCATTGCCCGAGCGCGTCGTCACCAATGCGGATCTGGAAAAGATCGTCGACACCAGTGACGAGTGGATCCGCACGCGTACCGGCATTCGTGAGCGCCGGATCGCGGCCGAGGGCGAGACCACCGGGGATCTTGCATTGCGTGCCGCGCAGCAGGCCTTGTACGACGCCGGGGTCAAGGCATCCGACCTCGACATGGTGGTACTGGGCACTACCACGCCCGACCTGGTGTTTCCCGCCACCGCCTGCCTGATCCAGAACCGGCTGGGCGCCAACGGCTGCATGGCGTTCGACGTGAACGCGGCGTGTTCGGGATTCATGTATGCGCTTGGCGTGGCCAACAACTTCATTCGCACCGGACAGGTGAAAAAGGCACTGGTGATCGGCGCCGAAACCCTGACCCGGATGGTCGATTGGAGCGAGCGCGAATCGTGCGTGCTGTTCGGCGACGGTGCCGGCGCGGTGGTGCTGGAAGCCTCCGAAGAACCCGGCATCATCGCGACCTGCCTGCATGCCGATGGCAGCTACAAGGACCTGTTGTGCAGCCCGGTGGGTGTCTCGGTCGGCTTCAACGACGAGAAGAACCACGGCGTGCGCATTTGCATGCGTGGGCGCGAAGTGTTCAAGGTCGCGGTCAAGACGCTCGACTCGCTGGTCGACGAGACCCTGACGGCCGCCGGCATGCACGCTGACCAGATCGACTGGCTGATCCCGCATCAGGCCAACCTGCGCATCATCGAAGCTACCGCCAAGCGGCTCGGCATGTCGATGGATCAAGTCATCGTGACCGTCGACAAGCACGCCAACACTTCATCCGGGTCGGTGCCGCTGGCGCTGGACGCCGCTGTGCGTTCGGGGCGCGTGCAGCGCGGCCAGCATCTCCTGCTGGAAGCATTTGGCGGCGGGTTCACATGGGCCTCGGCCATGGTCAGGTATTGATCGAAATGAGTGACGACGCGACCCATTCATCCGCCCCGCGCGCTGATCTGGCTTTCGTATTCCCGGGCCAGGGATCGCAATCGATCGGCATGCTGGCCGATCTGGGCGCCGAGTTTCCCGAGGTCCACCAGGTTTTCGACGAGGCGTCTGAAGGAGCCGGCCTCGACCTGTGGGCGCTGTCGCAAGGCGGCCCCGAGGAAGAGTTGGGCAAGACCGAGAACACCCAACCCGCGCTGCTGGCCGCCAGCGTCGCGGTGTGGAAGGCCTGGCGTGCGCAGGGCGGTGCGATCCCGGCGCAGCTTGCAGGCCACAGCCTCGGTGAATATTCGGCGCTGGTATGTGCCGGCGCGTTGCCGTTGCGGGAGGCCGCCGCGCTGGTTGCCGAGCGCGGGCGCCTGATGCAGGCAGCCGTGCCTGCCGGTACGGGTTCGATGGCGGCCGTGCTGGGCGCCGAGGACGATGTAATCCGCGGCGTGTGCAAGGAGGTTTCCGGGGCGGAAGTCGTGACGCCGGCCAACTACAACAGCCCCGGCCAGCTCGTGATAGCCGGTCATGCCGGTGCGGTCGATCGCGCCGTGCAGCGCCTCGCCGAACTCGGCGTGCGCAAGGTCATCAAGCTGGCGGTCTCGGTGCCCTCGCATACCCCGTTGATGCGCGACGCCGCGCAACAGCTCGCCGCGCGCATGGCGGATCTGCCTTGGCAGTTGCCGACGATCCCGGTACTCCAGAACGCGGACGCCAAGGCCCATGCCGGCATCGAATTCATCCGCGCCGCACTCGAACGCCAGTTGTACATGCCGGTGCTGTGGACCGACACCGTGCGGTCTCTGGTGCGCAATGGCGCCACGACGATATTCGAATGCGGCCCCGGCAAGGTACTTGCGGGACTGTGCAAGCGCATCGACAAATCCCTCGACGCGCGCCCGCTGGGTACGCCTGCCGAATTGCGTGCCGGACTCGCGGAGATTCAGGCATGACGAAAGCATTGCAAGGCGAGGTTGCGCTGGTCACGGGCGCGTCGCGCGGCATCGGCGCAGCAATCGCGGACCAGCTGGCCGCGCAGGGCGCGCAAGTCTTCGGTACCGCTACTTCGGAAGCCGGTGCACGGGCGATCACGCAGCGACTGGCCGTGCACGGCGGCGAAGGCCGCGTGCTGAATGTCACCGATGGCGCCGCGGTCGAGGCGTTGATCGAGGCAATCGTGAAAGACCATGGTGGTCTTTCGATTCTCGTCAACAATGCCGGTATCACCCGCGACCAACTGCTGATGCGGATGAAGGACGAGGATTGGCAGGCGATCCTGGATACCAACCTCACGTCGGTGTACCGGACATCCAAGGCCGTGATGCGCACCATGATGAAGGCACGCAAGGGCCGTATCATCAACATCGCCTCGGTGGTCGGCGTCACCGGCAATCCGGGTCAGACCAATTACGCCGCGGCCAAGGCCGGGATCATCGCGTTTTCCAAATCGCTGGCGCGCGAAGTGGGTTCGCGCGGCATCACCGTCAATGTGGTCGCGCCGGGTTTCATAGATACCGACATGACCCGCGCGCTCACCGACGAGCAGCGCAAGGCACTTGAGGGCACCATTGCACTTGGGCGGCTGGGTGCGCCAGCGGACATCGCACACGCGGTGGCGTTTCTTGCGTCGCCCGCAGCGACATACATCACGGGCGAAACCCTGCACGTCAATGGCGGCATGTACATGTCCTGATGTGTCATGTGCCCCGTGAAGGAATTTCGTGGAAGGTCGGGCCACGGGAGGCCGTTCTGGCTTGCCGAGCTTGCGGCGACAAGGGACGATCGCGCATCGATGACCAGTTCAATTGGCCGCCGGAACCGGGTACTATGGCGACTTTCGTGCCGTGGCCGGTGCCGTCTTGCCGGTCACGGAAATCGCCCCGCGGCCGCGCGTGGCGTAACCAAGAACATGTACCGTTCGGACCCGCGGGTTTGCACGGTGAAGTGGGGGAAGGGCGCGACCCGACCTCGAATGCTTAATGTCCCGGGAGGCACTGTCTCATGAGCAGCATCGAAGAACGCGTCAAGAAGATCGTGGTCGATCAGTTGGGGGTCAAGGAAGAGGATGTCACGCCGAATGCCTCGTTCGTCGACGATCTGGGCGCGGACTCGCTGGATACGGTGGAATTGGTTATGGCACTCGAAGAGGAATTCGAAACCGAAATCCCCGACGAGGAAGCCGAGAAGATCACCACCGTCCAGCAGGCTGTGGATTACATCAAGGCACACGTCAAGTCCTGAATCGGGACCTCGGCGCATGCCTCGCGGCGGCGCACGGATGTGTCATGCGGCAATTCGAAAGCTGCGCCTTCCGTGCGCAGCTTTCGCTTTTGTGGGGCCACGACTATGCGGACGCGTATGCATAGGTGCTTTCTCTGGCACGAGCAGCGGAACCAAGTGAGCGCGTGCGGACTGCGGCCGCGTGACGGCACAGGAAGGGTGGCCTGCGGCAAGCGCCACCTCCCCGATCCCCCTTCGCACGCGGAGGCGGGATGAACAGAAATATCGAGTTTCCGATTACGGAGTTCCCATGAACAAGCGACGCGTGGTGGTCACCGGTCTGGGCACGATCTCGCCTGTTGGCAACGACGTGGCGACCGCGTGGAAAAACGTGGTGGCGGGCATCAGCGGCATCGGTCCGATCACGCATTTCGATGCCGGCGCGTTTCCGACCCGCATCGCGGGTGAGGTCAAGGGGTTCGACCCGGCGCAGTACATCGCGCCGAAGGACGTCAAGAAGATGGACACCTTCATCCATTACGCCGTTGCTGCGGGCAACGAGGCGTTGCAGGATTCGGGCCTCGGAATCAACGAAGCCAACGCCCCACGGATCGGCGTCGCTGTGGGTGCCGGCATCGGCGGCATCGCCAGCATCGAGCGCACCACGCTGGCCTATTACGAAGGCGGCCCGCGCAAGATCTCGCCGTTCTTCGTGCCGGGCTGCATCATCAACATGGCGTCCGGCAACCTTGCGATCATTCACGGGTTGAAGGGCCCGAACATCGCCTGCGTGACGGCGTGCACGACTGCAACGCACAATATCGGCCTTGCCATGCGCATGATCCAGTACGGCGATGCCGACGCGATGCTGACCGGTGGCGCGGAGTTCTCGGTCACCGCGACCGCGGTCGGTGGCTTCTGCTCCGCGCGCGCGATGAGTACCCGCAACGACGATCCGGCCCGCGCCAGCCGACCCTGGGACAAGGACCGCGACGGTTTCGTCCTGTCCGACGGTGCGGGCTTGCTGGTGCTGGAGGAATACGAACAGGCCAAGGCGCGTGGCGCGAACATCTATGCCGAGCTGGCCGGCTTCGGCATGAGCGACGATGCCTACCACATCACCGCGCCCAGCGAGGGCGGCGAGGGTGCGGCGCGCTGCATGGAAGCGGCGGTGAAGGATGCCGGCGTCGATCCGACCGAGGTGCACTACATCAATGCGCACGGTACCTCGACACCGCTGGGCGACCTTGGCGAAGTGCATGCGGCCAAACGCGTGTTCGGCGAGCATGCCAAAAAGCTCGCGATCAGTTCCACCAAGTCGGTGACCGGGCACCTGCTCGGGGCCGCCGGCGGCGTGGAAGCGATCTATACCCTGCTGGCGATGCGCGACAACGTGCTGCCGCCGACCATCAATCTTGACGAGCCCGGCGAGGGCTGCGATCTCGACTTCGTGCCCAACACCGCGCGCGAGGCCCGGGTCGACGTGGCCATTTCCAACTCGTTCGGTTTCGGCGGCACCAACGGCACGCTGGTGTTCAAGCGGGTTTGAGTCGACGTGTTCGAAGGGGCTTGCCCGTGGCCTGCATCGTTTAGACTGGCCGGATGATGCGTACCCGTCCTTCCCGTCCGTTCGTTCCGAGTCGACGAGGCGTGGGCAAAGCCTTCGCGCGTTTCTTGGTTCTCGTCATCCTGCTGGCGATCACCGCCGCGGTCGCCTGGGGCGGCCTGAGGTACAGGCGCTTCACGCACGCGCCGTTGAATGTCACGGTGTCGAGCAGGACCACGGAGATTGCGAAGGGCCAAGGCTTCAACGGCATCGTGGCGCAGCTGCGCCGCGAAAAATTGACCGATGCGTCGCCGCTGCTGTGGCGCGCGCTGGCATTCCGGATGGGCGTCGTCAACAAATTGCACGCGGGCGAGTACGCGCTGTACCCCGGCATGACGCCGTTCACCTTGCTGGAAAGGATGGCTACAGGCCAGGTGGTGCACCATCGCGTCACGCTGGTGGACGGCTGGACGTTCGCGCAGGTGCGCCAGACGCTGGATGCCGCGCCCAAACTCCGGCACACGCTCGAGGAGCTTGGCGACGCCGCGGTGATGGGCAAGCTCGGCGACGGGAGCAGGCCGCCGGAAGGCGAATTCATGCCCGACACCTACGATTATGTGCTCGGCATGTCCGACATGGATGTCCTCGCGCGCGCGCACCATGCGATGAAGGCATTCCTGGCGACGGAATGGCCGGGACGCGACAAATCGATCCCGCTACAGTCGCCTTACCAGGCGTTGATCCTCGCCTCCCTGGTGGAGAAGGAAACCGCAGTACCTGCGGAACGTCCGGAAATCGCGGGTGTGTTCGAGCGGCGCCTGAAGATCGGCATGAAGCTCGAAACCGACCCCAGCGTGATCTACGGCATGGGCTCAGCCTATGTCGGCAAGATCCACAAGAGCGATCTCGAAAACGACACGCCCTACAATACCTACACACGCTACGGCCTGCCGCCGACGCCCATCGCCCTGCCGAGTCGCGCTGCCATCCATGCGGTGTTGCATCCAGCCGCGGGCGACGCCCTGTACTTCGTGGCGAGGGGCGACGGCACGCATCAATTTTCGGCGACGCTGGCGGAGCAGAATGCCGCGGTGAAGCGATACATCCTCGGGAAGAAGCATCGGTGAAGGGCCGCCTGATCACCCTGGAAGGCGGCGAGGGTGCGGGCAAGAGCACGCTGTTGGCCTCCCTGCGTGAACGTTTCGAACGTGACGGCCCGGACGTGTTGTACACGCGCGAACCGGGCGGCACGCCGGTGGGCGAGGCGATCCGCGCGCTGGTACTCGATCCGGCACATCGGGGTATTGCCGAGGAAACCGAACTGTTGCTGATGTTCGCGGCGCGCGCGCAACTGGTGCGCGAGGTTCTGCGGCCGGCACTGCAGGCAGGCCGCTGGGTACTGTGCGATCGCTTCACGGACGCGAGCTACGCTTATCAGGGCGGCGGTCGTGGCGTGGATGTTGCGCGGATCGCGGAGCTGGAACGCATCGCCACGGATGGACTGAAACCGGACCTGACCCTGCTGCTGGACTTGCCGGTGGCGCACGGCCGTGCGCGTGCCGGACAACGTGGAAAGATCGATCGCATCGAGGCCGAGCGTGACGATTTTTTCGAACGCGTGCGCGCAACCTATCGCGCCCGCGCGCAAGCCGAACCTGACCGTTTTCATGTGCTCGACGCGGGCCTGCCGCCCACCGCGGTATTGCAGGCGGCGCTCGCCGCGATCGATGAACTGCGGAGGCGCACCGCAACGTGAGCACGCAAGAAGTCCCTGCCGTCGCCATTGCGTCGGGTGATCCGGTGCCGCCATGGTGCGTGCCCGCCTGGAGCGTGCTTGCCGGGCGTGCCGCGAACGGCACCCTGCCGCATGCGCTGCTGTTGTGCGGACCATCCGGCCTCGGCAAGCGCGCACTGGCGGAAGCCTTCGTGCGGGCACGGTTGTGCGAATCGCCACGCGACGGTCGCGCCTGCGGAGACTGCCGCGCTTGCAAATTGCTGGCCGCGGGCACGCATCCCGACCGTGTGTCGATCACGCTGGAACCCAACCCGCGAACCGGCGTGATGCGCAAGGAAATCGTGGTCGACCAGATCCGCGATCTGTCGGCGCGGCTGGCGATGGCGAGCCAACTGCGCGGTTGGCAGGTGGCGATGATCGATCCCGCCGAAGCGATGAACACCGCTGCGCAGAATGCCCTGCTGAAGACCCTGGAAGAACCCACAGATGCCAGCCTGATCGTGCTGGTCAGCGATCATCCATGGCGTTTGGGTGCGACCGTTCGCAGTCGCTGCCAGCGCATCGACATCGCCTCGCCGTCGCATGCTGAGGCATTGGCGTGGCTGGCTTCGCACGATGTCGATTGCGCGGAAGCCGTGCTTGCGGCGGCGGGCGGCAATCCAGGCCAGGCATGGTTGCTGGCCAAGCACGGTGGCATGCAGCGCCGGCAGGACGTCGCGCGCGACATGCTGGCTTTGGCGACCGGCCGCGCACACGCGCGCGAAGTCGGCAAGGCCTGGGCGGATGACGAGCCCGGGCAGCGTCTCGAGCAGGCGGCACGCCTGCTGGAAGGTGCCTTGCGTGCGCGGCGGGAAGGCGGCAGGGCGCGTTTCGATCCGGGCTGGAGCGACGAAGTGCTGGCCGACCGATTCACCAGTGCCAACCGCCTGCGGATGCTCCTGAACGGTCCGCTGCGCACGGATCTCGCCTTGTTCGAGTGGCTGGACGGTTTGCCGAGCCGTTGAGGGCGAATGTCGTGCGGAGCCGATTTTCTTGCGTATCCCCGCGCATGAAAACGGGTCGAATCGGGTCTGGGCGCGCGAGATGCTGGCGGCACGCCGGTCAGTGCGCGGTCAAGCGGGTACCGGCACAATCGCGATCCGGTCGTGTGATCCGTTGCAGCACTCAAGGAATCCTCGTTTGCCACGCGAAAGACCTTCGGATTTACTCGATCCCGATGCGCTGCTGGATCGCGCTGGCGCCCGGCTCATGGTGCTGGCGCCACACCCGGATGACGAGTCGCTGGCGGCGGGCGGATTGATCCAGCGTGCGCTGGCATGTGGCGCGAACGTCAGCATCGTGTTCGTCACCGACGGCGAGAACAATCCGTGGCCACAGCGGGCACTGGAACGGCGTATCCGGATCGGGGATCGCCAGCGATTGGCCTGGGCCGGGCGGCGCCGCGGCGAAGCCGAAGCCGCGCTGCGCGCGCTCGGCGCGGGAAACGTCGCCGTGCATCGGCTGGGCTGGCCGGACGGAGGCGTCACGTGGAAACTGCTGGATGATACCGAGGCCATGCTGGCCACGATGCGCGCCCTGATCGAACGCGAGAGCCCCAGCGTGCTGGTGTTGCCCGATCTGGTCGATCGCCACCCCGACCACAGCGCCATCCACGTGCTGATGGAAATGGTGTTCCAGTCGATGCCCGGGACAGTACAACCCGCCTGTCTCGGTTATCTCCTGCACGGCCGTTCGCGCCCGGGCGCGCCAAGGCGCGCCGTGTTCACATTGAGCGACGATGAACTCTCGCACAAACGCACCGCCATCGCGGCACACGCCAGCCAGACCGCGCTGAGTGGCCGCCGCCTGTTGCGTTTCGCTATGCCTACGGAATCCTTCGTGGCGGGCCTCGATTCGCATGACCAGACGGGACCGAACCTGCCGTGGCGGCCGCCGCGATGGTTGCGCCCGTGTCTGGCATTGCTGGTCGTGGACAGCAATGGTGGCGAGCGGGTGTCGCTGGAATCCCGTGCGGGCACGAATCTGTTCTGGCGCGACGGCAGTCCCGCGGCAAGCACGTCGCGCGTGTTGCGCGCACCCTACTACGTCAAACTTTATTGCCCGTTGCCGTCGCCCTGGGTCTTCGATGGCTGGGGCTGGTGCCGGTTCGGCGTCCCGCGTGCTTGACCGCAGTGGGGCGGTGGCGGCAAGCTGACGCCGCCGGTTTCGCGTGGAGTGGGTGCAATGGCTGTAGCAACGGGTTCGAGTGGCAGGGGCAGTCAGGGCATCCTGCCGGTCGTCATCAAGGACAAACAGACGCTCTACCAGTCCTACATGTCCTTCGTGAAGGGCGGCGGCTTGTTCGTTCCGACCAACAAGCGCTACAACCTCGGCGACGAGGTATTCCTGCTGATGACGTTACCCGAGGAGACCGAGCGCGTGGCGACCACGGGGCGGGTGGTATGGATCACCCCGATCGCGGCGCAGGGCAACCGTCCCGCCGGCATCGGCGTGCAGTTCACCGAGAGCGCCGACGGGGACAATGCACGCACCAAGATCGAGACGCTGCTGGCGGGATTGCAGGGCGGCGACAAGCCGACGCACACGATGTAGGCGAGACGGTTCGGCGCAAGCCGGCACTGCGGATGTCTGGTTCTTGATCGCCGTCCGGCGCGGAGCGCCGTATTGTCTTTTGCGCAGGCCGGGATCCGGCCAAGAGGCGCCTGTGCGCAGGCACCCGCGCAGTCACTTCCTAGAAGTATCTGCAACCAGCAAGTGAATGGAAGCCGGGACAGGCGGCATTTCCGCAAACCTTGGTCGGGGAGACAGGATTTGAACCTGCGACTTCCACGTCCCGAACGTGGCGCTCTACCAGGCTGAGCTACACCCCGACTGTCCGCGCGGGACGGACGTCCCGGAGCGAGCCGCCTATGATACTTGGCGCCACTTCGCACGCGCAAGATGGCCCGCTGCGCTGGTAACCTTGCGGTTTTGACGCGAGACCCCCGCCCATGGCGTTGACCACGCCCCGCACCATGCCCGGCGTACTGGAATTGCTGCCGCGCGAGCAGATAGCGTTCCAGTCGATGCTGGATACCATCCGCCGCGGTTTCGAGGTCTACGGTTTCCTGCCGATCGAGACCCCGGTCATCGAGTTCGCCGACATCCTGCTGACCAAGAGTGGCGGCGAGACCGAGCGGCAGGTGTATTTCGTGCAGTCCACCGGCGCGCTGGAGCATGCGGATCGCCCCGAGTTGGCGCTGCGCTTCGACCTCACCGTGCCGCTGGCGCGCTACGTGGCCGAGCACGAGCGCGAACTGGCGTTTCCGTTTCGGCGCTACCAGATGCAACGCGTGTACCGCGGCGAACGTGCCCAACGCGGGCGGTTCCGCGAGTTCTACCAGTGCGACATCGACGTGATCGGCAAGGACACGCTGTCGATCCGCTATGACGCCGAGATTCCAGCGGTGATCCACGCGGTATTCCGCGCGCTCGACATCGGCGCCTTCACCATCCAGCTCAACAACCGCAAGTTGATGCGTGGTTTCTTCGAAGGGCTCGGCATCGGCGACGGCGAGCAACAGATGCTGGTGCTGCGCGAGGTGGACAAGCTTGACAAGCGCGGTGCCGATTACGTTCGCGGAGTGTTGACGGGTGAATCGTTCGGATTGTCGATGGACGCGGCGGAGAGCATCATGGGTTTCGTCGAGATCCGTTCCAGCTCGCTGGCCGATGCGCACACGAAGCTCGATGCGCTCGGTACGGGCACCGCAACCTTCGAGCAGGGCAGGACGGAGTTGCATGAGGTGCTGGACATGGTCGCCGCGTTCGGGGTGCCGGAATCGGCGTTCGCGTTGAACCTTTCCATCGCGCGTGGCCTGGATTACTACACCGGCACGGTGTACGAAACCACCCTGGACGATCACCCGGAAATCGGTTCGATCTGCTCGGGCGGACGCTATGACAATCTCGCTGGCAACTACACCAAATCTACGCTGCCGGGCGTGGGTATCTCGATCGGCCTGACGCGCCTGTTCTGGCAATTGCGCGAAGCCGGATTGCTGAAATCGGCCGACAGCAGCGTGCAGGTGCTGGTGACCCAGATGGACGCGGCGCAGCTGCCGGTTTGCCTCGCCATCGCACGCGAACTGCGCGACGCCGGCATTGCCACCGAAATCGCGCTGGAAGGCGGCAAGCTGGGCAAGCAGTTGAAGTATGCCGACCGCGCCGGCATCCGTTTCGCGGTGGTGGCGGGCGAGGAGGAACTCGCGCGCGATGCGGTGGCCGTCAAGGACTTGCGCCGTGGCGACCAGTTCGAGGTGCAGCGCGCGGAGTTGGTGAAAACGTTGCGGGTTGAGCTGGCGCAGGAACAGGTCGCGCGCGCATGACCACGATTCGCCTGGATGGCAGCAATCTGGTGCGCACGGACGTGGTCGCGGTGGCGCGCGGCGACGCCAAGGTCGAGCTGGATGCGGCGCAATTGCAAAAGGTGCAGCGTGCGGCCGATTTCATCGCGGAAAAGGTGCGCTGCGGCGAGCCGATCTACGGCGTCACGACCGGTTTTGGCAGCAATGCCGACAAGCTGCTGGGTGCGCATCGTGCGCGCGACGAGTTGCCGGGCGGCAACCCCGATCCGCGCGAACAGACATTGCCGGAAGAATTGCAGCGCAACCTGATCATCACTCACGCCGTGTGCGTGGGCGAACCGTTGGCGGCGGATGTGGTGCGAGCGATGCTGGTGATCCGCATCAATACGTTGATGCGCGGGCATTCCGGCATCCGCGTCGAAACCCTGCACGCGCTGGCCGAACTCCTGAACCACGGTATCGTACCGGTGGTCCCTGCCAAGGGATCGGTCGGCGCCAGTGGCGACCTTGCGCCTTTGTCGCATCTCGCGATCGTGCTGCTGGGTGGAGGCGAGGCGTTTTTCAATGGTGAACGGATGCCGGGCGGCGAAGCGTTGCGGCGCGCCGGACTGCAACCGGTCACGCTCTCTTTCAAGGAAGGGCTTGCGCTCAACAACGGCACCGCGCAGATGCTGGCGACCGCGGTGTTGGTGCTGGACGAACTCGAATACCTGCTCGGGGTAGCCGACCTCGCCGCGGCCATGACGCTGGATGCATTCGCGGGCCGCAGTGGCGCGTTGCGCGAGGAAGTCCACGCACTGCGTCCGCATCCCGGCCAGACCGCCGTCGCGGCGCATGTGCGCGAACTGCTCGCCGACTCCACACTGGTGGACATTCCTTATCACCTGGTGCCGCGCTTCCGCACATGGACTGCGCGATCGTGGTCGAGGCCGGACGATCAGGCACTTTCCTTCGACATCCGCTGGGAGTGGGTGCCCGCCGACCAGCGCCATGGCCGCGAAGCGTTCTACCAGCGCTTCCTGCCGTTCAAGGGCGGCAAGAAGCACCAGCCCCAGGATGCCTATTGCCTGCGTTGCATGCCGCAGGTGCACGGGGCGGTGCGCGACGCCTGGGCGCAGGCCTGCCGCGTGGTCGAGGTCGAGCTGAACGCGGTGACCGACAATCCGCTGATCTTCCCCGACAAAGTCGATGCCGAGCACATCGAGGAGCAGGTGATTTCGGCAGGTCACTTCCACGGCATGCCGTTGGCGCTGGCGATGAGTTACGTGAAGGCGGCGATCCCGGTATTGGCATCGATCTCCGAACGCCGGATCGCCAAGCTGGTCGATCCTGCCACCAACGACGGGTTGCCGGCATTCCTGACCGGCAACGAGGACGGCACCGATTCCGGATTCATGATCGTCCAGTACACCGCCGCCGCGCTGGTCAACGACCTGGCCACGCGCGCGCACCCGGCCAGTGTTTATTCCGTGCCGACCAGCGCCAACGCCGAGGACCACGTTTCGATGGGCGCCAACGAAGCGCGCCAGGTGCTCGACATGGTCCGCGATCTTTCGGATGTGCTGGCGCTGGAGCTGTATACCGCTGCACAGGCACTGGACTACCGCAACGACATGCTTAACGCGGCCCGCCGACTGGCCGCTTCCGGTGGCTGGCAGGCGCTGGCCGCGAAGATCGACCATGCGCCACCGGCGGGGCATGCGCAGCGTGAGCAGTTCGAAACCGAGGCGCGTGCGCTGGCCGGCCAGCTCGCGGGTTCCGAAGCGTTCCATCCGGGCAGGGCGGTGCGCACCGCACACGAGTGCATGCGCCGGTCGATCGAATTCATGCATCGCGACCGTGCCATGCAGCACGATCTCGTCGAGGCTTGTCGGCTGGTCCGGGAACGGGCACTGGGCGCCTGATTCCGCTTCGCCCCAATGAATCCTGAAGCGTCTTGCCGCAGGCCGCTTGCCTGCGACCGCGCATGCCGCTAGACTTTTGCATAATGTATTAACGCATTAATACATTTAATGGTATTGTTGCCGGACCGGAACCTGGTTCATGAAACGCAGAACGATCAATCCCGAGGCATCTGCTGATTCAGCAGAGACAAGCCTGTGCAAGGCGCTGCTGGCGATGCGCGATGTTGGCGAGATGCGGGCTTTCCTGCGCGACTTGTGCACACCGGCCGAGCTCGAGTCGCTGGTCGACCGCTGGACGGTGGTGCCGCACGTGCTCAAGGGCATGCCCTATCGTGAAATCCACGAGCACACGGCGGTCAGTATCACCACCATCGGCCGCGTGGCGCGCTTCCTGAACCGGGGCAACGGCGGCTATCTGAAGGCCGCGGCGCGCACTTCGCGGCGCGGGCGGGGCACCATGATTGCCCGGGAGCGCCTGCGCATCGCGGTGCAGAAATCCGGCCGCCTCAGTGATCCGTGTTTCGATCTCCTGGACCGTTGCGGCTTGCGCTTCCGGCGCAGCCGCGACGGGTTGTTCTGCTACGGCGAGGGCGAGCCGGCCGATCTGCTGCTGGTGCGTGACGACGATATTCCGGGCCTGATCGTCCAGGGCGTGTGCGATCTCGGTATCGTCGGACGCAACGTGCTGGATGAGTATTCCGCGGGCAGTCGCGAAAGCGCCTTGCGCAGCCTGCGCGATCTCGGGTTCGGCCGCTGTCGGCTCGCCATCGCGGTTCCGGAGGGACGCGCCTACTCCGGACCTGCCGACATGGAAGGCTGGCGCATCGCGACTTCATATCCGCATCTGTTGCGTGACTGGCTGCAATGCCATTCTGTTGCTGCGGAAGTCGTGACGCTGGCAGGCTCAGTGGAGATCGCCCCGCGCCTGGGCACCGCGGATGCCATCTGCGATCTGGTGCAAAGCGGAGCCACGCTTGCGGCCAACCAGTTGCGCGAAGCCGATGCCGTGCTCGATAGCGAAGCGGTGCTGGTCGCGGCCGCCACCCTGCCGGCCGACGAACGCCGTGATGCCATCGACATGTTGTTGCGACGCATCGACGGCGTGACCCGCGTGCGTGGTTCCCGCCTGTTGCTGTTGCAGGCGGCGCGCGATTGCGTGGACGCCATCGTCGCGGCGCTGCCGGGCGCGCCATGTCCGACCGTGTTGCAGATGGACGGCCAGCCGGGCCAGGTGATGCTGCAGGCGTTGTGTCCGGACGAACTGGGTTGGCGACAACTGGAAGCGATCCAGCGCGCGGGCGCGCGTGAGCTGTTCGTGTTGCCCGTCGAGAGGGCGCTGGCGTGAAGCGCATCGAGTGGGCCGGTCTGGACGAAGCGGCGCGCATCGAAGCGCTGGCCAGGCCGGCGCTTTCACGCAGTGCAGCGCTGCGGACGAAGGTCGGGGAAATCATCGCCGATGTGCGCGATCGCGGCGATGCGGCCCTGCGTGCTCGTGCCGCGGAATTCGACAAGGCGACGATCCGGGCGATCGAGGTCTCTGTATCGGAGTTCGAGACGGCAGACTTGGCGCTCGATCCCGATTTGAAGCAGGCCATCGCGGAAGCCGCCTCACGCATCGAAGCATTCCATGCTGCCTGCATGCTGCAGGACGTAGCAGTGGAAACGGCATCGGGATTGTGGGTGGAACGGGTGTCGCGCCCCATTGCGCGCGTCGGCTTGTATGTGCCCGCCGGCAGCGCGCCGCTGCCTTCCACGGTATTGATGCTGGCCATTCCGGCGCGCTTGGCCGGATGCCGCGAGGTCGCCTTGTGCACGCCGCCCCGGCCCGACGGCACCTGCGATCCTGCGGTACTTTACGCCGCGCGTGCATGCGGGGTGTCGCGGGTATTCAAGGCAGGTGGCGCGCAGGCAATCGCCGCGATGGCATACGGCACCGAATCGGTGCCGCACTGCGACAAATTGTTCGGGCCCGGCAATGCGTTCGTCACCGAGGCCAAGCTGCGGGTGGCTGCGGATCCGCAAGGCGTCGCGATCGACATGCCGGCCGGGCCTTCCGAAGTCTTGGTGATCGCCGATGATTCGGCCGATCCGGGCTTCGTTGCGGCGGATTTGTTGTCGCAGGCCGAGCACGGTCCGGATTCGCAAGCCGTGCTGGTCAGTGACTCAGCAGAGCTGCTGGAAGCGGTCGAACGCGAGGTAGCGCGCCAGTGCGCGTCACTGCCGCGTGCCGCGATCGTGCAACGGTCACTCGCGCACAGTCGTCTGATCCACGTCGATTCCATCGGGCAGGCGTTCGAACTGAGCAATCGCTACGCGCCCGAGCATCTGATCGTGCAGGTTCATGAGCCGCGCATGTGGCTGGAGGCCATCGAAAGCGCGGGCTCGGTGTTCCTCGGGTACTGGACACCGGAATCACTCGGGGACTATTGCAGCGGCAGCAACCACGTATTGCCGACTTACGGCTGGGCGCGCAGTTGCAGCGGGATATCGGTGGCGAGCTTCCAGAAACAAGTCACCGTGCAGACCTGCGCGCCAGAAGGATTGCGCAGGGTCGGACCGTGTGCGACCGCGCTGGCGCAAGCGGAACGGCTGGAAGCGCACCGTCGCGCTGTCGCGCTGCGGTTGTCCGCGCTCGATGGCGGCGCGTCCCGGGTCCATGCGGGATCCGGCGCATGAATCCGGTCGATCTCGCACGCCCGGAAATCCGGGCCCTGCGGCCTTATTCTTCGGCACGCATGGAAGCCCGGGCTGGCACGGTCATGCTCGATGCCAACGAATCGCCATGGCCGCCCTGCGCCGGCGAAGCCAGCTGGAATCGTTACCCGGAACCGCAACCCGTGGAACTGGTCGCGCGCCTGGCGGAGCTTTACGGGGTGGCCCGCGAGCAGGTATTGGTCGGTCGCGGCAGCGACGAGGGCATCGACCTGCTTGTGCGCGCGTTCTGTGCCGCCGGCCGCGATGCGATCCTGATCTCGCCCCCGACCTTCGGCATGTACGCGGTATGTGCAAGCGTGCAGGGCGCGGGCGTGGTCGAGGCCCCACTGCGCCGGGATTTCACCCTTGCCGTCGATGCCGTGCTTGCGGCGGTCACTCCCGCGGTCAAGCTGGTATTCGTGTGTGCGCCCAACAACCCGACCGGCACCGGCGTGACGCGCGCGGCGATCCTGCAGCTGGCCGAGTCACTGGCCGAACGCGCATTGCTGGTGGTGGACGAAGCCTACATGGAATTTGCCGATGCGGATGGCGGCTTTGGCAGTGTCACCGACAGTCTCGACAGCCATGCCAATCTGGTGGTGCTCCGGACCCTGTCGAAGGCCTGGGCATTGGCCGGCGTCCGGATCGGCGTATTGCTTGCCGATGCGAGGGTGGTTGCGCTGTTGCGCAAGCTGATGCCTCCATATCCGTTGCCCACGCCTTGCGTGGAAATCGCGATGCAGGCGTTGTCGGATGACGGCGCGCGGAACACCCATGACCGGAGTGATCTCATCCGACGCGAGCGGGCCCGCGTCGCAGATGGACTGGCACGATGTGCCTGCGTGCGCGAAGTGCTGCCATCGCAGGCCAATTTCATCGCCGCACGTTTTGCCAACGCGGCTGCCGCTTACTCGGCATTGCTGGCAGCCGGCGTGGTCGTGCGGGATGTCAGGCGTTATCCCATGCTGGGCGACGCGCTGCGCATGACTGTCGGAACGCCCACGCAGAACGATGGCGTGCTCGACGTGCTGCGTGCGTTGCCGCCGGCTTCGCGACACGGGGATGCCGAGAGTCACAGCGGGGTGCCGGCATGAACCACAAGCTGTTGTTCGTCGATCGCGACGGTTGCCTGGTTGTGGAGCCGCCCGACGAGCAGCTCGACAACTTCGAGAAGTTCGACTTGATGCCGGGCGTGGTTGCGGCATTGCAGCGCTGCGTTGCGGGAGGCTACGAGCTGGTGATGGTGAGCAATCAGGATGGGCTCGGCACCCCGGCGTTCCCGGAGGACGATTTCCGCGGCCCCCAGGATTTGCTGCTGCGGATACTGGCGTCCCAAGGTATCCGGTTTCGTGAAGTCCTGATCGACCGCAGTTTCGAGCACGAGGGACTGGACACGCGCAAGCCGGGTACGGGCCTGCTGCGCGACTATCTCGCCGACGATGGCTGGAACCGCGCCCAATCGGCGATGGTGGGCGACCGCGAGACCGACATGCAGTTGGCCGCGAACCTCGGCGTGCACGGCTTCCGCGTGGGCAGCAACGGCATGGCCTGGAGTGAAGTCGCGCACCAGCTGCTGGATCGACCACGCATCGCGGAAGTGCGACGTGACACCAAGGAGACCCGTGTCAGCGTGCGCGTGGACCTCGATTCCTGCGACGAACCCGGAGTCGCTACCGGCCTGGGCTTCTTCGACCACATGCTGCAACAGCTCGGCAAACATGGGGGCTTCGCGTTGTCATTGCAGTGCGAGGGCGATACCCACGTCGATGAGCACCATACCGTCGAGGACTGTGCGCTGGCGCTTGGCGAAGCCCTGCGCCGCGCGCTCGGCGACAAGCGCGGCATCGCACGTTACGGGTTTTCGTTGCCGATGGACGAGGCCGCCGCGGACGCGCGTCTGGATCTTTCCGGACGCGTTTGCTGCGTGTTCGAGGGTGCCTTCCCGCGCGAGCGCGTGGGCGAATTGCCGACCGAACTGGTGCCGCATTTCTTTCGTTCGCTGTGCGATGCGCTCGGTGCGAATCTGCATTTGTCCGTGCGCGGTGACAACGCGCACCACATGGTCGAAGCCTGCTTCAAGGTCGTTGCGCGGGCATTGCGCCAAGCCATCCGGCGCGAGGGTGACGCGCTGCCGAGTACCAAGGGCATGCTTGCATGAAAGTGGTGCTTGTGGATTCGGGCGGTGCCAACATCGGTTCAATGAGGTATGCGTTGCAGCGCCTCGGTGTCGACGCTCCGCTGACATCCGATCCGGCTGCAATCCGTGCTGCCGACAGGGTAATCCTGCCCGGCGTGGGCGCGGCGGCCCCCGCAATGGCGCGCTTGCGCGAATCGGGCCTGGTCGAGGTCCTGCGCAGCCTGACTCGTCCGGTGCTGGGCGTGTGCCTGGGCATGCAGCTGTTGTGCACGCATTCGGAAGAGGGCGATGTCGATGGCCTCGGAGTGATCAAGGCGTCCGTGAGGCGGTTGCGCGGCGGGAATGGCTTGCGGGTGCCGCACATGGGCTGGAACCAGGTGCGCGCCTTGATGCCACATCGGTTGTGTGCAGGCGACGCCGGAGCGGGCTGGGCCTATTTCGTGCACGGCTACGCCGTGCCCATGTGCAGGGCCACGCTGGCCACTTGCGAACACGGGGGGACCTTCTCGGCGGCCATCGCTCAGGGCAATTTCATGGGCGTGCAGTACCATCCGGAACGATCCGCCGCGCTGGGGCTGGCGGTCCTGCACAACTTCCTGCTTGCATGAGCTTTCAGGTGATACCCGCGATCGATCTGCGTGGCGGCCGTGTCGTGCGGCTGCGGCAGGGGGACTATGCGCGTGAAACGGTGTTTGCCAAGGATCCGGTCGTGCTCGCCCAGGGCTATGCGGACGCGGGGGCGGAATGGCTGCACGTGGTCGATCTGGACGGCGCGCGGTCCGGGCGGTTCGCCAACCTGGCCGTGATCGAAGCGATCGCACGCAATGGCGTCCTCAAAGTGCAAGCTGGTGGCGGCGTGCGCACCACGGACGATCTGCGACGACTGTATTCGGCCGGCGTCGCGCGCGTCGTGGTCGGCAGCGTTGCGGTCAAGAACCCCTGCGCGACCGCGATCTGGATCAATCAGTTCGAGCCGGATCGGCTGGTGCTGGCACTCGACGTGCGCCGCCAGGCCGGCGCCTGGCGTTTGCCGGTGCACGGCTGGACCGAGGACTCCTGCGTGAGGCTCGACACGCTCGCCGGACATTACGCCCGCGCCGGCGCGCGCCACGTGCTGTGCACCGACATCGACCGCGACGGCATGTTGAGCGGATTCAACCTCGATCTGTACAGGGATTTGCAAAGCCTCGCGCCATCCCTCGAGTCACAGGCATCGGGCGGAGCGCGTTCGCTCGAGGATATCCGCAGGGTGCGCGACGCCGGCGCGCGCGGCGTCATCCTGGGGCGTGCCCTGCTGGAAGGTCGGTTCACGTTGCGGGAAGCGCTCAAATGCTGAGCCGGCGCATCATTCCTTGCCTCGACGTGAGGGACGGCAAGGTCGTCAAGGGCGTGCGCTTTCGCGACCACGCCGTGGTTGGCGACATCGTGGAACTCGCCTTGCGTTACCGCGACCAGGGCGCGGACGAGCTGGTGTTCTACGACATCACCGCCAGTCCCGACGCCCGCGTTGTCGATGCCGGCTGGGTGGAACGCGTGGCGCGCGAAATCGACATTCCCTATTGCGTCGCGGGCGGTATCCGCAGCGTGGACGATGCACGTGCGGTGCTGCATGCCGGTGCGGACAAGATCTCGGTGAACTCGCCCGCGCTGGAGCGACCCGCCCTGATCGATGAGCTGGCCGATGCGTTCGGGGTGCAGTGCGTGGTGGTCGGCATCGATTCGCTTGCGCGACGAAGACGGCGAATGGCGCGTGCACCAGTACACCGGGGATGCCGGGCGTACCCGTGCGGTTGCACGCCGCACGCTCGACTGGATCGAGGAGGTGCAACGGCGCGGCGCCGGCGAGATCGTCTTGAACTGCATGGGCAGCGATGGCGTGCGCGCGGGCTACGACATCGAACAGTTGTGCGCCGTGCGCGCCGCCTGCCGGGTACCACTGGTTGCCTCCGGAGGCGCCGGTTCGCTCGAGCACTTTCGCGATGTGTTCGTCGAGGCCGATGCCGATGCCGCGCTTGCCGCCAGCGTGTTCCATTCCGGGGCAATCGCGATTCCGGCGTTGAAATCGTGGTTGCGCGAATGCGATATCGTGGTGCGGCAATGAACAGCGAAGAATGCGTCAGCGTGAACGTTCCGGATCGGCTGGACTGGGCCAAAGGCAACGGCCTGCTTCCCGCCATCGTGCAGGATTTCGCAAGTGGCGCGGTGTTGATGCTCGGCTACATGAACGCCGAGGCGCTCGCGGCGACACGGGCGTCCGGTTTCGCCACCTTCTGGAGCCGCAGCAGGCAACGCCTGTGGCGCAAGGGCGAAACCTCGGGCAATACTTTGGCGGTCACGTCGATCCTTGCCGATTGCGACCGCGATGCGTTGCTCATCCGCGCCGAACCGCACGGACCGACCTGTCATCTCGGCACGTCGAGTTGCTTCGGCGAATCCTCGCGCTTGCCGTGGGCCTTCCTGGGTGAGCTGGATGCGTTGATCGCGCGCCGTGCCAGCGAGCGTCCCGCCGGCAGCTACACCACCGAGCTGCTCGAGGCAGGCACGCATCGCATGGCGCAGAAGGTCGGGGAGGAAGGGGTCGAGACGGCGTTGGCCGGCGTGGCGCAGGATGACAATGCGCTGCTGGGCGAGGCCGCCGACCTGGTCTACCACCTGGCCGTGTTGTTGCGCGCGCGCGGATGTGCGCTGGCCGACGTGGCGGCCGTGCTGGAACGGCGTCACGCCGCTTGTGTCGAAGATGCTTCAACCTGACCCGGGTACCAGTTCTTGCAATGCGTCCGCCTGCGCGGTCAACGCGGCGTACAACGTGAACTGGTTGCGCGCGCGATCGAGGTTGTGCGCAGGGTGAGCCACGCGAAAATAGCGGTCGCCTTCGAGGTAGTCGCTGAGAAAGCGCAGGCCCATGATGCCGGTGACCAGGCGTGCGGCGAATACCAGGTTGTCGCGTTCGATCACGGCCAGCAGTTTTCCGCAGCCTTCGACGTATCCACGCGCCAATGCCGCGAATTGTTCGCGGCGGACCTCGATGCGTGCGAGATCGCCGCAATCCTCGGGCACCGGACTGAGCATGGTGCGGGCCATGTCGCCGAAGTCGAACAGCAGGGTACCGGGCATCACGGTATCCAGGTCGATCACGCAGATGGCGCGGCCGTCGGCGTCGAACAGCAGGTTGTTCAGCTTGCAATCGTTGTGCGTGATACGCCACGGCAGTCCTGCGTCGAGCAGCGTGCGCCAGTGCGACAGCGCTTCGGCATAGGCCAGCGCAGCTTCGCATTCGCGGGTAGCCTGCGCCGCGCGACCCGCACGATCGGAAGCCAGTGCAGCATGGAACGTCTCGAAACGCGTGACGGGGTCGTGGAAGTGGGGAATGACTTCGCCCACGCTGTCGCGAGCGAGCCCGGAGAGCGCGGCAGCGAACGTGCCGAAGCCGCGTCCAGCCTCGAAGGCGAGCGCAGGCGAATCGGCGATTTCATGGGTACGCGTGTCCGGCACATGGTCGTACATGCGCCACCAGGAATCGTCCGCGAGTACCGCCGCGGGTTCACCGGCGAGGGTGGGAACCAGTTCGAGTACGGAATAGTCGTAACGTCCTGCGGCGCGCTCGCGGCCGAGATGCGCGGTGACCGTGTGACAGTTGCGCATCACCAGCGCGGGATTGCGGAATACGCGGGTGTTGAGGCATTGCAACACGCGTCGTCGGCCATTGTCGTGCACCATCAGGGTGCGGTTGATCAGGCCGTTACCGATTGGTGCGAAGCGGGCGCACGGACCAAGGCCCCAAGCTTCGGACAATTCGTTGCGGGTGGCGGCGTCCAGCTCGGTGACACCACTCATGCGCGAGGCCACAGCGGGGTCGGGTAGGCGCCGGCCCGGTGCAGTGCCGCCAATGTATCGATCACGCGTGGACGGTCATCAGGATAGGTGAGGCCCATCCAGGTATCGCGGGTGGTCAGGACCGAGAGCGATTCGCCGCATACGGCCAGATGCGATGCGATGGCGTGCGGCAGGAAATATTCGTCCTTCGGCCCGGCCTGCTTCAGAAACACGCACAGGCCGTGTTCCAGAGCGGGCAAAATGTCGGGCAACAATCCCCAGCAGTTCAGAGAAACCACGGTTTCCGGTGCCAGGCGCTGGCGTGCGCCATCCGGTCCCGTGCCGGTGAGCGAGCCCGCGTTGTCGGCAATGTCGGTGAATTCGCGGACATCGGCGAGATGGCCGTCGGCGTCCACGCGGCAGACGCCGCGATTCACGCCGCCGTGACGGGAGAGCGTGGCGTCGAGATGGTAGCCGACCATCGCCGGACGCGGACTGCGCCGAAAATGCGTGGCCAGCAGCCGGAATGCCTCGCGTCCGTAGTAATCGTCGGCATTGATGACCGCAAACGGACCCTGCAGCCGGTGGGCGCAGCACCACAGTGCGTGGCCGGTTCCGAGCGGTTTTTCGCGACCTGTGGGCACTTGGCAGCCTGCAGGGATCCGGTCGAAGCCTTGTTCCACCAGATCCAGTTCGGCGCGGCCGTGCAAATGTGGCGCGAGGCGTCGCGACAAAAGCTCGCGCAATGGCGAACGGATCACCAACACGATCCGGGTGAAGCCTGCGGCCAGTGCATCGTGGATCGCGTACTCCAGCAGCCATTCGCCATCGGGACCGACACCTTCGATCTGCTTGGCATCGCCATAACGGCTGCCCAGACCCGCGGCAAGGATTACCAGGCTTGCCGCTGCACCGGAAGCACTCATCGTGCGGCCCCCGTTGTGGCGGCTGGTGCGGGTGTGAACGGCACCGCGGATCCCGCTGTGAAACCTTGCCGCCATCTGGCGAGCTGTTTCGTCACGCCGGATCCCGCGGAAATTTGCGGATCGGAAGGCCGGTAGTGTTCGCGCTTTTCCCACGTCGCGACTTCGCGGCTCGCAATCCGGAACGCCTGCCGGAAGCTGTCCGTCCGGTTCAGGGCGTCGACCAGAAATGCATGCCCGAACCAGGTGAGTTCGGATTGCTCGCCGCAGCCGAACGAAGAACGGTCGGCACGCGCGGCCGTGATGATCATGCTGTCGGATCCATGCAACGGCGGTATGAAACCGCCCGAATAGCAGGCATTCACGATCACCACTTTGTACTTGAAGGGATGCTCGGCGAGGATGCCCGGCAGGTCGTTGGCGCCGATCTGATCGAGCGGCAGTGGATCCATGTCCACCAGCAGGGTGTGGTCCTCGCTGCCATGGCTGGTGAAGTAAAGCAGCAGGATGTCCTTTTGCAGATCCATTTTCGACGCCACTGCGTCGAGCGCGTCCTCGAGGTTGGTCCACGTCGCGAGCGGGCGCGTGTCCAGCGACGCGGGATTGTTTTCCAGCACCAGTACATGGCCCTTGGCGTCCATGCGCCGGGAAAACAGTTCGTCGAAATATTCGGCTTCGTTGCGGAACACGTTTTCGCCGCCGTCGCCCGCGAACACGATGGCATAAAGGTTGACCTTGCCGGGTGTGCGCGGTTCCAACCCTGCAATCTCGCGGTGCAACAGGTCCGGTTGTGCGTAAATCACTTGCTCGGGCGTCGGGTCATTTTGCGGCCAGCCTGCTTCCGAAAGCGGATCGGGAGACTCGGACGAACCGCCACCCGCTTCAGATTCATCCGCCACCGATGCATGTTGCGACGTGAACAAGGATGGACCATCGGATTGATGGTCTCGCGATACCGGCGCCGGGCGCGCCAAGGTACTGTGCCAAGTCGCCACGCCCCAGGCCCCGACCAGACAGCCCAAGGCAGCCGCGGTCGCGAGCGCGAGGATTCGCTTCATCGTGGCAACTTCCAGGGAACCACGACCGGAACCTCCCGGCGGTAAGCTGCGTATTGCTCACCGAAAGTTTCCCGCATGAAGCGTTCCTCCAGCCGCCATTTTCGCCAAAGCGCCAGCCAGACAATCGCGAAGGCGAGCAAGCTGCGCCATTGGTCCTGCGCGATGGCCGTCCCCAGGAATGCCAGCAGCATGCCGGTATAGATCGGGTGTCGCACAAACCGGTAGGGGCCGCGGCGGATCAGTTCGTGCTGGTCCTTGACGGTGACGGTTGCGCTCCAGTTGCGCCCAAGGAACACGCGTGCCCAGGCCGCAAACGCGAGTCCGAGAGCGACCAGCACAAGCCCGACTTCGTAACGACTCGGTCCGTGCCAAGCCAGTAGCTGTCGCCCCAGCAGGTTCGCGGGACGCTGCATCAGCAGCAACAGCGCGGCGGCAAGCAAGGGCACGACATGAGCGGCTCGGGACCACACCGATTCGGTGCGCACGGGTTGCTTCACGCGCAGTGCAGCGATCCACCAATAACCGAGCCAGATGATCCACAGGACGGTAATGGGGTCGCTCAGATAGTCACGCATGGCAATTCATCGGAGAGCTATGGCGTCGAAATCGGCGACGCAGGGATGCGTACCCGATCCGGCACAACGTTCGGGTGGTCGGCACAGCTGGACCATTTGCATGCCCGCGCCTCTTGCGGCATCAAGTTCCGCGCCGATATCGGAGAGGAACACGATCGCCGGTGGCGGCAGACCGATGGCTTCGGCGATGCGCAGGTACGAGCCGCGTTCGCGTTTGCCGCCGATTTCGGTATCGAACCAGCCGTCGAACAGCGCGGAAAGATCGCCGGCTACGGTATGGCCGAAAAGGAGTTTTTGCGCTGCCTCCGAGCCGGAGGAGTACACGTACAGCTTCAGTCCCTGGGCTTTCCAGGCGCGCAATTTTTCGGGAACTTCCGGGTAAACGTGTGCGTGGTAGTCGCCGCCCTCGTAGCCGGCCTTCCAGATCATGCCCTGCAGGGCTTTGAGGGGCGTGGCCTTGCGATCCTCGTCGATCCAGCGCAGCAGGGTGTCGACGACGCGCCGTGAACGCGGGTCGTCGATGCCGGCCTCGCGCGCTGTGGCGTTCAGCCAGCGGATCACGTCGGGATCATCGCGATGGGCTTCCACGAAACGCGGCAAGCGATCACGCGCATAGGGAAACAGTACGTCCTTGACGAACGCTATCGAGCTGGTGGTGCCTTCGATATCGGTGAGTACGGCGCGAACGCCCCCGAGTTCGACGCTCATGCTCACTCAATTCTCGAGTCGGGGAAAACGTTCGGCGATGTCTTCGCCGGTGAAATTCGCGACCCAGCCTTCCTGGTTGGTGAACAGGCGAATCGCCACGAAGTGCGGGTTCGGCCCCATGTCGAACCAGTGACGGGTGCCGTCGGGCACGCCGATCAGGTCGCCGGCCTCGCACAGCACGTCGTAGATGCGTGCGCCGATATGCAGGGTGAACTGGCCCCGGCCTGCCACGAAGAAACGCACCTCGTCTTCCGAATGCGTGTGCTCGGAGAGGAATTTCCGTCGCAGCGCATCCTTCTGTGGATGATCGGCGGTGAGGGAAATCACGTCCACGGCCTTGTAGCCTTTTTCTGCCTGCAACCGTTCGATGTCCTGCCGGTAAGCCTCGATGACTGCTTCCTGCGAGGCGCCGGGCGCGACGGGCTTGTCGGCCTTCCAGGATTCAAAGCGTACCCCGACTTCCCCCAGCGCACGCGCGATCGCATCGTGGTCGAGGTGGGTGGCGACAGGGTGGTCGGGCCGCTGTTCGTCGTATACGCGCAGGCGGCTCATGGCATGCCTCCGAGGCGTTTGAGGTCGAGTTCGCAAGCCAGCAGGAATTCCAGGGCTTCGATGTGGCGCCTGGCTTCCGGCATGCTGCGCCCCCAAGTGTAAAGCCCGTGGCCATCGATGAGGTAGGCGTACAAGGGCTTGCCGGCGTCGAGCCAGGCATCGACGCCGGCCTCGATGTCGCGCATGTCCTGCGAATTGGGAAACACCGGCAGGTCCAGGTGGCTGTCGTGGGTGGTGTAGCCGGTGATGGCTTTCTGCAATTCCCAGCCATGCAGGGAGATCACGCCCGAGTCTGCGAACAGTCGCGAGCTGACCGTCTGATTCTGCGAATGCGTGTGCAGCACCGCGCCGGTCGCGGGCATTCGGCGGTAGACCTGCAGGTGCAGGGCGGTTTCCGCGGACGGTCGCAAGGCAGGATCGAGCGGTCCGCCGTCGAGGGCGACAGCCATCACGTCGCTGGCTTCAAGCGCGCCCTTGTCGCGCCCGGATACCGTGATCGCGATGGTGTCCTCGTCGATCCGCATCGAGAAGTTGCTGCTGGTGGCCGGGGTCCAGCCACGCCCCGCGAGTTCCGTTCCAGTGCGGGCAATTTCGACCCCGCAGGCATGGAGGCGATCGGCAAGTTGTGCAGGAGCGAGTGGCATGCGTGCAAAGCGATTGGTTCAAGTGCCTGAATGTAGCACGTGATTCTTGCTGTAAAGCGATGCGATCCGTTCGCGGCAGGCGTACCATGCGTGCAGTAACCGCAATTCATTCCTCGCAAATGGAGTAAGGCAATGACCGAAGAATCCGGATCTCCCCGTCGCCGTTTCCTGAAACTCGCCGGGGGTGCCACCGCGGCAATTGTCATGCTGAGCGCGTTGCCGCGTCGTGTGTGGGCGGCCTTGCCGCATTTGAATGCTGCGACCAATGCCACGGCCAAGGCCTTGCACTACGTCGAGGACAACACCAAAGCCGCGGGCGCGCACAAACCGGGGCAGGACTGTTCCAAGTGTGCCCACTATCAGGGCAAGCCGGGCGAGGCTTATGGTCCGTGCGCGATTTTCCCCGGCTTCGACGTCAACGCAAAGGGCTGGTGTGACGGGTTCCAGGCCAAGAGTTGATGCCTGATTCGGTGACGAGTTGCGTCACCGATCAACTCGTCCCAAACGGAGGGTTTGCCACGAACGAACTGCATCGGTGGCGAACGGGAATTTGCCGAGGGACGGGACAGCAATCAGAGAAGTTGCTGCCCGGATACGGCAAGCGGAGGAGCTGACTACGCTTGCCGCACCGGGCAACGGTCCGGGGTCCACTGCCAATGGGAAATCCCTCGGAAGACGCATCATAGCGCGGGCATCGGCGAGGGCCAAGGCTGCAAAGATGAATTTTCGGGTACATTTTTTATTCTTGCAAAAACAATAATATATAACGTTAATGTTTTGTTGATTCGAGGGTTATCCACAGTACGATCGCGTATGGTTAAAACTGCGATCGGCGAGTCAACTCGACACGCGTGACACGATCCACTATGCGGAAAAAGCCTCCGTCGATACCGCCTGGACAGGTGGCACATCAACTGGCATCCCAGGCTGAGTTCGCTTGCCGAGAAGGCAAGCGCCTGCTCAGTGCGCCGACTCCGCGGTCTTGCGCAGCAGGCTGTGGCGATAGCCATAACCGAAATAGATCGCGAAGCCGAACACGGTCCACAATCCCATCAGCGTCCAGTTGTACCAGTTTTCCCAGTACAGGAGCGCCAGGCAGCTGAGTACGCCCAGCGTGCAGGTGACGATCGCCCACGGTACCCGGAACGGGCGCGGCAGGTCGGGACGTGTGTAGCGCAGGATCAGCACGCCTGCGCATACCGCGACGAAGGCAAGCAGCGTGCCCATCGATACCAGGTCGCCCAGGACATCCAGCGGAAACACCGCTGCGAGCAGCGCAATGCCGGTACCGGTAATCAGCGTGTTGATGTGCGGAGTGCGGTAACGTGGATGTAGCCTCGAGAACACCGGCGGCAGCATGCCGTCGCGGCCCATGATCATGAAGATGCGCGGTTGCGCGATGATCATCACCAGCACGACCGACGCCAATCCCAGCAGGGCGCCGATCTCGACCAGCCAGCGCAGCCAGTTGAGCTGGGGGTGCGCGGCGACTGCGGTCACCACCGGTTCGGCCGTGCCGAGCAGGTTGTAGCGGAGCAAGCCGGTCAGCACCGCCGCCATGGCGACATACAGCACGGTGCAGATCAGCAATGAGGCAATCGTTCCAATCGGCAGGTCGCGCTGCGGGTTCTTGGCTTCCTGCGCGGCGGTAGAGGTTGCCTCGAAGCCGATGTAGGCGAAGAACACCAGGGTGGCGGCGCGCATGATGCCGCTCCAGCCATATTTCTCGGCGCCCTGCGTGGGAGGGATGAACGGGTGCCAAAGCTGCGGATTCACGTAATGCCAGCCGGCCACGATCACGATGATGATCAAGGACACCTTCAGGACCACGATGGCCGTATTGACGCTGCTGGATTCGCGGATACCGACGTAGCACAGCCAGGTCAGCGCCAGCACGATCGCGACCGCCGGCAGGTTGAACAGTGCCCCGGTGGCGACAAGGTGCTTGTCCTCGAACGCGATGGGCGAATTGGTCAGCGCCGCGGGCAGATGCAGTCCCATGTGTTCGAGCAGGCTCTTGAAGTAGCCCGTCCAGCTCACGGCCACGGCAGATGCCGACACACCGTATTCCAGGACCATGTTCCAGCCGATGAACCACGCCGCGAATTCGCCCAGCGTGGCGTAGGCGTATGAGTACGAGCTGCCCGACATCGGGATCAGTGTCGCGAACTCGGCGTAGCAAAGCGCGGTAAAGCTGCAGCAGACTGCGGCGATCACGAACGACAGCAGGACCGCCGGTCCGGCGTGTTCGGCTGCCGCTTGGCCGGTAATCACGAAGATGCCGCCACCGATCACCGCGCCGATGCCAAGCGCGGTCAGTCCCCACGGGCCCAGGGTGCGGCGCAACTGGATGCCGTTCGCGTCTGCGGCGTCCGATCCATTGTCGACCGGCTTCCTGGCGAGCAATTGCCGAAAGATGCTCACGGAGCCTCCGTCAGGTTGTCTGGCGGCTGGTCGATCGCAATCATGGGCATCGTCAAGCGGTATGACATCGCCGGATGGACTGCGGGCGAACGGCTCACCGCGCCCGCTCGAAGATCACGACCCGGCATCGTCAAACCACGTCATCCAGTGCGTGGGTGATCTTCTCCGGCGACATCTGGCTGCGTTTGTAGCCATACAGGCGGTAGAAGATCAGTCCGATCACTGCCCAAACTGTGAACACGACTTTGGCGACCACGCTGAGGTTGACGAAAAGCAGGATGCAGCCCAGCACCGCGAGTGGGCACACGATCCAGACCAGTGGCGTCCGGAACGGCCGTTTGCGGTCAGGTTGCGTGCGGCGCAGGATCATCACGCCCACCGACACCATGGCGAACGCCAGCAAGGTACCCGCATTGGAGGTGTCGGCGAGCTTGCCGACCGGAAACAGCGCGGCGCAAAACGAGACCACGGCACCGGTAACGAAGGTGATCACGTGGGGCGTGAAGAAACGTGGATGCACCTTCGAAAATACGTTCGGAAGCAGGCCATCGCGGGACATCGTGAAAAAGATGCGGGTCTGGCCGAACATCATCACCAGGATGACCGAGGGAAGCGCGACAATCGCGGCAAGGCCGATCATGTTGCCGATCCACGGATGGCCGAGCACCTGCATCACGTGCGCCAGTGGTTCATGGCTGCACACAAGTGCCTGGGAGTTGCCGCAGGCAGCAGCCATCGCGGTCGTGCCCGGATCGATCGGAATCCCGTTGGGTCCCAGCATCGGCTGTGCGCCGATCGAACCCGCGGCACCGTACCCCACGAGCAGGTAGAAGATGGTGCAAATTACCAGCGCGCCAATCAACCCTATCGGAACATTTCGGTTGGGATTGCGGGTCTCCTCGGCCGCGGTTGATACCGCGTCGAACCCCACGTAGGCGAAGAAGATGGAAGCCGCCGCCCCGAGCACTCCGATGCCGTTACTGCCGACGGGGTTGCCCCAGCCGCCTGGCAAGAACGGATGCAAATTGGCATTCTTGACCGCCGGCAGCGCGATCACGATGAAGACTGTCAGCGCGAGGATCTTGATTGCGACCAGCACGGCATTTACACGGGCGCTCTTGGAGGTGCCTATGACAAGCAATCCGGTGACTGCAACGCCGATCAGGAACGCCAGCAAGTTGAAACCGCCACCGAGGGTCGGACCCACCTGCAGCCACATCGGCAACGACAAGGAGCCGGGTTTGACAAGTCCGAAAATGCCACTGTTGAGCAAGCCGTTGGCGTAGCCGGCCCAGCCCACGCACACCGCCGTGGCGCCGATCGCATACTCCAGCACCAGTGCCCAGCCCACGATCCATGCGATCAATTCGCCAACGACCCCGTAGGTGTACGTATAGGCGGAACCGGACACGGGAACCATCGCCGCGAGTTCCGCGTAGGCGAGCGCGGCAAGGCCGCACACGACTGCCGCGATCACAAACGAGAGCATCATGGCGGGCCCGGCCTTCTCCGCGGCCTCGGACGTCAGCACGAAAATTCCGGTGCCGATCACGGCGCCGATGCCGAGCATGGTCAACTGGAACGGGCCAAGTTGTCGCTTAAGGGATTTTTTTTCGGCCGTCGCGAGAATCTGGTCAAGCGGTTTGACACGCCAGAAGATCATGTGCGCTCCCAATCACGTCGAGTCCGCGGCGGGGGAACCGTGGTGGGCGCAGCCTGCACCCAAGATGTTTCCGCCGACGCTCCCCTCGAAGCACGCGGGCTCGCGCGACGCGCACAAGCGAGCCGTACCATAGCGGCCCTCTTCGTTTGCCACAAGCGCCGGATGACATATACGCAAGGCAGGAAAACTGACGATGCCAAGTGGCTTCCGGTGCGGCCATCAGCCGTGCCGGACCTGTCAAGCCCGGCCGCTGAATTCGCCGGTCACGGTGTTGACCCAGACCCTCTCGCCGGTGGTGATGTACTCGGGTACCTGGACCTCGATGCCGGTGTCGAGCTTGGCGGGCTTGGTGCGCTTGGTCGCCGAGGCGCCCTTCAGTTCCGGCGCGGTATCGACGATGGTCATCACCACACTGGTCGGCACCTGCAGCGCGACCGGGGCATCGTCGATCAGCTGCACGTAATAACCTTCCACGCCCTCGACGATGTATGGCGCGCTGTCGCCGACCACGTCGGGGTCCAGCGCATAGGGTGTGTAGTCCTCTGCATCCAGGAACACGAAAGCTTCGCCATCCCTGTAGGAAAAGTTCGCCGCGCGGCGGGTCAGTTCCATCTCTTTCAGGTCGTCGTCGGCGCGCAGGCTGAGGTCGAACTTGCGGCCGCCCGGGATCGAATACAGCGTGAAGCGGAAGGTGACGTTGCCACCGCGCGCGGTGGGCGAGCTGCGCTCGATGTCGCGCACCTGGTACACGGTGCCGTCGCGTTCGACCACGTTGCCCTTCTTGACATCGGAAGCTTTCATGGGGTTTCGTCGTCCCGGTGCAGGCCGGGACCCAATGGTTGCGGGTGGTGGGGATACGGAGATGGGTCCCGGATCAACGCACGTCCATGTGCTGTCCGGTATGACGACGTCCGGTCGTCATTTGGGTTGCAGCCGAACCGCGCCGTCGAGGCGGATGGTTTCGCCGTTCAAGTAGCGGTTGCCGAGGATGAACGCGACCGTCTGCGCGAATTCTTCCGGCTTGCCCAGTCGCGATGGGAAGGGGATCGATGCCGACAACGATTCCTGGACCTCCGGCGGCATGCCGTCCACCATCGGCGTCCAGAAGATGCCGGGCGCGATGGTCATCACGCGGATGCCGAAGCGCGCCAGCTCGCGTGCCATCGGCAGGGTCATGCCGACCACGCCGCCCTTGGACGCTGAATACGCGGCCTGGCCAATCTGGCCTTCGTAGGCGGCCACCGAAGCGGTGTTGACGATCACGCCGCGTTCGCCATCCTCGCCAGGCTCGTTGCCCTGCATCAGCGCGGCGCCAGCCTTGGCGACGTTGAAGCTGCCGACCAGGTTCACCATCACCGTGGTCTGGAACCGCGCCAGCGGCATCGGGCCTTCCCTGCCCAACACGCGGCCCGCGCCGAGGATGCCGGCGCAGTTCATCACCATGTTCAATCCGCCCATGGCGTCGCGCGCGGCGGCGACATTGGTAGCGACGCCGTCCTCGCTGGTCACGTCGGTCTTGAGGAAGCGTGCGGCATCGCCGAGGTCTTTCGCGGCGGCGAGGCCCTTTTCTTCGTTGACGTCGAACAGCGCGACCTTGCCGCCGTGCGCGACGAAATGCCGTGCGACGGCGTGTCCCAGTCCTGATGCGCCGCCGGTGACGACGGCCTTGACCCGATCGAGTTGCATGCGTGGACTCCGTTGATCTGCAAACCCGCCATTGTAGGGCAGCCACGCTGGCGCAGCGAACTACAACTCGCGGATGAACCAGCGGTCGCAGCCGTGGTGGCCGGTGTTGCCCAGCGGTGCGCACAGGGGCGTAAAGCCATGCCGGTTGTACAAGGCCTGCGCGGCATCCATCCCGGTCAGGGTCTCGATGTAGCAGCGCTTGTAGCCGAGGCCGCGCGCCGTCTCGAGGCAACGCACGATCACCGCGTGGCCGATGCCCAGCCCGCGGGCTTCGGGCAGGAAGTACATCTTGCGCAGTTCGCAGACATCGGGTTCGCCATGCTCGAGCGGCGCGATTCCACAACCACCGGCCACGCTGCCCTCGATTTCGACCACGAAATAGGCGCTGCGCGGACCCGCATACGCGCCGCTCATCGCGCCCACTTCCGCGTCGTGGATCGCAAAACCCTCGCCGCCAGCGCCGAATTCGGGCATTACCTTGCGGATGATCGACGCAATAGCGGCATCGTCACGCGCCTCGATGGGGCGCAAAACGAATTGCTTCGGAACGGGGCTGTCGGGTGTCATCGATCACTCATTCGCCCATGCGCGCGCGTGTCACGCGGCTGGAGGTCGGCTTGCCGAGTTGCCTGGCGAGCCAGGCGCCGGTTTCGATAAGCTTGTCCAGGTCGACGCCGGTTTCGATGCCCATGCCCTGCAGCATGTAGGCCACGTCCTCGCTGGCGACGTTGCCGGTCGCACCCCTTGCGTACGGACAGCCGCCGGTGCCGGATACCGAACTGTCGACCACGCGCACGCCTTCTTCCAGGCACACCAGGATGTTGGCGAGGGCCTGGTCGTAGGTGTCGTGGAAGTGCACGGCCAGCGCCTTCATCGGCACCTCGTGCGACACCGCGTGCAGCATCGCGCGTGCCTTCACCGGCGTGCCGACGCCAATGGTGTCACCCAGCGAAATCTCGTCGCAGCCGAGCTCGTACAGGCGCTTGGAGACGCGCACCACGTCGCTGACCGGCACCTCGCCCTGATAGGGACAGCCCAGCACCGTGGAAACGTAGCCGCGCACGCGGACGCCTTCGGAACGCGCGCGTTCGATCACGGGCCGGAACCGCTCGATCGATTCGTCGATCGAGGCATTGATGTTCTTCTGGTTGAACGCCTCGCTGGCGGCCGTGAATACCGCGATGCTGGTCACCCCGGCTGCCCGCGCGCGGTCGTAGCCGCGCATGTTCGGCACCAGCGCCGGATAATCGATGCCGGGCTTGCGCGTGATGCCCGCGTAGACTTCTTCGGCGTCGGCCAGCTGCGGTACCCACTTCGGGCTGACGAAGCTGGTGGCCTCGATGGTTGCGAGGCCGCAGGCCGACAGGCGATCGATCAGTTCGATCTTGACTGGTGTCGGGATGATCGCCTTCTCGTTCTGCAGCCCGTCGCGGGCGCCGACTTCGACGATACGGACGTGATTGGGAAACATGCTCGATCCGGTCCTGGGTGCGTGTCCATCAGACACGACGGCTTGCCAATTTGCCGCCCCGCGCGCCAGGGTGCGGCGTTTCTGTATTCAATGATGCCATGACGGGCCACTTGCAAGGCCCATGCAGGCAGGCCCGGACGCAGGCTGCGTGCACGAAACGCCAGGCGACTATTCAGCGAAGCGCACCAGTACCGCGTCGGCTTCCACGAAATCACCGGCGGCAGCGGCCACATCCTCGATGGTTCCGGCGCGTGGTGCCTTCAACGAAAGCTCCATCTTCATGGCTTCCATCACCAGCAGCTCCTGTCCGGCCTCGACCTCGTCGCCGGCGCCGGCTTTCACCAGCACGATACGGCCCGGCATCGGCGCCGTGATCTGGTCGCCGGCTGCCATGTCGCTGGATTCCCACGCGAACGCGGGGACGCGTTCAAGCCGCCAGCGGTTGCCGTTGTCGTCGTGCAGCAAGACACGCGCGCCGTCGGCGCGCACGGCACGGCACCTCGCCTCGCCATCGAAACGTGCCGCAAGCACGGTGCCGTCCCAGCGTGCGCCCGCAACCGCGCACTCGGCATCGCCGCAACGCATGCGGTAGTCACCGGCATGGCCACGCGCCTCGATGTCGAATTGTTGCCCGCGGGTCGCAAGTGCGACGATGCGTTTGCCGGCGTGGCCGATCCGCCACGCATCAGTGGTGTCCCAAGGCGAATGTGGATCGCCGGCCTTGTGCAGGGCGTGGCGTTCGTCATGCAGCAGCGCGGCCGTGGCGGCCGCGAACAGGGTTTGCGTGCCGGGCGGCGCGTCGCCCGCGACGAATTCGTCGAGACGCCGGTCGAGGTACCCGGTGTCGATGCGGCCTTCGATGACCATGGGGTGCCGCACCAGTCGCTCGAGGAACGCGACGTTGGACTTGGGTCCGGCTATCTCGCATTCGGCCAGCGCATCGCGCATCCGTTGCAGTGCCTGCAAACGGTCGACGTCCCACACGATCAGCTTGGCGATCATGGGATCGTAGAAAATCGTGACGGTGTCGCCCTCGATCACGCCGCCGTCGAGGCGCACATGCGGTGATGCTTGCGGTAGCTGCAGGCGCCTCAGCTTGCCGGAACTGGGCAGGAAACCGTGGTCGGGATCCTCCGCATACAGGCGCACTTCGATGGAATGGCCGTGCGAACTCACCTGGTCCTGCGCCGAGCGGCAATTGTTCGCCATCCGCGATTCGTAGCTGCCATTCGACGAGATCGATGCCATGGGTCATTTCGGTGACCGGGTGTTCGACCTGCAGGCGCGTGTTCATTTCCATGAAATGAAAATCGCCCTCCGGGCCCGACGATGAATTCCACGGTTCCGGCACCGACATAGTGGACGGCTTTCGCCGCCGCGACCGCAGCCGCACCCATCGCGGCGCGGCGTTCGTCGTTGAGGAAAGGCGAGGGCGTTTCCTCCAGCACCTTCTGGTAGCGCCGTTGCGCCGAACATTCGCGCTCGTCGAGGTGGATGATGTTGCCGTGGCGATCGCCGAACACCTGGAATTCGATGTGACGCGGATGCTCGATGTAGCGTTCCAGCAGCATCGAGGCATCACCGAACGAGGCTTTGGCGACGCGCTGCGCCGCGGCCAGCGCGTCCGGGAATTCCTCATCGCTGCGGACGATTTGCATGCCCTTGCCGCCACCGCCCGCGGATGGCTTGAGAATCAGCGGGTAACCGACCGCGCGGGCCTGTTCGGCCAGGAACGCGCTGTCCTGGTCGTCGCCGCTGTAGCCGGGCACCAGCGGCACCTTGTGCTTCGCCATGAGCCGCTTGGCGGCGGCCTTCGAACCCATCGCCTCGATGCTTGCGGGATCGGGACCGATGAAGGTAATGCCCGCCTCGATGCAGGCACGCGAAAAACCGGTGTTTTCAGAGAGAAAACCGTATCCAGGATGGATCGCCTGTGCCCCGGTTTGCTGCGCGACTGCGATGATCGCGTCGCCACGCAGGTAGGACTCATCCGGACGCGGTCCACCGATCGGCCACGCTTCGTCGGCCTGGCGCACGTGCTGCGCCTCGCGGTCGGCTTCCGAGTACACGGCGACAGTGCGGATGCCGAGCCGGCGGCAGGTACGGATCACGCGGCAGGCGATTTCGCCGCGATTGGCGATCAGGATTTTTTCGAACATCTTTTGGTTGGCGATCTTGCTTGAAGTCAACCGGGATTGTGGCAGACCGCTTCGATGTTGTGCCCGTCCGGGTCCAGCACGAAGGCGGCGTAATAGTGTTCGTGGTAATGCGGACGCAGGGCGGGGCGCCCATTGTCGCGGGCGCCCATCAGCATCGCGGCCTGGTGGAACGCGTCCACGTCGGCGCGGGTTCTCGCCGTGAATGCGACATGCAAGCGGCCGCGCAAGGTGCCCTCGCCGTCGCCGATCCAGAAATAGGGCTTGCCGTCCTCGCCGAACCCGGCGTGCGAAGTGCCGCCGGTCTGTTCGGCGGTGACCTCCATCACCAGGCCGATGCCGAGGGTTTCCAATACGGCCGTATAGAACTTGCGGCTATGCAGGAAATTGGAAACGGGGAAACCGATATGGTCGAGCATGGTCATTCCTTCACCGCCCAGCTTGGCGGATGTTTGGCGAGAAATGCAGCGAGGCCTTCCTGGCCTTCGGGGGATACCCGCAATCGTGCGATCAAATCCGCGTTGTCGATGTCGATTCCGCTCGGCGGATTCGGGCGTCATGCCGGCCGTGCGCAGCGCCAGACGCTTGGCTTCGTGCTGCGCGACCGGGCCGCCCTTGGCCAGGAAGTGCAACTGGCGATCGACTGCTTCGTCAAGCTGCCCGGCAGCCACGCACTGATGCAGCAGGCCGATGCGCTCTGCTTCGGCGGCATCGAAGATCTCGGCACTGACGAACAACCGGCGCGCCTGGCGCGGGCCGACAGCCTGCACCACGTAGGGCGCGATCGTGGCCGGAACGAGGCCGAGCTTGACTTCGCTGAGCGCGAATTTCGCGCCCTCGACGCCGATCGCGATGTCGCAGCAGGCGATCAGGCCGACGCCGCCGCCATAGGCCGAGCCGTTGACGCGCGCAATGGTGGGCTTGGGAAAGAATTGCAGGGCACGCAGGAGCTTGGCGAGGCGCAGCGCATCGTCGCGGTTCTCCTCCGCACCGGCATCCACCATCCGCCGCATCCAGTTGAGGTCGGCGCCGGCGGAAAACGTCGAACCAGCGCCGGTCAGCACCAGCACGCGGATGCTTGCGTCCCCGGCCAGCGCAGCCAGCGCGGCAGTGGCTTCGGCAATCAGCGCGTCGTCGAACGCGTTGTGGACCCGGGGGCGGTTCAGCATCAGCGTCGCGGCCCAGTCGTTGCGGTCGATTCGTATCGTTTCGTCCATGCAAGGATCCGGTCAAAGCCGAAAGGATAACCCGGATGTCGCGCGACCCCCTGCCAGGCAAGGAGGCTGAACGGCCTCCGATCCGGCATTTCGCGATGACCTATTGTGTTACGAAATGAGAACGATTAGCATTACTCCATCGAAACATGGGCAAATGGAGCCCTGACCGGAGTCCAACCATGCGCTGGTTGCTGTCGACGATCCTTTTCGCGGGTGCACTGGCGGCGCCGTTGGCGGCACGTCGCCGGCAAGCATTCCCGAATTCCATCTCGTCCTGAAAACCACAAGTTCGAGCCGACGACGTTCAAGGTTCCGGGCAACACCAGGTTCAAGGTGCTGGTGACGAACCGGGACACGGTGCCATCGGAATTCGAAAGCACCGACTTCAACTGCGAAAAGATCGTGTTGCCGAACAGCACGATCACGGTGTTCATCGGTCCGCTCGCCAAGGGCACCTACAAGTTCTATGACGATTTCCATCGTGCCACCACCGGTGCGTTGATCGTGGAGTGACAGTCCATGCTGGGTATTGCATTGCTGGTTTTTCGTGAGGTGCTGGAAGCCGCCCTGATCGTGACCGTGGTCGCGGCAGCCACGCGCGGCGTGCCCAGGCGCGGCGTGTTCGTGGGTGGCGGCATCGCGCTGGGCGTGGCCGGGGCGATCGTGGTGGCCGTGTGCATGGGCTTCATCGAAGGCTCGCTGGGCGGCATCGGGCAGGAAGTGTTCGAAGCGGCCGTGCTGTTGACCGCGGTGGTGATGATCGGCTGGCACGTGACCTGGATGTCCAGCCACGGCAAGGAAATGGTGCAGCACATGCATCGCGTCACCGATTCGGTGAAGGCCGGGTCGAGTTCCATCGCGATCCTGCTGGCCGTGGTCGCGCTCGCGGTATTGCGCGAAGGCTCGGAAATCGTGCTGTTCCTGTTCGGGATGGCCGCCGGCGGTGCCGGCGAGTCCGGATTCCTTGCCGGCGTGCCGCTGGGGCTCGCGGGCGGCGTCGCGGTCGGTTTCGCGCTGTATTTCGGGTTGCTGCGCATCCCGCTCCGCTATTTCTTCAGCGTGACCAACTGGATGCTGGTGGTGCTGGCCTCGGGGCTGGCCGCGACCGCGGCAGGCTTCCTGATCCAGGCCAACCTGCTGCCGGCATTGGGCAACCAGCTCTGGAACAGCTCGTGGCTGCTCAAGAACGGATCGATCGTCGGGCAGGCGGTCCACATCCTTACCGGTTACGAAGCACGGCCGGCCGGCATGCAGCTGGTGTTCTGGATCGCGACCTTCGTGATCCTCGTCGCTGGCATGCGCCTGGTGGCTTGGCGCATGCGTGTACAACGCAACCGCATGAAACCGGCTTCCATCGACCATGTTCCGCAAAGCGCCACACCTGCCACGCACGGCGCATGAGCAGCCGCGGCCGGAGTCATCGATGAAGAAGACATCCGTTTATTCGTCACTGGGCGTTTGCGCCGCGCTGGCAAGTGCGTCATTTGCGGTGATCGCGGCCGGGACCACGCCCGCGCCGGCTTCGGACAGTGCCAGGATCGCCGCGCTCGAGGCGAAAATCGACGCGCTGGAACGGCGCCTGCCGCCCCCCGAACTCGGCCACCAGATGCTGGAATTGCAGATTCGCCACGATCGCCTGTGGTGGGCGGGTGAGGCCGGCAACTGGAATCTGGCCTATTACATGGTCGGCGAACTCGGCGAAGCCCTGCACGGCATCGAGGAGACCAACGGCAATGCACCGGAAGTGCAGCCGGAAAAGCTTTCGGTAGTCATGCCCGCGATCATGAACCAGGCCATCGAGGGCGTGCAGTCGGCCCTGGAAAAGAAGAACAAGGCCGCGTTCGCCAAGGCCTACGACCATCTTTCGGCTTCGTGCAACGCGTGCCATGCCCTGGCGGGCGTCGGCATCGTGCACATCCAGCGGCCGAAAACGCCGTTGCTCGACAACATGCGTTACGCGCCGGAAAAAACCGGCAAGTAGAACCGCAGCCTACATACGGAACACGCCGTAGCGTTGCGGTTCGATCGGCGCGTTCATCGAGGCAGAGATGGCCAGGCCCAGCACGCGGCGGGTGTCGGCCGGGTCGATGATGCCGTCGTCCCACAGCCGTGCGCTGGCGTAGTACGGGTGGCCCTGGCGTTCATACTGCTCGCGGATCGGCGCCTTGAAGGCTTCTTCGTCCTCGGCGCTCCAGTCCTTGCCGGCCGCTTCCAGGCCGTCGCGCTTGACCGTGGCCAGCACGCTGGCGGCTTGCTCGCCGCCCATCACGCTGATCCGCGCATTCGGCCACATCCACAGGAAACGCGCGCCGTAGGCGCGACCGCACATCGCGTAATTGCCGGCACCGAAGCTGCCACCGATCACCACGGTGAACTTGGGTACGTGCGAGCAGGCCACGGCGGTGACCATCTTGGCGCCGTCCTTGGCGATGCCGGCCTGTTCGTATTTCTTGCCGACCATGAAGCCGGTGATGTTCTGCAGGAATACCAGCGGCACGTTGCGCTGGTTGCACAGCTCGATGAAGTGCGCGCCCTTGAGCGCACTCTCCGAAAAAAGGATGCCGTTGTTGGCGACGATGCCGACCGGATAGCCGTGGATATGCGCGAAGCCGGTCACCAGGGTCTTGCCGTAGCGCGCCTTGAATTCGTGGAACTCCGAGCCGTCGACGATGCGTGCGATCACTTCGCGGATGTCGAACGGGCGGCGCGTGTCCTGGGGGATCAGGCCGTAGATTTCCTCCACGGCATATTTCGGTTCGCAGGGCCTTTGCAATGCAAGCGGCATGGCCTTCTTGCGATTCAACGTTGCGACGATGTCGCGAGCGACGGACAGTGCGTGGGCATCGTTCTCGGCGAAATGGTCGGCAACGCCAGACTGCGAGGTATGCACATCGGCGCCGCCCAGCGTTTCGGCATCCACCACTTCGCCGGTGGCGGCCTTCACCAGCGGCGGCCCGCCGAGGAAGATGGTGCCTTGTTGCTTGACGATGATGGTTTCGTCGCTCATCGCCGGCACGTAGGCACCGCCGGCCGTGCATGATCCCATCACCACCGCGATCTGCGGAATGCCCAACGACGACATGCGCGCCTGGTTGTAGAAGATGCGGCCGAAGTGCTCCTTGTCCGGAAACACTTCATCCTGCAGGGGCAGGAAGGCGCCACCGGAATCGACCAGGTAGATGCACGGCAGGCGGTTTTCCAGCGCCACTTCCTGGGCACGCAAGTGTTTTTTCACCGTCATCGGGAAATAGGTCCCACCCTTGACGGTGGCGTCGTTGGCGATTACCAGAACTTCGGTCTGGTGAACCCGCCCGATGCCGGTGATGATGCCGGCGGCCGGTGCCTGGTCGTCGTACATGCCATGTGCGGCCAGCGGGGACAGTTCCAGGAACGGCGAGCCCGGATCGAGCAGGGCACGGATACGCTCGCGCGGCAGCAGCTTGCCGCGCGCCACGTGTTTCTCGCGAGCCCTGTCGCCGCCACCTTCTGCAGTGCGTGCAAGTTCGGCTCTCAGCGCATCCGTGAGTTTGCGCAGACTCTCGGCATTATCGCGGAACGCTGCGCTCTTGCTGTCGATGCGGGTGGTAATGGCGGGCATGTTGAAATCCGTGACGTGCTTGCGTACGCGAAGCCATCATTCTATCGGTTGTCCATCGTGCGCAAAAAAAACCGGCCGCAGAAGGCGGCCGGTTTTCATGCGCGGATGCAGCAACGTGAGAGGTCAGTGCCCCTTCATCGCATCCTTGGCCTTGTCGGCCGCGTTCTTCATGGCGCCGGCCGCGTCTTTGGCCTTGCTCGCGGCGTCCTTCATGGCGTCCATCGCGTTGGCTTTGGCGGACGTGCCGGAGGAAGCCGGCATGGCGGCAGTCGAGGCGGGTGCGGCGCTCATCGCGCTGGCTGCAGCCGAGGCGGCCGAACTCGCAGCGGCAGCGGCCGAGCTGGCAGCCTGCGCGGCATTGCTGGCGGCCGACGAAACGGCAGCAGCGGCATTCTGCGCCTGATCGGCGGCGGACTGACCGTCGCTGCCCGAGTTGCTGCACGCGGACAACGACAGAACCATCGCGGAGGCAACAGCGACCGCAAGAACGGTACGGTTGAACTTCATTGGGAGATCTCCTGGAGTAGGCCGTGGATAGCCACGGAAGTGGCTGCCTTATTAAACCGCGTCTCGCGGCATAACGCCAGCACCGCACAAATGGCCGATGCGGCGTGTTCAGTCATCACTTAACGGATAAAACCCACAAGTCTTTACCGGATATTTACAGGCACTCGATGGCGATGGCGGTCGCCTCGCCGCCACCGATGCACAAGGACGCCACGCCGCGCTTCTTGCCGGCATGCATCAGGGCGTGCAGCAGGGTCACCACGACGCGGGCACCGGTGCAGCCGATCGGATGGCCCAGGGCGCAGGCACCACCATGCACGTTGAGCTTGTCGTGCTGGATCGAAAGATCCTTCATCGCGGCCATGGCCACCACCGCGAAGGCCTCGTTGACCTCGAAAAGATCCACGTCCTCGACTTTCCAGCCGGCCTTTTGCAGCACCTTCTCGATTGCACCGACGGGAGCCGTGGTAAACCACTGCGGTTCCTGAGAATGGGTGGCATGGGCGACGATCCGCGCCAGCGGCTTGACACCCCGGGCCTTGGCGTCGTCAGCCGATAGCAGCACCACGGCAGCGGCGCCGTCGGAAATGCTGGAGGAACTGGCCGCGGTAACGGTCCCGTTTTCTTTGCGGAAGGCCGGACGCAGCGTGGGAATCTTGGTCGGGTCGACCTTGCCCGGTGTCTCATCGATCGACACCTGCACGTCGCCCTTGCGACCGGGCACGGTGACGGTGGCGATCTCGTCGGCGAACGCGCCGGATTTCACGGCTTCCTGCGCGCGGCGCACCGACTCGGTGGCAAACGCATCCTGGTCTTCGCGGGTGAAGTGATACTTGTCGGCGCAGGCCTCGGCGAACACGCCCATCGACTTGCCGTCGTAGGGATTGGTCAGCCCGTCCCAGGCCATGTGGTCGACCAGGCTGCCGTCGCCGTAGCGGATGCCGCTGCGGACCGCCGCCATGTGCGGCGCGTTGGTCATGGATTCCATCCCGCCCGCGACCACGACGTTCGCCGAACCGGCCTTGATCAGGTCGTGCCCCAGCATGATGGCTTTCATGCCCGAGCCGCATACCTTGTTCAGCGTGGTGCAGCCCGTCGAGGGCGGCAGGTCGGCCGCAAGCGCTGCCTGGCGTGCTGGCGCCTGACCGAGATTGGCGGGCAGCACGCAGCCCATCAACACTTCGCCGACATCAGCCGGCGCGATACCCGATTGTTGCAGCGCCGCGCCGATGGCAGCGGCACCGAGCCGGGGCGTCGCGAAACCCGTGAACTGGCCGAGAAAAGCACCGATGGGCGTGCGCTTGGCAGCGGCAATGACGACGTCGGACATGGCGAGGCTCCAGATCGAGTTCAATCCATGATTATGCGTTGGATGTTGCGTCGCCGCAAACGGCGCCTCTGGCCATGGATATGTCGTCGGTGCAGAATCTGGTTGGGCGACATGGGGATACGTGATGAACGGGCGGCGGAACACGATGAGTGCAATGTCGGGCGCGGGCAGGTGGTCGGCGCCCGTCTTGCTGACCCTGGCCCTGGCAGCATGTGGTGGCGGGAGCTCAGTGCATCCGGCCGCGACCAGCACGCCGCCGACACCGACCACCCAGCAGCCGCCCATCGATGCGCAGTTGTCGATCACGAATACCTACGCCGCGCACGCTGCCGGCTACACCGGCAAGGGCGTCACCATCGGATTCGTCGATTCCGGGATCATGCGCAGCAACCCGACGGTCGCCGGGCGCGTGACAGCCGAATACATCGACGTCGATCCCAGCACCAACGACACCAGCATCGACGACGTGGTCGGCCACGGTACCTGGGTATCCGAGATCGCCGCCGGCACGCCGTTCGACAAGTTCCCCGGTGGCATCGCGCCGGGCGCCGACCTGGTGTCGGCACGCATCATCGACGACAACGCGCCGAGCGACAACGGCAGCACGCCGCCGAGCACCGTCACTGCCGCGGACGCGACGTTTTTCCAGCAGGTCAACCAGCAGATGATCGATTCCGGCGTCATGGTGATGAACAATTCCTGGGGTGGCATCACCTGGGATACCAGCGACGCCAGCGTCAACCAGGCTTTCGACGCCGCCTACAGCCCGTTCGTCAACCAGCAGGACGGGTTGGTGGTGTTCGCGGCGGGCAACGACTCGAACCCCAACCCAAGCACGATCGCCGCGCTTCCCAGTGTTGCGCCGGACCTCGAAAAAGGCTGGCTGGCGGTGGTCGCGGTCAACAGCAACGATCCGACCCAACTCGACGGTTATTCCAACAAGTGCGGCATCGCGATGGATTACTGCCTCGCCGCGCCGGGCGACGTGATCGTGCTGGACAAGAACACGACCGCGAGCACCACGAATCCAACCTACCTCATCGTCCAGGGCACCTCGCTGGCCGCGCCGCAGGTGTCGGGTGCGGCAGCGTTGGTGTGGCAGGCGTTTCCTTATTTCAACAACGACCTGGTTCGCCAGACGCTGCTCGGTACCGCCGATCCGCTGGGCGGTTCGCAACCGAATCCTACTTTCGGCTATGGCGAGCTCGATGTCGGCAAGGCGGTGCAAGGGCCTGAGCAATTCAACTGGGGCGACGTCTCGGTGTCGTTCGACAACATGACCTCGACCTGGAGCAACGACATCGGCGGCGCGGGCGGCCTGCTCAAGAACGGTACCGGAACGCTGGTTCTCGCCGGCAATGACAGCTATACCGGCGGCACACAGGTGCTGGGTGGTTCGTTGCAGGCCGCACACGCGTTGCCTGGCGATGTCACGGTCGGTGGCTCGGGTACGCTGGACTCGGTGCCGGGCGTGACGGGGTCAATCAGCAATTCCGGGACAGTCGTGGTCAAAGGTGGCGATACCACGGTGGGCGGCGATTACACCCAGGCCGGCACGGGTACGCTGTCGGTCAGCCTCGGCTCGCTGCTCGGCGTGACGGGCAACGCACAATTGGCGGGTACGCTGAATATCCTCGGTGAGGATTCCGGCTACGTGAGCAACGATCACACCGATGTACTCGATGCCGGCAGTGTGCAGGGCACCTTCGCGCAGCTCACCACCTCGCCGGGCGTGTTCCTCAATACCACCATCCAGTACACCGCCGATTCGGTGTGGCTGGATACCACCAGTCTCAACATCACCCAGGCCGCGCAGGCCATGGCGATCCGCGATCCCGCGTCGAGCGCTGCCGCCGCGCGGGTGCAGAGCGGTTTCGATGCGATCGATTCGAACCTCGCCAAGGGCGGCACCGTGGCACCCGGCGTGCTGCAGGGCGCGGGTGCGATCCAGCACGCGGCGACGCCGGCCTCGGCGCGCGCCACGCTGCAGAGCCTTTCGGGACAGCTGCACGCAGCCAGCGCGGCGATGTTGTTCGACAGCATCGATGCCACGGGGAGTGCCCTGGCGCAACATTTCGATGACTTGCTCGGTGGGCAGACACGGCCCGGCAGCTGGTACCGCGGTCTGGACTGGCAGGGCAATCTGCAGCGTGCGGGCTACGCGGGTGCGACCTTCCGCAGTGATGGCGGCATCGTCGGGGCCGATTTTCGCGTCGGCGCGCATGCCCTGCTCGGGTACGCCGTTGGCGCAAGCCACGGTTATGGCCAACTCGATGCAGCTTGGGATCACGGCCAGACGTGGACCGAGCACGCGATGTTCTATGGCGGCGTCGTCCAGGGGCCCTGGTACGCCATGGCGCAAGTCGGCGGTGGCTGGTATCGCGCCGACATGCAACGTCTCTTGCTGCTGGGCGGCCTCGCCGCACCGGTGGGCAGCAATTTCTCGGGCAGTTACGTCGATGGGTCGCTGGAGGGCGGTTATGCGTTCCACGCCGGTGCGACGCGCATCACGCCTTTCGTCGATGCGCGCTACCAGCGGTTGAACCAGGGCGCGTTCGCCGAAACCGGCGGGCTGGGGTTCGGTCTGAAGGCGGATGCGCACACGGTCGGCCGCCTGCAGGCCGGCATCGGCGTGCGCGCGCAACGCGGTTGGCGTCTCGCCAATGGCATGTGGATGCAATGGGACGGCAGCGCTGCCTGGCGGCATGCATTGCATCAGTACGGCGACGCGTTCGACGCCAGTTTCACCGGATTCAACGACTGGATGCCCATCGATGGCGTCGGCCTGTCGCGTGACGAATCGGTGTTGCGCGCGGGCGTTTCGCTGTGGCCGTCGCGTGCATTCGCCCTGCGATTGGGGTTCACGCGCGAACAGGGCTCGCGGCAGCAATCCAGCAGCGCGATGCTGCAGGGCTCGTTCGCATTCTGACGTTGGGCGCGTTTGCTCGTCATCCCGGCGCAGGCCGGGATCCAGACTATGCATGAAGAGCGGTTCCGCTCGCAGGCGAGCGGGCCACTTTCTGTTACGGGGAAAGTAACCCGCGCGTCAGGAGACGCGCGGAAGCAAGACAGTAGTGTTGTTGAGGTGGTGGTCGTTGGCCGAACCCTGACCCGGCGCTGCGCGCCACCCTCTCCCGGAGGGAGAGGGAAGGGCGTCAAGCATTCCCGTAGAACAACTCGCGCCCGATCAGCATGCGCCGGATTTCGTTGGTACCGGCGCCGATCTCGTAGAGCTTGGCATCACGCAGGATGCGGCCGGTCGGGAATTCGTTGATGTAGCCGTTGCCGCCCAGCGACTGGATCGCTTCCAGCGCGACCTGCACGGCATTGCGTGACGCCAGCAGCAGGCACGAAGCCGGATCGATGCGCGACTTCACGTTGGCGTCGAACTGCTGGGCGACCATGTAGGCGTAGGCGCGGGTCGACTGCAGCGCGGTGTACATGTCGGCGACCTTGGCCTGCATGATCTCGAAGCTGCCGATCGGCGCGTTGAACTGCTTGCGTTCGCGCACGTAGGGCAGGGTGACGTCGATGGCCGCCTGCATCAGGCCGATCGGTCCGCCCGACAGCACCAGCCGCTCGGTGTCGAGGCCGCTCATCAACACGCGCACGCCTTCGTTGACTTCGCCGACGCGGTTGTCGTCCGGGATCTCGCAATCCTCGAACACCAGTTCGCAGGTGTTGGAACCGCGCATGCCGAGCTTGTCGAGCTTCTGTGCGGTACTGAAACCCTTCGTGCCTTTCTCGACGATGAAGGCGGTGATGCAGCGGCTGCCCGCGGTGCGGTCGGCCGTACGCATGTATACCAGCACGACATCGGCGTCGGGACCGTTGGTGATCCACATCTTGCTGCCGTTGGCGACCCAGTGGTCGCCGTGCTTCTCGGCCTTGCACTTCATCGACCCGACCACGTCGGAACCCGCGCCGGGCTCGCTCATCGCCAGCGCGCCGACGAATTCGCCCGAGCACAGCTTTGGCAGGTACTTTTCGCGTTGCGCGTCGTTGCCGTTGTGGAAGATGTTGTTGACGCACAGGTTGGAATGCGCCCCGTACGACAGACCAACCGAACCCGACGCCCGCGAGATTTCCTCCATCGCGACCAGGTGCGCGAGATATCCCATGCCGCTGCCGCCGTATTCGCCGGACACGGTGATGCCGAGCAACCCCAGTTCGCCGAGCTTCTTCCAGAGATCCGACGGGAACAGGTTGTCGCGGTCGATCTGGTCTGCGCGCGGCGCGATTTCCTTGTCCGCGAATCCGCGCACGCTTTCGCGCAGCAGGTCGACATCTTCACCGAGTTGGAATGGCCGCATGGGATATCCTCGTGGCGTCATTACAGAATCGCATCCGGCGGTCTGCCCAATGCCGCCATCCCTGGCCGGCAGCTCCGTGGCCATCGGCCACGCGGATGCCCGCTTCGGCATCCCGCCTGCGCAGTCCGGCGACGGCCGGAATCCAGCTCCATGGTCTTGTGCACTTCGTGCAACATAGCCGACCGGGTCGCGGCCTGCGCCGGGGCGACGGCGCCGCCATCTTTCCGGCCTTCGCCGGAATCCAGTCAGCCCCCGATCATGCAGCCTGCGCCTTTCCCGGGTTTTCCGATCCTGGCCCCGGCTCCATTATTGCCCGCGCATCCTGCCCTGAAACCGCATCCCGTCCTTGCCCATCGTCGGCAGCTTGATCCTGCCCACGGCCTGGATGCGCTCCTCGGCCATGCGGTCGGCGGCCTTGTAGGTCGGGATATGGTCGCGGTCGGCGATCTGGAAGATGCGGCCGACGTTGTAATAAATGGTGCGCATCATGCGCATCGCGCGCTCGCGGTTGTAACCGTCGATCTCCAGCGACACGTTCATCACGCCGCCGGCATTGACCGCGTAGTCGGGCGCGTACACCACGCCACGCTTCATCAGCTCGTCGCCGACCTCGTCGGTGGAAAGCTGGTTGTTGGCCGCGCCGCAGATGATCGGCGCCTTGATGCGGTCGATGGTCTGCTCGTTGACGGTGCCACCCAGCGCGCAGGGACTGAATACGTCGCAATCGACGTCATAGATGTCCTCGATACCGACGGCCTCGCAACCCAGTTCGTCCACGCAGCGCTGCACCGCTTCCTTGTTGATGTCGGTGACGAACACCTTGGCGCCCTGTTCGCGCAGCAGCTTGATGAACTCGCTGCCGACGTGGCCCGCGCCCTGCACCGCGAAGCGGTATTTGCCGACGTCCTCGTTGCCGTGCTTGTACTGCAGCGCCGCCATCAGGCCCTGCAGCGTGCCGTAGGCGGTGAACGGCGAGGGGTCGCCCGAACCGCCGTGCACCTGGTGCACGCCGGTCACGAACTCGGTTTCGCGGTAGACGTATTCCATGTCGTTGACGTCGATGCCCACGTCCTCGGCGGTGATGTAACGGCCGTTCAAGGAATTGATGAAGCGGCCGAAGGCGCGGAACAGCGCCTCGGACTTGTCTTTCGCCGGATCGCCGATGATCACCGACTTGCCGCCGCCGAGGTTGAGGCCGGCCACCGCGTTCTTGTAGGTCATGCCGCGCGACAGCCGCAACACGTCGTTCAGCGCTTCCGCCTCGGAGTTGTACGGCCACATGCGCAGGCCGCCGAGCGCCGGACCCAGCACGGTGTTGTGGATGGCAATGATGGCCTTGAGACCGGCATCCTTGCTATGGCAAAACACGACCTGCTCGTGGCCGGTGGTGGCGATGGTGTCGAAAATCATCGGTGTTGGCTCCCGATGCGCCTCGAAGCGGCGCGGATGACGGTGGGCGTCCTGCGAGGACGCTGCGGATGGATTTGCACGCATGCCCCGATTTGCGCGGGCCCGGCGATCACAGCCGCCTATTGTAACCCGTGTTGCGGGCAAGCCGCAGTCTACACATGACCATGGCTCTGAAGTATCGCCAATAACTCCATGACCTGAAAGTATTTGCCACGACAGAAATGAAAAAGCCCGGCGCTTGCGCGCCGGGCTTCGTTGCAACGCATCGGCGATCCGTGCCGATCGTCGTCGCCCTAGTGATGATGATGGTGGTGGTGGTCGTGATCGTCGTCGTCCCTCCACCCATGGTGATGGCCGTGGTCGTGATCGTGCCAGTGTGCATCGTGTCGCCATTCACCGTGGTGCATCACCCAGCGGTCGCCATCGCGGTCCCAGTGCGGCCGGTCGTAGACGTAGCCCGGGCGGTCGCGGTACCAGGTGCCGCCGACCCAGATGTAGCGCCTGCCGCTCCAGTTCCAGTAACCCGGAGCCCAGATATAGCCCGGCCGCGGCGGCGGTACCCGCTCGTAGCGCGGTGGCGGGGGCGGTGTGCCGACGCTGATGCCGACGCTTATCTGCGCTGCAGCCGGTGGCGTGAACGCTGCGGTGACGCCGGTGGCGGCGGTGAGCGCGACCAGCAAGGCAAGTTTGCGTGTGTGCACGATGTACCTCCTTCGTGTTCGGTCACGATTTTTGGCCTCGTCCCGAGGATAAACACGGATTCCCGGAATCGGCCGACTTCACCGGCCGTTCATTCATGAAACGGCCGGCTCGGCGTTCAGCACGCGTTAGAATGAAACGATGAACCAGACCGCCATCGACATCCCCTCCAGCGACGCCAACCCGGACGCGACGCCGTTGCGCTTCGTTACCGCCGGCAGCCTGTTCGACGGCCACGACGCCGCGATCAACATCATGCGCCGGATCATCCAGGCGCAGGGCGCGGAGGTGATCCACCTCGGCCACAACCGCAGCGTCGAGGACGTGGTGCGCGCCGCGCTGCAGGAAGACGCCGACGCCATCGCGCTGTCCAGTTACCAGGGCGGCCACGTCGAATACTTCAAGTACATGGTGGACATGCTCAAGGAAAAGGGCGCGAGTCACATCCGCGTGTTCGGCGGCGGCGGCGGCACCATCACGCCGGAGGAAATCAAGGAACTGCAGGACTACGGCGTCGAGCGCATCTACCACCCCAACGACGGCATGAAGCTGGGCCTGGTCGAGATGATCGAGGATGTGGTCGCGCGCACCCAGCAGGCGCGCGATGCGCGATCCGGCGGGCAGCAACCGGCACAGGCCGAAATCGACGATGAAATCAGCGTAGGGAAGATGCTGTCCCGGATCGAGGACGGCACCTTCTCCGAATCCGAACTCAAGATGCTGCGCAAGCAATGGCAGCACGCCGCCAAGTCGCGCACGCCGGTGATCGGCGTCACCGGCACCGGCGGCGCCGGCAAGTCCAGCGTGGTCGACGAACTGCTGCTGCGCTTCCTGCACGCGTTCCCGAAGATGCACATCGCGGTGCTGGCGGTCGACCCGACCCGCCGGCGCGGCGGCGGCGCACTGCTGGGCGACCGCATCCGCATGAACGCGTTGCGCAGCCATCGCGTGTACATGCGATCGATGGCGACCCGGCGCGCGCACGTCGCCACCAGCGCGGTGCTGCACGACTGCACCGCGTTCCTGAAATCGCTGCCCTACGACCTGGTGATCGTCGAGACCGCCGGCATCGGCCAGGCCGACACCGAGATCGTCGACCTGGTCGATTTCCCGGTGTACGTGATGACCAGCGACTACGGCGCGGCCAGCCAGCTGGAAAAAATCGACATGCTGGATTTCGCGCAACTGGTCGTGCTCAACAAGTTCGACCGTCGCGGCGCCGAGGATGCGCTGCGCGACGTGCGCAAGCAGTGGAAGCGCAACCACAACGCCTTCAAGCTGGCCGACGACGACGTGCCGGTGTACCCGACCATCGCCAGCCAGTTCAACGATCCCGGCGTCACCTGGATGTTCGTCAACCTGTGCCGGCTGCTGCGCGAGAAGGTGCTTGAACCCTCCCCTTCAAGGGGAGGGCAGGGTGGGGATGGGGTCGACTCGGGCGGCACGGACGAAAAACCCATCCCCCACCCAGCCTCCCCCTTGAAGGGGGAGGCGCATGGCTACTGCGACTTCAACCCGCAGGTCGACACCTCGCTCAAGGAACCGCGCGCGACGGTGCTGATCCCCGGCAAGCGCGTGCGCTATCTCGCCGAAATCGCCGAACAGGGCCGCGCCATCAATGCCGACGCATTGCGCATGGCCGAGGCCGCGTCGAAGGCGCAGCACTACCACGCATCGCTGCAGGAACTCGGCGATCCGCAACTGCCGCGCGCGCTGGACCTCTACGAAACCGACGATCTCGACGCGGGTGCCGGCGCGCGCATGGTCACCGACAGCGACCACGAAGGCTCGTACTGGGAGCAGGGCGGCGGCGTCGATGCCAGCATGGTCACGCTGCGCCAGCGCTACAACGAGGCCGTCAAGGAACTCTCGTCCGAGGCGATCCAGTTGCTGCGCGACTGGCCGGCGCGGCGCGAGGCCGTCATCGCCGACGTCAACGAATACCAGGTGCGCGGCAAGACCATCAAGGTCGAGAACTACCGCGAAACCCTGTCGCACCAGAAGATCCCCAAGATCGCGCCGCCCACCACCGACACCTGGGGCGAGCAACTGAAATACCTGCTGCTGGAAAACATGCCGGGCGCGTATCCGTACACCGCCGGCGTGTATCCGTACCGCCGCAGCGGCGAGGACCCGACCCGCATGTTCGCGGGCGAGGGCACGCCCGAGCGCACCAACCGGCGCTTCCATTACCTGAGCCTCGGCCAGCCGGCCGCGCGGCTTTCCACCGCGTTCGATTCGGTCACGCTGTACGGCGAAGACCCGGCGCCGCGCCCGGACATCTACGGCAAGATCGGCAACTCCGGCGTGTCCATCGCCACGCTCGACGACATGAAGAAGCTGTATTCCGGCTTCGACCTGTGCAACCCCAAGACCAGCGTGTCGATGACCATCAACGGCCCGGCGCCGATGATCCTGGCGATGTTCATGAACACCGCGATCGACCAGCAGGTCGAGAAACACCTGAAGGAAGACGACGCGCGCTGGGCCGCGGCGGAAAAGAAAATCGCGGAACTCTTCAAGGGCAAGCCGCGCCCGCAATACGCAGGCGACCTGCCGCAAGGCAACGACGGCCTCGGCCTCGCGCTGCTCGGCGTCACCGGCGACCAACTGGTCGATGCCGACACCTACGCCAGGATCAAGGAACGCACGCTCGCCACCGTGCGCGGCACCGTGCAGGCCGACATCCTGAAAGAAGACCAGGCACAGAACACCTGCATCTTCTCCACCGAATTCGCGCTGCGCATGATGGGCGACATCCAGCAGTATTTCGTCGACCACACCGTGCGCAACTTTTATTCGGTGTCGATCTCGGGCTACCACATCGCCGAAGCCGGGGCCAACCCGATCTCGCAGCTCGCGTTCACGCTGTCGAATGGCTTCACCATCGTCGAGTACTACCTCGCGCGCGGCATGCAGATCGACGACTTCGCGCCCAACCTGTCGTTCTTCTTCTCCAACGGCATGGACCCGGAATACAGCGTGATCGGCCGCGTCGCGCGGCGCATCTGGGCGCGCGCGATGCGCGAGCGCTACGGCGCCAGCCCGCGCAGCCAGATGCTGAAGTACCACATCCAGACCTCCGGCCGCTCGCTGCACGCCCAGGAAATCCAGTTCAACGACATCCGCACCACGCTGCAGGCGCTGTACGCGCTGTTCGACAACTGCAACTCGCTGCACACCAACGCCTACGACGAAGCCATCACCACGCCCACCGAGGAATCGGTGCGCCGCGCGGTCGCCATCCAGCTCATCATCAACCACGAGCTGGGACTCAACTTCAACGAGAACCCGTGGCAGGGCAGCTACATCATCGAACGCCTCACCGACCTGGTGGAAGAGGCCGTGTACAAGGAGTTCGAGGCCATCAGCGAACGCGGCGGCGTGCTCGGCGCGATGGACACCATGTACCAGCGCGGCAAGATCCAGGAAGAGTCGATGTACTACGAGCACAAGAAACACGACGGCTCGCTGCCGCTGATCGGCGTCAACACCTACCTGCCCAGGGAACACGCCGGCGAGGTCGCCACCACCATCGAACTGATCCGCTCGACCGAGCAGGAAAAGCGCCAGCAGATCGACAACGTGCAGGCCTTCCAGCAGGCGCGCAATCCGCTGGCGCCGTCGGGCGAAACCGACCACGCCCACGAACCGATTCCGCCGACGCACCGGTCCGCACCGATCGCGACCACGGCCACGGCCTGCGCTACCTGCAGGACACCGCGCGCGAACGCAAGAACGTGTTCGAAGCGCTGATGGAAGCCGTCAAGACCCACTCGCTGGGGCAGATCAGTCACGCGCTGTACGACGTCGGCGGCGAGTACCGGCGCAACATGTAGGTTCGAACTTGCAGGATCTCTTTCCCTAAACGTGGCGTGAAGAGGCGTTGCGGGCCGAGCTTGCTCCTCATGCGTGGCCGACGTTCTTCGCGACCTATCCGGTCGGACCATACCTGCACCGCTGGCCGCTGGATGAAAGGCTATAACGTGTTGCGTTATATAACGTGTTGCGTTATGTTGGTTCCGTGATCCGGAATTTCGCCGACAGGGAAGCCGAAAGAATCTGGGGCGGAACGGCTTCACGCAGGTTGCCGTCGGATATCCAGCGGGTGGCACGACGCAAGCTGCGCATGCTCAACGCCGCGGTCAGGCTGGACGACCTGCGGGTTCCGCCCGCGAACCGGCTCGAAGCATTGAAAGGCCATCGCAAGGGCCAACACAGCATCCGCATCAACGACCAATGGCGCATCTGCTTTCGCTGGAGCGACGGCGACGCACACGCGGTCGAAATCGTTGACTACCATTGACGCACAAGACCATGAAGAAATTGCCCAACATCCATCCCGGTGAAGTGCTGCTGGAAGAGTTCCTGCAGCCGCTGGGGATCAGCCAGAACGCGCTTGCGCGCGCGACCGGCGTGCCGCCGCGGCGCATCAACGAAATCGTGCTCGGCAAGCGCGGCGTCAGCGCGGATACCGCCGTCCGGCTTGCCGCGGCACTCGGCACCAGCGAGCGTTTCTGGCTCGGTCTGCAGGCCGACCACGATCTGGAAGATGCGCGGCGTGCGCTGGGCAAAGCCATCCAGCGCATCACGCCGATCGCTGCGTGAACGCAAGCGTGCCGTCACGCCGGATTGTGCGCGATTTCAGCCACGTGTTCGAAGCGCTGATGGAAGCCGTCAAGACCCACTCGCTGGGGCAGACCAGCCACGCGCTCTACGACGTCGGTGGCGAGGACCGGCGCCAACATCGGCGCGAACAAATCGCCGCGCTCTCGGCGTAACCACCCGGACCTGCGCGCACCCGGGCGCGCGATCGCGCATGGCTTCGATTACGATGGGCGGGTTTGCAAGCCCGGCAGCCGCGACTTCGAAACGGAACCGGGCGCACACCCACGCTCAATGCCTTTCACAGGGGAAAACCCATGCCCGGACCCGATGCGCCGCAGTGCCTTGTTCCATCTTCCACCGGCAAGCCCGGGATTGCGCGTGCCGCAATCCGCGCGACGGGCGCGCGACATGACCGCGCGGCCGCAACGCCGGCAACGCGCGTCGTCGGTCGCACTGCGGCCGTCGTCAGCGCATTGTTGATCGCCGCGACGGCGCAGGCGCAGGTCAGTCCGCAGTTGCTGCAGGGCATGCAGTGGCGCAACGTCGGGCCGTTCATCGCCGGCAAGGTGGACTCCGTGTCGGGGGCGCAAGGGCAACCGGCCGTCGGCTACGTCGGCACCGACAACGGCGGCGTCTGGAAGACGGAAAATGCCGGCGTCACCTGGCGTCCGCTGACCGATGCTGAGCACGCGATCCGCGGGATCACCGCGCTGGCGGTGGCGCCGTCGCAAGCATCGATCGTCTATGCGGGCACCGGCAGCATCTTCGGCATCCAGTACGGCAGCGGCGTCTGGAAATCGACCGACGCCGGTGCCCACTGGCACGGCGCGGGTTTGAAAAATGCCGGCGCGATCGCGTGGTTGCTGGTGGATCCGCACGATCCCGACCTGCTGCTGGCGGCCACGCGCGGCGTGGACCACCACGAAGGCGGCGCGCGCGGGGTCTATCGCAGCAGCGACGGCGGCCGCAGCTGGAAGCGGGTGCTGGATGTCGGCCCGAAGTCGGGCGCCACCTATCTGTCGTGGGCGACCGACAACCCGCGCGTGGTATTCGCCACCGTGGCGCAGACCTACCACGCGCCCGGCGCCACCGGGTATTCGCTGTTCAAGCACCCCGGGCCTTCGAACCTGTACAAGTCCACCGACGAAGGCCTGACCTGGACCAAACTCGAGGGCCACGGGCTGCCCAAAATGGCCGGCCCGACCGCGGTCGCGGACGGCACCCATTCGCAGCGCGTGTACCTGCTGAACCGCAAGGGGCTGTACCGCTCGGACGACGGCGGGGCCGACTGGTCGCTCGCCACCGACGACCATCTATACATCCAGCAAGCAGGTGCTGGTGGATCCGGCCAATCCCGACGTCGTTTACACCATGGGCACCTGTGTCTATCGCTCCACCGATGGCGGCCACACCCTGGTGGCGTTCAAGGGCGCGCCCGGCGGCGACGATCCGAACCAGTGGTGGATCGACCCGACGAATCCGCGACACATCGTCTACGGCGGCGACCAGGGCGCCTCGATCAGCCTCGACGCCGGCCGCACCTGGAGCCTCTGGTACAACCAGCCGACCGGCGAGATGTACAAGGTCACCACCGACAACCGCTTCCCGTACTGGATCTACGGCACCAAGCAGGACAGCGGCGCGGTCGCCGTCGCCAGCCGCGGCATCTTCGGCCAGGTCACCGACCTCGACTGGTTTCCGTTGCCCGGCTGGGAGACGGGCTTCGTCGCCATCGACCCCGCCAATCCCGACGTGATCTACAGCAGCGGCAATTTGGGCTTCCTGCAAAGGCTCGACCGCAGGACCTGGGGCGCGCAAAGCGTCGATCCGGGCGTCGGCGCCATCAGCGCGGTCAGCGACACCGATTACCGGCGCGCGATTTCGCCGCCGATCGTGTTCTCGCCGCAGGATCCGCACACGCTGTACTACGGCACCCAGAACGTGTGGGCGACCCGCGACGGCGGCGACCACTGGCAGAAGCTCAGCCCGGACCTGACCGCGCATCCCGGCAAACCGCCGCTGCCCCCGCCGGAAGGCGTGCACCACGGCGACGCGCTCGAGTCGCTGTCGCCTTCGAAGCTCAAGCGCCGGGGTGATCTGGACCGGCAGCAACAACGGCGTGGTCTACCTGACCCGCGACGGCGGGCAGCACTGGCAGGATGTCACGCCGCCGAAGGTGTCCATGCACGCGTCGTCAATATCCAGGCTTCCGCCTTCGATCCGGCCGAAGCCTATGCCGCGGTCGACGGATTCGGCGACGGGGACGACGCGCCGCACATCTACCGCACGCGCGACTACGGCAAGACCTGGCAAAGTCATCATCGGCCGGCCTGCCGACCGACCAGCCCACCGGCAGTTTCGTGCGCGTGGTGCGCGAAGACCCGCACAAGCAGGGCCTGCTGTTCGCCGGCACGGAAACCTCGGTCTACGTGTCGTTCGACGATGGCGACCATTGGCAATCGCTGCGGCTCAACCTGCCGACCACCGCCTACATACGACCTGGAGATCCACGACGGCGACCTGATCGCCGCGACCTACGGCCGCGCCATCTGGATCCTCGACGACATCTCGCCGCTGGAGCAGATGCGCGCGGACGATTGCCGCCGATCGCCCGGTGCATCTGTTCCGTCCCGCGCCGGCGATCCTGGCGCAGGCGAACGTCAACCAGGACACGCCGTTCCCGCCCGAGGTGCCGCACGCGAAGAACCCGCCGCAAGGCGCGATCATCGACTATTAGCTCAAGCAACCCGCGCGCAGCGTGACGCTGCAGATCCTCGACGACACACGGCAAGGTGGTGCGCACGTATACGAACGCGCCGATGCCGCAGCTCGCACCAGCCCGCGCCGCCGGCGCCGCGCTTCTGGGCCCGGCCGCGGCGAGCCCTTGCCGGCCTCCGCCGGGCGCGCACCGGGTGACCTGGAACATGCGCTACCCGACGCCACCGGCGCTGTTCTTCGACCAGACCATAGCGGCGGTGCCGCACGACACGCCCTTCATTCCGCAAGGTCCGCTGGCGCTGCCCGGCCGCTACCGGTGAAGCTGACCGTCGACGGCACCTCGTACACGCAACCGCTGACGCTGAAGCAGGACCCGCGACTTCCGATGACTCGCCGGCGGCGATGGACGCCATGCGCAAGCAACTGGCGCTGTCGCAGCAGATCATCGACGTGATGGCGGCCAGCAAGCACGCCTACGACAGGGCAGGGCATTCGCAGGCCGAACTCGCCGCATCGGCAAGGCGCTCGCCAGGCATGACTCGGCGAAGTCCCTGCAGGCACGACTGCCGCCACGCTCACCGGCACGCTCGACGAGGCGTCCATCGGTCTTTCCGGCGGGCCTTATGCCGTGCCGCCGGTCAAGGGCGACACCAGTTTCAGCAGGATCAACGGCCAAGTCGGCGGCCTTGCTGGAGATGGTCGACTACACCAGTGCCAACGCCCCCGTGGCATCCCTGTACCGCACCTACCGCGAGCTGTGCGGAGATTTCAACAGCACTGCTGCGGCGTGGCATGCATTGCAGTCGGGCACGGATCGGTCGCTGCAGTTGCCGGAGATTCCGTCGATGACCTGCAGCAAGTAGGCGTCTGCCGTGGCGAGTCGTCGGACGGCAGCGGGTCTTGGCGAGAACCCAGGATCGTCCGCGCATTCGCGGGTGCAGGTCGCGCGCATCCCATCGGCCGGGGCACCGATCTGGTTTCGGGATCGGGGCGTCCGGCTGCCCTATACTCCGCTGCCAAGGGGCATCGACACGGGAGGGGTGCGAACATGTCCGACGACAAGCCAGCCAAACAGGCCGACGTTACCCAGGCGTGGCGTGCCACGCACGGCCAGAAGCCGCCGCCGCGCGCCTGCGCATCTTCGCCGCGCTGGCGTGGCTGGTTGCCATCGCCGGCGAGGCGGTCGCGATCGTGCTGCTCTACCGGCACACGTTCGACCACGGAAACCTGCCGCTGCTGATCGGCATCCTGGTCGGCATCGCCATCTTCGCGATCGCCGGCAGCCTGCTGTGGAAGGCCGCCAACAAGCAGGACCCGGCCAGCAAGTCCGAACCGTTCAAGTTCTTCGTCCAGAACCAGCTCGGCGCCATCATCACGCTGATCGCCTTCGTCCCGCTGGTCGTCCTGATCTTCATGGACAAGGACATGGACCCGAAGAACAAGAAGATCGCCGGCGGCGTCGGCGCGGTCCTGGCCCTGGTCGCCGCGTTGATCGGGGTGAGCTACAAGCCGCCGTCGGTCGAGCAGTACACCCAGGACATGAACCAGTGCGCGGCCCAGATCAAGGCCAACCAGCCCACCACGGCCTGTTCACCCGAGGTCGCCCAGCAGGCGCAGGACATCGCCCGCGACGCCGGCACCGTCGCCGACGCGACCAAGGACGCCGCGCATCCGGCCGGGCAGGACGTCGTGTACTGGATCGCGCCGGAGCAGGGCGCCAAGAAATCATCGACGCCGCACGTCTTCCACCTGTGCGAAGGCGTGAGCCCGCTGCGCGGCAAGACCGTGCACCACGGCTCCGTGACCCAGGCCTATTCGGAAAACGCCACCCGCATCACCAAGCAGATCGCGATGGAGAAGAAGCAGTGCGGGTTTGCGGGTTCGAATTGAGGCTCATCGATTCCGCTGGCGAACAGATGCAGACCGATCCTCGAGCGCAAGGACGTGTTCGCTGCGCTGATGGAGGCGGTCAAGACCCACTCGCTGGGCCAGATCAGCCATGCGCTGTACGATGTGGGTGGGGAATACAGGCGGAATATGTAAGGTTCGACCTAGGTGGAATCATGCGGCAATCTTCCTGTCGAACGACGACGTAACTTGGATGGTCGATACCCTTTCTCCAGCAGAACGCAGTGAGCGGATGTCGCGTATCCGTGGAAAGGATACGTTGCCCGAGCTTTGTGTGCGACGCTTCCTGCATGCGCGAGGCTTCCGATACCGGCTCCATCGAAAGGACTTACCGGGACGTCCCGATATTGTTCTGCCGAAGTGTGGGGCAGTGGTGTTCGTGCAGGGCTGTTTCTGGCATGCCCACCATTGCCAGATGGGGCGGATTCCCGGTACACGCAGCCAGTTTTGGGAGGCCAAGTTCGTTGCGAATAAAGCCCGGGACACACGTAACATGCGGCGGCTGCGGCTTAAGGGCTGGCGGGTTTTGAAGGTGTGGGAATGCGAGTTGGCCAAGCCAGCTCGTCGGATGAAGACATTGGAATATCTAGAGAACGACTTCGTCGCGGAGAATGAAATTGGACGGTGGGAAAGTACGCGCGTCGGCCACGGGGCAGAAGGCGGTCAAATTGGCGAACATCAGGCTGAAGGTGATGGATCTCTTCGCAGGCTGCGGTGGGCTTTCGCTTGGCCTCGAACAGGCTGGTTTTGATCCAGTCTTCGTCAACGAGTTGAACGATGATGCGCGCAAGACCTACATCCAGAATCGCGTGGAGGCTCACCCACATTTAGAAGAGCCTGGTTTCCATTCCTCGGACGTCAAGGAAATGGTGCTCGATAAGAAGTACCTGTTCGCCCTCGAGAGGAGACTGCCGCCGACTTCGGCATCGCTCACGGGGAACTCGACCTGTTGGTCGGCGGACCGCCTTGTCAGGGCTTCTCGGGGATCGGGCATCGTCGCTCGTATTCCGTCGAGAAGGAGCAGCCTGCCTTTGAATCACTTGTTTCAGGACATGGCATCGATTGTCCATCGCTTCCGCGACCGCGCGCTTTCCTCTTCGCGAACGTTCGCGGACTCTTGTATGGCGCGGTGGACGAAGCCGGATGGAGCAGAAGGGGAGATCTTCGATGAAGTGCTGGGTGCGGTCGTGATCTGGTTCTCCGACGACCCGAGCCTGAACGAGCAGACGAAGGATCGCCTCCGTCAGGCGAGCGAGAAGTTCACGTACGACCAGCTCGTGACGATCAAGCCGCCGTTCTCCCGATCGAAGCTCGAGCCGGGGAAGGTCTACTTCCTCAACACGCAACGTCTGTCCAAGACGTCGCTCCTGACTCGCGGCGCGTCGGTGGACGACGACGGCGCGTTCGAGACGATGGGCAGCGGCGCTACTCCGGACCTGCAGGGGTGGACCATCTGGCAGACGATCGGGAACACGATCGACGACCCCGATCTCAACGGTCTACCTGATCCTCGACGAGGCGCACCGCGGGTTCGGCGCGCGGAAGAACGCCGACAAGCCGACGCTCGTGCGCCGGCTGGTCAACGGAGGGGACGGCCATGCGGCGATGCCGATCGTGTGGGGCATCTCGGCGACGATCGGGCGACTTCAAGACCGCGATGGAGGACGCGCACGCGGACGAGTCCCGACGCGCGTTCCCTGCGATCCAGGTCGACCCGATCCGGGTCCAGGACTCGGGCCTCGTCAAGGAGGTCGTCAACCTCGACATCCCCGATGAGGCGGGGAACTTCGACACCGTGCTGGTGCGCCGGGCCGCGAAAGCTCCTTGCGACTCGAGCGCCCGCTGGGAGAGGTACGCGCAGTCCGAAGGCGCCGCCGACGTCGTCAAGCCGCTCCTGGTTCTACAGGTCCCGAACACGCCCGACCACGACCAGATCGGTCTCGCCCTCGACGAGATCCTGCGGGTGATGCCGGAACTCTCCGGAGACTCGGTCCGACACGTGTTCGGCGACCACACGGTGCAGAAGTTCGGCTCGTGGGAGGTCGACTGGATCGAGCCCCAGCGCGTCGAGTCGAAGACGAGCGTCAGGGTGCTCGTCGCGAAGGACGCGATCTCGACCGGGTGGGACTGCCCTCGCGCCGAGGTGATGGTGTCGTTCCGCCCGGCGAAGGACCAGACGCACATCACCCAGCTGCTCGGCCGGATGGTGCGCAACCCGCTCGCCCGCCCGGTGCCGGGCGACGAGCGACTGAACTCGGTCGACTGCATCCTGCCGTTCTTCGACCGGACGACGGCCGGCAACGTCGCGAAGTTCCTGTCCGGGGCCATCGGCGAGCTGCCCGGCGGCGACGGGAAGAAGGTCCTGCTCGACGGCACGGGAACTGCAGAAGAACGCGCTGCGTCCCGGACTTCGTGTGGCCCGCATGGGACGCTATGCCGACCGAGACGATGCCGCAGCGCGGGTCGCGTCCGGTCAAGCGACTCGTCGCGCTCGCGCAAGCACTGTCGGCGGACGGCGTCCGCCCCGGCGCCCTCGCCGAGGTCGAGACCACCATGGCGACAGTCCTCGACTCGCTGGCCGTCCGCCACAAGACCGAGCTCGAGGCGCGATGGAGGAGATCTGGGCCGTCCGCGGCATGACGATCTCGGGTCGGCGAAAGACCGGCAAGCTGACCTACACCGAGTTCGTCGAGCGCGCCGACGACCGTGCGATCCGCGTCGGATTCGAGGACGCGAAGAAGGCGTTCGGCGCCGACGTCGCCCAGGCGTACGTCAACCACCTCGCCGGCGACGACGACGACGAGGACGACGGCCTGCGCGAGGCGTACGTGCAGGTGTCCGCCCTCGCGATCGTGAAGTCCGTCCGCGAGAAGGTCGACCGCGAGGCGGACGAGCTCGCGGAGAAGTGGTTCGCCGAGCACCGCGTCGCGATCAAGGAGCTCATCGGACGAGCGTCAGCAGGCGTTCGAGGACATCCGCGCGGAAGCGACCGAGCCGAAGCGCGGCGAGCTGAAGCGGCCGCGCACGCGCATGGAGGACTACGCCGTCGTCGACGAGGACGGCCAGATCGCCGTCGCCCCGCTTGCCGACCGCCACCTGATGTCCGACGAGGACGGCGAGTTCCCGCTCAGCTCGCTCAACGGGTGGGAGTACGACGTCGTCCAGGCCGAGCTCGCCCGACCGTCGTGCAAGGCGTGGTACCGGAACCCGCCTCGGGCGGCCGTCGACTCGCTCGGAGTCAGCTACCGCGACGACGTCGGCAACTGGCGGTCGATGCACCCGGACTTCATCTTCTTCAACGAGGTCGACGGCGCGATCCGACCCTCGATCGTCGACCCGCACGGCCACCACCTGCAGGACTCGCTGATCAAGCTCCAGGCGCTCGTGCGGTTCGCGAAGGACTACGGCTCGGAGTTCCACCGCATCGAGGCGCTCGCCGAGATCGACGGGAAGATGCGCGTGCTCGACCTGCAGGAGGAACGCGTTCGCGCCGGCATCCTGGCCAGCGACGACGTGCCCGAGGTCCTGTACCGCAGCGACCTCGCCGTCGACTACGACACGTCGTCGTCCTGACCGGGTGCCGATGACCATCGCGGCCGTCACGATCGCCCTGGTGGCGGTCGCGCTCGTCGCCATGCTCTGGCTGCGGGCGTGGAGCCGGCCACTCGACGAGGCGGATGCAGAGTCGGTGGACGCGGCGGTGCGATGGGCGGCGCGCGTGCGCGACGGACTCGCCCGCGCAGAGGCCGACCTGCGCTGGGTCGCGCGCGACGTTCGAGCGGAGTGGGACGCGGCGCGTCCGGCGGCCGCCGTCGGTCCCGAGACGACGGCTTTCGAGACGCCGAGCGCGCCGCGGTCGACTTCCTGACGCACCGACCTCCGGCCGCTCTGCGAGGAAGACGAACGCGCGGACCCTGGACCGCACGCTCGCAGACCGGCGGGGCTTCCTCGACACCATCGAGTCGCAGCCCCTGACGGCGGAGCAGGCGGCCGCGGTCGTCACGATGGACAACCGTGTCCAGGTCGTCGCCGCCGCGGGGTCCGGCAAGACGTCGGTGATGGTGGCCCGGGCCGCGTACGCGATCCGGCACGGCGTCGTCGAGCCGCAGAACGTCCTGCTGCTCGCGTTCAACCGTGCGGCGGCGGAGGAGCTGCAGGCCCGCGTCGAGGACCGCCTCTCGGCCGCGGGCGTCGACGCAGCCGGACTGAAGGCGAACACGTTCCACGCGTTCGGGCTCGCGGTGCATCGGCAGGGCGACCGGCCGCAAGCCGCGGCTCGCGGGGTGGCTCGACGGCGGCCAGGACGTCGCGGGTGGTGGGCCGCATCGTCGACGAGCTCCGGGACAGCGACACCGGCTTCAGGTTCGCGTGGGACCTGTACCGCCTCCTGTTCGCCCGGATGAGCGACGACGGCGCGGAGGCGCAGCCGGACGCCTACGACAAGGCGAGCCGGGTGAGCGGCTTCGGCACGATGAACGGCGAGGTGGTGAAGTCCGAGGGCGAGCGCCTGATCGCCGACTGGCTGTTCCTGAACGGCGTCGACTACCGGTACGAGCACCCGTACACCCACGACGTCGCCGACGAGACCCACTCCCAGTACCGACCCGACTTCTTCTACCCGGACGTCGACGTGTGGCACGAGCACTGGGCGCTCGGCCGCGACGGCAACCCGCCGGCCGAGTTCGTCGGCTACGCCGAGTCGATGGCCTGGAAGAAGGCCACCCACCGGCAGTTCGGCACGACGCTGATCGAGACGACGTGGGCGGAGATCGTCGACACGACCGGGTTCGGCCCGCTCCACGACCAGCTCGCCGCCCGCGGCGTCGAGTTCGACTGGAACCCCGACCGGGCACCCGACACCAAAGCGATGTCCCACGAGTCCCTCGCCAAGCTGGTGCGCACGTTCATGGCGCACGTGAAGTCCAACGGCTTCACGCGCGCTGACCTCGAGGCTCGCTGGGCCCGGTCAGGCCGCTCCTACCGGTCGCAGTGTGTTCCTCGACCTCTACTGGCCGATCCACGACGCGTGGCAGCGCCGGCTGCGCGCCGACGACTCGATCGACTTCGAGGACATGCTGATCGAGGCCGCCAGGCACGTCGAGGGCGGGACCGACATGGGCTACGAGATGGTCCTGGTCGACGAGTTCCAGGACGCCAGCCCGGCCCGCGCCCGGCTCGCCCGTGCGCTGGTGGACAGGCCGCACCGCTACCTGATGACCGTCGGCGACGACTGGCAGGCCATCAACCGGTTCGCCGGGGCGGACATCTCCGTGATGACCGACTTCAACCAGTGGTTCGGCGACGGTCCGACCTTGCGACTCCAGACCACCTTCCGCTGCACCCAGACCACCGCCGACACCGCCGCCGCGTTCGTGCAGAAGAACCCCCGACAACTGCGGAAGGCGGTTCGCGCCATCGGGGGACGATCCCGGCGAGCCCGTCGAACTCATCCGCCTCCAGTCCGAGGACGAAATCCTGCCGACCGTGGGCTCCTGGCTGCGCGACCTGTCCGCACGCGTGCCGTCCGCCACCGTCGACGTTCTCGGCCGCTACAGCTTCGAGAGGGACCTAATGCCGAGGACGCGCTACTCAAACCTCACCCTGACCTTCCGCACCGTCCACTCCTCGAAGGGGCTAGAGGCCGACTACGTCCTGGTCCCGCGGATGGTGTCGGGCATGTACGGGTTCCCCAGCGAGGTCGTCGACGACCCGGTGCTCGGCTTGGTGATGTCCGAGTCGGATCGCTTCCCGCACGGCGAGGAGCGACGGCTGTTCTATGTCGGCCCTAACGAGGGCGAAGAAGCGGGCCACCCTGATCACCGTCCGCGGACGCGAGTCGTCGTTCGTCACCGAACTGCTCAAGGACGGGCTAGTGGCCGAGTCGCCGCTGAGCACGGCCACCCGCGTCGTGGTGTGCCCGACCTGCGGGAGCGGATCGCTCGTCCGGCGCACCGGCCCCTACGGGGAGTTCCTCGGCTGCTCGTCGTTCCCAGCGTGCCGCCACACCGCCAAGTTGCCGAGGGCGTCGTGCGAGGCTTCCGTCGTGACGGCGTCCGAGCAAGGCCTCCGAGATCACGCGCACGATCTCGAACTCGTCCTCCGGCGACTCCGTCGGCGGTGGTACGGCGACCCCCGACTGCTGAGCACTTTGACGGCGAGGTCGTCTCGGCCCTGGCCGCCGCCCGCCGAGCCACGACCACGCCACGCGACCTGCTGACCGCGACGAGGGAGGCGGCGCCGTCCACGTCAAGAGCCAGCGGAAACGCCGACCAAGACGAAAATGCGCCCACGCTGCGAGTGGTGCTGATGGGGCGCACCCAAGCCGGGAAGAGCACGCTCCTCGCGTCGATGACGCGCCTTCCCGAGCACGTCGAACGGATCGGCAAGGGGGCCCAGCGCACCTCAACCGACTCGGCCGAGGGCCCGTGGCACGCCCACCCGGAAGTCACGATCGTGGACCCGCCAGGCATCGGCGCCGCGGGCGGAGACGACGACGCGCGGGTCGCGTACGACACGGTGCGTGATGCCGACCTTTTGGTGTGGGTGCAGAGCAACGACTCGAGCCAGCAGGCGTCCCTCGACGCCATCACCCACCTCTGCCTGATCGGCAAGCCGATGCTCCTCGTACTCAACTTTCGACAGGACCTCTCCCGCGGAACGGCACTCGACCGCTTCCTCCGCCGTCCCGAGATGACGTTCCGGCACGAGAGCGGCCACCTCGCCCGCCTGCGTCGCCACCTGGACGAGCTCGGCGCGTCGTGGGGACTGTCCGCTGAACGGTGTTTCTGGCCCGACGCGCCGACGGGGTCGGCGGGGAAGGTTGGGCCGTGGTGGCCGAGAGAATCTCGGGCGTGAGCTCGAAGCCGAAAGAGCCGAAGAAGGAACGCTCCTCGAGAGCGACGGCGGCCGAGCGGGCCGCGGTCGCGGAGCTGGTCCGGGCCGCCCGGGCCCGGGGTGAGGACATCACCGGCCCTGACGGGCTGTTGAAGTCGATCACCGCGACCGTGCTGGAGGCCGCGCTGGAGGAGGAGATGACTGACCACCTCGGTCATCCCAAGCACCAGGGGCTGCCGGGTGGGGCGGGCAACATCCGCAACGGGACCCGCCCGAAGACGGTGCTCAGCGACGCCGCCGGGGAGGTGACCATCCAGGTGCCGCGGGACCGGGCCGGGTCGTTCGATTCGGTGATCGTGCCCAAGCGGCGGCGTCGGCTGGGCGACGTGGACGCGGTCGCGATCTCGTTGGGGGTACCTCCCACGCGCTCAGCGCGTAGGGGGAGACGCCAAGGGCCTGACCACCGGGGAGATCAGCGCGCACTTCGCCGAGGTGTACGGCGCGAGCATCTCCAAGGACACGGTCAGCCGGATCACCGAGACGGTCCTGGAGGAGATGCAGGGGTGGACCTCCCGGCCGTTGCAGGGCGTGTACGCGGCGGTGTTCATCGACGCGATCTACGTCAAGGTCCGTGACGGTATAGGACAGTCGGCAACCAGCCGTTCTACGCCGCGATCGGGGTCGACCTGGCCGGGCACCGGGACGTGCTCGGGTTGTGGGCCGGCACCGGCGGCGGGGAGTCGGCGAAGTTCTGGATGAACGTGCTGGCCGACCTGAAGAACCGAGGCACCAGGGACGTGTTCTTCGTCGTCTGTGACGGGCTGAAGGGCCTCCCGGACGCCGTCGGCGCGGTCTTCCCGGCCGCGATCGTGCAGGCGTGTGGGATCCACCTGATCCGCGCCACGCTGCGCTACGCCTCCCGCCGCTACTGGGACCGGCTCGCCAAGGACCTGCGGGCGATCTACACCGCCCCGACCGCCGAGGCTGCCTGGGCGGCGTTCGAGGAGCTGGAGGAGACGTGGGGCGCGACCTACCCTGCGATCCCGAGACTGTGGCGGGCCGCGTGGGAGGAGTTCACCCCGTTCCTGGCCTACGACGTCGAGATCCGGCGGGTGCTCTTCAGCACGAACGCGATCGAGTGCCTCCACTCCCGCTACCGCCGCGCGTGTCAGCGTCGGGTGAAAACTGACCCCTGATCTACGGGGCGGTTTCCAGCGGTGGTCGCAACACTTCCGACATTCTTGGAGGTCGTGTTGGCATCAACTCGTCGTGTGAAGAAGGGGCCGGGGCGCAGGCCGCAGTCGGCCAAGCGGGCGCGGTTCATGGAGCTGCGGGCCCGCGGGTGGAGCATCCGGGCGGCGGCTCGGGAGGTGGGCGCCTCCCGGACCGCGGGCAAGAACTGGGCTCGCGGCTACAAGGTCTACCGCGACGGCGTCGTCGTCAAGGTCGTGCCGGCCCTGGACCGGCTCGCGGTGCGGGAGGTCAGCACCCGGTTCCTCTCCCAGGAGGAGCGGATCGAGATCGCCGACCTGCGCCACGCCGGGCTGAGCATCCGCGAGGTCGGCCGCCGGCTGGGTCGCGCCCCCTCGACGGTCTCCCGCGAGCTGCGCCGCAACGGCCCCGACCGCGGGCGCTACCGGCCGTTCGAGGCGCATCGCGCGGCCACCACTCGTCGGACGCGGCGTCACCCGCGCCGGCTGGAGGTCAACGACGAGCTGCGCGGGCTCGTGGTCGAGCTCCTCGCGCAACGGTGGAGCCCGCAGCAGGTCAGCCGCCATCTGGCCGAACGGTTCCCCCGCGAGCCGTCGATGCGGCTGTGCCACGAGAGCATCTACCAGGCCGTCTACCAGCCGGGCTCGGGTCTGCTGCGCCCGTCACCGTTGGCGCCGCACCGCCGGTCCCCGCTGCGCACCGGCCGGGACCACCGGCGGGCGCACCAACGACTCGAGCGACGCCGGCCGAGGTTCGAGCAGCCGATGCTGACGATCCACCAGCGCCCGTTCCCGCCCCAGGACCGCAGCGAGCCCGGGCAGCATCAGTCTTACGGAAGGAGACCTGATCATCGGCGCCGACCAGCGCTCGGCGATCGGCACGCTCGTCGAGCGCAGCACGCGCCTGGTACGGCTGCTGCACCTGCCCCGCCGCGACGGCGACACCCTCCACCACGCCCTGCAGGGCCGCTTGGGGGAGCTGCCGGCGACGCTGCGGCGCACCATCACCTGGGACCAGGGCACCGAGATGGCCCGCCACCTGACCATCACCAGGTCGCTGGGGACGGCGGTCTACTTCTGCGACAGCCACTCCCCCTGGCAGCGAGGCTCCAACGAGAACGCCAACGGGCTCCTGCGGGACTACTTCCCCAAGGGAACCGACCTAAGGGTCCACTCCCCAGAGCACCTCCTGGCCGTCGAGAACGAGCTCAACAACCGACCCCGACATGTCCTCGGAAACCGCGCACCCGCCGACATCTTCGCCGCGCTGCTAGCCTCCCCAGACCAAGCCGTGTTGCGACGTTGACTAGAACCCGCCCCGACGCCAAGGGGTTCATTTTCGGCCGACGTTGACATGTGGGCCACCTTCCGGCGGCCCGCCGTGCCCGAGTCATGTCAGGCTCGGCGCCTCGGTCTTCATGACGTGGGCCTTCGGGCCGCTGCGGGATGGTGGGCAGTGCGCCCCGGAGGCGGGTGGAGGCCTGGGTAGTCGCCTCGAGGAGCGGTCGCCCCTCGTCCATGGCCACGGCGACGTAGCGGCCGGTGGCGCGGGCGTGGAGGCGTTCCACGCTCGGCTGGAGTGCTCGGGCTGGGGCGAAGAGCTGTTCTGAAAGGAGGAGCGGGTCAGCGAGGGCTGCGCTCAGGTTGAGCAACTCATGGGCACCCTCGAGGCCGCGTCCGACGTGGGCGAGGGCTGTGTGCGGCTCAGCCAGATCGGGTGCTGCCGCCGCACGGACCACGGCGGCGAGCACCTCGGTGAGGTCGCGGGCGGCGTCGACGTACCGCTGGGAGGGGCGAGCGGCTGTCGTGACCGTTCTCCATTGGTGGTCGGCGGTCATGGCGTCGCGCGCGGCAGCGCGCAGGTACCCGTGTTGCCACTCCGCTGAACCGCGGATCCCGGCGCCCTCGGGGCGAGGGGCAAGTGCTTCGGCCGCGGCACACAGGTGGACGGTCTGGTTCGCGATGTTGGCGAGGCTGGCGGTGCTGGGGATGGTGCGGTCGAGCTCGGCTCGTGCGGCGGTGAGCCACGCGGCGACGCTGGCCTCCAGGCGGTCGTTCAGCGTCCGGGCCCCGATCACGGGCGAGACGGAAGCCAGGCGAGCGATCGGTCCGGGGGTCGCCGTTGTGGGGCCGAGGGTGTCAATGGCTGCGGTGGCGTAGCGCGCGACGGCCAGGGGGCGGTCGACGTCGTCGAGGTCGCTGGCAGTGACGGTCGTCCGTGCGGCAGAGGACGCGATTGCGAGCACGGTTGATGTGAGAGCCACCTGGTCCTCCTCGCGGTGGAGGCCCTCGGAGGAGACGGTCCCGGCCCGCTGGCTGCGGGCGTGTGCGAGTAGGTCACCGAGCGCGCCGAGGCGACACGAGAGACGGGCGAGGGGGTGAGGGTCGAGCGGATCGGCGGGGCGGATGTCCGTCCGCGTCGGGATCGTTGTGATCGAGACCGCGTAGCCCCCGGGCTCTCGTCGGGCGGGCATGCTCGCCGGCTCGGATGCGCGAGTGAACGGTGCTCACTGAGAGGCCGAGAAGGCGCGCGGTCTCGCGGGCGGAGAGGTCGGCGTCGGGCATCGCGGGCAGGAGAGGTCTCGGGTAGCGGTCCAGGACCTGCGGGAGCACCGCGAGCGAGTGGGTGCCAGTGCGCCCGTCCCATCGGACGGGCCCCGTGATGGTGTGGAGCAGCCGGTAGGTGGTGGTGTCGAAGCACTCCCACGTCTCGCGGGGGGTGGGTGTGCGGGCGTCGCGGTACCGGCTTGCCTCGAGACGGGCTGCCTCGATGAGGTCGGCGACGGTGGTGGTGCTCACGTCAGGTCGTCAAGAGCACGGAGCAGGACGCGCAGGTCGGCGACTCGCCAAGCGGTGATCGGCAGGTCCGGCGGACCGTCATGGAGCGGTGTGTTGTCCAGCAGTGACAGGGCCGCGTGGAGGTGAGCGTCGATCGTGGCCTCGGGCACCCGCGGCACAGCCCCGGGCTCAGTGGTGGCGCAGGCGGCGACCAGTCGGACCTGTCCGGCGAAGGACTGCCACGGCGAGAACGGGTCGCCGTCGGACCGGAGCTCGGCGAAGTCGGCGGCGGCAAGCAGGTGCGCGGCGGCCTGGACGAGCATCGTGCCTGACGCGGGGAGGTTGGTGAGGGACATGGCGGGGCTCCGTTCAAGGGTGCCGCTT
>CAVYUN010000002.1:1225000-1529136 GCA_963771735.1 uncultured Pseudomonadota bacterium | reverse complement strand
GCCGGTCTCGTAGACACCACCTTAAGTTGCTTGCATCTGCTGCTCGAACTGGATGGGGCTGATGTAGCCGATCGTCGAGTGCTGCCGCTTCGGATTATAGAAGCGCTCGATATAGTCGAAGACATCCGCCTTGGCCTCGTTGCGCGTGCGATACGTTTTGCGCGCGGTCCGCTCGGTCTTCAGCGTGGAGAAGAAGCTCTCCATCGCCGAGTTGTCCCAGACGTTGCCGGCGCGGCTCATGCTGCAGGTGATGCCAAGTTCGCCGAGCAAACGCTGGAACTGCTCGCTGCTGTATTGGCTGCCGCGATCGGAATGGTGCAGCAAGGCCTGCGGACGTCCACGTCGCCACAGCGCCATCATCAACGCATCGGTGACCAGTTGCGCAGTCATGCTGGCCTGCATCGACCAGCCGACTACGCGCCGCGAGTACAGGTCCAGCACTACCGCCACGTACAACCAACCTTCCGCCGTCCAAAGGTATGTGAAGTCGGCGACCCACTTCTGGTTCGGCGCCTGGGCGACGAACTGCCGATCCAGCACGTTGGCGGCTGGCGCAGCCGTTGGACGTGCTCCGCGATCCACCGGCAATCCACGGCGCCTGGGCCGGGCACGCAAGGCTTGTGCCCGCATCAGGCGCTCGACACGGTGCAAACCGCAACGCTCGCCGCTCGCCAGCACATCCCGCCAGACCCGGCGTGCACCGTAGGTGCGGTCACTGTCCAGGAAGCTGCGCCGTGCAAGTTCCGTCAAACGTTGGTCTTCCAGGCTGCGCCGGCTCCGCGGCCGCGTCAGCCATGCATAGAACCCGCTGCGAGACACACCGAGCGCCTCGCACAACATCGCCACCGGCCAGGCCACTCGGTGCTTCGCCACGAACCCGAACTTCACGTCGATTCCTTGGCGAAATAGGCCGCGGCTTTTTTTAGGATGTCCCGCTCCATCCGCAAGCGTGCCACTTCCTTCTTCAGACGCGCGATCTCTGCCTGTTCCAGCTTCATCTGTCCGCGCCCCGGAAACGCCTGCACCGGATCCAGCGTCGCGTCCCGCACCCACTTGCGCAGCACGTTGGCGTGAATCCCCAAGTCCCGCGATGCCTGAGCAACGCTCACCCCGCGGGCCCTGACCAGGTTCACCGCTTCAAGCTTGAACTCCCGACTGAACGTCCGTCTCGTTCCCATTTGCCACCTCCGGCTTCATCATCACACCTAAACTCGGTGTCTGTGAAGCCGGCAGCAGCTCGAAAGGTGTAGCCAGTTGGAAGGTGAGTTCTCTTACCCTTTGAGGCAAGGAGAACTCCATGAAGAAGCGACACAGCGAAGAACAGATCATCCGGATCCTGCGGGAAGCCGAGGCGCAAGAGGTGCCGATCCGGGAGGTGTGCCGGCAGCACAACATCTCTGAGCAGACGTTCTACCGTTGGCGGGACAAGTACGGCGGCATGGAGGTGGCCGATGCTCGGCGTTTGAAGGATCTGGAAACGGAGAACGCCAAGCTCAAGCGCCTGGTGGCCGAGCAGATGCTGGTGATCGACGGGCTGAAGGAGTTCAGTCGAAAAAAATGACGACCCCGTCGGGGCGACGCCTGGTGCTGGAGCACCTGACTCGCCGGGGTATCTCGCAGCGCAAGGCATGCCGTTACCTGGGGCTGAGCCGCCGGGTGACGAGCTACATGCTGAAACAGCCGGACAAGGATCGGGCGATGGGCGAGCAACTTCTGTCGGCGTCGCAAGCGGTGCCGCGGTTCGGCTATCGCCGGATGGCGGCATGGTTGAGTGTTGGCGAGTCCCGGGTCCGGCGCATGTGGCGCCAGATGGGTTTGAACATTCCGCGGCGCAGGCCGCGGCGGCGGCGTTCCGGCAGCGACATCCGCCTACCTGGAGCCGTTCGTCCTAACGCGGTGTGGTGCTACGACTTCGTCCACGACCAGCTGGTCGATGGCCGCTCGTTGAAGCTGCTGTGCGTGCTCGACGAATACACCCGCGAATGCCTGGCCATCGAGGTCGGCGCCAGCCTGCGTTCGCAGGACGTGATCCTGAGCCTGTCGCGCCTGATGCGGCTGTATGGCAAGCCGGCCTACGTTCGGTCGGACAACGGCGCCGAGTTCACAGCGGCCAAGGTCATGCGCTGGCTGCGCGACCAAGCCATCGGGCCGGCCTTCATTGCGCCGGGCAGTCCTTGGCAGAACGGCTTCGTCGAGAGCTTCAACGGCAAGCTGCGCGACGAACTGCTCAACCGCGAGTGGTTCCGCACGCGGGCCGAGGCCAAGGTCCTGATCGAACGCTGGCGGCGGTTCTACAACGAGCAGCGACCGCACAGCGCGCACCACTACCAACCACCGGCCGACGTCCGCCGGAGCTGGATCGAAACCGTTACCATCGAACCGGACTCACCGCCTGAGTGGCTACAAAAAACCGCCTCAGGTCACCACCGTCAACGCATGAACCCGGTTGTCCACGCTGGCGAAGAACCGGCCCAGGCCAGGCAGGCGGCGATACAGCGAAGCCGAGCATGCGCGTACGGAGTGCTCGCGCATCAAACGCTCGATACGGCGGCGCCCAACCGGCTCACCCTGTCGACGCAGCGCCGCGTGCACTCGCGGACTGCCGTAGGTTTCCCGACTCTCCCGGTGCACCTGGCGAACCCGCGCTATCAGTCGCACGTCCTCCTGAGCGCGCTCACTGAGTGGGCGGGCGCGCCACGCGTAGAAGCCGCTGGCACTGACCCCGAACAGGCGGCACAGCCGCCTCACCGGGTAGTGCTCTTGTTGGGCTTGGATGAAGGCGAAGCGCTCGCTTTTCGTCCGGAAGTGAACGCGATCGCTTTTTTTAAAAGGTCATGCTCGATCTTCAGCTGCTCGTAGGCCTTCTTCACCCGACGCAGCTCTTTCAGTTCGGCCGCAACAGCCGGATCGACGTCCACACCCTTGACCATGATCGTGCCCTCGCGCGCCTGTTTGCGCCAACGAGACAGCATGAAGGGATGAATGTAAAGCGATGCGGCGACGTCCTGCACCTGGACGCCAGGAAGTTGGCTGAGGCGCACGGCGGTCGCCTTGAATTGCTCGCTGTAGCGCGTGGTCGTTCTTGGGCCTGGCTTGGGCATGGGGCACTCCTGAAAAGTTAGGTCAGGGTGTCCACTAAACCGTGGGAACTATCGCGTCCGCTGGAATGAGTAGTTAGGCTCCTCATGGCCAGTGCGCATAACGAATGTACCAGTTTGGCGCAACCTTGCGATAGTAAAACACGATCTTGTCGTTGAGATTCAAGTCGTCGAGGCTAGGCACAAGGTTTTCCACTTGCTCGGGCCGGTACTGATAGTCCTTGTAGTCGCCATCACCACCTAGCCCGACTGACCAAACTGAGAGCTGTGTGCGGCACCCGTCGTAGGACTGCAACTGTTTGACGCCCACAGTCTTGAACAGCTGGTAGTACTGCTGCTTTGTGCTGCTTGGAATACCCGTGGGCCTTGACCACTCAGGATCCATGCTTACAACCGTGTAGTGGTCTTTGCATGCCATTTTTACGAGACGCTCAAACACGTCCCTGTGTGTGATGAACGTATGGATCATTTGCTCGTCGCTTGGCGGAGCCGCGGCCAAGCTACACGCGGAAAGACCAAATGCAATGACGGCTAGTGCTAAGACCTTCATTGGAGCCTAGACAGTATGACTTTCGAGGCCAGCGCTGACCTCCGCGAGACCATAGTCGCGGGTTAGCCAGAAGCCAGAGCCGCATGAGTGTGCAAGAGCTACGCTCATCGTGGGTTTCCTTCGCGGAGGTCAGCATGCAAAACGATACCACCACCACGGTCCATGTCGGCCTGGATGTGCACAAGGACTCGATCGTTGCGGCGTATTCGGTCGGGCTGGGCGAGGTCCAGAACCTGGGCAACGTCGGCGTTCTGCGAGCGCGACATCACGAAGTTGTGCACACGGATGCAGAGCAAGGGTTCGCATGTTTCGTTCGTCTACGAGGCCGGGCCCATCGGCTACGGGCTGTACCGGTTGCTGAGCGAAGAAAGGTTTTGCATGCATGGTGTGCGCGCCCTCGCTGACACCGCGCAAGCCGGGTGATCGGGTCAAGACCGACCGGCGCGATGCGATCAAGCTGGTCAAGGCGTTGCGCATGAACGATCTGACGCGCGTGCATGTGCCCGATGTCCAGGACGAGGCGATGCGCGATCTGGTGCGTGCGTGGGGTGCGGCCAAGCAGGACATGCGCCAGGCCCGGCAACGCTTGAAGTCGTTTCTGCTCATGCACGATGTGCGCTATACCGGCACCGCCAACTGGGGCCCGAAGCATCGGCGCTGGCTGTCGGAGTTCGTGTTCGCCGACGCCGTGGTCGCAGATCGCCTTCGAGGAACATCGGCGCGCGATCGATGATCGCGCTGGCGCAGTGCGAGCGGCTTGAGAAAGCGCTGCGCGAAGCTGCACCGCAGTGGCGCTGGTATCCGGTGGTGCGAGGCGATCCAGGCTCTGCGCGGCGTGCAGTTCACCGTCGCCATCACCCTGATCGCCGAGATCGGCGACCTGTCCCGCTTCGATCATCCGCGCCAGCTCATGGCCTGGCTCGGGGTGACACCCAGTCCGAACACAGCTCCGGCGGTTCAGCCGCAAACTCGGCGGCATCACCAAGGCCGGCAACAGCTACGCACGCAAGGTGCTGATCGAAGCGGCCTGGTCCTACCGCTTCCCTGCCAAGGTCAGCCGCATCATCCAGGTGCGACACGAGCACTTGCCCAGACCCATCATCGACCGCGCCTGGGACGCGCAACTGCGACTGTGCAGCCGCTTCCGCAGACTCACCGCACACGGCAAGCACGGAACGTGGCCGTCGTGGGCGTCGCCCGCGAACTGGCCGCTTTCATCTGGGACATCGCACGCATGACGCGCGTGGCACCGGCCGCATTGATCCACCCGATCACCACCACCCCTTCCCAACGGAGAAACCCAGCCCCCTGAAGGCGGCGCAGCCCGGTTCCGTGGGCAACCCTCGAAGCGTTAGGCGACAGCACGCAGCACCGCTGACTCGCGAGCCTAGACCGAGGCAGGCCCACATGACGGACACCAGTACTGCGGTATCCAACCCGCGAATATCAGCTTGAGCAACCGTCGGATGTACTGGCTGCGTCGCCTTCAGGGGATTGAACCCAACAGAAAAATCACATCGCATCTTCGATCACAACTGCGTCGCTGCTTGACAGCGAAAGTCATATCAACGCTTGAGTTTAGCGGCGGCGCAGCCGTCCGCTCGAATGAGTGAGTTAGACGCCTACGCGGCCCGGATGCCATGCACGATGACACGATGGTGGCCGCAGCCGTAGACGCCTCGAGCAATGTGCCAGCCGCGGTGACGCACCAAATTTGGCTACGTAACTTGTCGCGGCCGCCAACGAAGCGTGACGCACACCACCGGTGCCCAACTTGGAAGGCGCGGCCAAGATATTGAAAGTCTAGCTGGCCGACGCGCGTAGCCGCAGACCGCTTGGCATGCTTGCTGCTGGCCTACCGGAAACTGCGCTCTCGCTTCGTCGCCGTTGCATTGTGCTGCGACGTACCGCCCTGAAAATGAACTAGCTACAACGCTGCTATTGCACCCAGGTAAAGCCTGAGGCACGCGTGGAGCCCGCGCAGCGGGGGCGCGTCCGCTTGACCGAGATGTTAGAGGCCAAGCTTAGCCTTCAATTCCCGAACTAAGAGGTTTGCAAGCCTATTGAGCTGCTGCGGCTTCACAGACACCGAGTTTAGGTGTGATGATGAAGCCGGAGGTGGCGAATGGGAACGAGACGGACGTTCAGTCGGGAGTTCAAGCTTGAAGCGGTGCGGCTAGTCAGGGCCCGCGGGGTGAGCGTTGCTCAGGCATCCGGGACTTGGGGATTCACGCGAACGTGCTGCGCAAGTGGGTGCGGGACGCGACGCTGGATCCGGTGCAGGCGTTTCCCGGGCGCGGACAGATGAAGCTCGAACAGGCAGAGATCGCGCGTCTGAAGAAGGAAATGGCACGCTTGCGGATGGAGCGGGACATCCTAAAAAAAGCCGCGGCCTATTTCGCCAAGGAATCGACGTGAAGTTCGGGTTCGTGGCGAAGCACCGAGTGGCCTGGCCGGTGGCGATGTTGTGGAGGCGCTCGGTGTGTCTCGCAGCGGGTTCTATGCATGGCTGACGCGGCCGCGGAGCCGGCGCAGCCTGGAAGACCAACGTTTGACGGAACTTGCACGGCGCAGCTTCCTGGACAGTGACCGCACCTACGGTGCACGCCGGGTCTGGCGGGATGTGCTGGCGAGCGGCGAGCGTTGCGGTTTGCACCGTGTCGAGCGCCTGATGCGGGCACAAGCCTTGCGTGCACGGCCCAGCGCCGTGGATTGCCGGTCGACGAGGAGCACGTCCAACGGCTGCGCCAGCCGCCAACGTGCTGGATCGGCAGTTCGTCGCCCAGGCGCCGAACCAGAAATGGGTCGCCGACTTCACATACCTTTGGACGGCGGAAGGTTGGTTTTACGTGGCGGTAGTGCTGGACCTGTACTCGCGGCGCGTAGTCGGCTGGTCGATGCAGGCCAGCATGACTGCGCAACTGGTCACCGATGCGTTGATGATGGCGCTGTGGCGACGTGGACGTCCGCAGGCCTTGCTGCACCATTCCGATCGCGGCAGCCAATACAGCAGCGAGCAGTTCCAGCGTTTGCTCGGCGAACTTGGCATCACCTGCAGCATGAGCCGCGCCGGCAACGTCTGGGACAACTCGGCGATGGAGAGCTTCTTCTCCACGCTGAAGACGGAGCGGACCGCGCGCAAAACTATCGCACGCGCGACGAGGCCAAGGCCGATGTCTTCGACTATATCGAGCGCTTCTATAATCCGAAGCGGCAGCACTCGACGATCGGCTACATCAGCCCCATCCAGTTCGAGCAGCAGATGCAAGCAACTTAAGGTGGTGTCTACGAGACCGGCAGCAGCTCATGGCTGGAACGATTCTTTTGCTCTTGCGACCGGTAGCCGACCCACCTCGGGAGGTAAATGTTAAGCGCCATAAAAGCGACTGCGATGAAGATCGCTGGGATGCCCCAGTCGACGGACGCGGAAGTAAAGTCGGGCGTACGCCGAGTGCTTCGCGCCAAGGACCCATATAAGTAATTGCAATCGCGACAACTATAAAGGTAGTGACCCATGCCAGCCATGTACGGTCCCGAAATTTGAGAGTTTGACATGCAGCCGCTTGGCGAACTCAAGGAGGTAGCGGCGCCATGAAAAGTGAGATGAGGAGGCCGAGAACTAACATCACACGCTTCTTATAAGGCTAACTAAAAGTCGATTTCAAAGTGGAATGTAATCCCGCCGCCTAGTTCGGTGAATTTGACGCATCCTGTCGGCATAGGCCTAAAGGAATCATGAACTTGCGCCGCTCGTGCCGCCTAATCCTGCAGCCTTTCCAGATGCCCGAACAGACGCCCCGCACGATCTTCCCACTCCACGCCGAGCGCGGCAAGCGAGCGGTATACGCGACTCGGCCAGACGCGCAAGCCAAAAGCGCGCCCTGATTCCGCTGTCACGGCGATATCCAGATCAGGCTCGCCATCCGCCCGCTGCGCGCACCGTCGCGGCGATACGAGTGCAGGCGCGAGTCGGTGAAGGTATCGAAACCGCCGCCGTGGATGCGCGTGACGCCCGCTGCGCGCAGGCGTTGCCGCGCGAGTTGGTACAGGTCGCACAGCCAGTGACCCGGACGCGTGGCGATGAACGCCGCGGCCGCTTCCGGATCGTGCGCGAGGAATGCGTCGCGTACTTCGTCGCCGACTTCGTAGGACTGCGCCGCGATCGCGGGACCGAGCCAGGCCATGATGTCGGCGCGCGAAGCCTGCATCGCCTCGACGGTGTTCTCCAGCACGCCTGCGGACAGTCCGCGCCAGCCGGCGTGCGCGGCGGCGATTTCCGCACCCTCATCGACGCATAGAAGCACCGGCAGGCAATCGGCGGTCTGGATCGCCAACACCACGCCGGGCGAGCGGGTGACGGCGGCGTCGGCTTCGGGTTGATCGTGGCCCGGATCGATCAGCACGTGCGTGCCGTGCACCTGGCGCAGCCAGCGTGGTTCTGAAGGCAGCGACAAGGCATCGCGCAGGAATGCACGATTGCGCGCGACTGCGACGGGATCGTCGCCGCAGCGCATACCAACATTGAATCCGCAGGCCGACGACGTTTGATCATGCGGACTCTCGCGCGTGGTGGTCACCGCGCGCACTCCCGGCGGCGCGGGCCAGTCCGGAGTGATCCATCCAGCGTGATCGGCTACCGCGTTCTTGCTGTTCATCGGGCACATCGGCGAATCTCGAGCGTGAACCACGCTGCATTCCGGCCTGCACCCGGATGATGACAAAGGCAAATGCCCGGAGCCCTCACCTTCCGAGCGCCTCCGCGGCCGCATCCTCGCGCAGCGCATCCAGCAGGTCGACGAAATCCTGCGGTGGCGGCGCGTCGAATTCCAGTTCCTTGCCGGTGACCGGATGGGCAAACGCCAACCGTTCGGCGTGCAGCGCCTGGCGCCGGAATCCGCGCAGCGCCTCGGCCAGGCGCGGTGTCGCGCCGCGAGGAAGCCTCAGCCCGCGCCCGTACAGCGGATCGCCGACCAGCGGCCAGCCGGCGTGCGCCATGTGCACGCGGATCTGGTGGGTGCGCCCGGATTCCAGTTCGCACTGCAGCAAGGCATGCGCGCGGAACTTCTCGCGCACCCGGTAATGCGTGACCGCGGGGCGTCCACCCTCGCGCACCGCGCGGCGCAGGCGGTCAGCGGGATGCCGGTCCAGCGGCGCGTCCACGGTGCCGCCCGCCACGGGTACGCCGTTGACGATGGCGGCATAGCGTCGGTGGATGTCGCGCGCGGCCAGCATCGCCACCAGCGCGGTCTGCGCGGGCAGCGAACGCGCCACCACCATCAGGCCCGAGGTGTCCTTGTCCAGCCGGTGCACGATGCCGGCACGTGGTACCCGGGCCAGACCCGGATCTTTGTGCAGCAACGCGTTCAGCAACGTGCCCGCGCGATTGCCGGCGCCCGGATGCACCACCAGGCCGGCCGGCTTGTCGATGACCATGAGGTCCGCATCTTCGTGCACGATGGCAAGGGTGATATCCTCGGCCGGATCGTCCAGCACGCTGCGCTCGACACGCTGCCATTCCACCGATTCGCCGCCGCGTACCAGCGTGCGCGGCTGTACTTCGCGGCCATCCAGCCGGATGCGCCCGGCCTTGATCTCCGCGGCCAGGTGCGCCCTGGAATATCCATGGAACAACCGGGGCAGAATCTGGTCGAAGCGTTGCCCGGCCAGGTCGGAGGGTATTTCCATGTGGAGCGGTGGTTCAGCCATGCCGGCCATTTCTCCGGTTGGGTGATGCGGATTCCGCTATCATGCCCGTTCGCGTTCGCAAAGAATTGTCCGATGCCATCCCGACGCCAAGCTCCGCTGCTCAAAATTGCCTTGTTCCTGCCGCTGCTGCTGGCCGTGGGCGCCTGTTCGCTGTTCCACCACGGTCCACGCGAAACGCTGAACAACATGACCGTCGAACAGTTGTACCAGCGTGCGCACATCATGTCGGAAGCCGGCAACTGGGGGTCGGCCGAGACGATTTACCAGAAGCTGATCGCGCGTTTCCCTTATGGTGCCTACAACGAACAATCGCAAATCGAGCTGGCTTACGCGCAATACAAGGACGGCAAGTACGAAGACGCCTACTCGACGATCAACGAGTTCATCAAGACCTACCCGACCCAGAAGCATGTCGCCTACGCGTATTACCTGCGCGGCCTGATCAACTTCGATCGTACCGAGAGCGGGGTGCAGAAGCTTGTCAAGATCAGCCCGTCACGCTTCGACCAGGCCTATGCGTTGCAGTCGTTCGACGATTTCAACACCTTGATCGCGCGCTTCCCCGACACGCGCTACGCGGCCGATGCGCGTCAACGCATGATCTACCTGCGCAACCAGTTGGCGCAATCGGAACTGAACACCGCCAAGTTCTACCTGCAGCGCAAGGCCTATATCGCCTCGGCCGACCGTGCCAAGTACATCATCGAGCATTATCAACGCGCACCCGAGACCGCCGATGCACTGGCGGTGCTGGCCAAGAGCTATCACATGCTGGGACAGCAGCGACTCGCCGACCAGACGACAGAGGTTCTCAAGCTCAACTACCCGAACCATCCCTATTTGCGCAATCCGAAGAAGTGGCCCAACCATCACACCTGGGTGTGGCGCCTGCTTCCGTTCACCGCCAACAACGATTGAGGCGCACACAGCCGGACGGATCACGGAATGATCAGCGCCAGGCGTTGCTGATGGGGTAACGCCGTTCGCGCCCGAACGCGCAGGTCGAAACGCGCGGACCGGGTGCGGACTGACGGCGCTTGAACTCGCTGGCGTACAGCATGCGCACCACGCGCCGCACGTCCTCCGCCTCGTAGCCCGCCGCGATGATCTCCGCTTCGGACTGGGCACCCTCGATGCAGCGCGCGAGGATGCCGTCCAGCACATCGTAGGACGGCAAGGAATCCTGATCGGTCTGGTCGGCGCGCAGCTCGGCAGAGGGCGCGCGTTCGATCACGGCATGGGGGATCACGTCGTGTCCCCGTTCCCCGTTCCCGGTTGTGGCTGCTGCGTTGCGCCAGCGTGCCAGCGCATACACCTGCGTCTTGTAGACATCCTTGAGCGGCGCGTAGCCGCCACACATGTCGCCGTACAGGGTCGCATAACCGACCGCCATCTCGCTCTTGTTGCCGGTGGTGAGCAACAGCTTGCCGGTCTGGTTGGACAAGGCCATCAGCAACACGCCGCGGCTGCGCGCCTGCAGGTTCTGCGTGGCGAGGTCAGACAGTTCGCCGCACGCGGGGTCGAGCGTTGCGGCGAACGCGTCGACGGCCTTGCCGATGGCAAGATCGAAGTATTCGACGTCGAGCGCCCGGGCCTGTGCGTGTGCCTCGCGCAATGAAAGATCCGACGTGTAGCGCGAAGGCAACATCACGGCGGTGACCCTGTCCGCGCCCAGGGCGTCCACCGCGATCGCAAGCGTCAATGCCGAATCGATGCCGCCGGACAGGCCGAGCAACACGCCATCGAACCCGTTCTTGCCGACGTAGTCGCGCACGCCACGTACCAGCGCCGCGTACAGCGTGGCTTCGGATGGGCCATCACCGGACACGGGCCAGTCGCGCGTCGTCCATTTGCGGGTGGCGGCATCGCACTCGGCCCACAGCAACGCATCCACGAACGCGGGTGCGCGCGCCGCGATCGAGCCGTCGCCATTGACCAGCAGCGAGGCGCCGTCGTAGACCACCTCGTCCTGGCCGCCGACCATGTTGAGGTAGGCGATCGCGCAGCCGGTTTCGCGCGCGCGCGCGGCGAGCACGTCTTCGCGCCGCGCCTGCTTGGCGACATCGAAGGGCGAAGCGTTGATCACGATGACCAGCTCCGCGCCGGCGCGGGCAGCGGCGGCGACCGGTTCGGGTTGCCAGGCATCCTCGCAGATCAGCAATCCGATCCGCACGCCGTTCACCATCGTGACGGTCACCGCGTGGCCCGGCTCGAACCAGCGCTTGTCGTCGAACACCCCGTAATTGGGCAATGCGTGCTTGTGCGCGACCTGCGCGATGCGACCCTCGCGCAGCATCGCCGCGGCGTTGTAAAGCATGCCCGCGCTGTGCGGGAATCCGACCAGCGTGGCGAGGCCGTCGGTTTCGGCCGCAAGCTTGTCGAGTTCGGCCTGGCAGGCGGCGAGGAAACTCGGCCGCAAAAGCAAATCCTCGGGTGGATAGCCGCTCAACGCGAGCTCCGGGCATACCAGCAAGTCGGCACCGCCGGCGCGTGCCTCGCGCATCAGCTCGCGCATGCGGTCCGCATTGGCCGCGACCGCGCCGACCGGAAAATCGAATTGGGCAAGGGCGAGCCGCAGCGTGGCCATGGACGATCCCGGATAGACAAAGGCCGCGACGAATCGCGGCCTCGTTATTTTACGCCTGCACGGCTGGCGGTCAGTGCTTCATTTTCCCGGCGAGCGTCACACCCAGGTCCGCCGGCGACTTCACGGTGGCAACGCCGGCCTTCTCGAGCGCGGCGAACTTGGCCGCGGCGGTGCCCTTGCCGCCCGAGATGATCGCGCCCGCATGCCCCATGCGCTTGCCGGGCGGCGCCGAAGCGCCGGCGATGAACGCGACCACCGGCTTGCTGACGTGCTCCTCGATGAACTCGGCGGCTTCTTCCTCGGCGCTGCCGCCGATCTCGCCGACCATGATGATGCCCTCGGTCTGCTCGTCGTCCTGGAACAGCTTGAGGCAGTCGATGAAGTTCATGCCGTTGATCGGGTCGCCGCCGATACCGATCACGGTGGACTGGCCGAGGCCCACGTTGGTGGTCTGGAATACCGCTTCATAGGTCAGCGTGCCGGAACGCGACACGATCGCGACCTTGCCCGGCTTGTGGATATGGCCGGGCATGATGCCGATCTTGCACTCGCCCGGGGTGATGATGCCGGGGCAGTTCGGCCCGATCAGCACGGTGTCGGGATAATCCTTGAGCACGTTCTTGACGCGCAGCATGTCGAGCACCGGAATGCCCTCGGTGATCGCGACGATCACCTTGATGCCGCCGGCCGCGGCCTCCATGATCGCGTCGGCCGCGAACGGCGGCGGCACGAAGATCACCGACGCGTCGGCGCCGGTGTCGTCCACCGCCTCGCGCACGGTGTTGAAAACCGGCAGGCCGATGTGCTCGCTGCCGCCCTTGCCCGGGGTGACGCCGCCAACCAGCTTGGTGCCGTATTCCAGCGCCTGTTCGGAATGGAAGGTGCCTTGCTGGCCGGTGAAGCCCTGGCAGATGACCTTGGTGTTCTTGTTGACGAGTACGGACATGTCTTTAGCAACTCCTCACTTCGCGGCGGCCACGGCTTTCTGCGCCGCGTCGTTGAGATCGTCGGCCGGGGTAATCTTCAACCCGGAGTTGGCCAGCAGTTCGCGGCCCTTTTCGACGTTGGTGCCCTGCAGGCGCACGACCACCGGGATCTCCAGGCCGACTTCCTTGACCGCGGCGATGATGCCCTCGGCGATCAGGTCGCAACGCACGATCCCGCCGAAGATGTTGACCAGGATGCAGTTGACCCTGGGTGACGACAGGATCAGCTTGAACGCCGCGGTCACCCGCTCCTTGGTTGCGCCGCCGCCGACGTCGAGGAAGTTGGCGGGCTCGCCGCCGGCCAGCTTGATCACGTCCATGGTCGCCATCGCGAGGCCCGCGCCGTTGACCATGCAGCCGATCGTGCCATCCATCGTGACGTAGTTGAGGTGCTCGGCCGCCGCTTCGGCCTCGGCCGGATCTTCCTGCGAAACGTCGCGCATCGCCGCGAGCTCCGGGTGCCTGAATTCGGCGTTGTCGTCCGAATTGACCTTGCCGTCCAGCGCCATCAGGTCGCCGGATTCGACGATCGCCAGCGGATTCAATTCGACCAGCGACAGATCCTTGGCGTTGAACAGCTTGTACAAGCCCAGCATGATCTTGGTGAGCTGGTTGACCTGCTTCGCGGTGAGACCCAGCGCGAAACCGAGTTCGCGGCACTGGTAGGGCTGCAGCCCCTCGGTGAAATTCACGGTGACGGTGTGGATTTCGTCCGGCGTTTCGCGCGCCACCTGCTCGATGTCCACGCCACCGCGCGCCGAAGCGATGAAGGTGACCGCCTTCTCGCCGCGATCCACCAGCGTCGACAGGTACAGTTCCTTGGCGATGTCGGTGGCCTCGGTCACCAGCACCAGGTTCACCGGCAGCGCGCGGCCGCCGGACTGGTAGGTTTCCATGTTCTTGCCGAGCATGCCCTCGGCCGCCGCCTTCACTTCGTCCAGCGACTTGCAGAACTTGACGCCGCCGGCCTTGCCGCGCCCGCCGGCATGGATCTGCGCCTTCACCATCCACTGCTCGCCACCCAGCGCGCGCGCGGCTTCGACCGCTTCGGCCGGCGTCGACGCGACCTTGCCGGGCGGCACCGCGATGCCGAACTCGGCGAACAATTGCTTGGCCTGATATTCGTGAAAATTCATGCAGGAGCCTCATGATTTTTGGGATGTGCCGGCAGCGGCGCGAGCCGCCGTCCCGCACTGCGGGCAGAGATCACGCAGGTACGGCAGCCGACTATTGTTGCTGCGAGCGGGCCCCGTGTCCACCCAGAAGCCCGAACGCGATCAGCAGCACCGCCCCGACCGTGATCGACGAGTCGGCCACGTTGAACGCGGGATAGGACCACGCATGCCAGTGGACCTGGATGAAATCGGTGACCTGCCCGTGCAGCAGACGATCGACGAGATTGCCCAGCGCGCCGCCGATGATCAGCGCCACCGGCAGCGCGGTGCGCCAGTCACCGCGCGGCATGCGCGCCAGCCATACGCCCAGGCCGATGCTCACGACGACCGCGAGCGCCCCGAACAGCCAGGTCTGCCAACCCGACGAATCGGCAAGCAAGCTGAAAGCCGCACCGCGGTTGAAGGCGAGTGTCCAGTTGAGGACGTGCGGGATCACCACGTGCGGCATGTACGGCACCAGCACGTGCCGGACGACGGCCTTGGTCGCCTGGTCGCACGCGATCACCAGCGCGGACACGATCAGCCACACCAGCGCGTTCGGTTTGGGCAACTTGCTCACGCTTGATTCCATGCGATGTCGGGCGCAGCCTCGGATGATAGCCGCACGCCTGGGTCAGTTGCCGCGCAGTGCCCGTTCCACCACCGGCTTGATCGCACCGACCCAGCGTGCGTACTGTGCCGCGGACGGGTGCAAGCCGTCGACGGTCAGCTCATCGCGCGATTCCGGCGCACGTGAAATGCCGGTGACGTCGATCCAGTGCGCGCCGGCATGCTCGGCCTCCGCGCGCGCCACCACGTTGAACGCATCGATTTGACGAGCAATCCGGGCGGCATCGTGCCCTTGGTTGCGGGCAAACGGCGTCACGCCCCAGTCGGGGATCGACGCCACGATCACGCGTTTCGTGTCTCCACCCGCCAATGCGATCGCCCGCTGCAGCAAGGTAGAGAACTGTTCGCGATATTCATCCAGTCCGCGGCCGCGATACTGGTTGTTGACACCGACCAGCAGTGTCACCAGTGCATAGGGCGGCGCAAACGTCGCCGTGTCCATAGCCGCCCCAAGCTCGTCGGTCGTCCAGCCGGTGGTGGCGATGATCTGTGGATCGCCGACATCGATGCCCTCGCCGCGTAAACGCGTGGCCAGTTGCGCCGGCCAGCACTCGTTGGTCGCCACACCCTCGCCGATGGTGTAGGAATCGCCCAGGGCGAGGCAGCGGAGTGCCATCGATCAGGCCACCCGCGTGGCAGGCTGCTCTCCCACCATGCGCGCCAGGGTGCGATCGATGCGTGCGAACACGTCGGCGATCTCGGCCGCCTCCGGCAACAGCGTGATCCTGAAATGCCGACTCGATTGCAGGTTGAAACTGGAACCCGGCACCACCAGTGCGTGCTCCTCATCCAGCAGACGCATCGCGAATTCGCTGTCGTCGAATGCAGGCAGAACCTCGGCTCGCACCGACGGAAATGCGTACAACGCGCCCTCCGGCGCCACGCACTCGAGGAACCGGCTGCGCGCAACGCCCTCCAGCACCGCCCGGCGTGATTCGTACAGGCGGCCGCCGGGCACCGTGAGAGCCGTGATGGTGTCGGGACCAGTCAGCGCGGGCACGATGGCCCATTGGCCGGGCACGTTCGGACACAAGCGCAAAGCGGCCAGCAGCTGCAGGGCCTCGCGGTACGCCTCGGTACCCGCGCCTCTGCCCGAAAGCGCCGCCCAGCCGACCCGGAAACCGCAGGCGCGATGCACCTTGGACAAGCCACCGAACGTCACGCAGGCAAGCTCGCCCGCCAGGGACGCCAGCGGGGTGAATGGCGCGCCGTCGTAACGGATGTCGTCGTAGATTTCGTCGGACAACAGCAGCAGGCCATGGCGTTCGGCGATCGCGACGATGCGCTCCAGCAGGTCCCGCGGATAGCAGGCGCCGGTCGGGTTGTTGGGATTGATCAGCACGATCGCGCGGGTACGAGGTCCGCACATCGCCTCGATCTCGTCCGGATCCGGCAGGTGCGCGCGCGAAGCCGGGCACGGGTAGTAACGCGGCGTGCCGTCGTTGAGGATGCTTGCGGCACTCCACAACGGATAATCCGGCGCCGGCAACAGCACCTCGTCACCCTGGTTCAGCAGCGCACGCAGTACCAGGTCGATCAATTCGCTGACACCGTTGCCGATGAAAATGCGTTCGATGTCGGCAACGTTCGCGCCGCGTGCTTGCTGCCGGGCAAGAATCGCCGCGCGCGCGCCTTCCAGCCCCTGCTCGTGGCCATAGGCTTCGCTGTCGGCGAGGTGCCTGCTCATCGCGTCCACCAGGTGCGCGGGGGCGCGAAAACCGAAGCGCCCGGGGTTGCCTATGTTGAGCTTCAGTACGGCATGGCCGGCGGCTTCCAGCACGCGCGCGTGCCGCGCGAGGGCGCCCCGGATTTCGTAACGGACCTCGTCAAGATGAAAGCTGGGGTGAATGACGGATTCGCGCATGGCTGCAAACACTTGATGGATCGGGCATGCTAACGGCGATTCCGGTGCTGGCAAACACCCCCTCGACTTTCCGGACGGGCCCTTCCCCGCCATGGCAACATCTTCCAGGCAACCCGCGACGACTCTGCAGCGCATCGGCTGGCACCACGAGCTTCCACTACTCGCAGCCGGCCAAACGCTTGCCCGCGTCTCGACCCACCACCGCGCCGGTTACGAAGTGCACGACGGCGAGCACACCTTCAACGCGCAGCCCGCGCCGAAATTCCTCAAGCGTGGCCTCGAACCCGCGGAGCGTCCTGCGGTCGGCGACTTCGTGGTCGTGGAATCCGGCACGCCGCCCCACATCGTCGAGATCCTGCCGCGCCGCGGCATACTCGAACGCGCGGCCGCGGGTGAAAAATATCAACGCCAGATCATCGCCACCAACATCGACGTCGTGTTCGTGCTGACCGGACTGGATGGCGACTTCAACCCGGCTCGCATAGAACGCTACCTGGCGCTGATCCAGGGCTGCGGCGCACGGGTCGTGGTGGTCCTGACCAAGCGCGACAGCGTTGATGCGGCGAAAGCCGATGCGGCCGTCGACGTGCTGCGCAAGCGCCTGCCCGACGGCACCCCGGTGGTCGCGATCAACGGCAAGGACGCCGACAGCGTGGCGGCGCTCGGCGAATTCCTCGCACCCGCCGTCACGGCGGTGCTGGTCGGCTCTTCGGGCGCCGGCAAATCCACGCTGAGCAATACCCTGCTGGGCAAGGACCGCATGGCCACCGCCGCAACCCGCAGCAACGACGACCGTGGCCGCCACACCACTTCCCACCGCGCGTTGTTGCCCCTGCCGGGCGGCGCTTGCCTGATCGACACGCCCGGCATGCGCGAACTGAAATTGACCGGCGACGAGGACCTCGAGCTGTTCGACGACATCGACGCGCTCACCGAACAATGCCGGTTCGCCGACTGCAGCCATGGCAACGAACCCGGCTGTGCGGTGCGCGAGGCACTCGAAGCCGGCGAACTGGACCACGAACGCTGGCGGCATTACCTGAAACTGAGTGACCAGCGCGAGGAACAGGCTGCGCGGTACGAAGACCGCATGCACGGCAACCATGAACCGATCCGTGCCCCGCGCCGCCGCGACTGGCGGGAAAGCGAATAAACCTGCCGTCGCGAATAACGCTTGGTGTCGCGAGCACGCCGCTCAGGAATGCGGCGGCGCCGCGGATGCCGTCACTCCCGGCCCGATGTTCGCGTCGAGGAACGCATCCACCTTCCGGAACAATTCGGCGATGTTCTTCTCGTCGTAGAAGCCATGCGCTTCGTCGGACTTGTACAGCCATTGGTGCTGGATGCCGCGCTCGATCAGGGCATGGTGCAGATCCTTGCCCTGCACCGGTGGCACCGTGGTGTCACGACCACCCACGATCAACATCACTTTCGCCTTGAGGTTGTCCAGCTGGTTGATCGGCGAGCGCTTGGCCAGCGCGTCCATGTCGGCGCCCAGCACACGCTTGAGATATTCCTTCCCGTACCGGAATTGCGGGATGTCGCCCCGCGTGTACATCAGACGCAGGTCGTACACTCCGACATAGCCGATCGCACACTTGTACAGATCCGGCACCTTGACCGCGCCTTCGAGCGCGGCATAACCGCCGTAACTGCCACCGTAGATGCAGATGCGGTTCTTGTCGGCGATGCCCTGCCGGATCGCCCAGCGCGTGGCATCGGTGACGTCGTCCTGCATCGTGCCGCCCCATTGCTTCCATCCGGCCTTTTCGAACTCGTAACCGTAGCCTTCGGAGCCGCGATAGTTGACCTGAAGCACCGCGTAGCCACGCGTGGCCATCGCCTGCACATACGGATCGAACTCCCACCAGTCGCGGACGCCGTAGGGGCCACCATGAACGAACACCACCATCGGCAGGTCCGTCGCGCCTTGCTTGCCCGGTGGATAGGTGACGTAGCCCTGCTCCGAGAGACCGTCACGTGTGGTGAAGGTGAAGGGCACCACGCGGCCGAGCTGGTCGGGGTCGATCCACCCCGCACTCTGCGCCAACAGCGAAACCGTACTCTTGCTGCGATCGAACAGGACGAAAATTCCCGGGACAACGTCACTCTCCACCAGCGCCACCGTCTTGCTCCCGTCGGTGGTGCCGGAGACGAACTGCACATCCTCGCCTGGATACTGTCTCATCAGGCTGACAAGAACTTTCGCATCAAGCGACGTGTTGTCGAAGAGCGCTGTCGCCGGGCGCCCATCCTCGAAGTGAATGCCGATGATCGAGTTTTCGGACAGCCCTTGGGCCAGCGATTCCATTTCGACATGCGGATTGCTCCAGGCAATCGTCATCTTGCCCGAGACCGGATCGAACTGGCACACACCGAAGCCCTGGTTCGACCCGCAGTCGAACCATACGGTCTTGTCGTCCGCGCTGAATGCCAGCGGCGTATTCCGATCGTCGCTGGCCTGTTTCAAAAGTTGCCAGTCGCCGCCGTTCGCGGGACGCATGTAGACCAGCCAGTTGCCCTGCAGCCCCTCGGCAAAGGCAAACCGCACGTGACCGTGGTGGTCGGCCAGGAACTTGGCTTCGCGCATCGGCGCGCGCACGACAAAGTGTTTGGTGCCATCCCGGACATCCATCCGGAACACCTCGGGAAACGCGCCGGCCTGCGAACTTCCCCAATACCTGATGCTTACCAGGAATTCATGAGGATCGCCATCGATCAACGACAAGAACGTCGCGCTTCCCCGTTCGGCACTGGCATGATCCAGGAGTGTTCCGGTTTGCTGTGTCGCCAATCGATATCCGAACAACATCGTCGGATCGCTGCCATCGGCTTTGATGCTGTAAAGCTCGCCCGTGGGAATGGGAGCGTCCCACCCTCCAAAGTGCTCAGCAACGTTGTACACGACATATTCTGGCGACACCCACCAGAAATGCAGCACATCATCGCCGCCGCGCGCACTGATGCTGACGCCCTTCATGGTCGCCAGATCAATCAGGGTAAGTACCGTCTGTCCATTGGGCAGCATCGAGGTCGCCGCGGCATGACTGCCGTCCGGGGAAATCTTGACCATCTTGTATTGCGAATGCCGGGCCAGGTCGGCGAACGTCACCGGCGCCGCCAAAGCAATCACGGCGAAGCCACTCAACAAGATAGCCAGCAAGCAACGCAGCGCCAGTTTCATCCCCCATCCCCCACTTCGATTTCCCCATTCGACCGTGCTCCCCGCACTGCCAATTCCTACACTAAACCATCTTCAGAACTGCCCGCGAATCGCACCCGACCGGTTGCCCGTGAACTTGGCGACGCCTGGCCATAGTTGCCGCTCAGGAATGCGGCGGCGGCGCGGATGCCGTGACTCCCGGCCCGATGTTCGCGTCGAGGAACGCATCCACCTTCTGGAACAATTCGGCGATGTTCTTCTCGTTGTAGAAGCCGTGCCATTCGTCCGGCTTGTACAGCCAGACGTGCGGGATCTTGCGCTTCAGCAGCGCGATGTGCATGTCCATCCCCTGCGCCGCCGGCACCCGGGTATCGCGGCCGCCCACGATCAGCATCACTTTCGCCTTGAGGTTGTCGAGCTGGTCGATCGGCGAATGCTGGGCCAGCACGGTCATGTCGGTGCCCAGCGTCCGTTTCATGTTATCCAGGTTGTAGAGGTCCTGGGTCGCATCGCTGCCGCTGTGATACATCAGCGGCAGGTCGTAGATTCCTACATAACCGATCGCGCACTTGTACAGATCCGGCACCTTGACCGCGCCTTCGAGCGCGGCATAACCGCCGTAACTGCCACCGTAGATGCAGATGCGGTTCTTGTCGGCGATGCCCTGCCGGATCGCCCAGCGCGTGGCATCGGTGACGTCGTCCTGCATCGTGCCGCCCCATTGCTTCCATCCGGCCTTTTCGAACTCGTAACCGTAGCCTTCGGAGCCGCGATAGTTGACCTGAAGCACCGCGTAGCCACGCGTGGCCATCGCCTGCACATACGGATCGAACTCCCACCGGTCGCGCACGCCGAACGGTCCGCCGTGCACGAATACCACCATCGGCAGGCCCTTCGCGCCCTGCTTGCCGGGCGGATAGGTGACGTAGCCCTGTTCCGACAGGCCATCGCGCGTGGTGAAGGTGAAGGGCACGGCACGGCCCAATTGGTTGGGATCGATCCACGACGCGCGCTGCAACAGCGGGGAGAACTTGTTGCTGGCGCGATCGTACAGGAAGAACGTGCCGGGATCGACGTCGGCCTGCACCAGCGCAACCGCCTTGCTGCCATCGTCCGTCCCGGAGACGAACTCCACGTCCTCGCCGGGATACTGTTGCATCAGCTCGACCAGTGCCTTGACGCCGGGGGCCGAGTTGTCGAACACCGAAACGGCCGGGCGCCCATCGGTGAACTCCACGCCGATCACCGAGTCCTCGGCGAGGCCCTGCGCCAGATCCTCCGCCTCGACATGCGGATTGCTCCACATGGGCGTCATCGTGCCGGTGCCCGGATCGAACTTGCAGATGCCCAGGCCTTTCGGCTTGCCGGGACAGTCGAACCAGACAGTCTTGTCGTCGGCACTGAACGCGATCGGCCAGTCGCGATCCGCGCTGGCCTGCTTCAGGAGTTGCCAATCGCCGCCGTCGGCGGCCCGCATGTAGATCACGCGATTGCCGTCGAGGTCGTCGCCCATCGCAAACCGCACATGGCCGTGATGATCGGCCAGGTAGTCGGCATCGCGCATCGGCGCGCCGGCGACCTTGCGCTTGAGGCCGTCGCGCACGTCCATCCGGTATACCTCGGTCAAGGCACCGGCAGACCCCGACGCATTCCAGTCGGTGATTTCGACCAGGAAATGGTCGGGATCGCCTTCTATGTGGGAAAGAAAATAAGCGCTGCCATTTTCCGCCGTGGCATGCCGGATGTGCGTGCCGGTCTCCATGCCCGGCATGCGGTAGCCATACAATATGGTGGAACTCTTGCCGTCGGCTTCGACGCTGTACAGCTCACCGGTGGCGAGCGGCGTGTCCCACCCGCCTACATGCTCGGCCACGTCGTAAACCACGTATCGAGGCGAAACCCACCAGAAGTCGAGCACGTCGTCGCCTTCGCGCGGCTCGACGTTCACGACCTTCTTGCTGGCAAGGTCGATCAGCGTGAGGACCGTCTGGCCATTGTCCAGCACGGATGCCGCGGCCAGATGGGTGCCGTCCGGGGAAATCTTCACCATCTTGTACTGCGAGTGCCGAGCCAGATCGGCGAACGACACCGGGGCCGCCACGGCAATCGCGGCGAAGCCGCACGACAATATCCCCAAAATGCAACGCCGTACCAATCTCATCCCGCATCCCCCATTTCGCATGTCCGGTCCGACCGTGCTCCCCCACCGCCGGCACCGATACTAAACCATCTTCAGAACCACCTGCGAACTTCACCCGGACTGTCGCCCTCGAACGCCGCGACATTCTCGACGCAGCGCCCGCATAGCTCGGGGTGATCGGCATGTTTGCCGACGTCATCGCGATGTTGCCAGCAGCGCACGCATTTCGGCGCTTCGCTCACGGCCGCCGACACCCACACGTTGGCGCCTTCGAGCTCGGTCAGCACCGCATCGTCGGGCGCTTCGCCCACGTCGAGGCGCAGCTCGGACACGATGAAGAAGAAGCGCAATTCACCCGCGACCTGTTTGTAACGTTCGACGATTGCCGGATCGGCATGGATGGTGAGCGTCGCATCCAGCGAGGAGCCGATCCTGCCGTCCTTGCGCATGCCTTCCAGCACGCGCCCGGCGGTATCGCGGATCGCCAGCAGGTCGCTCCACCAGCGGCGCCGTTCGGGTGAGCCCTGCGTGGCCGCGATGCCTTCGTACCAGGTGTGGAACAGCACCGAATCGTCACGTCCGGCGAATCGTTGCGCACCGTCGCCGTCCACGACGTGCAGGGCACGCGGCATCTGCTGCCAGACTTCCTCCGCGGTGAACGCGAACAGCGGCGCCAGCCAGCGCACCATCGCCTCGAGGATGCGGTACATCGCCGACTGCGCGCTGCGCCGGCCATGGCTGGCGGTGGGCATCGTGTACAGGCGATCCTTGGTGATGTCGAGGTACAGCGCGCCCATCTCGTTGGTGCAGAAGTTCTGCACGCGCTGCACCACTTCGGGGAAGTCGTAGCGCGCATACGCCGTGAGCACCGCCTGCTGCACGTCGAACGCGCACTGTGCCGCCCACTGATCCAACAACAGGCACTCATCGACCGGCAGCAGGTCGCGCGCCGGATCGAACCCATCGAGGTTGCCGAGCATGAACCGGCAGGTGTTGCGGATGCGCCGGTAACTGTCGGCGACGCGCTTGAGGATCTCGTCCGACAACGCCATTTCGTTGCGGTAATCGGCCGAGGCGATCCACAGCCGCAGGATGTCCGCGCCATAGCGGTTCATCACGTCCTGGGGTTCGATGCCGTTGCCGAGCGACTTCGACATCTTGCGGCCCTGTGCGTCGACGGTGAAGCCGTGCGTGAGCACGTCGTCGAACGGCGCACGGCCGTGCATCGCGCAACTGGTCAGCAGCGAGGACTGGAACCAGCCGCGGTGCTGATCGGAACCTTCCAGGTACATCACCTGGTCGCCGGTGTTGCGGTGCAATTCCGGTCGCTGGTCCAGCACGCAAAAGTGGGTGACGCCGGAATCGAACCAGACGTCGAGGATGTCGTGGACCTTTTCGTAATCCTTCGCTTCATCGCCGAGGAGATCGGCGAGGTCGAGCGCATACCAGCCATCGACGCCATCCTGCTCGACGCGCCGCGCGACCTCCTCGAGCAACTCGGCGCTGCGCGGATGTGGTTCGCCCGTGAGCTTGTGCACGGCCAGTGCGATCGGCACGCCCCAGGTTCGCTGGCGGCTGATGCACCAGTCGGGGCGTCCCTCGACCATGCTGGCGATGCGCTCCTCGCCCCAGGCGGGATAAAACGTCACGTCATCGTGGACCGCATGCAGCGCATTGGCGCGCAGGCCCTTCGCATCCATCGAAATGAACCACTGCGGCGTGGTGCGGAACGCGACCGGTGTGTGGTGGCGCCAGCAGTGCGGGTAACTATGCGTGATCCGTTCGGCAGCAAGCAGCATGCTACGCTCGCGCAGCAGCTCGATGATCGCATCGTTGGCCTTCCAGATGTGCTGGCCCTCGAATACCGGCGTGCCCGGGAGGTACACGCCATTGGCGCCGACCGGATTCAGCATGTTGGCCGGCGTCGCGGCCACGATGCCGTATTGCTGTCCCACCGCGAAGTCCTCGGCGCCGTGGCCAGGCGCGGTGTGCACCGCGCCGGTGCCGTCCTCGGCCGAGACGTGGTCGCCGAGGATCAACGGAATTTCGCGTTCGTAGAACGGGTGCTGCAGACGCAGGTTCTCGAGTGCCGTGCCCTTGGCATGCCCGAGCACCTCGACGTGCTCGACGCCGTAGCGCGCCAGCGCCGTGTCGGCCAGCGCTTCGGCCAGCACCAGCAGCATGCGTTTCCCGTCGCGCGCCGGGCCTTCGACCAGCACGTAATCGAGTTCCGGCCCCAGTGTCACCGCCATGCTGGCCGGCAAGGTCCACGGCGTGGTGGTCCAGATCGGCACGGCGACGGTCGTTTCGTCGTCGACCGTGGCGCCGAACTTCGCCGCCAGCGTCTTGGGTTCCAGTGCGTCGTAGGCGACGTCGACCGCGGGCGACTGCTTGTCGGCATATTCGATCTCGGCCTCGGCCAGCGCCGATCCGCAATCGAAACACCAGTGCACCGGCTTGAAACCGCGCGTGACGTGGCCGTTTGCGTACACGCCGGCAAGCGCACGCAGGATGCCGGCTTCGTAGCTGAAATCCATCGTGCGGTACGGATGCTCCCAGTCGCCGAGCACGCCGAGGCGCTTGAAGTCCGTTCGTTGCAGGTCGATCTGGGCCGCGGCGTAATCGCGGCAATGCCTGCGGAACGTTGCCGCATCGATCTTGTGCCCGACCTTGCCGTACTTCTTCTCGACCGCGATTTCTATCGGCAGGCCGTGGCAGTCCCAGCCCGGCACGTAGGGCGACCGAAAGCCAGCCATCAGCTTGGAGCGCACCACGATGTCCTTGAGGATCTTGTTGACCGCGTGGCCGAGGTGGATCTTGCCGTTTGCGTAGGGCGGCCCGTCATGCAGGATGAAAGCTTGCTCGCGCCGCGAAGTTTGCCGTTGCAATTCATCGTAACGACGGACGGTTTCCCATTCGGCCAGCATTGCGGGCTCGCGTTTGGCCAGGTCGGCCTTCATCGCGAAGCCGGTCTGCGGAAGGTTGATGGTGTGCTTGTAGTCGCGGCTCACGCAATGACTCCGGAAACGGCAGGTGTGTCGGCAAGGATGCGGCGTGCGGCGTCAGCGTCGCGATCCATCTGCGCGCGCAGCGCATCAAGGTCGGCGAATTTTTCCTCGTCGCGCAATTTGGCGACGAACTCGACCTCGATGCGCTTTCCGTAAAGGTCACCGTCGAAATCGAAAAGGTGGGCTTCAAGCAGCGGCTCGCCACCACCGGCAATGGTTGGACGCACGCCAAGGCTCGCGACGCCAGGCCACCAGCGTCCATCGGTGCGCACACGCACCGCGAAGATGCCGGACAACGGCGCAACCCGCGGGCCCAACCGGATGTTGGCGGTGGGATAGCCGAGTTCGTGGCCCATGCGCTGCCCGCGCACCACGCGGCCACCCATCGTGAAAGGATGGCCCAGCAAGGCGCGGGCGTGCGCGAAGTCGCCCGCACCCAGCGCACCACGCACGCGCGACGCCGAAATCCGTTCGCCGTCGCCAACGGACACCGCGTCCAGCACGCGCAACTCATAACCGCCTTCGCCCTGCATCGCGCGCAGCAAGCCCACGTCGCCGACGCGGTCATGCCCGAAGCGAAAATCGGCACCGACCCAGATCTCGCGTGCGCCCATCCGCGCCACCAGCACCTTGCGCACGAAATCCTCCGCGCTCATCGCAACCAGCGCCGCATTGAAGCGCAACAACAGCAGCAGGTCGAAACCCGCGTTGGCGAAACCGCACATTTTCTCGCGCACCGACGACAGGCGCTTGAGCGGTGTCGGCGAGAAGTAGCCGCGCGGCAACGGCTCGAAGGAGATCGCCGCCGAGGCCAACCCGTGCGACTCGGCTCGTTCGTGCACCCGCGCCAGCAACGCCGCATGGCCGCGGTGCAGGCCATCGAACGCACCAATGGTGAGCACGCACCCGTCCGGAGCAAGGCACGGCCCCGTGATATCCCGGTAGATCCTGAGCATCGGCGCAGTATATCGGGAGGCGTCAATCCAACGGCACGCAGCCGGCAGCATCGACGCGCGCCAGCAGGTCCGCCACGCGCCCGCGTCCCGGGACTTCAAGACCGGGAGCGAGATCCGCCAACGGCAACAGCACGAAGGCACGTTCGGCGAGGCGCGGATGCGGGACCGTGAGCCCGGGAACCTCGATCACGGCGCCCCCGTACAACAGCAGGTCGAGGTCGAGGGTGCGCGGACCATTCGGCGTACCGCGAGACCGTCCAGCGCGGGTTTCAATTCCCAGCAAGGCATCCAGCAGGGCACGCGGCGACAGCGTCGTTTCCAGTTTCGCAACGGCGTTCACGAAATCCGGCTGCTCGCGCATGCCCCACGGGGGCGTGCGGTAGAGGCGTGAACGTGCGTGCAGCGTGGCATGCGCCAGCGTCGCCAGTGCCGCGAAGCCGTGTTCGACCCGTGCGCGAGGGCCATCGAGATTGCTGCCAAGCGCGACATAGGCCGTGACTGCGTCCGGCATGCGTCACTCTGGCTGGCTGGATTGCGAGGCGCCGGACTTGCGGCGTCGACCGCCGCGGCGGCGGCGACGCGCATCGCCTGTCTTCTCGCCGGCTCTACCAGCGCCCGGTTTCGCCAGCGATTCCGAGAGCTGTTCCGGCGTCAGCGTCTGGGCGTGTGTCCACCACTCGCCGGATTCGCGCAGGGCCTCCGATTCACCGAATCGCAGCAGCAGGAAATCGTAGGCCGCGCGGAAACGCGGGTGCGCCATCAGGCGGAACACGCGCTTGCGGGTGCGCTCGGCAAAACGTGGCTGCAGCGCCCAGATTTCCTCGATGGCGAAGCCGAAGCGGCGCGGAATCGCGACCCGCTTGCCCTGTTCGGCCATGACCCGATGTGCGGCACGCTGCCACGCCAGCGACTGCGTCAGGCCCTCGCCCTGCAGCCTGGCCGCCAGGTCCGCCACTTCGCCCCACAGCAACACCGCGAACAGGAACGCCGGCGTCACCGGACGGCCGTCGGCCACACGCTCGTCGGTGCCGGCCAGGCCACGCTCGATCAGCGCCAGCAGCGATCCGGATGCGTCATGCTCGAGTGCCCGCACCGTGCCGGGGAACAGATGCCGCAGCAGGTCGTACTTCACCAGCATCCTGAAGCTCGCAAGCCCGTAGCCGGCCAGGAACATTTTCTGGCATTCGTCGAACAGGCGCGCCGATGGCGCATCGGCCAGCAGGTTTCCGAGGTCCTTGAACGGCGCGGCCGTCGCGGCATCGATCGTGAAACCCAGCTTGGCCGCAAGCCGTGCGGCGCGCAGCATGCGGACCGGATCTTCGCGGTAGCGGGTGACCGGATCGCCGATCAGGCGCAAGTGCCGTTGCTCCAGATCCTCGATGCCACCGACGTAGTCGATCACGCTGAAATCGGCGATGTCGTAGTACAGCGCGTTGACGCGGAAGTCGCGCCGCAGCGCATCTTCCTCGATCGTGCCCCACACGTTGTCGCGCACGATGCGGCCATCGACCACGTGGCGATCGCCCGCGTCCTCGCCGTCACCGGCACCGGTGCCCCGGAAGGTGGCGACTTCGACGATCTCCGGTCCGAATACCACGTGCGCGAGTCGGAAACGCCGCCCGATAAGTCGGCAGTTGCGGAACAGCTTCTTCACCTGTTCCGGCGTGGCATCGGTGGCGATATCGAAATCCTTGGGCTGACGCCCCAGCAACAGGTCGCGTACCGCGCCGCCCACCAGGCATGCGCGAAAACCGGCGTCCTTGAGGCCATACAACACCTTCAGCGCGCCGCGGCTGATGTGCTTGCGGGACAGATGGTGCTGGTCGCGTGGAATCACGCGCAACACGAGCTTCGCGTCGTTGGAAGCAATGAAATCGGAACTCAAGCGAATGACATCCAGGAGAGAACGCAGCGCGGATTCGCGGCACGAAGTCCGTTATACTAGCGCGCCCACGCGGCCCACGCTCCCTTCGTCTAGCGGCCCAGGACATCGCCCTCTCACGGCGGTAACGCGGGTTCGAGTCCCGCAGGGAGCGCCATGCTTGTGGGATCGTCCATGGTCGCCGCATCTCGCGGATATTCGCGAACGTCGGCGTTCCTGCGCATCTGACACCAGAACGGGCATCCACGCCCTGACTTTTCACAAAATCGGCTTCGATTGACGTGCCGGATGTGCGATGATTTCGAGGAGAGCATTTTGCTTTTCTCTCTCGTACCCAACCCCTCGCCCCTGGTTCCCTATGGCTTTCGTCGTTACCGACAACTGCGTGAAGTGCAAGTACACCGACTGCGTGGAAGTGTGCCCGGTCGATTGTTTCCACGAAGGACCGAACTTCCTGGCGATCGATCCCGACGAGTGCATTGACTGCACGTTGTGCGAACCGGAATGCCCGGCGAACGCGATCTTCCCGGAAGACGACGTGCCAGCGGGCCAGGAAGGCTACATCGCGCTGAACAAGGAACTGGCGAAAGCGTGGCCCGTGCTGACCGAACGCAAGGACCCGCCCCCCGACGCAGAATCCTGGGATGGCAAACCCGACAAACTGCCACTGCTCGAACGCTGAGGGCCGGGCTCACGAATAAAAACGCCGCCCGAAGGCGGCGTTTTTATTCGTGCTCGATTCCGGAAACCGTCAGCCACCACCGAGCCGCTGCTGCAGGACCGCGATGATCCGCTGCGCCGCATCGGGGTCACCTTGTGCGCTGACCAGACTGCCCGTACCGGACGGCGTGACACTGACGGTCACCGTGCCTTTCACGGTCACGCTATGGCTGTGATGGAAGATGCGATGAAAGAAACCGCCTTGCGGTTTTTGCGTCACCACCGTGTCCACCGCGACCTGATAACTGTGGTTGGCGTCATCGCGGGCGGTGACCTGACCGACGTCGCCGCGCGCCAAGGCCAAGCCCACCCGACGGTAGGCGCTGTCGGGAGTATCGGCCAACGTCAGGCTGCTGCCGGTGGCGCTGACCGTGGCTGCGGCCGGCGTGCCGGTTTCGGACGATGCTGCCGACGCCTCAGGCGAGGACGCCGCACCCGAACCGGCGTTCGGAATAGCCAGCGCTTCGGTGGTCGGCGGCTGGTCCATTCCCGGCGGCACTTCGAGTGGCTGCTCCTGCTGGGCCGTCTTGTAGGCCGATCCCTTGTGCCGGAACGGGTTGTGGGTCTTGACGAACTGGCAACCCGTCAGTGCAAGCGAAGCCAGCAGAAGAGACGCGAGAATGATTTTTTTCATGGGCGCATTGTGCATGATCATGGCATGGTGGCGCCAGCGAGGCGCAGAAGGACATCGTGCAAGCGGGTCCGCGCCGGCCCGGCCGGCAATTCCAGCAATGGCAGACGCAGGGTCGCACTGCACAACCCCAGTTCGGCCAGGCCGGCCTTCACCGGAGTCGGATTCGGCGCGCAGTCCAGCGCACCCAGCAAGGGTTCCAGACGGGCCATGTGCCCAGAGGCCGACGTACGATCGCCACCCCGCGCAGCGTCGCACAGTTCTCGGAAGACCCCGGGTACCAGATTGTTCACCACGGATATCACGCCTCCCGCACCCGCCAGCATCGCCTCGGCTGCACTGCCGTCGTCACCGGACAGATAGACAAATCCCGGCCGTTGAAGTTGCGCAATCGCGGCAATGCGTTCCCGCGTGCCGACGGCCTCCTTGATGCCGACGATGCCGGCGGCGTCGCGCAGGCCCGCGACCGTGTCGGGCAGCATGTCGCAACCGGTGCGCGAAGGCACGTTGTACATCACCACGGGGATGTCGCAGTGCGAGGCGACTTCCTCGAAGTGGCGGCGCAGGCCGTCCTGGGTCGGGCGCACGTAATACGGCGTGACCACCAGCGCGGCGTCGGCGCCCAGCGCCTTGGCGCGGCGGGTCAGGGCGATGGTTTTGGAGGTCGCGGCCTCGCCTGTTCCGGCGATCACGGGCACGCGCCCTGCGATGCGCTCGACCGCGAAGGCCAGCAGGCGTTCGTATTCATGCTCGCCCAGCATGTGGGCTTCGCCGGTCGAGCCCGCGACCACGATGCCCTGGGTACCACCCTCGAGCTGGTAATCGATCAGCCGACCGAAGGCGGCCAGATCGAGCGTGCCGTCCGCATCGAATGGCGTCGCGATGGCGCACAGGCTGCCGACAATCTCCACAGGGAACCCCACGCGATCCAAACCTTGGATGATACGGCACCCGCAACGGCTGCGGATGCATGCTCAGCGCGGCCGTTGCGAAAAATCGGGCCATGGAGTTCCATGCCATGGACAGCAGTCTTGGAGGTCACTCTGGTTCATGTTGCGCGAGGGGGCGGGTTTGGAGTGTTGGTGCATCGAAATGGCGACAGGGACGATCGTACAAACAAGTGACACGTACTCCCCGGTGCCACTATTCTCTTTCCGTGAACCTCAAGACCATCACCAGCTTGCCTCACACCAGCGCCCGCCCCGCCACCGACCACCAGTTGCTGATCCAGGCGATCGCCCCCGCGGTGAATTCGCCCTTGCTGGTGTTGTCGCGGCGGATCGCCGATGCCGGCTGCAACCTGGTGGAATCGCGCGTGGCCACGGTTGGCGCCGACGTGTCGGTGCTGTTGCTGGCCCGCGGCGGATGGGACGCAATCGCCAAGCTGGAAACCGCGCTGGGCCGGATCGGCCGCGACGAGAACCTGCACATCCTCAGCTATCGCACCCAGTCGCGCGACCAGCAAAGCCACCTGCTGCCGTACATGGTGGAGGTGGTCGCTGCCGACAAACCGGGCATGCTGGTCGAACTGATCGACTTCTTCAATCGCCGTTCGATCAGCATCGAGCAGATGTCCTCGATGCGCTACCAGGCCATGCAGACCGGTGCCGACATGTTCCAGGCCCAGATCACGATAGGCATTCCGGCCGAAACCCGCATCGCGGAACTGCGCGACGAGTTCATGGAAATGTGCGACGGGCTTAATCTCGATGCCATCATGGATCCGGTAAAGTTTTGAACGCTTCGTCATCCCGGCCGTGGGCGATGTGATCCGGTGGATGGTCGTACGGACGGTGGCAGCGTTTGGAATGGCGATCAAACAGAAGGCGACATGACGATCAAAATCGGCAACAAGGCACCCAGACTCTCCGGCACCACCCAGTCCGGCGACCCACTGAAACTCGCCGACCTTCGCGATCAATGGGTCGTGGTGTATTTCTATCCCAAGGACAACACCACCGGCTGCACCCGCGAAGCCGGCGATTTCCGTGACCTGTACACGAAGTTCAAGCGCCGCGGCGCCGCGATCGTCGGCGTGTCGCGCGACAGCGCGCGTTCGCACAACGGATTCAAGGAAAAGCTCGGGCTGCCGTTCACGCTGGTCGCCGATACCGACGAAGCCTGGTGCAAGGCGTTCGACGTGATCCGCAAGAAGAAACTGTATGGCCGCGAATATCTCGGCATCGACCGCAGTACCTTCCTGATCGATCCGGAAGGCCGGGTGGTGCAGGAATGGCGTGGCGTGAAGGTGCCGGGTCACGCCGAAGCGGTCCTGGACGCGATTCCCGCCAAGTGAGCAGGCCAGCCCGTTCCGCTTCCACCGCGCACGCCGCCGCTGCGCAAACCATGCCCGGAGCCCGCATGTCGAAGCCGCTAGACCAGCGCATCTACGCGCTGGATACCAACGTGTTGCTGCACGATCCCACCGCCCTGTTCCGCTTCGAGGAACACGACGTGTTCATTCCGATGACGGTGCTGGAGGAACTGGACGAGAAGAAACAAGGCATATCCGAGGTCGCGCGCAACGCCCGCCAGGCCAGCCGCTTCCTCAACGAATTGATCGAGCGCAACAACAGCCACGGCATCGCCGACGGCGTTCCGCTGGCGCAGCCCGACGGCGTCAAGCTTCGCAGCGGTGGTTCCAGCGGCAGGCTGTATTTCCAGACCCGCTCCGGCAACGGACAGGGCAAGGCCGACAACCGTATCCTCGCCGCGATCCTGGACTTGCGCGAGCACCATCCCGATGCCGCGGTGGCACTGGTGTCCAAGGACATCAACCTGCGCATCAAGGCGACCATCTTCGGCATCGCCGCCGAGGACTACGAGAACGACCGTGCGCTGGACGACTTTTCGCTGCTCTATACCGGCGCGGCCGAACTGCCCGCCGATTTCTGGGAACGTCACCCGGAGTTGCGCTCGTGGTCCGAACGCGGCCAGACCTTCTACGAAGTCAAGCCGGGCGAAGGTGAAACCTGGCAGCCCAACCAGTGCCTGTATTTGCCGGGCGAAAATTCGGTCGAGCTGCGCGTGCTCGGGCACGCCGACGGCAAGACCCGGTTGGCATTGCTGCACGATTACACCGGCAGCGCACACAGCGTGTGGGGCATCAGCGCGCGCAACCGCGAGCAGAACTTCGCATTGAACATGCTGATGGATCCCGACATCGACTTCATCACCCTGCTCGGCACGGCCGGCACCGGCAAGACCCTGCTGGCGCTGGCGGCCGGCCTGGCGCAGGTGATGGACCAGCAGCGCTACCGCGAGATCATCATGACCCGCGCCACCGTCTCGGTCGGCGAGGACATCGGCTTCCTGCCCGGCACCGAGGAGGAGAAGATGACGCCCTGGATGGGCGCGCTCACCGACAACCTGGAAGTGCTGGCCAATCCCGAGGACGGCGGCTCGTGGGGACGCCAGGCCACCAACGACCTGCTGGCCTCGCGCATCAAGATCCGTTCGCTCAACTTCATGCGCGGGCGCACGTTCCTGTCGCGGTATCTGATCATCGACGAGGCGCAAAACCTCACGCCCAAGCAGATGAAGACCCTGATCACGCGCGCCGGTCCCGGCACCAAGATCATCTGCCTCGGCAACGTCGAGCAGATCGACACGCCCTACCTCACCGAGACCACATCGGGCCTGACCTACGCGGTGGACCGCTTCAAGCAATGGCCGCATGCCGCGCACATCACCCTGCGTCGCGGCGAGCGTTCGCGGTTGGCGGACTTCGCCTCGGAAGCGTTGTAAGTGCGATCGTTCCTGATCGCCGCTTCGTCAAACCGTCCCGCACCCCGCAAGTCATCGGTCATGGCAGACCAGAACGGCCTCCCGTGGCCAGGCTTTTCACCACAGCAGGCACGGATCAGGCACCGACCAGGCACACCACGATGGTCGCGTTGAATCCCACAACATGCCTCACCATCGCCGGTTCCGATTCCGGCGGCGGTGCCGGCATCCAGGCCGATCTCAAGACCTTCGCCGCGCTGGGCGTGCACGGCACCAGCGCGATCACCGCACTGACCGCCCAGAACACCCGCGGCGTCACGGCGGTACATCCGGTTCCGATGAAACACCTGCGCGCCGAACTCGACGCCGTCTTCGACGACTTCGGAATCGCCGCGGTGAAGACCGGGATGCTGGGCGACGCCGGCATGGTCCGTTGCGTCGCGCGCGAACTGGAGCGCCGCAAGCCGCGCTGGCTGGTTGTGGACCCGGTGATGATCGCGACCAGCGGCGCGCGCCTGCTCGACCGGCAAGCCGTGCGCGTGCTGATCGAACGGCTGATCCCGCTGGCCGACGTACTCACGCCCAACCTGCCGGAAGCCGAGGCCCTGACCGGCATCGCGATCCGCAATGCGCGCGACGGCCAGCGTGCCGCTGCAATCCTGCGCGACTTCGGCGCCAGGGCCGTGCTGCTGAAAGGCGGCCACGGACGCGGCCGTACCGTGATCGATCGCTGGTTCGATACGCACGGGTCATTCGAGATACGGCATCGCAGATTGCCGTTCGATGCGCACGGCACCGGCTGTACCCTGTCAGCGGCATTGACCGCGGAACTGGCCAAGGACCGCCCGCCGCGCACCGCCGCGCGCCGCGCGGTCGCGTTCGTGCAGCGCGCGCTGGTCGGCGCCTACGCGCCCGGTCGCACGGCGCTCAGGGTGCTTGCGCAGCGCCCGCGCTAAAATCCTCGCAACATCCTCTCGTCGCCCGTCATGTCCGTACTGTTGATCCTGCGTCTTGCCCTGCTGGGCCTGATCGCACTGTTTCTGTTGAGTGCGCTTGTCGTGCATTTTCGCAGCCACGTGCGCCTGAGACTCGGCCGGCAACTCAGCAGCCACGCGACGGTGTTTGCGCCGTACAACCTGCTGATGTACGCGTTCTCCGCGGTGCCCGCCGGCGCATTTCCCGACCGCCGGCGATTCACGCAAGTCAACGCGTTGCGCGACAACTGGCAGGCCATCCGCGACGAAGCCGCCGGGCTGTTCGACCAGGGCCACATCCGCGCCGCATTGAAGGGTGACGACGCCAGTTTCAATTCGTTCTTCAAGGAAGGCTGGAAGCGCTTCTACGTGAAGTGGTACGGCGAACCGCTGCCCTCGGCGCAAAAGCTGTGTCCGCAAACGGTGCGACTGGTGAATGGCATCCCTTCCTGCAAGGCCGCGATGTTCGCGCTGCTGCCGCCCGGCTCGAAACTCAACCCGCACCGCGATCCGTTCGCAGGGTCATTGCGCTATCACCTCGGCCTGATCACGCCCAACTCGCGCGATTGCCGCATCTTCGTGGATGGCAAGGAATATTTCTGGCGCGACGGCGAGGACGTGGTCTTCGACGAAACCTGCGTGCACTGGGCCGAAAACAGGACCGACGTGACGCGCGTGATCCTGTTTTGCGACATTGAACGTCCGTTGCGTTCGCGCGCGATGGCGTGGATCAACCACCGCGTCAGCAACTTCATGGGCGCGATCACGGCCTCGCCCAACGAAGCCAGCGAACCCACCGGCGCGATCAACCGCCTGTTCGCCGCGATGCGCCGCAATCGCGAGAAAAGCACTGGCTTCAAGCAGCGTCACCGCAAGCTGTTCAAGACCCTGAAGTTCACTGGCGCGATCGTGGTGCTGTGGGTGCTGTTGCTCGCCCCCTGGCCGTTATTGCGGTAGCGCTCGCCTTTCAAGGGTTGTGGGTGGGGATGATTTCAAGATCATTGCCCCGCCCCATCCCGGCCTTTTCCCTTGCCGGGAAGAAGAAAACGCATCGAATTAATGACGATTTTTGCGGTCGTCATCCGCGCACCTGCTGGACCAGCGCGTCGGCGAAAGTTTCGGTGGTGCCGGCTCCACCGAGATCGGGGGTAACGCGATCGCGTGCTGCCAGCGTGGCGCGGATCGCGCCACGGATCTTCGTGGCCTTCACGGTCATGCCGAGGTGGTCCAGCATTTCGGCGGCGGCCAGCAGCAAGGCGCAGGGATTGGCCACGTGCTTGCCCGCGATGTCCGGCGCCGAACCGTGCACGGCCTCGAAAATCGCGACGTCCTTGCCGATGTTGGCGCCTGGCGCCAAACCAAGCCCTCCGACCAGGCCCGCGCACAGGTCCGAGAGAATGTCGCCGAACAGGTTGGTGGTCACGATCACGTCGAACTGCCACGGATTCATCACCAACTGCATGCAGGTGTTGTCCACGATCATCTCGTTGAAGGCGATCTGCGGATACTCCTTGGCGATCTCGCGAGCGACGTCGAGGAACAGGCCCGAACTGGTCTTCATGATATTGGCCTTGTGCACGGCCGTGACCTGCTTGCGACCCTTGCGCACCGCGAGCTCGAACGCGTAACGCACTATCCGGGATGCACCGTGGCGGGTATTGCGCACGATGGATTGCGCAACCTCGCCGTCTTCGGACAGCGTCTGTCCCTCGGACAGGTAGGCACCTTCCGTGTTTTCGCGCACGGTGATGATGTCGATGTTCTCGTAGTGCGCCTTGGTGCCCGGGAAACTGATCGCCGGCCTGACGTTGGCAAACAGGTCGAAATGCCGGCGCAACGCCACGTTGAGGGACGAAAAGCCCTTGCCGATCGGCGTGGTCAGCGGGCCCTTGAGGGCGATGCCGTGCCTTGCGATCACATCCAGCGTCGCCTGCGGCAACAGGTCTCCATGCTTGTCCAGCGCCACCATGCCGGCTTCGACGAATTCGTAGTCGAGTCCGCAATCGAGCGCGTCCAGCACCTTCAGGGTGGCGGCCATGATTTCAGGGCCGATGCCGTCGCCACGGATCACCGCGATGGTTTGGGTCACTTGCAACTCCTATGTCTCGCGATCGTCCCTGATCGCCGCTTCGATGGACCTTCCGACAAGTGCAAACGACACGACCGTGAAAGTCCACCACGGGCGTCAGTGCCCTGACTTTTCACAACAGCCGCTTCGTCGGACGCATTGCGCGCGACCTGCGGACAAACAAAAGCGGAATTATCGGGTGTTACGGCGTGGCTTGCAAAAGTTCGCTCAGCCTGCCGCTGCGCTCCGCCGCGGCGAGCTGGTCGAAACCACCCACGTGGACGCCATTGATGAAGATTTGTGGCACGGTGCGCGCGCTCGGAGCCCTTTCCAGCATCGCAGCACGTGCTGCGGGGTCGATGTCGATGCGCAGTTCCTGCCACGTCAACCCCCTTGATTTCAGGAGGTTCTTGGCCGCGACGCAATACGGGCAGACTGCGGTGGAATAGATCTCGATCTGGACCATGCTGAGGACGCCGGAATCCGCGCATACATCTTACCCTGCTGAACGGGCGGAAACCGGGAATTGCCACGGGTTCCCGCCCTGCCGCATTCCGCCTACACTCGAACCAAACGACTTCCAGCCGGTCTCATCGGGAACCAGCCGAGACCCTTCAACCATGCAGTTTCATCTTCGCCGTCATTCCCTGCTTACGTTCGCCGCGATGCTGGCGTTGTCGCTGCCGGCGGCCGCACAACAGACCGACGTGCGCCTGCCCAGCCTGGGCAGTTCGGCCGACACGATGATGTCGCCGCAGGAGGCCAAGCAATACGGCGAGGAGTTCCTGGGCGAGCTGCGCGCGGCGCATCTGGTGCTGGACGATCCACAGGTCGACCAATACCTGCACACGCTGGGCTACCGGCTGGCCTCGGTCAGCGCGGACCCGACCCAGCACTACACGTTTACGCTGCTCGACATCCCCGAGATCAACTCGTTCGCGACCTTTGGCGGCTATGTATTCATTTTCTCGGACATGTTCACGCTTACCCAGAATCAGGATCAACTCGCGGCGGTGATGGCCCACGAACTGGCGCACATCAGCCAGCACCATCTGCAACGCGCCATGGAGGACCAGAAGAAATCCGCGCCACTGTACGTGCTGGGAGCGTTCGCCGCGGCTCTGGCCGCAGGACGGGCCGATTCCGGCAATCGCGGCGTCGTGGCCAACCCGTACGGCTATGGCTATGGTGGCAACGTCCCGTACAACAGCGGCTCGACCGATGCCGCGATCGGCGCGTTCTACTCGGTGATGGCGATGATGGAACAGCACGAGATCGACTTCACCCGCAAGGACGAGGAGGAAGCCGACCACGTGGGCATCGAGACACTGGCCAAGGCCGGTTTCAACCCGGAGGGCATGGCGAATGTGTTCGCACACATGCAGGCGGTGTTGCGCCCGGGCGGTGACGGCGGGATGGCCGCGGGCAACATTCCCGACTTTCTGCAGGATCACCCCGTCACCAGCGTACGCATCGCCGACGCTCGCGCCCGCGCGCGCGAGCTGGAACAGCAGATGAAAGCGCAGCGGGCCGACGCTACCGATTCCACGTCCATGTCGGGCATGCTGCCCTTGCCGTTCGTGAAAAACGGCAGCACCCTGCTCGGCGGTTCCACGCAGGGACCCAGCGAATCGCAATACGAGTTGATGCGCGAACGCGTGCGTGTCCTGGCATCCAACGACCCGCATGCAGTCCTCGATTACTACACGCGCAGCATGGCCGACAGCGCCAAATTCTCCAGCAACACGTCCAACCGTTACGGCTACGCACTGGCCCTGATCCAGCTCGGGCAGGCTGCCAAGGCGGTGCCGGTCATGGCGAAGCTGGCGCAAGAGAAACCCGGAAACCTCACGCTGGCGCTCGGCCTCGCCGACGCCGAACGCCACGCCGGACAACGCAGCCAGGCGCTGCGGCGCTATGCGTCGCTCAACGCGACGTGGCCGAACGATCCCGCGATCGTGCTCGACTACAGCCATGCGCTGCTCGACAGCGGCGCCAAGACGGATGCCAAAACCGCGCAGGCCCTGCTGAAACCATTGCTCAACGACGACTCCGAGCCTTCGCTGTACGCGGCCTACGGTCACGCCTGCCATGTCGCGGGCGACGACGTGCACGCCGGCATTGCCTACGCCGACGCGACTTTCCTGTCCGGGCATGCGGCGGACGCGCTGGATCAATTGCACCGCCTGCTGAAACGCACGGACCTCGACTACTACAGCCGCGCCCAGATCGACGCGCGGATCGCGCAGATCACGCCGATCGTGCTGGAGATCCGGCGGCGCCACCTGGACCGGGACGGCCAGGACGACAACGGCAACTCGCTGCAGCAGCAACAGACCGGTCTGCGCTTCGGGGCCTGCGCCGGCACCGCGTGCATGCAACCGTGAATGCGGAACGCACGCTGTTCGCCGACACGCGCTCGCGTATCATGCCGTTTTCTCGACGTTCCCGGATCGCGCCATGACCCCGACCCGACCTGCGCTTCGCCGGCATCTGACCGTATCCATCGCGCCGATCATGTTCGCGTTGGGGCTGGCGGCAACGCGAGCCGCGACGCCGCCCGCTTCGGCCTCCTCGTCGGCGAACGCGCCTGCGATCGCGCACCCGCAGGTCGAGCTCAAGACCTCGATGGGCGACATCGTCATCGAGTTGTTTCCCGACAAGGCGCCCAAGACCGTCGCCAATTTCCTGCAATACGTTAAGAGTGGCTTCTACGACGGCACCGTGTTCCATCGGGTGATCCCGGGCTACCTGGTCCAGGGCGGTCTGTACACGCGCGAACTCAGGCCAAAACGCACCCTGCCGCCGATCCCCGACGAAGCCAACAACGGTTTGTCGAACCTGCGAGGTACCGTCGCCGCCGCACGCGGACCCGACCCCGATTCGGCGACGGCGCAATTCTTCTTCAACGTGGTGGACAACCCCCGTCTCGACTACGTCGGCAACCAGAGCGGCATGACCTGGGGCTACGCCGTGTTCGGCAAGGTGGTCAAGGGCATGGACGTGGTGGACAAGATCGACAACCTGCCGACCGGACCGCAGGGACCGTTCATCGGCGACGTGCCGCGGCCACTGGTCGTCATCCAAAGCGCGAAGGTGATCGGCGAAGCCGCGAATCCCGCCGCGGAGCCGGTATCGCCCGTGACCGGACAGGTGCCCGCATCGGCGCCTGTCTCGAAGAAGAAACACGGCGCGAATCACTGACCGTGGCGACGTTGTTTGTCTCCGACCTGCATCTCGATGACACGCGTCCGCACATCGTCGAGTTGTTCGAGCGTTTCTGCGACGGCGAAGCGCGCACTGCAGACGCCCTCTACATTCTCGGCGACCTGTTCGAAGCCTACGTCGGCGACGACGACGATGCCACCCTGAATCATCGCGTCGCCGACGCGTTGCACGGCGTCGCCGATGCCGGGGTGCCGGTGCATTTCATCGCGGGCAACCGCGATTTCCTGCTCGGCAACGACTACGCCAGCAGCTGCGGCATGGACATCCTTGCCGATGGCACGGTCATCGACCTGTACGACACGCCCACGCTGGTCCTGCACGGCGACATTTTGTGTACAGACGACCAAGCCTATCTGGCTTTCCGCAAGCAAGTGCGCGATCCCGCGTGGCAGGCGGCGTTTCTCGCGCGGCCATTGAGCGAGCGCCGCGCGTTCGCGGCACAGGCGCGCGACGCCAGCCTCGCCCACACGTCAACGACCGCCATGTCGATCATGGATGTGAACCAGGTTGCCGTCGAGCGCGCATTGCGCGAGGCCGGCGCCGAACGCATGATCCATGGCCATACCCATCGCCCCGCAATCCACGACTTCGCGTTCGACGGCAAGTCCGCGCAGCGCATCGTGCTGGGCGACTGGTACGAACAGGGTTCGATATTGCATGTCGACCATGGCAGTGCCACATTGCAGCGCAAGCCTGCGGATTGATCTGCCGTCACTTCGGCACCGACAGGCACACCGTCCGCCCAGAACGGGAGACGCGTCATGAGCGTGCTGGTGCAGGAACTGCTGCGCGGTATTCCGGACGGCACGGAAGCGGCACGCGTCCTGATCCGGCTTGCCGCTGCCCTGGTGGCGGGCGCCGTGGTGGGTGTCCAGCGGGAGCGCAGCGAAAAACCGGCCGGCCTGCGCACCCACATTCTGGTCGCATTGGGTTCCACGCTGTTCGTTCTGACGGCCGTCCAGACCGGCATGGCCTCCGCCGACCTCTCGCGCATCATCCAGGGCATCGCCACCGGCATCGGATTCCTGGGCGCCGGCGTGATACTGAAACTGACGGAGGAACACAAGATCAAGGGATTGACCACCGCCGCGGACATATGGACCACCGCTGCGATCGGCGTGGCCATCGGCCTGGGGGCGATCGGAATCGGATTGATCGGTGCCGGATTGGCGTGGATCGTGCTGGGTGCCATGCACCATTGGGGAAATTCGCGCAAACCCAAAGACTTGTCTTGAGCGGCCGCGCAGGGTCAGGGGAAAGCCGCCTCGATCGCTTCGCGCAGGCGCTCCACGCCGATGATTTCCAGGTCACCGATGCGCACCGATTTCTTCGGCGCGTTGGCTTTCGGGACGATCGCACGCTTGAAGCCGTGCTGCGCGGCTTCCTTCAGGCGCTCCTCGCCGTTCGGCACCGGACGCACTTCGCCGGACAAACCCACTTCGCCGAATGCCACGGTCTTCTCGGGCAACGCGCGATCACGAAACGACGACAGCACCGCCAGCAATACCGGCAGGTCCGCCGCGGTTTCCTGCACGCGGATGCCACCGACCACGTTGACGAACACGTCCTGATCGAACACCGCCGCGCCGCCGTGACGATGCAGCACGGCCAGCAGCATCGCGAGGCGATTCTGCTCCAGTCCCAACGCAACCCGGCGCGGATTGCCGAGGTTCGACTGGTCGACCAGCGCCTGCACTTCCACCAGCAGCGGGCGCGTGCCCTCGCGCGTCACCATCACCGCGCTACCCGGCGTCGCCTCGGCGTGCGCGGAGAGGAAAATCGCCGAAGGATTCGGGACTTCACGCAGGCCCTTGTCACCCATCGCGAACACGCCGAGTTCATTCACTGCACCGAAGCGGTTCTTGAACGCGCGCAGCACGCGGAAGCGCGAACCCGATTCGCCTTCGAAATACAGCACCGCGTCGACCATGTGCTCCAGCACGCGCGGGCCCGCGATCCCACCTTCCTTGGTGACGTGACCGACCAGGAACACGCAGGTGCCGGTCTGCTTGGCAAAGCGCACCAGGCGCGCCGCCGATTCGCGCACCTGCGACACCGAACCCGGCGCCGCCGGCAACGTTTCGGTCCAAATGGTCTGGATCGAATCAACGACCAGCACTTGCGGTTTTTCCGCAACGGCGTGTTCCAGGACCCGTTCGACGCAGGTTTCCGCGAGCGCACGCAGCGGCGACAGCTCCAGACCCAACCGATGCCCGCGCGCGGCGATCTGCGCCAGCGATTCCTCGCCGCTGACGTACAGCCCCGCCAGGCGTTCACCCAGTGCCGCCAGCGTCTGCAGCAACAGCGTCGACTTGCCGATACCGGGATCGCCGCCGACCAGAACCACCGAACCTTCCACGAGGCCACCCCCCAGCACACGGTCGAGTTCGCCGATCCGCACCAGGTGCCGTCGTTCGACTTCGCCCGCAACCGCTGCCAACGGTTGCACTCTCACCGCTTCCGGGCCCGCGTACCCGGCGTGACGGGACGCGTTCGCGGCTTCCTTGGCCGGCTGCACCACGAACGCACTCAATGTGTTCCAGGCACCGCAGGCCTCGCACTGGCCCTGCCACTTCGGGTATTCCGCACCGCAATCGGCGCACACGTAGGCTGTCTTGGCTTTGGCCATTACGCACCTTCCTCCGCAAACAGCACCCGCCGGGTGACGCCGCAGGTGAGCTCGTAGGAAATCGTGCCGGCATGTTGCGCGACGATTTCGACTGGAAGTTTCGGCCCCCACAAGGTAACTACATCGCCAACGCGCGCATTCGGCGCCTGTCGAAGATCGAGCGTGATCAGGTCCATCGACACGCGCCCGATGACCTCCGCGGACGCATCGCCCACCCGCACCGGCGTGCCGGACTGCGCACTGCGCGGATAGCCATCGCCGTAACCGATCGCGGCGACGCCGACGTCCATGTCCCCGGGGCATGTCCAGGTCGCGCCGTAACCGATGCCCTCGCCGCGCGCGACGCGGTTGATCGCGACCAGCCGCGTGGCCAGCGTCATCGCCGGTGCGAAGCCGAAATCGGCGCCGATCTTGCCTTCCGCGACGGAGAGCCCGTACAGCAGACCGCCGGCCCTGACCCAATCGCCGCGCGCCGTGGGCCAGTTCAACAGGCCGGCGGAGTTCGACAGGGAACGTTCGCCCGGCAAATCGCGTGTGGCTTGCTCGAAGCACGCGATTTGTTGCGCGGTTGCCTCGCCAGCGATTTCCGACGATGCGAAATGGGTCATCAGCACGATGTCGGGATCGACCGCCGGCAGCGCACGCAGGCGGGCGTGGAGTTCCCGTGCGCGCGCGGCCGGAAAACCGAGCCGGTGCATCCCGGTATCGAGCTTCAACCAGACCTTGAGCGGCAGGCCCGCATGCTCGGCCTCCAGCATCGCGAGTTGCGCTGCATGATGGATCACCGCTTCGAGTTGCAGGCGTCGCATCTCGGCGAGATCGCTCGGGGCGTCAGGCCCCGACAGCACCACGATGCGTTGGCGATGACCCGCAGCGCGCAAACGCAGGCCGTCGGCGATAGAGGCCACGCCGAACGCGTCGGCATCGCCGAATGCCCGCGCACAACGTTCCAGGCCATGGCCATAGGCATCGGCTTTCACCACCGCCATGACTTTCGCGCTGCCGGCCAATTCCCGCGCCCGCGCCAGATTGCCGCGCAGTGCATCGAGGTGGATGGTGGCGGTGGCGCCGCGACTCATGTGCGGCGCGATCCGGATTTCACTCCAGACTCCCGACGTAGGACTCCGGTGCGTAATTTTCGAACTTGGTGTACTGGCCGAGGAAGGTCAGCTTGACGGTGTCGATGGGGCCGTTGCGCTGCTTGGCGACGATGATCTCGGCGATGCCCTTGTGGTTCGATTCCTTGTTGTAGACCTCGTCGCGGTAAATGAACAGGATCAGGTCGGCGTCCTGCTCGATCGCGCCCGACTCGCGCAGGTCGCTCATCACCGGGCGCTTGTCGTTGCGCTGTTCCAGCGAGCGGTTCAACTGCGACAACGCGACCACCGGCACGTCCAGTTCCTTGGCCATGGCCTTGAGGTTGCGCGAAATCTCGGAGATCTCGGTCGCGCGGTTTTCCTTGTTGCCGGGCACCTGCATCAGTTGCAGATAGTCGATGACGACGAGACCGAGGCCGTGCTCGCGCATCATGCGGCGCGCGCGCGAACGCAGCTCGCCCGGCGACAGCGCGGGCGTGTCGTCGATGAATATCTTCGATTCCGACAACAGCGAAGCGGCCTGGCCTATGCGCGGCCAATCTTCCTCGGCCAGGTCGCCGCTACGCAAATCCTTCTGGTTGATGCGGCCCAGCGAGGAAATCAGGCGAAAAGCCAGCTGCGAAGCCGACATCTCCATCGAGAACACCAACACCGGTTGCTTGGCGCGCATCGCCACGGCCTCGGCGATGTTCAGCGCGAACGCGGTCTTGCCCATCGAGGGACGCCCGGCCACGATCAACAGGTCCTGCCGCTGCAACCCGGACGTGAGATCGTCCAGGTCCTTGAACCCGGTCGTGAGTCCGCTCAATTGCCCGCGATTGGCGTAGCGCTGCGTGAGCAGCGCCACCGCCTCCTTGACCGAATCGCGCACCGACATCACCTGCTTGCGTCCGCGCGCGCCGGCCTCGGCGATCTTGAACACGCGCTGTTCGGCGCTCTCGAGGATTTCCGGGGTATTGCGGCCCTCCGGATTGAAACCATCGCCCGCGATCTGGGTGCCGGCCTCGATCAGTTTGCGCAGCACCGACTTGTCGCGCACGATGTCGGCGTAGGCCTTGATGTTGGCGGCGCTAGGGGTGTTGTTGGCAAGTTCGGCCAGATAGGCGACGCCGCCGATATTTGCGGTTTCGCCATGCCGTTCGAACCATTCGCCCAGGGTGACGGCATCGCAGGGCTTGCCCGCCATCGCCAGTTCGCCGATGGCGCGAAAGATCAGGCGATGCTCGCGGCGGTAGAAATCTTCCTCGGTGAGTCGATCGGCAACCTGGTCCCAGGCTTCGGCGACCAGCATCAGGCCGCCCAGCACCGATTGCTCGGCCTCGATGGAGTGCGGCGGCACGCGCAGCACATCGACGCGCGGCTGTGGATTGCGTTCAGGCAGGACGGCGCTCACGGGCGCGCAAAAGACAAGGTCTTGGACATGCGAAAGATCATACGAGGGCCCGTCTCACAGCGCGATACGACAACCCTGTGGAAATCTTGTGCACGATGCGTGGGTGACTCGGCTTTTCGAGCCGGTCCAATCGAAGCGGCTGTCGTGAAAGTCAGGCCGCGGAGCTCTTTGCCATGGATGGCCACTTCAATGGCCGTTCCGGAGTCGACAAACAACCGTCGTCGTCGAATCCCTCGAAGACGAAGGAAGCCGTGATCAGGGATGATCGCACTACAAATGAAAACGCGCCGGAGCGTAGGGGTCCGGGTCCAGCAACGGCGTTTCGTTCACGACCAGTGACGCGACCAGTTCGGCGGTGGCCGCGCTCATGCTCACGCCCAGCATGCCGTGCCCGGTCGCCAGCAGCAGGTTGTTCCAGCGCTTGACCCGCCCGATCAGCGGAACCTCGTCCACGCACATCGGTCGCCAGCCCCACCATTCTTCGCGCAACTCGCTGCCCAGCGGCATGCGCAGGTAAGCCGCCGCACCGCGCCGCAAGGCGTCGAGCCGGGTGCGATTGAGGCCCTCTTCGTAACCCGAGAACTCCATGGTGCTGCCGAGCCTGTAACCCGAACCCCAGGCGGTCACGCACACGCTGGGTTCGCGCAGCACCAGCGCACGCCGCGGACACGGATCGGGCCGCGACATCGTGATCGAATAACCCTTGCCGGGCTGGATCGGCACGCGCAGATCGAGTCGGGAGGCGAGCTGCGGCGTCCACGCACCCAGCGCCATCACGACATGCTCGCCAGAGAAGTCGCCATGCGCGGTTCGCACCGCGTCCACCCGGCCATTCGTGCAATGGAAATCCTCGACCGCGGCAGCGGGCTCGATCACGCCACCGCATTCGCGCACCCGGCGCGCAAGTCCCTCGACCAGCCGGTCCGGTCGCAATTGCGCATCATCGGGATGCAGGATGCCCCCGGCCACGCCCGGCAACAGCGCCGGCTCCATCGCTTCGACCGCGTCGCCGGACAGCGCCGACACGGCGACGCCCAGCCTGCGCAGCCATTCGATGTCGGCATGATCCTGCTTCAGGACTGCAGCGTCACGATATACGTACAGATTGCCGACTGTCGCATATTCGCATTCGATGCCTTCGTCGACCAGCATGCGCGGCAGCAGGGTGCACGAACGTTGCAGGATCGCGCCGCGCGCGATCGCGGCCTGCCCGGCAGTCGCGGGATTGCAGCGTCGGGCGAAACCCAGCAACCAGCGCCAGCGATCCCAGTCGGGACGGGGATTGACGTACAAGGGTGCGTCCCGGCGCAATATCCAACGCAACGCGCGCCACGGCATGCCCGGGACCGTCAAAGGAATGGCGTGACTGGGTGTGAGCGTGCCGCAATTGCCATGCGAGGCACCGGAGCCGGGTTCGCCTCGATCGAGCACCCGCACCGTAGCGCCGCGATGCAACAACGCCAGCGCGCAGGACAGGCCGATCACACCGCCACCGAGTATCAGGACATCACTACGCGCTGCATCCATCCGGCCATTTTAAGGCCGGCGCGACTTTTTCCGCAGGCGGCCGATCATGCCCCGGTGTCCGCAAACGTCACATTCGGCCGCAGCAGGCGGCGCGGCCTGTGCGCTGCCTGGCAGTCAGCGTGCCCCATCCCGGCCCTGAGGCCACCGGGGCGGCGGCCCCAGAGCCTCCACAACGGTTGGCATCATTCATGCTTGATACGGTCTGCGACAGAGGGAATCCACATGAACGCCAATACCGACACCGATTTCTGCAGTGTGCCCGAAATATTGCTGATGCTGCGCGCCCCCGGCGCGGGCTGGCTCGCGACGCTGCTTGCGGCACTGGACGAAGCCGACCGCGATCCCGATTTCAACGCCTACCACCGCGCGATCCTGGCCCGCTGTCTCAGCGAGCAGGCGGTGCCGGCCGCGATCGCCGAAGCTGCCCGCCAGCGCACCATCCAGTTCGAACAGTCGCTGGCAGCGACCATCGAGGCCGAATCGCGGCACACGGACCAGCGGCTCGCCTGCTGAGCCGTTCGCTGGACGCGGCCTGCGCCATCGGTTAACGTCGTGCTCGGCCTTGGGTCGAGCCGCCGAGACGATGATATCGAGCCGCCAGAATCCCTTCCCGGACGTCGCGCTGCGTACGTCCACGCAATGGATTTCCCCGCATTGAACACGGGCCGGGTCGTCGTTCGCCTGCTCGCCGCAGCCTCGCTGTTGCTGCTCGCGGCCTGCTCGAGCGTGGCGCCCGTGCGCTCTTCCAACATCCCCGCCCCACCCACGGTCGTCGCCAACGACGTGCTGATCCGTGCGATCGGCCTGGTCGGAACGCCCTACCACTGGGGCGGCAACACGCCGACATCGGGTTTCGACTGCAGCGGCCTGGTTGATTACGTGTTCCGCACCCAGGCCGGCATGGCGCTGCCACGGACATCGAGCGAAATGGCAGCGCTGAACGCGCCAAGGATCCGGCGTGGCCATCTCGAGGCGGGCGACCTGTTGTTCTTCGGCCACCATCACCGCATCAATCATGTCGCCATCTACGTCGGCAACGGCCGTTTCGTCAACGCGCCGGATACCGGCGGCACCGTGCGCCTGGATCGCCTGGACGGTTACTATTGGCGCGACCACTTCCTGTTCGCCAAGCGCGTGCTCACGCCGCGCGTGCGCGCGGCCTTGGCGGCCAACTGATTCGCACCGGATGCGCCCACGCCGTCCGCGGCCTGCTTTCGGCGCTGACGGCCCGCATTCCACGGAACCTTCGATGCAGAATTTGACCTTGCTGGTTGGCCGACTCGGGCTATCGTTGATCTTCATCCTCTCGGGTATCGGCAAAATCGCCGCCTACCAGGCGACCACCAAGTTGCTGGTGGCGCATGGCCTGCCACCCGGGCTGCTGCCGCTGGTGATCTTCGCCGAACTCGGCGGCGGCCTAGCCATCCTGTGCGGGCTGTTGACGCGCTGGGCGGCGGCGGGGCTGTTCATTTACAGCATGCTGACGGCGCTGATTTTCCACAACCAGCTGGCCGACCACGAACAGTGGATCAACTTCATGAAGAATCTCGCCATCGCGGGCGGATTCCTGATCCTGGCCGTGCACGGTCCGGGCGGCCTGTCGCTGGATGCGTGGCGACGTCACCGCAAGCAGCGGCAGAAGATCTTCACCTGAAGGGCCCTCGCACCCGTCGGCCTCGCCCGCTGCCCTCAGTGTGAATGACCATCGCCGGGATGCGCATGACCGTGCGCGAGCTCTTCGGGTGCCGCGGCACGCACGTCTGTGATCTCGATGTCGAAGTGCAGGGTCTTGCCGGCCAGCGGATGATTGTGGTCGACATCGATCGAGCTCATCCCGACCTTGTGCACGGTCACCATGCGCTGGCCGCCATCGCGGGTCTGCAGCACGGTGGTCATGCCGGGCTTGAGCTTCTGCGGCTCCTGGAAATACTTCTTCGACACCCGCTGCAGCAGGCCGTTCTGGTATTCGCCGTAGGCTTCATCCGGTGCAATGTCGACCTCGAACTTCTCGCCCGCTTCGCGTCCGCTCAACGCCTTCTCGACACCCGGAACCAGCTGCCCGTGACCCAGCAGCGCCAGCATCGGCTCGCCGCGCTTGCGCGAATCATCGTAGGGCTCGGCCGCGGCATCGGCCGCGTCGCGCACGCTGTAGTGGAAACTCACCACGGAATCTTTTTCGGCACGCATGACACTCACGGCTGGGCGATGGAATCGCGCATGTTAGCGGCATCCGGAGTGTCCGTCACACCGAACCGCACGCCCCGCGCCTCCGGACCGAACCAGGTCAATACCGCGAGCAGCACCGCGACCACCGCGATCCACGCACTCTGCGCGAACGCGTAATCGCCGCCATGCGTGTGCGCCGCCCATGCCAGGATCGTCGCGGTGGCGGCCATGATCAGGTTGCCGATCTGGTAGGCAAAGCCTGGCAGCGTGCCGCGCACGTCGTCGGGCGAAAGCTCGTTGAGGTAGCTCGGCACCACGCCCCAGGCACCCTGCACCGCAACCTGGATCAGGAACGCACCCAGGCCCAGCAGCAACACCGAGCCGCCGTAGGCCCACAAGGGAATCACCGGCAGTGCCAGCAACGCGGCGACCATGATCGCGCGACGACGCCCGATGTGCTCCGACATCGCACCGAACACCAGGCCGCCGACCAGCGCGCCGATATTCAGCACCACAGTCAGCAGGCTGGTCATGTGGGTGTCGAAGTGCCGCTGAAGTTTCAGGAAGGTCGGATATATGTCCTGCGAGCCGTGACTGAATGCGTTGAACGCCGCCATCAGCATGATCAGGTACGCGAACCTGCCCCAGTGGCCATGCATGGCCACGCGCAAGCCGCGCAATGCGCCGGTCTGCCGGCGTCGTTCGAACACCGGCGATTCCGGCACGCTGCGGCGAACCTAGACCACCAGCAGCGCCGGCAGCACACCCAGCACGAACATGCCGCGCCAGCCGATGTGGTCGAGCAGCAGACCGCACAGCAGCGCCGCAAGCAGGTAGCCGCAGGGATAACCGCTCTGCAGCAGGCCCGACACGAAGCCGCGCGATTTCGACGGAATCGATTCCATTGCCAGCGACGCGCCGATGCCCCACTCGCCGCCCATGGCCACGCCGAACAAGGCCCGCAGCGCCAGCAGCACGATCAGCGAGGGGGCGAATGCACACGCGAGGCCGAGCGCCGAATACAGCACGATATCGATCATCAGGATGCGCCGGCGCCCGTAGCGATCGGCCAGCCGGCCGAAAATCAGCGCACCCAGCGGACGGAATGCCAGGGTCAACAGGATCGCGAAAGAAATCTCGGTGATGCCGACATGGAAATCCTGCGCGATGTAAGGCATCAGGAAAACCAGCAGGAAATAATCGAACGCATCCAGCGTCCAGCCCAGGAAACACGCCAGCACGGTGTGGCGCTGGGTTCGATCGAGGACGCGCAAGGCGGCGAATGCAGTCATGGACATCTCGCTCCGCTTGGATCGGCCTATGCAAGCAGCGAATCGCGCCCGGCGCAATCGTCATCGCCGGATCGGACCACTACAATGCCGTGATGATCGTGGAATCCGCCGGCTCCGGCGATCTGACCGACCGCATCGATGCCGCCCTGCCGCAAACGCAGTGTCGACGCTGCGGATATCCCGCGTGCCGTCCGTATGCGCAGGCGGTAGCGCGCGGCGAGGCCGCGATCAATCGTTGCCCGCCCGGCGGCATGGAGGGTGTGCGGATGCTGGCGCGGATCACCGGCCGGCCCGTGCTGCCGCTCGACCCCGAATGCGGCGCCGAAACCCCGCCGCGAGTCGCGCTGATCGATGAAGACGCCTGCATCGGCTGCACCAAGTGCATCCAGGCCTGTCCGGTGGATGCGATCCTGGGCGCCAACAAATTGATGCACACCGTCATTGCCGGCTTGTGCACAGGCTGCGAATTGTGCATAGCGCCCTGCCCGGTCGACTGCATCGCGATGGTCCCGGCCGTGGACATGCCCATACCCCTGCGGCGTCCGAGATTGCCGTGTCCGCCCTGAGCATCCGAGGGTTTCGCGCAAGATCAGTCCACGGAGCTTTTGGCCGCGGACGGCGGCTGCAAAGACCGCCTTGGTGCCATGGGTGAGTAACTTCGTTCAAACAACTCGAAGTCCCGCTTCGCCGCGATCAAGGACGCTCGCATGGATGGCGTGCGGCGCGTGGTCACTCGGCATCGCGGTGTTCTGCATAGCCTGGCCGCTGATCGAATACCCGACGTTCGACATCGAACCGCAGGAACGCGCGAAAGCTTTCCTGCAACTGGTCCTGCTGCACGGATCGTGGCTGTTGTGGCCATTGCTCGTGCAATCGGGCATCAGGGGTTTCCGCAGATTCCGCGAACACTGCCTTTGGCGCGCCTCCGGCGCGGCCGCATTGTCGATCGTGTGCGCCTTGCTCTGTTACGCGCGCTTCGTGGAACCGAACGAACTGGTCGTGCGCCGCACCGTGATTCCGGCTCCGCTTGATTTGAACATTGCCCTGGTGGCCGACGTCCACGTCGGCATTTACACGCGGCCGGACAAGCTGGCGCAAATGGTGCGCAAGTTGAACGCTCTGCACGTCGATCTGGTGCTGTTCGCAGGCGACTTCACCTACGATCCACCGAAAAACCTCGCCGCCGCACTGGCGCCGCTGCGGCGGCTGGACAAACCCATGTATGCGGTGCTCGGCAACCACGACGTCGAACTGCCGGGGCCGCCTCTGGCGCATAAAATCAAGACCGCGCTCGCCGGCTCGCCGGTGCATTTCATCGAACACAAGGTGATCGACTTCCGCGGTTTCCGCCTTGCGGGTCTCCACGACTGGTGGAGCGGACGTACGAATACCCGATTCCTGCAAGCCTTGCCGCACGACAAGCCACTGTTGGTCCTGATGCACCAGCCGCACAGCATGCGTGCCCTGCGCGGCGTGGATTTTGCACTGGCGATGGCGGGCCATACCCACGGCGGCCAGGTGAATATCCCGTGGTTGACCGACGAGGTATTTCTGCTGACGCGCGACGAGCGCTACGTGAACGGTTACTACGTGACGTCCACCGGCAAGCTGTTTGTCACGCCCGGCATCGGCATCACCGGCATGCCCTTGCGTTTTGATTGCCCCCCCACGATCGACGTGCTGGAATTGCGTCGCAATGCACACTGAATCGTCGAACATGATCCAGCAACCTTGCAGCCACTGCGGCGAGTGCGCACGCGCGTGTCCGGAGGCGCTGAATCCGAAGGCCCTGTTCTTCGCAATGGTGGAAGAGGATTGGGCGAGGGCGCGCGCCGAACGCCTCCCGGCCTGCACGGAATGCAATCGCTGCGTCGAAGTCTGCCCTTCGCACATCCCCCTGCTCGACTGGCTTCGCTGGGGCATGTCCGAACTGCCTGCCCGCACGCGGGCCGACGCGGCAAGGGCGCGCTTTGTCGCGCGCAATACGCGCCTCGCGCGCGAACGCGCCGAGCGTGCCGCGGCAAGGCGCGAGGTGCGCTCCACGCAATCTGCCGTGCTTCCCGCACAAACCATCAACCGCAATGACGTATTGGCGGCCATCGCGCGCGGACGATCGAAACGCATGCGCTCGTCCCCGGTCGCCAGCCCTCCGGACAAACCCACTTCCAAGCCATGAACGCAGGAACGGACTCGACCGCCGCCATCCATGGCCGGAAGTTCAGTGGCCTGACTTTCCACAGCAACTTTCACGGGATGCACGCGCGTGAAACGTGCTGACGTCGCCGAGCTGTTCCGCCGCTTGCGCGAGCTGGACCCCGAACCGACCACCGAGCTTGAGTACCGCACGCCGTTCGAGTTGCTGGTCGCGGTGATCCTGTCGGCGCAGGCCACCGACGTCGGCGTCAACAAGGCCACGAAGCGCCTGTTCCCGGTCGCCCACACGCCCGCGGAAATTCTTGCGCTGGGCGAGGATGGCCTGAAACGCTACATCTCGACCATCGGCCTGTACAACGCCAAGGCCAGGAACATCATTGCCACCTGCACGCTATTGCTGGAACGGCATGGCGGCCGGGTTCCGCGCAACCGCGAGGAACTGGAAAAACTTCCGGGCGTGGGCCGCAAGACCGCGAACGTGATCCTCAACACCGTGTTCGGCGAGCCGACCATCGCGGTGGACACCCACATTTTCCGGGTTTGCAACCGCACCGGTCTCGCACCGGGCAAGACCGTGCGCATCGTCGAGGACAAATTGCAGAAAGTGGTACCGGAGGAATTCAAGCTCGGCGCGCACCACTGGCTGATCCTGCACGGACGCTACGTATGCATCGCGCGCAAGCCGAAATGCCCGACCTGCCCGATCCGCGACCTGTGCGCTTACAAACACAAGACGCCGTGACCGGTTTCGTTCACCGGCAATTCGCCTGCGGCTGTTAAGCTCGCCCGATGCACAGACAGATCGATGCCTACGCGGAGCGCATGTCCACGCGCTTTCGCGGTTTCCTGCCGGTCGTGGTGGACGTGGAAACCGGTGGTTTCGATGCACAACGCGACGCATTGCTGGAAATCGCCGCGGTGATCGTGCGCATGGATGGCGATGGCCGGCTCGCGCCGGAACCGGTCGTCTCCACCCATGTCGAGGCATTCGCGGGCTCGCACATCGACCCCAAGGCGCTCGAGGTCAACGGCATCGATCCCGACCAGCCCCTGCGCGGCGCGCTGCCTGAGCGCGCGGCGCTCGATCTGATCTTCAAACCGGTGCGGGCGGCAATCAGGGCCAGCGGATGCCAGCGTGCGATCCTGGTCGGCCACAACGCCGCATTCGACCTGGGGTTCCTCAATGCCGCGGTGCAACGCACCGGGCACAAGCGCAATCCGTTCCATCCCTTCTCGTGTTTCGACACCGCGACGCTGGGCGGACTTGCCTACGGCCAGACCGTATTGTCACGCGCGGTGCAGGCAGCCGGCTTCGAATGGAACGCCAATGAAGCGCACTCGGCCGTCTACGATGCCGAACGCACGGCTGCGCTATTCTGCGAAATCGTGAATCGCTGGCGGCACCTCGAGGAGCTGGAAGACGAGCGCGTCGGCATGACCTGAGGCCGTCCGCGCGGCCGTTCAATCGATCGGCGGCGGTGGCGAGGCGCGCCCGGCGATGCCTGTCTTGAGGCCAGCCAGCATGCAGCGCAGGTTGTTGCGACGCGGCGGCACCAGCAACCCAAACAGCAGCAGCTTGGCGATCAACCGCGGCACATCCTGCGCAATCCAGCGCACGGGCGTGTACGCGCGCCGGTACAGCAATACGCGATTGCGCATCATGTAATACAGTCGGCGCGGCGTATGCACCACGATCCCGCGTGACAATCCAGGCACACGATAACGTTCGGCACCGTGGTGGTGGAGCATTCGTGCCCCGCATACACCCAACAGCGCATAACCCTTGCTTGCTGCGCGGAAACACCACTCGAGGTCGACGTTGTCGATGAACAGTTCGTCATCCATGCCCCCGACGTTGTCCAATGCCGCAAGCGGGATCAACGAACCTGAGGTAATCAGGAAATCGCAGGCGACGACAGCTTGGTCGCCCTCGCAGTGCAGCCGGCGATTGAACGGAAAGCGGATCCGCACGAACGGCGCATCCTCACCTTCTCTCGGGTCGCGAAAATGCGGACCTGCCGCGGCCACCTTCATGCGTCGCGACTGCTGGTCCAGTGCCGCTTTCAACGTCGCCACCATCCCGGGTTCGGGCACGCTGTCCTGATCCATCAGCAGCACGTGCGAAACGCCCTGTTGCATGCGTGCGCGCGCGATGCCCATGTTCAACGCCGTTGCGAGTCCGAGATTCCCGGGCAATGGCAACGACTCGACGCGATCGCGTCCCTCAGGCAGGCTCCGCAAAATGGATCCGGGACTGGCATTGTCGACAACCACCACGCGACCAACCTGCGACTCGAGCGCATCCAGCAACGCCGTCAGCAACGCGATGTCCGGACGATAGGTAACCACCACCGCACATACGGCAAGATCAGGCATCGCACTGGCGCCGGACGCGACGGGTTGCTCAGCCATGCCGCACCCGGGAATGTGACATGAACGGTCTCAAGCCTTGCGGCTCCGCTTCAACGAATGTGCGAATCGCTTTACCTGCAACTGGATACGGTGGCGTATCCGCCGAAGCTTGTCGGCTTCGAACCGTTCAGCAGGTCGCTCAATGAAGTTCGTCATTTCCGATTTGCCGAACCGCACCTCCCTATCCGGGCGCGTCGCCGTGTAGTAGTACATGGCTATGGATTTGCGAAACACGCCCTCGGGACATTGCAGCGGATCCGGATGGCCGTGATAGGAGATGTCGTTGGTTTCGAACAACAGGGCGTTGCCGATTAGCGGTGCAAGCGTGAAGATGCGTTGCCGGGCGTCGGCACTCCAAAGCTCGATGTTCCCGTTCCATTCCGCTTCCCAATCTTCGTTGAGATAGACGAGCAGATTCAGCCGCCGGTGCAACGAGAGCCCACGATGCCAGTTGAAATCGGTGTGGAGCTTCAGGTAACCGCCGCGTCCGATGGCGTGGATTCCACCGCCGCGCAGTTCGGGATCCGGACGCAGATTTTCAATTCCGGTGATTTCGGACAAGACCTGCAAAAAAGGCGGCGCATTCAGGCAGCTGACGAATTCGCGTGTCCGGTCCGGCATGTCCGCAAGTACGGAGAATCGGTGCTTGCGGTACGACGCATAAATATTTTCTTCCCGCGGGTAGCGGACAAGGTCGGCTTCGACCTCCCGCGCGACCTGCAAAACAGCCGTTGCGTCGAACAGGTCGCCGACGACCGCATAACCGTAGGGCGTCCGGCTTCTGAATTCCCTGGCGATGTCCCGTATCGTCGCGGGCGCGATGTTCATGCCCATGATCCGCTTCCTGTCCAGCAGCCTTGTGCCAATCACGCACCTTCACGCATTGTAATTGAGCGTCGACTGCCGATCCGGGCGCGCATGACCGCCTGCTACGGGACCAACTCGCCCCAGCACGCACGATCCGGCCGGAACCCGCGGGGACGCACGCCCAGCAAGCTTTCGAGCGCGGTGTTGTCGGCGACCAAGTCCTGTTCCAGACGCAGCAGCGGTCCGCGCAGGGGCGGAACCAGGCGTGCGCCCATGCGGATCAAGGGCGCGGGAACCGGCAATGCCAGGGTACGCACCGGCAGGCTTGCACGAACCCGCGCGAACATTTCCGCGGCCGGCAAGCGCTCGCCGCCGCCGATGGGCAAGACTTTCCCGGCCGCACGACCCTCCAGCGCGCGAACGACCGCCGTTGCGATGTCCGCTGCGTGCACCGGCTGGCGCAATCCCGATCCGGCCGGCAGCCCGAACACTCGCCAGCGCGCGGCGCGGCCTGCCAGCGGCGTTAGGCTGCGATCGCGCGCAGCACCGTAAATCAGTGTGGGCCGCAGGATCGTCCAAGCAATGCCGCGCCGTGCGCAAACACGCGCCAGCGCCGCTTCGCCATCACGCAAGCGCTGCGAGACGGCACGCTCGGCGGCGACCGGCGACAGTCGCTTGCTTTCCGCGCTCATGGAACTGGTCGCGACGACCCGCCGCGGGCACGGCGCTGCGGCGGTTTCAAGCCACGCAGCCAACGCGTCGAGCGGCGCGAAACTGCAGACCGATTCGACGCCTACGGCGGGCGATGGAGGTTGTGGCAACGCGCCTTGCAGCCAGGTCACTCCCGCGAGCGCCGGTTGCGTTCGACGCGAAAGCGCCAACACGCTGGCGCCCGCGCGCACCAGTTCGGGCAGCAGGAAAAAACCGATCTGGCTGCTGGCGCCGCACACCAGAACCGCGCCAGCTTGCCACGCGCGTGGTGCATCATCGGCGCCATTCACATCGGGCTCGCCTTTTCAAGAAGATGCATGTCGCAGGACTGCCTCGTGCAACCATAGCGGCCTGCTTCCGTGGTTTGCGGGAACGGGACCGCATCATTTTACCGCCCCCGTCATCGCACATTTCCGTGCAGCACGGGATGGGTACATTCTGCACTCAGTTGCCGCGATGGATTCGTGCACTGACCGCGCTGATGCGCGGATCCTGAGGCACCAGTTGTCGCGCTTCCTCGAGCGCCGCGCGGGCAGCTGCGCTGCGACCGAGCGTGGCCTCGTGGTCGGCGCGATCCAGCCACGCGCTGCCGAGTTGGTGTCGCATGCCGGCCTCGGCCGGATCACCGGGATCCAGCTGTTCGAGCGTCGCCAGCATGTCATGCGCATGCTCGAGGTTGCCTGCGCTCAGCGCGCGCTTGAACTGGTCGCGGGTAATGTCGGGCAGCTCGCGCAGACCTGCCTGGGCCTCCGCGTTGCTGCCATCGATCCCGAGTGCGGAGCGATACAGGTCATAGGCACTATTGCCTGGCGGCAACATGATGTCGCCCTTGCGCGCCGCGATCCTGGCACGCGCGACCAATCGCGCAAGCTTGGCGGAATCGGCCGGGCTCAGCGCGGGTCCTGCCGCGGAAGTTGCGGTGGACTGGCTATTGCCACCCGCCGCAAGACGCGAACGTGCGGCCACCAGGTCGGCGGACTTCGGTGCCAGAGCCGCAGCCTGGTCGAGCAGAGCGTTGGCTTCATGCAGGTGTCCCGCGTCGATCGCGGCGTTCGCCTGCACGATCAGGGCCTCGGCGACCTGGCCCAACCCCGCCTGCGCCGAGGCGTTGCCTGGGTCGGCGGCCAGCGCCGCCTTGAACTGGGCTTCCGCGTTGTCAGTGCCCGTGCCAGTGATGTTGCCGGCGCGCAGATCCGCCTGACCCTGTGCAAGATATTGGTCGCGCTGCGCATCGGCGGCACGATCGGCCGCGGCAATGCCAGCACGCAGGTCCGGCAGCTGCGAGTAGCCCGGCAGCAGGTTCGCAAGTTCGACAAGCGTCTGCCTGGCGCTCGCGCGATCCCCATTGCCGAGCTGGGTCTGGATGCGCGAGGCCAGCAAATCCCCGACTTGGTCCATGCCATGCCGCGCGATCGGGTTGTGCGGATCGCCCGCCAGAACCTTGCCGAACAGCGCCGCGGCTCCGTCGCTGCCGTCGATGTTGCCGTTGGCCAGCGCGGCGCTGGCCTGATCAAGCAGCACACTGATGTTGGCGGTATGCAGCACGGCCTTGGCCAGCGCCTGATCGACCGCCGCGACGTCGGCGCCGCCGCCAAGCAGACTGCGCGCTTCCTCAAGCGCGCTGCGCGCGGCCATGTAGTCGTGTCGCTGCAAGGCAGTCTGCGCGCGGCGCAGCTGGGCGTGTCCGACGCGTTGCAGCCCCGCCAGCGCGTGTTCGTTGTCGGGATCGAGCGCCCGCGCAGCTTCGTACAAATCGCGCGCACTGCCGGGATCGCCGCTCAAGTCCCCGGACGCATACGCCTTGTCGGCCCGCGACAGCAACGCATTCAACTGCGTCTGGGGCAGCAGCGCACTCAGCATGGCCTGATGGGTCCAGGCCCACGCGCCACCTGCGAGGAGCAATACGACCAAGATCGCCACCACCCAGGGCAAGCGCCGATGCCGGCGAGGCGCGCGTCCGCGCGTCGAAGCCGTGAATGGGGGCGGACGCGGTGGCGTCCGGTTCTGCGTCTTGCGACCCGAGGCGATTCGATCCTCATTGGAATCGAGATGATCGAGATTGCCGAGCACCGGTTCGGTGCGCCGCATGCTGCCACGTGCCGGTTGGTCGTTGCGTTCTTTCATGCTGGGGCCGCCCGGCCTGGGGATTTCCGCTCATGGGACCGTCGCGACCGGTCCGGGTTCCGTCATGTCGATCCATCGCAAACGGATTCATCTTAGCATTCAGTCACGCGCGGCCCTTCCGGGTTCCGGGCGCCGTTCAGCCGGCGGCAAGGCGTCGTGCCTCGGTCACGTTGGGCAACGCCGACAATTTCGCGAGCAACGCCGACAGTTCGCCAAAGTCATGCAGGCGCAATGTGAAGTGCATCGTCATCTCACCCAGGTCGTGATCGCTCCGGCTGTCCGACGTGACGATGCGTGCGCCGGAGTTGGTGATGACGTCGGTAATGTCGCGTTGCAATTCGCGGCGATCGTAACCGGTCACCATGAGGGCAACCTCGTAGGCCCGGTCCGGCGCGCTCTGCCAGCGCACTTCTATCACGCGTTCGGGATGACATGCGCGCAAGCGCGTCAGTGCGGCGCAATCGACACGATGCACCGTGACACCACGTCCACGCGTGACGTAACCGGATACGTCATCGCCCGGCAGTGGCCGGCAGCAGCGCGCCAGCGTGGTCAGCAGATTGCCGACGCCCTCGACGGTCAACGCGCCGGGTTTGTCGGCGCCGCGGACAGCCTTGCGCGGCTGCCGGGTCTCGCCGGATGGCGGCTGCGCCTCAAGCATGGCGCGCGTGAGCTGGGGGATGCTGACCTCGCCCAGTGCCAATCCGATCAGCAGATCGTCGCGCCCCTTGCAGCCGAGTTTCGCCGGCAAGCGTTCGAGCAGACCGTCGGACACCGCGAGACGTCGTGATTCGCGTTCGAGAATCAGCCGTCCGGCGATCAGGTTGGCAGCGAAATCCTCGCGACGAAACCATGCACGCAATTTGCCGCGCGCGCTGGCGGTGTTGAGATAACCCAGTTGCGACGCAAGCCAGTCACGGCTGGGCGCCGGTTCGCGTGCGGTCAGGATTTCGATGCGATCGCCGCTGACCGGCTGGTGGGTCAGCGGCGCGATGCGGCCGTTGACCTTGGCACCCCGGCAACGGTGCCCGACCATGGTGTGCACGTGGTAGGCGAAATCCAGCACCGTCGCACCCGCCTGAAGATCCAGCACCTCGCCCTTCGGCGTCAGCAGGTAAACGCGGTCTTCGGCCAGTTCCGAGCGCAATTCGGCTGCCAGCGTCGCATCGTCCTCGTCTTCGGCGCGCGTTTCGAGCAGCTTGCGCATCCACGCGACGCGCGCCTGATAGGCGGCGTCGCCCTGCCCCCCCTCCTTGTAACGCCAATGTGCGGCGACGCCAAGTTCCGCACCACGATGCATTTCCTCGGTGCGAATCTGGACCTCGAGCGTCTTGCCGTCCGGACCGATCACGGCGGTGTGCAGCGAACGGTAATCGTTGCCTTTCGGACGCGCGATGTAATCGTCGAATTCGTGCGGGATGTTCGGCCACAGACCATGCACGATTCCGAGTACCGCGTAGCAATCGGGCACATCCTTGGTCAGCACCCGCAGCGCCCGGATGTCGTACAGCTCGCCGAAGCCGACCCGCTTGCGCTGCATCTTCCGCCAGATCGAATAGATGTGCTTGGCGCGCCCTTGGACACTGGCCTGGACGCCATGCCTGGCGAGCGCCGCCTGCAAATCCCCGATACTTCGCGCGATCCATGCCTCGCGGTCGGCGCGCCGCTCATCCAGCAACGCAGCGATGCGCCGATACACATCGGGTTGCAGGTAGCGGAATGCCAGGTCTTCCAGTTCCCATTTCCACTGGCCGATGCCGAGTCGGTTGGCGAGCGGGGCGTGGATATCCCGGGTCAACTGCGCGAGGTCGCGGCGTTCCGCTTCCGGTAGCGTTGCCGCCGTACGCATCCGTGCCAGCTGTCGCGCCAGCAGCAGGTAGACCACGCGCAGGTCACGGATGATCGCTAACAACAGCCGACGCAGGCCCTCGCTGCCGGAACTGCCACCGTGTGTCGCATGCAGCGCCCACACGCGTTCGGCCCGCTGCTGGCCCTCCACCAGCCGGCGCAGGGATTCGGGCGCATGCCCCGACTCGGCAAGCCACGCTTCCGGGTTCGCGCAGGCGACGGCATACCAGCCGGCAGCGGCACGTGTTTCCGGATCGCAACCGATATCCCGCAACAGCGCATCGGTGTCCACCCACAACGCGCTCGCCATCGCGGGCAGCGTTGCGACCGGTATTGCACGATCCGGATTGGTGATGGGGGGCGATGGATTCATCTGCCGAAAACGCCATCCTCGCCGCTGGGGAAAGGCCACCGAAAGATGGCCAGTGTATTAAATTAGACTTCAAGAAACCCCGTGCGGCGTGCATGGGGCACTGCTATCATCGCCCACCATGCGTACACGACTGATGCTGCCGGCCGCCTTGGCCCTGTTCCTCACCGCGTTGCCCGTCATGGCGCAACAGTTTTCTTCGCTCGAGGAACGCATGTCCGCGGCTGACTTCAAGGCCGCGGGTCTGGACAAGTTGTCCCCGCAGCAACTCCAGTACCTCGACAACTGGCTGCGCACGCATGAACAGGTCAAGACCGTCGGCGCGAGCGGACAGCCGGTGTTCTATCCCGACAACCAGCCGCGCGACAAATTCAACACGCATCTTGTCGGCCACTTCAACGGTTGGGCCGGACACACGGTCTTCACCCTCGACAACGGCCAGGTCTGGAAGCAGGCCGAGTCCGGTGCTTATTCCTGTCCGGACGTCGACAACCCCGAGGTGACCATCAAGCCGATGATCCTCGGAAGCTGGCTGATGTACGTGCAAGGCTGCAACCAGAGCGTGCGCGTCGAGCGCATCAAGTAGCCGCCGGCCCGCCTGTCTTTTCCCCGCCATTGCAGGCATCATGAATCCGTCTGCGGTCGGCTTGCCCGTGCGAGGATCATGACGTGCTGGAAGTCTGGCTACCGCTGCTCGGAGTCATCGCCTTGGCTGGTTCGTGGTATCACGTGTTGCGTCTGCGCGAGCAAGCAACGGCACTCGCCCGGCGGATATGCGAACAACGCGGCCTGCAGCTTCTCGACGATAGCGTCGCCTTGCATCGTTTGCAGATGAATTGGCGACAAGGCTCGCTGCACGTGACCCGCGAATACCGCTTCGACACCAGCTTGGGCGGCAACGACCGGCGCACCGCGAGCATCAGCTTGCACGGCGACCGGATCGTGAGTGCAAGTGTTCCCGAACTCGACGGTCACGGGCAGGACGCAGTGGTGTCCGCGGTTCGCGCATTCCAAGGCATTTCACCACCGCCGGACACGGACGCGGGCGATAATGTCGTTTCAATCACGCGTCCGCGAAAAACGCTGCACTGAAGCGAAACGGAACGATACGGTTTGCTGCGGGCCATGCCGGAATGCCGGGATTGTCGGATCCCGGCGTCCGCCGCTTTGACGGCCGGGAGAAAAGTCAGCATCACGCGGCAGCGCACACGTCCTCGTCATTTCACGACGTGCAGGGTGGGCTTGCCCTTCGGTCGTGGCTTGTCCGGCTTGTCGCCATCTGCCGATTCACCCGAATCGGCATCGGACGCGGACGCATCCTGTGCAGAGGTGGGCACAGCCTGTAGCGAAGGTGAAGCCGGTCTGCCCGGCGCGGCCTCCGCAGGCTGCACGGGTGGTGCGCTCGCGGCGTCCTCGGCCAGCAGCATGCCCTGCCCATTTTCACGTGCATAGATCGCCTGCACGGCCGGGACCGGAACGCTTACCGCATGGCTGACCCCGCCGAAGCGGGCCATGAAGGTGATCGCGTCATTGCCGATTTCCAGCCGCGACACCGCACGCGGCGCGAGGTTCAGCACCACCCGGCCTTCGCTGACCGCTTGTGGCGGCACTTGCACCCCCGGGCTTTCTGCATCCACCACGATGTGGGGAGTAAGCCCGTTGTCGCAGATCCACTCGTGCACCGCCCGCAGCAGGTACGGGCGATTGGAGGTCATGTCGGAAGCTTGTTCGGTCACAGTTCGCCCAGCAATCTCTCTTCAGCGGTCAGGCTGCGCGCGAAGCCCTGGCTGCGGAACAGGCGCTCGCCGTAGTCGACGATCGGCTTGGCGTCCTTGGGCAACGAGACGCCCAGCGAGGGCAGGCGCCAGACCACCGGCGCCACCAGGCAATCGGCGAGGCTGATTTCGGGGTTCAGGAAGAACTTCGCGGCCTTGAACAACGGCAGCGCGGCCATCAGATGGTCGCGGAGGCGCTTGCGCGCGGCCTCGGCGGCGCGGCCACCCGCGCGGATGTGGGCGACTTCGGGCACCCAGTCGCGCTCGATGCGCACGCAGGCCAGCCGCAGACGCGCCCGTGACAACGGATCGACCGGCATCAACGGCGGATGCGGATATCGCTCGTCGATGTACTCGCAGACCACGTCCGGTTCATACAGGATCATGTCGCGATCCTGCAATGTCGGGGTATCACCATAGGGATTGATCGACAGCAGCTCGTCGTGCGGCTTGCCGGGCGGCACCTCGACCCGATCGTAGACCACACCCTTGGCGGCCAGCACCAGCCGTACGCGGTGCGACTGCACGTCGTCGGGTGCCGTAAACAGGGTCAGCACGGTACGGGTGGTATGTGCGATTTGGATCATGCCAGTGTCCCCCATGGGTCCGGTGACGCGACAGTCCCGGTCGTGCTCGGCATGGTGCCTGACACGGAGCCGGCCATCAATGCACGTCTTTCCAGTATTCCTTCTTCAACACCAGCGCGAACAGGGTGAAAAGTACCAGATACAGCACCACCCAGGCGCCGATGTGGCTGCGTGGCAGCTCGTCGGGCGTGGACACATAGGCCAGGAACGCGGTCAGGTCACGCACGGCGCCGTCGTATTGGGCGGGCGTCATGCTGCCCTTGCTGGCCAGCTTCAGCCCCTTGACCGTGGCCGGCTGGCCATCTTCCGGCGGGTTCATCACCGCCACCTGCTCGCCCTGCAGTTGCCACAGCGGGAACGGCATCGCGACGTTCGGGAACACCGTGTTGTTCCAGCCACTAGGCGTGGCGGGATCGAGATAGAAAGACTTGAGGTACGCGGATACCCAGTCGGCGCCCTTGGCGCTGACTTCCAGTGACAGGTCGGGCGGGGCCTTGTTGAACCACTTTTCCGCGTCGGCCGCGGGCATCGCCGAGATGATCGGCTCGCCGAACTTGGCGCCGGTGAAGTCGAGGTTGCCCATCACCTGCTTCTCGGTCAGGCCGAGCCCTTCCGCCAGCTGCGAATAACGCATGTACTTCAGCGAGTGGCAGCCCACGCAGTAGTTCATGAACAGGCGGGCGCCCCGCTGCAGCGAAGCCTGGTCGTGCACGTTGATGTTGGCGCTGGGGTAGCCGCCCTCTTCCGCGAATGCGGCAGGCGCTGCGGTCAGAGCTACGACGAGGGCAAGCAAAACGGCGGCCAAGGTGCGCACGGAAATGCGGTCGGTCTTGTCAGTCATGCGTGGTCACCCTTTCCGGAACCGGCTTGGTTTTCTCCCACCCGAAGAACGTATACGCCCACAGGAACACGAAGAAGCCGAAGTACAGCACCACGAGGGTGCGGCCGAACAGGTTCTCGATGGTGGTGATGTCGGCGTTGGGGCCGAAGATGTCCACGATCCAGCCCGGCGTCAGGTCGGCGCCGATGGCTGCCAGCAGTACGAAAACGATCGCGAAGACCGTCAACGCGATCTTGTAGCCGAGACCGCGATAGCGGATCGATTTGACCTTGCCGCGATCCAGCCACGGCACCAGGAACAGCACGACGATCGATACCAGCAGCGCCAGTACGCCGAAACCCTTGCTGGGGATCATTCGCAGGATCGCGTAGAAGGGCGAGAAGTACCAGACCGGTGTGATGCTGGCGGGCGTCACCAGATTGTTGGCCGGGATCGAGTTGTCGTGTTCGAGGAAGAACCCGCCGACCGTCGGCTCGAAGAAGATCACGATGGCGCAGATCACCAGGAACACGCCGACACCGACCAGATCCTTCAGCGTGTAATACGGATGGAACGGGATGCCGTCCAGGGGGTGCCCGTCCGGCCCCTTGTGCTTCTTGATCTCGACGCCGTCCGGGTTGTTGGAACCTACTTCATGCAGCGCGCCCAGGTGCAGCACCACCAGCAGCAACAGCACCAGCGGGAGCGCCACCACATGCAGCGCGAAGAAGCGGTTCAGGGTGGGATCGGACGGCACGAAACTGCCCATGATCCATGTGACCAGGTGCTCGCCGATCAGCGGGATCGCACTGAACAGGGTGATGATCACCTTGGCGCCCCAGAACGACATGTTGCCCCATGGCAATACATAGCCCATGAAGGCTTCGGCCATCAGGGCCAAAAAAATCAGCATGCCGAGCAGCCAGACCAGTTCGCGCGGCTTCTTGTAGGAACCGTACATCAGGCCGCGAAACATGTGCAGGTAGACCACGATGAAGAACATCGAGGCGCCGGTTTCGTGCATGTAACGCACCAGCCAGCCCCAGTGCACGTCGCGCATGATGTACTGCACCGAGTCGAATGCGCCGGCGGCGGTGGGGGTGTAGAACATCGTCAGGAAGATGCCGGTGACGATCTGGTTCACCAGTATCAGCATCGCCAGCGAACCGAAGTAGTACATGACGTTGAAGTTCTTCGGCGCGTAATACTCCGTCATGTGCTTCTTGTAGGCCACGCCCATCCCCGGCGCGCGCTCGTTGAACCACTGCGTGAACGCGCCCATTACGCGGCTCCTTTCGGATCGACACCGATCTGTATGTGGGTGTCATCGACGAAGTGATACGGCGGCACCACCATGTTGAGCGGCGCCGGCACACCCTTGTAGACGCGTGCGGCCATGTCGTATCGCGAGTGGTGGCAGGGACAGTAGTAGCCGCCTTTCCAGTCGGGATCGAACGGCTGGGGCTTGATATCGCCGAAATAATCCGGCACGCAGCCCAGGTGTGTGCAGATGTCGATGAACACCAGCCACTCGGGTTTGATCGAGCGCGTTGCATTCTGGCAATATTTGGGCTGTTGCGGCTCCTTGGAATCCGGATCGCGCAGGCGCGGGTCCTGCTTGGCCAGCCATTCCAGCTGCTTGGGCGTGCGGTTGACCACGTCGACGGGCTGGCTGCGCCAGCCGTAGCGCACCCTCTGGCCCGGCTCGATCTTGCTGATATCCACCGTGATCGGCGCACCCGCCGACTCGGCCCGCGCGCTGGGCAACCAGGTTTCGACGAACGGGATCGCCGTGATGATGAGGCCGGCACCGCCGATCACGGCGGTCGATGCCGTGAGGAATCTGCGTCGGCCCTTGTTGATGCTTTCGTCCGCCATCTGCGTCTCCGCAACTGCACGTGGCCACGGGCCGGGACACTGCCGTGGGAACAACGGTCCGTTTCGCACGACCCGGATGAACGGCTACGCCGCACCCGCGCCATCCATCGGGCCCCAAAATCGTGTTAGTTTAGCGTTCGCCTCGTGAGCGCACAATCCGATGGCGTTCGACGAGACCGCATCGCCCATGCTTCGCAAGCTTCAACCGATCCTGTTCGTCCTGCAATTCGTGGTCGCAGGGCTGGCCGCTGCATTCCTGATCACCCTGGTCTGGCCAGGGGCGGGCGCACGCCTGCGCGGCCATGTCACCGATCAGGCTCCGGCTAACGCCAGCGCGTCCTCCGCTGGCAATCAGGCCACCCCGGCCCCGGCCGGACCCACCTCCTACGCCGACGCCGTCGCGCGTGCCACGCCAGCGGTGGTCAACATCTATGCGGACAAGACCGTCACCGAGAGACAAATCCAGATCTTCCCCGACCCGCTGCTGGGCGGCGTTGCCGGACCGGCGCTGAAGCGCCGCGAACAGAGCCTCGGTTCGGGCGTGATCTTCACCAGTGACGGCTACGTGCTGACCAACAATCACGTGATCGCGGGCGCCGACGACATCCGGGTGATGTTGCACGACGGTCGGGTCGCACACGCCAAGGTGATCGGCACCGATCCCGACACCGATCTGGCGGTGCTCAAGATCGACGCAGGCAACCTGCCCACGATCGAAGTCGATCCAGACCCGCCCCGGGTTGGCGACGTGGTACTGGCAATTGGCAACCCGTTCGGCATCGGCCAGACCGTGACCATGGGCATCGTCAGCGCCTTGCAAAGGCAGTTGAGCCTTTCGCCCTACGAAGATTTCATCCAGACCGATGCGGCGATCAACTCCGGCAACTCCGGCGGTGCGCTGGTCAACGCGGCGGGGCAACTGGTCGGCATCAATACCGCGATGCTGAATCGCGACGTCGGCGCACAAGGCATCGGCTTCGCGATACCGGTGCGTACCGCGAAACGCGTGCTGGACCAGATCGTCGATCACGGCCACGTGGTGCGCGGCTGGTTGGGCGTGGAAATCGGCAACGTGATGGTGTCGGCTGATTCGGGTCTGCCGGCCGCCGCGCGCGGCGCCACGGTGCTCGACGTCTATCCCGGCGGACCTGCGGCGCAAGCGGGCCTGCAAACCGGCGACATCCTGCTCAAGCTGGGCAAACAACCCATCACGGACCCGTTTGACTTCCGCACACGCGAAGCGGAGTTGACCCCCGGTAGCAAGATCGAAGTTTCCGGCCTGCGCGCCGGCGTGCCGTTCCATACCGAAGTGGTGTTGGCGCAACGACCTAGCTTCCGGCAGACCACGTCGCAAGGCTGATACTTCAGTAATGCAGGACACTGTGCAACGGCAGCTCCGCCGGCCAGCGCTTCCGCCCGTGCAGGAATGACAGTTCGATTACCACCGCGGCGCCCGCGATCCCGGTGCCCAGTCGGGTAATCAGATCGCACGCCGCGCGCAGCGTGCCGCCGGTGGCCAGCACGTCATCGACGATCAATACCCGCGCGCCATGACCCAATGCATCCGTGTGCACTTCGAGGCGCGCCGCGCCGTATTCCAGATCGAAATCCACCCCCAGCGTCGCGGCCGGCAATTTACCGGCCTTGCGCAGCGGCACGAACCCGGCGTCCAGCGCGCGCGCCAAGGCGGCGCCGAAGATGAAACCGCGCGATTCGATGCCACACACGGCGTCGATCGCTGCGTGGCGCCACGGCATCGCCAGTGCATCCACGCATTCACGAAATGCGCCTGCGTCTGCCAGCAACGGCGTGATGTCCTTGAACATCACGCCGGGCTTCGGAAAATCGGGCACGTCGCGAACATAGGTCGCCAGTCGTGCACGCACGTCCGGATCGAATTCCATCCGGTCCGCAGCCTCGTTCACGCGCGGGCAGGTCGCAGACGCAAGGGTGGCATGCCCGCGTCCGCAGATTCTGCAGCAACCGGTGCACGCAGCATGTCGGTGATCCCGCGCACCACGGGTCCAGCATCCTCGACGAAAATTTCCGGCACGCTCACGGCGATGAAATCCCGCGCGGGCAGCTGCCCCACGCCGCCGATCAGGTATTCGCCGTTGATGAAGGCGGGGATGCCCGCATTCTCGAGCGCATCCTTGACCAGATGCGCGTCGACGATGCCCTCCGCGTGATAGACCGTTCGCATGTTTTTCAAGCTAGCACATTTCTTTTGCGGTCGTCCCTGACCGCGCCCCCGGCGGCTACGTTCGCCCGGTCTGGCAGCGACTTAATGGCTTGGCGGCGAGCAATCACGGGGGCGGTCCCGGCCATCCCCCGGCGCCCACCCTTCAGCCCTGTTCGGCGGTCTGGCGCGTGATGCCACTGGCATCGCTTGAACACCCGCCCCCGCCCCGGCCTCTCGCCAAAGCTGCTCCGGATGGACACTACCCCCAAGCGCTTTCCCGAACGCATCGCTAAACTTGCGGGCTTGGAAAAAAAGGATCTGTCCCATGGCGGATGAACACGCGCCGGTCGTCACCAATTTCATACGCCAAATCGTGCTGGCCGACCAGGCATCGGGCACGCACGGCGGGCGCGTGGCCACGCGTTTCCCGCCGGAACCCAACGGGCACCTGCACATCGGCCACGCCAAGGCCATCTGCCTGGATTTCGGCATTGCGCGCGAATTCGGCGGCACCTGCAACCTGCGCCTTGACGACACCAACCCCGGCAAGGAAGACCCGGCCTTCGTCGAGGGCATCAAGGACAGCCTGCGCTGGCTAGGTTACGAGTGGAGCGAGCTGCGCCACGCCTCGGACTACTTCGAGGTGTTCTACCTGGCTGCATTGAAGTTGATCGGGGACGGCAAGGCCTACGTCGACGACCTCGATGCCGAACAGGTGCGCGAATACCGCGGCACGCTCACCGAGCCCGGCCGTGATTCGCCGTTCCGCACCCGCAGCGTCGAGGAAAATATCGACCTGTTCCGGCGCATGCGCGCGGGCGAATTCGCGGACGGCTCGCGCACCCTGCGCGCGAAGATCGACATGGCTTCGGGCAACATCAACCTGCGCGATCCCGCTTTGTACCGGATCCGCAAGGTCACGCACCAGAACACCGGCGACACCTGGCCGATCTACCCGATGTACGACTTCGCGCATTCGCTTTCCGATGCGCTGGAAGGCATCACGCATTCGTTCTGCACCCTCGAATTCGAGGACCACCGCCCGCTCTACGACTGGTGCGTGGACAACGTGGATTTGCCGAATCATCCGGAACTGTGGCGATCGCTGGTCGAAAAGGGTCTGTCGACGACACCGTCCAAACCGCGCCAGATCGAATTCGCGCGCGGCAATCTGTCCTACACCGTGATGAGCAAGCGCAAGCTGCTGCAACTGGTGGACGAACACCACGTGGCTGGTTGGGACGATCCGCGCATGCCCACGCTCGCTGGCGTGCGGCGACGCGGCTTCACCGCGGCCGCGATACGCACCTTCTGGGAGCGCGCGGGCCTGTCCAAGCAGAACAGCATGATCGACTTCGGCGTGCTGGAAGCCTGCGTGCGAGAGGATCTCGACGCGCGCGCACCGCGCCGGATGGCGGTGCTGGCCCCCCTGAAACTCGTGATCACCAATCTCGCCGAAGATCACGCGGAGATGCTGACGTTTCCCAACCACCCCAAGGACGCATCCTTCGGCACCCGCGAAGTGCCATTTTCACGCGAGGTGTGGATCGAACGCGAGGATTTCGCCGAAGTGCCCCCGAAGGGCTTCAAGCGCCTGATCCCGGGCGGCGAAGTGCGGTTGCGCGGCGTCGGTATCGTGCGTTGCGAGCAAGTCATCAAGAATGCTTCCGATGCGGTGATCGAGCTGCACTGCACGCTCGATCCCGAATCGCGCCACGGCATGGCCGGTGCCGACCGCAAGATCAAGGGCACCATCCATTGGGTCAGCGCGAAACACGCCATCGAAGCCGAAGTGCACCTGTACGACCGCCTGTTCGACGCGGCCGATCCCGAAGACGACTCGGACGGCAAGACCTGGCTGGATCACCTGAATCCGCGCTCTCGCCACAGCGTAAAGGGTTACCTGGAACCTTCATTGCGCGACGCCGAACCGGAACAGCATTTCCAGTTCGAACGCATCGGCTACTTCGTGGCCGACCGGCACGACCACTCGCGCGAGAGACCCGTGTTCAATCGCGCCGTGACGTTGCGCGATACCTGGTCGAAATCGTCCGGATGACGCGTTGATCAATAAGCCGCGAGGCCACGCTCCCGCCCCCACACCACCGCGGCACTGCGGCGATTCACGCCGATCTTTCCGTATAGGGTCGCGACGTGATTGCGCACGGTGTTGCGTGACAGTTTCAGCGCACTCGCGATTTCTGCATCTGTCTGTCCCTTGCAGATCAGATCCAGCACTTCCCGTTCGCGCGTCGTCAAGTTGGCAAGTTCGGCTTTGGCACGGGCGTCCTCCGGATGCCGCAGCTGCGCCAGCTTCTCCATCACGCTACGGCTGAACCACGACGTATCCTGCATGACCGCCTCGATCGCGTCCATCAGGTCGGCTTCGGAGCGCTTGCGTTCGGTGATGTCGCGCACCACGAACAGTACGCACGCCTCGCGCTGGATCGTCACCGGCTCGGCCGACAGCAGGCAATCGATGGACGCGCCATCACGAGTGTGCATGCGGATTTCCTGGTTCCGCACTTTCAGGTTCGCATCCAGCAAACCCCGCAATTCGCGCAGCGATTTCATGTCGAGCCAGAAGCCGACGTCCGCCACCGAGCGGCCAACGGTGTCGTCATGCGGGTACCCCGTCACATTGGTGAATGCATCGTTGATCTCGATGATGCGCCAGCCGCCGCGAGCGCATACCAGCATCGGCACGGGAGCCAACCGGAAAGCCTTGGCGAAACGTTCCTCGCTGTGGCGCAAGGACATCTCGGCTTGCTTGCGAGCATCAAGATCGTTGAAGGTGAACAGCATGCATGACTCTTCGCCGACTTCGATAGGCTGACCTGCAACGATCACGAATTTCTCGGCGTTGTCCTTTATGCGCAACACCGCTTCCTGCTGCGCAATCGTGCGATGCTCACGCAGCGCGCGCATGGCTTCTTCACGATGCTCGGCATCGCGAAGCACGTCCAGTACCCGGAACGATCGACCGATGATCTCCTCGCGTCCGAATCCGGTCATGTCGATGAAACCCTGGTTGACCTTGATATAGCGGGTGTCCGCCAGGCGCAAAATCGAGGCCGGGGCGGGATTCGCCGCGAACGTCCGCTCGAAACGTTCTTCCGCGCTTGTCAATTCAGTCAGGTCGCGCACGACCAACACCAGCAATTCGATCTCATCCGCGGCGTCGGCAAGAACAAGGCTCCGAAATTCGAGCACGCGCCGGAACCCGTCATCTTCCCGGTGCGTCACTTCGACCTTTACCCCGTCGAATTTTTCGCCAGCGAGTAGCCGGACGATGGGATATTGCCGCGCCTTCAGCACATGGTGGTTGAGGTAGCGCAGGGCGAAACGCTTGCGATACGCCGGCGCGGACAAGCCGAATTGTTCGAGGCGCTCGCACCCATGCATGACCAGCGCCGCGCGATTGGCCCACAGGACCGTCCCGTCGGGATCGATCAGCAATATGCCTTCCGGCAAATCAGCAATGATCTGCTGCAACTGTCTATGGTCGATACCAGACTTGGGCGGCACGGCGCGCATGAATCACTCCCAGGATTTGGGCATTGTCGTGCTTTTTACAGCGTAAATGCCATGCCCTGCATGACCGGTAAAAAAATACCAGTTCGACTGGTGCCGACGTCTCTGTCGCGCCACTCGGAGACGTTCTAGTTTGATGGGCATCGCACGCAAACATCTTCATCCGAACGATGCGGCGATCGTCCGATAACCGCTATCAATACGGCCACTGCTTGCTTTCAGGGCCTCGATTCAGTGGCTGGTCACGAACTCGCGGTTTCGTTCAGATTCGCGATGCTAGGTTCGAAAGTAGCTGTCATGGACGAAGATCATGACGTTGTTTCCCGCAATCAAGGAGATCCAAATGAAACCGGAACGCAAACTTGTTGTCGCCGCCCTCGCTGCCGCGCTCGGAATCGCCGGGATGTCGGCCAACGCCGCGTTCGCCGCGCCACAGGATGCCGCACCGACCGGCGATCACTCCTCGAGCGCTGGCGAAGCCGTCAGCGACGCCTGGATCACGACCAAGGTGAAAACGGAACTCGCCACCACCAAGGGCATCAAGAGCACGAAGGTTTCCGTCACGACCGTCAACGGCGTGGTGACGTTGACCGGCGTCTTGCCCACCGACCTCGCGGTCAAGAAGGCCATCGCGGTCACCAAGAGCGTCAAGGGCGTGAAAGGCGTCGATGCCTCGGGCCTCAAGTCCGGCGATTGACCATGAAAAACGCCGCCCTCGAACCCATTCGTGAGTATTGGAGGAGCAGCATGATCCGGGACAGGATCAAGGACGAATGGCCGGAAATCAGCGGCAAGCTGCGGCGACGCTGGAGCAGATTGACCGCAGATGATGTGGCGTTTCCCGGTGGCAGTGCGGAATACCTGGCTGGCGTGTTGCAAGAACGCTATGGCGTCGACAGGCGCGAGGCCCTTCTGCAGGTCTACGAGTTCGAGAGTGAACTGTAGGCGAGAACCTCGATGCATTCGTAATGCACCCACGCTTTTCCCAAGGAGAACCCCATGAATGAAGACACGCTCAAGGGTCATTGGAAACAGCTGCACGGCAAGCTCAAGGCCCGCTGGGGCAAACTGACCGACGACGATCTCGATGTAGCCGACGGCAACACGGAATACCTCGCCGGCAAGCTGCAGGAGCGTTATGGCATGGCCAGGGACGAAGCCAGAAAGCAGATCAAGGCGTTCGCCGACGAAATCTGAAGCCTTCGCCGCATGCGCGAGCGCGCAACGCCAACGACATGCAGTGTGGAAGGGAATGCCACTTCCGTGTGGCATCTCCAACGGCTCCATGGAAGGCGCCGAGCCGGTTCGGACCGCGCCCCCGTGCCGTTCCGGCATCCCGCCGCAGGTTTCCAACGCGACGGGCCCTACTCCGGCCATGCCAGGGAACGGCATGTTCGGAGACTTTTTGCAAAACCATGCCAACCCCGAAACGATTTGCCTCAGCGCAATTCACGATCGGGCATGTACCGGGGCAAGTCGGGACGGCACAAGCTGGGCTGTCGAACCTGTACTCTGTCATCAAGGCCAAGAAACACACCGCCTTGCGTCAAACGTCATTCACGTTGCACAAGGAGAAAACCATGCTCTATTACGCAATCGTCTTTCTGGTCATCGCACTGATCGCCGGTTTCCTGGGATTCTTCGGTATCGCCGGGCTGGCCGCCTCGATCGCGAAGATTCTTTTCGTCGTCTTCGTCGTGCTGTTCATCGTCTCCCTGATCTTCGGGCGCAGACGCCGACTGTGAACCATCCACAGGATTAGCGGACAAGCAACACTGTCTTTGATGCGTGAGTTGATCACGTTCACAGGCAAGTCGAAAGCGTTGGCGACCAATCCAACCGCCATGCTTCCAGGTGCCCCGGCATTCGCTTCGCCGGGGCACCATCGGCCGATCCGCCACGAGTGACACCATGCTTGGCGTGGATTCGATGACCTTTTCCTGACTCCGCGGATCTGATGACCGGCCGGTCGCTCTCTGGTCAACCGGAGTTTCAGGTGCGGCGTGGTACGGTTGATCCATGCACGCCGCGCCCATCCCGGATTCGCAACCTTCGCACGTGCTGCCCGCATGGTTCGCGGATGCGGTGGATGGCGGTCGTCCGTATCCGGACGCGACTGCACAGATCTCGCTTGCGATCGAATTGGCGCACCAAAATGTCGAACATGCTTCCGGCGGCCCGTTCGGCGCAGCCGTTTTCGATCATCACGGCGGCCTGATTGCGGCAGGCGTCGATCGTGTCGAGCAGATCGGATCGTCACTGGCACATGCCGAGATCGTGGCGCTGGTCGGTGCCGAGAGCAGACTCGGCCGGGCGCGACTCAACACGGATGGCAACCGCCATACGCTCGCAACCAGTGCACAAGCGTGCTGCCAGTGTTACGGCGCGACCATGTGGGCCGGCATCGATTTTCTGCTGATCGCCGCGCGTGCCGAGGATGTCGAATCGCTCACCGGTGTCTAAGAAGGCCCACTGCCGAGTGACTGGGTGGGTCAACTCGAACGTCGCAACATCCAGATCACTCGTGATCTTCAACGCGATGCGGCGTGCGCAGTGCTGGCCGCCTATGCGATTGGTGGCGGCGCGCTGTACTGAATTGATCGCCGTCAATAATGAACTCACGCGTTTCGCGGATGCTTTCCTGACACGTTATGCTTTTCATTGACCTGCCGTGTTGACCTTTTCGATGAGTCGTTTGCGCGCATTCCTGCCACTGCTACTACTGATCGCGCTTGGTATCGCGGTCGGAGCCAGCGGCATGCTGCAGCATCTTGCGCCCAGCAGCATCATGGTCGAGCAGGCAAACTGGTCGCGGCAGATTGCCGCACATCCGGCATTGGCATACACGATCTACATCGTGCTGCTGACGCTGTCCGTAGCCACCGCAATGCCGGGACCACTCTTCCTCATCATCGCAGGCGGCATGCTGTTCGGGATGGGGCGTGCGATCGGGCTGTCCCTGGTCGGCGAAGTGCTGGGATCATTGCTCTTGTTCTATGCGGCGCGCCATGCGTTCGGCGCGGGCAAGCGACCGCCGCCGAAGTTCGTTGAACGGGTGCGCCAGGGCTACCAGACCAGCCCCATCTCATACACGCTGTTCCTGCGCTTCGTGCCACTATTCCCATTCGGCGGCATCACGGTGGCGCTGGCATGGCTGCGCTGCCCGGTCTGGTTGTTCACACTTGCTACCGCGCTGGGTGGCGTGATCATGCTGGTTTTCGAAACCGCGATCGGCGCGGGCGTCGGTCATTCCATCGCGCAGGGCAAGGGATTGTCGCCCGACCTGATCCTGGAACCTCGCATATTCCTGCCGCTGCTCGGGCTTGGCCTGCTCGCCTTGATCCCGGTGGGATTGCAGCGCCTGCGCATGGCGACACAGACCAGTAACGCAAGGCCCGACTGAATTCGGGCACGTAGCCTGGCGCCCATCGAGGACGCCAACAAGGTGCGCGACCGGGCGCTGTCTCGATCCGAGTTGCGCGCGTTCTGGAAGCGCATACAAGCACGGGAGCGCGCGCCGTTGCGGTTCCACCTGTTGACCAGTTGTCGGCGTGTCCGGCAATTGGCACGCGTGACCCAAGGCAACTTCGACAGCGATATCGAAAGCATGCAGTTGCTGGACAACAAGTGCCGCCGCAACAGCCCGCGACAGCGCCACGTCCTCGCGTTGCCTGCCACATTCGACGCCATGCGCGAGATGCACAGCGCCGCATTCGGCCCGTACCTGCCCACACTCGCGGGAAGCAAGAGCAGCGCGGACCATGCGGGGATCTTCAAGCGCGTCCACAAGATTGCATTCGCGTGCAAGAAGCGGAGACGCTACCCAGCGGAATTTTCACGCCAGGCGACTTGCGCCGCCTGTAGAAACCCGCGCGCCGAAGCAGGTGTCTCCCGTAAGGATCCGCGCGGCTGCGATCGCGTGGACTCGGCGGCGTGCAGAGAGTCATTACGATCGACAGACAACCTGCCCGAAACTCGTGCCGCGCTGGGATTACTTTTAGACCTGCTGACCATCGACAGGGCCAAGGTTGTACGCATCCATCGCAAGCATGAAGCCAAACCCGGCACTTCCCGCCATACGCCGGAAAGAAGCTTTACGCTACAACGTAGCCTGGGTCTGCCCCGAACAACGGTCGCTGCGGTCCGACGCCGGCGACTATGCCAACGGCCCGCGGCTAAATAGGATATGCTTGTCGACCGTCGGTCCACTTTGACCTTGGGGCAAGTGTTCGGAGACGCGAGGCCCGCGGTGACAGAATGGTCTTGGCTCCACGCGGAAGGTAGAGACGGACATCCCGAGTCGTTGTGGGAAGACGGCGAACGCCTTTTTTTTCGACTATCGTACGAGCGCCAAGCGGGCGATTCGCATGACTGCATCGCCGTACTTCCCGCCGAAGAGCTGTCATTCTTCGACGCCGCCAGTCGTTTCGAACACGAATATGCGCTGAAAGACCACCTCGACGGCGCATGGGCATTGCGCCCATTCGAACTCTTGCATGAGCGTGGCAAGGCGGTGCTTCTGCTCGAATACCAGGAAGTCGAGCCGCTCGCTCACCTGATTGATCGACACACCGAAATCCGGCGTTTTTTCAACTGGCGATCTCGATTGCATCCGCCATGGGCCGAGTACACAAGAGCGGCCTGATTCACCGGGACATCAAGCCCGCCAATATCGTTGTCGACGCGGCACGCGATCGCGCCCTGCTGACGGGCTTCGGGATCGCGTCGCGTCTCCTGCGGACGCCAGCCTCCCCGACCCGCCGGAGATCATCGCAGGGACGCTTGCTTACATGGCGCCCGAGCAAACGGGGCGGATGAACCGTTCGGTCGATTCGCGAAGCGACCTCTACTCACTCGGCGTCGTCCTTTACGAGATGGTTACTCGCACGTTACCGTTCTCGCAGCAGAGACCCATGGAATGGGTCCACTGCCACATCGCCCGCGTACCGGCGCCGCCTTGCGAGCGACGGACGGAGATCCCGCCCCCGTCTCGGCCATCATCATGAAGTTGCTCGCCAAGACGCCGGAGGAACGCTACCAGACCGCGGCCGGCGCCGAGCGCGACCTTCGGCGCTGCCTGACCGAATGGGAATCCAGGCGTCGCATCGGCGATTTCGGCTGGGCGAGCGTGACATGCCCGACCGCTCATGATTCCCGAGAAACTCTATGGACGAGCCTGCGAAATCGGCGCACTTCTGACCGCCTTCGATCGCATTGTTGCCGGCGGCCGGCCGGAGTTGGTGCTCGTCTCCGGGTATTCCGGCATCGGAAAGTCTGCCGTCGTCAATGAGCTGCACAAGCCGCTCGTCCCGCCGCGAGGGTTGTTTGCATCCGGCAAGTTCGACCAATACAAGCGGGATATTCCGTACGCCACGCTCGCGCAGGCATTTCAAAGTCTGATACGCCCACTCTTGAGCAAGAGCGAGGAAGAATTGCATGAATGGCGCGATGCCCTTCACGAGGCGCTGGATCCGAATGGACTACTGATTGTCGAACTCGTCCCGGAACTGAAGCACATCATCGGTGAGCAGCCGCCGGTGCCCGAGCTTCCGCCGCAGGATGCCCAAGGCCGCTTTCAGTTACATTTCGGCGATTCATCGGTGTCTTCGCCCGCCCGGAACATCCGCTTGCATTGTTCCTCGACGATTTGCAGTGGCTTGACGCAGCAACGCTCGATTTGCTCGAAGATTTGTTGTCGCAGACGGATATGAAGCATCTGCTCCTGATCGGCGCCTACCGGGACAACGAAGTCAATGCGACCCATCCGTTGATGCGAAAGCTGGACGCGATGCGCCAGGCCGGATCGGTATTGTCAGGATATCGTGCTGGCTCCGCTGGGCCGCGAAGATCTGGGGCAGCTCCTTGCAGATTCGCTTCGCTGCGATCCGGATCGCGCCGCCCCGCTTGCGCAGTTGATTCACGAAAAGACCACCGGCAATCCCTTTTTCGCCATTCAATTCATTTCGACGCTCGCCGATGAAGGCGTTGCTGACCTTTGATTATTTTCAAGGCGCAATGGTCTTGGGATTTGAACCAAATTCACGCCAAAGGTTACACGGATAATGTCGTGGAGCTGATGGTCGGGAAGTTGAGCCGCCTGCCCGTCGACACCCAGAAGGCTCTCCAACAGTTTGCCTGTCTTGGCAATAGCGCCAAGTTCGACATGCTGCAGATGGTTTATCAGGACTCGATCGAAGAAATGCACGAGCCAGCTCTGGGAAGCGGTCCGAGTCGGTCTTATCTTCCGCTCGGAGAATTCATACCGTTTCCTTCACGACCGCGTTCAAGAAGCAGCCTATTCTTTGATTCCGAAAGACTTGCGAGCCCAGGCGCATTTGCGAATCGGCACCCTCCTCGCGGAGAATACTCCGCCGGCAGCCGGAAGAGGCCATATTCGAAATCGTCAATCAACTGAATCGCGGCTCCCATCTGATCACTTCGACGAAGAGCGCGAGCAGGTAGCAGAGCTGAATTTGATGGCGGGCAAACGGGCGAAGGTCTCAACCGCATATGCCTCGGCGCTGAAATACCTCGAGGCCGGCAGCTCGTTGTTAACCGAGACGACATGGGAGCTTAACTACGAACTCATCTTCTCGATCGAATGCCTGACGGCCGAGTGCGAATTGCTGACCGCAGAAATGGTCGCGGCGGAAAAGCGTCTCACGATGTTATCGAGGCGCGCCAAAACCCGCCATGATTTCGCCATGGTGACACGATTGCGGCTCACCCTTTACACGACGTTGGATCACAGTGAACTGGCCATCGAAGTATTCCTCGATTACCTCCGACGCAGGGGACCGCACTGGTCGCGGCATCCCACTCGTGACGAAGTGATGAATGAATATGATCGCATCTGGTCCTTGGTCGGAAATAGGCAGATCGAAGATCTCGTCGGACCTGCCCCTGATGACCGACCCCGATGTCCTCGACATGCTGGATGTCTTCACCGAAATTGTGCACTCCGGCGATGTTCTACGACGAGAACCTGTCGTCACTTGCCGTCTGCCGTATGGTGAACCTCAGCCTCGAGCACGGCAACTGTGACGGATCGTGTTTTGGCTATGTGTGGTTCGCGATGTTCGCGGGGCCGCGCTTCAACAACTACAAAGATGGATTTCGGTTCGGCCAGCTTGGCTATGATCTCGTCGAAAAGCGAGGCTTCACACGCTATCAAGCGAGGACCTACATCACGTTCAGCACGCTCACGCCATGGGCGAAACATGCTGCAGACGCACGTGAACTGGTGCGCCGCGCCTTCGACGTCGCGTATCGGACTGGAGACCTGACATTTTCCGCCTATAGTTGGCACGAGTTGATCACAAATCACCTGACGGTAGGAGATCACCTCAAAGTCGTGCAGAGGGAAGCGGAAAAGGGTCTGGCTTTCGCCAGCAAGCAAGGTTTCGGCTTGGTGGTCGCGAATTGCGGGGCGCAACTCGGGCTGATCCGGACGCTCCGCGGGTTGACACGAAGTTTGGCTGCTTCGACGACGAGAATTTAACGAACTCAGATGCGAGCGCCATCTATGCGAGCAACCCGGTGTTGGTTTTTTCCGAGTTTTTCTACTGGACGCGAAAGCTGCAGGGTCGGTTCTTTGCCGGAGACTACGCGGCGGCTGTCGATGCTTCGCACGAGCCCACCGTTACTCTGGACCGCGGCATCGCAAGTCGAGACGGGCGACTTTCGCTTCTATGCTGCCCTGGCTCACGCTGCCGCGTGGAATTCGGCTTCGGCCGAAGAGAGACAACGGCATTTCGAAGCCCTGATCGAATCACCATCAGCAACTCAAAATATGGGCCGAGCATTGCCCCGCCAATTTTGAAAACCGAGCCGCCTTGGTGAGCGCGGAAATCGCGCGCATTGAGGGGCGCAGAGCTCGACGCAGAACACCTCTACGAAAAGGCAATTCGTTCCGCCCATTCGAACGGCTTCATTCACAATGAAGCCATCGCCAATGAGCTTGCGGCGCAGTTTTACAGGATGCGCGGCTTCAACGACCATTGCTGATGCTTATCTTAGAAATGCACGCGCCTGCTACGAGCAGTGGGGCGCGGTGGGAAAAGTAAACCAAATCGATGGTCGTTTCCCGCATTTGCCGAAGAGGGCTAACGCCCTCAGCAGCGGGCACCGCCATCGACACGCCCTTGATCAGATGGACTGCAGAGCAGTCATGAGAGCGTCGCAGGCACTCTCGAGTGAGATGAATCTGCCGAGTCTCATCGAGACGCTGCTGCGTCTGGCACTGGAACATGCGGGTGCACAGCGGGGTCTGTTGATACTGCTTCATGACGGTGAGCCGTTGTGTCGAGGCGGAGGCCACCACCGAGTAGGACAACTCGAGGTCACGATTCGACAAGAACGCATCAAATCGTCTGATCTACCTCAATCGGTGCTGCACTACGTGTTGAGGACTCAGGAACGCGTGTTGCAGGATGACGCTTCGGCGGACAACCTGTATTCGAAGGACGAATATCTTCGAGACGAATCGCCCAAGATCTTTCCTGTGCCTTCCGATTGTCAAACAAACCAAGGTGATCGGTGCGCTTTATCTGGAAAACAACCTGCACCGGACGCTTTCACTTCGGACGGGTCGCGGTGCTCGAGTTGCTGGCTTCACAAGCCGCCATTTCGCTGGAGAACGCCGCCTCTATACCGATCTGCAACTCCAAGTTGGGCTGCTGCAGCATCTCCCTGTATCCGCTTGGACGCTCAAACCCGATGGGACACCAGATTTCGTGAATCAAGTTTGGCTTGAATTCGCCGGTCAGACTCCTGACTTCGTCCGATCGCATCCCGAAGCCTGGATGACCGCGGTCCACCCTGAGGATCGGGAGAGGCAGCCGAGGATATTTTGGGAAGGCGTGCATTCGGGACAGGGTTTCGCGATCGAGACGCGGTCTCTGCGCGCTCAGGACGGGACCTATCGCTGGCATCTTCAGCAGGCCGTGGTCGTGCGCGATTCCGAAGGAAAAGTTATCAAATTCGTCGGTACGACGACCGACATCGACGACCAGAAGCGTGCCGCCGAGGCATTGCGCCAAGCGCAGGCCGAACTGGCTCACGTGACGCGAGTAACCACCATGGGAGAACTCGCCGCATCGATCGCTCATGAGGTCAGGCAACCCATCACGGGAGTGTTGCTCAATGGAAACGCATGCTTGCGCTGGCTAAGCCGACGTAAAGGAAGAATCGGACAACCTTAAGAGGCCCGTGCGGCACTCCAGCGCATTGTCCGCGATTGCAATCGAGCCAGAGAAATCATTGCCCGTATCAGGGCGTTTTTTCGCAAAACGGATACAGCGAAGGAGCCGTTGGATCTAAACGAAATCATTCGGGAGATCGTTGTGCTAGCCAGAGCGAGATCGACAAGCAGCGGATCAAGTTGCGATTGGAATTGTCAGCCGACGTGCCGAATGTCCTCGGCGACAAGGTGCAACTACAGCAGGTGTTGCTCAATCTGATTTTGAACGCCATCGAGGCGATGGCAACGGTAAAAGACCGGGCTCGTGATCTTGTTATTCAGACTCAGCGCATTGAAGAGCGGGAGGTGGTGGTGACCGTCCGTGATTCCGGAATCGGGCTTCATCCCGATAGCCTCGAGCACATTTTTACTGCGTTCCATACCACCAAGTCCGGCGGACTCGGCATGGGATTTTCGATCAGCCGCTCCATCGTCGAGAGTCATCTCCGGGCGACTCTGGGTCACCGAGCATGATGGACCGGGCGCCAGCTTTCACTTTGCGATTCCATCGCGCCCGTCTCAAAGCAGACCGCATGTTGAACCATGATTGAACTGACAAATTGTGTAATTGAGCCTCTCCGGCAGGATGCAGAGTTTGCAGTGGCTCGCCGTGTCGGGGACGAAGGGACTGCCTTCATAACTTGCTGATCTCGCCCCTGACGGAACAACCCGCGCCATCCACTCTCGGAAAACTTGAAAATGCGTTTGCACTGCGCGACGAACTGGATCCTTCGTGGGCGGCACAGCTCCGCTGGAGTTGACGAGGTTCCGTGATCCATTTGGCGCTCGCCATAGAAGACCCCGACCCCGGAGGTGAGTTTCTCGACCAGTGCATCAAGGGGCCGCTTGCAGTTGCGCAGTTTCTGCGTTTAGCCATTGGCTTAACGAGGACGCTCGGTAGTCTGCACGCACGACGATTGGTGCACAAAGACGTGAAGCCTGCGAATTTCATCGTGAATGCTGCGAGTGGCGCATTCGTGGCTCACGGGGTTCGGTTTGACCACACGTTTGCCGCGGCACCGTCAGCCTCCCGATCCGCCCGAGATCATTGCCGGCACGCTTGCCTACATGTCCCCCGAGCAGACCGGGCGCATGAACCGCTCGGTCGACGCCCGCAGCGATCTCTACTCGTTGGTGTCACCCTGTACGAGATGCTCACCGGCGTCTCCCGTTCGCCGCGCGAGCCGATGGAGTGGGTTCACTGCCACATCGCATGGCAGCCGGTGCCGCCGACGAGCTGGTCGAGCGCGTCCCGGCGCCGTTGTCGGCCATCGTCATGAAGCTGCTCGCCAAGAATGCGGAGGAGCGCTATCAGACAGCCGCCGGACTGGAGATCGATCTTCGGCGCTGTCTGTCCGAGTGGCAGTCGCGAGGCCGCATCGACCATTTCCCTCTCGGCGCGCACGATTCTCCGGACCGACTCGCTGATACCCGAGAAGCTGTACGGGCGGGAGCGCGAGGTCGATGCGCTGATCACGGCGTTCGATCGGGTGGTGGCCGGCGGCAGCCGGAGTTGGTGCTCGTGTCGGGTTACTCCGGCGTCGGCAAATCCGTCCGTCGTGAATGAGCTGCATAAGGCGCTTGTCCCGCCACGCGGGCTTTTTGCATCCGGCAAGTTCGACCAGTACAAACGGGACATTCCCTATGCCACGCTCGCGCAGGCTTTTCAGACGCTGGTGCGTCAGATGCTCATCAAGAGCGAGGCCGAATTGCGCAATTGGCGCACGCGCTTCGCGAGGCGTTGGGGCCGAATGGCCAACTGATCGTCGATCTCGTCCCCGAACTGAATTCGTCATTGGTAAACAACCGCCTGTGGCGGAACTGGCGCCGCAGGAAGCGCAGGGCCGTTTTCAACTGGTGTTTCGCACGCTTCCTCGGCGTCTTCGCTCGTCCCGGAGCATCCGCTGGTGTTGTTCCTCGACGATCTGCAATGGCTGGACGCAGCGACCCTGGATTTGCTCGAAGATCGCGGCTCGCGACCGGATGTGAAGCATGTGCTGCTGATTGGCGCCTACCGCGACAACGAAGTCAATGCCACTCATCCGCTCATGCGGAAGCTGGCCGCGATGCGCAGGCCGGGAGCGATACTAGAAGAAATCGTGCTCGCACCTCTCGGGACCGATGACATCGAGCAGCTCTTGCCGACGCTCTGCGCTGGGACCTGGATTCCGCTGCTCCGCTGGCGCTGTTGGTCCACGAGAAGACCGGCGGCAACCCGTTCTTCGCAATCCAACTCCTTTCCACGCTCGCCGAGGAAGGCTGCTCCGCTTCGACCGGGACGCAGCGGGCTGGATCTGGGACCTGGGCCGCATTCGCGCCAAAGGCTACTCCGACAACGTCGTGGATCTCATGTTGGGAAAGCTACCGATTGCCCGACATACGCAGAGCCGCTTCAGCACTTCGCCTGCCTCGGAACGTGGCCGATTTCGCGCTGCTGAGTGTGGCTTAGGAGAATCCGCCGAGGAGCTCCACGCCGCCTTTGGGAAGCCGTTCGCGCCGGACTGATCGTTCGCGTGGAGGACACGTATGCTTTCCTCCATGACCGGATTCAGGAAGCGGCCTACGCACTGATCCCGGAAAGCTTGCGCGCGAGCACACATCTGCAAATTGGCCGCCTGCTGCTTGCCAACCTTTCGCCGGACGCCGTGGCCGAACATCTGTTCGATGTCGCCGGCCAGTTGAACAGCGGCGCCGAACTGCTGGTCGACGACGACGAAAGAGCGCAAGCAGCGGCGATCGACCTGCAAGCGGGTCGTCGGGCCAAAGCATCCGCGGCGTACGCTTCGGCGCTCAACTATCTCGTCGCCGGAGCGGAAGCTTTTGGGCAACGGTGGCTGGCAACGCAGGCGTGAGCTCATGTTCGCGCTGGAGTTGGAACGGGCCGGATGCGAATTTCTCATCGGCGAGCTCGCGGCCGCAGATGAGCGCTTGACTGCGCTATCCAAGCGCGCAGTCGACGCCGTCGAGCAAGGGTCGCTGGCGTGCCTGCACATCGACGTATGCACGACTCTCGATCAGAGCAGCCGCGCCATCGACGTTGCGCTCGAGTACCTGCGGCACGTGGGTATCGAATGGTCACCGCATCCCACAGAAAGGAAGCGCGCCTAGAATACGAGCGCACGTGGTCGCAGCTCCGAAACCGCGAAATCGAAGAGCTCATCGATCTGCCTGTGATGAGCGACCCGAAATACGCGGCCACTCACGATGTTCTGGAGAGAAGCCTGAAGACCGCGTTGTACACGGATGCAAACCTCCTTTGCCTGCTGGTCTGCGCACTGGTCAACATCAGCTTGGAACACGGCCACACCGGAGCATCGTGTGATGGCTATATCTGGCTGGGCATGATCGCCGGACCGAAATTCGGTGACTACGAGGCGGGTTTTCGGTTCGGCCGACTCGGCTACGACCTTGTCGAGCGACGTGGGCTGGAGCGCTTCAAGGCCCACACCTATTTGTCTTTCGCCGTTCTCATCGTGCCTTGGACCAAGCACGTGCGCATTGGCGAGGAGTTGATCCGTCGAGCGTTCGATACCGCAAATGCCATCGGCGATCTCACGACCGCGGCGTCTTGCGGTGTCGACCTGTTCGGGAATCTTTTCACGCGCGGCGATCCGCTTGCCGACGTGCAGCGCGAGGCCGAGCGGAGCCTGGAATTTGCCCGGAATGCCCGCTTCGGTCTCTTGACCGACATCAGCGCGAGCCAGCTCGCGCTGGTCCGCACACTTCGCGGTCTTACGACGAGTTTTGGCTGTTTCGATGACGCGCAATTCGACGAGCTTCAATTCGAGCGTCGCTTGTCGAGTCAGGAGGGGCACGCAATCGCGGCGTGCTGGTACTGGGTGCGCAAGCTGCAGGCGCGCTATTTTGCCGGCGATTATGCCGCGGCCGTTGCCGCATCCTCAAACGCACAACGCTGCTCTGGACCTCGCCGTCCTTTCTTGAAACGGCGGAGGCTCATTTCTACGGCGCCCTGAGTCATGCGGCATCCTGCGATGTCGGCGTCCCCGCTAGTATCAGGAGCATTTCGAGGCTTTGGCCGCTCATCATAGACAGCTTGCGGAATGGGCGGAGCATTGCCCGGAGAATTTCGAAAACCGCGCCTCGCTGGTTGCGGCGGAGATCGCCCGAATCGAAGGACGAGAGCTGGATGCCTGAACGCTTTACGAAGGCGCGATCAAGTCCGCCCGGAAAATGACTTCGTCCACAACGAGGCGCTCGCGAATGAGCTCGCAGCTCGTTTCTACCCCGCGCGCGGTCTCGAAACGGCCGGCTACGCCCATCTTCGCAACGCCCGGAACTGCTATGACCGTTGGGGCGCCGACGGCAAAGTGAAGCAACTCGACGAACGCCACCCGCGCCTGCGCGAGGAACGACCCCCTGCCTCTCTGAACGTCACGATTGGCCCGTCGGTCAGGGAGTTGGACGTCGAGGCGGTAGTCAAAGCCTCGCAGGCACTTTCGAGTGAGATGGTCCTTCCCAAGTTGATCGAGCGGCTCATGCGAATCGCGGTGGAGCATGCCGGGGCCGAGCGGGGATTGCTGATCCTCGATCGGACGGCGAGCCACGGATCGAAGCAGAGGCCACCACCGGACTCGGGCAAGATCGAGGTTGCGGCGCGGCAGGCGCTACCATCACGCCGTCCGATCTACCTCAGTCCGTGCTGCATTATGTGATCCGGACGACAGGAGCGCGTGCTCCTGGATGATGCCTCGATCTGACAACGTGTATTCCGACGACGAATATCTGCAGCCAGAAGGCGCTCCAGATCGGTCCTGTGCCTTCCAATCGTCAAGCAGAAGAAGCTTGTCGGCGTACTCTATCTCGAGAACAATCTGTCTCCGCACGTCTTCACGCCGGATCGGGTTGCCGTTCTGGAATTACTGGCTTCGCAGGCCTCTATTTCACTCGAGAATGCCGCCCTCTATTCCGATCTGCAACTAAAAGTCGGGTTGCTGCAGCTTCTTCCTGTATCCGCCTGGACGCTCGAGCCTGATGGGACGCCGGATTTCGTGAATCAAGTTTGGCTTGAATTTTCCGGTCAGACTCCTCGACTTCGTCCGGTCGCATCCCGAGGCCTGGATGACTGCGGTCCACCCGGAGGACCGGGAGAAGGCAGCCAAGAGCTTTTGGGACGGCGTGCGCTCGGGACAGGGTTTCGCGTTCGAAACCCGGTCTCTCCGCGCCCGGGACGGGACATATCGCTGGCATCTCCAGCAAGCCGTGCGTCTTGCGCGATGCCGAAGGGAAAGTCCTCAAATTCGTCGGTACGACAACCGACATCGACGACCAGAAGCGCGCCGAGGAGGCGCTCAAGGATAGTGAGCACAACCTCCGACTGATCATCGACACCATCCCGATACTTTAACATGGTGCAATCGCGCGGACGGGTCCAATGAGTTCTTGAGCAGAAGTTGGCACGAGTACACCGGACTATCCCCCGAAGAGGCGCACGGATGGGGATGGCGGGAAGCGTTCCATCCAGAAGACCTGCCCGTGATGACGAAACGCTGGCAGGAAATGTTGCTGACCGGACAGCCAGGGGAACTCGAAGCCCGCTTGCGCCGCAGCGACGGGGTATACAGATGGTTCCTGATCCGCGCCGAGCCCTTCGTGACGCCGCCGGGAACATCGTCAGATGGTACGGTACCAGCACGGACATCGATGATCGGAAACGGGGAGAGGAAGCCCTTCGCGAGAGCGAGCAGCGTTTCCGTCTCGTCCTCGATGGTATCGCGGGATTGGTGGCCATCCTGTCGACAACCGGCGAGACCGAGGCAGTCAACCGGCGAGCCCTGGAGTATTTCGGCAAGACGACTGAACAGCGGCAACGCTGGTCGACCAGCGACGCGGTGCACCCTGATGACCTGCCTGATGTGCGGGCTGCCTGGATGCGCTCGGTTGACGCGGTGTCCGTCTACGATGTGGATCACCGGCTTCGTCGCGCTGACGGCGTATATCGATGGTTCCATGCACGAGGCCTTCCGCTTTGTGACTCGGAGGCCCGCGCGCTCCGCTGGTACGTACTTTTCACCGACATCCACGATCGCAAGCAAGCCCAAGAGAAAGGCGCAGCACAGTGAGGCCGTTCTCGCCGAATCACAGCGCCTCAGCCTGACTGGCAGTTTCACTTGGCGCGTGGAGTCGGATGAGGTGACCTGGTCAAGGCAGCTCTATCGCATCTTTGGATTCGATCAGTCCGTACCCGTCAACCTGGAGCTGTTCAGCAAGCGTGTCCACCCGCAAGACTTGCCGATGTTCAACGAGCAAATTGAACGATCTCGCAAAGACGGCAGCGACATGGAATTCAGGTCCGCCTGCGGATGCCGGACCATTCGATCAAACATTTGCACATCGCCGCCCACAATCGGAATGATGGCGCCCATCCGGAATACATTGGCGCGATTCAGGATGTGACACAGCGCAGGCAATCAGAAGAGGCACTTACCAGGGCAAGGTCGGAGCTCGCGGACGTCGTGAGGAAAACAAGCTTGGGAGTGATGACGGCGTCGATCGCGCACGAAGTCAATCAGCCGTTGTCGGGCGTCATCACCAACGCAAGCACGTGTCTTCGAATGTGACACGCCGATCCCCCGAACCTCGATGGGGCCCGTGAGACCGTGAAGCGAGCCATGCTGGACAGCAACCGTGCTGCCGACATGATCAAGCGACTACGCGCGCTCTTTGCCAAAAAGGACATCACGGCAGACGAGGTTGACCTGAACGAGGCAACAAGTGAGGTAATTGCATTGTCGCAGGCCGAACTTCGGCGGCGCGGAGTAGTCATGAGCCTGGAACTTGCAGATGAACTCCCTCGTGTCAAGGGCGACCGTATTCAGCTTCAGCAGGTCGTGATGAAACTACTCCTGAACGCATCGGACGCGCTGGATGGAGTCGAAGATCGCCCAAAGCGGGTTGTCATCCGGACGCGGGAAGGGAAAGGCGATCATGTGCTACTAAGTGTACAGGACAACGGAGTAGGATTTGATCCAGGGTTCCTGGAAAATTTATTCAGGCCATTTTGCACAACCAAGGTACATGGCATGGGAATCGGGCTGTCCGTCAGCCAGTCCATCGTAGAGAGTCATCACGGCCGAATTTGGGCAGCTCTGAAACGACGGGCCCGGGGTGACATTTTCATTTTCCGTCCCTCGCGAAAGCCAGGGCGGATCGCGCACCGACAGCATCGGCGCAACGAGGAGCTTGTAATGGTCGTGCGTTCACTGGTATCAATCGTCGATGACGACGAGTCGGTTCGCGAGTCGCTTCCCGACTTGCTCAAATGATTGTGGTTTGCAGTGCAGGGGTTTCTTCTGGTGAACAGTTCCTCGCTTCGGAGTATCTCGGCCAGACCGATTGCCGGATCCTCGACATCGCCATGCCGGGGTATTGTCCAAGCGGCCCCAGAGCTCCAGACGGAGTTGACTTTGCGCGGGATGAATATCCCGATCATCGACATTTAGCCCAAGTAGATGCGACTTCTGCGGCTGGTGATGCTCGAGAACGGTGCGGGCATCGCCCGTCGAAGCCATTTTGTGATGCGGCCCTGAGACAAGCCCTCCCGAGGGCGCTTCCTTCACCGGTTAGCCACTGCACGTTATCTTCCACGAAGAGCACGCCGCATCCGCCAAGCGCATAACGCGTTCAGCTTGTGCTCCAGCGTAAACTCAACACCCAGTTCTCGCGGTAACCTGACCATCTCGTCCTTGACCCGCGAATCGCTGATCCGTGCGGCGACGAGACATTCGCTTCCGCCCGGGGATCTCCCCGATCGCCCAATAGCTCTGCTGCCAAACTGCCTGGTACTGGATGTATCCCTGCCGGACCTCAACGGTCTCGAGCTGCAGAAGCGCTTGGCGATCGAGCGAACCGATATGCCGATCATCTTCATCACCGGCCATGGCACCGTGCCGAGGACGGTCGAGGCCATGAAGGCAGGCGCAGTCGAGTTCCTGACGAAACCGTTCAGTGATGACACGCTTTTGCAGGCCATCGGCAACGCGATCGAGCGCAGCCGCGTTCTGATTCAGAACGAAGCCGAGATTCGTACGCTGCGGGAATGCTACGCGTCACTGACCCCTCGCGAACGCGAAGTCTTGATTTTGGTGATCTCTGGCCTGCTGAACAAGCAAGTCGGGTGGCAACTCGGCATCAGCGAAATAACGGTAAAGGCTCACCGCGGCAAGATGATGCGAAAGATGAAGGCCGATTCGCTCGCTGGCCTTGTGAACATGGCCGCCAAGCTTCACCTTCCACGTCTTCCGAGACGAGATTCCATCGATCGGTTGGTTGAGCCATCGGGGCGAGACTGCGCATTCCGGGTTGTCAACGCGACGCGCCATGCTTCGCGACCCAGGTACGGCCGGACCATGGGCGCTACCCGATACCTAAGTATCGATCGACACCTTGGTCGGATAGGTCGACGCTCGCGCTCGTGAGACGATGGCGCCATCGGGTCCGATCGAATCGGCGATTCAGGTGCATGACGCATGGCAACACACAAGACAGTCATTGTGACCGGCGCATCGCAGGGCATCGGGGCAGCCGTTCGTCCATGTTCATGGATCGCGGTGACAACGTAGTTGCTACCTCGCGCAACGTGTCCAAGGCTGGCTTCGCACGCTGGGCGAACCTCACGCTCATCGATGGAGACATCGGTCAGGAAGCCACGGCCGCAAAGGTAACAGAGGCCGCAATAAGCGAGTTCGGTTCAATTGATCACGTGATCAACAACGCCGGCATCTTCAAGTCGAAAGCCTTCACGGAGTACAGCGTCGACGATTTTCGCGCGTTTGTCTCCACCAACCTGAAAGGGTTCGTCTTCCTCACCCAGCGTGCGGTCAAGCAGATGCTGTTGCAGGGTAATGGTGGCAGCGTCACAAGCATCACCACGGCGATGGTCGATCACCCCATCGGGTGGGTTCCAGCGTCGATTGTGATGATTACAAAGGGTGAATTCGCCGCCATGACCCTCAGCCTCGCCAGCGAATACGCGAAGAACAATATCCGCTTCAACGCCGTTGCGCCCGGGCAAGTCGACACGCCCATGCACAAGCAAACCCCACGTATCTTCCATGATGAGCCTGTCGCCCATGGGCACGATTTCCGATCCAAGGGATATTGCCGAGGCAGTCGTTTACCTGACCGAAGCTCGCCACGTAACCGGGGAAATCCTCGCGTCGACGATGGTGCGCACCTGGGCCAGTGGTGAACGTGGACGTTTCACAGGCAAAGGGTCCCGAACGCCGCCTGCAGGAGATGGGCATCCGGCTGCCGGCTGCGCCAACACCATTCGGCACTTATGTCGAAACCGTGCAGACCGGCAGCCTTCTCTTTTTTAGCGGGATGCTGCGTTCGTGGACCATAAACCAAAGTACCGGCGGCTGGAAAAGAGCTCGATGCGGAAGCTGGACGGGATGCCACCTACATCGCGCGTTGGGCACCCTTGCAGCCGCCAAAAGCCATTTGGGCTCGCTCGACAGAGTTACCCGCGTCGTACGGCTCTGCGTGTTCATCGCGACCTCCGGAGACTTTTTGACCAGCCCAGAATTGCCGATGCAGCATTGGGATTTGTTCCGAGATGTTTTCGCATCGAGAAGACATCGGTGCGAATAATCATCGGCGTTGCCAGTCTGCCTCTTGGGGTGCCGATCGCACTGGATGTAATTTTCGAAGTCGCTGGCTGACGGCCCAAGCAGGTGGCGCCGCAAATTTAGACGGAGTGACATGAAACAGCAGTCCATCGGGTTGGCGCCGCGGTGGGACGCGACGCGCGTTCTCTCGCGCCTTGGTATCGAGCACCCAATCATTCAGGGCGCTCTCGGTGGAGTTGCGACACAACGGTTAACGGCGACAGTCTCGAACTTCGGCGGTCTCGGCTCCTTCGGAGCGCACGGTTGGACCCTCGCAAATCAAGGATGTGATCGCCGAGATTCGTTCTTTGACCTCCAGACCGTTCGCAATCAATTTGTGGATCTCGATGGATGATGAGGGTGCAAGGACTTCAGACAGCGAAGCGTTTGCAAGAAGTCTGGTGCCTCCCGAGAGCACATTCAAAAGTTGGGCGGAAAACTCCCGACTTACAAGCCGTATGTCCCGAGAAAGCTTGAAGACCAGGTTCGGGTGGTGCTGGATGAAAAGGTGCCAGTGTTCAGCTTTATCTATGGAATTCCTCCGAAGGAAATCCTGGACGATTGCCGTGCGCAAGGGATCGCGACTATTGGCACGGCAACGACCCCGGACGAAGCCATTGTTCTCGAACAAGCAGGCATTGATGTCATAGCCGCGTCGGGTTTCGAGGCGGGCGGCCATCGTGGTTCATTCCTACGCCCCGCAGAGCAGTCGCTCACCGGGACATTCTCGCTTGTACCTCAAGTCGCGGATGCGGTATCGGTGCCGGTCGTCGCCGCAGGCGGCATCGCCGATGCCCGCGGAATCGCCGCTGCATTTGCCTTGGGGGAAGAGGGTGTGCAGATCGGAACGGCATTCCTGGCAAGCGAAGAGTCTGGTGCGAGTGCGCAGCATCGCGAAGCAATTCTCAACGGCGGAGCTCGCGCAACAGGACTGACCAAGGGCTTCACGGGACGCCTCGCCCGCGGAATCCGCAATCAGTTGCTCGAAGATCTCAACCGCCCAGGAGTCGAAATTCTCCCGTACCCGCTGCAACGAGCTTTGGTCAGAAATCTTGCCGTCCTGGCCGAAAAGGCTCCGAAACCAGAACTTCTTCCGTTATGGGCCGGACAGAGCGCGAATCTATCCCGGCAAACCGACGCAACGACCCTGCTACGGCGCTTGGTGTCGGACGTTTCGGCCATCGCCGATCCACTTCTCACATGGAACCGTCGATGCGTCGGAGGCAATGCCCGTTGACCTTTGAATGGAGCCTAGCCGGCCTGCGCTTATTTGACGATCCTCGAGGTCACACTCCTCACTCCTCAGCGGCGCGTCTTGTCCATGGTCGGTATTGATCGAGCCAACGAATGATGTTGAACCGCATATCGCGTCACCCAAAGCCACTGGCGCCGCCGGCGGTCGAGCGTATTGCCTCCTTTGCCGCAGCGGCTCGGCCCGAACATCTGACGGCCGATATCCGGACACTTTACAAACGGAATATTCTGGACAGCATTGGCTGTGCGATTGCGGGGCTGGCAGGACCTCCGTTTCAAGCGCTGCGGGAGCAGTTTGGAGAATATCGAAGCCCGGGTCGCAGCACGTTGATTGGCGGATGCAAGACCTCCGCAGACCAGGCGGCACTGTTCAACTCCGCCCTCGTACGTTATGTCGACCTTCTCGACAGCTACATGGCACCCGGGGGACTCTGTCATCCCAGTGACAACTTCGGCACGGTGCTCGCGGCAGCTGAGCAAGTTGGAGCGTCCGGCGAGGAATTCATGTTGGCGCTCGCCGTAGCGTACGAAATCCAATGCAGGTTTACGGCGGCCGTCCCGGTGATGGCGAAGGGCTTCAACCACGCCATCCAGCTGGCGATTTCAGCGACTGCCGGCTCCGGCAAACTCCTCGGACTGTCCGCCGGCCAGATGGCAAACGCGATTTCGATCGCGACAGTCGACAACATCTCGCTCACCTGTGTGCATGCTGAGCCAGTGTCGCAGTGGAAAGGTTTCTCGCCCGGAATGACGGGAATGCGTGCCATCTATGCCACCTCGCTGGCCAAGCGCGGCTTCACGGGCCCCGCAGGCCTGTTCGAAGGCCCCTATGGGTTGGAGCGCATGTTCGCGCAGCCGATTGTCGTCGACTGGGAGAATCCGTCGCTCGGCGTGATCACACAGACCATCATGAAGAAGTACTGCTCGCTGATTCATGGCCAGCCGGTGCTCGAAGCAGTGCTGGAGTTGAAGCGTCGCAACGGTCTGATAGCACAAGAAGTGGAGAATGTGCGTTGCGAGGTCTTTCAAGGAGCATATGATTTCGCCGGTGGTGGAAGCTTCGGTTCAAAGGACTTTCCGCAGGCCAAGGAACAAGGCGACTACAATCTGAAGTACCTGGTCGCAGCTGCATTACTCGACGACCAGGTCGGACCCGCCCAACTGGACGAAGCTCGCATCCGGGCATCTGATGCGCAGGCGTTGCTCGCGCGAGTCGAAATCAGTCCCGACGACAGATTCAGCGCTCGTTATCCGCGGGAGTTGAGCGCCCGCGTCGCTATTCGCACCAAAGATCAACGCACCCTGGTGAAGGAACAAGTCGGCTACGAAGGGGGCCTAACCAATCCAATGTCCTGGAGCCGAACGGTGAAGAAGTTCCATTGGCTGACCGAAGCTTTCGCGGACGAAACCCTGCGGAGCAAGCTCATAGATGCCGTGAAGGACCTCGACAGGATCCCTTTGTCGGATCTGATCACCCTCCTCACTCGGGTTCACCGTACCGCGGTGCATCCGACTACGCACCGGGGATTCCAGTGAGTGAACCGCCCGGGCGTTCCGGGGCGTTTTGATTCGAGTCAAACCACGCGAGATAGCCTGGGTCGATGCGGTTTTTGGTGCGCTTCGCTTGGCGCCGGCAAGGGCGGAGTTCCGCCTTTGAACTTGTCTGGTGTCCGATTTGAGGATTGTCGCTGCTCGCCGATTTTGGCTGAAATTTGCGACATCCTGGTGTTGGCGTCCGAGCGAGTCGGGAACAGGCGCTGAGGATGCAGCGCTCAGTGTGTTGCATCCACCGATTGAATCCGCCGTCCAGAGCGGGCATTCCCGGCAAACGGCTCTTCAGGTTTCGACAAGGCGATCGGCAGCGGGGTGAGCGGGAATCCGGTCAAATCGAATGAGTGTGACGTCACGGTGGATCCAGGTGCGGCGGATGTTCTGCCAAGGACCAATTTGCAGGGAGTCACGAACCCGTCATGACAATTGGGCCTACAATTGCGCAATAGGTGACAAGCATGGCTCGATACGCTGCATTACCGGCTCTGGTCGGACTGTTCGTTCTGAGCGGTTGCGTGACCGAGGCGCGTTTGCCTCCGCCTCCCAAGCTAATCAGCTCCGCTGCCCCGGATGGTTTTTCCGATCAGGTACGCTTGGTCACCATCAATGGGCGCGAATTCGAGAGGCGCGCACCGCAACTATTTTCCCATTTGTCCCAGGCGGCAACCGACGGAACTGTCGACTATTTGGTGATATCCGGTGGCGGCGCCGGCGGTTCCTTTGGTGCGGGCGCGCTGGTCGGCATGAGCCGACGGCATGATCGCCCACAGTTCGAGGTCGTTACCGGTGTGAGTGCGGGGGCCCTCGTCGCACCGTTCGCCTACTTGGGTCCGCAGTGGGATCCGCAATTGAAGTCGGCACTCGCCGGGCTGGGGAGGTTTCATCTGCCGCATTCCCCAGCACTTGCGGTCGTCAGGCGTTTCCTGTTCCCGCTGGATCGATCGGGCCATAGTCCATTGTTCCAACTCGTGAACAAATTCGTGACTCCGGCGATGATCACGGCCGTGGCACGCGATTACGCGCGGGGCCGACTGCTTTTCATCGCCACGACGGACTTGGACAAGGAGGAAACGGTGCTCTGGAACATGGGCCTTATCGCCCAGCACGGCGGCGAGGCGGCCCGACGACTGTTCAGGGACGTGTTGGTGGCCTGGCGAGTGTGCCTGCATCTCCCTTCGTCTTGATTCGCGTACGCGACGGGACGCACGAATACGAGGAGATGCACGTGGACGGGAGTGTAACGACGTCGCTGTTCGCGGCTCCATTGATCGCACAGATCCTGCCGGCCCTTCGCCGACGCTGCGGAAAGCGAACATCTACGTGATCATCAACGCCAAACTGGTATCTGCACCGGTCGAGACGCCGGCCAATACGCTGGGCGCACTGTCGCATAGCCTCTCGGCAGACCTGAAGTACAAGGCCCGCGACGCGCTCATGATTGCGATCGCTTATGCGCGCAGTCGGAACATGCGGCTTCGCTTGACAGAAATTCCGCCCAACTACCCGAATCCGGGTTTCGCTGATTTCAACTCTGCCCACTTGCGCCAACTATTCAACTACGGCGTTCGTTGCGCGACGCGCGGGGAGCTTTGGGAGACGGCTGCTCAATCTCTGCGCCGCAACCTGAATCCCGCAGAACTAAGCGGAGTCCCATCGACGGCCTGCCCAGCCGGCGAAAGTGACGGACAGGCAGGTCCTTAAGGGAAACCTGACTCCGCCTCGAGCCCGAAAGGCGCCTCCGCCCTGACGGCGGTGCGACCCTCCTCATGGGATGAATCCCGGGGTGCGGGTTCAACCACCGTCCATAGCCAACGCCCGGGCAGAAGTCGGTCCCGCCGAGCGCCATGCGCCCACGTGCCGACCAGGCAGGTATCCACATCGAGCCGGGCAAGTCGATCCGGAACGCCCATATCGAACGCCTCAACAAACCTATCGCGCCAAGGTGCTCGACTCCTACGCCGGTACCAACCTCGATGGGCTGTATCGCACTTCCGAAGAGTGGCGGCGCCGCCATGACCGTGAACGACCGTATCGCGCGCTGGGCGCACTCCGACCGGTCACGTAGGCGCCGGCACAATCACTCAATGGCTCTGCTTCCGAATGACTCGAAAGATCCGGGACGCTTCAATCGCGCTCTTCACGAACGCGCGCAAGCGTGACGGCATACCATCCCCTGGGGTCTGTCCATGTCTGTTCGACGTCAAAGCCCGAAGCTTCGAGAAGAATACGAATCGCCTCGTGCGTAAACTTGTAACTGCTCTCGGTATGAATCGTGTCGCATTTTGCGAAACGGAGATCGAGTCGCGCGGATGGAATGCGTACCCGCTGATCTCGCATGCTCTCGAGGTGCATCTCGATCCGCGATTCCAAACAATTCCACACAGCGCAATGTCGAAACTTGGACGAGTCAAAGTTCGCGCCAAGCTCCCGATTCAGGCGATCCAGGATGTTCAGATTAAACAACGCCGTCACGCCGTCAGAATCGTCATAGGCCGCCACCAGGGTCGGTTCGTCTTTGACCATGTCGGTGCCTAACAGCAGTGCATCGCCGGCTCGCAGTTGAGAGGCCAGATTTCGAAGGATCGCTCGCGCCTCCCTTGGCGCGAAATTCCCGATGCTCGAGCCGATGTACATGGCGAGAGTGGGTCCGGTTGTGGGTTCGATCCGCAGTGGAGACGAGACATAGTTCGCCACGGTAGGCTCGACACTCACCTGGGGCCATGAGCGAGCAATTGCTGCGCAGGCCACGTCTAGGGCGTCCGATGATATCTACCGGCTTGTACAGCACATCGCCCTGCATGCGTACCGTCGCGTCAAGCAGGATGACGGTCTTTGAGGCGCTTCCCGCGCCCAGCTCCACGACGCGCAGAGGTTCCGGTCTCCCCGCACGGGCCACCCTTACGATGGCATCGGAAAAGCTCTTGAAGATATTGCGCTCCAGGCGCGCCGGATAATACTCATGCAAGGTGGTGATGCGTTCGAAAAGTTTGGACCCGCGAGCGTCGTAGAGCATCCACGGCGCAAGCGAGCGTGGCCGTCCAAGCAACCCACGCCGGACCTCACGGACTAAAGCACTGCGGGTTTCGACGGAAGAGCGGCGGTCAATTTCAAATGCCCGGGAGGGCGCGGCCACATTCATCGGTACAACTCCTTTGAATTTCCAGGTAGATTCCTTGAGGGTGCCGGCGCGTCTCCGATCGCAAGCGTATTACGGCATATGCGCGCGTGCGACGCCCGGGTGTCGCATACAACTTCCACGCAGAACCATCCCCTGGACGCAAGTACCCGCCCATGCTTGCCGAAACTCCGGGGAAGACGCCTGTACTCCGACTTTCAGGTGCTGCGGTTTGCCGTCAACTGCCATGATGATTTGCACCGACGAAAATTCGGCGTGCTGCTTCACGCGCTGTCGCGTTCTTGACCCCATGCGGGGTTGTTGAACAGGTCACAGCTCCTCCGGGTAGAGTTGCCGAACCCACTCAGTCCGCCAAGCTGGCGGATCGAAAGGATCCGAGAAATACTGCGTCTCGCGCATGACCTTGCGATCCTTGAACTCCATGATGCTTACGGTGCAAACCCGTCGCCTCCCGTAGTCGATCGTGTATTCGGTAACCCAAAGATTGCCGTTTCCGAGAATGCGTCTGACGTTGAAGCCGGACGGTTTGCCCGGATGATGACTCCGCACTGCCTGCAAGTTCATGCGCCCGAGAATTCGCTCGCCGGACTGGGGATAGTCACAGATGGCATCGTCGCGATAAATCTCGTGTTCCGCGTTCAAGTCGCAGGCCGCCGATGCGCGCCAGTGCGCTTCCAAGAGTGCTCGGATTTTCTGCTGTTGCGTGGATCGCCCTGTTCGCTCGCATGTATTCACAATCATTTCCCTTGCCGAATGAAACCAGGGATGCCTGTCTTCACGACATTGTTCAACCTCTGTCTTGTACCGATTTGATTGATCTGGTCGAACGCGTCTTTCGGAAGAATCGAGATGTCAAAATTCTCTCGCGCGCGAGCCGCGGTCCTGGGCGTGTGAGCAAAGCCGTCCCGCGCTGCGCCGCCCAAGCCAACAACACTTCGCCGGCGTCTTTGCGACTCGCGCGGCGATCTGCGAAATGACCGGATCCGCAAGCGGACCCGACCTTGCCCCATGTCCCAGAGGTGCGAAAGCCAAGAACACAATGTCGTTTTGCTTGCAATACTCGAGTGACTCCGTTTCCGGCAAATACGGATGTGCCTCAACTTGGACAACGGCTGGCTTTAGATTCGCCGATTCACAAATGCACTTCAGCTGGCCTAATCCAATGTTCGACAGTCCGATGGCTCGACACTTGTCATGGGCCACGAGACTCTCCATTGCCTTCCAGGTATCCAGCAAAGTCACGTCGTGGTCGTAAATCACATTTCCGCTTTGATCCCGCGGATCCTGTTCATCTCCGGGTTGAAACGCGAACGGAGTATGAATGAGGTAAAGATCGATGAAATTCAGACCAAGCTTCTCGAGGCTCGCATCCAAAGCCTTTTCAACGCGTTCGGGCCGGTGGTTTGAATTCCACAATTTCGTGGTAACGAAAATGTCTTCGCGCGCAAGCCCACCAGCAACGAGCCCTGCCTTCAACGCCTCGCCCACCTCGCGCTCGTTTCTGTATCGCTCCGCGCAATCGAAGTGTCGAAATCCGGCCTCCAATGCGTGCCTGGTGTCCGTGATTGTCTCGGCCGCATCGGCAATGAGCGTGCCGAATCCAAGCACGGGCATGCGGCCCGCTCCATGGTTGAGTCGCATCTTTTTCACCCGAAAATCGGGGGATTCGATCATCATCTCTGTCACCGCCATATCCTGCGCCGGGACTCCTTGCCAATGATTCTTGCCCTCCGTCGACGCCAATCCGGAGAGCCTCTTTCTAACTCGCGTTCGTCTCGTCAATCTTTGTCAAACGGGACGCAATTCGCCAAGCATCGTAGGAATCAATTCCGAAACCGTTGGGTGAATGTGCATGGCCCTCTGCAATGCCGTATAAGGCGCACGCGCATACATCGTGTCCAGCACACCGTGGATCGCTTCATCGCCACCAGTACCGAGAATGGCTGCCCCCAGGATTTCCTTGGAGTCCGCATCCACCAGTACCTTCATGAAGCCCTGGGTCTCGCCCTTCTCGACCGCCCGGCCAACACGAGTCATCGGCCGCCGCCCGATCAATACACGTCTCCCAGAGACAAGCGCTTCCTGCTCGGTGAGCCCGCACCGTCCCAGTGGAGGGTCGATATAAAGGTTGTATGCCTTGATGCGGTCTGCAACGCGCCGTGGCTCGTGGTCCAGCAGATTGGCAGCGACTATCTCAAAGTCGTTGAAGGATGTGTGCGTGAATCCTCCCCGCCCGTTGCAGTCACCGAGCGCCCAGATGCCGGGAACCTGGGTGCGCAGCTGATCGTCCACGGGGATATGCCCGCGCGCATCGCTGGCCACGCCCGCGTCTTCCACGCCAAGGTCATCGGTGTTCGGCGTGCGGCCCATGGCGAGCAGCAAGTGCGACCCCGTCACCACCGAGGTGCCGTCGCTGCAATACGCGCGCACGCCGACCTCTTTGTCGCGCTTTATCAATTCGATGCATGTTGCATCGAGCCGAATCTGAATCCCCTCGCGCTCCAGGATCGCGCGCACTTCCGTTGATACATCCTCATCCTCATGCGCGATCAGGCGCGACGCCTTCTCGATGATGGTGACATCGCTGCCAAAGCGCCTAAAAATCTGCGCGAACTCCACCCCGACGAAACTGCCGCCGACAATGACCAGATGTCGCGGCAGAATCTCGAGGTCCAACAACGTTGAATTGGTAAGATACGGCGTGTCCTCCACTCCCGGCAGCGGCGGTATCGCCGCGCGTGCTCCCACGTTGATGAAAATTCGGGGCGCCGTAAGCAAGTCTTCTCCGACCGAGACTGCATGCGGCGATTCAAATCGTGCGTGTCCGTGATACACCTTGCAGTTGGGCGTGCCCTCGAGCCAGGACTCCAACCCGATTCGGGCTCGCCCCGTGATTCCATCCTTGCGGGCTTTTATTCGTTTCATGTCGACACGGACTGGACTTGACACTTCAAAGCCGAATTCCGCTCCTCGCCCGGCCATGTGCAGGGCGTGGGCGGAAGCAACCAGTGTCTTCGTCGGGATACATCCCGTGTTGACGCATGTTCCCCCGAAGCGCCCTCGCTCAACTATGGCAACCCGTTGCCCGGCATTGGCCATGCGCACGGCCAGAGATGGCCCCGCTTGCCCCGCGCCGACTACGATTGCGTCGAATTCGTGCTTCATGAGCAGAACATCCCGACTTTGAAACTGCGAATGCTGTCTTTATGTGGCCTCGGTGAATCGGCATCTTGTTCGCACCAGCTTCGCCGAGAAACGCGGGAGGATGCTGAACCGCCATTTGGTGGCTTAATGTCACACGTCGCCTTTGGGCGCTATCTGGAAACCGGTGAACTTCCTTCACCACCACTGCAAGTGAACCATTCCGGCCGCTCGCGGCATCGCGGTCTCCTCGCTCCAGCTGGACAGCACCGCCTGATCGCTCGAATCGCTATGCGACAGGCAGGTAAGCCAGCATGGCGGCGCGAATTTCGGGCATGAAGCGGTGACTGTCTTGCATCCAGGCCTCTCGGGTCGAGTCGTGTGAAACATGCCAAGACTCGGGAAGCGACCACACTCCACGGCCGCCTGCTCCATCGCGCGATGGACATGACGCGAGAGCAGCGCAGGACGGGGGCCGAAGGCGAACCCTTGCAACGAACGGTTCTGCAACACGAACTAGTGAAGACCCGCCCGCGCGAATAACCCTTTGCGGCCCTTCAAACCCACACCTGCCACGCCATACGGAATCCGGCGCGCCGGGCTCAACGACACCCCGCCGTCTCGCCACCGCGTGGCGACCCGGTGCCATCCTCACCATGCAGTCGCCTTTCGTCTTGACGGCTGTCCGCTGGGATTGTCTGCCTCAGCGCGCCAGCCCATGTCGGGGGCAAGCAACCGCATGAGGTTTTGAGCCGCGACCGTTGACGACGCGGGGTTCTGACCCGTAACGAGAGCCCCATCCACGACGGAATACGGCCGCCAGTTCGCGACCTTCTCGAAGACCGCTCCCAGTCGCAGCAGCTCATCCTCCACTAGGAACGGCACGATGTGTGTCAACTGGACCTCTTCTTCCTCTCCATTCGTAAATCCGGTCACGTGTTTGCCCTTTACCAAAGGTTCGCCCTTGTAAGTCACGTGGCGTAGCACGCCAGGCGCGTGGCATACCAACGCAATCGGCTTTCCGGAGTTGTAGAACGATTCCAACAACGCGATCGACGCCGGGCTCTCGGCCAGATCCCACATCGGGCCATGACCGCCCGAGTAGAACACCGTGTCGAAATCATTCGCGCCCACGTCCCCGAGCTTGACGGTAGTCGCGAGATCGTGCTGGGCAGCTTTGTCCTGTTTGAAACGCGCCATCGCTTGGGTCTGATTCTCTAGCAAGTCACTCTTCGGATCGATCGGCGGCTGCCCGCCCCGAGGTGAGGCAAGCGTCAACTGCACGCCGGCGTCCAAGAAAACGTAGTAAGGCGCCGCGAATTCCTCGAGCCAGAAGCCGGTTTTGCGCCCGGTGTTACCCAGTTGGTCGTGGGACGTAAGCACCATCAGTATTTTCATGTTCAATCTCCTTGGCAATTAGTCGTACAGGTTCCTGCGCTTCACACAACTGCGATCAGAACATAAGGATCGCAGCCGGACAATTGGACCAAGGTATTGAACAACAGGCGATACCAAGGTAGTGCCCGATACCTTCGTCCAATGGCATCGCGCCCGCATTTGCCGCCCAATAACCGCTTCGGAGCAATGAAGCGTTCGGAAGCGGAACTCCGGATGTGCGGCGTCTCTGCCTACGCGATGGCTAGCCACGGCAGGCATCACGTCAACGGGCAAATGTTTGTGGAGCTGCGCCAGGGAACGCGCATTTGCAATAGGCAAGGGTCCGCACACATCCGATGAGCACTTTGAGGTTGGGCTCGAGGTTCGCAGCGGCCAGGGAAGCGGCACGAATCCGGAAGAGTCGTTTGCAGTCGGAGAGGCGGCGGGCTTCTTCCGTGAAACGGCAGCCGAAGCTGAAGAGGGTACGAAAGCAAATTCCGCCGGCTGCAACCATCGACATCGACGGAGGACCTTGGCATTCAGGATCGAAGATACAGGTTACATTGACAGTATCTGCCTAGGCAGATACAATCCCGGATCATCAATGAAGCCATGTGTAATGAAAAGCCCCAAGAATGTCACCAACGATTTGCTGAGCACAGGAGAGCTGGGGTTTCTTGTGAGCGCCGTTCGCAGCACGATTTGGAACGCGGTCGAAGCCGAGCTCGAACCATTGGACATTAGCGCCGCCCAGTTCGTTGTCTTCAACAGCATCGCTCTTGGCAAGGGGCGCACCATAGGCGAGTTTTGCCGGCTTCTCGGTTACGACTCGGGCGCCATGACGCGGCTGCTCGATAGGATCGAGAAAAAAGGACTGATTCGCCGCGTGAACAATCCCGAGGATCGTCGCAGCTATCTGGTGGAGCTCACACCGGAGAGCCGGGCGATGTTTCCTCTGGCCAAACGTCGAGTCGAATTGGTATTCCGGCGGCTGCTGGCCGGCTTCAGCAATGCCCAGGCGGAGGAACTCAAGCACTCGCTTGAGCGGATCCTGGCCAACGCTGCCTCGATGCAGTGATGACTTCTGGCGACTCACCTTGTTTTTGCAGGGTATCGGTTTCGTTTGCATGAGCACTTATCTGCCTAGGCTGATTGCTACAACGCAATCCATGACACCGACATGAACACACGCACCACCACAAAACAACGAGTCGCCCGGGCCATTCACGGGGTGGCGATCGCGCTGGGCATGCTTGGACTGGCCGCGTGTGCGAGCACCGGCGGACTGCACACGCACGCGCGGATCACCGACATCGGAACGATCCACGCTTCCAAAAGCGTAAAGGCGATTCCCCTGTCCGCAGCAGCTTGGCCAAACGGGGCGTGGTGGAAGAATTTCGGTGACAATCAATTGAATTATTTGGTCGATCACGCGCTGCGCGGTCAACCGCGCCTGCGTGAGGCGGAAGCGCGTGTACGCGCTGCTGAGGCCGTGGCAGGCATCGAAGGCGCCCACTCTTTCCGCACCTGAATGCGCACGTCGCCAGCGAACGCGAACGCTTCAGTGAGCACGGCACGGTCCCGCCACCGATTGCCGGTACCTGGCAGACGATCAATAACGCATCCCTGGGCGTCGACTACGAACTGGATTTCTGGGGGAAGAACCGCGCGGCCGTTGATGCCGCTTTGGACCGTGTGCATGCCACCCAGGTCGATCTGCAGGCGGCGCGCCTGATGCTGAGCGTTGCCGTCGTTCAAACCTATCTGCGGCTGGACAGCGCGTACGCGCTGCGTGACCTGCTCCAGGATACGCTTGAGCAAAGACGGAAGATCCTTGCATTGACGCGTGCACGTGTCGCCGCGCAGGTCGATTCGAGCCTCGAGCTGACCCAGGCCAAATCGGCCCTCCCCGTGACCCGTGAGGAGTTGGCCGCGAATGGCGGAACGATTGCCCTCCTGCGCAGCCAAATCGCCGCACTGGAAGGCAAAGGTCCGGATGCCGGATTGACCTTGCAACGGCCGCAGCTTGCCATTCGGGGACCCGTGCGCATCCCGTCGAACCTGCCCATCAATCTCATCGGTCGGCGTCCGGACGTCGTTGCGCAACGATGGCGTGTCGAGGCCGCGCGCCAACATCAAGGTCGCCAGGGCGGAGTTCTACCCGGACATCAGCCTCAGCGCCTTCGTCGGACTCCAGCGCCTCGGGTTCAGCCAGCTTCTGTCCGCCGGCAGCCGGGTGCTTGGTCGGTCCCGCAATCCCTTGCCACTCTTCGAGGGCGGACGGCTGCGTGGCAACCTTGCGCTGCAACAGGCTGTCTATGATGCGGCCGTCGAACGGTACAACGGCACGGTGCTGAATGCCGTGCATGACGTCGTCGATCAGCTGACCGCACTTCACGTGGATCGATCGCCAGCAGCAGCAGCAGGCACAGGCCGTCCAGCTTTCGCAGGATGCCTACGATCTGGGCGACCGCGCGCTACCACAACGGTCTGGCCGATTACCTGCAGGTGCTCGTCACCGAAGGCCAAGTGCTTGCCAGAAGCGCCAGCAAATCCTTCTTGACGAACACCGCCGCGAGCTGCGTGTCGATCTGATTCGCGCGCTGGGCGGCGGCTTCACGCCGGATTCATCCCTCTCGCAATCGGCCGCATCCGTATCCAGACTCAACGGAGCATTACCGTGAATACTTCTGCATCGAGCGCTTCACCGGGAAACGCACCCGATGGCCCTTCCGGCCTGAAAGGCGTGCCGGCTAGGCGCCCACGCTTGATGTTGGCAGCTGGCGTCTCCGTTCTCGCGCTGATGGGGTTGGCATACTGGCTCTTCAGCGGTTGGAACAGTGCCTCCACCGAGGACGCCTATGTCGGCGGCAACGTGGTCATGGTTACGGCGCAAGTCGGAGGCGTCGTCACGAAAATCGGCGCGGATGATACCGATCGCGTGAACGCCGGCCAGACGCTCATCCGACTCGACGACACCGACGCCCGGGTAGCGCTGGAACAGGCGCAAGCACAGCTTGGGCGCGCCGTGCGCCAGGTACGGGCCAGCTATGCGGCCGCAGGCGCGACCCGAGCCGACATCGACATGCGAGAAGTCGCGCTGGCACGCGCCAGGGCGGATCTCGACCATCGACGTGGACTGCTGGCCATCGGCGCAGTGTCTGGCGAAGACGTGAGGCACGCGGAACAGACGGTGCGCGCGGCCACCGCGGCTCTGCAGATGGCGCGCGAACAATGGAAAGGCAGTGTCGCGGCCACCGACGGTACGCCGTTGCAACGCAACCCGGCGGTGCTGGCCGCGGCCGCCCGGGTCCGCGACGCGTATCTCGCACTGCATCGCACCGTCATTCCGGCACCGGTGACGGGCATCGTTACCCGGCGCAACGTACAGCTTGGCGAGCGCATCGCTCCAGGCGTGCCCCTCATGGCCATCGTACCGATGAAGCAACTGTGGGTAGACGCCAACTTCGAGGAGTCTCAGCTCCGCGACGTGCGCATCGGGCAGCCCGTGACCCTGACATCGGATGTGTATGGCAATGGCGTGGTCTATCACGGCACGGTCGAGGGCCAGGAGCCGGGAACGGGTAACGCTTTTTCGCTGCTTCCTGCGCAAAATGCCACGGGCAACTGGATCAAGGTCGTGCAGCGCGTACCGGTGCGCATAGCACTTCGACCGGGCGAACTGGAGCGCCATCCGTTGCAACTGGGTCTTTCCATGCATGTGGACGTGAGCACCCGCAATCGCCGCGGGCCACGACTGGTCGCCACCAGTGCGCACGCGCACGGCTATCGCACCAACGTATATGCCCATCAGTTGGCCCACGCCAATGCCCTGGTGGCCGCCATCGTCAAGGCCAATCTTTGAGCGCGCGGGAGAAGACACGTGGGCTTCCGTCGTTCCGATTTCTGGCTGTGCGCAACCATCGCCGCCCTAACTGCAATCGAGTTCCTGCAGCTGAGCATGACCGCGTTCGCCGCGGGCCCGATCATGGGCGAACTGGGTCTTAGCCCGGAGGACTTCAGCCTGGTCGCGGCGGTGTACGCCAGTGTGGCGGTAGTCGCGATCTCCATGCAGCGCTGGTTGGTCGAGTGGCTCGGTGGCCGGCGCTTCATCTGCATCTCGACCGCCGTGTCGGTACTCGGATCGGTGTTGTGCGCGACCAGCCACGGCTATGGGTCGTTTCTGCTTGGGCGTATCGTGATGGCGGCGGGTGGCGGTGCCTTGTTCACGTCGGCACGCATGATCATCCAGCACCTGATGCCCGGGCGCCGCCGCTTCTTGGGTATCCGCGCTCTGGGGACGAGCCTCGCGCTGGGGCTGGCCGCCGGGCCCTGGGTGGCTTCAGAAGTGGTATCGGCCGAACACTGGAGCGCGATCTACTGGCTGGTCGCGTGTGTTGGCGTCGGCGCGTGTGTCTTGGCATGGGTGACTTTGCCGCTGATGGAACCCGAACGCGGGGATAAGCCTTCGCGGCTACGCGTGATACAGCAGGTGCTGCTGGCCGCCGGCATCCTCGCCTTCCTGTACGGACTGCAGCGGCTTTACTACGACTTCTTCAGTGATGTCGGGTTTGCTGCGCTGGCCATGGCTTTCGCGGTGATCGCTCTATTGGCCTATGCGTGGCGCGAGTACCACTCCCGCTCCCCGTTGCTCAGAATCAGGCACATGTTGCACGTGCGCTACATCGCCGGCATGGCTTTGTTCGGGTTCGGATATCTCATGCTGGGCGCGAACAACTATGTCCTGCCCTTGATGATGTTGCGCACGCTCGGGTTCGCTTGGCAGACGGTGGGACGGGTCGAGGCGATTGGTCTGCTGGCGGCCGTGGTCACGATCCTCACGGTGACTTGGATGGTTCCGCGCCATCCTGCCCCCCGCAAGTATCTAATCGTCGGCTTCGCCGCGTTGACGCTGTTCGGTGCATTGCTGGCACGCTTGGACACCGACGCCGCCCTCTGGCGAAACGTGCTGCCGGCCATCGTGCTTTACAGCATCTTCCTGCTGACGATGATGCCGATAGCCGCCATGCAGTCCTTCCGTGAACTCGAGGGCGACGAGCGCGTCTTCGCCAACGCGCAGCAGCTCAAGAACATGATGGCGCAGGTGGGCATCGCACTTGGCATCACCCTTGCGACACTGGGGCAGCAGTGGCGCACGGCGGTCCATTACGCGGTTCTCGATGCGCGGGTCAGTCAGGGCGATCCGCGGTATACGCTGGCTTTCGATCACCTGCATGAGTTGTTATCGCACGTTGTCGGGACAGCGCATGCAACACCGCTCGCAACGGAACTGATTGCACGACAGTTGTTCCGGCAGTCCTCAATGCTGGCCAACATCGACCACTTCGTTTGCATCGCGATACTCGGTGTCGCCGGTATCGCGGTGACACTCGTACAAAAGGTATTCCGATGAGCACGGGAGGCGGTGCGGAACCGGGCGACTAGTTCTGCCGCACGCCGGCGCCACCACACCGGACGGTGCTCCGCGGGATCCTGCTTTCCCTTGGCTGCGCCCGGCGACTTGGGCCTGGTGGATTGGTTCATCGTGGGAGAACTCGCCGAAGGTGCCTCCACCATGGCGGACCTGACCGGAAGCCCGCAGCGCGATCCCGGTCGCTGTCGCGTGCGATCAAACAGCAGGGTCGGCCACTGCTTCGCAACAAACATGCGGCTTGAGCGGGATCGTCGGCGTACGCACCTGGCGCCGACATGCGATGGCCGGGATTTGCACGACGCCTCGCCAACGGGATCTAGCAATTGATCGACGAGACACCGGATCCGGCCCGGCACCGGGGACTTGCGAGACTGCACATCTATCTCGAGGCGAGGCTTCGGCAACGCAGCCGATGAAAACACGCCGTCCGCGAGAAAGACGATATGAACCCCGTCGCCTGACACAACAGACGGATCGCGGCCTGCCGTCACCCGATCCAACCAGGGTTCAAGTGCCGACCCGATACCGATGGTGTCCATTTGCAGAAGGACATCCATGTCGGAACGATTCGACCTCTATACCGCAGGTCCCGGCGCCAACACGCTGGCGAACGGCGGCGACAAGTTGGCAAACGCATTCGACCCTGATCGCCACATCGTTCGCGCCGACAATCCGCTCGGAACTCACGCCTTCCCGCAAGCGCACCTCGACGGTGGCCCGGGCCTCGGCGAGCCGTGCAACGGCAGCGTGTCGCCACCGCGCCACCTGGCGCCGTGCGGAGTGGTGATCGCAGGTTCTCCCGGCACAGTCGTGCGCCGCATCTCGTCGCTGATCGTGCTGCGGCCCTCGGCAACCCGGATGCGACGTCTTGAAGCGATCAGTCGCCTTTGCGCGGCCATCGAAGTGTGTACCGCTCTTGTTTGGTCACGTGTGTGTGACTCATGCGCAACTCGACTTGCCGGCGAAACGGCACAAGTTGCCGCACCCGCGCTGCTTCGTTGGCTCGGGTGTTGCACTTCAAAATTGAATCCCCCGATCCGGCTGTTCGCGCTGGGGCCGGACCTCATTGGCCCGCGGCAGTCTCATGTTGCCCGTCGAGCTGCACTTGGATCGCATTGTGGACGCCTCTTCGCCGAACTCGTCGCTGCACGGCCACGGGCCAACCCGCCTCGTCGCAGCGTATGCTGCTCTGCGACGCTTGCACTCAAGATGGACCACACATCGCGACAAGGAATGCTTGAGCATCTGTCAGAAAAGCGTACCAACCAGCACCATCGTCTCGCCCATGTTCGGGCCGCCGCCGACAAGGTGCGCGTTGGAAATGTGCCGCAGCAGCACGATGAAGTTACCGTCTTGCCAACCGGCGCTTGTCATGAATTCGAAGCGACTGGACAAGGCGCCGGTGCGCGCGCTGGTTGCGGCCAGCTGCTCGCTGACGAACCAGTGGCGCTTGGCGCTCACGATACGTAGACCCCCAGCCGCGAGAAAAACCGCATGGTTCAAGTCGTCATCGCGCGTGTCTCGTGAATCCAGCCAGCTAATAGTGCCTACAGGCTCCAAATGGACGCGATTGTCCAAAGGAGAATCACCGAACGCGCTGGCCGATATCGCAGCTGTGGTGCGTCCCGAAGCAGTCACGCTGAGTCCCGCCGTGACATCAAAGCTGCCGGCCGATGCCGGTCCACAGGCCAGGATACAGATTACCGCAAAAAATGCGCGCCACGAGCTGTCCATTGCCGGCTACTCCTTTACGTCTGCTGCATCGAGACACAAGCGTGATGCGAATATCAAGATTGGCGCCCGAGAATTCCCGATGTGGCTTCGCTTGGTCGCGTTGCGTTCGGCGCGGTGTCGCCGCAACCGCAGAATTCCGAGCTCGTCGTTTTGAGCAGGTACCTCGACGACCCAATCGCTGCCGCCATGCGAAGCTCACAGCCCGCGGCGAATTCAAAACCACCCCGGGCACGCCATCCATAGCGTGCCCGGAGCAAACCTGGTCCACGCTTTGGCGGGGGAAACCAAGCCGACCAGACTCACGGACCGGGGCCTTCCACGGCAACGCCCGAACCGCTGTTCGCGACGCATCCTGCGTCACACGGAGAGATGGCTGCGGGTGGGCCGTGTCTCTCCGAAACCGCTCTCGATTCCTCGGCTAATCCTCCATCTCGCCAACATCAGAACGTTTCGTCCTCATGCTCGTTCCAACGAGCGTGAGGCCGTAATAGAGCTCGTTCGAATACTGGGTCTTCCCTTCGATGATGCCCAGATAATCGTCAGTCGCCTTGACCCCATGTCTCTTCCATCCTGGGGGATGATTGATGCCGTGGCCTCTGATCGATCGCGGCGCCTCCGGTGCGTCCCGCTTGTGGGTTGATCGAGAGATGACCCTGGCTGTCTGCTCGCGTACAGCGTCAACCGCCGTCCTCTCCATCGCCCGCATCAGCCATTCGAGTCTGAGCACGCCGCGTACCAGTCCGCACAATTGGTGACTGAAATTCGTCGGGAGGCCCTTCACGTCCTCAAGTACCGTCTGGAAATGTGCGGTGACATCGGACTCGTGCCGCGCGATGCGCTCCAGACAACCCAGTTCGATGTCGGCATTGGCGGCAGCCACCCAGGTCTCGAACCAAGCGCGGACTTTGATCCAGCGATGTCCATCCCGACGCATCGTCACTCCGCCACTTGTTTTCACATGCCGCGCCAAATCCGCGGCGATCGCAACATGCGACTCGGCGATCTGCTCCACCAGAAATTTCAGATACGGGCGACGCAGCAGTACTGCGAGGTTCGTGTACGTCACTCGCGTATTGTCGAGATCGTTCACCAGCCGCTGAATAATGCTGCATTCCGCCGCGTTCACGATTGCCCTCCTTGCGCCTTGGTCGTTGACCGCGGCGCATGGTTGTAGGATTGCTGCGACCTGACCATCAACTGGCATGCGTACGCCTCCAACTGGCGCGCTTGCTCGCGCCGTGAAAGGTGCTCGCGCGCGGTGCGTGCCAAACCTTGCCTGATACTCGCAAGCATCGCGGAGTCCTCGCGAACCTGTGCCCGATAGCGCTCGCGTACGGCCGTATCACTGCTCAAGACTGCTGCTGCTGCCCGCATACGTCGTTCGTCCTCGATGACAGCAATCAAATCGAGCACGCTTTCCCGATCCACGTCACCGTGCCTTTTTTCAAGATCCAACAGCGGGTCCGGTTTCCGACCCGCCCCGGCCAAAATGCGCTCCTTGTCAACATTCACGGCTGTTCCTCCGTTGCCAACTTCCGCCGCCATCGTGCAAATCGGCTTTTCCTCCACGGCAGTCATTAAGCCGGAGCGGCGGAAGCGAAACCATTGGACGAACGTATCAATCGCTACCTTCGTATCAATTGATGCGACCTTGGTTCGTCCACGAACCATCTCGGCGGGCCTCGCCGAATCGGATCGGGTCAGTTGCAGCCGAAGATGGAACGCATGCAGACGTTGTCGGAGGACGTCGAGGCCCTGCCCGCCGGCCAGATCCCACTCGCCGATCCCTATGGACGTTCCATGGCGACAAGCGGCCGGCGCACCGACACGGTGCGCTGACATGCGCGGAGAACCGCGGATGCCAAGCGTCGCGTGATCGTCGATCACCAGGTCAGCACATTGGCCACGGCCGCAACCAGCTTGCCCCGATGGCTATCCGTCCCAAGGGCATCATGCAGCTTGAGCATCTGGCCATGGCTGCGGATCACGCCACTCCGGCAGCCCGGAGATCATGGCCTTCAAAGGCATCCGACATAACGTCGTACGCCCGAAGACAGATACTTCAAACACCATGTCGAAGGGCTTTTTTCAACCTGCCCGCACGGTATGGGCAATGCCGCAGCCGCCGGGTTTTCCATTGACTCAAACGTTACGAGCAGATAACGGGCCGCCACGAAAGCCGGCTGCGGGTAACGCTTCAATGTTTGGACCCCGGTTGAAGAGAGGTTCAAATTCTGGATGCGTCTGCGGCCGAAAAAATGGATTCAGCACGGGCAAATCCGACCGACTCGCGGGTGAGTTTGGAATGCCGCTTCCGCTGAATCGGACATCCCGAATCGTGCTACTGTTGACCGGCCGGCGTCCAAGGAAGAACCGATGGCAACCCAGACACGATCCGTCACAGAAACTCGCCGCGAACAGATGTTCCCCGTGTTGGACCCGGAGGAAATAGCGCGGCTGAAACGCTTCGGCGAAATGCGCAGCTTCCGGGCGGGCCAGCGCATTGCGAAGAGCGGAGATACGTCGCCAGGATTGATGGTGCTGTTGTCCGGCCGCGTACGAATCAGCCAGACCGACGATTCCGGTCAGAGCCATGAAATCGTCACCCACGGTCCCGGACAATTCACGGGCGAGCTGGCGCAGCTTTCCGGCCGGCCTGCGCTGGTCGATATCGACGTGCTGACAGATTGCCGAACGCTGGTTATTCCGTCGCCACGATTGCGCGATGTATTGGTGCAGGAAGCGGAACTCGGCGAGATCATCATGCGCGCGCTCATCCTGCGCCGTGTTGGCTTGCTTGAATCCGGGGGCGGTGGCCCGATAGTGGTTGGGCATGCCGATGATCGCGAAGTGCTGAGGCTCGGGAACTTCCTCGCCCGCAATGGTCATCCGCACAAGATGCTGGATGCCGCGACAGATGCTGGCGCGAGAGGGTTGTTGGAGCGCTTCCACCTTGCGGAGTCCGAGCTTCCCATTGTGGTTTGTCCGAGCGGCCAGCTGTTGCGCAATCCTACCGAGGACGAACTCGCGCGGTGCATTGGCATGATCGCCAGGCTCGATTCAGAAAAACTCTACGACGTGGTGATCGTCGGTGCGGGACCCTCGGGCCTCGGGGCGGCGGTGTACAGCGCTTCGGAAGGGTTGTCGGTGCTCGTACTCGATTGCCGAGCCTTCGGCGGACAGGCCGGCGCCTCGGCGCGGATCGAGAATTACCTTGGTTTCCCGACCGGCATTCGCGGCATCGCGCTGATGGCGCGCGCCTTCAATCAGGCGCAGAAATTCGGTGCCGAGATAGCGATCCCCGAAGAGGTGATCGACCTCCATTCGACTGGCAACGGCGACTTCCAGCTCGAGCTTCGCAACGGCGAGCGTGTGAAATCACGTACCGTTGTCGTGGCGACTGGCGCGAAGTATCGCCGGCTCGGCGTGTCGAACCTCGCGCAATTCGAGGGTGCATCCGTGCATTACTGGGCCTCGCCGCTGGAAGGCAGACTGGTCGCGGGGCAGGAAGTCGTGCTTGTCGGCGCGGGTAATTCGGCGGGGCAAGCGGCCGTCTATCTCTCGGGCCTGGCATCCAAGGTCTGGATGCTCTGTCGCGGTGTCGGGCTCGCGGGCAAGATGTCGCACTATCTCGCGGCGCGCATCGAATCCCTGCCCAACATCGAGGTACTGACGGAAACCGAGGTCATTGCGCTGGAAGGTGTCGGCGAGGCGTTGCGCGGCGTGACCTGGCGCAACCGACTGAGTGGCGCCGAAACCACGCGGCCGATCCGGCACGTCTTCCTGTTCATCGGCGCCGATCCCAACACCGACTGGCTGCAACACTGCGGCGTCGCGCTCGACGGAAAAGGTTTTGTTCTGACCGGCGCTGCAGCGGCCGAACCTGGTGGCGCGCTGGAAACGAGCCGCGCTGGAGTGTTTGCCATTGGCGATGTACGCGCAGGATCGACCAAGCGCGTCGCCGCTTCCGTCGGCGAAGGCGCCCAGGTAGTCGCGGCGCTGCACGCGTTTCTCGCAGGCAAACCCAGGAGGATCCAATGAACGCTGTTTGCACCCATCTCGACACGATCCGCGACGTGGTCCCGAGCGCACTGGGCTGCGAGGAATGTCTCAAAATCGGTTCGACTTGGGTCCATCTGCGACTGTGCCGCACGTGTGGCCATGTGGGCTGTTGCGACGACTCACCCCATCGCCACGCGACAAAGCATTTTCATGCTACTCGTCATCCGATCATCGAGGGTTACGACCCCCCGGAAGGCTGGGGCTGGTGCTACGTCGACAAAGTCATGCTCGATCTTTCGGAGAACATGACTCCGCACAACGGCCCGATTCCACGGTACGTCTAGGACACCGCGATGGCAATCACGAGAGGAACGCGAGAACGTCAGAAAATCCATAATCGCACAAGACATCGATTTAATTGGTGGGCCGTGAAGGGATCGAACCTTCGACCAATGGATTAAAAGTCCACTGCTCTACCGCTGAGCTAACGGCCCCATGAGCCTGCAGCCGAGACCGGTTGCAGGCAAGCCCGACATTTTAACCTGTCACGACGCCGAAACGTAAAGAGTCGGGTCCGCCACGCCCGCGTCGGCGAAACCGCGCGCGCGCAATACGCAGGCGTCGCAACGCCCGCAGGCGCGGCCCGCGGGATCGGCGCTGTAGCACGATACCGTTTGCGCAAAATCGACGCCGAGACGCACGCCTTCGCGCACGATGCTGGACTTGCCCATGCCGATGAGCGGTGCATGCACGCGCAAGGCGTGGCCCTCGACGCCGGCCTTGGTTGCCAGGTTGGCCAGATGCTGGAACGCGTCGACGAACGCCGGGCGACAGTCGGGGTAGCCCGAATAATCGACCGCGTTCACGCCGCAAAAGATGTCGTTCGCACCCAGCGTTTCCGCCCATCCCAATGCGATCGCCAGCATGATGGTGTTGCGCGCGGGCACGTAAGTGGCAGGGATATCGGTTTCGCCATGCGCATCGACGTGCTCGGGCACGGCGATATCCGCGGTCAGTGCGGAACCGCCGATGCTGCGCAGGTCCACGGCCACGGTCTTGTGCTCGACCGCACCCAGCATGGCCGCAACGCGATCCGAAGCAGCCAGTTCGGAAGCATGCCGCTGGCCGTAGGCTACCGACAGTGCGTGGCAAACAAAACCCTGTTCGCGCGCCAGTGCCAGCGTCACCGCCGAATCCATGCCGCCGGAAACCAGCACGACCGCCTTGGGCGCGTCGTAAGAATGCTGCGTCATGGCCCGAACGTCACCGTGTTCCACTGGGCGCCGGAATATCCTGCATCCTCTGGCGCGCGCGCTTCTCGAGCGATGTGCCCGGATGCGCCTTGATCAAGGTTTGCAGCGTGGCACGCGCGGCAGGGTAATCCTTCATGCCGATTTCGCAATCGGCAACCCGCAGCTGGGCTTCCGCCGCCTTGGGACTGTCTGGGTATTTTTGCAGTAAAGCCTGAAACGCCGCGAGCGCGGGTTTGTAATTCTGGGTGACGTAGTAGGAACCGCCCAGCCAGTAATACGCGTTCGACACCAGCGGGCTGCCGGGATACTTGTCGATGAAGGCACGGAATCCGCGCGCCGAGTCGACGTAGTTGCCGGCCCGCAGGGATTTGAACGCGGCATCGAAATCGGCTTGCGCCTTGGCCTTGTCGTCCGCGGACATCGATTGGCCGGATGAAGTTGCCGGTGCGCTAGCGACGGCCACCGACGAAGGAGGCGCCAAACTGTCGGGCGCCGAGGTGGGCGCGGGGTGCTCGAGCTTGCCGATGCGCGCATCCAGATCGCTGTATTGATCCTTGCCGGTCTGTTGCAGTTTTTGCAGCTGGTGTTGCAGGACCTCGATCTGGCCCTGCATCTGTTGCATCTGGTCACGCAGGGACTGGATCTGGTTGAGCAGCACCAGATTGTTCGACGCCGGGGCGGCGATCGATGTCGCCGACACCGCGTCCTGTGCACGTGCGACGGGAACGCACACCCCCGCAACGATCATGGCCGCCGAAGCGGCCATGATCAGTGAGGATCTGCGCGGTGCGACTTCGCGCATGTCCGTCAGCCGCGACACCCGCGTTACTCGGTGGTGTACACGATATTGACGCGACGATTCTGGTGCCAGCAGCCCTCGTTGTGCTCGCGGCACACCGGGCGCTCCTCGCCATAGCTGACGACCTTGATCTGGCTGGCCGAAGCACCATCCGCTTCCAGTGCGCTGGCAACCGAATTGCCGCGGCGTTCACCGAGACCCAGGTTGTATTCTCGGGTACCGCGTTCGTCGGTGTTGCCTTCCAGGGTCATGCGCGCCATCGGGCGGTCACGCAAGTACTTGGCATGGCAAGCGATGATGTTGTCGAACTGGGATTGGATGTCGCTCTTGTCGAAATCGAAATAGATCACGCGTGTGCGCAGGCAGGCGTTGGTCTGCAGGTCCGCCGGCGTGAAGGCACCCTCGGTCGTCGCCGGCTGGCTGGTCGTGGGGGTTTCTGACGGCGGCGGCGTGGGCTTGACTTCCTGCTTCTTGGCACAGGCGGCGGCAGCCAGACAGAACAATGCAACTACGGAGACGCGAACGGTTGCGTTCATGGCGAATCCATCCTTTGTTGAACGAGTGGGGAGTGGGTGGTGGTGCAACATGTGTAGTGGAACAGTGTGTCGATCAAGACGGCGTCAAGGATTCCGGTAGGGGCCCCAGGCCGGCTCGCGCACGTCGCCATCACTCAGCACGAGCCTTTGACGCACCCGCCCGTCGGCCGAAACGGAGTACAAAACCCCGCGGGGGCCCTCGGTGGCTGCATAGAGGAGCATGCTGGCGTTAGGCGCCCAGCTTGGGGATTCGTCCAGATTGCCCGGCGAAACGAAAGTCTCCTGACCGCCATGGGAACGATCCATCACGGCAATACGATACACGTTTCCATTGCCCTGCACCATGGCCAGCTTGCTGCCGTCGTAGTCGACGGCGACGTCGGCGTTGTACTGTCCCTGAAAGGTCAGTCGCTGCGGCGCGCCGCCGGCCGCCGGGATTTCATACAACTGTGGTTTGCCCGAGCGATCCGAGGTGAAAATGATGTTCTGCCCGTCCGGCGTCCATGACGGTTCGGTATCGATCGCGAGGTTGTGGGTGAGGCGGGTGAGACCACCGGTGGCAAGATCGATCACGTAGATCTCGGGATTGCCCTGGAACGACAGGCTTACCGCCAGCCGCTTGCCGTCCGGCGAAAAACGCGGGGCACCGTTGATGCCGGGGCGCGACGACACCAGCCGCCGCGCGCCGGTGGAAACATTCTGGATGTAGATGGCCGAGTCACCGCCCTCGAACGACACATAGGCGATCTCGTTGCCATCGGGCGACCAGGTCGGCGACAGCAGCGCTTCATGCGAGCGCACGACGGTCTGCGGGTTGTAACCATCGGAATCGGCAACCACCAGCGAATACTGGGCATTGTTGCCGAGACCCACCATCGTGATGTACGCGATGCGCGTATCGAACGCGCCACGCACGCCGATGATCTTCTGGTAGATCTGGTCGGCGGCCTGATGGGCGGCACGACGCAGGTCGCTGCCTTGCATGGCCACCGAGTTCTTCAGCAACATTTGCTGCGCGCCGACATCCCACAGCTCGTAGTTGACCGTGAGCACGCCACCGGAATAAGTGGTGGTGCCGACCACGATGTAGTGCTGCTTCAGCTGCTTCCAGGTCGCGAAATTGATCTGTGCGCCCGCGGTGGGCGACTGCACGATCTGATCGTTCGGCAGCGTGCGGAATTTGCCGCTGCGATCAAGATCCATGCTGATGATCTGGGCCACGTCCACCGGCGCGGCGGGCCCCGAGTTCTGGCCGAACGGCACCACGGTGACGGGAATGGCCGAGGGCACGCCGTTGACGATCTGGAGCTTGAGACTCTGTGCACCGGCCTGTGTCACGCACAGTGCGGCGCACAGGGCCAGGGCGAAGGCAATCAGGCATTTGTACATTCGCATGATCGAGCATTTCCTCAATCGGAGCCGGGGATCACGAAATCCAGTTCGAGGTCGGGCACGAATTCCTTTTCGAAGCCCTTGTAGGGAAGCGGTGATGCATTCTGCACCGCCTGCTTGACCGAGTCCTTCCCCACCTGGTTCAAGGGACAACTCGGCAGAACCTTAACATCGGTAACCTGACCACCGCGTATCTGCCTTATTTCCACCGGGCACTTGGTGCCGGCCGGAATATCGAACGGGCGCAGCCAATTCTGCACGATCGCATTGGTGAGGGCCGCCTGATAGGCCGCCGTATCGGTGCCGCCCTGCCCCGTCATGGCCTGCTTGGCCACCGGCACATTCTGGGCGTTCTGGCTTTCACTGGCCTTGCGCAGATCCGCGAGTTGCTGGGCTTTTTGCGACTCCAGGTTCACCTGTTTCTCGGCTTGGGCGCTTTCGGCCTTCACCTTCGCAAGTTCCTTCAAGATGCGTTCGCGCTCCTTTTCCTTGGTCAATTCTGCCATGCGTTGTTTCTGCTGTTCTTCCTGCGCCTGTTTGGCCTGTTCGGCTTCCTGATCGGCGATCTGGGCGACTTTTTCCTGATCCTTCAATTTCGGTTGCGGCACCGGGGTGGGCAGCACCCGCACATTGGCCGGCGGCGGCGGCTTCGGTTTCGGCTCGGCCTTCTGCTCGTGCCGCGGCGACGCGCGATGCGCGTGCCTGGCGGCAGGTGGCGGCGGTGCGCCGACCGGACCCACCAGAGTGGCTTCGATCACGGGGCCTTGCAGCTGCGTCATTTTCGCGCACGTCACCGGACGCAAGGCATCGGGCAGATGCAACAGGTTGGCGATGTCCTCCCAGCGCGTGCAGTTGAGCATCGCCAGCGCCAGGAACGCGACGATGCCCAAGTGCAGCAGCACGGAATAGGCGACCGCGCGCGGCGTGACGTCAGCGCTTTCCATGACTCGATGGGGCCATTGCGGCCTCGGGCTGGCTCATCAATCCGACCTTGGCGACGCCGGCCTGCTGCAGCAAACCCAGCACCTGGTTGACGCGCCCGTAATCGACGCGCTTGTCGCCGCCCAGCAACACGGAGACTTTTGGATCCTGCTTGACGAAGGCGGAAACCTCTTTCACGAGTGTCTGGTCGTCGACCGGTTGCGGCGTGGCCTTGCCCAGTCGCAGCGACACGTCGCCCTGCTGGTTGACCTCCACAAGCACGGGTTGTTTCTCGTCCTGCAAGGCCTTTGCGGCGGACTGCGGCAGCTGGATGTTGGCACCCAGGTTGAGCATCGGCGCGGTGACCATGAAGATGATCAGCAACACCAGCATCACGTCGATGTATGGCACGATGTTGATCTCGGCCATCCTGCGGCGGCGCTGGCGACGATGTTGCAGGGCCATGACGTGTCGTCCCCGCCGTTAGTGCGCGCGTGCTTCCGCGCGGTCGCGCGTGACGGGCTGCTCGGTCTGCATCTGCCGGTGCAGGACCGACGAGAATTCTTCCTGGAACGTGTCGTAGCGAAGCGTCAGTCGATCCAGCCGCGTCGAAAAACGGTTGTACGCCCACACCGCCGGAATCGCGGCGAACAGGCCCATCGCGGTCGCGACCAGCGCCTCGGAAATGCCCGGCGCAACGGTGGCGATGGTGGCCTGCTTCAGGGTACCCAGCCCCTGGAACGCGATCATGATGCCCCACACCGTGCCGAACAGGCCGACGTAGGTGCTGATCGAACCCACGTTGGCGAGATATTCGAGATTGTGTTCGAGTTTTTCCACCTCGCGGGTGCCGGCCACCCGCATCGCGCGTTCGGAGGATTCCATTACCGCGCGCCGATCCTCGCCGCCGCGCTGGCGCTGGCGCACGAATTCGCGGAAACCGGATTCAAAGACAGCGGCAAGACCACCCGCCTCGCCAGCGCGATTGCTGACTTCGCGAAACAGCGCGGCCAGATCCACGCCCGACCAGAAACGTTCCTCGAAACTCTCGGCATCGCGGGTGGCCGCGTCCAGCATCGCCTTCTTGCGAAAGATGATCACCCACGACGAGAACGAGAAGATCACCAGAATCAGCAGCACCAGTTTCACGGGCAGGCTGGCGTGGATGACCAGGTCGAGAATGTTGATGGAACCGTTCATGCGGGGTTTTGTCCTTGAATCAGATCTACGATGTCCGGGGGAATCCGGCATGGTACGAATTCGTGCGCATCGACACAGGCCACACGCACCCTCGCGCGCGCCAGCACGACACCGTCGGCAACACGCTCGATCGCCTGCCCCAAGTCGATGCTGGCCGAGCGCAGCCGTTCAACGCCCACCGTCGAATCCAGTTCGTCGTCGAGCCGGGCCGGTTTGTCATAGGCGATGTTCAATTCGCGCACCACGAACACGATTCCATGTGAGTCACGCAAGGCAGCCTGCCCCATCGCCGCGGCGCGCATCCACTCCGTGCGCGCGCGTTCGAGAAACCGCAGATAGCCCGCGTGATAGACCACGCCGCCTGCATCGGTATCTTCCCAATAAACCCTTGTCCGCCACCTGAACGCCGGTTCGTCGTGATCGGTAACCTCGACCATTAAGACTCCTCCCGATCGAACAGGTTCAGTCCGGAGTCGCTGCCTTGCGGCGGCTTCAGGCCAAAATGCCGCCAGGCCCGGGCGGTGGCGATGCGCCCGCGCGCAGTGCGTGCCAGCAGACCCTGCTGGATCAGGAACGGTTCAAGCACGTCCTCGATGGTGTCGCGATCCTCGGCCAACGCAGCAGCCAGCGACTCCACGCCAACCGGTCCGCCCTCGAACTGTTCCAGGATCAGGCGCAACAGGCGGCGATCGAGTTCGTCGTAGCCACCGGCGTCGACTTGCAACATTTCCAGTGCCGCCGCCGCAGCAGCGCGGGTGATGTGTCCGTCGGCCCGTACCTGGGCATAATCGCGCACCCGCCGCAGCAGACGGTTGGCGATGCGCGGCGTGCCACGCGAACGCCGCGCGATTTCCACGGCACCCTCCTCATCGCATGCGATGTCAAGGATCCGCGCCGAACGCGCGACGATCGCCGCCAGTTCGTCGGGCGTGTAGAACTGCAGCCGGTGCACGATGCCGAAACGATCGCGCAGCGGCGACGTCAGCATCCCGGCGCGGGTGGTCGCGCCGACCAGTGTGAAACGCGGCAGATCGAGCTTGATCGAACGCGCGGCCGGCCCTTCGCCCAGCATGATGTCGATCTGGAAATCTTCCAGCGCCGGATACAGCACTTCTTCCACCACCGGCGAGAGACGGTGGATTTCGTCGATGAACAGCACGTCACGGGGCTGCAGGTTGGTGAGCAGCGCCGCGAGGTCGCCTGCGCGTTCCAGAACCGGTCCCGAGGTGCTGCGCAGATTCACGCCCAGCTCGTTGGCAATCACGTGCGAGATCGTGGTCTTGCCGAGGCCCGGCGGTCCGAACACCAACACGTGGTCCAGCGCGTCGCCGCGCTTTTGTGCCGCTTGTATCGACAACGCCAGTTGCTCCCGCATCGCCGCCTGGCCGACATACTCGGACAGCGAACGCGGCCGCACGTTGGCTTCGACGATCTGTTCGGCGGGGCTCTCGGTGGCGTCGACGACGCGGGACTCGCTCATGCGCGGATTATGGCAGAGCCCAGAAAAGGACATGCGACCATTTGCCGTCCTGGTGCATCCTAGAGTCGTGGATATGCAAGGCACCTTCCGGCAAACCGTCGAACCGGCGCTGATCCGCCGCCTGCAAAGCGGCGAGTTGGCCGCGTTCGAGGCAATCTATCGGCGCTTCGAGCGCGCCGCGTGGACGTTGGCCTTGCGCCTGACCGGTCGCAACGACGTGGCCCAGGAGGTCCTGCAGGATGCAATGCTGAAAGCATTTCAGCGCGCCCGCCAGTTCCGCGGCGATGCTCCGTTTGCGGCCTGGCTGCGCAAGCTGGTCGTCAACGAGGCGCTGATGCAACTTCGCCACGACCGCCTGCACGTCATCGAGCTGTTCGACGATGCGCGCGCCGAAGACAGCGTACCCGCGCCGTGGGCGCACGCGGATTCGGCCACGCTGGATCGCGCGCTCAACCGCCTGCCCGACGCTGCCCGTGCGGTGCTGTGGCTGTATCACGTCGAAGGCTATACCCATGTCGAAATCGCCGAGCAATTCGGACGCTCGGTAAGTTTTTCCAAATCGCAACTCGCGCGTGCGACGAAACGCCTGCGCGAGTTGCTGGCACCCCAAGCGGAGGACACGCCATGCACGATCGGCTCGACCACCACCGCATGAATGAAGAGGCATCGCTCGCCGCCGCACTGCGCGCGCTGCCCACGGCCGTGCCGGAACGATGACGCATGGCCCATACTGGCAGCGCGCATCCGGCGCCGGCAGGCCTTGCGCAAGACCGTCCGGTTTGCCTTGCCTGCCGCGCTCGCCGCCGGCATCGCGCTGGCGTTCACGTGGCCGCACGTGCGCTTGCATGCGCCGGCACCCGTGCGCATCGCACGACACGCCGCATCGACACATGTACACGCCATGTCGGACATCGCGAGCCTGCAGGCGAGTTCGCGGCAGTGGCAGGCGTGGGTGCAGAACCTCGATCGCAATGGTGCACCGCTGGATGGGCAGCAGCTTGCGCACGAAGTGGCGCTGCAGGATCAGATCGGGCTGATCGACCTGCAGCTCTCCGCCTCGCGCGACACGGCGACGCTCGGCAACCTGTGGCAGCAGCGCATCGCGTTGCTGCAACAAATGGGTCTTTTGCACCTGCAGCCTTACATGGTTGCCGATCAAGCACGGCCCAATCACGCACACGTCATTTCCATGTGAACCGGAGAACCGTCATGAAACGCACGCTCGCCATGTGTTTGTTGCTCGCGCTGTCCAACGCGGCGCTGGCTGTGCCCGCGTCCCCGGCATCCTCGCAGGCAGCCACGGACACCGCCGTCCAGCAGCAAATGGCCGAACTGCAGACACGCATGAACGCACTCGCCAACCGCATGGCCGCGCTCTCGCTGAAGATCGGCAACGACGCCAGCGCCAGTGCACTGCACTATCTCGCCGACGACAAGCGCGGCATGCTTGGCGTGGCCCTGGTGCCCGGCGCCGACGGCCTGCGCGTGGGTGCGGTGACGCCCGGCGGCCCCGCCGAACGCGCCGGACTACAAGCCGGTGACACAATCACCACAATCAACGGTAAACCGGTAGGCGGCCTTGGTGTCGTGTCCGAAACCGCGTTGCGCGATGCCGAAGCGGGTAAGCCGATCGCGCTCGGTGTGAACCGCGACGGCAAGTCGCACGAGGTCCGTGTCACGCCCGAACGCATGCAGCCGGAGGATTGGCAGGCAACGGTACGCGCGGCAGAACAGGCAGCCCGCGAAGCCACTGCATCGCTGCAGGCCCCCGAATTCAGGCATCAGCTCCAGCGCAGCATCGACGAGGCCATGAAAAGCGCCGCCGACGCGATGAAAGACGCTTCCGCTGCACGCGAGGCCGCCATCAGGGCAGGCCGTGACGGACATGCGTTGGGCACCTTCATGTCACCGTGGTGGGGCCTGAACCTCGCACCGCTCAATCCCGATCTCGGCAGCTACTTCGGCACCGATCATGGCGTGCTGGTGCTGTCGCGCAACGACAAGCGCTTTCCCGGTCTGCATCCCGGCGACGTGATTGTCCAGGTCAACCAGGCAACGGTCATGCAACCCGAAGACGTGCTACGCGGCCTGCGTGACAGCAAGCACGATCAGCGTGTGCACATGGCCGTGCGCCGCCACGGCAAGGCGCTGACATTGGCGATGAAGGTGCCGCCGCGTTGGAACCTGATACCGCCGCCTCCACCGCCTCCGCCGGCGCCACCCGCTCCGCCACCGGTGGCCGCGCCGAAGACACCGGCCATACCGCCGCCGCCCCCTGCCGCGCCTGCACCGCCACCGCCCGCATCGACGCGGCCAGGCTGATATGCGGCTACCGCAGTCGGAGCAAGACCAGCGAATCAACCCGTCGATTCCCTGCGCGCCGCCTCGTGCGGCGCGCGAACTTCATATCTCGACCTGCGTGCCCAGTTCGACCAGCCGGTTGCCGGGAATGTGGAAGAACGCCGTGGCCGGCAAGGCATTGCGGGCGAGAAACGCGAACAACTTGTCGCGCCATAGGACCATGCCGGGACGCTTGGTGGCGACCACGGTTTCGCGCGACAGGAAGAACGTCGTGTCCATCATGTCGAAGACCAAGCCGTGTTCGACGCCATCCGCCAGCGCCGCGGGCACGTCGGGATCCTCCATGAAGCCGAAACGCAACATCATGCTATGGAACGAATGTCCGAGATCGTGCAACTCGATGCGTTCCGCGGGATCGGCGTAGGGCTCCTCCAGCGTCTCCACGCTGAGCAGCACGTTGCGCGCATGTAGTGCCTTGAAGTGTTTCAGGCTGTGCAGCAGCGCGTGCGGCACGGCGGCCAGGTTGGCGGTCATGAACACGGCAGTGCCGGGCACGCGCATCGGAGGATGCTCGGCAATGCTGGCGATGAACGGCTCCAGCGCCAGACCGCCGTGCTTGAGTTGCCGCAACACCAGTTCGCGTCCGCGCCGCCAGGTGGTCATCACCGTGAATACCAACAGGCCGAGCACCAGCGGAAACCAGCCGCCGTGTTCGACCTTGAGCAGGTTGGCGCCGAACAAGGCGCAGTCGATGACCAGCAGCGGGATTCCCAGCGCGATCACGGCGTACCATTTCCAGTGCCACAGGCGCCACGCCACCAGTAACGCCAGCAGCGTGGTGACCACCATCGTGCCGGTCACCGCAACGCCGTAAGCGGCGCCCAGGTTTTCCGATGAGCGGAAGCCGATCACCACCACCATCACCAACACCAGCAACATGCCCTTGATCCATGGCACATAGATCTGCCCGGACACGCTGCTGGAGGTGTGGACCACCTGCATGCGCGGCGAATAGCCGAGCTGTATCGCCTCGCGCGTCATCGAAAATGCCCCCGTGATCACCGCTTGCGCCGCGATTGATGCGGCGGCGGTAGCAAGCACGATCATCGGGACCAGCAAGGCATGCGGGACGAGCAGGTAAAAAGGATTGCCGGCAATGCGCGGTTCGTGCAGCAGCAGCGCGCCCTGCCCGAAATAGTTCAGCAGCAAGGCCGGCAGCACGAAGCCCAGCCATGCCACCCGAATGGGATTTCTGCCGAAATGGCCCATGTCGGCATACAGCGCCTCGGTGCCGGTCACCGCCAAGACCACGCCGCCCAATGCCAGGAACGCGGCGATGCCGTGGGATTCGAAGAAGCGGATCGCATAATAGGGATTCAGGGCGAGCAGTACTTGCGGGGCGCGCAGGATCATGCGGACACCCAGCAATGCGATGGCAATGAACCATACGCAGGTCACCGGCGCAAACAACCCGCTGACGCGCGCGGTGCCGTGCTTCTGCAGCAGGAACAGGCCCAGCAGTATGGCCACGCTCAAGGGTACCGTCCATGCGGTCAGCGCCGGCGTCGCCACCTTGATGCCCTCCACCGCGCCCAGCACCGAAATGGCCGGTGTGATCACGCCGTCACCGTAGAACAGCGCCGCACCGAAAATCGCGACGACCGCCACCAGCCAGCGCATGCGTTGCATCCCGTGCACGCTGCGTTGCGCCAGCGCCAGCAGCGCCATGATGCCGCCCTCGCCCTTGTTGTCGGCGCGCATCACGAACATCACGTACTTCAGTGTCACCACGATCAGCAGCGCCCAGAACACCAGCGACAACACGCCCAGGATCGTCGCGCGATTGATCTCCAGGCCATACTGGCTGCTGAAAACCTCCTGCACCACGTACAGCGGGCTGGTACCAATGTCGCCGAATACCACCCCGAGCGCACCGAACGCGAGAACGCGCAGCGAAGGCGAGACCTGTTTCTCCGGCGCGGCAGTTTGCATGGCTTGGCCCGAAATCATCAATCTGGCCGCGCAGTGTAGCGACGCACCATGTCAGTCACCCTTTGGACCGGCAATTCAGATTTCGACCTGCGCACCCAGTTCGATCAGGCGATTGCCCGGGATGCTGAAGAATGCCGTCGCCGGCAGCGCGTTGCGGGCCAGAAACGCGAACAGCTTGTCGCGCCACAGCGCCATGCCGGGCCGATCGGTGGCGACGATGGTCTCGCGCGACAGGAAGAACGTGGTATCCATCATGTTGATGTCGAGGCCCTGTTTGGCACAGGCGTGCAGCGCCGCCGGCACGTTGGGGTCCTCGGCGAAACCGAACCGCAGCAGGACGCGGTGAAAATCGTGGCCGAGGTCGCTGACTTCGATGCGCTCTTCGGGATCGGCGTAGGGCGTTTCCAGCGTCTCGGCGGTCAGGATCACGTTGCGCTTGTGCAGGACCTTGTTGTGCTTGAGATTGTGCAACAGCGCGTGCGGCACGGCATCCGGATCGCTGACCAGGAAGATTGCGGTGCCATCCACGCGCGTCGGCGGATGCTCGGTGATGTTGGCGATGAACGGTCCCAGCGCGAGGCCGCCGTGCTTGAGTTGCCGCAGCACCAGGTCGCGCCCGCGCCGCCAGGTGGTAAGTATCGCGAACACCGCGAGCGCCAGCACCAGCGGGAACCATCCGCCATCCAGGACCTTCAGGGTGTTGGCGCCGAAGAACGAGAGATCGACCGTGAGCAGCAACAAACCCAGCAAGGCGACGAGGCCCGGATTCCACTTCCACATCCGCCACGCGACAATCAGGAACAACGTCGTGTCGATGGTCATGCTGCCGGTCACGGCAATGCCGTAGGCGCCGGCCAGCGCGGTGGACGATTTGAAGCCGATCACCACCAGCACCACCATGATCAACAGGATGCGGTTGATCCAGGGCAGGTAGATCTGGCCAATCTCCGCCTCGGAGGTATGCACCACCGGCATGCGCGGCAGGAAGCCCAGCTGGATGGCCTGGCGCGTGATCGAGAAGGTGCCCGAAATCACCGCCTGCGAAGCAATCACCGTGGCCGCGGTAGCCAGCACGATCATCGGATAAAGCCCCCACTTGGGCACCGCGAGGTAAAACGGATTGCTGGCCGCTTCCGGGTGGTGCATCAGCAGCGCGCCTTGTCCGAAATAGTTGAGCAGCAACCCCGGCATCACGAACGCATACCACGCGATGCGGATCGGGTTGCGCCCGAAATGACCCATGTCGGCGTACAACGCCTCCGCGCCGGTCACGCACAGCACCACAGCGCCCAGCACCAGGAAACTGTCGGTGCCGTGATGCATGAAGAACTGCACGGCGTACCACGGATTCAATGCGCGCAGGATCGCCGGGTGCTGGAAGATGTTGTACAGCCCGATCAAGCCCAGGCAGATGAACCAGACGCAAGTCACCGGCCCGAACACGCCGCCGACCTTGCCGGTGCCATGCTTCTGGAACCAGAACAACGCGATCAGCACCAGCACCGTCAGCGGCACTATCCAGTGCGAGAGTTGCGGTGCAGCCACCTCCAGGCCTTCCACGGCAGACAGCACGGATATCGAAGGCGTGATCACGCCATCGCCGAAGAACAGCGCCGCGCCCAGCACCGCCGCCAGCACCACCAAGCGACGCGTGCGCGGGTGATCACGTGTGGCACGCTGGGCCAACGCCATCATGGCCATGATGCCGCCTTCGCCCTTGTTGTCGGCCCGCATGATCAGCGTGAGGTACTTCACCGCCACCACGATCACCAGGGTCCACACGATCAACGACAGCACGCCGAGGATGTTGAACGGATGCGGCGGCATGCCGTGCGCGCCACTGAACGCTTCCTGCAGGGTGTAAAGCGGGCTGGTACCGATGTCGCCGAACACGACGCCGATCGCGCCTATCACCATCAGGTGCAGGGCCTTCTTCCCGTGGTCGGAAACAGCGGTTTGCGTATCGCTCTTGTCCGTCATCGTCCCAATGCCGCGCGCAATGCCTTGCGGATGATCGTTTCGGCGTCGTCGCCTTCACCGGCGGCGGCCGCTGCAAGCCGCTGCGCCTCCGCGGGCTTGTATCCCAGTTGCTGCAGCGCCGCCTCGGCCTCGCCGCGCGCATCGCGGGGCACGGATGCAACGCCCGCAGGCGCTGACACGGCCGCATTGTCGATCCGGTCGCGCAATTCCACCACGATGCGTTCGGCGGTCTTCTTGCCGATGCCGGGAATGCGCGTCAGCGCCGCCACGTCACCGGCTTGCACCAGCCGCGCGAACTCCGCGGTCGATACGCCCGACAGGACCGCCAGCGCGATGCGTGCGCCAATGCCGGAAACTTTCTGCAAGTCGCGGAACAAGCCGCGTTCGTCGTCGCGCAGGAACCCGTACAACGCGACCGTGTCCTCCTTGTGCGCGTAATGCGTCAGCAGCACCACTTCCTTGCCGAGGTCGGGCAAGTCATATAGCGTGGACATCGGCACTTCCAGCTCGTAGCCGACGCCGCCGACCTCGACCAGCACCCATGGCGGGCGCTTGCCGATCAGGATTCCGCGCAGTCTTCCTATCATCGACGACGTCCCCAGGCCGCGGACGCGATGCCCGTGCGCGCCTCACTCGCGCGCAGGTGCGCGTGCGTGATCGCGATGGCCAGCGCGTCCGCCGCGTCCGCCTGCACGGGCTCACGCAGATTCAGAAGGATGCCGATCATGTGCTGTACCTGCTCCTTGCCGGCATGACCCTTGCCGACCACCGATTGCTTGATCGCGTTCGGCGCGTACTCGCTCACCGGTAGCCCGCGCCCGACCGCCGCGCAGATCGCGGCGCCGCGCGCCTGGCCGAGCTTCAGTGCCGAATCGGCGTTCTTGGCCATGAACACGCGCTCCACCGCCGCCTCGGCCGGTCGATGCGCGTCGATGATCTCGCCAAGCTCGTCGTAGATGCGTTTCAGGCGCAACGGAAATGTCTCCTCCCCCGCCACCCGCAGCGTCGCGCGAAACACGCAACGCAGTTTCCCGGTGGCATCGGCCTCGATGATACCGACGCCGGTGCGCTGGCTGCCGGGGTCGATGCCGAGGATGCGCAGTGGCTGCGCGGAGATCACCGTCAATCCGCCGGGATATCCGCGTTCGAATGCACGGCCTGCACGTCGTCGAGTTCGTCGAGGCGCGCGAGCAAATCCTGCACTGCCTCGACCTGATCCGGCGCGACCGGCACATCAAGTTCCGCGCGCATGGTCACTTCGGCGTGGTCGGGTTTCAGGCCGGCCTCTTTCATCGCCTCGCGCACCGCATCGAACGACTCCGGCGTGGTGATCACGTCGATCTGGCCGTCATCTGGCCAGACCTTCACGTCCTCGGCGCCGGCCACGATCGCGGCATCGGTGATCTTGTCCTCGTCGGCGCCCTTCTCGTACGACAACACGCCGATCCGGTTGAACAGATAGGCGACCGACCCGTCGGTGCCGAGGTTGCCGCCGAATTTGGTGAAGGCGTGGCGCACGTCGGAAATGGTGCGCTGGCGGTTGTCGGTGAGGCACTCGACCAGCACCGCGACACCGCCGGGCGCATAGCCTTCGAAGTGCAGCTCCTCGTAGGTAACCCCTTCGAGTTCGCCGGTGGCCTTCTTGATCGCGCGGTCGATGTTGTCCTTGGGCATCGATGCCGCAAGCGCCTTGTCGATCGCGCTGCGCAGGCGTGGATTGCCATCGGGGTCACCGCCGCCCATGCGCGCGGCCACGCTGATCTCGCGCACAAGCTTGGTGAATATCTGGCCGCGTTTCGCGTCCTGCGCGTTCTTGCGGCCGGCGATGGAAGGGCCACGTCCCATGAGCGATACCGTTCGTGCTGAAAGATTGAAAGTCTAGGGAAACACCGTACAACCTGCCACGGCCGCGACATTGCGGCCCTCCCTTCGCTTGTGAAGGGTGCGTGGATTTTCTTCCCCCTTCCGGAGGAAGGGGGTAGTGAATCAATGTTTCTCCGATTCCCGCACCTGCACGTGCAGCTCGGCGAGTTGCCTCGCGTCGATCGGGCTGGGCGCGTCGGTCATCAGGTCCTGCGCGCTGGTGGTCTTGGGAAACGCTATCACGTCGCGGATTGCATCGGTGCCACTGGCAAGCATCGCCAGCCGATCGATGCCGAAGGCGATGCCTCCGTGCGGCGGTGCGCCAAACCTGAGCGCATCCAGCAGGAAGCCGAACTTGGCTTGCGCCTCGTCCTCGTCGATGCCGAGCAGGCGGAATACCGTGCTCTGCATCTCGGGACGATGGATACGGATGGAACCGCCACCGATCTCGGCGCCGTTCAGCACCATGTCGTAGCCGCGGCTGACCGCGTGCATGGGGTCGGCGGCAAGCGCAGCCGCATCATCGACCTTGGGAGCCGTGAACGGATGGTGCAACGCAACGTGACGCCGCTCGGCTTCGTCGTATTCGAACATCGGGAAATCGGTGACCCAAAGAGGCTTCCAGCCTTCGACGACCGGGCCCCGGTCACGCGCGACCTTCAGGCGCAGGGCACCCATGAATTCGCTGACGGTTTGCCACTTGCCCGCGCCGAACAACAGCGCGTCACCATCGCGCGCAGCGGTGGCCTGCAAAATTGACTCGAGCGTCGCTTCGTCCAGAAACTTCGCGACCGGCGAATTGACACCCTGCAATCCTTTTGCGACATCGATCACCTTCAACCAAGCCAGCCCCTTCGCGCCGAATTTGGCTACATGCGCGGCATAGTCGTCCAGCTGCTTGCGCGAAAGGTCGGCGCCGCCCGACACCCGCAGCGCGACCACACGGCCATTCGGATCGTTGGCCGGCCCGGCGAACACGTTGAAGTCGAGACCCTTCACCGCATCGGCGACATCAATCAATTCCGATTCGACACGCAAGTCGGGTTTGTCCGAGCCGTACCGGCGCATCGCTTCCGCATGCGTGATGCGCGGAAACGGATCGGCCAGATCGATGCCGGCGACCTCGCGGAAGACGTCGCGAATCATCGCCTCGACCGTGTCCTGCACGTCGCGTTCCTCGACGAACGCGAATTCCATGTCGAGCTGGGTGAATTCGGGCTGGCGGTCGGCACGCAGATCCTCGTCCCGGAAACAGCGTGCAATCTGGTAGTAGCGATCGAAACCCGCGATCATCAGGAGCTGCTTGAACAACTGCGGCGATTGCGGCAACGCATAGAACTGCCCCGCATGCACGCGCGAAGGCACCAGATAGTCGCGCGCACCTTCTGGCGTGGCCTTGGTGAGGATCGGCGTTTCGATGTCCTGGAACCCCCGCGCGTCCAGCCAGCGGCGCAGCGCCTGCACCAGCTTGATCCGCGTGCGCATCACCTGTTGCATTTCGGGCCGGCGCAAGTCGAGGTAGCGGTATTTCAACCGCATCTCCTCGTTCGGATTCTCGTGCAGCGCGAACGGCAAGTCGTGCGCGGCGTTCAACAGTTCAATGCAGTCGGCGACGACCTCGAAGCGGCCTGTGGGAATCTTCTCGTTGATGTTGCTGCGCACGCGCACCGTGCCGCTCACGCGCAGGCAATCCTCGTAACCGACCCTCGAGGCAATCTCGAAGACCGCGGCGTTGTCGGGATCGGCCACGATCTGCACGATGCCCTCGTGATCGCGCAGGTCGATGAATACCACGCCGCCGTGGTCACGGCGCGCGTCCGCCCAGCCACAAAGGGTCACTTGCCGACCCACCTCGGTTGCCCCGATCAGACCACAAAAATGGCTGCGCATCGAACTCTGCATTCTGGAGACCCATCCACGCGGGCGGGCAAACCGTACATGCTAAGCGCCGCGATGCTGCGGCGCAACGTGAGTACCCGCTTCAGTGGTGCTCGCGGGCGCGGTTGCGCAGCAGGACCTTGTCGGCACGCCGCAGGGTGGACTCCAGCGGTTCGCCCGCCTCGCGGACCGCCCAGCCCAGCGAAAACACTGCCGGCATCCCATCGTCCGAGGCGACCGCCAGCCGCCCCGCCAGCTCGCGCACCGCGTCAGCACTGGCCTGCGGCATCACGATTGCGAACTCGTCCCCGCCCAGGCGTACGACCTCGTCATTCGCCCCTGCATGGTTGGCAAGCAGGCGCGCCAGCTCGCGCAACACCTCGTCGCCGCGCGCGCGCCCTTCACTTGCGTTCAACTGCCGGAAGTAATCGACGTCGGCCACCACGCAACCCCAGACCTGATCGACGGTGGTCTGCATCGCGAAGGCGTCGAGGTAGCGGCGGGTGCGGCAGCCCGTCAGCGGATCGCGGCGGTTCTGATCGCGCATCCTCGACTCGTAACGATGACGCAAAGTCACGTCCTGTGCCGCACCCAGCACGTAGGGCGCCGGCTCGGCATCGGGATAGCAGACGAACTGGTACTGCCACACGCGTCGCTCGCCGTTGCGGGACATGAAATGCAGCAAGCCGGCATCACGCGTGAGGCTGCGTGTGCGGTCGAGGTAATCCTGCCAGTGTTCGTGTCCGTCTTCGGCCACGAACGCGGACAAGGGACGCCCGACCATGCTCTCCTGCTCGTAACCGAGTGCATCCGCCATCGCAGCATTGACACGCAGCAGGCGGCCATCCAGATCGTGCATCCATACCATCGACAGACCCGACTCGATCAGGTCTTCGTAACGAGCCTCGGCCACCTGCAGGGCAGCGAGCGTGGACTGCTCCGCGGCCATGTCGCGCACCAGCATCAAATGCGCCGGTACGTCGTCGTGCGGCAAGTTGCCCATGTCGGTGATCGCCTCGAACACCTCGCCATTGGCTCGGCGTTGTCGCCAGGCCACGCTGCCCGGCGGCAAGTTGCGCCCGGCCCGGCGCAAATAGGCGTAGAGTCGATCCGCCTCGTCCGGCGCGAACAGCTCCGACAGGAACATTTGCGTGATGTCCTGGCGATCATAGCCATAACACTGCAAAGCAGCCGGGTTGGCGTCGAGGATGCGCAGATCCGAAGCGGCAAACGCGACCACCGGCAGCGGATTGAGGTCGAACCATACCCGCGTTTCATCGGCACGCCTGAGGCTGGTTCGTTGCAATGCGAGCTCGCCGGTGATGTCGCGCGCGACCCCCACAAGCCCGGCGACATGCCCGCGTGCGTCATGCAAGGGATATTTGCCCACCAGGAATGTATTTTCGCCCGTGGCCGTGGGCTTCGATTCGCGGAACAAGGTCGGCAGATCGCGTTCGAGGCAAACACGATCGTTTTCCTCGAAGGCGAGCGCGACCGGGCCGGGTTCGAGATCACTGTCACGCCGGCCCAGGATGTCCACGGGACGGCGCCCGACCAGCGCCGCCGCCTCGTCATTGGCAAATCGGTAGCGATGCCCGGCGTCCTTCACGAATACCGGGCCGTTGCTGCGATCGCAGAGAAGCTGGGCCAGTTCCGTCATCCGGCGCAGGCACGCCAGCATCAGGACCATCAGAACACCAGCCGCCAGCAGCGCCAGCAAGCCGGCGATCGTCAGCACCCACACGATCGTGATGCCGCCGATATCCTGGTTGTTGGTGGCAGCCAGCACGACAAGCAACACCGCCGCGATCACCAACAAGCCGATACCCAGCCAGCCGCACCAGCGCAGCGCCGCGCGCGCGCCCGGAATCGCTTCGAGAATGCTGATATTTTGTGGTTGTTTCGCCACGATGACGGCCCGCATGTCCATTGCACCGCGAAGGCGGTGTCGATGCGGTAGCTGCAAGAGCCGTGCTCATGATGGCCACGTCCACTGAATCGAAACACTTGTTGACGCGAACCCGCGGGAACAGTGATGCGCGTCTCAATCCGGAGCACATCGAATGCGTGACGTGCGTTCAGGCACGCATCAGTGTCGACTTGCCGAACAGGCTTTCGACCAGATCGACGACCAGCTCAGCGGTGCGGTTGTGTTCATCGAGGGCCGGATTCAGCTCCATGATGTCAAGCGAACCCACGCGGCCGCTGTCGGCGAGCATTTCCATGCACAATTGCGCTTCACGATAGGTTGGACCGCCCGCCACGGTGGTTCCCACGGCCGGCGCGATCGACGGGTCCAGAAAATCCACGTCGAAGCTGACATGCAAATGGGTGTTGTCGTCGATACCGCCCAGGGCTTCTTCCATCACGCGCCGCATGCCGACTTCATCGATGAAGCGCATGTCGAAGATCTCGAGACCAACGTCGTGGACCAGGCGTTTTTCGTTGGGATCGACCGAGCGAATGCCGATCTGGCGCACTTCGTCGGCCGTGAGTGCGGGCATGTGCCCGCTCAGCCCGGTCAGTTCGGCCGGACCCAGGCCACAAAGGCACGCGACGGGCATGCCGTGGATGTTCCCCGACGGGCTGATTTCCGCGGTATTGAAGTCCGAGTGTGCATCCAGCCAGAACACCCTCAGCTTGCGGCCGTGTTCACGGCAGTGCCGCGCCACCGCGCTGATCGAACCGAGCCCAAGGCAATGATCGCCACCCAACAGGATCGGCATGCGGCCGGCCTCGAGTTCGGCCTGTTCGGCCTGCATCACCAGCCGATTCCATGCCAGCACCTCCGGGAGATGGCGGTAACCCTCTTCGGGGCCCTGCCAAGGGTTCAGCGGTCCGGCCAGATTGCCGCGGTCGAGCACCTGGAGCCCGCGGGCAGCTAGCGCCTGCGGCAACCCTGCGACCCGCAGTGCCTCCGGCCCCATCGAGGCGCCACGCGCGCTGGCGCCGATGTCGGTCGGAGCGCCGATCAGGGAAACCGCATTTGCCTTGCTCGCCACGGGCCGATACCTGTCTGTCCAATGTCGACAGGCAAGCATAACCGGCCGTCACGCTTGCGGCCAACGCACTCCCGCGCAACACGCGCCAGCTCAATCGCTCGGTATCGCGTCCAGCAAGGCCTGCAGACGCGCAACCGGTACCTCTACCTGCGCGCGCGTCCGGCACGGCGTACGCCCGGAAAGCAGTTTGTCGAGCTCGCGGGCCGCTTCACCCACTTCTTCGAGTCCGTAGCATGGTGCCGAACCCGACAGTTTGTGCGCAACATCACGCAAACGCAGCCACGCTTGTTCCTGCTCGCCGTCCAGGCATTCACGCCACGCCTCGATGAAAGCCGAACGCCGTTGGGGCATGCCTTTCAGGTAATGCTGGCGCAGCGCTTCGATTTGAGCCTGAAACGCGGCATCCGCGAAATCCGGATCATTCGCTGTCACACCACCACCCCGCCTGAGCGACAGTCTCACTCGAACAGACTTTTTGTAACCGACCGATGAATCCTGCCTTGCACCATGCAAGCCATGATACATACACACAAAATTACGCAGAACCCGTATCGCTTGTCCAGCATAGCGGGTTGCGAACGATCATGGCGATTTCAACGGCGATCAGGGATGTTCCGGATTCAGGCGCGGTCGAGCCAAGGACGCAGCCGTGGGTCGGGGCCGATCACTTGGACAGCCAGCGTCGAAGGTGAACGCATGTGCGTGCGGCACCGGAATCGAAAAAGAAAAAGGACGGCCGGGCACGGGGCGGGGTTAGAGCCATGAGTCCGGCCGTCCTTCCACAGTTACGGACGAGAGAGAGATTGCAAGAGTTCGCATCCGTGGAGTGTCGCAACGTATAGACGAAATCCCGCAGGAATCGGGACCGGGTTGGCAATGGGAGTTCGCGTCACAATTGTTCACAGAACATCAAGTTTCCAAGCGATTTTCAGGCGTGACAGCCCGTGCCGGCGGACCTTCCACTACTGCCAGCAACTTAGGCGAATAACCGTTGCGTGCCGCGTTGCCAGACTTGGGCTGGATGCCGCAAAACAGCGCCGTAAGTCATTCAACAAAAAACCCGCATGGTTGGCGGGTTTAATCGGGTCAACTGGATTGGGTTGGATGGCGTCGGATGGGTATTTGGTGCCGACAGTCTGACTCGAACAGACGACCTACCGCTTACAAGGCGGTTGCTCTACCAACTGAGCTATGCCGGCGCGAACTCGCATTATCGCAGGCAAGGGGCAACGCCGCGACCTGATCAATGCGACCCGGTCAAAAACAGTCGATACGCTTGGATTGCAGGTCGTTGCGTCCCGGCAACCGGGCCTGCCAGTCGAAAGTGGTACCCGAAGGCACCGCATAGTCGATCCAGTAGGCGGGCTCGGTATCGACACGCTGCTTGAGCTCGGCCGCGAAGCCCAGTTTCTGCAGCTTGGCGAGCCGGGCCTGGGCATTCGATGGATCGTCGAACAGCCCCAGCGAAACCGTGTTCTGGGAATCGCCCGCGGTCACCACGTAGTAGTCCTCGATGCCCTTGGCGGCAAGCGCGCGCGCTTCGTCGAGCGCGGCTTCGCGGGTGGCCGTGGCGGGCAGATACACCCAGTAGCCGCGGGAATGGTCGACCTGCTCCTGTCGGTACTGGATGCGGGCAACGTGCGGCGTCAACGCCTGCATCGCGGCGCGCATGTCGGCCACGCTCGCGAAGGCTCCGAGCGAAGCGCAAACTTCGGCGGCAGGTGCTGCTGCCGTGGACGCCGAAGCCACCGCGGGAGATCCGGACACGCGCGGCGGCGCCGATGAACCCGATGCAGGCACGGAAACCTGGGCTTCGGTCAGAAGCTTCAGTTCCGCCACGCCCGGATCGGCTGCCGGCGGCAATGGCCGCCGCGGCGCGTGCCCGAACAACAGCCATGCCCCGGCACCGAGATTCAGGGCAAGCAGCAGCAGGAAGAGCAATCGCAGGAACATCAGGAATTACCGGTCGCCGACATCGGATTCTAGGTCGCTCACGCCGACCCAGGCAGCAAGGCCCTGCAACACGGCGTGATCCAGAATCTCCGCGCGGAGGCCGTCCTTCGCGAGCCATTCGGACAGTCGCCCCGCCCAGCCACCGTGCAGCCACACTTGCTGCGCGCCGATACGCGCCCGGCAGCGGGTCGCGAACCATTCGACCAGTGCCCCGGCCGACGCCCAGCACCCCTTTTGCAATGCGTTGGCGGTATCGTCGCCGATGCTGCCGGCGAAGGCATCTGGATTGGCGTCAGCGATCGCGGTGCGCGCCTGCAGGGCCTGCAACATGCCCAGGGGCGACAAAGTGATCATGCCTTCGGCATGGTGTCCATCGCCGGTGACGGCATCCAGCGTCAGGGCAGTACCGCAACCGACCACGACACAGGCACCGGGTCCGCGCGCGTGCGCCGCCAGCATCGCCAGGAATCGATCGATGCCCAGGCGTTCCGGCTTTGCATAGCCGTTGGTGATGCCGCCGGCGGACCGGGGTGTGCGCAGCCACTCGATCCGTCCAGACTCGATCGACGCCAATGCCTCGCGTACCCACTGTGTGCGTTGGGCGGATGCCACCGACGCCATCCAAACGCGCTCCGGTCTCGGCCAGTTTTCCAGGTCACCACGCAATGCCGCAATAAAATCTTGCTTGCCCCAATCCGCCGCAATCACGTCCACGAGTTCGCCGCGCACGAGTCGTGCCGCCTTGGCACGCGAGTTGCCGAGATCGAACAGCCAGGTTTCCGTTGATCGGAAGTTCACGCCGCACGCACCGTGACTTCGGCGCTGTCGAAGCTGTGCATGCCGTCCGCGGCGCACACCCGCAGCGCACCGCGCGCGTCCACGCCCTCGGCAACGGCATCGAGCACCCCCTGCGGCGTGTCGATCCGGATCTTGCGTCCCGCAAGCGCGTCGCATTTCGTCCACGCGTTTGCGAATCCCGTGAACCCGGAATTCTCGAACACATCCAGCGCCTCGACCAGACGCGTAATCAAGGCCGTCGCGAGAGCATTGCGCGAAGGTGCCTTTTTTCCGTCGCACAAACGGACGAGATCCGTGCACGGACGGCCGAGCGCGAGGCGTGTGGCTTCCGACAATCGCAGATTGACGCCAATCCCGATGACAGCATGACACGGGCCCATGAATTCCCCACCCAGTTCGATCAGGATTCCACCCAACTTGGCGTCGTCATGCACCAAATCATTCGGCCATTTCAACCCGACGCCATGGACGCCGCAATCCCCGAGTGCGTTCACAACCGCCACGCCGACCGCCAACGACAGGCCCGACAACGCTGCATAGCCTGACGGGAAACGTTTCAGACAGGAAAATTGCAGGTTGGTCGCTGGCGGCGAAACCCAGTGACGTCCGCGTCGCCCGCGCCCGGCATCTTGCCAATCCGCGAACACGAAAGAACGATCCGGCAACTCCGTCGCGCGACGCAGGCATTCGCTGGAAGTCGAATCCAGACGCCAGTGGTTCTCGACTTCTCCGAGCTGCCTGCGTGTTGCAGCGGACAATCCGGCAAGAATGCCGCTGACATCAAGCCAGTCCATCGCATGCGCGAGTCGATAACCTGCACCTCCGGACTCGATTTCGAGTCCGGCTGCACGCAACGCCTCGATCTGCTTCCAGACCGCCGCCCGCGAGATTCCCAACTGTCGCGCGATCTCGGGACCGCCCAGCGCGTTCCCGGACCCGAGCAACGCAAGCACTGCGGGCACACCCGTGGCCTGCGCAAGCCTTGGTTCCGCGGTCGCTGGCAGACGCCTGCGGGATGTGTCAGTATGGTCTTTCGACATGCGCTGATTCCGGGGGCTGCATGAGGCACTTGTCATTGTGTCTGACAGTGTTGTTGCTGAGTGGCGTGCCGCTTACCGCGGCAGCGCTGGATTATGGCCCGAATTCGCCATTGCTTGCTGCGGCCAATGCTCCGCAGTTGTCCGACTCGCAAGGCCGTGCAGCATCGGCAGGCGAGATGTCCAAGCCCGACATCGCCACCTCGGACTCGGGCGAGACAGAGGGCTCCGCACCCATTCCGGCGCCCAGCCATCCGCGAATGACACCGGGCGCGCAGTCGCCGCAACCAGGCCACGCCTCACGCAATCCGGGTTCGATGGCCAGCAACAAGCCACGCGCACCGGCGGAGCAGCAGGCACCGGGACCTCCCACCGCGACTTGGCAGTCGCTGCTCCCGGGTTCGATTCAATAAGGTTCCGGTATCGCCGGCGCACGCCCACGCTTGCGCTTTTAACCCGAACCCCTGCGCTGGCATTCCCCTCAACGCGCATCAGACTGCCCTGACCACTCGAGCCGATGCAAAACAGCTTGCCGTCACAAGCGGCGACGCGCCCACGTGGCATCACATCTCCGCGAAGCTGACATGGAAGCATGCGCCCCCAAGTTCCGCCGAACGGTCGACGTGGAGCACACCGCGATAACTGCGCACGATGTCCTCGACGATGGCAAGGCCGATGCCGTGTCCCTGCACGCGTTCGTCTCCGCGCACGCCACGCTGCAGAACCGTGTCGAGTTTTTCCTCCGGGATGCCGGGCCCGTCGTCCTCGACCCGGATATCCAGTCCCGCACGCCAGGCACGCGGGTCGCTGGGCGCGATGCGCACCACGCGCAGCAGGACGCCGTGGTTGGCCCACTTGAAGGCGTTCTCGAGCAAGTTGCCCAGCAGTTCCAGCAGATCGCCTTCTTCGCCGTAGAAACGCGCAGCCTCGTCGATGTCGAATTCGCAAAGGATGTTCTTGGACGCATAGACACGCTCGAGACTTCGCACCACCGCTTCAGCATGATTCTGGACCGGTATCGGCGCAGCGAATGTTGAATGCCCGGAGGTCTTGGCCCGCGCCAACTGGTACGCCACGATCTGGTCCATCTGCTTGACCTGGTCGAGCAATTCCGGACGGATTTCCGTCTCGCCGTCGGTGGATTCCAGCCGCGAACGCACCACGGCCAATGGCGTTTTCAGGCTGTGCGCGAGATCGTCGAGCGTGTTGCGATAGCGCTTCAGGTGCTCGCGCTCGCTTTCTATGAAACGACTGAGGTTGCGCGTGAGCATCGATACTTCCGGCGGATACGGGCCGACGAGGCGCTCGGCACTCCCGCGTTCGATGCGCGCGATGTCTCGCGCTACACGCCGCAGCGGCGAGAAGCTCCAACGCAACAGGAACTGCTGCAAGACCAGCAAGACCAGCCCCAACGCACTCAGCCAGGCGAACAAGGTGCGGCGGTATTCGGCCAGGGCATCCTGATACAGAGCGTCGTCCTCGGCGATGTAGACGGTCAGGCGGTAGTTCTTGTCGTTCTGGAGCACCCATTCGACGCCCTGGCCCAGGACGTACAATGAACCGGCGGAGGTATCGATCGGTCCCTGGAACTGAGTAATTCCGGGAGCCAGCAGCTTGTCGAACGGCAGATCGCGACCCAACGCGGATGGCGCCTCCCAGCGAAAACCGTCCGCTCCCACGATGACCGCATATAGGCCCGATCCCGGACGCGAAAAATCCGAGTTGGGTTGCGATGCGTCGGGCGGAATCACGCGATCTGAACGATTGCTGACGTCGATCCCTGCAAGGTAAGTGTAGGCATAGCTCTTCAGGCGGCCTTCCAACCCCGCCAGCGCGGCATTGGCGTAGGCACGGTCAAGGGCGAAACCGGTCACGCCCAGGAAACCGACGAGCACCAGCACGGTCGCGATGGTCGCGCGCGAAATCAGCGACAGCGGTCCGCGTGCCGCGGTGTCCTCGGTAGCCATCCTGAGCCAGACCTTCAGCGCAATCGCACCCGACTGCGATGAGCACAATGATCACCGCGGGCATCCCGCGCACGCAAGCGCGGGAACCACCGGCCAAGCATCATTCGGCGGGAATTTCGTCGCGCGCAATCGCGAAACGATAACCGCGACCGCGCACCGTCTCGATGGGCTTCAGGCTACTTTCCGGATCGAGCTTGCGACGCAGCCGGCCAATGAAAACCTCCAGCACGTTGGAGTCGCGATCGAAATCCTGCTGGTAGATGTGCTCGGTAAGATCGGCCTTCGAAACCAGTTCCCCGGCGTGCAGCATCAGGTATTCCAGCACCTTGTATTCATAGCTGGTGAGATCGGTGGGCCTGTTCTCGACAGTCACCGTCTGCGCGGTGGTATCCAGCCGGATCGGTCCGCACGAGAGCACCGGCTTGGCCCACCCCGAGGCACGCCGCACCAGCGCATTGATGCGCGCCAGCAGTTCCTCGACATGGAAAGGCTTGACCAGGTAATCGTCGGCGCCAAACTTCAGGCCCTCCACCTTGTCTTGCCACGACGCGCGCGCGGTCAGGATCAGGATCGGATAGCCGTGGCCTTCCTTGCGCAGGACCTCGATCAGCTCCATGCCGGACAACTTGGGCAGGCCGAGATCGATGATCGCAAGGTCGAACGGCACCTCGCGACCGAGGTAGAGACCCTCCTCGCCGTCGGCCGCGGCGTCGACCGCGAATCCATCGCGTTTCAGCCGCGCGGCCAGTGTCTCGCGCAGCGGCGCTTCGTCTTCCACCAACAGGATTCGCATCAGTGCCCTCCTTGATCGGATCTGGTTTTCTTCGAATGAACCTGCGGCTGCGGGTTCGAATGCAGCTGCATCACCTGTACCTTGCCCTTCGGTGTCAGCACCTTGATGCGGTAAACGTTGGTTCGTCCACGCGACACCGTGTCGGCCGCAAGGATATGTCCGCGCGTCTGCTGTTGTACCTGCTTCACGGCTTGTTCGAGTGTCGCCGGGTGTGCAGGCTTGGGCGCCGGGCGCGGAGGGGCCGCCCACGCAGGCGCATTGGCAGCCATCATGGTGCCGGCCAGCATCGCAGCGATGATCCGGAATTTCATGTTCTTGGCATGGGTTTCGAGTAACTCTTCAACGACGATCATCCCGCAATCCATTGAATTCGTGCTGAACACGGCTTTCGGCCGGCAAGCGCGGGAACCGCACACCGTCAAGCCACCATCCGCACGGCGTGCACATGGACCTGATCCAGCGCAGCCTCGATGGCCTCCCAGCCCGCATCGGCTGCGTGTGTCCTTTCGGACAGTACCCGTCGGAATGCCTTCCCGCCGGGTTCGCCGTGGTACAGGCCCAGGACGTGGCGCGTCATAGCGGCCAGCCGGACGCCTTGCGCACGCTGCCTTTCGATATAGGAGCGCATGTGGTGCAACGCCTGTTCCCGCTCCGGCGCCAATCCTCCATCCAGCGCCGCACCGATCCGCGCCAATGCATGGGGATCGTGATAGGCGAGCCGTCCAAGCATCACGCCGTCGACATGCCGCAGGTGCTCCTGCACCGCAGGCAGACCGTCGATCCCGCCATTGATGACCACCGTGAGTGACGGGAATTCGCGTTTCAGCCGGTACACGCGCGCATAGTTGAGCGGCGGTATTTCACGATTCTGCTTCGGCGACAGGCCTCGCAGCCAGGCTTTCCGGGCATGCACGATCAGCACCCGGACGCCGGCATCGACCATGCACGATGCGAAAGCGAACAAATCCGCGTCGTCGTCCTGGTCGTCCACCCCGATTCGGCATTTCACCGTCACTGGCACCCGCACCGCTTCGCGCATGGCGCGCAAGCAATCGGCGACCAGTTCCGGCTCGCGCATCAGGCAGGCACCGAAACGGCCGGACTGTACGCGGTCGGACGGACAACCGACGTTGAGATTGATTTCGTCGTAACCGGCCTCGGCGCCGTAACGCGCTGCCGCCGCCAGTTCACGCCGATCGGCGCCTCCCAGTTGCAGCGCCAGCGGATGTTCCTCGGGATCGTGGGCAAGCAGGCGCGCACGATCGCCGTGCACCAGCGCCGCGGCGGTCACCATCTCGGTGTACAGGCGCGCATGCGGGCTGAGCAGACGATGGAAATACCGGCAATGCCGGTCGGTCCAGTCCATCATCGGCGCCACGCACAGGCGCCAGGCATTCGCATTCCCGGATTGCATCCGCGAATGATAAGGCCTCGACGCATGGATCCGCAGCGAATGCTTAACATTCAGGCACCTAGACTTGCGCGAGCCCATCCGGAAGTTTCACGATGAAAGCATCCGCCACAATTTGTGGCCTCACCCTGGCCGCGGTTGCACTTGCACTGACGGGCTGCCAACGGCAATCCGCGACCAGCACCGCGTCCGCGCCCGCCGCGAGTCCCTCCGCACCCGTGATCCCGGCACCCGCCACCGCACCGGCTCCCGCCAGTACCGCGCCGGTGCTGGGCGATCATGCCGTCACCCGGCATTACAAGATCGCGATCGCGTTGCCCACACTGCCCGCCGACGAAAAAACGCTGACGGATGCATTGCGGACCACCGCCGACAACGCCAAGCGCGACTTCGTCCAGGCCCTGCCCGACCCGCAGACACTTCCGGAATTCGCCAACCGGCAATTCGAGCTGATTCTTGATTTCAAGATCGCCGCGCAAACGGCCGCTTTCACCAGCGTGCGTGAAACCGGGAGTTCGGACACCGGCGGCGCGCACCCGATTCCGGTCGACGCGTCATTCGTGTTCGACCGCAAGGCCGGCAAATTGGTGGCGCTGGACGACCTGTTCGCCGACCCCGATGCTGCGCGCAGGGCGCTGGCCAACTTCGCGCATGACACCTTGCTGAAAAGATTCATGGCGAATGCACCGAAACCCGGTGAAGGTTCGCCCGATGCGATCCACGAATGGAAGGCCAACACCACCCAGATGCTCAACGATGGCACCATGCCGACCACCGTGAATTATTCGGTGTTCGTGGTTCGGGCGGGCACGACTGCGGATGCGCCAAGCCCCGGGCTCACCCTGATTTTCCCACCGTACCAGGTTGCGCCCTACGTTTACGGTACCCAGACCGTGGACGTGCCCGCCAGCGTGTTTGCCAAATTCCTCAAGCCGGTCTACGCCAGCGACTTCGCCGAGGCGGCCCAATGAGGTTTCAGCCTGGCTGACTTCCGGCCCATCCCGTTACGCCCGCCGGCGTGCTAGCGTGATCCGGACACAACGGGGAGAACGTCATGCTCAAGCGACCCTTTGCCGCTTTCCTGGCCTTCGTGGCCTGGACACCTGCGGCACTCGCCGCGCCACCGTCTTCGGCCAAACCGGACCTGCGTCCCGACAACGCGCCAGTCCCGCCGCCAGCATGGGTGGTGCAGAGCAATGCCGATGCCCAGGTGCTGCTCAAGGTATTGGCCCAATTCAATCCCGAAGCCGCCTCGCAGTTCGGCGTGCCCGGTTACGACGACAAGGTCATCGATCTCAAGCCGGACGTGGACAAGCGCTCGCGCGCGGCCTTGTCGAAAGCGCGCGATGAACTGAAGCGGGATCTGGCCAAGACCACCGACCCGAATGTGCGCGAGGATCTGGAGATCATGATCCACGCCGCCGATCGCTTCATCGAAAGCAGCAAGCTGCAGAGCCAATACATGCTGCCGTACACCGATATCGGGCAGACGATTTTCCAGGGCGAGTTCGGGCTGTTGCAGGATCAGGTTCCGGCCGCGCGCCGTCCGCATGCCTTGACGCGCCTCAAGTGCTATGTCGGCATGATGCCGGGCTGCACGGCGGTCACCAAGGAGGCCGAAGCGCTGTTCGCGGCCAGGGCCGGCGACAGGCAACTGCTGGGGCCCTACAAGGCCGAAGTCGAGCAGAACCTCGCCAACACGCCGCGCTATGTCGACGGCGTGCGCAAGCTGTTCGCGAAGTACAAGATCGAAGGCGGCGGCCCGGCCCTTGCCGCACTGCAGAAGCAGTTGCACGAGTATGACGCGTGGGTGAAATCGACCGTGTTGCCGCGCGCGCGCCGCGACGCGCGGCTGCCGGCGCCGATTTACGCCGACAACCTCAGGAACGTCGGCATCGACATCCCGCCGCAGGAACTCATCAAGCAGGCCGAACAGGCCTTCATGGAAATCCGGGCGCAGATGCAGACGCTGGCGCCCTACGTGGCCAAGGCGGAAGGTTTTGCACCCACCACCGATTACCGAGCGGTCCTCAAGGAACTCAAGGCGCAGCAGCTCGATCGCAATTCGATCGAGCCGTACTACGAGGGCGTGATCGCCAAGATCGAAGCCATCATCCGCGAACATCACCTCGTCACGCTGCCGAAGCGCAAGATGATCATGCGGCTGGCGTCGGAGGCCGAGAGCGCCGCACAGCCCGCGCCGCACATGGATCCGCCGCCGCTCATCAACAACCACGGCGAACGCGGCCAGTTCGTGCTGCCGCTCGGCAATCCACCCAATGGCGGCGGCAAGAACGAAGCCTACGACGACTTCACCTGCAAGGCCTGCGCCTGGACCCTGACCGCGCACGAAGGCAGGCCCGGGCACGAATTGCAGTTTTCGGCGATGGTCGAGCACGGCGTGTCGCTGGCGCGCTCGTTGTTCGCGTTCAACAGCGTCAACGTGGAAGGCTGGGCGCTGTACGCCGAATGGATGATGGTGCCCTACGAACCCGCGGGCGGCCAGATGGTGGCGCTGCAACTGCGGCTGCTGCGCGCCGCGCGTGCGTTCCTGGATCCGATGCTGAACCTCGGCCTGATCACGCGCCAGCGCGCGCACGACATCCTGGTCAACGATGTCGGCATCTCCGAGGCGTTCGCGCGCGAGGAACTGGATCGCTTCATGTTCCGCTCGCCGGGTCAGGCCACCGCGTATTTCTACGGCTACTCGCGCATCCTGCAACTGCGCGCGCACACCGAGATCGCGCTGGGCAACAAGTTCAACCTGGAGGCATTCAACGACTTCATCCTGTCGCAGGGATTGCTGCCGCCGGATCAATTGGCCGAAGCGGTGGACAAACAGTTCATACCGGCCCACCAAGCAAATTGACCAGCTGCCGTCCGAAGCGGCCACGGTGAAAAGTCAGGCTGCGGGGCGCTTGCCACGGATGGCAGCTTCGACGGGCCTCCCGGCGCTGCCGATCACGGCAGCCTCCGCCCATCAGCTTGTCCGGATGAAAGCAGTCGGGGAGCATCGCACAGTCAACCACGCAAATCCTCGAGCGGTGTAAACACGCGCAGCGCGAATTTCGCGAGTGAATCGACGTTGTCGATCGCGACCCGCGGCAACATGAAAAGATCCATGCCGCGTCGCGCGCGTCCGCGTCGCACGGTCGGCGAGGCGGCGTAGCCCGCTTCACGCGCAATCTTCGCCACCCGCGTGTCGGCATCACCGAAGGGATAGCAGAATTGCGGCACGGCGACGCCGAGCAAGCTCTCCAGTTCGGCCTTGCCACCCACGACTTCGTCCTGCAACTGCGCGTCACCGCACTGGGTGAGATGCGGGTGGGTGCGGGTATGCGCGCCGACCTCCATGCCGCCCGCACGCCAGGCCTGCAACTGCTCGACGGTCATCATCGGCTTCCTGACACCCAGTCGTTCCGCGTCCCAGAAGTTGTACTTGCCGATGCAGCCGTTGACGACGTAGCAGGTCGCGCCGAACCCGTGCCGTTGCAGAACGGGCATGGCCTGCTCGAGATTGTCGAGGTAACCGTCGTCGAACGTGATCGCGCACCACGCGGCCACGCTTCTCGCCGCGCAGGTAGGGCATCGCGTCGCTCATCGACACCCCGCGCCAACCCAGGCGGCGCAACAGTGCCATCTGCGCGGCGAACGCCTCGGGCGTGACGTACAGGCAGCGACCGTCCGGATGCAACGCGTCGGGCACGTTCGCCACGTTGTGGTACATCAGAATCGGAATGGCCATGCCGCCCCCGTGCCGGAAGCGGCATGGTAGCTCAATCTGGTTTCAGTGAACCCATACGCGGAGCAACCCAGTTGATCAATATACGCAAATCAAAACAACTGGCAGCCGTTGAATCAGCGTAACGAGCGAAGATAGGTTGTGCGCCTGCGGCGCGCAGGCACCGGAATGTACACGTCAGTACATGAGGATGCCGAGCACCGCAGGCGTGCGAGCTGTCGACTAGATCGGCAGGATTGCCGATCTGAACGCCGAAGGCGGCCCGCAGGGCGAGCCGCACGGATGTGGCGAGTAGCGCAGTAGCTGATTCAACGGCTGATGGTGAACTTGCCGAAATCCACGCCCAGGTTCCAGCCCTTGCCGGTCCCGCTCAGGGCCAGTGAGACATTGCCCTTGGTCATCACCGTGCCGCTGGCCGACGCGGCCGCACCTGCGTGCGCACCGCCGGTCACGTAGGTGCCGAGGATCTCGTCGATCTTGAAGATGCCCGAGAACTTGCCGACACCTTCGATGCTGGACTTGCCGAAGGTCAGTCCACCGCCCTTGCTGCGCAGGTGCACCGCCATGTGCTGCCCGTTGCTGCAGGTCACCGTGCCGCTGCCGCTCGACGTCTTGTAGAACGCAGACCAGCCATGCATCTCGAAATGCATCCTGCAGCTGATCTCGCCGGCTGCCCGTGCGTGGCCGGCATACACAAGCGGAACGCTCGCGAACAAGGCAGCAAGGACGAAAATACGTGCGGTGCGCATAAGGCCTCCTGGGCCGTGGGTCGTCCAGGCCATTGTCGCCTGCGGGAGGCAACCGCGCCAGATGCCCGGCCGCCGCCATTCAGGTCGTTCGGGACACGGCTAGTCCAGGGCGTGACCGAACTGGCGCTTGAACTCGGCAGCGAACACGTCCGGCGAAAAATGCTGGTTCTGGGTACCCGGATGCGCGATTTTCAGGGCGCCCATGAGCGAGGCGATCCGGCCAACGTCGGGCCAGTCGAAGCCACGCAGGATGCCGAAGATCAGACCCGCCCGATAAGCGTCCCCGCAACCGGTCGGATCGATCACTTCGCGTGGCTTGGCCGCTGGAATCGCATGCGCCTTGCCATCGGCGTGGATCACCGAGCCTTCCGCGCCATGGGTGACGATGTAAGCCTTGACACGCCCGGCGACGTCGGTTTCCGACCAACCGGTCCGCTCCGACAGCAGGCTGGCCTCGTAGCTGTTCACGGCCACGTAATCGGCCTGCTCGATGAAGGCCCGGAATTCCTCGCCCGAAAACAGCGGCATGGCCTGGCCCGGATCGAAGATGAAGGGGGTTCCGCGCGCGGCGAATCCGGCGGCGTGCTGCAGCATGCCGTCGCGGCCGTCCGGCGCCACGATGCCGATAGCGGCCTCGGCCACGTCGGCGACGCGGTTCAAATGGCTTTGCATCATCGCGCCGGGGTGAAAGGCGGTGATCTGGTTGTTGTCGCGATCGGTGGTGATGAAAGCCTGTGCCGTGAACGTGTCCGGCACTTCGCGAACCCGGTCGAGTCGGATACCCAAGCCCTCGAACCATTCCCGGTAGGGGGCGAAATCCTGTCCGACCGTGGCCATCGGAATCGGCTCGCCACCCAGCAATTTCAGGTTGTAGGCGATATTGCCGGCGCAGCCGCCGAACTCCCGGCGCATCTGCGGGACGAGGAAGGACACGTTCAGCATGTGCACCTTGTCCGGCAGGACGTGGTTCTTGAAATGGTCCTCGAACACCATGATGGTGTCGTAGGCCATGGAGCCGCAGATCAGCGCAGCCGGCATCGGTTTGGTTCCTTGTTTGCGTGACACAAGCCCTTGATCCTAACGGTTGCGTCACGCGGTTTCGAGCACGCGCTCCCGAAACGTTGCCGTGCCGGCGTTTTGCCATGCTTTCGACCTTGCGCAGCACCGGCGCCCTGACTAGACTGGTGTGTTCCCCCACCGCCTGTTGCCCTGGGCCCGCATCCCGCCGGTTCGCGCATGTTCAAACTGTTCCGTGGCATCTTTTCCAACGACATTTCCATCGACCTTGGCACCGCGAACACGCTGATCTACGTGCGCGACCAGGGCATCGTGCTCAACGAGCCTTCGGTGGTCGCGATCCGCCAGGACCGTGGCCCGGGCGGCCCGCGCGCGGTCGCCGCGGTCGGCAACGAGGCCAAGATGATGCTGGGCCGCACGCCCGGCAACATCGTCACGGTACGGCCGATGAAGGATGGCGTGATTGCCGACTTCACCATGACCGAGGCGATGCTGCAGCATTTCATCAAGCAGGTGCACAAGAGCCGCTTCCTGCGCCCCAGCCCACGCGTACTGGTGTGCGTGCCGTGCGGCTCGACCCAGGTCGAGCGCCGCGCGATCAAGGAATCCGCCGAGGGCGCCGGCGCGCGCGACGTGTTCCTGATCGAGGAACCGATGGCCGCCGCGATCGGCGCCGGCATCCCGGTGCACGAGGCACGCGGTTCGATGGTGCTGGACATCGGCGGCGGCACTTCCGAAGTCGCGGTGATGAGTCTCAACGGCATCGTCTATTCGCAGTCGGTGCGCATCGGCGGCGATCGTTTCGACGAAGCCATCATCAACTACGTGCGCCGCAGCCACGGCACCCTGATCGGCGAGCCCACTGCCGAGCGCATCAAGATCGAGATCGGTTGCGCCTACCAGCAGAGCGAAGTGCGCGAGATGGAAGTCTCGGGCCGCAACCTCGCCGAAGGCGTGCCGCGCATGTTCACCATCAACTCCAACGATGTGCTGGAAGCCCTGCACGAGCCCCTGCACGGCATCGTCGCCGCGGTCAGGGCGGCGCTCGAGCAGACCCCGCCCGAACTGTGCTCCGACGTGCACGAGCGCGGCATCGTGCTGACCGGCGGCGGTGCGTTGCTGCGCGACCTGGACAAGCTGATATCCGAGGAAACCGGCCTGTACGTTCAGGTCGCCGAGGATCCGCTGACCTGCGTCGCGCGCGGCGGTGGCCGGGCACTGGAACTGATCGACATGCACGGCAGCGACTTCTTCGCATCGGAGTGACCTCTGCATAAGCTGCCGCGCTCGCGAATATTTTTTGCGATCGTCCCTGATCGCTGCGTCACCCTACCTCCATTCGCATGTCACGTAATCAGGCCGGGAACACCAGAACGGACATCCTTGTCCTGACTTTCCACAACAGCCGCTCCGAACGAAGCGCCTCGAATATCCCTCGCTGGTTTGCGGGGCTCCGTGAGCCACGACGCCGCACCGCGCTGACATTGTTGCTACGCTTTAGCTCCGCTCCATCCCCACCCGCATCGCCATGGCGCTTCCGCAAAAGGAATCCACTCCGATCTTCTCGGACGCGACGGCGGGCACGCTGCGCCTGATCGCCTATCTCGCGCTGGCTGCGGTGCTGATGGTGCTGGATCATCGCAACGGCTGGTTGCACCGTGTTCGCTACGCCGGTGCCGCCGCGATCGTGCCGATCTACAAGCTTGCTGCGGCACCGGCCGACTGGATCCGTGACGCCGACACGGCATTCGCCCAGCACCGCAGACTGATCGACGAGAATCGCCAGCTGCGCGAGGCATTGCTGCTGGCCCAGGCGCGCCTCAACCGCATGAATGCCGTGACCCACCAAAACGAGCGTCTGAAGCAATTGCTGGACACCCAGCAGTTGCTCGGCATGCACGCCCAGCTGGCGCGGCTGATCGACGTGCAACTCGGCCCGACCCGCGACCACGTGATGTTGAACGTGGGCGCCGACGAAGGCGTGCACGTGGGCCAGGTCGTGATCGACTCGCACGGCGTGATGGGCCAGATCATCGAGACCCTGCCGCATGCTTCGGTGGCAATGCTGGTCATCGACCCCGACCATGCCGTGCCGGTGATGACATCGCGTACCGGCTTGCGCGGTATTGCGCGCGGCACCGGTGACGCTGACCAGTTGCTGGTGCCCAACCTGCCGCTGTCCGCGGATATCAAACCGGGCGATCAGCTGGTCACGTCCGGTCTCGGCGGGCGCTTTCCGGCGGGCTTTCCGGTCGGCACCGTTTCCGAACTGAAGCACGATCCCTCTGGCATGTTCCTCGAGGCACTGGTCAAGCCCGCCGCGGAACTCGAGCGCAGCGGCGAAGTGCTGCTGCTGCGTGACCTGCCCGATCCGGTCGGACCGCCCGCGCTTGCGCCGGAGGTCGGCCCCCCGGCTTCGCTGGCACCTGCCACATCCGCGCCACCAAAGGCTAGGCCTGCTGCATCCCGCCCACCGGCCGGCACTACGCCATGAATCGCCCGCGCGCACAGGGCTGGGCATTCTGGATCGGCATCGCGTTGGCGCTGCTGCTGATGCTGATGCCGCTCCCGGCGATCATCCAGCCGCTCAAGCCCTACTGGCCTGCCCTGGTGCTGATCTACTGGTCGCTGGAGGCCACCGACCGGGTCAGCGTGGGCCTGGCATTCTGCACCGGCCTCGCCGCCGATCTTCTGAACGGCGCGCTGCTGGGCGACCAGGCCTTGCGGCTGGCGGTACTGGTGTTCATCGCCTTGCGGTTCCGCTCGCGGCTGCGTTTCTTCCCGATGTGGCAACAGTCGCTGGCGGTATGGTTGCTGCTTTTGAACAACCACGTGCTGCAAGCCCTGATCCGCGCGTTCGCGGGCGCCCCGGCGATGCCGGTGCTGTCGTGGCTGGCCCCGGCGGTGGGCGCCGCGATCTGGCCGTTCGTGTTCCTGCTGCTCGATGACGTGAATACGCGCGTGCGTGGCAAGGGGGCCAAGGCGACATGAACCGGCACCACGAACTGCCCGACGAGCGCGCCCGGCGCGCACGCTTCGCGCGGCGCGCGCTGGCCGGGTTCGCGATCATGCTGGCGCTGGTGCTGACGGTGGCCGGTCGCTTCGTCTACCTGCAAGTGTTCGAGCATGCCGAATATTCGACCCAAGCCAAGGCCAACCGCGTCCGGCTCAGGCATTTGCAACCGCCGCGTGGATTGATCTATGACCGCGAAGGCAAACTGCTTGCGGACAACGTGCCTGCCTTCCGTCTCGACGTGGTGCCGGACAAGGTCAGGCACATGGACGCCATGCTGCACAGGCTGTCCGCGATCGTGCCGCTGACCCCGGACGACATCCGGCGCTTCAAGCAGAGCCTCGGGCAGTACCGTTCGTTCGATTCGGTGCCGCTGAAGTTCCGGCTGACCGAGAGCGAGCGCGACCGTTTCGCCATCAACCAGTGGGAATTCCCGGGCGTCAACATCACGCCCTACCTCACCCGCAACTATCCCTATGGTGCCGAGTTCGCGCACGTGGTGGGCTACGTCGGGCGTATCGACGAAAAGGAACAGGCAAAGCTCGATTCCGATCTTTACGCCGGCACCACCCACGTCGGAAAGACCGGGCTGGAAAAGGAATACGAACGCCTGCTGCACGGCGCGCCCGGTTACGAAGTGGTCGAAGTCAACGCCGACCAGAGGCCGCTGCGCGTGCTGAAGCAGGTCGCCGCCAAGCCCGGAAAGAATCTGTACCTGACCATCGACGAACGCCTGCAGAAGGCCACCATCGAGGCCTTCAATGGCCAGACCGGCGCTGCTGTCGCGATCGATCCACGCAATGGCGACGTGCTGGCGATGGTGACCGTGCCGAGTTTCGATCCGAACCTGTTCGTCAACGGCATCAGCCAGACCGATTATTCGACCTTGCTCGACAACCCCGAAAAGCCGCTGCTCAACCGCGCGATGCGCGGCGGCTACCCGCCCGGTTCAACGGTCAAACCGTTCATCGGGCTGGGCGGACTGGAGCTGGGCTTGCGCACGCCGACCGACACCGTCTTGTCCACCGGCACCTGGTACATTCCCGGCTCCTCGCGCGGTTACCGCGACGACACGCGTTACGGCGCCGGCCGCGTGAACCTGATGCAGGCGATCACCCAATCGGTGAACACCTACTTCTACTCACTCGCCTACCAGATGGGCATCGGCCGCTTCGACCAGTGGATGTCCAAATTCGGATTCGGCCGCCCCACCGGCATCGACCTGCCCGACGAAACCGGCGGCGTGCTGCCTTCGCCCGAATGGAAGCGCGCGACCTTCGACAAGCCGTGGTACCCCGGCGAAACCGTGATCGCCGGCATCGGCCAGGGTTACTGGATGGTGACGCCGTTGCAGATGGCACACGCGCTGGCTTCCCTGGCCGGCGACGGGACTTCGCATACGCCCCACCTACTGGCGGCGACCAGCGACGGCCTGAAGGCACCGGAGGAACCGTACAGGCAACCTCCGCCCGTGCAGATCATCCACAATCCCGCCGACCTCGAAGCGATCAAACAAGGCATGCTGGGCGTCGTCTACAACCCCCTCGGCACTGCTTACGCGGCCGGTATCGGCAAAGATTTCCCGTACCTGATCGCGGGCAAGACCGGTACCGCCGAACGTTACTCGCGCACCACCAACGCCTACAACAACGACAAGAACCTGGAATATCTGGCCAAGCGGCATCGTGCCTGGTTCATCTGCTACGCACCGGCGAACCATCCGCGCATCGCCATCGCGGTGGCGCTGGAACACGGCGCCTGGGGTGGCAGCGCGGCGGCACCGATCGCGCGCAAGATGCTCAACCAGTGGCTGGCCGACACCCCGCCGTCCGAGCGACCGCCCTTGCCGGTCATGGCGGTCGCCGGCTCGCCCAAGGCGCCGGCCCCGAGCACGCCATGAACGAACTCGCCGCCAGCCTCACCGCACGCACCATGCGAATCGGACGCAGGATCTTCTCGCGCCCGCGCATCGACCTGCCGCTTGCAATCGGATTGCTGATCCTCGCCCTGATCGGCCTGACCGTGCTCTACAGCGCCAGCAATCTGGACGCCGGCATGGTCGCCGGCCAGGCGACGCGCTTCCTCGTGGGCGCGGCATTGCTGGTCGCGGTATCGCGCATCCCGCCGAGCCTGCTGCGCGCGTGGACGCCCTGGTTCTATGTTTTGGCCGTCCTGCTGCTGGTGGCGGTCAAGGTGCTCGGCGAAGGCCAGGGCGCGAACCGCTGGCTGGACATCGGCGTGGTCCGTTTCCAGCCCTCCGAACTGATGAAACTGGCGATGCCGATGATGATCGCCTGGTACCTGCACCCGCGTCCGCTGCCGCCGCGCTGGCGCGATCTGCTGGTGACGAGCGTATTGATTGCTTTGCCCGCCTGGCTGATCTTCAAGCAGCCCGACCTCGGCACCGCGCTGCTGGTGGCCGCTTCGGGACTGTTCGTACTTTTCCTGGCCGGCTTGCAGTGGTGGAAGATCGGCACCGCCATCGCCGGCCTCGGTGCCATGGCATCGGTAGCGTGGCATTGGCATCTCATGCATGGCTACCAACGCCAGCGCATCCTGACTTTCCTGCACCCCGATCGCGACCCACTCGGCAGCGGCTGGCACATCCTGCAATCCATGATCGCGGTCGGCTCGGGCGGCGTCCTCGGCAAGGGCTTCAACCAGGGCACCCAGTCGAAACTCGAATTCCTGCCCGAGCACACCACCGACTTCATCTTCGCCGTGCTGGGCGAGGAATTCGGGCTGATCGGCGTGCTGGTACTGCTGGCCGTCTACGCCTTCATCGTCGGACGCTGCCTGTGGATCGCCGCCAATGCACGCGACACCTACTCGCGCCTCGTGGCCGGCGCCTTCGCGCTGGCCTTCATGGTCTACGTGATCGTCAACGGCGGCATGATCGCCGGCCTGCTGCCGGTGGTCGGCGTGCCGCTGCCGTTGGTGAGCTACGGCGGCACCTCGGCCATCACCCTGTTGACGGGGTTCGGCGTGGTGATGTCGATCCACACGCACAAGAAGTGGACACCGTAGCAGCCGCGCCTTGTTTGCCTTTCCAGCGGCTCGCCCGGAATCGTTACAATCGCCGTTTGACTTGCTGAGCCGCGCGGCGCGCGCAATCCGGACCCATGATGGACAAGAGCTTCGACCCCAAACAGATCGAATCGAAGTGGTATGCGCGTTGGGAAGACGCCGGCTGCTTCAAGCCAGCCGGCGCCGGCGAGCCCTATTCGATCCTGCTGCCGCCGCCCAACGTGACCGGCACTTTGCACATGGGCCATGCGTTCCAGCAGACCATCATGGACGCCCTGATCCGGCACGCGCGCATGTCGGGAAAGAACACGCTGTGGCAGGGCGGCAGCGACCACGCCGGCATCGCGACGCAGAAGATCGTCGAGAACCAGTTGGCCGCCGAGGGCAAGTCGCGCCACGACCTCGGGCGCGAAGCGTTCGTCGAACGCGTGTGGCAATGGAAGCACGAGTCGGGATCGACCATCACCCGGCAGATGCGCCGGCTGGGCGCGAGCGTCGACTGGTCGCGCGAGCGCTTCACCATGGACGAAGGGTTGTCCGCGGCGGTGCGCAAGGTATTCGTCGAGTGGTACCGCGCCGGATTGATCTATCGCGGCAACCGGCTGGTCAACTGGGACCCGGTGCTGATGACCGCGGTCTCGGACCTCGAAGTCGACAACGTCGAACGCGACGGATTCCTGTGGTCGATCCGCTACGACGTGATCGATCCGCGACCCGGCGAACCCGACCACGTGGTGATCGCGACCACGCGCCCGGAAACCATGCTCGGCGACGTCGCGGTGGCGGTACACCCGGAAGACGAACGCTACGCGAAGCTGGTCGGCAAGAAGCTGATGTTGCCGCTGGCGAACCGCGAGATTCCGATCATCGCCGACGACTACGTCGATCGCGAATTCGGCACCGGCTGCGTGAAGATCACGCCAGCGCACGATTTCAACGATTACGCGATCGGGCAGCGGCACAAGCTGCCGCAAATTAGCGTTCTAACGCTCGACGCAAAAATCATTGGTGACACCGATTGGGCAAAACGTGTCGCTAAGCCCGGCGGCTCAGGCAGGCCACACGCCAACCTCGTCGATATGGCAACTGACGCGGGCATTCCCACAGAATATCGTGGCCTTGATCGCTACGACGCGCGCAAGCGCATCATTGCCGACCTCGAAGCTGAAGGGCGGCTGGTCGAAACCAAGCCACACAAGCTGCAGGTGCCTGTGAGCCAGCGTTCGGACGCGGTGATCGAACCGATGCTGACCGACCAGTGGTTCGTGGACCTCACGTCGGACAAGGGACGCAGCGCGATCACCCAACCGGCGCTGGACGCGGTGCGCAACGGCGACATCAAGTTCGTGCCGGAAAACTGGACGACGACTTACACACAGTGGCTGGACAACATCCAGGACTGGTGCATCAGCCGGCAACTGTGGTGGGGACACCGCATTCCGGCGTGGTACGACGCGGCCGGCAACATTTTCGTCGGCGAGGACGAGGCCGATGCACGCGCCCACGCGACCGTGCAGCCGGTCGGCGCACTGAAGCAGGATGAGGACGTGCTGGACACCTGGTTCTCGTCGGCGCTATGGCCGTTCTCCACGCTCGGCTGGCCTGCCAACGAACCCGTGAAGAACGAACACGGCGAAGTTGTTGCGAACTGGCACACCGACAAGATCTTCCTGCCAAGTTCGGTGCTGGTCACCGGCTTCGACATCATCTTCTTCTGGGTCGCGCGGATGGTGATGGCGACCCTGTATTTCACGGGGCGCCGCGAAGACGGAACTTACGAGCCCGATCGAGCAGACCCGCGCGACAGGGTGCCGTTCCGCGAGGTCTACATCAACGCCATCGTGCGTGACGCCGAAGGCCAGAAGATGTCCAAGTCCAAGGGCAACACCCTGGACCCGCTGGACCTGATCGATGGCATCACGCTGCCCGCGCTGGTCGAGAAATCGACGAAATCCCTGCTGATCCCGCAAGTGCGCGAAAAGGTCGAGAAGCGCATCCGCCGGGATTACCCCGACGGCATCGCCGCGATCGGCACCGATGCGCTGCGCTTCACGTTCGCGGCACTGGCCAGCTACAGCCGCACCATCAATTTCGACCTCAAGCGCGCCGAGGGCTACAAGGCGTTCTGCAACAAACTGTGGAACGCCGCGCGCTTCGTGTTGATGAACGTCGGCGAAGCCGGGAACGGCATTGCCGCGGCACCGCGGGAACCCGCGACCGAAGCCGAACGCTGGATCCTTTCACGCCTGCACGACACGCTCGCGCAAGTCGAACGGCATTTCGCGACGTATCGTTTCGACCACCTCGCGCAGGCGCTGTACGAGTTCGTGTGGAACGAATACTGCGACTGGTTCCTGGAACTGTCGAAGCCCGCGTTGAACGGCGACGATGCGCAACGCCGCCGCGTCCACGCGCCGCACCTTGCTGGTGGTTCTGGAAGCCGTGCTGCGCGCGTTGCATCCGGTCATCCCGTTCATTACCGAGGAAATCTGGCAAGAGCTGCCTTTGCGATCCTCGGCCGATCGCAAGCGACAAACCGGCATCCGCGGCAGACTTCAAGCCAACCTCCATCTGGATTGTTCGTACCCACGCGCCGACGATTTCGCTGTCGACGAGAACGCCAGCGCGGAGATCGAATGGTTCAAGGCCGTGCTGACCGGGGTGCGCAAGATCCGCAGCGAAATGAATATCGCGCCCGGCAAGACCATCCCGCTGCTGCTGGCCGACGGCAACGCCGAGGACCGGCGCCGCGCCGACAAGTTCGCCACCCAAATCGCGTTCCTCGCGCGCTGCGAGATGCACCGGCTGGCTGGACGATGCGCGAAGCCGAACCAGCCGCCGCGGCCGCCGTGGTCGGCAACCTGCGCATCCTGATACCCGCTCGCCGGGCCTGATCGATCTCGATGCCGAACGCGCGCGACTCGACAAGGAAATCGCCCGCATCCAGGGCGAAATCAGGAAATGCGAGGGCAAGCTCGGCAATGCCAACTTCGTCGATCACGCACCTGCGGCAGTGGTCGAACAGGAACGCACGCGGCTGGCCGACTGGAACACCCAGCTCGACGCGTTGCGCGGACAGGCGGAGAAACTGCGCGCCTGATGCGCAGACCGGGCATCATTCGAGCTGGCCGGCTTCTTCCGGGAACAGCACGTCGATGAAGCCGAACCGCGAGAAATCGGTGATGCGAGAGGGATACAGCCGACCGATCAGGTGATCGCATTCATGCTGCACCACGCGTGCGTGGAAACCATCGGCGTTGCGGTCGATGGGCGCACCGTCCGGATCCACGCCCTGGTAGCGGATCATCGAATAACGACTGACCACGCCACGCAGGCCCGGCACCGACAGGCAACCTTCCCAGCCATCCTCCATGTCGCGCGACAGCGGCGTGATCTCGGGATTGAGCAGGATCGTGCGCGGTACTTCCGGTGCCTCGGGATAACGGTCGGAATGCTCGAAGCCGAAGACCACCAGTTGCAGGTCCACGCCGATCTGCGGCGCGGCCAGGCCGACGCCGTCGGCTGCCTGCATGGTCTCGAACATATCGGCAATCAGTTCGTTAAGTTCGGCGGTGCCGAACATCGCCTCCGGCACCGAAGGCGCAACCCGCAACAGGCGCGGATCGCCCATCTTCAGGATTTCACGAATCATGCTTGTTTCCGTTGCTGTTTCAGTGACGACCCAAGCGCTGCAGGCTCAGTAGCGGAACGGTGGCGAGGAAGTGCGCCACGATGCCACAGGCAACCAGCGCGCGTGTCAGCGGCTTGCGCGCGGCGGGATCGAACTTGCGGAACCAGCGCCACATGCCGCGGTGCTTATGGTAACTGACGAACACGGGCCGGTGCGCGCTGGAACCGCCCTTGGCGTGGCGCACCCGCACGTTTCCGGCCAGCAGGATCTTGCAGCCCGCATCGCGCGCGCGCCGGCACAGGTCCAGATCCTCGCAATGCAGGAAGTAGCCCTCGTCGAAACCGTTCAGGCGATCGAAGACCATTCGCGGCAGCAGCATGATCGCACCCGAGACGTTCTCGACCTCGATCGACCGATTCGGGAATCGGCCCCGGCACGTCGACGCCCTCGTATCGCGCACCCTCGGCTTCACGCTTCGCGCGGCCGGTCATTGCGTTCAGCGATCGACGCAGCAGCGGGTCGCGTCGTCGTGATGCGGGATCGGGCACGCCATCCGCATCGCAGACCACGGCGCCGACCACGCCCGCGTCGGCGTGCGCATGCAACACATCCAGCATGCGCGCGAGCGTATCCGGCTCCAGCATGCAATCCGGATTCAGGACCAGCAGCGTGTCGCCACGCGCCTGCCGCGCGCCGACATTCACCGCCGGTCCGAAGCCGAGGTTGGCGTGGTTGTAGACGACGTGCACGCGCTCGTCGTTGGCATGCGCGCGATCGACCGCCTGCGGCACGCCGTCACGCGACGCGTTGTCGACGAGAATCACCTCGACCGGCACGCTCGACGCCAGCGCGCGCGCCACGCACTCGCGCAGCGACGATCCGCTGTCGGCGGCGACGATGATGATGCTCGTCAACGATGCAGGCATCCGCGCAGTCTACTGACGGCACCCAGCAGCAGACTAGAACAGCACGAGATTACCTGAAAGTTATCGCGACGTTCAGCGATTGGCGACCTGCATGCCGGTGATGTGCAGATCGCCTGCGATGGCGTCGCGCAGGCGTTCGGCGGCTTCACGGTTGACGACCGGCCCGGCGCATACGCGCCAGAGCGTGCCCTTGCGGGTCGACAGGGTTTGCACGTAGCTGGTGTAGCCGGACTGCTGCAGGCGCTGGTGCAGATGTTCGGCATCGCCTTCGTTGGTGAAGGTCGCAACCCGTACCAGCCATTTCCCGGATGGCGTCGCCGCGGCCGAATCGTGAACCGGCGCGGCCACGGCCGGCGCCGGTGCCGTGCTTGCCGGCGACGGCACTGCCTCATTCGACGGCCCGCTTCCCGATGCCTCGTCCGAGGCGGGCGTCGCATCTGCCTTCGACAGGATCGGCTTAAGCGAATCGAACTGGGTCTGGTATTCGTCGGTGATGCGGCGCGCGTCTTCCGGATTGCGGATGATGCGCGGGGTGATCAGCACGATCAGTTCCGTGCGATCCTTTTTGCGATCGGTGGTGCCGAACAGGCGCCCCAGGAACGGTATCCGGTTGAGGAACGGAACGCCGTTGTCCTGGGTGGTATCGGTCTGCTGGATCAGACCACCCAGCAATACCGTCTGGCCGCTCTGCACCGCGACTTCGGTGCTCAGCGCGCGGTTGGTGATGGTGTAGTTGCCGTATTGATCCTGCGTGGTCGGCTTGCTGACGATCTGCTGCACGTCCAGGTAGACCAGCCCGCCGGGACTGACGCGCGGCACCACGTCCAGCAGCACGCCGGTATCGATGTACTGCACCTGACCGACGCTGGTGTTTCCGGTCGTCGAGCCGACGCCAAGACCGGGCACGTAGTAGTTCTGCACCACCGGAATCTTTTCGCCCACCTTGAAGGTGGTCTCCTGGTTGTTGAGCACCACCGTGGAAGGCGCCGACAGCACCTTGGCGTCACCGCTGGTTTCCAGGGCCTTCAGCGCAAACTGCAGATTGTTGCCCGCGAAGGAATAGAACAACGCATTCGGAGGTTGCATCGTATTTGACCCCGCCCAGTCCGACCGCGCCCTGGTGGCGGTGGTAGGACTCGTTCGTGTTGGGCGGTGAGCCTGGCTGGGTGCCGATCAGGCCACCAAGGTAGTACTGCACGCCGAACTGGAATTCGCCGGTCAGGTTCACTTCAAGAACCCGGGTTTCGATCTGCACCTGCAGCGGCCTTTCGTCGAGGCGCTGGATCACCGGCAGCAATTTTTCCCACTCTCCGGGCCTCGCCCTGATCAGCAACTGGTTGTTCTCGTTGACCGCAGCGATGCGCACGCCTTCCGAGGTGGTGAACGCCACATTGTTCTGGCCCGACTGCTGTTGGCGACGGCTCTGGGTCGCACCCGATACCATGCCGGCGCCAATGCCACCGCCGCCGGTCTCGTCGCTGCCGCTGCTGCCGTAACTTCCCGATGAGTTGCTGTCCGACGCGAAGCTGCCGAAACCCTGCTGCGCACCCGAGTCCACCCCGGGAGGTCTGTTCGAGCGGCGAAAAGCCCGGCGCGACCGCGCCGGTTTCGTTCTGCGAATTGCCGCCGGTGGTGTTGCCGAACAGTTCATTGAGGTGCTTGGCAAGATCCGACGCCTTCACGTTGAGCACGTTGTAGACGTACAGGCCCGAGGAATTGCCGGCGCCGTTGTCGATGGTCGTGACCAGCCTGCGCACCTCGTCGATATAGGAAGGTTGCGAGGTGATCACCACCAGCGAGTTGCTCTGCTTGAGCGGGATCAGCCGGACCATGCTGGAAAGATTCCCGGCCTGGCCGATGGAGTTTTTCGAGTTGCCGAACGTGACCGTGACATTGCTGCCTGGCACGGACACCGGTTTGTTCGCGTCCTTGCCCGACTCGCCGCCCTGCTCGGTGAACAGGGTGTTCAACTGGTTGACGAGGTCTTCGGCCTGCACGTGCTGCAGCGGAATCACGTCCACCGACATGCCGCGCAACCAGTCCACGTCGAACGTCTGGACGATGCGCTGGTAGTTGGCAAGTTCGTCCGGCGAGCCGCCCATTACCAGCAGGTTGCGCAGCGGATCGACCAGCAGGAACGCCTTGGGATTCGCGAACGGCTTCAGCAGTTCCTGCATCGCCGGCGCGGACACGTAGTGCAGCGGGAACAGCCGTGCGGCATAGCCTGCTCCCGGCGATACCGCGCCGAGTCCCGGCACCAGATTGCCGGGTGCGGCCTGATCGACCGGCACCACCATGTAGCCGCCGTTGCGCTGGATCAACGCGTTGCCGGTCCAGGAAAGCAGCATCTGCAGGATCGGCAGGACTTCCGCCTGGGTCACCGGCTGCGAGGTTGCGAAAGTCACGGTGCCCTTGACGTCGGGCGCGATCGAATAGTTGGCGTGCAGCACGTCGCCCAGGATCGCCTTGACGGCGGCCTGCACCGGCTGGTTGTCGAAGTTGAAGGTGATGTCGCCACCCTCGTTGGCGGCACCGCCCGATTTGCCCTTCGTGGCGGCCGGGTTGATGAATACCCCGGTGCCGTATTGCTGCTCCGGCGCATTCGAGGTCGCGAGCGGCTGGCCTTGCTCGCCCGTGTTGATGTTCAGCGGCTTGGGTACCGGCTTGTGGGTGCCGGCAATCGCTTCGCGCTGAAGGCTGTAATCGTTGTCCTGCCGGATCTGCGGCGTGCAGCCAGCCAGCAGCGCGACGAAGCAGATGATTCCAAGCGTGGCTAACTTCTTGTACACGTTTCACTCTCCAGGCAATCCGATGGCAGGCCGCCATCCGATCGTCACGAAATCAACCGCCGTTGCCGCGCTGCCGGGCCATCCGGCGGCGTGCAGCCTCGATGCGCGCCTTGATCTGCCGCTCCCTTGCTGCGGCCGAAGCCTGTCCGCCATTGCCGGGCGGACTGCCGCGCCGGAACGTGGGTTCCCTTTGGCGCGAGACCATACCAGATGCACCTTCCTTCGCGCTGTCCGGTGCTTGGCCGCCGCCCGGTTCGGCGTTGGTGACCCCGGGTGCAGGTCCGGGAATCAATTTCAGCCGCAGGCGGGAACCCGAACTTTCCACCACCGCGCTGCGCGGGTGCAATTCGACCAGGGACGGGCCATCCTGCGCAGGCTGGCCCGCGATGACGCGGTAATCCTTGTTGCGGGTCTTGTCGTGCAGGATCGCCATCTTCAGGCCAGGCAGCATGATCACGCCGGTCAGCTCGAGGTCGCCGCTGGCCGTATCGCCGCCACCCACGGCGGGCGCCGGCGTGCGGGTCGGGCTGAACAGTGGGTGCTCCCAGACTTCGGCGTATTGCTCGAGTGGCGGCACCACAGGCGGCGGCGTGGCGGCACCGACCGGCGGCAGCCGCGGCGGCGCCGCATCGTCGTGCCAATGCGCCCCGCGCCCGAACCCCATCCACAGCGCGATCAACAGCAGCAGCAACACCGCGGCGACGATGCCCAGCGTCGGCGTCAGGCGGCGGCGGTCGGCGGCATTCATGGCGTCGGCCCCGTGGGCCGCAGGTATCCCGAGAGCGAAAGCTGCGCCTGCACCCGCCCGCTCGGCGAGCGGGCCAGATTCAGACTGTCTACGAACAGATAAGGCAGGCCGCGATCGAAATCGTGCAGCACCGCGGCCAGCGGCTGCATGTCGCAATCCAGCGTGATGCTGACGCTGACGCGCCGGAACGGTTCGTTGCCGCTGTCCTGCTCGATCGGCATCTTGGACGGCATGCTGCAACCCGCGCCCTCGTGGGCGTGCGCGGCGACCACGTCGCTGGCGCGCTGGATCAGGTCGGCCGCGGCATTGCTCGGATCGCTCGCCGACAGGAAAGCATCGACCGTGGCGCCACCGCGCTTGAGTTTCGCGACACGCTTTTCCAGCACCGGTTGTTCGGCGATCGCCGCCGCGTACTTCGCGTGGAGTTGCTGGAAATCGTGCATCTGGCCATCCACGCTCGCCAGCGGCGCGACGAACCACCAGTGCAGCAACAGGAAATAGGCCAGCACCAGCGCGATCAAGGCCAGCACGATCGCGGCGATGCGCGATTGCAGCGGGCTCAGGCGTTTCAGGTCAATGCGCATCGCCGGACCCCTGCTGTTTCACGCGCGCGACCAGTTCGAAACGTTCCTTGCCGGTGGCGGGATCGGGCTGGATCACGCCCTGCAACTTGGGCTCGCCGAACACCTTCGAACTCGACAGGGTATCCACCAGCGCTGCGGCCTTGTCCGCCTCGCCGCGGATGTCGAGGCCGCCGGAATCATCCAGCGTCATCGCATCCAGCCACGCGTTCGAGGGCAGGCGGCGGGTCAGTTCGTCCAGCACCGCCAGCGGCGGCGGATTTTCGGTCTTGCGCTTGACCAGGAATTTCGACGCGGCCAGTGCGGCGTCGAGTTGCGAGCGCAACTGTTCGGACTGGGTCGCCTGCGCGCGCATTGCGTCCACTTTCTCCTGCATGCGCGCCAGCGCCGCGCGGCGGTTGTCCAGCCACTGCGCCAGGATCAACACCACCAGCAGCACGCAGGCGACGGCCAGTATCCAGTTCCACCGTCGGCGCTTGTCCACGCGGCGCGGCCGACGACCGGGCGGCAACAGATCGACGCCGGCAAGCCGACCGTCGGCGCCCTGCACGTCGATCGCGTCCGGCTGCACCCCGATGGCGGCGAGGCGTTCCAGCATCGGATCCAGTTCGGTCCTGGGCGCAGCGTAGAGATCCAGCGCCACTTGCCCGGCGGGCGCGGGATCGGCGCTGACCTTCACGTCGTAATGCAGCTGCTCGGGCCTGAACGGCGTCTGCCGATCCAACTCGAAACCGACCACCTTGCGCGGATCGGCGGCGGCCGCGACCGGCATTACCAGTCGCCGCTGCAGCACCGTGTCCGCCGCCACCACCAGCACCAGCCGGCGATCGTCGATGTCGGTGCCGGCGCAGGCCTGCGCGAAGTTCGCGCGTTGCACGTCGACGGGCAAGTCGGCCGGGATGCTCGCCAGCAGCGCACGCGTGCGTGCGCGCTTAACGGTCAGCGCGGCCGCATTCACGCTCAGCCACAAGACATCCGGCCCGCGCTGCAGCCAGGCGCGCACGCGCACCGGCAGCAACGCGGCCAGTTCGCCGCCCCACCAGCGCAGAAAGCCCGGGACCGGCGAGCGTGACCAGGCCAGCTTCATGCGTTCAAGGGATTGTGCGCTCGCGGTGGCCATGGCTCGATCGGTCAGGGCGCTTGCACGGAACTGCGCCAATCCAGCACTTTGTATGGGCGTGCCTGGGTTCCCGTCAACGCCAAGCGTAGCGTGACATCCAGGCCAACGCGATTGCCGTCGGGCATTTCGGCAACGCTGAAGACCCGTTCGACCACGCCGCCGTAGCCCGCGACCAGCGGCCCGTTCGCCACGGCCCCGAAGGCCTGGCCATTGCCGGCCCCCTGTTGCGCCGGACGTTTGCGGCGCGCTGCCACGAGGGTTCGGGCTTGGCCGGCGCCGATATTGCGCAAGGCCGACAGCACCAAGGGGCCGGCATACGACGTGTCCGGGAAGTTGCGTCCCGAGTACACCGTGAAAGCTCGTTCGACCTTGCCGAACAGCGCCAGGTCCATGCCGGGCAGGCTGGCCAGCTGGTCGATCGCGCGAAATGGCCCGTGCGGCGACTGCTCCGTGCGCCGTGGACTGCCGTGCGACGAGCCGCCGCGCCAATCTTCGATCGCGTCCGCCAGTTGCCCAGCCTGCAGCGCATCCACACCCGCGGTCTGGAACACGCCGCTCAGCAAGCTCGTCGGCGCGGCATTGAGATCGACCATTCCGCTGACGTCGACGACCGCGACGGTGACCTTGGCACCGTCGAACGAGAACGTGTACGGCCGCCCGTCCGGCACCCACTGGTGTTGCAGGTCCGGCGCGCGCAGGCCGGCCACTGCGTGTGCCAACCCGGCCTCGGCGGCCAGTTCCGCGCGCACGCGCTCGGCGCCATACAGCGCGGCCTCGCTGTGACTGCGCGATGCGGCGGCAACGCCCGCCAGCAACGCCGCCAGCAGGATCGTCACCCACAGCACCAGCAACAGGGCCGTGCCACGTTCGCGCCGTTTCATCGACCACCCCCGATCCGGGTGCCGAACCCTTCGCCGCTGTGCAGCGGAATCACCATGTCGGGGAATTGCACGCGCGTTCGCCATGCGGGATCGAGATGGATGCGCACAGCCAGCGGCAAGCCGTTCGAAGTCTGCCAGTCGTCGCGCCACGCGGCCGGTTTGCCGAAGGCGGCGGCGGCCAGGTACTGGAATTTGCCGTCGCGCAGATCGGTCAGCAGCACGTGCGTCACGGGCTTTCCGTCACTCGGCTTGTCGCCCGCGTAGGGCCGGTATTCAAGTTGCAGTGTCATGCCCGAACCGGCCTTGTGCAGGCTGACGGTCTGCAGGTACAAGCCCGCGTGCCCGGATTGCATCGGCAACGGCGCGACGTACTGCATGGAAGTCGCCTGGCCCAGAAACATGCGCGCCCTCGCGCCGGAATTCTCGACGCGTACGGCTGCGGTTCGGCGGCACTGACGTAGCGGCGCAGGAATTGCTGCACCGTGCGCACCGATTCGCTGCGCGCCATCACCGCATCGGCGGCGTGCGTCACGCGGGTCGCGCCGCGCATCGCACCCCACGCGCCCAGCATCACGAACGCCAGCAGCACCAGCGCCAGCAGGATTTCCAGCAGCGTGAATCCGGCTTGGCGGTCGCCGCATTTCATGATTGATCCGGATTCCGCGGCGCGGCTTGCGCGCGTTGGGTCGACAGGCGCAACACGCGTCCCGGCCCCGTATTGCACCGTCACGTCGATCTGGTACAGGTCGACACCGGACGCCTGCGCCATCATCGCGCCGCGCTGTTGCAGATGCGCGGCGGGCGCGCCACCCTGCGCGGGTTTTGCCAGTGCGTGGACCTTGAGCGTCCAGCGCATGCCGTCCTCGAAAGTCCCGGAACGTTCCTCGTTCTTCAGCGGTGCCGTGAGGCCCTGCTCGGCGAACAGGCTCTGGGCATGCTCGACGGCGGCATCCAGCGCCGCGGCGTGGCCGGCGTTTTGCGCGGACTTGCCGAGCGCGCCAAGCGCCACTGCGAAGGCGATCGCCAGCAACGCGATCGCGGCCAGCACCTCGATCAACGTGAAACCCCGAAATCACAGGGGTCAGGTTCACTTTTCCTCGCCGTCCATGCAGCCCGGCGATCCACGATGAAACAGCGAAAAAATGAACCTGACCCCTTTTGCGCGTTCACGGCCCCGCTCCGTTCGTCACCGTGACCGCGCCGGTCAGCCAGTCCACGTTCACGCGCAACGCAAGGTGCGGCTCGCTCAAGGTGATGTGACCGCCGCTGGAACTGCCGTCCGGAAAATAACCGATGCGCGCGATGCCGGGCTTCGCATCGCCCAGTTTCGCCGCCGTGACGTCCAGCGTTGCCTGTGCGGGCAGCCCTCGGGGATCGCGTCCGGGCGTCGTGTACGTGTGGCGACGCAAGTCGAACGTGAACCACTGCGGCTTGCCGGTCGCCATCGCGCGGGTGCGCGTATCGCGCAGGCCGGCGGCGATGCCCTGCGCGGCCGCGTCCAGTTCGCCGCGCGCGCGGCCATGCAATGACACGGCGGTCACGGTGACGGCGATCGCGATCAGCACGATCACCGCCAGCATCTCGATCAGGGTGAAACCCCGTTTGCGCAATGCAGGGGCTCGGCGCTCATTTTTCGTCGAAGCATCGACCCATCGTCCTGACGACACGACGGCGAGGGAAATGAACCGCGCGATCCTCCTTTCTCGTCCGGTTCGCGGCGCTATTGCCAGTTGCCGTAATCACGGTCGATGCCCTCGCCACCGGGCTTGCCGTCGCGGCCATAGAAGATGATGTCGTACTGGCCGTGCTTGCCGGGATAGTCGTAGCCGTAGGGATGGCCGAACGGATCGTCGAGGTCGGCCGGCTTGGCATAAGGGCCGTTCCACGACGGCGCATTGAGCGGCTTGGTGATCAGGTCCTGCAGCGACTTCGGCGGCGAACCGTTGTCCAGCGCGTAGGCCTGCACGTCCTGGTCGAGCTTGGTCACGCCGATCTTGCCGGCGTCCCACTTGCCGGTGTCCACGCGGCCGGCCACCGAACGCGCGACGATCACGGCGACGATGCCGAGCAGCACGATCACCGCCAGCATTTCCAGCAGCGTGAAACCGCGCCCGCGGCGCCGCGCAATGAGTGGAGTGGCAACAGGCATGGGATGTCCTCGTGTCAATAAACAATGGGCAAGACGTGCGGCCGGCCGTGCCGGCGCATGCAGCGCGGCGGGCGTGGCACGGCCGTCGCGCATAGCTTGCCCCGTGCGGCATGAACCGGATGTTTCAATGGATGCTTCCCGTCAGGCTCAGCAACGGCAGCAGGATGGACATCATGATGCCGGCCACCAGCAGCGCCATCACGATGGTCAGGATCGGCACCAGCGCCGACAGCATCTTGTCGATCGCCGACTTCACCTCGGCGTCGTAGGTGTCGGCGGCGCGCAGCAGCATGTCGTCAAGCGTGCCCGATTCCTCGCCGACCGTGGTGATCTGGATCGCCAGCTTGGGGAAGCCCGTATGCGCCGTCAACGCGTGCGACAGCGAATCGCCACCCTTGACCGCCTCGGTCGCGGGTTCGAGCTGGGCGCCCAGTTCGCGGTTGGCCACCACCTGGCGCGCGATGCCGAGCGCGGCCAGCAGCGACACGCCATTCTTGAGCATCGAACCGAGCGTGCGCATCAGGCGCGCGGTATCGACCTTCAGCAGCAACGGCCCGAACACCTTCACCCGCAACAATCGCGCATCGAACGCGCGCCGAACTTCCGGATCGCGCATGCGCGCGCCGGCATACAGACCCGCCACCACCAGCGCGGCCAGCAACAGCAGGCCCCAGTCGTGCAGGAAGGTACCGAACGCCATCAGCACCCGCGTGATCAGCGGAACCTTGACGTTCATGTCCTGGAAAATCGGCACGAACTGCGGCAGCACGAATGCCAGCAGCAGGATCAGCGCACCGAGCACGCCGAACAACAGGAACGCGGGATACACCAGCGCGCCGATCACGCTCTCGCGCAGCTTGCGCGCGCGTTCCAGGTAATCGGCCAGCCGCGCCAGCGCCGCGTCCAGTGCGCCGCCGGCCTCGCCCGCGCGCACCATGTTGAGATAAAGCTTGCTGAACACGCCGTGTTCTTCTTCCATCGCGCGCGACAGCGAACTGCCGCCGCGCACGCGGTCGCGGATGCGTTCGACCACGTGGCGCGCACGCTCGCCCTCGGGCAATTCCAGCAGCATCTGCAGTGCGCGATCCAGCGGCAAGCCCGCGTGCAGCAGGATGCCGAGCTGCTCGGTGAACTGCACCAGCGCCGAACCGGACAGCGTTTTCCTGCGCAAGCCGCCCAGCAGCGAACCACCACCCGCTGCGTCGCCGGCTTCCAGCGGCACATTGCCTTGCTCCTGCAGGCGCGCGATCACGTCATCGACCGACGCCGCGTCCATCTGGCCTTCCACGGTCTCGCCGGAGGGCGTGACGGCCTTGTAGCGGAACGATGCCATTACTCTTCTTGCGTCACGCGCAAGACCTCTTCCACGGTCGTCAGACCCGCCAGCGCCTTGCGCAGGCCATCCTCGTACATCGTGCGCATGCCGCTTGCACGCGCGGCACGCTCGATGTCGGACGCGCCCGCGTGCTGCATCAGCAGGCGTCGCAGCGCATCATTCATGGTCAACTGCTCGATGATCGCCAAGCCGCCCGCGGAATCCGCTGGGGTTCTCGGCCGACGGCTTCGCTCGATACAGCCGCAACGGGCGCTGGTCGGTGAGTTTGTCCAACCCAAGTTCCGCGACCATTTCCGGCAACGGTTCGTAGGCCTCGCGGCTGGTCGGATCGAGCCTGCGCACCAATCGCTGCGCGAGGATCGCATTGACCGTCGAGGCGATCAGGTAATCCTCGACGCCCATGTCGAGCAGGCGCGTCAAGCCGCCGGCCGCCGAGTTGGTGTGCAGCGTGGACAGCACCAGATGTCCCGTGAGCGCCGACTGGATCGCGATCTTGCAGGTTTCCAGGTCGCGCATCTCGCCGATCATGATCACGTCCGGGTCCTGGCGCACGATCGAGCGCAGCGCGCCGGCGAAGTCCAGCCCGATCTGCGGCTTCACCTGCATCTGGTTGATGCCTTCGAGCTGGTATTCGACCGGGTCCTCGACCGTGATGATCTTGCGGTCGGGCGTGTTGATCTTCGACAGCGCGGTGTACAGCGTGGTGGTCTTGCCCGAACCGGTCGGGCCGGTGACCAGCAGGATCCCGTGCGGCTGTTCCAGCACGCGCAGGAACGCCGGCAACGTTTGATCGTCGAACCCCAGCGAATCGAAATCCAGCACCACGCTGCCGCGGTCGAGGATGCGCATCACCACCGATTCGCCGAAGCTGGTCGGGATGCACGACACGCGCAGGTCCAGTTCCTTGCCCTGCACGCGCAGCATGATGCGGCCGTCCTGCGGCAGGCGGCGCTCGGCGATGTTCATGCGCGCCATGATCTTGATGCGCGAGATCACCGCGGCAGTGGACTCGATGCCGGCGGCGCCTCGACCTCGTGCAGCACGCCGTCGATGCGGTAGCGCACCTTCAAGCGGTTCTCGAACGGCTCGATGTGGATGTCCGAGGCGCGCGCTTCCACCGCGCGCTGGATCAGCAGGTTCACCAACCGGATCACCGGCGCCTCGGAGGCCAGGTCGCGCAGGTGCTCGATGTCGTCGTCGCCCGACGCCGCGCCCTCGCCTTCCAGTCCTTCGACGATGGTGCCCAGCGCACTGCGGCCGGCACCGAACCAGCGCTCGATCAGGTCGTCGATATCCGAGCGCGCCGCGACCACCAATGAAACCGGCTTGCCGCAGGCCAGTTGCACCGCGTGCGCGACGTAGGCGTCGCCCGGATCGGCCGCGGCCAGTTGCAGGGTGCCTTCGGCTTCCGCCACCGGCACTGCGTGGTACTGCTTCATGAAACGCACCGACAAGCGCCGTTTCCGGCGGCGCGTCCGGCGCATCCTTCGATGTAAGCAGCGGCAGATGCAGCGTTTCCGACCAGGCCTCGGCGAGATCGCGTTCCGACACCAGCCCCAGCCGCGCCAGCAACGCGGTCAACCGGTTTTCTGGGGCCTCGACCAGCAGGCGTTCGGCGCGGGCCAGGTCATCCTGCTTCAGCCGCCCGCGCTCGACCAGCAACGCGCAGACGCGCGCCTCCGCGTCCTGCGCGGGGGAGTGATCGGACTTGTCGTCGGGCCGCAACACTGCCGACATCGCCAGCTCTCGTGCGTGGATCGGTTCCAGACCGCCATTGGTAGCACACCCGCCGGGGCAAAGCGAGTATCGGGCTTAGCGCACCGCGGCGGCGTTCAGCGGGTCATAACGTTGACGACCCGTAACGCAGCGTCGCAACCACCGAGCCGCTTACCGCGCGCTGTTCGAGCACGCCATCGGCGACGACGCGATGGCCGACATCCGCGCCCATGTCCAGCAGCACAAGGCACTCGGCGACTCGCGATTCCAGGCCGAGATCGAAGCCATGCTTGGCCGCAAGGTTGACGTCCGTCCGCGGGGACAGCCCCGGAAAACAGATCAAGGCGCGGAAGCTGTCGAGCCGGCGTTACAGTTGTCGCTCGAAAAATGAACCTGACCCCTTTTTCGCAAGCGCGGAAGCTGTCGAGCCGGCGTTACAGTTGTCGCTCCAAAAATGAACCTGACCCCTTTATTATCTTAGTATTTATCTGAAAATATTTGTAGCTCAATATCTTATCCAGATGAAAATACAACCCATCTTTGTCGTTCATAACTGTAGCAACTACTTCGACATTCGCACGTTGTACGCACACAGTTGGATCATGCCCCATCAAATTGCAATCCTTCTCACCACTTTTGAAGAATTTTCGTACGCTACGATCGTGCATCTTGTATATGTAACCCAACTGGATCAAATCCCTACCTTTTCCTAGACATCTCGCATCTGCTGGTACATCAATGTCTTTGAAAAAAGCATAGTGCGCATTATCCGTCTCCCACCTAGCCTTGAGTTGTACAGTCCTTCCGATATAGCGATTCTGGTGAGTAATGATCTCGCATATGGCGCAGCACCATCGACTGGCGCAGCACCATCGACTATTATCGGGTTGTGCGACGTTACCATCCTACTTTGGCACGAAACCAATCCACCCAACGCCAGTAGATATGCGGCTGACAGGACATATCGAATCATCAGGATCATAGCGGATTGCTCGAACTTGGCGGCGGCTCATGATTAGAGAAAAAGGGGTCAGGTTCTGAGGTTTCCCCACGAATCATCGAGCTGGCTCGAGCACTTGAGGCAAGAGAAAAAGGGGTCAGGTTCATTTTTCCTACGCTCCGCCGTTGCCACGACTGACACGATTCCCCTCGGCAGGCCGATCGTCAAGCGATGGCCCGCAAGCCAGGCTTTACCCCTCGCACTTCAGGGTATTCCGCCATGGCTCGCCAACCCCGTCTCGACCTTCCCGGCGTGCCCCAGCATGTCGTCCAGCGCGGCAACAACCGGCAACCGTGCTTCCTTGCCGACGAGGACTATACCGCCTACCGCCAGGACCTGACGGACGCGGCCCGGCATGGACGTTGCGCCATCCACGCCTACGTGCTGATGACCAACCACGTTCACCTGCTGGTGACCGGCACGGAAGCGGGTTCTGTATCAAGGATGATGCAGCGGCTGGGTCGTCGCTACGTGGCCTGCTTCAATGCCCGTTACCGCCGCACCGGCACCCTGTGGGAAGGACGCTTCAAGGCCAGCCTCGTGGATACCCGCCGCTATCTGCTCACCTGCTGCCGCTACATCGAACTCAACCCCGTGCGCGCCGCGATGGTCGCCGATCCGGCCGACTACCGATGGTCGAGTTTTCACTGCAACGCGCTTGGACAACCGGACCCCCTGATCACCCCGCATGCGGCGTATCTTGCCCTCGCTGCAACCTCGGACGCTCGTCGCGCTGCTTACCGCGCGCTGTTCGAGCATGCCATCAGCGACGAGGCGATGGCCGACATCCGCGCCCATGTCCAGCAACAAAAGGCACTCGGGGATTCGCGCTTCCAGGCCGAGATCGAAGCCATGCTTGACCGCAAGGTCGCGGTCCGGCCGCGGGGACGACCCCGGAAAACAGCTCAAGGCGCGGAAGTTGTCGAGCCGGCGTTACATTTCCGCTCGAAAAATGAACCTGACCCCTTTTTTCCCTTTTTTCGCGTCCGGATAGTGGCTGACGCTGTACACTAGGTATTGACGTCTCTCTTTGCGCAGATCGGTAGGCTAGGCCCAGGAAAAATTGTCCTTGACATTATTTCCGACACTTTATTGCCCTATCTTGCTTTTTGCACAAATTACGATCGCTTCAATACTGGATCATTAATGACTTTACGATATTCCGATTCTACTTTAATCAATCACCGCAAAGCGATCGATCTTGACGATAATCAACTATTTCGACCTTTGCGGATGATAATTAGCCCCCTCTATTTTCATCAGTTTAATCCTCAAATCATTCATGATCTCGGTACCGCGCTATGGCCGTTACATGGTGTTTTTGATATACCCACCGCTCTTCGTCAGCATCCACCAACACGAGCGTCTTATCGGCGACATCCGAACGAGTGTATATTCTTTTAAACGTTATTACAATAGCGCGCGTTATATCTCGCATGTTTATATAGGTATTCTTGTGCGACACCAAGTTGCTGCGATGTCACAACGGGACGCCGCTTCATTACTCCCTCCGCAATTTGCTTGCGTACGACATCAACGCAAGCCCAATCAAACCAGAATTTCTTCAATGTTGTGAGCACGGGCCTGCCTGACAATAGAGGTACTGTAGAATACTTGCAGCTTCCTTGTAAACCGCCTTCATGTTTAGTCCGCCATCGGCGGACAAGTACCGCTCGGTCATTTACGCCTAGCTTCCTTACCAACTATAGGCATTTCTGCGCGTAACGCCGCGAGCCTCATGCCAAAACTCATCGGAAAAAGGGGTCAGGTTCATTTTTCCAAGTGCGAACAAGCCAGAGCGCTTTCTTCCGGCCTGTCAAAAAACGCTTGATCCGGTTTGTCTTCATGGCGCACTGGCCTCGACGAACAGCGAGTAATGGTGGCCGTCGCCATAGGCGGCCCCGGCGACTTCGCTGACGTCGTCGATGCGCAGGGCCTGGTGGGGGCTCTGCATGTATTCGCTGCGGCGCACGTCGACGAAGCCGGCCTGGGCGAGCGTGCGCGACAGGGTTTCCCAGTCGTAGCCGAACTTGTGGCTCTCGAACATGTACGCCGGCCACGGCCCGGCGCCGGCGTAGGCCAGGAAGTCCTCGAGCCGGGTCGGGTCCTCCGGCCACCACGACCAGGTCGCGCGCCGCTGCTGGAAGAACGCGCGGTCGTTCTCGACGTACGCCCGGATGCACTTTTCGATGTCCGGCACCGCGATGCGCAGCACGGCGCCGGGCGCCATCACGCGCTTCAGCTCGGCCAGGAACGGCTTCACTTCCATCGGGAAGTACAGGTGTTCCAGCAGGTGCGAGAAATAGACGCAACGCACGCTGGCGTCGGCGAACGGCAGGCCCCATTTCAGGTTCAGCGCCAGCGGCGCGGGATGCACGTCGATGTTGACCCAGCCTTCCAGCGGGTGCTTGCCGCAGCCGATGTGCAGCTTCAGTTCGCGGCTGGCGCCGTCAAGGCCCAGCCCGGCGAGCTGCCCCTGCACGTAGCCGCGCCGCTGCGCCGTCAGTTCCGCGCGCACGGCGTCGACGCCGGCCAGCAGCGACGCGACCCGTTCGCGCAGGCCGATGCCGGTCGCCGCCATCGCGGCGTGCGCGGCCGGCCCCATCGCGCGCAGGTCGCTCGAGAGGTCGTAGACCGACTGCGCGAGCTGTGCCAGCTGCCGGTGCACGTGGGCCGCGTCCTCGTCCCGCTTTTCGGCGTCGTCCGGTGCCGCGGCGGCAGCCTGCACCAGCACCCCGGCATTGATCAGGTGCTCCAGCACCTGCGCAGCCTGCGCGCGCTCGCCTTCGGAGAGCGAATCCAGCACGTCGCGGAGCACCCGGGGCCTGGCGAAACGGCAGATCCAGGCGATCAGCGCCGGATGATCGGTGTTGAACGGCGCGACGTCCGCCTTCGCATCGGTGTGCACGTACAGCCGGCCGTTGCGCGCGCGCACCATCGCGTGCGGCGACAGGACGAATTGTTGCCCTTGCATGGCCGAACTGAGCATCCGGGCACCCGCGGCTGGTTCCAGCCCGAACAGTAAACGGACCGCGTTCCAGTCTCAATCCCGGGGTGAAGGGCGGCGCCGCCGCGGCAAACCGCCGCGGCGGGTGCCGGCGCATGGCCTCAGTGGTCGATCACGTCGGCGGCGGGGCTACCGATCGGATCACAGGTGAGGCAGCGCTACATTCGCTGTCGACCCGGGGCGAGTCTCGGGTTGCGGCATGCTGTCTACGGAATAAATGAACCTGACCCCTTTTCCCGACCATGCCATCAGCGACGACGCGATGGCCGACATCCGCGCCCATGTCCAGCAGCAAAAGGCCTCGGCGGATGCCGGCGCATGGCCTCAGTGGTCGATCACGTCGGCGGCAGGGCTACCGATCGGATCGCAGGTCAGGCGTGCTACATGCTGTCGCCCGGGGCGAGCTCGGGTTGCGGATGCTGTCTACGGAATAAATGAACCTGACCCCTTTTCTCTTTTCGCCCACTCCTTGGGCAGATTCCCGGCCATGATGGCTGTCAACAGAACCCACTGCTGCTCTGAGGATTCTTTGATGCCCTTTTCATCAAGCTCCCCAACTACAGGAGAGCGCGAGCCGCCTATCCCATCGTATAGCGCGATCATGACGGCTTCGCGCACATCTGGCCCGCACCCTGAAGCCGAAAAACCCGGCAGTGCCTTTAGCGCCAGATAAAGTGATTGCGTAATCTTTATTTGATCTGATTCTCGGCCCGGATGAATTACGCCGTACTTCTTCGTCGCTTGCTGAACAGATGCTACTACGGTTGAGAAATGCCTTTTCGGATGGCTAGCTAACCAAGATCGCATGTCACTCACCCTGCGCAAGTCGGCCATGCCCTCAGCGGCTGGCGAGACTAATTTATCAACAAAAACGCTACATCTCTCCTCATCGGCGAAATGGGCCTTGAAAGCGACCGCATTGATCTCGGACGGTGGCTTTGTTGCTGCACAGCTCGCAGTCAAGGTGACCGCTACCGCAGCGAGCAATGGAGTGATCTTATTCACTGCACAGGTTGTCCTTGGATGTTCTTTGCACCTGCGATGTACTGAAGGATTCCTTCCGCACCTTGGTACCCGGAGGCTACGGGAAAAGGGGTCAGGTTCATTTAATTCCCCACTGTCCGAGTAAATCGAGCTTCGCCACCCTCAACACTCGATCACGTTGACGGCCAGCCCGCCGCGCGACGTTTCCTTGTACTTGTCCTTCATGTCGCGGCCGGTGTCGCGCATGGTCTTGATGACCTTGTCCAGCGACACGCGGTGCTTGCCGTCGCTCTTCATGGCCATGCGCTGGGCGTTGATGGCCTTGACCGCGGCCATCGCGTTGCGTTCGATGCAGGGGATCTGGACCAGCCCGCCGATCGGATCGCAGGTCAGGCCGAGGTTGTGTTCCATGCCGATCTCGGCGGCATTCTCGACCTGGTGCACGCTGCCGCCCTGCGCCGCGACCAGCGCGCCGGCCGCCATCGAGCAGGCCACGCCGACCTCGCCCTGGCAGCCGACCTCGGCGCCGCTGATCGAGGCGTTTTCCTTGTAGAGGATGCCGATCGCGCCGGCGGTCAGCAGGAAATCGATCACGCCCTGCTCGCTCGATTTCGGGCAGAAGCGGTCGTAGTAGTGCAGCACCGCGGGCACCACGCCGGCCGCGCCGTTGGTCGGCGCGGTCACCACGCGCCCGCCGGCGGCGTTTTCCTCGTTGACCGCCAGCGCGTACAGGTTCACCCAGTCCAGCACCGACAGCGGATCCTTGAGCGAGGCTTCGGGGCGATCGCGCAATTCGGCGCACATCGCCGGCGCGCGGCGCGCGACGTGCAGGCCGCCCGGCAGTTCGCCCGGCGAGCGCAGGCCACGCGCGACGCAATCCTGCATCGCCTGCCAGATTTTCGAAAGCCCGGCGCGGATTTCCGGTTCCGCGCGCCAGACCTTCTCGTTCTCCAGCATCAGTTGCGCGATGCTCATGCCGTGCTTTTCGCACAGCGAAATCAGTTCATCACCGGAATGGAACGGATACGGAAGTGGCGTGGTGTCGGCGACGATGCGATCGGCCGCGGCCTCGTCGGTGTTGACCACGAACCCGCCGCCCACCGAGTAATAATCGCGCGTGACGATGACCGCGCCGTCCGCGTCGAACGCGGTGTAGCGCATGCCGTTGACGTGGTACGGCAGCTTCTGGCGCTTGTTGAACAGCAGGTCGGTCTTTTCGTCGAAGGCGATGTCGCGCGCGTCGCCGAGCCGGATGCGTTTGCCGGCGCGCACGCGTTCCAGCAGCGGCGGGATCGCGTCCGGATCGATCTGGTCCGGCCAGTGGCCTTCCAGTCCGCAGATCACCGCCTTGTCGGTGCCGTGGCCGCGCCCGGTCATCGCCAGCGAGCCGAACAACTCGACCTGCACGCGCGCGACCTTGTCGAGATCGCCGGTTTCCGCCAGCCAGCGCTCGACGAACCGCGCGGCGGCGCGCATCGGCCCGATGGTGTGCGAGGACGACGGCCCGATGCCGATCTTGAATACATCGAATACGCTTACGGCCATGTGGAAACCTCTGGACAAGCTGCTGCGCTCGGCGGCTTGCGCGCCGGCGGTGCTCGGAATCCTCGTGTACTGACGTGTACACTCCGGTTCCTCCGCCACGGCGTCACGCGACCTGCCTTCGCCCGCGACGCTTCTTCGGAGGTTTCCCAGTCACAAGGCTATTCTACGCGTTCGGTTATCCCACGCCCGATTCAAGGGTGCCCAAGCCAAAGAATGCATCTGATGCTCTACCAACGCGACGATTGCATGCTGTGCGACGAAGCCGTCGCGTTGCTGGCGCGCGTGGGCGCGCCGGATTTCGAGAGCGTGTGGATCGATGGCGACGCGGCGCTGGAAGCGCGCTATGGCGAGCGGGTGCCGGTATTGCGCGACGACGCCGGGCGCGAACTGGGCTGGCCGTTCGACGCGAAGTCGTTGCAAACCTTTCTCGACCCGGTCACTGGGTCCCGGCCTGCGCCGGGATGACGGCAACGACGCTACGCCGCGCTATTTGCCGGCGTGCAGCAGCAGGTGTCCGTGCACCGTCACTTCGTTGCCGATCAGCGACGGATCGGCCCACTGGCCGGTGCCGATGCCGAAGTCCAGGCGCTTCAGTCGTGCCGTGACGTCCAGGGTCGCGGTGTCACCGTGCGGCGTGAATTGGACTTGCAACTCGACCGGTTTGCTGACGCCACGCAGGGTGAGCGTGCCGTCGGCGACCACCTTCCCGCCGGCGGCCTCGTGGAACGCGGAGGTCACGAAATGCGCGCGCGGGAATTTCGCGGTGTCGAAGAAATCCGCGCCCAGCGCGGCGTGATCGCGCTCGGCGTTCCGGGTGTCGAGGCTGGTGATGTCGACGCTGACATCGAACTTCGCATGCGCGAGGTCCGCCGGGTCGTAATCGATCTTCGCGGTGAAGCGCTTGAACTGTCCGGTGTACTGGACGTTCTGGTAGCTGTTGGTGAACGTGAGCGTGCTGTGCGCGGCATCGACGCTGCCACGTCGCCGCCAGCGCCGGCATCACCAATGCAGCCCAATCGCGAGCACCGCGATCCACGCCATGCCGTTTCGTCATCGCTTCGCCTCCCGATTCTCGGCGCGCCGCGCAACATGCGCATCAATACATCATCGCGCTGCCTGAAGTGATGCCACAGCGCCGCACCGACGTGCATCACCAGCAACGCGACCAGCAGCCAGAACAGGGCTTCGTGCAGCAAGCAGCGCGCGTGGTTTCCAGGCCGGAGCGTAGCCGTGCGTCAGGCTGGGTACGTCGACCAGCCAGAACCATACCAGCGGCGCGTTGGCCGCCGAATTGAACCACCAGCCGCTCAATGGCAGGGCGAGGATCAGCAGGTACAGCGCGACGTGCATCGCGTGCGCCTGCGCGGCGCTGCCAGCGCGGCATCGCCGGCGGATCGGCGGGCCGCGTTCGGTCAGCCGCCACGTGATCCGCAGCAACACCAGCGCGAGGAGGGTCAGGCCGATCGACTTGTGCAGCGCGAACAGGCGTACCTTCGCGGGCGTCAGGCCCATCTCGACCATCGCCAGGCCGATCACGCCCTGCACGATGATGAGCAAGGCGATCAGCCAATGAAACGCACGCACCAGCGCACCCCAGCCAGCGTCAGTGCTGCGCAGTGGCATGCGCCCTGCTCCTCATCGACTTGTCCTCTGCCTGCCGGTATTCGTATTCGGCCTTGCGGTCCAGCTTGGCCTCGATTTCCAGCCGGATCGATACGTCGGTGCCGATCGCTTTCGGAAACGCGGTCATGCCGAATCGGGTGCGGTCGAGCTGCGCGTGCCCGGAAAAACCGGCGATGGTCTCGAACCCGAACAGGGTCATGCCGACCCGGTTGACGGTGAAATCGACTTTCACCGGCAGCGTGACGCCGTGCAGCGTGAGCCGGCCGTCGATCACGCCGTTGTCCTTGCCGGTTTGCGTGACGCTTGTGCTCTCGAAATGCGCGAAGGGAAATTTATTCGCATCAAGAAAGTTGTGCCCGGTGACCGCCGCATCCCAGCCCTTGTCGCCAAGATCGACCGAAGCGGGATCGATGTCCGCCACGACCTTCGAGGCCGCCCAGTCGTCGGGATCGAAACGCAGCCAGCCGCGCGTGATCGCGAGCCGTCCGACCGGCTTCGAGTAACCGTCGTGGTCGGCGCTGAACAGCACCTGCGAGTGCACGGTGTCGATGCGGTAGTCGAGCGGATGCGCGATCGCGGGTGCCGCGATCACCAGCAACCACACCACCAGCCAAGAAGTTTTGCGTGCCATGCAAGCCCTCCAGCGTCTGCATCCATCCTCGCACACTGCGCTGCCGCGCGCATGCACCTCGTTTTTGCGGCATCATCGGGATCTGTTTCGCGGGGGAGCGCGACATGCTGACAGCATGGCTTCTGGCCGGCGCGCTGGCGAGCGCAGCGGCACCGAATGCGGCAACCATGCAAGCCACGCCGATTTTCCGCAGCTACGGCGCGGCCGATGGACTGCCTTCCACGCTGGTCTACAGCGTCGCCCAGGATCACGCCGGATATCTGTGGATCGGCACGCACGCGGGCCTGGTGCGCTACGACAGCCGCACCTTCAAGGTATTCCGGCACGATCCGACGCAGCCGGACTCGCTGCCGGCCAACGATGTTTCGGCGATATTCGTCGATCGCGGCGGCAAGCTGTGGGTCGGCGGCGAAGGCACCGGCCTCGATCTTTACCAGCCCGCCAGCGGCGGATTCCGGCATTGGCTGCACGATGCGAAGCACGCCGACAGCCTTGCCGCCAATGACGTGATGGCAATCACGCAGGACGCCTCGGGCGCGATATGGGTCGGCCTGTACGCCGGCGGCCTGGAGAAATTGCATCGCGACGGCAACGGCTTCACGCACTGGCGACACAGCAAGAACGATCCGGCCAGCATCGCTTCGGACAATGTCACCGCGCTGCTGCCGGCGACGGACGGCGGTTTGTGGATCGGCACGGATGCGGGACTCGATCGCATGGACGCGCACGGCCACATCCATGCCGTCGCATTGCCCGAGCTGAAGAGCCAACCCACCATTTGGCAAATACGTGCCGCAGTCGGCGGTCTCGACATCGCCACCAGCGCCGGATTGTTCCACCTCGATGCGCATGGCGTGGCGGCCCGGGTCGGTCCCGCACGGGAAGCATTCGCCAGCCTGCGCGGCAGGGGCGACGGCTTGTGGATCGCCGAACGCGGTGGCCTCGAACACATCAGCGCCAACGGCGCCGAACACCTGGAACAGCCGACCCCCGGCGTGACCGGCAGCCTGCCGGGACATATTCCGGACGGCTTGTTCCGCGATCACGAAGGCGGCCTGTGGGTCGCGATCGTGGATGGCGGCCTTGCCTACCTGCCGCCGCAGTGGCGCGCATTCGGCATGTACCGGCATGTGCCCGGGGATCCGGCCAGCCTCGCGAGGGACCGCGTACGCGCGCTGGCGATGGCGGCCAACGGCACGCTGTGGGTAGGCGGCCCGGACATGCTCGACCGGCTCGATCCGGCCACGGGAAAGGTCCAGCACGTCGCGATTCCCAAACTCGATCGCGCATCGATCTCGGCGCTGGCGGAAGATGCCTCGGGGCGATTGTGGATCGGCACCCACAACGGCTGTTTCATGTGGGACGGTCGTCACCTGAAAGCGATCGACGCCGGCGATGCCGCATTGCGCCACGGTGTCTGGCGATTGCTTGCGGCACGCGACGGCGCGGTGTATTTCGCCGCCGTCGGCACCGGCGTGTTCCGGGTCGATCCACGCAGTCTCGCCGTGCAGCCGCTCGCCCCGCCGGACAAGAACGAAGCCGCCAGGGAAATCGTGCAACTGCGCGAAGCGGCGGACGGCTCGATCTGGGCCGCCAGCCACGCCGGACTCGCGCGGCTGGCACCTGGCAGCGACGCATTCACGTTCGTGCCGGGTGTGGCCAAGGGCGATATCGACGCCTTTGCATTCGCGCCCGTTGCAACCTTGTGGTTGGCACGTTCCGCGGGCCTGCAACGTTACCTGCTCGATCACGGCCACGCCGTCCTGGAGGATACGGTCGGCAGCGCCCAGGGCTGGCCCGGCGCCAACGTGCTCGGGCTGCAAATCGGCCATCAGGGCCGCGTGTTCGCGCTGGGCACGCGCAGCCTGCTGGTCTACGGTCCGCACAGCCGGCAACTGCACGCGTTCGCGACTGCGGAAGGACTGGCGACCACCGATTTCACCGGCGATGCATTGCTGGCCACCGGCCATGGCCAGTTGTTCGCCGACAGCCTGGCCGGCGTCATCGGCATCCGCACCGACGAGTTGCCCTGGCACCTCGCGACCCCGAAGGTGGCGCTGGAATCGGTCAGCATGCGACGCGACGGCAAGCTGGTCGAACTCGATGCGGACAAGCCCATCGATCTCGACTGGCGCGATCGCGAGCTGACGGTCACCGCGCAAGTGCTCTCGTTCGTCGATCCGACCCGCGACGCCTATCGCTTCCGGCTGCAGGGCTTCGATCCCGGATGGCTGGATACCGGCCACCGCAGCGTGCGCGAATTCTCGGTGCTGGAACCCGGCCGCTATCGACTGTTGGTCAGCGGACGCACCGGCGACGGACCATGGAGTGCGCCGATCGAGGCGCTCACGCTGCGCGTGGCCGCGGCGCCCTGGAACACGCCGTGGGCATGGGCCCTGTATGCACTCGCGATCCTGCTGTTGCTGGCGTGGGTGGTCTGGGCACTGCGCCGACGCCTGCAACAGCAACACCGGCTTGCGCTCAGCGAAGAACGCCAGCGCATCGCCGAGCAGGCCAATGCCGCCAAATCGCGCTTCCTGGCCAACATGGCGCACGAAATCCGCACCCCCTTGACGGGCGTGCTGGGCATGACCGAGCTGCTGCTGAAAACGTCACTCGATGATCGACAGCACCAGTACGCCGACGCGATCCGGCGTTCCGGCTCGCTGCTGCTGCGCCAGGTCAACGATGCGCTGGACGTGGCGCGCATCGAGGCAGGCCGGCTGGAACTCAATCCCGCGCCGTTCGATCCGGCGGCAATCCTGCGCCAAGTCGCGGATGCGGAAGCGGGCCTCGCGGCGCAAAAGAAGCTGGCGATCGATGTCGTGGTCGCATCCAACGCACCGCGCGCCGTGCGCGGCGACGCGTTGCGCGTGCAACAGATCCTGTTCAACCTCGCCCACAACGCGCTGAAGTTCACCAACGAAGGCGGCGTCACCCTGAAACTGGAACGCGACGACGACGGCATCGTCTACAGCGTGATCGACAACGGTCCCGGCATGACACCCGATGAATGCGCGCGGATTTTCCAGCGCTTCGAGCAGGCCGATCACGGGCGGCTGCAACGCGGCAGCGGCCTGGGACTTGCAATCAGCCGCGAACTGGTGGGCCTGATGGGCGGACAGATCGGCCTGCAATCCGTGCCCGGACACGGCAGCACCTTCAGCGTGCGCCTGCCGCTGGCGACGGTGGCATCCGGCCGAACTGCCGCACCAGTCGCCGGATGCGACGACAACCTCCGCCGCGACGCCCGGCGGTTCGATTTCACCGGCTGCATCGCAGGCAACGACGTCGCGGCCGCGGGTGCTGCTGGTCGAAGACGACCCGGTGGCCGGACAGGCCATCGCGGGCCTGATCGAATCCTTCGGCTTTGCGGTGACGCTGGCACCGCAGGCTCTGGCCGCGCTCTCGGCAATCGATGCCGACGGCGGCTTCGACGCGATGGTGTTCGACTTCGACCTGCCCGGCATGGACGGTTGCGAACTTGCACGACTGGTACGCCAGCGCGGCGTGACGACGCCGATCGTCGCGCTTACCGCCAGCGCGCACGGCGACGAGGAACAGCGCGCCCGCGCGGCCGGCATGAATGCATTCCTGCGCAAACCGGCACTGCCGGAAGACCTGCACGCGACACTGGAAAACGCGATACAGCCGTCAACCTGATCCAGCCTTCATGCCACAACCTTCCCCTGGAAGGAAAAGGGGATCAAGCGCGCTACTTTGACACCGATGCAGCCGCGCAATCCATCAGCCATTGGGTCAGCAACGCGACCGGCCGGCCGGTCGCATAACCCTTGCGCCCGGGTACCCACGCGGTGCCGGCGACGTCGAGATGCGCCCAGCGCGTGCCTTCGGTGAAACGCGACAGGAACAAAGCGGCGGTGACCGCGCCGGCGCTCTTGCCGCCGATGTTGGCGATGTCCGCGAACGCCGATTCGAGCTGGTTGCGGTAGTCGTCCCACAGCGGCATCCGCCACGCGCGATCAAGTGAACGGTAGCCGGCGGCGAGCAACGCATCGGCAAGTTGATCGTCGGCGCTGAACAGGCCCGAGGCATGCGCGCCCAATGCGATCACGCAGGCGCCGGTAAGCGTGGCGGCATCCACCATCGCCTGCGGCGCGAAGCGCTTGCAGGTGTACGACAACGCATCGCACAGGATCAGCCGGCCCTCGGCATCGGTGTTCAGCACTTCCACGGTGATGCCGGCGTAGGTATGCAACACGTCGCTGGGGCGATAGCTGGCGCCGTCGGGCATGTTCTCGACCGACGGCACCACGCACACCAGATTGATCGGCAGTTTCAGTTCGACCGCAGCGAGGAACGCGCCGAGCACACCGGCCGCGCCGCACATGTCGTACTTCATCTCTTCCATCGATCCGGTCGGCTTCAGGTTCAAGCCGCCGGCGTCGAAGGTGACGCCCTTGCCGACCAGCGCGTAGGGCTTGGCATCGCCGGCACCCTTGTACTGCAGCACGATCAGCTTGGGCGGCGTGGACGAACCCGAGGACACCGCGAGTACTCCGCCCATGCCGAGCTTCTGCATGTCCTCGCGTTCCAGCACTTCCAGCGTGACCGTGTCGGCATGTTCGTCCGCGATGGTTTTCGCCTGTGCGGCGACGTGGGTCGGCGTGCACAGGTTCGGCGGCAGGCAGCCGAGCTCGCGCGCGAAGGCGACGCCGCGCGCGATCCCGCGCGCCTGCTCGATGCCTTGCGCCGCGTCGGTGCCGGCAGACAATGCCAGTTTTTTCAGGCGCGGCGTGTCGCCGTTGGACGGTTTCAGCGTCGCGGTGTAGCGGAAGCAGGCGTGATCGATAGCCAGCGCGCAGATACGCACGCGCCAGTCGGCGTCATGCTCGCCGACCCGGATTTCCGGCAGGCACACCAGTGCATCGCTGACGGGCAATCGCTTCAGCGCGGCGCCCGCCTCGCTGCACGCACGTCGGTAGGCATGTGCATCCATCGCTGCCTCGCGGCCCAGGCCCACCAGCACCAAGCGTGGCGCCTTGACGCCGGCGAGTCCATGCAGCACCAGCGCCCCACCGGGCTTGCCCTTGAAATCGCCGGATTCCTTGAGCCGCGTCAACGCGCCACCGCTGGCGGCGTCGATCGCGGTGGCGGCGGCCGACCTCGCATCCTCGTACACGCCGACGACGACGCAGGCTGCGTCGGCGGAGTCGGGGGCTGCGGAACTCTGGCTGAACTCGAGCATGACCAAACTCTCCTTGAGAATCGGGGAACGGCTGCTTGCCACTACACTTCACGTTCGCAAAGATTTTCAAGTCTAGGGAACATCCGGACCCCGCGCCAGTTGCCTTCCGCATCCATCAAGCCCGATCGCACGAACACTTCCGATGCCGCGCCTTTCCATCCTCGACCGCTACATCCTGCGCGAATACCTGCTTGGCGCGCTGGCGGCCGTGGTGGTGCTGCTGGTGATTTTCACCGGCAGCACCTTCGCGGACATCGCCAACAAGGTTGCGACCGGCCGCCTGCCCGGGGCCGTGATGTTCACGGTGCTGGGCCTGAGCCTGGTCAATACGCTGCAGGCGCTGCTGCCGATGGGCATGTTCCTGGGGGTGCTGCTGGCGCTGGGGCGGATGTACCGCGACAGCGAAATGCACGTGCTGTCGGCATCCGGTTTCGGGCCGCCGGGATTGTTGAAACCCACCGCGATCTTCGCCCTCGGCACCGCCATCGTGGCTGCACTGGTGGCCTTGTGGCTGGGTCCGCTGGCGGCGCGCACGTCGAATGCCGAAGTGGAGCAGGCCAATCGTTCGGTGATCGCCGCGGGTCTCGAAGCCGGCCGCTTCACCAGCCTGACCGGCCGCGGCGGCATCCTGTTCGCGAATACCGTGAGTCCCGACGGCACCCGGCTCGGCAAGCTGTTCGTCGAGAGCGAGCAAACCGGCAAGGACGGCGTGATCAGCGTCAACGTGATCATCGCCAACCACGGCAACCTGTTCCACGAGGGACAGGAAGACAACCGTTTCGTCGCGCTGCACGACGGCCATCGCTACGACATCCGCCTGGGCCAGGACAACTGGCGCCTTGTGCAATTCCAGCGCAACGACATCGCGCTGTCGCCACCGACGAACGACAGCGACGACAACGACTCGGAGGGCCTGCGCACCACCGCCTCGCTGATTGGCGACCACGACCCCGCGGCACGCGCCGAATTGCAGTGGCGCCTCGCCATCCCGTTCGGACCGCTGGTGCTCGCGATGCTGGCGTTGCCGATGGCGCGCCAGGGGCCCCGCTCCTCGCCGGTCGGACGCATCCTGATCGCGGTGCTGGCATATCTGATCATCATGAACCTGATGACGCTGGCGCGATCGTTCATCGCCAGCGGCAAGGTCCCTGCATCCATCGGCATGTGGTGGGTGCTGTTGCCCGTGCTCGCCGGCGCGGCCTGGGTGTTCGCGAGACAGTACGCGACGCGCAGGCCGCGCGTCCTGGCGGAGGCCGGCACGTGAGCGGCGCGACCCGGCAACGCCTGCGCCTCAAGCGCGCGGACCTGTTGATCACCGCAACCGTGCTGGGTGGCCTGCTGCTCACGTGGCTGGTGCTGATCGGACTCGATTCATTGACCCAGTTCGCCTCCCAGATCGGCAACATCGGTCGCAACGGCTACACACTTGGAAATGCGGTCGCGTACATCCTGCTCACCGCGCCGCGGCGCGCCTACCAGTGGTTCGTGTTCGCGGCGCTGATCGGCAGTCTGGTCGGGATCGGCGGTTTGGCCACGACCGGGGAACTCACCGCGTTGCGCGCGGCCGGCATGTCGAAACTCAGAATTTGCCTGTCCGTGATCGGACTGGTGCTGGTGCTGATGATCGGCGTGTTCGCGATCGGCGAGACCGCCGCGCCTGCCGGCGACCAGCGCGCCCAGGAACTGCAGATGCAGCGTGCCGCCGGCCAACTCCACATGCGCCAGGAAAGCGGCCTGTGGGCACGCGACGGCAACACCATCATCAACGCCAAGGCTGCGCTCGCGCACCTCGTGCACGGGCGGCCGCGGGTCGAACTCGCGGACGTGCGGGTATTCGGTTTCGACGACGCCGGTGCGCTGACTTCCTTTCGGCTAGCCAAGCTGGCGACGCAGGTCGGCAAGCAGTGGACCCTGCACGATGTGCGCGACACCCGCGTTTCCGACGCCGGCGCCGTCAGCACCACGCACAAGCAGCAGCCATGGAAGACATCGCTGGATCCCGACGTGCTGGAAGCATCGGTGCTGCACCCTGAATACCTTTCGTTACGCGATCTCTCGCGCAACATTGCCTACCTGCGCGCCAACCGCCAGAACCCCAGCGTGTATCTCAACGCTTACTGGACGCGCGCGTTCTATCCACTCAACACCCTGCTGCTGGTGCTGTGTGCATTGCCGTTCGGGTTCGGTGCGCTGCGCTCGGGCGGTCTCGGCAAACGCCTGTTCCTCGGCGTGATCATCGCGATTGCGTGGTACTTCATCCAGCGCGCGATCATCAGCACCGGCACCGTGTTCGGCGCGCCGCCGTTCGTGGTGAACCTGGTCCCGGCGCTATTGCTCGCGGCGATCGCGTTTTGGTATTACCGGCGCGCATAGGCCTTTGCCTTTCCCCCTCCCCGCGGGTAAAGCCGCCATCCATGGCCAAGAGCTCCGTGGTGCCTGAAGGGCGGGTGAGGGTCCGCACCCGCGCACACATCAAAAGCGGATCGTGCGCGTCCCACACACGCGGTCGTGCCACGTGCGTCGCTCGCCATCGAACCACGCGTACCAGAACCCGCCGCCGAGGAGCACGAGCGACAGCGTCGCCAACAGGAAACGCACGATCGCAATACGCGCGCCGACACGTGATCCGTCATCGCGCACCAGCCGAAATTTCCACGCGCGCATGCCGATGGTCGCGCCGACCCGCAGCCACGAGACCACGAAATAGGCGGCGGTGACGGCCAGCAGCCACAGGCTCAGCAGGGCCCGCAGCACTGGATCGGGATGTTGCGGGTCGTACACGCCGTGGAACACCAGCACCCACAGGATCGTGGCCACGATCCACAACCCGATCAACGGAAACAGGTCGTAGAGCATGGCCGCGAAGCGCCGCCACAACGGAACCGGTTTCATGCTCGCGGTCGGGGAAGGCTTCGATGACATGACGGGACTTGCAGGGGGAAGGTGCGCGCGCCAGCATCGCATGATGACCGAATCGGCGACCGACATCGACCCGCGCGACCGCGCCGCTATCGATGGATTCCTCGAAAGCGTATGGTCGCGCGACGGCCTCGCGGACCTGACGCTGGCCGATTATCGCGGCGATCTCGAGCGCTGTGCCACGTGGCTTTCGCGGCATGCGAACGGATTGCTCAAGGCCACGCGCGCGGATTTGTTCGCCTATCTTGCCGCCCGCAACAGGGCCGGCATCGGCGCCCGCACCAACGCGCGCGAACTCACGGCATTGCGCCGCTTTTACGCCGAACAAGTACGCCATGATCCGGATTTCGAGGACCCCACGCTGCTGCTGGATGCGCCCAAGCTGCCGCGCACCCTGCCCAAGGCGCTGGCCGAGCGCGAGGTCGAGGGACTTCTGGATGCACCGAATGTGGCGACGCCGATCGGCCTGCGCGATCGCGCGATGCTGGAACTGATGTATGCCTGCGGCCTGCGCGTCAGTGAACTCGTCAGTCTGCCGCTGGCCGGCTTGAACCTGCGCCAAGGCGTCCTGCGCGTCACCGGCAAGGGCGGCAAGGACCGATTGGTGCCGATCGGTGAAACCTGCCTGGACTGGCTGACCCGTTACCTGCGCGAGGCGCGCCCCGCACTCGCGAAAGGCCGCGAGACGCCGGCGCTGTTCCTGTCCAACCGGTCCGCCGGCATGACCCGGCAGATGGCGTGGACGATCGTGAAGAAGCACGCACTGTCCGCCGGCATCGCCGCCAAGCGCATCTCGCCGCACGTGCTGCGACATTCCTTTGCCACGCACCTGCTGAACCACGGCGCCGACCTGCGCGCGCTGCAGATGCTGCTCGGCCACAGCAACCTTTCCACTACGCAGATCTACACGCTGGTCGCGCGCGAGGGTTTGAAACGATTGCATTCCCAGCATCACCCAAGGGCCTAGGAATCGCTGTCGGCCTATTGCGCTCGACGGCTCGACCGCCGGCGGTGCTCGCAATGCTCACGTACTGCCGTGTACGCTCCGCTTGCTGCGCTCCGGCGTCAGCCAATCTGTCATCGCTCGTCACGGCCGAACAACGATTCCGTATGATTGAATCGGCGATGGTGATGGCGATTCCCGGCTATCATTCCGCTTTTGGGCGGAGCCTCGCGATGGCTGAGCACAAGTATCCGGAGTGGGTCTGGCACAACGGCAAGATCGTCCCCTGGCAAGAAGCCACTGTGCACGTGATGTCACACAGCCTCCAGTACGGCTCGGCGGTGTTCGAGGGCATCCGCTGCTACAAGACACCGAAGGGCGGCGCGATCTTCCGGCTCGGCGCGCACGTGAAGCGCCTCTACAACTCGGCGCGCATCTACGACATGCCGATGCCGTTCACCATCGAACAAACCACCGGGGCCTGCCACGAGGTACTCAAACGCAACGGTTTCGAGCAGGCTTACCTGCGCCCGTGCGCGTTCCGCGGCCTGGGCAGCTTCGGCCTTTCGGCCGACACGCCGGTGCAGATGACCATCGCCGGCTGGCCGATGGGTCCGTACCTCGGTGCAGAAGCGTTGAAGCAGGGCATCACCGCCTGCGTGTCGAGCTGGCAGCGCTTCGCGCCGAACACCATTCCCGCCGGCGCCAAGGCCGCGGGCAATTACCTCTCCGGACAGCTGATCGCACGCGAAGCACGCCAGCGCGGCTTCGGCGAAGGCATCGCGCTGGCATCGACGGGGCTTTTGAGCGAAGGCGCCGGCGAAAACGTGTTCCTGGTGATGGACGGTGCGCTGCATACGTCTCCGGTCAGCGCCGCGCTGCTGAACGGCATCACCCGCGATTCCATCATCACGCTGGCACGCCATGACGGTATCCACGTGGTGGAACGCGACTTGCCGCGCGAATACCTGTATCTCGCCGATGAAATCTTCATGTGCGGGACCGCCGCCGAAGTCACGCCGATCCGCGAAATCGACGGCAAACGCGTGGGCACGGGCGAAGCCGGGCCGGTCACACGCAGGATCCAGGACCTGTTCTTCGGCCTGTTCGACGGCCGCACCGAGGACAAGTGGGGCTGGCTGGAGATGCTTTAGTTGTGCGATCGTCCCTGATCGCCGCTCTGCTGGACATCAAGACTGGCAATCGGCACTTGAGCCATCGCAGATCAGAACGGCCTCAAGAGCCGCCGTCCCTGGCAAAGAGCTCCGTGGCCTGACTTTCCACCAAAAGCTGCTCCGCATCGGATCATGGGTTTACGGATAAAGTCGAAGCGACCGGATCGATGAACCCCTCACCCAACCTGTTCCTTATAGGCCCGATGGGCGCCGGCAAGTCCAGCATCGGACGCCGGCTTGCCGAACACCTCGGGATGCGTTGTGTCGATCTCGACGCGGCGATCGAGGAGCACACCGGCGCGAACGTCGCGACGATCTTCGAAATCGAGGGCGAGGCCGGATTCCGGCAGCGTGAATCCGACCTGCTGGCCGAAATCACGACACATGAGGGCATCGTGCTGGCGACCGGCGGCGGGGTGGTGCTTTCGCCGCGGAACCGTGCACTGCTGCGCGAACGCGGCTTCGTGGTCTGGCTGCAAACCAGCGTCGAGCAACAACTCCAGCGCCTTGTCCGAGATCGGCAGCGCCCGCTGCTGGAAGCGGCAGCCGATCGCCGCGAACGCCTCGAACAACTGGCGCGCGATCGCGATCCGCTGTACCGCGGGCTCGCCGATCTGGAGATCGCCGGCACGGATGAATCCTGCCAACATGCCGCGACGCGGATCGCCGCACTGCTGGAACGCGGATGGCAGCGAACAATGCCGGTCGGACACACCGCATGACGACGAGCCTGGAAGTGGGACTCGCCGCGCATCGTTACCCGATACGGATCGGTGCCGGATTGCTGGACGCCGCTGGTGCCTGGCGCGACGCCATCCGCGGTGGCCATGCACTGATCGTCAGCGACACGCACGTGGCACCGTTGCATGCGCAACGATTGCGGAATGCGCTTTTGACATCCCCTCTCCCTTCGGGGGAGGGTGCCCGAAGGGCGGGTGAGGGTCCGGTTGAGCGAATGCGCACCACCGAACCCTCACCCCTAACCCTCTCCCGGAGGGAGAGGGGTTTATTGGAAATCGAAACGCTGGTGCTGCCCGCTGGCGAAGCGCACAAGAACCTCGACGCGGTCGCCTGCGTGCTGGATGCACTGGCGCAACTCGGCGCAACCCGCGACGCCTGCGTGCTCGCGCTGGGCGGCGGCGTGGTCGGCGACATCGCGGGTTTCGCGGCCGCCTGCTGGATGCGCGGCATCGATTTCGTGCAGTTTCCAACCACCCTGCTGGCGATGGTCGATTCCTCGGTGGGCGGCAAGACCGGCGTCGACCATCCTGCCGGCAAGAACCTGGTCGGCGCGTTCCACCAGCCGCGCGCGGTGATCGCCGACCTCGACACCCTGGCGACGCTGCCCGACCGCGAACTGCGCGCCGGACTGGCCGAAGTCGTCAAGACCGCCTGCATCGGCGATGCCGATTTCTTCGCCTGGCTGGAAGCCCACGCCGATGCGCTGCTGGCCCGCGACGCCGACGCACTGACCCACGCCATCGTCACCTGCTGCCGTTTCAAGGCCGGCGTGGTGATGCGCGACGAACGCGAAAACGGCGAACGTGCGCTGCTCAATTTCGGCCACACCTTCGGCCATGCGCTGGAAGCGGAATCCGGCTACGGCACGCTGCTGCACGGCGAAGCGGTCGCCATCGGCATGATCCTCGCCGCGCGCCTTTCGACACGCCTCGGCATGGCCGGCGCTGCCGATGGCGAACGGCTGCTCGCGCTTTTGCGGCACATCGGCTTGCCGACCGCACTGCCGAACGAGATCGACGCCAGCGCTCTGCTGGCACGCATGCGGCTGGACAAGAAAAACCGCGCCGGCACGCTGCGGCTGATCCTGTGGCGTGGCATCGGTCGTGCGGAAATCACCGAAGACGTCGCGGAAGCGGATATCCTGCAGCTGCTCGATGGCCCACGAGCCGGGGCCGGCGACGCGTAGCAGCTCCGCGTTGCGCACCCACGCCCTCGCGACTCGCCACCACCCACTCGCTACAATGCCCGTTCCACCGTGCCAGTTGGGCGTTCATGCACCTTTACATGCAAACCCCGCCCGGCAGCGGCGCCTCGCCGCGCTACTGCCGCATCGCGCTGGAGCAGGATCTGCTCGGCGGCTGGACGCTGTACCGCGAATCCGGCACCGAAGGTGGGCGCGCGACGCTGAAGCGCGAGGTGTATCTCGACCGCGATGCCGCGCTGGCCGCTTTCGAGAGCGCCCGCGATGCGCAGATCAAGCGCGGTTTCAAGGTGATGATCACGCAAGGCATCGACAACGCGCATGGCTGAGACTTCCGACCGCAGCAACCGCTTCCTGCGCGCACTGCGCCGCCAACCCGTCGATGCCACGCCGGTCTGGATCATGCGCCAGGCTGGCCGCTACCTGCCCGAATACCGCGCCACCCGCGAACGCGCCGGCAGCTTCCTGAAGCTCGCGCAGACGCCGGAACTGGCCTGCGAAGTCACGCTGCAGCCGATCGAACGCTTTCGATCTCGATGCCGCGATCCTGTTCTCCGACATCCTCACCGTGCCCGACGCGATGGGCCTCGGCCTGCATTTCGTCGAAGGCGAAGGCCCGAAATTCCATCGCCCGCTACGCAGCGCCGCCGACATCGCCAAGCTGGGCGTGCCCGACCCGGAACAATCGTTGCGCTACGTCACCGACGCGGTGCGCCTGATCCGGCGTGAACTGGCCGGCCGCGTGCCGCTGATCGGGTTCGCCGGCAGCCCGTGGACGCTCGCCTGCTACATGATCGAAGGCGAAGGCTCACGCGATTTCGCACGGGTCAAGGCATTCGCCTTGAACGAGCCCGATGCCATGCACACGCTGCTCGACGTCAACGCTCGTGCCGTCGCGGCGTATCTTTCGGCACAGGCCGCCGCCGGTGCGCAAGCGCTGATGGTGTTCGACAGTTGGGGCGGCATGCTGGCGCCGGCGATGTTCGCCGAACTTTCCGCGCGCTACCTCGCCCAGATCGCGGCGCTGCTGCGCGACGATTCGCACGCGCGCGACGTGCCGCTGATCCTGTTTTCCAAGGGCGCGAATGCCAGTCTGGAAACCCTGGCCGACACCGGCTGCACGGCGCTGGGCGTGGACTGGACCATCACGCTCGGCGAAGCGCGCCGCCGCGTCGGCGACCGCGTCGCGCTGCAGGGCAACCTCGACCCAGCCACCCTGCTCGCCTCGCCCGAAGTGATCCGCCGCGAAGTCCGCCGCGTGCTCGACGACTTCGGCCCGCACCTTGGTCACGTCTTCAACCTCGGCCACGGCATCACGCCGAACGTCGATCCCGAACACGTCGCCGTGCTGGTCGATGCGGTGCACGCTCAAGCGGGTTGAAAGCCCGCACCCGCTTCATCGTGATCGTTCGCAGAATTCGATGCAGCAACCTGCAACCAGCCGACGATCAACTTCTTCCACAGTCGAGCCGTTTCACCCGGTCGCGAACCGCCGGTTTCGGGCTGGCCGGTTTCCGTGGCTGCACGCGTCAACGGCTCAGCCGTTCGTGGCTCCAAATCGCCACCCGGTTGACGGGTGCACGGCAACAGCGTTGACCGGTCTCACCATGCGCCTCAGCCGGCCTTTGTGCTGACTATGCGGCCGGGCGTCGATCTTGAAGTTCGAGTGCTTCGAGCCGGGCAAGATCAGCGCCGGTGGCCGATTGGAGTTCACCGGGTCCTACGGAGCGTATGACCCAGGTTTCGTCACTGGCCCGGAATACCAGGATGGTCACCCGGCCCACGCCGGTCCGCACCACGCGTCCTACTGCGCGATCTTCGTAACCCGGGCCACCGCGGCTGTTCCGGGTCCAAACGATGGGTCGCGACGCGATCAGGTCTCTTGAGCTAAGCATACTGTTCACCTTCCAAGGGCGGGCAGAACATGTTGCGCTGCCGCAATACCCGCCATTCTACGCCTTTTGATGGCGTACCGTGAGTGCTGCGATGCACCATTTCCGACGCATTCAGATTCATGGCGCGCCCTCGGCATGAAAGGAAGAGGCGCGGGCGATCGATGACTTCGGCCCGCACCCCGGCCACGTGCTTCAACTTCGGCCTTGGCATCACGCCGAAAGTCGACCCCGAACGCGGCGCGGTGCTGGTCGATGCGGTGCACTTTCAAGCGGATTGAACACCAGTGCCCGCTTCATCATGATCGTTGCACGACTCGGCCTTGCGGCCCGTACCGGGCGGACGATCTACTTCCGCAAGCGACCCGTTGCAGCCAATGGCGACGGTCCGCTTTCGGGAAGCATGCTCAACCGTGCACTTCAAACTTGATGCTACGTGCCGCCTTAGTCGATAACCTCGCAAACTTGCGCGTGGAACATGAAATGGCGCCACGATTTGCAAAGATGCGGTGTGTTGGTGCGCCACCATGTTGCTGCTTCTGGCGACGCGGCCTCAAGTACGTGCAATGCCCCCAATACGGGTACGACATAGCCGCTGGTGCGATCGAAGCGGCCCAACATGCAACGGACAACCATTAAAAGAATATTTTTTGGCCCGGACAGAACGCCAAACGTTGACCTACGAAGTGCACCGGGCGACTTTTGTGCAAGCGGAAGCTCAAGGCCAACCCACTTTTCACGTACCCAAAGAGGTGCTTCGCCAGGCGGCACTGCGATGATGCGGACTTTTTGGGGTGCATGGGCCATTGTCTTTTGTGGTACCTAACGCTCACGTTCACCGGCGCCGAACGAGCGTAGTGAGTGAGGCGTCCGAGTGGAACGCGTTGTTACACGGGTCCTACCCCGTTTTCACGGACAGTTGGGTTAAGACTAAAAACTTCTGATCCTCGGCGTCCAGCCTTTGCTGCATCCGTGGATTGTGGAACCGCTCGATATAGTCGAACACATCACTTCGGGCTTCATCGATGCTGCGGTAGTGCCGCCGGTTCACCCGTTCCCGCTTGAGCATTCCGAAGAAGCCCTCGGCTGCGCGGTGCCGTCGCAATTGAGCTACGGCAAGATCATTGCACGGGCGGTCGTACTGGGGGCCACGACCAACGGACAGGCCTACATCCATAGCCTCGAAAAATGGTCCCAGCCCGCCGTCGTTTTGGCCGGCGTGCGAGCCTGCGGCAGCCGAGATGGCAATGGTTCGGCAATATCCTTTACGGTCGCGGGACAGGTAAAGAAAGACGGACAGATTGGCGACCTGCAGTTTGCTCCGCACGACGCTTGGGTGATCTGCATCGTGGCGCACGTCGGAAAGATGACGCTTCCACCGCCGCCGGCGAGAGACGCAGGCTGGCCCGTAGCTCTGCGCTTCGACACGGAAAACGGCGCGCTGTTGAATGTCTCGAGCGTCGTCCTCTCTCATACGCCCATTGAGCCAATACCACCCCCACCGCCCTCGCCTGGGTCATTTGCTGTGTACAATCCACAAGCGCTGCCGAGTCGCGGTTTGGCAACACGTGAAGAGGTACTCGTGCGCTTCACTCTCAATGCAGATGGGAGTGTCCGTCGGGCTGTTGTGCAAGAGAGACTTGGGTCCGCGGCAGCCTCTGCTGCACTAAACGCTGCTCGTCAATGAGTGTTCGACACTGGATCTCCCAGTGAACCTCGCGCCGTGGTGATGTACGTCGGGGTCAGGCGCGCGCGGTAACGCGGGATGCTCGGACACGACGCATACGCTGGGAAACAACTGCTGACACGGGCCGGCCAGCGGCTAACACTGGCCGCAATGTGCGCTTTTGACCCCTTGTGGACATTGATCGCTTCGGAAAGCAGCCATTCGTAAATGGTGGAAAATGACACGCGAGCTGCCGAGTGTCGTCGCGACGATTCGCGGTGCGATCAATCGCAGCACTACGGCATTTGTCCGGGGCATGCATGATGTCGCAGGCCTAAAGTTCGCGCGTCGGGAAGCTCTCGGTTAAAAGCGCCACGAATGCGGACACCTTGGGACTGACCAGACGGCGCGAGGTGTGCAGCACCCACAACTCGACGGGGCGCGCGACATACTCGCCCCACGCCAGCATGCTTCCTTCCATGATGTCGGTGCGCACCAGCGAACGCGGCAAGCGTGCCACGCCGACGCCTGCCAGCACGGCCGCCCGTGCCGCAGCCAACGTCGACAGCCGCGCACGGTAATCGGGCGCGATACGACGCTCGTGACCGTTGACCCTGAAATTCCAGAGCTCGGTGCTCGCAATCGCGTGGGTAGCAGCGATGGCCGGCACCATGGGTGGCTTTTGCGAACCGCGCCACGCGGGCTTGGGTACCGATGGCGACGCCACTACCAATGTCGCGTCGCGGGCAAAGCATCGACCGACCAGGTCACTCGCCGAATCCGGATTGACGCGGATCACGACGTCGAACCCTTCCTCAACCATGTCCACGTACCGATCATTCGCGACCAGATCCACCTGCACACCGGGGCAACGCGCCACGAACTCCGCCGCGAGCCGGCCGCCCCATACATTTGCGAACATCACCGGCATGCTGACTCGAAGCCATCCGCGCGGCCGGTCGCCAGCCGCCGACAGGTTGCGTCCCGCGTCCTCGATGTCCAACAACAAGCCGCGCGTGCGATCAAACAACGCCTGGCCTTCAGTGGTGAGTTGCAGGGCGCGCGCACCGCGTTCGACCAGCCGCACGCCAAGCGATTCCTCGAGGTCACGGACGTGGCGGGACAGCGTGGCCTTGGGCCGGTCGCTTGCGCGACTTGCCTTGCCCAGGCTTCCGGCGGCGACAACGCGATGAAAATCGGCCAACGCGGATAAATCCATGGGTGTACCAAATATGGGACTGCTCGTCCAAAGTTTATGGCTTACGGATCGGATTGGAAACAGCGACAGTGCTGTCAGCGGCCGCAACGCTCCAACCCATGCGACCGCAGCCACTTCAACAAACCTGGAGCTGAGCCATGAATACGCAACCTGCCCAAACCACCAAGCCGAGCATCTGGAGCCCGATTACGATCGGTCAAATGCAGCTTCCGCATCGCCTCGTGATGGCGCCCATGACGCGCAGCCGCGCCAACCCGGACGGTACTCCCAATCCGCTCGCCGCGGAGTATTACGCTCAGCGCGCGTCGTTCGGGTTGCTGATCAGCGAAGGGACCCAACCCTCAGCCGACGGACAGGGCTATCTCGACACGCCCGGGATCCACACCGACGCACAGGTGGCCGCCTGGCGGAAGGTCACGCATGCCGTGCAAGCGCGGCACGCGCACCTGTTCATTCAGTTGATGCACGTCGGCCGCATGTCGCACCCCGACAACACGCCGCACCATCGCCAACCGGTGGCGCCATCGGCGATTGCACCGGGCCAGCCGATGTTCACGGTCGCCGGCCGGCAGGACATTCCGACCCCGCGCGCACTGTCCATCGACGAAATCCGCGCGACGGTGCAAGACTTCGCCGACTCTGCCGAACGCGCGATCGACGCCGGGGCGGATGGCGTGGAAATCCACGGTGCCAACGGTTACCTGATCCAGCAATTCCTCGCACCCAACGCCAATCACCGCACGGACGGTTATGGCGGTTCCATCGAGGCGCGCTCGCGCTTCGCGCTCGAAGTGGCGGCGGCGGTCGCCGAGCGCATCGGCGCCGAACGTACCGGCATTCGTCTTTCGCCCGGGGTACCGTTGGGCGGCCTTGACGAGGGACCCGAGGGCCCAGACTTGTACCGTTACCTCGTGGCTCGCCTGGCTGAACTCGGGCTCGCGTACGTCAGCATCGTGCACGCCGGCAACGACGCACTGCTGCGCGACCTGCGCCACCTGTGGCCGAACGCGCTGCTGGTCAACCGTGCGAACCGGCCGCTCGAGCTGCTGGGTGCCGACGTGGCTGCAGGGCTTGCCGACGCCGAGGTGGTTGCGCGCTGGGCCCTGGCCAACCCGGACTTCGTAGAACGATTCCGCGACGGTGCGCCGCTCAATGAGCCGAATTCGGCCACATTCTATGGCGGCGGCGCCGTCGGTTACACAGACTACCCAACCCTTGGCGAATCGGCGCAACGTACGGCGTGAGCTGCGCAATGGCGATGGCGAGTTCGGCCGCGAACCTGCCCGGACGATCTCGTCATCGCCGCCAAGGTCGGCGCGTCGTGGAGTGGCTGATCGCGTCACGAAGACGTATCCCGCGATGAGCGAACCGAATGCCGGGCGGCTCCCTTTACGGCGTTCGGTTCGTATAACGACAGCCGGTTAGCCAGACCCCGAAGCTAGCGCCATTCGCAATGTTGGCGCGTCTTCTGTCTTCGCCACGAGGCAAACACGCTCGTCCGATGACCGCTTTTGTGCGTCTTGTCTGGGACCTCGACTGTCTCCTGTTGGCCGAACCCGCAAGTTGCCAGGTGAGCTGGCGCGCACGTACTGCCCCATCCGCAGGGCGTGATGGCGGCCACAACCATGCCATTCGTGGTGCGCCTTTGGTCATCAAGCCCTCACTTCGCGACAGTCCCCCGCGGTTGACCTAAACTTGCGGCCTTGTGTCGTAAGCAGCCCAGCCATGACCACCCGCTTCCTCACAGGCATCACCACTTCTGGCACGCCGCACCTCGGCAATTACGTCGGTGCGATCCGGCCGGCGATCGCGGCCAGCCGGCGCGACGGCAACGACGCGTTCTTTTTCCTGGCCGACTACCACGCGTTGATCAAGAGTGACGATCCGGCACGGATCGCGCGTTCTCGGCTGGAGATCGCGGCGACCTGGCTGGCCTGCGGGCTGGATCCGGCGCGCGTCACGTTCTACCGGCAATCCGACATCCCCGAGATTCCCGAACTCACTTGGATGCTCACCTGCGTCACCGCCAAGGGCCTGCTCAACCGCGCGCACGCCTACAAGGCCGCGGTGGACCAGAACACCGCGAAGGGCGAGGACCCGGACGCCGCGATCAACGCCGGCCTGTACATGTACCCGGTGCTGATGTCGGCCGACATCCTGATCTTCAACGCGAACAAGGTGCCGGTCGGGCGCGACCAGGTGCAGCACATCGAGATGGCACGCGACATCGGCCAGCGCTTCAACCACATCTACGGCAAGGCCTGGCGCGCGGCGGGCGGCAAGGACGAACCGTTCGTGCTGCCGGAAGCGGCGATCGAGGAACACGTGGCGACGCTGCCCGGACTCGACGGCCGCAAGATGTCCAAGAGTTACGACAACACGGTGCCGCTGTTCGAGGGCGGCGCGAAGGCGCTGCGCGAGGCGATCGCGCGCATCGTCACCGATTCGCGCGAGCCGGGCGAACCCAAGGACCCCGATTTCTCCAGCCTGTTCGCGATCTACCGCGCATTCGCGGGCGATGCCGAAAGCGCGGCATTCCGCGCGGAACTGGAAAACGGCATGGGCTGGGGCGACGCCAAGAAAAAACTGTTCGAGCGCGTCGATGCCGAGATCGCGCCGATGCGCGACCACTACGACCGGCTGATGGCGAACCCGGACGAGATCGAGGACGCCCTCAACGACGGCGCGAAAAAGGCGCGCGCGATCGCGATGCCACGCCTGGAAACCATGCGCCGCGCGGTCGGGCTTGGCCCGCTGAGTGCGCCGACAGGCAAGACGAAGTCCGCGAAGAAATCCGGCAAGCGCGCCCGCATCGTCAGCTTCCGCGACGACGAGGGTTTCCGGTTCCGCCTGCTCGGCGCCGACGGCGAGGAACTGTTGTTGTCGCGCGCGTTCGCTGAACCCAAGGCCGCCGGACAGGCATCGCGCGCCTTGTCCACGGATGCAGCCGATGCGTCACTGGCACCGAATGACAAGGGCTTCGCGTTCCATGCGAACGGCACGGTGCTCGCGACCAGCATCGACTATCCCGACGCCTCGCAGCGCGATGCCGCACTGGTACGCGCGCGCGCGGCATTGGCTTCGTTGCGCAACGACGCGGATTGAACGTGGCGCCATTCGTCGCGCTACTGCTGATCGGACCGTGGCTGGCGGTGCTGGGCTGGCTTTATTGGCTGTACGTGCGCCGCCGCGTGCCGAACGGGGTACCGGCCGGCTTCGATGTCGGCGTGCTGCTGGTCGCGGCGGCCGCGACGATCGCCTGCACCCTCGCCGGCTACCAGGCCGCGCTGGGTCACGGCGGCCCGATCTGGAAGCAGGTTGCCGCGGCGCTGGGCGCTTACGCGGGGTTCAACGCAGTGCTGTTGATAGGTCTGCTGCGGCACTGGGCGAACCGGGGCTCTCGCGAGATACCGGGGGCATCTCGCGCCGGTGAGCGCCCGCACGAGGATGTGCGGGCCGGATGAGCGCCGCAGGGATGCCTGCTCGCTGCGATCAGGCTATCCCTACTGCGGCAGCGCCAGATCGTCGAGTATGGCCTTGAGGAAGCGCGCGGCCTCGCCGCCGGTCGCGGCGCGATGGTCGAACGTGAGTGAAATCGGCAAGCGCCGATGTACCTCGACGCCGCCCATCACCGCGACCACGTCGTGGCTGAGCTTGCCTACGCCGACGATCGCGACGCACGGCGGCACCACGACCACGGTGCCGTAGCGGCCGGCGAACATGCCGAAGTTGGACAGGCTGATGGTGTAGCCCGTCAGCTCCGACGCCGGGATCGAGCGATCCTCGACCTGCGCGCGCAGGCGGTTGACGCCTTCGCGCAGTGTGCGGGCATCCAGCATGTCGGCGTTGCGCAGCGCGGGCACGAACAAGCCATCCGGCGTATCCACCGCGATGCCGAGGTCGACGTGCGGGTGGCGCGTGACGGTGAGATTCTCGCCGTCGAACCAGGCGTTCAAGGCCGGCACCGTCTTGCAGGCCGCGACGATGGCGCGGATGGTGCGCACCGTGATGTCCTGCTTGCCCAGCCACTGGTGCAGGTCGGCGTCATCGACGAGCGTGGTCTGCACCACTTCGGCATGCGCCTGCGCCATCACCCGCGCCATGTTGCGACGCACGCCCTTCAACTGTTCCGGCTGGCCGCTGACGCTGACCGATGGCGGCGTGGTACGCATCGGCTTGCCGGATTGCGACACGGTGCTGCGCTGCGCTTCCCTTCTCCCCTCGGGAGAAGGTGCCCGAAGGGCGGATGAGGGTACGCCTCCGCGCGAACCCTCACCCCCAGCCCCTCTCCCGGAGGGCGAGGGGAGCGAAGCGGTGCCGTTGGCCGCGGCGTTCTTGACGTCCTGCATCGTGACCACGCCGCCGGCCCCGGTCGGGCTGACGCGCGACAAATCCACCTTGAGTTTCCTCGCCATCGCGCGCACCGCGGGCACGGCCTTCACACCACCGACGCTCGCGGCCGCCTCGTTGCGGACCTCGTTGCTGCTGCTGACGGCGCCGACCACGGTGCCCTCGTCCTCGCGCAGTTCGACGGTCTCCTCGGTGGCCTTCGGCGCGGCCGGCTTGCTCTCGGCTGCCGCCGGTGCCGGCGCGTGATGACTGCCCGCCGCATTCTCGGCGCGCTGCTTGGCCTTGGGATCAAGCTCGAACTCGGCCAGTGGCGCGCCGGTGTTGATCACGTCGCCCGCGGCGCCGTGGAACTTCAGCACCTTGCCGGTGTACGGCGACGGCACTTCCACCACTGCCTTGGCGGTTTCCATCGACACCAGCGGCGCGTCCAGCTTGATGCTGTCGCCTTCCTTGACCAGCCATTCGACGATGGTGGCGTCGGGCAGGCCTTCACCGAGGTCGGGGAGATGGAATGTCTTCTTGTCGGCCATGATCGCCTCTGCGCTTCAGTGTTTGCGATAGATCTTCGGGTTCAAAACGTCTTGCAATACCAAGTAATCGACTTGCTCTTTCTTTTGAGAGGTTCCCCACCAGACAGTATCGGTTTCCCTAGTGATGGTACCCACGAAGTCAGCTTCGACCGGATGCATCGCATCCGCGTGCAGACGTTTCACATATATCTCGGAAAGAAAATCCTTGCCTGTTCCAGGGTAGTCAATACGAATGGCCCCTCCCTGCCCTTGATTCCCACACGGATAGACGATTGAACCATGGGGACGGGCCCACACCCAGCAAGCATGAATTGACACCAATTTCCCTAAGTACTCGGATTTATGTTGCATCAGATATCGAGCATCCACCGTTAAGGGGGTTACGGAACCCGCATCCGCGTTGGATGCCCCAAACAGTGACGCCACCGTAAACAAAATCGGCAACACAATCCTCATGCGTTACCCCGCCGCCATCGTCCTTTTTGCCGCATCCACGATGCGCGCGGTGCTGGGCAACTGTTTCATTTCCAGACGATACAACGGCGTGTGCACGTCCCAGCCACTGACGCGCGCGACCGGCGCCAGCAGGTCGTAGATGCATTCCTCGGCGATGCGCGCGGCGATCTCGGCGCCGAAACCGGCGGTCTTCGGGGCTTCCTGCACGATCACGCAGCGGCCGGTCTTCTGTACCGACTCGGCGATGGTGTCGAAATCCAGCGGCGTCAGGGTGGCGAGGTCGATCACCTCGGCGCTGATGCCGTCCTTCGCGAGTTGGTCGGCCGCCTCGAGGCATTCCTTCACCTCGGCGCCCCAGGTCACCAGCGTGATGTCGGTGCCGTCGCGCAGCACGAAGCACACGTCCAGCGGCAGCGCCTCGCCGTCGTCCGGCACTTCTTCCTTGTACTGGCGGTAGATGCGCTTGGGTTCGAAGAACACCACCGGATCGGGATCGCGGATCGCGGCCAGCAACAGCCCGTAGGCGCGCGCGGGCGACGACGGCAAGACCACGCGCAGACCGGGGATATTGGTGAACAGGTGCTCGTTGGCTTCCGAGTGATGCTCGGGCGCGTGGATGCCGCCGCCCCACGGCGCGCGGAACACCGCCGGACAGGTGATGCGTCCGCGCGTGCGGTTGCGCATTCGCGCGGCGTGGCAGGCGATCTGCTCCATCATGGGATAGATGAAGCCCTCGAACTGGGCCTCGCACACGGGCTTCATGCCTTGCGCGGCCAAGCCGACGGTGACGCCGGCGATGGTGGTTTCGTCGAGCGGCGTGTCGAACACGCGCAGGTCGCCGAATTTTTCCTGCAGGCCGACGGTGGCGCGGAACACGCCGCCGTTGACGCCGACGTCCTCGCCCAGCACCACGACCGACTTGTCGTGCTTCATCTCGTGGGCGAGCGCCTGGGTGACGCTTTCGATCAGGGTAATCGCCGCCATGTCAGTGGCTCCCCTGTTCCAGCGCGATGGCTTCGTCGCGCTGCTTTATGAGGTCGGCCGGCAATTCGGCGAAGGTGTAGTCGAACATCGCGGTGACCGGTTGCGCCTTGGTTTCGAGGTACGCGTTCACTTCGTTGTCCATCCACTCGTCGCATTCGGCTTGCAAGGCGTCCTCTTTTTTCTTGTTCCATGCCTTTTTCGATTCCAGCCAGGTGCGCAGGCGCTTGACCGGGTCCTTGGTCCACGCGTCCTCGACTTCGTCCTTGCCGCGATAGCGGCGGGCGTCGTCGGCGGTGGTGTGGTCGCCGAGGCGGTAGGTCACGCATTCGACCACGCTGCCACCCTGGCCCTTGCGCGCACGCTCGACCGCATCGGTCATCGCCTTCTTGACCGCGATGATGTCGTTGCCGTCCACCTGGATGCAGTACAGGCCGGCGGCGATGCCCTTCTGCGCCAGCGTCTTGGCGCCGGACTGGATGCTGCGCGGCACCGAAATCGCCCACTGGTTGTTGACGATGGCCGCGACCATCGGCAGGTCGCGCGCGCCGGCCACGTTGATGGCGCCGTAGAAGTCGGCCTTGGACGAACCGCCGTCACCGATCGTGCAGACGGCGACACGCTTTTCCTTGCGGATCTTGAATGCAAGCGCTGAACCGGCCGCGTGCAGGCACTGGGTGCCGATCGGCACCGACCATGCGAAATCGTGGCGCGCCGGTTCCTTCTGGTAGTCGTTGCCGCGCTCGTCGCCGCCCCAGTACATGTACACCTCGCGCGGCTGCACGCCGCGGTACAACTGCGCGCCGTACTCGCGGTAGCTGGGCGCGAACACGTCTTCGGGCTTCATTGAACTGCCGATGCCGACGTGCGCGGCCTCGTGTCCAAGGCATGATGCGTAGGTGCCGAGCTTGCCGGTGCGCTGCAGCGCGATCGACTTGGTGTCGAACACCCGCGTGGACACCATCAGCTTGTACAGCTCGACCATCTGGTCGATGTCCCTGGCGAAGTCGGGCAGGTCTTTCCTGACCTGCTTGCCTGCGGGATCGAGGTATTGCAGATATTCGATTTCGAACTTGGCGGCGATGGGCACGGATGGCTCCCGGCAGTGAAACGGGGATGCGCGGTTGCGGACGGCAGCGGCGCGGCGTGTCGAGCCGTTCATCGCGCGGTTTCGCCGTGAACGGGCCGCCCATTATCGCATGGCCGCCACGCAGATCGCAGCCATCTCCAGTACGCCTGCGCATGTTGCAACGCAGCACAAAGCGCGTGCGGTGATGCCAATTTTGAGCTCCGTTCTTCTCAATGGCAGGCGCGCAGCGCCGACACGGGGAGCTGCCGCAAACGCCATCCATGGCTGAAAAACTCCGTGCCTGCGCTTCGAGGAGTGTGGAAGTCGAAAGACGGCAGCGCGACGCGAACGCAAGTAACCACGAAATCCTGACTCCGGCGTCGCGCCGACACTGCCGACACATTACGCTTGCGAGATTCCGTTTCGGAAAAAAACCCATGACCGACGACAACCGCCGCGAACTGGAAGCCGGCATCGAACGCGACCTCTCGGGCCGCATGACGTATGCGAGCTACTTGCGCCTCGGCACCCTGCTGTCCGCGCAACGGCCGGTGTCCGATCCCGCCTACCACGACGAAACGCTGTTCATCGTGCAGCACCAGGTCGCCGAGTTGTGGCTGAAACTGGTGATCCACGAGTTGCGCGCGGCCATTGCCGACCTGGACGCCGACCATGCCGACCAGGCCCAGAAGAAGCTGGCACGCGTCAAGCGCATCCAGGACCAGTTGTTCAACCAATGGGCCGTGCTGGAAACGATGACGCCGCACGAGTACCTGAAATTCCGCGATGCGCTGGGGCCGTCGTCGGGTTTCCAGTCGTCGCAATACCGCACGGTCGAATTCCTGCTCGGCAACAAGAACGCCGAAATGCTGGCGGTGTTTGCGCACGATCCGGCAACGCAGGCGGGCCTGCGCGCCACGCTGGACGCACCGAGCCTGTATGACACGGTTCTGCACTGGCTGGCGCGCCGCGGTCACGAGATTCCTGCGGGCATCCTCGAACGCGACGTGCGTGACGGATGGCAGCGGCACGAATCGCTGCTGCCGGTGTTCCGGCGCATCTATGAAACACCGGAAAAATTCTGGCCCGAATACGAGTTGTGCGAGACGCTGGTGGACGTGGAGGAAAACTTCCAGATGTGGCGTTTCCGCCACATGAAGGCGGTCGAACGCATCATCGGCTACCGGCCGGGCACCGGTGGATCATCCGGCGTCGGCTTCCTGAAACAGGCACTGGACCTGACCTTCTTCCCGGAACTGCTGGAAGTGCGCACGCGGATCGGTTCGCCCTGATCTGCTGCAACGCGGCTTGCGGCGGCACCGCACGCGCCGCTAAGGTCGCGGCGGGCTGGCGTCGATCAGCCGCTGCGAGAACCAGCCATGCACGCGAGCGACGACACAGCCTATCCGCTGCCCGAGGGCGGCACGTTCATGGGGCACCCGCGACTTTTGTGGATGCTGCTGATCGTCACGGTCGGCGTGAACTTCATGTTCTACGGCTTCCGCGCGTTCCTGGCGCCGTATGCCGCCGACACCTTCTTCGCCAACCTGCCGCACGACCAGGCACTGACCCAGGCCAACTACCTGTTCGCCGGGTTCGGCGCGCTCAACTACGGCCTTGCGATCCTGGGCGGATGGGTCGCCGACAACGTGCTCGGCGAAGTGCAGTCGCTGCGGTTGTCGCTGTGGCTTTCGATCATCGGCCTGGTCGGCATGGCCGCGCCCAACCGCGAAATCTTCATGCTGTCGCTGGCTTTCCTGGTGCTCGCGACCGGGCTCGGCATTCCGCTGACCGTCCTGGTCGGCCGCAACTATGCCAAGAACGATCCGAAGCGCGACGCCGGTTACACGCTGTTCTACCTGGCGATCAACTTCGGGGGTTTCGTGGCGCCCTTGGTCTGCGCGGTATGGATCGGCGCGGAATACGGTTACCACTGGGGCTTCCTCGCGGCAGCAGCCGGCATTGTCTGCGCGGCGGCAGTTTTCGAGTGGAAGCACCGCAAGATACCTGGCGCGGACGAAAAACCACGCTTCAAGCGCGCCTGGTCGTCACCCGTCGTGGTGCTGGCGGCGTTGGTGCTGGTGTTTCCCTGCGCCTCGCTGCTGGCGCATCCCGACGCGATGACGATAACCGTGTACGGGTTGATGGCGGCGCTGGTGGGCTATCTGGTCGTCAGCAGCGTGCGCCGCGGCGATCGGGTGCAGAACGAGCGTTACGTCGCGCTGCTGCTGTTGTTCATTGCCATGGTCCTGTTCTGGGCGATGAGCCTGTTGAGTGCCAGCGCCCTGAACTTCTTCGCACGCGACTACGTCACGTCGTTGTGGCATGCATTCACGCTGCACCTCCCCGGCCTTGCCCCGTTGCACGTGCCCGCGCCGGATTTCACGATTTTCCAATCAGTGAACCCGCTGTACATCCTTATCTTCGCGCCATTCATGGCGATGCTGTGGCCATGGCTGGACAAGCGCGGCATGAATCCTTCCACGCCGCGCAAGTTCGGCATTGGCCTGTTGCTGGTTGCGCTGGGCTATGGCGTACTGCTGTATGCCGTCGACTATCTGCAACTGCCCGGCGGCAAGGTCGCCGCGTGGACATTGCTGGCCTGCTACCTGGGTTCGACCATCGGCGAACTTGCGCTGTCGCCGATCGGCTACGGAGTCGTGGGCAAGCTGGCGGCGCACGACGAGGCTTCGCTGGCGATGGGCGGCTGGTTTGCCGGAGTCAGCGTGTCCTACATCCTGGCCGGGCAGATTGCGTCCTTCACCACGACCGGCGGCATCGAAGCCTACGCACGCGTGTTCGAGTGGCTGTTGATCGGCGGCGTGGCCGTCGCGCTGGTTTACCTGGTCGCGGCGCCGTGGATCGTCAAGCTGATGCACGGCGTCAAATGAGTACAGGATGTACTCATCCCGGACGGCACAGGGACGTGCGCTGACCCGGGAACCGGAGATCATTCGGCACCTAGCTTGCCGCCCACCTCATCCTCGCACATCAGCTTGTCGAGGATACGCGCCAGCCAGCGTCGTTCCTCCTCGCTCAATTTTTCGAGAAACTCGCGTTCGTGACGCCGCGCCTGTGGCGCGATCACGTCGTGGATGCGCCAGCCGGCCGCCGACAGGCGCAGCACCGAGCGCCGCTTGTCACCGCTGTGGGTACGCCTGAGCACCCAGCCCTTCGCCACCAGTCTTGCCAGCGCGCGGCTGATTGCCACCTTGTCCATCGCGGTCAGGCGCGCCACCGCGCGCGCGCTCAGCCCCTCGCCGTCGAAGCGCGCCAGCACCGCCATCACCCGCCATTCGGTGGTGGCCAGGTCGAAGCGCTGCTGATACTCGTCCGCGATCGCCTGACTGACCGTGTTGGACACGATGGACAGTTGATAAGGAACGAATTTTTCCAGCTCGATGGGAGCGTGCCGGGACATGGTGCGCCGCCGCTTGCAAATGGTTTCAACTGAAACTATCTTAGTGGAACGAGCCTTGTTTGTGGAGACCGACATGAACGCCCAACCCAACACCGGCATGCAGCCGACCACGTTCGAGAATCCGATGGGCGTGGACGGTTTCGAATTCGTCGAATTCGCGGCGCCCGATCCCGTGCTTCTGCACGACCTGTTCAAGCGGCTGGGCTTTACCGCCGTCGCCAAGCACAAGACCAGGGCCATCACGTTGTACCGTCAGGGCGGCTGCAACCTGCTGGTCAACGAGCAACCGGATTCCTTCGCATCGGACTTCGCGGCGAAACACGGTGCGTGCGCCTGCGGCTTCGCGATCCGTTTCTCGCATCCGGCTGCCGAGGTGCTGAAGGCGACCCTTGCCAATGGCGCGAAGGAAATCAGCCACAAGGCGGACACGCGCGCGGTCGAGGCACCGGTCATCGAGGGCATCGGCGGCTGCATGCTGTACTTGATCGACCGATATGGTGATGCGGGCTCGGTCTTCGACGACTACGAGTGGCTGCTTCCGGAAGGCCAGCGCAATCCGATGGGATTCGGCCTCACCTTCATCGACCACCTCACCCACAACCTGCATTTCGGCGAGATGGCCAAGTGGGCGGATTACTACCAGCGCCTGTTCAATTTCCGCGAAATCCGCTACTTCGACATCAAGGGCGCCAAGACTGGCCTGGTGTCCAAGGCCATGACCGCGCCGGACGGCATGGTGCGCATCCCGCTCAACGAATCCAGCGACCCGAAGTCGCAGATCAACGAATACCTCGACGAGTACAAGGGCGAGGGCATCCAGCACATCGCGCTGTTCACCGACAACATCTACGAGACGGTGGAAAAGATGCGCGGCATGGGCGTCGAGTTCCTCGACACGCCCGACACCTATTTCGAGGTGATCGACGTGCGCGTGCCCAACCACGGCGAGGACGTACCGCGCCTGGCCAGGAACAAGATCCTGATCGATGCCGACCCCGAGACGAAGAAGAAACTGCTGCTGCAGATCTTCACCCAGAACTGCATCGGTCCGATCTTCTTCGAGATCATCCAGCGCAAGGGCAACGAAGGCTTCGGCGAGGGCAACTTCCAGGCCCTGTTCGAGTCCATCGAGAGGGACCAGATGAAGCGCGGGTTTTTGTAGGAACCTTCGAATAACCTGCTGCGCTCGCCAGCTTGCGCGCCGGCGGTGCTCGGAATGCTCATGTACCGGCGTGTACACTCCGCTTCCTGCGCTTCGGCGTCACGCAACCCGCCTTCGCTCGCCACGGTTCTTCCAAGGTTCCCCGGAAATCCGCAGCTCCGTTCCCACCCATCGGATATTCAAGAGGCCACCGTGCAATGAGCCAGACACCGAAGTACCAAACCGGCTTCGGCAATGAGCACGCCAGCGAGGTGCTGGAAGGCGCTTTGCCGATCGGCCGCAACTCGCCGCAGAAGGTGCCGTATGGCCTTTACGCGGAACAGCTTTCCGGCACCGCGTTCACCGCGCCACGCCACGCCAACCGTCGCAGCTGGCTCTATCGCATCCGCCCGTCCGCGTTGCACGGATCGTTCGAGGCATTCGAGCAGATCGCGTTCCACAACCGTTTCGACGAGGCGCCGACGTCGCCCGACCAGATGCGCTGGAGCCCGTTTCCGTTACCCGATGTACCGACCGATTTCGTCGACGGCCTGTTCACGATGGCCGGCAACGGTTCGGCGGCCGCCCAGACCGGCGTCGGCATCCATCTGTACGCCTGCAACAAGCCGATGACCGGACGCTATTTCTACGACGCCGACGGCGAACTGCTGATCGCCCCGCAGCAGGGTCGCATGCGTATCGCCACCGAGCTCGGCGTGCTGGAAGTCGAACCACAGCAGATTGCCTTGATCCCGCGCGGCGTGCGTTTCAAGGTGGATCTACCCGACGGATCGGCGCGTGGTTATCTCTGCGAGAACTTCGGTGCATCGCTGCGCCTGCCCGAACTCGGGCCGATCGGCTCCAATGGGCTGGCCAACGCGCGCGACTTCGAAGCGCCCGTCGCCGCGTACGAAGACGTCGAGGGCGATTTCGAATTGATCGCCAAGTTCCAGGGCAACCTCTGGCGCACGTCGATCGACCATTCGCCGCTGGACGTGGTCGCATGGCACGGCACCCACGTGCCGTATCGTTACGACCTGCGCCGCTTCAACACCATCGGTTCGATCTCCTACGACCACCCCGACCCGTCGATCTTCACGGTATTGACTTCGCCCAGCGACACGCCCGGCACGGCCAACCTGGATTTCGCGATCTTCCCGCCGCGCTGGCTGGTCGCCGAGGACTCGTTCCGGCCACCATGGTTCCACCGCAACATCGCCAGCGAATTCATGGGCCTGGTCCACGGCGAATACGACGCCAAGGACGCCAGCGCCGGCGGCGGCTTCGTGCCCGGCGGCGCCAGCTTGCACAACTGCATGAGCGGACACGGCCCGGATGCCGCGAGCCACGCCAAGGCGATCGCGGTCGACACCACGCAGCCGCAACATGTCGTCGATACCATGGCCTTCATGTTCGAGACGCGCCTGGTCATCCATCCGGTGAAGCAGGCGCTCGACGCACCGCAGCGCCAGCACGACTACCAGGAATGCTGGCAAGGCCTCGCCAAACATTTCGACCCGTCGCAACGCTGAACACGAAGGACACCCCATGAAACTCGCAACCCTCAAGGAAGGCGGCCGCGATGGCACCCTCATCGTCGTCAGCCGCGACCTTGCGCATGGCGTCGCCGCCACCGATATCGCACCGACCCTGCAGGCCGCACTGGACGACTGGCAGGACACCGCGCCGCGCCTGCACGCGCTGTACGACGCGCTGTGCCTGCATCGCCACCAGGCGGTCGAAAATGCCTTCGATCTCGACTTCGCGATGTTGGCCGCGCCGCTGCCGCGCGCCTATGAATTCGTCGACGGCTCGGCCTATCTGCCGCACGTCGAACGCGTGCGCAAGGCGCGCGGCGCGACGGTGCCGGAAACCTTCTACACCGATCCGCTGATGTACCAGGCCACCAGCGCCGGCTTCCTCGGACCGCGCGACCCGGTACGCGTACCGAGCGAGGATTTCGGCATCGACCTCGAAGCCGAAGTGGTCGTGGTCACCGACGACGTGCCGATGGGCGTGACGCCGGAACAGGCCTCGCAGCACATCCAGCTGATCGGTCTGGTCAACGACGTCAGCTTGCGCAACCTGATTCCCGGGGAACTTGCCAAGGGCTTCGGCTTCCTGCAATCCAAGCCGCGTTCGGCGCTCTCGCCGGTGCTGGTGACGCCCGACGAACTGCGCGACGCCTGGAAGGACGACAAGGTCCACCTGCCGATGCGGACCTGGATCAACGGCCAGTGGTTCGGCGAGGCCGAGGCCGGCGAGGACATGCAGTTCAATTTCGCGCAACTCGTCGCGCATGCGGCCAGGACGCGCCCGCTCGCAGCCGGCACCATCGTCGGCTCGGGCACGATCGCCAACCAGGACACCTCGCGCGGCGCGTCCTGCCTGGCCGAGCAGCGCACCGTCGAGAAACTGCGCGACGGCGAGTCGATGACCCCGTTCCTGAAGTACGGCGATCAGGTCAAGATCGACATGCGCGACGTCGACGGCAACTCGATCTTCGGCACGATCGAGCAACGCATCGAGCCGCCCGCCGCCTGACCGGCCGGAACGTGGCCGGCTGGTATCTCCAGGTTCTGTGGCTCCACGTCGGCTGCGTGATCGCGTCGGGCTGCCTGTTCTGCGGGCGCGGCTGCATGATGCTGGCGGGCCTGCGCGTCGCCAACCACGTCGCGCTGCGGCGCCTCTCGGTCATGATCGACTCGCTGCTGCTGGCGGCCGCGATCGTGCTGACCACCATCATCCACCAGTACCCGTTCGTGCAGGCGTGGCTGACGGTCAAGGTGGTCCTGCTGGTGGTCTACATCGTGCTGGGGATATTCGCGCTCAGACGCGGGCGCACGCGCGCGATCCGCGGCGCATGTTTCGTGGCGGCGATCGCCGTGTTCCTGTTCATCGTCAGCGTTGCGTTCACCCACAGCCCGCTGGGCGTGTTCGCGCGGCTCTGACGTTCCACGTTCAAGCAGCCTTGGAAGCCGTCGGCTCGACGCGCGTGTGCGCGGGCGGTTGCCGGTCCATGAAACCGAGCGCATGGCACCAGTCCATCACGTGCACGCCCTTGGCACGCTGCTCGTCGCGGATCGAATCACGCAGCTTCACCATCCCGGTCCAGTGCACCTTGGGCCGATAGTGGTGTTCGGCGTGGAAGCCGTTGTACAGCCATGTCCAGTTGTAGAGCTTGTTGTAGGTCGACACGCCCCACGCGATCGGCTGGTCCGGATCGCCCTTCAGGTGTTCGTAGTAGCCGTTCAACGACGACAGCGAGTGGCCGAGGTAGTAGAACGGCACCAGGCACAGGAACGCGCGCCAGTCGTAGACCAGGCAGGCCAGATAGACAACGACGACCGTCGCGATCTCAATGCGGATCCAGCGCGCCAGGTGCGGCCACTTCTTCTTGACCCGGGTGTAGCACTCGCCGATGTCGTCGCGGAAATACGAATAGAAGGTGTAGGTCCACACGCTCTCGGGCTTGCCGTCCTTGCCGTGGCGATAGATCGACAGCGGGTCGATGGTGCTGCCGTCCTTGCCGATCCGGTCCATGTTGCCGACGTGGTGGCGCAGGTGGACGTGCTTGTAGAACTCCTGGCTGAAACCGTCGGTCAGCGAGAACAGGAAGCTGTAGACGCGGTTCAGCCACTCCCACTTGAAGAACGGGTTGTGGATGAAGTTGTGGCTGGTCGAGTTGATCGACCACGAAATACTGATCGAGTAGATCAGCGCGCACGGAATCCACAGCCACCACGGCGTGTGGTGGAAGCCGAAGAACAGCCATGCCAGGAAGGCGGCATGACCCAGCACCATCAACACGGGAATCACGTCCCATGCGGTGTAGGCGAAGAAATGACGACGTGGTTTTGCCGTGGCGGTATTCATCAGGGCTGGTGCGGTACTGGCTGGCCGGATGCAGCCTGGGTCGGACCGGATGCCTATTTTACGCCGTCGCGCGGGACGGCACGCAAAGCATCCTGAAAGGTGATCCAGGCAGTATGAAGGTTCCACCTTTCGGTCGGCTTGCACCCGGGAAGGCGGTTTGCCTGTCGTTTATCCTTGATGCCCGCCGTCGGGGTCTTCCCGGCGGGTCGAGCGGTACTTGCCCATGCCCGTGCACCTTCGCATCCTCGATACCGACGGCAGTGTCGATGCCACCGCAATCGGCGCCGCCGCGCCATGGACTTCGGTCACGCGGGTCGAGCTGCGCGACATCGGCCCGGCACTGCGCCTCTGGAGCAGGGCAAGAAGTATCGATGCCGCCCGCACACGAATCGCGCAAGCGGCCGACCCGCGTCCGTCGGTCACGTTCATGGGTTCGGGCGATTTCCACCACCTCGCCGCACTGCTGGCCGAACGGCTGGATGAACCTTTCACGCTGCTGCATTTCGACAACCACCCCGACTGGGTGCGGCTGGCACCGCGCTGGCACTGCGGCTCGTGGGTGAACCGGGCGCTGGCGCTTGCGAACGTGCGGCGCGTGGTGACGGTGGGACCCTGCAGCGATGACCTGGTTGATCCCGGCCGCAAGGGCGGCAATCTGCGTGCACTGGACACGGGTCGGCTGGTGCTTTTCCCCTGGCAACACGCGCCGTCGCGTGCACGCCGCCGCATCGCCGACGGACCGGGCCATGCTTGGCGCGAAGGCCGCATCCATTGGCGGAATCTCTCCGAAGAGCCGGTGCAGCAAGCTGTGGAAAGGGTGCTGGCCACGATCCCCACCGAAGCGGTCTGGATCACGATCGACAAGGACGTGCTGCCCGAGCACGAAGCCCTGACCAACTGGGACCAGGGCCGGATGCCGCTGACGGTCTTGCTCGGAATGCTGCACGCCATCGGAGCACGCAAGCGCCTGCTCGGCGCGGACATTTGCGGCGAATACTCGCCGCCACGCCATGCCAACTGGTTGAAGCGCATCGAATCGAAGCTGGACCAGCCGACGCGCAATGCGTCAGATCAGCAGCGAGTCAACGACAACGTGCGTACCGACTGCGCTCTGGCCCGGACCTTGTTCGAGGCCTGCACCGCCACCACCACTGCAACATGATCGAAGTCACTGCGCACCCCTCCATCGACGCCTTCGCCGCGGACGACTGGAATCGCCTGTTCCCGCATGAACTCGAGGATCACGCCTACCTGCGGGCTATCGAGCATGCGGGGCTGGAAGGTTTTCGTTACATGTATCTTGCGGTGCGCGAGGGAAGCCAGCTGCTGGCGGTGGTCCCTGCCTTCATCACCGATTACCGCCTGGACACCACGGTCCAGGGCGGCCTGCGCCGCGTGACCGAAGCGCTGGCGCGCGTGTTTCCGCGCCTGCTGCGCATCCCGATGCTGTCGCTGGGTTCGCCGGTGACCGAACGCTGCCGGGTGGGTTACGCGCCCGACTCGACACCGGAACAGCGCGCCGCATGGCTGGACGCGATCCTCGCGCGGATGGGAACCATCGCGGCTACCGAAAAATTCGGGATGCTCGCGGTCAAGGATGCACCGCTCGACGAACCGGCCTGGCAACAGGCGTGTCCGCGTCACGGCCTGCGCGCCCTCCCCGGCCTGCCCGGCGCGACGCTCGACATTCCGTGGCGCAACCTGGACGGCTATTTCGAGTCACTGGGACCGTCCACCCGCAAGGATCTGCGCCGCAAGCGTCGTGCGGCCACGTCACTGCGCATCGAATGGCGGACCAATCTCGCCGGCATCGGCGACGACGTGCAACGCCTGTACCGCGAAACGCTTGCGCACGCGGAATTCTCGTTCGAAGAATTGACGCCGGCCTATTTCGGCAACGTATTGCGGGACATGCCCGGCCGCGCATTCTGCGTCACGTACTTCGAGGGCAACCGGCTCGTCGCCTTCAACCTCGTGCTGCGCGATGACGAACGCCTGCTCGACAAGTTTCTCGGCATGGATTACGCGGCGATGGACCGCTACAACCTGTATCACGTGAGCTGGCTGGAAAACGTCCGCTACTGCATCGAAGAAGACATCGGCGTGTACGAAAGCGGCCAGGGCCTCGGGCGCGAAAAGGCACGGCTGGGCAGCGCGCTACGGGCAAACGCGCTCTGGTACAAACATCGCAACCGGTTCGTCGACGGCGTATTGGCGCGCTTCGAACGACTCGCGCGCATGGATCGCTTCGACGACGATACGGACGATGCATCGAAGCAAGCGCGGCACCCCTGAAAACGAATGGCGCGGCGCGAAATCGGACGCCGCCAGCAGCCGGCATGGATGCCCTTCATCCATCCACGCGCTCACTCAGCGTGGCCGCCGCAAAGACGCGGCGGAAACCTCGCGTCGCCACGCCATCGCCTGATTGCGCCCCTCGGCCTTGGCCTGATATTGGGCCGCGTCGGCACGTTCCACCAATGCATCGATACCCGCGACCGTTGCGTCATGCAGCGCGACACCGATACTTACCGTGAGCGCGATGAGTTGGTCACCTGCCGGGACGCGCAGTGCAGCGGTACGCGCCACGATGCGCTCCGCAACCCGCTGCGCCACCCTTGCACTGTCGCCACGCAACAGGATCAGGAATTCCTCGCCGCCATAACGACCAGCCTGGTCGGCGCGGCCCAGCTCCGCGCGGATCGCTTCGGTCACCGCGCACAGGCAATCGTCGCCGGCCGCGTGGCCGCTACTGTCGTTGATCTGCTTGAAGTGGTCGATATCGAGGAACAACACCGCCAATGGCTCGGCGGTGCTCGCTGCAACGCGCCATGCGTCGCCGAGCCGGTCCATGATGGCGCGACGGTTGAACACGCCGGTCAGCGGATCGAACTGCGCCATGTGGGTGGCCTGATCGCGCTCATGCCGCACCTGCAGCGTGCGGTCGGCGAGACCCACGGTGATGATCACGGCCGCCCAGGCCATGCTGCCCGGAAATCCGTATTCGAGCCACGCGGGCAAGGGCAGACCCGCGATCAGTTGCACCACGCGCGCCATGGTCAGGGCCAGCAAGGGAATCCACGACAGCAGGAAGAACCCCGCCTGGCGATTGCCATGCCGCCAGGCCAGCCAGCTCGAAGCCAGCGCGAGCACGGTGCTGACGACCAGCAGGAGGTTGACGGTGTTCGGCAACCACGCATCCGGACGCAGCGGCGCAATCCAGATGATCGCGGCAAGTGCGATGAACGGCCAGCGCAACGCGCCGAGGGCTGCGGCCAGTCTCGCTGTGTAACGGCGCAGCTCCGCGAATTCCAGGATGAACCAGATCGAGAACGCCGCCGCCAGCGCGGCCATGCATTGGCCGGTGTGGTAGCCCAGCGGCGAAAGCAGCGCCGCCCCGGGCAGTGCGTAGAGTTCGCCCGACGCGCTCATGTCGTAGACCACCTGGGCGCCGACGTACACGATGAAGTACAAGAACATGCGATCGCGCAGCACGATCCAGAAACACAGGATCACCAGCACCATCGAGATCTGCACGCTGGCGAACAGCATGCTCACGCGTACATGCCACAGATCACCGACGCGGTAACTCGCCCGATCGGTGACGGTCACGCGAATCGGCTGGGTCTGGCCGGGATCGCCAAGCGCAAGATAGATCGACTGCCCCGCGCGCAGGTCCCGCGGCAACGGATGCACCACGGCGTGGTGCGAGAAAGTAGGGTCGAGCGCCGCATCGAACACGCTGTCGGTGAGCGGACGGTAGTCGGGCGGCAGGTAAACCGTCACCCGCGCGCGCACATTGCCGTGGATCGCCAGCAGCGGCGGACTGGCCTGGTGCCAGTCCCGGGCAAGCCTCAATTCGTACCAGGCGATGCGTGCAGGCGGAGCGCGCAGCCAGATACGGGACGCAGAGGTCCCGCGCCCGGCCGCGTCCCCGACGACCTGTCCCGCGGTCATGCCGGGTGCCGCAGGCAAAGCCGTCACGCGCAAATCCGCATCACCGGCCCATGCGGCCAGCGGCCACAGCAGCAGCCATGCCAACCATCGGTATGCACTCAAGGCTCACACCCCCTCCCGTGTCGGCACAGGCCAGACCTGGCCGCGACTCTAGCGGGTTTTCGCGGACCCCGGCGACCGCGACAATCTGCAAAATCGCGGGGACGGGGTGTTAGGATGAAAGGTCCGAATCGAGTCGCGCGCACACCCCGACCGCCATGTCCAGCATCCCCGAAGAACTCAAGCAAGCCGCGCTCGAATATCACCGGCATGCGCCCGCCGGGAAAATCAAGGATCACGCCCACCAAATCGCTGCTTGACCCAGCGCGACCTGTCGCTGGCCTATTCGCCCGGCGTGGCCGCGGCCTGCGAAGCGATCGTCGAGGATCCCATCGAAGCCGACGCCCTGACCGCGCGCGGCAACCTCGTCGGCGGTGATCACCAACGGCACCGCGGTGCTGGGTCTGGGCAACATCGGGCCGCTCGCCGGCAAGCCGGTGATGGAAGGCAAGGGCGTGCTGTTCCAGAAGTTCGCCGGCATCGACGTGTTCGACATCGAAATCGACGAACACGACCCGGACAAGCTGGTCGAGATCATCGCCTCGCTGGAGCCGACCTTCGGCGGCATCAACCTCGAGGACATCAAGGCGCCGGAATGCTTCATCGTCGAGCGCAAGCTGCGCGAGCGCATGAACATCCCGGTGTTCCACGACGACCAGCACGGCACCGCGATCATCGTCGGCGCGGCCGTGATCAACGCGCTGCACGTGGTCGGCAAGAAGATCGGCGATGTCAAGGTCGCGGCATCCGGCGCCGGCGCGGCCGGCATCGCCTGCCTGGACATGCTGGTGCAGCTGGGCGTGAAGCCGCGAGAACATCCTGGTCTGCGACCGCGACGGCGTGCTGCTACCAGGGCCGCGCCGGCCTGGACCCAGCCAAGCAAGCGCTACGCGCGCAAGACCAGGGCGCGCACGCTGGCGCGACATCGTCGAAGGGCGCCGACATCTTCCTCGGCCTGTCCGCCGGCGGCGTGCTGAAGCCGGAGATGGTCGCAAGCATGGCCGAGCGCCCGATCATCCTGGCGCTGGCCAACCCGACGCCGGAGATCCTGCCCGAGGAGGCGCGCGAGGTCACGCCCGACTGCATCATCGCCACCGGCCGCTCGGACTATCCGAACCAGGTCAACAACGCGCTGTGCTTTCCCGTACATCTTCCGTGGCGCGCTGGATGTCGGCGCGACCGCCATCAACGAGGAGATGAAGGTCGCCTGCGTGCACGCGATCGCCGAACTGGCGCGGCGCGAGGCCTCCGACGTCGCCGCGCGCGCCTACGGCGGCCAGGTGCCGCAGCTTCGGTCCCGATTACCTGATCCCGCAGCCGTTCGATCCGCGCCTGCTGGTGCAGCTGGCGCCGGCGGTGGCCAAGGCGGCGATGGATTCGGGCGTGGCCACGCGGCCGATCGACGACATGGACGCCTACGGCGAAAAGCTCACCCAGTTCGTGTTCCGCACCGGCCTGGCCATGAAGCCGGTGTTCGATCGCGCCAAGGCCGATCCGAAACGCGTGGTCTACGCCGAGGGCGAGGAGGACACCATCCTGCGCGCGGTGCAGACCGTGGTCGACGAAGGCCTGGCCCGGCCGATCCTGATCGGCCGCCCGGACGTCATCGAAGCAGCGCATCGAGCGGCTCGGCCTGCGCCTCGAGGCCGGACGCGACTTCGAGCTGTGCAACATCCACTCCGATCCGCGCTTCGACGACTACTGGACACCACTACCACGAATCTGATGGAGCGGCGCGGCGTCACGCCAGCGCTGGCCAAGTCGCTGGTGCGTTCGCGCTCGACCCTGATCGCGGCGCTGATGGTCGAGCGCGGCGAGGCCGACGCCATGATCTGCGGCCTGGTCGGCCGCTACCACGAACAAGCTTGCGCTACATCCTCGACATCATCGGCACTGGACCAAGGCGTCGTGCTCGCCGTCGGCGATGACCGCGATGGCCAACGACAAGGGCACGTACTTCTTCCTCGACACCCACGTGCAAGAGGACCCGATGCCGAGCAGATCGCCGAGGCCACCCTGCAGGCGGCGTTGCGGCTGAAGCTGTTCGGCATCGAGCCGCGCATCGCGCTGCTGTCGCACTCCAACTTCGGCAGCCGCGAGACGCCGAATCCCGCAAGATGCGCGCAGGCACTGCAGATCATCCGCGAGCGCGTGCCGCGACCTGGAGGTCGAAGGCGAGATGCAGGCCGACCTGGCGCTGGACCCCGTGTTGCGCGAGCGCCTGTTCCCGAATTCCCGGCTTGCCGGACAAGCCAACATGTTCGTGTTCCCGAACCTCGACGCCGCCAACATCGCCTACAACATGACGCGCGGTGATGACCGACGGCGTGGCGATCGGGCCGATCCTGATGGGCGTGGCCAAGCCGGCGCATATCCTGACGCCGCAGGCGACCGTGCGGCGCGTGGTCAACATGACCGCGATCGCCTGCGTCGAGGCGCAGATCCGCGCAGGCCCGCTCGAGCGCTGAGCTCGCGGACGTTCAACGGCGACAGTGCGCAACGCAAACGACGCGACCGATTCGCGCAAGACCGCGAGACATCCAAGACAGTCAAGCAGGCGACGCGTACCGGCGTCGACGCAGGAGGCAAACGATGAACGCATTGGCAGAGACTTCCTCGACCAGGATCTCGACCCCACCGAAACCCGCGAATGGATCGAGTCGCTCGAGGCGGTCATCGGCGCCGACGGCACCGAGCGCGCGCACTACCTGCTCGAACGCATGGTCGACGAGACCCGTCGCGCCGGCGGCCACCTGCCGTTCGCGCCCGACCACCGAATACGTCAACACCATCCCGCCGCACCTGGAAGCCAAGATCGCCCGGCGATGCGGCGATGGAGTGGCGCATCCGCTGCATCATCCGCTGGAACGCGATGGCGATGGTGGTGCGCGCCAACCGCAAGCCGGGCGAACTCGGCGGCCACATCGCCAGCTTCGCGTCGAGCGCCACGCTGTACGACGTCGGCTTCAACCATTTCTGGCGCGCGCCCAGCGAGGACCATCCGGGCGACCTGATCTTCTACCAGGGCCATTCCAGCCCGGGCATCTACGCGCGCTCGTTCCTCGAAGGGCGCTTCGACGCGCCGACCAGCTCGACCTTTCCGCATGGAAGTCGCGGGCAAGGCCAGGGCCTGTCGTCGTATCCGCATCCGTGGCTGATGCCCGACTACTGGCAGGTGCCGACGGTATCGATGGGTCTGGGACCGATCCAGGCGATCTACCAGGCGCAGTTCTGGAAGTACCTCGAGCACCGCGGCCTGATGCCGAAGACCGATCGCAAGATCTGGTGCTTCCTGGGCGACGGCGAGACCGACGAACCCGAATCGCTGGGCGCGATCTCGCTGGCCGGGCGCGAGAAGCTGGACAACCTGGTGTTCGTGATCAACTGCAACCTGCAGCGCCTGGACGGACCGGTGCGCGGCAACGGCAAGATCATCCAGGAGCTGGAAGGCGTGTTCCGCGGCGCCGACTGGAACGTGCATCAAGCTGGTCTGGGGCAGCTACTGGGATCCGCTCCTGGCGCGCGACAAGCAAGGCGTGCTGCGCAAGCTGATGATGGAAACGCTGGACGGCGAGTACCAGGCCTGCAAGGCCTTCGGCGGCGCCTACACGCGCGAGCACTTCTTCAGCAAGTATCCGGAAACCGCGGCGATGGTCGCCAACCTGTCCGACGACGACATCTGGCGCCTGAACCGCGGCGGTCACGATCCGCACAAGGTGTATGCCGCCTATCACGCTGCGACGCATACCGAAGGCATGCCGACCGTGATCCTGGCCAAGACCGTCAAGGGTTACGGCATGGGCACGGCGGGCGAATCGCAGAACCCCACCCACCAGCAGAAGAAGCTGCGACCAGGAGGCCGTGCGTCGCGTTCCGCGACCGCTTCCAGCATCCCGATCGCGGACGACAAGCTCGAGGCGAGGAGATCGACGTGCCCTACTACCACCCGGGCAAGGACTCGGACGAAGTGCAGTACATGCTCGAGCGGCGCAAGGCGCTCGGCGGATTCCTGCCGCAGCGCCGGCGCAAGTCGACAAAGCTTCGCTGCCCGCGCCGGAACTGGACGCCTTCGAGCAGATCACCAAGGGCAGCGGCGATCGCGAGATCACCACCACCATGGCGCTGGTGCGCGGCATGAACCTGCTGCTGCGCGACAAGCAGATCGGCACCGCGCGTGGTGCCGATCGTCGCCGACGAGGCGCGCACCTTCGGCATGGAGGGCATGTTCCGCCAGATCGGCATCTACGCGCCGTTCGGACAGAAGTATACGCCGCAGGATGCCGACCAGCTGCTGTACTACCGCGAAGACACGAAGGGCCAGGTGTTGCAGGAAGGCATCAGCGAAGCCGGCGGGATGTCGGCATGGATGGCCGCGGCAACCAGCTATTCGGTCAGCGACCTGCCGATGCTGCCGTTCTTCATCTACTACTCGATGTTCGGCTTCCAGCGCATCGGCGACCTGGCCTGGGCCGCGGGCGACTTGCGCGCGCGCGGATTCCTGATCGGCGGCACTGCCGGCCGCACCACGCTCAACGGCGAAGGCCTGCAGCACGAAGACGGCCATTCGCACCTGCTGGCCGGCGCGATTCCCAACTGCCGTGCCTACGACCCGACGTTCTCCTACGAAGTCGCGGTGATCCTGCAGGACGGCGTGCGCCGCATGCTGGCCGAACAGGAAGACGTGTACTACTACATCACGGTGATGAACGAGAACTACCCGCACCCGGACATGCCCGACGGCTGCGAGGAGGGCATCGTCAAGGGCATGTACCTGTTTGCGCGATGCCGGCAAGGCATAAGAAAGGCACGCCGCGCGTGCAGCTGCTTGGTTCCGGCACGATCCTGCGCGAATGCATCGCGGCGGCGGAGTTGCTGGAGAAGGAATTCGGCGTGGTCGCGGACATCTGGTCGTGCCCGAGCTTCAGCGAGCTGCGCCGCGACGGTTTCGATGCCGAGCGCTGGAACCGCCTGCATCCGACCGACAAGAAACCGCGCGTGCCGCACGTCACGCATGCCTGGCCGACCATGACGGGCCCGGTCGTGGCCGCCACCGACTACGTGCGCGAATACGCCGACCAGATCCGCGCCTTCATGCCCGATGGCAAGCGCTACATCGTGCTCGGCACCGACGGTTTCGGCCGCAGCGACACCCGCGAACACCTGCGCGCGTTCTTCGAGGTCGACCGCCACTGGATCGCACACGCCGCGATAGCGGCGCTGGCTGCGGGAGGCATGCTGAAACCGCAAGGACGTCGCACGTGCGATCAAGCTGTGGAAGCTCGACCCCGACAAGCCGAACCCGGTGACGGTGTAGACGCGGCGCCCGCTCAAGGCTCCAGCACCAGTACACGCGAAAGTTTCGACGCGCCGCGCTCGTCGAACGCCTCGACCGCGACGACGTAGCGCACGCCCTTGTTGAGCGAGGTCAGCGTCAACTTCGTCGGCTGGTCGGCGAAACGCTGGTAGCACTCGTGCAGTCGGTCCGGCGCCAAGCCCCAGCGCACGTTGTAGCCGACCGCGCCGCGCTCCGGCTTCCACACGATCCGCGCATCGCGTGCATCCGCGAGCCTCTTGGCGGACACCAGCTCCGGCGCGGGCGGTGGCGGTCCGTCGGCATGGCCGAACACGCGCAGGTCCGCGATCGCGAGGTGGTGCGCACCGACGTGCACGTGCACGTAGCGCACGTAAGCGGATGCGCGCCGCGTGCGCGAGTTCGACGTAGGCGTCGGCATGGTCGCGTGTCGAGTGCGAGAGATCGGCGAGCGTGCTCCAGCGCTTGCCGTCGAGCGAACCTTCCAACCTGAATTGCGTGACGATGTCGGGCGCGTCGCCGTAGCGTCCGGATTGGTAATCGGCGTAATTGACCTGCACCGCGCGCACCGTGCGCAGACCGCCGAGGTCGAGCGTCAATGTCTGGCCGGGATCGGTGTTCGCCGCGACCCAGAAGGTACGCGGATTCTCGTCGGCGGCATTCGAAGGCGGATAGCCCGGCAGTTGCGACGAGGCCGTCGCGTGCTTGCGGTATGAAAGCAGCATCCAGCCGGTGAAGGTGCTCTCGCCCGGACGCAGCGTGTGGTCGGGCATGCGTTGCGGGAAATCGCCGAAGCGGGTGTCGACCCACATCTGGCCATCGGCGTTGAACCCGGCAGGATACAGGTCGATGCGACGTTCGAACTTCCAGTTGACGCCGATCCAGTTGGTGCCGGTATTCCACCAGTTGCCGTACGCATCCCGGAAAGTGGAGCCGTGTCCCGCGCCGACCACGAAACCGCCGGGCTTGTAGCCGACCGGGTTGTACGATGCATAGGTGAACGGCCCGAGCGGGTCCTTGCCGACGTACACGCCGGTGGCATAGACGTTGTATTCCGTGCCGGGTGCGGCGTACTGCAGGTAATAGCGCCCGTCGTGCCTGTTCATCCACGAGCCTTCGATATACGGCGCGATGCTGGTGTCGCCGTGGTCCAGGCCGAAGCGCTCCCAGCCGTGCCCGGCGGGATCGGCGCGCAACAGCGCCAGCGGCCTGGTGAGGAATCGCACGCGCTTGCCTTCACCTTCGGCTGCCTTGTCGAACGCCAGGTCGAGTTGCGCACCGTAGATCGGGAACACGTTGGACGAATCCCAGTACAGGTAGACCTTGCCGTCGTCATCCTGGAACAGACCCGGGTCCCACGGACCGGGTGGCAGGTTGCCCGGCTTCATACGGTCTTCATGGCCTTCCGCCACCGCGCCGGGAATCCGCGGCAACATGCGTGTCCAGAAATGCCAGCGGCCATGTGCCGGGTCGGTGGAATACAACAGCGGCCGCGGCCCCATCGCCGATTCCATCAGGAACAACTTGCCATCCGCGACCAGGGTGGCAGGTGCAACGGGTCCCGTGAACGGCCACTTGTCCGGCTTCACGAACGACCAGCGCACCAGGTCGTTGGAACGCCAGTAACCATCCGCCAGCGTCAGGAACAGGTAGTACGCACCCTTGTAGCGCACGATCGCGGGGTCCGCGCCGGTGCGGTACGAGATGCCCTGGTTCATCTGCTCGTAGTTGTAACGGTAGTCGATGTCGAGCGGATTGATCCAGGTGCGGCCACCAGCCGCCGCGACTGCGGGCGCCATGAGCGTGCTGGTAAACGCCAGCGCGAAGCCGGTCCGCAACACCACCTGCTTCCGGATTCCCCACATGCGTCAAGCATGTGCTCTCGCCCGCGTCGATGCAAGCATTGCCTCCGGAACCCGGCTTGAACCAGAAGGACCAGGAGCCAGTGCGGGAACCGGCGCGCGCCATCCGCCCTCGCCGGATGGCCACGCACCGGCCCCACAACCCTGTCCACGCCATGCTCCACGGCCAAACGGCGCGACACGTTCATTCTGCGCACCCCCGATGCCCGCCGCATGTGCTTGTGGTAACGGAAATGAGGGTGACGGCGCCACCGGCACCACGCGAGCGTGCCGGCGCATGCGTCGCCGGACAGGTAAGCGTAAACTGCAAAGTTACTCTTTCGACGGAGGGATTTCACCATGCGTCGTTCCAGGCTGTTCGCCCTCGCCACGACCGGATTCTGCATCGCTGCAGCCGCGCAGACCGCAGCGGCCGCGGACCAGGCAAGCGCGGCAAAGCCGTTTTCGACGGCGATCACCGCGGCCGGCTTCCGCGCCTACGACAAGGCCATCTCCTCCGATTACATGGATGGCCGCAAGCCCGGCACGGTCGGTGGCAAGCGCGCGACCACGTGGATCATCGCGCAATTCAAGAAGCTCGGCCTGCAGCCTGGCAACCATGGTTCGTGGTTCCAGACCGTGCCGACGGTTTCGACCACACTGGAGCACGCCGACCAGATCAAGCTCGATGTCGTCGAAGGCGGCGGCACCCAGACTTTCGACTACGGCAAGGACACGGTGGACGTGACGCTGCAGGCCAAGCCGAAGATCGACGTCAAGGATTCACCCATCGTGTTCGTCGGTTACGGCATCGACGCCCCGGACCAGCACTGGAACGACTACAAGGGCCTCGACGTCAAGGGCAAGACCGTGGTGGTGCTGGTCAACGATCCCGGCTACGCGACCGGCGACCCGAAGCTGTTCAAGGGCAACGCCATGACCTACTACGGCCGCTGGACCTACAAGTACGAGGAAGCCGCGCGCCAGGGCGCGGCGATGTGCCTGATCGTGCATACGTCCGATGGCGCGGCCGGCTATCCGTGGACCGTGGTCAAGAACAGCTGGAGCGGCCCGCAACTCGCGTTGCCGCCGAGCGAGGACCCGGGTCCGCGCCTGCCGGTTGCGGGCTGGCTGACCGCCGATGCCGCGCAACGCCTGTTCGCCAAGGCCGGGCTCGACTTCGACCAAGCTCAAGGGCGAGGCTGCCAAGCCCGGCTTCAAGCCGGTCGCCCTCAAGGCCACCGCTTCGATCACGCTGCACAACAAGATCGGCCACGGCAGCGCCAACAACGTGCTCGGCCTGCTCAAGGGCAGCGAACATCCCGACCAGGTGGTCATCTATTCCGCGCACTGGGACCACTTCGGCGAGGACGACAAGCTCAAGGGCGACAAGATCTTCAATGGCGCGGTCGACAACGGCGCCGGAATCTCCGAGATGCTGGAAATCGCCGGTGCATTCGCCAAACAGAAACCCGCGCCCAAGCGCAGCGTGCTGTTCCTTGCCACCACGCTCGAGGAATCCGGCCTGCTCGGTTCGCTGTATTACACCAGGCACCCGGTATTCCCGCTGGACAAGACCGTGGCCGACATCAACATGGACATGCCGATCGTTATCGGTCCGACGAAGAACCTGCAGATCGTCGGCAATGGCCAGTCGCAGCTCGAGGACATGCTGAAAGCCGTGCTGAAACAGCAAGGCCGCTATGCGATTCCCGACCAGTCGCCGGCAGCGGGCATGTATTTCCGCGCCGACCACTTCAGTTTCGCCAAGGCCGGCGTACCCGCCATCTACACGATGACCGGCAACGACAAGGTCGAAGGCGGCGTCGCCGTGGGCAGCAAGGCAATCGCCGACTACACCGCACACCGCTACCACACGCCCTACGACAACTTCGATCCGAAATGGGACTTCCGTGGCGTCGCCGAGGATGCCGAGGCGCTCTACGAAGTCGGCCGTGAACTCTCGCTCGGCAATCAATGGCCAAACTGGTACAAGGACAGCGCGTTCCGCGCCAAGCGCGAAGCGATGATGCCCAGGAAGTAGGAAGCTCCTTGTGGCCATTGACTTGCGTTCGCAATTCCGGCGCTGTCCGTGTCTCACGGGCAGCGCCGGAACCCGTTCAGACCGACGCCCAACCGGGACCCGCTTCGACACGCGCTGGCTTGCATCCCCGCAACCCGCTACACTGCGCGCAGTTTGACGCGTCGTAGCACGAACTTCCCTCGTGGATCACCGCCGCCGCAGTGCCGAAAGCACCTGCGCCGCCCGGCCCCTCGCCACTCGATTCCGCCGCGCTGACACGGATGCCGCCTTCGCGGTACCCGCACATTGTTTTACCTGCCTGCAGCGCGGTTCATGGGAACGCTCCGGGTCACATTGGAGCTTTTGATGAACACGTTCGAATCGCTCGGGCTCGCGCCCGCGTTGTTGCGTGCCCTATCCGAACAGGGCTACACCAAACCCACCCCGATCCAGGCCGCGGCGATCCCGCTGGTTCTGGATGGCCACGACCTGCTTGCAGGCGCCCAGACCGGCACCGGCAAGACGGCGGCGTTCGCGCTGCCGCTGCTGCAGAAACTCGGCGTCGATGCCGCCGCGCATGGCGCCGCCCACAAACAGCCGCGCAAACCACGCGCGTTGATCCTCACGCCGACCCGCGAACTGGCGGCGCAGGTCCACGACAGCCTGCGTACCTATGGCAAGCACCTGCGCGTGTACACGGCCGCTGTTTTCGGCGGCGTCGGCATGGGTGGACAAGTCATGAGCCTGCGCCGCAGCCTTGACGTGATCGTCGCCACGCCCGGCCGCCTCATCGACCACATGGATCGCCGCAATGTCGATCTGTCGTGCATCGACACGCTGGTGCTGGACGAGGCCGATCGCATGCTCGACATGGGTTTCGCCCCGGCGCTGAAGAAAATCCTCGGCGCACTGCCGAGGCAGCAACGTCAGACACTATTGTTCTCGGCCACTTTCGCGCCCGAGATCAAGGCGCTGGCCGCGCAGTTCATGCACAACCCGCGTGAGCTGCAGATGGCATTGCCGAACGCGGTCGCGGTCGGCGTCAGCCATCGCGTACACCCCGTCGATGCCGACAAGAAGCGTGAGCTGCTGCTGCACCTGCTGGCCGCCGACAGCCGTCGCCAGACCCTGGTGTTCGCACGCACCAAACATGGCAGCGACAAGCTGTGCAAATACCTCGGCCAGCACGGCTTCAGGGTCGGCGCTATCCACGGCAACAAGAGCCAAGGCCAGCGCACCCGTGCGCTCGCCGAATTCAAAGCCGGCAAAGTCACCGTATTGGTCGCCACCGACATCGCCGCGCGCGGACTGGACATCGTGCAATTGCCTGCCGTGGTGAACTACGACCTGCCGATGGTTGCGCAGGATTACGTGCACCGCATCGGCCGCACCGGACGCGCCGGCGCCGAAGGATTGGCGCTGTCGCTGGTCAGCCGCGAAGAGGAAGGCTTGCTGCGCGACATCCGCCGTTTGCTGAAGCAGGACTTGGTGATCGAACCGGTTGCCGGCTTCGAGCCGTCATGGACTCCGCGCCTCGACGGCCCCCTGACTGCGACGCGGAAACCGGGCCGCAACAGTCCCAGGCCCGGCAAGCCCACACACTCGCGCCGTCCACACGCGCCACGCGGCACCGGCGAACACGCTGCCGCAAACAAGCAGCGCCGCTCATGGCGGGACAAGGCCAAATCACGCAAGGCATAGGCGTCAAACCCACTCGCGCGGCTTGAGGTATTCCGCAAGCCGCGCCTCGGCGCTGCCGGCTTCCGGCGCATAGCCGTATTCATAGCGCACGCGTGGCGGCAGCGACATCAGGATGGATTCGGTGCGGCCACCGGATTGCAGGCCGAACAGCGTGCCGCGGTCGTAGACCAGGTTGAACTCGACGTAGCGCCCGCGGCGATACAACTGGAACTCGCGCTCGCGCTCGCCGTACGGCGTGTCCTTGCGGCGCTCGACGATCGGCATGTAGGCATCGAGTAGCCGTTGCCGACCGCCTGCATGAAGGCGAAGCAGCGTTCGAACCCCCTTGCGTTGAGGTCGTCGAAGAACAGGCCGCCGATACCGCGGGTTTCGTTGCGGTGCTTCAGGAAGAAATACTCGTCGCACCATTGCTTGTATTTCGGATAGACGCCATCACCGAATGGCGCGCACAGGTCGCGCGCCACGGTATGCCAGTGCACGCAGTCTTCGTCGAACGGGTAGAACGGCGTCAGGTCGAAGCCGCCGCCGAACCACCACACCGGCTCTTCGCCCGGCTTGTCAGCCTCGAAATAGCGCACGTTGGCGTGCGAGGTCGGCACGTACGGATTCCGCGGATGAACCACCAGCGACACGCCGGTGGCGGTCCATTGGCGACCCGCAAGTTGCGGGCGATGCGCCGTCGCGGATGGCGGCAAGGTGTCACCGGTCACGCGTGACCAATTCACGCCAGCCTGCTCGAACACGCGACCGTCTTTCAGCACGCGCGTACGGCCACCGCCACCCGCAGGTCGGCTCCAGGCATCCTCGACGAAGCGCGCGCCTTGATCGGCATGTTCAAGTGCCGTGCAAATGCGATTCTGCAGGTCGCGCAGGAAAGTATCGACTTGTTCGAGATTCGATTGCATCGAGCGGGTCTTCCAGCGGAAAAAGGCGGGCGACAAAAGCCGCCCGCCTAGGGTCTGTTGACGCTGTGCCGCGCGAGCCGCGTTGCTTCCGCAGCGCCAACAGACCCCGATCACTTCGCCATCATCAATCCATTCTGGATGTCGGTGACGAGGTTCTTGATCCAGCTTTCGTAATTCTTGTGGATGTAACGCACGCCTCCCTTGACCTCGTACTTGAGATTACTGCTGGTGACGTAATTGATCTGGATCTTGCTGGCATCGTAATGCACGGCAATCGTGACGCTGAAGTTGCGCGGGTCATAGACCGCATCGACTTCGCCCGGCACGTGCTTGACGATGCGCCAATTGCGCGAGGTCAGCGCCGAACCGATGATTTGCTCGACCCTGGCCGTGCCCACGTTCGCCGGTACGGAAATCGGTGCCGGATCGGTCAGTGGCACCTGCCGGAACGCCATCAGCAACAGCAACGCCGGCGCCAGCAACAACCCCCACTTGACGGTATGCATGCGCAACATGGTTCTCCTCCCTGGGAAAGTCCGCGGCAATGCGCCGCGCACGGAAGTTTAACGGCACGCGACACGCCTACGACGCCCTCTCTGGGACACGTATACTGACCTGCCCTTCCAACGGAACAGGCATGGTGCCGGCACGCATGGAACCGCTCGCGATCAGCGCTTGCAGCGCGACATCGGCGCTCGGCTGCGGACTCGCGGCGCATATCGCAGCACTGCAGAACGGCCGCGGCGGCCTGCGTGACAACGACTTTTCTTCGGCACCACTCGATTGCCGGATCGGACGCGTCGCGAATGTGGAAGACCTGGCATTGCCGCCGTCGCTGCAACATTGGGACTGTCGCAACAACCGGCTCGCGTGGCTGGGCCTGCAGCAGGATGGCCTGCTCGACGCGGCCGTCGGAGCCATCAGGCGCCATGGTGCAAAGCGCGTGGGGTTGGTGCTGGGCACGTCCACCGCCAGCATCGGCGCTACCGAAGATGCCTATCGCCGGCTCGATCATGGCCGCTTCCCCGAGGACCTGCGCCGTCCGGAAATCCATGCCCCGCATTCGCTTGCTGCCTTCGTGGCCGATGCCACCGGCGTTGCGGGTCCGGCGCTCACGATTTCGACGGCGTGCTCGTCCTCGGCCAAGGTTTTCGCAAGCGCCGAGCGCATGTTGAGGCTCGGCCTCGTCGACGCTGCACTCGTCGGTGGTGTGGATACCTTGTGCGACAGCGTGCTTTTCGGCTTCCATTCGCTGGAACTGGTGTCGTCGCGAGGCTGCCGCCCGTTCGACATCCAGCGCGACGGCATTTCGATCGGCGAAGCCGCGGCGTTCGCGCTGCTGGAACGGGCCGATGCGGCGCCGGGAGCACCACGCCTGATCGGCTACGGAGAATCCTCGGATGCCCATCACATGTCGACACCGCATCCCGAAGCGCGGGGCGCCGCAGCGGCATTGGATGACGCGCTGGCACGCGCCGGGATCGGCGTGGCCCAGGTGGACTACATCAACCTGCACGGCACCGCGACCCCGAAAAACGATGAAGTCGAGGTCAAACTGCTGCCTCGATTCCCCGCCCGCGCCCGTGCCAGCTCCACCAAAGGCTTCACGGGACACACGCTGGGCGCTGCCGGTGCGCTGGAAGCGGTCATCGCATTGCTGGCGATCGAACACGGCATCGTGCCACCCAACCTCGGCTGCAGCGACCCCATGCCGGAAGCCTCGCCCTGGCTGGCATTGCAACCGACCGGGCGACGCATCGATGTCGCACTGAGCAATTCCTTCGGTTTCGGCGGCAACAACGCCTGCCTCGTGCTCGCACGTGGAGGCGCTGCATGAGCGATTTGCCCATGCTGTGGGTAGCCGGCATCGGCGCCTGGGTGCAAGGCGCTCCCGACTGGCCGATATTGCGCGGCATTTTGCGCGGCGAACGCGCACTTGCCGAAGACGCACCCACCAAGCCGGCTGCCGGGATATTGCCTCCGGCCGAACGCCGCCGGGCGCCGGATGGCGTGCGCCTGGCCGTGGAGGTCGCCGGACAAGCCACGGCAATGGCCGGCATGGACCCGGCGACGCTGCCCTGCATATTCGCATCCGCGTACGGCGAATTATCCATCACCGACCACGTGTGCGAGACACTTGCGCGCGCGCCACTGGAATTGTCGCCGACACGGTTCCACAACTCGGTGCTGAATGCACCCGCCGGCTACTGGACCATCGCGACGGGCTGCACCGCGGCATCCAGCGCCACGACTGCGCACCACGCGAGTTTCGCGGCCGGCCTGCTGGAAGCCGCGACATTCGCGCTCGCGGAGGGCACTCCGGTGTTGTTCGCATCCAGTGACGTGGCATCCTCCGGACCGCTCGCCGAGATGACCCGCACCACCATGGCTTTCGGTGCGGCACTGGTTCTGTCACCGTCCGCAGTCAAGGGCGCGAACCTGAAACTGGCCTTGAATGCCGCGGCTGCGGATCCAGCCGTTGCAACATTGGCATTGCGGGATGTGGCCGGCGACAATCGGGCCAACGCGCATGCGCTGGCGCTGCTTGCGGCATTGGCAAGCGAGCAGTCGTCACGTCTGGCACTGCCTTTGTCCCCAGGACTCTCACTGGACATGGAGATCACGCCTTGAACGCCGTCGCCAACCGTCCCTTCGTCGTCGTACCCTGCCTCAACGAGGAGCGCGCCATCGAAGGCTTGTTGCAAGGCGTGCTGGCGCACTGCAAGGACGTGATCGTGATCGATGACGGCTCATCCGATCGCACCGCGGAAATCGTCGCGCGCATGCCGGTCACATTGATTCGTCATCCGGAGCGACGCGGCAAGGGCGAGGCCCTGCGCACGGGCTTCCGCGAAGCACTGAAACGCGACGCCAGCGGCGTGCTGACGATGGACGGCGATGGCCAGCACGATCCCGCCGACATTCCGCGCATCCTCGCCACGGCTCGCGCATATCCAGGCGCAATGATCATTGGCGCGCGCATACTCGACCGGGAGCACCAGCCAGGGGCGCGCCGGCGCGCCAACGATTTCGCCGATTGGGGGATCAGTTGGGGCTGCGGCCGCCCGGTCGCGGACACCCAGAGTGGCCAGCGCTGGTACCCGCGTGCCGCGGTCCAACTGGTCGATCTTCCGGCACAGGATTTCGTGTTCGAGGCCGCGATCCTGATCGCCGCTTCGCGCGACCTCGACATGCCCGTGGTGTCGATTCCGATCGCCTGCCGCTACGACGACAGCGCGCGCCACAGTCATTTCCGCCCGGTGCGCGACGTGATGCGGATCACCTGGTACACCATCCGGCGCATCCTGCATTACGGGCACATGGTGCGGAGCTACCGCGCCTCGCACGGCAGTCCGCCTCGGGTCCACGATCCAGGACACATGCTGGACGCGGTTCCCTCCGCACCCCTTGCGGACACGGGCCCCTCGGCGGGGCACTGAAGTCGATGTCCGAACCGGCGCCAACGGATGTCCTGATCCTCGGCGGCGGCCTGGCCGGACTCACTCTTGCATTGCAACTGCATGATCGCTGCCCCGATCTCGCGATCCGGATCCTGGAACGACGATGCCATCCCGCACCCGCGGCGGCCCACAAGATTGGCGAATCGACGGTCGAGATCGGCGCACATTATTTCGCCGACACACTTGGCTTGCGGGAACATCTCGACACCGAGCAAATCCGCAAGTTCGGTTTCCGGTTCTTCTTCAGCGAGGGTCGAAGCGAACTCGATCGCACGCCCGAGCTCGGCATCAGCCGGGTGTTTCCGACCCCGACCTGGCAGCTCGAACGCGGCACCTTCGAGAATTTCCTCGGCAGCGAGGTCGAAAAGCGCGGAATCGAGTTCCTGCAGAACGTTACGGTGCGTGCAATCGAGATCGGCACACCACACATCGTCCACAGTTCACATGACGACACGGCCCACACCCATCATGCGCGCTGGCTGGTCGATGCATCCGGCCGGGCCGGGCTGCTGCGCAGACGACTCGGACTGGAAGAGGACAATGGCCACCGCATCGGCGCCGCGTGGATGCGCATCGGCGCACGCCTGCACGTCGACGCATGGTGCAAAAATCCGGCTTGGCAAAGGTTGTGTGATCCACCCGAGCGCTGGCGCTCGACCAACCACCTGTGCGGACCCGGCTACTGGGCATGGCTGATCCCGCTGGCTTCCGGCGCGCACTCGATCGGCATCGTGGCCGATGCGGCCATGCACCCGGTGGAATCGTTCAACAACTTCGAACGCATGCTGGCATGGCTGGACGTGCACCAGCCGGCGCTCGCGCGCGAGCTCGCCGGGCACCGCGATTCGCATTCTCGATTTCGGTTTCCTGCGCAACGTTTCGTACGGCTGCAAACAGGTTTTCAGCAAGGACAGATGGGCGTTGACCGGCGAGGCAGGCATGTTCCTGGATCCTTTCTATTCGCCCGGTTCGGACTTCATCGCGATCGGAAACACCTACATCACCGAACTCATCGCACGTGATTTCGCCGGCCGGATGGATGCGCGCTGCGTGCGCCATTTCCAGCAACTGTTTTTTTCGTTCTATCGCAGCACGCTCGCCCTCTATCGCGGCCAGTACGCCCTGTTCGGCAATCCGCGCGTGATGCCCGCCAAAGTGTTGTGGGATTACGCCTACTACTGGGGTGTTCTGGCGCCACTCGCGATCGGCGGACGGCTGACCGACCTGGAACTGTTCGCCGACCTCTCGATGGAGTTGATGGGCGCCGATTGCCTGAATACCCGGATGCAGGCGTTTTTCCGCGCCTGGAACGAGCAGGGTCAGACCGGGCCCGCGTCGCGATGGATGGACCAGCAGGATCTCGACTGGTTCGCGGAATTGAACGCGCACCTGCACGACCGGCTGGACGATGCGCAGATCCGCGTCCGTCTGCGCGGGCACATCGAGCTGCTGCACGCCCTGGCCGGCGCACTGGCCGAGGACGCCGCCCGTGATGCACCCGGGCTCGCGACCGATGCATTGCGGGAACGCGCGGGACACCGTCCGCCGCCGGCACTGTTCCGGGACACGCCGTCGTCCCGGCGGACAACCGTCGCAAATGCCTGAACGCGCCGTACAGGCACCGCAACCAGCGCGCCCGCAAGCAAAACCTCGCGGTCGCAGCCGTGCGTCCGGCCGACCACCGTGGCCGATTCCGGTTGTGTCGGCTACTAACCCGCTGGTTCGGCGTGCCGGGGGATCAGTGCGCCAGCTCGAGTTTGCTCGAGACCACCCAGCCGATGTTGCCCAGCTCGTCCGAGACCTTCCACCAGATCCCGACCTTGTCGCCGGTGGGATACAGCATCATGCCGGGCTTGAGGCTGCGCACGGTCGAGGAATGCAGGTTCGCCTCCGAATACAACCTGGTCGCCTCTTCCACCCGCACTGCCTGCTGGACGTTGTCCGCCTGCGCGTTGGGGGCATTCTGTTGCAACACCCCGACCATCTTGGTGTAGGCGTCTAGGTAAGCCATCGCGATCACCTGCCCGATCTCGGTATTGGCGTAGCCACTGGCGCCGCCTGCGGCGAAACCGCCCCAGAATCCCGCGCCGCCGCCACCCGACCAGCCCACGTCGGTCTTGTCCGCGTGGCCCTGCTCCAGCGCGACCTGTTCGGTGGAGCGGATGTCGGTCAGGGTCAGCACCACGTCGGCGGTCTTCTTGGAAATGCTGACGCCACCGAGCACCGCGCCGGCGCCATGGCCGATCAACCCGCCGAGGATGCCGCCGATATTGGTTCTGCGGGCATTGCCATTGCTGTTGGCGATGTCGGGTACCAGGACGTAATCGGCCGCCTTCATCTGGCCCTTGCCAACGTTGGAGCCGACGCGCATCTCGCCTTCACCGGCCAGCGCACGTTCCTGCTCCGCGGCCTGCAGGCCCTTGCCGCGATCGACCAGCGTGAAACACCCCGATTCGGAAACGTACACCTTGATCAGCGCAGCCGGCGATTCCAGATTCATCGACGTCCACCAGGGATTGCCGTTCTGCGGCTCCTGCACGGCCAGCGTGCCGATCCTGTGACTGCAGCGGGGAATCTGCGGCTGCGCGTTCGAACCGGCGTAACTCGCCGACGCGAACAGCATTCCACCCGCCATCACCAGCAGACCGGCCCGCAGACGGGCTCCAAGCGTATCGATATACATGCACAATCCTCCCTCTTGGCTTGCAGACACGCCGCAACGATTCAAGAGGAAATCAACCGCATCGTGATGGCGGGCAGATCCCCATGCACCGTTCGGCAACGATCCCGCGAGTGCCCGCACTATGTGACGCAGTTCACACCCGCCCCTGCGCCGTGTATACGCTGGCAGTTCGCGCGTGTCAATCGAGGTTCACGAACCCCGTAACAGGGCAGCGCTTTTGCCTGCAACAACACCAGCAAGCCCAGGATGGTTGCGGGCAATGGAACCCTGCGGGTTCCCGACGTTGCTCAAGCCATCCCGCCGTTCACGCCGATGACCTGTCCGTTGACATAAGACGCGGCGTCGGAACACAGGAACGCCACCACGCCGGCAACCTCCGCCGGCGTGCCGGTACGCGCCGCCGGAATGATGGCCTTCACCTGCTCGGGGGTGAACAACTTATTCGTCAAGCGACCCTCGATGATGCCCGGAGCAACCACGTTGACGGTGATGTTGCGCGAGGCCATCTCGCGCGCCAGCGATTTCGCCGCACCATGCAGGGCCGACTTCGCCGCGGCATAGTTGACCTGCCCGCGGTTGCCCAGCGTGGCCGCCACCGACGAGACCGCCACGATGCGGCCGAACTTCGCACGCGCCATCGGCAGCAGCAACGGCTGGGCGGCGTGAAAGAAACCATGCAATGACACGTCGATCACCCGCCGCCATTGGGTTTCACTCATGCCCGCCAGCGGCGCGTCGTCGTGGATGCCCGCGTTGTGGACCAGCGCGTGGATCGGTCCGGTTTGCAGCAAGCCGTCGATCGCCGCGCGCGTGGCACCCGCATCGGTCAGGTCACACTCGACGACCTCCGCGTGCCCCCCTGAACCGTTGATCGCGTATGCAAGCGTGTCGGCACGCTCGCGGTTCGCGTTCGCATGCACGACCACCTGCCAGCCACCCTGGGCCAGCGCCTTGCAGATCGCACCACCGATGTCACCGCTGCCGCCGGTCACGAGTGCCCGCTTGGCGTTTGCTGTCACGTTTGCTCCTCACCGTCATCCCGGCGCCGGCCGGGGTCCAGTTGTCTCGTGGCATCAATCGATTGCAACATCACCGCGGCGCGCCCCGTCGCCAGCACGCGTCCGCGATGCTCCACGCGAAAGGCATATTGCAGGCTGTCCACCATTGCCAGCAAGCATTCGACGTATACCTGCAACCTGCCCGGCAAGCCGTCGATTCGCTCGACATTCAACTCGACGTCGCGCAATGCCACCAGCAATCCCGGACGAGCCACGCCACCCGCATCGCGCCTGCGCAAGGCGCCGTGCACCGCCATCGCCTGCGCCGCGTATTCGCACAGGTTCACGGCGTGCAGCATGCCGTCCGCGCGCAGTGGATGGTCCTCGCGCACGTGCGTCACGCTGCGCGCATGCAGGTTCATCGCATCCCAATCCACCACTTCGTCCAGCAGGCACATCGTGCCGGTGTGCGGGATCAAATGCGCCCATTCCGATTTAGGAAGCATGGGGTCAGCCACCCCGGCGCAAATGCTCGGCCGGCGCCATCAGCACCGACAGGGTGAAGTGGAAGGCGACACCCAGCGCAACGGTCAAACCGATCGCTCGCAGCACCGGCACGCTGGACAGTGCCAGCACACCGAATACCAGCAACGCGGAAGCCACGCACGCCAGCGTGGCATGCAATGTACGCAAATCCTCGCGTTCGTCGCTGGTACGGCGTTCGAAAAACAACGCATAGTGCAAACCCAAACCCGCCGCCAGGGTCAGCGACACCAGATGGAACAGCGACAGCGGAATGCCCGTCGCACGCAGCACTACCAGCACCAGCAGCGTGGCCAATGTCATTGGTCCCAGGACGTGCAACGCGCGCCGTGGACTGCGCAACGCCAGCGTGACGGCAGCGCAAAGCAACAGCGCGGCGATGCCAAGCGCAATCAGGATGCGATGGCGGTAGGCGACGACCAGCGACTCGGTCGATACCTTCAAGTCCAGCAGGTGCGCCGCGCCGTCCGTGTCGCGCGTCAGCGCAGCAAATGCGGCCGGATTGGCGACACCGCTGAGGGTGCCGAGCCCGACCCAGCCCTCGCCCTGCCGCACCAGCATGGACTCGAGCCGTGCGCCCAACGGCGACTGCTCGAATTTCGCCGGTGTCAGCGGTGGCAGCTTGCGCGCGGCTTCCACGTCGGCAACGAACGGTGCGAACACGCCGGGCCGGAACGGCAGTCCCTGCATCGCTTGCTGCAATGCGCCTTGCAGTTTTGCGGTCTCCGGCAACTTCGCCCGGCGTGCGCGCTGGACCGCCGCGCTGGGCAGATAGCGCGACGGCAGTTCGAAGCCGTCCAGCGCATGCTGCCCCACGAGTCGACGCATCCACGGCGCGATATGCTCGGACAATTGCAGCACGGCTTCAGCCGTTGGCGCGCGCAACACCAGCAGGTAGCGGACATCCGGCGCGCCCAGTGCCGTGCGCAGTCGCGCATCGCGTTGCAGCTCGGCTTTCGGTATCGGCGTTAGCGCCGACAGGTCGTTCTGCCAGAACGGACCGGGCGCAAACGCGACGATGCAGATACCGGCGGCAGCAACCAGCCACGGCAGCCAGCGCGGCCGCGGCAGATGCGCAAGGAAATGCCACGCCCTCGCGAGCCCCGGCGTTGCGGCCATGTCGCGCTTCGCGGGCGGCACCACCAGCGGCAACAGCCAGCGCGTGCACGCGCCGGCCACGACCAAGCCGCCGATCGTGAACACCGCCAGTTGCTGCAGGCCCGCGACGCCCGAAGCGAAGAACGCCAGATAGGCGATGCACACCGACACGATCGCCGTCGCCAGCAGCGGCCACAGCTCGCGCACGCAGGTCGCGGTCGCCACACCCACGCGCCGATGGCTGAACACCCGCAGCGGATATTCCTGAGCCACGCCCAGCAGCGTGAACCCGAATGCCACGGTGATGCCGTGCGCATGGCCGAAGATCAACGCCAGCAGCGCGAAACCGGCCACGGCACCCGACAACAGCGGCAGGGCCGTCACCAGCACCGGCGTCACGCTGCGGTACGCAAGCAACAACATCAATACGAAGCCGATGGTCGTGACCGTGCCGAACCGGTCGGCCTCGGCGCGCGTGCGGCGGCTGGCCTCGACGCCGAACCAGCCGGGCCCACTGATCACCAGTTTCGCCTGGGCGGCACCCGGCAACGCGGCGAAATGCTTCTGCAGGGATGCGATCGCCCCGGCCTGCGCGCCCGGATCGAATCCCGTGGCCCGGGTTTCCGCGACCAGCAGCGCCTCGCCGCGACCCGAGAACCAAACGCCGTCTATCAACCCGGGCTGATGCGGCGGTGCCCAGCGCTGCGCGAGCTTCAGGGTCTCGAGCGTCGGATCGCGCTTGAGCCAGGGTTCCAGCATCGACGCCGCTGGCGAACTCAAATCTTCGATCCGCTGTTGCAGCTGCTCGCGCAGGTACGTGGCGTCGAGGCGGTGCGTGTCCAGCGTGGGCGACAGGAGATAACGGTAAGGCAGCAGCCCCGCCGCGATGTCGGCAAGATCATCGCCGCCATTGGTGACGTGCACGAAATCGGAATCGTGCGCGAGCGTGGCATCCAGACCGCGCGACAGTTCGGCCAGACGATCCCGCGGTGCGCCGGAAATCGCCAGCAGCAGCAGGCGCGAACCCGGTCCGTTGCCGATTTCGTCCAGCAACAACCGCTGGTCGGGCGTGCGCGCCGGCGGCACGAAATCCCGCAGATCGGAACTGATCTCCAAATGCCGCGCAACACCCCAGCCGACCGCAACGATCAACGCCATCCAGGCCAGCCAGATCGCAATCCGCGCGCCATGCCTCATGGGTCGTTGCGGCAACGCGCCGCCACTGCCGATTCCAGCGGTGCGACACTTCGCAGGCCCTGCTTCGCCATCGCGCCCACCAGCGTGATGCTGCTGTCGCCGTTGGTATTGCTGACCGTGAGGCAACGCGGCTCATGCCCGCGACCGTCGATCACGATGGAAACGATTTGCCGCTTGAGTTGATCGGTCCTGGGGGTAAGCGTGATTACCCAGTGCGCTTCGCCGCCATCGGCCGATAGCGTGAAATCCTTCTCCAGCGCGGAAACGTCACCGCCCAGCAGTGCGCGAAAGCCGGCCAGCATCGCGCCGACCTGCGGCGCGCGCGACAGCGGCATGCTGTGCACTTCGCCTTGGCCACGCTGCACGGAAAGCTGGCCGTCGCCGATCTTCGCGGTTTCCTTGAAGGGCTTGTCGATGTCACGCTCCATCCGGTCATTGCCCAGCCAGCGCAATGTGCCGGACACGATCAGCGGCTGGTCGAGCACGCCTCGATAGCTGACGTCCACGAACGACGTCGATACCGGCGGTATTTTCGCCATGCCTGCCAGCAGCGATTCGGCAAGACCGGATGCGGGTGCTGCCGCGATCGCTGTCGCGCAGGCCGCGAACGCGTACGCGGCGAAGAACCTAGGAAACACGCGCGTGCCGCAAATCCCCGTGCACCAACGGTTGCGTCTCGACGATCGTGTGCGGTTGCCAGAAGTCATAGAAATTGAACCAGTTGCAGGGCGCGGCGCGCAGGTGGTGTTCGAGCCGCGCCGCGTAATGGCCGATGTATGCATCGAGCGCGGCATGGCGGCCGGTGCGTGGCAGGTCGACCTGCTCGGCCAGGGTTTCGAAGATGAGATCGTAGCGGTTGCCGCCCCGATACATGCCGAGACACAGCACCACGGGCACCTTGAGCAGTGCCGCGATCTGCCACGGCGCTGTCGGGAACGGCGCGTCGTCTCCCAGGAACGGCACGTCGCGCATCAATTCATGGGGACGGCCGCGGTCGCCCAACAGCGTGATCATCGCGCCCTCGCTCGCGGCCTCGGACAGGGCCAGCACGATATCCATGCCGCCCCGCGCGGTGTCGATGACGCTGTCGGCAAGTTCGGGCGCCAGCGACTCCAGCAACGCCGTCAGGGCCGGCGTCTTGCCCTTGTCCATCACCAGCTTGACCTTGCAATCCGGCCTGCGCGTCGCGAGCACGCGCAACACCTCGAAGCTGCCGACGTGGGCGCCGAGCAACAGGACGCCGCGTCCGCGGTCGAGTTGGTGGTGCAGTTCGTCCACGCCCTGCGTGCTGATGCGAAAACCGTCGATGCCGCGGGCCAGCAGGAACACGCGATCGAGGATGGTCGAGGCGAAGGCGTGGATCAGGCACATCACCTGCCAGGCGCTGCCGGGCTTGCCATTCACGCGCCGGAAATAATCACGTGCCGCGCGCCGTTCGGGGCCGCGCCGGAAATAGAAATACAGCGTGATCGGGTACAGGAACAGCCGCGCGAAGGTACGACCGAAGTGCAGGCCGATGAAACGGATCAGCCAGATCGCGAACCAGCCGCCGGCTTCCGGTCGATGCAGCCAGTGTTCGTCAGGCGCCTGCTCGTCGGTCAAGTCTTGCGGTTCCTGCACAGTCATCGGTCACACCCGTGGATCGTCATGCTCCGCTTCCCCTGTTCCGGTCAATTCTGTGTGTTTGCTACGCCCAGCGTGCCGCGTGCGAGCACCCGGCCATCCACGCCTGTCACTTCGAAGCGCACGCCCTCGCCCTCGTCGTACAACCCGATCACGGCATCTTCGTCAGGCCGCAACGCTTGCACGAACTTCGCGTCGAACCTGCCGACGGGCACGCCGCGCCAGGCCTTCCAGGCCGCCGCGACACGCTCAAGCAGCACCACGCCCGGCACCAGCGGGTTGCCGGGGAAGTGTCCGGGCAGTGCCGGATGGTCGGCCGCGATGCACAGCGGAACGGTACGTGTCCCTGTCATGGGTGTTCGCCTCCACCTCGCATCAGCATCGGCCAGCGACGGATGATCTGGATCGCGAAGTGCCTCGCACTTGGATGCGGGATGCCGCGCAGATGCCAACGGCGGAACAGGTACTCGCCGACGAATGCAGCCGCCAGCAACGCCCAGCAGCCGGCTTCGGGATACCACTCCAGCAACGAGCCCGGCAGGTACGCCGGGACCGCGATTCCCAGCATCGCCAGCCAGCCACCCGGCACCGCGAACAGGGCGATGAGCAGGGACAGCAGCGCCATGCAACCCAGCAGGCACGCCCAGAACACCGTAACGCCGCGTGTGTAACGGCGCACGCCAGGCAGGCTCAGGCGCGCCTCGCCTTCGATGACACGCACGAAGCGCGACACCAGCGGTTCCCCCCCAGGCAGCAACGTACGTCCGAACAGCCACGAAGCCGCGGCAAGAAACACCACCGGCAGCATCGAAAGCGCCAGCTCGGGGTGCCCCATGCCGGCCGGCACCAGTAGCAGGGCTGCAAACGCCAGCCACGCAGCCAGTGCCGCGGCGCTGTGTTTGCGCCAAGCCGGGGGCAACCAGGCAAGCAGCAACAACACCGCCGCCGCGAAGCTCAAGGCATGGCGATGCGTAATTCCGCCCGCAATCGCCAGTACCGCGCACGCGAGCAACGCAACACCGGACCACGGTACACGGGTGGCATCTGGACGCGCAGGGTTGGCAGGCGTGACCGGCATCAGGATGCTCGACGAATCAACGACGTGCGAGTGTATATGATAGGTGCTCGGCCAGACGGCGCCTGAACCGGCGGGGGAATCCGCAAAACATGGATGGAAATGCGACATCGTCCGGCTTCGACTGCGATGTGCTGGTGATAGGCGGCGGCCCGGGCGGCTCGACCGTCTCGACCCTGCTGGCGAAGCGCGGCTGGCGCGTCACCATGCTGGAGAAGTCCATCCACCCGCGCTTCCACATCGGCGAATCGCTGCTGCCCGCCAACATGCCGATCTTCGAGGAAATCGGCGCGCTTGAGAAACTCCGCGCGCTCGGACGTCTGAAGCTGGGCGCGGATTTCCCGCGCGACGACGGCAGCTACTATACTTTCCGGTTCGAACGCGCGCTCGGCGATACTCCACCCTACGCCTTCCAGGTCCGGCGCGCGGACATGGACCAGATGTTGTTCGAGCATGCACGGGAAAACGGCGTCGATGCACGCGAGCGGATCAAGGTAGAACGTGTGGCATTCGACGACCAAGGTGCCACGGCACACATCGACGCGGAAGGCACCAAGTCCTCGCTGCGCGCACGTTACGTCGTGGACGCCTCGGGTCGCGACACATGCCTCGGCCGGCAGTTGCAGCTGATTCGACGCAGCGACAAGCACCAGAGCGCGGCAATGTTCGCGCATTACCAGGGCGTCACCTGCAACCCCGACGATCCCGGCGGAAACATCATCAGCATCCACCGCTTCGCACAAGGGTGGGCATGGTTCATTCCCCTGCCGGAAGGCATCACCAGCGTCGGTTGCGTGTGCAAACCGGGATATCTGAAGACCCGGCAAGGTGCGGGCAACGAGGACTTCATGGCCAGGACCCTTGCGATCGTGCCAGGCGCCGACCGACGCATGGCCACAGCCGAACGCATTTCGGCGGTACGTTTCACCGGCAACTATTCGTACACATGCAGCCGCATGGCGGGACCACGCTGGATCCTGGTCGGCGACGCCTGGGCCTTCCTCGACCCCGTGTTTTCGTCGGGCGTGTTCCTGTCGATGCATTCGGCGCGCAAGGCCTGCAGCGTGGTCGACGGCGCCTTGCGCGACCCCGCCCGTGAAGCGATATTGCAGAGACACTACGCGAAAAACATGCGACGGGGCTATGCACGCTTCGCATGGTTCATCCATCGCTTCAATTCGCCGGTGATGAAGGCGTTGTTCGCAGATCCACGCAATGTCCTGCAGGTCGAACAAGGTGTGATCTCGATGCTCGCGGGCGACGTGTTCGACGACAAAAGGGTGCTCTCGAAACTGCGCATCTTCAAGACCATCTACGCAATCACGGCGTTGCTCCACCTGCGCCGCTGGGCCGCCGACCTCGCCGACCGCCGCCGCCAGAACCGGATGCAGGTGGTCACCGACAGTGCGGAATGATGCCGGCGTGAACGCTCCCGCCGAAGTCCGTATCGCCATACCGTGCGGCGAACTCGCTGCGTTGCAATGGGGCGATGCCGATGCGCCTCCGCTGCTGGCACTGCATGGCTGGCTGGACAATGCTGCAAGCTTCACGCGGCTGGCACCGCTGCTTGCGGTTGACCGGCGGGTGATCGCGCTGGACCTGCCAGGCCATGGTCATTCGGCTCATCTGCCACCGCAGGCGTATCGCTATCACATCGTCGATCAGATCGATTGCCTACTTGATGCAGCCGACGCGCTCGGGCTGGACCGCTTCGACCTGCTGGGGCACTCGCTCGGCGCCGGAATCGCCTCGCTGACCGCCGCTGCCGTGCCGGCGCGCATCGACAAACTGCTGCTGATCGAAGGCCTGGGTCCGCTCGCCGATGATGGATCGCAGACGTTGCCGCGCTGGCGCGACGCCCATGCGCAACGCCGCAGTTCACGAGGTACCCCTCGCCTGTTCGCGACCATTGACGATGCCGTTGCCGCACGTGTTGCCGTGGGTGGCCTCGACGCCGGTGAAGCCCGACCCATCGTCGAACGCAATCTGCGCGCAATCGACGGCGGCTACGTCTGGCGCAGTGATTCACGCATGCGCCTGACCACCCCCTTGCGAATCGAGGAATCCCAGTTGCGACGACTGCTCGCAGGGATCGAAGCACCGACCCTGTTGCTGCTTGCCGATCCGCCGACCCCGTACCTGCCGCCCGATCTCATGCAAGCACGCGCCGGCTGCGTGACCGACATCTGCGTCGTGCACTTGCCTGGCCCGCATCATCTGCACGTGAGAGCCCATCAGGCAATCGCCGACCGGGTGTTGGAATTCACGCGTCCCTAGCTTTCCACTTAACGTGGAGCAGGACCGGATGCGCCCATTCCCGCGGGCTGGCCGTGGGGATTGCACCTTGGATCATGGATGGACACGCGAGGGACGCTTCCTGACCACAGCGACGCCGCCCACGCTCGCCGCCAGCCGATCCCTGGACACAAGCCCACGAACCTTTGCAATCGGTAATGAAAACGTTTACATTCGGTCCGGACCGACGCGAGGGGCGCGCGACGGGAGGATTCTCGACAGGGGAAGGGCACGGTGTCGACGATCAAGGACGTGGCACGGGAGGCGAAGGTTTCTGTGGCGACGGTATCGCGCGCATTGAACGGAAGCCCGGGCGTTACCCCGGGGACACGTGCCCGGATCGAGCGCGCGGCTTCCCGTTTGCGCTATGTACCGCACGGCGCGGCTCGTAGCCTGGTCACGCGTCGAACCCAAACCGTCGGCGCCCTGCTGCCCGACCTGTTCGGTGAGTTTTTCTCGGAGCTGATCCGCGGCATGGATCTGGCTGCACGGGCCCACGGCCTGCACCTCCTCGTTTCCAGTTCGCACAATGACGCAAACGAAGCCGCTGCCGCCTTGCGCGCCATGCAGGGCCGCGTGGATGGGTTGCTGATCATGTCACCGCACGTGGACGCGACCGTGATGGATGGTCACATGGCCGGCTCCCTGCCAGCCGTGCTGATGAATGCACTCGACCAGCACGGGCAATCCGCCTTGAACATCGACAATTACGGCGGCGCCTCCGCGATGGGCCGGCATTTCCTGGCTTGCGGCCATCGCGACATCGTTTTCATCGAAGGCCCCAACGGCAACTTCGATGCCGCCGCCCGGCTGGCCGGCTTCCGTGATGCGCTCGCCGACAGCGACGCGCGATTGCAAACGCTACCTGGCGATTTCACCGAGGAAAGCGGATACCGCGCCGGCCAGCAAATTGCGGCAATGACCGACCGTCCCGACGCCGTGTTTGCCGCGAACGACGCCATGGCGATCGGCTGCCTGTTCGCGCTCAATAGCGCAGGTCTGCGGGTACCGCAGAACGTTGCACTGGCCGGCTTCGACGACATACCGATCAGCCGCTTCGTCAATCCGGCACTCACGACGGTGCGGGTACACATCGTGGAGCTTGGGCAGAAGGCATTGGAACAGCTGGTCAGGCAGATGGAATTGCCGCACAACAACGAAGCGAAATTGGTACAGACACTGGATTGCGAAATCGTGGTGCGTGATTCATGCGGAATGAGCACGAAGGCGAACAAGCATGACGGCACCTGATGCCGTCATGACTACAACCAATCGAGAGAGAAAGGTCTTCTGGAGGGCAACTATGAGAAAGCACATGCCGTTGAGGAAAAAGCTGCTCGCGTCGCTGATCACCGCGGGCGTGGCCACCACCGGCGTGATGCCGGGCATCGTCTGGGCACAGAGTGCGAACGCGACCCTGATGGGCAAGGCGCCAGCGAACGCCCAGGTCACCGCACGCAACCTGGCCACCGGGCAGGTGCGCACCACGCAATCGGCCGCCGACGGCAGCTACGTGCTGGTGGGGTTGGCGCCCGGCACGTATCGCGTCCAGGCCGGAACGGGGCCGGCCCAGACCGTCACGCTCAGCGTCGCCATGACCGGCACCCTCGACCTGACCGCCGCAGCCGCGGCGCCGGCACCCAGCACTTCCGCGCAAACCCTTGCGGCGGTGAACGTCGTCGGCAGGCCGCTGTTCGACAACAAGACCTCGCAGGTCGGCGAAACGGTCTCGATCCACCAGATCCAGACGGTGCCGCAGGTCACCCGCAACTTCCTCGAGTTCGCGGACACCGTGCCCGGCATGATCTTCAGCGTGGATTCGTCGGGGCACACGTCGCTGCAGGGCGGTGCCATGGACTCGAGCACGACCAACGTCTACATCAACGGCGTGGGCCAGAAGAGTTACCTGTTTGGCGGTCCGGCCGGCCAGAACAACAGCCAGGGCAACCCGTTCCCGCAGCTCGCGATCTCCCAGTACAAGGTGCTCACCTCCAACTACAAGGCCGAGTACGACCAGGTCGCGAGCGCCGCGGTGACCGCACTGACCAAATACGGTACCAACGAGTTCCACGGCCAGGTCTACGACAGCTACACCGATTCGAACTGGCGCGATTCGACACCAGCCGAGACAGCCTCGGGCAAGAAATCCGCATCGGCCGAGAAGGATTACGGCTTTGCCTTGGGCGGACCGATCATCAAGAACAGAATGCATTTCTTCATCACCGACGAGGTGAAGCGCTACAGCACGCCGGTCTCGGTTATCCCCGGCGTCACCACTGCCTCCGGCGGGATCAGCGTCCCCGGCCTGCTGCCCGACTCGGCGCAGGCCGCATTCGGCCCGGCCGACCTGCCATTCTGGGAAAACCTGTTCTACGGCAACATCGACTGGGAACCGACCGACTCGGATCGCATCGAATTTCGTGCCCAGGTCCGCAACGAAACCCAGGTCGACAACGTCGGCGGCCAGACTGCGGCCGATGCGGGCATCAATGTCAAGAACACCGACAAGCGCTACGAGTTGTACTGGTCGCATGGCACCGATGCCTGGTTCAACGAACTGCTGTTCAGCTACCAGAACTCGTTCTACGTGCCGCAGCAGATGACCGACGGCGTAGGCTCCGCGTACACCTTCGGCACCAACAATTCATTGGTCGTGCAAACCGGCGCACCCGATCCGCGTGCCGAACAGAACAAGGGCCAGAAGGGTCCGTCGATCAAGGACGACCTGACCTTCACCGACTTCCACTGGCACGGCGACCACGTGGTCAAGACCGGCTTCGTTTACCGCGACATCGACCTGGTCGCGCAGGACGCCGGCAACGCCACAGCGCAGGCTTACTACAACGTGTGTTCGGGCAATGCCGCGGTCGATTCCTCCTACTGCCCGGCCGGCCTGGTAGGCACCAACCCAACGCCCTACAAGGCCACCTTCGCGGTGACCAATCCGGGTTTCAGTTCGACCGTCCGCTCCAAGGACAAGCAGTTCGGCGCCTACATCCAGGACGACTGGACGGTCAACGAGCACCTGACCCTGAACCTGGGCCTGCGCTGGGACATCGAGAAGAATCCATCCTATCTCAATTGGGTGACACCAGCCGGCGTGGTGGATGCGTTGTTGAATGGCCACGATCCGAATGCACCCGCCGGCGAGACCTACGCCCAGCAACTTGCACTGGGCGGCATCAACATCAACAACTACATCAGCAACGGCCACAACCGCAGCGCTTACAAGAACGAGTGGCAGCCCCGCCTGGGCTTTTCCTACGATATCAACGGAGACTCGAACCACGTGATCTTCGGTGGCGCCGGCCGCTCCTACGACCGCGACCTGTACAACTACCTGCAATTGGAACAGACCAAGTTCGCGCTGGAGGAACCCTCGGTCTACTTCAGCAGTCCGACCCAAGCCTGCGCAGGCTCGCCGTGCTTCCCGTTCGATCCGTCCTATGCCAACAGCGTTTCGGCGCTGCAATCGCTGGTCACTGGCAGCACCGCCGGCTACGAAGTCGATGCCTTCACCAACCATCTCAAGGTGCCGTATTCGGACCAGTTCAGCATCGGCATGCGCAACCGCCTCGGCGAATGGAACACCAGCGCTACCATCGCGCGCGTCCTCAGCTACGACGGCCTGGTCGCGACCCTGGGCAACCGCTACCCCGACGGTTCGTTCTGGATGGGCGGCGGCCAGCCATGGGGCGACGGGGTGCCAGGTTACGGTCCGCTGATCCTGTGGAACAACGGCATCGAGACCCGCAGCACCCAGGTGTTGCTTTCGCTGGTGAAGCCGTGGTCACCGGCATCGCCCTGGAGCGTGTCGGTGGCCTATACCTACACCAACGCGACCCAGAACCGCGACATCAACGAGCACTATTCGTTCGACCAGGCGTCCATCCAGCAGTATCCGTTCATCGTATCCAATGCCGCGCCCAAACACCGGCTGGTCATGACCGGATCGGTCGACGGACCCTGGGGCATGACCTACTCGGCCAAGGTGACCCTGGCCACGCCGACGCCTTACAACGGGTACATCTATCCTGCGACACCGGCACCGAACGGGGCCAACAATATTCCGGTTGGCGGTACACCCCCGGGCAACGGGAAATTCCTGTTCGGCGGCAACATCTTCGGTTACCGATCGGTGGATTTCGCGGTCATCAAGGACTGGACGGTGCCGGGTACCAAGACCCACCTGCAATTCCGCGGCGACCTGATCAATGCCTTCAACTTCAAGAACCTGGTGGACATCAATTCGATGTACCCGACGTTCTACCCGCTCTCATACAACTCAACCGGCAACATTACCGGCTATCCACGCACTTTCAAGGCGTCTTTCAGCGTGATCTGGTAATCGGCGATATCCCGCGCAGTGCTTCAGGTGTCGAGCGGCGGGTCTGGCGCAATCACCAGGCCCGCCGTTTTTGCCATGTGGACACCTGGATGATCCAAGAACCATGAGCAACAAATCCCCCATCCGCAATATCGTGATCGTCGGCGGCGGTACGGCTGGCTGGATGGCTGCCGCCACCTTCGCCAAGGTATTCGAGGGCCGGTTCTCGGTCCGCCTGGTCGAGTCGGAGGAAATCGGCACGGTCGGCGTAGGCGAAGCGACGGTTCCGCACCTCAAGCGCTTCAACCAGATCCTCGAGATCGACGAGGCCGAGTTCGTCCGCGAAACCCGCGGCACGTTCAAACTCGGCATCCAGTTCGTCGACTGGGCCCGGATCGGTGACAGCTACATCCACGGTTTCGGCGACATCGGCTTCGACTACGGCCTGCTGCCGTTCCACCAGTACTGGCTGAAGGCGCACCGCGAGGGCCGCGCCGGCCCGCTAGACGAGTTCAGCCTGAACACACTTGCCGCGCTCCGCGGCAAGTTCATGACCTCCGCCAGCGACGTGCCGAAGAATTCGCCGCTGGCCAACATCGCCTACGCCTATCATTTCGATGCCGGTCTGTACGCGAAATACCTGCGCCGCTATGCCGAGCAGCGCGGCGTGCGCAGGACCGAGGGCAAGGTCGTCGAAGTCGTGCAACGACCAGGCGATGGATTCATCGAGGCGGTCGTGCTTGAAAGCGGCGAACGCATCGAGGGCGACCTGTTCGTCGACTGCTCGGGATTCCGCGGACTGCTGATCGAACAGACCCTGCACGCCGGCTACGAGGACTGGAGCCACTGGCTGCCCTGCGATCGCGCGGTAGCGATCCCCTGCGAGAACGTCGGGCCACCCACGCCGTACGTGCGCTGTACCGCGCGCGAGGCCGGCTGGACCTGGCGCATTCCGTTGCAACACCGTACCGGCAACGGCTATGTCTATTCCAGCGCCTACATCAGCGACGACGAGGCGGCCGCGACCCTGTTGAAGCACCTCGACGGCAAACCGCTGGCCGATCCGCGGGTCTTGCGCTTCACCGGCGGCCAGCGCCGCAAGCCGTGGGACAGGAACGTCGTCGCGATCGGGCTCGCCAGCGGTTTCCTGGAACCTTTGGAATCGACCAGCATCTATCTGATCCAGTCCGGCATCGCGCGGCTGGTCAACTTGTTTCCCGACGAGGGTTTCAGCCCGGTGGTGATCGATCGCTACAACTCGCAGGCGGCATTCGAGATCGAACGCATCCGCGATTTCATCATCCTGCACTATTGCGCGACCGAGCGCGACGATACCCCGTTCTGGCATTACTGCCGCAGCATGGACATCCCGCAGCCGCTGGCGGAGACCATCGAGCTGTTTCGCGACAGCGGGCGCTTCTTCCGCAACGCCGAGGAAATGTTCGCGCTGACCAGCTGGGTCGAGGTCATGATCGGCCAGCGAATCCTGCCGCGCAGCTGGCACCCGGTGGTGGACCTGATGCCGGAAGACAAGCTGCTGGAATTGACCGAGGGGGTACGCAAAGTGATTGCCCATTGCGTGGACGCGATGCCGCGCCACGAACAATTCATCGCGCGTCACTGCGCGGCGGATCCGGCATGAGCGTTCCGGCGCCCGGGCACGCACCGCATGGCCATCGCCCCCGGCTGCGACAGTTGCTGGCTGTCGTGCTTGCATCATGCTGCGGCGTGGCGTGCGCTTCCCCGGCGGGGCATGCTGTCAAGGCCAAAGGCGTGCACGCCACGGGCACACTGCAGGGCGCGTCTTACCGGATCGACATCCCGGCACACTGGAACCACAGGCTGGTGGTGTTCTTCCACGGCACCACGGACGGCCCGGTCGTGTTCTCGCCCAAGGACGCGCCATCACCGATGTTCGACCCGATCCTCGCACGCGGCTACGCCGTGATCCAGTCGGGCTATTCGGAAGGCGGCTGGGCGATCGAGGCTGGCGCACGCGACACCGAACGCCTGCGGCACTATTTCACCGCGCATTACGGAGCGCCGCGGCAAAGCCTGCTGATGGGCATGTCGATGGGCGGCACGCTGATCGCGCTGACGACGGAGAAGCACCCGGACGTCTATGCCGGCGCGCTGTCGCTGTGCGGCGCGGTGCAGCCGTCGGACGCCCTTCTCGCGCGTGGCTTCGCGCTGCGCGCGGCATTCGACTACTACTTTCCCGGCCTGCTCGGGCCACTTGTACCAGTGCCTGACAGCTACCGGTCCGACGACGCAACCATGGCGAGGATCCAGGCCGCACTGGATGCCAAGCCCAAGGCCACACAGGCGCTGTTGCACTGGTACGGTGCCGCCGACGCGCAAAACCTGGCCGCGATCATCGCATCGGTGACCGACGATACCCGGAACCTGCAGCATCGCCTGCATGGCAATCCCTTCGACAATGCCGACCTGATCTACGTGGGTTCTGGCGACGACTACGCATTGAACGACGGCGTCCACCGCTACACTGCCGACCCAAGCGCGGCGACCTGGCTGTCACGCTGGTACACACCGAACGGGCAACTGAAGCATCCGCTGCTTGAACTGCACGACGTACGCGATCCGCTGGTACCGGCCAACGGCGTCTACCAGTACGCACTGATCGTGGAACGCGCGGGGCACGCCGCCAATTTCGTGCAGCAGTTCGTCGACAAGGAAGGCCATTGCGTGTTCACGCCGCAGGAAATCGGGCACGCGTTCGCCGAGCTGACCGCTCTGGGTGGACGCGGGCCAACGCCCGCAGCCGGGCAAGTTGCCGCAATGACCGAACCGTTTCGTACGCCCGACGCTTTCCGGGCGCAACGCTCATCTGCCGTGCCGGGTTTTTCCTGATGTCCTTTTCGCGCATTTCCCGATCATTTGCAGCCGGATTTGCACTCGCCTTCCTCTCCTCATCCGGTATCGCGGCGCACGCCCAGCGTCCGCCGGCCGTCGCACATGCCGCCGCTTCGGTACAACCGCGGCAACTGTCGCTCGACAACCTCGAACACCGCACCTTCGAGTTCTTCTGGCAGACGGCGAATCCCGCCAACGGCCTGGTCCCCGACCACTGGCCGCTCGGCAAGCACGCCTTCGCGAGCATTGCCGCGGTGGGCTTCGCACTGACGGCCTATCCGATCGGCGTCGAGCGTGGCTGGATCACGCGCGCGCAGGCACGCGAACGGGTGCTCGCCACCTTGCGGTTTTTCGCAAACGCGCCGCAAGGCGACAGCGAGGACGACGATGCCGGATATCACGGCTTCTATTACCACTTCCTCGACATGCGGACGGGACACCGCCACGGGCGCTGGGTCGAAGTATCGACCATCGATACCACGCTGCTTATGGCGGGCGTGTTGTTCGATGAAACCTATTTCGACCGCGATGATGCGCAGGAGCACGAAATACGCAAGCTCGCCGACAAGCTCTACCGCGACGTCGACTGGACGTGGGCACAGACCCCAAGACCGCCATTGATCAGCATGGGCTGGACGCCGGGCGGCAAGTTCATTCCCCAGAACTGGGTGGGCTACAACGAGGCGATGCTGCTGTACATCCTCGCGCTGGGTTCGCCAACCCACGCGGTGCAGCCCGACGCATGGACCGCCTGGACATCGACCTACCATCTCAGCTGGGGTACGTTCATGGGCAGCAAGCCGCACGTGGGCTTCTCGCCGCTGTTCGGGCACCAGTACAGCGAGTCATGGGTCGATTTCCGCGGCATCCGGGATGCCTACATGCGCGCGCATGGACTGGATTATTTCGAGAACAGCCGTCGCGCCGTGGTCGCGCAGCGCAACTACGCGATCGCCGATCCCCAGCATTTCACCGGTTACGGCCAGAACGTGTGGGGGCTCACCGCGTGCAACGGTCCGGCCAGCATGGCCTGGGAGCATGATGGCAAGCGCACCGTGTTCTACGGCTATGCGGCGCGCGGGGCCGATGTGGATCTGGTGGTCGACGACGGTACCATCGCGCCGACCGCGGCTATCGCCTCGATCGTGTTCGCCCCGAAATTGGTTTTGCCGGCGATCCAGACCATGTACGAACGCTACGGGAAGTGGCTGTACTCGGAATACGGTTTCGTGGACGCATTCAATCCGACCTTCCGGTTGCGTGCACCGCTGCGCAGCGGGCGGGTGGTGCCGAACGAAGGCTGGTTCGACAATGAATATCTCGGCATCGACCAGGGGCCCATTCTGTTGATGATCGAAAACTATCGCAGCGGTTTCGTGTGGCGGGTGATGCGGCGCAACCCGTACATCCGGCGTGGGCTCGAACGCGCGGGTTTCACGGGCGGCTGGTTGCAGGCGAAATCCGGCACGGGCCCGGCAAGCGCGTCGTCCTCCGGCTCCCATGCACCTGCTCGCCTCCCCGTGCCATGAACTGTCGGTACCAAGGCTTGCTCGCATTCGCCGTGATCCTCACGGCACTGCTGGCGGGCTGCGCTGCGCCTTCCCGGCACCTCGTGACACTGCAGTTCTGGACCATTGGTCGCGAAGGCGAGGCGATCACGCAACTGCTGCCCGGGTTCGAGAAGACCCACCCCGATATCAGGGTGCGCGTCCAGCAAATCCCGCTGACCGCCGCGCACGAGAAATTGCTGACGGCTTATGCAGGCGGTTCGCTGCCCGACTTGACCCAGATCGGCGACACATGGATCGCCGAGTTCGCGGCACTGCATGCGCTGGAGCCGCTGCAGCCACGCGTCGCGCGCTCGAGCATGATCAGCGAACGCGACTTCTTCCCGAGCGCGTGGGCCACCAACGTGGTCGACGGCACCCTCTACGGGATCCCCTGGTATGTCGATACGCGGCTGCTGTTCTATCGCGTCGACCTGCTGCACGAGGCGGGCTTCGATGCGCCGCCGCGCGACTGGGCCGAATGGCAGAAGCAGATGGACGCGATCGTCGCGCAGGGCCATGGCAAACGCTGGGGCGCGTTGCTGCCGACCAACGAATACGACCAGCTGCTCGCACTCGCACTACAGCAACACATGCCGCTGCTGCGTGATGGCGGCCGCTACGGCAATTTCCGCAGCGCGGGATTCGAGCACGCGCTGGCGTTCTATGTCGGATTGTTCAGGCGCGGCGACGTGCCGCCGTATACCAACGTGCAGGTGAGCAACCCGTGGCAGGCGTTCGGCCGTGGTGATTTCGTGTTCTATCTGTCGGGCCCCTGGAACATCGGCGAGTTCCGCAGCCGCCTGTCCGCGACGCAACAATCGCAATGGTCCACCGCGCAACTGCCAGGACCCGATGGGCCGGGCGATTCGGTGGCCTACGGCTCGAGCCTGGTGATCCTGCGCAATTCCGAACACCAGGAAGCCGCGTGGAAGCTGATCGAATACCTCTCGCAGCCCGAGGTGCAGGTCCGTTTCTACCGGCTGCTCGGCGACCTGCCCGCCCGGCGTTCCGCGTGGGAGAGCCCCATATTGAAGGACGACCCGAAACTGCAAGCGTTTCGCGCGCAACTCGAACACATGCGCCCGGCGCCGCAGGTGCCGGAATGGGAAGAGATCGTCAACATGATGCAGCAGGTCGCCGCCCGCGCCGTCGCGGGCCAGCTGACCGTTGCGCAGGCGGCGGCGCGGATGGATGCGGAAGCCGACAGGATGCTGGCCAAGCGGCGCTGGGTCCTTGCAAGGCATGACGGTGCGGCCCGATGAATCGCACAGCGGCATGGTGGTTCCTCGCTCCGGCACTCGCAGTGCTGGGTGTGTTCTTCCTGCTGCCCGTAATCGCCGGCTTGGGCCTCAGCCTGACCGACTACGACATCTATGCGCTCGCGAACATCCACGACCTGCGCTTCGTCGGATTGCACAATTACTGGGATTTGCTGCATCGCCCGATGTTCTGGGACGCCCTTGGGCATACCCTTTACTTCGTGATCGTGGGCGTGCCGTTGTCGCTGCTGGCGTCGCTCGGCAGCGCACTGCTGCTCAACTCGTCGGCCGCCCGATTGAAACCCTTGTTTCGCACCGCGCTGTTCGCGCCGGTGGTGACGACGGTGGTCGCGGTCGCGGTGATCTGGCGTTACCTGTTCAACACCCAGTTCGGCGTGGTGAATTTCGTGCTGTCGCACCTCGGCATCCCGCCGATCGACTGGCTCGGCGATCCGCACTGGGCGATGCCGATGATCATACTGTTCGCGGTCTGGAAGAACTTCGGCTACAACATGATCATCCTGCTGGCCGGCCTGCAGGCGATTCCCGTTGACCTGTACGAGGCGGCCCGCATCGACGGTGCTTCGATGTGGCGGCAATTCCTGCATATCACGCTGCCTGCGCTCTCGCCGATCCTGTTGATGGTCGGCATCCTGACCGTCTCGGGCTATTTCCAGCTGTTCGCGGAGCCCTACGTGATCACCGAGGGCGGTCCTCTGCAAAGCACCGTCAGCGTGCTGTACCTGATGTACGACCAGGGCTTCAAATGGTGGAACATGGGCACCGCCTCGGCCGTGGCGTTCCTGCTGTTCCTGGTGATGTTCGCGGTGACCGCGCTGATGTGGCGCTTCGGTGAAGCCCGCGGGAGCGCGGCATGAGCCTGCGCATGCACAAATTGCTGGTCAACGGCGCCCTGCTCGCCTGTGCCGCGCTGGTGCTGTTTCCGCTGTTCTGGATGCTGTCGGTGTCCTTCATGCAGCCGGGCGAGGCGAACAACCTGCCGCCGCCGATGCTGCCGCTGCACCCGACCCTGCTGAACTATCGCGTGCTGTTCGCACACGCCGGCATGGGGAGTTACTTCGCCAATAGCATGATCGTGGCGACATCGATCACGTTGCTGTCGCTCGCCTGCAACACGCTGGCAGGCTATGCCTTCGCGAAGCTCGCGTTCACGGGACGCGAGAAATTGTTCGGCGCATTGATCGGCGCGCTGGTAATCCCCGCCCAGGTCGCGATGCTGCCCCTGTTCCTGTTGCTGAAATACATTGGATTGGTCAACACCTATGCCGCCGTGATCCTGCCTGCCATGGCCAGCGTGTTCGGCATCTTTCTGGTGCGCCAGTACGCGCGCGGCATTCCCGGTGAACTGCTGGAAGCCGCCCGCGTGGACGGCGCGGGCGAGTTGCGCATCTTCCTGCAAGTGGTGTTGCCATTGCTCAAGCCCATCCTCGTCACGCTGGCGGTATTCACCTTCCTCACCGCATGGAACGACTTCATGTGGCCGCTGATCGCCCTGACCGGCCAGCAGCACTACACGCTACCGGTCGGCCTGGCTTCGCTGTCGCGTGAACACGTGCAGGACAGCGGGTTGATGATGGCCGGCGCGGTAGTGACGGTGGTGCCGGTGCTGGTGCTGTTCCTGACCCTGCAACGTTATTACCTGCGTGGCCTGCTGCTCGGCAGCGTCAAGGGGTGAAACGGGCGTTTGTGCGATGCCCGGGGGGGATCGCACGCTCGTTCGAACACCGGAGGCAAGAAGCCGAGCGCCGGATGCGCGAGGCTGGCAAAGATGCCCGAACGCCCGACGCAAGCCATCGGATGCGTAACTGCTAAGCGGTTGCCTCAAGTGCCGCGCCCCGGGTCGCGATCACGTTTGCGTAGAATCGCGCGCTTTCCTTGGGCGTGCGCACCTGGGTCGCATAATCCACGTGGACGATGCCAAAGCGTTTGGCGTAACCGTGAGCCCATTCGAAATTGTCGAGCAACGACCAGACAAAGTAACCACGCAGATCGACACCCTGCCGTGCCGCCGCTTGCGCTGCGCGCAGATGCGCGCGCAGGTAGGCCACTCGCAGCGGGTCCTCGACCCGACCGTCGGGGGCGGACGGCGGATCGTAGAAGGCTGCGCCATTTTCGGTGATGTAAATGGGCGGCTTGCCGTAGCGCGCATCGACCCACTTCAGTACGTCGGTCAGACCCTCGGGGTAGACCTCCCAACCGGTTTCGGTATGGGTGGCTCGTTGCTGTCGCACTGGGGAAGCTTGCTGCGGCCATTCGGCGACGTCCTGCCGAACCACGCTGCGCGTGTAGTAGTTCACACCCACGAAATCGACAGGCTGTCGGATCAGCGCCATGTCCCGTTCCGGCCACTCGGGCCATGCGGCCCCGAATACATCGCGCAACTCCTCGGGATAGCTGCCGAGTAACACTGGATCGAGGAACTGCCGATTCATGTACGCATCGGCGCGCCTGGTGGCGCCGGCATCAACGGAGTCCTGCGTGGCCGGATACTTGGGCTCGAGATTGACCACGATACCGATTTTGTTGCGACCTTCCGCACGGTAGGCCTGCACCGCGGCACCGTGCGCGCGCAGCAGGTTGTGCGCGGCGATCGGCGGTTCGTGCAGGCTGCGGTGACCGGGTGCCAGGACGCCGTGCAGGTAACCGCCGTCCGTGACCACCCATGGTTCGTTGAGCGTTGCCCACAATCCGACGCGATCATCCAGCTTGCGGAACATCAGCTGCGCGTAGTCGGCGAACCAGCCGGCAATGTCGGGATTCAGCCACCCACCGCGGTCATCGAGTGCCGCAGGCAGGTCCCAATGGAACAGCGTGACCATCGGCCGGATGCCGTTTTCCAGCAACGCATCCACGAGACGTTCGTAAAACGCGATGCCCTTCGGATTGACGCCGCCGCGGCCATCGGGCATCACCCGACTCCATGCGATGCTGAATCGATAGGCGTTGATGCCCAGCTTGCGCATCAAGGCGACGTCACCACTCCAACGGCGGTAGTGATCGCAGGCAATGTCGCCGGTGTCGCCACCGTGCACGCGCCCGGGTGTCTGCACGAAACGATGCCAGTTGCTGGGCCCCGCGCCGTCCGCAAGTGGCGAGCCCTCGATCTGGTAGGCGGACGTCGCACAACCCCAAAGAAATCCCTCCGCAAAGGGTGCCCGCGGGCTTGCCGTATGATCGGCCATGACAAAGGGCTCCGGGTATGTAAACGATTACATCGGCATGATAACGTGCTCTGGCCGGCCGCGACACGGATCGGTTCCGGAGCCGAAACCGGATCCCCGACACCCACGCAACGGGGCAAGTGCATGGCCACGGTCAGCCTCACAAATGTCCGCAAGGTTTACGAGAATGGCGAGGTGGCCGTCGCCGGAGCCAGCTTCACGGTTGCCGACGGCGAATTCCTGGTGCTGGTGGGACCTTCCGGCTGCGGCAAGACCACCCTGCTGCGCGCGATAGCCGGGCTTGAAGCGGTTACGGCCGGCAGCATCGAAATCGATGGTCGTCGAGTCAACGATCTGGCGCCACGCGAACGTGACATTGCGATGGTATTCCAGAACTATGCCCTGTACCCGCACATGACCGTGGCGGCGAACATGGCATTCGGCCTCAAGCTGCGTGGCATGCCGCCACCGGAGATCGAGCGTCGCGTCACGGACGCGGCAACGATGCTTGGCCTGGAGACGCTGCTCGACGCATACCCCCGCCGTCTTTCCGGCGGCCAACGTCAGCGTGTCGCCCTCGGACGCGCACTGGTGCGCGAGCCCAGGGTGTTTTTGCTCGATGAGCCGCTTTCCAACTTGGACGCGAAACTGCGCAGTGCGATGCGTGTGGAGATCGCGCGACTGCACCATCGTCTGCGGGCCACGATGATTTACGTCACGCACGACCAGGTCGAGGCGATGACGCTCGGCCAGCGCATCGTGGTGCTGAACGACGGCGAGATCCAGCAGATCGACACGCCGATGCGCTTGTACGAGGAACCTGCCAACTTGTTCGTGGCGGACTTCCTGGGCAGCCCCGGGATGAACCTGCTGCGCGGACACTTGCGCCTTGATGGCAGCGCATCATTGGACATGGGCGACATGCTGTTGCCCTTGGGCAGCCTGCCGCTGACAGGGTCACCACTCGAGGCGTACGTGGACCACGAAATCGTATTGGGCCTGCGCCCGGAGCACTTGCAGACCGGGAAAGCTCACGCCCGCGGCAACGACGCGGAATTCAATGCGTTGCTCGAAGTGATCGAACCAGTCGGCAACGAGGTCTTCCTCAACTTGCGCTACGGCGATACCGAGCTGGTCGCGAGAATTCCTCCACAGCCTCTGCCTGCGCAAGGCGGCACGATGAACCTTCATTTCGCGCCACGGCACCTGCACGCCTTCGATCCTGAAAGCGGCGAACGCATCGCGATGCTGCACAACTGATCTCGATGCGTATCGCGGCACGGGCATCCCGCACCACGACTGTGGCTTGGTCGCGCGGCCGGCATACGCTCCGGCGCAGCCTATGCGTAACGCTACAACGGGGTTTGGTCAGCTTCCGTAGCGCCGCTCGCGGCGCTGGAAATCACGCAGCGCACGCAGGAAATCGATGCGCCGGAATTTCGGCCACAGCGCATCGCAGAAATACAGCTCGCTGTAGGCCGACTGCCAGAGCAGGAATCCCGAAAGCCTCTGTTCGCCGCTGGTACGGATGATGAAATCCGGGTCGGGCTGTCCGGCGGTGTACAGGTGCGTGCTCAATTGCTCGGCGCTCAGATCCTCCGCAACGGCCGAGAGCGTCTTGCCTTCCTCGGCAGCCTCGTCCAGCAAGGCCTTGACCGCATCGATGATTTCCTCGCGCCCGCCGTACGCCAGTGCGATCGTGAGCAGCATGCCCTGGTGTTCCGCCGTGGAGAGCTCGAGCGCTTCGCTGGCTTCGAGCACATTCGGCGGCAACCGGTGGCGCTGCCCGATGACCTTGACGCGTACCTTTTCGGTTTCGAGGTGCAGGCCGTCGAGCAGTCGCGCGCTCTCGCGCACGAACAGGTCCAGAAGATACTTGACCTCGTCCGGCGAGCGATTGAAGTTCTCGGTGCTGAAGACGAACAGCGTGACGTGCGCAATCCCGAACTCGAGGCACCACTGCATGAAGGTCTTCAGCTTGCGCACGCCGAAACCGTGCCCATGCCGGGCATCCAGTCCATTGGCGCGGGCAAAGCGCCGGTTGCCGTCGAGGATCAGGCCGATGTGCCTCGGCATCGCGGCGGGATCAAGGCTGCGCACCAACCGCCGTTCGTAGAGCCAGTAGAGCGGATGGGTCACCGCGCGAACCGCTTCGACGGCACGGCTGCGCCTGATCGTGTCCACCGCGCCTTCCCGCAACGAGGTCGCACCGGGCTCGTCTCCATCCGCCACGGCCTGCCCGTCGCGCATGGAATGGATGGGTTGTGTCATCGGATGCCTTGCGGAATGTACCGCCGCCGCGCTCGTGCACGCTACGACTTCTAACATAGCATCCCCGTCCAGCCATGGCAGCAAGACCCGCGGCCCGCCTTCGCCGTTTCGAACCGCGAACGCTGTGTGCACGATCCGGCCCCTACCATCGCCGGCATCGCGCGCGTATCTTGAGAGGGCATTGTTGCGGGTTCGATGTACGCATGTCCTCAGCGAATTAGCCCACGAAGCATTCAAGGAACCAGAGATGACCGTCACTGCCATCCGTGGACGCGAACACGATCTCGGGAATGGCCTGCTGGTACTGCGCAGCCTGCCCGCACAGACACACCGCTCGATCGGACCGTTCGTGTTTTTCGACCACGCGGGTCCGGTGGTGATGAATGCCGAAACCGGCCGACAGGCCGACGTGCGTCCGCACCCGCACATTGGCCTGTCCACGGTCAGCTATCTGATGAGCGGCGCGGTGCGCCATCGCGACAACCTCGGTTACGACCAGGTGATCCATCCCGGCGACGTCAACTGGATGACCGCCGGAAGCGGCATCGTGCACTCGGAACGTTTCGACGTGCCCGATGCCTTCGCCGGGAACGGACTGGACTTGCTGCAGTCGTGGGTGGCGTTGCCGGAACGACAGGAGGAATGCGCGCCGTCGTTTTCCCACCACGCGTGCGCGGATCTGCCGGAGGCCGAGGATGGCGATGTATGGCTGCGCGTGCTCGCTGGCGAGGCATATGGCCTGCGCAGCACGGTGCCGATCCATTCGCCGACCTTTTACGTGCACGTCGAAATGAAATCCGGTGCGCGCATCGAGGTGCCCGCGCAACACGTCGAGCGCGCCGCCTACGTGGTACATGGCCGGGTGCGCGACGAATCGAACGATACGGAATACGGACCGAAGCAACTGCTGGCATTCGCGTCTGGCGGCACACCGACGCTGCGCGCCAGCGAAGCTGCGACCGTGATGCTGCTGGGCGGCGAGCCGCTGGGTCCGCGCTATGTCTGGTGGAACCTGGTCTCTTCGCGCCGGGAACGTATCCAGCAAGCGGCGGCGGACTGGAAAGCGGGTCGCTTCAAACTGCCGGAAAGCGACAACAAGGAGTTTATTCCGCTCCCCGACAAACCGTTCTGACGCGCGTTCGAGCAACGCGTGCCGCATGCCGGATCCATGGCACGACCTGCGAATCTCCGCGCACGGCCGCGATCAGGTAGCGTCGCTTGCCGGATCCGGTTTCGCATCCCGACCCGAGTCGTCTACGGGTGTTTGGCCGTGCGCGGCGATGAAACCGGCGGCGGGCTCCGGCTTGCCGAGATAAAAGCCCTGGCCGTACTCGCAGCCCATTTCCTGCAACCGCAGGCACATCGCCTCGTTCTCGACACCTTCCGCGGTGGTTTCCAGGCCCAGGTGACGCGCGAAGCGGATGATGGACTCGACCAGCCGGGCCATGCGCGCGTCGGTGCCAACGTGCGCCACCAGCGACTTGTCGATCTTCAGCTCCGAGGCCGGGAACTTGCTGAGATAGGTGATCGATGCGTAGCCGACGCCGAAATCGTCGATCGCCACGCCGACACCCTGATCGCGCAACTGGCAGAGCACGCGCACGACAACATCCAGATCCTCGGCCAGCGCCGTCTCGGTGACCTCCGCGACGACGGATGTGGGCGGCACTCCCCAGATTTTCAGCGCATCCAGCAACAACTCGGCCACGCCACCGCGTGTCAGTGCCCGCGGGGACAGGTTCAACGCGATCCGGCAATCGGGAAGACTGCGCAGCGCAGAGGCATAGCGCAGGGTGGCGTGGATGCTCCAGCGCGTCAAAGGCGAAATCAGGTTGTTCTGTTCGGCGAAGACCACGAAACGATCCGGGCCGACCGGGCCGAGCGTGCGGCTGGTCCAGCGCGCCAGCGACTCGACACCCGCCAGACGCCGCTGCGCAAGGCTGCGGATCGGTTGAAAATAGGTCGCCAGACGGTTGGATTCGATACTGTCGCGCAGCTCGTGGTAGTCGATGCTCGAGCGTGCGTTGAGGGCATCGTGAAACGCATACCGGTCTCCGCGTCGCTGCGCATCGTCGGCTGCCATTTGCGCATGCCGCCAGAGCGTATCGGCATCGGCACCGTCGCGGGGAAACAGCGCCACGCCCATTGCCACGCGTGCGTACCAGGGCGGTGCATCAGGCGCCACCGTATGCGGTTGCTCGAATGCAGACAACAGCTTGGCCACCGCCAGCAACACGTGGTTGGTGCTGCCCAGCCGCGGCAATACGGCGATGAACGTCTCGTCGCCCGACTGGAACACCACGTCGACCGGCCGCAGGGCAGCGCGAATAAGTCGCCCGACGTTGGCCTCGGCCTGCTCGCCGCGCTCCATGCCGAAACGCACCGCGATTTGCCGCAGATCGCGCACGCACACCGCCATGACTGCGAAACCGTTCGCGTCACCGTCCCCTGCGGCGATATGCCGCGCGATCTCCGCGTGGATCGCACCTCGGTTCAACATGGCCTTGGCGCCTGCGTCACAGGCCCGCCAGGAAGCCGTCCGCATCGATGCGATAAGCATCGGCGGCGAGCGTATGCGCGATTTCCACCGTGCGGCCGTCCATGGTCTGGTCGAGCAGGTTGAAGACCCGAAAATCCGGCAGGGGCTGCTTGTCCGGCGAACTCACCACCAGCACGGTCGGGCGCAATCGTCGCACGTGATTCTGTTCCAGTACCACAGCCACCTCGCCGGTACTGAGTTCGACCAGCGAGCCGGTCGGATAGACGCCCATGCAAACCTGGAATTGTTCGACCAATTCGGCCTGGTACAACGTGTCGCGTGCCCGGTAGATCTTCTGCAGGGCCTCGTGCCGCGAGATCGCGGCCCGGAAGGGGCGCGGCCGGCACATCGCGTCGTAGGAATCGATGATGGCGAGCATGCGGCCGGCCATCGGAATCGCATCGTCGGGAAGATGCGCGGGATAACCGCTGCCGTCGAAGCGCTCATGGTGCGTGCGCAGCACATCCAGCACGTCTGGATCGTTGATGCCGCCCGCGTTGACGATATCGACGCCAAGTTCGACATGCGACCTGAGCAGCTCGATTTCCTCCGCGGACAACGGATCGGAGCGGTGCAGAAGTCCGGACGGCAAGCGGGTCTTGCCAACATCCATCAACAACCCGCCGGTCGCAAGGCTCAGGATCGTGCCTTCGGGCAGACCGAGGTGGCGGCCGAACGCGGCGGCCAGCGCCCCGCTGGCTATCGCATGGCTGTATAGGTAGTCGTCGTGCTGGCGCATGCCCTCCAGGAACAGGAAGGCATCGGCGCTGCGCAGCACGCTGGCCACCAGCGGACGAACGATCCGCTCGACATTCTCGACCGACAACTCCTTGCCGCTGGCCACATCCGAGTAGAGTCGGTCAAGCAGGTCGGAGGTTGCACGCAAGGCTTCGCGCGCCCTAGGCAACTCGTCCTCGATGTCGACCTTGTTTTCGTAGTGGACGGCACGCTGGAAGCGGGTGCCGTGGTGCTCGTCGCGTGGCAGGGTCAGCAGATTGTGGCGACTGCTTCCGAGGTCTTTGCGGCGATGGATGTACACGAACTCGCAGAATTCACGCAAGCTGCGCAGATCCCCTTGCGTGCGCACCTCGAATCCCTGCAGCGGGAATGGCGTGCCTTCCCACGACCGATCAAGCCTGCAGACGAACATGCCGATTGCCAGACTGGCCGTATCGATGCGGATCTCTTCAAGTTCCGTGGCCACGCGCGTCCTCACCGCACCGTCTGCGGACGCGGGCTAGTCTATAGGCCTTGAGCCATGTTTCACCACTCGTGTGTTGCGGCGTGAACCGACCTATGGGTCAACCGCGCAGCCACCTTGCGGCGTCCAGCGCGAAATAGGTCAGGACCGCGTCGGCGCCGGCACGCTTGATGGACAGCAGGGCCTCCATTGCACACGCACGCTCGTCGATCCAGCCGTTCGCACCGGCGGCCTTCAGCATCGCGTATTCGCCCGAGACCTGGTACACGAACGTCGGCACGCCAAAACGATCCTTCACGCGGCGCACGATGTCGAGGTAGGGCAGGCCCGGCTTCACCATCACCGCGTCGGCACCCTCTTCCAAGTCGAGCTGCACCTCTCGCAGCGCCTCGTCGGAATTGCCCACGTCCATCTGATAGGTGTGTTTGGATCCCTTTCCGAGCGTCGCCGCCGAACCCACCGCGTCCCGGAACGGACCGTAGAAGCTGGAGGCATATTTCGCGGAGTACGCAAGGATGCGGGTGTGGATCAAGCCGGCGCCTTCGAGCGCCGCCCGGATCGCGCCGATGCGTCCGTCCATCATGTCGGAAGGCGCAACGAAATCGGCGCCGGCGCGCGCCTGCGACAGGGCCTGCCTCACCAGCACCGCGACAGTTTCGTCGTTGAGAATGTAGCCCTTCTCGTCGATCAGGCCATCCTGGCCATGGGTGGTGAACGGATCCAGTGCATCGTCGCAAATCACCCCGAGCTCGGGGAAACGCGATTTCAAGGCACGCACCGCCCGCTGCACCAGGCCTTCGTCGTCGAAGGCCTCGCGGCCGTCGGGCGTCTTCTTGTCGTCGTCTACATGGGGAAACAGCGCCAATGCCGGGACGCCGAATTGCTGTGCCTGCTCGGCGACCTGCAACAGCGCGTCGATGGAGAGCCTTGCCACGCCCGGCATCGACGGCACCTCGTCACGGACCACGCCAGCGCCCTCCTGCACGAACACCGGCAGGATCAGGTCGGAGGCGGTCAGCACGGTTTCGCGCATCAAAGCGCGCGAAAACGCGTCGCGGCGCATGCGGCGCATGCGGGTGCCCGGATAGCTCATGGCGTCTTCCAATCCAACTATCTGCTCATTCTAACGACGCCGTGTGAGCTACGTCGCGGCCGGCATGGCCTGATTGGCACGGATCCTGCTGCATGGGTAATGCACCCGGCCATCGATCCCGCCTGCAAGGCAGATTGTACGGTCACGTTCAGGTCAGACGCTTGCAGTTAAAATCCAGTTAATGCACAATCACATCCGAAAGATGTGTGATGTTCCAAAGGCAGAAACTTCGAATTGATCACAAGCCATTGAAATCACAATGATCTCCGTACTGGCCCTCGTTGTTTTTCTGACTCTCGCTGCGATCGTCGCAGCGCTGAGCGTCAAGCATATCCCCGAGGGACAGGTCTACACCCTGCGTCGACTGGGCAAGCCGGCCGGCACACTCACCGCAGGCACCCATCTGGTGCTGCCTCTGATCGAGCGCATCGCCCACAAGATCAGCATCACGGGCTACACCCTCGCGGTTGATGAACGGCTTGCCGATGGCGTGGCACATTCCGGCAACCTGCGTGGCCGGGTATGGTGGCAAGTGCTGGATCCCGAGCGCGCGGATGCCGTGATCGACCGCGCCGACGACATGATCCGCCTGCAGTTGCGCGATGCCATGCAACACGCGGAGATGGCCGAGGCACAGGATCTGCGCTCGCGCAATCAGCGCATCAAGCAAACCTTGAACGGCAGCCTGCGCGAGCGCGGGGTGTTGGTAACGCGGGTCGAGCTCGATCTCGCCGCCTGAACCGGATCAGCCAGGGAGAAGCAGCGAGCCCGCCACGATGCGGGCTCCTGTTTTGATGGGATCCGGCATGCGCCGCTGTGCTGGGCAACTCGCGCCGGCGCTGTTCGCCATCCTCACAAACTGCGTGTACGCTCCGCTCGCCACGCTGCGGCGTCACGCGATCTGCCCGCAATCGTGACCGGCATCCTACGAACCCACCTCGCCACGAAAGCCCGCATCCCCCACTCATTCCTCCCATGACCGCAACCGAGCTGGCAACGAATCTCGCGGCAGGAACCGCGGCCATGCGGCTGGAGCTGCCGGAGGATGCGCAGGTGAAGTTGTTGGCCTATCTCGGGCTGCTGACACATTGGAACCAGGCCTACAACCTGACGGCAGTGCGCGACCCGACGGACATGGTGTCGCGGCACCTGCTGGATTCGCTGGCGGTATTGCCGTACCTGCACGGCGTAGCGCTGGCGGACCTCGGCAGCGGCGCCGGGCTGCCGGGTATCCCGCTCGCCATCGCGCGGCCGGATCTCGCCGTCACCTTGATCGAAAGCAACGGCAAAAAGGTACGTTTCCTGCGCGAAGCGGCGCGCAGCCTGCCGCTTCCGAACGTGAGGGTCGTCCAGACTCGAGTGCAAGACGCGACCGGCGCCTTCGATACCGTGATCGCACGCGCATTCGCCAGCCTCGCCGACATGCTGGCCTGGGGCGGGCACCTGCTGGCCCCGCAAGGACACTGGCTGGCCATGAAAGGCCGGGGCGATCCGGCCGAAATCCGCGCGGTGGCGGATCCATTCCTGCTGGTTGCCGTGCACCCGCTCCAGGTACCGGGCGTGGAAGGCGAGCGTTGTGTCGTGGAACTGGCGCGAGCCTGATCCCGCAACGACCGGGCCGGCGATGGTAGGCTAGTCAGCTCATCGCCACCGTTGCATCCGTTGCGACCCATGACCCGCATCATCGCGATCGCCAACCAGAAGGGCGGCGTCGGCAAGACCACCACCGCCGTCAACCTGGCCGCCGCGCTCGCGGAGACCAAGCGGCGCATCCTGCTGGTCGATCTGGATCCACAAGGCAATGCAACGTCGTCTGCCGGTGTGGACAAGCGCGCAGCCAAGCCCAACGGTTGCGAAGTTTTGCTGGAAGAGGCATCCATCGAGGATGCGATCCTCACCACCGAGGCAGGCTTCGACCTCTTGCCCGGCAGCCGCGACCTGACCGCCGCGGAACTGAAACTCGCCGATGCGATCGCGCGCGAATCCCGTCTCAAGGAACAACTGGCGAAACTCGGCGATCGCTACGCGATCATCCTGATCGACTGCCCACCCTCCCTGCACCTGCTGACCCTGAATGCATTGGCGGCCGCGCACAGCGTGCTGATCCCGGTGCAATGCGAGTCAATGGCACTGGAAGGACTTACCGACCTGCTCGATACCGTCAAGGCCGTGCGCGCAAGACTCAATCCGCAACTGGAAGTCGAGGGCCTGTTGCGCACCATGTTCGACGTGCGCACCGCGCTCGGCAACGACGTTTCGTCCGAACTTGCCAAACACTTCGGCGACAAGGTGCTGCATTCGGTGGTGCCCCGCAACGTGCGCCTCGCCGAAGCACCCAGCCATGGCAAGCCCATCAATCTTTACGACCGCGAATCGCGCGGTGCCATCGCCTACCTCGGACTGGCCGGCGAGATGATCCGCAGGATGGGCCTCGGTCCGGCGCGCAATGCGGCAACCGCAGACACCGCCGCCAAGGCCAATCCACCGACGTCCAATCCGCCACGCACACCCATGATGAAGGTATCCGCATGAGCGCCGCCAAACGCAGGGGCCTCGGCTCCCGCGACCTCGACGTACTGCTCGGTGGCCCGGATGCCGATGTCGCACCGGATTCGGCGACCGGTGAAACCCTGAGCAACCTTCCGGTCGCCTCCATTCGCGCCGGACAGTACCAACCCCGCCATCATTTCGACGAAGCCGCACTCGATGAGTTGGCCGCCTCGATCAAGGCACAGGGCCTGATCCAACCCATCGTGGTGCGCGCACTGGGCCGCGGACAGTACGAGCTTGTCGCCGGCGAGCGCCGCTGGCGCGCCGCGAAGAAGGCCGGCCTTGCCGAGATCCCGGCCGTCATACGCGACATTCCGGCGCAATCGGTGCTGGCGGTGGCGCTGATCGAGAACATCCAGCGTCAGGAATTGACCGCGCTGGAAGAGGCGCAGGCGCTGCGTCGCCTCATTGACGAATTCAGGTTGAGCCAGCAACAGGCTGCCGATGCGGTGGGGCGGTCACGTGCGGCTGTCGCCAACCTGCTGCGCTTGCTGGAACTGCCGGAACCGATCCGCGGACTGCTGGACGACGGCCGCATCGAGATGGGGCATGCGCGCGCGCTGCTGACCCTGTCCGCGCCACGTGCGATCGCGCTGGCGTCGAAAGCCGCAGACCAGGGCTGGTCGGTACGCGAACTGGAACAGGCAGTGCGTCTCGCGCAGTTGCCGAAATCTTCATCCAAGATCAAATCCCGCGATGTCGATCCGGACATCGCCGCGCTGGAGCGCGAGCTCTCCGATTCGCTGGGCACGCGTGTGGAGATCGCGCACGGTCGCGGTGGACGCGGCAAACTCGTGATCCGTTATCACAGCGCGGATGCGCTGGAGGGCATCCTCGAAAAGCTTCGTTGATGCGATCATCCTTGATCGCCGCACCGCCAGCCATCGGATTCAACGACGGACTCTGTTTGCCGACCAACATCACCACGGCCAAAGCCGCCATCCATGGCCGGAAACTCCGTGGCCTGACTTTCCACGACAGCCGCTCCGATTCGGCGCATTGCCTTGCAACCCGGCAAGCACCCGCTCGCCGCATCGGCGATAATCCCGACTTTCCCACGGCAAGGCCCGACGCATGCCCGAGTTGTCCGTGGTCGTGCCCGTCTTCAACGAGCGCGACAACATTCCGCCGTTGCTCGCCGAAATCGCCGCCGCGCTGCGCGCAAATGCCGACTACGAAGTGGTCTATGTGGACGACGCCAGCAGCGATGATTCGCTGGCAGTCCTGAAGGCCGAGCGCGCGAAGCATCCGGAACTGCGCATCGTGCGGCACCTCAGGCAGAGCGGCCAGAGCACCGCGATCAGGAACGGGGTGCGGGCGGCGCGCGGCGCCTGGATCGTCACGCTCGATGGCGACGGCCAGAACGATCCGGCCGACATCCCCAAACTCATCGAGGCACGCCAATCGGCCAACCCTAAGGTGAAACTGTTCGCCGGCTGGCGTACCACCCGCCGCGACAGCTTCAACAAGCGCATTTCGTCCAGGATTGCCAACGGGGTGCGCTCGCGGATGCTGCGCGACTCGACGCCTGATACCGGCTGCGGCCTGAAACTGTTCGAGCGCGAAACCTTCCTCGCCCTGCCTTACTTCGACCACATGCACCGCTACCTGCCGGCCCTGGTCAAGCGCGCGGGCTACTCGAGCATCAGCATTCCGGTCGGCCACCGCCCGCGCACCCGCGGCGTCTCCAAGTACGGCATGCTCGACCGTTTGTGGGTGGGTCTGGCCGACTTGCGTGGCGTCGCGTGGTTGATGCGGCGGGCGAAAGTTACGGACGTCGAGGAAGTCTGAAAGGCAGGCCGCGCAGCGCCGCAAGCGCCCTTCGTAATTCTCAGCCCACTCGCCTTGATTAGCGCTTGCCCTTGACCAATGGCAAATCCGCGCGCTTCCACGCCTCGATCCCGCCGGCGAGGGTGGCGACATTGGTGAAACCGGCCTTGACCAGCCGCTTGGCGGCCTTGGCCGCAGTCACCCCGCTCCTGCATACCGTGATGACCTGCAGGTCCTTGGCCTTGGCGAGGTCCTTGTGCTCGGGGTCGAACTGACTTGGCGTGACGTTCTTCGAGCCGGCGATGTGGCCCTTCTCGAAATCGGCGATCGCGGACAGGTCGACCACCAGCGGCGAACCGCGATTGATCATCTGCACCAGCGCCCCCGGGGTGAGCTCTCGGAATCCGCGGAATTGGCGCGAGACCTCCAGCCCGATCAGGGCGAGGATGATCACGAAGAACGCTGCCACCAGCAGCACGTGGTTGCCGATGAATTGCGGCAGGCGGGTCAGGAATTCATGCATCGAAGGTCTTGATCGTGGAAAAGCCGCCCATTATCGCGGATCGCGGCAGCGTCTGCCTCATTCCTGCGCAGAAATGTCCGGCAACCCCGACTCCAGCCACCAATGCTTGGCCTTGGCGTCCCAATGCCAAGTCTGGTGGTCGAGCACGCTGTAGACGCGCTGGCTGCTCTTCACGATCAGGCTGATCTGCACGGTCTGCCGGACGGTGTCCGGATCGGTCGCGACCAGTCCGGAGGCGTCGTATTCGGCCACTTTCACGGTGTTGTAGAGCGCTTTCTGCTGCGGCGTCAACGGATGAGCGGCACGCACCGCCGGATCGACGTAGTTCCATGCGCCCGAAAAATCGCCCCAGCGCAAGGCAGCCGCGTAACCGTCCATCGTCTCATCGCGCGAAGTGTTCTTGTTCTGCATGGTCGCGCAACCTGCCAGCAGCAATAACCCGATGCCCGTCATCAGCAAGCGGCGCATGATCCTCTCCTCGTAACGGCTCGGAGTCGATTGTGCCCGATCCCGGAGCCTTTCGGGCCATGCAGGACCCTATTTGCCGCGCAGCCTGGCGAAGAAGCGCGCGGTCAGCGTGGCCGCAGCACGCCGGTCGCCCGCGATCTCGCAGACGACTTCCGCGTGGCCCTTGCCCCGCGCACGCACTGCGGCGGCCAGTCTCGTCAATGCATCGGGTTCGCTGAAGCGGGCAATGCCACGCAGTTCCCCCCACACCGGTTCGTGATAGCGCAGTTGGGAATCGCCGACGTAGATGTCGCATTCGAGATCCCGTGCCCGCAGGCCGAGTTCGACCAGCCCCCACCCTGCCAGTGTCAGCAACGACGCCATGCTGCCACCAAAGGCGCAGCCCTTGTCGTTGACGTTGGGCGCGAGCGGCGCGGTCATCTCGATTTCGTCCCCGCTGTAACGCGGCACCCGCAGATCCATCGCATCCGCCAACGGAATGCGTGCAAGAATCTCGGCTTCGAGGATGGCGGCCGCGGAAACGTGTCTGTCCATCGTGCCAGTTTGCCGCGGTGCGCCGGCAGCGACAAGACGCTGCCGGCGTGACCTATCATCGACGCATGGCCAAGCCGCAACCGCTCGCCGCTGTCCGCATCGCGATCACCCGTCCCGCCGGGACAGGCAACACGCTGGTACGACGCGTGCGCGCGTTGGGCGGCACGCCACTGCTGGTACCTGGATCGAGCCTGCGCGCGGCCGATGACGCGAAGGCCACTCGCGAAACCCTCAAAATCGCGCTGACCAGTGACGTGGTCATCTTCACCAGTCCCGCAGCGGTGAGCCATGCGCAGCAGCTCGCTCCCTTGCGCAGCCGCGCCCGCATGCTCGCGCCGGGGCCAGGCACACTGCATGCCTTGCGACGTGCCGGTTGTACCGATGTTACTGCGCCGCCACGCGAGGACAGCGAGGGCCTGCTGGCACTCGCCGTGCTGCAGAATGTGCGCGGCAAACGCATCGGCATCATCGGCGCGCCGGGTGGGCGCGGGCTGCTCGCGCGCGCACTTTCCAGACGCGGCGCCCATGTGATGCACGCGCATGTGTACCGGCGATTGCCCGCGCGGCTCGATCGTCGCCATACCGAGGCGCTGCGAAACGATGGACGCAAGCCGCTTTACGTATTGCTGTCCAGCGCCGAAGCGCTCGGCCACCTCCTCGCCGGGCTACCATGCGACGCGCGACGCACGCTGCTTGCCGGCTGCGCCGTGGTCAGCAGCGAACGGCTTGCCGCCATCGTACGCAAGGCACGCTTCTCGCGTGTAGTTCGATCCGAATCGGCACGGCCCGCGGACATGCTAGCTGCGATTGTCGCCGATCGGGCCGGCGCTTGTGAAAAGTCAGGACATGCAGGGTCGTCCTGATGCCCCTGCGGCCGACACCGTGCGTACCCGGAATGTATCCCGAATACGCGGCGATAACGGACGATTGCGCAAATGGCCCCTGCTAGCATTGCAGCCATGAGCGACCCTATCGAAAACACCGCTCCGGAACCGAAACCGCGAAAACCGCGCACAGGACGATCCGGTCTGGCCGCGATCGCGGTTATCGTGGCCGTGGCCGCATTGGGCGTGGCGGTGTGGAGCACATGGCGTCTGCAACGCACCACCCGCGCCGAACAGACCGCCCGCAAACAGGATGCCGCGGCCATCGCGGTCCTGCGGGACCGGCTCGCTGCTGGCGATCAACAGGCGCAGGCCGGCGACCAACGCGTCGGCAAGCTGGAATCGGCACTGGACGATTTGCGTTCGACCACGCAAGGACTGGACCGCCGCCTCTCCAACCTCGAGACGGCCTACGCCAACCTGAGCGGGCAACAACAGTCGGCGCACGACACAGTCTTGCTCAACGATGCCGAAATGCTGCTGCGGCTTGGCGCGCAACGCTATGAACTGTTCCATGACACGAACGGGGCGCTGCAAGCCTACTCGCAGGCCATCGAAGTCCTGGCGCAAGTACAGAATCCGGCTTATGCGCCGGTGCGCGCCAGTGCCACCACCGAGCGCGACGCACTGGCCGCGGCCGCCCCACCGTTGCGCCAGGCGGCGCTGGATACGCTGTCCAGCCTGCGCGGCAAGGTCGCCTCGCTGCCGCTGGCGACGCGCGAAACCGGCGCAGCGACCTCGGCGAGCCCGCAAAGTCCGGGATTCTGGTCGCGCATCGGTCACGCCTTCGGCGGCATCGTCAAGGTCACGCGCGACGATGGCAAAGCCGCGTCGCTGGCGGACACGCGCTTTGCGCACGAAACCCTGGCGCTCAATCTTGCCCAGGCGCAGGAAGCCCTCCTCGCCTTCGACGACACGGCTTACCGCGCCGCGCTGCAACGCGCCGATTCCACACTGTCCGGGCAGTTCGAGCTGAACGATGCGGAAGTCAAGGATGCCCGCACGCAAATCGCGCATCTGCTGTCTCAACGTGGCGGCACCGGCCCCACGCCCAAGCTCGGTGGCGCGCTGGCGCAACTGTTGAGCCTGCGTGCCAGCCAGCCCGCGGCATCCACGCCGGCTACCGCTGCCACCGCAGGGAGCACTCAACGATGAAAAACAAGCGCTGGCTGGTTCTCGCTCTGTCCATCATCCTGCTGCTCGCGATCGCCTTCGTCTGGTTGTCGTCCGACCCAGGTTACGTGCTGATCCACTTCCGGGGTTGGCGCGTCGAAACAACGGTGGTCGGCGCGGTGGCCCTGTTGGTCGCCGCATGGATCGCGATCGGGATCGTGTGGTGGCTGCTGCTTTGGCCGTTCGGTGCCCTGTCGCGTCGGCGCCGGCGCATCAGCCAGGAGCGTCTTCGCGACGGACTGGTTGCCTTGAACGAAGGCCGCCACGTCGAGGCCCATCGCACCTTGCAGCGCGCCGCGCAGTACGCCTCGTTGCGTTCGCCGGCGCTGCTGGCCGCGGCCGATGCCGCACACCGTCACGGCGACACCACGCGGGCGCTGGAAACGCTCGACGAAGCGACCCAGCATGCGCCAGAGGCCGCCCGCATCCTGCGCGCGCGCATCCTGCGCGAAAACGATCGTGCCGACGAGGCCCTGCAACTGCTTTCACCCGGCGCCGACGCGGGCAAACTCCCGCCAGCGGGCTGGTACGAATATGCGCTGGCCGCACTGGCGACCGGCCAGCCCGACAAGGCCCGCCCGGCACTGGAGCCGCTGCGCAAGTCCGACATGCTTGGCGCCGCCGCCTATGCCGAACTGGTCGACCGGGTGCTCGGCGCGTCCCTGCATGCGGCACCCGACGCCGCGACGCTGCAGGATCTGTGGAAGCGCGCGAGCCGCCAGCAGCGCCAGATGCCGGCGTTGCTGATCGCCTACGCGCAGCGTGCCGCGGCGCTCGGGGTCGCGCACGACGCACTCGATGCCATCGAAGACGCCTTGAAGCGCGAATGGAATCCGGACCTCGTGGCCGTCCATGCCGAAGCGACGCCGCCCGGCGAAGCCTCCGCAAGGCTGCGCGTCGCAACCCGCTGGCTGGAATCACACTCCCATGACGACACCCTGTTGCGCGCGCTCGGCACGCTGTCGATGCGCGCTTCCGATCCGCGCGATGCGCGCGAATACCTGGTGCGCGCACTGGCCCTGAAATCCGATGCCGCAAGCTGGGCGGCACTGGGTGACATCCTGTCCGCCTCGGGAGAACCCGGCGACGCCGTGCGCTGCTACGCCAACGCGTGGAAGTCCACGCAAGGCGAGGAAATCGCGGTAGGCCCGCATGAAGCCGGCATCGACACTGCACACATCACGCCCGAAGAACGCGACGAACACGGCATGCCGCGTCTTCCGACCTGACGGCAATACGCCAGTCGTGTGTCGCGGGCTTCAGTTGAGGCAACCTTCGTGGCAAGTCGGGCCACGCAAGATCGATTCGCTGCCATTGCAACCGATGGGCACATCCATACACCGCGATTCAACGCGGCGACCCTGGGCAAATGCGTCGGATCAGTGCGCGATTTCCACGTCCGTTACGCGCCCTTCCTGCAGATGGACATAGCGTCCGTCGCGTGACCCGTCGCCGGGATAGAACCACGTTTCACCCCAGGCCGGCGCCCGCGCGCCCATGGCAGCCGCGGTGGCCAGCGGGTTGCGCCCGCGACTGGCGGGAAAGCCGCAACGCGCGATCAAATCGGCGACGCTCATGCCGATGGTGATGTTGGTGAAATCGCACGGTCCGCCGCGACCGACGAATCCGTAGCCCAGCGATTCTTCGCGCGCCAACACGCCACCGGAAAACTCCAGTCGCACCATCAGGCGCTGCGGACCGAAGTTGTAGTACCACACTTCGGTCGTCACCGCGGAAACCGATTCGCCTTGCGCTTCCACGCCGACACCCGGCGGGCCGACGTAGTAACCGATGTAAAACGGGTCGCCGCAGGCATCCCGCACCTGGGCGCTGGTGTCGCCCTGCTGCACGATCCTTGTGCCGCAGCGCATCGCCCACGCGCACGACGGCAACGCCAGTGCAAGCAACACCAGCAACGCGCCGATCCACACGATCCTGGTCATGGCAGCCTCCCGCACCCGCGCAGCCAAAGCTTTTTATACTGTAACGCTCGCACGGAAGTGCGTCGTGTACGCTGCGTGAAACCCCGTGCCGTGGAATGCGCCATGTCGATATGGAAACAAGCCGTTGATCTCGCCAGCGTCAATACGTGGAGCAGGAACACGTTGATGCAGGCGATCGGCATCCGCATCACCGAGATCGGCGACGACTACCTGCGCGGCACGATGCCGGTGGACGGGCGCACCCATCAGCCCTATGGCATCCTGCACGGCGGCGCCTCGGTGGCGCTGGCCGAAACACTCGGCTCGACCGCGGCCGTGCTTTGCTGCGAGACCGGCCGCGCCGCGGTCGGCCTGGAGATCAACGCCAACCACCTGCGCGCCGTGCGCGATGGAATCGTCACCGGCACCGCACGCCCGGTCCACCTCGGCCGCAGCACGCAAGTCTGGGAAATCCGCATCGAGAACGAAGCCGGGGAACTGGGCTGCATCGCGAGGCTGACGATGGCGGTGGTATCAAGTGGTGCTTTCTCCATCAGGCGCGAGAGCGCCTGACCTGGGGCGCCGTGGCTCGGCACAGACGGCTTGTTGGGAGGCGAACTTGCCGCTAGCTTTAAAGCATCACTGGGTCGCCGCGACGCACCATGCGAAAAGCGGCGTAACCTCACCCATCCCGAAAGCTTAACCACGCCCGCCGAAATTCGTGCCGTTGTTTCCACGTCTGCGCAAATAGGGCACCGGCGATCACCGACACATCCGAGTCGAGCATGAACCTGCATCCCGTCATTGCCGAAGTCACCGACCGCATCGCCACGCGGAGCCGTCCGCGCCGCACCGCATACCTTGAGCGTATCGACGCGGCGCGCGACGACGGCCCCAAGCGCAGGCATCTGTCGTGCGGCAACCTCGCCCACGGCTTCGCCGCCTGCGGCGCACAGGACAAGGCCGCGTTGCGCGGCGGCGCGGCGCCCAACATCGGCATTGTCACCGCCTACAACGACATGCTCTCGGCGCACCAGCCGTACGAGCGTTATCCCGAACTGATCCGCCGCGCGGCGCGCGAGGCCGGCGCGACCGCGCAGGTCGCCGGCGGCGTGCCTGCGATGTGCGACGGCGTGACCCAGGGTCAGGCCGGCATGGAATTGTCGCTGTTCTCGCGCGAAGTGATCGCGCTGTCGGCGGCGGTCGCGCTGTCGCACGACATGTTCGACGCCGCGCTGTTCCTCGGCATCTGCGACAAGATCGTGCCGGGCCTGATGATCGCGGCGCTCAGCTTCGGCCACCTTCCGGCGGTGTTCGTGCCGGCCGGACCAATGCCCAGCGGCCTGCCCAACGAGGAAAAATCGAAAGTTCGCCAGCAATTCGCCGAAGGCAAGGTCGGCCGCGACAAGCTGCTCGAAGCCGAGGCGCAGTCCTACCATGCGCCCGGCACCTGCACGTTCTACGGCACCGCCAACTCCAACCAGATGCTGATGGAGATCATGGGCATGCACCTGCCCGGCGCCAGTTTCGTGAATCCCGACACGCCGCTGCGCGACGCACTGACCGCCGCCGCGGTGCAACGCGCGGCGCAGATCACCGCGCTGGGCGGCAATCCCGATTACACCCCGGCCGGCCACGTGATCGATGAACGCAGCATCGTCAACGGCGTGATTGGCCTGCACGCCACCGGCGGCTCGACCAACCATCTGCTGCATCTGGTCGCGATCGCCGCGGCCGCCGGGATCACGTCTGAAACTGGAGGACTTCGACGCGCTGTCGTCGGTGGTGCCGTTGCTGGCACGCGTGTACCCGAACGGCTACGCCGACGTGAACCATTTTCATCAGGCCGGCGGCATGCCGTTCCTGATCGGCACCCTGCTCGATGCCGGGCTGTTGCACGGCGACGTAAGCACCGTGTGGGGTAAGGGCCTGGATGCCTACCGCCGCATGCCGACGCTGGACGCCCACGGCCAGCTGGCCTGGACCGATGTCGCGCAAAGCGGCAACTCCAACATCCTGCGTCCGGCCACCGAACCGTTCCAGCATCACGGCGGCCTGCGCATGCTCGAGGGCAACCTCGGCCGCGCGGTGATCAAGGTTTCCTCGGTGCCCGACGATCGCCACGTGATCGAGGCGCCGGCGGTGATCTTCCACGAACAGGACGACGTGCGCGGCGCCTTCGAGCGCGGCGAGCTTGACCGCGACTTCGTGGCCGTGGTGCGCTTCCAGGGCCCCAAGGCCATCGGCATGCCGGAATTGCACAAGCTGACTCCGACCCTGGTGATCCTGCAATCGCGCGGGCACCGTGTGGCGCTGGTCACCGACGGCCGCATGTCCGGCGCCTCGGGCAAGGTTCCGGCCGCGATCCACGTCAGTCCCGAGGCGGTCGACGGCGGCCCGCTGGGCAAGCTGCGCGACGGCGACATCGTGCGTCTGGACGCGGATGCCGGCACCCTCGACGCACTGGTCGATGCCGGCGAATGGGCGCAGCGCCGGTTCGTCCATGCCGAGCTGTCCCCGCACCACGCAGGGCTCGGCCGCGAGCTGTTCACGCTGCTGCGCAACGCGGTCGGCGGTGCCGATGCCGGCGCCAGCGTATTCACCCACCACGAACACCATCACGCTGCCGACGTCCAACCATGAGCCAAGACGCCCGCCAAACCGCGCTGCAATCGATCCTCGCCCTCGCCCCCGTGGTGCCGGTGGTGATCATCGACGACGTCGCCCACGCGGTGCCGATGGCACGCGCGCTGGTTGCCGGCGGCATCCCGGCCATTGAAGTCACCTTGCGTACCGCTGCAGCTCTGGATGCGATCCGCGCGATCGCCGCCGATGTGGCAGGCGCCTGCGTCGGCGCCGGGACCGTGCTCACGCCTGCGCAGCTGGACGCCGCGGCGAACGCCGGTGCACGTTTCGCGGTGTCGCCCGGCGCCTCGCCCCGGCTGCTCGACGCGGCTGACCAAAGTGAGCTGCCACTACTGCCCGGTGCCGCCAGCGCCAGCGAGGCCATGACGCTGCTTGAACGCGGCTATCGCCTGCAAAAATTCTTCCCTGCCGCCGCGGCTGGTGGCCCCGACCTGTTGAGGGCATTGTCCAGCCCGTTGCCGGCGATCCGGTTCTGCCCGACCGGCGGCATCACCATGCACAATGCCGGCGAGTACCTGTCCTTGGCCAACGTCGTCTGCGTCGGCGGCTCATGGCTGACCCCGCGCGACCTGCTGCAAGCCGGCGACTGGAACGCCATCGAGACGTTGGCGCGCGAAGCGGCCACGTTGCGCTGAAGCCTCGCCGCAACACGCAAGCCGCCGCGTGACTCGGCCCATGAGACGGCAGCGCGTACACTTGGGCGTAGTCGCCGCGGAATTCACGCATGTCGTCAACCCTGATCCTGATCGCGCTGATTGCACTGGTCGCCATCGTGGCGGTGCTGCAGGTCGTGCTGCTGGCACGGCCGCGGCATGACGAAACCATGGCGCAGAAACTGGACGTCCTGCGCGGCGACAGCGAACGCATCGAGCGTGTTTTGCGCGAGGAACAGCGTGCCGGCCGCACCGAACTTGCCGACACACTCACCCGGATGGGCGACCAGATGCGTTTGTCGCTGTCGTCGCTGACCGCCGACAACCAGCAACGTTTGGGCGAAGTGCGCACGACACTTGACGCGCAATTGAAGGCCCTGCAAACCGACAACGCCGCGCAGCTCGAAAAGATGCGCGCAACGGTCGATGAAAAACTGCAGGCCACGCTGGAAGCGCGCTTGTCGTCGTCGTTCAAGCAAATCGCGGAACGGCTGGAAGCCGTGCAGCGTGGTCTCGGTGAAATGCAGTCGCTCGCGACCGGCGTGGGCGATCTCAAGCGCGTGCTCAGCAACGTCAAGACCCGCGGCACCTTCGGCGAGGTGCGCCTCGGCGCGCTGCTCGAAGCAGGTGCTGACACCGGAGCAGTACGCCGCGAACGTCGCCACGGTCCCCGGCTCGGACGAGCGCGTCGAATTCGCGATCCGCCTTCCGGGATCCGACCACGGCGGCCAGGTTTGGCTGCCGATCGACGCCAAGTTCCCGCGTCGAGGACTACCAGCGTTTGCTGGATGCGCAGGAGCAGGCCGATGGCGAGGCAGCCAACGCTGCCGCCGCAGCGCCTGCAGCGCCGCGTGGAAGGCGAAGCGAGGACCATCCGCGAGAAATACGTTGCGTCGCCGCATACCACCGACTTCGCGTTGCTGTTCCTCCCTACCGAGGGCCTGTACGCCGAGGTAATCCGCCGCCCCGGCCTGTTCGAAAAGTTGCAGCGCGAACACCACGTCACGGTCGCGGGCCCGACCACCCTCGCCGCGATCCTCAATGCCTTGCAGATGGGCTTCCGCACGCTCGCCATCGAACATCGCAGCAGCGAGGTATGGCAGATCCTCGGTGCGGTCAAGACCGAGTTCGGCAAATTCGGCGACGTGCTCGACAAGGTCAAGAAGAAACTGGACGAGGCCGGGAAGCACATCGACGCCACCGGCGTACGCACCCGCGCGATCGAACGCCGCCTGCGCGGGGTTGAATCACTGCCTGGCGAAGACGCGCAGGCGTTGATGGCTCCACGCACCGAGGACGACGATGACGTCAACGAGAATTCCGAAACGGACTGATCGCCCCGCCTGCGGCGCCGGCAACGGCGCTAAACTGACCCGATTGGCCTTGCAAGAGACGAACCCATGAGCGATCACGGCAAGCCTTCCCTGTGCGATGCCGCCAGACCGACTACGCCGCCCGTGACGCGCGACGAAGCCATGGCCGCGGTGCGCACGCTGTTGCGCTGGGCCGGCGACGAACCGACCCGCGAGGGCCTGCTGGACACGCCCAAGCGCGTGGTGGAAGCCTACGCGGAATGGTTCTCCGGCTACGCAGGAGGATCCGCAGAATACCTGGCGCCGCACCTTCGAGGAAGTCGCTGGCTACGATGAGATGATCGTGCTGCGCGACATCGAGTTCGAGTCTTTCTGCGAGCACCATCATGGCGCCGATCATCGGTCGCGCGCACGTCGGCTATCTGCCGGACGGACAAGGTCGTGGGTATTTCCAAGCTGGCACGCGTGGTGGACGCGTTCGCGCATCGCTTCCAGGTGCAGGAGAAGCTCACCGCCCAGATCGCCACCTGCATCAGCGAAGTGCTGCAGCCACGCGGCGTCGGCGTGGTGATCGATGCCACCCACCAGTGCATGACCACCCGCGGCGTGCACAAGCGCGGCGTGTCGATGGTCACCAGCCAGATGCTCGGCAGCTTCCGCGAGGATGCCCGCACCCGCTCCGAATTCCTGCGTTTCATCGACATCGACGGCGGGCGTTGACGCGCCGCATCCTTCGTCACGCAGTCCAAGGACACGACCGAGGCGAAGTGCGGAATTATCGATGGTCAGCGCGCAACGGCGTTAAACTGGGAGGATTGTCCGCCGGACCGCAACTTGCTGCATGACCGAAATCCCGCCACACGAGCAACCGCGCCGTCGCGCCGCCGTTCTCTTCATCCTCATCACGGTGTTCATCGACATCCTGAGTTTCGGGATCATCATCCCGGTGCTGCCGCACCTGATCGTGGAATTGGTGGGCGGCAGCATCGCGCACGCGGCGGTGTGGGCCAGCGGCTTCGGCACCATGTTCATGCTGATGCAATTCGTGTCGTCGCCGATCCAGGGCGCGCTGTCGGATCGCTTCGGCCGGCGCGCGGTGATCCTGATTTCCTGTCTCGGCCTCGGCACCGATTTCGTGGTGATGGCGCTGGCGCCGGCGCTGTGGTTGCTGTTCGTCGGACGCGCCGTGTCGGGGATCTGTTCGGGCAGCTTCAGCACCGCCAACGCCTACATCGCCGACATCACGCCCCAGCAGAAACGCGCTGCGGCATTCGGCATGATCGGCGCCGCGTTCGGTCTCGGCTTCATCGTCGGCCCGGCGCTGGGCGGCATGTCTGGGGCACATCTGGATCCGCCTGCCGTTCTGGGTGTCCGCGTGCCTGTCGCTCACCAATTTCCTGTATGGAACGTTCGTGCTGCCGGAGTCGTTGCCGGCGGAGCGGCGCAGCCCGCGCGTGGAATGGAAGCACGCCAATCCGCTCGGCTCGCTGCTGCTGCTGAAGCGTTACCCGCAGGTGTTCGCGCTGGCCGCGGTGTTCTTCCTGGTGTCGCTGGCGCAGTATTCGCTCAACTCGACTTTCGTGCTTTACACCGACTACCGCTACGACTGGGGCCCCAAGGCCGTCGGCATTGCACTGGCCGTGGTCGGCCTGTGCACCGCGATCGTGCAGGCCGGGCTGGTGCGCCGGCTCGCGCCGAAACTCGGCGACCGCCGCCTGATGCTGACCGGGCTGGCTTTCGCCGTCGTGGGCTACGCGCTGTTCGGCCTCGCCCCGCACGCGTGGATGTTCATGGCGGCGATCCCGCTGCTGTGCCTGGGTGGACTGTCGAGTCCGCCGGCGCAGTCGATCATGACGCACCAGGTCGATCCGGCGGAACAGGGACGGCTGCAGGGTTCGCTGAGCAGCCTGCGCAGCCTCGCCGGCATTTTCGGGCCATTGGTGTTCGCCAACCTGTTCGCGCTGTTCATCAGCAAGCACGCGCCGATGCACGATCTCTCCGGTGTAGCCTTCCTGCTGGCGGCAGCACTCGTGGCCACCGCGCTGTGGCTGACCGCGCGCGCCACCCGCGGCCTGCCGGCTCCCGCGGCGTCCGCGGAGCCGAAACCGACATGATCTTGCCTTCCCTGCGCCACGGCCCCATGTGAGAATTCAGTCGCTCGCCCGGAGGACATCGCGATGACAACCTTCCTGCTGTGGTTGCTGCTGTTGATCTTCTGCTGGCCGCTGGCGCTGCTGGCGCTGGTCCTGTGGCCGCTGGTCTGGTTGATCAGCCTGCCGTTCCGCTTGCTGGGCATCGCCTTGGATGGCGTGTTCGCATTTCTGCGTGCGTTGCTCATGCTGCCCGCCCGGATACTGCGTGGCCCACGCGCGGCATGACCACGCGATCGTCCCCGATCGCTGCTTCTAACGATCGCGGTATCACGCAGTCGAACAACGACTTTCTCGCAAGCACTACGGAAATTGACGGCGAGCAATCATCCGTGATGCCAACGCCAGCCCGGCCATCCTTGGCCGGGCGCTCAGCCGGGCACGCGATGCCACTGGCATCGCGTAACCACCCGCCTTCGCCCTGACTTTTCACAACAGCCGCTTCGGGCGGAACATTGCGCGAAACGCCTTACCCATCCCGCTTCCAATCTGGAGTTCGACCGATGACCATCTCGATGTACCAGGCTTCCGTTCCCGTGTTCGTGCGCGCGTTGACCAACCTGTCGAACGTGCTGAAGAAAGGCGAAGCGCACGCTAAGGAAAGGGGCGTCGACCCCAACAACCTGCTGCAGCAGCGCCTGATCTTCGACATGCTGCCGTTGATCAAGCAGATCCAGATCGCCTGCGATACCGCCGCGCGCGGCGCCGCGCGACTGGCCGGCGTGGAGCCGAAGTCGTTCGAGGACCACGAGAAGACGCTGGCCGAAGCCTACCAGCGCATAGACGCCGCCATCGCCTACGCGCAATCCTTCAAGCCCGAGCAGATCGACGGCAGCGAAGCGCGCAAGGTGACGATGAAGACGCGCAGCGGCGAGGTGGAGTTCACCGGTCTTGCCTACCTCACCGAATACTCGCTGCCCAACATCTTCTTCCACTGCACCACCGCCTACGACATCCTTCGCGTAGCCGGCACGCAGATCGGCAAGAAGGATTTCCTGGGCGAGCGCTGAGCCTGCGATTGCACAATCCGGGTACGCTGGCACCGTACCCGTGCACGCGTCCGACGCCCCGTTTGCGAAAGCGGGGCGTTTTTCGCGGGCGCGGCTGTTTCCGACCGGAACGGCTGGTGAGGCTTCTGCCTCACCATGACCCCGGGCTCGACTCCCGGCGCCACAGCCGCTCAATTCTTACAATCAGCCGGAGTAACTTTACAATCCGAATCCACCCGCACGAAGGAGCAGCCACATGCCTCTACTGATCCTCGGCCTCGTTTTGTTCCTCGGTGCCCATTCGCTGCGCATGCTGGCGCCGGCATGGCGCGACCGGATGACCTCCCGTATCGGGATCGTGCCGTGGAAAGGCCTGTTTGCACTGGTGTCGATCGCGGGATTCGTGCTGATCGTCGTCGGCTTCGGCATGGCGCGCGCGCAACCGCAGCTTTTGTACACGCCGCCGGAGTGGCTGCGGCACTTGAACGCGCTGTTCACGCTGGTCGCGTTCGTGCTGATCGCGGCGGCCTACGTGCCACGCAATCACCTGAAGGCGAAACTCGGCCACCCGATGCTGGCGGGCGTGAAACTGTGGGCACTCGGGCATCTGCTGGCGATCGGTTATCTGCACGACGTGGTGTTGTTCGGCGCCTTCCTGGTCTGGGCCGTGGCCGATTTCGCGGTATCGCGACGGCGCGATCGCAAGGCCGGCACCACCTATCCCGCCGGCGCCGTGACCGGCGATGTGGTGGCCGTGGTGATCGGCATCGCGGCATGGGCGATTTTCGCGTTTCTGCTGCATCGGCCATTGATCGGCGTGAATCCCTTCGCATGACATTCGACGTCTTGTGCAATGGTCCTTCATGGATACCGCATCAGGATGGAACCATTCGGCTTCGTTGGCATCTCATGTAGATAGTTCCAGGATTCGGGGGCGACATGGCGCAGCAAAATTCGGCCAAAGGCAAGATCATCGGCGCGATCGTGGTGATCGTGATCGTCGCGGTGGCGGCATGGTGGTATTTCACGCGCATGCCGGGTGTGGACTTCTCGCGACACGGCCCGGAACCAGCCGGCCCGGCCAAGGCCAGCACCGCGCCACCGCCGATCCAGCATCCGATCAGCCAGGCGCAGACCAACCCGGCCCCCGCCTCCACCACGCCGTTGCCACCGCTGGCCGGCAGCGACGATGCCGTTGCCGCGGCCCTGGCAAAAATACCCGGTGCCGAAGGGCTGGCGAATCTGCTGATCGCGCGCGGGCTGGTTCCGCACATCGTGGCCACGGTGGATGCCCTGCCGCGCCACACCATCGGCTCCAGCATCCTGCCGCTGCGTACGCCACAGGGAACGTTCGCGGCGAATACCGCGGGCGGACAGCCCGTGCTCGACTCGAAGAATTTCGCGCGCTACGACCCGTACTTGAAGATCGCCGAGGCCGTCGATGCACGCACCCTGGTGACGTGGTACGTGCACTGGTACCCGCTGTTCCAGCAGGCCTATCGTGACCTCGGTTATCCCAACGGCTATTTCAACGATCGCTTGATGGCCGCGATCAACGACATGCTGGCCGCGCCGAATGCGCAACCGCCGGTGAAACTGGTCGCGACGCAGAACGGACATTACGCGTTCGCCGACCCGACCTGGGAATCGCTGTCGGTCGGGCAGAAATTGATGATCCGCATCGGTCCCGAGCACGAGCGCGCGTTGAAAGCGAAACTGCGCAGTATTCGCGCACTGCTGCTCGGCAAGGCTCCCGAATTGAATGCGCGTGGCAGCGCGCAACCTGCGCCTTCCGCATCCACTTCGAACTGAGGAATCGATTCAGGCGGACGGTTGCGCGCCAAAACGCAAGATCGTCTCTCCTTGTGCCGCGCCGTCCGGTCCGAAACGGTGCTCGACGATGCGGCCACCGCCGGAATGTTCCAGCGCGATCATGGTGGTGGCGCGCGTGCCATAGCGCTCGCCACGCACGAACACCGGAGACAGTCGCCGCTCGAGCTCCAGGCCCACACCGGTATCGGGCAGCTCAGCGTCCGGTGCGATCGTCTCGTCGCCCAGTGCATCGAACAGCGACGTGAAACCATCCGCGTCATCGACAAGCCAATTGTGTAACGCGGCGGTCGCGCGCCGCACTTTCGGCCACGACGCGTCCAGATCGCCGTTCGAAAGACCATGCACACCCGCGGGAATCACCTGGGTTCGCACTGCGGGATGGTTGGACACGAATCGCGCTTCGTCCCGGTCGAACAGCAGCAGATTGAAAGGCCGGTAGCGAGCGACGCTCGATTCCAGGGCGCGTGCGCGTCGTGCCGGGGTATCCTCGCCGAGCAGGAAGTCGGACACCAGCAGACCGCGTGACTCGCCGTCATGCCCGACACGCGGATCACGCACGTTTGTGACGACCGCCGCGCGATCCGGTTCGCGCACCCCCATCCAGGTGCCACCAGCTTCCAGATCGCGACCAGCAAGAATGTCCGGCGCGTCTGGCCAACGCTGCAACGGCGACGACGGCCGCGCATGCGCCTCGTCGCGATTGCCTGCCAGCAACAGACGCCAGCGCGGATGGGCATTCCAGGCGAAAGCGATCACGCACATTGCCGGGGCCTGTCGGTACCATGCCACCCGAGTCGAATCGTTCCCACGGCTGTTGCCACGCAAGGGATGTGCCACGATGTCATCATCCGCCAACTTAACGGCATATGCCTGCCTCGCTTTATCCTCACTCTGCAGGCAAAGGCTACCAGTTGAGAACGACAGCATCTGGCGCGGCGGACCCGCCGGGGATTTGTGCGGACCGCCGTGGGTGCTTCGAGCCCATGCCTGCATGCCGTACCAAGATTCGTCGTTGCTGGCGACAAACGCCCCCGATGCGCGGTGATAATTGCGGCGCATGCATCTTTTTACCCTCCCGTGTTCGAGACGGCATCTGCTGACTGCGGCGCTGACCGCGCTGACCGTGTTCGCGTGCGCGGCCCACGCCGCTCAATCCCAGGCCTCGTCCGATTCCGGTACCCAGGACTCACGCACAGCCGCCGCCAAGGCCAGACTCGCGGCGGTGCGCGCTCAAATCGCTAAAATCGGCGAGGCCGAGCGTGCGACCGCCGCACAGCGCGACGCCATCGATGCCAAGCTGGCCAAACAGGCCACCCAGCTCGATCAGGCCGCCAATGCGGTGCGCGACAGCGATGATGCGATCGCGGCCAAACAGGCTTCCCTCGCCGACCTCGAACAACAGCGCACGCAGCTCGAACAAAAGCTGGACAATCAGCGCGCGGCACTCGCGGATCTGCTGCGTGCCGCCTATACGATCAACCGTGGCTCCGATCTCTCCATGTTGCTGGGCGACGACGACATCGCGAAAATCGATCGCGCGCTCGCCTACTCGCGATATTTCCAGCACGACCGGGTGGCCCGCATCCGCGCGCTGCTGGCAGATGTCGCGCAACTCGACAAGCTGAAGGCATCGATCGAGACGGACACCGCGGCCCTGCGGCAACAACGCGACCAGCGCGCGGCGCTCGTCGCCCAGCTCGGACAGGCGCGGGACGCACAGCAGAAGCTGCTTGCCGACGCCGACGCGCAGCTTGCGCAGCAGAAGGACAAGCTGGCGGCCCTGCAACGCGATGCCGACGCCCTGGATCATTTGCTCAAGCAACTGCAGAACGTGTTCGCCGACATACCGGCACAGATCGGCAAGACCGTCCCGTTCGGACAGCTGCGTGGCAAACTGCCATGGCCGGTCGCCGGAAAGCCGCACGGCGCCGCCGGGATGCTTGCACAAGGCCTGGTCATCGACGCGCACCCTGGCGCCGAAGTGCACGCGGTGGCGTACGGGCGCGTGGCCTGGGCCGATTTCATGCGCGGCTACGGGATTCTGGTGATCATCGACCACGGTGGCGGCTGGCTGAGCCTCTACGGCGGAAATGAGTCGACGATGGTCGCAGCCGGTGACTGGGTGAGGCCCGGCCAGCCCATCGCCACGGTCGCCCGCAACTCCGAGCAAGGCGGCGCGTGGTTCGGCTTGCGCCACGACGGCAAGCCGGTGGATCCGCACGGCTGGTTTGCCGCGAATCGTTGACACTCCTGGGAAGCGCATACAATGAACCGCCGCATTCGCTGCTCGTGATCGATGTTGTGACCGGATACTGCACATGAATCTGTTCGCTCGAAGTTGCCTTGTTCTGCTGATCGCCGGTTCGGCATGGAAGGAAAATGCTGCCGCGCCGCCCGCAAAACACGTGGCGACGCCGGCTCCCGCTGGCACATCGGCATTACCGGCGGCGGCTTCGAGCAACGGCGAGGTGCCGACCTTCAAGGAAATCCAGGCCTTTACCCAGGCCTTCGAAATGGTCAAACAGGCATATGTCGAACCGGTCGCGAACAGGAAACTGATGCAGGCGGCGATTCGGGGGATGCTCGCGGGACTGGATCCGCACAGCGAATTCCTCGACCGCGGCGAATTGCAGAACCTGAGCGAAGACACCTCCGGGAGTTATACCGGCCTCGGCATCGAAGTCGCACAGGCCAACCACAAGCTGCTGATCGTGGCACCGCTGGACGGCGGGCCGGCAAAACGCGCAGGAATCCAGGCTGGCGACGAGATCCTGGCCATCGACGGAACGCCGGTGCAACCGGATGCCATCGATGCGTCGATCAAGAAGCTGCGCGGACCGATAGGTTCCAGGATCACGCTGACGATCCTGCACCCCAATGGCGACAAACCCATTACGGTTCCGCTGATCCGCCAGCGCATCAGCGTCGCCAGCGTGACCACGCACATGCTGGAACCCGGTTATGCCTATATTCGTATCAGCGAATTCCAGGATGACACTGCGGACGAGTTGACCAGCGCATTGGAAAAACTGCAGAAGCAGCACGGACCTCTGCGCGGCGCCGTGCTGGATCTGCGCTCGAATCCTGGCGGTCTGCTGACCAGTGCGGTCGGCGTCTCCGACGACTTCCTTGATTCGGGATTGATCGTCAGTACCCGCGGCCGGCTGCAGCAATCGGACCTCAGGTTCACCGCCACGCCCGGCGACTTGCTGAACGGCGCGCCGATTGTGGTGCTGGTCGACAACGGCACAGCTTCGGCGGCGGAGATCGTGACCGGCGCGCTGAAAGATCATCATCGTGCGCTGATCATGGGCCGGCGCACCTTCGGCAAGGGTTCGGTGCAGACCGTCCTGCCGCTGGGCAATGGCGATGCGATCAAACTGACCACCGCCCGCTACTACACCCCCAATGGCACGTCGATCCAGGTCGCCGGCATAACTCCCGACATCATCCTGGGCAATGTCACCGTGTCGACTGACAGCAACGCTTCGCCCAACGACGACGAACATGAAAGCGACTTGCCCAACCATCTAGCCGGCACCCATGCGGCGCTCAGCGACGCTAACGCCGGCGACCTCGCCGTCAAGGATTACGCACTGTCCGAGGCCCTGCACGTGTTGAAGGGCTTGGCTCTTGTGCAGCATGCTGCGCCTGCGGCGGCATCCGGCGTGCATTAGCCACCCGCAAACCCCCAGCTCCTCAAGTCGCGACCACGCATGTGCGACAGTGCATGGCTCTGCCCTGCACGCCGATCGGCAAATTCCTACATGCTTGTTCGGCGTCCGCCGATGGATGCGCGTGCCTGTTGCTGCCACCTTGGTATCGAACCATGCAAGGGGAAGCCAGCATGCGATACACATACATGGACCGCCACCGGACCGCTTACCGCAATCGCGCGATATGCCCGCTGCTCTTGGCACTGCTGCTACTGATCATTGCGGCTGGCGCTCGTGCCGCATCCATTTATCGATGCCTTGATGCCCAAGGTCATCTCGGGTTTCAGGACACGCAATGCGCCGCGCACGCGCGTCAGAGCAAGCTCGACCTGCACCCGCTGCCCACGATCGGCGATCCGTCGGAAGTCGCGGCAAGTCGTGCCCGATTGCAAGCCATGCGAGATCGGCGTTCTACGCGTCGCACGAGCCGGCCGCATGTGGTACGACGCCGCACCCGTGCGAAAGCCGAGATGTCATGGGAATGCCGCGCGGCCGACGGCGAGGTGTTTTACCGGCACGCCCGCTGCCCATCCTCGATTCCCGGCGACGGCGTGGTGCGCACGCGCTTCGCGGAAAACTTGTCGAGCACAAGCGCCCGCAGCCGTCATAACGCATGGAGCCGCGTGAGGGTGCATGGCGTGAAAATTTCGCGCGCCGAAGCATGCCGTCGCATCCATTCGGCCGGCGCCGCGGGCCGCGATGGACACCTGCGCGACGCGACAGTCTCCACCTACGATCACCTGATGGGGCGCGATCCCTGCGGCAGTTGATTCAGGAACGGCGATGGGCGCCGCGTGCGCGCGGCCGCACAGTGGCGAACCCAGTGGGCGGGGCCTTGCGAAAGCGGGCGGCTTCGTCCAGCAGCCACTCGCGGAACACCACGAAACCGACGTGCCGGCGCGAGCGCTCCGGATACACGAGGTAATGCGCCCTTGCCGACTTCATCAGCTCGGGAAACAGCGCCACGAGCGTGCCGTTCTCGATCAGCGGGCGCGCCATCGTCGTCCGTCCCAGCGCCACGCCTATACCTTCCACCGCCGCTCGCTGGCGCGATTCGGAGTCGCTGAACGAGGCCGCATAACGCCGCGGCGGACGGCCACCATGCAACGCAAACCACTCCGGCCAGGGATCCTCGGGGCACAGCAGCGGAAGCTCGCCCAGATCCTCCAGCCGCAGCCGCTTGCGTCCGGCCAGCAGTGAAGGGCTCGCGACCGGGGTCAGCCACTCTTCCAGCAGCGGCTCGACGACGACGCCCGGCCACTGGCCCGCTCCGTAGCGCAAGGCGGCGTCAAGGCGGCCGTCGGCGAAATCGACCAGCTCGATCGAGGAATCGAGGTTCAATTCGATTTCGGGGTGCGCGGCCACGAATCGTGGCAACCGCGGCAGCAGCCAGCTCGATGTCATCGAAGGCATCGCCGACAGCGACAACGCGTCGTCGCAGCGCGCGCAGAGCGGCTTCAAGGCCTCCTCGATCGCTTCCAGATGCGGCGCAACATTGTCGAGCAGACGCTGGCCTTCGGCCGTCAACTTCATTCCACGCGGACCGCGCGTGAACAAGGCGAAGCCGACCCGCTCCTCGAGCAGGCGGATCTGATGGCTGAGCGCGCTCACCGTGAGGTGTTGGCGTTCGGCGGCGCGGGTGAGATTCCCCGCGCGCGCGGCTGCGATGAAGGTGTGCAACGCATTCAGAGGCGCGCGTGCCATATTGAAAATAATTTAATGCTCGTTTGAAAAATCATCGCTACTACTGACAGCTTCAGGCCACTATTGTTGCGCCTCTCGTCATTTCATTGCAATGCCAATGGAGGTGCCACATGTTGAGAGAATTGGCAAAACTGTCGAGCGGCATGCTGTTCCTGGGCGGCCACATCACGGATCCGGAAACCGCGCGGCTGCTGGCCCGGGACAATGCGCCGCCGGCGCGCACCTCGCGTCACGGACGGCGCGTGCGCGACGATGCCCCGCGTGGTTGGGACTGGCGCACTCTTGCGGAACTGCTGCTGCTCGCTGCGATCTGGGGCGGTTCGTTCCTGTTTCTGCGCATTGCGACGCCGCACTTCGGGCCGGTGCCGCTGGTCGATCTGCGTCTCGCGCTGGGCGCGCTGGTACTGGTGCCGTTCCTGTGGCGCGAACGCGCCCGGTTTCCGTTGTGGCGCTGGCCGCAACTCGCCGCGATCGGATTAATCAACACCCTGATCCCGTTCCTGCTGTTCGCCTGGGGTGCGGAACGCGCGCCGGCCGGCGTCAGCGCGATCGTCAACAGCATGGCCGTGCCGTTTGCAGCGCTGGCGGCGTTCACGCTGTTCGGCGAGCGCATCGGCGGCTGGCGTCTCGCCGGCTTGCTGGGCGGACTGGTCGGCGTCGCGGTGCTGGCCAGCGGCGACCTCGCGGGCGCTAGTCTGGGACCCGCGGTGGCCGCGGGCGCCATGGCCGCGTTGTTCTACGGCGTGTCCGCCAATCTGGTGAAGCGTTACCTCGCCGATCTGCCGCCGGTCGCGGTTGCGGCGGCTACGCTGGGTTCCGGCACGGTGCTGCTGGCGCCGTTCGCAGCGTGGACCTGGCCTTCGGCACCGATCCCCGCGCAGGCGTGGTGGTGCGCGATCGCGATCGGGATCGTGTGCACCGGCATCGCGTTTGCGTTCTATTTCCGGCTGATCCAGCGCGTCGGTGCGCCGCGCGCGACCACGGTGACCTATCTGGTGCCGATCTTCGGCGTGCTGTGGGCGTGGCTGGCGTTGGGCGAACCGCTGACGATCAGCATGGCCGTGGGCGGCGCGCTGATCCTGGGCGGTATGTTGCTGGGTCAGTGGCAACCCCGTGCGCGCGCGGTGCGTCGTCTCGAGGCGGTACGGGTTTCTGCGCGGCGGCCATGCGCGGACGGCCGCGGGTGACGGACGAATGTTGACGGCCGGATCCGGTAGAGTACCGAGGAAGAGACGAATGAATGCCGGCTTCCCATCTGCAGACGCGTATTCGGCTGCGCAGGCCCGCTACCCCGATTTGACGGTCGTCGACATACGCTCCCGTGGGCGGGCGGTCAACGAGCCTTATCGAAACGACGTGCTATCTGACGTCAACGGCGAGTGCGTGCGACTGGCTGTGTTCGAGGGCGAGTACCGCTGGCACTGCCACCCCGATTCCGACGAGCTTTTCCTGGTGGTGGCCGGCAAGTTGCAAATCGATCTGGCCAGCAACGGCAGCGTGGAATTGACCGAGTGGCAATACCTGGTCGTGCCCGCCGGCACGGTTCATCGAACACGAGCGACCGGACGCACGGTCAATATCACGTTCGAGAAACGGCATGCCCGAACCGTGTTCATCAAGACCGCCGACGTCCGACGTGGTCCCGGTTGAATCCGTGACACGAGCTGGTTCGGCGAGCGAGCGGATGCGACGGTTATACTCTGGGACATGAACACGTTCATCCAGCATTTCGCCAATCGCTTGCTTCCATTCTTCGCGGCCGCGGCGGTGTTGCTGCTGATGACAGCCTGCTCGCAACAGGCGCCGACGCCACCGGCCGCACCTTCCGCCTCCGCCCAGGCGGCCGCGAACACCGCAGCCGCGGCCAAGGAACTCAAGCTGTACCAGGACATGCTGGCCCAACACGCCGAAAACCTGGCAGCACCAGTGGGTCGGGACATCCTGCAGAAATACCCCGACACGCCTGCCGCTGCGGAGGTGCGCAAGACACTGTCCCAGGTCGAGGCCACGGCCAAGTCCAGGGCCGAGCATGACCGTCTTGCGAACCTGTGGTATTACCAGACCGCGAACGTGGACGGTCTGCAGCACACCGCCAGCATCTATGCGTCGCCAGCAGGCGCAAACAGCGTGCGATTGGTGCTGCGTCGGCATGTGAAATGGGGTCTAAGCGTGTACCTGTTCGCCCCCGACGGAAGCAAGGGCTTCGTGTGCAAGGGCGAGTGCAATGTCGTGATGCGTTTCGACGGCAAACGCGAGATCTGGAAAGCCTATCTGCCCAAGACCGGCGAACCTGCCATGTTCATCAAGGACGACAAGCGCTTCATCGCGAAAATGAAAAAGACCATGGTCATCGACATGGACGTGACGACTCGCGATCGCGGCAAGGAAACCCTGAAGTTCGAGGTCGGCGGTTACGACCCATCCAAGTTCACGCCGTTACCCAAGAAGTGATTCGTTGAACACGCCGTTTTCACAAGCCTGAATCATTCTTCAACGCGGGTACACCAGCCTTCCATGGCGCCGCATGATCTTCGCCATGCTGGCGCAACCATGCATGCATGCACGGCGATCCTGCCCAAGAGATTGCGCGTTCAGGCCGCAGTCGAGAAACGTCGACTCCATGTTCATCTTCGATCGTCCAAACTGAAATGGTTGTCCACTCACCAACCAGGAGGCACGACGATATGACAGCCCATCACTCCCTGAAACGAGTACGCGGACGCAAACTGGCGATGCTGCTGGGCGCAGCCATCATCGGCGCAGGCAGTTTCGCCGCCGCGGGCACGGCCTCGGCCGCGCAACCGGATCTGGATTGCAAACTGACCTTCTCGCTGACTGGCTGGTCGGCAATCTACAAGCACGCCGACGGCAACGGCATCGTGACCTGCGCCAATGGTGCCTCGATGCCCGTGCATATCCGCGTGCGCGGCGGCGGCTTGACCGCCGGCAAGTGGCGGATCAACGACGGCAAGGGCAAGTTCACCGACGTCTACAAGATCAGCGATGTGCTCGGCAATTATGCCCAAGCCAGCGCCGACGCCGGCGTGGTCAAGTCGGGCACCGCGCAGGTTTTGACCAAGGGCACGGTCTCGCTGGCACTGGCCGGCGCGGGCCAGGGCTTCGACATCGGCATCGCCGGCGCCAAGTTCACGATCAGCCGCGCCAAACCGGGACAGACCATGCGTCACCACGAATGACTCGGGGTCTGCGACGGACCGCTATTGCAACGCGGCGCTTCGGCGCCGCGTTTTTTGCGCGAAATTCGCACACGCCCAGACCGGCGGGCTATTGGATTGTCACCGGCGCACGATTGTCGCCGCTGACGCGATCGACCAGCTCATTGAACGGGTCGATGCCGGCCTCGTAAGGCTTGCCGTCCACCGTCAGCGTGATGGTGCTATCGCCGTCCTTGACCGGGTATTTCGCGAGATACAGCGGCTTTTGGTCCTGCTCCTCGCCGTCCGCGGCCTTGGCGAATATGCCGATCTCGATCGGAATATCCAGCTTGGCACGCGTTTCCTTGCCCTTGCCGTCGGCGTAATACTTGGCCGCGTGCACGTGCATCGTCACCTGGTACTTGCCATCGGCAAGTTTCTTCGCGCTGGCGCTGACCATGCGGTCGTCGAACAGGGTCATCTTGTCGAAGAAGTCGGTAATCAGGCTCTGGTATTGCGGGCTGGCCTCGGCGCGCAGATCGGCGATCAGGTCACGGGTATCGGTGTAAGGCGGTTGCTGGAACCGAACCGTGCCCAGCCACTTCCGCAATGCCGCATCGACCTTGTCCTCGCCGATGTAATCCTGCAGCGCATAGAAGATCACCGAACCCTTGCGGTAGTGGATGTAGGGCTGGTCCTCGACCAGCGCCAGCGGCTCTTCCTCGACGATCTTCTCGCCGGCGCCGCCCGGACAAATAGCGGTCGAGTTCGTACTTCAGGAACTTGCGCATCTTGGTGGGCCCGTATAAGTGTTTCATCACCATCAGCGCCGAGTACTGCGCCAGCGACTCGTCCAGCATCGTCACGCCCTGCACCCGGGCGCCGATCGCCTGGTGCGCCCACCATTGATGCGCGGTCTCGTGTGCGGTCACGTAGGTGACGTAATCGATGTCCGTCGGCTTGCGCAGATCCTGCAGCACGAAATCCTCGGTGAACGGAATCGTGTTGGCGAAGGACTGCGCGAACGCCGCGTAATCCGGAAACTCCAGGATCCGCAACTGGCGGAACTGGAACGGCCCGAAATTCCTGGTGTAATAGCCGAGTGCATCCTTCATCGCGGCGAGGATGCGATCGACGTTGTAGGGATGTTGCGGGTCGTAATAGATCTCCAGGTTCACGCCATGCCAGTTGTCCCGCGCCACCTTGTAGCGCGCCGACTGGAACGAGAAGAAATCCAGGATCGGCGTGTCCTGCACGTAGTGGAAATAACGCCGCCCGTCTTGCGTCCACGTCTTTTGCAAATAACCGGGCGCCAGCGCGATCTGGTCAGCACTGGTGGAGAGCGTGGCCTCGAAGTGTACCCAGTCCGCGTCGCAGGAAATCAGGTTATCGCCGTGCGCCGCCGCGTCGTCACGCTTGGGCAGGCGCTCGGCCGGTCCGAGTCCGTACTTGCGGCGATCGTTGTTGTCGCTGAGCTGGCGGTCCTGGTCGTAGCAGAAATGCGGAAAGATGCCGTTGTTGAAAAACGTGCCGTTGTGCACCAACTGTTCGCCGGCCGGTTCATTCGCGAAACCGGGATAGGCCATGTGGTACTTGAACGCGAAGGGCATCGAAGCGCCCGGCGCAAGCGGCGTCGCCAGCTTGTACAGATAAAACCCCTGCGACTTGTCCGCCAGTTTCACGGAGTGCGCGGGGAAATCCAGTGACCATTTGAACTCGCGCGTGTCGAGTACCGGCATCTGCACCAGCAAGGTGTCGATGGGCTTGTCGTGCTTGTTGACGAGCGTGTAGTGGCCGGTAATGTCGGCGGCACGGCGTTTCGGATAGATCGCGACATCCGCCTTGACGTCGGTGATGCGCGGCTGGGCCATGCCCGCATATTTGTGGTAATCCTTTTCGTAATTGGCCGCCGATCGCTGCTGGTCGTCATGCGTCCGGTAGTAATACAGCCCGTGGGTATTGTGGAAGTTGAACACACCGATTGCGATGAAGCCTGCCAGCGCCAGCGCCATCACGATCAGGGCCGGCACCCGGAAGCGCTGCAACGCCAACCGTCCGCGCGCCCGCCAGCCACTGGTGGTGCCGCGCACCCAGTACAGCGCCGCGATCACCAGCAGCGCGATCGCGAAGCAGGCCCAGTAGGCGCCGAACCACAGCTTGCCGATCCAGAACGTGCCGAACCCGTTCATGTCCGAGTACGGCGTGCCTGGCATGCGCGCGAAGACATAGAGGTTGTCGTCAAGATGGAATTGCGCCAGCACGATGAGCACGATGATCCAGCCGACGATCAACGCATAGCCGGCGAACTTGTTGTTCGCCCACACCTGCAGCACCACAGCGAGGATCCCGAACAGCAGAAAGCCGATCAGGTCGAGTCCGATGAACTGCAGGTACAGCAGGGGTTGCAGGTGGTGATAGCCGCGCAGCACCTGGTAGCCCATGCACCATAGCGAGCCTGCCGCGAGGAAAGCCACGATCACCGCGGCCAGCGCGACCACCTTGGAAAGCAGCGGAATCCAGTCGGGCGTCGGAAACGCGTCAACCACCTCCGAAACGCGCGCACCACGCTCGCGCCATACCAGCTCGCCCGCGTAGAACCCGAGCACGATCAACAGCAGCCACTTGTAGCTGCCGCTCATCGCCTGCGCCATCAGGTGCGTAACCGGGTAGACGCTGGTGCCGTAGATCTCGCCGGTAAACGCCAGTGCCGCGGACAGGTTGAGAAGGCCGAACACCAGCATGACCAGGAAGGCCGTGCCCTTGAGCACGCTCACGGTATCGAACCAGGCAAGTCTGCGGAGCTGGATCAACCGGGCCGGGAACCCCGTGCGCAGGCTCACGACCGGCAGCACGACGGACGAGGTAATCGCAGTGCCCTCGACAAAGGACGCACCACGCCGGCGGCGCCGAAACAATCGCAGACCCTCGCGATCGGGTTTGAACATCACCAACGTGGCCGCCAACAGCGCAGCACCCACCGCCAGCCACAGAACGCGGTTGGTGAACAGCGCACCGGCGAATTCCGGAATGCGGCCGTTCTGGTCGCTCGCGGTCCAGTAGCGGGTCACCAGGTCCAGCGCACCCATCCCGAACGGATCGATCAGGGCGCCCGCCGTCTGGTGTTCGATATTGCTGTGACCCAATGCAAGCTGAGCGACCGTCCACAACACGAAAAACCCGATCACGCCGATGTAGGTGCCCAGCATCGAGCGGGTCAGGGTCGCCAGCAGGAACAACAAAGCGGCCAGGAAGAAAAGATTGGGAACCACAATGACCGCCAGCGCCCACCCGTAGGCCGCCCAGGGCGTCGGCCCCAACCTTGCCGCATCGAGCCAGGGCATCAATGATCCGAGCCAGAGACCGGCTGCCACGGCGATCAGCACCAGCACACTGATCACCCAGCCCGCGACAAAACGACCACCAAGATAAGCCGCACGCGGCACCGGCGTGGAAAACATCAACTCCGCCGTGTTGGCGGTGAAGTCGCGCAACGCCGCGCCGGCCACGAAAATCGGAATCAGGATCAGGCCGAGCACGGAGAACACGCCGAGCATCTGGATCACGACCATCGGCGCATTGCGGTGCACGTTGCCGATGCCTCCGCCGATCGTGACCGAGTCCGAGCATGCCGCCGCGAACGCCAACGCTGCCAGCGCCGCCGCGATCAGCCAGAACAGCGGACTCCTGAGCTGCTGGCGCAACTCGAAACGAAAGATTTCGCCGAACATGTCAGGCCGCCTCGGCGGCGGTCGTCTGGTGCAACTGACCGAAATACACGTCCTCGAGATCGGGCGTCACGCTTTCGAAGCCATCTTCCGGTTTGGCATCGGCCAGCACGTGGATCAGCGTCGCGCCACCTGCGAGACGCGTCGACAGCACGGTCATGCGTTCGCGATATTTCGGCAACGCGGTCTTGTCGATCGCGCGACGCCACACCTTGCCTTCCAGCGCGCGAATTGTTTCGCGCGGTTCGCCTGTCAAACGCACCCGCCCTTGCGCAATGATCGCCATGCGCGGACACAGTTCAGTCACGTCCTCGACGATATGGGTGGAAAGGATCACCACCACGCGTTCGCCGATTTCCGCCAGCAGGTTGAGGAAACGCTGACGCTCCTCAGGGTCGAGTCCCGCGGTGGGCTCGTCCACGATCACCAACCTGGGATCGCCGATCAAGGCCTGGGCGATGCCGAAACGCTGGCGCATGCCGCCCGAAAAACCGCCCAGCTTGCGCTTGCGCACGTCCCAGAGATTCACCTGCTTCAACAGGGCCGCGACCAGATCGCGGCGCTCGCCGCGCCGGGTGACGCCTTTCAGGAGCGCGAAATGGTCCAGCATGGCTTCCGCGCTGACCTTGGGATATACGCCGAATTCCTGCGGCAGGTAGCCCAGCACGCGTCGGGTGGCGGGCTTGTCGGCCAGCACGTCCAGATCGCCCAGCCTGATGCTGCCGGAATCCGGATCCTGCAGCGTCGCGATCGTCCGCATCAGGGTGGATTTGCCCGCGCCGTTGGGCCCCAGCAGCCCGAACATGCCATTGGGGATATCCAGCGACACGTCGCTGAGCGCGCGCACGCCGTTGGAATAGGTCTTGGAGAGATTGCGGATCGTCAGCATCGCGGCGGCTCCGAGGCGAGGATTGGTGACCGATCCGCCGAGTTTGCAGGCCGCCACGCCGCATTGCCATCCGCCACTGGTCACCGTGACTTTCGGCCACCACATGACGCGACGGCGCAAATGCGCGAAACTGGGCGTCTTGCAGATTTCGGGAAGCGAAGGAGCCGGACATGGCAGACGTGCGCGAGGCGAAGGTGCCGGACATCGGTGATTTCCAGGGCGTGCCCGTAATCGAGGTAATGGTCAAACCCGGCGACCACGTGGACAAGGACCAGGGCCTCGTCACGCTGGAGTCGGCCAAGGCGACCATGGAAGTCCCTGCCCCCTTCGCGGGCACGATCAAGGAAGTGAAGGTCAAGGTCGGCGCCGAGGTTTCCGAAGGCGACCTGATCGCCACGATCGAAGCCGAAGCCGGCGATGGAGCCGGGAAATCCGCCACGCCGAAGCAGGAGCCCGAAAGCCCCGACCAGGAACCTGCCGCCCCGGCCCAGCGGGCCGAGTCTCCGCAGCCCCGTGAGGACAAGGCCCCCGCGTCGCAGGCACCGGCTCCCGGGCGGGAAAATGCGGATGCGGACACGCCGACGCGCCAGGCACCACCCGTGCCGTTCGACGCCGACTCCATCATGCCCGACAAGGTGCCTTACGCGAGTCCGGTGGTGCGTGCATTCGCCCGCGAGCTGGGCGTGGATCTCGCGCGCGTCAGCGGCAGCGAACGCGGTGGGCGCATCACCCGGGAAGACGTGCAGAAATTCGTCAAGGGCGTGATGGCGGGTGGCGGCCCGGTCGCCGCGGGCGGCGCCACCGGACTGAATTTGCTGCCGTGGCCACAGATCGATTTCTCGAAGTTCGGCGAAACGGAAAGGCAACCATTGTCGCGGATCAAGAAACTCTCCGGTGCCAACCTTGCGCGCAACTGGGCGATGATTCCCCACGTCACGCAGTTCGAGGACGCCGACATCACCGACCTCGAAGCACTGCGCGTCGCCTTGAACAAGGAGAACGAAAAGGGTGGCACCAAGGTCACGCTGCTGGCATTCCTGATCAAGGCCTCGGTCGCGGCCCTGCAGAAATACCCGGACTTCAACGCCTCACTGGACGCTGCGGGCGAAACCCTGATCCTCAAGAAATATTTTCATATCGGTTTCGCCGCCGACACGCCGAACGGCCTGGTGGTCCCGGTGATCCGGGATTGCGACGGCAAGGGCGTGCTGGAAATCGCCCGGGAAATGTCGGCACTGGCGAAGAAGGCCCGCGACGGCAAATTGACCCCCGCCGAGATGTCGGGCGGCTGCTTCTCGATCTCCTCGCTGGGCGGCATCGGCGGCACCGCGTTCACGCCCATCATCAACGCGCCGGAAGTCGCGATCCTCGGGGTCTCGCGTTCGTCGATGAAACCGGTCTGGGATGGAAAGGAATTCACGCCACGCCTGATCCTGCCGTTGTCGCTCAGTTACGACCATCGGGTGATCGACGGCGCCGCCGCGGCGCGTTTCACCGCGTTCTTCGCGCAACTGCTCGCCGACATGCGCCGCGCGCTGCTCTGAGGAATGACCCAGGATGTCGAATGACGTCGCCGTCAAGCTGGGCCAGGCTGGCGCCGACGCGCGCCACGGCTTTGCCGATGTGCTCGGGCGGATCGGAGACATCCTCGATCACAAGCTGATCACCACGAGCGACATCAGGGTTACCGTCGGCACGCTGCTGGCGGCGCTGGTCGTGCTGGTCGTGCTGTGGATCCTCACCCGCGTCGTGCGGCGTGCCTTCCTGAGATACCAGGAACGCCACCAGAGCACCAACCGCGCGATGATCTACACCGTCTCGCGCATCACGCACTATCTGCTGCTGGTTGTCGGCGTGCTGATCGCACTGACCGTGGCGGGCGTGCCGATGCGCAATTTCGGACTGTTCATCGGCGCCCTCGGCGTCGGCCTCGGCTTCGGCCTGCAGGCGATCTTCAACAACTTCGTGTCGGGCTTGATCATCCTGTTCGAACGCAGCCTGAAGGTCGGGGATTTCGTGGAGCTTGCGTCCGGCCTGCACGGCGAGGTGCGCGACATCCAGATCCGCTATACCCGCGTCACCACCAATGACAACATCGACGTGCTGGTGCCGAATTCGGAGTTCGTCAACAAGCAGGTCATCAACTGGACCTTGCGCGAGGCTTCGCGCCGGTTGCACGTCAAATTCGGAGTGGCGTACGGCACCGACAAGGAACTGGTGAAGAAGGCCGGACTGGAGGCAGCAGCCGACGTGCCGTTCACCTTGGCACAGGACGGCAAGCGCGGCCCGCAGGTATGGTTGACGGGTTTCGGCGACTCGTCGCTCGATTTCGAGCTGGTCATCTGGCTGACCGCGGAGGCCACCAAGCGCACCGCCGGCGTGACGGCCGCCTACAACTGGGCGCTACACACCGCATTGCAGAAATACGGCATCGAAATTCCCTTCCCGCAGCGCGACCTCAACGTACGATCCTGGTTCGGACTGGAAGGAGGGGAAGCCGTCGCCGCGATCGCGCGGGGAGGCATGCAAGCCGGCGAAAGCAACCCTGGAGACGGACATGCGGCGGGTAGCACAGGGTCCATCAACGATGCAGCGGAAGACGTGCAACGCAACATCGAGGAACAGGTCGGGCCCGGATCCGGGAGCGAACGGATTCCCCAGGATGGCGATACCACTCGTTCCGATGCCGCCGACCCTGGCGATGCAACCCACTGACGCGTTGTCGCATTGATGCAACAGGATGAATGAAATGGCCAAGACGATTGAATTGAAGGTGCCGGACATCGGCGATTTCTCCGACGTGCCGGTGATCGAGGTGATGGTCAAGGCTGGCGATCGGGTCGAGAAGGACCAGGGCCTGGTCACGCTGGAGTCGGCCAAGGCCACCATGGAAGTGCCGGCCTCCGATGCCGGCGTGGTCAAGGAAGTGAAAGTCAAGGTCGGCGACACCGTCCAGGAAGGCTCGGTGATCGCGGTGGTCGAGACGGAAGCATCTGGCCAATCGGCCAAACCGGCCGGCGACGACGCGACACCGGCAAACAGCGCCGCTCCAGCTTCTTCACCCCAGGCAACCGGACAGGCCTCCGTTTCTGGTTCCGCCAGCGGCTCCGCGAGCGAACGAACCCAGGGTACGACGCTCACCGCGGCTGGCGAAACCGGCCGCAAGCCCGACATGGATTGCCGGATGCTGGTGCTGGGTTCCGGCCCGGGTGGCTACAGCGCCGCGTTCCGCGCGGCCGACCTCGGACTCGACACCATCCTGGTCGAACGCTACGACACGCTCGGTGGCGTCTGCCTCAATGTCGGCTGCATTCCGTCCAAGACGCTGCTGCACGCGGCCGAGGTGATCGAGGCCGCCGCTGAAATGGGTGCGCACGGCATCGAATTCGGCAAGCCGAAGATCGAACTCGACAAGCTGCGCAGTTTCAAGGACAAGACGGTCGGCAAGCTGACCGGCGGCCTCGCCTCGATGGCCAAGCAGCGCAAGGTCCGTGCGGTGCAGGGCACCGGCACCTTCCTTTCGCCGCACGAATTGGAAGTCGTGCATGGCAAGGACCGGAAGTTGATCCGTTTCGAGCAGGCGATCATCGCGGCCGGCTCGCAGGCGGTCCGGCTTTCGATCTTCCCGTGGGACGACGACCGCGTGATGGATTCTACCGGCGCGCTGGAACTCAAAGACGTGCCGAAGAGCCTGCTGGTGGTCGGTGGCGGCATCATCGGCCTGGAAATGGCGACGGTTTATCGTGCGCTGGGCAGCGCCGTCACGGTGGTCGAGTTCATGGACCAGTTGATGCCGGGCGCGGATCCCGACCTGGTGCGGCCGCTCGCCGCACGCCTCAAGAACCAGGGCGTCGCCGTGCATCTGAAGACGAAGGTCACCGCGGCCAAGGCGCAGAAGAACGGCATCGCCTGCGATTTCGAGGGCGAGAGCATTCCCGAGAAGAAGGTGTTCGATCGGGTGCTGGTCTCGGTCGGACGCAGCGCCAATGGCAACAAGATCGGCGCCGACAAGGCAGGCGTGAACGTCACCGACCGTGGCCTGATTCCCGTCGACACGCAGATGCGCACGAACGTGCCGCACATCTTCGCGATCGGCGATCTGGTCGGCCAGCCGATGCTGGCGCACAAGGCCGTGCACGAGGCGCATGCCGCGGCGGAAGCCGCGGCGGGCCAGAAGCGTCATTTCGACGCGCGCGTGGTGCCGTCGGTCGCCTACACCGACCCCGAAATCGCCTGGGTGGGTGTGACCGAGCGCGAGGCCAAGGAAAAAAATATCGACTTCGGCGTGGGCAAATTCCCGTGGGCGGCATCGGGGCGCGCGCTGGGCATGGACCGTGCCGAGGGCTTCACAAAACTGGTCTACGACAAGGCGACCCATCGGGTGATTGGCGGCGGCATCGTCGGCGTGCATGCCGGCGACCTGATTTCCGAAATCGCACTGGCGATCGAGATGGGCGCGGAAATCGGCGACATCGCGCTGACCATCCACCCGCATCCGACCCTGAGCGAATCGATCGGCATGGCGGCCGAGGTCGCCGAAGGCACCATCACCGACCTGTACATCCCGAAAAAGAAAAAGCAGGCCTGATCGGGCAACCCGTATGCGAGCGGGGGGCACTCGGGTCTTGGCAGCCTGCCTGTTGGTCGCGTTGCCGGTCGGCCTGCATGCCGCCACGACATCGGCTGCGACGATCATGTCGGCGAAGACGCCGTGGCAGGGCTACGTGGTGGCGCCGCATTCGCGCACGGTGCGACCGGTTCGCATCGCGCAGGTCGAAGGCAATGTCGTCGACGCGGCGGCGCTGTTGTCCGGCACCGGCACGACGATCTTGCAACGCCAACCGCCTCACCCGAAACCGGCGTGGCCCGAGGGCACGCACGTCGTGCCGACGGAGGGTCAGGACGCGATGGCCGCGGCCCGCGTCATCGACGGCCGCATCGACACCGCGTGGCGTGCGCAATCCACAGCGCCGGGGCAAACCTTGCGCCTGCAATTGCAATGGCCATCACCGACGAACCTGGGCGGGATTACCTTGCGCGCCGCGCCGGGACATGTGATCGGACGCTTCGACATCGACGTATGGCGACACGGCCACTGGCATCGCGTGGCCCGGGTTTCCGGCAACCGGTACCTGCAGCGGGCAGTGACGTTTCACGATGTGCAGCGCACCGAGCGCGTGCGGCTGAGCGTGTCGGCCGTGGATCACGACACGCGTGCCAGTCTCGACCTGGCCGAAATCTGGCCGGCTGCCGTGCACGACGACCCGCCGCCCAGCGTGACGCTGGATTTCGGCCGCGACGTGGTCGGCCACGCGCGGCTCTTCGTGGAGGGCGCGTCCGCCGACCATCCCGGCCTGCGACTGGCTTTCTCCGAGACGCGCCAATACCTGGGCGAACGTTCCGACTTCACGCGCTCGGACAACGGCGACAGCATCGTGCCGGGCACCGATCAGGTGGCCGTTATCGATCATCCTTTCGTGTGGATCGACCGCCACGGTTGCCGGCACGGCACGCAGGTCTGCGCCGACGGATTGCACGGATTCCGCTACCTGCGCATCAGCCTTGACGCGTTGCCGTCCGATGCGCCGCTCACCCGCCCTTTCGGGCAAGTGCGCATCCGGTCGGCGACGCTGGACTTCACCCCGTACCTCGGGACAGCGGACACCTACGCGGGGTGGTTCGAGTGCTCCGATCCTCGCCTCGACCACTACTGGTTCGGTGCTTCGTACACCAACGAGCTGATCACCGGCACTTTCCTGCCGGACAACATCGATCCGCGCCAGGCCGACAGCAGCTTCCTGCGCGGCAAACAGGTCCTGCTGGATGGCGCCAAGCGCGACCGCGATCCCTATGCGGGCGACGTGGCAGTTTCCGCGCTCACGACTTACCTCACGCATGGCCCGGAACTCGGCAATGCGGCGCGCAACGTGCTGCTGGACCTGGCACAGCACCAGCGCGCCGATGGCTGGATTCCGCCGGCATCGATACGGCATTACACGTTGCCGTTGTTCGAATATCCGTTGTGGTGGGTCGTCACCAGCTGGGACAACGTGCTCTATACCGGCGACCTGTCGTTCGGCCGCCACATCTACCCGCATATGCAACGCCTGCTCGACGATTGGTACCCCGAAGTCACGGACGCGCACGGCCTGCTCGACAAGGGCATGCACGCTACCGGTGGCTACGGCGACTACGCGTTCCTGCCGCGAACTGGCGAGGTCACCTATTACAACGCGCTGTATGTGCTGGCATTGCACGACGCCGCAGCCATGGCCCAGGCACTGGACCGGCCCGATGACGCACGACGCTGGTCGTCACGCGCGGACACGGTGGCAGCGGCGGTCAACCGCCGTCTATGGGATGCGCGCGCGGGCGCCTACCTGGACAGCCGCAGCGGCCCGGTGCGCCATGCCCAGGACGGCAACGCCCTCGCCGTGATCGCCGGCATCGCGGGACCGCGACGTGCCCGGCAAGCGCTGGACTATCTGTCGCGCCACACCTGGCTGCCCTACGGCAACGCCTTCATGGACAACGACACGCTGGTTCCGGACGGACGGCAGCGCGTCTATGCATTCACCTCATATCCGGAAATCGCGGCGCGCTTCCAAAGCGGACTGACCGCATCGGCTTTCGACGAAATCCAGCGACTCTACGGCTGGATGGCGGGACACGATCCCGGCACGACCGACTGGGAGGGCATCGGCAAGAACGGCAGCCAATACGAGGCTGGCTACACCTCGGATGCGCACGGCTGGTCCACGGGCGTGGTGCCGCTTTTGACCAACGATGTGCTGGGCGTCACGCCGACGGCACCGGGTTTTTCCCACTGGCGCCTGCATCCGCATCCCGGATCGCTGCATTGGGCCCGCGGTCGCGTACCGACGCCGCACGGCCCGCTGGACGTCGACTGGACCGATGCCGGCGGAAACATGACGCTGGACGTATCCGTGCCGCGAGGGACTCAAGGTGAGATTACGGTGCCGGTTCCGGCCAACGCGCGGGTCACGCTGGACGGCGCAGCCGTGACACTTTTCCGGAACAAGGCACCTTGCTGCGAGATCGTGCGCAACGTGCTGCCAGGTCATCACGAGATTCGCGTGATCGGGAAATAAATGATCGAGATGTCCGTCGCAACGCCGAATCAACGTTCACCGAACAGATCGTCTTGTGCCTCGAAGCTGTCGCGATCGACAAAACCCGAAAGGCCCACGCCAACCAGTCGGTAACGCGTACGTGGCGGCATGTCGAAACGCGCGCGCAATGCGCTGGCGATGTCCGTCAGTTCACGCGCTGAGGATGGCAGCTCGGTGGGCGTGATGCTGCGGGTGCGAATGCGAAAATCGGCGGTCTTGAGTTTCAGGACGACGGTGCGGGCCACGCGTCCGTGCGTGCTTTCCGCTTCACGCTGGTACGCCGCCCAGGTTTTTGCGGCAAGGCGCTCGATGTGCAACCCCAGCTCATCGAGGGTCAGGTCACGCTCGAAGGTGTCTTCGCTCGAAATCTGCAGGGTCGGGCGATCCGGCGTCACGGGCCGCTCGTCAATGCCCAGCGACAACTCGTGCAGCCGCCTGCCGTAGCGTCCGAAACGACGTTCCAGCTCACCCACAGCGTACGCACGCAGATCGGCCACGACAGCAATGCCCAATTCCGCCAGCTTGCGTTGCATCACCTTGCCGACTCCGGGAAGGCGCTCGACTTTCAGTGGCGCGAGAAAAGCCAGCACGTCGCGAGGCCGCACCACGAACAGACCATCCGGCTTGCGGAAATCCGACGCGATCTTGGCCAGGAACTTGTTGGGCGCAACCCCCGCCGAGGCCGTGAGGCGCGTCTGTTCGCGAATCGCGGCGCGGATGTTTTCTGCCACCGCAGTGGCTGAGCTCAAGCCGGATCTCGGCTGCGTGACATCGAGGTAGGCCTCGTCCAGCGACAGCGGTTCGATCAGGTCGGTGTGCCGCGCGAAGATTTCCCGCACCTGTCGCGACACGGCCTTGTAACGGACAAAATCGGGTGGCACGAACACCGCCTGCGGACACAGGCGTTCCGCACGCAATGCCGGCATCGCCGAGTGCACGCCGAACTTGCGCGCTTCGTAGCTGGCCGCGCACACCACCGACCGTGCGCCTTTCCAGGCCACCACGACCGGTCTGCCACGCAACGCGGGATCATCACGTTGCTCGACCGATGCGTAGAACGCATCCATGTCGACATGGACGATTTTCCGTGGCGGCACGATCTTGCGCTGCGAACCGGTCACGACGCGATCAGGATGCCTGCCCCGCCTCGTTCTGGGCGGCCTTCGGTTTCACCAGCACGCGCACGGCGAGGATGCCCAGTTCGTAAAGCACCACCATGGGAATCAGCAGCAACAGCATCGAGGTGATGTCGGGCGGCGTGATCGCGGCGGCCACGGCAGCGGCGGCCACGACGGCGTAGCGGCGCCAACTCCTGAGCTTCTGCAAGCTCACCAGGCCCGCCGCCGCCACGATCACCTGAATCACGGGGATCTCGAAGCACATGCCGAACGCGAAAAACACCATCATCACGAAATCGAGGTAGTGCGTGATATCGGTCATCATCTCGACACCTTGCGGCGTCACCGCGGTCAGGAATCGGAACGCCGCGGGCAGCACCAGGAAATACGCGAACGCGCAGCCGCAATAAAACAGCAGGACCGCGGCGACCAGCAACGGCCGCGCCAGGCGTTTTTCGTGCCGGTACAGCCCCGGGCTCACGAACGCCCACAACTGGTAAACGATGACCGGCATGCTCACGAACAGCGCGATGTAGAACGCGAGTTTCAGCGGCGTCAGGAACGGGCTCGCGACCTGTGTAGCGATCAGGTGGGCGCCATGCGGCAAGCGCTTGACCAAGGGCTCGGCCAGCCACGTGTAAAGGCGATTGGCGAACGGCACCAGGCACACCAGCACGATCAGCACGCAGGCTATCGCCTTGATCAGGCGCGAGCGCAATTCCAGCAGGTGCGAGAACAGGCCTTGTTCAAGATCGAAGCCTTGATCCGCATTCGCGCCCTGATCGGAGTCGTGCTCAGGTTCGGCCATCTTGCGCCTCCTTTGCTTCGGAGTCGCTGGTCGTGTCTCCGGAATCGCTCACGACATCCGCGATTACGCGGTGCGCGGCGCGCGCTTCGTCAGTCGCGGTTTTCCGTGCCGCTTCAGCGCTCTCGGAGGCTTCCTTGGCGGCGCGCCGGATGTCCTCCATCTGCAATTCGCGCTCGACCTCGCTGCGCACGTTTTCCCAGCCAAGGCGCACCCGGCGCAGCATGACGCCCGCCATGCGTGCAGCCTTGGGCAATTTTTCCGGTCCGAGCACCACCAGCGCGATCACCGCCAGCAGCAGCAGCTTCGAAAAGCTGAGCTCGATCATCGCGACGCACCGTTCCGTCTATTTCGACTCTGTAGAGTCGCGTTGCTCCTGATGCGCGTCACCGGCGGCCGGCTGCGGGTCGGCCTGCAACTTCTCGTCCGAACCCGTCGACTTGGCCTTGTCATCCTCGTCACCATGCAGCGCCTTCTTGAACCCGCGCATTGCGTTGCCGAGATCGGGACCGATCTTGGTCAGCTTTCCGGTGCCAAAGATCACCAGCACGATCACGAGCAGGAGCAGCCAATGCCAGATACTGTCGAAACCCATAAGAACCTCGTGCGGAACCCTGCAAGGCGACCACGGATGTGGGACGCCGCTTTCCGCCAGCTGCAAGTGTAACGCAGCGGCGATGCAGGTTCCGTTTGTCCGCACAATTCGCCTGGCGTGTGCTGCCGCGGGTGGGCTGTGGCAGACTGTGGCAATCACGACAGTTGCCGACAAGGTCATGTCCCGTTACATCGGTTTCGACAGCGTCGCTGAAACACGGGACACCCCGCGCACCGCGGTTTTGCTGATCAACCTCGGCACGCCCGCAGCGCCCACTGCGGATGCGGTCGGCGAATACCTGGCCGAATTCCTGTCGGATCCGCGCGTGGTCGAGCTACCGCGCTGGCTGTGGTGGCCGGTGCTGCACGGCTACATTCTGCGCACGCGGCCAAGTCGATCCGCGGAAGCCTACGCCAAGGTCTGGCGTGATGACGGCTCGCCGTTGCTGGCATTCAGCAACCAGCTTGCCCGTGTCACGGGCGCCGAGATCGCACGTCGAACCGCTGGCAAGGTCCAAGTCGCACTTGCGATGACTTACGGCGAACCCTCGGTGGCGTCACGCCTGCAGTCGCTGCTGGAACAGGGGATCCGTCGGATTCTGGCGTTGCCGCTGTTTCCCCAGTATTCCGCCACGTCCACGGGCGCCGCGCTGGATGCCGTCGCGCGCACGCTGCAGAAGCTGCGTTGGCCGCCGGAACTCCGAACCATCAACGATTATCACGCGGATGCCGGTTACCTTGCTGCGCTGGCCGCGAGCGTGCAGGCACACTGGGCCGAGCACGGGCGCGGTCAAAGACTCTTGCTGAGTTTCCACGGCATTCCCGAAAAATACGCGGCCGCCGGCGATCCGTATCCCGGCCAGTGCCGGGAAACCGCGCGACGCCTGGGTGACGCATTGGGGATGACCGACCAGGAATTGCTGGTGACGTTCCAGTCACGCCTGGGCCGACAACCCTGGCTGCGCCCGTACACCGAAGAAACCATCGAGCAACTTGCACGTCAGGATGTCGAAACGCTGGATGTGCTGTGCCCGGGTTTCGCGGTCGATTGCCTGGAAACACTCGAAGAAGTCGCATTGCGTTACCGCACGACATTTCTCACCAATGGCGGCAGGCAGTTTCGCTACATTCCAGCGCTCAACGCGGGCAATGCCCACGCCACTGCCCTAACGGAAATCGCCATGCGGCAGTTGGCGGGGTGGGTTTGAGCCGAACCGCACTTGGCGATGGCACGAGGGCAATTGCCAGGAGCCGGCGCAAAAGGCAAAACGGCCATCCGCATGGATGGCCGTTTTGACGATGAAGCCCCTGGCAGTGTCCTACTCTTGCATGGCGAATGCCAAACTACCATCGGCGCTGGTGCGTTTCACTTCCGAGTTCGGGATGGGATCGGGTGGGACCACACCGCTATGGCCGCCAGGGAAAGGGTGGAACGCGCGCACTTGCGCGGCGTTCGCATGGGGTCGGGATGTGACGAGTGTTTGATTCTTGGAGCCAAAACGTGCCGTCGAGACATGATCCCTGCTTCGTCGAGGCTCCATCGAAGGAGCTTCGCGAATAATCCAGTCAGGCACGACCGGGGTTTGCGCAGGGATGCGCGTAAACAAACGTCTTGGGGTTATATGGTCAAGCCGCACGGATCATTAGTACGCGTTAGCTCAATGCATTGCTGCACTTCCACACCGCGCCTATCAACCTCGTGGTCTTCGAGGGTCCTTCAGGGGGCTTGAAGCCCCGGGAGATCTCATCTTGGTGCGCGCTTCCCGCTTAGATGCTTTCAGCGGTTATCGCTTCCGTACGTAGCTACCGGGCAATGCCATTGGCATGACAACCCGAACACCAGCGGTACGTCCACTCCGGTCCTCTCGTACTAGGAGCAGCCCACCTCAAATCTCCAACGCCCATGGCAGATAGGGACCGAACTGTCTCACGACGTTCTGAACCCAGCTCGCGTACCACTTTAAATGGCGAACAGCCATACCCTTGGGACCGGCTACAGCCCCAGGATGTGATGAGCCGACATCGAGGTGCCAAACACCGCCGTCGATATGAACTCTTGGGCGGTATCAGCCTGTTATCCCCGGAGTACCTTTTATCCGTTGAGCGATGGCCCTTCCATACAGAACCACCGGATCACTAAGTCCTACTTTCGTACCTGCTTGATCCGTCGATCTCGCAGTCAAGCACGCTTATGCCTTTGCACACAGTGCGCGATGTCCGACCGCGCTGAGCGTACCTTCGAGCTCCTCCGTTACTCTTTGGGAGGAGACCGCCCCAGTCAAACTACCCACCATACACGGTCCCTGGCCCGGATTACGGGTCGAGGTTAGAACGTCAAGCACATCAG
>CAVYUN010000002.1:0-1220000 GCA_963771735.1 uncultured Pseudomonadota bacterium | reverse complement strand
CTGGAACTCAACGCCGGCGTTGCCGCGAAACTCCGGGCGCGCAAGGGCGACGTGATCACGTTTTCAAACATGTCTTCCGGCACCCAGTGAAACACGCCGTCCTCGCCGTGCATGCATGTGAAATTCATGGGCAGCGGCACCAGCGGACCCGGCAGCTCCTCGTCGAACCAGCGGTCATCGAACGGCACGAACTCGCGCATGCTTGTGTCTCCCCGATCCGTCGTCGAGTCCATGCAAGCACAACCGCATGAACAGGAAATGACGCAATTCGGGCATCAGCGTGGCAGTTCAGCCTTCGATTTCGATCATCTCGAAATCGTCCTTGGTGACACCGCAATCCGGGCACGTCCAAGTGTCTGGAATATCCTCCCAGCGAGTGCCGGGCTGGATGCCCTCTTCGGGCAGGCCGGCTTCCTCGTCGTAGATGAAGCCGCAGACCACGCACATGAATTTGCGATAGGCAACGACGCTTTCGGCGGGAGCACTCATGGATGGCGTGACGCAATGGAAGATATCTCCTATTGTCGCAATTTGCGCCGCTACATGAAAGCGAACGCCTGATTGGAGCCATGTCGTACGATGCCAAGGCATTCGCCGCGCCCCGCGCAACCATCTTCGCTTGGTGATTCAAAGCTGCCCGCGGGCGGCTTGTACGCCATTACCGATGGCCCCCGTGACGATCTGCTGGTAGTCGCACACGCTGCACTCAGTGGCGGCGCGGCGATGTTGCAATACCGCGACAAGACCGGCAACAGGAACCGGCGGTTGCGCGAAGCACGGGCACTCGCGGTTCTGTGCAACGGGTTTGAAGCGCCGCTGATCGTGAACGATGACGTGGCGCTCGCGCGGGACTGCAGTGCGGCGGGAGTGCATCTCGGCGAAGACGATCCCGGCATTGCAGACGCACGTGCAATGCTCGGCTTGGATGCTGTCATCGGCGTGTCCTGCTACGACTCGCTGCAACGCGCCCGCGATGCCGCCAGCACGGGCGCGGACTACCTGGCCTTCGGTGCGTTTTACCCGACATCGACCAAGGCCGTCACTCGCCGTGCGACCACGGCGCTGCTTCGCGAGGCACGCGCGTTCGGCCTGCCGCTGGTGGCGATCGGCGGCATCACCCCCGACAATGGCGGATCGCTGATCGCTGCAGGCGCGGATTTCCTGGCCGCGATCTCTGCATTGTTCGGCGCGCGCGACGTGCGTGCGACGGCACGGCAATTCACGACGTTGTTCGAAATACGGGACACGAGATGAGCAGCAACAATCACGAGCTTTTCCGGCGTGCGCAGGAGTTGCTGCCCGGCGGCGTCGATTCGCCGGTACGAGCGTTCAGGTCGGTCGGCGGCGAACCGTTCATCGCGGCCCGCGCCGACGGCCCTTGCCTATGGGATGTCGAAGGCAAGCGCTATATCGACTACGTCGGGTCGTGGGGGCCTATGATCGCCGGCCACAACCATCCCCACGTGCGCGAGGCGGTCGAACGTGCGATCCGCGACGGCCTGTCGTTCGGCACGCCGTGCACAGCCGAAGCCGAGCTGGCCGAAGCGATCCAAGCACTGATGCCGGCCATGGAGATGCTGCGCTTCGTCAATTCCGGGACCGAGGCCACCATGTCGGCACTGCGCCTGGCACGCGGCGCGACCGGACGCGAACGTTTCGTGAAGTTCGAGGGCTGCTACCACGGCCACGGCGATTCCTTCCTGGTCAAGGCGGGCTCCGGCGCGCTGACGCTCGGCGTGCCGGATTCACCCGGCGTGCCCAAGGCCCTGGCCGACCTCACCATCACGCTGCCCTACAACGACATCGATGCCGTGCGCGCGCTGTTCGACGAGATGGGCACGACCCTCGCCTGCGTGATCGTGGAGCCCGTCGCGGGCAACATGAACTGCATTCCTCCGCGGCCTGGATTCCTGCAGACGTTGCGTGAACTGTGCAGCCGCGATGGCGCATTGCTGGTCTTCGACGAGGTCATGACGGGATTCCGCGTCGCCGCAGGGGGCGCTCAGTCGCTGTATGCAGTCCGGCCCGACCTGACCACGCTGGGCAAGATCATCGGCGGCGGCATGCCGGTAGGGGCTTACGGAGGGCGTCGCGACTTGATGAAACAAATCGCCCCGGCCGGACCGATTTACCAGGCCGGCACGCTGTCGGGCAACCCGGTGGCGATGGCCGCGGGCATGGCGATGCTGGATCTGGTTCGCGCACCCGGATTCCACGAGGAACTCGCGCTCAAGACCCAGGCGCTGACCGATGGGCTGGTCGCGGCGGCACGCGAGGCCGGGGTGCCGTTTTCCGCCAATCGCGTAGGCGGCATGTTCGGCCTGTTCTTCAGCGCCGACAGGGTCGCGTCGTTTGCACAGGCGACCGCGTGCGATCGCGAGGCGTTCCGGCGCTTCTTCCATGCCATGCTGGAACGCGGCGTGTATTTTGCACCCAGCCCGTTCGAAGCAGGCTTCATGTCCAGCACGCACGACGATGCCACGATCGCGGCGACGCTCGAAGCCGCAGGCGCCGCGTTTGCCGCGGTCGCGGAAGGCTAGCCACTCATTACCAGACGCCGGTATTTGGCATCGAGGCCCAGGGTTCCTCGGCAGGCCTGGCATCGCCCGCCTGCAGCAGCTCGATCGAGATCAGGTCAGGCGAACGCACGAACGCCATGTGGCCGTCGCGCGGTGGCCGGTTGATCGTCACGCCCATCTCCTGCAGGTGCGCGCAGGTCGCATAGATGTCCTCGACCCGGAACGCGAGGTGCCCGAAGTTGCGGGCGGAGCCGTAATCCTCGTTGGACTCCCAGTTGTACGTCAGTTCGATTTCGGCTTCCGGGCTGTCCGGCGCCGCCAGGAACACCAGCGTGAATTTGCCCTGCGGCACTTCCTTGCGGCGGACATCGCGCAAGCCCAGCCCTTCGCAGTAAAAGCGCAGCGAAGCGTCCAGGTCACGCACGCGCACCATGCTGTGCAGATATTTCATGTGATTCTCCGAAACGGATTCATGCTTTCCGACAGTTCGGTTATCGTGATTGCGACGACCCGACCCATGCAAGTTCGGAGATGGCGAGATGACCCACAAGCTGCACACGCTGGCGGTCCACGCGGGCGCGGAACCGGATCCAGCAACCGGCGCGGTGGCACCACCCATCCACCTTTCGACCACGTTCGTTCACGCGCCGCCGGGCGAAACCGACGATTTCAGCTACCAGCGCGCGGACAACCCGACCCAGCGGCGACTGGAGGCCGCGCTGGCCGCGCTCGAAGGCGGCGAACGCGCGCTGGCCTTTGCCTCCGGCATGGGCGCTATCGCGTCGGTACTGGACACCCTTCAACGCGGGCAGCGCATGCTGGTGCCCGAGGACTGCTACGTGGGCACGCGTGGCTACATAACCGAGGTGCTGCCCGAACGCGGCGTGGAAGTCCTGACCGTCGACATGACCGACCTCGACTCCTTACGCAATGCCTGTGCCGCCGGCGCGGCGCTGGTCTGGGCAGAAACGCCGTCCAATCCGCATTTGCGCATCAGCGACCTTGCCGAACTGGCGAAGATCGCGCACGCGGCCGGCGCACGCATGGCCTGCGACAACACATTCGCGACCCCGCTGTTGCAGCGTCCGTTGGAGCTCGGCGCGGACATCGTGATGCATTCCACCACCAAGTTCTTCGGCGGCCACAGCGACGTGTTGGGCGGCGCGCTGGTATTTGCACACGACGACGATTTCGCCCAGCGGATCGCCGCACGACGCATCCTCAGCGGCGCAATCCTGTCGCCATTCAGCGCCTGGCTGACCCTGCGTGGTTGTCGTTCGCTGCCCGCGCGCATGACGCTGCACTGCGCGAATGCACGCAAGGTTGCAGAATTCCTGGCGTCACACCGGGCCGTCGAACGCGTAAACTGGCCCGGATTGCCCGAGCATCCGGGACACGCAGTCGCCACGCGGCAGATGACCGATTTCGGGGCCGTACTGAGCATCGAACTGCGCGGTGGCCGCGACGCGGCCACGAAGATGGTACGCGGCACGAAAATCTTCACCAATGCGACTTCGCTCGGCGGCTGCGAATCGCTGATCGAACACCGTGCCTCGGCCGAAGGCGAACACACGAAGTCCCCGCCGGGCCTGGTGCGACTCTCCGTTGGGCTCGAAGATGCGGAAGACCTGATCGCCGATTTACAGCAAGCGCTCGATTGATCCGCGACCCGCAATTGAAGCGGCTGTTCTGAAAAGTCAGGCCAAGGATGGCCGTTGTGATGTTGCCCAACGGGCGTATCCCGACGTAAACGATGCGACTCATCCCGCGGCGATCAGGGACGATCGCAAGAACTAGGGTTTCTGGAAGCGCGGCATCGCATCGCGCAGGGTCTGCCAGCCGTTCCAGCGGGTCGGTGATTTCGAGCAGGTGCTGACGTTCGGCGTCGCCCAGCGGCAGCAACTCGGCCAGCCGGAATCCGACCCAGCTGGCGTCGTCGTAGCGCTCGCGCGGCCCGTTGCGCCAGGACAATCCGGCCTGCTCCGCCAGCCGCTCGAGGATCGTCGGCAACAGCGAAAACTCGACCGGTACGGGCACATCGGGCTCGTCCGGCCATTCGCGGATTTCACCCGTTACCAGACCGTTGCTGCGGATGCGGGACTTCTGCACACGAAAGCGCGCGCCGCCGGTAACGCTGATGCCCAGCAGCCCGTCGGGCAGCGTGTCGAAATCGACGATGCTCGCCAGTGTGCCGACCGCGGCGGGCAACGCGGGCTCGCCGGCTTCCTGCCCCTCCATGATCAGGCACACCCCGAATGTGCCATCGCCACGCGCGCATTCGCGCACCATATCGAGGTAACGCGCCTCGAAGATGCGCAAGCCCAGCATGCTGCCCGGAAACAGCACGGCGTTGAGCGGGAACAGCGAAATCTCGCGACGTCTCACGCTACGAGTCTAGCCCGCGCGCAGCGCATCGAGGAACCGGCGAGGAGCATTGTCAAAGCCACCGTTGGACATGAACACGACATGGTCGCCCGGACCCGCCTGCCGTTGCAGCATGGCGATCAGCTCAGTGACCGATGCCGCGGCGGCGCCCCGGCCCGCAAGCGCATCGATGACATGCCGCGCATTCCATGGCAATTCGGGCCGCTGCAGCAACACCACTGCATCGGTGTCGGCCAGTGATGGCGCCAGCGCTTCGGCATGTGCGCCAGCACGCATGGAATTGGAGCGCGGTTCCAGCGCGACCAGGATGCGTGCCTTGCCGACCCTGGCGCGCAAGCCTGCGAGCGTGGTCGCGATCGCGGTCGGGTGATGCGCGAAATCGTCGTAGACGTGCACGCCGTTCACCCTCCCCAGTGCTTCCATTCGCCGCTTGACGCTTTGGAATCCCGCGAACGCGGGAAGCACCTTGTCCGGATCCACGCCTGCGGCGTTGGCCGCGGCCAGCGCGGCCAGCGCGTTCATCACGTTGTGCCGGCCGGACAGGTTCCAGCGCACCTCGCCGATCGTTCCGCCCTCGCGCGACACTTCGAACGCCGAACCGTCGGTCTCGAGCATCCGTGCGCGCCAGTCGCCCGCGTCGATGCCGAAGGTTTCAACCGGCGTCCAGCAACCCATTGCCAGCACCTCGGCGAGCCGTGCGTCCTCGGCATTGACGACCAGGCGCCCGTTGCCGGGCACCGTACGCACCAAATGATGGAACTGCAGCTGGATCGCCGCCACGTCGGGGAAAATGTCGGCGTGGTCGTATTCGAGGTTGTTGAGGATCGCTATGCGCGGTCGGTAGTGCACGAACTTCGAGCGTTTGTCGAAAAATGCCGTGTCGTATTCGTCGGCTTCAATCACGAATGGCGAAGATGTCCCGGACAGCCGGGCCGACAGGCCGAAGTTTTCCGGCACGCCACCGATCAGGAATCCCGGCGCCGTTCCAGCGGCATCCAGCAGGTATGCGAGCAGGCTCGACGTCGTGGTCTTGCCGTGGGTACCGGCGACCGCCAGCACTTCGCGTCCCCGCAGCACCGCCTCGCCCAGCCATTGCGGGCCCGAGACATACGGCAAGCCGGCATCGAGCATGTATTCGACCGAGGGATTGCCGCGCGACAGCGCATTGCCGACCACCACCTGATCCGGCGCGGGCTCGAGGTGCTCCGCCGACCAACCCTCCTGCAAGGCGATACCCAATGCTCGCAACTGGTCGCTCATTGGCGGGTACACGTTGGCGTCGGAACCTTCCACGTCGACACCCAGTTCGCGCGCCAGCGCCGCGACACCGCCCATGAAAGTACCGCAGATCCCGAGGATATGAATGCGCATGTCGTCTCGCGAAACTCAAGCCACACCGATTATCGCCATCACCAAGCGCACGACAATCCAGTCCACCAACAGCAGCAACAGGAACACCAGCACCGCACCCGCGAGCGAAACCTCCAGCGCTCGTCGCAGGATGCGGATCCACACGCACAGCTGCCAGATTCCCAGCGCGAAAATCACCAGCAACAACAGAGTCTGGGTCCCGGTCAGCGTCGGTGGCTGCTCCGGATGTGAAAGGATTTGCTCGGTCAACGCTTTCAGGGGCAGCCACATCGCCAGCACATCGGCGACGATGCCGAACAGCAAGTACACCGCGGCCAGCGCCGTCGCCGTCTGCACGAAGCGCTCAACCTTGCCGCGTCCACGCAACAGCTGAAAAATCACGCCCAGGGCAGCGAGTCCGCCCAGCAGGGCTGCCGCCAGCATGCCGGGACTCGCACCCTGACGCAGATTGAACAGGATTTGCAATACGCCACAGGCGAACAGCAGCACGACCAGCAGCCACGGTGCGTACGGCATGTCGTCCGGGCCGCGCCGGAACCGGCACAGGTCGAAAAGGCTGGCAAGGAACGAGGACAAGCTCAGGCGCGGGTGCGTGTTCGCAGCGCTGCGAGGATGCGGTCGCCGATGGTGTCGATCGCGCCGACGCCGTCGATTTCGGTCAACAGTCCGCGCCGCGCGTAGAACTCCGCCACCGGCGCCGTTTGTTCGGCGTACACCGCGAGCCGCTTGCGCACGGTTTCCGGATTGTCGTCGGCGCGATGCTCCTGCTCGAAGCGGATCTCGCAGCGCTTGACGATGTCGGCGTCGGGCACGTTCAACTTCACCACCGCGTCCAGCGGCTGTTCGAGCCGCTCCAGCAGGCCGTTCAGCGCGTCGGCTTGCGCAAGATTGCGCGGATAGCCGTCGAGGATGAATCCGGTCCGGGTATCCGGTTGGGCCAGACGCTCATCCAGCAACCCCAGCACGATCTCGTCGGAAACCAGCTGGCCCGCCTCCATGACGGCCTTGGCCTTCAGCCCCAGCGGCGTGCCGACCTTGACCGCCGCGCGCAGCAGGTCGCCGGTGGAAATGTGCGCGATGCCGAGTTCCGCCTTCAGCCGTTTGGCCTGGGTGCCCTTGCCCGAACCGGGCGCGCCGAGCAATACGATGCGCATGCCTTTCCTTCTTCGGCCCGCAGCAGTTGCGGCACCTTGATTGCAAAATCCCGCGTGGGAGGGGTTACGCTAGCGTCTGCGCAAGTACCCCGTCAACGCCACATCCGCCGCACAATCCGCATGAACAAGATATCGAAACCCACAGGCAAGCTATTGTACGCGCAGTCCGGCGGGGTCACAGCCGTGATCAACGCCACCGCCGCCGCGGTGATCGAGACCTGCCGTCGCTGCAAGATCACCGCGTACGCCGCGCGCAACGGCATCCTCGGCGTGCTGCGCGAGGATCTGATCGATACCACGCGGGAATCGCCGACCGCGATCCGCGCGCTCAGGCACACACCGGGTGGCGCGTTCGGCTCGTGCCGGGTCAAGCTCAAGTCGCTCGAAGACGACCGCGCGAAGTACGAACGCCTGATCGAGGTGTTCCGCGCCCACGACATCCGCTGGTTTCTCTACAACGGCGGCAACGATTCGGCCGACACGGCGCTGAAGCTCTCGAGGCTCGGCAAGACGATGGGGTACGACATCCGCTGCATCGGCGTGCCCAAGACGGTGGACAACGACCTTGCCGTCACGGATTGCTGTCCGGGTTTCGGTTCGGTCGCCAAGTACACCGCCGTGTCCTTGCGCGAATGCGCACTCGACGTGCAATCCATGATGGAGACATCCACCAAGGTGTTCGTGATGGAGGTGATGGGTCGCCACGCTGGCTGGATCGCGGCCTCGGCCGGGCTCGCCGGCGAGCATCGCGACGACGCCCCGCACATCATCCTGTTTCCGGAAAGGGTATTCGACGAAGGCGCTTTCCTTGCGCGCGTGCGCGAAATCGTCGATCGCGTCGGGTATTGCGTGGTCGCGGCCAGCGAGGGCATCCGGTACGGCGATGGCCGCTTCGTCGCCGACGCCGGGGCCGGCAGCGACGCATTCGGACACACCCAACTCGGCGGCGTCGCGCCGACGCTGGCGACGCTGGTGCGCGATCGGCTGAAATTGAAAACCCACTGGGCGATGCCCGATTACCTGCAGCGTTCGGCGCGGCACGTCGCCTCGAAAACCGATGTCGAGCAGGCCTTCGCGGTCGGCAAGGCCGCGGTGGAGTTGGCGCTGGCCGGCAGGAATGCCGTGATGCCGGTGATCAAGCGCAAATCGGATTCGCCGTACCACTGGACGATCGAGACGGCTCCACTCGACCGGATCGCCAACCGCGAAAAGAAATTGCCGCGCTCCTTCATCACCCGGGACGGTTTCGCGATCACCGCCGCGGCGCGCAAATACCTCGCACCGCTGATTCGCGGTGAAGCGCCGCCGCCTTACGGCAAAGACGGGCTGCCTGCTTACGGCGTATTGAAAAACGCCGCGGTGAAGAAGCGTTTGCCTGCATTCAAGCAAGCTTGAGACGGCGGGCGAACACCCGCCGTCCCGCCCGACTTCAACCCGCAGGCGTTCCGCACTCCCCGCAGAACTTGTCGCCCGGGGTCAACACCGCGCCACACTGCCTGCAGTGGGCAACCGAGGGAGTCGCCGGCTGGGGTGCCGCCGGTGCCGCCTGCGGACGGTGCTTCTCGACCTCGGCCTTGATGTTCTGGGCCCGCTTGCGCAGGAAATCCGCGGAGCTGGCCTCGGTGTCGGCAGCCAGTGAATCGAAGATCAACACGGTTCCCAGCATCTGGATCAAGGAGAAAATCGCCACGACCGCGGCGGCCACGACGAACATCGAAATCATCGCCGCACCCATCGATCCAGAAGAGAACGACTGCAGGGCGCCGCCCATCAGGCCACCGCCTCCGAACGGGCCGCCGCCGAAGGGACCGCCGCCGTAATAACCACCGCCGCCGAACGAACTCGATGCGTACATGCCCATGGTCAGCGCCGCGCCGCCGAACATCACCGCGCCGACGAGGGCCATGATGGGCACGATCAACAGCCACAAGACGATGAAATGCAGGACGGTATCCAGCGGACGCTTGACCACGATGTCGATGGCGCGCCCGATCGATCCGAGCATGCCGTGCCCGCGCCACAACGCCACGAACATCAACGCCACGCCGAACGCGAGCACCGCATAGCAGAACGCCAGGATCAGCATGGTCGGACCGGCCAGGATGAAGCTGAAGAACCCGCCGATGCCCGGGATGTGCGCCAGGAAGGACAGCGCCCACAGCACCAGCACCACGACCAGCAGGCCGACCCCCAGGATGATCAGGCACACGATCGCCTGCAGGGTCACGCCGATACCCCCGAAAAACGCCGCACCGAAACCCCGCGACGCGCCGCCGTCGGCCTGATCCACCAACAGCAGTCCGCTGCCGTTGATGCTGGCCAGCAATGCGAGCACCGCCAGCAACAGGATCACCGCGCCGATGATCATCGCGATGGTGGGACTGGAAAATTCCAACTTGGCCGTGACCACGCCGTCCAGCGCCAACAGCAAGGCATAGACCACGAACCCCACCGCCAGCATGGCCAGTGCACGCCAGTTGCGCAGGCCCTCGTAACACCGCAACAACAACCCCAGATTCGTTGCCTTCACCCCGGTCATGATTTTCCCCTCATCGTTCAGGGGTGGAGCGCGGGCGACCCCGCCGAACCACCCAGCCGACGCCTTGTGCGCCACCCTCACGGCTCCGGAGCATGTCGCTGCTCCGTAACCCCGTTCATTGTCCCCGCCGGCGAAGCCACCATCGTTCGATACCGGCGCCCGTATTCGACGAACGCCTCAACCCGACTCAATCCTTCAAGTCCCTGCACACCGAAGTGCCTGGCGCCGTCAGCGACACCCCCACGCATACTTCCTGACGAATCTTGTGGCGACACGCCGTGCCGAAAAATCCGCGCGCGCACTCGCTGTGCGCGCGTCGGTTGTAGATCTGGTCCGGCGTCGGTGCGGGTGGTGTCTGCGCCGCCCGTGCGGCCGCCGCGGCCCTCGCTTGTTCGGCTTGTGCGGCCGCTTCGCGTTGGGCTTGTTCCTGCTGCTGTTCGGCAATCCGTTGCTGCGCGGCTTGTGCGCGCTTCAGCAGTCGCTCCGCATCGACATAACCCGGGTGCACGTCGAGCGCGGAGTGCGCATGCCGAATCGCAGCCTGGTAATCCCCGCGCGCATACGCGCGCTCGCCCTTGTGCACCAAGTTCGATGCCAGCTGCAGCGTGCGATCCACCGGCGGCGCCGCTGCGATTGAGGTTGCAGCGGACGGCGCGCGCGTTTCCGCGGGCATCGTGGCAACGGAAGCTTGCTCGGCCGGTGCGGGCTCGCCACCGCGCTGGTGGTCGGCGAGGAGACGGCGGGCGCGATCGCCGTTGATGCCGCAGGCACCGGGGCGATCGGCATCGCACCCGCACTGGATACCGCGGATGCCGGCGCGACATTCGCCGCCTCCGTATCCTGAGTGGGCTTCGCGAACTTGAAATAGGCAACGGCGGCACCCGCCAGCACGATCACGACGACCAGTGAGAGCACGCCGAACAGCAAGCCTTTGCGGCCGCCTCCGGCCGAAGGCCGGTCGATCGACGCGGATGCTGCGTGCGCCACCCGACCTTCGGGTTCAGGCGTTGGCGCAGCCTGTTCGGGAGCGGGTTGCGCGGATGAAGCCGCAACGGTTTCGGCAGGCGTTTCGGAAAGCTTTGGTTCCGGGGTTGCTGCCGCGCTCGCACGAGTATCGGCAGCGGAAGCAGCGTCCACGGTCGCGCTGGCGACCGGCGCCTCGGCGCCGGCCGGTTTCGCAGGCAGCTCCGAGGTCGCGGAAACCGGTGCCGGCTCGGCCGGCGCGCTCGCAGGCGCGGGAGCGCGGATGGACGCACCGCAGTGCTTGCAGAATTTCACGCCCGGCGCATGTGGTGCACCGCAAGCGGGGCAGATTGCATCCGCCGCCGGCGTCGGCGCGGACGCCGCACCGAGCCGTGCACCGCAACCCGGACAGAACTTCACGCCCTCGGGCGCGACCTTCCCACATTTCTGGCATTCCATCGGCTCTCCCCCAGCAAATGGATTTGATCGGACGACGTCCCCACGTCAGTACACGATGCTGGCCTTGTTGGGTGTGTGCAACTCCAAGGCACACACGGAATATCGCAAAAACCGCCGGCGCATACAAGCGCGGGCGTATCGTTCCGACATCCGATGCAGCCAGGAACCACTCAACTCGCGGCTGGCCGGCTCGCCAATGCATCCAATTCCGCGTGACTGGCATTGTCGGCGAAACCGTCGAAACGACCCTCTGCCAAGCCGCGCGCCGCGCGCAGGAATCCGCCCCACGCCGCGCCGGCCAGTGCACCGCCCACACTGACGCGGCGTACCCCGAGTTGCGCGAGATCGTCGAGCGCGAACGGCACGGCACGCCCGACCAGCACGTTCACGGGCCTGGGCGCGACCGCCGCGACGATGGCGCTGATCTGTTCCGGCGTACCCGCGCCGGGCGCGTACAGACAATCCGCACCCGCCTCGGCATAGGCGCGCAAGCGTTTCAACACTTCGCGCAGCGGGTCCGGATGGCCGACCAGGAAACATTCGGCGCGCCCGATCAACAACACGTCCTCGCCGCTGGCGTCGATAACTGAGCGTGCGGCGCGCATGCGCGCGATCGCTTCATCGAAATCGTAGAGTGGTTGCGAAGGGTCGCCGGTCGAGTCCTCGATGGACAGCCCCGCCACGCCGGTCTCGACGCAGCGGCGGACGTTCTTCTTCAAACCGTCGATGTCGCGGGCATGACCATCCTCGAAGTCGGCATTCACCGGCAAATCGGTCGCCTCGACGATTTCGCGGCAGTGCGCCAACACCGCCTCGATATCCATCATGTTGTCGGCGTGCGCGCGCGACCATGCAAAACCGGAACTGGTGGTAGCCAGCGCCTTGAAACCCAGCGAAGCCAGGGCATGTGCGGAACCGACATCCCAGGGATTCGGAATCAGGAAGCAGCCGGATTCATGCAACCTGCGGAACGCGGCTCGCCGCGCGGACCATTTCGAAGTATTCACCACGTCAGCGTACGTTTCCTGCGCACAACCTGCAACCGCATCGCCGCAAGCCGTTCCGTCCTGTGCACGTATCGAACGCTATACTTTCGCTGGCAAATTGTGTAACGTCGCCGCGCCAAATAATAGGCACCATCTTCAAGGGGAAAACACATGTTGAAAGTAGCTGCACGGGTTTCCGCGCTGGTTTGCGTTGCGTCGGCGATGGCAGGTTGTGCGGGTATGCCGCGTTCCACACAACATCCGATGCCAACCGTTCAACCCGATCACGGACTCGTCTACTTCTATCGCGAAAGCCACTTCGGTGGAGCTGGAATCCAATACGACATTCGCGACAATGGTGAAGTCATCGGCGCTTTGCAAAGCGGCACGTATTTTTTTGAAAACGCAACACCCGGAAAGCATACCTACAGCGCCAAAACGGAGGCAGAAAGCGATGTAACCCTCGATGTCGCGGCAGGCAAGATTTACTACGTACAAGGCAGTATCAGCATGGGTTTCTTCGCTGGCCACCCCCACTTGAAGGTTACAGACCAAGAGGCAGCGCAAGCTGCGCTCGCGAAACTGGATTATGCGGTCAAGCCCGGAACTTCCGGCAAGTAAGCAAAGCCGAGCGAACTGGCGGACGCCCTCTCTCGCGAGAGAGGGCGTCGAATTGCACATCGTTAGCCACCGTTACCCCGATAGACCACGTCGCGCACCCAGTATGTTCCGTTGTTCCAGTCGATCCGGTTGCCGTCGCGGCTGATCCGGCCCTGGATCACGCTGCCATTCCAGTTGGTGGTGATCAGGTGACGTCGCACGAACGCGCCACTGGCCGACTGCCCCACTTCGTTCCGCAGATCGAGGTCCCCGCGACGCTGCCTGATCGAGCAGGGACGCGAGCGGTCACCATTGGCGAACCAGGTGCCGGCAAGCCTCGGGAAATAACCGGGCCAGCCATCCCCGCCACTCGGACAGCGCGCCCACATGGTGCCGTTCGACCAGTTGATCTGGCTGCCGTCTGGACTCAATGTGCCGACCACGAATTGCCATTGCGGCGCCACGATCTGGTTCGGTCCCTGCAGGTTGCCCGGCGAGGTGTCGCCGTTTTCGTTGGTGAGCATCAGGAAGGCACCGCTCATGCCCGGCCCATTGCTGGCGATCGACGCCTGCCTGGCCGGATCGCCCTGCGCGCACCAGGTACCCAGGAACGCGGCGACCTGCCCGGGACCACCCTGTCCGGGGCAGGCGCGAACTGCGCCGTGGCTTGCCCGCGAAAGCCGCCAGACCCAGCACCACGCCCAGGCACGACGCCACCCGCCATGCCAAACCTGAGAACGAGCATGCGCGACATGTCCTGGTCTCCTCAGCGATGACGTCCACTGCCCATGAATCCGGGCTTTCCCCGAAACGGACCCGCGCACGCAGCATACTCCCGCCGGATGCGGCCCCGAAACGGTGCAGGCCGACGTTATGGCGCCGGCCTGACGCAGATCGCCGGGTCGTTTGCGCAACGCCTGGTGCGGCAAGGCGCAGACACGCTCGGCCAACGGTTATACTGGTAGGACTGCCGGTTGTGGTGGGTCCGTGAACGTTCGCGCTGTCGGGGGCGCCGCTGAACGAAAGGGAGCGGTTGCCAACCGGATGTGCATGCCACGGACGGTTCAAGCAAAGCAATTTCAATAATACGTACTCCCATTCACTGAATCCGACAAGGGGTTTTCCAAATGCTGGAACAGTACGGTATGTGGCTCGCGCTGGCCTGCGCGATCGTGGCGATTCTGTACGGAATCTTTTCCGCAGGCTGGATCATGAAACAGCCCACCGGCAACGACCGCATGCGTGAAATCGCGCTCGCGATCCAGGAAGGTGCCAAGGCTTACCTGAATCGCCAGTACAGCACCATCGCGATCGCGGGCATCGTGCTCTTCATCATCATCGGCTTCGCGCTGAACTGGGCCACCGCGATCGGTTTCGCGATCGGCGCCCTCCTCTCCGGTGCAGCCGGTTTCATCGGCATGAACGTGTCGGTGCGCAGCAACGTGCGCACCGCCGAAGCAGCGCGCGGCGGGATCGGCAAAGCGCTGGGCGTCGCATTCCGCGGCGGCGCGATCACCGGCATGCTGGTGGTCGGCCTGGCGTTGTTGGGCGTCACCGGCTACTTCGCGATCCTGCATCTGGGTTTCAACCTGCCGCTGGAAAATGCGTTGCACGCGCTGGTGGGACTGGCTTTCGGTTCCTCGCTGATCTCCATCTTCGCGCGCCTGGGCGGCGGCATCTTCACCAAGGGCGCCGACGTCGGCGCCGACCTGGTGGGCAAGGTCGAGGCCGGCATCCCCGAAGACGATCCGCGCAACCCGGCCGTCATCGCCGACAACGTGGGCGACAACGTCGGCGACTGTGCGGGCATGGCGGCCGACCTGTTCGAAACCTACGTGGTGACGCTGGTCGCGACCATGCTGATGGGTAGCGTGCTGGCCGCGGGCAACCTGACTACCGCGCTGTACCCGCTGGTACTGGGCGGCGCCTCGATCATCGCCTCGGTGGTCGGCACCTTTTTCGTGCGCACCACCAGCGGCGGCAAGATCATGAACGCGCTGTACAAGGGCGTGCTCGTCTCGGCGGTACTGGCGGCGATCGCGTTCTGGTTCATTACCGCCAACATGTTCCCGCAGGGTTTCTCGATCGACGATGGCGCCACGCTCGTCAGCGGCCCACACCTCTTCGGTGCGGCACTGATCGGCCTCGTGCTGACCGCGGTGATCGTGGTGATCACCGAGTACTACACCGCGACCGAATACAAGCCCGTGCGCCACGTGGCGCAGGCCTCGACCACCGGGCATGCCACCAACATCATCGCCGGTCTGGGCGTGTCGATGAAGGCTACCGCGCTGCCGGTGCTGGCGATCTGCGCGGCGATCTGGGGTTCGTACGAACTCGCCGGCCTCTACGGCATCGCGATCGCAGCCACCGCCATGCTGTCGATGACCGGCATGATCGTGGCACTGGACGCCTACGGCCCGATCACCGACAACGCCGGCGGCATCGCCGAGATGGCCGGCCTGCCTTCCGAGGTGCGTGCGGTGACCGACCCGCTGGACGCGGTCGGCAACACCACCAAGGCGGTGACCAAGGGTTATGCGATCGGCTCGGCGGGCCTGGCCGCGCTGGTGCTGTTCGCCGACTACACCCACAACCTCTCGAAACTGCCGGGGATGGACGGCATCACCTTCGACCTGTCCAATCATTACGTGATCATCGGCCTGATCATCGGCGGCCTGATCCCCTACCTGTTCGGCGCGATGGCGATGGAAGCCGTGGGCCGCGCCGCGGGTTCGGTGGTCGAGGAAGTGCGCCGCCAGTTCCGCGAGATCAAGGGCATCATGGAAGGCACCGCCAAGCCGGACTACTCGCGCGCGGTGGACCTTCTGACCAAGGCCGCGATCAAGGAAATGATCGTGCCGTCGCTGCTGCCCGTGGTCGTGCCGATCATCGTCGCGTTCGGATTCCGCTGGCTGGGCGGCCCCGAGGCCGGCGCCTGGGCGTTGGGCGGCGTGCTGATCGGCACCATCATCACCGGCCTGTTCGTCGCGATCTCGATGACCACCGGCGGCGGCGCCTGGGACAACGCCAAGAAGTACATCGAGGACGGCAACTTCGGCGGCAAGGGTTCCGAGGCGCACAAGGCCGCGGTGACCGGCGATACCGTCGGCGATCCCTACAAGGACACCGCCGGTCCGGCCGTGAACCCGCTGATCAAGATCATCAACATCGTCGCGTTGCTGATCATCCCGCTACTGGCGGTGCACTGATCCGCGGATGGGACACGTTGCACGCAAGGCCCCGCTTCGGCGGGGCTTTTTGTTCCACGCATCCAACGCCGCATGACAGTTGAAGCCGCCCCGCTGCGCGGTCATGATGTCACCGGATATTCCCTCGGGGAGGGGAGCATGTCTGACCGGCAATGCTTTTCACGGGTGGCCGCGGCCGACCGCAACCCGGGACGCGCACCATGCTGATCGCCGCACTTGCACTGGCACTCGCGATCACCGTTGCCTGGCTGTTCAACCGGCTGGTGCGGCTGCGCAACCAGGTGCGCGTTGCATGGAGCGACGTGGACGTGCAGCTTCAACGCCGCCACGACCTGGTACCGCCGCTGGTCGAGGTCGTCAAGGGTTACGCCGCGCACGAAAGCGGCGTGCTCGAGCGCGTGACCAGCGAACGCAGCGCGGCGCTGGCCGCCGATTCACCTGGTGCACGCGGCGCGCCGGAAACCGCGCTCGGTCAGGGGCTGTCGCACCTGATCGCGCTGGCCGAGGCCTATCCCGAGCTCAAGGCGAACGAGAATTTCATGCAACTCTCGCGGCAACTGGTCGAGACCGAAGACCAGATCCAGCACGCGCGGCGCTTCTACAACGGTTCGGTGCGGCAATACAACACCGAACTGGAACGGTTTCCCGCGCTGCTGATCGCGCGGCCGCTGGGCTTCCAGCCGGCCGAGTTCTTCGCCGCCGAAGCCGATGCCCGCGCCAACGTGCAAGTGGATCTTTCCTGAGGGGGGATATCCGATGCGCCACCACGTCGCGCTGCGCCTGCTGTGCCTGCTCGCCCTGTCGTTCGGCGCGCTGGATGCGCACGCCGACGAACGCATACTCGACTACCACGCCGACATCACGCTGGCCGCCGACGGCGACATGCAGGTCACCGAAACCATCCGTGCGCAAGCCGAAGGCGCACAGATTCGTCATGGCATCTACCGCGACTTCCCGACCGACTACAGCGATCTCCAGCACCACCGTTACCAGGTCGGCTTCGCCGTGCTGGGCGCGACGCTGGATGGCGCGCCCGAACCCTGGCACAGCGAGCGTCGCGACAACGGGGTGCGCGTGTACCTCGGCGACAAGGACAGCCTGGTCGCACCCGGCGAACACACCTGGACGATCCGCTACCGGACCAATCGCCAGATCGGATTCTTCGCCGACCACGACGAGCTGTTCTGGAACGTCAACGGTACCGGATGGGCCTTCCCGATCGAGCACATCGGCGCCACGGTGCACTTGCCGCGCGCGGTGCCCGCTTCGGCGCTCAAAGCCTACGGCTACACCGGCGCGCAGGGCTCGCGCGAACAGGCCTTGACGGTAAACGTGCACGACGACGGCGCAGATTTTACCGCCACGCGTCCGCTGGGTTCGCACGAAAACCTCAGTATCGTGCTGGAATTCCCCAAGGGCGTCATCGCCGAACCGACGAGCACACAGCGCTGGCACTGGTGGCTCTCGGACAACCGCAACATCCTGCTGGCCGCGCTGGCGCTGGTCGCACTGTGGATCTACTATGTGCTGGTCTGGCGACGCGTCGGACGCGATCCCGCACGGGGACCGCTGGTCGCCGATTACGAACCGCCGGACGGCGATTCGGCCGCAGCATTGCGCTACGTGGAGCGCATGGGCTACGACAACACCTGTTTCACCGCCGGCATTCTCGGCATCGCCGCCAAGGGCGGACTGCACCTTCGCGAGGAGGCCCGCAAGCGGTTCGTCGCCTCGCCACGCGACCTGCCCACCGGCACCACGCTCGCTCCCGACGAACAAGCACTGCGCGATGCGCTGTTCACGGACGGCGGCGAACTGGTATTCACGCAAGCCGAGCACGCACGGGTGGACGACGCGCGCAATGCCCACAAGCTGGCGCTGAAGCAGGCATTCCAGCGCAAATATTTCCTCACCAACAGCGTCTGGTTGTTGCCCGGACTGGCCATCACCGCGCTGGGTGCCTGGCTCGCCAGCCTCGGCGGCGGCGCGGGCAGCGGCTCCCTGCTGGTGTGGGTCACGGCCTGGACCGCCGCGATCGCATGGCTGTTCGATTCGGCCCGGCGCGGCGGCCCGAAGGCGGTCGGCGCCTGGATGCTGTTCCTGGCCTCCGCCGTGGTCGGGCTCATCATCGTCACGGGACTGGCAAAGGCCGTCGGCTACGCGGTGATTCCGCTGCTGGTCGCACTGGCCGCCACCAACGTGATGTTCTACGCCTGGCTGAAGGCACCGACCCAGATCGGCGCGCGGTTGCTCGACCGCATCCGCGGATTCCGCTGGTACCTCGGCGTCGCGGAAAAGCAGGAACTCGATGCACGCTACAAGCCCGAGACCCGCCCCGACCTGTTCGCCGCCTACCTGCCCTACGCGCTGGCCCTGGGCGTGGGCAACGCCTGGGCCGCGCGGTTCTCCGATGCGCTGACGCCCGCACAAATGGAGCAAGCGCGACCGGCCTGGTACTCCGGCGTCGGCAGCGGCAACTTCAACAGCACCAGTTTCGCAACCTTCACCCACAGCATGTCATCGAGCCTCAATGGCGCGATCGCATCCGCGTCCGTCGCGCCAGGGTCCAGCTCGGGATCGGGTGGCGGCTCGGGTGGCGGCGGCGGAGGTGGTGGCGGCGGCGGCTGGTAGTGCCCGGCAATCGGGCGCGTGAATCCCCGTGCAACGCGCCATGAAGCGGGCGATGATCGCGTAAAATACGTGGTTTTCGAAGGACATCCCCATGGGCCTGGACCTCGTTACCGCCGGCCGCAACGTGCCCGACGACATCAACGTCATCATCGAAATCCCCAAGGATGCCGAACCCGTCAAGTACGAAGTCGACAAGGCCTCCGGCGCGATCTTCGTCGACCGCGTGCTGTCCACGCCGATGCGCTATCCGTGCAACTACGGCTACATCCCGGGCACCCTGTCCGAAGACGGCGATCCCGCCGACGCTGTGGTGCTGCTGCCGCTGCCGCTGACCCCCGGCGCGGTGATCCGTTGCCGTCCGATCGGCATGCTGAAAATGGAAGACGAGGCCGGCGGCGATACCAAGCTGATCGTCGCGCCCGCCGAGAAGGTCTTCAAGGGTTACGCGCACATCCGCGACATCGACGACGCGCCGCAACACTGGCGCGACCGCATCGCGCATTTCTTCCAGCATTACAAGGATCTCGAACAAGGCAAATGGGTGAAGATCGCCGGCTGGGACGACGCCGCCGCCGCACGCGAGGAAATCCGCACATCGGTGGAACGCTATCGAAGCGCGCCGGAAAGACCTAAGTTTTAGCGACTTCGTGGTAGCGTAGGGCGATGAACAAAACCCGCCGTACCCGCATCGTCGCCACCCTCGGTCCCGCCACCGACGAACCCGGCATGCTCGAAAGCGCCCTGCGTGAAGGCGTGGACGTCGTGCGCCTGAATCTCTCGCACGGCAACGCGGAAGATCATCTTCGGCGCGCACGCGACGCCCACGCGGCCGCCGCGAAACTCGGTCGCGAGGTCGGCGTGCTGGCCGACTTGCAGGGACCCAAGATCCGCATCAAGCGTTTCGCGAACGGCCCGGTCAAGCTCGACCCCGGTGCCGACTTCAAGCTGGATTGCAGTGCCGATGCCGCGCCGGGCGATGCGACGCGCGTCGGGGTAAGTTACCTGGGGCTGCCGAAGGACCTCGGCACCGGTGATCATCTGCTGCTCGACGACGGTCTGGTCGAACTCGAAGTCAAGGCGATCGAGGGCACGCAGATCCACTGCACCGTCACGATCGGCGGCAAGCTGTCCGACCGCAAGGGCCTCAACCGCAAGGGCGGTGGCCTTTCGCTCGGGGCGCTGTCGGACAAGGACCGCGCCGACATCAAGCTGGCGGCGCAACTGAAGGCCGATTTTCTCGCGGTCTCGTTCGTGCGCTCCGGCGCCGACATCGAGGAAGCACGCAAGCTGCTGCGCGAGGCCGGCGGCGACGCGTGGCTGGTGGCCAAGATCGAACGCGCCGAAGCCATCGACAAGCTGGAGGAAATCATCGACGCCTCCGATGCAGTGATGGTCGCGCGTGGCGACCTCGGCGTCGAGATCGGCGACGCCGAGCTGCCCGGCCTGCAGAAGAAAATCATCCGCGAATCGCTGGCGCGCAATCGCGTGGTGATCACCGCCACGCAGATGCTGCAGTCGATGGTGGAATCGCCCATTCCCACCCGCGCCGAGGTACTCGACGTCGCCAACGCCGTGATCGACGGCACCGACGCGGTGATGCTGTCGCAGGAATCGGCGGCCGGCAAGCATCCGGACGTGGCGGTGGCCGCGATGACGCGCATTTGCCTCGGCGCCGAGCGCCAGTTCGAACCGACCGAGGACATTTCGGTGCTCACCCACCGGCTCGACCGCACCGACCAGGCCATCGCGATGGCGGCGATGTTCCTGGCCACGCAACTGCCGGTGCGCGCGATCGTGGCGCTGACCGAATCGGGCACCACCGCGCAATGGCTGTCGCGTTACCGCTCGTCCGTGCCGATCTACGCGCTGACTCCAAGCGGCGAGGCGCGCCGGCGCATGCTGCTGCTGCGCGACGTGACGCCGCTGGCCTTCGAAGGCCAGGACGGGTTGCCCGCCCAGGTCGTTCGTGAAGCCGTGCGCCAGCTGTTCGAACACGGCGACCTCGCCGAGGGCGACCGCGTGCTGCTGACCCACGGCGACCGGACCGGCCACGGCGGCGGCACCAACACCCTGAAACTGCTCAGCGTGGGCGCGGACGGCATCGCCGAGAGCCTGAAGGATCTTTAGCGGATCGCGTCGAACAAGGTGAAACGCATGAAGACGTCGCTCTATTCGATTCTGTGCATCACGATCAGGCTCGGCGCAGTCATCTGGATTGTTGGCTCTCTCGTGCATCTGCCATTCTCGTGGATCAGCGCCATGAGTGCGCCACATCCATCGGCGGCAATTGGCTGGTTGCTGGGGGAGGTGGTTTGCCAAGTCTTGATTGCATTCCTGTTCTGGTTGTTCCCGGGAGCGCTCGCGAAACTGGCTGCCGGACGAGCAACACACGAATTCTTCGAATCCTCGACATCGGCCGCGACCCTGCAATACGTTTCACTTTCAGTGGTCGGAGCGTGGTTCCTGTTGCAGGGACTCGTGTACCTGAGCTTTGAGGCTGCCCAGGCCCTTCAATTCGGTATCGAATCGATTCCGGACAGGCTCCCGGTGTTCGCGGCTTCCAGCATGCGTGTTGTCGCCGGACTCGGATTGCTGCTTGGCGCACGCGGTTTGGTCGGTTTGCTGGAATCTCTACGCGGCCGGGTTCATATCGCATCCGCGGATGTTGAATCAAATGTCTGATCAGAAGCCAAAATTTCATGGAGGGGGGGCAAAAGCAACGCTGCTAATTGCCACCCTCATCGGTCACAGCGTCGCCACGCTTGCAGCCGTCAACCCCAACATCCAGGCTGTCCAGCCGGATCATCTGACCAATTACTGGGTGATGACCAATACTTCGCTGGACGTGGATGTGCCCAACAGCGGCGTGAACCTGGAAAAGCCCACCTGCTCGGCGGTCACCTACATGATCGGTTCGGACGGCGTGACCCGCGACATCGTGGTCCGCAAGACCATCCCGGCCGGCGACCTGACCACCGTCGCGGCCAGCGCAGTCAAGGACATGCACTACGTGGCCGGTCCGGACAATGCTTCCCAATCTCCGGTATTCACGTACATCATCATTCCGTTCAACCTGCCGGCCGATCCGGCCGCGCGCAAGCGGATCACCGACGCCTGCATCCTCAAGGATTTCCCGAACGGCTACCGGTGATGCGGTGATGGCCGGCTGACGCGGCCGGCGCCCGCCAGGGCTCGCGTGGGAATCCGGCATCGAATCACGAGTCTTGCGATGGCCGATCCTGCCGGCGACGAGGCAGCTGCTTCTTCACGCGAAATGTCGATGGGATCGGGGGGTGAAATCATGCCGACACCGCGTTCGCCTATAATCGGCGGTTTCCCGACACCTTCGGAAGACCGTCATGAGCATCGAACAAATGGAAACCGTCGCGCAGGCGATGGTCGCGCCCGGCAAGGGCATCATCGCGATCGACGAATCCTCGGGCACCATCAAGAAGCGCTTCGACGCGGTCGGTGTGCCCGACAGCGAAGAGCACCGCCGCGCCTATCGCGAAATGCTGCTGACCGCGCCGGGCCTGTCCGAACACATTTCGGGCGCGATCCTGTACGACGAGACCATCCGCCAGTCCACCAAGGCGGGCGTACCGTTCACCAAGGTGATGAAGGACGCCGGGATCATCCCCGGCATCAAGGTGGACCTCGGCGCCAAGCCGCTGGCCGGCTTCCCGGGCGAACTGGTCACCGAAGGCCTCGACGGCCTGCGCGGCCGGCTGGCCGAATACGTGAAGCTGGGCGCCGAATTCGCGAAGTGGCGGGCGGTCATCACGATCGGCGAGGACATGCCCAGCAGCACCTGCATCGACGCCAACACCCACGCGCTGGCGCGTTACGCCGCGCTGTGCCAGGAAGCCGGCATCGTGCCGATGGTCGAACCCGAAGTGCTGATGGACGGCGACCACGACATCGAAACCTGCTACGAAGTCACCGAGGCCACGCTGCGCTCGCTGTTCTCGGCGCTGTACGAACAGAACGTGATGCTGGAAGGCACGATCCTGAAAGCCAGCATGGTGCTGTCCGGCAAGGACTGCCCGGAACAGGCCGACGTCGAGGAGGTTGCGGAATCGACGATCCTGTGCCTGAAGTCCGCGGTGCCGGCCGTACTGCCGGGGATCGTGTTCCTGTCGGGCGGCCAGAGCGACGAAGACGCCACCGCGCACCTCAATGCGATGAACCAGCTTGGCCCGCATCCGTGGCCGCTGTCGTTTTCCTACGGCCGCGCCATGCAGCAGGCCGCGCTGCACCTGTGGGCCAAGGACCTGACCGGCAACTTCGCCGCCGCGCAGAAGATCGTGGTCGAACGCGCACGCGAGAACGGCCTTGCCGCGCTGGGGCAGTGGAAGCAGGCGGCATGATTCAAGCGATCGTCGGTGATCGCTGCCTCGTTGACCTCAGTTGGGCAGCGACACCGATCCCGGTCCGAAAACGCCGTGAGCGGCCTTCAGAGCCGCCATCCATGGACGAGAGCTCTCTGGACTGACTTTCCACAACAGCCGCTGCGAACGAAGTATCGGTCGAAAAGCAACACCGAACCGCCGGCACCCGCCGGCGGTTTTCGTTGCAGCCGTTGCATCCCGAGATTATTCTCTCTATCTTGATGGAAAGATATATGGATGCCGGATGCAATGATCCCGATTTCGCTCGAGTTCTTCCCGCCCAAGACCGATGAGCAGCGCGCGCAGATGGAACGCGCGTTGCCGAAGCTCAAGGCGCTGGCCCCGGAATTCGTCAGCGTCACCTTCGGCGCCGGCGGTTCCACGCTGACCCACACCCCGCGCACGGTCCGCCACCTCAGCGAGACGCACGCGCTGGAAGTCGCGCCGCACGTGTCGTGCATGGGTGGCTCGCGCGAGGAGATTGGCGCGCTTTTGAATGATTACCGTGAACTCGGCTGCAAGCGCATCGTCGCCCTGCGCGGCGACCTGCCCTCGGGCATGGCCTCGCCCGGTGATTTCCGCTATGCCTCGGACCTGGTCGAATTCATCCGCCGCGAGCACGACGGGTATTTCCATATCGAGGTCGCGTGTTACCCGGAATGCCATCCGCAGTCGGATCACGCCCATGCCGACCTGCGTCATTTCAGGACCAAGGTCGAGGCCGGCGCCGACGGAGCGATCACCCAGTATTTCTACAACGCCGACGCGTATTTCCGTTTCGTCGATGACGCACGCCGCGCCGGCATCACGATCCCGATCGTGCCGGGCATCATGCCGATCGCGAACTTCGCGCAGCTGCGGCGTTTCTCGGAAATGTGCGGTGCCGAAATCCCGCGCTGGATCGGCAAGCGCATGGCCGCCTACGGCGACGATGCCGAATCGGTGCGCGAATTCGGCGCCGACGTGGTGGCTGCAATGTGCCAACGACTGCTGGACGGCGGCGCGCCGGGGCTGCACGTCTACACCTTGAACCGCGCCCGCGCGACCCACGCGGTGTTGCAGCGCATGGGCGGACCCGTGTCCTGACCCGGACGCCGGCTACACTTGCCGGTCATGCGCATCCCGCTGCTGAAATTTTTGTGCCTGCTGGCGCTTGTTGCATGCGCGCCGCTGGCGCATGCGCAGGTCTACCGCTGCATCGGCACCCACGGCGAGCCGGTGTTTTCCGGCGAACCCTGCGGGGCGCCGGCGTCGTCGGGAACCGACGTGGCATCACCGGCCAATGGCTTCGGCGCGGCATGCGCGGCTTCACCGGGGGCATTGAAGCAGGAGCTGGCGAATGCGTTCACGGCCCACGACGTGAACCGTCTGTCCGGACTGATCCTGTGGCGCGACATGGACCAGGCTTCCGCACGCACCGCATTGCGCGCCTTGACGGCGTGGCTGAAGCAGCCATTGACCGGCATCGCGGTCGCGTATGCGACGGGACCGCCATTCGCGGAAGCCGGACCTGCGCCGGCCACGTCTGCCGGCGATCCGGCCGGCGCTTCCAGCGTTGCCCCGCAGCCGCCGACCGGCTTCGACATCTCGACAGGTGGCGTGGACGGCAGTACCCGTGATTTCGGCGTCACCGAATCGGGCGGGTGCTGGTGGTTGACGTTCTGAAGGTGCAGGGTGCCGCGGTGGCTTGATGCCACGCGTGCTAGGATCGCGCCGATCCTGTCGCCTCCATCGCGGCCTGTCCATCCGAGCACCATGCCGAAACTCATCTGTGCGCTTGTCTTCATCCTGTTCGCGGCCAGCGCTTGCTCATCCCGAACTGCAGGCGTCACGGCTGCGGCCCAGGCCATGCCGGCGCCCGCGTCCAGTGCGGTCGCGCCCAGGGTGCGCTCGGCGATCGCTGCCGCGGTCGCCAAGATGGCGCCCGGCGCGCGCGTCCAGACCATCGCGTCGATGCCGATCGCCGGCCTGTACCAGGTGGTCGCACAGGGCCAGGTGCTGTACATGACCGGCGACGGCCGCTACGTGATCCAGGGTGATGCCTACGACATCCGGACACACACCCCGCTCAACAGCCTGACGATGAACCGGCTGCGCCAGGACGCGATCGCGAAGCTGCAACCGGGCCAGATGATCCGTTTCGCGCCGGCCAAGCCGCAATACACGGTGACGGTTTTCACCGATGTCGATTGCCCTTATTGCCGCGCCTTCCACGCCAACATCGCCGAACTCAACCAACTCGGTATTGCGGTCGACTACCTGTTCTGGCCGCGCACTGGACTCGGCACGCCGTCGGCACAGAAAGCCGTGGATGTCTGGTGCGCCGCCGACCGCCAGACGGCGCTGACCCATGCCTTCGAGGGAGACAATCCGCGCCACGCGAGCTGCCAGTCGCCGGTCGCGCACGACTTCAACCTCGGCGTGGACCTGGGCGTGGACGGCACGCCCACTGTCATCGCCGACAACGGCGCGGTACTCGGCGGCTACGTCGATCCCCGCGAATTGCTGCGGCGCCTGCAGTCCGTGCACGCGCCGCCCGCCGCACAACAGCTGCCTTGACCGAAGCGGCCGTTGTGTAAAGTCAGTCCACGGAGCTCCTGGCCATGGACGGCGACTTTGGACGTTCCGATGCCTTTTGATCGAAATGCCTTGCTCCTGCGCGGACTCCAGACGGGCAGCGATCAGGGACGATCGCATCTATAATGCAGGGCTCACTCTGATCCACGGCTTCCCATCGCCATGATCGTGCTCGACGGGCGCAGCGCCCTGTCGGATTTCCGCCTCGACCGACTCAACCAGCGCCTGGCTTCCCTCTCGAAGCGCACGCGGGTGCGCGGCGCGCGCCACGTTTATTTCGTCCAATCGGAAGCGTCGCTGACACCGGCGCTGCACCGGCGCCTTGCCGAGGTGCTGGATGCCACCGAAGCACCGCCGGCGGACGCATCGCTGTGGGTGCTGCCGCGGCTCGGCACGCTGTCGCCGTGGTCGTCCAAGGCCACCGATATCGTCCATCACGTCGGCATCCCGGTCACGCGCGTCGAACGCGGTACCGCCTTCCTGATCGAAGGCCTGCCTGCGCAAGGCGATCCTGCCTTCACGGCCGTCGCGGATGCGTTGCACGACCCGATGACGCAGTCGGTGCTGCTGAAGCTGGCGGATGCGAGGCAGGTGTTTGCATCCGGCCAGGCCGGCGCGCTCGGCAACGTCGAGCTGGGTGATGATCCCAAGGCCGCGTTGCAACGCGCCAATGGCGAACTCGGCCTCGCATTGAGCGACGACGAGATCGATTACCTGGCGGAAAATTACGCGCGGCTGGAACGCGATCCCACCGACGCCGAGTTGGTGATGTTCGCGCAGGCGAACTCCGAGCATTGCCGGCACAAGGTGTTCAATGCCGATTTCACGCTCGACGGCGAAAAGCAGGACGCCAGTCCTGTTCGACATGATCCGCAGCACCCACAAGGCGTCGCCCGCGCACACGCTGTCGGCCTACAGCGACAATGCCGCGGTGATCGAAGGGTCCGACGGCGCGCGCTTTTTCGCCGATGCCGATGGCGTGTGGCGCACGCATCGCCGAAGCGGTTCCCTACGCGATCAAGGTCGAAACGCACAACCATCCCGACCGCGATTTCGCCATTGCCGGGCGCCGCGACGGGTTCCGGCGGCGAGATCCGCGACGAGGGCGCAGTCGGCCGCGGCGGCAAGCCCAAGGCCGGCCTGACCGGCTTTTCCGTGTCGCACCTGCGCATTCCAGGCCTGCCGCGGCCGTGGGAGACCGAACGCCCGCTGCCGCCGCGCGTCGCCAGCGCGTTCGAGATCATGCGCGACGGTCCGCTCGGCGCGGCCGGCTTCAACAACGAATTCGGGCGCCCGTGCCTGACCGGCTACTTCCGCAGCTTCGAACTCGAAACCGGCAAGCCCGGCATGCGCCACGGCTACGACAAGCCGATCATGCTGGCCGGCGGCGTCGCCAACGTGCGGCCGATGCTGGTCAAGAAAAACAAGCTGGCGCCGGGCGACGCGGTGATCGTGCTGGGCGGACCGGCGATGCTGATCGGCCTCGGCGGCGGTGCAGCGTCCTCGATGGCGGCCGGCGCGTCCAGCCAGGAACTCGATTTCGCATCGGTGCAGCGCGACAACCCGGAAATGCAGCGGCGCTGCCAGGAAGTGATCGACGCCTGTTGCGCGTTCGGCGCCGACAGTCCCGTCGTGGCGATCCACGACGTCGGCGCGGGCGGCCTCTCGAATGCGATTCCCGAACTGTTGCACGATTCCGGCGTTGGCGGCGAGATCGACCTGCGACAAGGTACCTTCGGATGATCCGCAACTCTCGCCCATGCAGATCTGGTGCAACGAGTCGCAGGAACGCTACGTGCTGGCGGTGAAGCCGGCCGATCTCGAACGCTTCGCTGCGCTCTGCGAACGCGAACGTTGTCCGTTCGCGGTGGTCGGCACCGCGACGGCGGAACAGAAACTGTTGGTGCGCTCGCAACGCGATCCGCGCGTCATCGAGATGCAGTTGGAGACGCTGCTGGGCAAGCCGCCGCGGATGCAGCGCGACGCGACGCGCGTCACGCCCGCACCTCGACATCATCCCCGACCTCACCGGCATCGGCCTCGATGACGCCATCCAGCGCGTACTGAAAATGCCGGCGGTGGCCGACAAGGCGTTCCTGATCCACATCGGCGACCGCAGCGTGGGCGGCCTGTGTGCGCGCGACCAGCTGGTCGGCCCGTGGCAGGTGCCGGTCGCCGATTGCGCGCTCACGCTGGCCGACTTCGAAGGCTACGCCGGCGAAGTGATGGCGATGGGCGAACGCGCGCCGGTCGCGGTGCTGGACGGCGCGGCCTCGGCGCGGATGGCGCTGGGCGAAGCCATCACCAACCTGATCGCGGCCCCGGTCGCCGCGCTCGACGAAATTCGCCTGTCCGCCAACTGGATGGCGGCGATCGGCCACGACGGCGAGGACGCCGCGCTGTACGACGCGGTACGCGCCGTGTCCACGGAACTGTGCCCGGCGCTGGGCATCTCGATCCCGGTCGGCAAGGACTCGCTGTCGATGCGCACGCTGTGGCGCGACGGCGATCGCGAACAACGCACCATCGCGCCAGTGTCGCTGATCGTCAGCGCATTCGCGCGCGTCGGCGACGTGCGCGCCGCCTTGACCCCGCAAATCCGGCTGGACGCTGGCGACACCGAATTGTGGCTGCTCGACCTGGGCGCCGGCCGCGACCGGCTCGGTGCCTCGGCGCTGACCCAGGCCTACGAACGCGGCGGCGGCGTGCCGCCCGACTTCGACAACCCCGAACGCCTGCGCGGACTGTTCGAAACCATCCGCGCCGCGCGTGAGCAGAACCTGCTGCTCGCCTACCACGACCGCTCCGATGGCGGCGTGATCGTGACGCTGCTGGAAATGGCGTTCGCGGGTCACTGCGGACTCGAGGTGTTCCTCGACGGCTGGGCAGACAACGCGCTGCGCGCGCTGTTCAACGAGGAACTCGGCGCCGTGGTGCAGGTGCGCGTGGACGACCACGACGCGTTCGCGGCGATCGTCGAAGCCAACGGCCTCGCCGCGATGGCACGCGTGATCGCGCGACCCAAGGCGAAGCTCGGCATCAAGTTGTACGGCGGCGACGAAACCGTGGCCAAGTGGAACTGGCGCAAGCTGATCGATACATGGCACGAAACCAGCCACGCGATGCAGCGGCTGCGCGACAATCCGGCCAGCGCCGACGCCGAACGCGACTGGCGCTGCGACGACGACGACCCGGGCCTGAATGCCAGGCTGACGTTCGATCCCGCCGAGGACGTCGCGGCGCCGTACATCGCCAGGGGCGAGCGTCCGCGCATCGCGATCCTGCGCGAGCAGGGCGTCAATGGCCAGGTCGAAATGGCGGCCGCCTTCACGCGTGCCGGCTTCGACGCACTCGACGTGCACATGAGCGACCTGATCGCCGGACGCCACAAGCTGGGCGATTTCTCGGGCTTCGCCGCCTGCGGCGGCTTCTCCTACGGCGACGTGCTCGGCGCGGGGCGTGGCTGGGCCGCCTCGATCCTTTACCACGATGCACTGCGCGAGCAATTCGCGAACTTCTTCGCGGACGAGTCCAGGTTCGCGGTCGGCATGTGCAACGGCTGCCAGATGCTGGCGCACCTGAAATCCATCATCCCCGGTGCCGAGCATTGGCCGACATTCCAGCGCAACGCCTCGGAACAATACGAAGCCAGGCTGGTGACGCTGGAAGTGCTGGACGCGGGTTCGATCATGTTTCGCGGCATGGCTGGTTCACGCATTCCGGTGGTGACCGCGCACGGCGAAGGCCGCGCGGTGTTCGCCGAGGGCAGCAAGGCGGGCAGGGCGACCGCCTGCGTGCGTTTCGTGGACAACCGCGGCAAGGCGACCGAAACTTTCCCCTACAACCCGAATGGTTCACCCGAGGGGCTGGCTGGCTTCACTGCCGCGTCGGGCCGGGTCACCATCCTGATGCCGCATCCCGAACGCGTGTTCCGCAGCGCGCAGACGAGCTGGCACCCTCGTGACTGGGGCGAGGATTCGCCGTGGATGCGGATGTTCCGCAACGCCCGGATGTTCGTGGGCTGAGCGGCGTACCGCCCGCCATTCAGGCGCGCGACACCGCCCCATCGCGCACCTGCACGCGAACCGCGAGCAATGATTGGCCGCGACAGGGTCCCTCCACGCACAGGCCTGCCTCGCGCAGCGCGAAGGTCGCGCCATGCACCGCGCAGGTCAGCTTGTCGTCCTTGACCAAGAACATGCCGGGCGCGTAGTCCATCCGGCGGCCGGCGTGCGGACAGATGTTCAGCCACGCCTGCACCGAATTGCCGTGCCGCGACAGCAGCAAGGGCTCGCCCTCGGGATCGGGTGGATCGACGCCCAGCACGCCGCCGTCCGGGATATCTTCCAGGCGGCACAGGAACGGGGCTTGGCTGGTCATGTCCATCTGCAACTCCCGGCACTTGCATCCGCGGTCATGTGGCCGCATGGTGGGTTTGTCATTCTGCCACGCGGCCCGATTCGATGCGCGCCCAATTCACGATCCCGACCCTGCCCCGCAACCCGCTGCTGCGTGGTCTGGTGCTGGCCATCGCCGTGATCGCGCTGGCCGGCCTGGTCACCATGGGACTGGTGGTCGGCATCGTCGTTTTCGCGGTTGCCGCGCTGGTGCTGAGCATTCGCGGCTGGTTGTCACGACGTACGACACGGGCCGCAGATCCATCCGTGATAGAGGGTGAATTCACGGTGGTTTCGCCACGCCATCGCGAAGGCTTGCCACGACCTGAATGAAGCATCCGGGGGCATGACAAGAACCGGATAGCGTGTTCGCATGGCGTACGTCAATATCGCCGCATGAATGCGAACCCGGCTACGCCCATGACTCGTCCCGATCCCGTCGAGCGCGCGCGCGAAATCCTCGACCGCGACCAGCCATCACCCACCCTGCACGAACTCGCCGACGCGGTGGGTCTGTCCGCGGCCTACCTGCAGCGCAGCTTCCGCCGCCGCTTCGGCGTTTCACCGGCCGAGTACGTGCGCGCGCGACGATTCGCGGAATTGAAAACTTCCCTGCGCGCAGGCGCCCCCGTCACCGATGCCGTGTATGCGGCCGGGTTCGGTTCATCCAGCCGGGTCTACGAACACACCGACCGCCTGCTGGGCATGCCCCCCGCGCGCTACCGCAAGGGTGGCGAGGGCGTCGCGATCCGTTACACCACCGCGCGCTCGCCGCTGGGGCGCGTGCTGGTCGCGGCCACCGCTCGCGGCATCTGCGCCGTGGCACTGGGCGACGACGACAAAGCACTGCTGGACGAACTTCGTGACGAATTCCCGAACGCGAAACTCACGCGCGTCGATGCCGGACGTGACGAATGGCTGACCAGTCGTGCTTGGATCGCGTCGCCACGGGCTTGACCGGCAACGCCGCTGCGGACCCGACTGCCGCGTTGCCGCCCGTCGATGTCGCGGCGACCGCGTTCCAGTGGCGCGTATGGCAGGCGCTGACGCGCATCCCGGCCGGCGAAACCCGCAGCTACGCCGACATCGCCCATGCGATCGGCGAACCCGGCGCCGCGCGTGCCGTCGGCCATGCCTGTGGTTCCAACAAACTCGCGCTCATCGTGCCCTGCCATCGCGGTGGTGCGCGCCGACGGCAGTTCCGGCGGCTGGCGCTGGGGCGTGGCGCGCAAGCAGGCTCTGCTCGACTGCGAAACGCTTGCGAGCAACGCGGAGTCGGCAAACCCGTCGGCCAGCGGGCCTGCCGCGCGGCGAATCCGCGAGCCCTTCGCGCGCCGGATCAGTGCTGCCAGCAGGTAGCCAGGCCAGCAGGGTCGGTCTTGTTGGTCTGGTAATAGCGCTGCCCAGCCCGGTCCAGCGCCAGCGCGCCGCACTCGTGTCGCGCGTGGCCTGAGCGCTGCCCTGCGGGGTGGCGAGGATTTTGTACCGGTTCGTGACGCGTCGGCTTCGCAGCGAAGCTGTAGTTGTAATACGTCGCCCGTCTGCGTGGTGTCAGAGCAATCCAACGGCGGTTGCGCCATCGCGGTGGGCCGTGCCCGAGGTAGCCGGGTGCGTAACGTCAGGTTGGTGGTGTAGTAACGTTCCATGAAATTGGCGTACTCGGACAGGCAGGCCGAGGCCGCGTTGCGACGGGTCTTGGTGACGTAATTGATGTATGTCGGATAGGCGATCGCCGAAAGGATCGCGATGATCGCCACCACGATCATCAATTCGATCAGGGTGAAGCCGCGACTGCGGACCACCCTGCCGATTGCACCATACCCGGTTTGCCACGCTTTCCGTGTTGCCATGACCGTTCCCCTGTTGGTTTTTGCGTAACTCACGGATTCACCAATTCGCGCCATGACACCCGCGCGGGCGTGTTGCCCGATTGCGGATTGATGTTGGAAAGCTTCAGGGCGGCCTGGACGGTATTCGTGATCAGGTAGGTATTCCCGCCGTACTGGAGCGAGGTCGGCGTACCCACGCCGTTCAACGATATGCCACCGACGGTTGCGGAGCCGCCGCCAAAACCACCGCTGCCGTTCGGGAAGAAGTCCTGTGGCAGGCCGCCGCCGGTGGCCGGGTTGAATGCCATCGTCCAGCCGCTTTGCTGGCCGGCGTTGCAATCGGACGCATTCACCACCGGCGGTGTCGCGGTATTCACCACCACGGCGCCGCCGATCAGCGTCGGGTTGTAGATGATCTGCTCGTTCTCGCCGGCATTGTCGCCGGACGTCGGACCCTGATCGGGCAGGTCGAACCGCCAGCCATACTGGCCGGTCGAGCAGGAACTATCGTCCGCCCAGCAAACCGTGTACTGGGTCGACAGGGTTCGGGTCCCGGGGTTGCCGCCGCTGGCAGCCGTCTGCGCGACCACGCTCTGTGCGAGCAGCACGCTGCGGGTGATGGATTGCGTTCCGGTCAACGACGCATACTTGACGCTGGACGCACTGTCCCAGGTGGACATGTCCCAGTCCCAGATGCCGAAGAACGTGTTGGTGCCGCTCGCATATTGGGTGCCGGATGTGCTGGTCTGCGGGGTCAATTGTCCGGTACCGAAATAGACCATCGCACGGGTCACCGTGCCGGTGAGGATCGCGCCGATCTTCATTGCGGTCGTGATCGCCAGACGGTTTCCGGCGGAGTCCTTGGCCACGAACAGCGGCGTCGGTGTCGTGCCGTTGCCGAACGTGGAAACACCCCAGTTGCTCGCCGTGGTGCTGGTGACATCGAAGCGCCAGACATTGCCCCGGGTGTCGCCTGCGTACAGGTAATCGGCGATGTGGTCGCCATCCAGGTCGGCGGCGGTCACGTAGGCGATGCCCCCGGCCGCACCGTTGACGCCGAGCGGAGCCGAACCGGTATCCAGGAACTGGAAGGTCACGCTGCCGTCGCTCGGATTGATCAGGCCGACGTAAACCCCTTCGGTCGGAGAGCTGGCAGTCGGGTTGGCCACCAGGCCGCTGCCGAAGATGATCGCCCAGTCGCCGTTGTGCATGCGCGTGATCAGCGGCGTGCCTACCGTGTTGCCCAGATGGGTCAGGGTGCTGCTGTCCCAGTCGCCGATCACCAGTGACTGGGCGTTCGCGGTGGTGAACTGGCTCGGATCGGTGATATCGAGTGCATAGATCTCCTGGCCATTGGAGCCCACGCCGCCGACCAGCCAGGTGTGCCAGGCACCATTGGGATTGCTCGAGTCAGCGTAAAACACGGCGCCCGACGCGGGCGTCGCGTCCACCAGGTAATCATGCTTGTACAACGGGTCGGACAGGTTCACGGCCTTGTTCACCAGCACGTCGTAGGGCATGTAGCCGATCAATTCCTTGCCGTCGTTGGTCGTGTTGTCGTACACGCCGCTGTTGAACGAACCCGCCCGGAACCCGTGCACGAAACCGTCGTTGCTGCCCTCGTAGACCATGCCCTCGCGGCCTGCATAAGAGCTTGCAAAGGTGCCGTAGGACTGTGCCCCGCTCTGATTCTCGGGGGCCGACGCGTTTTGCGAGGGATGCAGGGCGTCGTTGAAGGTGTCGGGATAGCCACCCGCGGCCGGTGCGCTCACGTAGGTCGGGCTGGCGTCGACGATGTCGCCGAGCACGTAGGTGCGTGCGCGCAGGGTGCCCGGCGTGGGTGTCGCCAGCTGCTCGACCGAACGGTTGCCACGCAGCCATTTCAGGCGATTCTTGCCCACGGTGGTCGTGTCGGACGCTATCAAGGCGGTCTGCTCGGCACTGCTCAGGTTCGCCCAGTTCAGCGATACGCCAGTGGCACTGCCGATGGCTGTCGAAGTCAGCAACACCCGGCTACCGGCACTTTCCACGGTTATGGACGGAGTGACGGTGTTGCCGCTGCCGTCGGTATAGGCCATGCTGTCGCACGGTCCACCCGTGAGCACGCATTTGGCGTCCCAGTTGGCAACCGGATCGATGCTGATCGTGCCGTTACTGGTCGTCACCGACTGCGCCTGCAGGGAACCCCACCAGTTGTTGCTGGAATACGACGCCAGATACAACTGGGTACCGGTAATCACCTTGCCCCCCTGCACGGTATTGGAGCTCGCACTGCTGTTGGACGACAGTGGCGATGCCTGGAAGCAGGTGATCTCGTGCACGTTGTTGCTGCCGCCGGTGCCGGCCGAAAAACCGAACCGCAACAATTCCGGCACCGCTCCGTTAGCCTGGGTGATGTCGAAGTTGGCGAGCACCGGCTGGAACGCGCCGTTGTTGTAGCTGTAATCGAAATTCATCAAGCCATCGGGCGAGATCGTCAGCTTGTAGGTGATCGGCCACGCCGGGGTGGTCCCGGTATTCCGGTTGGAGACGGCCTCGTTGGCGATCTTGTGGTTATCAGGCAATACCGCGTAGCCAGTTGCGATCGCGTTGTAGTTGAACGGGATCGCGGTGTAGGTGTAAGGACTCCAGTAGGTGCCTTGACCACCCGAAACATATTGTCCGCTCTTGCAGGCCGCCTGCACCTTGCCGGCATTGGAACCGCCCGAGTAATAACTGGAATTCTGGCTTTGCAGCCACGCCCAGTTGGTATTGCCGCGGCCGCGCAAGCCGATGCGCTCGGGCTGGTATTGCGGACCCCGTCCCGGGTTAATGCTCCCGTTGACGTCGTTCTGAAAACTATTGTCCCCATAAGCCGTCGTGCCGTGGGCCGAGTTCCTCGAGTTGTAGATGCCCTGACTGCCGTTGTCGCCCGAGTTGAGGAAGTTGCCGTATTCGTCGATGCCAAGACCGAGGTAACCGTACGCAACACCGTCGTACACACCGTTGTCATTCGAACAGTCGTAACCCATTGAGCCACCTTCCGCACCAGTCTTGGTGGGCGGGTCGTGTTTGGTGCCATCCGCGTCCTGGGCGGAGGTCAGGAAGAACACGATGCCGTCGGCACCGTTCCTGGCCGTACCACCGCTGTCGCCACCAAAGGTGTAAGTGGTGAAGGTGATCTGGATGCCCTGGGTCATCGGAAACGGGGCGAATGCCGAAAGGATCGCGCCGGTCTGGTTGTTCCGCGCGGGCGTGAGCAACAGCGCGCCCTTCCCCGCGCTGTCGGTCAGGAAGCCCTTGGATGCACACGACGGAATCGACCCACTGTTATCACCCGCGGTCAGACAGGCATCGTTCAAGGCGGTCCACTGCAACTGGCTCGACGTGCCGGTGAAGTTGTCCGAATAAGTCGTGGCACTCGCCGCGCAGGCGATCGACACGCCGGCCAGCAGGAGAAGGATTTTCACGGATGGTTTGCACATGATGATCTGCCTCGGGGAACCGGATGCTCCCGGAATGCCGCTACGTTGGCCTACGGACTGCAAGCCTGGTTGCGAAACATGGATTGCAGGGTCACGACGGAGCGGTCGCCGACCAGGGTCGGATCGCCACTGCGCGCGGTGATACGGTAGAAATAGAAGTCACTGGTGATGCCCGAGCCCGCACCGGGAATGGAAATATCCACGATGCTGCCCTGCGGGCCCTGGAAGCACCCCATGTACTGGACCACGTATTGCGGTTGCTTCGCCGCCAGATTGCCGGCATCGAAATCAGCCTGCGTCACCGGTTCGATGGCACCGCCGCCGGCCACGAGGGCCGTGTCCGAAAAGGGGTTGGCCTGGCACACATTGGTCGGCGTAGTGCTGCCGGTCGGCGTCGAACAATCCTCGATACCACTGCCAGCCGGTGCCGGCACGGTGGCCGTGATGTTGGCGTTGGTGGTGATCGCGATGGCCGCCTGGCGCATCGCCGCCTCGGTGGCCTGGAAGGCAATCTGCCGGTCATATTGGTTGGCCGACATCCTGTTTTGCAGGATGGTGGTCCCGATCGCGGCAAGCCCGACCAGGGTGATCACGACCAGCAGGATCAGCGCGACCAGCAAGGCGGCGCCGCGTTGGGTAGCGGAGGCACCGACGGAACGATGGATGGCGGTGCGCGAGGCAGGAAGGTTCATCTCAATCGACCCGGTTGCGCAAGGTGGTGGTGAAGGCGTACTGGCGGGATAGCGCCTTGGTATTGGCGCCGGTGGTGGCACGCTGGAAGGTGCTATCCAGTTGGACCGATACGCGCACGGCGGTGACGCCCGACCAATCCGTGATGTGGCTGGCGTCCACGAAGTCGCTGTTCGTGGCGGGATTGAGATAAGTCAATTGCATGCCGGTTACATTGCGCACCATTTCCTGCGGTTTGGGCGTGGGCACGCCGCCGACGTTTTGCAGACTCATGCGGTAAAGGGACGTGCCGCCGCTCGAGTTGTAGTAACCGATATACCAGTCGACCGCGTTGTACGACGCGACCTGGGAATTGGCCGGGAACGGCTGTGCGGTGGGAACGCCGGGGCCGGTGTAATCAATGATCGTCGTACTGTTGCCCGTGGTGCTGCCGCTCGCGATGTAGTCGAAAGTGGAAGTGGCAGGCTTCCAGGTATTGATCTGCAGGATCGCCGACTGGCCGGGATCGCAGACCAGCACGATGTCGCCGGATTGCAGATCCGCACCCGACTCGTTGAGCGTGAAGGTGTAGGCGCTGCTCTCACCCGGCTCCTTCACGGTGTAGTTGGCAGTCGCCGCACCGATCAGTTCCACCGACTGCGTGCCCGCCACGCGCTGTCCTACTGCGGTACCGGTGGTCACGGCGGGATCGGCCTGGCCCGTGTCGTAACCGTGCACGGCGTTGGCCCAGTTGGCCCACCACGTAGTGCTCTGGTTGTTGAGCACGTTGACCATGTCGCCCTGGTTGGCGCAACCGGTCAACCCGGCCTCGCGGATGTCGCGGGCCAGCAATTCAAAGGCGACGCGCGAATTGTCCTGGACTTCGCTGAGCGCATTGTTGGTGCGGAAGCTGCGCTGGCCGGCGAGGAACACACTGGTGACGCCCGCGATCACGATCAGCCCGAGGATCATCGCGATCATCAGCTCGATCAGGGTGAAACCTCGGTGACGATGCTTGCCGCTTTGACGCGCAGCCGGGTATGGCAATGGATGGATATTCATAGACCGGCCCGCGTGATTACAGTCTGGGTCGACGAGGCATTCGCGCCGGTCTTGCTGAGAGCGCCCGCGCGGCTGTCGTCGAACTTGATGGTGATGGTGCAATCGCCGGTATTGCTGCAATTGATCGTGCCGGTGGTGGTGGCCACGGCACCCAGGGTCTTGCCCAGGGAAGTGCACCAATCGTTGAGCTGGGTACTCGCCAGATTGCCGGCAACTGCCGCGGGACAGGCGTTGGCGGTCACGGTGGTGTTGTAGCTTCCGGACTCCGCCTTGGTCAAATCCGCGCGCATCGCATCGAGGATCGAGTAACTGGCGACCGTTGCCATGCTGCGCGCCATCGCGCTGTTGTTGGTGGAAAGCGCCTTGGCCTGCAAGGCCGCCATGCCGAGGAAGCCGATCGAAACCACCAAAACGGCGATCAGTACCTCCAGCATGCCGACGCCTCGCTGGCGCCGCCGATTTCCATGCAAGCCGATTGGGTGATTCATGGGCAGGACCCCGTGGAAGAGGCAACCGCAAGGATGGAACCGGTCGTCATGTTGATCACGCGCTGGTTGTCGCTGCTGAGGTCGGAAGTGCACACCATCGCAACCCTGCCGACGTACGGCGTATGCGATGCATCGCTGGGCGCGTAACCGAAACCCTGTCCCGAGAATCGCACCGCCGCGATGCCGCTGCTGCCGACCTGCAGGGGCGCAGTGATGCCGGGCGGCGTCGCACGCACCTGCCCGGCCGTCGTGGAACTTTGCGGCAGCGAATACACCGCGCCGCCTTCGGTGCCGCAGGCGCTGCCGAGCGTATTATTGTTGGTGTTGAGGGCGGCCGTGCTGCCGCAGAACTGGGTGTTGGCATTGAGCTTGATCGCGTCCAGCCGCGCCAGGTTGATCTGGTCGACGAGCGCATTGGCGGTCGTGTCGAGGCGATTCACCAGCATCAAATGGCGGAAACTGGGCACCGCGATCATGGCCAGGATGGCCGCGACCGCCAGCGCGATCATCAACTCCACGATACTGAAGCCACGCGCGCGACAAAGCGCGCGCAGGCGCTTCACGGAATGGATATGCATGGTCTGGAATTTCCCCGGCACCACGGTTTGCCCCTGTCTTGAGCCGACGATGCAGGTTGGATCATCACCCTTGCCGACGTGCCTGCCAAGCAACAGGCGACGGGCGGTGCATCCCGGCCGATGAGCGGTAGCGTGTCGACGTTCCGGTTCGACGTATGCGGCCCACGTCACACTTCACCGGTGGCGAAAAGCCTGGCTCCGCCCCCTTCGACGAAGAGGATCTACTCGGGCGCTCGCTTCGACACTGCGGTCAACTCCTCGATCACGCCATCGAGTGCGGTTTGCCAGTCCGGCAGCGAGACGCCGAAGGTTTCGCGCAACCTTGCGGCATCCAGCACCGAAAAGGCCGGGCGCACCGCCCTGGTGGGGTAATCGACCGTGCGGATGGCGTGCACGGTCGGCACGCGCGCGAGCAAACCGGTTCGCTGCGCATGTTCGAACACGGCACGCGCAAATCCGCACCAACTGGTGCGGCCCGATGCAACGAGGTGATACACGCCATCGCGAGCCGCATCCGCATCGTCCAGCCATGACGCCACGCACTGCAGCGTGACCTCCGCGATCAATCGCGCCGGAGTGGGCGCGCCGACCTGGTCGTCCACCACGCGCAGTTCATCGCGTTCGGCGCCGAGGCGCAGCATGGTGCGCAGGAAATTGTGGCCGCGCGCGGCGTACACCCAGGCGGTGCGAAGGATCAGGTGCCGTGCGCCACTGTCGCGCAGCGCAAGCTCGCCGGCCAGCTTGGAGCGGCCGTACGCGCCGACGGGATGGGTCGGGTCGTCCTCGCGGTACGGGCGCGTCGCGCTGCCGTCGAATACGTAATCGGTCGAATAGTGCACGACACGCGCGCCATGTCGAGCGGCCCATGCACCGATCACGGCGAGTGCGTCGCCATTGACGCGCACGGCGAGTTCGGGCTCATCTTCGGCGCGATCGACCGCGGTGTAGGCGGCGGCGTTGAGGATCAGGTCGGGCCGGATGCGATCGAGTGCACGCGGCAACCCTTCAAGGTCGGACAGGTCGATGCGCTCGCAAGCGCCGCCATCCGCGAGTCGACCCTCTGCGCGTTGCGGCGACGATGGTGCGAGCATCGCTCCGCAACCCATCCCCACCCATACCCTCCCCTTGAACGGGAGGGTTTGTTCGCAAAGCGCGCGCAGCAGTTCGTGTCCGACCTGTCCGTTCGCACCGGTGATCAGGATGCGCACAGAACCGCCCACCCGCATCTCGACACTGCCATCCTCGTCGTCCCGGCCCACGCCATGACGCATGCATCACGCTTGAACTTCTTCCGGATCCCGGCCTGCGCCGGCATGACGCCGTGTGAAGCGAACGCCATCGGCAGATCCGCCATCACCGTCATGCAGCGAAAGTCGGCAAGCGTTCCGGCGAAACCTCGGCCAGGAACGGCGTCTGCTGGTCCTTGGACGACAGCAGCGGTTCGGCCACCGGCCAGTCGATGCCGATGGCCGCATCGTTCCAGCGCACGCCGGCATCGGCGGCCGGATCGTACAGCGCGGTGCACTGGTACATGAAGGTGGCCGCCTCGCTGACCACGCAGAAACCGTGCGCGAAACCTTCCGGAATCCACAACTGGCGATGGTTTTCGGCGGTCAGCATCGCCGCTTCCCATTGCCCGAAGCTGGGCGAACCGCGACGGATGTCGACCGCGACGTCGTAGACCTCGCCCTCCAGCACCGACACCAGCTTGCCCTGTGGATTCGGCCACTGATAGTGCAGGCCGCGCAACACGCCCCTGACCGAGCGCGAAACGTTGGACTGCACGAACCGCGCGTCGATTCCGATGTCCGCATACTTCGTGGCATGGAAGCACTCGAAGAAATATCCGCGCGTGTCGCCGTGCACCACCGGCTCGATCACGCACACGCCGGGCAATCGCGTATCGATGCGCTTGAGTCGCGGCTGCGTCATGGCCACGCTCCCACCATCCGCAACAGGTATTCGCCGTAACCCGTCTTGGCCAGCGGTGCGGCCAGCTCGCGCACGCGCGCGGCGTCGATCCAGCCCTGCTGGAAGGCGATCTCCTCGGGGCAGCTCACCTTCAGGCCCTGGCGATTCTCGACCGTGGCGATGTAATTGCCCGCGTCCATCATCGACTCGTGGGTGCCGGTGTCGAGCCACGCGTAACCACGCCCGAGCTGTTCCAGCATCAGCGAACCGTCGTCGAGATAACAGCGGTTCAAGTCGGTGATTTCCAGTTCGCCGCGCGCCGACGGTTTCAGCTGCGCGGCGAAATCGCACACACGCTCGTCGTAGAAATACAGGCCGGTGACGGCGTAATTGGATTTCGGCTTGGCGGGCTTTTCCTCCAGCCCGATCACGCGCCCGCTCTTGTCGAACTCGGCCACGCCGTAACGCTCCGGATCGCGCACCAGATAACCGAACACCGTGGCGCCGTGCTCGCGTGCCGAGGCGCGCTTCAGCAACTCGGTGAAACCGTGGCCGTAGAAGATGTTGTCGCCCAGCACCAGCGCGCACGGATCGCCGGCCACGAAATCGCGGCCGATCAGGAATGCCTGCGCGAGGCCGTCCGGGGACGGCTGCACCGCGTACTCGATGCGAATGCCCCATTGCGATCCATCGCCCAGCAGGTTGCGGAACAGCGCCTGCTCGTGCGGCGTGTTGATCACCAGCACATCGCGGATGCCCGCCAGCATCAACACGCTCAACGGGTAATAGATCATCGGCTTGTCGTACACCGGCAGCAGCTGCTTGCTGACCGCGTGCGTGACCGGATACAGCCGCGTGCCGGAACCGCCGGCGAGGATGATGCCTTTCTTGGTTGTCACTCTGTTTGATCCTTGCACTCTTCTGCTGCGCTTGCGAAGCCAATCCATCACTGGCTGACGTCGGGCCAAAGATCCTGCCAGGCCGGGTTTGCCTGCTCGATCAAGGCAAGCTTCCATGCCCGCCGCCATTTCTTCAGTTCCTTCTCGCGTTCGATCGCTTCAGTCATTGAACGGAACTGTTCCAGATACACCAGGCGATGCACCCGGTATCGCCTAGTAAAGCCCTCCACCGCATCGTTCCGATGTTGCCATATGCGCCGTACAAGGTCGGAGGTCACCCCCACGTACAACGTGCCATTTGGCTTGCTGGCGAGGATATAGACGGCAGGCCGACGCATTCGCGCATGGTAGCGAGATCACGAGAATGACTCGACACCGTTGGTGACGTTCAAGAGCTGGATTCCGGGTTCCGGCCTGCGGCCGGCCCCGGAATGACCATCAAAACCTGGATATCCCGGAAATGATCCAGCATCCGGGGTATGCGCGGCGCCTGACGTCACCCGCCAGACACACACCCTTTCCTTTTGGTCATTCCGGGGCCGTCGCCGGCCTCATCGGTGACGGAACCCGGAATCCAGCTTTTCCGGGACAACTGCCAGACCCTCACCGCGCACTTCTCACGGGGCAAGAGGGGTTCCATTGCATCCGCTCTTCCTTGGGAGAGCTCTGCTCAATTACCCTGACCCCAACCTTTCCATCCGGTAACTGCCATCCAGCACGCGCTGCACCCACGGCTGGTTGTCGAGATACCAGTCGACGGTACGCGCGATGCCGGCCTCGAAATCGAGCGACGGCCGCCAGCCGAGTTCGCGCTGGATCTTCGACGCATCGATGGCGTAGCGACGGTCATGGCCGGGACGATCCTTGACGAATTCGATCAGCGTCTCGCGCATCGCGCCCTTCCGGCAGCGGATGCCTTGCATCCAGCAGCGCGCAGATGGTTTTCACCACGTGGATGTTCTCGCGCTCGGAATCGCCGCCCACGTTGTAGGTCTCGCCCACCCGCCCGGCTTCCAGCACGCGCCGGATCGCGCTGCAATGATCCAGCACGAACAGCCAGTCGCGCACGTTGCGGCCGTCGCCGTACACCGGCAATTTTTCGCCCGCCAGCGCGCGCGCGATGATCAGCGGGATCAGTTTTTCCGGAAACTGGTACGGCCCGTAATTGTTGGAACAGTTGGTGGTCACGACCGGCAAGCCATACGTGTGGTGGAACGCGCGCACCAAATGATCGGAAGCCGCCTTCGACGCCGAATACGGCGAGTTCGGCGCGTACGGCGTGTCCTCGGTGAACTTGCCGGAATCACCCAGCGATCCATACACCTCGTCGGTGGACACGTGCAGGAAACGGAAACGTTCGCGGGCATCGGCGTCGAGCGCTTTCCAGTGATCGCGCACCGCTTCCAGCAATGCCAGCGTGCCGACCACGTTGGTTTCGATGAACGCGGCCGGGCCGTCGATGGAACGATCGACGTGCGATTCCGCGGCGAAATTCACCACCGCGTCGGGGCGGTGTTCGGCCAGTAGTTTTGCGACCAACTCACGATCACCGATGTCGCCGCGCACGAACACGTGGCGCGGATTGCCCTCGAGCGGCTTGAGCGTATCGAGATTGCCGGCGTAGGTCAGCTTGTCCAGGTTGACCACGGCCAGGCCGTCGGCCACGGCCTGCAACACGAAGTTGCCGCCGATGAAACCGGCCCCGCCGGTGACCAGAAGCGTCGTCATCGCGCATCCATACAAGGCAAAACGCGCATTATGGTGGAAACGCGTCGCGCGATGACCCGGCCACGCCTTGAACCCCGCCGATGCGTGGCTTGGCACGCATCCTGCTACGAACGGGATGGAGCTATGTTTGGTCAGGAACAGGGGCTCCACGACGGTCGCGCCGCGAGGCGCGGCCGTTTTTGTTTCCACCACCGCATCGACGCACGCGGTCGACATCGTCGATTCGTACCATCGTGCCGGCATCCCCTGGCGGTGACGCTAAACGTCAGGTGCCGCAAAACGTCAACAAATGCAAACCGGGTCGTGCAAGGAACTGTGAACCCGTTCGCAAGCCCGACCCGCGCGAGCCGGTTAGATTTTCCGCGGGGCTTGAGCAGCGGGGTTTGGCACAAAAGCTGCTTCTTTCATCCCGAGCTTCTGGCTCACTGGCCCGCTGGCCAGGGGGTTCTGATCAGGGGCTTGCACTTTTGGGGCATCCCAACCAGTTGACCAGTTTCCACAAGCAAAGAGGAATCCAACCATGAAATCGATGCAGAAGGGCTTTACCCTGATCGAACTGATGATCGTCGTTGCGATCATCGCGATCCTGGCCGCGATCGCGATCCCGGCCTACCAGAACTACCTGATCCGTTCGCAGGTGACCGAAGGCGCGACCTTCGCCGACGGCGCGCAGACGGGCGTGGCCGAGTTCTACTCGAACTACGGGCACCTGGCCGAGCAACAACCCGTCGGCAGGGCTTACCGCCACCGCGACCTCCATCACCGGCAAGTACGTTAGCCAGCGTGACTGTCACCAGCGGCAAGATCGACGCGCTGTTCAGCAGCTCCACAGGCCAACACCAAGATCAATGGCAAGACCCTCGGACTGTCCCCGATCGCCAGCGGCAACGGCGACGTCCACTGGACCTGCAACAGCACGGCTGCACCACGGTCGACTCCGAAGTACCTGCCGTCGAGCTGCCGCTAGTAATCGCGGCAATTCAATCGCAATGTCATTTGAAGGGCCGCCTCGCGCGGCCCTTTTTTTGTTCATACCGCAGCCGGTGATCCGGGCTGCCGACGCTTTGGCGGATGGTCGCCGTGACGCCGCAAGCGCTGCCCAGGCAAGCCTGATTGTCCTGCGCGCCACGGTTTGCGATCCACCCGGCGGCCGCGATCCCGTATTCTTGTGCACCATGCTCGTCCCGCAGCCGCGACCGTGATTGATCCCCCGCGTGTGCAACCGCCGCGCCGATGGCTCGGCGTGCTGGTTTTCGCCGCGACGGGGATCGCACTGCTTGCGCTCGCATGGTGGGCTTACCATCCCGGCCTGTCGGGCGCATTCCTGTTCGACGACCTCGGCAGCCTGCCGAAGCTCGGCGCCACCGGGCCGGTCGACAACTGGGCCACGTTCTGGCGCTACATCACGTCCGGCAGCGCCGACCCGACCGGCCGTCCGCTGGCCTTGTTGAGTTTCCTGATCGACGCCCGCAACTGGCCGGCGAACCCGTATCCGTTCAAGCTCACCAACGTGATCCTGCACCTGATCAACGGCGCGCTGCTGGCATGGGTGTTGTGGAAGCTCGGCAAGGCGTTGCATCCCTCATCCCCGTCCCGCCCCCGAGACGAGAGAGATGCAGAAGCCGCAGTCTCCCCTCTCCCTCCGGGAGAGGGTGCCCGAAGGGCGGGTGAGGGTTCGGGTCACGCGCTGCGCACTGAGTTGGACGGCGATGCGGCCATACGCGAATCCGGACCCTCACCCCTGCCCCTCTCCCGAGGGGAGAGGGGTTCGCAAGCTGCGCCCGCAAGCGCCCTGCCGGGAGTGGGTGGGAGCACGCACAGCCGCTTCAGGCTGGACGACCGCGGCGTCGCCATTGCCGCGCTGTTCGGCGCCGGCGCGTGGCTGCTGCATCCGCTGCTGGTGTCGACGACGCTGTACGTCGTGCAGCGCGAGGCGATGCTGGCCGCGACCTTTGTGCTGGTCGGCATGCTGGGCTGGATGGCCTCGCGCGAGGCGCTGGCGCGCGGCCAGGTCAAGCGCGCACTCATCGGGATGGCATTGTCGGCGTGGCTGTGCACGGCACTCGCGGTCCTGTCCAAGGCCAACGGCGCATTGCTGCCGCTGCTGTTGTTGCTGGTCGAATGGGTCGTGCTTTCGCGGCGGCCGATGCCGAGCGCCGGGACGCAACGCCGGCTCCGGCATGCCGTGGCAGTGTTCCTGATCCTGCCCGCGCTGCTGGTGATCGCCTACCTCGTGTACCAGATTCCCGGCGCGATCCACGGCGCGCCGGGCGTACGCGGCTGGACGGTCGGCCAGCGCCTGTTGACCGAGCCGCGCGTGCTCACCGATTACCTGCGCCTGCTGTTCGTGCCGCATGCTTATTCCAGCGGCCTGTTCAACGACGCGTTCCCGGTTTCGACGGGATGGCTGCATCCGGCATCCACGTTGCCGTGCATCGGGCTGGTCATCGCGTTGATCGGTGCCGGCTTCGCGCTGCGCAAAAAACATCCGGCGATCGCACTGGCGCTGCTGTTCTACTTCGGCGCGCAGTTGATGGAATCCGGCTGGATCCCGCTGGAGCTTTACTACGAACATCGCAACTATCTGCCGGCGCTGTTGCTGTTCTGGCCGATAGGATTGGCTTTGGGACAGCCCGGTACCTTGCGCTTTCTGCGCATCTTCGCGGCGGTCGCGGCATTCGGTGCGTTGGCTGCCCTGACCCACCAACGCGCCGAACTGTGGGGCGACGCTCCACGGCAGGCGCAAGTGTGGGCGGCCATCAACCCGGATTCGGCGCGCGCGCAGACCAGCGCGGCGTTGTACGACCTGCAATCCGATCGGCCACGGCTGGCTGCAGCGCGCCTGCAACTGGCCATGCCGAAACATCCGGACGATCTGCAAATCCCGCTCAATCTGCTGACTGCGGAGTGCCGGCTCGGCGCGGTGCGGCCGACGACGCTCGCCGCCGCGCGCGCGGCGCTCGCCAGCGATCGCGTCGGTGGGGAGGTGGCTTTCAACTGGTTCGACGAGGCATTGTCGATGGTGCGCAGCCATGCATGCCGCGGACTCGACCATCCCGATCTCCAAGGTTTGCTCGATGCCGCGCGGCGCAATCCGCACTGGCGCGGGAAAAAGGGCATGCAGGTAGACATGGATCACCTCCAGGGCTCGCTGGAATTGGCACAAGGCAAACCCCAACTGGCGCTCCGGGATTTCAATCTCGCGCTGGAACAGGCGCCGCAACCAGCGACAGCCCTGGGCCAGGCCGCGACGCTCGCGCGTGCCGGGTATCCGAACCTGGGGCTTGCGCATCTCGACTATTTCGAGACGCTGCCGCGTTCGCATGCGCCGGGCTTCGGCATGCCGCGCATCCACGCATGGGTTTTGCAACGGCAGCACTACTGGCTGCACGAGATCGCACACCTGCGGCAGTCCATGCAAGCCGCAGTCTCCACCGAAACGCCCTCGTCATGAACCGGAAGCGACGCATGCCGGCCACGCGCCGCGAGTCATGCATGCGTCGCCTAATCTGGCGGAGGCGCGATTCGACTGGTGCCGTTTCGCTACCATGCCGGGACTTCCGCAGCCTGGACCGCACCGATGCGCCTGAGTGAAAACACGAGGAAATGGCTGCCGTGGCTTTTGCTTGCGCTCGCCGTGGTCGTGACCGCCATCGTGTACTGGCCCGGCCTGACCGGCGGCTGGGTGTTCGACGATTACCCCAACATCGTCGACAACGCGGCGATCCACATCACACCCGGGCACTCGACCCTGGCCGCATGGGTGAACGCCGCCCTGTCGTCGCCGGCGAGCTTCCTGCACCGCCCGCTGGCCTCGATCACGTTCGCGCTGAACTGGTATGCAGGCGGCGGCGATCCCTGGCCGTTCAAGCTGACCAACGTGGTCATCCATCTGGTCAACGGCGTACTGGTGTTTTTCATGCTGCGGGCGCTGTTGCGCGTGATGGCGCTGCGCAAGCCGCAATTCGAGCCCATCTCCCGCCGGGAGAGGGGCTGGGGTGAGGGTACGGGAACGCGCAGGGAGCCGGCATCGCGCCACGCCGAACCCTCACCCGCCCCTTCGGGGCACCCTCTCCCGGTGGGAGAGGGGAATTGGAAAACCATCGACGAAGCCGCCGCGACCCGGCTGGCGCTGGTCGTCAGTGCCGCATGGATGCTGTCGCCGATCAACCTGCTGGCGGTGCTTTACGTGGTGCAACGGATGGAAAGCCTGTGCCAGGTCTTCGTGCTGGCCGGCTTGTGGGCCTACCTCCACGGTCGCTGGATGATGCTGACGGCGACCGATGCGCGTCGCGACCGGCACGGTTTCGCATTGGCCGTGAGCGGCATCATCCTGGGCACCTTGCTTGGGCTCACGTCCAAGGAATCCGCCGTGCTGCTGCCGGCTTTCGCGTTCCTGGCCGAATGGATCCTGTTGCGGTTCGCGCGTGCACGGGCAATTCAGGCGCGCTCTCCCAGGCGGCGAGCAGGGCCGTGGGCCTTCAGCGGTCCGAACTCAGGGCGAGGGCATGCGTGGGGGCAAGTTCGATGAGAAGCGCAAGCGACCCCATCCCACCCCTCCCCTTGGCGGAGGGAGACCACACTCTCCCCAAGCAAAAGGAGCAAATCTCCCGACGGGACAGGCAGTACCACGGCAGGACCGCCGGCTCTGGTGGACCTTCGTCGTTCACCCTGTTCATCCCGGCGACGCTCGGCTTCCTGTGGCTGCTGCGCGGAGTGCTGCGCCCCGGCGTACTGGCCCAGCGCGATTTCACGCTGGCGCAACGGTCTGTTGACCGAACCGCGCGTGGTGCTGGATTACCTGCACTGGACGCTGTTGCCGAATCCGATGGTGTTGAGTCTTTATCACGACGAGATCGTGAAATCGACCGGCCTGCTGACGCCCTGGACCACGCTGGGTGCAATGGCCGTGCTGGCAGCACTGATCGTGATTGCGGTGTGGCTGCGCAACCGTCGCCCACTGGTGTCGCTGGGCATCGGCTGGTTCTTCGCCGGGCAACTGCTGACTGCAACCATCATCCCGCTGGAACTGGTTTACGAGCAGCGCATGTATTTCTCCTCGATCGGCGTGTTGCTGGCGGCGGGCGCACTGCTGCTGGGCCTGCGCTGGAAGATCGCGTTGCCGATCCTGCGCGGCTTCCTGGTCGCGGTCGCGCTGCTGTGGTTCGCGGCCGCCACCAACCTGCGCGCGCGCGAATGGTCGAATCCGCTGCGGTTGGCGATCGTGGAGGCCAACCGGCATCCCGAATCGCCACGCGCGGTTTACGAAGCCGGGCGGCTGTTGTTGATCGCCTCGAACTACCATCCGGGCAAGGCAATGGACGATTCCTGGAAATACCTGCGCGAAGCCTCGGCAATCCCGGGCTCTTCCAGCTTGCCGGAGCAAGCCATGATCATGCTCGCGGACCACGATCGCCAGGGCGCGGATGCCGAGTACTGGCATTCGATGATCCGAAAATTGCGCGACCAGCCGACCCGCCAGGAAGACATCTCCGCGCTGATTTCGCTGACCAACTGCTACGAGGCGGGCATCTGCAAGTTCGACAAGTCGTGGCTGCAACGCGCCTATGAGGCGGCCCTGTCGCGCCCGCATCCGATCGCACGCCTCGAAGGGGCATACGCAGACTTCCAGCGCGACGTCCTGCACGACGACATGCAGGCCGAGAAATACCTCGCGCGCGCGGTCGCGGGTGCCCCCGAAGAATCCGCTTACCGGATCGACCTCGCCGCGCTGTATGCGCGTAACGGCCAGACCGAAAAGGCGGTGCAGCAGATCGACGCGCTGCGGCGAATGAACCTGGCCGGAAGGCTGGACCGACAGATCGCCACGCTGGAGAGCCTTGCCGAACAGGGCAAATCGAAGAGCTCCCATTGAAATTGAATGATGATGACTTTGAATGCCCCATCGGCCAGATGTGCGCGGTGAATCGCACTATGTCATGAAAAGACTGCTCGCGATTTCAAGACACCGCCTTGCCCAAAACACAGTCCTGGCAACAGGCTGGCAGGGCATCCGCGTTGCCCTGCAGGCAGTGTGGGTGGTCCTGCTGGCGCGCGCCATTGGTCCGGGCGGTTACGGCTCTTTCGCCGGAATGGCTGGGCTGGCCGCCGCGATAGGATCGCTCACCGGCCTCGGTTTCGGGATGCTCATGATCCAGGATGCTTCGCGCGACCGCGAACATTTCGCCGTGGCGTGGAAGCGTGCACTGTATCTTGCCCTGGCCAGCGGCGTGCTGTTGTGGCTGGCCTACATGCTGATCGCGCCACTCCTGTTCAGGGCTCCAATCGGCTCGTGGGCCTACGCTGCGATTGGATTCCCCGAGTTGGTCTGCTTCCCGATCACGATCATCGCCTCTTATGCGTTCCAGGTGCATGAGCGAATGGGCTGGGCGGGGGCCTTGTTCACACTGATCACGATGGGAAACCTGATCGCTGTCGGTGCATTTCTGGGCACGTCGCCGGTGCGCACGCTGGTTCACTACCTGCCGTTTCATGCTGCGGGCGCGATCCTCGCCAGCGTTTGTGCGGTGGTGTTGGTGCTGCGGCTGCTGCAACCTGCCAAGGCCAGGTTTTCACTGAGCCGCCGGGACCTCGGCGAAGGCATGGGTTTCTCGCTGATGCGTATCGCGGACACCGGCATGACATCGCTCGACAAGACGTTCGTCTTGCTGTTGGCCGGTGACCAGGCGGCTGGCATCTACGGTTCGGCTTACAGGTTCGTCTCGGTACTGGCGATGCCCGCAACCTCACTGGGCATGGCCGCCTTGCCACGCCTGTTCCGCAACCATCACGCGCAGCATGCAACGCAAAAGAGGCTGGTACGCATCCTTCTCGCAGCCACGATCCTGTACGGTTTGGTGGCTGCGGCTCTGGCATACACACTCAGCGGGCTGCTGCCGTTGCTGTTTGGCCCCGCTTTTGCGAGGACCGCGGAAATCGCGCGCTGGTTGGCGGTTTCGCCGCTGCTTTACGGCCTATACGCGCTGGGTTGCAACGTCCTGGTTACGACTGATCGGCGCGCCGTGCGGGTGGCCTCCCAAGGCATCGGCATCGTCCTGCTGGCCGTCACCGGATTCCTTTGGATTCCCCGTTTCGGGCTGCCCGGTGCGGCTGGCATGTTGTTGTTCACCCAGTTCGCGACCACATTCCTGCTGTGGGGATTGATTCGGCGTAACCACGCACCTGCGCCGAGGCAATGAAGCCAACCCTCGACCCACGGACTGATCCGTCCGCCCGACGCGTCAGGCGCGGGACAGGTCGACCACCGTGACGCCCAGGCCGGAAAGCACTTCACCCAGGTTCGTGGCGCGGCCATCGACGGAAACGGGCACGACTCCGGCGGCTGTCGCGTGGCAAGTGGTGGTGCCACTTCCCATGGCGATATTCACCAAGGCGGAGGTGAAGAAGCTGACGACGTTGGCAAAACCCATCCTGGCGACCACCCATTCCGCAGGTAACGCATTCAGCGTCGGATCCAGCGGCGTCCAGGACCGGTCCCGCGTCGCGACCCGTCCCTGCGCGTAATGCGGTTTGTAGAAGACGCGGCCACCGAGCGCGTTGACGTATTCGGCGGTCCGGCGGCGGATGGTTTGCGCGCGCGCCGCGCCGACAGCGGATTCGATGGCCTGGTCGAGGAACAAGGTGTCGCGCGACCGCGTGGCTTCGCTGGCACCGGCCTCGTGCCGGAAATCGAGCTTCTGCAAACTGGGAAATTTCTCGCGCGCTCACGATACGGTCGGGATGGGTGAAAAAGCCGCACCGCCACCGGTAACGCATCGATGCCGCTGAGGTGTCCGCGATACGTCCGGTACGCAACGCCCGCGGCCAAGCCCTTGGCGCGTTGGCGCAGGCGCGCAGCCGACCGCAGCGGGGTAGCGGCATCGTAGTAATTGAGGAGGCCGTCCTGGTAGATGTAACGGCTGCAGGTCCGGCGTGAAAGAACGCGTAATTGGCGATCGGGTTGAATGGATGCGGCAGGTACACGTTTACCGCGTCGCCACTCCGCATGATCCTGTCGATGGCGCGACATGCGGCGCGGTACATCGTCCATCTGGGCCTGCGCGGGTTGTTGCATGCGCCGAGGAACGAGACGCCGGCTTTCATGCCCAGGAGCCCGGGCTCGGCCGCCATCGGATGGAAGACATGCACGTCACCTTCCGCGAGGCATTCCAATTCCCGCATCGGCATGAGGTGGAAGGGCGTGAACCCGATGATGACGCTGGCCGTCATGTCACGCGCAAGTGCAACGGGTCGACGGCACCCGGAACCCGGTCATTGTTCGAAACACTCCCACGCGACAGGCGTGTTCGCATCGACCGCACGCGCAACCCTGCGACCGATCACGCTGTCCAGGTGCTTGGGAGCCAGGCCGTAGCCGGGCCGCACGCTGCGCACGGCATCGGCGGTGACCGGTTCGCCCGCCGCAAGAGCTTTCACGAAATACAACGAACGGCGAAATTTCACGTTGCCAAGTTCGCTCGACTTGCGACCGTAATCCACGCGACCCAGTGCGGACCAGGCCGTGCGGGCGTCGCGGCATAGCGCAGACAATTCGGCGGGCAACAATGAAAAACTATCGTCCGGTCCACCGCCATTGCGATCGAGGGTGAAGTGCTTTTCGATGATCGCTGCGCCCAGCGCCACGCTGGCTATTGCGGTGGTGTTATCGAGGGTGTGATCGGACAGACCCACCACGGTACCGAACCGTGCACGCATGTCGGCCAGGGTGCGCAGGTTGTAGTCGGCTGCCGGCGCGGGATAACTGCTGACACAGCGCAGCAGAGCCAACTCCTTGCAACCGCCATCGCGCGCGACGGCGACCGCTTCGCCGATTTCGTCCGAATCGGCCATGCCGGTCGAAATGATCATCGGCTTGCGCGTGGCCGCCACATAGCGGATCAGCGGCAAATCCACCGCCTCGAACGAGGCAATCTTGTAAGCGGGAGCGTTCAGGTCCTCCAGCAAATCGACCGCGGTATTGTCGAACGGGGAACTGAAGATCGTGATGCCAGCCTTGCGCGCATGCTCGAAGAGAGGGACGTGCCATTCCCAGGGCGTGTGCGCCTCGGCATACAGGTCGTAAAGCAAGCGTCCATCCCAGAGCCCGCCGTGGATGCGAAAAGCGTCGGCATCGCTCTTGAGCGTGATGGTGTCCGGCGTGTACGTCTGGATCTTGACCGCGTCGGCGCCGGCTTCTTTCGCTGCATCGATGATCCGATACGCGGTTTCAATCCTGCCGTTGTGGTTGGCCGACATTTCCGCAACTACATACGGCACATCCTCATTGCTGATGTCTCGGCCGCAGATACGAATGCTTACACCTGCCATTAGACTAGACCCAAAACATACGAACGAGCCATAGAGAACCCCATGTTAGCGACAACATCTACTATGGAAAGATGCGTAACAAAATGATCAGACCGGTATTGCGGATACGAAGACGGGTCATAGGACTGGAATTCCAAAGACACACGCGTACGATTTTCAAAATCATCTATCTTGAGATATTGGGCCGAGCCACGAGGGGACAAATACGTTGCCGCTTGCAGTTTGTCGCAAATACAAATCAACTTCTCAGACCTAGACGCGGTGCACGACAGGCTCGACGTTCTCACAAACTGTACGGAAATATTTAATGCAAGCGTCAAGTCTCTAATAAGTAGCATATTGAAATCAGCAAGTTTCAATATTCCCTGCTCTTGGTAATACGGCTCTAAGAATCCTAGTAGGTCATCCCCATACGGTGCCTTCGAATACGCCGACTGCAAAATCCTCCAATGATCGCCCCGCCAACCGGGTCGCGATTCGCTGGTCGTTATATCGCAGATAAGCGCATCCCTACTAACGTGCTTTACGGGAACCGTTAACATGTGTTCATTGCCATGAAGCAGGATTCGATTCCGCGACTGCCATGATCGACGCTCATATTGCACATCATCAAGAAATGCAAAAATATCAACCGAGCCTATCAAATTAAAATAGCCCGACCACGGCAAGTAAGTTGGTTGCATAATTGCACATTTCATAAGCTATTTCACCATAATCTTGAAATTATCTCTGGTCGTAATTATCGAAAAGGTCTCATCGTAATACGATTGATCAAATACGTAGGCTTGCGTTATTTGATTCCCATATATTTCTATACCCCCATACTTTTTTTGCGATCTCACGGCATTTAATAAATACGCGGCATCAACTTCTTTTGGAACTAAGCTCTTAAGTTTTGTAGACAAATTCTCCATATAATGACCACCACATAAGCACTTACCGTTACCACTCTTCAGCACGCTAATGGCCTCTTTCAGGGCCTGTCCGAGAAAAGGAATTATCCTATTTTGCACAGAATCCAAATCGTCATCTAAAAATCTTTCGACCTTAAATTTGTACAAAAGTGTCCCACGATCAATATCTTCATCTATTAAATGCATAGTAGTCCATATCTCAAATTCATTCATAAGAAATGCCCATGATAAGGGGTGACGCCCGCGATTATTGGGAAGGTGTCCGAAATGGATATTTATTATGCCATCCCTAAAATTTCGAATTTGTGATTTGGTAAATATTAACCCAAATCCACACGATATACCCATGTCTCCACTTATTCCTCGTTTGGATAGATCCTCAGATGCCTCGACTACTATCAATTTGACGTTTCTAAGAAATGCCAATGTCTTAATTTCTTTATTAAGTCTGTATGCCTCAACAACGATGCATGAAATATGTACAGCATTCGATAGCATTTCGAAAATGCGATGATTTGAACCAAAGAAAACAATTCTCATGATATTAACTCTTTGGCAACCAGGATGGTACCGTTACCATCTAATACGCCCGCCGCAGCGATAGTCATGGCATGAAGGATACTCGGAGTTAGCGATTGTAGTTGTGTCGTGATGTGCGTTTCATCTAATGGCAGCGCGGCACCTAACCCACAAATTTGCGCAAATGCTTGTAACTGATTTTCTGCGCAAGGCGTTATGATTGATGGCAATCCAACGACCATTCGCTCGAGTGCTGATACACCTAGCGCTCCATACGCCAAATCTGCGTCAGCCATCAACTTGGCCATGTTATTCACCTCGACGCGAACTTCGCATGACCGCGGCAAACGTGCAGCGCTCACCTTAACTTGTTCCAACCCTGGGGCGTTTTGACCCATAACGACAGTAATATGCTGGCCTTCCTTAAGGCTACCTTTAGCTAATGAATCTAGCACTTTGCCGGTTACGTTGTGCCTGTCTATCCCACCCATACTGATCAGTATGTGCCGTAGCGTGCCACGCCTTCGGCGCTTAATACTGCAATCGCGAAGGGCGGCAAATTCTTGTCGCAGCAAGGCATACTTAACGCCCACCATGAGCCGGGTGGTACCATCGACTAACCCAACGTAGTCGCGGGCTTCGCGCCCGATGTTTTGATCGAGTAACAGGTCGCAAGCATGTCCCCGATCCGCAAGGTCGTCGATGACCATGAGGTGTCCGCAATCGGTCCGCACTTCGCGTTCCCAGGATCGATCCAGTGCATAGTGATCAACGACCAGCCAATCTGGATCAAACGATTGCAGGATTTCCCGCGTCGCTGCAGCATCGACCCGCCAGTCGGCGCCCAGCCATGGAGCGTGAGCGGGTTTCGCCACGGGGTTCCGGACATCATCCGGTTCGCGTGCCAGCGCGCTCACCTCGAACCCGCGGCTGCGTACCTTGGCGATCAGATTGCCAGGATGGGCGCGGCACACAAAGTGGCTGGTCACGCCGCGGTCGCGCAAGGCCTCGGCCAAGGTCAAGCAACGCATGACATGCCCCGTGCCCATGTCGAGGGAAGCATCAACCCGGAAAGCGATCTTCACGGTGTCATGCGCCTCCGTGGGCGATCACTGGCGCTTGCCTAGCAGGAACCAGTTGACATCGTCCTGTGGGAAACACGGATCGCGGTGATAGGCAAATCCATAGTCGATCAGCTCCAAGCCTGAATGCCGATCCAGCAACTCGCCGCAGAAGTCGCGCTTGAACAGGCGTTCGGCATGCCCGCGGTAGGGGATGGAAACCGGCGTCGGGTTGTAATACTCGCAGACCAGCAAGTGGCGTCCCGTCGAGCGGTACAGCAAGTCATAGACCTCGGGCAGGCAGTCCGGCGCGATGTGGATGAGGACGCCCTTGATCAGCACCAGGTCCCAAGTGCGCGTAGGCGAGAACTCGAGCAATGACGTTTGGTGAACGGTGCATTCCGGCAACTGCTTGCCGAGTTCGGCGGCCGCTTGCGCGTTGATCTCGACGGCGTGCTGCTCCTGCCGCGGATACAACAGCTTGAGTGCCTTGAGGTTCATGCCAATGTTGGCGCCGAGTTCCACGCAACTTGCAGGTTCACCCGCGGCCGATAACGCCCGCACGAACAGCGCAAGGTTCGAAGCGAGCAGCTGATCGCCCCGGTTGCGTTGGACGTATTCCGTCCCGAAATCACCGGCCCAGAATGCTTCTTGTTCGGTCTTGTACGGCATTAATCAACCTCGTGCGGGTGACGCTGACAAAATCCGCCTGCCAAAGCAGCAGGCGCTCTTTGCGAGCAGTGGACGACCTCACGCATCACCGAACTGCAGCGCGCGGAACATCCGCTCCGCACGCGTCCAGTCCTCCGGCGTATCGATATCCTGCACCCTGTCCTTGGCCAATATCACGGCCACCGCAGACGGCGAGAACATGGGTCGCTCGGCTCGCCAGGCCTCGAAACGGCCCCAGTAAAACTGGGCTGCGTCATGATAGGCAGGTTCCAGGTCCTGCGACCGTGCCGAAAAACACTCCGGCTGAAACATCGCAACGCGACCCGACGGCCCAACGCGCAACGCGCGCTGGATCGGGGCCTCAAATGGCGCGACCGAAAAAACGTAATCGCAGTCTTCGGACGCCAGCAAATCGCGTCCCCTGCGAAGATCATCGGCCTGGAGGAACGGAGCAGTCGCGTAGACGCAACAGACTTGCTCCGGTACGGGACCGTGTGCGGCACACCAATCGACCGCGTGCTTCATTACAGCCAACGTGCCCGTGAAATCGTCCGCAAGCTCCACAGGCCGCTTGAATGGCACTTCCGCCCCCAACGCGCCGGCGACATGGGCCACTTCCTCGTCTTCCGTGGAGACAATCACGCGATCGAAGCAGCCGCTGCCAAGTGCGACCCCGATCGACCACGCGATCATGGGCTTGCCGCAAAAGGGCTTGATGTTCTTCCGTGGAATGCGCCGGCTGCCACCCCGCGCAGGAATGACGGCGATTCTCATGACTCAATCGCGCGTTTCATCGCGTCGATGACCCGATCTTGTTGCACTGGCTCGAGCACCGGGAAGATCGGCAAACTGATTGCCTCCGCGTAATAGCGTTCGGCCTGCGGGAAGTCACCCGCCTTGAAACCGAAACGGGAATACCAGGGCTGCAGATGCACGGGTATGTAATGCAGGTTGACGCCTATGCCGGCGCCACGCAACGCATCGAAAACCTCACGATGGCTGCGGCGGATACGATCGCGTTGCAGGCGCACGATGTAAAGATGCAGGCTCGACCGACGGTCCCCCATCCGTGCCGGCAACATCAGGGGCAATCCCTCGAATCCGGCATCGTAGCGATCGGCGATCGCATGGCGGCTATCGACGTAGCCGCCGAGTCTTTCCAGCTGGCTCAATCCCAGTGCAGCATGCAACTCGGTCAACCGATAGTTGTATCCAAGCTCGATTTGTTCGTAATACCAAGCGCCCTCGGACGGCCGTGTCATTTCCGACGGGTCACGGGTGATGCCATGGCTGCGCAGGCGCCCCATGCGATTCGCCAGCCCAGCGTCGTTGGTGAGAGCCATCCCGCCCTCGGCGGTGGTGATGATCTTCACCGGATGGAAGCTGAAAACCGTGATGTCACTGTAACGACAGTTGCCGATGGGCTCACCCAGATATGTGCCGCCGATAGCGTGCGAAGCATCCTCGATGACCTTGAAACCATATTGCCGCGCCAGATCGTGGATTTCCCGCATGTCACACGACAAGCCCGCGAGATGAACCGGCACAACCACCTTCGGCAGGCGATGCTGGGCCGAAGCTTCTTCAAGCTTTGCCTTCAGCGCATCCACGCTGATGTTCCATGTGCGCGGATCGATGTCGACGAAATCCACCCGCGCGCCGCAGTAAAGCGCACAATTCGCCGAAGCGACAAAAGTTGTCGGGCTGGTCCAGAGCCAGTCGCCAGGCCCTAGCCCGAGCGCCATGCATGCGACATGCAGCGCCGACGTGGCGCTGTTCATCGCGACCGCATGCGCGGCTCCGCAGGATGCGGCAACCGCCCGTTCGAATCGCGGTACGACGGGGCCCTGGGTGAGGTAGTCGGATGTCAGGACCTCGACCACGGCGTCGATGTCGGCAGGCGTGATGTCCTGGCGGCCATAAGGGATCAACTCAAGCCTCTCCCGATTGATTCAATCCTGCGATTTGAGCCACGTCGAGGAAACACGGATTGGTCCCGGAGTTGTATTCGAACCCCTGTGGCACTGGTTTGCCGCACTCTCCCAGAGAGTTGACCCGGAAGTCGTTGCTGCGATTCACGAATGTGATGGTGGGCGAGATCACGTAATGGTCGTCGAACTCAAGCGTCAGGTGCGAATCGTCTGCCGGGCACATGACTTCGTGGAGTTTTTCACCTGGCCGGATACCGACCACCTTGTGGGGCAGCCCCGGCGCCATTGCACGCGCCAGGTCGACGATGCGCACGGACGGGATTTTCGGGACGAAGATCTCGCCACCGCTCATGCGCTCGAAATTCCGCAAGACGAAGTCCACACCCTGCTGCAGGGTGATCCAGAAGCGTGTCATCCGCGGATCCGTGATGGGAAGTTCGCCGGCACCCTTCTCAATGAGCTGTTTGAAGAACGGCACCACGGAACCACGCGAACCCACTACGTTGCCGTAGCGCACCACCGAGAACGTGGTGCGATGGCCACCTGCCATGTTGTTGGCGGCGACAAACAACTTGTCGGACGCCAGCTTGGTCGCACCATACAAATTGATTGGATTGGCCGCCTTGTCGGTAGACAGCGCGATGATCCGTTCCACTTCGTTTGCCAACGCCGCATGGATCACGTTTTCGGCACCGTAAACGTTGGTCTTTATGCACTCCATCGGGTTGTATTCGGCTGCCGGCACCTGTTTGAGTGCCGCGGCATGGATGACGAAATCAATGCCGCGCATGGCCTGGGTCAATCGTGCCTGGTCGCGCACGTCCCCTATGAAATAGCGCATGCACGGGGCGTCGAAAACCTGCTGCATCTCGTACTGCTTGAGTTCGTCACGCGAATACACCACCAGGCGCCTTGGCTTCCAGCGCTCCAGCAGCGTCTTGACGTATTGCTTGCCGAAGGATCCAGTGCCCCCGGTGATAAGTATCGATTTCGAATCGAACATCGCGGATCGCTCGTTTAGTCAATTGCCGCTCGGATGCCAGTAGTAGATACATCCTGCGGCATGATCTTAATCGTATTCACGGTATTGATTGCGGGCATTCCTGGTAGCGCATCGCTTACTGGATGTCCGGAACGCCATATCGGCGCAGCATACCGATCTTGCGCCATGCCGGGGTGAAACAATCGAAATAGCGTCGCAAGGAAACAAGCCGCCTGCGCTGTTCCCGGCGGCGCCTGGACAGAAGCGCGCCGAATCCGGCTGGCAAATTTCGCAGGACCGGCAAGTAGATCTTTGTGAACGCCGCGAAATCACGCTTGACCAGGGCGAGCACTATCCCCTCGGCGCACAAGGCCAGAAGATGAGCAATCAACAGCGGCCAAACCAGCGACGTGGGCGTGCAGACGAGCATGACCGCCGTCTTGTTGCGCTCGCTCAGGAAGCGGCGCCGATAGGTCGTTTGCAGCTTGCCGGCATCCACGCGGTTGCCGCCGAAGCTCATGCCCTGGCGATGCCGGTAGCCGCTGTCCGGCAGCACGGTTACGCGCGAACCCCGCAAGCGCGCGAGGCAGCACAGGTACATGTCCTCGCCGATGGAGCCCATCCATTCCGGGAATCCGCCCAGCTCGTTCCACAAGCTGCGCGGCATGAACAGGCAGGCCCCGATCGCGTAGGCGACGTCGCTGCGCGCGGCATCGAGGTTGGGTACCGGGTTGTAGAACGGATCGAGCAGGCAACCGCGATCGACCAGCGCGCCGCTGGCCCAGTCGTACTGCGGCAGGCTGTGGATGCCGTGGTTGCCCGCGCGCGCGGCTTCGGCGCACAAGGCTTGCACGGCATCCTGGAACAGCGCCGCGTCGTTGTTGAGCAGCAGGATGTATTCGCCGCGGGCCTGCGCGACCATGCGATTGTTGGCGACGCAGAACCCGGCGTTCTCCTCGGCCGCCAGCAATTCCACGTTCGGATAATGCCGCCTGATCCATGCCACCGAACCATCGCTGGAGGCATCGTCGTGGACGATGATCTCGATGGGGATGTCCACCCTGCTGCGCCAGCACCGAGTCGATGCAATCGGCGAGCACTTCGACGCCGTTGTAGTTGGCGATGCAGACCGAACAGGTCGGCGCCGGCACCGGGTTCAACGCGGGATGGTGCTGAACCAGCGCCATGTGCGCTCCAATCCCTCCGGCAAGCCGGTCTCGGCGGCCCAGCCGAATGTCTCGCGGGCACGCTCCGCCCGCATGCGCACGCTCGGCGCATCGACCGGGCGGCCGGCATCGTGGCGGCGGCGCAGTTCGCGGCCGGTGACGCGTTCGATCAGCGCGAGCAATCCGTTGAGGTCGATGCTGGTACCGCTGCAGGCGTTGAAAATCCTGAATCCCGGCCGGGGCTTCGCATCCATGGCGGCCAGTACCAGGCGCGTGAAATCGTCGATGTAGAGGTAATCGCGCTCGGCCGAACCGTCGCCCCACACGTGCAATGTCTCGCCGCGCATCAGGGTGCCGAACGCCTTGGGCACGATGCCGAATCCGGGACGCTCGACCTGGCCGGGTCCGTAGAGGTTGGAGGGACGCAACACCGTGGCGTTGCCGTCGAACTGGTTGCAGTACGCCTCGATGAAATGTTCGATCGCGATCTTGCCGGCACCGTGGTACGAACGCGAATAGACGGCCGCGAGCTCGTCGGCCGCGTCGTCCAGCACCCGGCTGTAGAGCGTGCCGCCCGAGGAAACGTAGATCAGTGGCAACCGTGGATGCACCTGCAGCGCTTCGAGCAGCGCCAGCGCGGGCCGGACGTTTTCGTCGAGTTCATGGACCGGCCGGCCGGCCGAGCTGCCGGGCGTGGAAGCCGACGCGACGTGTACGACGACGCGCGCACGCGCGAGCAGTGGTGCGAAGTCATCGACCTCTTGGAGTGCGCGCACATGGCTTTCCACGTTGCCTTCCGGGGCCGCGAACGCGCTGCGGCTGACCGCGATGACGTGCTCGCCGCGGCGCGCCAGCGCCTCCAGCAGCCGCGTTCCGGCGAAGCCGCCGGCACCGATCAGCAGGATGCCGTCAGCCATGCGCGGTTGGCTCCAGCAATTGTCCGTAGATGGCCGCGTAGCGACCCGCGCAATCGTCCCAGGTGCCTATTTCACGCGTGACCCGTGCACGGGCGGCGTCGCCGAAGCGCATGTTGTCGTCGGGTCGTTCGAGCATGCCCAGGGCGTTCGCGTAATCCATGGGTGTATCGCACAACACGCCGGTGGCGCCATCCGTGACGATATCCGCGTGCGCCGGCATGCGCGATGCCACGATGGGCAAGGACGCCGCCATCGCTTCCAGCATCACCTGCGGCCGGCCTTCCGCGTGGCGGCTCAGCGTGATCAATCCGTGGGCATGCGGGAACCATTCTCGGGAGAGTTGCCCGGGTGTCGCCGAGCCGTGGTAGTTCACCCACGCAGGCACGGCAATCTGCTCCTGCATCGGGCCGAACAGGTGCAGCTCGCGACGCCCGTCCGCGAACAGCGGTTCGGACCACTCGAACAGCGGGCCCAGCTTGTTGGCGGTCAATCGCGTGACCGCCAGCCAGCGTGGCGGCATGGAAAGCGCATCGGCGCTGCGGCGTATGGCATACCAGCGCGGATCGATGCCGAACGGCACGGAGACGATCGCGGCACGGTCGCCGAATGCTTCGCGCAGGGGCGCCTCCATCCACGATGCATTGGGGCAGATCGCAACGTTCCTTCCGCGCATCGCGCGCCGCAACGCCGTACGCATGCCCGGCAATCGCAGCAGGCGCATGTCGTTGCCGAGCACGGTCATCAGCGCCGGCTTGCCGTTGCGCGGCAATGGCAACGCGCATTGCAGCCAGTTGACGTGGTACAGGTCGACCTTGTCCGTGCGCCGATAAGCCGATCGCAGCATGCGCAACAGCCTGGCCGCGGCGGCCATGCCCGAGGCCGGACGCGTGCGCAGCCAGTGCGAGATGCCCCCGCGTTGCATCAGCCTGGCCAGCCACGCCGCTTCGCTTTCGGTCGCGACGTATTCGATCGCCGTATCCATCTGGCCGGGCGGCGACCACTGCATCAGCCGCAAATCGGTCCGGCGCGCCAACGCGGCGTTGATGTGCGACATGAAGATGCCGCGCCAGTCGGTCTCATCGCGCGGATACGAGGTGCTGACGAACAGCACGCGGATCGGCGCCTCGGCACCGGACGTGGGGTTGCCTTCAAGCATCACGTCGATAGGTCAGCGATGTGATCTGTTCGGAAATCAGGCCGATCAGGAAGATGATCACGGAGGCGCTCCACAACGCGACACTGATCAGGCTGAGGCGATGGAATTCGAGAAACGTGTAGGCCCAGTAAGCCCAGCCGAGCAGGAAAAACGTCACCGCCGCGGGCGCGAACAATTTGAGCGGTGCGTAGAGGGTCGCGATCTTGAAGATGATCAGCAGGAACCGGATGCCGTCGCGCACCGGCTTGATGTGGCTCTTGCCGACGCGTTCGGCAGCCTTGATCGGCACGTAGGCCAGCGGATAGGCGCTGCGGAAGAACGCCATGGTCGAAGTGGTCGGATAACTGAAGCCGTTGGGCAGCAGGTGGATGAATTCGCGGAACTTGTCGGCGCGCACGGCGCGGAAACCCGAGGTGAGGTCGGCGACGACGTGGCCGGTCATCCTGGATGCCAGCCAGTTGTAGAAGGTGTTGGCAAGGCCGCGGCCGACGCCGGCCTGGTCGCCCCAGCCGCGTGCGCCAACCACCATGTCGTAACCCTCGTCGAGTTTCGCGATCAGGCGCGCGATATCGGCCGGATCATGCTGGCCGTCCGCGTCCATGAACACCAGCACGTCGCCGCGCGCGGCGCGCGCGCCGCGCTTGATCGCCGCGCCGTTGCCCATCGAATAGGGCGTGCCGACGCGCGTGACGCCATGCTGCCGGCACAACTCGGATGTTCGATCGGTGGAACCATCGTCGGACACGATGATTTCCGCGTCCGGCTGCGCCGCACGCAGGGCCGGCAACAGGTCGGCGAGCGCGGCGGCTTCGTTCTTGGCCGGCAGGATGATGCTGAGCATGGAGGCCCTGACGATTCCCCGGGATTCGCGGCATCTTAGCGCAGGTGGATACCGGGCCTTCGTTTGGGGATTGCGCTGGCGTGATCGAAGGAGTCGCGTGCAATCCATCCCCACCCCAACCCTCCCCTTGAAGGGGAGGGAGGAAAGCAGGAATGCATCGCCAGAATGGGGAAAACGTGGGCGCTCCCGCCAGGCACGCAGCGAATGGCGGAAGCTGCCCGTCGCGAGGAAAGGCTCAGATCGAGGGTGGCGCGGCGGCATGTTGGCATGAACCGCGCATGTAGCTTGAGGGAATTGGGACACGGTTCTCGCCCCGGCCTGCCCAAGCAGCCGGTTTTGCGTTACATTCAGCTTGTGATTCGGGGGTTTGGACAACTTTCATGGCAACACAGATGAACCCGCTACCCAGCATGCCCGGCCTCAGCGGTGTCGCCCGGCGGCTGGCGCTGGAAGGCGTGTTGACCGAGGGCGATGCGCGCCAGGCGGTCGAGGAAGCCGCCAAGCAGAAGATGCCGGTCACTGCCTACATGGTCGAGAACGGCATCGTGGAAGGCCTGCGCATGACCCAGGCGCTATCGGCGGAGTTCGGCGTGCCGATGCTGGACATCTCGGCGATCGACATCACCCAGTTGCCACTCGGCGAACTCAGCGAAGACCTGATCGAAAAGCACCTGGCACTCCCGCTGCTCCGGCGCGGCAACCGCCTGTTCGTGGGCGTGCAGGATCCCGCGAACCCGCGCGTGCTGGAGGAAGTGAAGTTCCACACCAACTGTGCGGTCGAGCCGATCCTGCTCGAACCCGAGCAGCTGAAGCGTGCCATCGAGCAAGCCCAGAACGCGCAAAGCATCAGCATCGGCGATGACAGCGCCGACGACGGGCTTGACGGCCTCACGATCGGCGAGGACGACGATATCGCCGACAGCGCGATCGTTGACACCAATTCCACCGACGATACGCCGGTGGTCAAGTACGTCAACAAGATCCTGCTGGATGCGATCAAGCGCGGCGCGTCGGACATCCATTTCGAACCCTACGAGACCAAATACCGGGTGCGCCTGCGCATGGACGGCGTGCTGCGCGCGGTGTCCTCGCCGCCGCTGAAGCTGGCGCCGCGCATCTCCTCGCGCCTCAAGGTGATGGCGCGGCTCGACATCGCCGAGCGCCGTGTGCCGCAGGACGGGCGCATGAAGTTGAACCTGTCCAAGACCAAATCCTTCGATTTCCGTGTCTCGACCCTGCCGACGCTGGGCGGCGAAAAGATCGTGCTGCGCATCCTCGATGCCGCCGCCGCCAGGCTCGGGATCGAGAAGCTCGGCTACGAGGAGGACCAGAAGGAACTGTTCCTCGAGGCCATCAACAAGCCCTACGGCATGGTGCTGGTGACCGGCCCGACCGGTTCGGGCAAGACGGTGTCGCTGTACACCGCGCTCAACATCCTCAATACGGTCGGGCGCAATATCTCGACCGTCGAGGACCCGGTCGAAATCCGGGTCGAGGGCATCAACCAGGTCCAGCAAAGCGAGAAACGCGGCATGACCTTCGCGGCCGCGCTGCGCTCTTTCCTGCGCCAGGATCCGGACGTGATCATGGTCGGCGAAATCCGCGACCTCGAAACCGCGGAGATCGCGGTCAAGGCCGCGCAGACCGGCCACATGGTGCTGTCCACGCTGCACACCAACGACGCCTCGCAAACCATCACGCGTTTGATGAACATGGGCATCGCGCCCTACAACCTCACTTCGTCGGTGTCGCTGGTGATCGCGCAACGCCTCGCGCGGCGTTTGCACGAGTGCAAGAAGCCGATCGAACTGCCCGAGGCCGCGTTGCTGGCCGAGGGATTCACCAAGGAAGAGATCGACAAGGGCTTCACGCTTTACGATGCGGTGGGCTGCAGCGGCTGCAATGAAGGCTACAAGGGACGCGTGGGCATCTACGAAGTGATGCCGATGAGCGAGGAAATCCAGAAATCCATCCTCGAAGGCGGCAATGCCATGCACATCGCCGAAGCCGCACGCCGGGCCGGCGTGCGCAACCTGAGGCAGTCCGCGCTGATGAAGGCAAGGCAAGGTGTCACCAGCCTTGCCGAGATCAACCGCGTCACCAAGGATTGAAGAAGATCGTCCCCTCCCCCTCCGGGGGAGGGTGCCCGAAGGGCGGGTTGGGGGTTCGGCATCGCGCGAGATGCGGATCCTCACCCCAACCCCTCTCCCAACGGGAGAGGGGCTTTACAATCGAATGGGGAACTGACCAATGCCCACCGCCACCGTCGCAACCAAATCACCCGCCGGCAACGTCGGCGCCGCCCGCGCCGCGGTGAAGCAGTTGACCGTGTACGAGTGGACCGCACTCGACAAGCGCGGCGTCAAGATGAAGGGCGAGATGCAGGCCCGCAACGCGAGCCTGGTCAAGGCCGAGCTGCGCCGCCAGGGCATGAATCCGCAGAACGTGAAGGAGAAACCCAAGCCGCTGTTCGGTGCGGCCGGTTCGCGCGTGAAGCCGCGCGACGTGGCCATCTTCAGCCGCCAGATCGCGACGATGATGGCGGCCGGCGTGCCGATGGTGCAGGCCTTCGAGATCATCGCCGGCGGCCAGCGCAACGTGCGCTTCAAGAACATGCTGACCGACGTCAAGCAGAACATCGAGGGTGGTTCGGCCCTGCACGAAGCGATGGCGAAGTACCCGGTGCAGTTCGACGAGCTGTACCGCAACCTGGTGCGCGCCGGCGAATCGGCGGGCGTGCTCGACACCGTGCTGGATACGGTCGCCACCTACAAGGAACGCATCGAGAGCATCAAGGGCAAGATCAAGAAGGCGCTGTTCTACCCCGCGGCCGTGCTGGTGGTCGCGTTCCTGGTGATGCTGATCCTGCTGATTTTCGTGGTGCCGGTGTTCCAGAACGTGTTCAAGAGCGCCGGCGTGGCACTGCCGGCGTTCACCCAGATGGTGGTGTCGCTGTCCGAGTTCATGCAGAGCTACTGGCTACCGTTCCTGATCGTGGTCGTCATCGCGATCGTCGGCATCGTCATGGCCTACAAGCGCTCCGAGAAAATGGCGCATGCCGTGGACCGGATGTCGCTGAAGATACCGATCATCGGCAACATCCTGCGCCAGTCCGCGATCGCGCGCTTCGCGCGCACCCTTGGCGTCACCTTCGCCGCCGGCGTGCCGCTGGTCGAGGCACTGGATTCGGTGTCCGGCGCGACCGGCAGCGTGGTGTACGGGCAGGCGATCCGCAAGATGCGCGACGACGTCGCGGTCGGCCATCAATTGCACCTGGCGATGTCCCAGACCAACCTGTTCCCCAACATGGTCACCCAGATGGTGTCGATCGGCGAGGAATCCGGCGCGCTCGACAAGATGCTGTTCAAGGTCGCCGAGTTCTACGAGGAAGAGGTCAGCAACGCAGTGGACACCTTGTCCACCCTGCTGGAGCCGTTGATCATGGTGATCATCGGCACGCTGGTGGGTGGCATGGTGATCGCGCTGTACCTGCCGATCTTCAAACTGGCCGGCACATTCTGAAATGGGGTCAGGTCCATTTTTGCGGCACCGCGTGAAGCGGTGCCCGTCCCGCGTCGCCGACGGCTGCGGGATTGCCGGCAAACCCGCTGAACAAAAATGAACCCGACCCCTTTTCAATTCCCTTTAGCCTTCTGGGTTGCCATGGCCGGCGTGCTCGGCCTGGTAGTCGGCAGCTTTCTCAACGTGGTGATCCTGCGCCTGCCGGCGCGCATGGAATACTTCTGGAAGCGCGACGCGCGCGAGCTGCTCGCGCTTGAACCGGACGGCGAGGCCGCGCCACCGGACCTCGTGCGCAAGGGCTCGCACTGCCCGCACTGCAAGCACCCGCTGGCCGCCTGGGACAACGTTCCGCTGGTTTCCTGGCTGCTGCTGCGCGGTCGCTGCCGCTACTGCAAGGCGGGCATCTCGGTGCAGTATCCGCTGGTCGAGTTGCTGTGCGGCATCGCCAGCGCCATCGTCGTGTGGCATTTCGGCGTCGGCTGGCAGGCCGCGGCCGGTTTGCTGTTCACCTGGGTGCTGGTGGCTGCCGGCGGCATCGATGTTCGCACCCAGTTGCTGCCCGACTCGCTGACCCTGCCGCTGTTGTGGCTCGGACTCCTGCTGTCGCTGGTGCCGGTGTTTGCCCACGCCCGCGAAGCCCTGATCGGCGCCGCCGCGGGTTATCTTTCGCTGTGGCTGGTGTACTGGCTGTTCAAGCTGGTGACCGGCAAGGAAGGCATGGGTTATGGCGATTTCAAGTTGTTCGCCGTGGCCGGTGCATGGATGGGTTACGTGGCACTGCTGCCCGTGATCATCCTGGCGGCGTTGTCGGGCGCCATCATCGGCGCCGTCCTGTTGCAGGCGCGCGGGCAGGATCGTTCGATACCCTTCGCCTTCGGGCCGTTCCTCGCGATCGCGATGTGGATCTGGCTGGTTGCGGGCGACCGATTGCTTGCGGCGTATATGCATCTGACCGGCTTGCGATGAATCACCCGGTGTCAGCCCTCACGCGCGGGCTCGCACTTGCGGCGATCGCGCTGCTGCTCCTCCTGCTGATGCTGCCGAACCTGGCCTGGCTCCGGCACGACGCAACCGCGCCGGCCTGGATCGCGGCACTGGTGCTGCCGCTTGCGTTGCTGGCCGTGTTCTTCGCCTTGCTTGGACGCCGGCCCTGGCTGGCGTGCCTGCTGCTGGCGCCGTTCGCGTTGCTGGCGCCGCTGGAGGTCTTCTACATCTCCGAATACCACCACCCGACCTCGGCGCAGATCATCGCCACGATCGTCGCGACCAATCCCCTCGAGGCGCGCGAGTATTTCGGGCACCTGCTCGCCCCGCTGGCGGTTGCGCTGGTCGCGGGCCTGGGCCTGGCGCTGCTGGCGACATGGTCGAGTTTCAAGGCCGAGTTGCGCTGGCGCGGGCATGCGCGAGTCCTCGCGCTGTGCGCCGGCATTCTGGCGATCCTGGCGTGTTTCGGGTTGCGGTTTGCCGAATCGCGCGCCACGTCGTCGTCGGTTTCGGCATCGGCATCCGTATCGGGATCGCTGGCCGCGTTCGGCGACAGCATCAAGCAGGGTTATCCGTTCGGCGTCCTGCCGCGCGTCGTCGAATACCGCAGCGAGTGGGACAGCATGCGCGCCGAGGCCGCCCAGTACAAATCATTCCGATTCCATGCACACCGCGTCGGGCCGCCGCTGCACCAGCGCCAGGTGTACGTGCTGGTGATCGGCGAAAGCAGCCGCCGCGCCGACTGGCAACTGTTCGGCTACGACCGGCCGACCAACCCGGAATTGTCGAAACTGGAAAACGTGGTTCCCCTGACGCACTTCATCACGACCTGGCCGGAATCGATCGCGGCGATCCCGATGATCCTCACCCGCCGCAAGCCCGACATGGATTGGGACGCGCCGTGGCACGAAGCGTCGATCCTGCGCGCGATGCAGGAGGCCGGCTACGAGACCTGGTGGATTTCGAACCAGCAGGCGATCGGCGAGTTCGATTCGCCGGTGTCGATGTATGCCTACGAGGCCGAGCACGTCGAATGGCTGAACCACGCCTCGTGGACCGCCCCCGGCAGCTATGACGGCGACCTGATCCAGCCGCTCAAGGACGCCCTGCACGCGTCCGACCACGACTTGTTCATCGTGCTGCACCTGATGGGCAGCCACGTGAAATACGACTACCGTTATCCGCGCGCGTTCGAGCACTGGCGGCCGACCCAGGTTTCGCCACCGGGCGACGGCACCCGCATCGAAAGGGCGCGCGACAGTTACGACAACACCATCCTTTACACCGACCACGTCCTCGCGCAAGTCATCGGCGCGCTGAAATCCAGTGGCGCGGTCAGTGCACTGTGGTACGAATCCGATCATGGCGAACTGATCCCGACGCCGACCTGCGACAAGGAAGGCCACGGCGTCGGTACCGCGCCCGAATACGAGATTTCCGCCTTGTTCTGGTACTCGGACGGCTACCAGGCTCACTTCCCGCAACGCGTGGCGAGCTTGCGCAGCCACGCCGGCAAGCGCACCCTTTCGGCCGACACCTTTGCATCCCTGATCGACATGGCCGGCGTCACCTTTCCCGGACAGGATGAGACCTGGAGCCTTTTCAGCCCCGACTGGCGCTACCACACGCGCTGGGTGGCGCAGACCCGCCACATCGATTTCGACACGGCGCGCATCGGCCGGGAATGCCAACGCGTGCTGCCGGGTCGGGAACGGCATACCGGGCCATGACGGCTTTAGAGACCGGCAACCCATGACCACACCGCAACCACGCCACTCCAGAAGGCACTACGTCGTTGCGCTGACCGGCGGCGTGGCGTCGGGCAAGAGCGCCGTCGCCAAACGTTTCGAGGCGCTGGGCATCGGCGTTTACGATGCCGACGTCGCGGCGCGCGAAGTGGTGGCGCCGCGCCAGGCCGCGCTGGCGGAAATCGAATTCGTGTTCGGCGCGGGCATGCTGCAGGCCGACGGCAGCCTGGACCGGCGCGCGATGCGCGAAAGGGTATTCGCCGATCCCGCCGCGAGAAAGCGCCTGGAAGAAATCATCCATCCGCGCGTGCGCGCATGGCTGCGGCGGCGCGTCGGCATGGACCGCGGGCCGTATTGCATCCTCGCGATTCCACTGCTTGCCGAAAACTTCGATCAATACGATTGGGTGGATCGCGTGCTGCTGGTCGATGCGCCGCGGGCGCTGCAAATCGACCGGCTGACGCAACGCGACGGCGTCACCCGGCAAGCCGCTGAGCGGATGCTGGATGCGCAGGCCGCCCGCGGGCAACGGCTCGCGATCGCCGACGACGTGATCGTGAATGACGGCGACGGCATCCGCGCTGGAAGCGCGAGGTGCGGCATTGCATGCGCGTTATCTGGAATTGTCGCGCGACTGACAGAACCCGACAGCATCCAGTCCTTCCTTCTCCCTCCGGGAGAAGGTGGCCCCGAAGGGCCGGATGAGGGTACGCCGTCTTCGCATGCAACCCTTTGCGCGTCGGTCTGCAACACCTGGCGTGCCCGTACCCTCACCCCTGCCCCTCTACCGAAGGGAGGGGGGTTTGATCAAACGCGCGAATGCCCGCGACGCCCTGCGCACCCGCTTCGCGCGCGCGCTGCAAATCGTCCGGGCCGACCCCGCCCAATGCATACACCGGCAGGCGGGCCTGGGCGACCAGCCGCGCGAAATGGTCCCAACCGAGTGGCGGCGCGCCGGGATGCGAAGCCGTCGCGCAAACCGGCGACAAGGTCGCGAAGTCGGCGCCCAGCCGTGCAGCCCGCTCCAGCTCTTCGGCGTCGTGGCAGGATGCGCCGACCCACGCCTGCGGCGGCAACGGACGTTCGCGCAGCGTGCGCAGCTGATCGGCGCGCAGGTGAACGCCCACCCCGAGCTCGCGCGCGAGCTCGGCGTCATGGTTGAGCAGCAGGCGTGCGCGCAAGCCCGGGGCTTCGCCCAGCATGCGCTGCGCAACACCGCGAACCTCGTCCCGGCTCGCGCCGGGCATGCGCAACTGCAACAGCGTGTCCAAAAAGGGGTCAGGTACATTTTTCCCCGCAAGAAAAGAGCGGCGCAAGGCCGGCGAAAAAAATGTACCTGACCCCTTTTCTGCAGCGATGGCGTAGTGCGCCGGCAGCCGCAACGCCGCCACGATCGGGACGTCTGCCGGCGGCATCGTGGCGATGTCCAATTCGCGGACGGTCAGCCAGCGCAGCGGGTGGCCCTCCAGCGCCCGCGGCTCGCCACGCCAGCCGGTCACGCGCCACGCGTGCAGGCGCACGGATTTTTCCGGGTAATGCCAGGGCAGCGAAATCAACGGCGCGCTGGACAGGACCTCGATGCCGAGTTCCTCGTGCAGCTCGCGGGACAACGCATGTTCGATACTCTCGCCGGGCTCGATCTTGCCGCCCGGGAATTCCCATTTGCCCGCGAGGTGTTTGCCGGGCAAACGCTGCATCAGCAATATGCGCCCAATTGCGTCGGTCATGACGCCGGCGGCGACCTCGATCATCGGCGCTCGTAGTCGACGAAATCGAACGCGAGCGGGTGCTTTGCGTCGACCGGATGGTGCTCGCGCGCGACCTCGCGCCACCGCGATGGATCGAACGCCGGAAAGAACGTATCCGCATCGGGCGTAACGGTTTCGATTTCGGTGAGATGCATGCGCGTGGCGCGAGGCAACGCCAGCGCGTAGACTTCGCCGCCGCCGATCACCATCAATTCGTTGCCACCTGCGTGCTCGATCGCCTCGTCGAGTGAATGCACCACGCCCTGCCCCGCGAACGGCGCGGCATCCGCGCGGGTCATGACCAGATTCGGCCGGCCCGGCAGCGCCCGTCCGATCGCGATCGCGGTCTTGCGTCCCATCAGCACCGGCTTGCCCAGGGTGAGCGCCTTGAAACGCTTCAGGTCGTCGGACAAATGCCACGGCATCGCGCCGGCGCGGCCGATGGCGCGATTGCGGTCGAGCGCGGCGAGCAGCGTGATCTCAGCCATGATGCGTCAGACCGCCACCGGCGCCTTGATCGACGGCAGCGGGTCGTAATCGAGAATGCGGATGTCTTCGTAGCGGAAGTCGAACAGCGACTGCACGTCGGGGTTCAATACCAGCTTCGGCAGCGCCCGCGGCGTGCGGGTCAGCTGCTCGCGCGCCTGTTCGACGTGGTTGGAATACAGGTGCAGGTCGCCGAAGGTGTGCACGAAGTCGCCGCGCTCCAGCCCACACACCTGCGCGATCATGCAGGTCAGCAGCGCGTAGCTGGCGATGTTGAACGGCACGCCCAGGAAGATGTCGGCCGAGCGCTGGTAGAGCTGGCAGGAGAGCTTGCCGTCGGCAACGTAGAACTGGAACAGCGCGTGGCAGGGCATCAGGGCCATCCGCTCCAGTTCGCCGACGTTCCAGGCCGACACGATCATGCGGCGCGAATCGGGGTTGTGCCTGATCTGCTCGAGCACCCGCGCGATCTGGTCGACGTGGCGGCCATCCGGAGTGGGCCACGCCCGCCATTGCTTGCCATAGACGGGGCCGAGGTCGCCATTCGCATCCGCCCACTCGTCCCAGATGCTGACGCGGTGCTCCTTGAGGTAGGCGACGTTGGTGTCGCCACGCAGGAACCACAGAAGCTCGTGCACGATCGACTTCAGGTGCAGCTTCTTGGTGGTCAGCAGCGGGAAGCCGGCGGCCAGGTCCATGCGGATTTGCCTGCCGAACACCGAGAGCGTGCCGGTGCCGGTGCGGTCGTCCTTGCGGGCGCCGTTTTCCAGCACGTCGCGAAGTAGATCCAGATAGATCTGCATCGGGCAATCCACGGGCAAACGTTCGATTCGTGGAAGCATACCAGCCACGTCGATGCAGCCACGGACCGACTCGAATGCGTGTTCCCCGGCTTCGATTCCCATCCCGGCGGCCACCGGCGGCATGCCCGCGGATCCCGCCACATTCAGCGTTGGTTCGGGTAGGCTTGGGGAAATCGACTTCAACCGCCGAGGGCCACACGACCCATGAACGCGACTGCACCCACCGTTTCCAAGACCCGCTCGTTCTCGACCGTGTTCCTGATCGAGATGTGGGAACGCTTCGGCTACTACGGCATGCAGGCGCTGATCATCTACTACATGGTGCAGCGGCTGAATTTCCAGGACACGCCGGCCAACCTGACCTGGAGCGCCGCGGCCGCGTTGATCTACGTTTCGCCGGCGATCGGCGGCTGGGTCGGTGACAAGTTCTTCGGCACGCGCCACACGATGTTGCTGGGCGCCATCGTGCTGGCGGCAGGCTACGCGCTGATGGTGGTGCCGTCGCACAGCGCGATGTTCCTGTTCGTGGCGCTGGGCGTGATCGTGGTCGGCAACGGGCTGTTCAAGGCCAACGCCGGCAACCTGGTGCGCAAGATCTACGAGGGCGACGACGCCAAGATCGACAGCGCCTTCACGATCTACTACATGGCGGTCAACATCGGCTCCACTTTCTCGATGCTGCTGACGCCGGTCATCAAGAACTACTTCAATGCGCCTTTCCACGGCCAGCTGACCTGGCTGCTCGGTTCCAACGCGCAGGGCCTCTTCGGCAACGGCCTCGGCTGGCACATGGCCTTCGCGGTGTGCAGCGTGGGCCTGCTGGTCGGCCTCGCCAATTACGCGGTGATGCGCCACACCCTCGATTTCATCGGCTCCGAGCCCGACCACAAGCCCATGCAACTGTGGAAGCTCGGCGCGGTGCTCGCGGGCGGGATCGTCGTGGTGCTGCTCTCCACCATCATCCTCAAGTACGGCACCATCGCCAAGATCTTCGTGTACGCCGCCGGCGCCTGCGTGCTGCTGATCTTCGGTTACCTGATCACGAAATCGGAGATGCGCGAGAAGCCGGGCCTGATCATCGCGCTGATCCTGGTGGTCGAGACGGTGTTCTTTTTCATCTTCTACCAGCAGATGTCGACTTCGCTGAACCTGTTCGCGCTGCGCAACGTGAATCCGGCATTCAACCTGTTCAGCTTGAAACTCTGGACATGGGATCCTGCCCAGTTCCAGGCGCTAAATCCGATCTGGATATTCATCCTCAGTCCGATCCTGGCGGTGATCTACACGCACTACGCCAAGCGCGACAAGGACCTCTCCATTGCGGCCAAGTTCGCGTTCGGCTTCCTCGCGGTCGCGATCGGCTTCTTCATCTACGGCGCGGCCAACCATTTCACCACTTCCCCGGGCATGACCAGCCAGTGGGTGATGGTGTGGGGCTACGGTTTCGGCTCGCTGGGCGAGCTGCTGACCAGCGGCCTCGGCCTCGCCTTCGTGGCCCGCTACGTGCCGGCCCGGATGGGCGGCTTCATGATGGGTGCCTACTTCGTGGCTTCGGGCGTGGCCCAGTATCTCGGCGGCATCGTGGCCTCCTTCGCCAGCGTCCCCGACAAGATCACCGCATTCGTCAACAACGCCGCGGTCACAGTCACGCCGGCTATCCAGAAGGAAATTCCGGGCGTATTGGCGATGAGGCTCGGCGATTTTCGCGACTGGATGTCCGGGGCCAGTGGTGCCGCGAAGATCGCCACCGAATCGCACGTGCCCGCCTATTCCGCGTTGCCGCAGCACACCCAGCAACTCGTCCAGCAATTCAACCAGCAGTTGAACGTTGTGACGATGCCGTATTACACCGACCTGTTCTTCTGGCTTGGCGTGGCCGGGGTCGTTTGCACCGTGATTGCATTGGCCGTCCTGCCCCTGATGCGCAAGCTGGATGCCCAGCACGCGGCGCATGCCAGGCTCGATCCGGCCGTGGAAGGCATGCCGACGGTGATCTCGGAGCGCTGACTCCACCCGTGCCGGAAGTCCCGTGCATCTGCCCCTGCCGAACGGCAGGGGCAGATGCTGGCGTGATCCGCTAACTTAAACAACACGTACAACCGTCGAGCGGCGAACCCCTGGTCCCGCCAGCGGTCGAATGCGCGCTCCTGCAACCTGGACATGACTCGAATGTCGCGAACCAAATGGATCCTGACGCTGGTCGGCGTCGCCATCGTGCTGCTGATCCTGTGGCGGCTGTTCTCGGGCCACGCAAGCACCCGCAACATGGATGCATCGGCCTCCGATCAGCCCGTGCCGGTCACGGTCGTGGCCGCCATCAGCAAGAACGTGCCGATCTATCTTGCCAACCAGGGCACGATCACCGCCCTGAACTCCGTGAACGTCCAGCCCCAGGTCGGCGGCCAGTTGCTGAAGCTGGACTTCGTCGAGGGTGGCCCGGTGAAGAAGGGCCAGGTGCTGGCCGAAATCGATCCCCGCTCGCTGCAGGCCCAGCTCAACCAGGCGGTCGCCAAGCGTGCCCAGGACGAGACCCAGCTCGCGACCGCCAAGGCCAACCTCGATCGCTCCGAAAATCCCAAATACGCCCCTTACGTGGCCCAGATCGACCGCATCACCCAGAAGAACACGGTCGCGCAATGGCAGGCCGCGGTGGCAGCCGACAATGCCAGCATCGAGGACACCAGGGTCCAGTTGGGATACACGAAGATCGTGTCGCCGATCGACGGCATCGCGGGGTTGCGCCAGGTCGATCCCGGCAACGTCGTCACCACCTCCACGAGCATCGTGACCATCACCCAGGTGCATCCGATCTACGACATCTTCACCCTCGCCGGCAAATACATGGACGAAGTGCAGGCGGCGCAGGCGAAGGCGCCGCTGGAGGTCGCGATACTGGACGCCGACAACAAGGTTATCGAGGGCGACGGCAAGCTGCAGGTCATCAACAACACGATCGATCCGAATACCGGATCGTTCCAGCTTCGAGCAGTCTTCCCGAACGGCAACAGCCAGCTCTATCCCGGCATGTACGCCAATACCCGCCTGCAGGTCAGCGTCGACGCGAAGGCCCTGGTGGTACCGACCGCTGCGGTCCAACGCGGCCCCAATGGTGATTATGTCTGGCTGGTCACCGACAAGCCGCCCAAGGATGCCGGCGTGGCTCCGCCGGCGAGCAGTACCGCCAAGCAGAAGTGGTTTGCCCGCAAGCCTGCAGGCACCGGCAAGCCGGCCGAGAACAAACCGGCCAAGTACGTCACGATGCAAACCGTCACCGAAGGCAGCGAGTCGGGAGACAGCGGCGTGATCATCATGTCGGGCCTGAAACCCGGGGACTTGGTCGTGACAGCGGGGCAATTCCGGCTCAAGGAAGGCAGCAAGGTCACGCCGATGAAGCCTGGTGAAGTTCCGCCACCGCCCACCACCGCGCAAATCAACGCCGCGGCGCAAAATGGCGGCGGGCGGCGGCACTGAGCCAGCCTCGACCTCAGCAGGTGGCAAGCGTGGCCCCGATGAACGAGACGATGACCATGGCAGGCGACCGCGGGGCAGCAGCCGGTAGCCGACACGCTGCGGCATGGTTCCGCGAAAAGCATCAGACCGACCCGTTTGCGTTGCCCGAATCCACACCCCTGCCCCCGGTTGCCATGCCATGAGCTTTTCCAGCATCTTCATCCGGCGACCGATCGCCACCTCGTTGCTGATGGCCGCGGTCCTGCTGCTCGGCATCATCGGCTACGGACAATTGCCGGTCTCGGCGCTGCCCGAGGTCGAAGCCCCCAGCCTGGTGGTGACCACGCAATACCCGGGCGCCAGCGCGACCACCATCGCGAACCTGGTGACCACGCCGCTGGAGCAGCAACTCGGCCAGATTTCGGGCCTCACGATGATGAGCTCGAACAGCGCCGCGGGGCTGTCGACCATCACCCTGCAGTTCTCGATGAACACCGATCTGGACGTCGCGGCGCAGGATGTGCAGTCGGCACTGCGCACCGCGCGCCTGCCCGGCAGCCTGCCTTACCCGCCCGTCTACAAGCGCGTGAATCCCGCCGACGCGCCGATCCTGACCCTGGCCTTGACCTCCGACACGCTGCCGCTGCGCGACGTCAACGACTTTGCCGATTCCATCCTGTCGCAACGCCTGGCGCAGGTGCCGGGCGTGGGGCTGGTCTCGATCGCGGGCAACGTGCGCCCGGCCGTGCGCGTGCAGGTCGATCCCGGCAAGCTCGCCAACATGGGCCTGACCATGGAAGACGTGCGCAGCGCGTTGACCCAGGCCAACGTCAACGCCGCCAAGGGCTCGCTGAATGGCGCGACCCAGACGTACGAAATCGGCACCAACGACCAGATCCAGAGCGCGGCGGAGTTCGCCCACACCATCATTTCCTACAAGAACGGCGCGCCGGTGCGATTGTCCGACGTGGCCGACGTGGTCAACGGCGTCGAGAACGACCAGCTCGCGGCGTGGGCCAACGGCAAGTCCGCGGTGCTGCTGGACATCCGCCGGCAGCCCGGCGCCAACATCATCCAGACGGTCGACCAGCTCGAGCAGACGCTGCCCTCGCTGCAATCGGTGCTGCCAACCGGCATCCACCTCTCGGTATTCGCCGATCGCACCGTCACCATCCGCGCTTCGGTACGCGATGTCGAGCTCACGCTGCTGCTGGCGGTCGCGCTGGTCGTCGCGGTGATCTTCGTGTTCCTGCGTCGATTGTGGGCGACGGTGATCCCGGCGGTGGCAGTGCCGCTTTCGCTGATGGGCACCTTCGCGATCATGGCGTTCGTGGGGTTCTCGCTGGACAACCTCTCGTTGATGGCGCTGACAGTCGCCACCGGGTTCGTGGTGGACGATGCGATCGTGATGATCGAGAACATCGTCCGTTACATCGAGCAGGGCAAGGAAGGGCGCGAGGCGGCAGAAATCGGCTCGCGTGAAATCGGCTTCACGGTGCTGTCGTTGACCGTTTCGCTGATCGCGGTATTCCTGCCGTTGTTGCTGATGCCGGGCGTGACCGGGCGGCTGTTCCATGAATTCGCCTGGGTGCTGACCATCGCCGTGGCAATTTCCATGGGCGTATCGCTGACCCTCACGCCGATGATGTGCGCGTACCTGTTGAAACCGGGTTCGCTCCCCACCGGCGACGAGGAGGCGGTGCAGCACCGGCACGGTTTCTACGCAAGGATGCTGGGCTGGTACGAGACCAGCCTGGACTGGGTGCTCGCCCACCAGCGCACCACCATCCTGATCGCGCTCGCTTCCGTGGTCGTCACCGTGGTGCTGTACGTGGCGATCCCCAAGGACCTGCTGCCCGAGCAGGACACGGGGCTGATCACCGGCGTGGTCCAGGCCGACAGCGACATCGCCTTCCCGGCGATGGAGAAGCACACGAAGGCCGTGACCGATGCGCTGCGCCGCGATCCCGCCGTGGCCGGCGTCGCCGCCTTCATCGGTGCCGGCTCGATCAATCCCACCCTCAACCAGGGCCAGGTCAGCATCGTTTTGAAGCCGCGCAAACAACGCGGCAGCCTGGACGACGTCGTGGCCAGCCTGCAGCACGATGTCGCCGGGATTCCGGGTGTGCAGCTGTTCCTGAAGCCGGTGCAGGACATCACCCTGGACACCACCGTGGCGCCGACCTCCTACCAATACGCCATCTCCGAGATCGATCCCCACGATCTGCAGAAATACGCGCAGCGGATGGCGCAGGCGGTCAAACAGCTTCCCGAGCTCACCGACGTTTCCGACAACCTGGCGATGAACGGTCGTGCGCTGAAGCTCGACATCGACCGCACCACCGCCAGCCGACTCGGTGTGCCGGTGCAGACCATCGACGACACCCTGTACGACGCCTATGGCCAGCGCCAGATCTCCACGATCTTCACCCAGCAGAACCAGTACCGGGTGGTGATGGAGGTGGCGCCGCAGTACCGCAACCAGGCCGACTTGATGAACATGCTGCGGGTGCGCTCGAACGGCAGCAGCGGGGCCCTGACCGGCACCAACGCCACCAGCCTCGGCATGCTGACTTCGTCGAACTCCTCCACCTCCACGGGCATCGGGCAATCGAACACGGGCATCAAGATCGGAGGGGGCAACACCGTGCCACTTTCGACCCTGGCCTCCGCCACCCTCACCGACGCGCCGTTGGTGGTCGCCCACCAGAACCAGTTGCCCGCGGTGATCATTTCGTTCAACGTCGCGCCGGGTTATTCGCTGTCGCAGGCAGTGAACGCGATCAACAGCACCGCAGCATCGCTCCACTTCCCACCGCAAGTGCGAGCGGGATTCATCGGCACCGCCGCCGAGTTCTCGTCCTCGCTGGGCAACGAGGCGCTGTTGCTGCTGGCTTCGATCATCGTGATCTACATCGTGCTTGGCGTGCTGTACGAAAGCTACATCCATCCTTTCACGATCATCTCGACGCTGCCGCCGGCCGGGGTCGGTGCGTTGCTCGCGCTGATCCTGTTCGGCATGCCGCTGTCGGTGGACGGCATCGTCGGCATCGTGTTGCTGATCGGCATCGTCAAGAAAAACGCGATCATGATGATCGACTTCGCGATCACCGCCCAGCGTGACGGCATGAATGCCCGCGATGCGATCCACCGCGCCTGCCTGCTGCGCTTCCGCCCGATCATGATGACCACCTTTGCGGCGCTGTTCGGCGCGCTGCCGCTGGCGCTGGGCAACGGCATCGGCTCCGAATTGCGGCGTCCCTTGGGTGTGGCGATCGTGGGCGGCCTGCTGCTCTCGCAGCTGGTGACGCTGTACACCACGCCGGTGATCTACCTGTACATGGAACGTTTCAGCGACTGGCTGCGGGAGCGCACCGGTCGCCGGCGCGCGCAACTTGCCGCGGAAAACGGCCGATGACGCGGCCGGCGAAGGCTCGACCATGAACATTTCCGCACCCTTCATCAAGCGCCCCATCGGCACCTCGCTGCTGGCAACGGGCGTGCTGGTGGCAGGGCTGATTTGCTACACGATGCTCGGCATCAGCTCGTTGCCGCAGTTGTCCTTTCCCGCGATCTGGGTTTCCGCCGGCGAACCCGGCGCCAGCGCCAACACCATGTCGGCCACCGTGACCGCGCCACTGGAGCGTCATCTCGGCCAGATACCCGGCATCGACATGATGAATTCGCGCAGCTCCAACGGCAGCGCGTTCGTGATCCTGTTCTTCGATTCCGACGTCGACATCAACGCGGCGGCGCAGCAGGTCGATGCCGCCATCAACGCGGCAGTGCCCGACCTGCCGTCCGGCCTGGCGATGCCGGAATGGCACAAGGCCAATCCCAACGATGACCCGGTGATCGCGCTGGCGCTGACCTCGGACACCCAGCCCATGTCCGAGTTGTACAACGACGCCAACACGCTGCTTGAACCACGACTAAGCCAGTTGCCGGGCGTGGCGTCGGTGGACGTATCGGGCAGCGCGCAACCGGCAGTGCGCGTCGAAGTGGATCTGCACAAGTTGTCGGCGCTTGGCCTTTCCACCAACGACATCCGCAACGCGATCACCGCCGCCAACGTCACTTCGCCGCAGGGATTCCTCAGCAACGGCAAGATCGCCACCGCGATCACCGCCAACGACCAGCTGCATTCCGCACAGGACTTCGCCGACCTCGTGGTCGCGACCCACAACGGGATGCCGGTCTACCTGCACGATGTCGCTAATGTCTTCCAGGGTGCCCAGGACAGTTACCAGGCCGCCTATTTCAACGGCAAGCGTTCGATCCAGCTGCAGATATTCAAGCGGCCCGACGCGAACGTGATCGAGACGGTGGACGGTGTCCGGAACGAACTGGCCGGCCTGCGCAACCTGTTGCCGCCGGGCACCCAGTTGACTCCTTACTTCGACGGCACGCCGACGATCCGCGACTCGATCAACGACGTCCAGATCACCCTGCTGATCAGCCTCACCATGGTGATCCTGACCATGGCGGCGTTCCTGCGGCGCGTCGCGCCCACCGTGATCGCCGCGGCAGCCGTGCCGTTGTCGCTGTGCGGTGCGTTCATCGTGATGTACTCGATGGACTACACCCTCGACAACCTGTCGCTGCTGGCGCTGGTGATCGCACTGACTTTCGTGGTGGACGACGCGATCGTGGTGATCGAGAACATCACCCGCCACCTCGACGAAGGCAAGACACGGATGCAGGCCGCGCTGGAAGGCTCCAGGGAGATAGGCTTCACGATCATCGCCATCACCGCGTCGCTGATCGCGGTGTTCACGCCGATCCTGTTCGCGCCCGGCATGCTGGGCGTGTTCTTCCGCGAATTCACGGTTACCCTGATCGCCGCGATCTTCGTGTCGATGCTGGTGTCCCTGACGCTTACACCAGCCCTGTGCGGGCTGTTCCTGCGCCATCACGGCGGAAGCGCGAAGCGGGCCCATCCCGGCTCTCGCGGGCGCTCGACCGTTTCCATGCCGGCATGCTGGCGGTGTACATGCGCACGCTCGACTGGACCTTGCACAGGCACCCCAAATTGATGGCATGGTCGCCGTTGTTCCTGCTGGCGCTGACCATTTTCCTGTTCACCAAGGTGTCGGCCACCAATTTCCCGCCGCAGGACACCGGCCTGATCTGGGGACGCGCCAGCGGCAGCGCCACGATGTCGTTTGCCGACCTCGAGGCCCGCACCCAGACCATCATGAAGGTGTTGCAGTCCGATCCGGCCGTGGAGTACGTGGGCGGGTCCATCGGCACCGGCCGCCGCGGGGCCAGCGGCTGGTTCAGCATCCAGTTGAAACCGCTCGGACAGGGTCGTCGCCTGTCCACCGACCAGGTGGTCGCCCGGTTATCGGCCAAGGTCGGACAATACCCGGACCTCGACGTGCGCCTGCGCCCCCACGAGGATCTGCCGAGTGGGGGCGGCGGGACCAGCCAGGGCGGCCAGTACAGCGTGAACCTGGAATCCAACAGCGCCACGGAGCTGGAGGAATGGCTGCCGAAATTGCAGGCGCAGCTCAAGAAAAATCCGATCTTCCGGGACGTCGGGACCGATCTCGACGAGGGCTCGCTACTGCAGAACATGGTGGTGGATCGCGCCAAGGCCGCCGCCCTGGGCGTGTCGATGGCGTCCGTGGACGACGCGCTTTACAACGCCTTCGGACAGCGCCAGATATCGACCATCTATTCCGATACCGACAATTACCAGGTGGTGTTGAGCGCGCTCCCCGCGCAAACCGCGTCGCCGGCGGCGTTGAACACGATCATGGTCCATTCGTCGAATGGCGGCATGATACCGATCAGCGAAATCGCCCATCAGGAATCGACCGTCGAACCCAGCCAGATCGAACACATCGACCAGATGACCAGCATGTCGTTGAGCTTCAACCTGGTGCCGGGCGCCAACATGGGCGAAGCCATGCAGCAGATCCAGAAGGCGATTTCCGACATGCGCATGCCGGGCGACATCAAGCTCGGATTCGGCGACTTCTTCCGGCGTTTCCAGCAACAGATGTCGGAAATGCCGCTGTTGTTGATCGGCGCGATCATCGCGGTTTACCTGGTGCTGGGTATGCTCTACGAGAACCTGGTGCACCCGATCACGATCCTCTCGACCCTGCCCGCCGCAGGCGTCGGCGCACTGCTGGCGCTGCTGGTCACCAACACGCCGCTGTCCATCGTCGCGATCATGGCGCTGGTGTTGCTGATCGGCCTGGTCAAGAAGAACGCCATCATGATGGTCGACTTTGCGGTGGTGGCCGAGCGTGAGGGCCGCACCCCGCTGGACGCCGTGCGCGAGGCCTGCCTGGTGCGTTTCCGCCCGATCATGATGACGACCATGGTGGCGATCCTGGCTTCGCTGCCGCTGGTCGTCGGCCTCGGCACCGGCTCGGAATTGCGCCGCCCGCTCGGCATCGCGATGCTGGGCGGCCTGATCTTCTCGCAAAGCCTGACCCTGCTGTCGACACCGGCGATCTACCTGGTGTTCGGCACCTGGGCCCGGCGCAGGCGGGAACGCAAGGCCCAACGCGCGCTCAAACGCGAGGCGGCGCTGGGACAAGCCTGAGGACGACCGTCGACGCCGGAGTCGACGGCTGCGCGGCTTGTTATCCTTGTAGCCATCGCCGACACGCAAGGTCCATGCCCGTGAGCCCCGAGTCATCCCCTGCCACCTGCGCGCAGATCGCCTTTATCGGCGGCGGCAACATGGCACGCAGCCTGATCGGCGCGCAACGGGCCCGCGGGGTTCCGCCTGCGGCGATCCGTGTCGCCGAGCCGCGTGCAGAGGCGCGCAAGGCATTGGAACGCGAGTTCAGCGTAGCCACCTTCGCGGACAATGCCGAAGCCGTGGCCGGTGCGGATTGCGTGCTGCTGGCGGTGAAACCGCAAATGATGCGGGCGGTCTGCGCGGGACTGATCGAGCCGCTGCGCGATGCGCATCCGTTGGTGATTTCTATCGCGGCCGGCATCCGTATCGGGCAACTGGAACGCATGCTCGGTACCCACCATGCGATCGTTCGCTGCATGCCCAACACACCGGCGCTGGTAGGCGCGGGCGCCAGCGGATTGTGCGCCAACCGCAACGTCGACCCCGGCCAGCGCGTGCTGGCCGAAAACATCCTGGACGCGGCCGGCATCGTGTGCTGGATCGACGACGAAGCACAGATGGATACGGTCACCGCACTGTCCGGCTCGGGCCCCGCCTACTTTTTCCTGATGGTCGAGGCGATGGAAGACGCGGCGGTGGAACTCGGCCTGCCACGCGATAGAGCGCGGGCGCTGGCAGCGCAAACCTGCCTGGGCGCCGGGCACATGCTGGCCGACGACGACGAAACGGCCGCCGAACTGCGCAAGCGCGTGACTTCGCCGCACGGTACCACCGCCGCCGCACTCGATACCTTCGAGCAAGGCGGATTTCGTTCGCTGGTCAAAGCGGCGCTCGCCGCCGCGCAAGCCCGCGGTGCCGAGATGTCCGCCGAACTGGATGGCGGGGAACCGATGGCATGATCTACCTCGCCAATGCGCTGATCCTTTTGATCCAGTTTGCCTTCGGGTGCCTGGTCGGATTGTTCGTGTTCCGCCTGCTTGCCGAAGCCGCGCGTGCGGATTTCTACAACCCGATCTGCCAGTTCCTCTATCGCGCCACCAATCCGGTGCTGACGCCGTTACGGCGGGTGATCCCGACCTTGCGACGGATCAATCTCGCCGCGCTGCTGATCGCGCTGATACTGGAAGTCATCAAGAATTTCCTGCTGCGCCTGGTGGTACCCGGCTTCTGGGCGAGCAACGTGGGGGCACTGGTGCTGGGCGTGGCGGATCTTCTTGATTTCGTGATGATCGTTTACCTGATCATGATCTTTGCGTGGGCATTGCTCAGTTACGTCAACGTGGACGCGCGCAATCCGCTGGTACCGCTGCTGGGCAAGATCGTCGAACCGGTGTTGAAACCCTTCCGCAGGGTGTTGCCACTGATCGGTGGATTCGACCTGTCGCCGGCGCTGGCGATTCTGGTGATCCTGCTGGTGCAGACAGTCGTCGTGGCCTGGTTGATGAACGCCGGGCACACGATTTGATTGTGCGCTCTTGAGCAACGTTGCTCGACATCAGCCGAAACGGTGTTAACCAAGCGCCCAGCGGGCAATGACGGCATGCAGTGCATCCAGCCCGTCGGCAAGCGCGGCCGGACCGGGCTGCAGGATGATCGGGGATTTGATCTCGTGCAGCTCGCCGTCGCGTACCGCCGGAATGGCCTGCCATCCTTTGCGCGCAGCCACTGCCTGCGGCCGGAATTTCTTGCCGCACCAAGACCCCAGGACCAGGTCGGGTGCACGTCGCACGACTTCGAGCGGATCCGCGAGGATGCGATCCCTTGCCAGTGAACGCTCCGCCAGTTCGGGAAACACATCTTCGCCGCCGGCAATGCGGATCAACTCGGCGACCCAGAGGATGCCGGTGATGGGCGGCTCATCCCATTCTTCGAAGTAAACGCGCGGGTGCCGCGGCAAGCTGGCGCCTTGTGCGCGCACGCTCTCGACATGCGCCTCGAGTTCACGCGCGTGGACCTCGGCCTTGTCCGCCGCGCCGACCAGCGCACCGAGCCGGCGCACGTAATCGAGAATGCCGGCGACGGAACGGTGGTTGCTGATCCACACCTCGACACCGGCCTTGATCAATTCCCGCGCAATATCGGCCTGGATGTCGGAAAATCCGATCGCCATGTCGGGCTTCAGGTCGAGGATGCGGTCGATCTTCGCGCTGGTGAACGCCGAGACTTTCGGCTTTTCCCTGCGCGCGCGCGGCGGTCGCACCGTGAACCCGGAGATGCCGACGATGCGATCCTGCTCGCCGAGTGCGTACAGCACCTCGCATGGTTCTTCGGTCAAACAAACGATTCTTTCAGGTCCTGGCATGAACCCTCCCTTGTGCCGGGTGCCAGCCCGGTCATCCCTGGCCGTGCGCTCGACGGCGCGAGATGCCCCCGGCATCTCGCGACAACTCCGCCTCGCCCTCGGTCAGGCACACGATGCGGCGGGGTCCGCCCATCATGGATACAACAGGCGCTCGCGCCAGACGCCATCGACGAGTTCCCAGCGCTCGCGTTCGTTCCAGCGATGCGCACCGGCGTACCAGAACTCGACCATGTCGGGTACCACGCGATATCCGCCCCACTCGGGAGGGCGCGGCACCTCGCGCCCGGCGAACTTGCGTTCGAACTCGGCGACACGCGCTTCGAGGGTGGCACGATCAGGCAAGGTTTGCGACTGCAGCGACGCCCAGGCCCCGAGCTGGCTCAGACGCTCGCGAGTGGCAAAATAGTCGTCGGATTCGGCCGCCGGCAGCTTTTCCGCACGGCCCTCGATGCGCACTTGCACTGCCGGATCGAGCTGCTTCCAGTACAGGCACAGCGCGATGTGCGGATTGGCCTCGAGTTGCGCACCCTTGTCGCTCGCGTAGTGCGTGAAAAAAGTCGGCCCGCGTTCGTCCAGGGTTTTCAGCAGGACCATCCGCGCATGCACGTGACCGTCTGAATCCGCGGTCGCAACCGTCATTGCGTTCGGCTCGGGGTCACCACCGGCGCACGCCGCGGCATGCAGACGCCGCAGGGTCTCTAGTATCGTCGGGTGGAGTGGCAAGTGCCTGTCCGGTTAGCGCGAGCCGCCAAGTCTAACGCCAGACGCGCCACCAATCACCCTTGCTCGATGCGGTAACCGTGCTGGTAAACGGCCATCAGGCGCCAGCCGTTCTCGCCCGCCAGCCCCAGCTTCTTGCGCAGACGGCTGATGTGGGTGTCGACGGTGCGGGTGCTGACGTCGCCGGCGAGGTTCCAGACATTCTCCAGCAGCGCATCGCGGCTCACGATGCGACCCTGGCGGCGGAAGAGGTAGCAGGCCAATTCGTATTCCCGCTGGGTCAGGTCCACCGGCTCGCCATTGATGCTGATCTGGCGGCGCTGCGCATCGATCCGGTACGGCGGCAATTCCAGCGTGTCGCTGCCGTCGCTGTCGCCACCGCGACGGCGCAGCACTGCAGCAACCCGCGCCAGCAGTTCGCCCTGCTTGGGCGGCTTGACCACATAGTCGTCGGCGCCTGCGGCAAGGCCCTCGATGATGTCGGACTCATCACCACTGGCGGTCAGGAAGATCACAGGCAGGCTGTCATTGGGCGACTGGCGTATCCAGGACAGCAGATCCAGCCCCTTGGCATCGGGAAGGCTGCGATCCAGCAGAACCAGATCGACGGCCTCGTTGCCGAGACGCCGTCGGAAATCATTCGCGGTCCGGAATACCGCGCAGCCGTAACCTGCTTGTTCCAGCCACAGGCGCAACAGTTCCGCCTGGTCGACGTCGTCCTCGACGCATCCGATTGTCCACGTCACAGCACTCATCGTTGTCTTCGCGCTCTCGTCAACCGCATGACCCCTCACGCCGTTGCCGGTCCTTCGGACATCAACCATCCTTGCACGCAATCGATCCCGCAAACGCTCAATCGACTTCAAAATTGATGCGTATGTTCACCCGCCATTCTTTCACGTTGCCGTCGTTGTCGGTGGCGACCTTGATGTCGTTGACCCAGGCACCCTTGATGTTCTTGACGGTCTTGCCGGCCTTCTCCAGTCCGTGGCGCACGGCGTCCTCGATGCCCTTGGCAGAAGACGCACTCAGTTCGATGACTTTGGTAACGGACATGCTGGCTCTCCTTGTTGGCTCCGGGAATCTGACAGTTGGACAAGCATGCATTGTCAACCGTGACAGATTTCACGTTTTTGTCAAGCGCCGCCGTCGCAAGGGGATCAGCTCCGAAACCGCCCCAGCAACCCCGCGTGCAAGGCGGGCACCGATGCCAGCACGCTGACCGTTGCAAGCGACGGTGCCCGGCCGGCCAGATCGGTGAACACCCCGCCAGCTTCCCTCACGATCACGCTCAGCGCGGCAATATCCAGGATGTTGACGTCGGACTCGATGACTATGTCCAGTGCGCCGCGTGCCAGCAGATGATAATGACAGAAATCGCCGTAACCACGTGTACGGTCGACCGAGCCGATCAGTTCTCCGAGTCCGCCCCAGTGTTCGGGGTCGCGTGCCAGCGACAGGATATTGCCCAGTGACAGAACGGCATTCCGCAGGTCGGGCGTTGCGGCGACCTGCACGCATTTGCCATCAAGGAACGCGCCGCCCCCCCGTCGCGCCCACATGGTCTCCCCGTAAAGGGGAGCATGCGAGACACCGAGGACCAGCTCGCCCGCCCGCATCAGGGCAATCTGGACCGAGAAAAAAGGCGTTCCCCTAACGAAACTCTTGGTCCCGTCCAGCGGGTCGACCAACCACAGGCATTCACCCTCGCCTTCGCGGCCGCCTTCCTCGCCCAGGATGGCATGATCGGGGAAATGCCGTTTCAGGGCGTCCCGAATGACCTGCTCGGCCTCGCGATCGGCGATGGTGACCGGCGTCGCATCGGGCTTGATTTCCACCTCCACGCCCCGCGCGAAATGCCGGGCGATGCAGTCGCCGGCGGCGCGTGCGGCGCCGAGCGCGATATCCAGTGCGTGATCGAGAAAGGCGGCATCGGGCTTGTCGTCCATACTAGGGCCTATCGACGCCATGCCAAGTGGATCGCGTTGCTTCCGCAGCGGTTGCCAGACAAGACGCGTGCCGCAGCTCCATGGTGGTGCCATGGTCAAGGCGCGCGCTGCCGTATGGCGGCCGCTGCGGAGCAACCCTTCGGGCCGGGGCCCTTCGCCCGCATGGCTGCGTCATTGTTCGTCGATGTATCGACATACATCTTCCTCGCTATTCCTTGCCCTGCAGGCGAAGGGCCGACGGCGCGGCCACTTGGCATGGCGTCGACAGGCCCTCCAGCTTAGCCGCGCTTGAGCCGGCCCGTCGCGGCGGCGATCATGCAAGGATGGGCCAGACACCTTCACGCAACCCCGAACTCGCCGCCCGTGACCTCGCGCACGTGTGGCACCCGTGCACGCAGATGCACGAGCACGCCGCGCAACTGCCGCTGATTCCGATCGTGCGCGGCGACGGCGCCTGGTTGATCGACGCCGACGGCAAGCGCTACCTGGACGGCATCAGTTCATGGTGGAGCAACCTGTTCGGCCACGCCAATCCGCGCATCGCCGCCGCCATCGCCGAGCAGGCTGCCTGCCTCAACCACGTGATGCTGGCCGGGTTCACGCACGAACCTGCGTTGCAACTGGCCGAAGAGCTGGCACGCATTGCGCCACCCGGTTTGGTGAAAGTGTCGTTCGCCAGCGATGGTGCCAGCGCGGTCGAAATCGCGCTGAAAATGAGCTTCCACTACTGGCACAACGCCGGCCAACCGCAGCGCACGCGCTTCATCGCGCTGGCGCATGCGTATCACGGCGAAACACTGGGCGCGCTGGCCGTCAGCGACCTGCCGCTGTATCGCGCGGTATACGGCCCGCTGTTGTTCGAGCCGATCGTCGCGCCCTCGCCCGACTGGCTGGACGCCGCGCCCGGCGAAAGCGCAAACGACGTGGCACGCCGACGCCTCTCCGACATGCGCGCACTGCTGGAACGTCATGCGCACGAAACCTGCGCGGTCGTCATCGAACCGCTGGTGCAATGTTCGGGCGGCATGCGCATGCACGCCCCGGCATATATCGCTGGCCTGCGCCAGCTTTGCGACGAGTTCGACGTACATCTGATCGCCGACGAGATCGCGGTGGGATTCGGGCGCACCGGCACGCTGTTCGCCTGCGAGCAAGGCTCCGTCACGCCCGATTTCCTGTGCCTGTCCAAAGGGCTCACCGGTGGCGCACTGGCGTTGTCGGCGGTTCTGACCACGGCTCGGGTCTACGACGCGTTTCTGGGCGACTATGCGGCCAACAACGCCTTCCTGCATTCGCACACATTCAGCGGCAACCCGATTGCCTGTGCGGCGGCATTGGCGTCGCTGGCGATTTTCCGTGACGAACCCGTGCTCGAACGCAATCGCGTGCTGGCTTCACATCTGGCGCGGCGGCTGGAGGCCCTGCGCGGGCATCCGCACGTCGCCCATCTGCGCCAGACAGGCTGGATCACGGCGTTCGATCTGGTCGAGGACCAGTCTTCAGGCACGCCCTACGCCGGAGCCGAACGGCGCGGCCTGCGGTTCTATCGACACGCGCTCGAACGCGGCGTGCTGCTGCGACCACTTGGTGACACCGTGTATTTCCTGCCGCCCTACTGCGTCGGCGAACAGGACATCGACCTGATGGTCGATGTCGCGCTGGAAGCCATCGACGCGGCCATTGCCTGAGTCTCGTTCAGGGCAGCGGCCGTGAATAACAAGACCGAAGAATCCCCAATACGGGGCTCGTTGGCATGCAGCGTCCCCGTGATCCATCGTGCGTCGCGGCGAAACTGTATTACGCGGTGAACTCGCGATCAGTGGCCGCGCACCTGGATCGATGGATCCAGCATCTGCAAGGCCTGCCCGACATTATTTGCACCAGTGCGCTGGATGTCCTGTTGACTGTAGCTATTGCCCGCCACCGGCAGGCATTGGCCTTTGGGCGGCGGAATGTGGCTACCGGTGTCGCGGATGCACATGCGTGAATCGATCGGTGGAACCGCACGCTTGCCGTCGTGTCTGGCGGATGCGGCAGGCTTCGGGTTGGAGGTGGTTGCCTTGGTCTGCGACGGCTGCGTGGCGTCCGGCTTGTTCTGCGCGAACGCGGGCAGGGCCAGCGCCATGCAGCCGCTCAATGCAAACAGGCCCGCGACGATGAATGATTTGTTCATGATCGGCCTCCTTGGTGATACCGATGGTTCATTGTGCGCCGATTGCCCAGCGCCGGCCACCTGGTTGCGCAAGGGCGACAGACTTCGTTCATACTTTGAACCTCCGTTGCCTCGAAAGATTCACCGGGCATGCGTCTTGTCAGACTTTTCGTCGATACCCCGCTGCACCCGGGCGGTGAAATTTCGTTGCCGGAGGGCACGGCGCGGCACGCACTGCGGGTACTGCGACTGAGGACGGGGGATCCCGTGACGCTGTTCAATGGCGACGGCTTGCAGTATCCGGCACGATTGACCGTGGATGACCCGCGCACGGCCCGCGTCCTGATCGAGGACACCGCATCGCCTGTGCGCGAATCGCCGCTGCGAGTGGTGCTTTTGCAAGCCGTGGCGCGCGGCGAAAAAATGGACTGGATCATCCAGAAGGCCGTCGAACTTGGAGTGGCACGAATCGTGCCCTTGATCAGCGAACGCAGCGAAGTTCGCCTGGATGTCGCACGCAGCGAAAAGCGCCTGGAGCACTGGCGCGCCGTCGCCATTGCCGCCTGCGAGCAATGCGGGCGCAACGTGGTCCCGGAGATCGATGCACCCCTGGCGCTCGCCGCGCGCGTGGCGGCACTCGCGGACCCGGAATCGAATGCCCGCTGGATGCTGCACCCCGGCGGAACCACCCGCGTACGGGACATCACCCCGCCAGCGACAGGCATGCTCGTGGCGATCGGACCCGAGGGAGGATTCGGAGAGCGCGACCTCGCAATCCTGCGCGCAGCCGGTTTCCTGGAGCTCACGCTGGGACCACGCATCCTGCGCACGGAAACCGCGGGCCTGGCGGCACTGGCTGCACTGCAGGCGGCGTGGGGCGATTATTGAGCCCAGGCAGCCTTCCGGCGCGGGCCGCCGCACCGGGGCCATAGCGGCGTCGTGTCAGGCGGCGACTGTCAGCGCTCCGACCACGAGTCCTTCGACCGTGGCAAGATCGGGAATCCAGGCCGGTTCGTCGTGGACGAGTACCTGTTCCCGCACTCCGGTCGGATTGGCTTCCGCCGTTTCGTCGGGTAACAGCATGTCATCGGAAATCAGCGTCAAGCGTGGGAAGCCCTGGCTGAGGATGCCGAAATAGGGAAGCCGAGCGTGGCCCCCGAGCGCCTTCAGGATCGCGACCCGGGTGTTGTCGACCGGTTCGCGATCGGTGATTCCCGCCAGCACCGAAAACGCGAGAACCGGAAGTCCCCAGCCGCGCCATGCCAGGCGACCCAGCAACCAGGCCGGCGCATCCGCGACCGGGGCCGGATCCGCGTAGGTGATCACCTCGGCCATGGTGGTGTTGGGCACGAGTATGCGTCCGCCCGTCACCGGAAGCATGACACCGCGGATTTCCCGTGGCATGTTCTGCGCCGCATTCATGCTTCGTCTCCGTTCGGACCCGATTTCTTGTTGCTCGCGGCCGCGTCAGGCTTGTCGACGTCGTGCATCCAGCGCTCAATGGGCTCCTCGCGACGCTGCGCGACCGGCACTGGCGTTTCCATGGGCATCAATTCCAGCCCATCGAGGCTGTCCAGAAAAACGGAAACCGAAGCTTCTTCCTGTTTCGGAATGATGACCGCAACCGTCGACTCGGGATCGACCAGCTGCCAGTCATCCAGCGCCGGCAGGCCTTTCGTAACCTCTGAATCGTCGACGGGCGGCGCCGACACTCCGGCTGCCGTCGGCGTGTATTCGGTTGCAGTGGTATCACCTGACTCAGGTTCGGACTGCAAGGAATCGACCGCGACGTCGGTATCATCCTCGACCACACGCCAAACGGGGGATTCAGGCGACGCGTGGTCCGGCGCCCGTGCCAGGCGCGCATCGATCATTGCGGACAGTGCTTCGGTATCCACGTCCAGCGCGCCGGAACCGGTGAAATCTGCAGTGTTCGTATCCGACTCCGGCGCAGCTGCATCCGGCAAGTGGTTCGCAGCCGACCCTGATACAGGGGCTTCCCGTTCCGCTTCAGTGCTGGCGTTCATGGCCATCTCCTCATCGGACCCTTTGTCGGCGGTGTCCGGCGACCGTGTCTCGCCACTCGCCGCTTCATCGACGTCGGATGTCATGGGCCGGTCACGCGTGGCCCCGAAATCAGCGGTCATGGATGCGATTTCCGTGGGCGACAAAGGCCGCTCCACAACCTCCAGTGCGTCCACGTCCGGATCACGGGCACATCCGGATTCGGATTCTGTACCCGATTCATCATTTGCCGCGTTGGTCATCGCCTCGACGAGGGGCCGTGGCGGATCGAAATTGCCGTGCCCGCTCAACTTGGCAGTCAGGTGCCGCAACCAGCGGGCCTGCTCCCAACCTTCCAGCCTGCCCGAAATTTCGGGATCGTTGAAAACCACCCTGACGCCCGCCTCGTCGAGTCGGGCTTCGATAGCCTCAAGCCACTCGCACCCGTCAAGGTTCACCAAGGCCGCGGTGGCCTGCGAAGCCGACAGCTGCGACGCGTCGAAATCCGACGCGGATGTCTCGTACACGATCCGTACGTGGTTCGACACGGCATCGCGCAGATGCCCTGCGGGACCCGCGTCACCAAACACCAGGGCCACGCGAGGAAGCACGGGGGAGGCATCGTCAAGCACTGCGGGCCTCCAGGATCTCGCCGACATTGCGCAACAGGTCGGCTTCGCTGTATGGCTTGCCGAGATAGCGATCGACGCCGATCTCGAAGGCGCGCTGGCGGTGCTTCTCGCCGGTGCGCGAGGTGATCATGATGATCGGCACGTGACGGAAGCGCATGTCGTTCTTCATGTGCGTGGCCAGCTCGAAGCCGTCCATGCGCGGCATCTCGATGTCGAGCAGCATGACATCGGGGATGCGCTCCTGAAGCTTCTCCAGAGCATCCATGCCATCCTTCGCCGTGATGACTTCCATCTGTTCGCGCTCGAGCACACGAGTGGTGACCTTGCGCATCGTGATCGAGTCGTCCACCACCATGACCACACTCGGACCTTCGGATTCCGCTTGCGGCGAGATTGCCGGTACCTCCGGCGCGTCCTCGATATCGCCGGCCGTGGCGGCCACTTTCTCGGCCGCCTGCTTGGCGACGAAATGCCGCACCAGCGGCGCGAGGTCAAGGATCAACATCACCGAACCGTCGCCGAGAATGGTCGCGCCAAACATGCCGGGGACGTTGCTGATCTGCGGACTGACCGGTTTGACCACGATTTCACGCGAGCCGATAACCGTGTCGATGCGGATCGCGGCGCGCAGATCGCCGGCACGCACCATCAGCAACGGCAACTGCCCATTGCCTTCCTCGGGAATGCTCTCGGCGCCGAACCCAAGCAGTTCGGACAGATCGTGCAACTCGTATTCCTCGCCGACATGGGTGACCGTCCGCTCGCCCGATGCCAGGCGCTCGGCCATTTCCAGCCGGCGGATGCGTGACACGGATTGCACCGAGGTCATCGGGATCGCGAAAGTCGCCTCGGCCGCGCGTACGGTGATCGCCTGGGTGACCGCCAGCGTGAAGGGCAACCGGATGTTGAAGCTCGTGCCCTTGCCACGTTCGGATTCGATCGCGAGCGAACCGCCGAGTTGGCGGATCTCGTTGGCGACCACATCCATGCCCACGCCGCGTCCGGACAGCTGGCTGACCTCTGCCGCAGTGGAAAACCCGGTCTGCAGCACGAAATTGAACAGCTCGCTGTCCGATACCGGCATGTCGGGCTTGAGCAGCCCGCGCTGGATGGCCTTGGCACGGATGGCATCGCGATCGAACCCCGCGCCGTCGTCGGAAACGCGCACCACGACCTCGGTGCCCTGGCGGCCGACCTGGATGGTCACCGTGCCCTCGGCCGGCTTGCCACGCGCCACGCGTTCGGCCGGATCCTCGATACCGTGGGTCAAGGCATTGCGCAGCATGTGCTCGAACGGCGCCTTCATGCGTTCGAGCACGCTGCGATCCATTTCTCCCTGCGCGCCGAGTACCTTGAGTTGCGCGCGCTTGCCGAGTTCGTCGGCAGCTCCACGCAGCGTGCGGCGCAGGTTCGGCACCATCGATTCGAACGGCACCATGCGCGTGCGCATGAGGCCATCCTGCAAGTCGGAGTTGACGCGTGACTGCTGCAGCAACAGAGTTTCGGACTGGCGCGTCTGGTCGTCGAGGATGTCCTGGATCGAGGCCAGGTCCGAGACGGACTCGGCCAGCGCCCGCGAGTACTGTTGCAGGTTTGAGAAGCGATCGAGTTCCAGCGGATCGAAGGTGGCACCGGCACCGTCTTCGTTTTCACGTTGGTAGCGCGACAGGATCTGGGTTTCGGTCTCGATCTCCAGCTTGCGCAGCTGTTCGCGCAAACGCAACACCGTCTGGTTGAGCTCGACCAGGTTGAAGCGGAAATTGCCCACCTGCTGTTCCAGGCGTGCGCGATAGATCGACGCCTCGCCGGCCGCGTTGACCAGCGAATCGAGCAGGTCGGAACGCACGCGGATCATCTCCGCGGGAGCAATGACTTCCTGTTCGACGAACGCGGGCGCCTCGCGAGGCGGCGGTGGCGGCAAGGATTCGGCACGTTTCTCCGGCTGCTTTTCGGCCACGGATCCGGCCGTCGCGGATTTGGCCGCCTCGCCCACCGGACGTCCATCGGCAAGCGCGTTGAAACGTTCGACGGCGTTGCCCGGTGTTGCAACTGCCTGTCCCTGGCGAATGCGTTCGACCAGCTCGTGCAAACGATCGAAGCCACGCTCCAGCGAATCCACTTCGACGGGTTCGAGCCCATGCTTGCGATCGCCGACCTTCTCGAGCAAGGTTTCCATGGCGTGTGCGAGGTCGCCGACCGGCGAGATGCCCACCACGCGCGCACCACCCTTGATGGTGTGCAGGTTGCGCTGCAGCCCGCGCACGGATTCACGGTCGTCGGGCGCGCCGCGCAGGGCGACCAGCATGCCGTCGCTCGAATCCAGCAACTCGATGCCTTCTTCGGTGAACAATTCGACCAGTTCCGGATCCAGACCCGGTATATCGAGATCACCTTCCGGCTGTGGATCATCCGGGAACGGCGGCAACGCCGTGGCAGCAAGTTCCCTGGCCGCCTCTTCGCGAGCGACCACGAGGCGTTGCTGTTCGACCTTCTCCTTCTCTGCGGCCAGTCTCTCCTGTTCGGCTTGCTCCGCCGCGAGGCGTTCCTGCTCGACCTTCTCCTTCTCCGCGGCCAGTCTCTCCTGTTCGGCTTGCTCCGCCGCGAGGCGTTCCTGCTCGGCTTGCTCCGCCGCGAGGCGTTCCTGCTCGGCTTGCTCCGCCGCCAGGCGTTCCTGCTCGGCCTTCTCCGCCGCCAAGCGTTCCTGCTCGGCCGTCTCCGCCGCGAGGCGTTCCTGCTCGGCCTTCTCCGCCGCCAGGCGTTCCTGTTCGGCTTGCTCCGCCGCGAGGCGTTCCTGCTCGGCCTTCTCCGCCGCCAGGCGTTCCTGCTCGGCTTGCTCCGCCGCGAGGCGTTCCTGTTCGACTTGCTCCGCCGCGAGGCGTTCCTGCTCGGCTTGCTCCGCCGCGAGGCGTTCCTGCTCGGCTTGCTCCGCGGCAAGACGCTCGGCAGCTTCTCGCGTTGCGAGTGCGGTTTCATCGTCCTCCGTCGGCAATGTGGAGGCCGATTCCAGACCGACTGCCGTCACGCCGGAATCCTCGGCCTCGTCCACCGCCGGCATTGCAGGAACTTCGGCCATGTGCCGCGGCACGCCCAAGGGGGTTGCTTCCGGCCAGAGGTCACGCAGGTCCTCCAGGCGTTCGGTCAATGCCGTGGCATCAGGGACATCGGGTACCGTCGCGTCGAATTGCGCCATCACATGTTCGGTCATCGCGATTGCGTCGCGCAGTGCATCGCAACCTTCACGATCGAGCGCCGCACCGGCACTGCGCACGCGACGGATCCACACTTCCAACGGAGCGAGCATGCCGGCCAGCGAATCAACGCCGACCATCGCAATCGCGCCGTGCAGCGTGTGCACCGAACGCGCGAGTGCGTCGTCGACCGCTACGTCATAGGTCGTATTCCTGGCGAGGTAATCACGTATGCCGTCAAGGTGCTGACCCACTTCGGTACGCAGCACGTCGAGCAGGATCGGATCGATGACGGGCAACCCGGATATCGGCGAGGTGATGACCGCTTCGACTGGCGCCGCCGCGATCGTCTCAACCGTTTGCCCGGATTCGGCCGCGGGCACCCAGCGGCGCACCGTGCGTATGACCTTCCTGTACCCATGGGCCAGAGCTTCGATACGCGCGGATTCGCCTGCGGCAAGCTTGTCCGCGGTTTGCATGACCGCATCCAGGGGTGGATCGATCGTCACGCTTTCGCCCTGCAAACCCGCATGCAGCTTCGGCAGCGTCGCCACGGCCACATCCACCAGCGCCTGCACGTTCTGGTCCGGCTTGATGGTCCGGTCGAGCACGCGATTAAGCATATTCTCGACCTTCCAGCTGAATTCCCCCAGCGCCAAAGCGCCTACCAGCCGCCCCGAACCCTTGAGCGTATGGAACGAGCGCCGCACGTTCTTGAGTGCGTCCAGATCCTCCGGATTGGATTTCCACGCGGGAAGATTGACGTTGATGTTGGCAATCTCCTCGCCAACTTCCTCGACGAAGACCTCGCGGATTTCCTGGTCGATGCCTGCTGCGTCATGGAACGACATGTCGACGGGAACGCCGTCCCCACCGATTGGTTCCAGCACTTCCTCTTCGACATCGACCCAACGACCCTGGCCGGTTGCAGCCGCTGCGGATGTCGCGGCGGTGGTTTCGGATCGTGCGGTGTCCGGGGCTTCCGATTCGGCCAGATCCGCCGCCCCGGCATGTTGTGCCTTTGCAACATCGAATGCCTGCGGTGCTGGCGGCATCGACTCGGAGATGGCCTCGGCAGGCCGTTCCGCTGGCTCGCGACGTGCGGGTACCGGCCAATAATGCAATTGCTCCAGGCTGTGCTGGGCTCCATCCAGAATCCGGTTGTCGCTGGCGCTCGAGTCGTGCCCCATCTCAAGGTAGTACTCGACACCCGCGAGCGCGTCGGCAAGGTGATCCATGTCGTCGACCGTGGGAACCTTGCGATCCACCAGCAATTCGTTGCCGATGTAGCGATCGATGCCGGCGACCAGCTCGGCCGGACGCTCGAGGTTGAGCATGCGCAGCGCCCCACCGACCTCGCTCAGCAGGCCCGGCACGTCGGTCAACTGCCCGTGTGACCAGGACGACTCTATGAATGCGGTGATATGTTCCTTGGCCTTGCCCAGATTGGCACCGGCCTCGCGCATCAGCGCGCGCATGATCTGGCGCGCTTCGCTGGCAGGCAGAGCATCCTCGGTCCGATCGTCTGCGCCCAGATGGTTGATGTGCTCGTCCAGAGAAGCGTCGACGTACAGCAGCGCGCTGGCGATATCCAGGATGGCTTCCGGTTTGGCTTCGCGCTTGCCGTCGGTCATCTCGACGATCATCCGCCGTTGCTCGTCGATCATCTTCGCGGGCGCTGCCAACCCCAGCATGCCCAGCGTGTCGCCGACCCGGTGCAGTACCTCCACTTGCGGCGAGAGTTGCTGCGGATTGCGGTCCTCCCGCCGCAGGAAGATGTCAAGGCCCTCCTTGACACGCAACAGATCCTCGCGAACCGCCTTGGCAACCGTGTCGAGCAGGGCGCGATTACGTCCAGACATCGCCGCACGCGCCCGTTCGAGCTCCTGCTCGGTCGGAACCATGTTGTCGAGGTTGAAGCTGCGCGATATGGCCTCGCTGCGCCCCGGGCCGGGTGTCGCCTGCGCGACGTAATACAACAACGTGCGCGTCAGGTCGCGCGCATCACCGTCTTCACAGACCTCCTCGCCCTGGTCCTGCATCTGGCGGATGGTGCGATCGAGATGCCCGAACTGTTGGCGCAGGCTGGCGAGGTGATGATCGAGCCGCCCCTGCTGCAGGGTCTCCAGCACACCGCCCGCGATCCACCACAGGCGCCGCGCCGCCACGGCATGGCAGACCGCGCGCAGTTCGTCCATGCAGTCGCGCATTTCGGCAAAATTCGGTTGCTTGCCCTGTGTCCACGCCAGCAACTGCACCTGGAAGCGGGCACGGATCTGGCTGACGCGCAGCCGCAGGTCGGCGAACGGATAGGCCGCGCGCGCGCCTGCGGCATCCGGCGGCAACGACTGGTCCAGGTTGGGATGGAACAGCACGCGCTGGTCGACAGCTTCCTCGCCGCGTGCTTCGCGCAATTCGTTCAGCAGCGGCAACAGGACGATCGGGATGTCCTTGTGACCGCTCTCGATGAGGTCGAGGTAATCCGGCAACTGGACCAGCCCGCGCATCAGGGCGCCCATCGCCTCGTCGCGGTTGGTCACCCGACCATCGAACACGGCCTGCGCCAGATGCTCCATTTCCTGGTCGAGTTCGGCGGCACCATACAACTCCACAATGCGCAACGTACCCAGCACCTGATGCAACAGGCCGACGCAGCTGCGCATCGATTCGGTGTCGTCGGCGTTCTCGGCAAATGCCTCAAGGGCTTGGCGCGCTTCCGAAAGAAGCTCGTCGATCTGGGGTTTGACCCAGCCCAGGGTCGAAAAATCGATGTGTTCTTCGAGTCGCATCGCCGATTTCCGGTCAGCACCGTCCGCATGCCCTGCTGCGAAATCAGCAGGCACGATCGTGGCCAAATCGGCGGAACCGTTTGCCGTGGATACCATGTCGTCGCCCGCTGTCATGTTGCCTTCCGCCGGTTACGCCGGCAGCTTGAAGTCGGCCACCGACCGGCGCAATTCCTGCGCCAGTTCCGCGAGGTTGCCGATCGACTCGGCGGTCTGGTTGGCACCCACCGAAGTCTGCGCGGTGATCTGCTGAATCGAGTTCATCGTCGAGCTGATGTTGGTGGCCGCCGCAGACTGCTGTTTCGCGGCGCTGGAAATGCCCTGAATCAGGCCAGCCAGGTTGTTAGACACCTTCTCGATTTCGCCCAGCGCGGTGCCGGCGTCCTCGGCCAGGCGTGCGCCGTTGACCACCTGCGTGGTGGTCTGTTCCATTGAACTGACCGCCTCGTTGGTGTCCGACTGAATCGTCTGCACCAGCGTTTCGATCCGCTTGGTGGCGCCCGTCGCGCGTTCGGCCAGTCGCTGCACCTCGTCGGCGACCACCGCGAAACCGCGGCCCGCCTCGCCGGCCGAGGCCGCCTGAATGGCCGCGTTCAAGGCCAGAATGTTGGTCTGCTCGGCAATGTCGTTGATGAGTTCGACGATCGAGCCGATTTCCTGCGAAGACTCGCCGAGACGCTTGATGCGTTTCGATGTTTCCTGGATCTGTTCGCGGATCGAGTCCATGCCCGAAATCGTCTGGCGCACGATCTGGGCGCCATTGGACGCGATCTGCACCGAGCGCTGGGCCACTTCCGCCGAGTCGGCGGAGTTCTTCGACACCTGGTCGATGGAGACCGCCATTTCGTTGATCTTGCTCGAAGCCGAGGTGATCTGTTCGGCCTGCTGGTTGGCCGCATCTGCCAGATGCTTGGCGGTGGCCTGGGTTTCCTGGGCGGCCGACGAGACCCGCACGGCCGTCTCGTTGATCGTGGTCACGAGGGAGCGCAACGCCTCGACCGCGAAGTTCACAGAGTCCGCGATCGCACCGGTGATGTCCTCGGTCACGGTCGCCTTGACCGTCAGATCGCCTTCGGCGAGGGTGCCCATTTCGTCCAGCAAGCGCATGATCGCCTGCTGGTTGCGTTCGTTGAGCTTGCGGCTTTCGGCAGAGCGCTTGCGTTCGGCACCGATGAAGCTGAACGCCAGGATCACCGCCAGCAGCACCGCCAGCACCGCGCCGAGCAGCCCCCACCAGACGTTCGGGAAGGGACGCGTTTGCGGCAACTTGCCCAGCGCCGTGGACACGCTGTTGGCTTTCAGCAACACGTCCTGCGAATCGACCGAAGCCTGGGTGGCTGCATTCTTGACCGAGACCACGGTGGGTGCGGCGGTGATCACCTTCTGCACCGGCGCTTCCAGCCCGCTCCATGATTTCTGCACACTGGCCAGCAGCTTCGCCGCTTCGCCGGAACTGCTGTCGGAGAGCTGCTTGAGCGTCGCGCCGTAGTTGGTGGAGTCGAGCGCAAGGCCATTGGCTGCCGACGCCGAATCCGCGCCGCCCTGCAAAACGTCGCCCACGCGACGAATCAGGCGGTCACCCGAAACCAGCAGTTGCGAGGCGGTGTAGATCTGCGAGGCCGAGCTTTTCGACTGCAGGATGTTGATGACCTGGTTGATCTTGGAGTTGAGGTCCGGCATCTGCTGGTTGAATGTGGCGGCTTGGGCAGCCGAATCCAGCACCGCGTCCTTGTTGGCTTCGATCTGGCCCAGATCCTTGCTCAACTGGTTCCAGGACTTGGTCAGCGCGCCCATCGGGCCGCGTACGCCGATCGCGTCACCGTAGGCCGGCAAGCCGCTGGCGGAATCGCCCTGGTTCAGGTGTTGCACCGCCGCGGCGATCGCCGCGCGGGTGCTGGAAAGCTCCTTGAACGCATCGAGGTTGCCGTTGGCCGCCTGCAGGGCGAAGTTCGCGACTTGCTGCGAGTTCACCTGGATCTGCGTGGTGAGCTGGGCCGCCGAACGATCCTGGCTATCGTGCCGGTTCAGCAGGAAGAAGTCCGCACCGGCCAACACGATCGCCAGCAACAGCAGGATGATAAGCCAGGTTTGCAGGGACGCGCCCTTGCGAACCGCACCGGAATTCGCGCTCATGATTGCCACCTCATTGCCATGTTTGTCGCTTGCATCGTCGTGAGTTCCCCGTCAGAGCGCCGCATGTTGAAACTCCGCCGCATGCGTCAACTCCACCATACTGAACCTGCCAAGCCGCATCGCGCCCATCATCACGTTTTCGGTCACGAACCGGGCGAGCCCGGGATCGGCCTCGCCCTCCGCGTCCACGCGATCGGCATCGGTCAGGTTGCGCTGTCCGACCAGTTCGTCCACCAGCAGGCCGACGTTGCCGCCCGCCTGCTTCACCACCAGCACGCGCGCGCGTCCGGTGATATGGGTTCGCTGATCGAACAGGAATTGTTTGAGATCGACCACCGCGATCAGGTTGCCGCGCACATTGGCGACACCCATCAACCACGAACGGGTCGAGGGAATGCTGGTGACCGGCGGCGGCGACATCAGGATCTCGCTGATTTCGTCGATGCCGCTGACGAAATGGCGGTCGCCGACGCGAAAACCGATCGCACGCCACAAGCCGGGGGCCTCGATCTGTTCCGGCACGCCGGGATCATGCGCAAGGCTGCGGTGCTCGTAAGCGGCAAGCAGGGCATACGCGCCCTGTGGCTGGCCCTCGACCGAGGCACGCCCTGTCGCTGCCGGCTTGGCATGGACCGTCTCGTCTCGGCCTTGCTGCGACTTGTTGCGGGGGTGCTTCTTGCTCATGGTCTGCCTCAGGCGCTCGTGGCCAGATGCTTGTTGACGTGCGTGACCAGGTCCTTTTCGCTGACCGGCTTCACCAGCACGTCCTTGGCGCCCTGACGCATGCCCCACATGCGGTCGGTTTCCATGCTCTTGGTGGTGACGATCAGCACCGGAATGGCGCTGGTTTCGGGATCCTTGGTGAGACTGCGTGTCGCCTGGAATCCGTTCATGCCGGGCATGATCACATCCATCAGCACCAGATCGGGCTTGTCCTTGCGTGCGGCATCGATGCCCGCCTCGGCCGTTCCGGCGGCAGTGACCTTGTGCCCGGCCCGCTCCAGCGCGCCGGAAAAAATCTTCACGTCGGTCGGTGAGTCATCGATGATGAGGATGTGAGCCATGAATCTCCCCTTGTGCGTGGCCGGTTTCGGCCCGCGCGCTACTTGACGGTCGCGACGTGCTGCCGGATCGCGTCCAGCAGCTCGTCGCGGGTAAACGGTTTGGTGAGGTACTGCTCGGAACCCACGATCCGCCCGCGTGCCTTGTCGAACAGACCATCCTTGGACGACAGCATGATCACCGGCGTGGAACGGAAGACGTGGTTGTTCTTGATCAGTGCGCAGGTCTGGTACCCGTCCAGCCGCGGCATCATGATGTCGACGAAAATGATGTCGGGTCGCAAGTCCGAAATCTTGGCCAGGGCTTCGAACCCGTCGACGGCAGTCAACACCTCGGCGCCCTCCTTCTTGAGCAGGGTTTCGGCGGTGCGGCGGATGGTCTTCGAGTCGTCGATGACCATGACCTTCAGTCCGGTCAGGCCATCGTGGTTGGCGTTGTCATTCACGGTCAGGATTCCACCTCTCGGGAGGCGGTGAGAACCCATGCAACATGGATGCCACACCGCAGGTGATTGTGACGGCCGTCACGTCCATTCCCGCAAAACTCCCATTGCACTCCGTCCCCCTGAAGACGGATCCGGGACAATGTCCCCGGCAGAACCGGCCGCGTGTGCCAAGATACACCAACAGACACCCCGTTGATCGTGACGATTTGCGTTGCACCCTTATCCCTTCCCGGCCCCACAACCTTGGTTCCGGCGTCGCTCCCACACGGCGGAGCCAACCCTCGACTCGAGGGAGCGCTGTTCTCACCAGTCACCGAATCGGTACCGCGAATGAACCCCACCGTTGCGGTGTTGATGGATCGCATCGACACCATCCATCCCGAAAAAGACACCACCCTCGCACTCATGCTGGAATCCCAGCGGCGCGGCCATGCGCTGCGCTACATGCAGCGGGGCGACCTGGCGGTGCGCGACGGGACGGCCTGGGCGAGGCTCGCCCCGATCGAGGTGCGCGACAGTACCAGTAACTGGTTCGACCTAGGCGAAGCTCGCTGGCAACCGCTGGCGGAAGCTGCGGACGTCGTGCTCGCACGCAAGGATCCGCCGTTCGATACCCAATTCCTGTACGACACGCTGGTGCTCGACCTAGCCGCCCGCGCCGGCGTGCGCGTGATCAACGACCCGCAGGCGCTGCGGGATTTCAACGAGAAGCTGGCCGCGCAGTGGTTTCCCCGATGCTGCGCACCCGCGCTGGTGACCCGCGATCGCGGCGAGTTGCGCCGCTTCGCACGCGACCACGGCGAGATCGTGCTGAAGCCGCTGGACGGCATGGGTGGACGTGGCATCTTCCGCTCCCGCGGCGACGATCCCAACCTCAATTCCATCCTGGAAACGCTGGCCGGCGACGATCGTCGTTTCGTTATGGCGCAGAAGTTCATCCCCGAGATCGACAAGGGCGACAAACGCATCCTGGTGGTCAATGGCAAACCCGTTCCCTACGCACTGGCGCGCATCCCGCAGGGCACCGATTTCCGCGGCAACCTCGCGGCCGGCGGCCGTGGCGTGGGCCAGCCGTTGTCCGAGCGCGACATTTGGATCGCGACGGAGGTCGGCCCGGAACTGGTCAGACGCGGCATCCTGCTGGCGGGCCTGGACGTAATCGGCGATTACCTGACGGAAGTCAACGTGACTTCGCCTACCTGCGTGCGCGAACTCGATGCCCAATTCGGACTCAACATTGCCGGCACGGTATTCGACGCCATCGAAGCAACCGCCGGAGCAACGCGCGCGGCATGAACGCGGTGGCCGCCTCGAACGAAACTTCAGGCCTGGGCGCCAATCATTTCGGAGCCGCGCTGCTGTTCTCGCTGATGTTGCACGCCATCCTGATCCTCGGCATCGGGTTTCACTTCGCCAAGCCGGCGCCCAGCCTGCCGACGCTGGACGTCGTTCTGATCAACACTTCCAACGCCCAGTCACCCAAACGGGCGGATTTCCTGGCGCAAGCGAACAATGCCGGTGGCGGCAACAGCGACAAGGCGCACCGGCCCGGCACGCCGTTCTCGGGACCGCTGCCGGTAACCCAATCCGGTATCGCGCCGTTGCCGATGACGCCGACCGCACCCAGGCAGCAGACGGAAAGCGGACCGCACATCATCACCACGATCGGACACGCCGACAGCACCGCTGACCAGCAGCACGACACCCGGGCCGAACCGCAACCCCAGGCACGCGTGGCACCCGATCCGGTCCAGCAGCGTCTGGAGATGGCCCGGCTGGCACAGGAGGTCCGCAACGAGCAGGAAGCCTACGCGCGCAGGCCTCGCCGCAGATATGTTTCCGCCAACACGCGCAACGTCGCCGATGCCGCCTACCAGGTGGCGTGGGTGCATCGCATCGAACGCATCGGCAACCTGAATTATCCCGATGCCGCACGGCGCCGGCACCTGCATGGCGATGTCGTGCTCAGCGTCACGATCGGTTCCAACGGGCAAGTGCTCGGCACCACCGTCAATACCAGCTCCGGCTATCGGGTGCTCGACGACGCCGCCACCAGGATCGTCCACCTGGCCGCGCCGTTTCCCCCGATTCCGCACGACAAGGATGCCACGGGCCATCGCATCACCGAACTCGTGATCACCCGCACATGGCAATTCCTGCCAGGCAACCACCTGGCCACGCGCGGTACGGATTCACAATAACTTGCGCCGCGCGGCATACAATCAGAGGCATGGCAAAGCACCCGTCACGCAAAGGCTCCGAATCCGATGACGCGCCTGTCCGGAAACCTGGAGCGGGCAAGCCTTCTTCGCGCCGGAAGGCCAGCGGCACGAAACCGCCGAGCCTCGCGTCTGCTCCGTCCCTGACCGGTCATTTCCTGATCGCGATGCCGGGAATGGGCGATCCCAACTTCGCCCGCGGCATCACATTCATCTGCCAGCACAACGAAGATGGCGCTATGGGGCTGGTGGTCAACCGACTGTCGGACTACAAGCTCGGCGATGTGCTGCTGCAGATGCGGATGCCGTGCGAGCGGGCGGACGTTGCTGCCACGCCCGTGTTGACGGGCGGCCCGGTGCAGCCCGAACGCGGCTTCGTGCTGCACGCGTTCGGCGAGCGCGAGTGGGAGTCGAGCTACCGGGTCAACGACATGCTGATCGTCACCACCTCACGCGATATCCTCGCGGCGATGGCCGATGGCGACGGACCACAGCGGGCACTGGTGACACTCGGGTATGCGGGCTGGGGCGCCGGCCAGTTGGAACAGGAATTGCGCGACAACGCGTGGCTCACGGTGCGCGCCGATGATCGCATCCTGTTCGACACCGCACTCGACGATCGCTGGTCCGCCGCGATGGCGCTGGTCGGCATCAATCCCGCCAACTTGACCAGCTACTCGGGACGCGCGTGAGTTGTGTTTTGGGGTTCGACTACGGTGCGCGTTGCATCGGCGTCGCCAGCGGCAACCGCATCAGCCAATCCGCTCGACCGCTCGCGCCGCTGCCAGCACAGGCCGGCCAACCCGACTGGTCGCGGGTCGATGCGCTGCTCGCGGAATGGAAGCCCGAAGCGCTGGTCGTGGGCTTGCCACTGACTCTGGATGGAGGCGAGCAGGCCGTCACGCGTGGCGCGCGCGCGTTCGCCGACACACTGACCCGGCGCAGCGGACTGCCGGTACATTTGATGGACGAACGCCATACTTCACAGGAGGCCGCACGTCGCTTCGCCGCGCAACGGGCCGCGGGTTCCGCGCGCCGCCGCGATGCGGCCAACCTCGATTCCCTGGCGGCGGCGGTTATCCTTGAAAACTGGCTGACACAGACGTCCTGAGTCCGATTATGCGCCACCTGCTGACCCTCGAAGGCCTCGATCGCGCTTCGCTCGTCCACCTGCTCGATCAGGCCGAACGTTTCGGCAGGCATGGGGCGCCACGCGACCTGCTGGCCGGTCGCACCGTGTTGACCTTGTTCTTCGAGCCATCGACCCGCACCCGCACCTCGTTCGTGCTTGCGGCAAAACGATTGGGTGCCGATACGCTCAATTTCGATCTCTCACGCTCGTCGACCAGCAAGGGCGAGAGCTTGCTCGATACCCTGCATACGCTGGAAGCCATGCGGCTGGACGCACTGGTGGTGCGCCACGATGAAAATGGCATGCCCGCCTGGCTGGCCGCGAATGCCAACAGCGCGGTGTCGGTCATCAACGCCGGCGACGGTACCCACGCACACCCCACGCAGGGCTTGCTGGATGCATTGACGATCCGCCAGCGCCAGCCCGATTTTGAGAATCTGCGCGTGGTCATCTGCGGCGACATCCGTCATTCGCGGGTCGCACGCTCCGACGTGCAGGCGCTGCGGACGCTCGGGGTTGGCGACATGCGACTGTGCGCGCCGCGCGCGATGCTGCCGGAGTCGCCGGGAGAATTTCCCGGATGCACGATCCTGGAGGATTTCGACGCCGCCCTGGCGGATGTGGACGTCGTGATCATGCTGCGCATCCAGAAGGAACGCATGCTCGAAACGCAGTTTCCCGACGCCGCCGACTATCACGCGCACTACGGGCTGGACCTGCGCCGGCTTGCCCTGGCCAAGCCGGATTGTGAGGTGCTGCATCCTGGCCCCATCAATCGCGGGATCGAAATCGCGGCGGATGTCGCGGACGGCCGGCAATCACGGATACTGGATCAGGTCGCCAACGGCGTAGCCGTCCGCATGGCGGTGCTGGCGGAACTGCTCGCGTCACCGTCATAATCGCTTTTCGTATCGGGGATGAACAAGGAGAATCTCATGCGTCCAGTTCTGCGCCGGGCCGCGCTTGCGGCTGTCTGCCTTGCAGCGATCGTGCTTGCATCCTGCGGCAAGCACATTGCCTCCAACGCGCCAATTACCTGGGCGCCTGCCGACACACCCTATCTGTTTGCCAACACCGCGGGCCTGCCCGAAGACGTCGCCAATGCGTGGGGCCGGGCCAACGACACCCTGACGTCTATGCGCATCCAGCAACTCGGTCAAATGGCCAACGCCTTCGGACAGAAAAATCCGGACGCCGCTGCGGTCCTGAATGCGATCAAGGACGAACTGGCCAACGTGCACTCCGCCAAGGACCTGGCGCAAACCACCGGCTTCTCCCAGTCCGCGCTGTATGCGTTCTATGGCGTGGGTGACGTGCCGGTACTACGAGTCGATCTGGCTTCCCCGGACACCTTCAAGGCATTCTGGGCACGTGTGGAAAAGCGCGCCGGTGTCACCACGCCGACCTCCACGTTGGGCCAGCAAAGTTACCGCGTGATCGGTCGTGCCGACGCCAAGCTGCATGTACTCGTCGCAGTCGAAGGCAAGCAACTGGTCGCCACCCTTGCACCCGCCAACGCCAGCCAGGACATGCTCAAACGGTTGCTCGGTCTCGACAAACCCGCCCGGAACGCTGCCGATCGATTGGCCGGAATCGACAGCAAGCACGGCTATGGTGATTACGGCTCGGGCTACGTCGATCTGCCCAAACTGTTCGCGAACTTGTTCGATGGCAAGGATGCGATCACGCAGGAATTCGCCAAGGATCTGGGCGGCTCGGTGAGCAACCCCGCCTGTGCCGGCGAATTCGCCTCGCTCGCCAACCAGGCCCCGCTGGCCAGTCTGGGCTTCAAAACCTATACGGCCCGGGAAATCCGCGGCAGCCTGGATGTGCAATTGTCACCGACATTGCAGGGAGCGCTGGCCGCGTTGAAGCAACCCGTGCCGGGCATGGATTCCAAGTCCGACGATTCGATGTTCGACATGGTGCTGGCACTGCCGCTCCAGAAATGGCAGGCGTTCCTCAAGGATCGCGCCGAGGCCGCTGCCAAGAAGTCGTATCAGTGCCCGGCGCTGCAATCGCTCAACGAATTCGCCAAGACGGCCGCCAACCCGCCCGTGCAGCTGCCGCCCGAAGCTGCTTCCATGTTGGGTTTCCGACTGGTCCTGGACAAGTGGGACATCGGACCGCAGATCGCCGGACGGGCACTGGTCGCCAGCTCCAATCCCGCCAATCTCCTCAACAAGATCCAGCAGACCATGCCGCAGTTCGCGCTGAAGTCCATCCAGACTGACGGCAAGCCGGTGGCCTTCGATCTGCCTCCTAGGCTGCAGGCCATGTTCGGGGGCGGCAACCAAGGCTGGATTGCGGCGAACCAGAATGCCTTGGCGATAGGCATCGGCGATGACGAAAATGCCAAGCTGGACGAAGCGCTCAAAGCATCTTCGGGTAACGGCGACAAGTTGCTGCGCATGCACTTCGACGGGAAGATGTATCCGTTGCTGGGCAGCTGGATGAGCCGTTTCGCGGCCATGATGCCCTCTGCAAACCAGGCGCAGTTGCAACAGGAAACCGCTGCATTCAACCTGATGGGCAAAATGATCAAATCCGTGAATATGGACGTGACACTCGACGACCAGGGTTTGCGCATCGAAAGCGTCGTGCAACACCGCTGATCCACTAGCGATCAGGATCCGCGGTCACTCATGCCCAAGCCCCCGGCCACATGGCCGGGGGCTTGGTATCCCGCGCTGGCTGCGCGGTTACAGCCGGTGCCCCTTGTCCGCGGTCTCCACCAGCTCGACGTCGCCGAGACCCTGCGACAACGAATGCGCATCGCCACCCTGCGCCAGCTTGATGGCAAGGCGCACTTCGTTGGCGGAATCGGCGTGGCGCAGCGCATCCTCGTAGCTGATGTGGCCGGCATGGTAGAGCTCGACCAGGTTCTGGTCGAAGGTGCACATGCCGAGGTTGGTGGACTGCTTCATCACGTCCTTGATCTTGTGGATCTCGCCCTTGCGGATGTAGTCCTGCACCAGCGGCGTGCCCAGCATCACTTCCATCGACACGCGCCGGCCCTTGCCGTCGGGGGTCGGAATCAACTGCTGGGCGACGACGCCCTTGAGGTTCAATGACAGGTCCATGTAGAGCTGCTCGCGCACGTCCTCGGGGAAGAAATGGATGATGCGCTCCAGCGCCTGGTTGGCATTGTTGGCGTGCAGGGTGCACAGCACCAGATGGCCCGTCTCGGAAAAGTGGATCGCGTATTCCATCGTCTCGCGGGTACGCACCTCGCCGATCATGATGACGTCGGGCGCCTGGCGCAGGGTGTTCTTGAGAGCATTCTCCCAGCTGTCGGTATCGATGCCGAGTTCGCGCTGGGTGATGATGCAGCCCTCGTGCTTGTGCACGTACTCGATCGGGTCCTCGATGGTGATGATGTGGCCGGTCGAGTTCTGGTTGCGGTATCCGACCATCGACGCCAGCGAGGTGGATTTGCCCGCGCCGGTGGCGCCGACGAAGATCACGACACCGCGCTTGGTCATCGCCAGCTGCTTGATGATCGGCAGCAGGTTCAGTTCCTCGATGGTCGGAATCTTGGATTCGATCCGGCGCAGCACCATGCCGACGCAATTGCGCTGGTAGAAGCACGATACGCGAAAGCGGCCCACACTGGCGACCCCGATCGCGAACTGGCATTCGTGTGTCTTCTCGAATTCCTCGCGCTGCTGCGGGTTCATCACGTTCAGCACCATGTCGCGCGCTTCCTGCGCGGTCAGCGGCGTCTGGGTGATCGGCACGATGCGACCATGGACCTTGATCGAAGGCGCGACGCCGGCCGTAATGAACAGGTCCGACGCTTTCTTGTGCACCATCAGCTTGAGAAAGGATGTGAAATCGACTGCACTCATGGCGTGTCTCCCGGATCAAAAGATCCGCAAATGGATCCCGTGTCGCCAGCCATCCACGGCCTGCACGGGATGAATGCGTCCTGCACTCATTTGAATACCTCTTTCACCTTGGCGCGCGCGAGCGCATCCTGACGGGTGACCAGGCCGCGCCGTACCAGATCCTGCAGGCACTGATCCATGGTCTGCATGCCGAATTGCTGGCCGGTCTGGATGGATGAATACATCTGCGCGACCTTGTCTTCGCGGATCAGGTTGCGAATGGCCGGAATGCCGACCATGATTTCCCACGCCGGTACGCGACCGCCGCCAACTTTCTTCAACAGGGTCTGGGTAATCACCGCGCGCAGGGATTCGGACAACATCGAGCGCACCATCGGTTTTTCGCCGGCGGGAAACACGTCGATGATGCGGTCGATGGTCTTGGCCGCCGAGTTGGTGTGCAGGGTCGCGAAAACCAGGTGTCCAGTTTCCGCAGCGGTCAGGGCCAACCGGATGGTCTCGATGTCACGCATCTCGCCGACCAGGATGTAATCCGGATCCTCGCGCAGCGCCGAGCGCAGCGCTTCGTTGAAGCCATGGGTATCGCGGTGCACTTCACGTTGGTTGATCAGGCATTTCTGCGCGGTGTGCACGAACTCGATCGGATCTTCGATCGAAAGAATATGGCCGAAGTGGTTCTTGTTCACGTGGTCGATCATCGCCGCCAGCGTGGTCGACTTGCCGGAACCGGTCGGACCGGTGACGAGGATCAGGCCCTGCGGTTGATCGATCAGGTCCTTGAATATCTTCGGCGTTCCCAGATCTTCCAGTGTCCAGACCTCGGCGGGAATCGTCCGGAACACCGCACCCGCGCCGCGGTTCTGGTTGAAGGCGTTGACACGAAAGCGGGCCAATCCGGGAATCTCGAACGAGAAATCGACTTCCAGGAATTCCTCGTAGTCGCGACGTTGCTTGTCCGACATGATGTCGTACACCAGCGTGTGCACCTGCTTGTGCTCCAGCGCGGGCAGGTTGATGCGGCGGATGTCGCCATCGACCCGGATCATCGGCGGCAGACCCGCGGACAAGTGCAAGTCCGAAGCCTTGTTCTTGACCGAAAAGGCCAACAGTTCGGCGATATCCATGAACCCCCTCCAATAAGTGCCCGTGCCGTCTGCAGTATCAAGCAAGGTTGATGCCACTCTGCCCGAGGCCGGGCCGCCCCGCAAGCCCGCGGGCCCGGACTTGCAGCTGGGTCGAGTATACGCTCGCCGGACCACCCCGATCCGTGACGAAAATCGGCTGGATTACTCGTCCGCCGCGGATTCGCTACCGAAATCCAGGGTCGCGACCGTGCCGCGGTCCGCACGCGGAGCCAGCGAAACACGCCAGCCGTAAAGCTCGCACAGCCGCCGCACGATGGCCAGGCCCAATCCCGCGCCCTTGACCGTTTCGGCTTCACCTCGCACGCCGCGCTCGAACAGCCGTTCGGCATCCTCGGATCGAATCCCGGGGCCGGTATCCTCGATCCGCACGCGACCGGACTGCACCCGCACCACGATCTCGCCTTCCTGGGTGTACTTGCAGGCGTTGCCGACCAGATTGCCCAGCGCCACTGCCACCACCGAGGATGGCGCCTCGACCGTCACCGGCGTCTCGATAGCCGCACGCAAGTCGATCGGCTTGCGGCCCAGATCGGGACGGTGGGTGTCAACGACTTCTTCGACGACCCTGGCGACGTCGGTGGTTTCACCGTCGACCGGCCCCGAGCGTTCGGCGCGCGACAACAGCAACAATGCCTGGGTCAATTCCGTCGATTGCCGCACCGCACGCGCGATCCGCTGCAAACGGGTTTGCAATTTTTCCGGGAGGTCGGGTGTCGCCATCAGCAACTCGGTGGTGCTGGCGATCACCGCCAGCGGCGTGCGCAACTCATGGCTGACGTCGGCGTTGAATTCGCGATCACGCTGGATCATCGCACTTTGCCGCTGCGCGTAGTCATCCAGCGCCGCGGCCAGCTCGCCTACTTCGTCCTCTGCGAAATGCGGCGCCAACGGTTCCAGCTCGTGGCCACTGCGAAATGCCCGCAGGCGCTGGGCAAGATCGGTTACCGGGCGCATCACCCGCCGCGACAGCCAGTAGCCGACCGCCAACGACAACAGCGTGAACAGTGCCACGACACCGATAAGCCCGGTGACGAGTTGCCGCTTGCCGAGTCCCTCGCGGCTGATGTCGTAAGTGAGGAATGCATCCAGCCCGTATTTGCGGGCGACGGCTAGCTTGTAATGCAGGGGTCTGCCATCGGAGCCGCCGTGCATGTCGTAGACACCGGGTTTCAGCCCCTGCCATGCCAGCGGCGCCTGATAGACGGTGCGGTCGTTCCACAGCCAGCCCTCGACCAGCTTGGACTGCAACGGCTGGTCGGGATGCAGGTGTTTGTTTTCCAGCGCCCGCTGCACGTCGGCCTCGAGGCTCTGGTTGATCAACTGGTTCTCGACCTTCGCACGCACGTACAGCGAGGCCGCGGCGAACAACGCGCTGAGGCAAAAGCCGAACAGCGTGAAGGTGAAGATCAACCGGAAGCGGAGCTTACGCCTGGATTGCATCCGGATCGACCATGCGATACCCGATGCCGTGCCGCGTGTGGATCAACGGCTTTTCGAAAGGCTTGTCGATGGCCGCACGCAAGCCGTGGATGTGCACGCGCAACGAATCGGAATCGGGCAACTCCTCACCCCAGACCTTCTGTTCCAGATCCTGGCGCGTGACAACCGACGGACTGGCTTCCATCAGGGCTTGCAGCAATTTGAGTCCGATCGGGTTCAACTGGATTGATTCGCCTGCGCGCGTCACGACCAAGGTATCGAGGTTGTAAGTCAGATCGGCAATCTTGAGGACACGACTCTTGGGTCCCTTGCCGCGCCGTGCCAGCACTTCCAGCCGCGCCGCCAGCTCCTGCAGGGCGAACGGCTTGGTCATGTAGTCATCGGCGCCGGACTCGAAACCGGTCAGTTTCTGTTCCAGCGCATCGCGTGCGGTCAACATCAATACCGGCGTGTGCTTGTGCGCCTCGCCGCGCAGCTTCCGGCACACCATGATGCCATCCATGCCCGGCAGGGTCAGGTCCAGCACGATCACGTCGAAGTCGTTGACCACGGCCAGATGCAATCCGGTCACCCCGTCGCCGGCGAAATCCACGACGTGGCCGCGATCTTCCAGATAGTCACCAATGTTGGTGGCTATGTCGTTGTTGTCTTCGATCACCAGCACGCGCATGGCATGTTCCGACTAACGCGCTTTTATGCGCCATGCCACAAGCTTAGCGAGAAATTGTCGGCCATGCTGCCCGACTGCAACGGTTTCAGTGCCGCGCCTGCAACACTTGCAAGCCAGGCTCGGGGTCGAACGCACGCCGACAAATGTGCGTACCCGTTGTCATCAGGCAGCTGCGTGCGGCCGTCGCGCTGCTCGAGAGTCCGGCATCGAGCCTGAACATGAAGGTTTGGCGGTAACGACGCCCAGCCGCAGCGGATGCCGCAAAGCGCCAGCCTGCCATGGCTTGCAGCGCCGGTGCATCGAACTGACTGGCACTCGACGTCACGACCTTCAGATCACGCGGCGTACCTGTGCTGTCCAACGCAAACTCGACCACGACCTGTCCCTGCAATCCGTCCCGCAATGCTTCAGATGGATACACGGGACGGACCGCGTGTACGGGTTTTGGTGGACGAGCTGGCGCATTTTCCGCCGTTGCTTCCGGAGCCCGCGCGCCGCCCTGAGCAGCATTGATGGAGATCGGCAGCATCTGCAGCCCCATGTCTCCAAGCATCAGCCCGGGCTTGGTGATCGATGCGACATGGATGGGTGTGGGCCGCACCGGAACATCAACCGGCGGCGTCGACTCAATGGCCAACGGAAGGGAAGGCAGGCGCCAGGGCGCTTTGATGCCGGCTTCGGGCATGAGTATCAACGGCCGTATCACGTCCCGCCGCAAGTCACCGAGCAGCGAAGCGTTATTCGCTGCCACCAGCATTGCCACATTCCGTTGCCATGCGACTGCGCGCCACCCGAACCATCCGATTCCGAGAACCACGGCGACCGCCAACGCCAGGACGGCATTGCCGCGCAGATGGCGCTGTCGACGCTCGGGAGCGGCTCCGGCTATGAACCATGCACGCTCCACGAGAACGCCGCCACTCGCGGCCAGTGCCAGATCGCCATGCCCGGCACGAAACTCCTCGAGGCTTGCCAAAGCCGCGACGAAATCACGTCGCTCGCCGCTCGTTATATGCAATGCCAAGGCATCGCAACACAACTCGCGTTCGTTGCGAGCCTCGCGGGAAATCCAGTGCACCACGGGATGATAGAAAAACAATGTCTCCAGAATTACCTGAAACAGGTTGGCAACATGATCGAAGCGCTTGAGATGCGACAGCTCATGCGCCAGAACCAGATCGATCTGTGCCGCCGGCATGCGCGCCAGCACCGCCAACGGCAACACCACGGCCGGTCGAAACCAACCCACCAGAGTCGGCGTTGCTACCCGGACGCTGGCCAGCACCGGGACCATTCGCCGCAAACCCAGGCGGTCTGCGAAATGCCGCGCACGGGCCTGCCACTCGGGCAGTCCCTCCGCTGCGCGCAACAGTGCACGCAAACCCAACCATTGCCGCCCGACACGCAAGCCAAGCACACCTACACCCGCTGCCCACGCCGCGACCAACCACGGTAGCGCCGCATCCAGCATGGAGCGCCAACTTAGCGATGCCGCCGTCGCTGTGGGTGCCCCCACCAGCGTTGCAGACGCCCCTGAGCCAGCAAGATCCTGTGGTAAAGCACTGATGTTCAACGCGTGCCACGCCGTCAAGACGGGACAGATCGCCATGGCCAGCAACGCGAGCATCGCAGCGATGTAACGTGGATTGCCGCGTGGCAGCAGGCCACGCATCAATGCGTAGATCACTCCCACGCTGGTGGCCTGCCAGACGAAATGCAGCAGGCACCAGCCAAGCACGAATACGCCCGTCGACAGCAACCCGGTTGCGCTCATGAATTGGCGTCCTTGTCGAGCTGGTTGAGGAGCGCGCGGATTTCGCGCAACTCTGCTCGACTCGCCTTGTGGTCGCCCAGCGCCTGCAGCACCAGTCTCGACGGCGAACCTTCGAACACGCGTTGCAACATGTCCGACAGGAAGTTCCTTTGCGTGCGTTCCTTGCTCACCGCTGCGCGGTACACATGCGCCCGCTGGGATTCGTCGCGCCAGACCAGGCCCTTGTCGTGCATGATCTGCAGCATTTTCAGGGCCGTCGTGTAGCCGGTCCCGCCACGCTGGTGCAAGACCTCGTGCACGTCCCGCACCGTGCAGGTGCCGTGTTCCCACAGCACTTGCAGGATTTCCAGTTCGGATTCGGTGGGTCGTGGCGGCTGTTGCGGCACAGCATTCGGCCTCATGCCTTCGGGTGTAGATAGTACTTCATCATCCCACCTGGGGTAGCTCAATGGCCGGTTGTTGGGTCCGCCGCTCGATCCTGCATGAGATGCTCTTTGTTGAACCGGTCGTTCTTCTCTCGCAGGCGGATCTCGCTCAGGGTCGCGCAAACGGTCTTGGTGATGTGCGAGCCAGTCGGGGCGATCTGTTGGCAGATCAGGCGATTGCCGTCATCCTTGGCCAGCGCCGCGTTGATCGTGTTCTGGTCATCGAGCAACCGCACCCTGGCCGCTCCTTGCATATTGTCGACGCTGCCGTACCTGTCGAACAACACCTGCATGTCGGCAAAACGATGTTCGACCGTCGCGCGGTCGGTCGGGGTTATGCCACTCCAGCGCTTGCCCTCTTGCATTTGTTCGCTGACTGCCGCCCGCACGGCCTCGAAGTCTTTCTTGTCATTCGCATTTACCACCGGACGCGACGGAGAAGACGTCCCTTGGCCAGCGCCCGGCTGGGCGCCCGGGGCATATTTGATGTCGCCACCACCTGCGCAACCCTGCAACGCCAGCACTGCCAGCGCGACAACCCCGACCAACCCACGAGATGTTTTCATCGACCCTTACTCCACTGCATGGACGCGCACTCGAGATGGCGCGTATGCCATTTACGCTACCGCCACTCCAAATGCTTGTCAACGACTTATTTCGTACTAAGCGTCTCGTGACGCACGATGCCGTGAGCGTCACCTCCGGCAACACCCCTTTCGAGCCTTCCTATCACGGCATCGGCCACGTCGACACCCGATACCGTCTCGATGCCTTCCAGGCCGGGCGAGGCATTGACCTCCAGCACCAACGGGCCACGCGCCGATCGCAAGAGATCGACCCCTGCGATGCCGAGGCCGAGCGCTCCGGCCGCACGCACAGCGAGGACGCACTCTGCCGCTGACAACTGCACCGGACTCCCGCTACCTCCACGGTGGATATTGGCGCGAAAGTCGCCGTCGAGCGCGGCTCGTTGCATCGCCGCAACCACCTCATCGCCCACGACGAAACAGCGGATATCCCGGCCGTTCGCCTCGCGCACGAATTCCTGCACCAGGAAGTTGGCGTAAAGGCCGCGAAAGGCCTCGATCACGCTCTGGGAAGCAGCGGTTTTTTCCGCAAGCACGACGCCGCTGCCCTGTGCGCCCTCGTTGAGCTTGATCACGTGCGGCGGCGGACCCAGCATGTCGAGCAGATCCGAAGTGTCGTCGGGGTTGTCCCCGAATACCGTAACCGGCAAGTCGATGCCATGACTGGCGAGTATTTGCAGGCTGCGCAACTTGTCACGCGCACGCAGGACTGCATCCGAGGGACTCGGCGTGTACACCCCCATCATCTCGAGCTGGCGCAAGACCGCGGTGCCGTAGAAGGTGACCGAAGTGCCGATGCGGGGTATCACGGCATCGACGCCCTTCAATGCCCGCCCGCCGTAATGCAGGGCAAATCCATCACGGTCGATACGCATGTAGCAGCGCAGCGGATCGAGCACTCGCACGCGATGGCCGCGCGCGCGCGCTGCCGCGACCAGTCGCATCGTCGAGTACAAGCGTGAATTGCGTGACAGGATCGCGATTCTCATCTGTCTCGCGGCGCTGACGGGGGGGGGAGTGGAGCGGGTGAAGGGAATCGAACCCTCGTCAGTAGCTTGGGAAGCTACAGCTCTGCCATTGAGCTACACCCGCGCCGGAGCCGGGATGTTAGCGATGCCTGCACTTGCCGCGCAACGCCCTCCGAACGCCAGCTAAACACTTTCTTAGACCATGCTTAGGATAGTGGGTCCAGCAGGCCGACATTCAGCGCGGCCGGGCTTATATGAACACGTCGGGCGAAGGGCGCCGCACCGACGATAACCTAAGCGCCCGGAATGAGAACGGGGGTCATCATGTTTCGCCTTCATATCTCGCGGTCCGTACTGGTCGCTAGCGGTGTCTGCGCACTGCTGGTCTGCGCTGCCGCGGCGCAAGCCCAGCAATACGAGGGCTCGCAGCCATCCGACCAATCCCAAGCTTACGACAGTCAAGATCAGGAGCCGGGCCGCGTCGCGCGGCTGGCCTACCTCACCGGTCAAGTGCAATTCGCCCCCGCAGGCGAGAACGACTGGGGCTCGGTCGAGGTCAACCGTCCCATGGTGATCGGCGACCGGCTATTGACCGGCGACGATGGCCGCGCGGTACTCGAACTCGGTGATTCCTCGATCCGGATCGACAACGACTCCGCCTTCGATTTCCTCAACCTCGCCCAGGACAACGTCCAGATCGAGCTATCGCAAGGCAGGTTGAACCTGGCTGTGCGACAACTCGATCAGGGCGCCAACTTCGAGGTAGACACCCCGACCGTCGCCTTCGTCGCCTCGACACCCGGCATTTACCGCATCGACGACAATCCCGCAGGCACCGGCAGCATGGTCACCGTGTTCCAGGGTTCGGGCACTGTGTACGGCGAAAGCGGCGTCAGTCGGCAGGTCGTCGCGGGAACCTCTTATCGCTTCAACGACTCGACCCTGGCCAGCGTCGACGTGAACGGCTTGCCGCCATCGGACGCTTTCGACCGCTTCTGCGAAGCGCGCGACGCGAACTACCAGCGTTACACCCAGCAAGAAGACCGCTACGTGTCTCCCAACATGATCGGTGGCGATCAGCTTTATCAGTACGGCCAGTGGAACGCCACGCCTGACTACGGCAATGTGTGGTATCCGACTTCGGTACCGGTCGGTTGGGCACCTTATCGGTACGGCCACTGGGCCTGGATCGATCCGTGGGGCTGGACCTGGGTCGACAATGAACCTTGGGGATTTGCGCCGTTCCACTACGGACGCTGGGTTTACGTCAGGAATCGCTGGGGTTGGATGCCGGGTCCCGTGGACGTGCGTCCGGTTTACGCGCCGGCGCTGGTCGCGTTCATCGGTGGCTCCGGATTCTCGCTGTCCCTGAACGTCGGCGGCGGAGGGCCGGTTGGCTGGTTCCCGCTGGGACCGCGCGATGTCTACATGCCGTGGTTCCATGCCTCCCGGCGTTACTTCACCAACGTCAATGTCACCAACATCCGCAACGTCTACGTCAACCGGACGGTCATCAACAATTTCTACGGCGATTACCGCCGGGGTCGCGTACCACCGCGTGGTGGACATGACTACGCCTACCGCAGGATGGCGGGAGCGGTGACCGCGGTGCCGCGCAATGTATTCACCGATGCACGACCCGTGCATGGCTCGTTGGTCAGGTTGAATCGCAACCAGCTTGCACACACCGATGTCGCGTTGCGGCCCGACGTCAATCCGCGGACCGCAAGCCTGGGCTTGCGTCGCTCGACCTTGCATCCCGCGGTTCTCAAAGGTCGCGAACCGTTCACTCGCCCGATCATCGCACGTCATCAACCGCCACCGCGGCCGGTCGGGTTCGCCGCGCGCGAGAAGGTCATCGCCGGCCAGCATGGTCAACCGCTGACCCAAGCACAAATGCAGAACCTACGCCGCACGCATCCTGCAAACGGCGCCCGCGACGCACGGGTCAAAGTGGTTCCGACGCTGACAGGCGCAGCGGCCGGGGCGGCCGCGCTCGGCGCCATGCACCGCGGCGCAACGCCTCCGCAACCGAATGGATTGTCGGCGCAGCAACAACCGCAACGCCCGGTCGCTACACCGCACCCGGCACAGCCGGTCGCGCGCAGGGCAGGACCGCAGGAACCGCCGTTCAAGAACACCGTGCGTCCGATCCTGGCGCCGAACAACCCGGCGCGCGCAACACCGCCGCGCCCGAACGAATTGCCGTCCGCCCGCTTCGTGCACCCGAAAGAGCCCGCGACGCTGCCGCGCGCTGCGGAAATCCGGCCAGCCGGCTCGCCGCAGCACAGCAGCCCGACGCCGAATCGACTCCCGGTGGTCAAGCCTGTCGAACGTGCTCCTCAGCCCGCCCATGATCGCGTCGTACAGCAACAACGACAGATCAACGCCCAGTCGCAGCAGCGTGCGCGTGAACAGCAGCTGCAGCAACAACGCCAAGTGCAGGAACAGGCGCAACAACGCGCACGTGAACAGCAAGTACAGCGACAACGCCAGGTGCAGGAACAGGCGCAACAACGCACACGCGAACAGCAAGTACAGCGACAACGCCAGGCGCAGATGCAGGCACAGCAACGGGAACGCGAACGGGCCGCGCAGCAACAGCAGCGGATGCAGCAGCAACGCCAGCAGCAGATGCAGGCCCAGCAGCGTGAGCGCGAACAAGCCATGCAGCAACAGCGACAGATGCAACAACAGCAACAACGCGCCATGGAAGTGCAGCGCCAGCAGCAGATGCGCGCTCGCGAGATCCAGCGCGTTCCGCAGCCCCGCAATCAACAGGCACCCAAGCGGCGCGAACCACCCAGAAAGCAACCTCCCGAAAGCAGCGGCGGCAACCCGGCTCGTTAACACGTTCGCCATGCAACGCCCCGCGACTCCCGTCGCGGGGCGTTAAACTTGGCCCATGCAAATTTTTCTCAATGGGCAAGCACACGAGTGTGCGGCGGCGGCGACGGTCGCCGCGCTGCTGGCCGAAACAGGACACGGCGAACGTCGCGTCGCAGTGGAAGTCAATCGCGAAATCGTGCCACGCAGCCGGCACGCCGAGCATGTCTTGAGCGAAGGCGACCACATCGAAATCGTGCAGGCAATCGGGGGCGGCTGAACGCCTGGGTTCCACGCACTACAATGGCATTTTGGTCCTTTGCCTCGACCCCGCCATGAATGCCTTGCCGCAAACTGCGCCCCGTGACATTCCCGATCCGCTGGCCATCGCCGGCCGCACTTTCCGGTCACGCCTGCTGACTGGCACCGGGAAATTCAAGGATTTCGACGAAACCCGGCGTGCCACGGAGGCAGCAGGTTCCGAGATCGTGACCTTCGCGGTGCGACGCATGAATCTAGGCCAGAGTCCAGCCGAGCCCAACCTCCTCGACGCGCTGCCGCCGGAGCGCTACACCCTGCTGCCCAACACCGCGGGCTGCCACACGGCCGAAGACGCCCTGCGCACCTGTCGTCTCGCGCGTGAATTGCTGGACGGCCACTCGCTGGTGAAGCTTGAAGTGATCGGGGACGAAAAGACCCTGTTTCCGGACGTGATCGCCACGTTGGAAGCCGCCGAAGCATTGGTCAAGGACGGATTCGACGTGATGGTCTACACCACCGACGATCCGCTGCTCGCGAAGCGCTTCGAAGAGCTGGGTTGCGCCGCGGTGATGCCGCTGGCCGCGCCGATCGGTTCGGGCCTGGGGATCCAGAACCGCTACACCATCATGGAAATCGTAGAGAACGCCAGCATTCCCGTCATCGTCGACGCCGGCGTCGGTACCGCCTCCGACGCCGCGCTGGCCATGGAACTTGGCTGCGACGGTGTGCTGATGAACACCGCCATCGCGCACGCCCGCGACCCCGTCTTGATGGCCCACGCCATGAAATGCGCGATCGAGGCCGGACGCATGGCGTTCCGTGCCGGTCGCATACCGCGCAGGCGCTACGCCTCGGCTTCGAGTCCGATCGATGGGATGATCGGCTGAGACGGCGCGGATGAATCCCGACCGCGAATCTCCCGACTCCACCCATCGCCGCACGATTCGCAGCTTCGTGTTGCGGGAAGGCCGGATCACGCCGGCCCAACAACGCGCGTTCGAGAATCACTGGCGGCGCTTCGGTATTGATTACGCCGGCAAGCCCGTCGACCTCGACGCACTGTTTGGTCGCGTCGCGCCACGCGTGCTGGAGATCGGCTTCGGCAACGGCGAAGCGTTGGCGTGGGCAGGGCAAGACGATCCCGCGCGTGATTACCTTGGCATCGAGGTGCACCGTCCCGGCATCGGTCGTTTGATGAATGCACTGGCAGCAAAGGATGCGCGCAACGTGCGCATCTGGAACCACGACGCGGTGGAAGTGCTAAGACACGAAATTCCGGTGAACGCGCTCGACGAAGTCCGGGTCTGGTTTCCCGACCCCTGGCCCAAGAAACGTCATCACAAGCGGCGACTCATCCAGCCGGACTTGGTCGCGTTGCTGGCAACCCGGGTCAAGCCTGGGGGTCTTTTGCATCTGGCCACCGACTGGCCCGAGTATGCTTTGCACATGCGGGAGGTGCTTGCGTCCGAACCATGTTGGCGGTTGCGTGAAGGGGACAGCGGTGAATCCAGGCGACCGGCATGGCGGATCGAGACGCGTTTCGAGCGTCGCGGCATCGATCTTGGCCATCCGGTTACGGATCTGTTGTACGCCCGTGTGCCAACATAATTCGATAACCCGCGCCTGCTGACCTGACGGATCCACGATAACGATGGAGCTGACCCTCACCCCCGACATGATGCTGGTGCTCGGGCTGGTCGGTTTTACCGTGGTCATGTTGATCCTCGAATGGGTGCGCGCCGACATCGTCGCATTGCTGGTGCTGGTAGTCATCGGCATTACCGGACTGATGCCGGTTGACCGTTTGTTCGACGGTTTTGCCTCCAACGCAGTGCTGGCGCTGATGGGCGTGATGATCATGGGCGCCGGGCTGGATCGCACCGGGGTATTCGCCAGGATGGCCAATTCCATCCTGCGGATGGCCGGGGGCGTGGAGAACCGCGTCTCGCTGATCATCAACACGATGGCCGGCAGCCTGTCCTCGATCATCCAGAGTCAGGCCCTGGCCGCGTTGTTCCTGCCCGTGGCCAGCCGCATCTCTGCACGCACCGGCATCCCCCTCAAACGTCTGCTGCTACCGCTGGCCGCCTGCATCCTGTGCGGCACCAGCATGACGTTGATTTCCAACTCGCCGCTGATCCTGCTCAACGATCTCATCGCCAGTGCCGACCGCAACTTGCCGCCGGGCGCGCAGACCATCCAGCCTTACTCGCTTTTCTCCATCACGCCGATCGGCATTCCTCTGCTGCTGGTCGGACTCGCCTATTTCGCGTTCTTTACCAGGCGACTGCTGCCGGACGACGACGACAAACCAAAGGTTACGCCGGGCCGCACCGAGAGTTACTTCGCCGACACCTACGGGATCGCCGGCGAAGTGATCGAGCTCACCGTGACCGCCGACAGCCCGCTCGTGGGCATGAGCATCGGCGAAGCCGAAACCCTGGACAAGGCACCCCTGATCCTGGCCATCAAGAACGGCAACGACGCACGGCTTGCACCGCCTTCGGACCAGATGATCTGGGTCGGCACCGTGCTGGGCGTGCTCGGGCCGCGCTCCGACGTCAACGCATTCGCGCAGGCGTTGCAATGCCGGACCGGCAATCGCATCCAGGCGCTGGCCGACATGTTCAACCCGACCCGTGCGGGCATCTCCGAGGCCGTGATCCCCCCCAGCTCGAAATTCATCAAGCAGCAAGTCGGTGAGTTGCGGCTGCGCAAGCGCTACGGCATTTCGGTACTGGCGGTGAACCATGGCGACGAGGTAACCCGTGGCGAGGATGTGCGCAAGGTCACCTTGCGCGCAGGCGACTCGCTGGTGCTGCACAGCTACTGGCGCGACCTTGCCCTGGCCGCGGAAAGCCGCGATCTGGTTCCGGTCACCGACATTCCGAGTTTCGAAGAGCAGCGCCCCGGCAAGATCCGTTTCGCCCTGATGTTCTTCGCGCTGGCGATGGGGCTCGGCCTGTTCACCGATCTGAAGTTGTCGGTGGCGATGATGACCGGCGCGATCGGCATGTTGCTGGCCGGCGTCCTGAACATGGACGAGGCCTACGGCGCGATCAACTGGAAAACCATCTTCGTGATGGCCAGCCTGATTCCGCTCGGCGCAGCGATGGATTCCACCGGCACCGCCGCGTGGCTCGCTCAGGAAATCATCGCGCACACCGGGCACATGCCGCAGTGGGCCCTGCAGACCTGCATCGCGATCATGGCGCTGCTGTTCTCGCAAGTCATCTCGCACGTCGGCACCGCGGTGATGATGGTGCCGATGGCCATCAACATCGCGCTGGCGTCGGGCGGCAACCCCAGTGTCTACGCGATCCTGGTCGCGCTGTCGGTCTCCAACACCTTCATGATTCCCGGCGCCAGCCCGACCATCCTGGTGGTGGCCGGTCCCGGTGGTTACAAGCAGCGCGATTTCATACGCGTGGGCGCCGGACTCACCGTGCTGATGCTGGTGGTGACGCTGGTGATGGTGAACGTGGTGTTCAACCACTGATTCTTGCGATCATCCGTGATCGCTGTTTCTCGAAGCGCGTCGATTCCATATCGCTTGGCGCATTGCCGACATTGGAACGGCCTGCCATGGCCGGGCTTTTCGCGGAACCCGAGGGGTCATTCCCAGATGTTGGCATGCGGCCCGAGCCGGCCATCGTGCTGGGGCCGGATCACGCAGAAACGCTGCCCGGTCGGCGCTTCCATCACCACCCAGGTCCTGATCGCGGCGATGCGTTTCGCACCCAGCGCTTCCAGCCGCCGAACCTCGGCTTCGATGTCGTCGGTCTCGATGTCGAGATGCACGCGGCTCACGTGATCGACTTTTTGCACTTCCACCAACGGCTCGTCGTCATGCATCGCCAGACCGACGTACTTGCCGTCTCCGGCATCGGCACCCTTCTTCAAGGGCCGGCCCAGTGCCGCGGACCAGAAGCGCGCCGCTTCGGCAAGGTCATCAGTCCTGCAATCGATGATGAAACTGCACAGACGGCTGTGGTGCATGATCGCTTCCCTCGAACAGCATCAGGCGCGACCGCGCGCGCGATCCACGCTCCAGGGGCCGGGACCCGTCGCGGAGATGTACAGGAACGTGAAGCAGAACAGCACCGCCAAGTCACCGCCGTTCAAGATCGGAAACACGTGGTTATGCGGAAAGTGCGCCATGAAATAGGCGAACGCCATCTCGCCGGACAGGATGAATGCGATCGGGCGTGAAAACAGGCCGATCAGCAACAGGAATCCGCCGCCGAATTCCAGGATGCCTGCCAGGCCGGGCACCAGCGTGAACAATTTGGCCGACGAAATCAGTTCGAACGATCCACCGGGCACGCCGAACAATTTCTCGGCGCCGTGCTGCATGAACAGGAATGCCGCGACGATACGCAGGATGCTCAACAGGTACGGTGCCGCCTTGGTCCAGGAGTTGCTGCCGGCCATGCTGGTTCTCCCGTGAAAGGTGTACGTGAGGAGCCGGCACATGTCGCGGCCGGTTTGGTGCGCGCACCATACACCAATTGCGCAGCGCCGGCCGCACGCAACCGAAAGACATCAGGCGGCGCAGAGCGCCTGTACGGTATCGAGATCCTTAGGCAACCCGGCCGTAAGCACCTCGTTGCCCCGTGGCGTGACCGCCACATCGTCTTCGATGCGGATTCCCAGGCCACGCCACTTTTCAGGCACGGTGGTGTCGTCCGTGGGGACATAGATACCGGGCTCCACCGTGGCCACCATACCCTGCTCGAGCATCCGCGGCTCGTCGTCCACGCGATAATCGCCGACATCGTGCACATCGAGGCCGATCCAGTGGCCGGTCTTGTGCGGAAAGAAACGCTTGTGTTCGCCCGATTTCATGACCGCGCGCGTTCCGCCCGCCAGCAGTTTCAGGGAACACAAGCCCCTGACGATGACGCGCGTCGCCGCATCGTGTGCGGCGGTGAACGCACGACCCACACGTACCTCGGCGATCGCGGCCTGCTGGGCTTCGGCAACGATGTCGTACAACGCCCGTTGCTCGCGCGAAAAACGCCCACCGATCGGCCAGGTGCGGGTGATGTCCGAGGCATAGCATTCCAGTTCCGCACCGGCATCGATCAACAGCAGGTCTCCGCGTCCCAGCTTGCCGCGATTGGCGGTGTAGTGCATCACGCAGGTATTGACTCCGGCGGCGACCGTGGGTGGGTACGAGGGCACCGCACCCTGTGCGCGCATCGCATGCAACAACGCGGCTTCGACCTCGTATTCGACGGCACCCGGCCGTGCCACGCGCAGCGCAGCACGCTGCGCCTCGGCGGCGATCCGGGCGGCGCGCCGCATCAACGCCAGTTCGGCCGGAGATTTGTACAGGCGCAGCTCGTGCAGAAGGTGCCCCAGCGCCACGAATTCCCGCGGCACGACCGCACCACCCCGGCTGCTGCGCAGTCGCCGCAGCCAACGCAGCAAGTGCGCATCGAATTCGTTTTCGCGCCCGAAGTGGCAATACAGGCGCGCGCGGCCTTCGAGCATTCCGGGCAGGATGTCATCGATGTCCTCGACCGGGAATGCGTCGTCGACACCGTAACGTGTGACCGCATCGTCGGGGCCGACACGCGCGCCTTCGATGCGCTCGTGCTCGGGGTCGCGCTCACGACAGAACAACACGACCTCGCCTTTGCCGCGCCCAGGCAACAACGCCAGCACCGCGTCCGGCTCGGGGAACCCGGTGAGATAGTGGAAGTCGGAATCCTGCCGGTATGGCCACGCCGCATCGGCATTGCGCATCCGTCGCGGTGCGGCCGCCACGACCAGCGCGGCGCCATCGCCGGCCATCCGCATCAGTTCGCGGCGGCGGCGTGCAAACTCGGCGGCGGAAATCACGGGCGCGCCACCAAAGCCAATGTCGCATGCAACTGCGCAACGCCGTTGCAGACGAAATCCAGCAGCTCGTCGAGCGCCTTTTCGTCATCGTCACCGCACTCGAGTGGCATGGCTGCAATACGGCCGAAATCGGCCAGCAACTCATGCACTTCGTCCGTTGGACCGGATTCGGTCAAAACGCCGCTCAACCCCAATCCCCCCAGAAAACCCCGGCACCAATCCACGACCGCATTCGCCCTTGTCCCCAATGGTGCATCGGGCAACAGCAGTTCGACCGGTTCGTGCGAACGCAAGCGGCCAGCGACACCGGCGGCGGCATGGTCCAGCAAGGATTCCAGGTCAATGCTGGCGTTGCCATCGGCGATGCCGCATTCCAGGGCGAGGGAAGCCAGCAACTCGGGAGGACGACCCCCATGTCCGGCGCACAGAAATCCCGTGATCGACCCATGCAATTCGGCAGGCGCAACACCAAGCTTCGCCTGCGTGAGCGCCGCGCTCCATTTCGCGTAATTGTCCGTCGCCATGTCAGGCTTGGCACCGCATCGTCCGACTGCCCTGTTGGTTCCTTGTCTGATTTTAAGGCATCGCTCCCGCCAGGACTTCACGCCCACGACGCGGCATGGCGGTTTGAGTAAACTTGGCGCTGAATCCGGCGTTTCCGGCCATCCATGGAGGCCAGGCAAAGTCGGCCACGCATTCACAGGGGCCATAAACCACCGCCATGAGTCCTGTCACACGGGATCATCCGTGACCATCCAGCGATCCAGACGTCTTGGCATGACGCTGGGATTCATGGCGGCGTGTTGTTGGTTGGCGACGGCGCCGCCGGCTCATGCCCGTGCCGACATGCCGGCCTCCGCCGCCCCCACGCAAACGACGTGGCAGGCGTATCAGCGCAATTTCCATTTTCAGCAGCTCGACGACCGCAATGGCCTGACGCAGAACTCGGTTTCCCTGATTTTCCAGGACCACACCGGATTCATGTGGTTCGCCACACAAGGAGGGTTGTTCCGCTACGACGGCTACAACCTCGTCCGCTACACACATGACCCGAACCGCGCCGACAGTCTGCCCGACGATTATCTGGTGACCTCGCTGGCCGATGCCGGGCATGGCACCCTCTGGGTCGGCTCGACAAATGGGGGCCTGATCCTGTTCGATCCGGCCGACAAGCGCACCCTGCCGCTACCACCAACCGTGCAGCGCAAGGACACGCCTGTCACCAGCCTGCTGAATCTCCCCAATGGAGACGTGCTGGTCGGTAGCTCGCATGGCGTGGACGTATTGACCGGCGGGAATACACATCCCTCGCTGAAATCCCTATGGACAGAACCTCAGGGCTCGCCGGCGTGGGCGCAATCCATGACTCGCTGTGATGATGGCATGGTCTATGCCAGCGCCGGCGACGATGTGATTGCCGTGAACCCTGCCAAAGGCGATGGGCACGTTCTTGCTTCGACAGGCCAGACGATCAGCGCGCTCATCTGTACCCCGAGCGGGCACCTGTTGCTCGGTAACGCAGCCGGCCTGGCAAACATCGACCGCAAAAACGGCGCGATAAACTCTGTTTGGCAACCTGCCGATAATGCCGGTGTCGTATCCGTGGTGGCGGATCACGCCGGTCGGATATGGCTCGCACTGACCGATCACAGCTTGATCCGGCTGGATCAAGACGGCAGCACGGTCCATGTGGAACCCGCTCCGCTCGGTATCTCGGGCGGGTTGCCAGATTCCCCCATCACGACCCTGTTCGTCGATCGAACCGGCCTTCTCTGGGTAGGCACGTTGACGTCGGGCGTGGTCTGGACGCGCTCGCAAGACGGACCGATCAAGGCTGTCCTGAACCTCAGTGGCGACCCGCGTGCTCGCACGTTTGTGTACGCATTTCAATCGGCGAACGACGGGCAATTTTGGATCGCGATGAACGGTCCAGGCTTGGTTCGCTACGACCCCTCCACTCGCAAAATCATCAGTTACAAGAATGCATTGGACAAAACGATCGAGGCAGTTCACACCTCCTCGACTACCGTACACACCCCTCCTACATCCGCCCATGGTGTGCTAGGTAACTCCACGCGTCCGATTGGATCCGCTAGCTCACCCGATGTCCGGATATTTGATCTCGTGCCCGCAGCGAATGGCAGGCTGCTAATGCCATCCAACCACGGCATTCTCCGCCTTGATCCAGTGACCGGGACAATCGATTTCGCTCAACTTGACGGCAAACCAGCAACCGTTCCCGTGCGTGCCCTATTCCGCGCCAATAACGGCGACCTCTGGGTCGCACCTTATGGGAGGGGGCTGACCCACTATCATGAAGGACGCCCGGTACAGCACTTTGGGATCACCACTGGCCTCAGCGACAACAATGTCGTGGTGATCAGCCAAGATCGCGGGGGCAACATTTGGGCCGGAACGTCTAACGGCGTATCGATGGTCAATCCGGCGACCGGAAAGGTTCGCACCTTCAAGGAAATCCCTGGAAACAACCGCTCGCTTGCTGGGCGTACGGTGGCCAGCCTGCTGGTCGATCGGCAAGGTCGGATCTGGGTTGGAACTTTTTCCGGGATCAGCCGACTTGAGCACATCAATTCTGGCGGTGCTGAATTCAAGCGTTACGGGCTCGATGATGGCCTGCCCGATATCACCATCGACTGCATGCTCGAGGACGCCGGCGGGAATATCTGGTTCAGCACCAATCTCGGGCTTGGTCGGCTCGACCCGAAAACAGGTTCGGTCCGTAGCTTCGGGACCGCGGATGGAACGCAGGGCAACGAATACAATTCAGGTGCTTGTTTGCGCACTAACCAAGGCATCCTGCTGTTCGGCGGTCACGGTTTCGATATCATCGATCCAGCACAGCTGCAATCGGCCGGCCAGCCGGCCCCGGTCGTGTTTACGGAATTTTCTACGGGCGAGGGAAGGGTGCGTTTGCCGCCACCCCCCTCATCGGTGATACCGCTAGGTTCCCGAGACCACAGTGTTGAAGTCGAATTCAGCACCCTCGATTACGCCGCATCCTCCCGCAACCGTTACCGCTACCGATTGCTTGGATCGAAGCATCCGGGTTGGATCGGGCCCACCTACCAGCACTCCGTTGCCTTCACCGATCTCGCACCCGGCGACTATCGTCTGGAAGTGCAATCCATCCTGCGCAACGGTATCCGTGGCGACACTGCAAGCCTGGAATTCCACATACCCATCGTATGGTGGTGGAGCCTGGCGATGCGCGTGGTGTATGCAGCCGCACTTGCACTGCTGATCCTCATCGCACTGCTGGGTTGGCGCAGCCATTATCAGGAACAGGCGCGTCACCGCCGCCAATTGCGCTTGCGCGAAAGCCGGCTGCGTCAAGCGCTGTGGGGATCGGGCGACGAATTCTGGGATTGGAATCTCGAACGCGGCACGATCCTGCGCCTCGGCCCGGAAGGCGCGCCGGGCGGTCACCACGAGGAGTCCGTCGAGGCTGACGAATGGCGCGCCACGATGGTCCACCCCGACGACCTCGCCAATCTCAACCACGCATTGGCCGAACACATCGCCGGTCATACCGAGCATTTCGAGGTCGAGCACAGGGTGCGCGGTCGCGACAATGAATGGACCTGGGTGATTTCGCGCGGCAGGGTGGTCGAACGCGACGCCGATGGCAAGCCACTGCGCATATGTGGAACCGAACGCGACATCAGCGCCTTGCGCGCTGCCGACCGCGACCGGCGCATCGCGTCGGAAGTCATCCGCAACATGAGCGAGGCCGTCACGGTCACCGACCTCGATTTTCGCTTCGTTTCGGTCAACACGGCCTTCACCCGCATGACCGGTTATGCCGAACACGAAGTTCTAGGACGCGATGCGTCCCTCCTCAATGGCAGCCGCCACGCACCGGACAGCTACAGCCAGCTGCGCCAGACCCTTGCCGAAACGGGGCACTGGCGGGGCGAACTGTGGCAACGACGCAAAGATGGCGAGGAGTTCCTGTCCTGGGTCGAACTCAACGAAGTGTGCGACGCCTCGGGACAACGCACCCACATGATCGGCGTGCTTACCGACATCACCGACCGCAAGCGCGCCGAACAGGAACTGCGCTACCTCGCCAACTACGACACCCTGACAGGCCTGCCGAACCGTGCCCTGCTGGGCGAGCGCCTGGGAGCTGCCCTGATCAGCGCGCGCCGCAGCGGCCAGAAGGTTGGCCTGCTGTTCCTCGACCTGGATCGTTTCAAGCACATCAACGATTCGCTTGGCCATACGACCGGCGATCGCACGCTCAAGGCGGCGGGCGCGCGCCTGCGCCAGTGCGTGCGGGAGACCGACGTGGTCGCGCGTCTCGGCGGCGACGAGTTCACGGTCGTGCTGGAAAACCTGGCCGACGCGCGCGGGGCCGAGGAAATGGCGCAACGGTTGATCCAGGCCTTCGCGCGCCCGCTACCGATCACCAGCACCCAGGAAGCGGTGATTTCGCCGTCGATCGGGATCGCCCTCTATCCCGACCACGGCCAGACCCCGGCAGATCTCCTGAAATGCGCCGATACCGCGATGTACCAGGCCAAGGACCGCGGCCGCAACACCTGGGCCGTCTATCACGCCGGCATGGACGCGCGCGCGCGCGACCACGCAACGCTGGTCACCGCCCTGCGACGGGCGCTGGAGCGCAAGGAGCTGAGTCTGGTCTATCAGCCCAAGCTGGCGATCCGTGGCACCCCGGGCATCACCGGCATGGAGGCGTTGTTGCGCTGGCACAACCGCGAACTCGGCGAGGTCCCTCCCAGCGTGTTCATCCCGCTGGCCGAGGAAACCGGCCAGATCCACGACATCAGCGCCTACGTATTCTCCACCGCTTGCGCGGACCTGCGCCGTTTCCGCGAGGCCGGCCACCGCCATCTGACCATGGCCATCAACCTGTCGGCGGCGCAACTGAATCGTCCGGATCTGACCATGCACATCTGCGACATGCTGGCCGAACAGGACGTGGCGCCGAATCAGGTGGAACTGGAGCTGACGGAGAGCATGGTCATGGCCAACGCCGAACAATCCGTGCGACTGCTCGGCGAACTGAAGTCGATCGGCGCACGCCTCGCAATCGACGATTTCGGCACCGGCTACTCCTCGCTTGCCTACCTCAAGCGGCTGCCCATCGACACCCTCAAGATCGATCAGGAGTTCGTCGGTGACGTCACCACCGATCCGGACGACGCGGCGATCACCTCCACGATCATCACGATGGCACATTCGTTGCAGCTCAAGGTGGTGGCCGAAGGCGTGGAGACTGCCGAGCAACTCGACTTTCTGCGTGCCCAGCACTGCGACGAAATCCAGGGTTACTGGTTCTCGCGGCCCCTGACTGCCGACGCCTGCCTTGAATTCATGGACCGCAAGGCAGCCACCAGCGTCAACTTGACCTGACGGGACATGCCACGCATCGGCTTTTGCCTTATAGTCGGCAGCCATGGATACCCAGACCCGACATTTCGAAGAAGAGCTTGCCGCCCTGTCACGTACCCTGGACGCGGCGCTGGAGCGGATGCGCAGACTGGCCGAAGAGAACACCAGCCTGCGCCGTGGGCGCGATCAGATGGCCGGTGAACGCGCAGCCCTGATGGCTCGCAACGAGCAGGCCCGCACGCGCGTCGAAGCGATGATCGAGCGTCTGAAATCACTCGAAACCGCCGGTTGAGCACACGCATGGCCGACGAATCCGTCACCGTTACCGTCAAGTTGCTCGACCGCGAATTTCTGGTCGGCTGCAAGCCCGACGAACGCGAAGGCCTGTTGGCTGCCGTCGAACACCTGAACAAGAAAATGCGCGAAATCCGGCACGCCTCGCGCAGCCCCGGTTACGACCGCATCGCGGTGCTCGCGGCACTCGATATCACCCACGATCTGCTGATGCTGCGACGCAGCCAGGATGCCCTGTCCAACACCGCGGGCGAGCATATCGCCATGCTGCGACGCAAGCTTGAAGACGTCCTTGAAACGCCCCTAGAATAACCCTTGCTGGCGTCCCCTGTGGTGAACGACAGCGCGCCCCCAGCAATGTGCCTTGTTCCTAATGTACGGCCTGGGGCCGGCGGTTACCGGGTCCTTGTGCAAGTCCGCCACGAGCGGAAAGCCTGAAAATCCGGCCAGCCTGCCCACTTGATCTTCACGGATCAGGGTCGCTCGGCGCGCATCGTCACTGCGGAGGACGCCACTTTGGTTTTTTGCGGTCATCCATGATCCCGCCTCGTGGATATCACGACATTTCTGTGGCTACACCGTCACCCTCGCTCCATCAGAACGGGCTTTCTGCCCCGAGTTTCCATAAGCCGTCCCGAATGGCACGTTCGTGCAAGACCAGGCAACCCGGGAGCATTGCAGCGACCGCGTTGGCAGGATTGCACACACGATTGGCGATCCCGGTCCGCAAGATGGGCAGGATGGGTGTTGCGAATGGCTTCGGAGCCAGCCGTAGAAACGGGCACTCCACATGACCGATAGTCGCGCCTTTTTGCGCGCGCGCATGTCCGCGCGGCGAAGCGACCTGGACGCCAGACAACGCATCGCCGCGGCAGCCGGTGCGTTGCAAAATTTGCACGCCGTGCCGGAATTCCTGACCGACGCTTGCATCGCGGGCTACTGGGCCATCCGTGGCGAATTGCCGCTCAATCTTGCAGTCGCCTCGTTGCGTCGAAACGGGCAAAGCTACTTTCTGCCCGTCCTCGGCGACGACCGGCGACTGCGTTTCGCCGAATACACGCAAGGTACGGCGTTGCGCAGTAACCGATACAGCATCCCCGAACCCGATGTTGGAGACAGCTCGTTGCGCGATGCCGGCGACATGGACTTGATTCTGCTGCCCTTGCTTGCGTTCGATCGCGGCGGCCATCGGCTCGGCACCGGCGGTGGCTGGTACGACCGCAGCCTCGCATTCCTGCGCGGTGTCACCAGGCCTGCTCGCCCCCTGCTGGTCGGTGTCGGTTACGCTTTCCAGGAAGTGGATACGATCCCCTCGGAAAGCTGGGACGTCGATCTCGATTACGTTGCGACCGATGTGGAGCTGATAGCCTGCCAGACGCTCGAAACGAATGAATGAGAAATCGCTGATGCATCGCTGGCTGATGAAAACCGAACCCGGCACCTTCTCGATAGACGATCTTCGCGCGCGCAAGGTCGAACCTTGGGATGGTGTGCGGAACTATCAGGCGCGCAACTTCATCCGGGCAATGCAACGCGGCGACGAAGTCCTGATCTACCATTCGGCATGCCCACAACCCGGGGTAGCAGGAATCGCCAGAATCGCGGGCCAGCCGAAACCCGACCCGACCCAGTTCGATCCCGACGACGATCATCATGATCCGGCCAGCAAGCGCGATGACCCGCGCTGGACACTGGTGGATGTGCGATTCGTGCGCAAACTGAAGCGCGTGATCACGCTGGATGAAATCAAGGCGCTGCGCGGTCTCGGTGATTTCGCGCTGACCCGGCGCGGCAACCGCTTGTCGGTCATGCCCGTCACGGACCGACAATGGCAGGCCATCCTTGCACTGGAATGAATGCCTGAACAACCGGGGACAATATGGATATCGAAGCACAGAAACGCAGGGCCGGCGAGGCCGCGATCGAATTCGTCGAAAACCAGACCGTGATCGGTGTCGGCACCGGTTCGACGGTGAAATACTTCATCGATGCGCTCGCGAAAGTGAAGCATCGCATCGATGGCGCGGTATCCAGTTCCGAGCAATCCAGCAAACTGTTGCGCGCGCACGGCATCGAGGTACTTGACCTCAATGCCACAGGCACAATCGGTGTATACGTGGATGGCGCCGACGAATGCGATCCGGGAAAGCGCCTGATCAAGGGCGGCGGCAGCGCCTTGACGCGCGAGAAGATCGTCGCCGCGGCCGCGAAACAGTTCGTGTGCATCGTGGATGCACACAAGTGTGTCGACGCGCTGGGCAAATTCCCGCTTCCTGTCGAAGTTATTCCGATGGCCCGCAGTTACGTCGCCCGCGAAATCGAACGCCGCGGTGGCACGCCGGTGTGGCGCACGAATTGCGTGACCGACAACGGCAACTGGATCATCGACGTGCACGGACTCTCCATCACCGAACCTGAAAAACTGGAATCGGAGTGGAACCAGATCGCGGGGGTGGTCACCGTGGGACTGTTCGCGCACCGACCGGCGGACGTGGTGCTGGTCGGTGATGGCAGGCGGTTTTAGTGGATTATCCTGGATCGCTATCGCGCAGTGATGGCCTGCCCGAAGAAGCTGCCGAAATCACAAATATCGGAACGACCAGAGAGGCCATCCTTGGCTCATGGCTCCGTGATCTGGTTTTCCTGTACGGCGATTACGCGTGGAACGGCCAATGGCGCGTCACGCGGCCTTGTTCAACGCCGCCAAGGCATTCCGCATGCCGGCGACCAGTTGGTCGCATGCGGACGCTCCGATCGCTCCACGGATATCGTTCAACACCTGTCCACCCGTGTCGTTGGCGGCGCTCAATGCATCGCGACCGGATTGGGTGATGCACCACGTCTCTCCTGCACGGCTGACCATGCCCTTCTCGAGCATCATGTTCAGATTGTCCTCTAGTTCGTGCGGATTCAAACGCAACTGTTCTGACAGTGCAGCGATATTCAACTGACCGGCGAAAACCAGTCGCTTTGCAATCAGGTATACGTAATAACTACTCATGCCACTGGATTGGATGCCCTGCTCCACGCGCTGCAACAAGGCTCCGCGGAACGCGGCCGCCATCGCCACCAGGTCATGCTGCGGGGTGCGGGGTGCCTCCATCGAGACGTTCATGATCAATACTCCGGTTTCTGTGTGGGGGAATGTCGCTATTCAGCGACCATCGCACCATACGGTGAAGCTGCACACCGGATATTTGATGCCGTTCTCAATTTCGATGAGGCGGAGATCAAAAAACAAAGCCCGCCGGACGGCGGGCTTTGCAGCGTAACTGCCAAACTGCGACAGAGCCGCTGGCTCGAGTGGCAGCCCCGGATGGATTCGAACCACCGAATGCCTGAGTCAGAGTCAGGTGCCTTACCACTTGGCGACGGGGCTTCAAGTGAGCAAAACCTGGCATCCTGCCGCGGTTTGCATTGCAAACGGTCGCGGCCAAGCCGCACCACGTTTGCTTCGTCAGCCTTCGGCTGACGCCGGCACATCCCTGTACCGGGATAATGATGGCAGAGACGCTTCGACTTCCGCAGTTTAGCGCTTCGAGAACTGGGTCGCACGACGTGCCTTGTGCAGGCCCACCTTCTTGCGCTCCACCGCGCGAGCATCACGGGTCATGAATCCGGCGCGACGCAACGTGGACTTCAGCGTCTCATCGTATTCGACCAGCGCACGGGCGATACCCAAACGGATCGCACCAGCCTGGCCGGTGATGCCGCCACCGGCTACGTTGACCTTGATATCGAACTTGTCGGCCATCTGGGTCAGTTCCAGCGGCTGACGCACGATCATGCGCGAGGTCTCGCGGCCGAAAAACTCGTCCAGCGGCTTCCCGTTGACCATGATCTGGCCGTTGCCCTTGCGCAGGAATACCCGCGCAGCAGAAGTCTTGCGGCGGCCGGTGCCCATGTTCTGTTGCGTAGTCGCCATTGTCAGATCTCCAATGCCTTGGGCTGTTGTGCGGTATGCGGGTGCTCAGCGCCCCGATAAACCTTGAGCTTGCGGAACATCGCACGGCCCAGCGGATTCTTCGGCAGCATGCCCTTGACGCCGATCTCGATCGCACGCTCCGGATGCGTGGCCAGCAAATCCTTGAGGCTGGTGGTCTTCAGGTTGCCGACGTAGCCAGTGAAACGATGATAATTCTTGGCTTCCAGCTTGTTGCCGGTCACCGCGATCTTCTCGGCGTTGACCACGACGATATAGTCGCCGGTATCGACATGCGGGGTGAATTCCGGCTTGTGCTTGCCACGCAGGCGACGCGCGACTTCCGAACACAGCCGACCCAAGGTCTTGCCATTGGCGTCAACGATGAGCCAGTCACGCTTGACCGTCTCGGCCTTGGCGCTGAACGTCTTCATGGGAACGATCCGTAAAAGTTGATTGATCCGCACGTGATGCGGGGCCGCACCACGAAGGCGCGACGGGGTTGACAGCAACGAAAGACCGGCAAGGATACCGGCCGCGCATGAGTGGCGCAAGTGATTGCCCTGAACCGGCGCCGGCGCGGACAGGCCCGGTGTTAGCATCGCGGAATGACCGCCCCCACCGCCCGCGAACCCATCATCGAGCTCGCCGATGCTTGCGTGAAATGTGGTTTGTGCCTCCCGTTCTGCCCTACCTACGCCCTGGACGGGATCGAAACCGAGTCGCCGCGAGGACGGATCACGCTGTCCAGGCATGTTGCAGATGGCAGCCTCGCGCCCGACGCCGACTTGCGGCTGCCTCTGGACCATTGCCTGGGTTGCATGGCCTGCCAGCGGGTCTGCCCTGTGCCGGTTCATTACGGGGAATTGCTGACGGCGTACCGCGCCACCATCCCGCCGGCCAGAAGGCGTCCGCGACGCATGTTGCATCTGCTGACGCGGCCACATCTGCTGCGCTTCGGCGTGGGTTTGGCCCGAGCGACCGGCGCGAGGCATTGGTTGCCGGCGCTCGGACGCATCCTGCCACACGACTCTGCGGCCCGCGCCGCAATTTCCCTGCTGCCAGCACTGCCGAGTCAGCGACGCGATACCTTCAACCCACCAGCCAAGCCGGCCAAGAGCATGGGCCGGGTCGCGTTATTTGGCGGCTGCGTGCAGGGCGTGCTCGAGCGTGATGCTCAGGACGCCGCCTCGGGCCTGCTCGCCGCGGCTGGCTACGCGGTCACCCGGGTCCAGGGGCAATGTTGTGGCGCGCTGGCTGCGCATACCGGTGACCGGACTGCCGCTTGCGATGCGGCCAAAGCGGTGAAAAATGCCTTTTCCGCGTGTGGCGCGGAAACGCTGCTGACCGCGACGCCCGGCTGCCTCGGCACCCTGCGCGAGAATTTGCCGGGCAGCCAGGTTCACGACGCGATGGCTTTTCTGGATCTGCACGGAGAAGCCCTGAGGTTCCGACCCATGCACCGCAAGGCGCTGCTGCATCTGCCGTGCACGCAGGTGAACGTCGCGCGCGCCGACGGGGCGGTGCAACGACTGCTCGCACGTGTCCCCGGCCTGGAATTCGATGTACTGCCCACCCAAGGCATGTGCTGTGGCGCAGCGGGTAGCCACATGCTGGAATTTCCGCAACGCGCGGCGGCGCTGCGCCAGCGTCTGCTGGACCGGATGCCCGATCCTGCAGCCGAATTGCTGCTGACCAGCAACATCGGCTGTCGCCTGCACTTGGGGGCCGGGTTGCGCGAACGCTCGACACGCATCGAAATCCAGCACCCGCTGGTGTTGCTTGCGCGACAATTGGCGACATGAACATCGAAGTCCGCCACCTCACGCCTGTCGACCGCGCCCTGTCCGCGTTGCAGCGCGCCTTAGACACCGTTGCAGGCACCGCCGTTGCATCGCGACCGTCTCCTGCCGAATCGCATTCATCACCCGCACTCGATACAAGGGACCGCCGGCACGTGGCCGGCCTGATGCGTGTCAATCACACCGGCGAGGTTTGCGCCCAGGCCCTCTACGACGGCCAGGCGGCGCTGGCGCGCGACCCCGAAACCCGGGCGCATCTGGAGACCGCCGCCGCAGAGGAAACCGACCATCTGGCATGGTGCGCGGAACGCTTGCATGAACTGGACGACCGTCCCAGCTTGCTCAATCCGCTGTGGTACGCCGGCAGCTTCGCGATCGGCGCGCTGGCCGCGCTGGTCGGCGACCGCTGGAGCCTGGGATTCGTGGTCGAAACCGAACGACAGGTCGAAGCCCATCTCGGTGAACATCTTGATCGTCTGCCGACCATCGACGCACGCTCGCGCGCGATCCTGTCCACGATGCAGGCCGACGAGGGCCGCCATGCGGACAACGCGCGGGTACGCGGCGGTACAAAGCTGCCGCCGCCCGTCCCCACACTGATGCGCGGTGCGTCCGCGGTAATGAAAGCGGTTGCCTATCGGATTTGAAGCCGGATCAAGAAGCGTACTGCGAGTCCGCGACGACCGGCGGGGATTCATGCCGACCATGGAACCGATGCCGTTTGCGCAGCACCAGGCAAGATCGATTCGGGGCTCTTGGCGAATATGCGCTGGCCGCTCCCCTACATCAGATTGCGCCCGTGGAACAGCTCCTCGATCTCGCGCTTGAGCAGGGATTCGATACGTTGGCGATCCCTGAAGGAAAGATCTTCAGCATGGGCCTCGAACAAGTACGTATCGAGGTCGAAATCCTTCACGTGCATCTTGGTGTGGAACATGTTTTCCTGATACACGTTGACGTCGAACATCTGGTATTTGCGGCGGATGTGGCGGGCCAGATAGTCCTGGATCGAATTGATCTTGTGATCAATGTAGTGCTTCTTGCCGTGGATGTCGCGGGTGAAACCGCGCACCCGGTAGTCCATGGTCACGATGTCCGACTCGAAGCTGTCGATCAAGTAATTCAACGCCTTCAACGGCGAGATCACGCCGCAGGTGGCCACGTCGATGTCGGCGCGGAAGGTCGCGATGCCGTTGTGCGGATGCGTTTCGGGGTACGTGTGCACCGTGATGTGCGACTTGTCCATGTGCGCGACCACGGCGTCCGAGATCACGTCCTTTCCCAGCTTGTCGATGACCGGGTGCTCGGAAATAAGCATGGTCACCGACGCTCCCTCGGGATCGTAGTCCTGGCGTGCGATGTTGAGGATGTTCGCGCCGATGATGTCGGCCACGTCGGTCAGGATCTGGGTCAAGCGATCGGCGTCATAGGCTTCGTCGATGTAGTCGATGTAACGGTCACGCTGGTCCTTGGTGACCGCGTAACAGATGTCGTAGATGTTGAAGCTGAGTGCCTTGGTGAGGTTGTTGAACCCCTGCAGCTTCAAGCGGGGCAGCGGCTTGACCACGGCAGTATCCTCGGAACCGGTGGAAACGAGATGCGCGCGCGCATGACAGCCCTCCGGCGCGTGCAATGGGGATCGGGAGAGGGCGAAGTATGCGGGAAAGTGGTTGCCGGTGCACCCCTTCCGGTTTGCTCTCTGGTAATGTGCGTTAACTTAAATAAAGGTGCTAGACTCGCACACGGGAAGTGTGACGCAGTGCATAGACCCCATGTCAGAATTGCGCTACTTGCTCCAACAAGTCTACGAACGATCGCAAGCACCGGCAATGCTTGCGCCCGATCCGGCGGTAATGCAGCGCTTGCTGGAGCAGTGCCACCGCCGTCGCTACCCCGGCAAGACCGCGATCCTGCGTCCCGGCGATCCCGCCAACACCCTGTTCTACGTGATCGACGGCTCGGTCACCGTCTGCAGCGAGGACGAGCAGGGGCGCGAACTGATCCTGGCCTACATCAACCGCGGCGAATTCATCGGCGAAATGGGTCTGTTCGTCGAACAGGCGCAGCGCGAGGTGCTTATCCGCACACGCAGTGCCTGCGAATTGGCCGAGATCGGCTACGACAAACTGTTCCAGTTGTTCGCCGGCCCCTTGCGCGAGGATTGCCCGCGCATCCTGTTCGCGATCGGTTCGCAACTGACGCACCGGTTGTTGCGCACCTCGCGCCAGGTCAGCCGCATGGCTTTCATGGACGTCACCAACCGCATCGCGCGCACGCTGCTGGATCTGTGCCAGGAGCCGGACGCGATGAGCCATCCCGAAGGCACGCAGATACGCATCTCGCGACAGGAGCTTTCACGCATCGTCGGTTGCTCGCGGGAAATGGCCGGCCGGGTATTGAAACAGCTTGAGGTCGACGGCGGCATCGACGTGTCGGGCAAGACCATCGTGGTGCGCGGCACGCGTTGACGAGCACCTCTGCAGGCTCGCGCCGCTCAGCTATCCATAAAAAGTCTTTGCAGTTCCGCACCGGGGTCGTCCGCGCGCATGAACGCCTCGCCGATCAGGAACGCATGCACGCCGGCTGCGCGCAATCGTGCGATGTCGTCGCGCGTCGCTATGCCGCTTTCGGTCACCAGCAAACGGTCATGCGGCACGGCGTCTTTCAGCAACAGGGTCGTCTCGATGCGGGTCTCGAAGGTGCGCAGGTTGCGGTTGTTGACACCGATCAGCGTGCGCGCGGGATTCGGCAACGGCAGCGCGCGTTGCAGGTCCAGCCCATCGTGGACCTCCACCAGCACGTCCAGACCGGCTTCGATGGCGAGCGCGTGCAGGCTCACCAGCGCCGCGTTGTCCAGGGCCGCCACGATCAGCAGGATGGCGTCGGCACCGATCGCGCGCGCCTCCCAGACCTGATACGGGTCGATCGTGAAATCCTTGCGCAACACCGGCAGCGTACAGGCCGCACGGGCCTCACGCAGGTAGGCGTCGAGACCCTGGAAAAAATCGACGTCGGTCAATACCGAAAGGCACGTCGCCCCACCGGCTTGGTAACTGCGCGCGATCGCCGCGGGATCGAAATCACCGCGGATCAAGCCTTTCGAAGGACTGGCTTTCTTGATCTCCGCGATCACCGCAGCCTGGCCGGCATCCGTCCGGGTGCGCAGCGCCGCAGCGAATCCTCGCGCGGGTGGCGCATCTGCGCACCGCGCGCGCAGCTCGGCAAGCGGCACACGCGTCTTGCGCTCGGATACTTCCTCGCGCTTGCGCGCAAGGATGCGTTGCAGGATGTCGCTCATGCCTGCTCCGCAGACAGCGCCAACGTGGCTGCGACGAATTGATCGAGTTTGGCGCGGGCCAAGCCATCATCGATCGCGGTACGCGCGCGCTGGATACCATCGGCCATCGATGCCGCCACACCTGCTGCATACAGCGCCGCACCCGCATTGAGCAGCACGATATTGCGCGCAACACCCTCTACACCGTCCAGCACCTGCATGAGCATCGCTTTCGATTCGGCAGCGCCGTCGACGCGCAGGTTACGGCTGGACGCCATGGGAATGCCGAACTGCTCGGATTCGATTTCGTATTCGCGTACCTTGCCGTCGCGCAGCTCGCCGACCAAGGTGGCGCCACCCAGCGAAATCTCGTCAAGACCGTCCTTGCCGTGCACCACCAACGCGCGGGTGATGCCGAGGCGCTGCAGCACGCGCACCTGGATGCCGACCAGATCGGGATGGAACACGCCCATCAGCATGTTCGGCGCGCCCGCCGGATTGGTCAGGGGGCCGAGGATGTTGAACAACGTGCGCACGCCCATTTCGCGACGCACCGGCGCCACGACTTGCATGGCCGGATGGAAGCGCGGCGCGAACATGAAGCCGATACCGGTCTGCTCGATGCACCGCGCAACCTGCGGCGGATCCAGGTCGATCCGCGCACCCAGCGCTTCCAGCACATCCGCGCTGCCCGATGACGACGATACGCTGCGATTGCCGTGCTTGGCGACGCGCGCGCCCGCAGCCGCGGCGACGAACATCGAGGCGGTCGAGATATTGAAGCTGTGCGCGCCATCACCACCCGTGCCGACGATGTCGAGCAGTTGCGGATCGGGCGGCAACTCGACCTTTTCGGCAAGCTCGCGCATCACCGTCGCGGCACCGGTTATTTCGCCCACGGTCTCCTTCTTGACACGCAGGCCAGTCAGGATCGCCGCCGTCATTGCGGGCGATACCTCGCCGCGCATGATCTGGCGCATAAGGTCGATCATTTCGTCATGGAAGATCTCGCGATGCTCGATCGTCCGCTGCAGCGCATCGCGTGGCGTGAAGCCCATGCTCATGCCGCCCTGGGCAAGGCCTGCCCGAGGAAATTCCGCAACAAGTCGTGGCCGTGGCGGGTGAGGATCGATTCGGGATGGAATTGCACGCCTTGCACCGGCAAGGCCTTGTGGCGCAGACCCATGATCTCGTCGAACGAGCCACCGCTCCGCTCGGTCCACGCGGTGATTTCCAGGCAATCCGGCAAACTCTCACGCTCGACTATGAGCGAGTGGTAGCGGGTCGCCTCGAACGGATCGGCCAGTCCCGCGAACACGCCCTGGCCACGATGCCGGACCGGCGAAGTCTTGCCGTGCATGATCTCCCTGGCCCGCACCACCTTGCCGCCAAAAGCTTGCCCGATCGCCTGATGACCCAGGCATACGCCGAGGATCGGCAGCGTGCCGGCCAGTTCGCGGATCAGGTCCAGCGTGATGCCGGCCTGGTCCGGAGTGCCCGGTCCCGGCGAGATCACGATGCGCTCGGGCCCGAACGCGCGGATGCCCGCGATGTCGATGACATCATTGCGCAGCACCTTCACGTCCTGTCCCAGCTCGCCCAGATACTGTGCGAGGTTGAACGTGAAGCTGTCATAGTTGTCGATCAGCAGCAACATGGCCGTCCATTTCGATCCGGGCGCCGTCCGGACAAGAGCGCAAGTGTGAATGCACCCCGGCAACGATACAAGAAGACCGCGATTGCGCTGGCCGCCGCGGCGCTGGCGTCGACACTGGCCGGTTGTTCGACGCTGGGCTATTACGCGCACCTTGCATCCGGCGAAATGGCGGTACTGCGGGCACGCAAGCCGATCCCGCAGATCATCGACAACCCCGATACGCCGCCATCGTTGCGTGACCGCCTGCGACTCGCTCTGCGCGCCCGCGCGTTCGCGTCCGATACGCTGGGGCTGCCGCGCAACAAAAGCTACACCACGTACGCCGACATCCACCGCCCGTTCGTGATGTGGAACGTGTTCGCGACGCCGGCGCTTTCCCTGAAGCCGGTCGAGCATTGCTTCCCGTTCGCCGGCTGCGTGGCCTACCAGGGCTTCTATCACAAGGATCGCGCCCAGGCGCTGGCAGACAAACTCGTGAAACGGGGCGACGATGTGTGGATCGGCGGCGTGCCGGCGTATTCCACCCTGGGCCATTTCGCCGATCCGCTGCTCAGCAGCATGGACCGCTGGAGCGACGACGAGCTGGTCGGCACGATTTTCCACGAACTCGCGCATCAGGAGTACTACGTCAAGAACGACACCGCGTTCGACGAATCCTTCGCGACCTTCGTGCAACGCGAAGGCTTGCGCCAGTGGCGTGCGGACAATCACCTGCCACTACCCGATCCATCCAAGGCCCTGCGCGAACGACAATTTACCGAGCTGGTGCTGGCCACGCGCGCAAAACTGGAGAAACTGTACGCAAGCAATCTGCCCGACCCGGCGAAACTTGCGCGAAAGCAAGACCTCTTCGCTGCGATGCGCGGTGAATATGTGCACATGCGGGATACCGCGTGGCACGGCAACCACGATTACGACCACTGGTTCGATACACCGATCAACAACGCCAAGCTGCTGCCGTTCGGACTCTACGATCGTGGCGTACCGGCATTCGCAGCGCTGTTCAAACGCTGCGACGGCGACTGGAAGCGCTTCTATGCGGCGGTGCGCAGGATCGGCGACGAGCCGGCCAAGCAACGTGATGCGTTTCTTGCCCGCACCAATCGACTGGGCGACCCGGTGATCAGGCCTGCGCGTCTCCGGGCGGACGGAAAGCGCGAATGTTGCGGTAGCGCCATGCCACATACAACCATGCGAGCGCGATAACCGGATACATCAGTACGCTGGCTTCCGTACCCAGCGAACCTCCGGTCAGCCAGTCCTTGCCGGTAAAAGTGACAGCGAGCAGGCGGCCGACAGGAATCTGTCCGCCGTTTGGCGTACCGATCACGAACAGTTGGGTGAAGTCGAATGCGACATGGAATCCCACGGCGAACCACAATGTACCGGTGCGACGCAGGGTGTCGCACAACAATAACGCCAGTCCCGCCAGCGTGACCACGTCCCGAAGGTTTTCGCCGGGTTTGTAGAAATAATGAAGAGCGACGAAGACGGCTGCTGCAAGCACCGCCGCCGGCCAGAATCCGAGATCGCGCCAGAAGGCGCACAACAGGTAGCCCCTGAACGCAAATTCCTCGGCAATGCCGATCATGATGCAAGCCATGAGCCATGCCGTCGCGTGAATCAGCAGCGGGGCGCCGGCAACGGCAAATCCGCCGATTCGCAACCCGCCCAATGCCCACATGCCAACGCCGACCAGCCCGGCCATCACGAGGCCGACGGCAAATCCTTCCCACGTGTTGCGACCCAGGGCACGACGGAATGGCATGCCATAGTCACCGATCCTCCGCTGTTCGTAGAGCGCGAAAGCGCCGGTAGCCATCAATGCAGGGACGAGCAGAATCAACTCGTTGAACGCGATGGCCGCCGCATTGAAAGTGTTCGCCAGGTGCAACACATTCCACAGCGGCGTAGCCACGAATCCGAGTGCCCACGGCAACGCGTACCAAATCAGGGCGAAGTACAACACTGCGCGCCAGAAAGAACGCAAGCGCCCTGCGACGATCAGCCAACCGAACATGGTTTCCTCTGCCGTGGCGACGATCCCGCCAAGGCTACAACCCCCTCACCGCCTGCGCCACGGCACGGAACAAGGCGCGCCCCTTGTTCATGGTTTCTTCCCATTCGGCGGCGGGATCGGAGTCGTGGACGATGCCTGCGCCGGCCTGCACGTGCAGGCGGCCGTCCTGGATCACCGCGGTGCGGATCGCGATCGCGGTGTCGGCATCACCCCACCAGCCGATCCAGCCGATCGCACCGGCGTAGATGTTGCGCTTGAACGGCTCCAGCTCCTGGATGATCTCGATTGCGCGGATCTTGGGTGCACCGGACAGCGTGCCGGCCGGGAATGTTGCTCGCAATGCATCCATGTAACTCGTCCCCGGCCTCACCGTGCCCTCGACCTGCGAGACGATGTGCATCACGTGCGAGTATCGCTCGATCGCGAATGAATCGCTCACCCGCACCGTGCCGGTTTCGCTGATGCGACCAACGTCGTTGCGGCCGAGGTCGATCAGCATAAGGTGCTCGGCGCGCTCCTTGGGATCGGCCAGCAGTTCGTGCTCCAGCGCAGTGTCTTGCTCCGGTGTTGCGCCCCGCCGGCGGGTGCCGGCCAGCGGCCGCACGATGACCTTGCCGTCCTGCAGCCGCGCCAGGATTTCCGGCGATGAACCCACGATCTGGGTCTCGCCGAGATCGAAGAAATACATGTACGGCGACGGATTGAGTGCACGCAGCGCGCGATAGACGTCCACCGGGCGCGCGTTGAAGCCGATGCTGAGGCGTTGCGACGGCACCACCTGGAACACGTCGCCGGCGCGGATGTACTCCTTGCAGCGTTCCACCATTGCCTCGAACGCTTCCCGGGTGAACGAGGATTTGAAATCGCGCTCGTCCAGCGCCGCCGCGTGGGTCGGCTGAGGGTAGGCCGCGCCACCCTGGCGCAGGTGGTGCGCCAACGCGTCCAATCGCCGCTGCGCGCGCGCATACGCATGCGGCCTGGCGGGGTCGGCGTGCACGATCAGGTACAGCCGGCCCTTGAGGTTGTCGAACACCGCGACTTCCTCGGCCAGCACCAGCAGGATGTCCGGCGTGCCGATTTCGTCGGCGCGATCCCATTTGGCCAGACACGGCTCGATATAGCCGACGGTCTCGAAACCGAAATAACCGACCAGTCCGCCCGTGAACGCAGGCAGGTCAGGCAGGTGCGGCACGCGATATTGCGCACGCAGGCGCTCGACTTCGGCGAGCGGATCGCCGACCTCGCGGGTGTCGACTACCGCACCGTCCTCGATCACGCTCAGCGTGTGCGCGCGGAAACTGAAAACGCGACGTGCCGGCAGGCCGATGATCGAGTAGCGCCCCCAATTGGCACCGCCCTCCACCGATTCCAGCAGGAAGGTGTAGGGACCGTCGGCGAGCTTTAGGTACACCGACAGTGGCGTATCGAGGTCGGACAGCACCTCGCGCACCAAAGGGATGCGGTTGTGTCCCTCGCTGGCCAGCACATCGAATCGGGCTTGATCGATCACGGGTTGTTCCTTGACAGGAAGCGCAATTCTAAAGAGCTGTCGCGAACGATGCCTCGCCCGAGGCCGTCTTCAAGTTCGCGACACTTGGAACTCGGACACGGAATTCGGCTTGCAAAGACGTCTTGTCGCCCGTTTGTGGCAACGTTTGACCCAACATCCGGTGCGGCATCTCGGCGATCGAGGATGATCGCACAATATGGCCGTCTACTCGCCGTTTGCGCGCCGCATGCCCAGCAAGCTCATCTCGAACGCCACGCCATCTTCCGTGTTGTACCCGGATGCGCGTCCCTGGTGCAGCTCCGCGACCAGACGCACCACGTACAGACCGAGTCCCAGATGCGGCGTGCCCACGCGGGTGCCCGTGCCGCGCACGCTGACCAGCGAATCAAACAACTGGCCCTGCATGGAATCCGGCAGGTGCGATCCCCTGTTGGCCACCACGACGCAGGGCGCGCCATCGTCGTCCTGTTCCAGCGCGATGCGGATCCAGCCATCCGGCGGCGTGAACGACACGGCGTTGTCGAACAACTTGTCCAGCGCCTGCGCGATCAGTTCCGGCGCGCCGTACAACGGCACGGGCCGGTCGGGAATCGCGTATTCCAGCTGGCGCGGCGCGGCCAGCGGACGATAGGCCTCCGCACAACCGCGCACCACCTGCGCAAGATCCATGTCCTCGCCATCGGCCGATGCCATCGCGCGTTCCATGCGGCTGGCTTCGCTCATCGCTCGCACGATGGTACCGATGCGCGCCACGCCGTCGCGGGCGCGTGCAAGATACGGCACCGCCTTGCCCGGCAGTTCCGCATGCTCGAGATTTTCCAGTGACGAGCGAACGATCGCCAGCGGCGTGTTGAGTTCGTGCGACAGGTTGGACGCGAGCTTGCGCAGGTATTCGGTGTAGGTGCCGACCGATTCCAGCAGCCGCGAGAGACTGCGCGCGAGATCGCCCAGCTCGTCGCGATCGTCGACCAGCGGAAGCTTGGCCGATCCGAGCCCCTCGTGGTGCTGGGCATGCTCGGCGGCATCACGCAATCGCCCGATTCGCACCGACAGCCAGGTCGCAAACGCAAACAACACCGCACCCGCGATCAACAATACCGCGATGCTGGCCAGCATCAGGCCAAGCAGCGCGCGGTTGGTAAGCAACGGCAGCGCCTGGCTGGATTGCTCCAGTACCAGCGCACCGCGGTTCTGTCCGCGCACGTCCAGCGGCACCGCGATCGTCAGCACCACGGCGCCGGGCGTGTCGCCGCCCCGCCAGTTCGCAGTCGCCTGCCCATCCAGGGCTTGCTGTATGTCGGGGGCGGACAGGCGTGGAATGTTGCGTGGCAAGTGCTGGCGCTGGTCCAGCGACGGCACCACCAGCAAGTCGGACAGTAGATTCTGTAGCCACGGGAAACGACTTGGTTTCGGCTTGGGCGTATCCAGCATGCTGCCACCCTCACCGATTACCCAGCCATCGGCGCTGAGTAGGCGCACGCGCACGCCACTCGGCGCAAGCTGGGTGAGATCGTTCGACAGTCCGGGCGACAGGCCGAGCAATGGCCGGACGTCGGGCTTGCCGCCGTCGAACCGCGCGGGCGCATCCGCATCGAACACCCCGATGCCCAGCTGGTCGGGCGCCTGCGCACGGGGGATGCGCAGCTCGATTCGGTAGGACTTGCCAGCCTCCTGCCACTGGCCGCTGATTTCGTCGGGCAGGCCATGCTCGCGCGGGCCCAGCGGGTGCGCCAGGAACGCTCCGGAACTCGCGCTGGCCAGCAGGTAGCTGCGCTGGCGTTCACCACGCGTCAGCTGCAGCAACACGTGATCCGATTCGACGGCCGCGGGATCGAACGCGCCCACTCGGGTGCGCGTTGCGTCCGCGACATTGATCCGCATGTACAGCCATGCCGGGTCGGTCGCCAGCTGGACGTCCACGCCCGGCCAGGGATGCTGGGTCCAGCGTGCGTACGCCGTCCAATCCGAATCGTCTCCGTCGATCACGATCGGCTGGCTGGCGTCGTGCACGTACCAAGCATTCCCGGCATGCGGCAGGTCCGCACCCACCGCCATCAGGCCGCGATCCAGCGCGAACGCGATGGCCAGCAGCGCCTGTTCCTGGCTGTTGCGCAGCAAGTGTTCCATCTGGCGCACGTACAACCAGCCCGCCCACGGCAGTGCCAGGGTGGACAATGCGACCAGCAACAATTTGCGGCGAAGTGTCACGGAAAGCCGGGTCCCGGGGCCCGGGGCTCGGCAGCAGGCGTAACCTGGGATCGGGACAAGATGGCGGCCATGGTTCGCGCATTATGCGATGCCCCCAAGACCTGCGTTCCAAATGCACTCCGCATGCCTGGATCGGGGTACCTGAACATTCACCCGGAGCGGCCGTCGTGAAAAGTCAGGCCACGAAGCTCTTGGCCATGGAGGGCTACGTTCCGGGTCATTCCAGTATCAACGGTTGCGATCTTGACCACGGACGCGGTTGGGTTCGCCGCGCGGAGTCCAGGGAAAAACGCACAACTAGGGCTTCCAGCGGTAGCCCACCCCATGCACCGTCTCGACCGCGTCGAAAGCCGGATCGACGGCCAGGAATTTCTTGCGTATGCGCTTGATATGCGAAGTGATGGTGGCATCGTCCACCACCAGTTCGGCATCGCGCATCAACTGATCGCGGTTCTTTACGTGTCCGGGGAAGCGCACCAGCGTGTGCACCATCCAGAACTCGGTAACGGTCAACGGGACTTCCACGTCGTTCCAGGTCACGCGCATGCGCTCGGCCTCCAGCTTCAAGGGGCCGTGCTCGACCACCGTCTCCGCGGCAACCGGTGCCTTCTGCGAATCCGCCCTGCGAAACAACGCACCGATGCGCGCGGCCAGATGGTGCAGGCTGATGTCCTTGCTTAGGTAATCGTCAGCGCCCAGCCTGAGACCCGAGATCACGTCGAAATCCGAATCCCGCGCGGTCAGGAAAATTATCGGCAGCGTCGCCGACTTTGCGCGCAATTCGCGGCACAGATCGAAGCCGCCCTCGGGCTCGTCGCCGAGGCCGATGTCGATGATCACCAGCTCCGGCATGCGGCTCGCGAAAGCACCCGCAGCCTCCCCGCGCGAGGCGAAACCGCGCACGTCATAACCGATACGCGAAAGCGCTTCGACGTAATTGGCACGAATGGACGGCTCGTCTTCCACGATGGCGATGGCCCGGGCCATGCTGTTGTTCTCCGGCAGAAGCGACCCTAGTCGATTGGCCGCGTAGCGCGAGCCTGCGTCATACGGCCGGGCTGCGCAAGCCCCGCGTGACGACTTGCCCGCGTTTTGCCACAAATCGCCCGACGGCCGCCCTTGACCCGCCCTGCCACCGGCGGCGGCTGGACGCCTAATAACACCCGTCGATACTCCTGCCGTGGATGACGACCGTGGAATACCTCCGCGCTGGCGCCGGAGACGCGCCGGGCCACTGAGTCCGGAAGGCGTCCAGCGCGGTGGACCACCACGCGAAGCTCGAGGCTTCTTCTCCCGCCTCGCGTTTCATTCCTCTCCTGGTCGGCCGCGGTCCCGATGCGCAAGCATCGGGGCCGTTGGTCTTGCCCCTCTCGTTCATCCATGAACGCTGCTCCGCTAGACATTCTGCCGGCATCGAGGTCATCGCACCGTGGCGGCCCACCACGCCCATCCATGGGATGACTTTTCACCAACAGCAGCTTCGACTCACCGTTCACACAGCCGCTTCGGGCGGGGCTCCACGGCACGCCCAAAGCTGGACTTGCATTTACGTCGATTCGCGCCCCTTGCAGACTCCTGTTTTCTTGATTTACCCAACTGCCTTGCGCATCGCCGCAATGGTGGCTTTGTAATCGTCGCTGCCGAAGATGGCCGAGCCCGCGACGAAGGCGTCGGCGCCGGCGCGTGCGATCTCGCCGATGTTGCCCACCTTGACTCCACCATCGACTTCCAGATGGATTGGCCGTCCGCTGCGGTCGATGATCTCCCGCACACGCTTCAGCTTTTCCAGCGCCGACGGGATGAACGCCTGTCCACCGAAACCGGGGTTCACCGACATCAACAGCACGATATCGACCTTGTCCAGCACGTAATCCAGCCAACCCAGCGGCGTGGCCGGATTGAAGACCAATCCAGCCTTGCAGCCATGCTCGCGGATCAGCGACAGCGTGCGGTCGACATGGCGGGTGGCTTCGGGGTGGAAGCTGATCGAGTTAGCGCCGGCCTCGGCAAAATCGGGCACGATTCGGTCGACCGGCTCGACCATCAGGTGCACGTCCATCGGCGCCGTGATGCCGTAACCACGCAGCGCCTTGAGCACCATCGGCCCGATGGTGAGGTTGGGCACGTAATGGTTGTCCATCACGTCGAAATGGATCCAGTCGGCGCCGGCGTCGATTACGGCGTCGACTTCCGCACCGAGTTTCGCGAAGTTCGCCGACAGAATGGACGGGGCGATGATGCAAGGTTGCTTCATGACGTGCATCCAATCAGGGAATGTTCTGAGCGGCGAGGGAGTGGCAGCGGGAATGCCGGAGCCAGAGTTGTCGCGGGAATTCGATCTGCACAGCAAGGGACATTGAACCACACGCCTTTCTGGGTAATGGTCCCTTCGCGACCCTTGCTTCGTTTCCCGCCCCTCATCCCTCGCGCTGCCTCATCTGAAACCGCGCTCGGATTGTATGCGCTCCCACGCCGCATTGATCTCGCCGGCGCGCTGCTCGGCACGCCGGCGCAGGTCCTCGGGCATGTTGCCCATGCGATCGGGATGGTATTCGCTGATCAGCTTGCGATAGGCGCGCTTGATGGTGCGCTCGTCCGCATCGCGCGGCACGCCCAGCACCGTATAGGGATCGGGACCGCTGCTGCGCGGCGCCGGACGGTAGCCCTGCTGCGAGTAGGCCCCGGCGTGTGCCCAGTCGCCGGCACGCGGCCCGGCATTCCAGGCAAAGCCTTTCATGGCCAGCAGCGCGACCAACTGGATTTCACTGACACGCAGCGAGAACGCAACGCGCTTCAGGGTCTGCAGCTTGTCCTGGGTCAAGGGACCGTCGGCCAGCGCGACATCGCACAACATGTCCAGAAACGGCATCACCGAACTGCGTCGCGGCAGGCACCACGTACGCAAGTCCACCAGCGCTTGCGCCAGATCGAAACCGGGTGCCTTGCCCTTGTTGAAGGCATCGATCGCGCGACGACGCCACAGCGCGTCCAGTTCCAGGCGCGTCATCAGCTTCTCGGCGATCGCGACCTCGGCCTCGGATACGCGCCCGTCGCTCTTGGCCAGCGTGCCCATGATCGCGAACAACGGTTCGACGTAGCCATCCTTGCCACCGCTCTGGGCGAGCCCCCACATGAAGCCGCTGTCGATCAGCAAATGCCCGATCACCGCACCGAGCAATGCAGCACCGAAGCTGTGGAATGCAAACAGGCCGACCAGGAAACCGATCAGCTTGCCCCAGATGCTCATCGGCTTTCCGCCGGGCCGGGTTTGCACGGCGACTGCGCCGCGAACCAGTGCGCCAGCGCCTGCACGTCCTGCTCGGAAAGCGGTCCCGCCGCGGCTCGCATCACCGGTATGTTGCGCTCGCCGCTGCGATATTCGTGCAGAGCCTGAAGGAGGTACTGGTACGGCTGGCCTGCAAGATTGGGGGCGCCAGGAATGCGGGCATGGCCGTTCTCGCCATGGCAGGCCGCGCACAGGCCGAGCTGCGCGGGAGGCGCGGGAGCCGCGATGGCGGCCATCAACGGCGCAGCCGCGAGCAGCAGGGAAGTCCAGGGCATTTTACGCATCCGCGCATTTTACCAGCCGCCTTCCGCGCTCCGCTGGCCCCGACCCGCGTCGCTACAATGCGGGTTCACCGTCCGCGGAGCCCGCCGTGCCCACCACCCTGCTCGAATCCGATCTGCCCGGTTTGGAACTTCTGCATCGCGGCAAGGTTCGCGATGTCTATGCGCTCCCGGACGACCGTCTGTTGATCATCGCCAGCGATCGCCTGTCGGCGTTCGACGTGGTGCTGCCCGATCCGATTCCCGGCAAGGGCGAGATGCTCACGCAAATTTCCAACTTCTGGTTTGGCAAGACCGCACACCTGGTGCCGAATCATTTGACCGGCACGCCGGCGACGGAAGTCTTGCCGGCGGGCGTCGATCCCAAGCTCTACGAAAGGCGCGCGGTGGTCGTCAAGCGACTGAAGGCGCTGCCCGTGGAGGCGATCGCACGCGGCTACCTGATCGGTTCCGGCTGGAAGGACTACCAGAAAACAGGCGCGCTGTGCGGCATCGATCTGCCCGAAGGCCTCAGGCAGGCGCAACAACTGCCCCAGCCGATCTTCACGCCGTCGACCAAGGCGCCCAAGGGCACGCACGACGAAAACATCGGTTTCGATCAGGTCGAAAAACTGATCGGCGCCGACCTGGCCCGGCAGGTGCGCGACGCGACGCTGGCGATCTACCGGTTTGCCGCCGCCTACGCGGCCGAACGCGGCATCATCATCGCCGACACCAAGTTCGAATTCGGCACCGACGCAGCCGGCAAGTTGTACGTGATGGACGAAATGCTGACGCCCGATTCCTCGCGCTTCTGGCCGGCCGATCAATACGCCGTGGGCATCAGCCCGCCGTCCTACGACAAGCAGTTCGTGCGCGATTATCTCGAGACGCTGGACTGGGACAAGCGCGCGCCCGGCCCGAAGTTGCCGCGCGAGGTCATCGCCGGCACCGCCGCGAAGTACGCCGAAGCATTGCGGAAACTGGCGGGAATCACCCTGGATTGACCTGGCGCTGGCGGGCTGCCCGCGGGTGGCGTAGATTCGACTCGTCCCGCCAGCCAGCGATACCGCCATGCGCAGCATCAACGATTGGTTCGCGAGTTACGCCGCCGACCACCAGAACGCGACCAACCGCGCGATCCACTGGGTGTGCGTGCCGGTGATCATGTGGTGCGTGATCGCCGCGTTGTGGACGATCCCGTCGACCACCGCATGGACGCGCCCCGGCGCGTGGGCCGTGCTGGCCATGTTCATCACGTTCCTGTTCTACCACCGGCTTTCACGCAAGCTCGGCTACGCGATGGCGCTGGTATTCATCGTGAGCGGCGCGATCGTGTGGGCGCTGTATGGTGCGCTCGGGCCGCGCGACCTGCTTGTCCTCGCGGCGGTGCTGTTCGTGCTGGCGTGGATCGGGCAGTTCATCGGACACGCGATCGAGGGCCGGCGGCCGGCTTTCCTCACCAATATCGTGCAACTGCTGATCGGCCCGGCCTGGTTGATGGGAAAGCTGATGCGCAAGCTCGGCATCACGTATTGAACAAAAGCCCTCGCCCGTCTCTTCAACCGGATCAGCCGTTGGCCAGGTCGCGATTGAGCAACGCCGCCAGACGTGCCCCTGCCTGCCGCAGACGCCGTTCCGCGACCGGCAATTCCCGCCGGACATACATGTGGTCGATGAAGTGCGAGGACGGATACACGCCTTCGTCGCGATCGATCCGGCAACTCTCCTCGGCCCATTCGGCAGGCGTTCCACCGCTCGCGACCGCGGTGCGTCGGGCCTGCAGCTTGCGTGCGTACTGCGCCGCCGAAAGATGCGTGCCGTCCAGCATCAGCGAGTCCCATACCTTGTGCAGGTTGGTGCCTCGTCCGTGCCAGCGCACCTGGTAATCGTTGCCACCGGCATCGTGCCGATAACCGGCATGCAGGGGTTGATGGACGTCGCCGACGAAGTGCACCACGAACGCCAGCGCCTCGGCGCGCTTGGCCGGACTGTTGCGACGGTTCGCGAGAATCGCCGAGTACTTCCCGATCGCCGCCACCACGCACTGGCCGTCGCGGCAGTCGCGCGGCGGGTCGTAGATGCAGTCGCGCGAATGGAAATTGACGAAGTGCAGGCGCTTGGTTTGCCGGAACAGCGCCGGGTCTGAATCGCGCAAGTCGTCCGCCCACACCGAGACGTCGGCCAAGTGTCGTGCCCCGTTCACCGCCAGCAGCTTTTGCGCTTCGGCCCAAGCCTGTGGCGTGAGTTGCGCTTCCGCCAGCCTTGCGACGATCCGGTGTCCCAGCGGTCCCCACGCGAAGGCCGGTGCCGCACACAGCATCAACGCGATCAACAACACTACGAGCACTCGCGTACGAACTTGGATGCGGCGGAATCGGGCCATGTCGCCCCCGTGCAAAAGCGGCAGTTTGCCATGCCTGGCACCGCTCGACGCCATGAAGCGGTGCAGCAAACGGGCTAAAATGCCGTTTTCTCCCACACCGCTCGACAAAGGACGACACCATGGCCATCAAGGTCGCGATCAACGGCTACGGCCGCATCGGCCGCAACATCCTGCGCGCGCTGTACGAATCCAACCGCACCGGCCCGATCCAGATCGTCGCGATCAACGACCTGGGCGACGCCGAGACCAATGCGCACCTGACCCAGTACGACACCGCGCACGGCAAGTTTCCGGGCACGGTCGGTGTCGAGGGCGGCGATCTTGTCGTGAACGGCGACCGCATCAAGGTGTGTGCCGAACGCGATCCGTCGAAGCTGCCGTGGAAGGACCTGGGCATCGACATGGTGATCGAATCGACCGGCCTGTTCACCAAGCGCGACAAGGCGGCGGCGCACCTGGCCGCCGGCGCGAAAAAGGTGATCATCTCGGCGCCCGGCACCGACGTGGACGGCACTTTCGTCTACGGCGTCAACCACGACCGGATCAAGCCGAACGATGCCATCATCTCCAACGCCTCATGCACCACCAACTGCCTCGCGCCGCTGGCCAAGGTGCTGCACGAGAAGATCGGCATCGTGCACGGCCTGATGACCACGATCCACGCCTACACCAACGACCAGGTGCTCACGGACGTCTACCACAAGGATTTGCGCCGGGCGCGTTCCGCGACGATGAGCCAGATTCCGACCAAGACCGGCGCCGCCGCCGCGGTCGGTCTGGTGCTGCCGGAACTGAACGGACGGCTGGACGGCTTCTCGATGCGCATACCGACCATCAACGTATCGTGCGTGGACCTGTCCTTCGTCGCGCAACGCGAAACCAGCAAGGACGAAATCGACGCCGCGATCAACGAGGCCGCCAACGGCAAGATGAAAGGCATCATGGCGGTCAACACCAAGCCGCTGGTCTCGGTCGACTTCAACCACAACCCCGCGTCATGCACCTACGACGCCACGCAGACCCGCGTGATGGGCGGCACCCTGGTCAAGGTGCTGGGCTGGTACGACAACGAGTGGGGGTTCTCGAACCGCATGCTCGACATGACCGAGGTCTTCGCGAACGTGAAGTGACCCCGCGCAACGACGACGAACCGTAATGCACGCAAAAACCCGCAGCCGGCGCTGCGGGTTTTTGCATTATCCGCGTGATTGAGTAATGGTCACGTGTCAACCCAGCGCCTTCAACGCCGCATCGTAATCCGGCTCGTGGGTGATCTCGTCCACCATCTGCGCGTGGATCACCTTGTCGAGCTCGTCCAGGACCAACACCGCGCGCGCAGCGAGACCGGCCAACGGGCCATCGGTCATTGCGACGCCATAGTCTTTCAGGAACTCGCCGCGCATCGTCGACAGCATCACGACGTTCTCGATACCTTCGGCGCCGCAAAAGCGGCTCTGCGCAAACGGCAGATCAGCTGAAATGCACAACACTACCGCGTTCGCGAGGCCTGCCGCATCCTGGTTGAAATGTCGTACCGAGGCGGCGCACACGCCGGTGTCCACGCTCGGGAAGATGTTGAGTATCTTGCGCTTGCCGTTGAAATCGGAAAGCGACTTCTCGGAAAGATCGCCCGCAACCAACCGGAACGCCGGCGCCTTGTCGCCGACCTCGGGAAAATGGCCTTCCAAGTGGACGGGGTTGCCTTTGAACTTTGTACTGGACATGGCGACACTCCTTGGGATCTTGTGCGCGGGAACGCGGCTGGCGGCTGCGTCGACACTCCAGTCTAGCCGACGCGGATTGTCGTGGCAGCGGACCCGATCGAAGCATCTGGCCACATGCCCGGCTCAGGACCCTTGGCGCCGGACACCCTTGAGCGCAGGCGTGGCTGGGGTCAATATCGGCCTGCAGACAACGGACTCGTCCCGGCCCCCGCTTGTTTCAGCAAATGGCTTACTTCGTGGGCAATGACGGTCTGGTCGCGTCCACGCGCCTTGGCTGCATACATCGCATCGTCGGCGGCCCGCAGCCAACTGTCGATATCGTGACAATGATTGCCGTCGAACAGCGCCATGCCGATGCTGATCGTGACGTCCAGATCATCCGGCTCGTTCGGAAACTGCAGCGCGCTGACGGCAATGCGCATGTCCTCGGCGAGCGCCAGGGCCGCGGTTCCGCCCATGCGCGGGCACAGCACCACGAACTCTTCGCCACCCAGGCGTGCGATGTGGCCGCTTTTGCCGACCAGGTCCTGCAAGGCCTGCAGGGAAACGTTGAGCACGATGTCGCCGAACGGATGTCCGTGAAGGTCATTGATGCGCTTGAAATAATCGAAATCGAACAGGAGCAACGCGTGCAGCGGCGGCTCATCGGCATCCTGCCGGTCGAGCAACGCCTGTGCCCTTTGGAAAAAACCGCGCCGATTGTCGACACCGGTAAGGGGGTCTTCCAGCGCCTGTTGGCGCAGATCACGCGCATGCCGCCGCTGGGATTGCAACAACAACAGCAAGGACACGATACCGACCAGCAGCCCGGTTGCCGCGACCAGGGCCGCAACCAAGGTGCTGCGCTGATGGCGGAGATCCAATGCGTTGCGTTCGGCGTCGGCGCGTGCGGCATCCAGTTTCAGGTTCTTGATCTGGTTGTTGCGCTCCAGTTGCTGGATGCGGATTTCCCTCTCCCGCGCCGCGTAACGCGCCGCCAGTTCCGCCTGCTGCGAACCCAGGCTGGTTCGCCATATCCCGTCGGCGGCCTTCAGGGCTTCGCGTTCGGACGCCAGTGCCAGCTTCAGGTCACCATTCTTTTCCGCCATCCGCGATTGTTCGCTCAGCAGATCGGGCAACTGGGTGCCGAGGTTTGCCTTGCGCGCTTCCGCCACGGTCGAGGCAATCAGGTCCATGGCATCGCCATGCTTGCCCATCGCTTCCAGCGCGCGGGCGATGTCGTACTGCGAATTCATCGCGTCGGATTCGCGGCCCGCCGCACGTTCGTCGGCCAGCGATGCTCGTGAAAGCGCGATCGCCTTTTCGGGCTTGCCTTCCTTGAGGTAAACCTGCGCCAGGTTGTCCCCCACCATCAGTACCTGGGAGTGGTCGCCCACCTTGTCGTAGAGGGCGCGCGCCTGCAGGTAGAACCGGCCGGCATCCGCATATTGCCCCATCCCGTAGGCATTGTTGCCTTCATCATTCCTGGCCTGCGCCTGATCCCAGTCGTCGTGCAATGCTGCAAAGGCGGCAGCGGCCTCGCGGCACAGCGGCTGCGATTGCTGGTATTGGGAAGCCATGCTGTACGCATCGCACAACTGGAACTTCGCCAGCGCCCGATGCACGGGAGCGGAACTGTCCAGCTGCAAGGCGGCCGCCTGCAGCGCATCGCTGACGCCGCCGCCGTCACCATGCAGGATTCGCAGGTCGGCGGTCAGGAATCCGGCGTAGGATTCGGCAAGTTTGTCGTGTTCGACGCTGCCCAAGCTCTTGAGACGCGCCACGGCCTCCGTCACGGCGGCATCATCGGAAACATTGACGCCGGCGTGGCCCATCCACCACAGGGCTTCGCGTTCACCAGCCGGGTCACGCGCATACTCGCCGGCATCCAGTGCCGCACGCACCTTGGCAATCAAGGCACGCGGCTGACTGGTGGACAGTGTCCGCATGTCGACCGAACCGAGGGGCATGGCCACGGCCACGCCCCAGGCGCCCAGCAGCAAGCCCAACAACACGCTCCGCATGGTCCCTCCACGGCAGGCCATGATCGGTATACGAAACCCTCAATGCAAGGATCGGACCGTTACACTGACCGCCATGCATATCGGTCCGTTCCCCATCGACCCGCCGCTGGCGCTGGCGCCCATGGCCGGGGTCACCGACAAGCCCTTTCGCCAATTGTGCAAGCGGTTGGGGGCGGGGCTGGCCGTATCCGAAATGACCACCTCCGATCCGCGCCTGTGGCGGACCCGCAAGTCTTTGCACCGCATGGACCATGCCGGCGAGCCCGACCCGGTATCCGTCCAGATCGCCGGCTCGGACCCCGCCATGCTGGCGGAAGCGGCCCGCTACAACGTCGCCCACGGCGCGCAGATCATCGACATCAACATGGGCTGTCCGGCCAAGAAGGTCTGCAACGCCTGGGCAGGCTCGGCGCTGCTGGCCGACGAGCCGCTGGTGGCACGCATCTGCAAGTCCGTGGTCGACGCCGTGGACGTGCCCGTGACGCTGAAGATCCGCACCGGCCAGACTCCCGAACGGCACAATGCCCTGGCGATCGCGCGCATCGCCGAGGACAGCGGCATCGCCGCACTGGCCGTGCACGGCCGGACCCGTTCGCAAAAATACGAAGGCTTCGCCGAATACGACACCATCGCGGCGGTGAAGGCGGCGATCTCGATCCCGGTGTTCGCCAATGGCGATATCGATTCACCGGCCAAGGCGCTGGAAGTACTGCACTACACGCAGGCCGACGCATTGATGGTCGGTCGCGCGGCGCAGGGCCGCCCCTGGATTTTTCGCGAAATCGCGCATCATCTCGCGACCGGTGAGCTGCTGGCCGAGCCCGGCCTCATCGAGGTGCGCGACATCCTGCTCGGTCATCTCGACGACCTGTATGACTTTTACGGCGAGACCGCGGGCGTGCGGATAGCGCGCAAGCATCTGGGTTGGTATGCGAAGGACCGGCCGGAGAACGAGGCATTCAGAGCCGTGGTCAATGCCGCGGAAAGCGCGCACGAACAAAGCCGCCTGACCCGCGAGTATTTCGATGCGCTGGCAACGGGAACGGCCGACGTGTTCGCCGCGGCGGCGTGACCCACCCTGCGCTGAACGCATTGGGCTTGTCGCTGCACTCATGCCTTCGACACGGTATGATTGACAGCCTGCTCCATCCTTCCATCCGCATCAAAGGATATAAACCGCGATGAGCCGTTACCTGTTCACTTCCGAATCGGTGTCCGAAGGCCACCCGGACAAGGTTGCCGACCAGATTTCCGATGCCGTGCTGGACGCGATCCTGGCGCAGGACAAGCGCGCCCGTGTGGCTTGCGAAACCATGGTCAAGACCGGCGTGGCGATCGTCTCCGGCGAAGTCACCACCGATGCGTGGGTGGATATCGAGGCGCTGGCGCGCCAAGTGATTCTCGGGATCGGCTACGACTCCTCGACAGTCGGTTTCGACGGCGCCACCTGCGGCGTGCTGAACCTGATCGGCAAGCAATCGCCCGACATCAACCAGGGCGTCGACCGCAAGAAGCCAGAACAACAGGGCGCGGGCGACCAGGGCCTGATGTTCGGCTATGCCTGCAACGAAGCGCCGGAATTCATGCCGGCGCCGATCTACTACTCGCACCGGCTGGTCGAACAGCAAGCCAAGGTTCGCAAGGCCGGCAAGCTGAAATGGCTGCGCCCGGACGCCAAGTCCCAGGTGACGCTGCTGTACAACGACGACCACACCGTCGCCGGCCTCGACGCGGTGGTGCTGTCCACCCAGCACGACCCGGAGGTCAAGCACGCCGACCTCGTCGAGGGCGTGCGCGAACACATCCTCAAACCCGTGCTGCCGAAGAAATGGTTGAAGGCACTGCCGAAGAACAAGGTGCACATCAACCCCACCGGCAAGTTCGTGATCGGCGGCCCGGTAGGCGACTGCGGCCTGACCGGGCGCAAGATCATCGTGGACACCTACGGCGGCATGGCCCGTCATGGCGGCGGGGCATTTTCGGGCAAGGATCCGTCCAAGGTCGATCGCTCCGCGACCTATGCGGCACGCTACGTGGCCAAGAACGTGGTCGCCGCGGGCCTGGCCGACAAATGCGAGGTCCAGCTTTCCTACGCGATCGGCGTGGCCGAACCGACCTCGATCTCGGTCACCACGTTCGGCACCGGCAAGATCAGCGACGACAAGATCGAAAAGCTGATCCGCAAGCATTTCGACCTGCGCCCCTACGGCATCATCAAGATGCTGGACCTGATCCATCCGGTCTATCAGTCGACCGCCGCCTACGGCCACTTCGGCCGCAAACCGTTCCAGGTCACCTACAAGTGGGAAGAACGCAATGGTGGCAAGCTGGTGAAGAAGTCCGAGACGGCCACTGCGTTCTCGTGGGAAAAGACCGACCGCGCCGACGAATTGCGCAAGGCTGCGGGACTGAAAGGCTAGGCATCCCCGCTCCCCGACCGGAAAGGGCGCCTCGATGGCGCCCTTTTTTCTGTACGCCCCCCAGGCACGACCCTTGCCCGGCTCAGCCGGTGTTCTGCAGGCCACGCGAGACCCCGTTGACGCATGCGACCAACGCGCGCAAGAGGCCCTCGTCTTCACGGTCGGAATTGCGCCAACGCCGCAGCAAATCGAGCTGCAGCAGGCTGACGGGATCGACGTAGGGGTTGCGCAGGCGTATCGAAAGCGCCAGGCGGCGATCGTTGGAAAGCAACTGTGCGCTGCCCTTCAGCCGCAACAGCAAATCGCGGGTACGCGCGAACTCTCCGCGCAGCAGCGGGAAGAAACGGTCGTGCAGCGTGCCGGACAGGCGCGAGAAGGATTCGGCGATGTCCATGTCCGCCTTGGCCAGTACCATCTCCACGTCATCGAGAAGCGTCGACAGGAACGACCACTCGAGGACCATCTCCCTCATTGCGTCTTCGCCGAATTCGTCCACGCCTCTTTGCAATGCGGTGCCGAGGCCATACCACGCGGTCATGATCGAACGGCATTGCGTCCACGAGAACACCCATGGAATCGCGCGCAGATCCTCGATGCCGCGCATGCTGCGCCGGCTGGCTGGACGCGAACCGATCGCCATGCGTTCGATCACGTCGATGGGCGTGGCCTCGCGGAAGTAGGCGAGGAAATCCGGATCGGTCACCAGTTTCCGGTACGCCTCGCTGCTGCAGGCCGCCAGTGTCCGCATGCGTTCCTGCCACCCGAGTTCACGTGGATCCGCATCGCGCGGCCGCAGGCTGGCCTTGAGCACCGCTCCGACCGTCTGCTCCAGGTTGCGCAAGGCCAGTGCGCGGATGCCGTACTTGCGGTGGATCACTTCGCCCTGCTCGGTCATGCGCAACCGGCCCGCGACCGAGCCCGGCGGCGATGCCATCAATGCCGGGGTGATGCGCGCGCCGCCGCGGCTGGCGGTACCCCCGCGGCCATGGAAAAACGTCAGCGCGATGCCTGCGCCGCGGGCGACTTCGAGCAACTCGACCTGTGCGCGCTGCAAGGCCCAGCGGGCGGCAAGGATGCCGCCGTACTTGGCGCTGTCCGAGTAGCCGAGCATCACCGACTGCCGGTCGCCGCGTGTCGCAAGATGGGCACGGTAGACGGGATCAGCCAGCAGTGCGCGCAAGGTGGTCGCGCCGTGCTGCAGGTCATCGACCGTCTCGAACAACGGCGCGATGTCGATCGGCACGGCACCTTGTGCATCCACCAACCCGCCGTGGCGAGCCAGTGCCAGCACGGCCAGCACGTCGGCGGCCGAACGTGCCATGGAGATGATGTACAGGCCAATCGCGTCGGCCTGATGCTGTTCCCGGCTCGCCGCGATGGCGGCGAAAACCGCGCGCAGTCGCTCGACTTCGGGATGTTCGCACGCAGCGAATTGCCGTTCGCCACCGGCGTACGGGCGCAAGACCCCGGCACGCTGAAGAGGTTCGCGCGTCGGCCATTCACCATCGTCCAGCAGCAGCGCGAGCACATCGTCATGGGCGCGAGAGTCCTGGCGCACATCCAGCCGCGCGAGGTGGAATCCGAAGCTGCGCACGCGCCAAGCCAGGCGTCGTACGGCGAACAGGCCTGCATGCTCGCCCTTGTGTTCGGCGAGGCTGCATTCGATCAGGGATATGTCATCCGCGAATTCACCTGCATTCGCATAGGCATGCATGGCTTCGCGCGCGGTCGCGTCCAGCCGCGCCGCCATCAATCGCAGCAGGCAGCGGTAGGGCATGTTGGCATGGCGGGGACGGATGAGGGCGGCGGCTTCGGGCATCCGTGCAAGGTAGTCATCCAGGCGGCGGCCCAGGGCATCGCCGACGGCGACACGATCCATGGTCTGGCTCAGCCGGTCGCCGAGCCGTCGGCATTCGGCCATGTACCGCTGCAACACCAGATTTCGCTGCGACCGCAATGCATCGGTGAGCGTGTCGGCGCCGACGTTGGGGTTGCCATCCATGTCCCCACCGACCCAGGAGCCGAAACGCAGCACCCGCGGCAGCGTGGGTTCGATTGCATAGACATCCTGCAGTGCCTGCCGCAGGTTTTCGTAGAACACCGGCAACACGCTGTAGATCGGATCGGCGAGATAGAAGCCCACGTGCTCGCATTCGTCCTGGACACTCGGGCGTACGCTCGCGGCTTCCGCGGTCTGCCACGCGATGGTGATGGCATTGCGGATGCGTTCGCGTTCCACGTCCCGCTCACGCGGGGTACGCACCGGATCGAATTCGGCCACCAACGCGCGCACGATCGCCTGCTCCTTTTCCAGCAAGGAGCGCCGCACGGCCTCGGTCGGATGGGCCGTGAAGACCGGCTCGACATCAAGGCGCCGCAACCATTCCAGCAATTCCCCGGCGGTCACGCCCCGCGCCTTCAATTCGGTCAACGCATCGGCAAGCGATTCCGGCTGCGCCGTGGCGCCCGCCAACTGGTAATCCCGATGACGACGTATGCGATGCACGCGCTCCGCGACGTTGACGACCTGGAAATACGCGGCGAAGGCGCGCGCCAGCGATTCGGCCTCCCGGGCGCCGATCCCGATCAACTCGCCCTCGAGTTCGGCACTGCCCAACCCGCCCTCCCGCCTGCGAATCGCGGCCGTCCGTATCGACTCCACCCTTGCGAACAACGCTTCGCCACCCTGCTCCGCCAGCATCTGGCCAACCAGCGCCCCGAGCCGATGCACGTCATCGCGCAGGGGAATGTCCTGGGGCGGGAAAACGATGTCACGCAGGGTGTCGGTTCCGGCGTTGGTATTCACCTGTTCTCCTGCAAGGTCGTCACGGCATGATAAGCGGGAACGATTTCACGTCAGTAGCCAGCGGGTTGCGGCATCGTCGGCCCGGTTCCCGCAAGCCTCCGTCGACATCCATCTTTCCATCGCGACGGAAAGATATATAATGGTGCATGTTCGCCGAGGGGCGCTGCAACTGCGCAAAGCAGTCAGGCTCGGCTTTCTTTCCAACAGCGCCCGTCAATCGGAGATATCCCCATGAACGCTGTTGCCAAGGAAACCGCTTCGCACGATTACAACGTGCGCGACATCTCGCTGGCCGAACTCGGCCGCAAGCGCATCACGATGGCCGAGCAGGAAATGCCGGGCCTGATGCAGATCCGTGCCCGCTACGCCCCGCAGAAGCCCCTCAAGGACGTGCGCGTGACCGGCTCCCTGCACATGACCAAGGAAACCGCGGTGCTGATCGAGACCCTCGCCGCGCTCGGTGCCTCCGTGCGCTGGGCCTCGTGCAACATCTTCTCGACCCAGGACGACTGCGCCGCGGCGATTGCCGCCAGCGGCGTGCCGGTGTTTGCCTGGAAGGGCGAAACGCTCGAGGAATACTGGCACTGCACGCTGGATGCGCTGACCCATCCGGGCATGACCGGACCGGAACTGATCGTCGACGATGGCGGCGACGCCACGCTGCTGATCCACAAGGGCGTCGAGATGGAAGACGGTTCCAAGTGGGTGGACGAAAAGGGCGCCAACCACGAAGAACAGGTCATCAAGGATCTGCTCAAGAAGACGCCGCAGCGAACGCCCGGGTTTCTGGAAGAATGTCGCCTCGGAATGGCGCGGCGTGTCCGAGGAAACCACCACCGGCGTGCATCGCCTGTACCAGATCGCCGAAGCCGGCAAGCTGCTGGTGCCCGCGATCAACGTCAATGATTCGGTCACCAAGTCCAAGTTCGACAACCTGTACGGCTGCCGCGAATCGCTGGCCGACGGCATCAAGCGCGCCACCGACCTGATGGTCGCCGGCAAGGTCGCCGTGGTCTGCGGTTACGGCGATGTCGGCAAGGGCTGCGCGCACTCGCTGAAAGGCTTCGGCGCGCGCGTGATCGTCACCGAAATCGATCCGATCTGCGCACTGCAGGCCGCGATGGAAGGCTTCCAGGTCGCAACCGTCGAGGACACGCTGGGCCAGGCCGACATCTACGTCACCACCACCGGCAACCGCGACGTCATCACGCTGGAGCACATGCAGCGCATGAAAAACCACGCGCTGGTCTGCAACATCGGCCACTTCGACAACGAGATCCAGGTCGAGCGTTTGCAGAAGACCGCGAAGCACACGTCAACATCAAGCCGCAGGTGGATCTTTACACCTTCGATGGCGGCAACTCGATCTACCTGCTCGCCGAAGGTCGCCTGGTCAACCTCGGCTGCGCGCACGGCCACCCGACGTTCGTGATGTCGAATTCCTTCTCGAACCAGACCCTCGCGCAGATCGACCTCTGGGCCAACAAGGACAAGTACGAGAAGACGGTCTACCGGCTGCCCAAGAAGCTCGACGAGGAAGTCGCGCGCCTGCACCTGGAACAGATCGGCGTCAAGCTCACCAAGCTGACAGAATCCAGGCCGACTACCTCGGCGTGGCGGTGGAAGGCCCTTACAAGGCCGAGCACTACCGCTACTGATCGGGTTCGCATTTGCGAGAACTTGAACTCCGCGAAGGGCGCGACACAAGTCGCGCCCTTCGCATTTCCGGGCCGGGGCCGTGCCAATCAGAAGGTTGCTGGCGTTCCGGCGCCCAAGCTTTGCGAGCTTCCGTCAAGCCTCCGGGAAATCCAGCAATTCCGGCAGGCAATCCAGGTAGTGACGCCAGCGCCCCACCGACGTGTGGTAGACGGGTTGACGGACCTGCCAGAGGCTGGACGTGCTCACCGCCGACGGTCGGCCTGGATGGCCGACCTCGACCTCCGGCAGGCCCAGCCATGCCCCGAGCTCATCCAACGTGCGCTTCGGGTCGGCCACCAAGGCCTCGTACCGCACCTCGCGGACGGATGACGGATGCGCGCTGCAGGCTTGCGCCGTCAGTGTCCTGCAATCATGCATGACGGTTGCGATGGTGGCGAAATCGTGCGTGAAAGCGAGCGTCTCGTCCGCGAACAGGTGCGTCCACAATGACAAGGCGTTGTCGCGGGGATTGCGACGGCAGCAAATAATCCGCGCGTTGGCAAACATGGTTAGCAGCAACCCGATGTAGCGGAAGTTCAGTGGCTGCTTGTCGATGAACCAGCGCGCATCGCCACCATCATCCTGCCGGCATTGCATCTCGTACGCCATGGCAGCCTCCGCAAGTGCGTGGCGCGAGCCGCCGGCCGCGAGGCCCATTGTCCGGACCAATCGGTCGATCCATGGCAACTCACCCCGATTGCACACCGCCGGGTTTCGCGACAGCAACTCGGCCAGCAGGGTGGTGCCCGACCGGGGCATCCCGACGATGAAGACCGGGATGAAGTCCGGACGTGCAGCGCTCACTTCCGGGAACCGCATCGTGGCGGGTTGCCCGGCGATCCCGCGCGCCCAGGTTTCACTCGACCAGTCTGCGAGCGAACGCGCGATCTCGTTAGCGGTACGGAATTCACTCGCGGCTTGTTCGTACAGCGCCAGGTCGTCATCGGCCTTGCCGAGCGCGTACCAGAGCTCTGCGCGGGCAAGTACCGAGAGATTTCCGCGTTGCAGGCCGGCGCGGAACAGCGCGAGGTCGGAATCGGCGGCATCGACGTAACGCCGCGTATGGGCAAGACCGATCGCGGCGTGCCATTCCCACGCCTTCTCGCTGTGCCGCATCACCGACAGGTAGTGATCCCTGGCCCGCCCGAAATCGCCGAGCTGCATCTGCAGCATGCCGGCATAGGCGTGCAGACGTTGGTCATCCGGATGGGCGGCCAGTGCCATCGCCGCGGTGGCTGCGGCTGCCTGCTTGCGCCCACAATCATCAAGCAGCTCGATGGCATGGATGACCAGATCGGCGTCACGGCAGTTCTCGGGGTTCCCGAAACACGCGATCATGACTTCCGCGACGGCAGCCGTGCGTCCCTGCTCTCCTAGGAGTCGCGCAAGCGCAAATGCGGACGCGACATCGGCGGGATCTTCCCGAATCAGTTGCAGCAAAGATGCTTCCGCTTCGACCGTGCGCCCGGACTGCCGCAGGATGCCGGCTTGCGCACGCCGCAAGTCCCGCGAGTGCGGATGAACGGCCAATGCCTCACGCACGGTCACTTGCGCGGATGCGGCGTCGCCTCGCAGCATCTGCAAGCGGACGATATCCAGCCAATCCCGTGCCGTGCGTTGTTGGGCCAATGACTCAAGCTCCGAATGGTGGCATGCCCAGGGCACGACGCAAGGGGTCCAGCAACGCGCCGTACCGGCGCGCGTGCGAAGTGCCGGGGTCTAGCGGCCGCCGCACCTGGGTCGCACTCGGCGAACGTACCTCGCGACGCGTTTCGTGGAAGCGAAGGCAAGCCTGTTCGAACGGCAATTCGCAAGCTTCGAGCAGCCTCCTGATCCCGCCCTCCGGATCCGCCATCAAGGCTTCGTACCGGTGTTCGTACACGTGCTCCGGATACAACGACCTCCAAAGACGGACGCAGCCATCGAATTCGCGCCAATAAGCGGCAAGGTCCTCGAACGTGCGCGCGTACTCGTTGTTGGCGAGATGCTGGCGGTAGCACGAAAAGCAGGTCTCCAGCGGATCGCGCCGACAAATCACGATTCGCGCCGCGGGCAACATCGCGCGGATCGCGGCCACGTACATCCAGTTGCCCGGCAGCTTGTCCGTGAACCTTGCGCGGTTGGCGCGCCAATGCGCGGTGCGCTCCAGATAACTCTCGCCCAGCCGTTGCCAGTCGGCGGATTTCAATTCATGCATCCAGGCGGGGAACATCTTCCCGCGTCGGCGTGATTCCGTCGTCAGGACCATCGGCAGGTCCGGCAACTCGCCCGCACCTTCCACCTGCGAGTGCGATGCGAGGATTTGTTCGACCAGGGTGGTTCCCGAGCGCGGCAGGCCGGTGATGAATATCGCTTCGCCGCCAAATGTCGCTGGCGCGCTTGCCGCTGCCGGTGCGGCGGAACGGATCACGGCGATATCTTTGGAAAACGCCCCGGCATCCCAGCGCCTGCGTTGGCGTGCCAGCGCGTTGGCTTGCCCGATCACCTGCAGCGATTCTGCAAGTCGGCCTTCTCCATCGAGAGCGCGCGCAAGCGCGAATCCCGTCGCGACCTTGTCGTCGACGCTCCCGCGCTGGTCGTGCAAAGCCGCTTGCATGCGCCCGATGTCACCCGGCATGAATGCATCCGTGCGGAGGTCTGCGAGTCCCCACCATGCCATGCCCTGCCAGGACTGTTGCTTCAGCACGTCGCGATACATCGCGGCAGCCTGGCCGGCATGGCCACTCATGCGCAACATGTCGGCCAGCAAAGCACGCGCCTGCATGTGGTCGGGTGCAAGGTCGATGGCACGTCGCAAGGCGACGATCGCATCATCGATCCGCACGCAACGCGTCAACATCACGCCCAGATTGAACCACGCAATCGCGAGGCCGGGCTGCAATTCGCAGGCACGACGCAGCGAAGCGATTGCGCCGTCGAAGTCGCCGCTCGCCCCGAGCACGGTTCCCAAGGTGTTGTGACAGAGGGGATCGTCCGGTCGACCAGCGACCGCCTTTCTTGCCGCCGTGATGGCGCCCGCACAATCGCCCCGCATGTCCAGCGTCCCCGCGTACAGGCGCATGACTTCCGGATGATCAGGAAACCGGTCCATGACGAGCTGCAGCTGCGCGGAAGCCAAGTCGACACGCCCCATGTCCAAGGCTCCCGCCGCCGCCACCACCTGCCTGATTGCATCGTGGTCGAGGCCGGCCAGTCGTGAAGATGCGTTCACGCTTTACCCGGACTGCCGTGCACGCGATTGTCCTTTTCGATCTCCATGGCCACACCGATTGTCGGGATCGGCCATTGTACGAATGACCGCATGCCTTGTCGTGACGTGCTTGCGCCCCCCTCATCCGCTTGTTACGATGCCGCGGCAGTACGTGGCGTACGCGAAGCGGCGGCCGCTGCCATGTCTGTTCGCTCATGACCGTTCCGCCACCGCTTCGAGCGGCTTCCGCCCATGCCTGCAACCCCCTCCATGCCGCGCGTGACGACGGAACTCGCCGCCGCACGCGAACACGTCAACCAGGGGCGACTGCACGACGCCGAACGGGTCTATCGGAGCATCCTGGCCGAAAACCCGGCATTTCCCGAAGCATTGCGGTTTCTGGCCAATGCCGCACTCGCGCAGGGCCGTCCGGGCGAAGCCGTGGAGTTGCTGTCGCGCGCGCTCGAAACCAACCGTGACGACCCGGACATGCTGCTGGAATTGGGTGCGGCCTACCGCGCCGGCGACCGCCCCGATGCTGCCCGCTATGTGCTTGAGCGCGCGGTGGAATTGAGCGGAACCCGTCGGCCCTCCGCGCGCCTGATGTTGGCCAACGTACTGGAGAACGACCAGCGTCCCGATCTCGCGCTTCTGCATTACTTCCACGCAATACTCGACGCTCAGGGGGCGGGGCAGTGGCTGGACGACGACACGACGGAGCCTGGCTTGCGCGGGCTCGTGAAGCATGCCATGGAGTTCGTCATCAGAGGCCGCCGGGCGCTGTTCGACGATGCCTTGCGGCCGTTACGGGATGATGCAAGCGATGGAGCACTGGACCGGGTCGATCGGACCGTGGCGATTTACCTGCACGAAACACCCGAAGCCCCCGGGGACCCGCGGCAGAAGCCTTCCTTCCTTTACGTGCCCGCGCTGGGAGCCGGACCTTTCCCGGACGAAGCATCATTGCCATGGCTGGCTGCATGTACCGTGCGCATCGCAGGGCTGGGTCCTGAAGTGGATACCTGTGCGAACGCCATGGCCGCACCGACGACCAGCCCGTTCAGCCTCAAGAATCTGCTTGGGGAGGACCAGGCGCCCGCCTCCAAAAACGAGACGCCGCAGCGCATACTCGTCTATCAGCACGGGACGCTGATGGAAAATGCCAGGAACAATGCCCCGCAACTGGTGGCCGCGCTCGAAGAAACGCCGTTGGTGCGCATCCCGTGGCACGGCCCGGACGCGGAAGTCATCCAGCTCGCCAAGGGCGATCAGGTTCCGTTGCGATTCGGCCGCACCAACTCGAGGATTTCGGTAGCCATCGCGTTGTCCGACAGCGTCGATGCCATGATCGAAGTGGGCGGTGAACGCGTGGTACTGCGACCGTCCCACGCTGTCGTCTTCGATTCGACCTTCGGATACACATTCGCAAACCATTCTTTGGATGGCACGGCCCGTGTCGTCACGCTCGAGGTCTGGCATCCCGGGCTCTCCCCGCTCGAGCGAAAGGCCATCGAAGCAGTGACCGCCGTGGCGGTTGATTTCGACACCAAGTTGTACGAACTGTCTTGACCCGCATGTCGCCGCTGGCCGATTGCAATCCGCTTCGAAGCGAAGATATGCGGGACATGACCCGATTCGTGAGAGCGTATGACGAGGCGCTCGATCCCGCCTTCTGCAAGCGCATGATCGAGTCATTCGACCAGCTCTCCGCGTACCAGGCACGCAACGGCCGGGGGCACATGAAATCGCTCGAAGCGAGTGCCTGGACCGAGCTCAACGTCAGCAAGACGGGCGACACCTCGCTGCAAAGATACTTCCACGATCACATCAAGGAATACCTCGCTCGCTACAACACCGATCTGCAATTGACGCTCGAGGTTCCGTTCCGCGTGCGTATGGAGGATCTGAGGATCAAGCGCTATGTTGTCGAGGAAAGCGACCAGTTCCAGCCTCATTTCGATTCGTTGGATTACACCTCCAACCGTTATCTCGTCTTCCTGTGGTATCTGAATGACGTCACGAACGGTGGTGAAACCGAGTTCCCTGATCTGGGCCTGAAAATCGCGGCGCGGGCCGGACGGTTGCTGATGTTCCCGCCATACTGGATGTTCCAGCATGCGGGACTTCCACCGCGATCCAACGACAAGTACATCATTTCCACCTACATGCTGTTTTAGCGCATCATCAACGGTAACCACTGATTTTCGCTACACGATCATGTCCCTAACCGCCAACGAGTTGCGCCACGCAGCGCAATTGCTGCGCGAAGGCAAGCGCGCCGCCGCGCATGCGGTCATCGCGCGCGTCGTGCAGACCCACCCCGCATCGGCTGACGCGCACTGGTTTATGTCCGGCCTGCAGTTCGAAGCAGGCAACCTGGATGAAGCGCTCAAATCGCTGCGCAAGACATTGATGCTCGACTCCAGCAGGGCACCGGCACATGGACTGCACGGTGAAATCATGCTGCGCTTAGGAAGGCTTGATGAGGCGGAACAGTCGTTCAGACAGGCCCTTGCGCTGCGCCATGACCACCTCCCGGCCGCGCTCAACCTGGGTTACCTGCTGCTGCAACGACAACGACCGCATGAAGCACTCGCCCTTGTGGACGGTTATATCAAGAAGGGCGTCCGGACGCCGGAACTCCTGATGCTCAAAGGGCAGACGTTGATGGCGCTCGGGGATTCCGAGGCAGCGGCCCGCACTTTCGAAGGATTGCTGCGACTATCACCTTCCAACTTGCATGGACAAATCGGCCATGCCGCAGCTTTGGTTGAGTGCGGGGATCTCCGGCGCGCCGAGCAGGTCTCCCGCGCCGCGCTGGCCCACGGGAACGCGCCTCCGGAAGCTCACTTCGTGCTGGCCCGCGCGCTGATAGCACAGAATCGGCTCAACGAAGCAGTCGAGGAGTTGCGCATAGCAGTTAGGGCACGTCCCGATTACATCACCGCCCACGTCAACCTCGGCGAATTGTTGTGGATGAACACCGGTGATATCGACTTGGCCACCGCTGAAATCGATGCCGCACTTCGCAAGCGACCGGATCTCGACGGTTTGCGCATAGCAAAAGGCAGACTTCTGGAAGGAGCGCAGCAGCCAGAACGCGCGGTGGCTGAAATGCTCCAATGCAGGTCCCTGAAAGTTTCCGGCAACTCACTTGATGTCTGCATTGCCATCGCGCAGGCGGCGGTCAAATGTGACACAGCGCAAGCACTCGCTTATGCGCAGCAAGCGCTCCGGCAGGCCCCTGAAAACAAGGTCGCCCTGGCTGCCTGTTGCTCGGCGCTCCTGGGCATGGGCAGAACGGAGGAAGCGTCCCGCATCGCCGAGCAACTCAATCGCACGGATCCCAATGATTGCCATGCCCTTGCGTTGCAGGCAGTCACATGGCGACTGCTTGGCGATCCCCGTTACCGGAGGCTCTACGATTACCGCTGCGTAATGCCAATGCTGATCGATACACCGGAGGGTTGGCCCGATCTGGAGCATTATCTCGCCGATCTGGCGGCCGGTCTCGGCCGACTCCATGTCCATCACGCGCACCCGACTTTCCAGTCATTGCGTGGTGGCTCACAGGTGGATTTGCGCTTCGATCGCGTGGAAGACGCCGCCGTGAAAGCGTTCGCTCAGGCCATCGACGGCCCCATCCGCCGCTACATGGCGGCCATCGCTGCTGGGGAAGAGATCTGGCAAAGGCGCAACACCGGCGCCTACCGGCTGAGCGGGGCGTGGTCGGTGCGCCTGCGCCCTCACGGCCACCATGTGAACCATGTCCACCCGGACGGCTGGCTGTCCTCGGCCTGTTACATTGAACTGCCGACGCTCGACGACGATGCCGGCCACGCTGGATGGATTCAGTTCGGCCAGCCGGGTATGCCAACGCAACCACCGTTGGCCGCCGAACATTTCGTCAAGCCGCAACCCGGACTGCTTGTGCTTTTCCCATCCTACATGTGGCACGGCACGGTCCCCTTCGAAGGCCCGCCCGGCGCCACACGACTGACGATTGCCTTCGACGTCGTACCTGCCTGACCGCACTTGACGGTAAGCATCTCCCGGACGAGGCATGGTTCAGTGATCGCCGGGAAAAAGCATGTATGTGGAGAGGATGTATTTGTCGCCCGACAGGGGCGGCAGGCCGGCATGTTGATACATCCAGTACGGCGGAAACATCAGCAACCGTCCGGCCTGCGGCGCCACCTTGATCCCGAGGCGCGGAAATTCGGTCTCGCCGCCGTCGGCGACATCGTTCAAATACCAGAGGAACACCAGGTAGCGGTTCGCGACTTCGTTGATCGAATCGAAATGCAGCTGGAACGCTTCCCCGGTTCCTGGGCGATACCGCTTCATGCGCAGTTCGGCCAGCATGGGCGATCGCGGCACGGGAATCGGCAACTTCAGCGCGCTGTTGTAGCGATCGAGGTATTCATCGATGCTCGCGCGGAAAAAACCCTTCAGGGCATCGTCCGCCATTGCCGAAAGGTCGAGTTCCGTCCACGCGCTATCCTCGAGCCCCGCCCGCCAGCCTTGCTCGCGTTGGACATGCATGGCCTGGGTGCCGTGGAAGGCGTCGATCAGGTGGTCGCAGAAGGCGTGCGGCAGCGCGTCGTCGTACCAGTGGACGTAGTCGCGCAGCATGATCCCGGAATCGGCAATTTCCATGATCCACTCAGGCCTCGTAACCCCAGTGCTCCATTACCGGCCGCAAGACCGGCAGAAGGGGTTCGAACGCATCGCGATAGTGTCGCCAGCGCCCGATCGAACTGGCATACACCGGTTGCACGACCTGCGCGTAACTCGGCGTGCCAATGTAACCCTTGCGCCGGGCGTGCTCGCTGAAATCGCGCAACGGACCAATCTCTTCCAGCTCCAGGAACGCACCAATATTGGTGACCATGCCATCGAAATCGGCGATAGCGGCTTCGTAGCGCCACTCGAACACATCTGGCTGCAGCAACGCAACATGTTCGTTCCAGAACTTCATCGCGGCAGCGTAGCCTGCCGCGAGCCTTGACATTGTCGAGCAAAGGGCGACATAGGCGGGCGCATTGAAGTGCTGCATGTAGTTGCTCAACACCACGTCGCAGGGATGGCGCACGACGAAAATGACCTTGGCCCGCGGGAACAGCCGCACCAACAGGGGCAATCGCAACATGGTCAATGGATTCTTGTCCACCAGCCGCTGTCCTGGTTGCAGCGTGACGACCTCGCGCACCGACCGCCAGTAGTGGTCGCGCAATTCGGAACAGCGTTCGGAGTCGAGTTCGCCAAGCTGTTCCGGGTAATCCATGCCCATCGCCTGCATGCGCTCTACCACACGCTGCACGAATGGACGTTCGTCCATCGATACCAGCCCTGGATGTGCATCCAGCATCTGCTCGAGCATGGTCGTGCCGGAACGCGGAAACCCGAGCACGAACACCGGTGAATCCTCGACGGTCGGCGCGTCAACCGGCTTCCATGCCTGCCGTTGTTCAGCCGTGACGTAGAAGTCGATGATGTTAAGCGGATTCGCGCTCGGCTCGGCCAGTTCCGGAACAAGTTGCACGGCAACCTTCATCTGGCCCTCGTGGGCGCGCCGCAGATAGTCCATGCACGCAGGGTAGTCGCCGAGCTGATCGCACCATTTAGCGAGCAGGAACCACCGGTCCACCTCTTTGCGGCTGCCGGAGGAAGCACGGGTATCGAGCGATGCCAGCAGTGCACGGGCGCGCGGAACGTCGCCCGTGCGTGATGCCAGCATCGCATTGGCTTCGAGGATTTCCTCGCGCAACGCGGGATCGGGCACGCACTCCGGATCCGGCAATTCGTCCCGAAGCGCACGTGCTTCATCAAGGCGATTGAACCGCTCGAGAACCAGGATCAGGCGCGCGCGCGCGACATCACCGGTGCCGGGGTCCCCCAGCTGGGCGCGCAACAGCGTTTCGCCATCGGCGTCCCGGCCAAGCCGCAACAGCAATGCCGCCAGCTCGACGCGCAACACGCCATCCAGTCCAGCTTGCCACGTGCCCCAATCGCGCAGCAACTGCCTGGCCTGGGTCTCGTCGCCGCATTCCAGGCACATTTGCGAAGCGTAAATGCGCACCTCCGCATCTGCCGGTTGCAATCGGAGCGACGCCAACAGCAAATCCCTGGCCCTGACCACGCGCTTGGATTCCACGTTGAGAAATCCAAGGTTCGCGAGGGCCTGCGGATCATCGGGGCGAAGTTGCAAGGCTTTCCCGTAGGCGTCCTCGGCTTCGGCAAGGCGTCCATCGGCACGCAATGCCGTTCCCAGGTTGCCCCAGAACGATGCTTCCCCGGGATTCCGCCGAACCAGATCGCGGAAAACGACCGCCGCTTCTCCCGGTTTGCGTTGATGCAGCAGGCTCAGCCCCAGTACGTTGGCGGCCGTCGCGTCGCCGGGTTGGATACAGAGACGTTGGCGCGCCAAGCTCACCGCATCCGCGAGCCGTCCGCGCTTGAAAGCCCCCAGGAAATCGCCCGTGGAAACGGTCGTGGCGTAATCGGTGGGTTCCTGCATCATGTAAATCCAGTAGGGATTTGCAAGTTCTTGTGACTGCGGATAAAAAAGGCCGCGCGGTGTGCACCGCGCGGCCGAATTTTACTGCAACGCAATCGCCTGATCAGAACTTGACGGTTGCCTTGGCCCAGTAGAAGCGGCCCACTGTGTCATACGTGTTCACGTCGGTGTTGGCGTTGATCACGCTGGTCTGGTAGAACAGCGGCGGCTGCTTGTCGAACACGTTGTCCACGCCGACGCTGATGTGGGTGTTGATCGGCTGGATCGTGTAACCCACCTGCGCATAGCTGTACACGATGGACGGCACCGGAATCGTGTAGTGCGGATAGGCACCGTCGGCCGTCTCGTTCTGCGAGGGATCGGCGCTGCCGATGGTCTCGCTGCCGATGTACTGCATGCGCCACGAGGCATCCCACGGACCATCGTTCCAGTTCACGAACAGCTGGCCGCGGACGCGCGGGAACGAGCCGAAGCCCTTGTAGAAGTGCCCGGCCAGATGGAAGGTTTCCGCACCCGCCACGCCCGGCGCCGCGTTGTTGTCGTACTGCGCCAGGTAGGTGCCTTGCAGGCCCAGGGTGAACTGGCCCGGCAACCACGACACCTGCGGGATGCGGTACTGCGCCTGCACGTCCAGACCACGGGTATCGAAACGCCCGATGTTGACCGTCGGCTGGGCAATATAGTTGATCTGCCCGTTGACGCGACGGTGGATGAGCGAACAGAACGGGCTGGTGTTGTCGCTGAAGCAGATGTTGGCTGCCGTCTGGGCATCGATCTGGGTGATCGCGTTGTTCAGGTAGATGCGCCACAGATCCGCCTGCAGGGTCAGGCCCGGGACGAAGTGCGGCGAGTACACCGCACCGAAGTCGAAGGAGCGCCCCTGTTCTGGCTGCAGCGGATAACCGGCAAACACCGAACCCGACACGATACCGGTGGTCTGCGACAGGCCGTTCTGCAATTGCTGGAACGAAGCGTTCGCCGGCACGTTCTGGCAGGCCGCGGAGTGTGCCGCCAACTGTGCCGCGCTCAGGTTGATGCAGGGATCCAGGAACGGCGGCGCATTGCCGGTCGGGCCCGCGAACAGGTTGCCGATGGTCGGGGCACGGAACACGTCCTGCACCGTGCCGCGCAGCAACAGGTCGTCGATCGGACGGTATTCCACCGAGAGCTTGTAGTTGGAAGTGCTGCCGGCCAGCGAGTACTTCGAGTAACGAGCGCCCACGTCCACGTTCAACGAACGCACGAACGGCAGATCCTTGAGGATCGGGATGTACAACTCGGCATAGGCCTCCTTGACGTTGTAGCCGCCTTGCAGAGCCGTGGTGCACGCCGATTGGGGTGCCGAACAGGTGTTGGTGGTCGGATCGAGCTGCGTCAAATAATCCACCACGCTGTGGGTATAGAGCTTGCGGTAGTCCGCGCCGATCGCCAGCTGGGCATCACCGGCGGGCAGGCTGAACACCGTGCCGTTGGCGTCGACGCCGTAGGACCGGAACGTGGTGAGTGTGTTCGTGAACAGGTCGGCCACGAATTGCTTCTGGACGGCGACCGAACTCGGGTCGGTCACGTCGAAGATGTTGAGCGGCGTGCATCCCGCGATCGCAGTGGTCGGGTCGCCCGGCGTGGAAACGCAGGTGGGCACACCGTTGACCAGCATCGACGGACCCAGCGCATTCTTGAACTGGTTGTTGTAGATCAGGTCGCCGAACGTCTGGGCGAGGGTGCTGATGCGGCCATAATTGTAGTTGGCATCCCATTGCCAGCTGGTCTGGCCGATGCTGCCGCGCAAGCCCACGATGCCCTGATCGGTCGTGGACGAGTAATGACTGGAGCGCTGGCCGGCCGCGACCCAGCGGGTCAGGAACTGGTACTGGGCATAGCCACCGCCTGCCGTCGTGTTGGCGGTCGAAGGACCGAAATCCACCCCGAACGGGTTGTACATGTTGTCCTTGGAAATGATCACGCCGTCGTTCAACGCATCGAACGGCAGCGGCGCAATCGCGGAAGCCGACGAGGTGCTGTTGTGGAACACGTCCATGTAGGCCTGGACGCTGTCGCTCAACTGGTAATCACCGCGGAAGAACGCATTGGTGCGCTCCTGCGGCGTGATGACCAGGTTCTTCAACTGGTAGTTGTATGAATCAGTGCCCGTGTAGCAGCGATAGTCCGTGAGCGACTGACCGGTGCCGGCGCCCGGCGCCTTGCGGGTCACGCTGCTGCAGCCGTAAGTGCCTTGGGTAGGCGCCGTCGCCGGATTCCCGTTCGAGTCGGTCGTGGACAGGTATGCGCGTCCGAACGGGTTACGGCTCGAACCGAACGCATACACGTTGCCGTAGTACAGGTACAACGCGTTCTTGGAATAGTCGCGATTGGCCGACGAGATGCCGTCGAACTTGTTGTAGTCCACGCCGGCAATGATGCTGCCCTTGTCCGAGGTCTGGCCGAAGATGAAGCTGGCGCCTTCGCGCTGGCCATCATTGCGGTCGGAAATGCCGTAATTGAAGGAAGCCTGGGCACCCTGGTAGTTCTTCTTCAGGATGAAGTTGACCACGCCGCCGATCGCGTCCGAACCGTAGGTCACGGCACCGCCGTCGGTCAGCACCTCGACCCGCTCGATCATCTCGGTCGGAATGACGTTCAGGTCGTTGTTGGCGACCCGGTGGCCGTCCACCAGCACCAAGGTACGGCTGCTACCGAGGCCGCGCAGGCTGGCGAAGGTGCCGCCGGTGCCGCCACCGTTGTTGACGCGGGTGTTCTGCGGCGAACCGGTCACCGCGGGCAATTGCTGGATCAGGTCGCCGACCGTCACCGCACCGCTCTGCTGGATCTGCTCGCTGCTGACGGTGACCACCGGATTGGCGGTCTCCAGGTCCACGCGGCGAATGTGCGAACCCGTGACCACGATGGTCTGCAGGGTTTGTGGTTTCTTCTGGTCGTTCTGTGTCGTGGTCGCGTTCTGCGCGAAGGCAGTTCCGGCAACACCCACAGCAGCGACGGCTCCCAGCGAAAGGGCCGTCTGGACGGCCTTTGACAGCTCACTGCGGTCGAGTCTCATTACACTCTCCAAACGTTAGATTTGTGGCACGGTTTCGGGACAAGTGCATCCTCGCCATGAAACAGACAGCGAGTCCACCCGGACCCTCGGCGTATGGGATGCTAACAACTTCCTAACCCTTTGGGAATACCCCTCAGAACATACGTGCGAGTATGGAATTGTGCCAAGGGCTATCGGATGCATGGCATCCAGCCGACCTGGGTGAGGAAGCCGGCTGCGACGGACCATGTTCAAATCCGCGTCAAAGGTGTTCTGTCTTTCCGGATGTGCTTCCTTACATCCTTGTTTTATTGGATTTTTAACATCATGCCATACCCTTAACTGCTTGGACGGAGCACTCAATTCAACACTTGGACATGGTTCTGCGGGATGACCGCTGCCTCTCTGCTGTCTAGCCCGTCGCCACGTCCGCCCACACGCACGACGTGGCAACCCTGAATGAAACTTGAATCCGTGCACGCTGTCGGAGCTGAAAACCCGCCGGACCGGGTGGATATGCTGGCACGCGATCAGCCCAAAGCCTGCTGCAAACCCCCGAGTTGCCGCCGATAACGTCGCCATCTGCCGAAGGCGCTCGCGTAGACCGGACCACGCGCCTGCGAGGCGCTGAGGGTGGCGATTGCGGCCGTGTTGCGGGAAGGGTCGAGGCAGGCGTCTTCCCATTCCAGACCGCAGAACGCCAGCACCTTGCGCATGGTCGTCTCGGTGTCAGTGACGAGTTTGTCGTACGAAACGCGGAGGATCGCGCCTGCGTCGGGGCCAGGCCAAGCTGATACGAGTCGACGGTACTCGTGGAAATAAAGGGGCAACGTTTGCAGGTCGAAGCTGTAGCTGTACTTCGCGCCAAGCATCGCGCGGTAGTTGGAGAAGCAGACGTCCATCGGATCGCGCACCATGTGCAGCAGGCGTGCTCCCGGCAGCGCCAGACGGATCAATCCCGCGAGCATGTAGTGCCATGGTTGCTTGTCGATGAAAAACCGGGCGGTTCCGGCGCGCCACTGGGTCTGCGCAAGGTAGCGGCGCCCGACTTCCGGGTAGTCGAGCGTCGACAGTCTTTGCAGCATCGGATCACCCAGCGGTTCGGGGTGGTCGGCGGCCCAGCACATCTGGCGGGAAAAGTCCTCGAGTTCGCCAACCGAGACGACCTGCGAATGGCTGCCCAGCAGGCGATCCAGCAGTGTGGTGCCCGAGCGTGGCAATCCGAGGATAAAGATAGGCCGCGGCCCCGATTCGGCGGGCGCGGTGTCCGCTCCGGGAACATGCCGGGCGAGCATCGCGATCAAGGCATCCACCTGCCGCCGGGTACGTGGCAGATCGTGGGGGTGCAACGCACGCATGATGCCGTTGGCGCCGGACAACGCCGCCCACGCCTCGTCGTAACGTCCGAGGTCCTCCAACTCCTTGTAACAGGCGAACTCGATCGCCGCATGGTCCACCGAGCCGGCTTGCACGAGTGTTCTGCGACGCGCGAATTCATCGAGATGATTGCGTTCCGCCGTCTGCACGCGCAACCGGGCAAGCTCGAGGGTCGCCGCACCCGATCGCGGATCCATGCGCAGGCTGGTTTCGAAATCGACTTCCGCTTCGCGCGCATGTCCGCAGATCATCCGCTCGAGGCCGCGTGCGAACCGGAACTCGGCCCCATCGACGCCGAGCGCGTGGGCACGATCGAACAGGCTCAACGCCAGTACGTCCTCGCCCAGCTCCCTGCGTAGGCCGGCGTGACACATCACGGCTCGTCCCGATCGGGCATGCGCGACGACCGGATGTTCGAGGCACGCGCGCGCCGCCACGGTCTCGCCCGCGCGCAGCAAAGCCATGCTGACCGCAATGATCGACATCGGGTCATCTGTCGACAAGTTACGCGCGGTATCCAGCGCATGGCGCGCGGCATCCCGAACCCGGCCTTCCGCCCAGGCGATGTGGCTCATCGTCATGTGTGCAGCGGCGTGTCGGGGCGCCTGCAACAGCAGTGATTCCAGCACGCCGCGCGCAGCCGCGCCGTTACCCGCGCCCATGAGCATCTGGGCCTTTCGCCAAAGCTCATCCTCGGACTGGACCATCATGCGGACGCCTGCCGAAGCGGCGCGGAATCCAGGAATCGGGGGCTCTGGGTCTCCAAGCAAGACCGTCTCAGCAACGGCGCGAGGTGCGGATACCGGCACCAACGCTCATGCGAGCGGGCCTGCCCGAATCGACCACCGCCATAACGGACTTAGAGATCCTGATGATATTGCACGTAAGGCACACGCCCCTGATCGGGCGTCGCGGTGCCAGAGCCGAACAACAGCGGCGCGCGACCTGATGTCCACACATTCTGGGCGCCGAAGTTCAACTCTCCGCGCCACGGCAATCGGACGCTTATGCCGAGGTCGATACCACTCCAGCGTTGGTTCTGGTCGAGTGCCGCGCCCGGCAGACTGGGTTCCAGTAGGTGTCCGACGATCGCTCCGCGCATCGCGCCGTGCTCGATACCGAGGCTGAGGGTGGTCTGGTCGAGCGTGTCGTCGGATATAGCGCCCGAACCCGGCAAAAATCTCACACGCCCGATACTCGCTCCCACGTCCAGACTGGTGCCGGGGGCCAGCTTGACTTGGCCGCGCGCATTGAGGCTGGTCGTAGTGCTGTTGCGGAACCAGAGCGGCGCGGCGACATCCGCCCCGCCCTCTGCCGGCAACACCCGCGGCAGCGGAGCTTGACGGCCGCGCACGGAGGAGACGTTGCCCTGGCTCTCGGCTTGGCCAATCGACAAATCAAGCTTGACGCCATGTCCAGCGAATCCGGCACCGACCTCGCCACGCTGCATGCCCTCGACCGGGGCAATGCCATAGCATCCAATACTGCCGGGACTACAGGTTGGCACTGCCGGCGACCAACGCGTCTCGTCGACGTTGACATGCGCGCTGATGCCCGGCGCAGTGATGAGTTGGACGCCCGCTCCGGCGGAATGGATTTGCCCGTTCGCAAGCGCCGAAGCGCCGGTCGGTGCAGGCGGGCTTGCACGTCCTTCGCCCGATACGGTCAACGCCGTGCCGCGGCCACGCCACGCCGGCGTGCCTTGGTCGGCTTTCCCCGCGTGCACGGACTTGACGGAGGGAATGACCGGCATCGCCGTGACTTGGCCGAACGCGCACAACGGCAGGGCCAAGCCCAAGCCGGTGAACATCGCGCTGGCAAGCAATCGACGCATTTTCAAGGTCCGGAAACGGGTTTCCCGAAATCGGTGGAGGAACAGCAAGCCGCAACGTCTTTGGGTAGACATTGTACGCCATCGAATTACATTTTACTAACAATTCATGAACTGCAAGGTGCATGAACGAAACCACGTCTGCAGTCTCGACCCCGCTGCCGGGAATCTCCCAAAAGATGCGGGCCAAGAGAGCTACCGGTTACACTCTCCTCCGATGCAGGGGTTGGACCATACATGGCAGGCGACGTTCACCATCTGGCCGCAACAGCCAGCAAGCCGCCCACCACAGCGGTTTTGTGTCATGCGATCAGTGAACTGTGGGCCGCATCCGACCTCGACGACGTGGTCCGTGCTGCCGGGGTGTTGCTGACCAAATTGATACCTGACGTAAGCGTCCAGCGTTGCGATGCCGACGTCACGATCCAACCATCGGATGCCAACGCGTTCACGGCGTACATCAAGCTGCCTAGGGGCGAGGCGCTCAAGATCGTTGCCGTCGACGACGATGAGCGGCGCGTATTGCTGGCCACGGCCATGGAAATGATCGAGGTGCGATTGCGCGCATTGGTCGACCGGAATCAGTTGAATAACTCGGTCGAGCAGCTGGCGCGCGCGGAGCGCCTGCAACGCGCCCTCTACGCCATCGCCGATCAGGCCAGCACGGTCGGCTCGGACTTGACCCCGATGTTCCGTGCGCTGCACGAAATCGTCGGCACGCTGATGTATGCCGAAAACTTCTACATCGCCCTGTACGACGCCAAGAAGGAAGCCGTGCGCTTCCCTTATTACGCGGACAGCGTTGATCCTGAGCAGCCCTATCCATCCGTCGAGATGGCGATGTCGGAAATCGAACACGGTCCGACCTGGTACGTGATTCGCGAGGGCAAACCGTTGATGGGCTCGCTGGAAGCCATTCAACGCACGGTCCGCGGACCGTTCCACGCAACCGGCGCCGAATGCGAGGATTGGCTTGGCGTCCCGCTGCTGCGGGGGGCGGAAGTAGTGGGTTGCGTGGTCGTGCAAAGCTACGACAAGAGCCATCACTACGATCAGCAGGACGAGACCTTGTTGCTCTATGTGGCGCAGCACATCCAGACTGCGCTGGAACGGCGCCTGGCCCATGCCGAACTGGAACGCCGTGTCGAGGAACGTACCGAGGCGCTGCGCGAAGCCAACCGGGTATTGCAACAGCAGGTACTCGAACGCCAGCGCGGCGAGCGGCTGCAGGCTGCACTGTTCCGCATCGCCGAACTCGCCAGCACCACCGAAAGCATCGACAACTTCTACGCGGCCGTGCACCGGGTCGTGGGCGGCTTGCTGTACGCGCGCAATTTCTACATCGCGCTGCTGTCCGAAGACGGCGCCGAGCTGACCTTCCCCTATTCGGTCGACGAACGCGACCGCCTGCGCCAGCCGCGCAAACTCGCCAATGGCCTCACCGAATACGTATTGCGGCACAGCACGGCGCTGCTGGCCAACGCACCCGACATAGCGAAGCTTCGCGCCGAAGGCGAAGTGGCCCAGCACGGCCAGGATTCATTATGCTGGCTGGGGGTACCGCTGGTCTGCGCCGAACATACGGTCGGCGCGCTGGCGGTCCAGAGTTATTCGCCCGAGCACCGCTACACCCTGCGCGATCAGGAGCTACTCACTTTCGTTTCCTATCACATCGCGAATGCCCTGGAGCGCGTGCGCGCCACCGAGTCGCTGCGGCGTGCCTACTCCAACCTCGAGCATCGCGTGGGCGAACGCACCCGTGCGCTGGCGCTGGCCAATCGCGACCTGCGCGCCCAGATCGCCGAACGCGAGCGCATCGAGGCACGGCTGAAATACGAAACACTGCACGATTCGCTGACCGGCTTGCCCAACCGCAGCCTGCTGATGCAACGGCTGGAGCACGCCCTCGAGCGCTTCCACGCTGATCCTGCCAAGGGCTTCGCGGTGCTGTTCATGGACCTCGACCGCTTCAAGGTCATCAATGACTCGGTGGGCCACCTGATCGGCGACGACCTGCTGTTCCAGGCCGGCAGCCGCATCCGGGCGTGCGTGAAATCCGAGGACGTTGTCGCGCGCCTCGGCGGTGACGAATTCGGCGTCTTGCTGGAAGGCATAACCGATGCCGACAAGGCCTGCCTCATTGCCAAGCGCATCATCGACGACCTCAACGCGCCGTTTCGGCTGGCGGCCAAGGAACTGTTCACTTCGACGTCGATCGGTATCGCTTTGGCAGCCAGCCATTACCGGCATCCAGAGGAATTGTTGCGCGACGCGGATTCGGCCATGTACCGGGCCAAGGCCGACGGCCGCCACCGTTACGCCGTGTTCGATGAAGGCCTGCGCCAGCAGGCGGTTTCATTGCTGGAAACCGAGAACGACCTGCGCCGCGACCTGAATCGTCAGGTGTTCGTGCCCTTCTACCAACCGATCGTCGACATCCAGACCGGCGCCACGATCGGCTATGAAGCCCTGATGCGCTGGCAACATCCCAAGCGGGGTTTGTTGCTGCCGGGCGAATTCCTCGCGATTGCCGAAGATACCGGCGCATCTGAAACCATCGACTGGCAGATCTTCGAGCAGGTCTGCCGGCAAGCCAATGCACTGGCCAGCAACGATGGAATCTTCATCGGCATCAACCTTTCGGCCCGGCACTTCCGCAACCCCGAACTCGATCGCCGCCTGCTCGGATTGCTTGCCGAACACCATGTTCCGGCTGCGCGCATCCGGCTTGAAATCACCGAACGCGCAATGCTGGACAACCCGCCCGAGGCCAAGCGCACGCTGCAGACCCTCTGCGATGCCGGAATCCGCATTTCGCTCGATGATTTCGGCACCGGCTACTCATCGTTGTCCTACCTCCACCAATATCCGGTTCACGCGCTCAAGATCGACCAGTCGTTCATCCGCGGACTTTCAACCCACAGCGAGGGCGGCAGCGACGCCGTGATCCGTTCGATCCTCGCCATGGCCAAACTGCTGTCGATGCAAGTCATCGCCGAGGGCGTTGAGACGACCGAACAGCGTGACTTGCTGATCGAAATGGGCTGTCGATTCGCACAGGGCTTCCTCTACTCGCCGGCGCAACCCTTCGAAACCTGGGCCGGCGAAGTGGTTCCAGACGCCACGGCATGACGGGTTCGGGCGTCGGCTCCCGGTCGGCCGCTGCTTCGCGGCATCCACGCACCCGCCGCTGGTTGCGACGTCTATCGTGGCTGCTGATCGGGTTCGTGGCGGTGACATGGTTGCCCGTCTTGATCCTGCGCTTCGTGCCGCCGGTTTCCAGCGCGTACATGCTGGAACGCAGGATTTCCCAGACGTGGCATGGCAATCACGCATTCCGGATCCACTACAAGTGGGTGCCCTGGAACAAGATCGCGCCGGTGGCGCCGCTGGCGATGGTGGCCGGCGAGGATCAAACCTTTCCGTTCAACCACGGCTTCGATGTCGCCTCGATCCGCTCGGCGATCAACGTTGCCGAAGACGGTGGACGCCTGCGTGGCGCCAGCACCATCACCCAGCAGACCGCACGCAACCTGTTCCTCTGGAGCGGCGGCGGGTTTTTCCGCAAGGGCCTGGAAGCCTATTTCACGGTATTGATCGACATCACCTGGCCCAAGCGACGGGTGCTCGAGGTGTACGCGAACATCGTCGAGCTCGGCAACGGCATCTACGGCGTCGAGGCAGCATCGCAAACCTACTTCCACGAGCCCGCGTCGCGGCTGACATCGCAACAGGCTGCACTGCTGGCCGCGGTGCTTCCTAATCCACGCGGCTGGCATGTCGACCGGCCCTCGCCCTGGGTGCAGCGCCACGCGTCATGGATCGAGCAACAGATGCGGCAACTCGGCGGCGTTTCCTACGTGCTGGACCGCCACCCGCCGCGACCGCGCTGAGCATCCAGCAAGGCTGGACGGCGCTAGAATCACGTCACCTTCCGCGATTCCGAGGAGGCTTGCATGCGACAGGTCAGGCATCTACTCGAAGCCAAGGGCAATGCGGTTTACACGATCACGCCGGAAGCACCGGTTCTGGACGCGATCCGGCTGATGGCCGAACGCAGCGTCGGCGCGTTGCTGGTGATGCGCGGCGAGGCACTGGCCGGGATCGTCACCGAACGCGATTACGCCCGCAAGGTGATCCTCAAGGGACATTCCTCCCGCGAAACGCCGGTCTCGGAAATCATGACCCCGGCGCCGGCGAGTGTATCGCCGGGAACGACAGTGGACGAATGCATGCATCTTTGCACCGAACTGCGCGTGCGGCACCTGCCGGTGCTTGACGGCACCCGTCTCGTCGGCATCGTGTCGATCGGCGATCTGGTCAAGGCCGTGATCGACGATCAGGCCAACGAGATAGACCAGCTGCAGCGCTACATCGCGGGCTGAAGCGCTTTTACTGAACCTGCGAAACCATCCATTTCACGGTGGCTTCGATCTGCGCATCCGTCAATGCCGGGTTGCCGCCACGCGCGGGCATGTGGTTGCCGTCGGGTCCGGTGTAGCCTTCTTCGGCGTGCTTGATCAAGGTGGCGAGGCCTTGCTTGATGCGCGGCGCCCACGCCGCCTTGTCGGTGATCTTGGGCGCACCCGCGGCGCCGGTTGAATGGCAGGTCGTGCAAAGGTGACCGAAGATGGTCTTGCCATCGGTGGTGCCACCATAAGCCACTTGCGACGCGGCAGCCTTGGCTGCGGCGGCCTTCGCGGCTTCCATCGCGGCCCGGCCGGTATTGCCCGCGTACACCGCCGCGACCGGCGCGATGCGATCGGCTGCCTGTTGCGCCTCGCGCTGGTTGCTCTCGTTCGGCAGCGACTCCCATACGAACGCCCCGACGATCATCAGGACCACGGCGGTACCCGCGAGCATGGCGATCATCATCGCGAAGTGCTTCATGAAGGTGCGGTCGGATGGGGTGAGATGCGTGCTCACTTGCGAACTCCGGTTGAAAGGCTGCAGTGTCCCCGGGCCCCCGCGGACGCCAAATATCCGCGCGAGTATAGCCGCCCGCCCATCGCGCTCCAAATGGGTCGCGCTTTGACCTGAATTAGACACCCGGTCCTGTAAACCTCGTACCTTCGCCATGACGCGGCACTCGGAACGCGAGGGAATGTCCGACAACCACTTCGACATCATCGTGATCGGCTCGGGACCTGGAGGCGCGGCACTGGCACAGCGTCTGGCACCATCCGGCAAGAAGATCCTGATGCTGGAACGCGGCGACTGGTTGAAACGCTCGCCTGACAACTGGAACCCGAAAAAGGTCTTCGTCGAGAATATCTACCAAACCGGCGAAACCTGGTACGACAAACGCGACGAAGCATTCAAGCCGGGCCTGCATTACTTCGTCGGCGGCAATTCCAAGGTTTACGGCGCGGCTCTGTTCCGTCTGCGCGAACGTGATTTCGAAGCACTGCAGCACGCCGACGGCATGTCGCCGGAGTGGCCGCTGAAGTACGACGTCTTTGCACCGTACTACGACGCAGCCGAAGCCCTGTTCCAGGTTCACGGCGCGGCCGGCGAGGATCCGACCGAACCGGCGCGCAATGGACCGTACCCGTGCCCGCCCGTTTCGCACGAGCCGCGGATGCAGCAACTTTCAGACACTTTCACCCGCCACGGGCTGCATCCTTTCCACATGCCGCTGGCGATCCGGCTGGACGAAAAGGATGGCCGGGTCATGCGCGACAGCCCCTGCATCCGCTGCGACGCATTCGACGGTTATCCCTGCCTCACCAACGGCAAGGCCGATGCCGAAGTGATGTGTGTCGATCCGATGCTGGCCACGCACTCCAACGTCACCTTGCTGACCGGCGCTTATGTCACCCGACTCGACACCAACGCATCGGGGCGCGTCGTCGGTGCGGTGCGAGTCGAACGGAATGGCGCAAAGGAAACCTATTCCGCCGACCTCGTGGTTGTTGCTTGTGGCGCGCTGTCCTCGGCGCTGTTGTTGCTGCGTTCGGCCAACGACAAGCATCCGCGCGGCCTTGCCAATGGTTCCGACCAGGTCGGCCGCAACTACATCCGCCACAACCAGTCGGTGCTGATGGCCGTGGCGAAGGAACCCAACGACACCGTGTTCCAGAAAACCGTGGGCGTGAGCGACTTCTATTTCGGAGCCGATGACTGGCAGTTTCCCATGGGACTGATCCAGATGACCGGCAAGTCGCATGCCGACACCGTTCGCGGCGAGTCGCTGCCGGCATGGCTGGAGTGGTTGCCGGAAAAACCCTTTGAATACCTGGCCCGGCACTCGCTCGACTTCTGGCTCTCCAGCGAGGACCTGCCGCGGCCGGAAAACCGTATCCGCTACGACGGCGACCGCGTGGTGGTGGAGCAGACCGACAACAACATGGAAGCGCACCGGCGGCTGCGCGCGAAACTGGAGGCGCTGCTGGAACCGATGGGCGCGCATCCACACCTGCTGGAACGCAAGCTCTACCTCGGCAAGGACATCCCCATCGGCGGCACCGCCCACCAAGCCGGCACCGCGCGCCTCGGCAGCGACCCGAAAACCGCGGTGCTCGACCTCGATTGCAAGGCCCACGAGCTCGACAACCTGTACGTGGTCGATGCCAGCTTCTTTCCGTCGATCGGCGCGGTAAACCCCACGCTCACCATCATCGCCAATGCCCTGCGCGTGGCCGACCGGATCGCGGAGCGCATGAAGTGAATTCGCCACCGACAAATCCACCGGCCACGCATGGCCATCCCCGGAATGGCGGCAATGAAAGGAGTGCGCCATGTGGCTGAATCTCTATCTCGTCCCCATCGTGATCCGCGTCTGCCTGGTCGTGCTGTTTCCGTTCAGCGCGCTCGACAAGATCGTGTTCTGGAAGGACGCGCTGGCGCAGGCCGACTCCTCGTTCCTGCCGAAGTGGAGCGGACCGCCGTTGCTCGCCGGCGCGATCGCAGTGGAAGCCATCGCACCCTTCTGCATCGTGTTCGGCTGGCACGACCGCATCGCCGCGTTCGCGCTGGCGTTGTTCTGCGTGGTCACCGCGATCCTCTACCACCCGTTCTGGAAGTTCACCGACTTCTGGAAACCCGGCGACAGCAAGGCACGCGCGCATTTCTGGGATTTCCTCAAGAACTTCGGACTGGTCGGCGGGCTGCTGCTGGTCGTGTTCGCGACGCAACTCGCGCCGGCCGGCGTGATCGCGCGACGGCCGTTGTCCTCGACTGCCGTCTACACGCCGGCGGGCACGGCGCCACCCGCGACGATCCCCGGCTGGAAGAAACCTGATCATGAGCACTGACTCGCCACGACTGACCTACTGGCACGTGTGGGCAGACACCGAAGGCATCAGCCACCAGGAGCAGCGCACACTGACCAGGTTCGAACACCAGAGCATGGGCGGCGCGGCGCCGCAGTGGAACCTGCCGCTGGAGGCCGACCCGAAACATGCGCTGTTCAGCGTGCTGCCGGCCGGCTGGACCGGCGACTGGCATGAAAATCCCGCGCCGCAATGGATCGTGCCGCTGTCCGGTCGCTGGTTCGTGGAAACGATGGATGGCACGCGCGTCGAGATGGGCCCGGGCGAGGTTTCATTCGGCGGCGACCAGGGCTGCAAGGCCGATGCACACGGGCACAAGGGCCACCGCTCGGGCACGCTCGGTGACGAGCCTGCCGTGTTGATGCTGGTGCAGATGGACGCTGCGCCATGAGCGATTTCGAAATCATCGATCCGCGTTTTCGCGAGATGGTGTTGCCCAACGCGCCACTGGAAAAGCTCGCGGACGGATTCCGCTGGCTGGAAGGACCGGCGTGGTTCGCCGACCTGCAATGCCTGCTGTTCAGCGACATCCCGAACGACCGCATCATGCGCTGGACCGCCACGGGCGGCGTGTCGGTATTCCGCGAACCTTCGCAATTCGCCAACGGCCACACCCGCGATTGCGAAGGGCGCCTGGTCGGCTGCCTGCACGGCGGTCGCAGCATCGTGCGGACCGAACTCGACGGACGCATCACCACGCTGGTCGACCGTTTCGGCGGCAAGCGGCTGAACTCCCCTAACGACGTCGTGGTGAAGTCCGACGGCAGCGTCTGGTTTTCCGATCCACCCTACGGGATCCAGACGGATTACGAGGGCGGCCGGCGCCAATCCGAATTGCCGGCCAGTCTGTATCGCTACGATCCCGCGGATGACACGCTCACGGTCGTCGCGGACGATTTCACCGGACCGAACGGGCTGTGCTTCTCGCCCGACGAAAAGCGCCTGTACGTCACCGAGACGGGCTTGCAATTCGATCCTTCGTCGAAGCGGTGCATTCGTGTATTCGATGTCACCGACGATGGCCGTTCACTTCGCAACGATCGCGATTTTTTCAAGGTTTCACCCGGCGACGCCGACGGCATCCGCTGCGACGAGGACGGCAATGTGTGGTCCAGCGCCGGCAACGGCGTGCACTGCATCGCGCCGGACGGCACCCTGCTCGGCAGGATCAAGGTGCCGTGCACGGTCTCGAACCTCTGTTTCGGTGATCGCCACCGCAGCCGCTTGTTCCTGTGCGCCTCGCAGACGCTGTACGCGATCTGGGTCAACCGCCGCGGCGCGCAGCATCCATGAGTCACGGCGTGCAGCAATTGCGGTGCGTCGGCCGCAATACTGCCGACCTTGAGCGGGCCTGCGCGTTCTACCGCGATGCACTGGGCTTTCATATTGACGATGCCCGCGGCCCCCCGCCAACCTGGACGAAGTTGCCCGGCCTGGGGCTCGTCCCGGCTCGCTGCGCGCATTTGTCGCTGGGCGCGCAGCAGATCGAACTGACCGAACTCCCGAACGGTGCGGCCTATCCCGCCGGAAGCCGCGCCTGCGATCTCTGGTTCCAGCACTGCGCGATCGTCGTCAACGACATGCGCGCCGCATACGATCGAGTGATGCGACACGGCGCCACGCCGATTACCCGTGACGGGCCGCAGGTCCTGCCGCCAGAGACCGGCTCGGTGACCGCATTCAAGTTCCGCGACCCCGACGGCCACCCTTTGGAACTGATCGCGTTTCCCACCAGCAGCGGCGACCCCGGCTGGCATTCACGCCAGGGTCCCGGCACCACGCTCGGCATCGATCACAGTGCGATCAGCGTGGGCGACGTTGCGCGCAGCATGCGGTTTTACCAACTGCTTGGCCTGCATACGGCCAAGCACGGCGTCAATCGCGGCATCGAACAACAGCACCTCGACGACCTCGAAGAAGTGGAAGTGGATGTCATCGCAATGCAACCGGCGGCAGCGCGGACTCCGCATCTGGAGCTGCTCGGCTATCGCCAGCCGCGCGGTCGCGCAAGTGCTGCCACTTCCGTCACCGCGACGGCTGCCGACCGCCTGATCTGGGAAGCCGCCGCCATCGACATGCTGCTCGACGCACTGGACGCCGCCGACTTCGGCGACGCCGTTGTCGCCAGCGGATTCATCGATGGCGTTACCACGGCGCTGCTGCGCGACCCGGACGGCCATCTGCTGGTACTGGGCGAATCCACGGGTAAGCTTGCCTGAACCACGCTCGGCTGCACAGCGGATGCCATGCCCTATCCGCTACGGGGGAACACGCCGGCAACGCGCCGGTGGTTAACATGGGAGCCGTTTTGCATGGATATGGATAACCCTTGAGCCGCTCCCGCCGTCCTCTCGCATGGCTGCGCCGGCTGCGCATGCAGCGCGCTTCGCGCGTCACCGGTGCACGCATGCAGCGCGAGCGGCGTGATGTGCCCGCATCGACATTCCGTCCCGTAACTGCCCAAAGACTGGCGCGCGATCATGATCGCGTCGGCCGTGCGGCCGCATTCGACCTGGACAAGGCGCTGACCACGCATGATCGCGTGCTGCGGCACGCCTATGCCGTTGCCCGTGCCGCTGCCGTCGACAACCGTCGCGTCGAACCCGCCGCGGAATGGCTGATCGACAACGTCTACCTGATCCGCAACGAAATCCGCGAGGTGCGCGAGGCGCTGCCGGCAAAGGTCTGGAGACGCCTTCCGCGTGGGGAATTCGAAGGGCAGGTCGCACCGCGCATGCTGCGCATGTTGCGCGCATGCATCGCGCAACTCGACGGCAACGTCGAACCGAAGGCGGTCGAGCGTTACATCGACGAATACCAGCGGCACGCTACCCTGGACTTGATCGAACTGTGGACGCTACCGGTCCTGGTACGGGTCGCCCTGATCGAGGGCCTGGCGGACGACGCGGCGGCGATCACACGCCGCATGCAGGCCTATTCGAGCGCAGAGTTCTGGGCCGAACACCTGATCGGCGTGGCCACGAATGCCCCCAACGACATGCTGGTCAGCGTCGCCGACATGGCGCGCGCCGACGCCTTCGCGTCGCCCGCGTTCGCTGCCGAATTCTACCGCCTGCTGGAGGGCAAGCATCCTTCCCTCAAACTGGCGCTCACTTTCGCAGAGCAACAACTCGAACAGCACGGCACCAGCGTGGCACGGGTGATCGACGAAGAATCGCGTGCCCAGGCCGCGGATCAGATGTCGATCTCGAACCGCATCAACAGCCTGCGCCGGATCGGCGATTACAACTGGTCGGAACTTCTTGAACGCGTCGGCAAGGTCGACCGCATCCTCGGCGAGGATCCGGCCGGTGCCTATGCCGGCATGGACTTCGCCACCCGCGGCCGCTACCGCCATGCGGTGGAAGTACTCGCCCGGCGCAGCCGCCACGGCGAGGCCGATGTCGCCAACCAGGCATTGGAGCTCGCCCGCCAAGACCGCACGCACGCCGCCGATCCACACCGTCGTCACGTCGGCTATTACCTGATCGGGGCGGGACTCGCAAGCCTCTCGCAGGCCCTCGACGCGCGCACTCCAGCTGAGTACAGGGTCGCCGAATTGCTTCGCCGCTGGCCCTCGACCAGCTACATGGGAAGCATTTTCTTGGCCAGCCTGATCGTGACCTTGCTGGTCGCAGGCGGCCGCCATTGGTACTTGAACGGATTGCCGCTGGCAACGAACGTCGGGTTGCTGGTTGCGGTGTTCGTCGCCGCAAGCCAGCCGGCCGTTGCGCTGGTCAACTGGTTGCTGGGCATGCTGGTGCCGGCGCGACTGCTGCCACGCATGTCGTTCAGCGGCGGCATTCCCGATGATTGCCGCACGCTGGTGGTGGTGCCGTGGCTGCTGGGCAGCACGCAAGGGCTGGCCGAGCAACTGGATGCACTCGAAATCCGCTATCTGGGCAACCGCGACCGCAACCTGCATTACGCGCTGCTCACGGATTTCCCGGACGCGCCCGAGCGCGACATGCCGGGCGATGCCGAGCTGCTGGCCGCCGCAACGCGCGGCATCGACCGGCTCAACGCGAAATATCCGTTGCCCGGCAGCACACACTTCCACCTGTTCCACCGGCCGCGCGACTGGAATCCCCGCCAGTCGGTGTGGATGGGTTTCGAACGCAAGCGCGGCAAGCTAGGCGACCTGAATCGCGTTTTGCGCGGCGCGCGTCCGGAGCGCGCATTCAGCGTCATCGTCGGCGACCTCGCGGCACTGCAGACGGCACGTTACGTGATCACTCTGGATGCCGACACCCAGCTGCCGCCGGAAGCCGCGCGCAAGCTGGTCGAAACCATGGCACATCCCCTGAACCACCCCTGGTTCAGCAAGGGATCGCGCCGCGTGATCGCCGGCTACGGATTGCTGCAACCGCGCATCTCGGTGACTTACGAAAGCACGCGTCCCAGTCGCTTTGCACGGTTGTACAGCAACGCCACCGGACTCGATCCTTACACGCGCGCCGTGTCGGACGTCTACCAGGACCTGTTCGGGGAGGCTTCGTTCGTCGGCAAGGGCATTTACGACATCGACGCCTTCAACCGTTCGGTCGGCACGCGCTTTCCCAACGACCTGATCCTGTCACACGACCTGCTGGAGGGTTCCTACGCGCGCACCGGACTGGTCAGCGACATCGAACTGATCGAGCACCAGCCCGACCGCTTCAGCGTCGACGTGCGGCGCCGCCACCGCTGGACGCGCGGCGACTGGCAGATCGTGCAATGGCTATTGCCGATCGTGCCCGGGCCGCGCCGGCGCGGCCTGCGCAACACCCTGAAAGCCCACCATCGCTGGAAGATCCTCGACAACTTGCGGCGTGGTCTGGTGCCGCTGGCGATGCTGGTGCTGCTGGTGCGCAGCTGGGTGCTCGCAGACGTGCCGGTGTACTGGACCTTGGTGTTGGTGGCGTTCCTGCTCGGTCCCTCGGTGTTGATCGCCTTGGTCCAGGTAACGCGCAATGCGTGGCTGCGGGTACCTCCGCGGCGCTGGCGCAACACCTGGCGCGGCATCCGCGACGTGCTGCTGCGCGAGCTGTTCGCCATCGCGACGCTGCCGTTCGAGACCATGCTGAACCTCGACGCGATCGGGCGCAGTGCCGGCCGCCTGTTGTTGACACGCAGGCATCTGCTCGAATGGACGCCGATGACGGACGCCGTGCGTGGCGCCGCCGACAGTCTCGCCGGCTACTTGCGCCTGATGTGGGTGGCGCCGGCCACCGCCGTGGTGACAGGCATCGTGATCGGCATGTACGCGCCGGCTTCGCTTCCCGCCGCGCTGCCGTTCCTGGTGTTGTGGTTCGCGGCCCCGGCCATTGCCTGGTCGGTCAGCTGCACGCCGCCGCGCCCGGTCCCGCCGCTGGACAGTGCGCAGCAAGCATTCCTGCATGGCGTCGCGCGACGCGTCTGGCACTGGTTCGAAGCCTTCGTCAACGCAGGCGAACACTGGCTGCCACCCGACAACTGCCAGACCTTTCCGGTCGAGCAGGTCGCCCACCGGACCTCGCCAACCAATGTCGGCATGGCACTGCTTGCCAACTTAACCGCCTGCGACTTCGGTTACCTCACCTCCGGCGAATTGCTGCGCCGAACTGGCGCCACGCTGGATACGTTGCACAAGTTGCCGCGGCATCGCGGCCACTTCTACAACTGGTACGACACGCAATCGCTGCAACCGCTGACGCCGCGCTATGTCTCGAGCGTGGACAGCGGCAACCTGATGGGCTGCCTGCTGGTACTGGCCAACGCGCTCGAACATGTCGACGATGAGCGGCTGGTCAACAACGCCATCGGCAGCGGCCTGCAGGACACCACATGGGTCATGGGCAGTCGGGTCGCGCGGGTCGAAGCGGAGGATCCGCACGCCGGCCTGGCGCTGGCAGCGACCCTGCAGGAACTCGACACGCTGATCGCCGATGCGATCGGCAATGCTGACGCGCTGCCGGTTTTGCACGGCCTGCTGGCCCGCATCGACGCCGAAGCGGACCGGCTGGTGCTGATCAAAGCGGACAACGGGATCGAGGGTGAATTTGCGGAATGGAGCGACACCCTGTCGCGACAGGCAAAGGCGGCCTGCGAGGAAGTCGACGAACTGGCGCCGTGGCTGGCGCTGGGTGACTTCGGCAGCGACGATCCCGAGACACGCGCGTTGCTGGCCGAACTGGAAAACAATCCTTCACGCGCGCGCGCACGTGCGATCGCCAGCGCAATCGTGACGCGGCTGGAGGCGCCAGAAAGCGAAGGCGCGCCGGACCTGTGTGCGGCATTGCGCGAAATGCAGGCTACCTTGAATCGCCGCCGCGACGACGCACTCGCGCTGGCTGCCGCGTGCCGCGGGCTGGCGACCATGGACCTGTCGTTCCTGTGGGACAAACGGCGCCAGCAGTTCAGCATCGGCTACGACGTCGAACGCGACCAATGCGATGACGGCCATTACGACCTGCTGGCTTCCGAGGCGCGCATCCTCAGCTACGTCGCGATAGCGCAAGGCCAGGTATCGCCCTCGCACTGGTTCAAGCTGGGCCGGTTGCTGACCGTCGCGGCCGGGCGCCCGGCGCTGGTGTCGTGGAGCGGCTCGATGTTCGAGTACCTGATGCCTAACCTGCTGATGCCGGCCTACCGCGGCACCTTGCTCGACGATACCTGTGGCGCGGCGGTCTCACGCCAGATTCGTTACGGCGTGCAGCAGCAAGTGCCCTGGGGGGTGTCCGAATCGGCATACAACGCCACCGACGCGCACCTCGTCTACCAGTACCGTGCGTTTGGCGTGCCCGGCCTGGGCCTGAAACGCGGCCTCGGCGACGACCTCGTGATCGCTCCCTACGCGACCGTGATGGCACTGATGGTCGAACCGGCCGCCGCCTGCGACAACCTCGAACGCCTCGCCAGGATGGGTGCACTGACCCGCTACGGTTTCTTCGAGGCGCTCGACTTCACCGCGGGCCGGGTCAGCGAGGGCGCCGAATTCGCGCTGGTGAAAAGCTGGATGGCGCACCACCACGGCATGAGCCTGCTGGCGCTGTCGTCGGTCCTGAATCGCCAGCCGATGCAACGCCGCTTCATGCGTGAGCCGATGTTCAGTGCCTACGAACTGCTGCTGCGCGAAAAGATTCCCGAGGCGCGTCCCCGCCACCCGGCCACGCTGGACGTCGAGCAGCCCCGCCAGACACGCGCGCGGCCGCACGCGGAGATCCGCGAAATCACCCGCATGGACACGCCGCTGCCGGAAGCCCATCTGCTTTCCAACGGCAACTACCACGTGATGCTGACGCAGACCGGCGCCGGCTACAGTCGCTGGCGCGAGCTCGCCGTGACGCGCTGGCACGGCGATGCCACCCGCGACAACGAAGGTACCTTTGTGTATCTGCGCGATGCCGATTCCGGCGAGGCCTGGTCGGCGACCTATCAACCAATGGGCGACCCGGAAGGCAGCTGCAGCGCGACCTTCTCGCAGGCGCGAGCGGAGTTCCACCGGCACGACCATGGCATCGCCACCGAGGTGCTGGTCGCGGTGTCGGCCGAGGACGACATCGAACTGCGTCGTGTGCGGCTGACCAACCGCACCGGCAAGACGCGCACCCTCGATGTCGCCAGTTACGCCGAACCGGTGCTGGCACCGCCGGATGCCGACGCGGCGCATCCGGTGTTCAGCAAACTGTTCCTGGAAACCGAATCGCTGCCGGAACTCGATGCGCTGCTGGTGTCGCGCCGGCCGCGCAGTCCCGACGAACGCCGCCCGTGGCTGCTGCACCAGATGACCACCCGTGGCGGCACCGTCGGCGAAGGCACTTTCGAAACCGACCGCGAGGCGTTTCTGGGCCGACTGGGAAATCCGGCTTCGCCGCGCATGCTCGCGTCAAGAGCGGCGGTCGCGGGGCGGGCCGGCGCGGTGCTCGATCCTATCGTCTCGCTGCGACGGCGCATTCGCATCCTGCCCGGCCACACCGCTGCCGTCGACATCCTCACCGGCATCGCGCCGGATCGTGACGCCGCCGTTGCACTTGCCCGCAAGTATCGCGAGCGGCATTTGCACCAGCGCGTGTTCCAGTTGGCCTGGACCCACGAACAGGTGACGCTGCAGCAACTGAACATGGGCGCGGTCGAGGCTCAGCGCTACGACCACGTGGCCAGCACCCTGCTGTACGGTCCGATCGCGGCGCGCAACGTTTCCGACGTCGCGCTGCCAGCGCAATCGGCGCTATGGAAGCACGGCATATCGGGTGACCTGCCGATCGTCCTGGCGCGCGTCGCCAACGCCAGCCAGATCGACCTGGTGCGTCACCTGATCCAGGCGCACGGCTTCTGGCAAATGAATGGCCTGAATGCCGACCTCCTGATCTGGAACGAGGAGCTCTCCGGCTACCGCCAGGAATTGCAGGAACACATCCTCTACCTGATCGAATCCGGCGCCGAGGCCCGCGGCGGCCAGGGGCGCGGACGCATGTTCGCGTGGCGCGTGGAACACTTGTCCGCACCGGACCGTGCCTTGATGCTGGCCACCGCCCGCTGCGTGTTCTCCGGCAACGAGGGCCGCCTGCGTGATCAGATAGCGCGCATGTCGCCCTACGCAGTAGCCACCGCTTCGCCCACCCACCCGGCGCGACGGAAACCGCAGCCGGGCAGCTACGCGTTGCAACCGCCCTCCACGGAGGACCTGCGCGAGCCCAACGGCTTCGGCGGTTTCCGCAACGATGGCGGCGAGTACGAAATCTGGCTCGAGCCCGGCCGTCCCACGCCGGCGCCATGGTGCAACGTGTTGGCCAACGACGGTTTCGGCAGCGTGCTCAGCGACGCCGGCACTGCCTACACCTTCGCCGTGAATGCCCACGAGTTCCGGCTGACCCCCTGGCACAACGATCCACTGCGCGATACCGGCGGCGAGGCATTGTGGCTGCGCGACGAGGCCACCGGAGAATACTGGTCGGCAACGGCACAACCGACACCCAGTGGCGATTCCTATCGCGCCTGCCACGGCTTCGGTTACAGCCGCTACGAACATGCGCACGCCGACATCTACAGCGAGCTGACCGTTTGCGTCGCGCGCACGGCGCCGGTCAAGCTGTCGTGGATGCGGCTGGTGAACAAGAGTGATCGCCCGCGCCGGATCTCGTTGACCAGTTACGTGGAATGGGTGCTGGGCGAGCACCGCGAAGGTTCGGGCAGGCACGTGCGCACCACGTTCGATGCCGGCTGCGGCGCCGCGTGTGCGCATAACCCCTTCAACGAAACCTTCGCCGATCGCGTCGCGTTCCACAAACTGTGCATGCCACGCCCGAAGTTCACCTGCGACCGTCGCGCATTCCTCGGACGCAATGGAACACCAGGCGCGCCACTCGGCATGGCCGTCGAAAAACTCGATGGTGCCATGGGTGCCGGGCTCGATCCCTGCTCGGCGCAGCGCGCGACCCTCGAACTCGCGCCCGGCGAGGAAATCGAATTGGTGATCGTGCTTGGCGCCGCATCCGGCATGGCCGAGACGCGCGAACTGGCAAAGTCGTTCGACGACATCGAAGTCGCACGCCGTGAATTCGAGCGCGTGCGCCACGACTGGCGGGACGCACTCTCGCAACTGCGTTTGCGCACGCCGGACGCGGCCACCGATTTGCTGGTGAACGGCTGGCTGCCTTATCAGGTGCTGGCCTCGCGCCTGTTCGCGCGCAGCGGCTATTACCAGTCGGGCGGGGCCTGGGGTTTCCGCGACCAGCTGCAGGACGCGATGGCGGTGATGAATACGCGCCCCGGGCTCGCCCGCGAACAGTTGCTGCGTTGCGCGCACCACCAGTTCCGGGAAGGCGACGTGCAGCACTGGTGGCACCCGCCCACCGGCAAGGGCGTGCGCACTCGCATCAGCGACGACTTGCTGTGGCTGCCTTGGTGCGCCACGGAGTACGTTCGCGTTACCGGCGACATGGCGGTACTGGACGAATCGGCGCCGTTCATCGAAGGACGTTCGCTGGCATCCGACGAGGAATCGGCATACGAGGACGTAGGCGTTGCCGGCGACAGCGCCAGCCTCTACGAACACTGTCTGCGCGCGATCCGCCACGGACTGCGCTTCGGCGCACATGGCCTGCCACTGATCGGCGGTGGCGACTGGAACGACGGCATGAACAGGCTGGGCATCCGTGGCCACGGCGAAAGCGTGTGGCTGGGCATGTTCTTGTTCGACGTGCTGCAGCGTTTCGCCCCGCTGGCCGCGCGCCGCGGCGACACTGCGACCGCCGCGGACCTCGGGGCCACCGCCGCCGAACTCAAGACGATGCTGCAACGGCATGCCTGGGACGGCGACTGGTACCTGCGCGCATGGAGCGACGACGGCGTCGCGGTCGGCTCCGCGCGCAGCGAGGAATGCCGGATCGATTCGCTGCCGCAAAGTTGGTCGGTACTGGCCGGGCTGGGCGACCGCGCGCGCAACGACCGCGCTCTTGACGCGGTGCTGGACCAGCTCGTCGATCCCGCGGCCGCAATCGTGAAACTGTTCACGCCGGCGTTCGACAAGACGTCGCTCGACCCCGGCTACATCAAGGGTTACGTGCCGGGCGTGCGCGAAAACGGCGGCCAGTACACCCACGCCGCGGTGTGGGTCGCGATGGCACTGGCGAAGCAGGGGCGCGTCGACGATGCCTGGCGCATCGCGCGGATGCTGAATCCGATCCGGCACAGCGCCGACCCCGAGGCCGCCCGACGCTACCGCCTCGAACCCTACACCGTCGCCGCCGACGTGTACGCCGCCGATGCACATACCGGACGCGGCGGCTGGAGCTGGTACACGGGCTCGGCCGGCTGGATGTACCGGTTGCTCACCGAAACACTGCTGGGCTTGCGCCGCGAAGGCGCATGCCTGCACATCGAACCGCGCGTGCCCGATGACTGGACCCGCTGGAGCGCGGACTGGCGTCACGGCAACACGCATTACCACATCGAATTCGTGCGCCGTCCCGGCGATACCGGCGTGGCCGATGTCAGCGTGGATGGCGTGCTGCAACCGGCACGCGCGATCGAACTCGTCGACGACGGTCGCACCCACGACGTGCTGGTGCGGTTCGACAAGCTCGTGGATCCCTCATTCGCGACATTCGCCGACACTCATGATCACGCGTCGAACGAGAACACCTCGACCCCTCCTCGTTGACACCGCCCTCACGGCCGATCGGGAAGATGGAGCGCTTGGATACAAGGAACGATGCATGACCACCACCTTCACCTGCAATCTCGACGCTGCCGGCAACGCACTGGCCCACGTCTGGAGCCACACCGTCGGCAGTGGCCATGCCAAGCTCGCCCTGCGCGCCGACTGGCAGGCGCAGATGCGCAAGACCCATGCCGAACTGGGGGTACGCCACGTGCGTTTCCACGGCATCCTCGACGACGACATGGGCACCTACCTGATCGAATGCGACAAGGACGTGTACTCGTTCTTCAACGCCGACCGGATCTTCGATTTCCTGGTTTCGATCGGAATGAAACCGTTCGTGGAACTGTCGTTCATGCCGACCGCCTTGCAGACCGGCGGCGACATCGTGTTCTTCTACAGGGGCAACGTCACGCCGCCGCGCGACTACGCCAAGTGGGCCGACCTGGTCACCCGCCTGGTCAGGCACTGGGTCGATCGCTACGGCATCGACGAGGTCCGCTCGTGGTACTTCGAGGTCTGGAACGAACCCAACCTCGATGCGTTCTGGAAAGGCAAGCAGGCCGACTACTTCAAGCTGTACCAATACACCGCGAACGCGATCAAGGACATCGACGCACAGCTGCGCGTAGGTGGACCCGCCACCGCCGACGATGAGTGGGTACCGGAGTTCCTGCAATTTTGCGAAACCGGTAAACTGCCGGCCGATTTCGTTTCCACCCACCATTACCCCACCGATGCGCTGGGCAAGCCCGGCGACGACACCGAGACGCAGCTTTCGGACGCGCCGCGCGACGCGCTGATCAAGCGCGTGCAGGCGATGCGCAAGACGGTCGGCGACAGGACGCTCTGCTACACCGAATGGTGCAGCTCGTCCAACCCGTTCTTTCCCCTGCACGACGAACCCTACGCCGCCGCGTTCCTGTTCAAGAACATGCTGGACGTGGCCGACCTCGTGCACTGCTACAGCTGGTGGACGTTCTCGGACATCTTTGCGGAAAACTATTTTTCATCGACCCCGTTCCACGGCAGCTTCGGTCTGCAGACCATCCACGGCATCGCCAAGCCGGTCTACCGGGCGATGGAACTGTTGCACGGCCTCGGCGATTCGCGCCTGCCCGTGGAAGGTTCGCATCCCACGGTCGACGCGTGGGCGGTGCGCGCGGACGCAACCCACGTCGACCTGCTGCTGGCCAACCATGCGTTTCCTCGCCACGACATCGCCAACGAAGCCGTCACATGGCATATCCAAAGTTCGCGCAAGGCAAAGGGAGCCAGCGTGCAATGCGTGGACGACGATCATTGCAACAGCCGGCAGGCGTGGGTGGACATGGGCTCGCCCGATTACCTCGATGCCAGGCAAATCGCCGAACTGGACCAGGTGTCGCAGCTCAAGGCCGAGTCCGTGGCCGTGCAAAACCACGACGACGGCTTCGACATCCAGCTCAACCTGCCGCCGCACGGCATCGCCGCCGTGCGCGTGGAACTGGCATAAGGAACAGGGCATGGTCACGGGACGCCGCGTTACTGCACGCATGTCGGACGACGATGATGCGATGCTGGACGACCTGCAACGCAAGGCCTTCCTTTACTTCGAGCGCCATGCCAATCCGGAAACGGGGCTGGTACTGGACTCGACCCAACCGGGCCAGCCGGCCAGCATCGCGGCGGTCGGGTTCGCGCTGTCCTGCTATCCGATCGCGGTCGAGCGCGGCTGGATGCTCTACCACGAGGCCCTTGCGCTCACGCTTGCCACCATGCGCTTCTTCGACGCAGCCGACCAGTCGGGCGCGAAGGATGGTATTGGTTACAAGGGTTTCTTCTATCACTTCCTCGATGCAAAAAGCGGCAAGCGCGCGTGGAACTGCGAGCTTTCCACCATCGACACCGCATTGTTGCTGGCCGGCATGCTGCACGCCGCGCAGTATTTCCAGGGTGACGGCGCCGACGAGCGCGAGTTGCGTGAACGCACGCAGTCGATCTACGCGCGGGTGGACTGGCGCTGGGCGCAGAACGGCCAGGACGCGATCGTGCTGGGCTGGAAGCCCGAAACCGGATTCCTCGTCAACCGCTGGCTGGGCTACAACGAGGCGATGATCCTGTATGTGCTGGCCATGGCCGCACCGGAATATTCGGTCGCGCCCGGTGCCTACCAGGCGTGGACGTCCACTTTCAAATGGAAGCGGATCTACGGCCGCGACGTGTTGTATGCCGGCCCGCTGTTCATCCACCAGTTCTCGCACATCTGGCTGGACCTCAAGGGCCTGCAGGATGAATTCATGACCGCGAAGAAGACCGACTACTTCGAGAACAGCCGCGTCGCCGCGCACATCCACCGCGAGTACGCGATGCGCAACCCGCACGGTTTCGAAGGCTATGAAAAAAACTGCTGGGGCTTCACCGCCAGCGACGGCCCAGCCGACGCGACCGATAAATTCCACGGGCATGCCCAGAAGTTCTATGACTACATCGCGCGCGGTGCGCCGTTCGGTCCCGACGACGGCACCATCTCGCCGTGGGCGTCGATCGCCTCGTTGCCGTTCGCGCCCGAGATCGTGCTGGACGAAATCCGGCACCTGGAGAAACTGATCGGCCACAGTCCCGCGGGCTACGGCTTCCACGCCTCGTTCAACATGTCCTGGCCGGAAGCGAACTGCACGGGCGCGCACCGCTTCAAGTATCAGGGCACCGGGCAGATCGGCTGGGTGTCGCCCTGGCACTTCGCCCTCAATCAGGGCCCGATCGTGCTGATGATCGAGAACTACCGCACGCGCATGGTCTGGCAGCAGATGCGCGAGTGCGCACCGATCAAGCTCGGGCTGCAACACGCCGGTTTCGGCGGTGAGTGGCTGGGGTGAGTCCGCGCGTTTAGCCGAGGGCCGGGTTGTTTGGCGAGCGCCGGGCGCGCGAGCCCAGCAACACCCGTCCGCCTCTTCCAGATGGCCGCACCGGCACCCTGCACAACGGATGGTTGCTTGCCCTGACAACGCTTTCGCATTCCAAGCAAGGAGAATCCCATGAACGCACAATCCTCATCGCAACGCCTCGCCGGCCAGAACGCGCTGGTCACCGGCGCCAACTCCGGCATCGGCGAAGGCATCGCGCGCGAACTCGCCGCACAGGGCGCCAACGTCGTCGTGAACTACGTGGTGCAACCGGATGTCGCGCAGAAAGTGTGCGACGAGATCAACGCGGCCGGCGGCGGCAACGCCGTCGCGATCCAGGCCGACGTCGGCAAGGAAGACCAGGTGCAGGCGATGTTCGCCGAGGCCGTCAAGCAATTCGGCACCCTCGACATCGTGTGTTCCAATGCCGGCATCCAGCGTGATTCGAAACTGGTCGACATGACCCTCGACCAGTGGAACGAAGTCATCGGGGTCAATCTGACCGGCGCGTTCCTGTGCGCGCGCGAAGCCGCGCGGGAATTCACCCGGCGCGGCATGCGCGACGTGTCCAAGGCGCTCGGCAAGATCATCTTCACCAGCTCGGTCCACCAGGAAATCCCGTGGGCCGGACACTGCAACTACGCCACCACCAAGGGCGGCATCATGCAGTTGATGGAATCGATCGCGCAGGAACTTGCGCCGCAGAAAATCCGCATCAACTCGGTCTGCCCGGGCGCCATCGAAACCGCGATCAACCGCAAGGCCTGGGACACGGCGCAGGCCGCGACGGCGCTGAAGAAACTGATTCCATACGGGCGCATCGGCGTGGCCGCGGACATCGCGAACGTCGTCGCATGGCTGGCCTCCGACGAAGCCGACTACATCTGCGGCGCCTCGATCTACGTCGACGGCGGCATGACGCTGTATCCGGGCTTCGCGACGGGCGGGTGAAGAAGTCCGCGGACAAGCCGCCGCGCTTGCCGGCATCAACCCGCTACGCGTGGATGCGCATGAATTCCGCGCACAATGCCTGCATGCCGGCGCGGTCATCCTCGTCGAAACGCGCGATGCTGGGCGAATCGACATCCCACACGCCCAAAAGCGAGCCGTCGGCGCGCAGCAGCGGCACCACGATCTCCGAACGCGAGGCTGCATCGCAGGCGATGTGGTCGGCAAACGCGTTGACGTCGGCCACCACCTGCGTCTGCCGTGACGCCGCCGCCGCACCGCACACCCCGCGCCCGAGCGCGATGCGCACGCAGGCCGGCTTGCCCTGGAACGGACCGACCACGAGTCCGTCGCCGTCGGCAAAGTAGAACCCGCACCAGTTGATATCGGGCAATGCTTGCCAAACCAGTGCGGCGAAGTTGGCGGCATTGGCGACGAGGTTGGTTTCGCCGTGCAGCAGGCCGCGTACCTGCTGGGCCAGCTCTGCGTAAAGCGCTGGCTTGTCGACTGCGACGACGGGAGCGGCTTCGAACACTTTGTGTGCCCTCGCTTGGGGAGATTCGAGTTGAGCCGCGCGCGCCGTTTGCGCATCCGCTCGACCGAAATGCACTCTATTATCGCGCAATGCCCGAGTCCGCGCCGCTGCCAGCCCTGAAATCGCAACAGGAACGCATGGAGAGCGCGCGCCTGGACAATTTCGTGGATGGCGCCTTCGCGTTCGCGATCACGCTACTGGTGATCAGCGGCGCCAGCCTGCCGCAGAACGTGGCGGCACTGGAACACGCGCTGCGTGGCGTCCCCGCGTTCGCCGCATGCTTCGCGCAACTCGCCTGGTTCTGGTACGCCCATGTGCGCTGGCGCGATTCGGTGCGCCTGACCGACAGCGCAAGCATGCTGCTGTCGTTGCTGCTGGTGTTCTTCGCGCTGATCTTCGTGTTTCCGCTGCACCTCGTTTTCGGGGCATTGTTCTACGGTGTCAGCAAAGGCGAGCTGTCGGCCGGGTCCTACTCGACCCCTTCCGGCTTCGGGCTGCACGACACCGCGGCGCTGTTCGTCTGTTACGGGCTTTCGTTCGCCTGCATGGCCGGCACCCTGTGCGCGCTGTACGTGCATGGCGTGCGGGTGATCAGTGGCGGCAGCCGCGATGAATCCATCCGTCTGCGGGTCAAGGCAGCAACCTGGGGATTCGTCGCCACGATCGGCGTACTCTCGATGCTGATGGCGATTTTCCTGCCCGCACGTGCCGGCTGGATCGTGGGCGTGCCCGGGTTCAGCTATTCCCTGCTTTCCTTCACCGGACCACTGGCGCACCATTACCGCAAACATCTGGAAACGGCATTGCCATCATGAAACCTCGCGGCGTTTTCATCACCGGCACGGACACGGACATCGGCAAGACTTGGGCGGCCTGTTCCTTGTTGCAGGCGTTGCGCGCGGCGGGCTTGCTCGCGACCGGCATGAAACCGGTTGCGAGCGGATGCACGCAAACGCCCGAAGGGCTGCGCAGCGACGACGCGCTGGCGCTGATCAAGGCCAGCGACCCCAAGCCGGAGCGCTACCAGGACTGCAATCCCTTCGCCTTCGCGGCGCCCGTTTCGCCGCACATCGCGGCGGCGGAAGTCGAAGAGGAAGTGACCTTGCCGCCAATCGAGGACGCCTACGACCGCATTGGCCTGATGCGCGGCGACGCCATCGTGGTCGAAGGCGCGGGCGGCTGGCTGGCACCGATTTCCGAATCGCTGCGTGTCAACGCCATCCCGCGGCATCTGCAATTGCCGGTGATCCTGGTGGTCGGCCTCAAGCTCGGCTGCCTCAATCATGCCCAGCTCACCGCGCGCGCGATCCATGCCGACGGCTGCGAGCTGCTCGGCTGGATCGGCAACCGCATCGACCCGGACATGCTGAATCCCAAGGAAAACCTGGTGACGTTGAACCGCTCGCTGGCGGCACCCTGCCTGGGTGTGATCGGACATGGCGTCGAACCGATCTCGGCCGCGGCCGCTTTGCGTGAGGCCGCCGACGCGGTGAGCAATCATGCAGCGTAACGCGACTGCCCGGATCCCGATCCGGACCGCAACCACGTCCACTTCCGGGTGAATGCACGCGCCGGCGAATCGCCGGCGCGTGCATTCCGTCAACGCGCGGAAGCGGTGCTCGCCGCAGACTTGGGCCGCATGGATGGTGGCGCCTTGTCCTGCGCTTGCGGTTGCGGCGGCAATTTCAGGGGCTGCGCCTTGATCTGCTTCTCCAGCACCTCGATTGCCTTGTCGAGCTGCGGATCCTTGCCGGCGAGCTGTTGCGACACGTCCTCGGGCACCACGATGTCGGGTTCGACACCGCGGCCCTCGACTTCGTACTTTCCTTCCAGGCTCACGATCGCCACGAACTCGGGCACGTTGACCGACCCGCCGTCGATCAGCGGACCCCAGCCGGTGATGCCGACCACGCCGCCCCAGGTGCGGGTGCCGATCAGCGGCCCCAGCTTCGCCTTCTTGAACATGTACGAGAAGATGTCGCCGTCCGACGCGGTGTCGCCATTGCTCAACGCGGCCAGGTGGCCCAGGTAGGCCGCGCCGGGGTAGGTGCCGGTGATCGAACTGCCGCGCGTGTAGTTGTAGGCCAGCAGTTTGCGCGAGAGCCGTTCGATCATGGTCTGCGACATGAACCCGCCGCCGTTGTCGCGCACGTCGATGATCAGGCCCGGTTTGCGCAGTTGCGGGTAATACCACTTGATGAACTCGCGCGCGCCGTCCACGCCCATGTCGGGGATGTGCAGGTAGCCGATCTGGCCATCGCTGGCCTTGGCAACGTACTCGCGGTTGGCCTGCACCCAGTCGTAGTAGTGCAGGTTCATCTCGCTGTCGATGGGTTTGATGAGCACGGTGCGCGCACCGTCGGTGCTCGGTCGCGAATTGACGGTCAGCTGCACCATCTGTCCCGGCGCGATCCTGAGCAGCCGGTACGGATTCTCGTCGGCGGTCAGCGGCGTGCCATTGATCGCGAGGATGTAGTCACCGGCCTTCACGTCGGTGCCGACTTCCGTCAACGGCGAGCGGTAACGTGGTTCGTCGTTCTCGCCCGGGAAGACATCGGCCACCTGGTAACGGCCGCTCGCGGCATCCAGCTTGAAGTCGGCACCCAAAAGGCCGACGTGCGGTTTCGACGGCAGGCCGAGGTCCCCGCCGGCGACATACGTGTGCGAGTTGGAGATTTCGGCCACCATCTCGCCCAGCACGTAGTTGAGGTCGGTCCGGTCGCCGACGTACTTCAGCAGCGGCTGGTACTTGGCGCGGATCGCATTCCAGTCGTAACCGTTCATGTTGGTCACGTAGAAGTAATCGCGGTAGCGACGCCACACATCGTTGAAGATCTCGGCGTACTCGGCCTTGGGATCGACGCGCATGAACAGGCCGTCCAGCTTGACGTCCTTGGGCTCGGGCTTGGGCGCGTTCAGGTCGATGGCCTTGTAGTCCTCGCCATCGTGCACCAGCAGTGTCGAACCATCAGCGGACAGTGCCAGTGGCCCCGCGCCACCGCCGCCTTCGCCACCACCGCCTTGTGGTTTGTACGTGTAGACGTCGCTGGACTTGCGATCCTTGAACGACCATGCCTCGACCTTCATCGGCAGCGCGCTCTCGCGGCCCAGATACGGCGCACCGGTAGTGGCGTACAGGATCGCCTTCGAGGTAACCGCCAGCCAGGGAATGTTGGCGGGCTCGATCGGCGCCCGGATCAGGCGCTGTTCGATGCCGTCGAAATCGATGCGGTCGTTGACCTGGGCGGCGGACTTCGCCTTGGCGTGATCGCCGGATGACTTGCCGCCGCTGTCCGAACCTGCGCCCGCGTCCTTCGAGTTGTCACTACCAGTGGCACTGTCGTTGCGCGGCGCGAAGGGGTCGCCGACGTCCTTGCGCAGCGCGTAAGCAAGGATTTCCGTGGTGCGGTTGGTCGCGTAGTCGAGTTCCACCTGGGACAACTGTGGCGACCACTCACGGTCGCCAAGGAAATAAAGGTATTTGCCGTCCGGCGAAAATGCCGGCGACATCGCGTCGGCGTATTCGGTCCCGAGCTCGGTGGCCTTGCCAGCGCCGAGATCGTAGACGTACAGCCGTGCCAGCTGGGTGTCCTTGTCGGTCAGCGAATAGGCAAGATAATGCCCGCCTGCGGACCATGCATAGTCGCGATGCGAGCTGGCCGGATCCTGCGCGACCACCTGGTCGGATGCGCCCGACGAAGTGCCGACCACGTGGATGCGGTTATCCGAATCCACGAACGCGATGTGCTTGCCGTCGGGCGACCACAGCGGCCCGTACAGGCGGCCGATCACGCCCTTGGTCAGCATCACGGGATCGCTGCCGTCGGCGTCACGCACCCACACTTCCTCCTCGCCGCTTTGATCGGAGATGTAGGCCACGCGCTTGCCATCGGGCGACCACGACACTTCGCGCTCGTGTACTCCCGGCGTGTGCGTGAGGTCCAGGGTGATGCCGTGTTCCAGCGGCACGCTGAAGATGTCGCCGCGCGCGGTGAACGCGGCACGCTTGCCGTTGCTGCTGAGCGCGAAATCCTCGACGTACTTCTTCACGCTGCGTTCGGACGCACGCGTGGCCACCAGGTCGCTGGGCACGTGGATCACCAAGGCACGGTCGCTGTTGTTGCGGGTATCAAAGACGTGCAGTTGCCCGGTCAGTTCGTACACGACCAGACCGGCCGCATCGCCGCTGGCCCAGCGCGCATCGTCGTTCTGGTAGTTCGTCAGCTGGGTGGTCTTGCCGTTGCTGGTGTCGTAGCGGTACAGGTTCAGGTGCGGGCCGCGGTCGGACAGGAAATAGATGTCGTTGCCGATCCACACCGGATCACGATCGGTGTTTGGATCGTTGGTGATGTTCCTGGCCGACTTGCTGGCGAAGTCGTAGATGTAGAGATCCTGCGCCCAGCCGCCCTTGTAGCGATCCCAGTCGCGGAAATCGCGGAACTTGGGGGAATACACCATTTGCTTGCCGTCCGGCGAAAACCGCGCAGTGCCCGACTGCGGCATCGGCAGCGCGGTCGGCAGGCCGCCGCTGACGGCCACGGTGAACACGCGCGGATCGGAGATGTTGCGCGAATCGCGCCACGAGCGGAACAGCACCGACTTGCCGTCCGGCGTCCAGCCGTAGACCTGGTTGTCGAAGCCCCAGCGTTCCGGCAACGGACCCATCGCCGGATAGAACGTCAACTGCTTCGGCTCGCCGCCTTGCGCGGACACCACGTAAACCTGGCTGTCGCCGCCATACTGGCCGGTGAAGGCGATCTGGCTGCAGTCCGGCGAGAAGCGCGCGCCCATTTCCAGTCCCGGGCCCGCGGTCAGGCGCGTGGCGACGCCGCCTTGCGTCGAGGTTGTCCACAGATCGCCGGCGTAGGTGAACACCACGCGGTTGCCGCAGACATCCGGATAGCGCAGCAGGCGCGTGCCGCCACCGGCATTCGTCGCGACGATCCCCGCAACCGAACTTGACGCAGCCGGGGCGGGCGACGCGACCGGCGTGGCGCTCGCGGCCGACGATGCCGTGGCGCTCGACGAAGCGGCCCCGGAAGGCGACGAAGAATGCGAGCACGCGGCCAGGCCGGCGGCGCCGGCCAGCAGCGCGCAGCCGAACAGCGCGGATCTGCGGATCGTGGAAGACATGGAGGCCCCTCGTGCCCGGATTTGGACTGCGAACCTATACTCCGTTTGCTCGCTGCCTTCCAGTCCCGATGGTCAGCCATCGCCGTTCCGACCTGCAGGATCGGACCATGACCTGCGGCACGGATGGAACCTCGGCCGCAATCCCGGCATCATGGAGGGCCAGCCTCCGCGGCAACCGCGAGCGGGAACGGAGGCGCGTCCCTCTTCGCTTTCGGAGTTTCCCTTGAGCCAAGCCCAGCGGTACTACATCACCATCGACAACCTCGCCGACGCACGCGGCCCCGACCCCGACCTCGCGTTCCAGGGTTCTTCGCCGCACAGTTTCGCCGAGGCGCTGCAGGATGCCTTGCGCCATTCCATCCTGTTCAAGCGCTGGAAGGCCATGCAGCCCGACCCGGACGAAGTCGACGACTCGTTGGCGCCGGTCGATCCGAACGCGACCGTTACCGCCGAACAGGATGACCTGCACACGAACGTGGAAGTCGTCACCACGCTGGCGCATGCGGTCCTGCGCCATCGCCTCTTCATCCTGATCGGACCCCACTGGCAGCTGCGCGACGTCGCCGCCGCCTGATCGAACCAACGCTGTGAAAGGAGTGAACCGATGCAAGGTTTCCAGACCAAGATCCTCGCGTGCGCCTGCTGCACGCTGCTGGCCGGTGGCGTCGGCGTGAACGCGACCGCCGCCACGCCGGTCACGTCCGGCAAGACCACGCAAGCCGGCAACACCACGTCCAATCCGTTCTTCAAGCCGTCGACGCTGCCGTTCGGCACGATGGATTTCAGCAAGATCAAGGATTCCGACTACGTGCCCGCAATGGAAGCAGGCATGCGGCGGCAAGTGCGCGAAATCAACGCGATCGCCGACAATCCGGCCGCGCCGACCTTCGACAACACCATCGTCGCGATGGAAAAAACCGGCCGGATGCTGAACCGGGTGATGAACATCTTCAGCCTGTACGCCGGCGCCGACACCAACCCGACGCTGCAGAAGATCTCCGAGCAGGAGGCGCCCAAGCTGGCCGCGCACCAGGACGCGATCTACCTCAACGCCAAGCTGTTCGCCCGCATCCAGAAAATCTACGACGAGCGCGCGAAACTGAAACTCGATCCCGAGTCCGAGCGCCTGCTCGAAGTGGATTACCAGCAGTTCGTGCTCAACGGCGCCAAGCTGTCCAAGGCCGACCAGGCCAAGCTCAAGCATTACAACGAACAGATCTCGACGCTCACCACCCAGTTCGGCAACAAGCTGATCGCGGCCGCCAAGGCCGGCGCGCTCGTCGTCGACAACAAGGCCGACCTCGCCGGGCTGTCATCGGCCCAGATCGAGGCCGCCGCGGAAGACGCCAAGGCCCGCGGGCTCAAGGGCAAGTGGGTGATCCCGCTGCAGAACACCACCCAGCAGCCCGACCTGGCCTTCCTCGAGAATCGCGCGATCCGCCACCAGCTCTACGAAAACTCGATCAACCGCGCCGAAAAGGGCGGACCCAACGACACCCGCGCGACCATCACCGAGATCGCCTGGCTGCGCGCGCAGAAAGCCAAGCTGCTCGGCTTCGCCGACTTCGCGGCCTGGCAACTGAAGGACCAGATGGCCAAGACCCCGGCCACGGCGATCGACTTCCTCGACAAGCTGGTGCCGGCGGCCAAGGGGCGCGCCGCGGTCGAGGCTGCCGAACGCCAGCAGATGATCGACAAGGACCAGAAGGCGCTCGGCAAGCCCTCGTTCAAGCTCGAACCATGGGACTGGGAGTTCTACGGCCAGCAGGTGCAGAAGGCCAAGTACGACCTCGACGATTCCGAGGTGCGCCCGTACTTCGAGCTGCACAACGTGCTGGTGAACGGCGTGTTCTATGCCGCGCACGAGCTGTACGGCCTCACCTTCAAGCAGCGCAAGGACATCCCGGTCTGGAATCCGGACGTGCTGGTGTACGAGGTGTACGACGCCGACGGCAAGCCGCTGGGCCTGTTCTACGCCGACTACTTCAAGCGCGACAACAAGGCCGGCGGCGCGTGGATGAGCGACATCGTGCATCCGAACACGCTGCTCGACCAGTCGCCGGTGATCTACAACGTCGCCAATTTCACCAAGCCGGCACCCGGCCAGCCGGCACTGCTGTCGATGGACGACGTGACCACGATGTTCCACGAGTTCGGCCACGCGCTGAACGGCTTCTTCGCGGACACCAGGTATCCGAGCCTGTCGGGCACCGACACCCCGCGCGACTGGGTCGAATTCCCCTCGCAGTTCAACGAGCACTGGGCGACCTACCCGCAGGTGTTCAACCACTACGCGGTCAACTACAAGACCGGCAAGCCGATGCCCAAGGCACTGGTCGCGAAGCTGCACAATTCGCAGATGTTCAACAAGGGCTACGACATGACCGAGCTGCTGGAAGCGGCGCTGCTCGACATGTCCTGGCACACCCTGCCCGCGAGCGCGCCCAGGGTAACCAACGTCGACGCCTTCGAGACCAAGGCACTCGAGGACAACCACATCCTGGTGCCGTACGTGCCGCCGCGTTACCGCAGCACCTACTTCCTGCACATCTGGGGCAACGGTTACGCCGCCGGCTATTACGCCTACTTGTGGACGGAGATGCTGGCCGACGACGCCTACGCCTGGTTCGGGGAACACGGCGGCCTGACCCGCGCCAACGGCGACCGTTTCCGCAAGATGATCCTGTCGCGCGGCAACACCGTCGACCTTGCCGACCTGTACAAGGCCTGGCGCGGACGCGCACCCAACATCGACGCGATGAAGAAGGACCGCGGACTCGAGACGGAAAAGCAGTAACCCGGGACGAAGCCGGCGCACCCGCACTCGTCGTCGGTGCTGGCGGATCGACAAGCAAAGGCCCGCTCCGGCGGGCCTTTTTCGTATTCGCTTCGCCGGCTTGACATGCAAGTAAATACTTGCATATTATTCACGCCATCGGGATGCAAGGAATGAAAGACCCCAACCTGCTGTTCAAGGCGCTCGCGGACCCGAGCCGCCGCAAATTGCTGGATGTGCTGTACGCGCACGACGGCCAGACCCTGGGCGAGCTGTGCACGCATCTGGACATGACGCGGCAGGCGGTGACGCAGCATCTGGGCCTGCTGGAAGCGGCCAACCTGGTGGCAACGCAATGGCGCGGCCGCGAGAAACTGCATTTCCTCAACCCGGTACCACTGCAGCAGCTTCACGAACGCTGGATCGCGAAGTTCGAGAAACCCCGCCTCGACGCGCTCTCGGACCTGAAACGAAAACTGGAGAACCCTGATGGCTAAATCCACCTACGTGTACGTCATCTACATCCGCACCGCGCCGGAAAAACTGTGGGCGGCGCTCACCGACGCGGAATTCACCCAGCGTTACTGGTTCGGCATGCGCAGCGAAAGCGCGTGGAGAGCGGGATCGCCGTGGAAGCTTGTCGATGGCGATGGCAAAGTCTGGGACGCCGGCGAAGTGATGGAAGTCGACCCGCCGCGACGCCTGGTGCTGCGCTGGCAGCACCAGAACAAGCCGGAGCTGAAGGCCGAGGGCGATTCCTTATGCACGATGGAACTGGAGCCCGAGGAAGCGGCGGTCAAGCTGACCATCACCCACACCATCGATCGCGACCACTCGAAACTGATCGAGGCGGTTTCCGGCGGCTGGCCGAAGGTGCTGTCCAACCTCAAGTCCATGCTGGAAAACGGCTCGGTCGCGCTGGACGAGCCTTACCACGCCAAACGCAGAGGCTGAAGACGACGCAACGGCGGGTGGCGAACGGGTCTGGAATGCCGCTCGCCCGCGGACCGAGTCCGCGGCAAGCTCTAAACCTGGAACCACGGCGCCGAGTTCGAAGGAACACCGCCGTTTCGATGCCGCTCAAGGCGAACGGAAAACCGCAAACTGCTGCATTGCCCGACGGTCGACACCCAAGGCGGCGTGGCACGGCATGCACAGCCAGCCTGGAAAACGGCGGCCCGCTTCGGCGGGCCTTTTCTGCACGCCGGCCGGCGACCGCAGGCGGGCGGACATCACCGGCTAGAAGCTCGCGACGCCCTCGATGCGGGTAACGCAGATGCCGCCGATCCAGATGCGCTCGCCGTCCTGCGTCACCTCGATCATTCCCGCCCGACCCATCGCCGTGCCCTGGCGCGCGCGATAGCGCGGCGGCGCGATCCCGGCACCGATCAGCCATTGCGCCAGCGACGCATTGAGACTGCCCGTGACCGGATCCTCGAACACGTCGCCCGCAGTGTAGAACGCGCGCACCTCGTAGTCGGCCGGTCCGCCCTCGGCGTGCGCGCCGATGATCCCGACGCCGAGGCCGCGCAGCGCGTCGCGGTCGATCTCGACCTCCAGTACGGTGCACGCCGAGTCCAGCAGCACGCCGATCCAGCCTGGACCATTGTCAACCCACTGCATGGCCCGAACCCGGGAACGAGCCACGCGCAAGCCGTGCACGATGCGCCCGGCAAGGTCGTCCGCAACCGGACCATCGCGCAGCAATGGGGGTGCGGCGAACGCCAGCCCCGCGGCGGCGTGGCGGATATCGATCAGGCCGGCTTCGCACTCCTGCACCGGCTCGCCCGCGCGGGCCGGCACGCCACCGGCCTGCAACCAGGCGTGCGCGCTGCCGAGCGTCGGGTGCCCGGCGAACGGCAACTCGCGGTCGGCCGTGAAGATGCGCACGCGATAGTCGGCGCGCGGCGCGCGCGGCGGCAGCAGGAAGGTGGCCTCGGACAGGTTGGTCCAGCGCGTGAACGCGCGCATCTCTGCGTCGTCCACGCCTTCGCCGTCGATCACGACCGCGACCGGGTTGCCGCCGTACGGTACGGAGGCGAACACATCCACTTGCTGGAACCGGCATTGACGCATTCCACCAGCTTATCGCAACCGGCATCCGAGCCAGAAAGCGCGGCGCCCGCTGCTGGCGCAAGCCCTACCCATCGCAACAAGCATCGCGCGAGCATGGCGAGTGTGATTCGTCCGCATGCGTCCCGAGCATGCATCCCGACCACGCGCCGGCAATAGAATCACGGTCCGGTCGCAACCCGTGGGGACCGCCCATGCCCCGTTCCGCCCTTTCGCCATCGCAAAAGTCCGCCCGATCAGGTGCGACGATCGGCGAACTGGTGGCGATCGAAGCTGATTCACTTTGCCGCGTGATCGGGCGTGGCCTTTCCGATGCGCGCAACCGACACGCCGGTATCCATCGCGCGCGCCGGGCCATGCGTTCGCTGCGTGGCCTGCTTGCGCTGCTGACTCCCGTGGCCAACCGCGATGAGCGCATCGCGCTGGCCCGTTTCGATGCCCGCCTGCAACGGGCGTGCAAGAGTCTTTCCGGTGTACGCGACGCGCATGTGGCAGTGCTCACCGCCGCATCGCTGTCGCGGAAAAACGCGCCGAAGCGTTTGCCGGTGCTGCAAGCCCGGCTGGCCGGGCAGCGCGAACTGACGACACGGCGCGCGCTGGAAGCGGATCCGGGTTTTGCCGCGCGTCGACAGGCGATCGCTGAAATCCGCATGGCGCTGCCGGCCCTGCCATGGGGCCGCCTGGACGCCGACGACGTACGCCGCGGGCTCAAGCACAGCCGAGGTCGCGCGAAGCGCGCAGAACAGCACGCCCGGCACTCGGCCATCGCGCGCGACCGGCACCGTTATCGTCGACGGCTACGTCGCTTGCTGCTGCAGGTGGAAGTGCTTGAACGCGCACTGGACACTGCACCAAAGGCCGCGCGCGCCGTCGCCGCATTGCCCGGTCGGCACAAGTACAAGCAACAGGCGAGTCGGCTCGGACGCTTGCAGGATCTGCAAATGCTGCGTCGCATCGCCCGTCGAATCGAGCCCGCGCATTCGGACAAGGCGATCCTTGCCGTGCTCAACGACTCGGTACGCTCGGCGCGCAAGGATCTCGGCAAGATCGGCTAGTCGCGCCGAACGTGTTCATCGCCGACTGGATCCGGACAAAGCCGGATACGACTTTGCCGCTTGCCGACTTTGCCCATCACCCACCCGAACACCAACAACAACACCGCCGTCAGCGACAACGACCACAGGCTTTTCTCCAGCGTCGGCCGGAACAAATTGAAATACGCCAGTTGCACCAGCGAAATCACCACGATGCCGCGCAGCATCCATTCGTGGTGGATCCGGCGCAACACCGCGGAACCCAGCGGTGCCATAACCAGCACGACCGGCGCGGCGCACAGCCACGTCTGCACCTGATCGACCGACAACGCGTGCTGCACCCAGCCGCGCCACGCATACCCAAGGATGCTCAGGCTTGCCATCAGGATGATGCTCATTTCGGTGGCGCGCTTTTCCTTCAGGGCAAAGCGGGTTACCAGCAGTGTGTAGATCAGCATGCCGGCTCCGGTGCCGAACAGGCTGGCGCACAGGCCGCCGGCGAACAGCACCACGCAGGTCAAGGCGAGATCGGGAGCGCCCACCTCAGGCAGCGCATCGGCATGTCCGCGATGGGTGCTGCGCAGATACGCCACCGCGAATGCAGTGGTCAGGCCCAGGAACAAGGCCTGGATCACCGGCACGCGCATGCTCTGCAATGTTTCGATACCGAGCACGAAACCGGCGAATGCCACCGGCACCCACCACAACAGCGGGCGGAAATCCGCCAGCCGCGAATCCCGCCGCGCAAGGATCAGGGTGCTGGCGCTGGTCATGCCGATCGACTGCACCATCAGGCTGAAATCGCGCGCCAGCGCGCGATCGACATCAAGAAAGATATTCAGCACCGGGAACGCGATGCCGCCGCCGCCCTCGGGCGTAGAGCCGGCGACGAACGCGCCAACCACCATGGTGGCGGGGTAATACCAATGTCCGGCAAGGTATGGCAGGTCGTTGTGGACGGCAAACAGCGCCAGCAGCGTGCCACCGGCCAGACATACCCAGACGGGAAACACGAAACGCCGGATCGACATGGCGTGCATCGGGCCGAAGTTGCGTCATGCTAGCCGGAATCGCCATGCAATCGGCCACGTGCCGGAACGGAGCCTCATGAAACAGTTGACGATCGCGTTGTGCCTGCTGGTTGTCGTTGCAAGCGCGCATGCAAAACCGAAACTCTGGCAGCCATCTGCCGGACACAAGCAGATTCCGATCTGGCCGGGCACGCCGCCGGATGCGCAACCGATGCCCGGGCCGGAATACGCAACCACGAGCAAGAAACTGATCGGCGGCAAGCCCGTGGTCGCGGTCGTCAATGTGTCGCGACCGACCATGACGGTGTACGCGCCGACCGCGAACAACACCGGCGCCGCGGTGGTGGTGTTTCCGGGCGGCGGATTCGAAGGACTGGCCATCGACCTTGAAGGTACCGAGGTCTGCGACTGGCTGACCGCCGAAGGCATTACCTGCGTGCTGCTGAAATACCGCGTGCCGAGCATTCCCTACGACTGGCACTGCGATTGCCGCCCGCACAACCTGAACCTGTCGATTCCTTCACTCGAGGATGCGCAACGCACCATCGGGCTGGTGCGCCTGCACGCGAGGCAATGGCAGATCGATCCGCACAAGGTCGGCGTGATCGGCTTCTCAGCCGGCGGCTTCCTGGTCGCCGAAGCCAGCACCCACTTCAAGCGCCAGTACAAACCCGTCGACGCGGCCGACAAGGAAAGTGCGCGCCCGGACTTCGCGCTGGCGATCTATCCGGGGCATCTCACCGAGGACGGCCACACCTTCAACAAGAACCTGCCGGTCACCCGCGAGACCCCACCCACCTTCCTGGTGCAAGCCGAAGACGACTACGTGGATGGCGTGGACCAGTCGTTGGTGTACTACACGGCGCTGGCCAAGGCCCGCGTCCCGGCCGAACTGCACATTTACGCACACGGCGGACATGCGTTCGGCCTGCGACACACGTCCGATCCGATCACCGATTGGCCGAAGCTGGCGGACAAGTGGTTGCGGACGATCGGTATCGTGCCGGATTGAGAATTCGCTTCACGATTTCCCTAAATTCAGAGGGACGCAGTGCGCTAGTGATTGACGACGATCGGCCCGAAGTGGACACTTCCATGGTAGGCAAGTTTCGCCAGACACAAAGCGGGGAATGCGAGGCGACGAATGAATAAGTCTTCTCTACAAGGATAAGAATATCGAAGCGCGTTCACGCTCTACAGTGCGGACGGAATGCGCGCCACCGAAGTGCTGCAGTTTCGTAACGGTAAAACATATCTCGACGAGCAAGAGTGGCTCGAGGGGACTACGTTCAAGAATAGGCACTCCGGTAGTTTGGTCGGCCCCTTCGAGTCGCCGGAAGAAGCGCGCAAATTTATCGTTGCGACCTCTTGGTTTCGTGGTGGCGGCAAGTAGACACTCGCTTTCGACCCGACATGGCCATATTCAAAGACGATTCCCAAGTCCGGCTATGCATCTGGTTCTTAGCCGGACCCCTCAAAGATAAATTCTTCACAGAACTACGGAGTTGCGCCAGAACCTCTCGGCATGATCGGGCATGCAAGCAGGACCCATGGGTCCGTCTGATCCCTAGTTGGGTGAGAGCGAGTTTTGACAAGTAGGAAACAAAAACGGGCGCAGCCTTCCGTTCTCGTCGATGAGCACATTCACCCGTGCGTGCGGCAAGCTCTGGCGCTCCACATGCGAGTAACCGATGCGTCCACGACATGGAGGTTCCACGGCAAAGACGAGCGCGATTACATTCATGCTCTGTATCTATCAAACACCGTGTTTGCTACGAGCGACCGAATTTTCGTCGACGAAATCTTGGATGCAGGCACCGAACATGGCGGCCTCATCTATGTGCCAAACAAATCGGCTTCACATGACCTTGAAGTCTTTGCGGAAGCCGCCGGCATCTTCATTAACGCTTGGTACCATCAAGCAAGGTTCGCGTTTCGGGGATGTACGCTTTACCCAACCAAGGAGGGGCTGCATCTAATCCGGCCCAAGCAAGAGAGTGAGCTTGTCTTTTCTTGGCTTGGGATGTTCGATGAGGGTGATGAGTAACTCATCTCGGCGGTGATCCAATCAGTTTCGACGCATTCGATCGGCAGCAACAGCGCGTGACTTATCCAAACGACAGGCTGGTAATTTTCCCGGCTTTGTCCAGCGCCACGCCGAACTTGAGCATGCTGCCGGGGCCGAAGCGGATCAAGTAATCGTGGAACGTCACGCCGGCATCGACGTGCGTGCCCTTGAACACGAACGCGGTGGGTTTCCCGTAACCCTTGAACTCGCCGCCGAGGCGCTTGGCCAGGCCCGCATGCATTTTCTTCGCGAGCTTGTCCGCGAGGTACGGGGAACCCGCATCGCCGGCCTGCATCTGCACGAAATACGCCTTCACCCTGGCCGTGATTGACGGTTCCTCGCCCGGAGCCGGTCGCATCGCGGCGGCGGCGATGGCGGGATTCATGTCCTCGAAGATCGCCGTGGTAATTCTCTCGCCCGGTTCCGGGTTGTCCACGAAGTTGGTGTAAGCGATCACCTGCAGGTGCTGGCGCGGGAAATACTCGTTGGCGGTGGTGAATCCCAGCGAGCCGCCGGTGTGGCCCACGCGCGGCTGGCCGTCGATGTCGTCGACGAACAGGCCGAGGCCGTAGCCGGCATCGCCTTGCTTGGTCTTGACCGAGGTGCTCATCAGCGCGTAATCCGCCGGCGTCACGATCTCGCCGCTGCGCAAGGCAAGGTTCCATTTCTGCAGATCGTCCACGGTCGAAACCAGGTATCCGGCGGCCCAGCCAACCGAGGCGGCGATGGTGCGCGCACGCTCGATGCGCCCCTTCTCGCGGTCGTAACCGATCGCCATGTCCGGCAACCTGCTTTCGTCCGCCACGGTGAAAGTGTGCGTCATGCCCGCGCGATCGAGCAGGTGGGCCTGGATGTAATGCCGGTATGTCTGGTGCGACACCAGCTCGATGACGCGGCCGGCCAGCAGGTAGCCCGTGTTGGAGTACGACCAGTGGCTGCCGGGCGGAAAGTCCAGCGGCTTGCCGGCGATGTACGACACGAGCTTCTCGAAACTGGCCGGCTTGTCGATCGCACCGGCGGCATCGACCGCATCCAGGTAGTCGGGCATGCCGCTGGTGTGCGAGAGCAGTTGCCGCAACGTGACTTCGCTCGCGTGCGGGACGTTGGGCAAATAGACGGACAGCTTGTCGTCCAGATGCAGCTTGCCGGCCTCCTGCAACTGCAGGATGGCCGCGGCGGTGAATTGCTTGGTGATCGAGCCGATCTCGTATTCCGTGTGCAACGTCGCCGGCTTGTGGTGCTCGCGATCGCGCCAGCCGTAGGCATGCCGGTAGACGACGTGGCCGTGTTCGGCGACCAGGATCGTCACGCCGGGCGTGCCGGTGCGCCGCATGATGGCTTGCACGTCGGCATCGACATGCTTCGCTACCTGCGGATTGATCTGCTGTACATGGATCGATGTCGCCAAAGCGCCAATCGAAACCGGCAGGCAGAGCAGAGGCAACGTCCGCAACCATCGCGTCATGAGACAAATCCTGTTTTGGGAATACGTTTAAGCCGACAGACCCGGCAACCGATTTTTCAATACGCGAATTCGCGGAATACCGGGTCCACGCTGCCCTGCCACGGTCCGTGGAACAGTTCCAGCTTGCGTTCGGCCGGGGTCTGGTTGGCTTCGGCGAATTCGACCATCGGCTGCAGGAACATGGTCTCGTCGACGCCGTGGCGGTTGAGCCGGGCGCGGCGCTTCAAACCGTTGCCGGCGATTTCCAGCGCGCGCAATGAAAGTTCGCGCACCGTTTCGCCGCGAAACGGCAACTTCAATGCATGTTTCGGCACGCCGTCGCGCAGGGCGTGGCGTTCTTCCATGCTGAAATCCTTGACCAGGTCCCACGCGGCGTCCAGCGATTCCGTGTCATACAGCAATCCCACCCAGAACGCCGGCAACGCGCACAGCCGGTTCCATGGACCACCGTCGGCGCCGCGCATTTCCAGGTACTGCTTCAGGCGCACTTCCGGGAACGCGGTGGTCAGGTGGTCGGACCAGTCGCGCAGCGTGGGTTTTTCGCCCGGCAGCACGGACAGCTTGCCGTCGAGGAAATCGCGGAACGACAGCCCGGCCGCGTCGACGTAGCGCTCGCCGCGATGCACGAAGTACATCGGCACGTCGAGCAGGTAATCGGCGTAGCGCTCGAAGCCGAAGCCGTCCTCGAACACGAAGTCGAGCATGCCGGTACGGCCGGGATCGGTATCGGTCCAGATGTGAGAGCGGTACGACAGGTAGTCGTTGGGCTGGCCGTCGGTGAACGGCGAGTCGGCGAACAGCGCGGTGGCGATCGGCTGCAGCGCCAGCGACACGCGGAACTTCTTGACCATGTCGGCTTCGCTGCCGAAGTCGAGGTTGACTTGCACGGTGCAGGTGCGGGTCATCATGTCGAGGCCGAGCGAACCGACCCTGGGCATGTAGTCGCGCATGATCTTGTAGCGGCCCTTGGGCATCCACGGCATCTGGTCGCGCCGCCATTTCGGCTGGAAGCCCATGCCGAGGATGCCGAGTTGCAGCGGCACCGATGCGCGACGCACGCATTCCAGGTGTTCCTGCACTTCGCAACAGGTCTGGTGGATGTTCTCGAGCGGCGCGCCGGACAGTTCCAGTTGCCCGGCCGGTTCCAGCGTCACCGATGCCTTGTCGCGCGCCAGCGCGATCAGGTTGCCATCTTCCACGACCGGTTCCCAGCCGCAGCCGGCGATGCCTTGCAGCAGCGCGCCGATGCCGCGCTCGCCGTCGTACGGCGGCGGGCGCAGGTCGTCGGTGCGGAACACGAACTTCTCGTGTTCGGTGCCGATCTTCCAGTCGGCGGCCGGACGGCTGCCGGCGGCGAGGTATTCGACCAGTTGCGCGCGCCGCTCGATCGGTTGTTCCGCTACGTGGCTGGGACCGGACATGCGCGCACCTTGCTATGGCGAGTGACCAAGATGGGGCGACCGGCGATGATCCGCAAGTGGGCCAGGCGGCAGCAGGCACCGGGAATGCCTGCCCGGCTGGACGTCGCCGCCGCCGCGAACCTGCTACTACCCGAGCAACGCCAGCGCCGCCGCACGGGCATCCTCGATGTGGGTACCCGCGGTCGCCGAAATCGGCAAGGTGTCCGCGCGCCAACCCTGCTTGGCGATCTCGGCCTCGACCTCGCGCCGACGCGTGAGCATCTGCGCGCGCGACAGCTTGTCGGCCTTGCTGAGCAGCAAAACACAGGACAACCGGATTTCGGTGCAGAACGCCAGCATCTGCCGGTCGAACGGCGTGAGTGCATGACGGATGTCGGCGATCAGCACCAGCCCGCGCAGCGACTGGCGCTTGCGCAGGTAAGCGTCGATCACCTGCTTCCAGTGCGCGCGCAGGGCCGGCGGCACCTTGGCGTAACCGTAGCCCGGCAGGTCGACGAGTCGCCGCCCGTCCGGCAATGCGAACACCACCATCTGCTGGGTGCGGCCCGGCGTCTTGCTGGTGCGCGCCAGCGAGCCGTGCCCGACCAGTGCGTTGAGCGCACTGGACTTGCCCGCGTTCGAGCGGCCCGCGAACGCGATCTCGGCGCCCGAGTCGGGCGGCAGCTGGTCGAGTCGATGCGCGGCCAGCACGAAGGCGGCGCCACGCAGTGGATTTTCGGAGGCTTGCACGTTTGACCACCTTTCCCGCCGCAGTGATAATCCCGAGGTTCGCGCTCGCGCACGACGCCTGCGTCCATGCCTACGGGAAAGAGAGGATTCTATGGGGTTCCGGCGACCGTTTGCCTTCTTCGTCATGATCGCCGCCTCGGCGCCGCTGGCCTTGGCGCTTCCGGCGCGCCCCGCGAGTTCGGCCAAACCACCCGCAAGTTCCGCCAAGCCTGCAAACAGCTCCGCCGCGCCCGCGAGCAGCGCGAGTGCTGCGACGCCGGTCGATGCCACGAAAGCCGCCGAAGCCGAGTTTGCCAAACTCGAAGCGGCGCAGACCAAGCCGGGCGACGCCACCGCCGGGCAGGCCAAGGCCGCCGCCTGCGGCGCCTGCCACGGCATGGACGGCAACTCCACCGACCCGCAGTACCCGAAACTGGCCGGCCAGAACGAACAGTACATCGTCGCCCAGTTGATGCGTTTCAAGAGCGGCCTGCGCCAGAACGCGATCATGTCGGGCATGGCCGGGACCCTCTCGCCGCAGGACATGCATGACATCGCCGCGTATTTCGCCAAGCAGAAGCGCCTGCCGGGGGTGGCCGACGAAAAGCTGGCCGGCGCGGGCGAAAAGATCTACCGCCAAGGCGATCCCGACCGCAACATCCCGGCCTGCATGGCCTGCCACGGCCCGGACGGCGCCGGCAACCCGGGCTGGCGCGTACCCGAACATCGCCGGACAGCATGCCGATTACGTGCAGAAGCAGTTGCAGGCTTGGCACGACGGTACCAGATGGGGCGGCGATGCGCATGCGCTGATCATGTCCACCATCGCGCAGCGCCTGACCGAGCAGGACATCTCGGCGGTTTCGAGTTACGTCGAGGGCTTGCACGCTGCGCCACGCGCCCAAGCCGGGCATCGAAATCCGACGCCATCGATTGAACCCGCCGCGCCGCGCGCGGTCGGTTCAGGAGCGTGCACGACAGACTGACCGTCCATCGCGGGCGATATCGCCAGGAATCCGACCATGATCAAACGCATTCCCGTCTTTTTGTTGTTGGCTGCGGTCGCCGGCTTCGCGTTCGCGCAGACCGGCCCCCAGCAATGGGTCGAGGGCAAGAACTACTTCGCGATCCCGAATCCGCAGCCCACCAACCAGCCCGACAAGGTGGTGGTGACCGAGGTGTTTTCGTTCGGTTGCCCGGCGTGCAACCAGTTCGAACCCTTCCTCGACAAACTGCGCGCCGAACTACCCAAGGGCGCCGTACTGGAGTTCGTCCCGGCCAGCTGGCACGCCAATGAAGACTGGCCCGTATTCCAGCGTGCCTACTTCACGGCCAAGACGCTGGGCCTGGATACGCCGGCATCGCACGACGCGATGTTCAAGGCGATCTGGGGACCCAACGGTCCGCTCGCGACCTACGACCCGGCCACCCAGCAACCCAAGGCCCAGGCAAACCTGCCAACCATCGAGGATGTCGCGAAGTTCTACGCCAAGTACGGCGCCAAACCCTCCGAGTTCGTCGCGACCGCCAATTCCTTCGCGATCAACATCCAGATCAAGCGTGCCGACCAGCAGATCATCGCCTGGGGCGTCGACAGTACCCCGACCCTCGTGGTGGATGGCAAGTGGCGGTTGACACCGGTTTCCGCCAAGGGCGGCCAGCAAGCCGTCGACTTGGCTTTGTATCTGGTGAACAAGGAATTGGCCGCGAAGCAGGCCAAGTGAGATGAGCGCATCCCGCCTGGTTCGTGCCGCACTACTGGCTTGTGGCCTGCTGCTGACAGCGGCATGTTCCGCGCACAACGACGCAGCCTCGACGGCGGCCCCATCCACGGCGGCGGCCCCCGCACCCGCGACCACGGCCCAGTTCACCGAGGGCAACCAGTACGTCAAGTTGCCACTGCCCAAGGGTCAGGCCTCACCGACCGGCGCCGTCGAGATCGTCGAGGTGTTTTCCTACGGATGTCCGCACTGCGCGGAATTTGCGTCCTACATGGACAAGCTGCGTGCCGAACTGCCGCCAGGGGTCGAGGTGAACTACATGCCGGCGGTATTCAGTCCCGCGTGGTTGCCGTACGCGCAGGCGTTCTACGCGGCGCGGCAACTGGGCATACTCAAGCAGACCCACGATGCCTTCTTCCAGGCCATGCTGGAGCACTATCCGCTCAATTCCCTGCAGGACATGGCGCCTTGGTACGGCCGCCACGGCGTGGACCCGCAGAAATTCATGGCGATGGCCACCAATGCCGTGACCGCGAAGCAGATGGCAGCCGACCAGCACACCGAAATGGGCTGGGGCATCGATGCCACGCCGACCCTGGTGGTGGGCCGTCGCGCCAGCAATGCCAAGGATGCACCGTTCGTCGCGTTGATGCGCAGCGCCAACATCGACAGTTATGCACAATTGCAGCAACTCGGCTTGTGGATGGTGCGACACGTCGACAAGCCTTGAACGCCGGCCCGGGAACATGCGTTCCGGCACGTGCAACGGCGCGGCATGGTGCTAGGCTGTTGACATGAGCGTCAATCAACACAGCACCGGCGACGCCGGTGTCCTGCGCGTACTGAGCTGCAACATCCTCGCGGGCGCGAGCGTCAAGCGCTATCACGAATACTTCACCCGCAGCTGGGGCGCGGTGCTCCCCGGCAAGTACAAGCTCGGCAATCTCGACGGACTGGCACAGTCGATCGCCGACTTCGACGTGATCGGGTTGCAGGAAGCCGATGCCGGCAGCATCCGTTCCGGCTTCCTCAACCAGACCCGCTATCTCGCCGAGACATCCGGGCTGCCGTACTGGAGCCACCAGCCCAATCGCAAGGTGTCCAACGTCTCGCATACCGCCAACGGACTGATCAGCCGTGCCGCGCCCACCGAAGTGCTGGACTATCCGCTGCCCGGCCGCCTCGGTGGCCGCGGCGTGCTGCTGGCCCGATACGGCGACGACCGCGATGCGTTGACCATTGCGGTCGCGCACCTCTCTCTGGGCAACCAGGCGCGCGCGCGCCAGCTCGATTTCATCGCCGAGCTGTTGCAGGGCCACGCCCATGCGGTGCTGATGGGCGACCTGAATTGCCCGCCCGACAGCCCCGAACTGCGCACACTGTTCGCGCGGACCTCGCTCGCACCACCGCTGCAGCCGACCCCGACCTTCCCGAGCTGGCGTCCGCAACGCGCGATCGACCACATCCTGGTCACCTCGGAGATCACGCTCGAACGCATGTGGACGCTGCCCACCGCGTTCTCCGATCACCTTCCGCTGGCTGCCGAGATCCGGGTGCCCGCAGCGGCCTGGAAAGTGGCGGCCTGATCCCGTATCGACCCGAAGCTTTGCTGCATCAAGCACGCACTTCCGACACCCAACGCCGCAGATGTCCTCGCGCAAGGCGATCCGAGAGCCTTTTATTGGCGCGTTCATGTTGCAGCGCGCGGAAAACCACGCGGGCCACATCCTCTAGAATCGGTGGCATGAAAATGCCGCTATCGAAACGCACAGGACTGCGCATCCTTGCCGGTATCGCGATCGTCATCGCGTTGCCTGCCACGAGTCCATTCAGCCTTGCCCAGCAACCTGCGTCCACGCCGACGCTGGCACGGCAGCGCGATGCGTTCCGCGCCGCCTATGCCGCGGCGCAGGACGGCCAGGATTGGCATGCACTGGCGAAGGGACTCGACACGTATCCCCTGTATCCTTACCTGCAGGCGGCCGCGCTACAGCACGACATCCAGACTGCGCCCACGGCCCAGGTCGACGCATACCTCAAGCAGTACGACGGCATGATCCCGGCCGACGATCTGCGCAAGGCCGAATTGCGCTGGCTCGCGCAGCAACAGGACTGGACGGGGTTCCAGCATTTCTATCGACCCGGCTTGGGCGACGAACTCGCCTGTGATGCATTGCGGGCGAAACTCGCGCAGGGCGGGAAGCTCGATTTCGATCGCGATCTGGCCACGCTCTGGCAGCAAACGCGGCTGCCGTCCGCGTGCACACCGGTGTTGTCGGCCGCGTTCACGCAGGGGCAGCTGACGCCGACGCGCGTCTGGGATCGCATCGAACGCGCCGCCGATGCCGGCCATGCCTCGACCGTCACCCAATCCGCCGCATGGCTGACGGGAACCGACGCCAGCGAAGCCCGGCGTATTGCCCTGGCACTGCGCTCGCCGACGACATTGTTGCAACAGGCAGGCAGCTTCGCCGACACGCCCCGCGACCGTGAAGCGGTCAGCCGCGCTTTGGCCCGTCTTGCGCGCCGCGACAGTGCGCAGGCGCAGGCGGACTGGCCGTCGCTGTCGCAACGATTCAAGTTCGACCAGGGCGATCGCGATCGCGTGCTAGCGGCGCTGGCGCTGTACAACGCGGTCGATGCGGGGCCCGATGCCGCCAAGCAACTGGCCGATCTTCCGGCCAGCGCCCAGACCGATACGACCCGCGAATGGCGCGTGCGCGCCGCCGTCGCAGCGGGCGACTGGAAGGCGGCCGAGGCCGCCATCGAGGCCATGACCCCGGACGAAATGCGGCACGACGAATGGCGTTACTGGCAGGCGCGCATCGCCCAGAAACTCGGGCACGCATCGAGCGCGCTGGACAACTTCGCCGCACTCGCGCAGCAGGCAACCTTCTACGGATTCCTGGCTGCGGATCGCGCCGACCTGCCCTATTCGATCTGCCCCGAGAAGGTCGCCGACCATCCGGACATCCTGCAACAGGTCGAGTCCGATCCGGGACTCGTGCGCGCATTCGAGTTCTACGCACTCGGCATGCTGCCGGAGGCACGCCGCGAATGGAACCGCGCCTTCGCCGACCTGACGCCCGACCAGCAACGGCAGGCGGTGGCGCTTGCTTCGAGCCGCGGCTGGGTGGACCGCGCGGTATTCGCATTCGGCAAATCCGGCGACCTGCAGTATTACGCGCTGCGCTTTCCACTGGCCGACAAGGGCCGTGTTCTGGAAGCGGCGCGCAACGCCGGCATCGACCCGGCCTGGGCGTTCGCGATCATCCGTGCCGAAACCGCATGGCAGCCCGACGCGCAATCCGGCGCCGACGCGCGCGGGCTGATGCAGCTGCTGCCAAGCACGGCGCACATGATCGCGCGCCGCAACGACCTGCCCTACGACGGCGGCGCCAGCCTGTACGATCCGGCCATCAACATTCCGCTGGGTACCCAATACCTCGCGAATCTCGCGGCGCGCTTCAACGGCAGCCCGTGGCTGGCCTCGGCCGCATACAACGCCGGCCCTGGCAACGCGCAACGCTGGGTCGACGCACACGGCGATCTCGATCCGGAAACCTTCATCCTGACCATCCCGTTCAACGAGACCCGCGACTACGTGACCCGCGTGCTGTCGTTCGCGACCATTTACGGCTGGCGCCTGCACGGCAAACCGGTGCCGGTGTCGTCGCGGTTGCCGGCGATCGGCACACCCTACGATCCACCGGCCGATCCGCCGCGCAAGCAGGTGGTGTGCCGCGCATCATCGCCGGCACCGGCCACAACGGCGCCCGTCACAACAGGGAAAACTTCGCCATGACTCCCAAACGTTTCGTCGTCCTCGGCGGCACCGGTTTCATCGGCAGCCACCTGCTCGCGGCGCTGGCCGGCGACGGCCATCGCGTCACGGTGCTCAGCCGCAACCGCGAGCAGGGACGCGCGATCAACGTGTTGCCGAACGTGCGCTCGATCAGCACTGACGTGTACGATCGCGCATCGCTCGAAAAACACATCGCCGGCCATGACGCGGTAATCAACCTGGTCGGCATCTCGAACGAAACCGGCGGCGCCACCTTCACCCACGCGCACGTCAATCTCACCGCCAGCCTGATCGCCGCCTGCCGTCAGGTCGGCGTCCGGCGTTTCCACCTGATGAGCTCGTTGAACGCGGGCAATCGCGTATCGAAATACCTCAAGACGCGCGGCGAGGCCGAGGCACAGGTGCGCAACTCCGGCATGGACTGGACCATCTACCGGCCCAGCGTGGTGTACGGCGAGGGCGACAGTTTCGTATTCCGGTTCCTGAAACTCTTGAAGGTGGCGCCGGTGCTGCCGCTGGCGCAGCCGCACGCCAATCTCGCACCGGTGCACGTCGGCGATGTCACCGCCGCCATTCGCCACTGCCTGACCGACCGCGCCAGCATCGGCGGGATTTTCGAACTGTACGGGCCGGACACGCTGGAACTGATCGACATCGTTCGCATGATCCGCGACGCCGCGGGCCTGCGGCGGATGGTGGTGCCGTTGCCTGCTGCACTCGGACGCTTGCAGGCCATCGCAGCCGAAATGATTCCCGGCAAACCGTTCTCGCGCGACAACTTCAATTCACTGGGCGTCGATTCCGTGGGCGGCCGCGACGGGCTCGCGGAACTCGGCATCACGCCGCGTCGCTTCGCGGCGATGCTGCCGGTACTGATGGGCAGCGACTCGCATGAGCGCCTGCTTGATGCCGCGCGCCTGACCCAGGAAGCCTGAACGTGCCCGGCCCCGACCACCGCGCCTACTTGGTCGGCGGTGCGGTGCGCGACGAACTGCTCGGCCGCGCGCACGGCGACCGCGATTACGTGGTGGTGGGTGCGACCCCCGACGCCATGCTGGCGCTCGGCTACAAGCCGGTCGGCAAGGATTTCCCGGTGTTCCTGCACCCGGATACCGGCGAGGAATACGCGCTCGCGCGCACCGAACGCAAGACCGGTCCGGGTTACCACGGCTTCGACTTCCACGCCGCGCCCGACGTGACGCTGGAAGACGACCTCGCGCGCCGCGACCTCACCATCAACGCGATGGCACGCGACGAGTCCGGCGAACTGGTCGATCCCTACCGCGGCGAGAAGGACCTGCGCGACCGCGTATTGCGGCATGTCTCGCCCGCTTTCGCCGAGGATCCGGTGCGCGTCCTGCGCGTCGCGCGTTTCCTCGCGCGCTTCGCGCCGCTCGGTTTCCGCATCGCCGAGGAAACCATGGCGTTGATGCGCGCGATGGTCGCCAACGGCGAAGTCGCGCACCTGGTGCCCGAACGCGTCTGGGCGGAAACCCGCAAGGCGCTGGCCGAGCCCGTGCCTTCCGCGTTCCTGCGCGCGTTGCGCGAATGCGGCGCGCTGGCCGTCCTGTTCCCGGAAGTCGATGCGCTGTACGGCGTGCCGCAAAGTCCCGAACACCATCCCGAAGTCGATTGCGGCGTGCACCAGGAACTGGTGATGGACCAGGCCGCGCGGCTCGCGCCGGGCGACGACTTGGCCGGCTTCTGCGCGTTCACCCACGACCTGGGCAAGGCACTGACGCCGCAAGACGAACTTCCGCGCCACATTGCCCACGAGCACCGCGGACTCGCAACCGTCGAGGCATTGTGCGGGCGCCTGAAAGTGCCGGCCGAATACGCGCAACTCGCGGCGCTGACCTGCCGCCATCATTTGGACGCGCACCGCGCGCTTGAGCTGAAACCCGCGACCGTGCTGGCCTTGCTGGAAGCCTTCGATGCCTTCCGCCGCCCGCAACGCCTCGAACCGTTCCTGGTCGCGTGCATGGCCGACAAGCGCGGCCGCCTGCACCACGAGGACGATGCCTACCCGCAGGCGGACTTCCTGCGCGCCGCGCGCGACGCCGCCGCGGCCGTCACCGCACAGCCCTTCGTCGACGAGGGCCTGCAAGGCCCCGCGATCGGCGAAGCCATGCACAAGGCGCGCATCGCGGCGATCAAGGCCTCGCCGCGCTCATGATCTTCATGCCCGTTGTGCCTGGCAGGCGATTCTAAAAAAATTCCGAGTGAACGGCCGCTCCTATTTTGACGCGGCAACATGCTCACGCTGCTTTGCCAGCTCCGCCTCGAAGCTTTTGCGGGCATGGCTCGCGTAATCACGGCACCCCGCAGGATCTATCAGTGCACTGACGCCATCTTGCTTGCGCTTGGCCACGCGTTCCCAGAACGACACCATGCCGGGATGCGGTGCCAGCGGGATGTCGCAAGGCAGCGCCGCGACCACGACAAAGCTGTGCTGAAAATCCTCGACGATATTCGGATACTTTGGATTCCCGATCAATTTGAAGCCGGGCGCCGACAGGCTTCCGACATCCACCATGTGCAAGCAACGCTTGCCTTCGCATGACATCCACGTCCAGGTCGTGTTGCCTTTGGTATGCCCTGGCGTCGAGTGTGCCGTGATTGCAAGATCCCCAAGATGCAAACGCTCGCCATCGGTTACTTCGCGCGACACATGTACCGGCGGAAAGGGAAATCTGTCTCCGTATTCCGGGTCATCGTGACCACCGCGTTCTAGCAATGAAGTATCCGCGGCATTCGCAATCACCTGCGCGCCCGTGTCATGGGCAAGCCGAGCCATGCCGCCGACGTGGTCGGAATGCGCATGGGAATTGAGAATCCACTTGATGTCGCGCAAATTGACACCAAGAGCATGGATATTTCCTTCGATCAGTGATGCATCCCCCGGCACACCGCCATCGACAAGAACATCGCCAGTAGGCGCGGTGACAAGGAAGACGCCCAGACCGTGTGGCCCCACGTACCAGGTATTGCCGTAGATGCGAAATGGCTTCTGCGGGGCCGTCCATGATGGATTCTCCGCGATGTTCCGCTGTTCCGATACCGGCATGCGGAAGGGTTCCCGCAGAACCGCCTTTGCAGAATTCCCGGCCTGGCTCTTTTGTCCGGGCACGGACTGCGCGTGCACATCCTGCACAATCAAACCGGACAAGAAAATCACGAATACCTGCCAACGCATGGCCAACTCCGTTTAATGAAAATTCGCAAGACGAGTTCCGCCTTGAGTTTTGCAGCCAGCGCGGTTCACGACAAACCACCGCCGCAACTTCAACGAACAACCAACGGCGTCTGCCGGTTACTCGAAGACAGATCAAAGAAAGCCATCAGTTGCGCTCATTCAACAACGTCTCCGCACCTTGTTCACGCAACAATCGCGCGACTTCACTGCCCAGCGCGACCGGATCATCGCCGCAAGCGTCGGCACGCAAGAGATGCCCACCCCGCGCATCGCCCAGCAAGCCGTCCAACCGCAGCGCGCCATCGGATTGCGTTTCGCACCAGGCACCCAACGGCATGGTGCAGTCGCCGCCCAGTGCCGCGTTGAGCGCGCGCTCGGCGTTCACGCTTCGACGGGTCGCGGGATCATCGAGTGTCTGCACGCATTCGATCACGCGCGCATCGCCGGCCCGGATTTCCACCGCGATCACGGCCTGGCCCGGCGCGGGCAACCATTCGGGCGGCGCAAGCCGCGTACGGATGCGCGCTCCGAGGCCCATGCGTTCGAGGCCCGCGACCGCGAGGATGATCGCCGCGTAATCGCCACGATCGAGCTTGGCGAGGCGTGTGCCGACATTGCCGCGCAGGTCGGCGATTTCCAGGTCGGGCCGGCGTGCGCGCAGTTGCGCGGTGCGCCGTAACGACGAAGTACCCACACGCGCGCCTTGCGGCAATGCGTCGAGCGTTGCGCAATCGTTGCTGACGAAGGCATCCGCGCAGTCGGCACGTTGCAGCATCGCCGCCAGTACGAATTGCGGATCGAGCTGCGCAGGCACGTCCTTCAGCGAATGCACCGCGAGGTCGGCGCGGCTTTCCGCAAGCGCGACTTCCAGTTCCTTGAGGAACAGCCCCTTGCCGCCGATCGCGGCCAGTGAGCGATCCAGCACTTCGTCACCGCGCGTCGACAACGGCAGCAGTTCCATCACGAGGCCTGGATGCGCCTCGCGCAAGCGCGCGGCGACATGTTCCGCCTGCCACAGGGCGAGCGGACTCTGGCGGGTGGCGATGCGCAGCAGGGCCTGGGTCATGCGTGTTTTGAATCAACCGTGACCGTGAAGTATGGCATCGATCGCCGGTTCAGGACGCTGATCGCCGCAACCGCGCCCAGGCCAGGAAACGCCGACCGAACGCAGGCACCCGCCACACGAGGTACGTCATCACGGCGGCATTCAGCAGCGCGACCAGCAGAAACAGTTGCGGGATCGTCAGCCCGACGCGCAGCAAACCGATCCCGAACAGCGCGGCCACGACCAGGAAGATTGCGTTCCAGATGTTGTTGCCCGCGATCACCCGCGACAACTCGTCAGGCGCGCTCAGCGATTGCACCGTCGCGAACAGCGGCACGATGAAAAGGCCCGCCGATACGCCGATCAGGGTCAGGTCCAGTGCGAGCCAGCCGTGACCCGGCGTGCGCAGGAACACCAGCCAGTCCACCCCACGCGCAGCGGTTTCGGCATGCTGCGCGAAATACAACAACACGCCGAACAGCGTCATGCCGGCGGCACCCAACGGCACCAGCCCGATTTCAACCGCGTGCCGCGAAAGCCTTTCACACAACAGCGAACCGACGCCGACACCGACCGAAAACAATGTCAGCACCAGGATTTCCACGCTGGCATCGCCGCCCAGCCAAAGCCGTGTGTAATTGGGCAATTGCGCAGTCACCACCCCGCCGAAAAACCAGAACCACGAAATGCCCAGCACCGCATTGAACACCACGCGCCGGCTGGCGGTGAGTTTCAACACCCGCCAGCTTTCGGCCACGAAGTTCCACTCGAATTCCAGGTTCGGCGCCAGGGATGGCGCGCGTGGAATCGCCATGCTGATGGCAAGCCCCAGCACCGCCACGCCGATCACCAGCGTCGCCGCGCCCGCCCAGCCAAAGTGGGACGTGATGGCCCAGCCGCCCAGGATCATGCCGACCAGGATCGCGATCGACGTGCCGGTTTCGACCAGCCCGTTGCCACCCACCAGTTCATCGGGCTCGAGCACCTGCGGCAGGATCGCGTACTTGATCGGTCCGAACACCGTCGAGTGCAGGCCCATCAGGAACAGCACCACGAACAGCAAGGCCGGACTCTTCGCGTAGAAACCCCAAGCGGCGATGCACATCGCCGCGATCTCGAACACCTTGATCCAGCGGATCAGCAGGTGTTTCTCGTATTTCTCCGCAAGTTGCCCGGCACTGGCCGAGAACAGGAAGAACGGCAGGATGAACAAGGCCGGCGCGAGGTTGGAATAGAACCCGATCCGGCTGGTGGAAAGCCCCAGCTGGAACCCGACCAGCACCACCGTCGCGTTGCGGAACGCGTTGTCGTTGAACGCGGCCAGCGCCTGCACCAGGAAGAATGGCGCGAAGCGGCGCTTGCCCAGCAGGCGGAATTGGTTCACGGCTACCTCCTGCGCACCGCCCGCAAGTGGAGATCAGCGAGCGTACAGATGATCCGGATTCCTGTTTACGCCCGAGTGACGAGCAAGGGCGACTAGCGATGCACCAGCGCGCGATGCCCGATGTCGCGCCGGCAGAATGCGCCGTCGAAGTGAATGCGGTCCGCCGCGGCGTAGGCTCGGTCGCGCGCTTGTTTCAAATCGTCGCCCAGCGCGCACACGCACAACACCCGGCCACCAGCGGTCACGACTTGGCCGTCGGCGTCGATTTTCGTTCCGGCCTGGAAAACTTTCACATCGGGACCCAATTCCTCGTCGAGACCGGCAATCACGTCGCCGGCCTTGGCCTTGCCGGGATAGCCTTGCGCGGCCATCACCACGCCCAGCGACGGACGTGGATCCCATTCCGCTTCGATTCGGTCGAGCCTGCCCTTGAGCGCCGCTTCGACCAATTCGAGGAAATCCGAACGCAGGCGTTGCATGATCGGTTGCGTCTCGGGATCGCCGAAACGCACGTTGAATTCGATGACCTTCGGCGCGCCGGATTTGTCGATCATCAGGCCCGCATACAGGAAGCCCGTGAACGGCGCTCCGTCGGCGGCCATGCCTGCAAGCGTGGGTTCGATGATCTCGGCGCGGATACGGCGTTCCACTTCCGGCGTCACCACCGGCGCAGGCGAATACGCGCCCATGCCGCCGGTATTGGGCCCGGTGTCGCCCTCGCCGACGCGCTTGTGGTCCTGGCTGGACGCCATCGGCAGATAGTGGTGGCCATCGCTCATCACGATGTAGCTGGCTTCCTCGCCTGCGAGGAATTCCTCGATCACCACGCGCGCCGAAGCGTCACCGAATGCTTGTGCATCGAGCATGTCGTGCAGCGCCTGCTCGGCCTCGGCCAGCGTCATCGCCACCACCACGCCCTTGCCCGCGGCCAGGCCGTCGGCCTTGATCACGATGGGCGCACCATGCTGATGCACGTACGCCAGCGCCGCGTCGAACTCGGCGAATACCGCATGGCGCGCGGTGGGAATGCCGTGGCGAACCAGGAATTCCTTGGCGAAGGACTTGGAACCCTCGAGCTGCGCGGCCGTCACGGTCGGTCCGAAAATCGGCTGCCCCGCCATGCGGAACTTGTCGACCACGCCCGCCACCAGTGGCACTTCCGGCCCGACCACGGTCAGGTCGAATTCCTGTTCGCGGGCAAGCTGCAGCAGCCCATCGACATCGGTCGCGGCGATGTCCACGTTGCGCATGCGCGGCTCGCGCGCGGTGCCGGCATTGCCGGGCGCGACGACCACTTCGGTGACGCGGGGCGAGTGCGCCAGCTTCCAGGCCAGCGCGTGTTCACGGCCGCCGGAGCCGATGACGAGGATCTTCATGAACAGGACCGGATCGCGCTGCGGATCAGCCCCGCATTCTAACCGGCGATCATCGCGAGCAAGGCCGTCCGCGGCAGCTTGCCGGTCTCATTGCGCGGCAGCACATCGACCAGCTTGAGCGGGCGCGGCAGGAACACGGGATCGATGTCGCGGCGCAAGGCGTCCAGGATCGCACCCGCTTCGAGTCCCGGCGCCACCACCAGCGCGGCGATCCGGCGCACGCCCATCGCGTCGGTCTCGTCCATCTGGAAGACCACGCCGTCGCGAACGCCGGGCACCGCCAGCAGCCGATGGGTGAGGTCGCCCAGCGAAGCACGCTTGCCGGCGATTTCCAACAGGTCGGTATTGCGCCCGCACAGGCGGAAGCGGCCGTCCGACAGCAGTTCGACGATGTCGGCCAGCACCACCGGCTGCACCAGTTGCGGTGCATCGATACGGGTGCCATCGGGTTGCGGATGCAGGGCAACGCCTGCGTACGGTGTCCAAGCGTCGTCGTGCGCCGTACGGCGGTGCGCGACCACGCAGGTTTCGGTGGAACCGAACACTTCCTGCACCGCTGCGCCGAAACGTGCTTCGGCTGCGCGCGCCAGATCGCGCGTGAGCGGAGCGGTAGCCGAAACGATCCCGGCAAACCGTGGCATCGGTTGCCGTGAATCCAGCAATGCACGCAGGTGCACCGGTGTCGTCACCAGTATCCGCGGCTCGGGTATTCCACGCAGTGCCGCGGCGATGTCCGCGGCGAAGAACGGCTTGCTGGCGCACACGGCAGCATGGCCGAACAACGGCAGCAACACCGAAAATTCCAGCCCGTACATGTGTTGTGGCGGCACGGTCGCGACCACGTTGTAGTCGCCGCCGGCAAGCGTGCGCAACAAAGTGTCGTTGTGACCGCTGGAAATCGCCAGTTTGCCCCAGTGCTTGGGATTGGCGCGCGGCACACCGGTCGATCCCGAGGTGTAGCCGATCGCGGCCAGCGCATGCCCGGCGAGCATCGCCGTCGCTCCGGCGCGCGGGGCGCAGGTCGTCGGCGTGAATCGCAGGTAATGGGGTGGCGCCGGGTCCAGTGCGGTATCACCGAGCGTATAGCTGCCCGGATGGGCGGCCAGCGTGTCGTCGATCGCACGCGGCGCGCGCGAAGACGGCAGCAGGTTGGTCTGGCCGCGTGCCAACAGGGCCGCAAACGCGACCAGGAACGCATAGCGTTCCTCGCACAGGTTGACCGCCGCCTGCGCGACCGGCAAGCGCGAAGCCAGGGCATCCACATCTGCCAGAAAGTCATCGGCGGTGACCGGTCGACCTACGCGCCATGCGACGATGCGTTGCGGCGATGCGTCCGCGAGCAGGGCTTGCCACGACCCCGCGGCTTTGCCCTGCGGTGATTGATGAACGCTCGACACGGGAAACTCCCCAGCCCCTCAGGCGCGAATGATAGCGCCGCTCACGGCATCCGTGATCGGCGTCGGGCGGGTCAGGCCGCCCAGTGGCGCGTCCAGCACGCCGTCCGGCTCGTCGCCGAAGATCACGCGGATGTCCGCGGCGCTGCGGGCGGGCGGCTCGCCATGGAGATTGGCGCTGGTGGAAACGATTGGACCACCGAAGGCATGGCATAACGCCACGGAAGGCGGATGCGCGGTGACCCGCAACGCAATGCCGGGATGGCCCCCGGCAATCCATTCCGGCACGCGCGCCGCGCGCGGAAAGATGAAGGTGTGCGGGCCGGGCCAAACCGCGCGCACACGTTCGAGCGCCGCCGGCGGTGTATCGCCGATCCACGGTTCGACCTGTTCCAAGTTGGCCGCGATCAACAGCACGCCCTGCTCGGGCGGCCGGCGTTTCATGGCGAATATCTTTTCGAAGGCTGCGCGATCGTCGGGATCGCAACCGAGGCCGTAAACGCCCTCGGTCGGATACGCCAACACGCCGCCCGCATGGAGCAGCGCGGCGGCGGCTTCGATTTCGTCGAGATTGAAGATGCGCATGCTTCAGACGTCGAAAGGCGGCGCATCCGCTTCGGCCGGCGCGGACGCTTTTGCACGCACGCTTTTCTTCGCAGCGGATTTTTTCGCAGCCGTCTTCTTGCCGACCGCCTGTTTGCGCGCGGTTTTCCTTGCCGCCGCCTTTTTCGCTGGCGCCTTCTTGGCGGCGGTCTTTTTCGCCGCCGCTTTCTTGAACGCACCGCGCCCGCGCCGCACGGGTGCGGCTTCGATCAGCGCCTTGCACTCGTCATGCGTCAGTGACTTGGGCTCGCGTTCCTTGGGGATCTTCGCGTTCTTCTCGCCATCGGTGATGTACGGACCGTAGCGTCCATTCAATACCTGGATGCCGTCGCCGAAGTCAGTGATCACGCGATTGGCAATAAGTTCCTGTTTCTCGCGGATCAATTCCCGCGCGCGCTCCAGGGTGATGGTGTACGCGCTGTCGTCACCCTTGATCGAGGCATACAGCTTGCCCTTCTTCACGAACGGACCAAAGCGGCCGATGCCCGCGGAAATTTCCTCGCCGTCGGCATCCTTGCCGAGCATGCGCGGCAGCTTGAACAGTTCCAGCGCCTCCTCAAGGTTGATCGTGTGCATGCTCTGGCCGGGCAGCAACGATGCGAACTTGAGTTTTTCGTCGCTGTCCTTGTCGCCCAGCGCGGCGTACGGCCCGTAGCGGCCGAGTCGCACCGAGACCGGCCTGCCGGTCTTGGGATCCTCGCCGAGCAGGCGCGCTCCGGTGGCCTCGCTGCGGTCGACCGATTCCATCTTGTCGTCCACCAGTGCCTTGAAGGGCTTCCAGAATTCGGCCATCAGCGGCCGCCATTCCTCTTCACCACGGCTGACCGCGTCGAGTTCGTCCTCCATGCGTGCGGTGAAGTCGTAATCGACGTAGCGTGTGAAGTGCGCAGTGAGGAATTTCGCTACCGCGCGGCCCACGTCGGTCGGCTTGAAACGGCGCGAATCGAGGATCACGTATTCGCGCGACAACAGGGTCTGGATGATGCTCGCGTACGTCGAGGGCCGGCCTATGCCGTATTCCTCCAATGCCTTGACCAGTGACGCTTCCGAATAGCGCGGCGGCGGCTCGGTGAAATGCTGGTCGGCGGCGATGTCGGTCAGCGGCACTTCCTCGTCGACCTTCAATGCGGGCAGCTTGCGCGCCTCCTCGTCCTCGTCCGACTTTGCGTCGCGGCCTTCCTCGTAAACGGCGAGGAAACCCGGATCGACCACGGTGGTGCCCGTGGCGCGGAACGCGGCGTCCCCGCCGCAGGGGAACTCGACCGAAACGGTGTTGAGGGTGGCGGGTTTCATCTGGCAGGCCACCGCACGCTTCCAGATCAACTCATAGAGTTTCATCTGGTCGGGCGTCAAGTACGCGGCCACCGATTTAGGCGTGCGCAGCGCCGACGTCGGGCGGATCGCCTCGTGCGCTTCCTGTGCGTTCTTGGACTTGGTCTTGTAGACCATCGCGTGCTCGGGCAGGCCCCGCTTGCCGAACTCGCGCTCGATGGTCTGGCGCAACTCGCCGATGGCTTCGCCCGACAGGTGCGTGGAGTCCGTACGCATGTACGTGATCAGGCCGACATTGCCCTCGCCGCCCAGCGATACGCCTTCATAAAGGCCCTGCGCGATGCGCATGGTGCGGCTGGTGGCCATGCCCAGCTTGCGCGCGGCCTCCTGCTGCAGGGTGGACGTGGTGAACGGCGCGGCCGGGCGGCGCTGGCGCTGCTTCGACTGGATGTCGCCGACGACCAGTTTTCCGCCCGCAGCCCGCAGCAGCGCATCGCGGGCCGCGTGCGCATCCTTGGCGTTGGTCAGGTCGAATTGTTCGAATTTCTTGCCGTGCAGCTTGACCAGCCGGGCGCTGAACTCGCCGTCCTTGTGCGTGAGTTTTGCTTCGACCGTCCAGTATTCTCGCGGCTTGAAGGCTTCGATCTCCTCCTCGCGCTCGACGATCATGCGCAAGGCCGGTGATTGCACGCGACCGGCCGACAGCTTGGGCTGAACTTTCCGCCACAGCACCGGCGACAGGTTGAAGCCGACCAGGTAATCCAGGGCACGGCGCGCCTGCTGGGCGTCCACCATGTCGTGCGACAGCTTGCGCGGATGCGCCACGGCTTCCTTGATCGCACGCGGGGTGATTTCGCTGAACACTACCCGGTGGGTTTCCTTGTCCTTGAGCAGACCGCGCTCCTTCAGGATTTCGCTGATGTGCCAGCTGATCGCCTCGCCCTCGCGGTCAAGGTCGGTGGCCAGGTAGATCGAATCGGCCACCTTGGCTGCGTTGGCGATGTCGTCGACGTGCTTGATGTTCTTCTCGATCAGGGCGTAATCCATCTTGAAGTCGTGGTCGGGATCGACCGCGCCTTCCTTGGGCACCAGGTCGCGGACATGGCCATACGACGCCAGCACCTTGAAATCGGTGCCGAGGTATTTGTTGATCGTCTTGGCCTTGGCGGGCGACTCGACGATGAGCAGGTTCTTGGCCATGTCTCCAACGATTTCATGGGCGGCGGGGGTCGCCCTCTATATATAGTCAACACATGCGCAGGGTAGCCCTGTCAAGCACCAGGAACGACCAGCCGTTGCCAGCGGCCGTTCACGGCCGGCGCGACCACGCCGTCCAGTTCCAGCAACAGCAGCATGGACGACAGCGCCGCCGGGGCTAGCCCGGTACGCCCGGCCAGTTCGTCCAGCGAGACTGGCACGTCGCCCAGCGCTGCAAGAAGTGCCTTGTAATCAGGATCTTGTGTCCTTGAAGGGGGACTGTCCGGCGCCATCTCCGGTACTTCCGCCGTCTGCAGCCTGGCCCTCAGTTGCGCGCCTTGCGCCAGCGCGGCCGGCGCCAGTGCCTCGATGACCTCGGCGGCGGTTTCGACCAGCCGCGCGCCGTCGCGGATCAATCGGTGGCAACCCTTGGCCAGGGGATTATGGATGGAGCCCGGCAGGGCGAACACCTCTTTCCCGGCCTCGGCCGCCAGGCGTGCCGTGATCAGTGATCCCGACTGCAGACCTGCTTCCACCACCAGGGTTCCCAGTGCCAGCCCGGCGATCAGCCTGTTCCGGCGCGGGAAATGGTCCGGACGAGCCTCGGTTCCCGGTGGGAACTCGCTCACGATGACGCCATTTTCAACGATTCTCGCCGCGAGATCGCGATGTTTGCGCGGATATACCCGATCGGGTCCGGTGCCGACCACGGCCACCGTTTTGCCGCCCGCTTCAAGTGCCGCCGTGTGCGCGGCGCCGTCGATGCCATCGGCCATGCCGCTGGTGACGATGAGCCCGGCGCGACTGAGGGTGCGCGCGAAGTCCCGGGCCGTCGCGAGTCCCTGTGCGCTCGCACTGCGCGCCCCGACGATCGCGATCTGGGGGCCCAGCAGGAACGCCGGATCGCCCGCGACGAACAGTGCCACGGGCGGCTGCGAGACGACCTCGAGTTGCGGTGGAAAGTCGGCTTCGTCACAGCGCAGCAGTCGATGCCCGGGCCGAGCCAGCCACGCCATGTCCGCATCCAGCCGTTCCTCGTCCGGCCGGGTAATCCAGTCCAGCCCTGCCTGATCGAGACCTGCCAGCTGGCGGAAACTGCGAATCGCACCGCAAGCTGCGCGTGCCGAGCCTGCATCCCGCAGCAATGTCCGCATTCCGGCGGGTCCCAGCCCGGGGGCGCGCAGCAGGGTGAGCCAGGCGAGCAGTTCGTCGTCATGCATGACAGCCAGTGTAGAAGCGCCGCCAAAAGGCAACGGCGCGGTCTGGACCGCGCCGTTGCGTAGGCAATCACTTACAAACCGCGTCAATCCGGACTGCGAATGGTGTCGCCGGTCCGAACCGGACGGATACCGTCCATCACCAGGCCGTAACTGACGTGCGCGAACGTGCGGAACACCATCAGGTGGCCCACGAACTCGCTGGGCAGTTTCACCTTGGGCCCGAATTCGCGCCGATCGGTATTGCCCTTGACAAGATCGGTCACGGTGTCGCCGGGCTGGTAGATCGCGAAGGTAGTGCCGTTATCCACGCCGTCGTCGCTGCCGACATTCAGGGCCACCACGTCCATCGGGCCCTGCACCGAAATACCGTCGTAGCCGTTCGACAGCGCCATGATGTAGGCGTTGGCCGGCGCAGTCTTGGGCGGGTGCGGGTAATAGGTGAAATCGTAGGGCGTGTCATCGACCGGCATCAAGCGGTCACCGACGCGGACTTCCATGCTGGCGTTGGTCAGCAGCAACGTGGCCGGGTCACCGTTCTTGAGGACCTGTGCGGTGCCGATAACGCGTACTTCGGTGCCGATCTCCGTGCCGCGGCCGAAATGCCCGTCGTTGCGGAAATCCTCCTGCCACGGACCCGGTGCCAGATCGACGTTGTCGCTGACCAGATGCCCGACGTCATCCATCCTGCCGGTGTCGTCGTACGACCGGAAAACATGGGTCGGACGCACGATCGCGAACCGCTCGCCGACGCTGGCCGCCGGCAAACCGCGAACGTACAGGTTCATGCCCTCGGTGGCGCGCGGCTCGTTTTCCTCATCTGCGACCACGTACGGGGTCTGCTGCAACTGGGCCGCGGTGATGACGCGGAAATCCTTGAGGAACGGCTCGATCGCGGACAGCGGCACGGTCGGGATCGGATTGGCTTCCACCGCGGCGCGCTTGGCGACGTGCAGGCCGTTGACGTCGAGATCCAGCACGTCACCCGGATAAATGCGGTGCGGATTGTAGACCTGCTGGTTGACGTCCCAGATCTCGGGCCACAACCACGGCTTCTTGAGGAAGCGGGCGGAAATGCTCCACAACGTATCGCCCTTCTTCACCACGTAGGTGTGCGGATGATCGGCGCGCAACTGAGCGCTGGCCGCATAAGCAGCGAACGTAATCAGTAAGCCCGCGGTGAGCGCAAGCAGTTTCTTAAACATGACCGGCAATCCCCCGATCCCCCACAAGTTTCAGCCGAGTGTACCCGAACGGCTGTCCGCGGCAAGCAAATCTTTCACATTTGGTGACGCGGTGCCGAAACCGTGGCACCGCAACGCGGCACTGGTAGGCTAATCGAACGTGAAATCGGCTTCCCGAGCCCCCATCTGCATTGGCAGACCCTGATCCCGCTCACATCATGGCCAAACTCGACATTCTAGAATTCCCCGATCCGCGCCTGCGCCTGAAGGCGGAGGTGGTCGAATCCTTCGACGCCGACTTGAAGCGGCTCGCGGACGACATGCTGGAAACCATGTACGCCGCGCCGGGCATCGGCTTGGCCGCCACGCAGGTCAATGTCCAGAAACAGTTGCTGGTCCTCGACGTGTCGGAGGCCCACGACTCGCCGCTGGTGCTGGTGAACCCGCGATTGCTGGAAGGCCGCGGCACCGAGGTCTGCCAGGAGGGCTGCCTGTCGTTTCCCGGCGTGTATGCCGACGTGCAGCGCAAGGAGTGGGTGCGCGTGAAGGCGCAGGACGTCACCGGCAAGTCATTCGAACTCGAAAGCGATGGCCTGCTGGCGGTGTGCATCCAGCACGAAATGGATCACCTGGTCGGCAAGGTCTTCGTCGATTACCTGTCGCCGCTGAAACGCTCGCTGCTGCTGCGCAAGCTGGACAAGCAGCGGCGCCACGCGGGCTGAGCGCCCGATGCCGGCGCAACGCCTGAAGCTGGTGTTCGCCGGCACGCCGGATTTCGCGGTGCCGGGCCTGCACGCCTGCCTTGAGTCGGGCGCCGAAGTGGTGGCGGTCTACACGCAACCGGATCGCCCGGCCGGACGCGGGCGCAAACTCGCACCGAGCCCGGTCAAGCAGGCGGCGCTCGCCGCCGGGCTCGCGGTCGAACAACCCGAATCGCTGAAAACGGTCGAGGTGCAGGAGCGGCTGCGGGGTTACGCACCCGATCTGATGGTGGTGATTGCCTACGGCCTGATCCTGCCGCGCAAGGTACTGGCGATTCCGCGCCTCGGCTGCTGGAACGTACATGCCTCGCTGCTGCCGCGCTGGCGCGGCGCGGCGCCAATCCAGCGCGCGATCCTGGCCGGCGACGGTGAAACCGGGGTGTGCCTGATGCGGATGCAAGTCGGCCTCGATACCGGCCCGGTCATGCTTTCGGAAGCCACGCCGATCCGCGTCGACGACACCGGCGGCACGTTGCACGATCGTCTTGCCGAACTCGGCGCGCAGGTCCTGGTGGAAGGCTTGGGTCGCGTTGCCGCGGGCGAAACGCTGTCCGCGACTCCACAACCGGAAACGGGTGCGACCTACGCGCACAAACTCGACAAGCAGGAAGCGAAGCTCGACTTCGCGCGACCGGCCACCGAACTCGAACGCAAGGTACGCGCGTTCGATCCTTGGCCGGTGGCCGAAGCGGAACTTGCGGGCGAGCGCGTGCGCGTGTGGAGTGCGCTCGCCGTCGACACGCACACCAGGCACGCGACACCCGGCACGCTGGTGGCCGCTTCCAGACAGGGTATGGACATCGCCTGCGGCGAAGGCACGCTGCGAATCCTGACATTGCAGCGCGCGGGCGGGCGCGTAATCACTGCGGCCGACTATCTCAACGCCCGCCCGGAACTCAAGCGCGCATGACCGACACGCGTGCGCTGGCGGCCGAAGTGCTCGCGGATGTCGCCTTGCACGGCGAGTCGTTGCGCGATCGGTTGCAACCGGCGCAAGCACGACTCGCCGATCCACGCGATCGCGCGCTGCTGACAGCCCTGTGCAACGAAGGTGCGCGCTGGTGGCTGCGCTTCGACAAGGCCCTGGATGGCCTGTTGCAGCAACCCTTGCGCAAGCGCGAGCCGGCTTTGCACGCCTTGCTCGTGCTTGGCTTGGTGCAACTGGAAATCCTGCGATTGCCGCCGCACGCGGCGGTCGCCGCGACGGTCGAAGCCACCCGCACCTTGCAGCGTGGCGGATTCGCGAAGCTCGTCAATGCGGTACTGCGCCGTTGGCAGCGCGAACGTGAGGCGCGCAACGCGCAACTCGACGCCCGTTCCGAAACGCGCAGCGCGCATCCCGGCTGGATGATCGACGCATTCAGGCGCGACTGGCCGCAGCGGCTCGATGCACTGCTCGCCGCGGACAACGCGCCTGCGCCGCCCATGCTGCGCGTGAATGCACGACGCGCCACGCGCGAAGCGACGATCGCCGAACTGGCTGCGACCGGCATCGACGCGACACCGCATCCATGGCTGCGCGACGCCTTGGCGCTGGCCAGTCATGCCGACCTCGCGCACCTGCCCGGGTTCATGGCGGGCCGTTTCTCGGTGCAGGACGGCGCCGCACAATGCGCCGCAGACCTGCTCGACTTGCACGACGGCCTGCGTGTGCTCGACGCCTGTGCCGCGCCGGGCGGCAAGGCTTGCCACATGCTCGAACGATCGGATATCGCCGTACTTGCGCTGGAACGGGAACCCGCGCGCGCGGCGTCCATCCAAGGCAACCTGAAACGCCTGGGTCTGCATTGCGAAGTGCGCACGGCGGATGCCGGTTCTCCGGCCGGGTGGTGGGACGGCAAGCGGTTCGACCGCATCCTGCTCGATGCACCATGCTCGGCCACCGGCGTGATTCGCCGGCATCCCGACATCAAGCTGCACCGACGCGCCGACGACATCGCCGAACTCGTGCGCGGCCAGCGTCGCCTGCTCGATGCGCTCTGGCCGTTGCTCGCGCCCGGTGGCCGGCTGGTCTATGCGACGTGCTCGGTGCTGCGCGAGGAAAACGAGTGCGTCGTCGCCGGTTTTCTCGACCAGCAGCCCAATGCGCGTTCGATGGCATGCGAGTTTCCCGTCGGGCATGCCAACGAATCGGGCCAACAGATCCTGCCCGGGGAAGACGGGCTGGATGGCATGTATTACGCGGTGCTCGCGAAGACCTGAACCGGGCGCACGTACAATCGCGGAACCTTCGTGCCGGGACGACCATGTCCTTTGCTCTTCGCCGGTGGCTCGACGATGAACGCGTGCAGCTCCTACTGCTGTTCGCGTTCGCGCTGCTGCTGCTCGGCATCGGCATCGGCCTGCGCGATCCATGGCCGTCGGACGAACCGCGCTTCGCACTGGTCGCGCGCGAAATGCTCGCGAGCGGACAGTGGCTGTTTCCACACCGCGGAGTGGAACTTTATTCCGACAAACCCCCCGTGTTCATGTGGCTGGAAGCCTGCGCTTACGTGCTGACCGGCGGGTGGCGCGGCTGGTTCCTGCTGCCGTCGCTGCTGGCGGGACTGGGCAGCATCGGCCTGGTCTACGACTTCGTGCGTCGGCAATGGAACCACCACGCGGGACTGCTGGCCGCCGCCGCGGTGCTGGTGAGTTTCGATTTCACGGTCCAGATGCGCGCGGCCCAGATCGACGGCGTGGAAGTGTTCTGGATCACGCTGGCCATGTACGGGCTGCTGCGCCACCTGCTGCTCGGGCCGGCCTGGCGCTGGTATGCGACCGGATTCCTCGCGGCCGGCGTCGGCGTGATCACCAAGGGCGTCGGCGTGCTGGCCTTGCTGGTTTTCATCCCGTTCTGGTTCGCGCGCTGGCGAGGCTGGAATCACCTGTTGCCCACACAGGCTCGCGACCCGCGCTGGTGGCTGGCCTTGCTGTTTCTGTTGCCGATCCTCGGCTGGGCCTTGCCGATGTTGTGGTCCGCGTTGCACGTGCATGCGGGCGATCCGGCCTACGCGCGCTATGCCCACGACATTCTGCTCGGCCAGACCGTCACGCGTTACGCCGAACCCGCGCACCACATCCATCCCTGGTGGTCCTATCTGACGGTCATCGCATTCGAATGGCTGCCGCTGTCGCTGGCGATCCCGTGGGCCATCCCCGGCTGGACGCGCGCACTGCGCGCGCGCGATGCCCGCACCATGCTGCCACTGGCATGGGCGGTGCTGGTGGTGATTTTCTTTTCACTGAGCGGCGGCAAGCGCGACGTGTACATCCTGCCGGTACTGCCGGTCACCGCGATCGCATTGGCGCCGCTGTTGCCCGACATCGTCCGCGCACGCACGTTCCGCTGGGCGCTGTGGCTATCGATGTTGCTGCTGGCGGGGGTGCTGCTGGTCGCCGGGATCGGCATGCACACGGGGCACCTGCACAAGCTCACAGCGCTGGCCGCGTCGGCGCTGAACGGTTCGCCCGGCCCGTTGATCACGATGATCTTTGGCATCGGCGCCGCCGGCGTGGTGATCACGTTGGCCGCACGCCCGCGCCACGCACCATGGGCCTGGTGCGCATTCGCGCTGGTGGCATGGGGCACTTGGGGGCTGGTCGCGTATCCGTTGCTGAACGGTTCCTCGTCGGCACGCGTCGTAATGGCCCGCACCGCGCGACTCGTTCCCGCGGGCGACCCGATCGCCCTGGTGGCCTGGAAGGAACAGAACCTGCTGATGCTGGACAAGTTGGGCCGCACGACGGTCAACTTCGGCTACAAGCTTGCCTGGCACGACCAGCTGCGCGAGGCACTTGCGTGGCAGTCGGCCGATCCCGCCCATCGCTGGATTTTCGCCTACGGCAAGGTGCTTGCGCCGTGCGTTCGCATGGCCGACGCGATCCATGTCGGCCATGCCAACCGCCGCGAGTGGTACCTGTTCGCGCGCGACGCGGTGGTGCCGGGCTGCGTGCCGCCCAGTAGCGACGACGCGGGCCAATTCGATGCCTTCGATCCCGACGAGGACGAGTGACTGCGCATGGCTTCCGTCAATCTGGTCGCGCGTGACAACAATTTCGGTCTTTCCAGCGACCTGCGCCTGCTCGCCGAGTCCCTGACGGACAGCGGCCACTCGGTGCGTTACAGCACGTTGCGACGCGGCAAGTTGCGCAAATGGTCACGGCCGCTGCGGATGCACGCACGCCACCTCTGGCGACGATTGCGTGGCTGCGAAGTTTACGATGTCAACCTGCTGCTCGAGCACGTGCGTACCGAGGACCTGCCGTTTGCGCACATCAATCTGCTGATCCCCAATCCGGAATGGTGCGAACCGCGCGACGTGGAGCTGCTTCCGCGCATCGACGGCGTCTTGCTCAAGACCATCCATGCGCAAGCCATCTTCGAAAAATTCGATTGCCGCACCGCATACATCGGTTTCACCAGCGAGGATCGTCTCGACACCAGCGTGCCGCGTGTGCGTGAATTCTTCCACCTTGCCGGCCGCAGCTCGAACAAGGGCACCGATACGCTGCTTGCGACATGGCGCAAGCATCCCGAATGGCCGCGACTGACCGTATTGCAAAACCCGCGCAGCGCACGACCGGGACCTGCAGCGCCGAACATCACGCACCGCGTCGATTACATCTCGGACGCCGAACTCAAGCGCATCCAGAATGCGCACCGGTTTCATTTGTGCCCGTCCGAAACCGAGGGTTTCGGACACTACCTGGTGGAAGCGATGGGTGTCGGAGCGGTGGTGGTGACACTCGACGCGCCGCCGATGCACGAAATGGTCACGCCCGAACGCGGCGCGCTGATTCCCTGTTCGCGAACCGGCACCAAGGGCCTCGCCACGACGTACTTTTACGATCAGGAGGCGCTCGAAAGCGTTATCGAACATTTGCTGGCAACGCCGGATCCGGCGCTCGAACGCATGGGCATCGCCGCACGCGCATGGTTCGAGGAGAACGACAGGACATTTCGCCGGCGCATCGGCGAGACGATCACGACATTCATCACGGGTCGGACAAGCTAACTCCGCGCGCCGCGGCGCCGTCAATGCGCCGCCCCAACCTGCGAAGGGCGGCAAAGATGCGCAATTTCCATGCATCCAGCCGCATCCGAAGTGGCCCCCGCATCCGGCGTGCATGCAGCTCACGGGCGGCGTCCCGCATGGACGCGCGATACAGGTTCTTCAACAGCCGCCGGGCCTCGACCGTGCGCAACATGGCGTCGTCGCAAAGGCCCAGATATTCGATCAATGCTGGCTCGCTCATCGCGCGGTGGAAATTGAAGAACCCGTGCAGGCCGAACGTCGGCTCTGGTGGCTCCACGGCCTCCCAGGAAAAACGCGCAGCGATGTCGGGCGGCGCGAAGCGGATGCCGAACCGGGATTCGAGTTCGGCACGGTGGGTCACGCAGATCCGGTAATCCTCGGGATGGGGTTCCGGCACATCGAGCTGGCGCAAGGCATCGAGCAGGCGCTTCGACCGCAGTGAAAAACCGCCATTGCCAACCGCATCGCCGAGCGCGTGCCACGGCGCGCCGATGTAGTCGTACTCCAGGAAACGGCTATCCCAGCACTCCGGATGAACCACGAAGCCGTCCCACTGCACGACCAGCGCGTGCGTTCCCAGGCAGTAATCGGCCAGGCCACGGATCATGAAACGCGAATACTCCGCGACAGTCGTGATTGGCGGGATAACGACGTGGCGAATCGACGCAGGTGTGGGTTCGACACTCGCATCAGCGCCGAGCAGCAGGCACTCGCGGAAATCGATCCCGCACATGCACCGCTGCAATGCCATGATGGCCAGTCGCGGTCGCCTGGTCTCGACACAGACCAAGCTCACCCCATCCAGTCGCAGGCGTTGCCCGGTCATGTCGGCGCGGAGGTGAAGCAGGCGGGCCAACCGGCACTCGAACGATCCGGCCGCGCTGCCGATTCAGCGGTCATCATGGCCGCCTCGCGGCGCGCGCATCCTGACTCGCCACGGTGGCGCGGCCGCCCTTGCCCGGATCAGGACCGGATCCCGCGCGTTGCAGCAACCACAGCCTTGCAAATTTCTCGCGGACGTAATCGGCTTCGAGAGATGCAAACAGGAACCCGCGCCAGCCGTCCAGGAAGCCGGCGCGCAGGAGATACCCGCGCAGGAAACGCCAGGACGGATTGACCACGAGATTGTGCAATCGGCCGCGCCGGCCGCGCGCGTGCATGTGCTCGGCCATCATACCGGCGTAGCGGCGATAACGCGCGAGCTGGTCGTCGAGCGAGCGGTAAGCGCGATGCTCAAGGTCGCCGGCCAGCGTTCGCACGCCGCCATCGACGCTGACGTGTTCGTGGATCTCGCGCTCGCCGCGCCAGCCGCCGCGACGACGGTCGAACAGTCGCAGCACCCGGTCTGGATACGCGTTGCCGTGGCGCAAAAAGGAGCCGAAGTATTCGGTGGCGCGCGCGAATCGATAGCCCGCTGCGTCCGGGAAACCCGTATCGCGCACGGTCTCGATCGAATCACGCAGCTCGTTCGTTACCCGTTCGTCGGCATCGAGACACAAAACCCAGTCATGCTGCGCCGCGCCGACCGCGAAATCCTTCTGCGCGCGATAGCCTGCGAAGGCATGCTCGATCACGCGCGCTCCATGCGCCGCCGCAATTTCGCGCGTACCATCCGCGGAACCGGAATCGACCACCACGATTTCGTCGCAGAACGCGAGGGAGTCAAGACAATCGGCGATGCGATCGGCCTCGTTCAGGGTGATCACGCAAGCCGAGATACTGGGACGTTTGGGCATGGCAAGGACGCTGCCTCGGTGATCCGGAGAGTGTAATGCGTGCCCGGCCATGAGATTGCCGTGTAAATGCACGAAACTCGCGTACCATCCACGCATCGGACCATGCCACCAATCACCGCGCCTCCCCTCGTGATACGCTTCGGTGCCTTCGGCGACATGGTGCTGCTTACGCCGCTGTTGCGCGTGCTGCACCTCCGCTACGGGCAACCCTGCATCGTGCTTGGCTCCGGCAACTGGCTAGAGCCTTTGTTCGTCGGACATCCCGACGTGCACGCCACGGTGGCGCTCGCAAGCCGAAGGCGGCCCTACTGGCTGGACGCGACCCAGCGAAGACTGGTCACGCAATTGCGCGGGCAACCATCAGGCCCGGTCTACGTGTGCGACGACTATTCGATCGACAAGATCCGTTGGCTGCTGCACCGCGCGCAGGTCCCCGACGACCGCTGCGTGTTCGCCAATCCCGATTGCATGCTGCGCAAGGGCGATCACTGGATCGACCGCTGGCACCGATTCGGCGCCATGACGCCTGCGGCATTCGCGAGCGCACAACCCGCGCGGGTGCAGGACATGCCGGACGCTCCACGCCTGACCGTCCGCGATGCCGACCGCGCGGACCTGCACGCCTGGCTGGGTGCGCGCGGCCTGGACGATGCACCGCTGGTGCTGCTGCAACCGGGCAACAAGCGCACGCTCAAGCGCGGCCGCGCCGGACAGATCGGCGATTCCAAGCAGTGGCCGCTCGCAAACTGGGCAGCATTGATCCATGCAGTGCTGGAACGATGTCCGGACGCCAAGATCGTGCTGTGCGGAACGCCTCCGGAAGCCCCTTTGCTGCGCGCGATCGCAGCAGCCGCAGATTCTGCTCGCGTATCGATGACCCAAGAGGGTCCCACGCTTCGCCGCCTGCTGGCCCTGTGCGAACGCGCCGTCGCGATGATCTCGATCGATACCGGACCGGCCCACGCCGCCGCCGCGCTGGGTTGTCCCCTTGTCGTCCTGTACGGATCAGCGCCGCCGTCGCTATGGCTGCCGCGCAGCCCGACCGGCAGCCCGGTGATCGCACTGGGTGGTTTGCCGAACCGCAACCGGGTCGACCAGATCCCCCTCGGCGAAGTCGTTGCAGCTTGGCGAACGCTGCCGTTGCGGCGGTGAGGATCCGCGCGATGTTCCATGATCGCGGCGATCTGGTCCAATCGGGCTGGATGGTGCTCGCCGCCGCTCCCAACACGAGATCCACTGTCCGCCGCCAAGCCGCTGACGACACCCGCTGCGAAGACCTCGGATACAATTTCAAGTTGCGCCGCGGAGTACGCGAAACCCTTTGTGACCAACGCTTACTACGCTCGATCCGAATACCTGCGCGGCTTGCTTTGGTGGCTGCCTTTGTATCTGGCAGTCGCGCTGGTGGCGATCTTCCTGCAGCCGCCGATCCCGCTGCATTCCACCCGCGCACTCGCGGTGGCGTGGGACATGTGGGTGCATCACCACTTCCTCGTCCCGCACATCAACGGCGCCCCCTACTCCGATAAGGCGCCGCTGCTGTTCTGGATGATCCACGCGGGCTGGGCGGTGTTCGGGGTGAACGATGTCTGGCCGCGCGTGCTTATGGTGCTGATCGGCGCCACTCAGTTGGTCTTGGCGCAAAGGCTCGCACGCCGATTGTTTCCCGAACATGCCTGGATCGCCCGCACCACGCCATGGTTTCTGCTGGGACTGTCGTTCGGTTTCCTGTACGGCCTGCAGATCATGTACGACAGCCTGCTCGCGGTGTGGGTGCTGGGCGCGGCGCTGTGCCTGGTCCCCGGCCAACGCCGCTGCAGGCCCCGGTGGCTGGGCTTGGCGATCTGCATCGGCCTTGGATGTTTGACCAAGGGTCCGGTCATGCTGGTCCACGTACTGCCGGCATGGCTGCTGGGACCATGGTGGTGCGGATGGGCGCGCGATCACCGCGCACGCTGGTACGGGTCGGGTCTTGCCGCGATCGCCGGTGGCTGCGTGATCCTGGCCGGGTGGGTGATTCCCGCGATCGAAACGAGCGGTGCGGCCTATACGCACAATCTTCTGTTCAAGCAGACGGGCGGACGCGTGGTCGACGCATTCATCCACAGGCGCCCGTTCTGGTGGTACCTGCCGTGGATTTTCGTGCTGCTGTTTCCGTTCGTGTTGTGGCCACGCATGTGGGCGGGCGTGCTTGCGCTCCGACGCCCATTGCGGCCCGGGCTGCGCATGCTGCTGGCGTGGCTGGTACCCGCGTTCTTGATATTCAGCGCCTTAAGCAGCAAGCAAAGCTATTACCTCGTGCCCGAACTTCCTGCCGCGGCGATCCTCATGGCCGCCGCGATCGCATTGCTGCGGGCTCGCGCCGACAAATCCGCAAACAGCGCATGGCTGGGCGCGTGGCCGCTGGCGCTCGGCGCTTTCTTGCTGGCGGCGTTGTTGTTCGTGCTGCCGTTCGTCACCGGGAGGCTGCACGACCATTGGTTGCGAGACTGCGCATCGGTCAGCGCACCGTTTGGTGTGTTGTATCTGCTGCTATGCCCGTTCCTCCTGCTGCCGGGACGCGGCAAACTGCGCCGCATTGCCGCCGCCAGCCTGATCGGTACCGCCGGCGCCTATGCACTGTTCGCGACGGCCTTTTATCCCGCATTCGACATGCGCCCCGCCGCGCAGTTGCTGGCACGCGCCGAAGCCCAGGGCCATGCGATCGGCAATCTCGGCATCTATGACGGCCAGTTCGAATTCCTGGGCCGCATGACCCGGCCGGTTGCACGACTGTACGAAGGACGGTCGCTGCAGGATTTCGCGATCCGCCATCCGCACGCATTGGTGATCGCCTACCCCGAGCACATCGATGCCGCCACATTGCGCTACGCACGGCTGGTGCAACCCTATCGCGGGGTATGGATGGCCATCTGGAATGCGTCGACGCTGGCGATGCTGCGGCGTGGCCAGCAACCGTCCGAACCCGCCGCGCCCACGATCCTGCTGCCGGCCGCGGATTACTGGCGCTACGCGAACGTGCACTGATGCCCCGCATCGCTGCCCTGCGTGCGCAAATCGGCGGTCCCCGCGATGGCGCCCTGCTGCGTTACTCGCTGGGCGCGGCATTGCTGGAAGCCGACGAGACGGCCGAAGCGATCATGCAACTGCGCGCCGCGCTCGATTACGACTCAGGTTATTCCGCGGCATGGAAACTGCTCGGCAAGGCGTGCCTGATGGGCGACGACACCCCGGCCGCTGCGGATGCCTGGCGACAAGGTATTGCCGCCGCCGAAGCACGTGGCGACGTGCAAGCGGCGAAGGAAATGCGGGTGTTCCTGAAAAGACTCGAGCAAGCGGGCTGATTTTTTTCGATGCATCTGCTGCAGCCACGCCCATCGGATGGCCATGGTGACGCGCTATCATTGAGTGCTGCACCGCTTCATGTTGGCACCCACATGTCCTTGCCCCGTTTTTCCTTTCGCTGGTTGTCGCCCGTCCTCGCCGCCCTGCTGCTTGCAGCCTGCGCATCGCATCCGCAATGGCAGCTCGACAACGTGAAAGGGCACTTGCCCGACCTCAAATTCCAGCTGACCAACGACCTCGGCAAACCGGTGACGGCGGCCAGCTACCACGGCAAGGTAGTCCTGCTGTACTTCGGCTACACGAACTGCCCCGACGTATGCCCGTTGACGATGGTGCACCTGCACACCGTGCTGCAGAAAATGGGCAAACAGGCCGACGACGTGCGGGTGTTGTTCGTGACGGTCGACCCCGCGCGCGACACAGTGCCGGTATTGCACCAGTACGTCACCGCGTTCGATCCCCACATCGTGGGCCTGACCGGCAGCCAGGACGCACTGGCCGAGCTCGCCAAGCGTTACCGCGCCTTCTACCACCGGGAAAGCGGCAAGAACACGAACGGCGATTATCTGGTCACGCACAGCTCGGCGATCTATATCTTCGACCGGCACGGGCGCGCGCGACTGCTGGTGACGCCGGGCACCGGCAACGACGCCATCCTGCACGACCTCAGGATTCTTGTGGAACAAGGCACATGACAAGCATGACAAGGCTGAGCGGATTGATCGGCGCGATGCTGTTCGCAATCAGCGCGGGTGCGCAGGCCGTTGCGCCTGCTCCCGGCGCCGTGCACGCCCAGCATCCGTGGATCCGCTGGCTTCCGGCCAATCTGCCGGCAGGCGGATACGTCGTGATCGCGAACCATGGCGTTGCGCCGGAGCGTCTGGTCGGCGCGAGCAGTCCGGACTACGGCATGGTGATGCTGCACCGATCCCAGGAAGTGAACGGCGCGGACGTCATGACCGCGGTTTCGGGCATCGACATCCCCGCGCATGGCAAGGTCAAACTGGCGCCGGGCGGTTACCACCTGATGCTGATGCACGCGAAACAGGCGATCAAGCCCGGCGACAAGGTGCCGGTGATCCTGCACTTCGCCGGCGGCAAAACGCTTCAGGTGGATTTTCCGGTGCTGCCCGCCAATGCCTCGGGTCCCTCGGACTGAGCCACCGCGGCCTGTCGCAGACCCATGATTTCGCGCTGGCGGCGGTTGCGCGGCAGCCTGCCCTTGCTGTCCAGCCGCAACCAGTGCGAGAACGCAATCAGCGCACCGATCACGCTCATCATCGAACTCGGAATCCACAGGATCAGTCCGCCGAGCCGCTGATCGGTCAACGGCGCAATGCCCGCGAACGCACGCCCGCACAGGCTGTAGATCGGATACAGGTCGGTGCGGGTGAAACTGATGTACGCCCCGATCAGGATCTGCGGCAGGATCACCGCCAGCGCCACGAATACGCGCACGCCCGGCGACAGCCGCGCCGGCGGGCGCGGCCGGTGGTCGAGGATCAACCACCAGAACAGCATCCCGTCGGCGGCCATGCTGAAGTTCATCAGGCGGTACAAACGCCAATCCAGCATCGCGTCGAAATGCACCGACGGCCACAGCCACAGATAGATCAGGCCGACAAACAGCACGGACGCGACGAACGGGTTCAGCAGCACGTCCAGGAACTTGCGCACGGGCGGCCACTGCAGCGCAGGCCGCAGCCAGTGGATGCGCCAGCGCAACGGCAATCCGCGGCGCATGGTGACACCCGGATATGCCAGCGCAATCAGGAACGGCCCCATGTGATGCAAACCCAGGTGCTGGATGCGGTGCACGAAGAACTCGTGCTCGGCGTAAAAGTCGAGTTGGGTGTGCAGGCCGGTGTAGACGATCAGCAACCCGAGCCAGAACGACAACTGGCGGTACCACGGCGCGGTCATGGGCGAGCGCCGCGCGCCGCGCCAGTACAGCCAGACCGCCAGTGCGAAAACGACCACCACGCTGACCGAGGGCTCCCACGGAACCCACCAGCGCAGAAAATCGAGTACTACGTTCAAGGCACCTTCCATCGCACGCACATCGCCGCGCGCAAGGCGCCCCGGCAGCGATCAATCACAACACAACACGACCGCGCTTGCCAATCTGCTGCCCGGCATTGCCAGCTGCCAGTTCGGCAAGAAACGCAGGCACCGCTTCGACCGCGAGCGGGCGCGCGTACAGGAATCCCTGCAGAAGATCACAGCCGAATTCGCGCAGCATGTACATCTGCTCGGCGGTTTCCACGCCCTCGGCGACCACTTCCAGGCCCAGGCTGCGGCCCAGCGCGATGATCGACCGCACGATCGCGCGATCGCCCGATTCGGTGATCAGGTTGCGCACGAAGGCGCGATCGATCTTGATCTGGCTGACCGTGAGGTTCTTCAGCGATTCGAGATTGGAATATCCCGTCCCGAAATCGTCGATCGACACGTGAATGCCACTTGCAATCAGGCTTTCCAGTACCGGCAAACCACCCTTGACGTCTTGCACCAGATGGCGCTCGGTGATCTCCAGCATCAAGTCGTCCTTGCTCACGCCATGCTTGCACATGGCTTCTTTCAGGCCTTCCTGGAACGAGCCGGCGAGCCGCAGTTGCATGCCGGAAACGTTGATGCCTACATAGCAATCCGGCATCCCCGCCCGTTTCCATGCCGCCACCTGCCGACAGGCTTCCTGGATCACCCACGCGCCGATCGATTCGATCAGGCGCGACTCCTCGGCCAGCCCGATGAAGCTGCCGGGTCCGACCACGCCCATGCCCGGACGATTCCAGTACAGCAGCGCCTCGAAACCACGGATACGGTTCGTGCGCGTGTCGACGATCGGCTGGTAACGCAACACGAATTGCGAGCGCACGATCGCGGCACGCAACGCGGCTTGCATGTCATGTCGCCAGCTCACGGCTTCGCCCATCCACGGCTGGAAACGCAACGCGGTATTGCCGCCCTCGGCCTTGGCCCTGAACAGCGCGGTGTCGGCCTCGCGAACCAGGTTCTCGGCGTCGCCCGCATCGTCGGGAAAGATGCTGAACCCCGCGCTGGCGGCGATTTCGAGCATCCTGCCTTCGACATCGACCGGCTGGCAGATGCGTTCCATCAGGCGCCGCGTCATCACCTCGGCGGCTGCGGCATCCGTGTTCGGCAGCAACAGCAGGAACTCGTCGCCACCGAACCTGCACAGCACATCACCCTCGCGGATGCTCTCGCTCAGCCTTTGCGCGACCGTGCAGATCACGTCGTCGCCGACACTGTGGCCGGACGTGTCGTTGATCTCCTTGAAATTGTCCAGATCGAAGAACACCACGGCCAATGGCTGCGCGCCGTGTCGCGCAGTGGCGAGCGCCTGCGCGAACTGGCCGCGCATGTGGGTGCGATTGGGCAACCCCGTCAACGAATCGAAATAGGCCAGGTGCCGGATGCGCGCCTGCGCGTAACGCAACTCGGCGGTATCGGTGCAGACGTGGATGTGGAAAGCGACCTCGCCCGCGGCATCGCGCACCGCCACCACCGAGCTGTCCAGTGCCTTGCCTTCGCCGTTGCTGCGGCGCCAGGCGATTTCACCGGTCCACTTGCCGGATTCGCGCAGGGCCTCGTCGCGCGCGTGGGTCGCCGCGGAGACAATCTGCATGTCGCGCACCGGCTGGCCGATCAGCTCATCGCGGCTGTAACCAGTCATCCGGATGAAAGCACTGTTGGCCGACACCACGCGTTGGCGTGCGTCGCTGATGAGGATGCCGTCGCTGCCGGCTTCGAAAACATTGGCCGCAATCTGCAGCTGGCGCTCGTCGCGCAACCGCTCGGTGATGTCGGTGTAGGAACCGGCCATGCGCACCGGCGTGCCGTCCTCGGCGTACTGCGCCAGGCTGCGTGCGAGGACCGTCAGCACCCGGCCGTCACGCGTACGCATGCGCATGATGCGTTGCAGCACACCCGGGTGCTGCTGTTGCATGTGGTCGTCGAGTGCGGCGCGTGCGGCGTCGTAATCTTCCGGAAGGATGATGCGCTTGAGGTCGTCGGGACCCTTGAGCTCAGCCTCCGTGTAACCCAGCATCTCGTACACGCGTGGCGAGAAGAAGATTTTCCGGTTGACCACGTCATAGTCGAAGATGCCATCGTTGGCACCCTCCGCGACCAGCATGTAGCGCTCACGGCTGGTCCTGAGCTTGCGCAAATTGCCGCGTTGCTCGCGCAGCGCCCAACCCACCAGCCCGATGCTGATCAACGAGGCAATGATCGCTACCGCCAGCAGGATCACGTTCAAGCGTAGCCAACCTCCGGGCCGGGGCCGCTGCCCGCTGCGTCGTCCTTCGTTCCACGCGAGTCCCCGACCCGCGCTTCACCAGCTTACCCGATTCGCTGCAATACGTACCCGCCGACCCGCACCACCGGCGCCGTGAGCCAATGGTCGGCCAACAGAAAGCTGAACAGGGCAATCAGGTACACGATGGAATAGCCGAACGCACTCATTGCGAAACGTTCGTCCGGCGGCCGCATCAGGCGAATCGCGTAATACAGGTAGGCGATGCCCAGCACCGCCGCGCCACCCAGATACAGCATGCCGCTCATGCCGGTAAGATACGGCAGCAGGCTGACCAGCACCAACAGGATGGTATAAAACAGCACGTGCCAGCGGGTGTACTCGACGCCGTACACCACCGGCAGCATCGGGATGCAGGCGCGCCGGTAATCCTCGCGGCGGAAGATCGCCAGCGACCAGAAGTGCGGCGGCGTCCAGGCGAACACGATCAGCACCAGCAGCAGGCCGTAGGCCCAGTCGCTGGGCGTCTGCATACCCGTGACCGCCGCCCAGCCCAGCAGCGGCGGAATCGCGCCGGCCAGGCCGCCGATCACGATGTTCTGCGGCGTCGCCCGTTTCAGGAACGCGGTGTAGATCACCGCGTAACCGATCAGGCCGATGAAAGTCAGCAGTGCGGTCAGCCAGTTCACCAGCAGGCCAAGGACCAGCATCGATGCCACGCCCAGCACGGCCGCAAACAGCAACACCTGGCGCGCCGTGAGCTTGCCGGTCACCAGTGGCCGCTGCGCGGTGCGCGCCATCAGCCGGTCGATGCGCTGATCGATCAACTGATTGAGCGCCGCGGCCGAGGACGAGGCCATCCAGATGCCGAGCGTGCCGAACACCAGCGCGCGCCATGGCGGAACGCCGGGCGCGGCAAGCAGCATCCCGATCACGGCGGTGAACACCAGCAGCGCGACGATGCGCGGCTTGGTGGCGGCGAGATATTGCCCGGCGAGTGAAGACATCCGGCTATTTTAAGTGGTTTGGCCGAACCGGCGGCCGCGGAAAGTTGGACCGCGGGACTTTGGGCCGTGGCTCCCGCGCCGATACCTGGCAGTACCGACGTCAGCCTCGATGAACAACATCATCTTTCGTGGCCCACGCAACCAGTCGGCCGATCAATCCGGCGACACGGCGGCGAGGGGCGGTCGTGCGGACTGCGTACGCGCCAGCAGCGCCACCAGCGTGAACAGCAGCAGCGCAGCGCCGCCGTTGTGTGCAACCGCGACCGGCAGTGGCAGACCCAGTACCACGTTGCCGATCCCGAGCGCGACTTGCGCCAGCAACAGCAGCATCAGCGCCAGCGCATGCCGACGCATGCCGGCGCGACCAGCCTTGTGCGCCAGCCAGGTCAGGTATACGAACACCACCAGCGCGCCGAAGCGGTGCACCATCTGGATCGCGGCGCGCGCGGCGGCATCGAGGATGCCGCCCTGGTAATCCACGCCGATGCCGCGCCACAGGATGAAGCCCTGGTGGAAATCCATCGCCGGCCACCACTGACCGAGGCAGGTCGGGAATGCCGAGCCACCGATACCGCAAGCCAGCGCCGCGTAGTTCGACGAAGTCCAGCCACCAAGGAAAATCTGGCAAGCCAGAAGCAGCAGACCGATCACGACTGGCACGAACAGTCGCGCACCACGCACACCGCATGGCTCGCGTATCGTAATCCGCCACGCCACCCACGCCAGCAACGCGAAGGTGGTCATCCCGCCCAGCAGATGCCCGGTCACCACGATGGGTTTCAGCAACCAGGTGACCGTCCACATCCCCAGCAACGCCTGAAAGCACACCACCGCCAGCGCCAGCACCGCGACACGCCGCCAGCCCGCACCGCGCCAGAAACCCACCACGCCCAGCAGCAGCGCCTCGCCCAGCGCGGCCAGCACGCTGGAAGCCACGTAGTCCCTTGCCATGTACAGCGGTATGCCGACTCCGATCAATGTCACCGCGGCGATCACCAGACCGAATCGTCGCTTGCTCGCGAACGTCGCCACCAGCGCTTCGGCAAGCACCAGCAAGCCGAGGGTGCCCGCCAGGAAACGGTGACTCTGCTCGCGCCAGGCCTTGCCGGTCTCGACCGGACGGTCCGGGAAAGCCTGGTCGGCCCTGGCCACGGCAGCAGGCTTCACCGGCCAGGTGATGCGCCCATAACAGGTCGGCCAGTCGGGACAGGACAGCCCCGCGTTGGACAGGCGCACGAACGCGCCGAATACGATCACGCAAAAAGCGAACACGCAGGCCACCCACGCCAACGTGCGCAGCGGCAAGGACATCACCTGCATCAGTGCACCACCTTGTTCAAATCCTCGCGCAACCCCGCCGGATCGAAATTTGCGGCATAGTGCGTCAGGGCCTTGCCGGCCGGCGTCACCAGTACGGCGCTGACAGAATCGCGCGCGTCGGCACGCAAATCATCAAGTGTGCTCGAGGGCGTTGTTGCGAGCGTCCAGATCTGCTCGAACCCCTTCGCCGCGGCGCTTGCGGGTGGTGCACCGAGGTACAGCAGGCGCAGTTTGTCGGCATGCTGGCCAAGGCTGACCTGGGCACGATGTGCCAGGTCGAGTTGGCGCAGGCAGTTCCCCGCGCAATCCGGGCCCGGCAACGCGATCAATGTCCACTCGGCGTCGTGATTGCGAAATTCAAACAGCTGGCCGTCCGCCAGCTTCACGGGCATCTCGGCGAGATCACGCTCCGGACGGATGCGCTCGCCATAGCTGCGGCCATGCGGTACCCAGCCGGTCCAAGTCATGCCCAGCATCACGGCGATCGGCAACACGAAGATCGCCACAATCAGTCCCGCCTGCAAACGGCGGCGGTTGCGAAGGTCCATGGTTTCTATTCCTGTTCGTCGTCGGGTGGGTCGCCGCGCTTCACGCGATGCAACACGAAAAACATCACGATCGCGGCGATCGCGAAACTGAACCACTGCAACGCGTAGGCACGATGCCGCTCCGGCGGCATCACGTTGGCGGTCCAGCTGCGTATGTATGCGCTGCGCGGGTCGGGATCAGTCAACAATACATGCGGATAAACGCTCGCGTGCAAGTCCGCCGCGATTTCCTTCGGGTCGATCCATGTCACCAGCTTGGGCCAGGTCTTTTCGCGCACCAGCGGGTTGCCGCCAAGCTTGAGGCCAGGCAATGGCGGTGGCGCATAAATACCCGTGAGTGTCACGACACGCTGCGGGATCGGCGGCAGATCCGGCAGCACGGTCGAATCCGGACCCATCTTGGACAGGAAACCCATATCCACCATCAACACTTTGGTCGAGCCTTCGGGTGCGAACGGCACGAATACCATCACCCCCAGCCGGCCCGCGCGCATCTGGTTGTCCAGCAGATAAGCCCGTGCGCCATCGAGCGTTCCGGTGACTTTCACGTGCGGGTACGCGCCCGGTCGACGATCGCCGATCGCACTGGCAAGGCTCACGAGCGGCGCATCGGCTGCATGGTGGAAACGTGCAAGGACGTTCTCCTTGTATGCGGCGCGCCTGAGCTGCCAGACGCCGAGCGCGCAGAACAGCGCGACGCCACACAGGGTCAGCAGCACCGCGAATACGCTGGGCCGGCGGATGCCAATCACGTCGCGCGATCCTTTGAAAAACGCCATGGCGTTATACTCGGCGTTTCCGCCCGCGGCAGGCCCATGTCATTCACCACCCTGTACAAGGTCGTTCTGGTCATCGTGTTTCTGGTGGTGATCTTCGAGCTGGGTCAGGCACTGTATTTCATGATGACCGACCGCGCCGGCAGCAACCGCACGGTGTGGGCATTGACGCGTCGCGTCGCCTTCTCGATCCTGCTGATCGTATTGATCATCATCGGCATCGTCACCGGCGTCCTGCACCCGCACGGCGTTTACGTGCGCTGATTGTCGCCGTCGCTTGTCCGGCTCGCCGCCGGCAACCGCACGAGAACCCTCTGAAGAACCGCCGTGAGCACCTTTGTTTTTCTCACGCCTGTTTCGATGGTTCTGACGGTTTGGGCGCAGCGCTGGCAAGGCGCGAGGCTGCGCGTGAACCGGAGTTTACAAGCAGTAAATGAGGATTCGCGCGCGGCCGATGAAACGTAGTCAGCGCAAGCTCCAAGCCGTCAGAGGATGTAGACGAACAGGAACAGGCACAACCAGATCACATCCACGAAGTGCCAGTACCACGCCACCGCCTCGAATGCGAAATGGTGCTCGCGATCGAAGTGCCCGCGCACGCACCGCAGCCACATCACGATCAGCATGATGGTGCCCAGGGTCACGTGCAGGCCGTGGAAACCGGTGAGGATGTAGAACGTCGCGCCATAGATGCCGCTGTGCAGCGTCATGTTGAGGTGGACGTAGGATTCCCAGTATTCGTGCGCCTGCAGGCCGAGGAAGGTCGCACCCAGCAGGATGGTCAGGCCGAGGAACCCGATCAGGCGCTTGCGCTTGCCCGCACGCAACGCATGGTGCGCGATCGTGACCGTGACGCTGGACGACAGCAGCAGCAGCGTGTTGATCAGCGGGATACCCCACGGCGAGGTGGAGATAAACGAACCGCCCACCGCATCCGGACCATTGGTCGGCCATGTGGCCGAGAAACCCTGCCAGATGTATCCGTTGGTAAGCAGGCCCTTGTCACCCGCACCACCCAGCCACGGCACCACGAAGGTCCTGATGTAGAACAGGCCGCCGAAAAACGCCGCGAAGAAAAACACCTCGGAAAAGATGAACCAGGTCATGCCCATCCGGAACGATGTATCCACCTGCGAATTGAAGGTGCCCTTCATCGATTCGCGGATCACGTTGCCGAACCACCCGAACATCATGCCGATGATGGTCAAGGCGCCGATCGCAAGGATGATTTGCCCGGCCGTGTCATGACCGTTCAGCCAGTTCGCCGCACCGAGCATGAACAGGAACATGCCGAGCGTGGCGACGATCGGCCAACGGCTGTTGTGCGGAACGTAATAGACATTGGCGTCGGGTTGGCTCATGGCAGGGTTCCGGTCTGAGGCTCGTATGACAATAGCTCGGGATCAACGGGGTATGTGCACGAAGTGTCCCTGCACAAGGCTGGCGACGAAGAACGCGACCGCGATCGCGGCCACGATCCATGCCGTGCGGCGCGCCCCGGCCTTGCGCCGCGCTTCGGGCTCAAGGGTCGCATCACTTTGGGGTTTCGGCTTCTGGTCCATTCGTTCGTCTTGTCGAAGCAAGCTGGTGTGAAATGTCAGGCCACGGGTGGCCGAGTTGATGCTGCTACCGCTGATGACTGTTCCCACACCGTTGTCTCATTACGCAGCAATCAGGGGTGATTGCACGACTAATGACTCACATCGCCATGCGCCAGCTGGCTGTCATCAATGACCGGCGGCACCGTGAAGCTGTGGTGCGGCGCGGGCGACGGCAGGGTCCACTCCAGCCCGTAGGCATGCTCCCATACCCGCGAAGTGGCCCTGGCCTTGGAGAAAAACACGCAATGGATCACCACGCCCACGAAAATCAGCTGGGTCGCGCCGAACCAGAACCCGCCGATCGATGAAACCATGTTCCAGTCGGCGAACGCCACGTTGTAGTCGGGGATGCGGCGCGGCATGCCGGCGAGGCCGAGGAAATGCTGCGGGAAGAACAGCACGTTCACCGAGATCACGCTCGACCAGAAATGCAGCTTGGCCCAGAAGTTCGAATACATGCGGCCCGACCACTTCGGCAGCCAGTAATACACGCCGGCGATGATCGCGAACAGCGCGCCACCGACCAGCACGTAGTGGAAGTGCGCGACGATGAAGTAGGTCTGGTTGTACTGGAAGTCGGCCGGTACCAGCGCCATCATGATGCCGGAGAAGCCGCCGATCGAGAACAGCACGATGAAGGCGATCGCCCACAGCATCGGTACCTCGAAGCTGAGCGAACCCCGCCACATCGTTGTGACCCAGTTGAAGATCTTCACGCCGGTCGGCACCGCGATCAGCATGGTTGAATACATGAAGAACACTTCGGCGCCCAGCGGCAGGCCGACCGTGAACATGTGATGCGACCACACGATGAACGACAGGAACGCGATGCAGGCAATTGCGTAGACCATCGCCTTGTAACCGAAGATCGGCTTGCGCGAGAAGGTCGGCACGATCTCCGAGATGATCCCGAATGCCGGCAGGATCATGATGTACACCTCGGGGTGGCCGAAGAACCAGAACACGTGCTGGTACATCACCGGGTCGCCACCGCCCGCGGCATTGAAGAAATTGGTGCCGAAGAAGCGGTCGAACAGCATCATCGTCACCGCGCCAGCCAGCACCGGCATCACCGCGATCACCAGGAACGAGGTGATCAGCCAAGACCAGCAGAACAGCGGCATCTTGAGCAGGTCCAGCCCCGGTGCGCGCAGGTTGAGGATGGTCGCGATGATGTTGATCGAACCCAGGATCGAGCTGATGCCCATCAGGTGGATCGCGAAGATCATGAAGGCGATCGATTCGCCGCCCTGCAACACCAGCGGGGGGTACATCGTCCAGCCCGCTGCCGGCGCGCCACCGGGCATGAAGAAGGTCGAGAGCAACAGCACGAAGGCGAAAGGCAGGATCCAGAAGGAAAGGTTGTTGAGCCGCGGCAGCGCCATGTCAGGCGCGCCGATCTGCATCGGGATCATCCAGTTCGCGAGGCCAACGAACGAGGGCATGATCACGCCGAAGATCATGACCAGGCCGTGCATGCCGGTCAGCTCGTTGAAGAAGTAGGGCTGCATCAGCTGCAAGCCCGGCTCGAACAACTCGGCACGGATCAGCATCGCGAAACTGCCGCCCACGAACAGCATCAGGAACGAGAACGACAGATACAGCGTGCCGATGTCCTTGTGGTTGGTGGACATGACCCAGCGCTCGAAGAAGCCCTGGTGGTGTTCCTCGTGGTGGACGGCTTGCGCTGTGCTGGACATGGTGCGGATCCTCTGGAATGCCTTGTGCTACACAAACGTCGCTGCATCAACCCTTGGCCGGGTCCGGCTTCGGCGGCTGCACTTCGGCGGTGCGCGCGGCCTTGTCGAGCGTGGCCGGGGTTTCCTGCGCGCTCAGCCACGCATTGAACTGGTCGCGCGGCACCACCTTGACCACGACCGGCATGGCGCTGTGGTCCTGTCCGCACAACACGTAACACTGGCCACGGTAGATGCCGGGTTTGTCGACCTTGGCCCATGCGTCGTTCATGATGCCGGGAATGGCGTCGCGCTTGGCCGCGAAATCGGGCACCCACCAGCCGTGGATCACGTCGCCGCCGGTGATCAGGAAACGCACCTTGACGCCGGCGGGAATCACCAGCGGATGGGTCACGTTGAGCAGGTAGTCGTGATAGCCGTCTTTCGAGACGATGCTGTACGGATTGACGCCGGAATCAAGCTGGCGCGCCGTATTGCTGTTCCACGCGAGACGCGAAAAAATCGGCTTGACGCCCTTGACGGGCTTGCCTTCGTAACTGATGTAGTCGTAGCGCCACAGCCACTGGTAACCGGTCACCTTGACCGTCATCTGCGAACCGGTGGCGTTGTACAACTCGCGCGTGAGCAGGGTGGCCGGCAGTGCCAGGCCGACCAGGATCAAAATCGGCACGACCGTCCAGCACACTTCGAGCAGGGTGTTGTGGCTCCAGGTCGCCGCAACCGCGCCCTTCGACTTGCGGAAACGGAAGATCGCGATGAACATCGCGCCGAACACGATGATGCCCAGCGCCACGCAAACCCACAGCGCGGCCATGTGCAGATCCCAGATGTGCTGTGAGATCTTGGTCACGCCCTTGTCCAGGTTCATTTGCCAAGGAACCGGGTTGGCGGCAGCAGCCATCGATACCAGCGTTGCGCCAAGAGCGGCAATCGCCCCCGTGACCCGCCGCCTGCAGTTGCTGGAACTCATCGTCATCGCACCCCGATAGTCTCTTCTAGTTTTCGCGCCAGCCGCTGCGACCGGACAGCAAGGTTTTCAACGACCGCGACAACTGCATCCGTTCATCATCACCCAGGCATTCGCCGATTTCCTGCTCGCGCCCGTGTGCGGCCACCACCACGTGCCGGTGGCCATCACCGCGATCCACCACGCGTACCCGTGTCCACGCCACCGGGAACGTACTGGTCGCACGCTCCTTGCGCGGGAGCCGCTCGATGCGGAGCAGGTCCGTATCCAGCGTGATGCGCTCCCTGCGTTCGCCGCCGCGCCATACCAGCCAGAATGCAAGGGCCAGCACGGGCACTTCGATCAAGGCGAAGAACGGCGCGAATACATTGCCGCCCCACGCCGCCAGACCTGCCACCAGCAATGCCGCGATGCACAGCTCCCACGTAAACTGGCGCATCTGCCTGTGACTGAGCGCCCGATTCGGCGCAAGCAGCAGAGTTACCTGCCCGGTTTCTGCAACCACCGGTAGACGTGTGATCATGGCGTTCACGGTACCGCAATTCGGGAATCATAAGGCCGCCGGGCCAGCGCAGCAAGAATGCCGGCCATGCCCCGTGTTTCTTGATCGCGCGTCATTGGCTGCGACCGATGCAAGCCGTACAATGCGCGGTCCCATCACGAGTCATCCTGGATGACCGAAATCCTCGCCCCCGAATTGCCCGCGCCGCCGTCGCCCGCGCGCGCGCGCATCACTGCTGCGTGGAGCGGCGATGAATCCGAAGTCGTCGCGGCACGGCTTGCGGAAGCGACGCTGCCGGGGAAGGAACGCGAAGCCGTCGAGGCACAGGCCGCGGCGCTGGTCGCGCGGGTGCGCGAACGCAGCGGCGACCAGAGCGCAGTCGAATCCTTCATGCGCCAGTATGACCTGTCCAGCGAGGAAGGCGTGCTGCTGATGTGCGTGGCCGAGGCGCTGCTGCGCATTCCCGACAAGACCACCACCGACAAACTCATACGCGACAAGCTGGGCGACGCCGACTGGAAGAAACACCTCGGCGCCAGCGACTCGCTGTTCGTCAACGCCTCGACCTGGGGACTGATGCTCACTGGCCATCTGGTGAACCTGGCCGATGCGACCCGCGCCGACGCGCCGGGCGCCTTCAAGCGTCTGATCGCACGCGCCGGCGAGCCGATGATCCGTATCGCCGTGCGCCAGGCCATGCGCATCATGGGCCACCAGTTCGTGATGGGCCGCACCATCGGCGAGGCACTGGAACGCGCCGGCAAGGGCGACAACGCGAAATACCGCTACTCCTTCGACATGCTCGGCGAAGCGGCCTTCACGGCACCGGACGCGGAGCGCTACAAGCAGGCTTACCGCGATGCCATCCTCGCGCTGGGTGCACTCGGACCGCATGCCGATGTGCTGGACGCACCCTCGATTTCGGTGAAGTTGTCCGCCCTGCATCCGCGCTATCAGGTATCCGAGCGCGCCCGCGTGCACGCCGAACTCACCCCGGTGGTGCTGGAACTTGCGCAGCTCGCGAAAGCCAACGGCATCGGCATGACGATCGATGCCGAGGAAGCCGACCGCCTGGAACTGTCGCTGGACGTGATCGGCGCGGTCTTCGTCGATCCCTCGCTGGCAGACTGGAACGGTTTCGGCCTCGCGGTTCAGGCCTACCAGAAGCGCGCGCCGTTCGTGATCGACTGGCTGATCGAGACCGCGAAGGCCGCCGGGCGCCGCTGGAGCGTGCGACTGGTCAAGGGCGCCTACTGGGATACTGAAATCAAGCGCGCGCAGGAAGCCGGCCTGTCCGGCTACCCGGTATTCACGCGCAAGCCCAACACCGACGTGTCGTATCTCGCCAACGCGCGGCGCATGCTCGATGCCGGCGCGGATCTCATCTATCCGCAATTCGCGACCCACAACGCACACACCATCGCCGCGATCCAGCACCTCGCGCGAGGACGTCCGTTCGAATTCCAGCGTCTGCACGGCATGGGTTCGGACCTGTACGCCGAAATCATCGGCCCCGACAAGTGGAACGTGCCGTGTCGGGTGTACGCTCCCTGCGGCAGTCACGAGGATCTGCTGCCGTACCTGGTGCGACGCCTGCTGGAAAACGGCGCCAACACCAGTTTCGTCAACCGCATCAGCGACGAGAGCCTGTCGATCCCTGAACTCGTCGCCGACCCGTGCACGGAAGTGCGGGCCTTCGGCGAGGCCCATCAAGGCCATTACCAACACCCGCGCATACCCTTGCCGATCGACCTGTTCGGTACCACCAGGAAGAATTCCATGGGCGTCAATCTTTCCAATGACGACGCGCTGCGTGCACTCGCGCAGACGGTCAACGCGGCACGACCGCCGTGGCATGCCGAACCGCTGGTGCCCGGCGCTCGCAGCGGCGCGCCGCACATCGACATCACCGATCCGGCCGACCACCGCCGCGTGGTCGGCAAGGCGCAGGTCGCGGACGCGGCCACGGTCGAGCAAGCACTCGTCAATGCCGTGGCCGCACAGACGGCGTGGGATGCACGGCCGGCAGAAGAACGCGCAGCCATCCTGGAACGCGCCGCCGACATGCTGGAGCAGCGACGCGGCGAATTCGTGGCGATGTGCGTGCGCGAAGCCGGCAAGAGCATTCCGTCCTCGATCGGCGAGGTGCGCGAAGCCGCCGATTTCTGCCGCTACTACGCGGCGATGGCGCGCAAGCTGTTCGGCAAGCCTGCGGACCTGCCCGGTCCCACCGGCGAGACCAACCAGCTGTTCCTGGCGGGCCGCGGCGTGTTCGTGTGCATCAGTCCGTGGAATTTCCCGCTGGCGATCTTCACCGGCCAGGTCGTCGCGGCGCTCGCCGCCGGCAACGCCGTGATCGCCAAGCCGGCCGAGCAGACCACCCTGATCGGCTACGCGATGACCAGATTGCTGCACGAAGCCGGCGTACCGGAAGCGGCGCTGCAATTCCTGCCGGGCGACGGCGTCACCGTCGGCGCCGCGTTGACCAAGGACCCGCGCGTGGATGGCGTGGCCTTCACCGGTTCCACGGATACCGCGTGGGCCATCAATCGCGCGCTGGCCGCGCGCAACGCGCCGATCGCCGCGCTGATCGCCGAGACCGGCGGCCAGAACGCATTGATCGCCGACTCCTCGGCGCTGCCCGAGCAACTGGTCCGCGACGTCATCGCCTCGGCCTTCGATTCGGCGGGCCAGCGCTGCTCGGCCGCGCGCGTGCTGTTCGTGCAGGACGACGTTGCCGATCGCGTGATCGAAATGCTGGCCGGCGCGATGGACCAGTTGACGGTCGGCGACCCGGCACTGCTTTCCACCGACGTCGGTCCGGTGATCGACCACGACGCACTGAAACTGCTGGAAGACCACGCCGCGCGCATGGATCGCGAAGCGAGCCTGATCCGCAAGGTCGAACTGCCGGCCGAATGCGCGCACGGCACCTACTTCGCGCCACGCGCCTACGAGATTTCATCGCTGTCGCAGCTGACCCGTGAGGTGTTCGGGCCGGTGCTGCACGTGGTCCGCTGGAAAGCCAGCGAACTCGATCGGGTCATCGAGGCCATCAATGCCACCGGCTTCGGCCTGACCCTCGGCATCCACAGCCGCATCGACGAGACCGTCGAGTACATCCGCCGACGCGCGCGCATGGGCAACCTGTACGTGAACCGCAACCAGATCGGCGCGGTGGTCGGGGTGCAACCGTTCGGCGGCGAACGCATGTCCGGCACCGGGCCCAAGGCCGGCGGCCCGCACTACCTGCAACGCTTCGCTGTGGAACGCTGCTTTACCGTCGACACCACCGCGGCGGGCGGCAATGCCAGCTTGTTGACACTCGAGGACTGAACCGTCCCCGACCACAACCTGAACCCTGCTATCCGTTATGGTTGAACCCATGGGAGATGCGCCGCTACGGTGAAATCGCGGCGTCGTGAGACGCCGTTTCCATTCGTAGCAAGAGGATCACCCCCATGAACCCACGTCTTCACCGGACGACCATTGCGGCGGCAGTGGCGTTGGGCATTGGCATGTTGACACCCGTGGCGTTTGCCCAGACCGCGACTCCGGCACAACGGTCCGCACCACAGCAGGCCCCGAGCCAGGGCAAGACGGCCGCGAATCAACCCGATGCGGGCCCGACCCCGACCGACGCGGAATTGAAGCATTTCGCGCACGCCGCGCAGGACGTGCAAAGCATCAGGCAGGCAGCCCAGCCGCAGATTGCCAAGGCGAAAAGCCCGGATGCCCGCACCCAGCTGCAAAAGACGGCCGAGCAGAAAATGGAGGCCGCCGTGCGCAGCCATCACCTGTCGGTGCAGCGCTACGAGCAGATCGCCATGGTCGCGCAAACCAACAAGAGCGTGCGCGCGAAGTTGGTCAAGTTGATGCAGGAGCCGTCGAAGTCCTGATCATGCCGACCCGGTGTTTCCGTCCAGGAAACCCGCGAACGAAAACCCCGCCGAAAGGCGGGGTTTTCTGGTGGACCGGCCACGAGCCGTGGATCAGAATTTGTACTGCATCGAAATCCCGAACAGGTCGCCCGAGTTGTCGAAGCTGCCGACGAGGTGGTCGCCGGTGGCACTGATGTCGTTGACATTACCGTTGTCGACGAACAGGTGCGTGTAGCCGATGTTGAGCGCCAGGTTGGACGTCGGCGAATAGCCCGCGCCGACCGAGATCCACTTGCGCGCGCCATCCGGAACGCGCGGATCACGCGAGAAGTCCTGGGTGGGCGTCTGGTCGAATGCAAGGCCGCCGCGCAGGGTCCAGGTGTCGCTCAAGCGGTAGTCCATGCCGACCGAACCGAACCAGGTGTTCTTCCAGCCGTAGTACTGGTCGATGTTCGGCTGGTAGGGGTTGGCGAAAGCGATGGCGAGATGGCTGAACGAACTCCAGCCGGTCCAGGAAAGCTCCGCGCCCCACGACACCGGGCCCAGCGTCTTGTGCCAGTAACTCAACGAGGCCGTGGCTGGGGTCGCGAACTGGCCGCTGCCCGTGGTGTTCTGGAACAGCGGCGGCACGCCCGGCTGCGAAAGCACGAACTGCACGCTTGCCGGAACCGTGAAGTAGGTCTGGCCCGTGAAGTGATGGTTGATCTTGGCGTGATAGGAAAGCGCCAGCGTGTCCTGCGTGGTCGGCTTCCATTCCGCGCCGAGCGCCCAGCCCCATTTGGTGTTGTCGCCGCGAATGCGTATCGTGCCGTCCGCCGATTGCGGAAAGAAGGTGGGCGCGAGACCGAATCCAGCGGGCGGCGGCGCCGCCATCACCGCGCCCATGTCGATGGCGTTGCCGAGGTCGATGGTGGTCTTCTGCGCGATCACCGAGAAGCCCAGCGAGAACTGCGGGTTGATCGCCCAGGCGATCGAACCGGTGAAATCCGTCGACTTCACGGTGGTCTTCAAGGCCTGGTAGCGCCCCACCCATCCGGCGTTGTATTCGGTGGCCAATCCAAATGGCGCGCCCACGGCAAAACCCAGTCGCCAGTTCTGCGCGATCGGGGCGATGAAGCTGATCGCGGGTATACCGTGCACGCCACCGCCGTTGCCGCCATCGCCTCCCGACAGCGGTTGCCCACTGGCATCGGTACCGGAACCATGGAACTGGGTGCTCACGTTGATGGCGGTGGCATCGAGCTGCACCGCGTACGTGTCGAAATCGACCATCGCGGCCGGGTTGTTGATGACCACGGAAGCATCGTTGCCGGCGGCCTCGCGCCCTGCGTAGGCGCGTCCCATGGCCTGCACGGTGTTTTCGCTGATCTGGAAACCGGACGCGGAAGCGACCGGACTCACCAGCGCTCCGGCCACGGCGACACTCAGTGCGGCGAGCGCCAGGCCAGCCAGCCGGGGCGCGGTCAATGATTGCTTGCTCATCGGTGAATCTCCAGTCGGTGGGTGCTGCGCATGACTTGAAAGCCGCCCGGCTTCGATATCGAACCTTCGGCTTGTCTCGGGTCTTTCATACGCTTGTATGAATTTTGTTAGGGCGGACTATCGCACCACGGCGAATTCCGCGCAAGGGGTGTCTAGCCAAGACAAGATTGCCGTGGCAACCACCGCTTCGCCCTGCCCTGCCGGAACCCGAGTCCGCGGAAACGCGGCCAGTTCCGGAGTGCCACCTGGCGCGGCCGCCACCGGCGACAACGGCGGAAAGACACGAGCATTGGTTGTGGCTTGTACATGCACCTTCCCTATACTGGGCCGTCCGTCGTCCGAGTCAGCCTATGCCCCCAGCCAAACCCCACCGTCGGCCGCCGTTGTCGAGGTCCCTGCCCTGCTTCGTGCCTTCATTGATCGCGGTGTTTCTGGCGATCTGGATTCCGCCTGCGTGGGAACGCTATTCACTGATACTGCTGCTGATTGGTGCTTCGCTGTCAATGGCGGCGACCTGCCATGCGATCGGTTTCGGATGCGAGCCGACTTTCGCGCGCACCGCACTCCGGCGCGGCTCGGCGCACCTGATCGCGCTGGCGATCCATACCGCGGTGGTGTTTCTGCTGGTGGCGTGGCCGCTGATGCTGCTGTCGGAAGCACCTTCGCTCGCGGCAGCCCTCGGTCTGGCCCTGTCACTGGTGATTTCGCTGGTGGTGCTGTGGCGGCTGTGGCCAGTGTTCGGCCTGGTATTCGAGTGGGACGATGCCTTTCCGGCCGGCGAGGAACATTCCTGGATCACCGCCGCGCTGGCACGCAGCATCACCTTCGCACGACACCTGACGCGCGGACGCGATCTGTTTCTCACGCATTTCCTGCCGGCTTCGCTCGCACAACTCGCGGTCGCATTCGGTGCGCTGTCACTGGCCGGCCTCGGCGCCACCCTGCCCGACGAAATTCGCACCGCATCGCTGTTCCTGTTTGCCGTGGTGGTCCTGCCGGTGTGTTCACTGATCGTGGCCGACCGCACTCTGCGCCTGCTGTTCGATCAGCGCGGACAAAAATTCACGCCGCCGTCCGGGCCGCCGGATCGCTTGCCACCTTCGCCGGAGCCCCGACAGGAAACCGGGCAACCGTCGGACGATGCCGGTGGAACGCAGGCCGCCCTGCGTTCCATGCCGCAGCCTGCAGCCGAACAACCCACGGCAATCGCACAATCCGTGCTGGACGAGAACCTGCTCGGGGCGGCACGCGACGGCAATGTCGGTGCGGCAATGGATTGGCTTGAACAAGGTGCGCACCCGGATGCAGCACCCGTTGCAGGCGCGCACGATCAACGTTCGGCGCTGGTGCTGGCCGCCGAATTGTCGGACACGCGGCTGTTGCGTGCGTTGATCGCGAAAGGCGCCGACGTCAATCGCGCGCACGCGGGGTTGACGCCACTGCTGGCGACCACGCGTGCCTGCCGCGAGGGGCGCCCGGAGATGGTCACCAGCCTCGTCGCCAATGGCGCGGATCCAGCCCGCGCGGATGCCGAGGGCAACACGCCGCTGCATCATGCCGCCCTGTGCACGGAACCCGCCGTCGCCGCGATCCTGATCGACGCGCAGGCGCCGCTGGAAGCGCGCAACCGCAATCAAGCCACCCCGCTGGCGGTGGCGGCGCAAGCCGCGAACTGGCCTGTTCTGCGCTTCCTCGTCGAACACGGCGCACATGCGGACACGGCGATGCCTGCCGCCGCCGGAATCGACGACGACGATCCGCAAGGCGTGCGCATCCTTCTCAAGCACAAGGCCCGCGTCAATGCGGTCGATGCCTTGGGGCGCAGCGCGCTGCTGCACGCGGCACGCGAGAACAACGTCGAGATAGCGCGCGCACTGCTGGACGCCAACGCGGACGTCACGCTGCCCGACCGTTACGGCACCACGCCCCTGATGGAAGCCGCGCGCGCCGGCGCCACCGGCATCGTCACGCTGCTGGCGGAAAAGCATCCCGATGCGAACGCCAGCGATCAACACGGCCGCACCGCGCTGATGCTCGCCTGCCAGTCGCCGCGCGCCAACGCCGAATGCGTGCGTGCACTGTTGCAAATGGGTGCCGACGTGACGCGCAAGGGCGGCGATGGCCGCAGTGCCATCGACCAGGCCAGCGCGGCAGGACGCTGGGACCTGGTCGCCCTGATGGATCCCGAGGCCGAGTTGCCGGCCAGCCATGCGCACGGCAACCAACCCGACGCCGGCGCGGATACACCGCAGCACCTGCTCGACGCGCTGCGCTTCGCGCATTGGGCCATCGTCGCGCGTTTCGACGGGCGCGCGCATGCCTGGCCGACCAGCGAGCTCGCAGCGCTGTATCTCGATCTCGCCGAGCACACCCACTTCGCGGCGCGTGCATGGTTGCTGGAACACGGTCTGGAGGCGGAATCCCGCCTTGATGATGGCAGCCGCCTGTTCGACGCGCTGCTGGAACACCTGCCCGGTTCGCATGCCGCGGTCCGTCAATTGCTCGATGCCGGCGCCACCCCGGCAGGCGCGGGCCGCTTCGCACAAGCGCTCGCGCGGCTCGGCGACGACGAACATGGGGCGCCTCTGGCACTGGCGATGCTGGAGCGCGGCGCCGATGCCTTCGGCGCGGATGCGGACGGCCGCACACCTTTGCATCATGCCAGCCGTCCGGCGTTGTTGCCGGTGCTGAACGCGTTGCTGGCGCGCGGCGCCGATCCCAATGCGCGTGATCATGGCGGTGCCACGCCGCTGCATGTCGCGCTGGACGGGAAACCGGATGCCGTGCTGCCGCTGGTCAAGTCGCTGATCGCGCACGGCGCCGATCCCGAGAGCCCCGCTGGCAGCGGCGAGACCCCGTTGGGCTTGGCGCTGGCGCGTGACTCGACCAAGCTCGAATACTGGCTGCGCTGGAACGGCTGGACGTTGCCACGGCGCCGCCTGCGCAACGAGGATCTGCCCGCCGCCGCCGCCGACCCGGATGCGATCGCTCGCCTGCTGGAGCTAGGCTTGCCCGTGGACAGTCGCGACCACCGCGGCGCCACTGCCCTGCTGCGCGCAAGCGGTGCCGGCGCGCTGCAAAGCGTTCAGCGCCTGCTCGCCGCACGGGCCGATCCGCGCATCACCGTCGAAACCGGTGCCTCGCCATTGTCGGCCGCCGCCAGCGCGCGGCAGCCCGACATCGCGCGCGCGCTGATCGCTGCAGGCGTTCCCGTCGATCTGCGCCATGCGGACGGGGTGACCGCCTTGATGATTGCCGCCGCGCTCGGTCATCCCGACATGGTGGCCGTACTGCGCGAACTCGGCGCCCGGCCAGATCTGACCGATACCCGCGGCCAGACCGCGTTGCACGCCGCGATGCGCTTCTGTTTCGACAGCCGCGACAGTCTGCGTTGCCGGCGTCTTCTGGACGCCTTGCTGTGCGAAGGTGCGCTCATCAATGCGGCCGACCAATCCGGCGCCACGCCGTTGCTGATCCTGCTCGGCGTCCACACCAAGCCCGGGACCGACTGCGACGGCACCCACCTCGGGGCGCTGCTGCCGGCGCTGCTCGATGCCGGCGCCGATTTCGACCACGCCGACGAACACGGTGTGACCGCCTTGCACGCCTGCGCGATGCACGCGACATTCGAACCGGCACGCGTGCTGCTGCAACGCGGTGCCAACCGCGAGGCGCGCGATTGCATGCAGCGCACGCCAGCGGACGTCGCGCGCGTGCTGGGCTACGTCGACCTCGCGATGGAACTGGCGCCACGCCGCGGCGTGCGGCTCAACGCGCCGGCGGTGGCGCCTCTGATGACGCATCCCGAATAGGCTGGTCGCGGGACGCGATGTCGGCTTCGAACAGACCCTGCAGTTCCTCGTAGGCTTCACGCGTCGTCTGGCGCAAGGCCACGTCATCGTCGTAAACCAGGTGCTGGTCGCGCAACAGCTGCTCGTCGTGTTCACGGAACAATTCGACGCTGGCGTACGCCTCTTCCTCGCCCATGCCCAGCGCCTTCAGCGTCAAGGTCGCCATCTTCAGGCTGGAATAAAACGTTTCGCGCACCACGTCGTCGGGATCCGACGTCAAGTCCATCAGGCGGAATGCATGCTGGCGATTGCGCGCGCGCGCGATGATCCGGAGATGCGGAAACAGTCGTCGCACGATGCGCGCCGTACGCACGTTGGCGGCCGGATCGTCGGTCGCCAGCACGAAAACCTCGGCCTTGCCGGCCTGCGCCGCGCGCAGGATCTCGGCACGCGACGGATCGCCGAAGTAGATGTTGGTAGCCGAGAAGCGGCGTGACAGGTCGACCTGTTCGATCGAGTTTTCCAGCGCCACGAACGGGATGCCGCGCGCGCGCAGTAACCGTCCCACGATCTGTCCGACCCGTCCGAAACCCGCGATGACGACCCGTGGTACACCCGTGTCGATGGTGTCGTATTCGCGGGTGGGCGCCTTGGATGCCGGCAACCGCGCCGCCGCCATGACCAGCAACGGCACCGCGGCCATGCCCAGCGTCACAACCAGTACCAACCATTCGTGCTGCGTTTGCGTCAACAGGCCCTGCTCGCGCGCAAGCTTGAATACCACGAACGCGAACTCGCCGCCGCCCGCGAGCAACGCCACCAGCTTGATCGCATCGACGCCGGTCATGCGCGAATTCAGGCGCCCTACCAATGCCAATGCGGGCGCCTTGCAAGCCAGCAACATAGCCACCAGGCCGCCCACTGCCCACGGATGCTGCTCCAGAAGCTGCAGGTTGACGCCCATGCCGACCGTGATGAAAAACAGGCCCAGCAGCAGGCCTTCGAACGGTGCAATGTTGGATTCGAGCTCGTGGCGATATTCGGAGTCGGCCAACAACACGCCTGCGAGGAACGTGCCCAGCGCGATCGAGATGCCGGCCAGCTCCATCAACCACGCGGTGCCCATCACCACCAGCAGTGCGACAGCAGTGGAGACTTCGATCAGCTGGGTCTTGGCGACGGTGCGAAAGACCGGACGCAATGCGTAACGCCCGCCGACCACGACCACGGCAATCACGCCGGCCACGCGCAAGGCGGACAGCCACAACGGCCGTCCCGCCGCATGCAATCCGCCGTGATCGGCCAGCAGCGGAATCGCGGCGATAAGGGGAATCGCCACCAAGTCCTGGAACAGCAATATCGCGAATGCCTGCCGGCCGTGCGAGCTCTGCAATTCACGGCGCTCAGCGAGGATTTGCAACCCGAAAGCCGTGGACGAAAGCGCAAGCCCCAGCCCGACCACGACCGCCGTCACCGGATTCAGATGGAATCCAAATACCGCGATCAGCGCCATCAGCAGTGCCGACCCGAGCACCTGCACCGCGCCGGCACCGAACACGGCCCGTCGCATCACCCACAAGCGCTGCGGCGAGAGTTCGAGGCCGATCACGAACAGCAGCAGCGCCACGCCCAGTTCGGACACGCCAGAAATGGCCTCGGGATTCCGGATCCACTTCAGCCCGTATGGTCCGATCACCACGCCAGCCGCGAGGTAGCCGAACACCGAACCCAGCTTCAGCCGGCGCGATAGCGGGACCGCGATCACCACCGCGATCAGGAACACCAGTACCGATGCCAGCCAGGTATGTGTCTGCACGGATCCACCTTCGACGTGGCGGGTTCCCGATTATCGCAGCACGCGACCCGGATTCATCCGGATGCCGCGCACCTGCTCCGCGCTTCGAACAGCGCGTTCGGACACCCCGATCCGCTCACGCCAACCCGTAGGAACGCAGCAACGCATCCGGTTGCGGCGGGCGCCCTCTGAACGCGATGAAGCTTTCCAGTGCCGGACGGCTGGCGCCGACGGCGAGGAATTCGTCGCGGAAACGCGCGCCGGTCGCGGCGTCGATCACGCTGCCGTTGGCATCGGTCCGGTTTTCGACGGCGTGCTCTTCGAAGGCGCCGAAGACGTCGGCGGACAGCACCTCGGCCCACAGGTAACTGTAGTACCCGGCCGCATAGCCGCCCGCGAAGATGTGCGTGAATGCGTGCGGGAAGCGCTGCCACGCGGGCGGATGCAGTACCGCAGCCTCGCGCCGCGCGGTTTCCAGCGTCTCCATCACGCGCGCACCGCGGGCCGGGTCGTAATTGGCGTGCAGCAGGAAATCGAACAGGCCGAATTCGAGTTGCCGGCACAGAAACATGCCGGCCTGGAAATGCCGGGCGGCCAGCATCCTGTCGAACAATTCGTCGGGCAGTTTTTCACCACTGGACCAGTGCTTCGCGAACAGGTCCAGCGCCTGCCGGTTCCAGCAGAAGTTCTCCATGAACTGGCTGGGCAGTTCCACCGCGTCCCACTCCACACCATCGATGCCGCCAACCGAAGGCAGGTCGATCGTGGTCAGCATGTGGTGCAGGCCGTGGCCGAACTCGTGGAAGATGGTCTGCACGTCGTCGTGGGTCAGCAGCGCCGGCCGCTCGCCCGTGGGCGGCGCGAAATTGCAGGTGAGGAAGGCGACCGGAAGCTGCAAGTCGCCGCCGTCGCGGAAGCGCGCGCGGCACACGTCCATCCACGCGCCGCCACGCTTGCCGGAACGCGCGTACAGATCGAGGTAGACGCCCGCGATCGGTTCGCCGTCGGCATCGCGCAGCTCGCAGTAACGCACGTCGGGATGCCAGGTGTCGACAGGCTCGCGCGCGGGTTCCACCGTGATGCCGTACAACTGGCCGGCCAGCGCGAACATGCCGTCCAGTACCGATGGCAGCGGAAAGTAGGCTTTCAGTTGCTCCTCGTCGAGCGCATAACGCGCGCGGCGCAATTTTTCCGACGCGTAGGCGACATCCCATGATTCCAGTGTGTCCAGCCCCAGTTCGGTACGCGCAAACCCGCGCAGTTCCTCCAGTTCGCGCTGCGCGACCGGTTTGGCGCGCGCAATCAGGTCGCGCAGGAACGCCAGTACCTGGTCCGGCGTCTCCGCCATCTTGGTAGCCAGCGACTCCTCGGCGGCGTTGGCGTAACCCGAGCAGCCGCGCGGCCTCGTGGCGCAGCGCCAGGATCCTTTCCATGCGTTCGGAATTGTCGTAGCTGCCGGCATTCGGACCCTGGTCGGAAGCGCGGGTCTGGTACGCCCAGTACACCCGCTCGCGCAAGGAACGGTTGTCGGCGTAGGTCAGCACCGCCTGCACCGCGGGCTGTTTCAGCGTGACCTGCCAGCCATCCGAGCCCGCCTTCACGCGCATATTCGCGCAGCACCGCGCGGCCGGATTCGGGGATGCCGGCGAGGTCGCGTTCGTCCTCGATGTGTTCCTGCCAGGCATCGGTGGCATCCAGCACCGCGTTGGAAAACGCGGTTGCGAGTTTGGCGAGTTCGTTGGCAATTTCCCTGAAAACGGGTGCGCGCGGGTTCCGCGAGCGCGACACCGGACAACCTGAAGTCGCGCAAGGCATGCTCGACCAGCGCGCGCTCGGAGGCGCGTGGCGTTGCGCGAAATCCGGCGCGTCGGCGACCGCCTGCACCGCGGCGTACAGGTCGCGATTTTGCCCCAGTGCACTGGCGAAATCGGTGACCTTCTCCTCGGCCAGTCTCGTAGGCCTGGCGCAATTCCGGGGTATCGGCGACCGCGTGCAGATGCGATACCGGCGCCCACGCCCGCGCCAGCCGCTGGTCGAGGCGTTCCTGTTCCAGCATCACGCGCTCGAAGTCGTGCGGCGCATCGGGGGCGATGATGGCATCGATGCCGTACTGGTAATCAGCCAGGATCGTGTCGACCGCTGGCACCACGTCCTTCGCAGCAATCTTCGAGAACGCCGGCAAGGTCGCGTCGCTGAGCAGGGGATTGTCGTTGGGCATGCCGCACTCCGGATGATCCCCCAGCGTGGCGTTGCCACGTTGCAAAATCAAGACGGCGCCGCGACGCCACGATCATCGCAACAGGAAACGCAGCAGTCGCTCGACCTGTGCGCCGTATGGCGGCCGCAGCCACCCCGTCGCCGACCAGCGCGCCTGCCGGAACACCGGCATCTGTTTGGAAAACGCGAGAAACCCGGCATGTCCGTGATAGGCGCCCATGCCGGAGGGTCCGATGCCACCGAATGGCAGGCGTGACTGTGCAAACTGGAATACCGTGTCGTTGACGGCGACGCTGCCCGCGACGCAGGCATCCAGCACGCGTCCGATGCGGGCGCGGTCGTCGTCGAAGATGTACAGCGCCAGCGGTCGCGGTCGCGCGTTGACGTATCCGATGACGTCGTCGAACTCCCGATAGGTCACCAGCGGCAACACCGGCCCGAAGATTTCCTCGCGCATCAGGGTCACCGATTCGGGCGCATCCAGCACCACGGTCGGCACGAGGATACGCCGCGACGGATCGTTCGCTGCGGCCTTCGACAACGGAATGATATTCGCGCCCTCCGCGCGGGCCAGGTCCAGCCATCCGGTGAGGCGCGAGTACTGCGCATCGTTGATAATGCTGGCGTAATCCCCGCCATCGAGCAGCGACGGGTAGTGGCGCCCGACATATTCGCGCAGCAACGCGACCAGCGCGTCGCGTTCGGCCTCATGGACCAGCACGTAGTCGGGCGCGATGCAGGTCTGGCCGGCGTTGAGGAATTTGCCCGCGGCGATCCGGTCGGCATTGCGCGCATTCACGCAACCCGGGGCCACGATGGCCGGAGACTTGCCGCCCAGTTCCAGCGTCACCGGCGTAAGGTTGTGGGCAGCGGTGGCCAGTACCCTGGCGCCCACGGCGGTCGAACCCGTGAACAGCAGGTGCTCGAACGGCAACGCCGCGAACGCGGCGGCGGTATCGACACCGCCCTGTACCACAGCAACACGCTCGGGGGAAAATATCCCGGCCAGCAGCTCAGCCAGCAGGGCAGACGTACGCGGTGTGTGCTCGGAAGGCTTCAGCATCACGTGGTTGCCGGCCGCGAGCGCGTCCACCAGGGGCACCAACGCGAGGTTGACCGGGTAGTTCCATGGGCTGATGACACCGACCACGCCCAGCGGCCTGGTCATGATCCGGCAACCCGCCGGCCAGAACGTGGCATCGGCGGCCACGCGTCGCGGACGCATCCAGCGCCGCAAGTGTCTGCGCACGTGATCGATCTCGTGCAGCACCGGCATGCCGTCGGCCAGCAGCGTCTCGACGCGCGGGCGGCGCCCAAAGTCCTCACTCACCGCACGCGCGAAATCCTCCAACCTTGCCTTGAATGCCGCGCGCAGGCGCGCCAGATCATCCAGACGCTGCGGCAGGTCCGGCGTGTTCGCACGCCATGCCTCGCGCTGGCGTTGCAGCATTTCGTTCAACTCGGGAATCGGCGTATCCATCGTTGCAGACGAGCGCTAGGATGAACGGCATCGTGACCCATGCGAGAGGGAAGCACAATGGCCAACCTGCGAGCCTACCGCGGAGTACTGCCGAAACTCGGCGCGCGCGTCTACGTGGATCCTGCCGCCACGGTGATCGGCGACGTGGAACTGGGCGACGATGTGTCGGTATGGCCGGGCGCGACGGTGCGTGGCGACGTGGAGAAAATCCGCATCGGCGCGCGCACCAACGTGCAGGACGCGGCGGTACTGCACGTCACCCATGACGGTCCGTATTCGCCGGGCGGATTCCCGTGCATCGTGGGCACGGACGTCACCATCGGCCACGCCGCGGTGGTGCACGCATGCACGATCGGGGACTGCTGCCTGATCGGCATGCACGCGACGGTGCTGGACGGCGCGGTGGTGAAACGCCATGCCTTCATCGGCGCCGGCGCGCTGGTCGCGCCCGGCAAGGTCGTGGGCGAGGGCGAGCTGTGGGTCGGCAACCCGGCACGCTGCGTCCGCAAATTGGGCGACGCGGAAATCGAGGCCTTGCGTTATTCGGCGCATCACTACGTCGAGCTCAAGGACGAGTATCTACGCTGATTGCCTGCAACGCGGCGCGTGTATCCGGCCGCACGCCGTGCCAGCGTTGGAACGATGCAGCCGCGGTCTCGACCAGCATGCCGAGGCCGTCGAAGGCCGCCGCACAACCAACACGGTTCGCCCAGTCCAGAAAGGGCCGGGCGGCCACTCCGTAGCTCAGGTCGTACGCAATGGTGCCTGCGTGCAGCAGTGATGCAGACAACACCAGCGCGGCGTGTTGTACCCCGGCCGAAGTCGCGTTGACGACCAGGTCGAAGGCAGGGCAACCCTCCAGCGCATCCCAACGCACTGCCTCGGCCGACCCGGGCAGTGCACCGACCAACGACTGCGCGCGCGCTGACGTACGATTGGCAATCAGGAGGTTTTGCACGCCGGCATCCAGCAGCGCGAACGCCGCCGCGCGCGCGGCTCCACCGGCGCCCAGCAACAGCACGTCGCGTCCACGCGGATCGACGCTGCAACGCCCGCGCATGTCGGCGAGCATCCCGGCGCCATCGTTGCTGTCGGCTTCGATGCGCCCATCCGGCAGGCACGTCAGCACGTTGGCCACGCCCAATCGCTGCGCGGTGGACGTACGCACATCAGCAAATTCGAACGCAGCCGTCTTGTGCGGCAAGGTGACGTTGGCGCCTCGGCCGCCGGCGCCAAAGAAGGCCCGGACTTCATCGACGAACGTGTCGGGTGCCGCGTCGATCGCGGTGTATTCCAGCGCGAAGCCGCACTGCGCAGCGAACTGCGCGTGCAGCCGCGGTGACAGCGAATGCGCGACGGGATGGCCGAACACGGCGTAGCGCGGAATGACAGTCATCGACCCAGTGTAAGCCCGCGACCCTGTCCCATTCCGTGAGACGCGGGCCTTGCAAGCTGGGGCTGCCGCCACTGCAGGGATCCACCATGCAACGCCGATATGCAACAGTACCCGGTCGCCTCCCCGATGCGCTGACCCTCGCCGCTGCCACCTGGCTTGCCTGTGGTGTCGTGTTGTACGGACTCACGCCCCTGCCCTGGCGTAACGCGACCCTTGGCTGGTCTGCGGCTTTCTGGCTACTGGCAGCACCGTTGCTGTTGCTGTTGGCAAGACGCCTGTGCTTGTCCGGACCACATAGCTTCCCCGCCACCCCCCGCAGCGAACGCCCGAAACGCAGCCGACGCGTACAGGCCGTGCGTTGGCGTGAAGGCCGCACCTCGCCGCGTGGGCGATCGAAGCCCGCAGGACGGACAACCGCCATCAGGCGCTGACGCCGTTGCGTTTGGCCTCCATCCGCCTCAACAGTTCGTGCATGACTTGCCGGTACAAGTCGTCGCCGAGTTCGGCGTCTTCCACCCCGGCATCGATCGAGGGATTGTCGTTGACCTCGATCAATACCGTGCGATCGCGGGTCTGCTTGATGTCCACGCCATACAGGCCATTGCCGATCGCCGCCGAACCTCGCACGGCAAGCCGGACCACTTCGGCAGGCGCATCTTCGACCTTGAGACACTCGAAACCGCCCGAACGCGCGCTGCCGCGCGCACTGTGGTTGTAGATCTGCCAGTGCCCACGCGACATGAAGTACTTGCAGGCGTACAGCGGCTTGCGGTTGAACACGCCGACCCGCCAGTCGAATTCGGTGTAGAGGAACTCCTGCGCGATCAGCAGCGCCGTGCTCTGGAAAAGATGTCCCGCCGCCTTTGCCAGCTGCGCGGGATCCTCCACCTTGACCACACCCCGTGAAAACGAACCATCCGGAATCTTCAGCACCAACGGAAACCCCAGTCTTTCGGGCAATTCGTGCAACTGTTTCGAATCCTCGCGATACAGCACCTCCGAGCGTGGCACCGCCAGTTTGTGCGCGCGCAACAGGTCGTTCAGGTAGATCTTGTTGGTGCAACGGAGGATCGAGGTCGGATCGTCCACCACCACCATGCCTTCGCGCTCGGCCTTGTGCGCGAAGCGGTAGGTGTGATCGTCGGGAGCCGTGGTCTCTCGAATGAACAGGCCATCGTATTCGGCGAGGCGCGGATAGTCGTTCTTCTGGATGGGATCGACGTCGATGCCGAGATCCTTGCCGGCGATGATGAACTGCTTGAGAGCGCGCGCATTGGAGGGCGGCATTGCTTCCTTGGGATTGACCAGCATTGCAAGGTCGTAGCGATACAGTTTGCGTGCACGCGGCTTGCGCCACAGGCGCTTGGAGAATGCATCCAGCGCCTGCGCGAAGGAATCCTCCTGGGCATCGTCAAGCGTGTGCAGGCCGACCGGCTTGATCGCGCTGATCTGCCAGACCCGGTCGCGCTCGAACTCGATGCGCAGCAGCGGGCACGGAAACGTCTCGAACACCTGCCGCGCCAGATCCTGCAGGGCGGGGTAGGAAGTCACGCCGAAATACACCAGGATGCCGAGATCAGTGGTGTCCTGTCCGCCGGCGGGCAGGAAACGCGTCAGCTTCTGGTTGAGGTCTTCCACGTCGAGACCGTACAGCGCACGCTTGCGCAGGTCGCTGATCGTGCGTACCGACGGAATCACGCGGTGTCCGCGTGCCTCGCCCAGCAACGACACGTAATGGCCGATGCCAAGGTACTTGTAATTGCGGCACAAATTGATGACGTGCGTGCGCTCGCCGCCATCCACGGGTTCGCGCAGGTACTGCATCGCAGTGACGACGTTGTCGGACGGGTAGTACGAACCCCAGTCCGAAGTTTTTTCCACGACGATGACCAGCCGACTCATGGGCAACCTTCCCGAATGGTTCCGGTCCGGATGGCGATGCACGCCCAACGACCGGGACAGGCGCAGTGTCGGCATCCATGGCGTCGAACGCAAGCGACCGGCACTTGAGCGTCCGGTCCTGATTCAGGCTTGCGCATCGACAAGCGGTACGCCACGCTTGTGCGCATGCCTCGAATCCGCGAAGCCGCACGAATCCGGCGCGCAACCGTGGCCGACCTCGAAGCCCTGCTCGCACTTGAGCATGCAACCTTCGACATCGACCGAATCAGCCGTGCGCAATGGCGCCGGCACATCGGCAGCGCCACTGCGACGGTGCTGGTCGCAGGCCGACCGGGCACGGTGGATGCCGCCGCGGTAGTGTTTTATCGGCGCAATACACGTATCGCGCACCTGTACTCGCTGGCGGTCAGCGCACATGCGCGCGGCACCGGACTCGGTGGCACGCTGCTGGCAGCCGCCGAAGTGGATGCGCGCGCGCGCGGTTGCCATACCATGCAACTGGAAGTCCGCCCCGACAACGCTTCCGCCATCGCGCTGTACGAACGACGTGGCTATACGCGCGTCGCGCGTCTGCATCATTTCTATGAGGACGGCAGCGACGCTTGGCGCCACCGCAAAGACTTGGTAGCGCCTTGATGCCTGTTGTCACCAGCCTCCCGGGCATTGAGACATACGCGCCGGATCATCATTGCCAGCACCTTGCAGATGTCGCTGCAGCCTTAGTTGTATCCGGGCTGGGTAGTATGCTGACCAAGCAAAGCAAGGCACAATCAAAATGAAACATCTTTTGCAGCAAATTCTGCTCGCGACGACGATGACTGCACTTGTCGGCATCGCATTGGCCGCGGTACCGGCGAAGTCCACCGCGAGCAGTGGCGGTGCAGAGCCACCGCCCCCCGTGGCGACGCCATACATCAAGAGCCTGCTCCGCAACTTCAGGAAGGCCGACACTTGGGGGCACCCCGACCAGTTTGGCGAACACGCCGGCCTAATTCGATTGTTCAAGGGTGACTACGCGGGCGCGCTCAAGTATTTCAAACTCGGGGCCCGCTATGCCGACAAACTTTCACAACTTGGTATCGGCATGATGTACTACAACGGTCGCGGCGTCAGAAAGGACCCGGCGAAGGCCTGCGCGTGGCTGACGTTGGCGTCGCAACGCAACTACCCTTCCTTCGTGAGGGCTCGCGACGGCATCTGCAGCGCCTTGACGCCGGCACAGCATCAACAGGCCGACACAACCTTGCACCAGTTGTTGCCCATCTACGGCGACAAGGTGGCGAAAAAACGTATGGCGCTCGAACTGGCCGAAGCACGAATGGAAATGACCGGTTCGCACGTGGGTTTCGACTTTGGAGTCGAGATGAGCTGCGGCAACGCGCCTGGAATCAGCTTCAATGGGCCCATGACGCCAACTGCAGCGCCCACGACTACTGGTCTCCGCAACGATGGCAGCCCGCGCAATATTTCGCGATGCGCGACCGGATGTGGCGGGCGACCGTGACCGTCGGGGCGCTGCAGACAAACTTCCGCGCACGGCTCAGCCCGGCACCAAAACGGGTTCGAACAAATCCGCAATCGACGTCGACCCCGACAACGGCCGTCCGGCCCGGGCAGCGACGCGTAGCACCGCGAATTGGCAAATAGGGCGTCGCAGGAGCCGACTTCCACCGCTCGCGTCCCCATATACTCGTGCGCCCGATACCCCCTCAAGCGCGGTGACTCGACGCATCGCGCGGCAAAAAGCATGTCTTCTCGGGCACCGCTTGCTGCTGCGGTGCCCTCCGTGCGCTCGACTGCGGGCAAAAGGGCCCGCTCTGACGCTGCCGACCAAGCCTGCGGCGAGCCAACGTCCGCACCCAGCTTCGGCGGCACACCCGCATCGGCAGCATCCGCGGCAAAGCCGGCCAGGCCGCCACGGTTGCCACTCCGGCCGCGGCAACTCCGGCGGCCACTGACGTCACGAGGCGCACGTGGGTCTTCGCTTCAGCAAGATGCATGGCCTGGGCAACGATTTCGTGGTGCTGGATGCACGCGAGTCACCTCCGTTGCTTGACGTTCCACACATCCGTGCCATGGCCGATCGCCACACCGGCATCGGTTTCGACCAGTTGCTTATCATCGAATCGGCACGCGATCCGGCCTGCGTCGCCGCCTACTCGATCCGCAATGCCGACGGCTCTTTCGCCGAGCAGTGCGGAAACGGCGCACGCTGCATCGGTGCGTGGCTGCATCGCGCAGGCGCACTGGCGACGGGCCAAGCGGTTCGGCTGGAAAGTCCGGCCGGGGTGATAGGCATGCGACTGCTCGATGCCTGCAATGTCGCGGTGGAAATGGGCGAGCCCGAGTTCGATCCCGCGCGCATCCCCTTCGATGCACCGGCGCCAGCGGAAACCTACCCGCTGGATGTCGCTGGCGAACGCATCGAGATAGCCGTTGTGTCGATGGGCAACCCGCACGCCGTGGTTGAAGTCGAAAGCATCCGGGATCCGCGGGTAGACGCTCTCGGGCCGCGCATCACCACGCACCCGCGTTTCCCGCAAGGCGCGAACGCGGGTTTCGTCGAAGTCGTGGACCACCGCAACGTCAAGCTTCGCGTACACGAACGCGGTGCCGGCTGGACCCTGGCTTGCGGCAGCGGCGCCTGCGCGGCCATGGCCGCACTGCATCGACGCAACCGGATCGGTGACAAGGTTCGGGTCGAATTGCCCGGAGGTGCATTGACGATTTCATGGCCAGGTCCAGGCCATGCGCTGTGGATGACGGGCCCCGCCACTTTCGTGTTCGACGGGGAATGGCTGGGCAACAGTTGACCTCCACCACTTCGGTTCGACAAGTTGCGGTTGTCGGCGTGATTCACCAAACTGCCCGCATGCCACCGGAGCCCAGCATGGCCGACCTGACCTTGAAGCAAAGCCTGCAGGCGATGGATATCGCCGAGCACCTGCGCCAGAATCCGCGCTTCCTTGAGCACTTTCCGGATGTTGCTGCCGAACTGGTGATTCCGCGGGAGCAGGGTCCGGCGGCTTCGCTTGCGGCCTACCAACTTGAAACACTGCGCGCGCGCAACCGCGAACTCAACGAGCGGCTGGCGGAACTGGTCGAGATCGCCAGCGACAACGAGCAATTGATGGTGCGCGTGCACACCCTTACCGTGGGCCTGCTGCGCGACGACAACCTCGCCGACGTGCTGAAGAGTTTCGTTGGCACGCTGAACGAGGATTTCCATACCGACCGGGTGCGGGTCATGTTGTTCCGCAGTGGCGAGGGCTTGCCGCAGGCCGAGTGGCTGATCTGTGTGCCGGATGGCGCCAAGACATTGCCGGCCTTCGCGGACTTTCTCGCACGCGGCGAACCTGCCTGCGGGCGACTGGCGCAGGACAAGCTCGACCGGCTGTTCGGTGCCGAAGCCGGCAAGGTTCAATCGGCCGCCCTGTTGAAGATCGGCAATCGCGGCATGCTCGCGATCGGCAGCGACGATCCGAACCGTTTCCACCCGGGTATCGGCACGCTGTTCCTGAAACTGATTGCGCAGGCGCTCGATGCCGCCATGGCGCGTTATCCGGCCGAATGAGATGAGCGGCCTTGCCGCCGACGTGGCGCGTTTTCTCGATTATCTCAGGGTCGAACGCCACTATTCACCTGGCACGCTGCGCAATTACACCCACGCGCTGGAAACGCTGACGCGTTTCACGGAACGCCTTGCACTGACCGACTGGACCGAACTGCGCAGCGAACAGCTGCAGACGCTGGTCGCCGACGAACACCGACGCGGCCTCGAACCGCCGTCGCTGCGGGCGATGCTGTCGGCATTCCGCAGTTTCTTCCGGTTCCTCGCGCGCGAGGGGAAACTCCAGAACAGCCCCGCCGCCGGCGTACGCTCGCCAAAGGTGCGGCGCAAGCTGCCCGAAGTGCTGGACGTGGACGAAGCAGCAGCGTTGGTGGAAGTCACGGCGAATGATGCGCTGGCGATGCGCGATCGGGCCATGCTCGAGCTGTTGTATTCAAGCGGCCTGCGCGTATCGGAATTGTGCGGGACGCGCTGGCGCGATCTCGACATCGACCAGGGCCTGCTGCGCGTCACCGGGAAGGGCAACAAGACGCGCATCGTGCCGGTAGGCCGGATGGCCCTGGACGCACTCGCCGCCTTGCGCGCATTGCGGCCCGCGGACGCGGACGAACCGATCCTGCGTGGCCGCGGCAACCATCCGCTGACGCCGGGGGCGGTGCGCGCCGCGATCAAGCGCCGGGCGCGCTCGCAGGGCGTATGGCGGCGCGTCTATCCCCACTTGATGCGTCACTCCTGTGCATCCCACATGCTGGAATCATCGGGCAACCTGCGCGCCGTGCAGGAACTGCTCGGCCACGCCGACATCTCCACCACGCAGATCTATACCCACCTGGATTTCCAGTACCTCGCCAAGGTCTACGACGCCGCGCATCCGCGCGCGAAACGCAAGTCCGAGCCCAAGGCTGGACGCGGCGGAACGTAAACGAATCTGCACGCAACTGTGCCGACCCATCCATAGATTCCATACCAATCGGCATCCGTCCCATCACGTCTCCTGCGAGCACGGGTTGGGATCGGACTTGACGGCCCCCAATTACACGCAATACCCAAATCCGCGAGACACCATGGAATCCTTCCACGCCACCACCATCCTGTCCGTGCGCAAGGACGGCAAGGTCGTCCTCGGCGGCGACGGCCAGGTCACGCTGGGCAACACCGTGGTCAAGGCCAATGCACGCAAGATTCGCCGGCTCGGCAAGAATTCCGACGTGCTGGCCGGCTTCGCGGGTGCTACCGCAGACGCTTTCACCCTGTTCGAGCTGTTCGAGGACAAGCTGGCCAAGCACAACGGCCAGTTGACCCGCGCCGCCGTCGAAATGGCCAAGGAATGGCGCACCGATCGCCGGCTGGGCCGGCTCGAAGCCATGCTGGCCGTCGCGGACAAGGATGCATCGCTGCTGATTTCCGGCAACGGTGACGTGCTGGAACCCGAGCACGGCCTGATCGCGATCGGTTCCGGCGGCCCCTTCGCGCAAGCCGCGGCCAGGGCGCTGCTGGACAACTCCGACCTGACGGCGCGGCAGATCGTCGAGAAGGCGCTCGGCATCGCCGGCGATATCTGCATCTACACCAACCACAACGTAACGATCGAAGAGCTGTGAACAGGGACGAGGGATGAGTGGCGAGGGTGCTCGAAGGATCGCTGCGTCAGGCCAATGCGCCCTCACCGCTTGCCCCTTTGACTTTGATCCCCGCCTTCGCGCCCCAGCCCCCACTACCCATCCCCGATTCCCATGAGCGAACTCACCCCCCGCGAAATCGTCAACGAACTCGACCGCTTCATCATCGGCCAGCACAACGCGAAGCGGGCGGTCGCCATCGCGCTACGCGACCGCTGGCGCCGGATGCAGCTTGAACCCGCCTTCCGCAACGAAGTGACGCCCAAGAACATCCTGATGATCGGCCCGACCGGCGTCGGCAAGACCGAAATCGCGCGTCGACTCGCGACCCTGGCCAAGGCCCCATTCGTGAAGATCGAAGCCACCAAATTCACCGAGGTCGGCTACGTCGGCAAGGATGTCGATTCGATCGTGCGCGACCTCGCCGACGTCGCCTACAAACTCACCCGCGACCAAGCCAAGGAACGCGTGCACTCGCAAGCCGAGGAACACGCCGAGGAACGCATCCTCGACGCGCTGCTGCCACGCCGCGACCAGAGCGGAGGCTGGGACCAGCAGGACGGCCAGCAACAGCTCGATCACGACTCCCCGACCCGCCAGAAACTTCGCAGGCAGTTGCACGCGGGCGAACTGGACGAGCGCGAAATCGAACTGGAGTTCTCCATGAACGTCGGTGTCGAGATCATGGCGCCTCCGGGCATGGAGGAAATGTCGCAGCAACTGCGTTCGATGTTCCAGAGCATGGGCGGCGGCAAGACCCAAAAGCGCAAATTGAAGATCAAAGCGGCGCGGCCGATGCTGCTCGACGAGGAGGCCGGCAAGCTTCTCAACGATGACGAACTGCGCGCCGAGGCGGTCGAGAACGCCGAGCAGAACGGCATCGTCTTCATCGACGAGATCGACAAGGTTGCACAACGCAGCGACTGGGGCGGGGGTAGCTCGGGCGTCTCGCGCGAAGGCGTGCAGCGCGACCTGCTGCCTCTCGTCGAAGGCTCCACTGTTTCCACCAAGTACGGCCCGGTGAAGACCGACCACGTGCTGTTCATCGCCTCGGGCGCATTTTCGATGGCCAAGCCGTCCGACCTGATTCCCGAGCTGCAAGGTCGCCTGCCGATCCGGGTGGAACTTTCCGCGCTGTCGGTGGAGGATTTCAAACGCATCCTCAAGGAGCCCCACAATGCGCTGACCAAGCAGTACGCCGCGATGCTGGGGACGGAAGGCGTCGGACTGGAATTTACGGAAGACGGTGTCGCCCGGCTGGCCGAGGTTGCGTTCAAGGTGAACGAGACCACGGAGAACATCGGTGCCCGCCGCCTGCAGACCGTGATGGAACGGCTGCTGGAATCCATCTCGTTCGAAGCTGCAGACAAAAGCGGCGAAAAATATGCGATCGACGCCGAATACGTAGACAAAAACCTCAAAGATCTGGCATCGAACGAGGATCTGTCGCGCTACATCCTTTAAAGCCGGCAACCGGGCAACCCTTGTCCGGCCCCGCTAGAATGACATCATGGGCAAGATTCTGAAATTCCAGTCCGCAAGCCCGCGGCCGAAACTCCGAAGCGCTCTGCAACGGGGTGAACTGGTCCGGATCTGGCGAAGTAATCTCGAGGACGGCAGTTTCTGCGGCTACCTTGCCGGGATCGGCAAGGAATGGTTGCTGATGTGGGTGGTCGGCGACCAGATCACCTTCGACGGCCTCTACGCGATGCGCCTGGCCGACGTCACCGAGGTCGAAGCGCCCGACAGCCACCATGCCTTCATCGAGAAGGCGCTGGCCGTGCGCAACATCCATCCACGCCTGCCACGCACTTTCCCGCTGGACGACATCATGCAGGTTGTGCGCGGCGCCGCCGAATATGCAGCCGTGATGTGCGTCCACGTCGATACCGAAGACGAACACGAAGTCTGCTACATCGGCCGCCCGCTCGGCATCGAGGACGACGGCTTCACCCTGCAGGAAATCACTCCCGATGCCGAGTGGCTGCGCGAGCCTTCGTTCTTTGGTTGGGACGAAATATCCACCGTCAGTTTCGACGAGCCCTACGCGCAGGTGTTGCTGGACGTCGCCGGCCAGCCGCCGCGGATCGATTTCGCGGGTTCCGGTTTCGGATCGGTGAGCTGACCCCCGCGATGGACCTGAGAACGCAATCGATTGGCAGCGGTCGCGCGCCGTTAAAATCGTCGAAATGACGGCACCGAAGCCCACCGATATCACCTTGCACAAGAAGTCACGCACGCTGGAAGTCGTGTTCGACTCGGGCGAGCGTTTCGTCCTGCCCGCTGAATACCTTCGCGTCTATTCGCCATCCGCCGAGGTGCAAGGCCATGGTCCCGGGCAGCAGGCGCTGGTCGCCGGCAAAAGCGAAGTCGGCATCATGGAACTGGACCCGGTCGGAAATTACGCCATCTCCCTGCGCTTCACCGACGGCCACGCCACCGGCATCTATTCCTGGGAAACCCTGCACGAACTGGGCAGCCGCCAGCAGGACAATTGGCAGTCCTATCTCGAGGCGCTGGATAAGAACGGGCTGTCGCGCGACCCCGCGTCGCTGTATGGCCATACGGTGCCGATGCGCGGACCGAAGCCGCGCCAGGAAAGCTCTTAAGCGCCCAGCACCTTGGCACGACGCACCAGGCTTTCTTTAGGCCAATACTTCTCGCGATCGTAATACTCGGGCATGACCGGCACGTCATCCGGCAGGATGACCCAAGGCTGTTTCGACGCCGTGAAGATGTGGATGTCGGGAGGGAAACGGTCGGGATCGTCCAGCGTCCCGACGCGCACGAAGGCGAACAGCGGACCCGCACCGGCGTAATGGCTCCACAATGCAATGCGGCAGTGCGGACAGCGCGCGATGGTCTGGCCCTTGCCGCTGTTGGAGGGTGTCTTCACCATATCAGGCTGGCCTTTCACCAACTCCACGCACCCGGTTTCGACCAGCGCGTTGAGTGCGAATGCGCTGCCGGTTTCATGCTGGCACCAGCGGCAATGGCAGCAGTGCACGAACATCGGCGTGCGCGTCATGCGGTAGCGGACGAAGCGACAGTCGCAACCGCCTTCGAAGTTTGCATTGATGGTCATGGGATGCTTCGCACCGAGCCGGAAGCAGCAACACTACAATGCCGCCCGGCTCCGACGCACGCCGGAACGAGGGCGCGCACTATTCAGCGGCGAACAACGCGTTGAGATCGTCCTCGTCGAACTTCAGTTTGTCGCGGGTACCGCCACCTTCCAGCACTGCCTGCGCGAGTTCGGCCTTGCGCGCCTTCAGGTCTTCGATGCGCTCCTCGACGGTGTCGGCACAGATCAGGCGATACACGAACACCGGTTTGTCCTGGCCGATGCGGTGCGCGCGATCGGCAGCTTGCGTTTCCGCCGCAGGATTCCACCACGGGTCGTAGTGGATCACGGTATCGGCGGCGGTCAGGTTCAAGCCCACTCCGCCGGCTTTGAGCGACAGCAGGAACAGCGGCACTTCGCCGTCCTGGAATTTGCGCACGGGCTCTGCGCGGTCGCGGGTATCACCGGTCAGCGTGACGTATTGAAGGTGCCGGCGATTCAGTTCGCGCGCGATCAACGCCAACATCTCGGTGAACTGGCTGAACAGCAGCACGCGCCGGCCTTCGCTCAGTAGATCCGGCAGCATGTCCATCAGCAATTCCATCTTGGCCGACTCGCGCACGCCGCGCGCCGACTCCAGCTTGACCAGACGCGGATCACAACAGGTCTGGCGCAACTTCAGCAGGGCATCCAGCACGATGATGCCGCTGTGCTCCAGGCCACGCTGTCGCACGACCTCCCGCACTTCCTCACCCAGACTGACGCGCAACGCATCGTAGAGCTCGCGTTGCTTGCCGGACAGCACCACGCGTCGTGCGATCTCGGTTTTTTCGGGCAGCTCCTTCACTACCTGTGCCTTGGTGCGGCGAAGGATGAACGGCGCGATCCGGTGGTTCAGGCGCGCCTGGCAATCGGCGTCGGCCTGGCGTTCGATCGGCAGCCGGTAATGGCGGCGGAACGAGCCTTCGTCGCCCAGCAAGCCGGGAACTGCCAAATCCACCTGTGACCACAACTCACCCAGATGGTTTTCCAGTGGCGTACCGGTCATGCACACGCGGCGCTTCGCGGCGATCGAGAGTAATGCGCGGCGCGCCTGCGTGCGCGGATTTTTCACCTGCTGCGCCTCGTCGAGCACCACCACCGTGAAGGGTTGTTCGCGCAGCACCGACAAATCACGCGGCAGCAGCGCGTAGCTGGTGAGAATCACATCGTTGCCGGCGAGGCGATCGAAACTCTTGACGCGCTCGGGTCCATGCAACGTCAACACCTTCAGCGAGGGCGCGAAGCGTTCGGTTTCGGACTGCCAATTCGGAATCAGGCTGGTGGGCGCGACGATGAGCGCCGGCTGTGTCAATGCCGAGTTCTGCTTGAGCGAGAGGATGTGCGTGAGCAACTGCACGGTCTTGCCAAGCCCCATGTCGTCGGCCAGCACGCCACCGAGGCCCGCGTCGGCCAATGCGTTCAACCAGCGCAGGCCCTCGCGCTGATAGGGTCGCAGCTCGCCGACCAATTCTTCGGGCACCGCGTCGGAAGCATGCTCGGCGGCCTCGCGCAGGCGCGTGGTGAAGCCGGTCAGGTCCTTGGGCGCATCCAGCTTGCCGTCCTTGGGCAACGCGGACTCGAATTCTTCAAGCCGCCCCGCCTGCACGCGCGGCAGGCGCAGCTTGTCGCGCGGATGCGCGAGATACTCGGCCAATGGTGCCAGCAATTTGCGCAAGGTCGCCAACGGCACCGCGACGCGACGGCGATCGTCCACCGGTGCATACCAGATGGCATCCCTGGTCTCGTTCTCGGGCGCGGTCAGCGACAGCGTGTGCGCGGATAGCGCACGTGCGACGGTCGGCAGCAGGTTGATGCGCTTGCCTTCGACCTCGATCCCCATCTCGAACTCGAATGCCTCGCCGCCGTCGTCGACATGCGCGACGCCATACCAGCGCGGCGGCCCTTCCAGCACCTCGAACGGAAAGCTCGATGCGTATTCGACCGTAAAGCCGTCTTGTTCCAGCTTCTCGCGCAAACCCAACCAACGCGCCGGTGTGTTCACCTCCAGGGCGCCAGCGTAGCCCTTGCCCGGGAACACCCAGGCGTCTTCCGGCAACGCATCGGCCATGTCCCAAGGCAGACCTTCGCAATCGACCGCAGGCGCCAGTCCGAATGATTCCAGCCGCTCCATGGTCGCGAGTTCCTCGGCGCGTTTGCGCACGATCTCGACCAGCTTGTCGTTGCGCACGCGCCGTACGATCGCTTCGCCGCCACGGCCCGGCAGGCGTTCGCCACCGTAATCGAACGCAAGCCGCGCATAGGCCAGAGGCGGGGTGCCGGCGCCGATCCGCGCATGCCGCGTCAAGGCCTGGAAGATCATCACCGGCTTGGGAGCGAGGTCCGTGCGCTGGACCGCGTCAAAGGCCTGTGGCATCGGAATGCGTGCCGCCCACGGCGACGCGGCCACGCGTGCAGCCAAGGCTTCGGCATGTTCAGGCGCCAAGGGTGGCGCGTCGATCAGGGCCGCCTCGCCGGCCTCGCCATCCAGGGGACCCAATTCGGCCCGCTCCGGATCGAGATACCACAAGCCACCGATCCGGATCAGACGCTGGTGGGGCGGCAGTTTCGGCAACAGGCGCTGACGACCATCGCGTTCGAGTTGCCAACCCCATTCCAGCGGACGCGGTTTGCCCAGCGCCAACCGCAGGCCCGCAACACCGCCCAGCAGGCTTGGCGCGGTGGTCAGGATTTCCCGCAGCAGGGCATCACCGAACGGGCCTGCGAGATGGGCGTAGCTGCGGCCCTTGCGCTGGGTCTGCGGCAACCCGAGCACACTGGCTGCCAGCCGGGTTCCGGCTTCCGGCAGCGACGCATTCAGGAGTTGCTTCGAATCCAGCGGAACGGCACGACCGAGACGCCCCTTGGCGATGGTTTCCAGCAGCACGGGTGCCACTTCGATGCGCGACAGGGCCGGCTCGTCCTGCAACAACTCCAGAAGGAAGCCCAGTGTCGGCGCGCGACTGCCGGACCCGGTCGTCCCGGTGTCGGCGTCTTCGATCAGGCGCGACCATGCCGCAGGCAGCGGTGCACCCGCCGCTTTTGCCCGCGTCGGCGAGGTCGGCGTGTCGTTCTGGCTGCTGCGGTGTTGCATCCCCAATCGATCAGACACTCAAAAGGGTCAAGCATAACTCAAGTTGCGCGATCGTCCCTGATTGCTTCAAAACCTGGCCCCAGGTCTCTGCAGGGTTCTCGTCCGGCGGCACACGAACGCGCCCCCCGACCTTTCACAAAAGCCGCTTCGAACGAAAGGTGCATTCAAACGAACAGGTTTTCGGGATATTCGGGCTTGCGCTCGCGCGCCAGCAGCGAATGCAACGCATCGGTCGGCGTCATCTCTCCGCGCAGCACGGCCTGCACGTGTTGCGAGATCGGCAGGTCGAGGCCACAGCGGGCCGCAAGCCGCATCACCTCGTCGGCGGTGACCGCGCCTTCAACCACTTGGCCGATCTCGGCCAAAGCCTGCTGAAGGGGTACGCCGCGGCCCAGCGCAAAGCCGAACCGGTGGTTTCGCGAAAGCTCACCGGTACAGGTGAGCACCAGGTCGCCCAAGCCGGCCAGCCCCATCAGCGTCTGTGGCTTGGCGCCCAGTGCCGCGCCGAGGCGCAGCATCTCGTTCATGCCGCGCGTGATCAGGCCGGCGCGTGCGTTGAGTCCGAGCCGCATGCCATCGGCGACCCCCGTCGCGACTGCCAGTACATTCTTCATTGCACCGCCCAGCTCGGCTCCCAACATGTCGTTGCCGGTGTAGGCGCGAAAGGTATGGCTGTGCAGGAGTTCCGCGACGCGATGCGCAAATGCATCGTCGTCGGAGTGCACGGTAACGGCGGTCGGCATGCCTGCCGCGACCTCGCGTGCGAACGACGGCCCCGTGACCACCGCAGCCGGTGTGTGCGGCAGCCGTTCGGCCACCAGCTCATGCAGGAACCGGCCAGTGCCAGGCTCGAAACCCTTGGTGGCCCAGGCGTAACCAGCCGTGGCCGGCAACAAGGGCGCCACTTCGTCCAGCACCTGCCCGAAAGCGTGGCTGGGCACCGCCACCAGTACCAGGTCGATATCGCGGAGCGCCTCGGCCAGATCGGACACGCAGGCCAATTCCGCCGGCAAGTCCACATCCGGAAGATAGTGCGGGTTGCGGCGGCTTGATGCGATGCGCGCCAGTGCGTTCGCATCGCGTCCCCAAAGGCGGACCGAAGCGCCGTTGCCGCACAACAACGCCGCCAGCGCGGTACCCCACGAGCCGGCGCCGAGAACGGCAACCGTCGCGCGAGTCATGGCTCAGGCGTTCAAGGTAGGTTTGGTATCGCCCTGGTCGATCTGCGTCTGTTGCTGGCGCTGCTGCTCGGCGTACAGGGCGTCGAAGTTGATCGGTTGCAGCAGCAGCGGCGGGAACCCGCCGTTCAGGACCAGATCGGAGATGGCCTGCCGTGCGTACGGAAACAGTACGTTCGGGCAGTAGGTGGCCAGCACCATCGAGAGATTCTGCTGATCGAAGCCGACGAACGAGAATACGCCGGCCTGATGGACCTCGGCCAGGTAGGCGGTGCGCTCATTGATGGTGCAGGTGACCGTGAGGGTCAGCACCACTTCGTAGTTGTCGCCCTCGAGCGGACTGGCCTTGTGGCTCAGGTTAAGCTGAACCTGCGGCTGGCCCTCTTCCTGGAAGACCTTCGGTGCATTGGGTACCTCGAACGAGACGTCGCGCGCATAGATCTTCTGCAGCGCCATCTGCATCTGGGGGGCGGCTTGGCCGTTGCCCTGTGCCGGGATCTCTTCTGCCATGGTCTTGCAAACTCCGCTGGTAAAGGTCAAAGATTGGAGATTGTCCCATACCCCACGCCTTCATGCACGCATCCGGATTGCTCCCCGATCCGGCGCCTGCTACATTACGCGGCTGTCTTTCCGCCGATCCGGGCTTTCCGGATTGCCTCCGCCGCGCGACGCGGGGCCAGAGCGGCACTTCCGACACCTCGCGCAGATTCGACCGTCGGGCCGAACTTCCGCGGGCCACGCGGAACACCATGAGGAGAATCGCCATGGCACGCGTATGCCAGGTCACCGGTAAAGGTGCGAGCACCGGCAACAACGTCTCGCACGCCAACAACAAGACGCGCCGCCGCTGGCTGCCCAACCTGCACGAACGCCGGTTCTGGGTTGCGAGCGAGAACCGCTGGGTGAAACTGCGCGTGTCCGGCAAGGCCCTGCGCACCATCGACAAGAACGGCATCGACGCCGTGCTCGCGGACCTGCGCAAGCAGCGGCAGAAGGTGTAAGGAGAACTCCCATGGCAACCAAACGCGACAAGATCCGCCTGATTTCCTCGGCCGGCACCGGCCACTTCTACACCACCGACAAGAACAAGAAGAACACCCCGGACAAGATGGAGGTCAAGAAATACGACCCCGTCGTCCGCAAGCACGTGATCTACAAGGAAGGCAAGATCAAGTGACGTTTTGGCCCGCGCTTCGCGCGCGGCTTGCCAAAACATCACCCAGGCGAAAGCCGGGGGCAGTCGACAAAACAAACCCGCCGCAAGGCGGGTTTGTTTACATGTCGCAAGCATCCGCCATCGCCTTTCGAGCGATTGCCGCGGTTCTTCACGCAACGCGGTCAGCTCGGCCGCATCCCAGACGCGTCGCACTCTGCCATCCATCAGCAATACGACGCGGCTCGCATGGTGTTCGGCAATGTCCAGCGAATGGGTCGCGAGCAGCAGGCTTGCACCGCGCTCCGCAACCAGGTCAAAAGGTGCGCTTGAAAGCCAACGCGCTGCGCGGATCGAGTCCGTTGAACGGTTCGTCCAGCAAAAGCAGTGGCGGCTCGCCGAGCAATCCCAGCAGAATGCCGAGCTTCTGGCGCATGCCCAGCGAATAGCTGCCGACGCGCCGGTCCAGCACGCTTGCCAGTGACAACGTTTCGCCCAATGCAAACGTGGTGGACGGAATCTCCGGCAGGCCACGGGCGCCGGCGAACAGGGCAAGGCATTCGCGACCGGTGAGCAATGCCGGAAGCGCGGCCGGTTCGATGCCGCAGCCGACCGTCGACTTGGCTTGGCGCGGGGCAGTTGCGAGATCGTGGCCGCCGATCGCCACGCGGCCGCGTCCCAGCGGCGCGGTTCCGACCAGTGCATGCAGCAACGTGGTCTTGCCCGAGCCGTTCGGCCCGATCAGCGCAATGAATTCACCGGATGCGATTTGCAGATCGACGCCCTTGAGTACGTGTTCGTCGCCGTAGCTCACGTGCAAGTCGGCAGCCCGCAGCAGCAAAGTCACGATGCACTCTCCGTCCGCCGCGTGGCCACGAACATGCGATGCAATGGCCACGCCGAAACAGCGATGGCACAGAGACACCAGGCGACCACCGCCAGCAGGCCAGCTTGCACGAGAATCACGGCCGCCAGCGCAAGAATCAGCGCGCAAGCCAAGGCCACCAGCGGATAGCGCAATGCCACCGGACGCAAACGATCGGCGGCACCAGGCGTCGCCTGCAGCAAGCGAACCGCCATGAACGTGACCTCCGCGCTGGCACGCATCGCGACGCCCAGCCAGACCAGCGAGGCGGTAACAAGAACCAGTGCCATCACAGCGGAAATCAGCGCTCCCATCGGCACCAGCAGCAGCACGCTGCCGACGACGGCAAGACTGCCACCGCGCCGCCAATTGACGAGCGTGGCGCGACGCTGCCAGTCGAGCAGATGCGGCAACCGTGCATCGTTCAACCACGGCAGCGCCAGCAACGGCTCGCGGATGCCATCCGCGTGGCGCATGCGCACGATCCCGTCCTTGTGCAACACGAGCCAGACGGCAACAAGGGTCCCGGTCACGAGGCCACCATCCAGCCCGAACGCAGCCAGACCCAGTGCTTCACGATACGGTGCCGCAATCGCGGCGAGTCCGAGCAGCAACGTTCCTGCCACGATGGCCGCAAGCAACGCAGCCCCTGCAAGGCCAAGCATCACCCGCGTCGTGACACGCGGGTCCGCCGGCAGTGCGGCGCACCAGCCGAAGCGGGCACGCGTCAATAGGTTCGTCAGGCCGCCGCGCGTGAGAGCCTGACCGCCGGCAAACGCCAGTGCTCCACTCGCGGCGATGCACCAACCGAATCCGGCATACAACGTGCCGCACGCAATCGCGACGCATGCGAGCAGCAGCAATACCGGCGTCATCAAGAGCCGCGACCACGCCGACCAACCCGCGCGGCGCAAGACCCGCAAGTCTGCTTGCAATGATGTGGGCAGCACAATGGCCATCGCCGCGATTGTGTCACCCCGATGGCGGCCCGGCAAAAAGCCCGCCTTGCGGCGGGCCTTCTTCAACGTCATTCGCGATGGCGTCGCGACGAAACGCGATCTACGCTCTGGCCACCGAATAGCGCTTCAGGCGCGCGGCGAATTCGACCAGCTTGCGGTTGCCGCTGGCTTCGGCCTCGCGGCACCACTGCTGCAGCGCGTCGAGTGCGGATTCGGGTCTGCGCTGTTCCATCAACGCGGCCAGGCGCGCGCGATATTCGCTGATCTGCTGCAGGCGCGGCCGGTTCTCGATCGCAGCGGCCATGCGTGCCTTGCCGTTCTTGTCGAGCCAGCGGCCGCCATTGGCCAGCGCACGGCGCAGGCGTCGCCGCGTCATCGCGCCGAAGCGGCGCGTGCGTTCCGCGTTCGACTGCTCGCGCACCGTGGGCTTGATCACGGTCTTGTAATAATCGGTCATCGCCTCGAAGCGGTGCGTCAGCAACGCCTTCAGGGTTTCCATGTCGGGCAGCGACACGTTGGCACGCTCATCCAGCGAGGGCGCCACGCGCAGCACTTTCGCCAAATGGAGTTTCTCGAGCCCGCGGATCACCAGCCAGCCGATGTCGACCTCGAACTTGCGCAGCGCGAACTTGGCCGAACTCGGAAACGCATGATGGTTGTTGTGCAGTTCTTCGCCGCCCACCCACACGCCCCACGGCGTCAGGTTGGTGGCCTTGTCGGCGGTCTCGAAATTGCGATAACCCCACCAGTGGCCGAAGCCATTCACGACGCCCGCGGCCCAGATGGGAATCCAGAGCATCTGTACGGCCCAGATTGCCATGCCGAGCACGCCAAACAAGGCGAGGCTGATCACCGCCATCAAGGTCGGACCAAGCATGGAATGCCTGGCGTAGACGTGACGCTCCACCCAGTCATTGGGTGTGCCGCGTCCATACTTCTCGACATCTTCGGAATTTGCGGCGGCGACCCGATACAGCTCGACACCTTCGAAGAAAACCTTGCCGATACCCTCGACCTGTGGACTGTGCGGGTCCTGTTCGGTTTCACAGTGGGCATGATGCTTGCGATGCACCGCCACCCATTCCTTGGTCACCATGCCGGTGGTCAGCCAGCTCCAGAAACGAAAGAAATGCACCAGCACGGGATGAAAATCCACGCCGCGGTGCGCCTGGCTGCGATGCAGGTACAGGGTCACGGTCAGGATGGTCAGCTGAGTCAACACCAGCAGATAGATGGTGATGGCGAGCCAGCCGGCATGAGCCAAGCCGTGTGCGGCGAAATTGAGGAAGGTATCGAGCATCGTGATCTTGTCGAAATTCGTAAGGAGGGCAACGCGGTATAGACGAGTCTAGGGGAGAAGCCCCCGCCTCGCCACAGGCTTGCCTAAACAATGTGACGGCCACGACAATGATTTCAATGCCTTTCACGTAAACATCACCGAATGGCTTCGAAACCGGCGTTGCTTGAACTTGAATCCGTGAGCCGCCGGCTGGGGGGCCGCGGGGTGCTGCACGACATCTCGTTCAGCCTGGAGCGCGGCGACGTGCTCGGACTTCTTGGGGTCAACGGGGCCGGCAAATCGACGACGTTGTCGATCATTGCGGGCGTATTGAGCCTCGATTCCGGAGCGGTGCGCCTCGACGGTCGCGATGTGCACGACGACGCGCGGGCCATGCGAACCCGTATCGGCTGGGTTCCCGAAAGTGTGCCGCTGTGGCCGGAGCTCACGGTCGTCGAAGCGCTGGACGCCTGCGGGCGCCTGCGTGGTCTGGCGAAACCGGCGCGCAAATCGGCCTGCGAGCGTGAACTCGCGCGGCTGGAACTTACGGGTGTTGCGCGACGCCTGTGCGGCGCGCTGTCGCTGGGCCTGAAGCGCCGCGTCGGTCTGGCGCAGGCGTTGCTGCACGAGCCCGACCTGCTGGTGCTGGACGAACCGGGCAACGGGCTCGACCCGGTGCAGACGGCGCAATTGCGCACGCTGATCGGCAAGCTTTCACCCGGACGCGGCATCATCCTGTCCAGCCACGTATTGTCGGAAGTGGAAGCAATGTGCAAGCGCGTGGTGATCCTGCACGACGGCCGGGTGCGCCGGGACGCGCCATTGGATGGCGGTCAAGGCGGACTCGCCGCGCAATTCCACGCGATCGCCACGCAACCCGCGAGCGCCGCCGCATGAGCGCCTTCACGGTCGCGCGCATCGATTTGAAACGTCTGGCGGTACGGCCGTTCGCGTGGACACTGGCCGGCATCGCGCTGGCGATGATGGCGTGGCAATTCCTGCTCGGCGTTTCGGCGTTCATGCACGCGCAACCGCCCGTGCCCGGCCCCGCCGCCGGTCCCGGCTTCACCGACGCGGTGGTGGCGCCCTATCTGCTCAATTATGTCCAGTTGTGCCTGGTGATCGCACCGCTGATCACGATGCAGGCCCTGGCCGGTGAACGTGGCGCGCAACGGCTTGCGCTGCTGGCGGCATCCGGAGCCTCGGGCGCGCAGATCGTGCTCGGAAAATTCGTCGCGCGATTGGCGTTCCTGTGGTTGCTCCTGGCGCTGGCCGCGACGTTGCCGCTGCTGCTTGGCACGGCCACGCATCCCGACTGGGGCCAGTTTGCCGCGGCAATGATCGCGAGCGCGCTGTGCGTGGCCGCGCTCACCGCCATCGGCATCGCCTGCTCGGCGTTCACGCCGGAACCGGCGCTGGCCGCGACCGCGGCGATCCTGATCGGCGAGGCGCTGTCGTTGATCGATGCCGGCGTGCGGATCACCGGCGGCGATGCCGGCTGGCTGGGCTATCTCGCCCTGCACACGCACCTCGAAGCCGCCATGCGCGGACTCGTGCGCGGCGAGGACATCGTGTATTTCATTCTGATCATTGCGCTGGCCCTGGCACTCGCGATCCGACGCGTGTCCGCCGAACGGGAGCGCGGCTGATGCGCGGCGCCTGGCGAGGCTGGCTGTACGCACTGTCGTGCATGGTGATCGCCGTGTGCCTCGCCGCACTGTCGGCGCGTTTCGGCTTCACCGCCGACTGGAGCGCCGACGCGCGCGCGAGCATCACGCCGCAGAGCCGGTCGTTGCTGCAACAACTCAAGGGTCCGCTCACGGTCACCAGCTACGCTCGGCCCGGTGATTTGCGCGCCAGGACCCGCCTGCTGATCGCACGTTACCAGCGCTTCAAGCCCGATCTGTCGCTGCGCTTCGTCGATCCCGATCTCGACCCGGTCGCGACGCAGGACGCGAACATCACCACGAATGGCGAACTGATACTGACGTGGCACGGCCGCTCGCAACACGTCACCCAGCTCGACGAGCCTGATTTTTCCGATGCGTTGGTGCGGCTCGTGCGTGGCGGCCATGAACTGGTGGCCTTCATCACCGGCAACGGCGAGCGCGATGCCAGCGGCGGCAATGCCGCCGACCTTGGCGATTTCGTCAAGCAACTTTCCGCCCGCGGTGTGCGCGCCCTGCCGCTGAACCTTGCCGAGGCCGCCGAAGTGCCGCGCGATGCCAAGCTGGTGGTGCTGGCGAGTCCACAGGCAGCATTGCTGCCGAACTCGGTGAAAAAGCTCGAGGACTATGTCGCCAACGGCGGCAACCTGCTGTGGCTCACCGAACCCGGCAGCGACGGGCTCGGCCTCGCGCCGCTGGCGCAAACCCTCGGCATCAAGTGCCTGCCCGGCATGCTTTACGACGCCGGCAGCACGACCGGCAGCGGCGATCCACGCCTGCTGGTGGCGACCCGCTATCCGGCATCCGCGATCACCGACGGCTTCGACGTCAACACGCTGTTCCCGCAGGCCGCGGCGCTGGCCGCGCTGTCCGGTGCGCAGTGGAACGTGCAGCCACTCCTGCAATCGAGTGCGCGCAGCTGGAACCAGACCACGCCGGTCGACCCCGCGCAGGCCGCGTTCGATCCGAACTCGGGCGCACTCAAGGGTCCGCTCACTTTCGGTTATGCGCTGAGCCGCTTGTCGCCCAGCCCGGACAAGAGCCAGCAGCGCGTGGTGGTGATCGGCGACGGCGATTTCCTCTCCAATGCATACCTGTCCGATGCCGGCAACGTGGCCTTCGGCGAACGCGTGTTCGACTGGCTGCTCGGCGACGACGCGCTGGCCAGCGTGCCGCCGGCCGCACCCGACAGCGTGCTGAAACCCACGCGCGTCGAGCTCGGCGTGCTCACGTTCGGTTACCTGATCGCGTTGCCGCTCGTCCTGATCCTGATCGGCCTCGCGATCAGCTGGCGTCGGCGCCGGCGGTGAGCCGCGCCAACCGCAATCTCGGCATCCTCGCGATCGTCGCCGTGGCGTTGGTCGCACTGGTGCTGTGGATCGGACGGCGCGAATACCTGCGCGATCCGCCCGCGGTCACCGCGCTCGATCCCAATGCCATCACCCGCGTCGAACTGGACATCCCGCCGGTCGCGCCACAGGTATTCGAGCGTCGCAGTGACGGCTGGTGGCGCGTCAAACCTTCTGCAGCGCGCGCCGACGATGCGCGCGTGCAACGGCTCGCCAATCTCGCTACCACGCCGGTGGCGCGCTGGGTGCCGGCATCCGCCATCACACCCGCCAAGGTCGGCCTGGACCATCCCTCGGCGACGCTGGTCCTGGACGGCGTGCGCCTCGAATACGGCGGCCTGACCGCGATCGACGACCTGCGCTACGTGCGCGTGAGGGACAAGGTGGCGCTGGTGCCACGGCAATATTCGCCGGAAGTGATGCTGACCAAAACCGGCGCTGAATAATCTCCCATTTCGCCAAAGCCATGCCCGAACTGCCCGAAGTCGAAACCACCCGCCGCGGCATCGCGCCGTTCGTCACCGGACGCGTGGTGATGCGCGTGCTGCTGCGCCGCAAGGATTTGCGCTGGCCGATCCCGCGCGCGATCACGACGAGGTTGCCGGGGCAACGCATCGCATCGGTCGAACGCCGCGCGAAATACCTGCTGCTGCATACCGAAGCCGGCAGCGCGCTGCTGCATCTCGGCATGTCGGGTTCGCTGCGCATCACCGATCCTGCCGCACCGCCGCGCGTGCACGACCATTACGACCTGCTTCTTGATTCCGGGCGGGCGTTGCGCTTCAACGATCCGCGACGGTTCGGCTGCCTGTTGTGGCAGAAACCGGGCGAGACGCATCCGCTGCTGCGCGCACTCGGCCCCGAACCGCTGGGCGATGGCTTCGACGACGACTGGCTTTGGAATGCCTCGCGGGGACGCAGCGCGGCGGTGAAGACCTTTCTTATGGACCAGTCGATCGTGGTCGGTGTCGGCAACATCTACGCCAGCGAGGCGCTGTTCGCGGCGGGCGTGCACCCCAAGCGCGCGGCCGGTTCGGTATCGCGTGCGCGTTACGCGCACATCGCGGCGGAAATCCGGCGCATCCTCGATTACGCGATCACCCGTGGCGGCACCACGCTGCGGGATTTCCTCGCGCCCGACGGCGCGCCGGGCTATTTCGAGCAGGAACTGTTCGTGTACGGCCGCGCCGGCGAACCGTGCAAGGTCTGCGGCACGCCGATCAAGTCCGGCGTGATCGGCCAACGCACGACGTATTGGTGCCCGCGCTGCCAGAGATAAAAAGCACGCGCATTCCGCATGACAGCCGTCACGCGACGCGGCCACGCAAATTCGCCACAATGACGGCACGAACCACCGCGGAGTCACGCCATGTCCTCGCACGTCCTGGTCGCCGTCGCGATCGCCGCGCTGATCTTCTGGCGCCTGTACTACCGGATGCGTCGCAATTTCGGCCGCCAGCCGATCCGCACCCGGCGCATGTGGACCCGCGTCGGCATCCTTGGCGTGGTGACACTGCTGGTTGCCAGTGAAGGGTTCATCGCACCCCGCCTGCTGGCCGGCCTCGCGGGCGGTCTCGTCTGCGGCGTGGCGCTGGGCGTGGTCGCGTTCAAGCTGACACGCTTCGAAATCGATGGCCGCAACGATTGCTATTACCCGAACGTCTGGGTGGGACTTGCGCTCACCGCACTGTTCGTGGGCCGGCTGGCGTATCGCTTCATGGTGCTGTGGCCCGAGATGCAGCACGCCGCGGCGGCCGGCGCGGGCGCGTCATGGGAACGCAGTCCGCTCACGCTCCTGACCCTGGGCCTGCTGCTCGGCTATTACCTCAGCTATTACACGGGGCTGCTGCTTCATCACCGCCGTGTGTTGGCCAGCCTGCCCGGCATCCGGGACGACGATCCTGAAAAACAACCCACGTGAATGGCCGCGCGGGGGCGCCAGCACTCACAGCGCGTCGGCGTCCAGCTCACCCGTCCTGATCCGCATCACCTGATCCAGCGTCGAGATGAAGATCTTGCCGTCGCCGATCTTGCCGGTGCGGGCCGCGTGGCTGATCGCCTCCACCGCGCGCTCGACCAGGTTGTCCGGCAGCGCGATCTCCAGCTTCACTTTGGGTAGGAAATCCACCACGTATTCGGCACCGCGATAGAGCTCGGTGTGGCCCTTCTGGCGCCCGAAGCCCTTGACCTCGGTGACGGTGATGCCGTTGACGCCCACCTCCGACAGCGCCTCGCGCACGTCGTCCAGCTTGAACGGCTTGATGATGGCGGTGATCAGTTTCATCGACATGGATATTACCCGAGAGAGAAATAAAGTGTCCCCTCCGAAGCGGCCGTTGTGAAAAGTCGGGCCACGCAGATCCTGGCCATGGACGGCGGCCTTGATGGCCGTTCTGGCGGCTCATTCCTCGGGGCATTCATATCGCGCGATTCGGCGTGCAGCGTTCATGGATGCTCGCTCGCGCTTCGCGAAAAGTCAGGGCATGGAAGCCCGTTCTGGTGTCTCATGCCTGGGAGCGTTCATATCCTTCATATCTTCTTGCATACAGTGATCAGGGATGATCGCAGTAAAATGTGTAGGAAAATCCCTACTCCACAACGCGACGTCCACCGATAGGCGTTTCGATTCCGACGCCCTAGCCTGTGGACCCATCGAGGCTACGACATGATCGACGTGCACTCCATAGACCAACTCGCGCATCGGCTGGCTACCCTGGTTCCTCCGGGACTGGCGCAGGCGCGGGACGACATGGAAGCCAATTTCAGGGATGTGCTGGCGCATGGATTGCGCCGCCTCGACCTTGTCACGCGCGAGGAATTCGACGCCCAGCGCGCCGTCCTCGAGCGGGCCCGTGAACAGGTCGCACAGCTGGAAAAGCGCGTGACCGAACTGGAAGCGGCGCGGAAGGTGTAAGCGTTCCCCACAAGGGGTTGCGATGACGCCGACCGCACGGGTCGGCGTACTTTTGCGATCGTCCATGATCGCTGCTTCATGAATCTGTCGCCACGACTCAACCGCTTCACGCCAACAACACCAGAACGGCCATCCATAGCCTGACTTTTCGACAAAAGTCGCACACGGAGGGCAAACTGACATGAGCCTTGCCGTTGCGCTGACCCGAGCCTCCGAAGGCGTCGTCGCGCCGCTGGTCACCGTGGAGGTGCACCTTTCCGGCGGCCTGCCCGGCACTTCCATCGTCGGGCTGCCGGAAGCCGCGGTGCGCGAAGCCCGTGATCGCGTGCGCGTCGCGATCCAGAACACCCAGTTCGAATATCCCAACCGCCGCGTTACCGTGAACCTGGCGCCCGCCGAACTGCCCAAGGACGGCGGCCGTTTCGACCTCGCGATCGCGCTCGGCATCCTCGCCGCCGGCGGTCAGGTGCCGCACGAAGCATTGAAAGGCTGCGAATTCCTCGGCGAACTCGCGCTGTCCGGCGAACTGCGTCCGGTGCCGGGTGTGCTACCGGCACTGCTGCGCGCACGTTGCGGCAAGCGCTGCGTGATCGTTCCCGCTGGCAATGCGCAGGAAGCCGCGTTGCTGGGCGATGTGGAAGTGCGTGTCGCGCGCACGCTGGCCGAAGTCTGCGCGCACCTGCGTGGCATGGATCTGCTGCCCGCGCCCGCCGCGGCCACTGCACAAGAAACGGTCGACAACATCCCCGACCTCGCCGACGTGCGCGGCCAACTGCATGCGCGGCGCGCGCTGGAAATCGCCGCGGCCGGCGGCCATCACCTGTTGATGGTCGGCCCGCCCGGCACTGGCAAATCCATGCTGGCCGCGCGCCTGCCCGGCATCCTGCCGCCAATGACCGACGCCGAGGCCATCGAAGCCTGCGCGGTGCGCTCGGTCGCGGGCGAGCCCTTCGACGCGACCGACTGGCGACGGCGTCCGTACCGCGCGCCGCACCACACCGCTTCGGGCGTCGCGCTGGTCGGTGGCGGTTCGCATCCGCGTCCGGGCGAGATTTCGCTGGCGCACCGCGGCGTGCTGTTCCTCGACGAATTGCCGGAATTCGACCGGCGCGTGCTGGAAGTGCTGCGCGAACCGATGGAATCCGGCCGCATCGTGATCTCGCGCGCCGCGCGCCAGGCCGAATTCCCGGCGCGCTTCCAGTTGGTCGCGGCGATGAATCCCTGCCCGTGCGGCTACGCCGGCGACCGCGATGGCCGCTGCCATTGCACGCCCGACGCGATCGCGCGCTACCTCGGCCGCATTTCCGGGCCGCTGCTGGACCGCATCGACATCGTCAGCGACGTGCCGCGCATTCCGCTGGCCGAACTCGACGCCCGCCGCGGCGCACGCGACGAGGATTCCGCCACGGTGCGTGCGCGCGTGATCGCGGCGCGCGGCATCGCCATGCAACGCGCCGGCAAGCCCAACGCGCTGCTGGCGACCCGCGAAATCGAACGCGACTGTGTGCTGGGCAACGCCGAGCGCATGCTGCTGGAACATGCGATGGAAAAACTCTCGCTGTCGGCACGCGCCTACCACCGCGTGCTGCGCGTCGCGCGCACCATCGCCGACCTTGCTGGCAGCGAACGCATCGCGCGCGAACACCTGGCCGAAGCGGTGCAATACCGGCGCGCGCTTGCGCAAAAACCCCAGGGCGGGATTCACTGACCCTACCGCCCTACATCCCTATGCTTCCCATACCTTCTGAGCCGGATCGAATTCGACCGTCACCTTTTCCTGCGCGCGCACGCCGAAGCCGCACACGGCCAGCGGGCCCTCCGACATCGGTTCCAGACCGAAGGCCTGCTCGATCTCGACTTCGTTGATCGCGGCGGTGATGAACGCGCCGAGGTTCATTTCGGTCGCGGCCAGGTACATGGCCTGCGACAGGTGCCCGGCATCCAGGATCACCGCGCGATACGCCTTGGCATGATTGCGGTATTTCCAGAAATTGCGCTCGAAGCGCGACACCAGCGCGATCTGCAGGGGCGCCCCGACGTAGTACGCCTGTGCCGCGACGAAGCGACGCGCCAACGCCGCCGCCACGTCCGCATCCAGTTCGCGCAAGGGTTCCAGCGCGTGGGCAATCGGGTGGTAGTGATACAGGCCCGGCGGCACGCCCTCGACCCGCTGCACCAGCAGGTAGGCCTCGGTCGCGTGCAGGCCACCCGCCGAGGGCGCGGCCTTTTTCAGCAATTGCACGCCGGGCGCGTAATCGCTGACCGCGCGCGCGCCGAATGCGCGGTACAGCACCGCGGAAAACGCGGCATGCGACAACGGCGCGGGGTCGTAATTGCGGCAAGTGACGCGCCGATCGGTCAACGCATCCAGCGGTGACGGCGAAGGCTTTGCCAGCGGCAGCCGCGACGCCGACTCCGTGCGTTCACCGACCACGGGCGGCGCCGGGCCCAGACGCTCAAGGAAGGTTTGCGCGCTGGCTTCGGAAAACAGCCGTTCGGCTTCCTCGGTGTCGACGTCACGCCAGCGGGAGTGGCGATGCGCGACCGCGGACAGCCCGCGCCAGTGCACCGCGCGAACGGCTTCGTCGGCTTGCGCGAAGCAGCGCGTAGCATCGTCCTGCGGTTCGCGCGCAATCAACAGGCCTTTCGCCAGCAATGCATCCAGCAGCGCGCGCGGATGCCGCTGCGACAGATCATCCAGCGACTGCCAGTGACCCGGCGACAGCGCACCCAGCGTGGCGACTTCCGCCGCATCCAACGCGATCTCGTCGTCGCGATGCGCGGCCAGCGCCACCCAGCCGAGACGATCACGCACGCCGGCCTCGCCGGCGGCAAGTTCGGCGAGATCGAAATCGAGGGTTTCGCGCGGTTCGACCATCACCGTGGCGCAGCGGCGAACTTGCATCGGGCCCGTTTTCCATCTTTACTGGCGCCGCCAATGGCGCGACCCGCGCATTGTGCCATCCGCCACCACCAGGCAAGGGGAGACACATGGCCGATTCAAAATTGTCGCGCGAACATTCGCTCGCGCTGTTGCAGAAGCTGGCGACCGACGACGCCTATCGCGCACGCTACGAGGAGAAGCCCGCCGCGGCGCTGGCCGAACTGGGCGTGCCGCTGGAAACCATCGTGAATCTGAAGGCGACGTGTCTCACTTCGGTAGTCTTGGCTGACAAAGGCGCGCTTTCAAAAGCCCACACCGAGCTGGCGAATGCCGCCGCTAACGAATGCCTTCTCATGACCCCTCCAATGGTCAAGTTTGATTTTCGTTGAACGGATAGCTGAGCTATTTGTAGAGATCACTGCTCCAACCGTAGCGCACGTACGCGAGCAGAGACCTGCGGAAGATTCGATGCACCAAGCCACACCCTTTCAAACGCCTTCAGCGACTTGTTTGCCTCGACCTTGTTGCCAGATGCATCCAATAATTCTGCAGCTCGCAGCAAAGCCAAATCCGAGCGTGCGACGTTGAAAGGCGCCAGCATCTGCTGCATGTTGCTCTCCACATAGGCGCGTCCACGATGGGACGACAACCAATGGGCTTCTGTCAGTGCGTTGCCAGTGTCATGGGCGTCGGCATAGGCATCCATCAATGCGACATGGGTGATGTACAGCTCACTGCCATTCACCAACGGCTTCAAGGTCGCCAGCGCGTCCTGCGGCCTGCCCGAGGCAATCTCTATCTCAGCCTGCGCCACGCCGCGCAGGTTGTCCAGCACCGGCGTGTCGGCGTCGGACGCCGGACCAGCAGCGGACAATGCCCGCCCGGCAAGATCGACATCCCCCGCATGCGCGGCCAGATAGGCCGCCAGCGCCAGATGGAATTTCAGTTCCGGTTGGTCGACAGGATCGGCCTTTGCAAGCGCTCTTTCCTGCGTGGCTAGATAGTCTTGCAGGGCTGCGATCTGTGCCTTGGCGGGTGTGCCGTCAAGTGCTTGCAGGCTCAGCGCCATGCCGGCGTAGCGGCCGGCGATGCGCGGCCCCAGCGAATCAGCCTGTTTGCGCGTCGTCGCCAGCAGCTTGTCGGCGCGCTGCCAGTTACCGTGGTCCAGCGCCATCGCAATCAAGGTACCCTGATCGATAATATCGAAACTGGCACTTCCAGACGGCTTGCCTTTTGCCAATGTCTCATCGACTTCTTTGAACTTCCTTTGTGCAGCATATGCGCTGGCATAAAGCACATTTTGATAGTCGGCACCGTTGGCAATCGCCCGGGAAAACCATTCCAAGGCCTTGGCATACTTGTCTTCTTCTACATACAACCCGCCAAGCAAGTATTCACTGGTTACTCTGTTGGGATTCTTTGGCGATGCCGATTGTTTAATATATGGAATTGCTTCCTGAAAACGATTGGCATATTGCACCAAAAAATATCCACATTCCCCTAGCCCGGGAAAGTAATCTGGGTACACCCCTGCCAGCATCTTCCACTTTTCCAATGCTTGCCTCGGCGCGGTGTAGCTTGCAATCCAAGCATCGGCATACAACGCGTCGCGGGCGGAAAGACGGGAACGATCAGCCAATGCAGCGTGAAGCTGCTGAAGAGCTCTGGCAGGCTGATTTTCTCCCTCGAATATCTGCGCGAGGCGTATGTGCGCCAACGCAAAATGCGAATCGATCCGCAGCGCCTCGTCGAAATATGCCTCGGCGCCTTTCAGGTCGCCTTTGTCGTAGGCACGTTCGCCCAGCGAATAGGCCTTGAGCGCGTTCAGGTCGGGCGTCGCCACCTGCGCCAGCGGCAGCGATTGCCTGGACACCATCGCCAGCGCCTCGCCCAGCTTGCCGCGCAACTGCTTGCTGACGCTGTCCAGCGAGGGCAGCACGGACTGCGCGCCGAGGCCATCGGCCGACACCGAGTACACGGTGGCCTGGGTGTTGGGGTCGATCACTTCGGCGGTGACGCGCACGCGGCCGCCGACATCCGCGACGGTGGGCAGGATCAGCGCGCGCGCGCCTTCGCGCAGCGCGACCTGCGAACCGACGGCGCGACCGACGTCGGTCTTGCCGGGGTTCAATGCCATGCGCTGCAGGGTCTGTTGCACCGACAGTTCCGGCAGCACGTTGACGTAATGCGATTGGTCGAGGCTGATGCGCAACGCGGAATCGACCGAATCGTCGTACAACTTGTCGCCGGTGAGGTTGTGCAGGTTGCCGACCACCACCCAGTCACGTGCGGCGAAGGCCAGCGTGGGAGGGCTTTGCAGCAGGAACCACGCGCCGACGCCGATGCCGATCAGCAGCATCGCGGCCTCGGCCGCCAGCGTCAGCGGACGCCGCCACCACGGCAGAATCCTTTTGGCGGTGCGGCCGGATTTCGGCGCGTGCAGCGGGGCGACGTCGTCCTCGCCGACCTCGACCACTTCCATCGGTTCGGGCAGGCCCTTGAATGTGTAGCGGCCGTGGGTTTTCCAGTGCACGTGCCCGGCGGCCCTGGCGCCCAGCTCGCCCTCGGCGCGGTGCGCGATGCCGGCGGCGGCGGACGACATCAGGATCTGCTGCGGCCGCGCCAGTTGCGCCAGCCGCGCCGCGACCGGCTTGACCAGGCCTTCCACCTCGATGGGCTTGGCGCCGCGGGAGACGTCTTCGGGCGCGTTTTCCCAGATCACCACGTCGCCCATGTGGATGCCGACCCGCGCGCGCACCACCACGCCTTCGGCGGCGGAAAGGTGTTTCAGGCCGCGCTGGTAGTCCAGCGCGAACGCGGCGGCCTGGATGGGACGCTCGAACAGCAGCAGGAAGCCGTCGGTCTTGTCGATCTCGCGGCCCTTGTGCTGCTCCACCAGCGCGCGCGCCAGGCGATCGTGCTTGCGGATGATGTTGGCGGCGCTCTGGTCGCCCATGCGCTCGACCAGTGCGGTGGAATCGGCGATGTCGCAGACCACCAGGGTGCGCAGTTGCGGGGTGGCCATGCGTCCGGGGCCGGGAACGGTTTCGAGCTGGTGGATTTCGGCGGTCATGGGAATCCCCCGAGGTTCGCCCCCGTCGTCATTCCGGCGCGGGCCGGAATCCGGAGACAGCGACCCCGATTGTACGCCGAAAGCCGAGGGATGCCGGGTGCGCGATCAGCGGCGTCCGGTGATGACGACGATTGTTGGTTGCTCCACCCGCTGCGGCCGTGGCTGGCTCAACCCATCACGTGCGCGCCATCGCCGCCGGAACCCTTCACGTGATAGAGCGCGCAATCGGCCTCGCTGTACCACACCGACCACTCGGTGTCTTCGCTGCACAGGCCGCCGCCCACGCTCACGGACACGGTGAGTTGCGCCGCGGACTGCGGGAAGCGCAGCTGGCGGATGCTCTCGGCGATGCGCAGCGCGCGCTCGGTCAGTTCGCGATGATCGGCGACCTGGGTCAGCAGCGCGAATTCGTCGCCACCCAGTCGGCACGGCAGGTCGGTGGCGCCCGCTGCATCCTGGATCTCGGTGCCGATCGCGCGCAGCACTTCGTCGCCGACGAGGTGGCCGTTGTGGTCGTTGATCTGCTTGAAGTGGTCGATGTCGATCAGCAACAGGCCGAAGTGGCGGTTGCGATCACGCACTTCGGCGATGTTCTCGAGGAACTGGTAAAGACCGCGCCGGTTGCACAGCCCGGTAAGGTCGTCGGTGCAGACCTGGCGGCGCGCGAGTTGCAACTGGTCGCGGGTCTGGCGCAGCGAATCCAGCGTCTGCATCAGGTCTTCGTTGCGGCGCTTGTAGTTGGCGATCAGCTGCTGTTCGCTGGCGACAAGGTAGGTGAACGAGCGCAACATGAACTGCGCCATCTGCAGCGGCTCGCGTTGCAGGAGGTTCTCGAACACGTCCGGATCGATCACGTAAACGACACTGGGTTCAGCAGCCAGGGCACTGCCCGAACGCGCATGGTTGCCCACGAACAGGGCCAGCTCGCCGAAGTATTCATCGGGGCCGATCAGCTTGTCCGGCAGGTCGCCGGCGAATTCCAGGAGCACGCGGCCGGACTCGATCACGAACATGCTGCGGCCGAATTCGCCGCGGCGGAACACCGCGCGGCCAGGGCCCAACTCCATCCGCCGTCCGGCATGGACGAACAGGTCCATCTCGCGCGCGGACAACTGGCGCGGCAGCCGCCCCATCACCGGAGTCTCATGCGCCGGAACATCGGGACCTGCCGGATTCTTGCTCGTCAGAACGCTAGCCACGTCCAGCCCCCATTTTCATAGCCCAAGGATCATACCCCAGCCAAGCGCGCGGCGCATGAGCGACCATGCAATATGTGTGCCCGCATGAATTCCCCCGGACATGGCACCGATCCTGCTTGATTTCAGGCTCCATCAACAGGGGGAAGATACTGCGATGAAGTTCCGTATGCTGCTGCCGGCCGCGCTGGCACTGTTGGCTTGCGCGTGCGTCACGAATATCCATCCGAACGTGTCGGCCAACCCGCCGCCCGCCGAGCCGCTGTCGCATTTTCAGCATTTCATGCTGGAACCGATCAAGGTATCGGACTCCGCCGCGCACGAAACAGCGGCCGTCGAGAAAATTTCGACGTACATGCATCAACGCGTCGGCACCACGCTGGCGAGCTGGGAGAATCGCAATCAGAGTGGTCGCGTACTGGAAATCGAGCCGTACGTTGACCAATTAAAATACGTCAGTACCGGCGCGCGGATTTTCGCGGGAGACTTCGCAGGCAGTTCTGCTGTATTGATGCACGTGAAATTGATCGACGCGCAGACAGGCCACGTGATTGCCGATCCAGAGTTCTATCAGCGCGCAGCTGCCGAAGGCGGAACTTGGAGTTTCGGAGGGACGGACAAGGGAATGCTCGCGCGCATCGCCACCGTTGCACAGGAATATCTCGATCGCAACTATGCCCAGGCGGTTGGCGGCCCGACGGGGCTGGACGGGACCGAAAAGAATTGAATGCTGTCGCAGCCGCACGGCACCGCAGGGCTCACACCCCGCGGTGCTTGCCCTGGAACGGCGCGTAGAACGCACGCAGGGCGGCGATGTCGGCGTCCTTGTCGGCGCCGGGCATGAACAGCGGACCGAGGCCGATGACCTTGCGTGGGTAATCGAAGTAGCCGGGCAGGATCGGCACGCCGGCCTGGCGCGCGATGTGCCAAAAGCCCGATTTCCACTTGTTGACGGCCTTGCGCGTGCCTTCCGGTTCGATACCCAGCCACAGGCGCTCGCTGGCGCGGAAGCGCTCGACCATCTGCGCCACCACATCGGTTGCTTCGCCACGCGCGATCGGTACGCCGCCCAACCTGCGCAGCAGGCCACCGAGCGGCCAGCGGAACAACTCGTGCTTGGCCATGAAGGCGATGTCGGCGCCCAACGCGATCTTGAACAGCAAGCCCCAGATGCCGTCCCACCATGAGGAATGCGGCGCGACGATCAGGACCAGTTTCGGCACGTCCGGCAGTTCGCCTTCCAGCCGCCAGCCGCTGGCATCCACGCAGGCACGGAACGCGTGGCGCCAGGCGTGATCGGGAAACTGCGGCATTGCCGGTGGCAGGTTTGCCGGCAGCGAAGGTTGCCGCGCGCCGGCGTTCAATCCTCGCTCCAGCCGCGACCACGGTCGCGCTTGACCGCGCCTCGTCGCTTCTTGCCGGCGATGCGACGTTCCCTGGACGCGCGGGTCGGCCGCGTGGCCACGCGTTTTTTCGGCGGGGCCAGCACGCCGCGGATGATGTCGATCAGGCGTGCGCGCGCATCCGCGCGATTGCGCGCCTGATCGCGAAAACGCCGCGCCTGGATCACCAGCACGCCCGCGTCGGTGAGCCGGCGGTCGCGCCGCGCCAGCAGGCGTGCGCGGACGGCGTCGGGCAGTGACGGCGAGGCCGCCACGTCGAAACGCAATTCCACCGCGCTCTCGGTGCGATTGACGTGCTGGCCGCCGGGCCCGTCGGCGCGCAGGAAACGTTCGGTCAGTTCCGATTCGGGGATGACGATGGAAGCCGAAATGCGCATGCCGTAAAGGTTAGACGATTCGCGGCGCGAACGCGGCGCGCGACGGCATCGATATACCTTGTCGTCATCCCGGCGCAGGCCGGGATCCAGTGGCCTTCCCGCAATCTATCGATACGCAAAGTCACCGGGTCCCGGATATCGCTTCGCGACTCCGGGATCACGGACAAAAAGAGTTCCCCTACGCCGTCGGCCAGGTCATCTCGATGTGCGTGTTGTTGAAATCCGGATCGTCCAGCGAACCGCCGCGCGCGATGCGCAGGCCGCCAGGCACGCCCTCGATGTCGACGGTCGAGCCATCGCCGAAGCGCATGCCGCGCGCGCCGAGTTCCACCAGCCGTGCCGCGACCGCGCCGGCGTCCTGTACCCGGGATTGCGGCACCCCGCGGATGCTGACGTCGGGGCGCGCGAACTTGCGCATGCCGCGGGTCTTGATCCACGCATGGCCGTTGGCGTCGCCGTGGCTCAGGATCAACACGTGGTTGCGCGGCGCCGTGCTGGCCTCGCCGATGTAACGCTCGCGCCAGTCGGCGGCGGAAAAAAGTTCCAGGATCTGTGGATCGACCACCGCCACGCCACCCTCGTCGAGCAGCGCGGCGATCACGCCGAGGGTATCGCGCAGATAAGCGAGCGAATCGGCATCCGGCAATTCGCCGCGCAGCATCAGGCATTCCGGCGCCCGGCGCGCATCCTCGAAGGCGGCAGGGTGGCTTTCACGCAGGATCCCGCCGAGCGCGCCGCGCAACGGATGCCCGTCCCAGTGCGCCAGCCTGTCCTTCGGGATGCGCAGTACCTCGATGCCCTGCGGCAAGCCGTGGCTGCCGTGGGCGGACAGGTCGAGTTCCGGTTCGGCGGCGAATTCGCCGAACACGAAATACAGCAGCATCGCGCTGGCTTCGTCGCGGCTCCAGTGCGGGCGGGTCCAGTCGGGCGCGTTCATGCCGGTGCATCCTCGGGAAATCCTGTGCGACAAGGTAACATCCCCGGCTGTCCCGCGGATCGCAACGATGCTAAACCCCCAACAACGCGCCGCCGTCGAATACACCGCCGGCCCGCTGCTGGTGCTGGCCGGCGCGGGCTCCGGCAAGACCCGCGTGATCAGCGAAAAGATCGCGCATCTGGTCGAACGCGGCATCGTGCCGGCCGGCAAGATCGCGGCAATCACCTTCACCAACAAGGCCGCGCGCGAAATGCGCGAACGCGTCGCGCGCCGCATGCGGGGCGGTGCGGCCGAAGCGCTGAGCGTGTGCACTTTCCATGCGCTGGGCTTGAAATTCCTGCAGATCGAGCATGCGCGCGCCGGCCTGCGTCGCGGTTTTTCGGTGCTGGATGCCGACGACAGCGCGGGCCTCGTGAAGGAACTGGCCGGCGCATCGGCGAAACCGGACAAGCTGTTCCAGTTGCGCTCGCTGCTGTCGCGCCTGAAAAGCGACGGGCTGACGCCCGAGGCCGCGCTGGACGCGGCACGCGCGCCGCGCGAACTGGAAGCCGCGCAATTGTATGGCGCATACCAGAAGCGGCTGGCCGCGTTCAACGCGGTGGATTTCGACGACCTGATCCGGCTGCCGGTGGCGGTACTGGAACGCGACGACGAGGCACGCATGGCCTGGCGCGAGCGCGTCCGCTACCTGCTGGTGGACGAATGCCAGGACACCAACGCCGCGCAGTACGCGTTCCTGAAACTGCTGGCCGGCGAACGCGGTGCGTTCACCTGCGTGGGCGACGACGACCAGTCGATCTATGCCTGGCGCGGCGCCGATCCCGGCAACCTCGACAAGCTGGCCGGCGATTACCCCTCGCTGCGCGTGGTGAAACTGGAACAGAACTACCGCTGCACGCAGCGCGTGCTGCGCGCCGCCAACGCGCTGATCGCGCGCAATCCGCACGCGCATCCCAAGAAACTCTGGAGCGCCCACGCCGACGGCGAACGCATCCGCGTGCTGGAATGCCGCGATACGGAACACGAGGCCGAGCGCGTGGCCGCGCAACTGATGCTGCTGCGCGACCGGCACGGTTTCGCGTGGTCGGATTTCGCGGTGCTCTATCGCGGCAACCACCAGGCACGCCCGCTGGAAAAGGCGCTGCAGTTGAACCGCATTCCGTATCACCTGACCGGCGCGCTGTCGTTCCTCGACCGTGCCGAAGTCAAGGACGTGCTGGCTTACCTGCGCCTTATCGCCAATCCCGACGACGACGCGGCGTTCCTGCGCGTGGTCAACGTGCCGCGCCGCGAAATCGGCGCGACCACGCTGGAAAAACTGGGCGAACTGGCGCAATCGAAACACCTGTCGATGCTGCACGCGGCGCACAGCCCGACCGCCCTGCAGCAGCTCGCCGCGCGCCCGGCCGCGGCGCTGGCGGGATTCGTCGAGCTGATCGATGCTTTCACGCGGGACGCCAAACACCTGAAGGCCGCCGATCTGGTCGAGGAAATTCTCGCGCGCACCCGCTACGCCGAGCATCTCGCGCAGGCATCGCGGAATCCGGCGTTGCAGGCACGCAGGCTCGACAACGTGCGCGAACTGGTCGGCTGGTTCCGTGCGATGGATGCGGGCAAGGCCCACGCGGGCGACCTGGCGGCGCAACTCGCGCTGCTCAACCACGCCGATCGCGACGACGGCGGCGACGCGGTGCGGATGATGACGCTGCACGCTGCCAAGGGGCTGGAGTTCCGTTCGGTGCACATCGTCGGCTGCGAGGACGGCACGTTGCCGCATGAAGGCGCGATCGACGAGGGCAGGCTGGACGAGGAACGCCGCCTGCTGTACGTCGGCATCACCCGCGCCAGGGATTTGCTGCATCTTTCCTGGAGCGCGCAGGGCCGACGCTACGGGCAGGTGTTCAAGCAGAAGCCATCGCGATTCCTGGACGAATTGCCCGCCGTTGAACTGCACCGCGATGGCGCCGACCCCGAGGCCGACGCGCAGGCGCGCCGCGATGTCGCTGCGGCGCAGCTCGCAAAAATCGCAGCGATGCTGGGTTGATCCCCTGCTCTCGTCATTCCGGCGAAGGTCGGAATCCAGCTTCGTGGTTGCGCCCGGGCACGTGAAGAGCCGGGCCCCGGCCTGCGCCGGGGCGGTGGTCTCTTTGGCATTCCGTGCGGGCGAATGTCGCAAAGGCCAACCGCGCCCATTGCTATCATCGCCCGCCATGCCTGAAAAACTGCCGCTGCCACGCCGACTGCTCGCCCCTCGCCACTGGCCGGCGTGGATCGGGATCGGCTTCATCCGCGCACTGGTGCAGCTGCCGGCGCGCTGGGTGATCGGACTCGGCGCCGCCTTTGGCGTTGCCGTATCGCCGCTGTTGCGTGCTCGGCGGCACGTGATCACGCGCAACCTTGCGTTGTGCTTCCCCGAACTCGACGCGGCGCAACGCGAATCCCTGCGCCGCGAGGCGACGCTGGAAATGGGCCGGATGCTGGGCGAGTTCGCGCTCGGCTGGTTCGCGTCCGACGCCAAGCTCGCGCGGCTGAAAGTCGACATCACGGGGCTCGAACACCTGGAAGCCGCGCGCGCGGCGGGCCGCGGCGTGCTGCTGGTCGGCGGCCATTTCTCGCACCTGGAATTGTGCGCGCGCCTGATTTCGCGGCAGATCCTGATCGCCGGCATGTACCGGCGCATGGATTCCGCCGTGTTCGAATACATGGTGCTGCGCGCGCGCCTGCGCTACGCCGACACCATGTTCGACAAGGACCAGTTGCGTGGATGCGTGAAGTACCTGAAACAAGGCGGCACCATCTGGTACGCGCCCGACCAGGACATGCGCGGCAAGGACACCGTGTTCGCGCCGTTCTTCGGCATCCCGGCCTCGACCATCACCGCGACCCACCACTTCGCCCGACTGTCCGGTGCCGCGGTGATGCCGTTCTTCCACCGGCGCACGCCGGACGGTGGCTATGCACTGCGGCTGGAAGCGCCGCTCGCGGACTTTCCGGGCGAAGACGTGGTCACGGATACCGCGCGCGTCAACGCCGCGATCGAACGCATGGTGCGCGAGGCGCCGGCGCAATACCTGTGGGCGCACAAGCGATTCAAGACCCGGCCGCCGGGCCAGCCGCCGGTCTACTGATCTTTGTTCCGCCGTCTGGTTTCGTGCAGCTTGGCGTACTTCAGGAACACGTAGAACGCGCCCAGCACGCTGGCAATGAAGCCGGCCCAGCCGGACAGGAAGTAGCGCTTGAAGACGTACTGGCGCACGAAGAAGATCGGCGGATACACCAGCATCATCGGACCACTGAAGCGTTGCTTGCGCGCCAGCTTGTCGGCGACCATGCCCGACGAATAGCGATTGATCTTGTCGACCCGCGCGGCGATGTCGTCGTCGCCCATGTTGACGAAGTCGGCGCGCTTGAGCGTTGCGACCGGCCCATCCACTTCCACCGCCGCGTGGATCGGCACCGCGTTCATGCCCCCGCGACGACGGTCGAACAGGCGCAGATGGCCGTTGCGGTGACTCCACGGATGCTGCACGCTCCAGAACATGCGTTCGCGGCGCGGCAGGCGATAGCCGGCGACTTGCGGATTTTCCAGCGCACGTTCGATCACCGCGCGGGTGCCGGACGACAACACCTCGTCGGCATCGAGGTTGAGTATCCAGTCGTGGCTCGCCATGGCGTAGGCGCGCTGCTTCTGCGGTCCATAGTCGTCGAACGGATGCGTCGCGATACGTGCGCCATGGTGCTTGGCGATTTCGACGGTCGCATCGGTAGAACCGGAATCCAGCACCACGACCTCGTCGGCGAAATCCGCGGCCGCAAGACAGCGCTCCAGCGTGTCCGCGTTGTTGTACGTGATGATCACCAGCGAAAACTTTTCACGCGCCATATAGGCCATTCCAGCTTCGGGCGAAGCAGCTATTGTGGAAAGTCAGCCCATGGATGGGCGTTCTGATACTCGTCCAGGTTCGGCGCTCCGCACTCGCAATTCGGTTTGGCGTGCAGCGATCAGGGACGATCGCATAAATAAAGCGCCGCGCACCACAGGGCCAGCAACCACCAGAAGAACAATCCCCACCACGCCGAATAAAACGCGAAATGCGTGTTCAGCGGGAACACTGTGACCGCCAACGCCAGCGTGACCGGAAACGCGCGCCGGCGCGCCTCGGGCCCGACTCGGCGCCATGCACGCAGCGCGAGCACCACGCCGGCCAGCCACAACAGCAATCCGATCGTGCCGGTATCGGCAAGGATTTCCAGCACCAGTTGATGCGGATGGCAGGCGCCCTCGCCCGGCCCGCAGGCTTCCGCGGTGACGAAATGATCGTTCGGCGGCGCGTAATGCGGATAAGCCTCGCGGAAATCGCGCACGCCAACGCCGTTGATCGGATGCGCGGCGATCATCCTGCCCGCCACATGCCAGATGTCGATGCGCCCGCTGCTGGCGTAGTTGATCGCGTGCCGGCTGTCGTGCAACGCCGCCATGGTGCGTTCCATGCGCGCGTCGAAGCGCGAGGACGTCTTCCATGCCACGCCCATCGCCGCGGCGACCACCACGCATGCCGCCAGTATCCAGGCGACGAAACGTAGCGGCGTGCGCGCCTCGATCCAGAAAAACGCCAGCAACACGACGCCGTAGGTGATCCACGCCGCACGCGAGCCGGCCAGCAGGATCGGCACCAGCAGGAACAGCATCGCCGCGACCAGGCCGGTGCGTCCCAGATACCGCTTCGCCGTCCACAGCACGAACGGCGACAAGGAGGCGAGCACCGGCCCGAGTTTGAGATCGCCCGCACGGAAAATGCCGGAGATTCGTTGCGCGTCGGCGTGGCCGCCGAGGCTGTGGCCGGTCAGCGCCTGTACCCAGGCATCCAGCGCCCACAACGCCACCACGATGCCGGTGGCAAGGCACAGTGCGTGCAGGCGCGACTCGCGCCGCACCGCGAAGCACACGTAGACGCCGAACGGCGCGAAACGCAGGTAGGCTGCCACGCTGCTCCAGCTGCGTGCGGGGTCGATCGCGCCTGGCGCCGAGATCAGTGCGGCGCCGAAATACGCCGCCCACAGCCACAGCAGCAGCCGCGCGCCGGAGTGCCCGCCCAACACATGCCGATCGCGGACGAACAGCATGATCGCGCCGAGCATGCAGATCAGCGTGCCGAGTTCGCTGGCCCGTCCGAACGGCAGCAGGAAGATCACCAGCCAGATCGGGGTGAGCGGCGAAAGCAACGCTGCGGTCAGGTGCTTGAGCATGGATGAGGGCGTGACAACCGGGCGGGCCATTGCGGTTTGCGGATCGCCGCGCGGTCACGATACCCCAGCCCGCGGTACCTTGGAGCGCGGGCCGGACCAAATGCCCCTGGATCACACCGCCGCGCGCAAGCTCTCCAGGGCTTCGTTGAAGGTTCGGCTCGGACGCATCGCCGCGCTGACCTTGTGCATGTCCGGACGGTAGTAGCCGTCCAGCTCCACCGGCCGGCCCTGCACGCCGTTCAACTCGCCGACGATGGTGTCTTTGGCGGCCTCCAGCTTGTCGGCCAGCGCACCGAAGATCTTCGCCAGTTCGGCGTCGTCCTGCTGCTCGGCGAGAGCGCGCGCCCAGTACATCGCGAGGAAGAAATGGCTGCCGCGATTGTCCAGTTCGCCGGCCTTGCGCGAAGGCGACTTGTCGGTTTCCAGGAAACGTCCGGTGGCCTTGTCCAGTGCCGCCGCCAGCACCAGCGCACGTGCGTTGTCGTACGCGCGACCCAGATGTTCCAGCGACGCGGCCAATGCGAGGAATTCGCCCAGCGAATCCCAGCGCAAGTGGTTCTCGGCCACGAACTGCTGCACGTGCTTGGGCGCCGAACCGCCCGCGCCGGTCTCGAACAGGCCGCCGCCCGCCATCAGCGGCACGATCGACAGCATCTTGGCGCTGGTGCCGAGTTCCATGATCGGGAACAGGTCGGTGAGGTAGTCGCGCAGCACGTTGCCGGTCACCGAGATGGTGTCCTCGCCCTTGCGGATGCGCGCGAGCGAGAAGCGCATCGCGTCCTCGGGCGCCATGATGCGGATGTCGAGCCCCGCGGTGTCGTGGTCCTTCAGATAGCGCTCGACCTTGGCGATCACCTGGGCGTCGTGCGCGCGGTTCTTGTCCAGCCAGAACACGGCGGGCGTATTGGAGATGCGCGCACGCGAGACGGCCAGCTTCACCCAGTCGGCGACCGCCGCGTCCTTGGTCTGGCACATGCGCCAGATGTCGCCGGCCTCGACCGCGTGTTCGAATATCACCTTGCCGTCCTGATCGACGACACGCACGGTGCCATCCGCCGGAATCTGGAAGGTCTTGTCGTGCGAGCCGTATTCCTCGGCCTTGTCGGCCATCAGGCCGACATTGGGCACGCTGCCCATGGTCGACGGATCGAACGCGCCGTTGGCCTTGCAGTCCTCGATCATCACTTCGTAGATGCCGGCATAGCAGCGGTCCGGGATCACCGCCTTGCAATCCTGGCGCTCGCCCTCGGCGTTCCACATCTTGCCGGAGTCGCGGATCATCGCCGGCATCGACGCGTCGATGATGACGTCCGACGGCACGTGCAGGTTGGTGATGCCCTTGTCGGAATCGACCATCGCCAGTTTCGGGCGCGCGGCATACTGCGCCGCGATGTCGTCCTTGATGGCCTGCTGCCGGTCTTCCGGCAACTTCGCCAGGCAGGCGTACAGATCGCCCAGGCCGTTGTCGGGATTGAAGCCGGCCTGCTTCAGCGCATCGCCGTGCGTCATCAATACGTCGTGGAAGAATTCCTCCACCACCACGCCGAACATGATGGGATCGGACACCTTCATCATGGTGGCCTTGAAGTGCACCGAGAACAACACGCCCGTCGCGCGCGCGCCGGCGATCTGCGCGTCGATGAATGCGGCCAGCGCCTTGCGACTCATGGTCGCGGCATCGACGATGTCGCCCTGGGAGACCTTGACCTGTTCCTTCAACACGCGCCGGGTACCGTGGGCGCCGTCCAGCACGATCTTCAGGCTGCCGGCCTGGTCCAGCGTGACGGATTTTTCCGAACCGTAGAAATCGTCGGCCTGCATGTGCGCGACGTGGGTCTTCGAATCCTTGCTCCACGCGCCCATCCGGTGCGGATGCTTGCGCGCGTAATCCTTCACCGACGCCGGCGCGCGGCGGTCGGAATTGCCCTGGCGCAACACCGGATTCACCGCGCTGCCCTTGGCGCGGTCGTAGCGTGCCTTGACGTCGCGTTCGGCGTCGCTGGCGGGTTCGTCCGGATAGTCGGGCAACGCGCAGCCCTTGCCCTGCAGCTCCTTGATCGCCGCCTTCAACTGCGGCTGCGAGGCCGAGATGTTGGGCAGCTTGATGATGTTGGCCTCCGGCTTCAGCGCCAGCTTGCCCAGCTCGGCCAGGTCATCGGAAACCTTCTGGTCGTCCTTCAGCACGTCCGGGAACTGCGCCAGGATACGCCCCGACAGGGAAATGTCACGCGTTTCCAGCTGCACGCCCGCCGAACCGGTGAAGGCGTCGATGATGGGCAACAGCGAGGCCGTAGCCAGGAACGGCGCCTCGTCGGTGAGCGTGTAGATGATCCGGGGGGTATCGGACATGGCAGCGATCCTGAGCGCAGACAAGACGCCCATTGTCGCCGGTTGCCGGCGCGCCGCCAAGCCGAATGAGTGGATTACCTGCGCATCCCGTGCGGACGAGCATCCGCTCCGCAGCTCAGTCGGCGCGGGGAATGGTGGCCAGTTCCCGGTACACCGCCAGCACGCCCGCCTGCATGTCGGCAAGGCGGTAGCGTTGCAGCGGCGGGATCGGCGGAGCGCGACCGATCAACTCGGCGGCGCGATCGGTCAGCTTGTCGATATCACCGGCAGCCACGCGACCGGCCGGATACAGCTCTGCCAGCAGTTCGCCCACGCCGCCATGCGCGTAACCGAGCACCGGGCGGCACAGCGACAGGGCCTCGATCACTGTTCGACCGAAGCTTTCCGGCTTGTTGGAAAGCTGCAGCACCAGGTCGGACACCGCGAACACGTCGCGCACGTCGCTACGCGGCGGCGAGAATGCCACGATGTCTGCGACGCCGTACTTTTCCGCCAGGTCGCGCATTTCGCGGACGTACGCCTCGCGCCCGGCTTCGACGATGCCCAGCAGCAACAGGCGGGCGTCGACGCCGCGCTCGCGCAGCCCGGCGATCAAGGCGATCGCGTCGGTGTGACCCTTCAGGCGGGTACCGCGCCCGGGCAGGGTCAGCAACGGTGCACCTGCGAGTTGCGGAAACTCGGCGAGGAACGCCTCGCGCCACGCATCGTCGGGACGATAGCCGTAGGGAAACGCCGCCGGGTCGATGCCGCGCGGGATCACGCTGAGCCTGGTTGCATCGACACGCGGATAATGGCTCAACACGAAATCGTGCACGGTTTGCGAAACGGCGATCACCCGGTCGCCGCGGGTCATGATGCCGCTCCAGCGCCCCGGCGAATTGAGCCCGTGCACGGTGGTGACGAAGTGCGGGCGGGGGCGCATGCCGCGCAGGGCGTACCACGCCATCCAGGCCGGCACCCGCGAGCGGGCGTGCACGATGTCGGGATCGATGCCGGACAGGATGCGTCGCAATGTGCCGATCCGGGTCAGGCTGCGCAGCGACTTGGCGCCGACGTCAAGCATGACGTGCTCGCCGCCTTCTCGCTCCAGCCGTTCGACCATGCGTCCGCCCGCCGAAATCACCAGCGAACGATGGCCCGCCGAAACCAGTGCGCGCGAGACTTCCAGCGCCGAGCGTTCGGCGCCGCCGTTCTCCAGCGCGGGCAGCAACTGGACGACGGTCAACCGGCGGGGCATGGGGGCAGGCTCGGTCACGAATTCCTGCAAGACGGGAGCGGCGGACATGCAGATATGCGATGCAAGAAATGCGCCGACCCGCGAAGGACACGCATTTGCCGCTCCGGCGTGGAAGCAATCAGGCTTCCGCGTGCTTCAGGATGTATTCCGCGCCGCAATAGGGACAGACCGTGGTACCGCCGTCATCGGCGATCGGCAGGTAGACGCGGGGGTGCGAATTCCACAATGTCATTTCCGGCAGCGGGCAGGCCAGCGGCAGGTCCGCTTCGGTCACCTCGTAGCGGCGACGGGCATTGGCGGGTTCACCCACGGGGTAGGAAGGCACCGGCTGGGCAGGCATGCTGGTAGATCCGTTTAAGCGATCCGCTGATTTTAGCGCAGCGTGGCGGCAGTATGCCCGCCGGTCGTCCCGTGCGCGATCTCCCGCATAATCGTGTGCCCTTTCGAACTCGTTGCTCCGGATGACGCATCCGTCCCATTCCGCCTGGGTCATCAGCGACGGCGCCGCCGGCAACGAGCGCCAGGCGCTCGCGCTCGCCTCCGCCCTCGGCGTAACGGCGCGGGTGATGGCATTGCCGCTGCGGGCGCCGTGGGCGTGGTTCGCGCCACGCGAATTGCCCGGTGGACGGCTGGCGCTGGCCCCCCGCGACCGTGCGGGATTCGAGGCGCCATGGCCGGACATCGCGATCGGCTGCGGGCGCAGCGCGGCGCTGCTGACACGCATGCTTCGGGGGCTGTCGGACGGCCGTTGCTATGCGGTGCAGATTCTCGATCCACGCATCGATACGCGCCACTGGGACGCGGTGGTCGCACCGCGGCATGACCGTCTGCAGGGCGCGAATGTCCTGACCACGCTGGGATCGCTGAACCCGGTCGACGATGCCTGGCTGGCTTCCGGCCGCGAGGCGTTTTCCGAATTCGGCACATTGCCGCGCCCACGTGTCGCGCTGCTGGTCGGCGGTCCGCGCCGTGGCATCGAGTTCGACGAGGCGCTGTCGCGACGACTACTGGAAACAGTGCGGGCAATCGCGCAGGGTGGCAGTGTGCTGGCCACGGTTTCGCGGCGGACACCGGCGGCATTCGCCACCGGTCTGCGCGATGCGCTTGCCGGATTTCCGGGCATCTTCTGGCACGGCGGCGATGCCAATCCGTATCCCGGCCTGCTCGGCTGGGCCGACCGCATCGTGGTGACACCCGATTCGGTGAACATGCTGTCGGAAGCCTGCGCCGTCGGCGTACCGGTCCACAGCGTGGCGACCGCCCCGCTGCCGGAAAAGATCGCGTGCTTCCACGCCACGCTGCGCGAGCACGGGCTGCTCACCGAGCCCGATGCGCTGCGCCCGGACGTGCCACCGCTGCGCGAGACGCAGGCGATTGCCGCGCAACTGCGCGCGCGCATGGCCGCGCGCGTAACTTGATTGCGCGCGGAACCAGGACAGGGATGTCACCCCCATGCTTCGCGGCGACTCCCTTCTCGGAGGAGCTATGGGTTCCGGCCTGTGCCGGGATGACGGATCGGGTCGTCAGGGGGCGCCGAAATCGAAGCCGGCGCGGCGCGCGACATCCAGCACCCGCACGCAACGTGCATCCAGGACCAAATCGCGCGATACCACCCGGTGCTGCCCGGCCAATGTCGCCGACAACGCACGCGACAGCAATTCCACGTGCGCGGATTGCAATGCCTCGACGTCCCGTTCCGGCAACACGCCCGCCTCGACGCAGTCCGCGAGTACGGACGGCGTATCGACATGCGCGGCAAGCTCCGGATGTGCATGCGCGTGCAACAGCACCAAGCCCTGCAGCAGGAACTGGATGTCGAGCAGCGCACCGGCACCCTGCTTGAGGTCGATCGCCCCGGCATCGGAGCGGTCGCGCTGCCGTCGCCATTCGGCACGCATCCGGCAAACGTCGGCGATCACCTTGTCGCGCTCGCGGGGACGGCAAAGGATGTCGCGGCGTGCCCGCGCGAACGCATCGCCGAGCGCGATGTCGCCGGCCACCGCGCGCGCGCGCGCCAGCGCCTGCTGTTCCCAGGTCCACGCGCGTTCACGTTGATAGGCGATGAATGCGGGCAGGCTGGCAACCAGCAGCGATTTGCCGCCGTCGGGCCGAAGGCGGGTGTCTACTTCGTACAGCCCGCCACCACGGGTGGACGCCGAGAGCCAATGCACCACGCGTTGCGCGAGCCGCGCGTACCAGCGCGCGCCGTCGAGCGGACGCGCCCCGTCGCTGGTCGTTTCGCCGCGCGCACCGTCGTACACGAACACGAGGTCGAGATCGGAATTGAAACCCAGCTCCACGCCGCCGAGGCTGCCGTAACCCAGCACGGCGATGCCGCTGTCGCTGCCGGGAAGGCGACCGTGCTGCGCTTCCAGTTCGCGCTCGGCCAATTCCAGCACCGCGGCGAGCACGGTGTCGGCGAGTTCGGTCAGTGCGCGCGTGGTCGCCACGGCGTCGGTGATGCCGTCGTGGAAGGCAAGGCCGGTGCGCATCCGGTAGCTGCCACGCCATTCGGCGATCGCGGCAAGCACCGCCTCGGCATCGCCGCCCGCCTGCGCGGCGGCAATTTGCTGCGCAAGTTCCACGCGCAGGTTCGGAACGCCGTGGGCCAGATATTCGATGCGCGGTGCCAGCACGTCGTCGAGCAAAAGCGGTTGTGCGATGACGCGTTCGGCGAGGAACGCGCTGTCTGCACACAACTCGGCGATCCGCTTGCGCGTGGCGGGTTGTTCCTGCAGCAGCGCGAGATAGGCCGAGCGCCGTGCCACCGCCTGCACCAGCTGGCACAAGCGCACCAGCGCATCGACGGGCACGGAAGTCGCCGCGGCGGCATCGACCAGGCCAGGCATCAGGTGCTCGATGCGGCGCGCGGCGCGCGCGCTCAGGCCGCGCAGAGTCGCGACTTGCCGCAACGCATCCAGGCACGGCTCCGGCGGCGCGAATCCCGCCTGCGACAACCTCGCCCGTGTCAGGCTGCCATCGCGGACGCGCCGCCACAGCCGCACACCCTCGCCCGCCGGATCCGGACCCGCGTCCTGGCCGTCCATTTCGCCTTCGGGTTGCAGCACCTCCGAGAAAATTGCCGTGACCTGTTCGCGCCGGCGGTCCAGCTCGGTCGACATTGCGTGCCAACCCGCATGGCCCAAAGCCAGCGCAACGCGTTCGCGCTGGATCCGGTCGTCGCGGCAGTGCATGGGTCTGGCGGTCGGCGAACATCTGTACGCGATTTTCGAGCTGGCGCAGGAACAGGTACGCCTCGCGCAGTTCGCGCGCGTGCCGTTGCGACATGTAACCGCGCGCAGCGCAGGCTTCCAGCGCCGGCAGCAGTCCGCGGGCGCGCAACGAGGCATCGCGCCCGCCGCGGATCATCTGCTGCAACTGCACCGTGAATTCGATTTCGCGGATGCCGCCTGCACCCAATTTGAGATCGTCGGCAAGATCCCGGCGCGCGACCTCGGCATCGATCAACGCCTTCATGTCGCGCAAACCGGCCAGCGCGGTGTAATCGAAATAGCGGCGGTAGACGAACGGCCTCAGGGTTTCGAGCAGGCGTTTGCCGGCCGCGATGTCGCCAGCGACCGGGCGTGCCTTGATCCAGGCGTAACGCTCCCAGTCGCGGCCCTCGCGCTGGTAGTACTGCTCCATCGCGGCGAACGAAGCCGTGACCGGTCCGGAATCGCCGAACGGCCGCAGGCGGAGGTCCACGCGCGCGGCGATTCCGTCAGCGGTCACCTCGGTCAACAGGCGCACGAATTCGCGCGCCACCCGCGCGAAGAATTCGCCGTTGTCGAGCGGACGCGCGCCATCCGTGCTGCCGGCTTCCGGGTAAGCCAGCACCAGGTCCACATCCGAGGAAAAATTGAGCTCGCTGCCGCCCAGCTTGCCGAACGCAAGCACCACCAGTGCCTGGGGCGCGCCGTCGGGGTTGCGCGGCGTGCCGTAGCGCGCACGTGCGGCCTGCTCGGCATGACGCAGCGCATGTGCAATCAGCACTTCGTACAAGTCGCTGGTCCCGGCCAACGTGTCGGTCACCTCGTCGAGACCGTTGACGTCACGGAACACCAACCGCACCGATTCGGCGCGCCGGAACCTTCGAAGAGCCGTGATCATGTCGACGTTCCCGCGACCCAGCGCCACGGCGCGCACCGAAGCCGGGGTCGGATCGCGCAGTCGTTCCAGGCCCGCCGCCGTCAGCAGGACGGGGTCGGCGCGCAAGGCATCGAAGGCGAAATCGCTGGCCAGCAACACGCGGCGCACGCGCTCACCCACGCCGGCGTCGTCGTGCATCGCCACCCCGGCGGCGCGACAGCATGCCGCCAGTTCGCCATAGCGTTCGGCGACCAGATGTTGCAGTGCGGACGGCAAAGGTGACATCAGCCCATTATGCGGTCGTGCCCGCGACATCGCCGCGAACACGGACAGCACGCAGCGTGATGCGGAAACTTGCGGACGGCGATGGGGTCTAGACTGTCCCCCATTCGCCGAAGCCGCATGGCAAGACTTGCCGTGCGCAGGTGGCGAGCGGAGATTGCGTCAACGCACCGCATTTCCGGACGTTCACTCAGACCCGGCTACGCTTTATTTCCCGCATGCCCGCTCGCGATCCCGCATGAAACCTGTTTCCGCCCCCGAATCCGCAATCCGCAGACCGGCCGCACGCATTGCACTCGTGACGGTGCTGGCCCTGGCATTCGTGTTGTGCACGGCCTGGATGGACGGCGGCAAGGACATCGTTCCGTTGGCGCTCTGGGCGCATCCCTCGTGGATCCCGTGGTGGAACACACCGCTGCGGATTTTCTGCAACGCGTTGCCAGGCCTGCTGCTGGCATTCGCGCTGTTCGCGTGGACACGGCGCGCGGGCTGGTCGTTCGTGCTCGCGTTCGCGATACAGGCGCTGATCTACGGCGTGAATGTCCTGAAGGTGCAAAACCTCTCGGCCCCCCTGATGCCCGCGGATTTCCGGATGCTCGGACAGGTCGGCAAGGGCGGGGGCGAACTGCTCTCCGGTTACCTGCCGCACGTCGCACTGCTGATCGTGGGGCTGCTTGCCTGCATTGCGGTTCTGGTTGCATGGCTCCGGTTCGAGCCACCGTTGTTGCGCAAGCGACCTCGACGGTGGCGGGCGGGCGCCTCGGTCGTCCTGTTCGCGGCGCTGCTGACCCTGCTCGCCGGCGTGCCCTTGTGGCGGGGCGTATACAACGCGAAGGCGCTCGGGATGCAGCCGTGGTCGCCGATGGCCACCCGCCAGCACGACGGCCTGATCGGTTCGCTGTTGTTGTTTCACTTGCAATACAGTTCGGCGCACGAGAAACCCGACAAAGCGGCCGCCCTGAAATTGATGGCGCAACTGGAACCCCGCATCGACTCAGTCCGGAAATCCGAAGGCGACACGGCCATGGCCGGGAAACCGGACATCGTGGTGATCCTCAGCGAGTCGTTCTTCGATCCGACCACGCTCAACGGTTACGGCCAGGACGTCGATTTCATGCCCAACCTGCGCCGGCTGGCGCAGCACGGCACGTCCGGCTGGATGCATTCGCCCACCTTCGGCGGCGGCACCATCCGCACCGAATTCGAAGTGTTGACCGGCTTGCCGCTGCGCTATTTCCCCAACGTGATGTTCCCCTACCTCCAGCTGCACCAGAAGGAGATCCCCGGCATCGTGCGGCTGCTGAACAGCCGGGGCTATCGGACCATCGCGGTGCATGGCGGCGATCCGCATTTCTGGAATCGCGTTTCCGCGTTCAAGGCGCTGGGCTTCGATGAGTTCGTCTCGCAATCCGACTTTCCGCCGAACGACGCCGTCCACGACGGCACCTACATGTCCGACAAGTCCTTCACCGACGAACTGCTGCGCCAGTTGCCCGACTCGGGTCCGCCGCGCTTCGTGCTCGGCATCAGCATCGAGGCACACGGCCCCTACAACCGGAATCCGGGGATCGACACCAAGGAGCGCGACGCGATCCCGGTGCCGGCGTCCATCACCGATCCGCAGGCCAGACTGGAATTGCGCAACTACATCTACCACATCCGCCATGCCGACCAGCAGTTGGGACGGCTCGCCGACACGCTGGCGAAGCGCAACCGGCCGACCCTGATCGTGTTCTTCGGCGACCACCTGCCCGCCATCGTGACGGCATTCCAGCAGGCAGGGTTCCGCAACGGCCAGGGATTTCTGGTGCAACCCGTGCCGTATCTGCTGATCGACACGTCCACCCTGCAAACGGCCGCGCCGGTCAAGGAAAACGTCGCCGCGTGGGAACTGCCCGGCATGTTGTTGCAGAAAGCCGACATCTACGATCCCTGGTTCGCCCTCACCCAGCTGGTGGCGCCACGACTTGAGGCACTGACCCGCGCGCCCGACGCACCACCCGCGCCGGAGACCGCCGAACAGAAGCAACTCGATGCAGGCATGCGCAATGTGGCCGACCTGCGCCTGCGGGGCAAGCTGGATGCCATGTGGCCGACGGCCGCGGCGATGGCGGCACGGCACGGTGCGGCGTCGACCGCACCGGCCGGCGCCACGGTGCACGGCGGCAATTGATGGACGCATGCCTCCCTCACGCGGGAGGCATCCGGTCACTGCCCGAGCTGCTGCAACAACGTCTTCACCGCCGCGTCGAGATCGCTGTGCTTGCCGCGATAGCCTTCTCCGAGCGGCCGTGATACCGCCACGTCGACCGGACGCGGATGCATTTCCATCGGCTTGCCGTCCTCGGTGGTCACGGTGATGAAGGGCAGCCGGACGGTCGAACCGTCGATCAGCTTCTCGTTGCTGGTGTAGATGATCCAGCCCGCGGTCGGTTCGCCCACCACCTTGCCGAGTCCGAGCTCGCGGTAGCCTTCGGTGAAATCCTCGCCGTCGGACAGGGTGACGCGGTTGGTGATCAGCACGGTCGGACGTTCCAGTGCGCGCTGGCCGAGGATGCTGCGCGCCGGTTGCGCGTGCTCGAAACCGCGGAAGGTCATGTCGAGATACGGCCTGCGCGATAGCACGTCCAGTGCGTAGGCATTGACGAAGCCGCCGAAGTTGTTGCGCACGTCGATCACCACGCCCTCGCGGGTCATGTTCTGGGCATCGAGGTCGCGGTAGAAGCGATGCAATGTCTCCTCTGACATGTCCGGCAGGGCCACGTAACCCAGCCGGCCATCACTGATCTTCGCGACGTAGGCGCGGTTGCGCGCGACCCAGCCGTCGTAGACCAGCACGCCCAGGGTGTGCGAATCGACCGGCTTGACCTCGACCGTGCGGCTGCCGGACTTGCCAGCGATGCGCAGCGCGGTTTTCTTGTCGATGCGATTTTCCAGCAGCGCGAACAAATCGACGCCCGCGCCGACCGGATGTCCGTCGACCGCCCGCAGCGTGTCGCCCGGCTTCACGCCCGCGATCGCGGCGGGCGACAGCGGCACCACGTCCGCGACACGCAACGTGCCGTTGCGCTCGTAGGCGGCGGTGTCGAACAGCAACCCGAGACGTCCGGTCACGGGCTTCGCGTGCCCGGCTGCGCGCACCCCCGAATGCGAGGCGTTCAACTCACCCACCAGCAGGTTCATCAACCAGTTCACCGAAGCCGGCGTCGAAGCGCCCGCTATCAGCGGCGCGTATTCGGCGCGCATCGCGTTCCAGTCGACGCCGTGCATCGACGGATCGTGGAAGTTGTCGCGCAGCCACGTCCAGGCCTGCTCGAAGGCCATCATTTTGTCCCGCGCGAAATCGATGTCCACGTCCGCGTTCAGGGCGATCGGCTTGGACTTGCCGCCATCGGCCAGCGGCACCGAGAACAACTTGCCGCCATCGAGGTAATACACGGTCTTGCCGTCGGGACTGAACTGCACGCTGGTCTTGTCGCCTTCGGTCGAAGTCAACTGGCGCGCGACCGGTGGCTTGGTCGCGAGCGGATCGAGCGACCATGCGTACAGGTTGGTGCGTCCGGCGACATTCGCGGTGACCACCAACGTCTTGCCATCGGGACTGAGCGCGATCGACTGCGCGCCGAGTCCGATCGGCAGCAGCGTCAGTCGGCGATCGATTCCGTTCGCGTCGATCTTCACTTCCACCGGCTTCTTCGATGCCTTGCCCTTGCCGGATTTGTCCGCGGAATGGCCGTTGCCTTGATGTTCGTTGTCGTGCGAAGGCGCCGGCGTGGTCTGCCGGAACAGGTCGCGGAACTGGTCCTCGCGGAAATGCGGCGTGCGCGGCACCAGGTCCACGCTTGCGACCTGGCTGTCCTCGGTGCGCTGGCCGGTCACGAACAGGAAGGTCTTGCCGTCGGAACTGAAGGTGACATCGTCGGCATTGGTATTGGCGAGCCCGGCCAGGTCGACCGTGCTGCCATCGGAAACCCGTACCGCGACCGGATTGCGGAACATGCGCTGGCCCCATTCCAGCACCGCGATCCAGCGGCCGTCGTGCGACCAGGCCAGCGGACGCTCCGACGTCAGCGGTCGACGCAGGTCGAGGTGTCCGCTGACCAGCGTGCGCAGGCGATGGCCGGACAGATCCATCACCTCCAGTTCGCGTCCGTCGCGCAGGAAGGCCAGCGACTTGCCGTCCGGTGAAAACGTCGGCGAGGTGTCTTCGCCGTCGCCACGCGTGAGTTGCGTTTCCTTGCCGTTGTCGAAGTCGTAAAGATACAGATGCTCGCCACCATCGCGGAAAGCCCCGTAGACGATGCGGCGGCTGTCCGGCGCCCACGTCACGCCATAGGCAACGCCCGTTCCATGCGTGACCGGCACTGCATCGCCGCCCTTGTCGGCAGCGGCGGCAAACACCTCGCCGTGCGCCACGAAGGCGACCTTCTTGCCGTCGGGCGACAGCGCCATGTCGCGGAAATCGTCGTGCAGGGTCTTGTGCTCGTTTCCCGGTCCCGCGACCGCGCCGGCCAGCGTGATTGGCACCGGCCGCGCCTTGCCATTCGCCGTATCCAGCGTCCAGATGCCGAAGTCGCGCTCGAACGCGATGGTGCCGCCGTTGGCCGCGATGGTTGGCCACAGCACCAAGCCGTCGGTGAAGTGCGTCAATGCGGCTTCGCTGCCATTGCGCTGCACGTGCCAGATGTTCTCGGTGCCGCCGCGATCGCTCATGTAGTACAGCGATTGTCCGTCCGGCGCCCACATCGGCCAGTCGGCGCGCGCGTCGTCAGGCGTCAGGCGCGAATAGTCGTGCGAACCGTCGTTCTTGAGCAGCCAGATCGCTCCGTGGTCGATGTGCGCGCTGCCGTGCCGCCACCACTGGAACGCGCCAAGGCCCTCGCCGACCAGCGCGATGGTCTTGCCGTCAGGCGACGGTACGCCCTGTTCCTCGTTGCGGTACGACTCCAACGACACCGGCATCGGCGTGCCGCCACTCGCGCGCATCCGGTACACGCCGTTGAAGCCGCCGACGTTGTCGCGGCTGGAGTCGAAATAGATCCAGCGACCGTCGTGTGACCAGCCGCTCAACTGGTCGCGCCCGTCGGCGTAGGTCAGCCGCGAAAGCCGGCCGCTCGCGATGTCCAGCACGTAGATGTCGCCATCGCCGGTCGCGTCCGACACGAACGCCAGCTTGCTGCCATCGGGCGAAAACAGTGGCCGCGAATCCGTGCCGTTGTCCTTGACCAGCAGATGCGCCGCGCCACCCGTGGCCGGCACTTCCCAGATCGCGCCATCGGACACGAAGGCGATCCGGCTGCCATCCGGTGAGATCGCCGGCTGCGCGAAACTCGGCCTCGGCGACGGCGCGGCATCGACCGCAGCCTGCAACGGAAACGCGAGCGTCGCGAGCAGCGCCACGGCGGCAACATGGATCGATCGCATCGGCATTCCCCTCGGAGGATGGCAACCGGGCGAGTTTAGCCTCGTCGGGATGCACGCAAATGGGCCATTGGTCGTGTGCCTCGGCACGCGACCCATCCGGCGACCAACGTTCTTCAACCCTCGGCTGCGCGACGCACGATGCTGCAACGAGCACCGATTCGGTCGATCCGCACTTCACGTGAATCCTTTTGCCGTCCGGACGCCTCTATCTGGTGCCCGGCCATTTCGGCCGCGGCGGTCCGGACTCATCGGCGGTCACCGGATGCCGGCGATCAAGCCGACGTAACCATTCCGGGTTCGACTGCGAATTCGAGATACCGGAACCGATCCGGCGTTCACCCATTCCACGGAGATATTCCATGAATCACTCGCAAATCCTCAAGTCCGCCCTCGCCTGTGCCGTCACCCTCGGCCTGGCCTCCGCCGCCTCGGTGGCGATGGCGCAATCGTCCATGCCGATGTCCGGCAGCATGGCCAAGATGAAAACGGAACAGATGATGAAGAAGGACAAATACGTCCCCTGCTACGGCATCAACGCCGCCTACAAGAACGATTGCGTGTCGCCGGGCCATTCCTGCGCCGGGCAGGATTCCAAGGCACGCGATCCGAACGCGTTCGTCGCCGTGCCGGCCGGCGTATGCACCAAGATCGCGGGCGGCAGCCTGAAGGCCGCGTGAGCCGCTTCCCGTGACGCATCAAACCGCCACGGGCGTGCGACCGATGCCGGCTGCGGCCGGCATCGGATTGCGCGCGCCGCATGTCGCCCGGGTGCTGGCCGAGCGGCCACGCATCGCATGGCTGGAAACCCACAGTGAAAACCTGTTCGCCGCGGGCGGTTCGTTCCACGACGCACTGGATCGGATCCGGCGGGACTACCCGCTCAGCCTGCACGGCGTCGGACTGTCGCTCGGTTCGGCCGATGAATTGAATGCCGCACATCTTCGCCGCTTGCACGAAGTCGTCGATCGTTATCAGCCCGCACTGGTATCGGAGCATCTGTGCTGGGGCGCGATCGGCGGCCGGCACGGCAACGATCTGTTGCCGTTGCCGTTCACGCAAGAAGCGCTCCGGCTGATGGTGTCCCGGATCGGGCAGGTGCAGGACGCGCTTGGGCGCGAAATTCTGGTCGAGAACATTTCGACCTACCTGCGCTTCGAGGGCGGCGACTACACCGAATGGGACTTCGTCGCCGAAGCGGTGCGCAAGAGCGGCTGCGGCCTGCTGTGCGACGTCAACAACATCCACGTCAACAGCGTCAACCACGATTTCGATCCGCGCACGTACCTGCGCGCGTTGCCGCGCACGGCGGTCGAGGAAATCCATCTGGCCGGTTTCACCCGCAAGCACGGCCTGCCGGTGCCGCTGCTGATCGATTCGCACAACCGGCGCGTGGATGACGCGGTGTGGCAGCTGTACGCCGATGCCATCGAACTGTTCGGACCGGTGCCGACCCTGATCGAATGGGATCAGGACCTCCCGGAACTGGAAGTGCTTCTGGACGAAGCCGCCCGCGCCCAGGAGGTGCTCGATGCACGCCACGCCCACGCTGCCTGAACTGCAGCGGCAATTTCTCGCCGAACTGTACGCTGCTCCCGGCGACGACCCCGGGTTCGTGGCCGGCAACGGACTGGCACCCGCCGCGCGCCTGCGCATCTACCGCCACAGCAGCGAGGCGATCCACACCGCAGCCCTGCGCACCAGCTACCCGGCGGTGCTGGCGCTGGTTGGCGAAGACTTCTTCGAGCAAACCGCGCTGGCTTACCGGCGCGCGCATCCGTCGCGTTCCGGCAACCTGCAAGCATTCGGCGACGGCTTCGCGGAATATCTGGAATCACTCCCGGCGACGGACGCCCTCGCGTATCTGCCGGACGTCGCACGGCTGGAATGGCTGCGGCAGGAAAGCGCGCTGGCGGCGGACGCCACCCCGGCAACGCTGGAAGCTTTCGCGCGATGCCGCGACGGAGCCTTCCGATCGGTACGCATCGATTTGCTTCCGAGCCTGCGCCTGCTGGCCAGCCGGCACCAGGTGTTGACGATCTGGCGTTACGCGCTTCAGCCGACGTCCGAAGGCCTGACGCTGGACGGCACCGGCGAGAACGTGATGCTGTGGCGCGAGGACGGCGAAGTCGCGATGGCGCCGCTGGACGACGCGAGTTTCGCCTGCATCGCGGCACTCGCGCACGGCGACACGACGGATACCGCCGGCGCGAAAGCGCGGACACGCGATCCGGGCTTCGATCTCGCGGACTGTCTCGCCAGCCTGACCAGGCACCGCGTGGCCACCGCCATCACCCCGCAACTCGAAATCCGCAAGGAACCTGTGACATGTCGATGATCTCCAGCGTCAATGGCTGCTACGCCCGCGCCACCGACAGACTCTCGGCATGGCTCGGCCCGGTCACGCTGCTGTGCATGCGCGTGTGGGTCGCGTTGGCATTCTGGCAGGCAGGGCTGGTCAAGATCGCCGATCCCGCGGGCACGCGCTTCCTCTTCGAGAACATGTACCACGTGCCGGTGCTCGCGCCCGATATCGCCGCCGGGCTCGGTACCTGGATCGAACTGATCGTGCCGTGGTTCGTGGGCCTCGGCCTGCTTGGCCGGCCGTTCGCGCTGTTCCTGTTTGTCTACAACATCATCGCATTCACGTCGTTTCCCGCGCTGTGGCCGCACGGCTTCTGGCACGGGCTGCTCGGTACCTCGGAGTTCGCCGACCACAAGGTCTGGGGCCTGATGCTGATGGCGGTGATAGCGTGGGGACCGGGCGCGCTGTCGCTTGACGGCCTGTGGATACGTTTCGTCCGTGGGCGCAACGCCACGATTCACGATTCCGGAACACACGCGGCGTAAGCTCGCCCGCAACGATCGCTCGACACCTCATGCCCAACGATTCCAGCCTCATCGAAGCCGCGCGCGAAGGCGACCAGCGCGCCCTCGTGCGCCTGCTGGAATCCAGCCAGCCGGACCTGAAACGCATCGCCGCCAGCCAGTGCGCCTCGGCCGCGGACGCCGACGACGCGGTACAGGAAAGCCTGCTGCAGGTGTATCGGCGGATCGGCGCACTGCGCACCGTGGGCTCCTATACGGCCTGGGTGTTCTCGATCGTGCGCCACGAGTGCCAACGGCTGATGCGCAGGATGCGTGGGCAGGTCGAACTGCCGGATGACGACAATCCGATGTTCGCGTACTACACCACGCCCGGACTGCGCATCGACCTGGCCGCCGCGATCCAGTCGCTGCCGGACAAATATCGCGAAGCGATCGTGCTGCGCGATTTCGAGGAATACTCGATCACCGAAATCGCGAACACGTTGCGCCTGACCCGCGAAGCGGTCAAGAGCCGCATCCATCGCGGACGCGAGATGATCCGCGAGTACCTGCGGGACTGAACGCGACGACGTACGCCGATCCCGTGCTCGACTCCGTGCTGACCTGCCCGCATTGCGGCCACGCACAGGCCGAACGGATGCCGACCGATGCCTGCCTGTTCTTCTGGAACTACCCGGCTTGCGGCGCGCTGCTGCGTCCACAACCCGACGACTGCTGCGTGTCCTGCTCGTATGGTTCGGTGCCGTGCCCATCGCGCCAGCTGTCCCCGGCGGCGTGCCACGATCAGCGCCGTTGATGCGCGACTGGCCTCGTGCTCGACACCACGAACGGCATCGGGTAATTCGGCCCCAGCTTGGCCACGAGCGGCGCACGCATCTCACGGTGCGTCAGCTCCTCGACGTGATTGACCAAGTTCAACCGAATGCCAACCACCATGGCGTTCAGCAACGTGCACTTCGGATGCGCCGGCGCACACGCCAGCGCGGTTCGCGCACAGGCTTTCGAAAATCACGATCCCCGCGCTTGGATAGCAGCGGGACCATGCGAACAACAAAGCCCCGCGATCGCTCGCGGGGCTTTGCTTTGACGCTTTGGGCTTTTGTCTCTGCGGCGGCGCAGGAAGCACCGCCGTGACCGGAAGCAAAATCAGGGACGATTTTGCGTCCGAGACATCAGAAGTCCATGCCGCCCATGCCACCCATTCCGCCCATGCCACCGCCGGCACCGCCGCCGTGGTTGTGCTCTTCCTTCTTGGGCGCTTCGCCGATCATGGCTTCGGTGGTGATCATGAGGCCGGCGATCGAGGCCGCGTTCTGCAGCGCGGTGCGGGTGACCTTGGTCGGGTCCAGGATGCCCAGCTCGACCATGTCGCCGTACTCGCCACTGGCGGCGTTGTAGCCGTAGTTGCCCTTGCCTTCGGCGACCTTGTTCAGCACCACGGACGGCTCTTCGCCGGCGTTGCTGACGATTTCGCGCAGCGGCGCTTCCATCGCACGCTTGGCGATCGCGATGCCGTGGTTCTGGTCCTCGTTGTCGCCCTTGAGCTTGCCGATCGCGGCCAGCGCGCGCACCAGCGCCACGCCGCCGCCCGGCACCACGCCTTCCTCGACCGCCGCACGCGTGGCGTGCAGGGCGTCTTCGACGCGCGCCTTCTTTTCCTTCATCTCGACTTCGGTCGCGGCACCGACCTTGATGACCGCCACGCCGCCGGACAGCTTGGCGACGCGCTCCTGCAGCTTCTCGCGGTCGTAGTCGGAGGAGGTTTCCTCGATCTGCGCCTTGATCTGCTTGATGCGGCCCTCGATGCCCTTGGTGTCGCCGGCGCCGTCGATGAGGGTGGTGTTTTCCTTGGTGACGATGACCTTCTTGGCGCGGCCGAGATCCTTGACGGTGGCCTTCTCGAGCTGCAGGCCGACCTCTTCGGAGATCACCGTGCCGGCGGTCAGGATGGCCATGTCTTCCAGCATCGCCTTGCGGCGGTCACCGAAGCCCGGCGCCTTGACGGCGCAGACCTTGACGATGCCGCGGATGGTGTTGACCACCAGCGTCGCCAGCGCCTCGCCTTCGACTTCCTCGGCGACGATCAGCAGCGGCTTGCCCGACTTGGCGACGCCTTCCAGCACCGGCAGCAGGTCGCGCACGTTGGAGACCTTCTTGTCGTGCAGCAGGATGTACGGGTCTTCCAGCTCGCACTGCATCGACTGCTGGTTGTTGATGAAGTACGGCGAGAGGTAGCCGCGGTCGAACTGCATGCCTTCCACGACGTCGAGTTCGTTCTCGAGGCCCGAGCCTTCCTCGACGGTGATCACGCCTTCCTTGCCGACCTTGTCCATCGCCTCGCTGATCAGCTTGCCGATGTTCTCGTCGCCGTTGGCGGAGATGGTGCCGACCTGGGCGATCGACTTGGAGTCGGCCGACGGCTTGGAGAGCTTCTTCAGCTCCTCGACCGAGGCGACGACCGCCTTGTCGATGCCGCGCTTGAGGTCCATCGGGTTCATGCCGGCGGCGACCGCCTTCATGCCCTCGCGGATCATCGCCTGCGCCAGCACGGTCGCGGTGGTGGTGCCGTCACCGGCGGCATCGGAGGTCTTGGAAGCGACTTCCTTGACCATCTGCGCGCCCATGTTCTCGAACTTGTCGGCCAGTTCCACTTCCTTGGCCACGGACACGCCGTCCTTGGTGATGGTCGGGGCGCCGAAGCTCTTCTCGAGCACGACGTTGCGGCCCTTCGGGCCGAGGGTGGCCTTGACCGCGTTGGCCAGGGCGTTGACGCCGCGCACCATGCGGCTGCGCGCGTCTTCGGAGAAACGGATTTCTTTGGCTGCCATGGGATTGTTCCTGTAAGACTTTGCTGTTGATCGTCATGCCGGCGAAGGCCGGCATCCAGCGGGTTTGACCGGGTCCCGGCCTGCGCCGGGATGACGGTTGGGAATTCGTAGGGCTTCGATCAGCCTTCAATGATCGCCATGAGATCTTCTTCGCGCATGACGAGCAGTTCCTCGCCATCGACCTTGACCTCGGTGCCCGAATACTTGCCGAACAAAACTTTCTCGCCGGCCTTGACGCCCATCGGACGGACCTTGCCGTCGTCGAGGATCTTGCCGGTGCCCACGGCGACCACTTCGCCCTTGATCGGCTTTTCGGTCGCGGTGTCGGGGATGACGATGCCGCCGGCGGACTTGGTTTCCGCCTCGAGGCGCTTGATGATGACGCGGTCGTGCAAGGGACGAAGCTTCATAACGACTCCAGCTGCGTTTGGGAAAGGAATGGGGTTGGCGTTGTTAGCACTCAACAACGACGAGTGCTAATTGTAAGTCCGAAAGGAAGGGTTTCAAGAGCCCGGCCGAGGTTTTTTTGCCGCGCGGTCCGGGCATCCGGCGGGGCGGTCGTTTCCGGGGCCAAGGTGGCTCCGAACAACCCGGTCAAGGACGGGGGGCAACGAACGCCGGACTTCGCCGGCACCCCGGCGTTGCTAGGATGCCCCAAGCGCGAACCCGGTCCCAATGCCTATGACTGCCCTGCTTTGCCTGTCCACTTGCCCGGATGCCGAAACGGCGGCCCGCATCGCCCGCACGCTGGTCGCGGAGCGGCTGGCCGCCTGCGTGAACCGGGTGCCCGGCGTCACGTCGACGTATCGCTGGCAGGGGCAGATCCACGACGACACCGAAGTACTGTTGGTCATCAAGACCACCCGCGAACGCTTCGATGCGTTGCGCGAGCGGTTGGTCGACTTGCATCCTCACGAGGTGGCGGAGTCGATCGCATTGGACATCGTCGACGGCCTGCCCGCATATCTCGACTGGCTGCACGGCCAAACCTCCTCCTGAAGCTGCCCGCGGCTGGCCTTTGCCGCGAGGGCCTGCGAGAATTCCGTCAAGGCGCCCCGGGCTCGTTCGAGCTGACGCCGCTTCGCGGCGCAGTTCAACTCGCAAGACCTCCGGCAAGCGAGAATGGCTGGCGTCAGTCCCAACCTTGCAGTCATGGCAATGTCCTTCTGCCGTCATTCCCTCGCACGATTTATGCTGTTGCTTGCGCTTTTGGCGTCGGCCACGGGCGTGTATGCGCAAAACGCGAGTCCCGGCGAGAACCTGTTGCCGGTCACGCAGGCGTTTGTCCTCAAGGCCACCATCGACAAGCCCGGCAACATCGCGCTGCACTTCGATATCGCGCCGCACTATTACCTGTATCGCGAGCGCATCCACGCCAAGATCCTGACCCCCGGCATCCGGGCCGGTGCGCTCGCGCTTCCGCCCGGCAAGATCGAACACGATCCCTACCTCGGGGCCATGGCGATCTACCACGACTCGGTGGACGGTTCGCTGCCCTACACGGCGACAGGGGCCACACCGGCGAGTTTGCAGGTGTCGGTCACCTACCAGGGTTGCCACGAGGTCACACCCAAGATCTGTTATCCGCCGAATACCCAGACTTTCACGCTGCCGACCTCCGGCGGCGGTCCGATCGCGGCGACGGGTGCCGCGCATGCTTCCAGTGGCAGTGCGCCGCCACGCAATCCAATCACCGCATCGCTGAGCGCGGCAACCACGAGTCCGCAACCTTCGCCCGGTGCGAACTCGAGGGCGCCGAACGCGACCGGCTTGGCCGACATCGGCCTCGCTTTCGCCGTGTTGCTGGCCCTGATCGGCGGCCTGATCCTCAATCTGATGCCATGCGTGCTGCCGGTGCTGGCAATCAAGGCGGTCGGCGTGCTGGAGAGCGGCGAATCGCGCGCCAAGGCCCGCGCGCACGCGCTGGCCTATGCCGCAGGCGTGATCGGCACGTTCCTCGCAATCGGGCTGACCATCCTCACCTTGCGCGGCGCCGGGCAAGCGGTCGGCTGGGGCACCCAGTTGCAGCAACCCGTGATCGTGGCGGTACTGGCGTGCGTGCTGTTCGTGGTCGGCTTGTCGATGTCCGGGGTGGTGCATTTCGGCGCTGGGCTGGGCAATCTCGGCGCGGGGCTGACCCGGCGCGGCGGCGCGGCGGGGCATTTCTTCACCGGGGTGCTGGCGGTGGTGGTGGCAAGCCCGTGCACCGCCCCTTTCATGGGTGCCGCGCTGGCCTATGCCCTGGTCGCGCCGGCCGCGCAAGCCATGTGCGTGATGCTGGCGCTGGGCGTAGGCTTGGCGTTGCCGCTGACCCTGGTCGGCATGGTCCCGGCACTGGCGCGTCTGCTGCCGAAACCGGGGCGCTGGATGGAAACGCTGAAGCAGGTGCTCGCGTTTCCAATGTATCTGTCGGCGGTGTGGCTGGTGTGGGTGCTGGCCAACCAGCGTGGCGCCGACGCCATGGCTCTGGTGCTGATCGCGATGGTGCTGCTGGCTGCCGCGGCATGGTGGCATGCACGAAGTGACGCGGACCGCAAGTTCGGCCACGCCCTCACGGTCGTGTTTGTGCTGGCCGCGTTGATTCCGCTTTACGGCATAACGCGCCTGGCGCCAGCGGCCAGGACCACCACCTTGAGCCGCGATGCCGTGGCTTTCAGCACCGCGAAACTGCAATCGTTGCGAGCCGAAGGCACGCCGGTGTTCGTGGACATCGGCGCCGACTGGTGCGTCACCTGCAAGGCTAATGAATACGCGGTGCTGGACACGCACGCCTTTCGCGATCTGTTGCACCGCACCGGCGCCGTCTACATGAAAGGCGACTGGACCGACGTTGATCCGAAGATCGGCGCGTATCTGGAAAAATTCCACTCGCCAGGCGTGCCTTTGTATGTGGTGTATCCGCGCGGCCACGGCGCGGGCCGCGCATTGCCGACGGTGTTGACTGCCTCGCTCGTGCGCCAGGCACTGGAATCCGCCACACGATGATGGATCGTCGTACCGTCGTGATCCTCGTGCTGGCTTGCGTGGCCGCTTTCGGCGGCTGGTGGCTGCAGAATCGCTGGATGAACCAGCCACCACCGCAGCCGGCGGCGCCTGCAGGCATCCAGACACTCGCGATCGGCGATCAGGCCGGAGCGTACGCCTTGCCTGACCTGCACGGGAAAACCACTACGCTCGCGAGATGGCACGGCAAGATCCTGTTGCTGAATTTCTGGGCAACCTGGTGCCAGCCATGCCGGCAGGAGATGCCGATGCTGGCGAGGTTCCAGCGCCAGCATGCAGGCGACGGCCTGCAGGTGGTCGGCGTCGCGATGGACCAACCGCAATCGGCGGCCGCATTCCTTACGCATGTGCCTGTCGGCTACCCCGTCCTGATCGGAATCGATGCCGATCCGGTGCCGACCACCGTGTTCGGCGACACGGCGGGTCTTTTGCCCTACAGCGTGCTGATCGGCCGTGATGGGCGCATCCTCGGCACCAAGCTGGGGGCGCTCGATCCTGCCGTGCTCGAGCAATGGCTGGCGCACGCCAAGTCCTGACCGGTTGGGTGCGGCATGCTGCCGCCGAAATCGCGCCGTCGCCGAAAGCCGGACGCGCGGTCCCGCCGGGGATGGCGCGGCCCGGATGGGGGTGTACCTTGTCCTCATGGCCGACGCTCCGCTCACACACGCGAGCACCCAACATGTGACGATTGTCGCCCATCTCCAGCGAACCATGCGCTAACGCTGGACAAAGCGTGAATGACAGTTCAGACTTCGCGGCTCCCGGCCGGCCGGCCGCAAACCCTTTCGAACGTGGCGCAGATCCTGGTCCTCCACGGTCCCAACCTCAACCTGCTCGGCGAACGCGAACCAGAAGTGTACGGTGAAGCAACGCTCGCCGAGATCGACGCAGCCCTGGCCACGCAGGCCGAAGCGGCCGGTCATGCGCTGGCGTGCTTCCAGTCCAATGCCGAACACGAGCTGGTTGCCCGCGTGCAGGCGGCGAAACCGGACGGGACCGCTTTCATCCTGATCAACCCGGCCGCCTTCACCCATACCTCGGTGGCACTGCGCGATGCGCTGGTCGCAGTCTCGATTCCGTTCATCGAGGTGCATCTGTCCAATCCGCATGCGCGCGAACCTTTTCGCCGCCAGTCCTTTTTTTCCGACCTCGCAGTCGGCGTGGTCGCCGGCTTCGGCGCCGACAGTTACCGCTACGCGCTGGATGCAGCCATCCGGCGCCTGGCCACCCGTTGATTCCATATCCTGATTGCCACAGCGAGACCGCCATGGATCTCAGAAAAGTCAAGAAACTGATCGAACTGCTGGAAGAGTCCAACCTCTCCGAAATCGAAATCAAGGAAGGCGAGGAAACCGTGCGCCTGTCGCGCTTCCCCGCCACCGCACCGCACGCATATGCGGCGGCGCAACCGGCACCCGCCGCTGCCGCGCCCGTTGCAGCCCCTGCCGCGGCGCCTGCACCTGCGGCAACCCCCGTGCAGGCACCTGCCGAGGATGCCGGCCTGCCGCCTGGCAACGTGGTGCGTTCGCCGATGGTCGGCACCTTCTATGCCGCGTCCTCGCCCGGCGCCGAACCCTTCGTCAAGGTCGGCCAGCAGGTCAAGGTCGGCGATCCACTGGGCGTGATCGAGGCCATGAAGATGTTCAACCAGATCGAAGCCGAAGTCGCAGGCACCGTGGTCGCCGTCGTGGCCGAGAACGGCCAGGCGGTGGAGTTCGATGAACCCTTGTTCGTGATCGGTTGACGCCATGCTCGACAAGGTCCTCATAGCCAATCGCGGCGAAATTGCGCTGCGCGTGCTGCGCGCGTGCCAGACCATGGGCATCAGGACGGTCGCGGTGCATTCGACAGCCGACCGCAACCTCAAGCATGTCGGCATGGCCGACGAAGCCATTTGCATCGGACCCGCACCCTCCGCCCAGAGCTACCTCAACATTCCGGCGATCATCGCGGCGGCCGAAGTCACGGATGCTTCCGCGATCCATCCGGGCTACGGATTCCTGTCCGAGAACGCCGACTTTGCCGAACAGGTGGAACAATCCGGCTTCGTGTTCGTGGGCCCGACCGCCGACGTGATCCGCCTGATGGGTGACAAGGTCGAGGCCATCAAGGCCATGCAGGCCGCGGGCGTGCCTTGCGTGCCGGGATCCGGTGGCCCGCTCGACGACGACGTCGAACGCAGCGTGAAAATCGCACACGAGATCGGCTACCCGGTGATCATCAAGGCCGCGGGCGGCGGCGGCGGCCGCGGCATGCGCGTGGTGCACACCGAGGCCCACCTCGGCAACGCGATCGCCACCACCCGGTCCGAAGCGCGCGCGGCGTTCGGCAACGATCAGGTGTACATGGAGAAATTCCTCGAAAACCCTCGCCACATCGAAATCCAGGTGCTGGCCGACGGCCGGGGCAACGCAATCCATCTGTGCGAGCGCGACTGCTCGATGCAACGCCGCCACCAGAAGGTAGTCGAGGAGGCGCCCGCGCCCGGCATCACGCCGGAACAGCGTGCCGAGATCGGCCAGATCTGTGTGGAAGCCTGCATCCGCATCGGTTACCGCGGCGCCGGCACCTTCGAGTTCCTGTACGAAGACGGGCGCTTCTACTTCATCGAAATGAATACCCGCATCCAGGTCGAGCATCCGGTCACCGAACTCATTACCGGCGTGGACCTGGTCCGCGAGCAGTTGCTGATCGCGGCAGGCGAGCCGCTGTCGATCAGGCAGGAAGACATCGTGCCCCGCGGCCATGCCATCGAGTGCCGCATCAATGCCGAGGATCCCGACACCTTCATGCCAAGCCCGGGCATGGTCAAGCGCTTCGAGGCGCCAGGGGGACCCGGCGTTCGCATCGACACGCACCTGTACGACGGCTACCGGATTCCGCCCAACTACGATTCGATGATTGGCAAGTTGATCGTGCACGGTTTCGACCGCAAGACCGCGATCGCACGCATGCGCACCGCGCTCAGCGAAACCGTGATCGAGGGGGTCAGGACCAACCTGCCGCTGCAGCAGCGCATCATGGCCGACAGCGGTTTCAGGCACGGTGGTCGCAACATCCATTACCTCGAAAAGCGCATCCGCGAGCAGAAAGAGCAAGGCATCGGTCTGGGCAGTTGAGTCGCCACCTGCAACCACCATGCCCTGGCTCGAACTGCAACTGACCCTCGCTGCCGCCGAGCAGCCGCACGCCGAGGCCGCGCTGGAGGATCTCGGCGCGCTAGCCGTCACACTGATGGATGCCGAGGCCGACACCCCCGACGAAGCCGCAATCTTCGAGCCGGGCGTGGGCGAGACGCCCTTGTGGCGTTCGCTGACTCTGCTGGCGTTGTTCGAGGCCGATGCCGATCGGCGCGGTCTCCTGCACCTTTTGCAGGATGCGCTGCCCGAACTCTCGCCCGAGTGCGTGACCTTCCGTGAAGTCGCCGACCAAAAATGGGAACGCGCATGGATGGACCGCTACCGGCCGATGCAATTCGGCAAACGTTTGTGGATATACCCGTGGAACATCGAGCCGCCGGAACATGGTGGTGCCTTGACCGCGATCGTGCGCCTGGACCCCGGACTGGCCTTCGGCACCGGCACCCACCCGACCACCGCGCTGTGCCTGGAATGGCTCGAAGGCATCGACCTTTCAGGCAAGACACTGGTCGACTACGGCTGTGGTTCGGGCGTGCTTGCGATCGCCGCATTGAAACTGGGAGCAGGCGAGGCCATCGGGGTGGACAACGATCCGCAGGCGCTCACGGCCACGCAAGACAATGCCGCGCGCAACGGCGTCGCCAGCCGCATCCGAACCTGCCTGCCGGACGCACTTCCCCACGACTTTCGAGCCGATGTTTTCATCGCCAACATCCTCGCCGGTCCGTTGCATGAACTCGCGCCGCGATTCGCGGCCGTATGCCGACCCGCCGCGCCATTCGCGCTGTCCGGCATCCTGGCCGGGCAGGAAAACGAATTGCTGGCCAGCTACCGCGACCGCGGATTCACGGATCTTCGTGTCACCCAACGTGAAGACTGGCTCCGCATCGACGGTGTGCGTGCATGATGCGTCACTTCGCGCGCGGTCGCCTACAATCGTTGCATGTACACCCAGTGCCCGGGATGCCAAACGATCTTCGAGATCGATGAGGATGCCTTGCAGGCATCGCTGGGGATCGTCCGTTGTGGCCATTGTTCCGAGCGCTTCGATGCACTGCGCACCTTGAGCAGTACGCTGCCGCCCGGGCCGGATAACGCGCTGCCCGTACACGACCCGGAGGAGCACGCACCCACGTTGACGGCATCGGTTTGGCCGGAAGCCCGGTTCGGAGCAGCCGAGGCGCACCATGCGGCGAATGTCGAAGCCGCGGCGGCGGCGGCGCCAGGCAACATGCAAGAGCCTGACGCGCGCGCCGACGATGAATGGCTGCACGCGCTTTCGGGCCGACGCGCCCAGGTGTTGATCGCCGATGCCGCCGGCATTCCGCATGAAGCCGTCCAGGGCGATCCGGCATGGGAAATCATCGAACTGCCCGTCCAAACCGGCTTCATGGATCTCGACAGCATTGCCATCGAACCCGTCTCACGCGCAGTGGAATCCAGCCGCGATGCAGTTCCGGCAGACGCGCCAACTGCGGATGAGCCGCTCGCATCCAACCCGCCCGATGAATCGTGGGTCATCGAGATTTCGGATGCAGAAAGAACCGATCCCACTGCACCGGCCGAACCAGCACAGGACGGGGCCGAGACACTCGCTTCCGATCCACCGGCAACGACTCCCGGCGAAAAGGAAGCAACCGCCACGCATCCAACCGACGACGAATTTCACCCACCAGCCGAACCTGTCGGCGCGCAGTCGACCGAATCCGGAGACCCCACCGACGACTGCGACCTCCGGGAACCCGATCGCGTCGATTTCGAGCAAGACGACACCGTCGAACCCCACCAACAAGAATGGGCCGACGACACCCCTGAAATCGATGCCGACGAAACCCTGCCTGCGACGCCGGTGTACGTGCCACCACGACGGCGACGCATTCGACGCAGCGACTGGCTATGGGTGTTGGGTTGCGCATTGCTCGCGGTGCTGCTGGCCGCGCAGCTCGGCTGGGCCAAGCGGGTCGCGTTCATCCGCGATCCCGCCACCCAAGCCTGGGCGATGCGGGTGTGCGCGAGCCTGGACTGTCGCCTGCCTCCGATCCGCGACATCGCGAAACTGGAGCTGCTGTCGCGCGACATCCGCCCCGATCCCGATGCCGCCGGCGCGCTGATGATCACGGCGACGCTGCGCAACGACGCACGCTTCCGCCAGCCGTGGCCGATCGTGGTAGTCGAGCTCACCGACCTCGACAACAACGTGGTCGCGATGCGCCGCTTCCGTCCCGCCGAATACATGCCCGATCCGGCCCGGCGCACCACCGGCATCGCGCCGGGAACCACCGCAGCGGTCGCCTTCGAGGTGGCCGATCCGGGCAAACGCGCGGTATCGTTCCATTTCGGTTTCGAGTAAGGCGAACTGCCTGCGCAAGCCGGGCTCGCGCTGTTAGACTCTCGCGTTCGCATTTGCACGCACGACCTGCGTGCTTCCCCAGATTTCGGCAAGCCGTGGATACGCGTTCCCTGCATACCGTGCACACCCCCCGCCAGGAACCAGCTCGCCAAGGCGGCGTAACGCTCGGCGAATGCATGGCGGCCAGCGTGCGCCGCTACCTGGCCGATCTCGACGGCACTCCCTGTCGCGAGGGCTTGTACGCGCGATTGCTGCGCGAAGTCGAGGCACCGCTGCTGCGCGAAGTGCTGGCATGGAGCAACGGCAACCAGAGCCGTGCCGCGGAGATACTGGGTATCCATCGCGCAACCCTGCACAAGAAATTGCGGCAACTCGGGATCGTTTGACGACAGGGGAAAGGGCTCCGGCACATGACAGGATCAGGCATCATTACGGCGCGCCGCGCGTTGCTCAGCGTTTCGGACAAGACCGGCCTCGCCGACATCGGCTCCGCGCTGCACGCACTAGGCATCGAGATCGTTTCGACCGGTGGCAGCGCCCGGGCATTGCGCGAGGCGGACATACCGGTACGCGACGTCAGCGAGCTGACCGGCTTCCCCGAAATCATGGATGGGCGCGTCAAGACCCTGCATCCCAGGGTGCACGGCGGACTGTTGGGACGCCGCGGCATCGATGACGCGGTCATGCTGGATCACTCGATCGCACCGATCGATCTGCTGATCGTCAATCTTTATCCATTCGCGCGCACGGTGGCCCAGGCCGGCACGACCTATGAAGAAGCCGTCGAGCAGATTGACATCGGCGGTCCGGCGATGCTGCGCGCGGGCGCCAAGAACCACGAACGCGTAACCGTGGTCTGCGACCCCGTGGACTACCGCGAGCTGGTCGAAACCCTGCGCCGCGACGGCGGCACCTCGTTCGAACAGCGCCGACGGTTTGCCGCAAAGGTGTTCGCGCACACCGCGCACTATGACGGCATGATCGCGGACTGGCTCTCGGCACGTGCCGAGGGCGCACCCGGCGAAGCCTATCCGCCGACGCTGCACCTGGCCCTGCGACGCGCGCAAGAAATGCGTTACGGCGAGAATCCGCATCAGGCCGCGGCACTGTACCTGGACGGACGACAGACCGCCGGCACCGTCGCCGGCGCGACCGTGCTGTCGGGCAAGGAAATGTCCTACAACAATTTCGTCGATGCCGATACCGCACTGGAATGCGTCAAGGCCTTCGACAAGACACCCGCCTGCGTGATCGTCAAGCATGCCAACCCATGCGGCGTCGCGCTGGACCAGGATCCGTTGCGCGCCTACGAGCGTGCTTTTGCCTGCGATGCGACCTCCGCTTTCGGCGGCATCATCGCATTCAACCGGCCCATGCACGGCGCGCTGGTCGGCAAGATCCTCGCCAGCCAGTTCGTCGAAGTACTGGTGGCGCCGGCGTTCGACGAGGATGCGCTGGCCGCGCTCCGGAAAAAACCCAACGTGCGCGCACTCGCCACCGGTGAATGGCCGAATGCGCCGGGCACGATGCAACGGCAATTGCGCAGCATCGCCGGCGGCGTGCTGGTACAGGATTCCGACAACGACACCCTGATGCTGTCGGATCTCAAGGTGGTCACCCGGCGCGTGCCCGATACCGAGCAGCTGCGCGACCTGTTGTTCGCGTGGCATGTCGCGATGTTCGTGAAATCCAACGCCATCGTGTTTGCGAAGGACGGTGCCACCGTCGGCATCGGCGCCGGCCAGATGAGCCGGGTGGTCAGCGTCAAGATCGCCGCGATGAAGGCCTCCGAGGCGAAACTATCGACGCAGGGCAGCGTGATGGCCTCGGACGCGTTCTTCCCGTTCCGCGACAACGTCGACCTGGCCGCCGCAGCCGGCGTGCGCGCGTTGATCCAGCCGGGTGGTTCGATGCGTGATCAGGAAGTGATTGCCGCTGCCGACGAGCACGACATGGCGATGGTGTTCACGGGCACGCGCCACTTCCGGCACTGACGATCCGAGACCACGTTCGACCTCCATGTCTCGATTCCGCGCGCCTCCGGACGCGCGGGTTACTTTCCTTTTGGGAGAGTAACCAAAGCCATTCGCCCGGCACGGGAAAGACGCTGCTTCGTTGCCGGCCTTCGATGGTCTGCCCCAGACCAGAACCACCAATGGACAGGGCGCCAGGTTCACGTCTCCGCTGCTAGTCTGCCGCTCATGAAGTATGAGCTTTACTACTGGCCAACCATCCAGGGACGCGGCGAGTTCGTGCGTCTGGCGCTGGAAGACGCCGGGGCCGACTATGTCGACGTCGCACGCCTGCCGGAGGGCTCGGGCGGCGGCGAGGCGGCTCTGCTGCGAATGCTGGAGGACCCATCGACGGGCCATCCGCCATTCGCACCGCCCTTCCTGAAAGCCGGTCGTCGCCTGATCGCGCAGACGGCGAACATCCTGTTGTTCCTCGGGCCGCGCCTCGATCTGGCGCCGGGTGACGAGACCGGCCAGCTGTGGACGCATCAGTTGCAACTGACGCTGGCCGATCTGGTCACCGAAGTCCACGACAGCCACCATCCGATCGCGGGCAGCCTTTACTACGAGGACCAGCACGAGGAAGCCAAACGCCGCAGCGCGCACTTGCGACGCGAACGCCTGCCGAAATTCCTGGGCTACTTCGAACGGATACTGGCCGAGAACCGGCGTGGCCGCCAACGCTGCCTCGCCGGCAGCGCGACCAGTTACGCGGATCTGTCACTGTTCCAGGTCATCGCCGGGCTGCGTTATGCGTGGCCACGCACGATGCGCCGACTGGCACTCTCGTTGCCGCTGTGCATGGAACTGCACGAGCGCGTCGCCGAGCGTCCGAGCATCGCGACGTACCTTGCTTCGCCGCGGCGCATTCCATTCAACAATGACGGCATCTTCAGGCGCTATCAGGAACTGGATGGGTGAACGCAGCGCGCATGCGCTGTGCCCGCAGGTCGGCCCAAAGCCGTCATCCGTGGTCGAAAACTCCGTGGCCGGCCCGTGCCGGCACCAGCGATAGACGCGCGACCGACTTGGTCACTGCCCGCTCGTCGACGCCTCGGCCGGCGCGCCGCTTGCTGGCTTTTTCTTCTTCGGACCGCCCCACTTGTAGATGTCGTAATACACGGGTGACACCGGCCCCTGCTGCGGATCGTGCACCAGGCTGCCATTCGGGTTGTTGACCTTGTAGGTCTGGGTGACGCCGTGTTTCGGGGTCACGCGCACCATGTACACGCTGCCGTTGTGCTTGTATTCCTCGATCGTGTCGCCATTGGCATTGGTGCTCGTGGAAACATTGGTGCTGTCGCCGTTGCCGTTCTTTGGCCGCGCGGCCGGCGCGATCGAGGGCGAGATGCCGGTGCTCGGCAACGGTACCTGCCGGGGTTTCTCGCCCGGGTCGTTGATGCCGGGCGGCGGCAGCCCCGAACCAGGCGGCGGGGGCGCGGATGACGCGCGCGCCAGCACTTGTTGCGCGTGTGCCGCGGGCATGCCCAGCAGCAATGCAAAAGCCGCAAGCCAAGACAGTACTCTCACGACACGCCTCCGGGTTCGATATGTTCGCATCGTCAGCATACACGCACCGCGTGAGCAACGCGTGCATGCGACAATCCCGGCATGACCAAGCTCACACTCGTCGATGGTTCCAGCTACCTGTACCGCGCGTTCCACGCATTGCCGCCCTTGAGCAATGCCGCCGGCGAACCGACCGGCGCGCTGTTCGGCGTGGTCAACATGCTGCGCGCGACCCTTAACGAAAAACCCGATTACGCCGCGTTCGTGGTCGATGCCTCCGGCCCGACTTTCCGTGAAGAGCTCTACCCCGATTACAAGGCCAACCGGCCGCCGATGCCGGACGACCTGCGCGCGCAGGTCGAACCGATGCTGGAGATCGTCGAGGCGCTGGGTTTTCCGATTTTGCGCGTGCCCGGCGTCGAAGCCGATGACGTGATCGGCACCTTGGCCGAACGCGCCGCCGCGGACGGCATCGACGTCACCGTATCGACGAGCGACAAGGATTTCGCGCAACTGGTTGGCCCGCACGTGACGCTGGAAAACACCATGACCCGCACCCGCACGGATCGCGAGGGCGTGATCGAAAAATTCGGAGTACCGCCGGAACGCATCGCCGATTACCTCGCATTGATGGGCGACGCGATCGACAACATCCCCGGCGTGCCCAAGTGCGGTCCCAAGACCGCGGCCAAATGGCTGAACGAATACGGCTCGCTGGACGACGTGATTGCACGCGCCGGCGATGTCGGCGGCAAGATCGGCGAGAACCTGCGCGCCACGTTGCCGCAGTTGCCGCTGTCGCGGCAGCTGGCCACCATCAAGACCGACGTCGATCTGACAGAGGGTCCGCGTGATTTGAAGCTGCGCCCGCGCGACACCGATGCACTGCGCGAACTGTATGCACGCTATGAATTCCGGCAGGCGCTGAAGGAGCTGGACGCATCCGGGTCGACGGACGACGACCATTCGCCAAGCGACCCACCTTCCGCGGCGAAGGAACCAGATCCGGAACGGGAAAAGTCGCCAACCGCCGAACCCGGCTCGTACGAGCTCGTCACCACGCAAGAATCGTTCGAGGCGTGGCTGGCCAAACTACGTGGGGCCGAACTCTTCGCGTTCGATACCGAGACGACCGCGCTCGATCCGATGCGGGCCCAGCTGGTGGGTTTTTCCTTCTGCGTGCAGGTGGGCGAAGCTTGCTACATCCCGGTCGGCCACGATTACCCCGGCGCCCCGGCGCAACTTCCGATCGAGGACGTGCTCAAGGGCCTGAAGCCGATCCTCGAAAGTGCGGGATGCCGCAAGGTCGGCCAGCACGCCAAGTACGACTGCAACGTGCTGTCGAATTACGGCATCGAAGTGCAGGGAATTGCCTTCGACACGATGCTGGAATCCTACGTGCTGAACGCGACTGCCAATCGCCACGACATGGACACGCTGGCCAAGCGCTGGCTCGATTACGACACCGTCCACTACGAGGATGTCGCCGGCAAGGGCGCCAAGCAGATTCCGTTCTCGCAGGTCGACCTCGATACCGCCTGCCGCTACGCCGCCGAAGATGCCGACGTCACCCTGCGCCTGCATCGGGCGCTGTGGCCGCAACTGGAAGCCCTGCCTGGCCTGAAGCAGGTGTTCACCGACATCGAAATGCCGCTGGTGCCGGTGCTGGCGCGGATGGAGCAACGCGGCGTGCTGGTCGACGTCGCGGCGCTACGCAAGCAGAGCAACGAACTCGGCAAGCACATGCACGCGTTGCAGACCGACATGCAGCGCATCGCCGGACGCGAATTCAACGTCGATTCGCCCAAGCAGCTGCAGGCGCTGCTGTTCGACGAACTCGGCCTGCCGGTGGTGGTGAAGACCCCGACCGGCCAGCCGTCCACCAACGAGGAAGCACTGGAAGCGATCGCGGACAAGCACGACTTGCCGCGCATGATCCTCGACTACCGGCAATGCGCGAAACTGCGTTCGACCTACACGGACAAGTTGCCGGGGATGGTCAACCCGCGCACCGGGCGGGTACATACCAGTTACCACCAGGCCGCGGTCGCGACCGGACGGCTGTCGTCCACCGACCCGAACCTGCAGAACATCCCGGTGCGCACCGAGGAAGGCCGGCGCATCCGCGAAGCCTTCATCGCCCCGGAAGGTTGGCGCGTGCTGGCGGCGGACTATTCGCAGATCGAGCTGCGCATCATGGCGCACATGTCGGGCGACCCCGGCCTGACCAATGCCTTCCGGCACGACCAGGACGTGCATCGGGCCACGGCGTCGGAAGTGTTCGGCGTCGGGCTGGACGCGGTCACGCCCGAACAGCGGCGGGTCGCCAAGATGATCAATTTCGGGCTGATGTACGGGATGAGCGCACACGGCCTCGCGCAACGTCTCGGCATCCCGCGCAGCGATGCGCAGGCCTACGTGCAGCGCTATTTCGAACGTTACCCCGGCGTGAAGGCGTTCATGGACTCGACCCGCGAACAGGCCCGGCGCGACGGTTACGTGGAGACCCTGTTCGGCCGGCGGCTGTATCTCGCCGCATTGCGTTCGCGCAACGCGGCACAGCGCGCGGGCGCCGAGCGCGCCGCGATCAACGCGCCCATGCAAGGCACGGCGGCCGACATCATCAAGCGCGCGATGGTCGCCATCGACGGCTGGCTGGACCGGCGCGATGATGCGCACATGCTGATGCAGGTCCACGACGAACTGGTGTTCGAGGTACGCGAAGGTGCCCTCGATGCGGTCCGCGATGGCGTGCGCGAGCGCATGCAGGGCGCGGCGGAACTCGACGTGCCGTTGCTGGTCGATGTCGGTGTCGGCGCCAATTGGGGCGAAGCCCATTGAGCCGCGCTTGACGTCCCGGTAACAACTCCATGCCGCACCGCTGTGAATTTGGCTTCACGATCGTGGCAGCTGCCCGGAACGAAATATGACTTTTTCGTGACGTCGCCGTCCGCGCGGTGTCGAAGCAGGAATTTCACGGAAAACTCACGCAGTTCCGATGCCGCGCCTTGAGGTTTGGACGTCCAAACCGTGACGAAAGTCATGCATGAACCAGCGTGTGAACGATCTCTGAATTCTTTCAAAAAAAGAGTTTGAACTTCCCCCACGCAACCCCATCTAAGCTTTCGGACGCACGCAACGGCGTCCCGGTTCACTCACCTCCCTGAGCGAACCCCCGGAGTCGAATCCCTCCCCAGATTCGGCTTCGCCCGCCCCGAGAGCTCCCCCCTGGCTCTCGGGGCATTTTATTTTCGGACCCTCGAATCATGTACCGCACCCGCGGCGCCGCGGGTGCGGCATCTGCATCAAGACGATATGGCCAAGCGCTCCGACCGGTACACCACGGCCGTGATCAACCCGAGCAACAGCGCGAAGGCGAATCCGCTCAACAAGGCCATGCCGATGTCGCCCGCCAGCACCGGCTCGCCGCGCAACAAGTCGCTGATACCGATCTGCTGCCCGAGCAGCGGCACCGTGTACATCCAGTGCGCCTGTTTCACCGGCATGAAGCTCATCAGCATCGAGGGCAGGATCGGCACCAGCATCATCAGGCCGAGATAGGTCTGCGCCTCGCGATAGCTCTTGGCGAAAGCTGCCACCAGGGTTTCCAGCACCGCGAACACGGCGATCAGCGGTAATTCCAGCAGGATCGCACGCCCGATGAACGCCGGGCCGAGGTCGAACGACATGCCCAGCTTTTCCGCCGGCAGGAAATGTCCCGCGACCGAGAACGCGACGGCGGTCAGCACCAGACTCGCCAGCGAGAACGCCGCGATCGCGCCCAGCTTGCCGACCAGGATCCGCCAGCGTGCCACCGGATTCGCGAACAATGGCTCCAGTGATTGCCGCTCGCGCTCGCCCGCGGTCAGGTCGATCGCGAGATACATGCTGCCGATGTACACCGCGAACACGAAAAAGTACGGGAGGATGCTGAGCGCCAGCCCCGCGCGCGATTGCGGCGTGGACTGGTCGCGCCTGCTGACCACCAGCGGCACGCCAATGCTGGGCGACAACCCGCGCGCCAGCAGACGCAGTGCGCCTTGCTGGCGACTGTACGATTTCAGCATGTCCTCCAGCCGGTTTCGCGGCGTGCTGCTGCCCTGCTGCGAAGCGTCGTAGATCAGCTCGACCTGCGCCGGCTTGCCCTTCGACCAGGCCTTGCCGTAGTCGGCGGGGATGCGCAGCACCACGTCGGCATCGCGCTGGCGCACGGCCTTGTCGGGATCGGCAATCGGTGGCTGCGGCACCAGGCCCTGCTGCTTCAGGGCGCCGATCAGGTTCGGCGCATACTGCGCGCCGATCACCGGCACCTTCAGCGGCCCTTCCGCCTTCTTCATTTCGCGGCCGACCATGGTGTTCATCAACAAGACGAACATCAGCGGTCCGAACAGCGGCCCGTAGATCAACGCGCTGAACACCGTGCGCTTGTCGCGCAGGTTTTCGCGGACCTCCTTCCACAACACCGTCAGCATCGCGTTCATGCCGCAAGCCCTTCTTCGCTGCCGATCAATTTCACAAAGGCGTCCTCGAGATTGTCCTCGCCGGTTTGCGCGCGCAACGCGTCCGGCGCTTCGTCGGCGACCACCCGCCCGTTCGCGATCACCACGATGCGATCGCACAGCATCGCAACCTCCTGCATAATGTGGCTGGAGAACAGCACGCAGCGCCCCTCGGCCTTGAGGTTGCGCATGAACGCGCGCAGGCCGCGCGTGGCCATCACGTCGAGTCCGTTGGTGGGCTCGTCCAGGATCACGTTCTTCGGATCGTGCACCAGTGCCCGCGCGATCGCGGTCTTGACCCGCTGCCCTTGCGAAAAGCCCTCCGTGCGGCGATCAAGAATGTCACGCATCTCCAACGCATCGACCAGGTTCTCGCGACGCTGGTGCATCAGCTGCGTCTCGATGCCGTGCAGGCGCGCGAAATATTCGATGTTCTCACGCGCGGTCAGGCGCTTGTACAGGCCACGCGCATCGGGCAGCACCCCGAGCCGGCGACGCACCGCGATGGGATCGGCCGCGGCGTCGATGCCATCCACCAGCACCTGACCCGAATCCGGGTTCATCAGGGTGTAGAGCATCCGCAGCGTGGTGGTCTTGCCTGCGCCATTGGGGCCGAGCAGGCCGGTGATCTCGCCGTCGCGGGCCGTGAACGTGACACCGTCGACGGCCTTGACCTTGCCGAAGGCCTTGTGCAAATCCTTGACTTCAATCATGGCGCGGCTCCATTGAAATTGACGAACGCCGGAATGGGCCCGATGCGTTTCAGGCATTGCGCATCCAGCTTTTTCGGCTGCAACTTGTCGACGAACTGCTCCACCAGGTCCGGCATGCACCCCGCATTGATGGCTTCGGCATGACCCAGCCCTTTCACCACCAGCGAGCGGCCGTCGGACAGTCCCTTCAATACCTCGTCCGCGTTCGCCGGCGGCGTCACGGGGTCGCGCTCGCCCGAGATCAGCAGCGTCGGAATCGACGACTTGAAGGCCGCGTGGAAATCCTTCGGCATCGGATTGTGCGGCCAGACCTTGCACTCGGCGCTGAAGTCCTTGATCAACTCGTTGCCGAGCAGGGTGTTGTCATCCTGCGGGCGCGGGGTCAGCAGCGATGCGTCCTCGGTGCAGATCACCGACATCTGCATGCCGCCCTCGATCGACGCCGACAGGTCGCCGGTCAGCAGTTTCGACTGGCCCATGAGGGGTGCGTAGTTGCCGTGCGCGGCCTCGTTCACGGCCAGCGGCAGCAGGGCCGCCGTCACGGTGCTGTAGGAAAACAGCCGCACGACGCCCGCCAACGTCTCGGCGTTGAGGGTTTTCGTGACCGGCTTGTAACTGAAGGGATCCTCGAAGGTCACCTGTTGCGGCGATCCGTTCTTCAACTTGGCATCCAGTTGCCGCAAGGTGGTGTACCAGTCACCGAATGCCTGCTTGCAGGCGGGCGCGGCATCGCACGCAGCGGCCTGCAGTTTGAGTGAATGCTCCAGCGCGCCGGCGAAGGTTTCGCCGAGCACCAGTTGGTTGGGCACCACGCCGTCCAGCACGATGCTGCGTACCGCATCGGGATGCGCCGACGTGAAATGCTGCGCCATGCGGGTGCCGTAGGACACACCAACCAGATCGAGTTTCGGCGACCCCAGCGCCGTGCGCACCGCCGCCAGGTCGGCGACCGCATCGGTGGTCGTGTAATAGCGCGGATCGGATGTCTTCTCGACTTCCTGCGCGCACTGGCCCAGCCACTGCACGCGTTGCTCGATGGTCAGGGAAACGTCACCCAGCTGTTTCTGCTGTTTTTCGATGTCGGGACACTTGAGGGGATGCGAATCACCGGTGCCACGCTGATCGAGCAACAGCAAATCGTGGTGTTTCAGCAGTGGTGCGAAAGCCGGCGCGAGTTCCGGATAGCTCTGGATCGCCGACTGTCCCGGGCCGCCGGCGAGATATACCACGAGATCCTTTTCCGGCACGGCCGAATCGCTCTTCACGACGGCCAGTTTCAAGTCGATGGTGCGCGATTTCGGGTCCGCGCGATTTTCCGGCACCGGGAACTTCGTGCAGAAAGCCGCGACGGTGGCCGCCGAGTCCGGCCGCTTCAGTTCGCACGCGGTCAGCGTGAGACTGCCCATTTTCAGGGTCGCGGGCGGCGCCGGCTTGACCGGTTTGGTCTCTGCGACCGTCGACGCCGGCGCACTGGCCGCACTCGCGGGAGCGGAGCCGTTCGATTCATCTGTTGCGCTCCGCGCGTGGTGCTTGCCCCACCACTGCCAGCCGAGCGCAGCCACCACGACCACGGCCGCGACGATGCGCACGATCATGCGCCCATTCATTTTCATTCAGCGTTCCTCATCCGGTTCGAACATCGATTCGATGCGTTGCCTGAACAACCGCGCCAGCTTGAATGCCAGCGGCAGGCTGGGATCGTACTTGCCGTTCTCGATGGCATTGATGGTTTGCCGCGACACGTCGAGGTGCTCGGCCAATGCGCCCTGCGACCAGCCGTGGGCCTCGCGCAGTTCGCGCACGCGGTTCTTCATCGGGCACGGTTCCGCCACTTCGCCCAGGTACACGTCGCGCCGTACACGATGCACAGCGCAGGAAACACCATCAACAGCACCAGCGTGCCATCCACCGCGATCAGCTTGGCTGCAGCGAGAAACCCGAGTCCGATGGACACCATTCCCACCACGACCACCGCGACACCCGCAGCCTCCAGATGCTGGCGACGTTCCATCTCGTCGCAGCGATTGACATAGCGGATCATCGCCCACGCCACCAACAACATTGGCAACGCCGGCGACAATGCCACGATCGCCTTCAGCCACGGGTCTGCAATATGCGCCTCGCGCGGAAATACGTACAACATCAGCAGGATGTAGATCAGAAACGCGGGCAGGGTCACCCGCAGGCGCCGGCGCTCCACGTTGCGCATCCGCTCGTTCAGCACCGCCCGGCACGAATACGCCAGCACCAGCACGCCCGCGCAGATACCGGCCAGCGCGGCTACCCGCACCGCGATACTGTCCGTGATGAACAATAACCAGAACGCACCCAGATACAGCACCCAGCCGACCAGCCAGGTACCCCAGCGTTGCCATCTCGGCCATTCGCTCATTCTTTCCATCGGCATCCGTCTCCCCACGTTTGCTTGGAACATGCGCATACTTGTCAAGCTGACTTGACAAGCGAGATTACGGGTCAAATCGAGTCATGTCAAGCATGCTTGACAATTGATCGATTCGAATCGAAGAAGCACACACGCTGCGTTCCCAATCCCGGGCAATGCATTTTCCGGAAATCGTCTAACGTCGAAGCGGGCCCCGACGCATCGCGTATTGCCGCGCATAGGCCCATGCCGCACCGGCCAGCACCGGCAGCAGAACCCACCACATGCCAACCGGGGCAGGAAGTGTTCCGCTGGCGATGAACGAGCGCGCCAGTGTCACCAGATTCATGATGATCAGATACGCCAGCACCGCGATCAGAATGCGACCGACCGGTGAGGAGCGTGGCGCCTGACGCGCCATGGGCAACGCCAGCATCGCCAGTACCAGGGGACCGAACGCCACCGCAATGCGCCATTGCAGTTCGGCGCGAGCGGCGGGGTCGGGGTCGCCAATCAGCGAAACCGTGCTGCGGACGTTTTCCGGATCGTCGCCGCCGTTGTCCTGCGTTGGCGGAGACAATGCGATGTCGTTGCGCTGGAATTGCACCAGGCGCCAGTTGTCCTGGCCCAGCCGAATGTCGTAGCGGTAGCCGTCGTGCAGCGCGACGAAACGGTTGTCCTCCTGCCCTTCGTGGAACAGCTCGCCGCGCGTGGCGGTGACCACGCTGATGCGGGTGACGCCGTCCTTGCCGGTTTGCTCGCTCTCGACGAACAGTTTGCCCAGACGGGTGCCGTCGGGACTGATGCTGTTGGCGAACAGGATGCCACCGCCGCCCGTCAACGAGGTGAAACGACCGGCCTCCAGCCCGGCCGCGATCACCGAACGATTGGCCTTGTCGACCTCGTCACGCGAGGTTCGCGTCGCCAACGGAGCCAGCCACAACGCAACCAGCGCGACCACGACCGTTACGCCCGTGCCGAGGATGGCTGCGGGCAGCAGCAGCCCTTTCGGCCCGAAGCCCGACGCCGACAAGACGTGCATCTCGCTGTCGCGATACATCCGCCCCAGCGCCAACAACATGCCAAGGAACATGCTCATCGGCAGCAATGTTTGCAGGGCACTGACCATGTGCAAGCCGAGCACCGTGAACATCACGCCACCCGGCAGCTGCCCGGTCGCGACCTTGTTCACAGCCTCGGCAAAAAAACTGCCGGTGAAGATCACCAGCAACACCACCGCCGCAGCGATGGTGCCGGCAAGAAATTCGCGCAGAAGGTACCGATCGAGAATGGAAAGGGGCAGCATCAGATACGGTTCAAGGCAGCAGCGCGACCCCGGCGCCTCGGCACCGCCGGATAGCGGGCCGCGCAGATTCAATTTGATTCACGATCAGGGAATCCTTGATCAATTCGCGACTCCGGCTGGGCAGTTTCGCCCGCCACCAGCAAGAAAGGTGCAGCAGGATGCAGTCCGGAAGCTTCCCCAGGCGCTTGTTGCGATGCGTGGCATCGCTCTGGCCTCTCACGGGTCAACACGGCTCGACTTCGGCCATCGCTTCGGTCACATGATCCTGTCTCCCCAAATGCCGTGACGGGACTTGCAGGGTGACCCCGAATACATCGCTGCCAGCGTGGAGCCATTCGAGCCATTCGCTCAACACGATCAGAGTCCATATCGCGCGAGCATGATCCTCGCGACGCTGCAGGTGTTCGGAAAGCAGGGCCAGGGCAGCATCGATGCGAATGCCAACCCGGGCCAGTTCCGGGCTGTCCAGTTTCGATTTCGCCCAGGCGTGCAGGCTACCGCGCAACCATGCCGAGAGCGGCACGGAGAGTCCGCGCTTGCGGCGATTGACCACCGAGCCACGCAGATATTTTCGAGCACATTGCTTGAGGAAAGGCTTTGTCGTGAGACCGCTTACGCGGTCTCGTGCGCGCAGTGTTGCGGCAAACTCGATGACCTCACGGTCAAGAAACGGCGCACGGATTTCCACACCGTGAAGCATTCCGCCCCGATCGGCCTTGGCCATCAGGGCCTCCGGCAACGAATGCGTGAAATCGTATCGCTGGACCGCGTCCAGCAAAGGCATCGAGTGATCGAAGATGTCCGCCTCGACTTGCGGCTCAACGCCCAATCGGCGCAGCAGGTCGGGAGCGATGCTGGCAGTCCATGCCTTGTGCCGCACCATGCCATCCATGGCGTGCATGCGCACGAACCGCTTCAGCAGGAAGGAAACCGCCACCTTCTTGTCGCTGACCGGCCATGCCTCGATGGCGCGACGCAAAGCCACTCGCAGCCAACCCGGAAGTTGCATGTAGCGAGATGCCCAGTGGGCGCCCAGGTACGTCGGATAGCCTCCGAACAACTCGTCGGCGCCCTCGCCTGCCAGCAACAGACGCACATCGCGCGAAGCGCGCTCAGCCACCTTCGACAGCGGAATCCATGCCGGGTCCGCGATCAGCTCCCCTGTGCCGGCTATCAAACTGCGCAGGTTGCGGGGGAAATCCTCCGCGCTGACGGTAACGGGTACGAATTCACACTCGAAGTCGCGCGCCGCGCGCTGCGCGTGATCGCTTTCGTCGAATGACGCCTCGTCGAAACGAATGCAGTACGCGGGGAAAGCCCGACCCGGTCGAACGCTGCGCAATACCGCGGTGACCAGCGCCGAGTCGACGCCGCCGCTCAACAATACGCCGTAGTCCACATCCACGTCGCTTTGTCTGGCGACGGCATCGCGAAACACTTCGTCGAACGCCTTGCGGGAGGCGCGGGCCGGTGTCTTGCTCGCAGAAAGGCGCCAATATGTTTCGGCACGTACGCCGCTGGCGTCGAACACCACCATTTCTCCGGGACCGACCTTGCGGATCCCCTGGACTGCAGTTTGCGCAGGCGAGCAATAACCCGAGCCCAGATACTGCGCGAGACCCTCCCTGTCGATCTCGATTTTTCCGCCTGGCGATTGCACCAACGCAGCCAGCTCCGAGGCGAACTCGAGACATTGGTCGCCAACTGTGTAATACAAGTGCCGTTCGCCCGCGCGATCGCGTGCCAGAACGAGGCGGCCGTGACGTGGATCCCACAGTGCCAGCGCGAACACGCCGCGCAAATGCTTCAGGAAATCCATGCCCATCTCGAGATATAGCGGCGCGATCACCGCCAGATCGGTGCCGGTCGGGATCTCGTGACCGCGATCCGCCAACATCGTGCGCAGCTCGCGGTGATTGTCGATCTCCCCGTTGCAGGCAACGACGATCCCGCCCTCGTATTCGAGCAGCGGGGGCTGCACCAAGTCGACGCCACGAATCGCCAGGCGATTGACCGCCATGCTCAGATGGCTGCGATCAACGCGGGCCTCGCCATCCGGGCCGCGATGGCGCATGGCGTCCAGCATCGCGGCAATACGCGCCCGTGCGGGATCCGGCAGCAACCCTTCGGAGTCTGGATTCAGTATGCCGCATATTCCACACATGATTCTCGGACCTCGTCGAACGCCCGCCAACTTTTACGGGTGCACCAGCGCCACGGCATGCCCTCTCCAGCCGCCCGTTTCAATGACCTCAGACTTCGTGCATCGTGCTAGCACACCCGAGACCGACTTGTAGTCGAGTCCGGGATCGATCACGACCAGCGCCGATCCCGCATCACGCAAGGCTCGGCACGCCTGCTCCGGTCCCGTATTCGAGAGCCATGCCACGGCATAGACGGGCTTTTGGAGGTACAGGCGAATCCCCCAGGGGGTTCGTTCTTCGATGTTGTACCCGGCACTGGTGGCTTCGATGAATACCACGCCCGAATACATTGTGGGATCCGCCATCGCGCTGAGTTGTGCCGCGATGAGCCGGTTGTCGCGATGCGACTGCTTGACTGCGTAGGCAACCCAGCCCCTAAGCGCGAGCAAGGCCACGACCCAGACCACAAGCCCGAACCGCTGGAAGTTTCGGCGCGGGTCGATCCACCGTTGCAGGCTGATTGCCAGAAGCAGCGACAACGGCAGGAACAAAGGCAACACGTAAGCGGGAAGCCGCGATTGCGCCAAGCAGAACACAACGAATGGGATCCCGAACCACATCCACAGCAACAATGAAACCCCGGTTCGCGGTGCAGCCATCTCCGCCGCCGGTTCGCGCTTGCGCCTGAGCATCGTCCAAGCCAGCGCCGGCCACCACGGAAGCGTTCCGAGGATAAGCGTCGGGAAATAGACGATCGCCCAACCCCAGAGACCCGGATTGCGATGCTGCACGGATGTGAAAATGCGATCGTAGAACTCGTAGTGCAAGAAATAGTGGAGGGCCCACGGCACCCGCAACACAACGACCAGATACCAACCGAACCCCGCCAGCACGAATACCGCGAGCCCGGGCAGCGTGAACAGCCTGCCAAGGTTACGCCAACCGTCGCGGATAACGAGGAACGGGACGACAGCCAGCAACGGAAGCAGCCCCGGCGGTCCCTTGGTCAGAAATGCCAAACCCCAGCCCAGCCACATCAGCGCCAACCAGACGCGCGCGCGTGACCCGTCGGCTGCGAACATCCAGGCCACGAATCCGTACATGGCAAGCGCTTCGCACAATGTCAGCAATGTGTCGGGGTTGACGACATTGGCGGCGACGAATGGCGGCAACGAGGTCGCGTAGATCAGCCCCGGCAACCAAGGCTTGTCTGGTACCAGCCGCAAGCCCATGCCATACAGCAACCAGACCGTGGCCACAAAGGCACACGCCCAAGGCAAGCGGGTGGCCCAGGTATTGCGCCCCAACAACTTGACCGCACCCGCGATCACCCAGTACGTGACAGGTGGCTTGGAAAGGTTGACCTCGATTGGGCTGTAAGCGGGCACGAGATAGTTGCCGCTGTCGACCATCTGCAACGCCCCGTCGACGTAACGGCCTTCGTCCGTGTTCCACAGTCCACGTGATCCCTGAAAAGCGAACGCCAGAAGCACGGCAAGCACCACCAGCCAGAGCAGGGATCGGCGGCCCGATGTCGCGGGTATCGGTTGATTCATGCGGGCGAGCTCGTCATCGACTATGTCACCGTGGAAACACGGGACGCGCCAAGCCCGCCGAAATGCGAATTACCCGAGCAAGGCAAGTTCCAGAAGATGGGCCGCGCACTGTCGCTCCGCACGGGCAGTCAACTACCCCGCTGCCGGAATCGCGCCGGCTTCCGGCGAATTGCCACATGGCACGACCGGTGCGCAGATGCGTATGATTCATTCGCGCGGCCGACGCAACAGTTGGACGTTGCGCATGAACACCAACAGCGTCACCGTCTCGCCGACGATGAACGGCACCTCGTTGCGATGGACCGCGTAAATCAGCAGCAACGCGCCGCCCGCCACGCTCAGATACCAGAAAACGGGCGGGATCCTGCTCCTGCCCTTGATCTCGCTGTAAATCCACTGGATCAGGAACCTGAGACCGAACAGTACCTGGCCGGTCAGACCCAGCCAGAGCCACAGGACATCGCGACGGGCCGGCAGGATCGAAATCATGTCCAGGCTCATGCGGCTTCCCGCCGACGCAACTGGAGGTTGCGCGAATAGATGAACAGTCCGCCAGCTTGGCCAATGATGAAAACGGGATCACGCATGTACAAGGCGTAGCAGAGCAAAATCACTGCCCCGACGATGCTCAGATACCAGAAGGACATGGGAATGCTGCTGCGCCGATGACGTTCGCTGTGAATCCACTGGACGACGAACCGCGCGGAGAAGATCATCTGGCCGATCAATCCCACGGTCAGCCAGACGTTGGCAGACATGTTGCACTACCTTTGCTTCACGACACTATTGCTGCAGGAACGCGCCGCCTCGACCGAAGAGGCACATTGGGGTGTTTCGCGCACGTTGCGGTGTCAGGCTTTGGTTTCACTTAGGTGTCTGGCGCGACAATGCGCAAAGCCGAAAGTTCGCGGCAATGGAAGCCAATTCCGGCTAAGCCGCGGCTAAGCACAAGATTGCAGACTGGAATGATGTGTCGAAAGCTTGCACCCTGCGTGGGTATCTCGGGAATGGCGGCCCTGCTGCTAGCGGGCTGCGCCACATACCACGCGCTGCCGCTCGACAACGGGCGTGGCGCTAAACGCGTCGCGGACATCAAGGTGCCGGCAGCTTCCATGCCGGTCCCCGCGCTGCGCGCATACACGTTCGACCCGTCGAACGGCCTCGACGTGACCGAGATCGCGATGCTGGCGGTCGCCAACGATCCGCAACTGAAGATCCAGCGCGATGCCGCCGGCGTGGCACACGCCCAGGCTTACGCGGCAGGTCTGCTGCCCGACCCGCAGTTCAGCTATGAGCACGACCACCCGGCTGCCAACAGTCCGCCGGGCACGACGACGTCCTATGCGGCCGGCCTGACGTTCGACCTCGGCAACCTCGTCACGCGTTCGGCGCGAGTGAAGACGGCCCGCGCCAGTGCCCGGGACGTGGATCTCAACCTGCTGTGGAGCGAATGGCAGGCCATCGCCCAGGCACGGACGCTGTTCGACCGCGTGTATTTCCTGCGCAAACTGGTCACACGCCTCGAGCGCGAACGCACCGCCTTGGCGCCGCTCCAGGGCGCGATCACGCAAGCGCTTCACGCCGGCGATCTCACTTACGAGATGGCTGGTACCGGTTTGAACGCGGCGTCCGACGTGAACAACCAGCTTGGGGATGCGAAGCGGCAATTGCACCTCGCCGAACACGACCTGCACGACTTGCTCGGCCTCGAGGCTTCGGTGCGGCTGCATATCACCGGCGATCCGTTCTCGGTCGTTCCGGACCCCGGCCGGGTGGATAGGGCGCTGGTGGACATGGCCCGGCGACGTCCGGACTTGCTGGCGCTTCAGGCGGGCTATCGCGCGCAGAACGAAAAACTCCGCGCGGCGATCCTGGCCCAGTTTCCGGCCATTACGGTCGGCTTCGTGAAGACGCGGGACAACAGCAACATTTCCAGCACGGGTTTTTCGATCGGACTGTCGCTGCCACTGTTCGACGGCAATCGCGGCAACATCGCGATCGAGCGCGCAACCAGGTTGCAGCTGCACGATGAGTATTCCGCGCGTCTGCTCACCGACCGCAACGACGTCCGGCGGCTGCTCGCGGACCTGAACAGCGACCGCACGCAAGGTGCCGAACTGGCCACGCATGCTGCCAGTCTGGCCGCGGCTCGCAAGGCTGCCCGTACCAATTATGCTGCCGGGCGGATCGATTGGCCGACCTACCTGGCAATACGCGCCAACTCGCTCACCGCAGACACCGCGTTGCTGACGCTGGAAGACACCACCCACGAAACCGCAATCGCGCTTGACGCGCTGACGGGCAATTGGCCGGATGTCGCAAATGAGGGCAGCGGCCGAACACTGTCATCGCCACAGTGACCTGAGCAGACCAGATTCGAACAGACACCATGATCCACTCCAGCCCCCATCTCCCGCAGCTCCGTTCGTGTTCCCTGATCTTCGCCGGCGCGCTGGCCCTAGTTTTGACCGCGTGTTCGGGAGGCGCGCCGGCGAGCAGCACCCAGGCACCCGTCGACGTCGATGTCATTATGCCGCAACTCCGGGTCTTCCATCACGAAGTCTCCGCCTATGGACAACTCGCGGCAGACAGCCGCGACGCCTTGTCACTGAGCTTGCCGCAAGCAGGACAAGTGGTGGCGACGGAAGTCATCGCCGGGCGGCACGTGCATCGCGGCGAGGTACTGCTGAAGCTCGCCACCGATCCCTCGGCCCGCAGTGCCTACCTGCAAGCGCAAAGCGGGTTCAGGACCGCCCGGAATGACCTCGCCCGCACCGAGCGCCTGCATGCCGAGAAGTTGGCCACGAACACCCAACTGGACGCCGCGCGCAAGGCACTGGCGGATGCGCAGGCGGCTTTCGATGCGCAGGCGCGGCTTGGTGGTGCGCAGTCCCTTGCCGAGTTGAGCGCCCCTTCCGACGGCGTCGTCACTGCACTCTCTGTCCAGAAGGGCCAACGCATTCCCGCCGGCGCCCCGCTGGTGCAGTTCACGCCGGCGTCCGCGCTGGCTGCGCAGCTCGGCGTGAACCCCGAGGACGCTTCTGGCATTCGCACCGGCATGCCGGTATCGATCCGGCCCGTGTACGGCTCGCCCGAAGGATCCCCGCTACGCGGCAGCGTCGCCATGGTCGGCGATGCCGTCGATCCGCAAACCCATCTGGTCGGTCTGGTCGCGACGATCGATGGCCATACCCCGCTTGCCACCGGCACCGCACTGTCCGCGATTGTCCAGACTTCCGACTTCAAGGCATGGTCGGTGCCCCGCGACGCCGTGCAAAGCGACGCGCAGGGCGACTACGTGTTCCAGATCGAACGGGGCAAGGCCAAACGCGTGGAAGTAAAGGTTGTTGCGCCCAACGGCAGCCCCGTGGGCGTCAAAGGCACGCTCGACCCGCATGCGCCGGTCATCACGCTGGGCAGCTACGAAATTTCGGATGGCGACGCGGTGAAGGCGAAGGACGCGAAGGCCGGCACCCGATGACGTACGCGTTGTCCGTCAAGCTTGATTGCGTGCTTTGCCGCCCCGTGATCGTCGACGGGCATGCCGCATGAACATCGCCGCGTGGTTTCAGGCGCATCGGCGCTCGCTGCTGTTCCTGACTTTCATCCTCGCGCTGGGCGGCCTGGTTTCGGTGTTCAACCTGCCGGTCTCGCTGTTTCCCGATGTTTCCTTCCCGCGCGTGCGCGTGGACATCGACGCGGGCTCCCGTCCCGCCACCCAGATGGTGGTTGCGGTCACGACGCCGGTCGAGGAAGCCATCCGGCGCGTGCGCGGCGTGCGCAACGTACGTTCGACCACCAGCCGCGGCAGCGCGGAGATCGACGTCGATTTCGACTGGGGTGCGGACATGAGCCGCGCCCTGCTCGACGTGAATGCGGCGATGAGCCAGGTGCTGCCGGAACTGCCGCCAGCCACGATCATCCATTCGGTGCGGATGGACCCGACCGTGGACGAACCGGTGATCGCCTACAGCCTGCGCAGCAGGACCCTCACGCAGACGCAACTCTACGACCTGGCGCAATACCAGTTGCGCCCGTTGCTCAGCGGCGTGCAGGGCGTCGCACTGGTGGACGTGCAGGGCCGCGGCATCGGCGAGTTCCACATCGACATCGATCCCGCAAAGCTGCGCGCGCAGAACCTTACGATCGCCGACGTGACGCGCGCCGTTTCCGGCGCAGCCGACATTTCCGCGTTGGGACGACTGTCCGATCATTACAAGTTGTATCTGCTCCTGACCAACAACCAACCCGGCAGCGTGCGCACGCTGCGCGACGTCGTCGTGCGCGCGGGGCCGGGCGGCGTGGTGCGCGTTGGCGACATCGCGACCGTCCAGAAGGGCGTTGAACCGCAATGGGTGAGAACCAGCGCGGACGGCCATCCCGCGATCCTGATGCAGGTGTTCCAGCAACCGTCTGCCAACAGCCTCGCGATGGTGGATGCGGTCAAGGCGAAGATCGCCACCTACGCCTCGCAGATGCCGAAGGGCGTGAAAATCGCGGCATGGTACGACCAGACCCAGCTGGTCCGGGCTTCCGCGGGCAGCGTGCGCGACGCGATCCTGATCGGCATCGTCCTGGCGGGACTGGTGCTTTTCGTGTTCCTGCGCAACACCCGGGTGATCCTGGTCGCGTTGCTGGTGGTGCCCTCGACACTCGCGATTACCACATTGTTGCTAAAGCTGCTGCATATGAGCTTCAACATGATGACGCTGGGCGGCATGGCGGCGGCAGTCGGCCTGCTGATCGACGATGTAGTGGTCATGCTCGAGCACATCATGCGGCGGTTCCGCGGCATGGGCGGCCATGTCAGTGAACGCATCGCCTTTGCCGCGCGCGAGTTCGCGCGCCCGCAAACCGGCTCGTCACTGGCCACCATCATCATCTTCTTGCCGCTGGCGTTCCTGACCGGTGTCACCGGAGCGTTTTTCAAGGCGTTGTCGCTGACGATGGCGAGCGCACTGGTGATCTCCTACCTGCTCACCTTCATCGTCGTGCCGTTGCTGGCCGAACGCCTGATCGACGAGCGCCATGCCGAGGAACGTCCGCCGACCCGTTTCTGGCAGCGATTCACGCACTTCTACGAGACGGTGCTGCTGCGCGTGCTGGAATGGCCGATGCTGCTGCTGATCGGATTGATTCCGTTGGTGGTGGCCGGATTCTTCGCCTACAAGTCGGTCGGCACCGGCTTCATGCCGAAAATGGACGAGGGCGGTTTCGTGCTGGATTACCTGTCGACACCCGGCACTTCGCTTGCCGAGACCAGCCGGCTACTCGACAAGGTCGGCGCGATCCTGCACGAGAACCCTTACGTCGATACCTACTCCCTGCGCACCGGCCTGCAGCTGGGCGGCGGCCTCACCGAAGCCAATCGTGGCGATTTCTTCGTGCGCCTGAAGAGCGGCGCGCGGCCATCGACGGAGACCGTGATGGAAAACATCCGCGAACAGGTCGCCGCCAAAGTCCCCGGCCTGGACGTGGACGTCTCGCAACTGCTGGAGGACATGATCGGCGATCTCACCGCCGTTCCCGAGCCGATCGAAGTGAAGCTGTTTTCCGACAACGTCGGACAACTCGACGCCACCGCCAAGAAGGTCGCGGCGCAGCTCGGGAAAATCCGGGGCGTGGTCAGCGTGCGCAACGGCATCAATCCGGCCGGCAATGCGCTCGAGGTGCACGTCGATCCGGTCAAGGCCGCCATGCTGGGTCTGGATCCCAAGCGCGTGGCCGACCAGGTCGCGTCCGCGGTCGCGGGCACCGTGGCGGCCGAACTGCCGCAGGGTCCCAAGATGGTGGCGGTGCGCGTGTGGGTGCCACCGAAGGATCGCGCCGAGATCGAACAGCTGGCGTCATTGCCGATCAGCGACGGGCATGGCAACGTGTTTCCACTGTCGCGCGTCGCCACGCTGACCCGGCAAGGCGGTCAACCGGAAATCGACCACGAAAACCTGAAACGCATGCTGGCGGTAACCGCGCGCATCGCGGGGCGCGACCTCGGCTCCACCATGGGCGACGTGAAAAGGATGCTGGCTGCCCGCGGCGAACTGCCGCCCGGGATGTACTACGAGCTGGGCGGCCTCTACCAGCAGCAACAGATCGCCTTTCGCGGCCTGACCATCGTGCTGCTGACCGCTTTCGCACTGGTGTTCACATTGTTGTTGTTCCTGTACGAGAGCTTCCGCGCCGCGATCGTGGTGCTGGCCCAGCCGTTGCTCGCGATCTGCGGGGTGTTCATCGGGCTGTGGATCACCGGCACCGAGCTCGACATTTCCTCGATGATGGGCATGACCATGATCGTCGGCATCGTCACCGAGCTGTCGATTTTCTACTTTTCAGAGCTGGCCGACATCCGGGATCAGGTTTCCCGGGACGAGTCGCCGCCTACCCTGCGCGAAAGCCTGCTGCAGGCCGGCCACAACCGTTTGCGTGCGATCCTGATGTCCACCATCGCCGCGATACTGACGCTCGCGCCGCTGGCGCTGGCGATCGGACGCGGCGCACAGATGCAACAACCGCTGGCGATCGCGATCATCGCGGGCATGCTGGTCGCTGTCCCGCTGGTACTGGTGGTGATGCCGGCGCTCTACATGCTGGCGATGCGCCGACGCGCGTGAGCCCGCCCGCTGCTATGCCCGCGTCGTGTCCCGGCACCAGTCCAGGCTGGCGCACAGCACGCCGTTTTCCAGTTTGAACGACAGCGTCATCCGCAGCGCGCGTGCCGCCGCGCCGGCCAGCGAAAGGCCCAGGCCCGCGTGCCCCTCGCCGCGCGCGTCCTTGCGCCAGAAGCGCTGGCCGAAGCTGGCAAGATCCTGTGCGTGCAACGAAGGCGCCTGGTTGCGCACCTCGATGCCTTGCCGCGTTGCACGCAGCGAGATGACACTGCCCGATGGAGCGTAGGCCACGGCGTTGCCGATCAGGTTGTCGAGCACGATTTCGAGCAGGGCGGGATCCGTCTCGATCGTGAAAGCGGGGTCGCACTCCACCGCGGATTCGATGCGCACGTCGCGCATGCGGGCAGCTTCCTGGTGACGTGCGTTTTCCCGTGCAAGCAACGACGCAAGCGGTATGTCTTCAAGCTGTGACTGCTCGAAGCCGGACTCGATGCGCGTCAATTGCAGCAACGCCGTGATGGTCGCCTCCAGTTCCGTCCCGATGTTGCCGATCTCGCCGAGCATGCTGTGCGTGTCGCGTCCACTGGGGTAGCGCATCTCGACGTCCACCAGCGTGCGCAACTCGGCGAGGCGCGTGCGGAACTCATGCGCCAATCCCGAAGCGAACTGGCGTTCACGCGCAAGACCTTCGTCCATGCGCGACAGCACCTCGTTGAAGCGCGCAACCAGCGGCGCAAGCTCGGTCGTGCCGCTTGCGGGCAGGCGTACGCCGGGCGCGTCGGGGCCGATCCCGGCCATGGCTTGATCCAGTACCGCGAGTGGCCGCAATCCGCGCCGCACCAGCCAGGGCGTCGCCAACACCACCAATACGCAGGCGCCGAACAAGCTGCCAAGCAGGATGAAATCGAGGGTATCGAGCAAATCGTCGAGCGACTTGCGATCGCGTGCGAAGCGCAAGCTGCATGTCGGCGTGCCCGGCTTGACTGTTCCTTCTTCGGAAACGGGCACGAACCGCAACGCGACGACCCGCAGCATGCGCCCATCGCCAAGTTGTGCGTCAGCGTACACTGGACGCTTGCCCGCGTTTAGCGGTGGCGGTATGTGGTTGGTTCGTGCGATCACTTCCCCCGCGCAGCGCAATTCGTACCAACTGCCGCCTGCACTGCCGGGAAACACGGTGGTCGGAATATCGTCCGCATCCACCACAACCTTGCCGCCTTCGACTTGCGCCAGCGCCGCCAGCGATTGCGCGCGCGCGAGCAAAGCGTCGTCAAAGCGTTGCTGCATTTCCGAATCGGCACGCCAATCCACGAGCCTGGTCGCCGTACCGAAAACCACGAGCACCGTGAGCGCCAGCAGCAACGTAAGGCGCCCGCGCAATGAAAAGGTTTTTGTCCGCGCGTTCACGGGATCAGGTACCCGGCGCCACGCCGGTTCTCGATGAGCCCCGTGCAACCCGCATCGTCCAGCTTGCGACGCAAGCCGAAAACCACCACCTCGATGCTGCGGTCGGAAGCCTCGGTGTCACTGCCGGCAATCCGCTCGAGGATCTCCGCCCTCGAAAACACGCGGCCACGGTGCCGCAACAACAGTTCCAGCAACGCGAACTCACGCGGCGTGAGCTGCAACATCACGCCTTTCGCCGTTGCCTTGTGTGCCTGGGGTTCCAGCCGCACGCCGGCATGTTCGAGTACGTCAGCCTGGGTTTCGGCCGGGCGCCTGGCCAATGCATGCAGGCGTGCCAGCAATTCCTCGAAAGCGAACGGCTTGACCAGATAATCGTCGGCACCCGCGTTCAAGGCCTCGACCCGGTCGCCGACCTGGTCGCGCGCGGACAGCACCAGCACCCGCGGCCGTTCGCCGCCCGTGGGCAGCGCGCGCAATACGCCCAGTCCGTCCAGGCGCGGCAGACCCAGGTCCAGCACGACCAGGTCGTAGGCGTAGCCGGCCAGATACCCGTTGGCCTCGACGCCGTCGCCGGCGGTGTCCACGGTCATGCCGGCTGCGCGCAGGCCACGCGCAAGCGTCGCGCGCAGACGCTCGGAATCCTCGACCAGCAGCAGTTTCATGCGCAATCCCTGGATAACGATGCGTAAAAGCTAGCAGCCTGTACGCGACACCACCACTAAGCGGAAGCTAAGCAGTCATGAAGTGGCTACAAAGCCTCGCATTGCAGACTGAAGCCTCCACCGACAAGGAAATCTGGACTCATGAAACAAATTGCAATCAATGGTTCGGTCCTGGCCTTGGCACTGGTCAGCGCGTGCGCATTCGCCGGCAGCATCGAGCCCGGCGACCACATGGAAATGGCGGCTGTATTGAACGCGCCGGTTACTCCGACCCAGGCCGTGAAGATCGCCGAAAGCGGCGGCGGACGGGCCTACGGTTACGGGATGGAGGCCACGCGTCGCGGCCACTGGTACGAAGTGGATGTGTTGCGCGGCGATGCCAAGCTCGAACTGCGTATCGATGCGTCCAGTGGCCGTGTGCTCGGCAGCAGCGCTGCGCACGGCGAGGACGCACGCGGCGCGCACGCGCTCGATGGCAGCAAGCTGACCTTCGGCGAGGCGATCGCACAAGCCGAACACATCGGCCGTGGCCCGGCACTCGAGGCCAATGCCGCCGGTCGCGGCAACGAGGCCCACGTGGACGTGGACGTCATCCAGAACCACGGCAAACGTATCGCGCACTACCGCGTCTCGCTCAGCGGCGGGCACGTCACCACCGCCTTGGCTGGCAGTGATAACTGATTGATCCACGGGTGGTACTTGCCAACCTTGCGACCCGCAAGGTTCGTGAAAGCTATCCGGAAGCATGCGCTAAGCGAACCGCGACACTTTATACTTTATCGCACACGGTCCGCGATGAGCATGAAGTCCGACACGTTCTTCCGACGGTTTGCAGCGGTGCTGCTGCTCTGCGTCTGTGCAGCAGCACCGCTGCACCTGGCGCGGGCCGCGAGCGGCCCGTTCGGCATCGACCATCTCATCACTTACGACAACAGCGGGATATGGGCGCGCCACAAGCAGAAGGTGTTGATGGCCGCCACGATCCTGACCGTGGTGGGCGGTTCGCTGGCGCTGGGCGACCAGGACAAGCTGGGCGATACCTTCTGGCGCTCGCTGGATTCGATGGCGGTATCTTCCGCGATCGCCCAAGGCGGCAAGTTGATCTTCCAGCGCGAGCGCCCCTCGCAGACGTCCGATCCGAACCAATTCTTCAAAGGTACCCGTTACCAGAGCTTCCCGAGCGGCGAGGTCAGCGCGATCGCCGGCGCGGTGACACCGTTCGTCGTGGCCTACGGGCACGATCATCCGGCGGTGTACGCGCTGGAACTGCTGCCGCTGTACGATTCGATCGCACGGGTCAAGGTTCACGGCCACTGGCAGAGCGATGTGCTGACGGGCTGGGCAATCGGTACGGCAGTCGGCATCTGGGCCGCGCACCGCAAATCGCCGCTGATCCTTGGCTGGTTGCCTGGTGGCTTTCAAGTGGGATTCGTGCACCGGTTCTGACCAGCGGGAGACGATGACGGAGGGTGCTGACGGGCGGAACTCTCGACCCGCCGTTCACACAGCAGCGGCGATTACCAAACCGCAGCACCCTCGCAGGTGTCAGAATGCATGTACCGAGGAGCAAGCGTGGGCAGTCTTGAACGCAAGCAGTACAGCGAGTTGCGGCGCCGCATCATCCGCCGGGCGATGCAACCGTTGTTTCGCATCGGCGACGCGCGTCTGACGCGGGCCGGCGATCTGCCCGAAGATGCAATCCGCCGGATTCTCGTGTGCCGGCCGAATCATCGTCTCGGAAACCTGCTTCTGCTGACCCCGCTGCTGAGCGAGCTCGCGCGGCTTTTCCCGAGCGCGGAGGTCGACATCGTCCTCGCCGGCGAACATGTCGCGGAGTTGTTTCAGACATTCCCGAATGTCGGGCACATCTGGAACCTGTCCCGGCGGATGGTTCGTCATCCCGTCGCGCTCGGCCGGACCATCGCCGCGATCCGGCGCATGCATTACGACCTTGCCATCGATCCCTGTGAAGCCTCGCAATCGAGTCGCTTTCTGATGACCGTCGCGCGGCCCCGCCAAGCGCTCGGCATAGCTCGCAGCGGGACTGCCACAGGCCCGAACACCACGTGGATGATGCTCGCACCCAACCACATGGCGCAATGGCCGGTGCATCTGTTGCGGGGTGCCTTGCGGCGCCCCGTGGCGGCACAATCCGGGCCGGGATTCCCCACACTCGATATCCGGCTCACGGCGACTGAACAGGCGCGCGGGCGGGCGCACCTCGACCGTGCGGCCGGCGTCGCGGGCCACCCGAACGCACCAACCATCATCGGCGTATTCGCCGAAGCTACCGGCGGCAAGAAATATGGCGTCGACTGGTGGCGGCGCTTCATCGATGCTTTGCGCGCAAGCCAACCCGATTGCGCGATCATGGAAATCGCGCCGCCGGATGGCCGGCCACGCCTTGGCGCAGACTTTCCCTTTTTTTCCTCGCCCAGCCCGCGCGAAGTCGCCGCGGTCATTTCCGGCATGACGTGTTTCGTCAGCGCCGATTGCGGCGTGATGCACCTGGCCAGCGCCTCGGGTGCGCCCACGCTTGGATTGTTCTCCGTTTCGGACGCCCTGAAATACGCACCTTATGGACACCGCAGCCAGGCGCTCCTCACCCGCGGGAAAACTCCGGAGGAAGTGGCACGGGCCGCGAGCGAGCTGATCGGGACGATCATCGCCGACACCACCGCGGTGCGGGGTGGGCAGCAAGTCCGGAACGCCCTCGCAGGCGCAGGCTCGCCATGAAGCATGCGTACGCGGATTCCGACCGTACCGGGTGCCGATACGGAGCTTGCCGATGATCTTGGTGACCGGCGGTGCGGGCTTCATCGGCTCGAACATCGTGGCCGCGCTCGCCGAGCGCGGCATGTCCGTCGCGGTTTGCGACTTCCTGGGCCAGGAAGGCAAATGGCGAAACCTCGCGAAGGCGGAGCTTCGCGACATGTTTCATCCGGATAGGCTCGAAGCTTGGCTCGAACAGCATGTGGACGACATCGAGGCCGTGGTCCACATGGGCGCCATTTCTTCCACCGACGCCAGTGACGGCGACCTGGTGCTGCGGACGAACTTCGGCCTCTCGTGGCAATTGTGGCAATGGTGCGCCCACCACGGCAAGCGCTTCCTGTATGCGTCATCGGCCGCGACCTACGGTGCCGGCGAGCGTGGCTACGACGACGACGATTCGTCCGCGGCCCTCGCGCAACTGCGCCCGCTGAACCTGTACGGCTGGAGCAAACACCTGTTCGACCGACGTGTTGCGCGCGCGGTCGCCCAGCGTGAACCACTGCCCGCGCAATGGGCGGGTCTCAAGTTCTTCAACGTCTATGGCCCCAACGAGTATCACAAGGACGGCATGCGCAGCGTCGTTGCCAAGACCTTTCCAGTGGCCGCGCGTGGCGATGAGGTCATGTTGTTCAAATCCGGTCGCGCCGATGTCGCAGACGGCGAGCAAAAGCGTGATTTCGTATACGTCGGCGATTGCGTCGACGTCGTCCTGTGGCTGCTGGATCACCCAACGGTGACCGGGATCTTCAACGTCGGAACGGGCGAGGCGCGCAGTTTCGCCGACCTGATGCGGGCGCTGTTCGCGGCGCTCGGCCGGCAGCCGCGCATCGGTTACCGGGACATGCCGGAAGCGATCCGCGACCAGTACCAGTATTTCACGCAGGCGCGGATGGATCGCCTGCGCGAGGCCGGCTTCACGCAACCCTTCAGGTCCATCGAGGAAGGCGTGCGTTTGTATGTGCAGGAGTTCCTGGCACAACCGGACATGTATCGCTGAGAGCCCCATGCCTTTCCATTACAGACACGTGATCTTCGACCGCGACGGCGTACTCAACGCCGAGCCGCGCGACGGCGGCTACGTGCGCACGCCGGAGCAATGGCAGTGGCTTCCCGGTGTTCCGGAAGGCCTTGCCATGCTGAGTGCCGCCGGGATTCGCATTTCGGTCGCCACCAACCAGGCCGGCGTCGGCCGCGGCCTGTTCACGCGCGACGAGCTGGATGCCATCCATGCGCGCATGCTCAACGAAGCCACGCAGGCAGGCGCCACCATCGACCACGTGTTCGTGTGTCCGCACAGTCCGGAGCAAGCCTGTGGATGCCGCAAGCCTGCACCGGGTTTGCTGCTGGATGCGATCGCGGCCAGCGGGATTCCCCGACAGGCCACGGTGCTGGTCGGTGACGACCTGCGCGACCTGCAGGCAGCATCGGCCGCCGATATCCCCGCGGCACTGGTGCGCACCGGAAAAGGGGTTCGTACCGAAGCCGCAGTGGAGCACGCCGACCTGCCGGTATTCGACGACGTGCGCGCCTTCGCGTCGACTTTGCTGTCCGGTTCTATAGCCCGCCATGAATCAAGGTCACCATGAACATCCAGTCCATCCTTGCCGAACACGATGCCGTGATGCAGGCAGCCGCCCCGCTCGCCCCGCTGGTCGAGCAGGCCACCAGTCTGATGCAGGCATGCCTCGCGTCCGGCAACCGGATCCTGGCGTGCGGCAACGGGGGCAGCGCGGCCTCGACGCAGCACTTCACGGCCGAACTGGTTTGCCGTTTTCGCGTGGACCGGCGCGCGCTTCCGGCGATTGCGCTTACCGCAGACACGATGACCGTGACGGCGATTGCGAACGATTACGGCTATGACCGGGTATTCGCCCGTCAGGTCGAAGCACTCGCAACACCCGGCGACGTCCTGCTGGCGATAAGCACCAGCGGCAACTCCGCCAACGTCATCGAAGCGGCCAGGACCGCGCGATCGAAAGACTGCAAGGTCGTGGCCTTGACTGGCGACGATGGCGGCGTGCTCGCGCCTTTGTCGGATATTGCGCTGCAGGCACCGTCGCGCGTGGTGGCGCGCATCCAGGAAGTCCACGACGTCTGGATTCACGCGATCGCGCAAGCACTCGAACAACACGCCAGCGGACAACCGGCATGAACCCGCAAGCCGGCACGCCCGACCGTTCCTCGCTGACCCGGATTTTCGACCACGCACGCGATCTCGCCGTCTGGGTCGTGGGCGACATCATGCTGGACGAGTACGCCATCGGTGACGTCACGCGCATCTCCCCGGAAGCGCCGGTTCCGGTGGTGCGCGTGCAGCGCGTCGAGGACCGGCTAGGCGGCGCCGCCAATGTGGCGCGCCAGGCGAGGGTGCTGGGCGCGCAAGTGACCCTCGCGGGACTGGTGGGCCATGACGCCGCGGGCAGCCGCATCCTCGAGCTGTGTCGCGAGTCCGGCATCGACGTGCGGGCGGTACGCCCACTCGACGCGCGACCGACGTCGCGCAAGCTGCGCGGACTGGCCCGCAACCAGCAGTTGGTGCGGCTCGACTGGGAAGACACGTCGCCGTGCGGGGGCGAAGATGCGCGGTGGATGATCGAGCGCCTTGCCGAGGGCCGCGTGCCGGATGTCATCATCCTGAGCGATTACGCCAAGGGAACGCTGACGCCAGCGCTCGTGGACGGCATCCGCGCGTTCGCCACATCCAAGGGCGCCCGCATCGTGGTCGATCCCAAGCAACGCGATTTCGGCGCCTACCGCGGCGCGCTCGCGGTGACGCCCAACTTCCACGAACTGGAACTGGCGGCAGGCAAAGCCATCGATCCCGACGACACCGCAACCATCGCCGCGTGTGCGCAATCACTCGCCGCCGACGCCGGCATCGACGCGCTGATCGTCACCCGGGGTGGACGCGGCATGCTGGTGGTGCCTGCGCACGGCCCGCACCACGCGATTTCGGCACGTGGGCGTTCGCTGTTCGATCCGACCGGTGCCGGCGACACGGTGGTCGCGGTGGTGGCGGTGGCGCTCGCCGCCGGTGCCTCGCTGGTCGAGGCCGCGCACATCGCCAACGCCGCGGCCGGCATCAGTGTAGGCAGGATCGGCGCGGTCAGCGTTGCGGCGGGAGAGATCATCGAATTCCTCGGCGGCGAAAGCACGCACAAGCTGCTCGATCGCGGCGAACTCGCGTCACGGGCGCAGCAATGGCGCAAGGCGGGCAGGCGCATCGTGCTCACCAACGGCTGCTTCGACCTGCTTCACGCCGGCCACCTGTCGCTGCTGCAACAGGCGGCGCAATTCGGCGACGTCCTGGTGCTGGCGATCAACAGCGATACTTCCGTGCGCCGGCTCAAGGGACCGGAAAGACCACTGATCAACGAGCGCGAGCGTGCCGCGATGCTGGCAGCGCTCGGCTGCGTCGATGCCGTCACCATCTTCGAGGAGGAAACTCCCCTCGAGGTAATCCAGGCCCTTCGTCCCGACGTGCTGGTCAAGGGCCAGGATTACCGGATCGGGCAGGTCGTGGGGCGGGAACTGGTGGAATCCACTGGCGGCAGCGTGGTCCTGGTGCCGCTGGTGCCCGGCAAGTCCACGACCGCGCTGATCGATCGAATCGCGAGTCGTGACACGACGCCGTAATCCGGACAATCCGGCGGGCCGCCGAAACCGGCATGGCCTCAGACTGCCGCAGACTGCCGCGGATTGCCCCCGATTCGCTTTCGCCCGATAAAATCCGCGCGTGCTGATCGCCTTCAACAAGCCCTTCAAGGTGTTGTGTCAGTTCACCGATCGCGGGACACAGCCGCGGCGCACGCTGAAGGAATTCGGACTACCACCGAACGTGTACCCCGCCGGCAGGCTGGACTTCGATTCGGAGGGGCTGCTGTTGCTGACCGACGACGGCGCGCTGGCGCATCGCATCACCGATCCACGCCACAAGCTTGCGAAAACGTATTGGGTGCAGGCAGAGGGCACGCCGGATACGGAAGCATTGCGCCGATTGCAGCATGGCGTCGAGCTGCAAGACGGCATCACCCGGCCTGCCGAAGTGCGTGTGCTGGATCGTGCTCCCGACTGGTTGTGGCCACGCGACCCACCAGTGCGTTTTCGCAAGACCGTGCCGGACACCTGGATCGAACTCAGCATCCGCGAGGGCCGCAATCGCCAGGTGCGGCGCATGACCGCGGCGGTGGGATTGCCGACCTTGCGCCTGGTCCGCACGCGCATCGGCGGGTACTCGCTCGGCGACCTCGCACCCGGTGCGCATCGCGTCATCGAAAGTAGCTTCGCGCGAACATCAGGGAAAACCCCACGATGAGTTTCAAGGATCATTTCTCGAGTCACGCCGATCTGTACGCCAAGGCGCGGCCGCATTATCCCGACGCGCTGTTCGACTGGGTCGCGACCGCGGCCCCCGCGCGCAATTGCGCATGGGATGCGGGTTGCGGGAGCGGTCAGGCCAGCGTCGCGCTGGCGGAACGGTTCGAACATGTCATCGCCACCGATCCGAGCGAGCAGCAGCTCGGCAACGCCGTTGCCAACCCGCGCATCGACTACCGCAACGAGCCACGGGGCATGGCTGCCGGGGATGCGACCGGTTATCACACGTCGATCCCCGATCATTCCGTCGACGCCATCACCGTTGCGCAAGCACTGCACTGGTTCGACCTCGAAGCGTTCCTGGCCGAAGTGCGGCGTGTCGCCAAACCCGACGCTTTGTTCGCGGCCTGGTGTTATGCGAATTGCGGCGTGACACCGGCGGTCGATGCCGTGATCGAGCACTTGTACGACGACGTGTTGGGCTCATACTGGCCGCCGGAGCGGCGCCTGGTGGACGAGGGATATGCCGCCCAGGATATTCCCTTCACGCCAGTCGAGGCGCCAGCCTTCGAAATGCGGGTCGAATGGAACGCACGCCAGCTGCTGGCCTACTTGTCCTCATGGTCGGCGGCACAACGACATCTCGCAGCCACCGGCAATGACGCGATCGAAGCGATTTCCGCGGTGCTGATTTCGGCGTGGGGCGATCCGGATCGCATCAGGACCGTGCGCTGGACACTCGCCATGCGCGCCGGCCGGGTCGAATAGACCACCCGCAAACCGCCGCGGCACGCGGCGGCGCTCCCGGTTCAGGCCTCGATGCGGAAGAATGACCGGGCGTTGGCAGCGGTCCGGATTGCCGTCGCTTCGGCCGTTTCACCACGCAGACCGGCGACGACTTCGCAAACATGCGCGAGGTACATCGGCTCGTTGCGACGGTCGGACGGTGCGGGACGGATATCGCGCGGCAGCAGATAGGGGGCATCGGTTTCCAGCAGCAGGCGGTTGGCTGGAATTTCGCGCACCAGCTCGCGCAGGTGCAGCCCGCGGCGTTCGTCGCAGATCCAGCCGGTGATGCCGATGTGGCAGTCGAGGTCGAGGTAGTCGAACAGCGCCCTGCGGCTGTCGGTAAAACAGTGCACGACGGCATCCGGAACGCGATCGCGCGCCGCCTTCAGCAACGCGAGGAAATCCTGGTGGGCATCACGCTGGTGCAGGAACAATGGCATGCCCAGATCCACCGCGATCGCCAGTTGCTTCTCGAATGCCGCGCGTTGCGCGTGACGCGGCGAAAGGTCGCGATAGTAATCCAGTCCCGTTTCGCCGACCGCCACCACGCCCGGTTCGCGCGCGAGTTGCCGAAGCAGCGCGTCGGTCTGCGCACCATAATCGCCCGCGTGGTGAGGATGCACGCCCGCTGTCGCCCACAGCGTGCCGGGATGTTCACGGGCCAGTTCCAGCGCATGTTCGCTACCGTCGCGCGATGCCCCGGTAACGATCATCCGTTCCACGCCCGCCTTGCGGGCACGCCCCAGCACCGCATCGAAATCGCGGCGGAAGGATTCGTGGGTCAGGTTGGCGCCGATATCGATCAAGTGCATGGGATTGGTTTGCACACGAATGCGGCACAGCGTACCAAAGCACGCACCCGAGTCGTTGAGTCCGAAAAAAGAGCCGGATCAAGGCCGGCTCAAGGTGTGGAGCTGTTTGCAACAAGGATCAGTGCGTGCCTTCGGCTTCGATCACCACGCGACGATTCGGCGCAAGACAGGCAATCAGCCCGGCGCGGTTCTTGTCGTTGCAGGCCTTGACCGGATCGACCTCGCCACGGCCCTAGGCATCGATGTGGTCCTCGGACCCATCTTGGCCGACCAGGTAATCGCGCACGGTCGCGGCGCGCCGTTTGGCGTGCCGCAAAGACCGAATGTGCAATTGTTGTCGTGAATCCAGGTACGCACATTTGCACGACGCGTGCCAATCAGGATGTGCGTCGCAGTCTTGTGCACTGACATGTGTTGACGAATTCTAAACTGACGCCGGTCGCCGCAGTTTTGTACGGATCTCACAGGAAAAGACTTCGTGCGAGCGGCCGGCCACTCGGTGCGGAACATCGCCACGCTTACAATGCGCTCGATGGATGCTGCGGATTTCCCCGTCACCGCGTTGCTGCCGCGCATCCGCGCGTCGCTGGCGGCACATCCGCGACTCGCGCTTGAGGCGCCACCCGGCGCCGGCAAGACCACGCAGGTGCCGCCGGCGCTGCTGGATGAAACATGGCTGGCCGGCCGCAAGATCGTGATGCTGGAGCCGCGCCGGATCGCGGCCCGCGCGGCAGCCGAATTCATGGCCGCGCAACGTGGTGAGGCGGTTGGCCGGACAGTGGGTTATCGCATCCGCTTCGAGTCGCGCGTATCCAGCGCGACGCGCATCGAAGTGGTCACGGAAGGCATCCTCACCCGAATGCTGCAGGACGATCCCGAGCTGCCGGATGTCGGCGCGATCGTGTTCGACGAATTCCATGAACGGCATCTGGCCGGCGATCTGGGCGCCGCGTTGACGCTGGACGTCCAGCAAAGCCTGCGTCCCGACCTTCGCATCCTGGTGATGTCGGCGACGCTGGATGACGCACGCGTTGCGGATTGGTTGCCCGCACCACTGCTACGCAGCGTTGGCCGGGCATTTCCGGTTCGCATCGAATATCCGCCCGCCCGCCGCGGCGAAGACGAAATCGCGCACCTGTCCCGCACGGTTCGGCAGGCACTCGACGAAACCGATGGCGACGTACTGGTGTTCCTGCCTGGCCGGCGCGAAATCGCGCAAGCACGACGAATGCTGCAGGTCGGCATCCCGCAGGTGCGCAATGTCCAGGTCACCCTTTTGCACGGCGAGTTGTCACTGGCCGACCAGCAGGCTGTGCTGGCTCCGGCGGATGCAGGTATCCGCCGCGTCATCCTTGCGACCAATGTCGCCGAATCCTCGATCACGGTACCGGGCGTGCGCGCCGTGATCGATTCGGGGCTGGCGCGCGAGCCGCGCTTCGATCCGAACTCCGGTTTCACGCGGCTGCAAACCGTGAACATTTCACAGGCCTCGGCCGACCAGCGCGCCGGCCGCGCCGGCCGCGTTGCTCCAGGCGTCGCGTATCGGTCGTGGCCGCAAAGCCGGCGGCTCGAAGCCTCGCGCACGCCCGAGATCGCGCAGGCGGAATTGTCGGGGCTTGCACTGGAACTCGCCGCCTGGGGCGTGGGGCCGGATGCGGTCTCGATGCTGCATTGGCTGGATCCGCCGCCCGCCGGTGCACTGGCCGCCGCGCGCGATCTGTTGCAACGGCTGGGCGCGCTGGACGCCGAGTTGCGCATCACGCCACTTGGTCGGGAAACGCTGCAACTGGGTGCGAGCCCGCGCCTGGCCGCCGCGGCATTGCGTGCGCCCAATGGTTTGCGTGCGCTGATCGCGGATCTGCTGGCTTTGCTGGATGCGCGTTCGCCGCTGCGCGGCGATTTCAACGACGACCTGCGTGCGCGGATCGATACGTTGCACCGCTATCGTGACGGCGGTATGCGCACGGTGCATGATGCAGACGCTGGCGCACTGTCCGCAATCGAACAGGCCGCACGCGGCTGGCGCAAGCGCTTGGATGTGCGGCATGGCGCCAGCGGCATGCCGAATGCGCTGACCGTGGGCAATCTGCTGTTGCACGCGTTTCCGGATCGAGTCGCCAGGCAGGACGCCAAAGACCCTCGTCGCTACCAGCTCGCCAACGGGCGCGGCGCACGCCTGCACGAGGCCTCGATGTTGCTCGGCGAGCCTTGGCTCATCGTCAGCGAGGCGCGCTTCGATGCGCGCGACAGTCTGATCCTTGCAGCCGCACCGTTCGATCCATTGCTGCTGGAACACGATTACCCGCAACGCTTCGTGCGCGAACGTGCCATGAACGTCAACGCCAACGGCGTTGTTGAAGCTTACGAAGAGCGCCGCTTCGATTCGCTCGTGCTGGAGCGACGAGCCGTGCGGGTAAGCGCAGACGACGCGTTGCCGACATTGCTGGCGACGATCCGAGCACGTGGTATTGCGGCGCTGCCCTGGAGCGAAGTGACCACGCGTTTGCGCGCACGGATTGCCTGGATGCGTCGCGTGATGCCCGAGTCGAGACTGCCGGATGTCTCGGACGCGGCACTGCTGGACTCGCTGGAAACCTGGCTTGCGCACGCGCTTGCCGGCAAGCGTAAACTGGATGCGCTATCAGCATCGGATCTCTCCGATGCGTTCGCCTGCCTGCTCGACTGGCCTCAGCGCAAACTGCTCGACGAAGCGGCGCCGGACGCCATCACGGTGCCCAGCGGCATGACCCGCCGGCTCGATTACGCTGCGGCACTGGATACGTCGATGTCCGAAGTTTCGCCGGTACTCGCCGTGAAATTGCAGGAATTGTTCGGACTTTCAGAAACCCCTCGCATCGCTTGCGGCCGGGTACCGGTGACATTGCACTTGCTGTCGCCAGGTGGCCGGCCGATCCAGGTCACGCAGGATCTGCGCGGATTCTGGGAGCGCACCTACGCTGAAGTTAAGAAGGAATTGAAAGGGCGATATCCGAAACACCCTTGGCCCGACGATCCATGGAACGCCAGTCCCACCCATCGCGCCAAGCCTCGGCGCCGATAGCGGGCCTCGGATCACGCCGGGCTGCCTGCGTCCAATGGGCGTCGCAGCGAGAACTCGCAGGCGCGCCATGCGCAAAACGTCCCGTTGATGCCTAAACGCATGGCGGGCGGAAGGTCAGCGCGATGCGGCCTCGGACACCTGCGACGCGTGCCACGCCGCAAGGCGATGATCGCCGGCAAGAAAATACGGCCACGCCCGGAAGGGCGTCGCGCCCGCAGGCTCGGTATTGCGGTCGCTGGTCAGCAGGATGCCATTGGGGTGTGCGCGACACCACGCGGAAACTTGCGCAAGCGGAATCCAGGGCAAAGGCTGGTGCAGTCGGCCGGTGTAACCGAACAAGCCGTTGTGCCATCCCACGTGCACGATAGGAACTTGCGCCTGCAAGGCGCTCTTCACGAACCTGGCTTCAGGACGCACGTCGAGCGCCGGCAAGTATGCCAGCGCGCCTGCCAGCAATGTCGCCGAAATCAGCGCGGTCGAGGACAGAGCCAACGCACGTGCGCTGCGTCCCCATGTGCGCCACGCACCCACCGCAATCAGCAATCCGACAAGCGCGAACAGGGCGATCGCATGTTGCGGTGTGTAGCCGAAGGTCTTCGCCGCCTGCCACGGCAGCATCGCCATCAAGATTGCAACCAACAAAGCGAACAACGCGAACAGCATCGGGCGCAGGCGCGCACCGGGCTGTTGCAGCAGCCACGCACCAGCCAGCGCCCACGCCGGCAACAAGGGAATCAGATAATGGATCTGCTTGCCGCTGATCGCGCAGAACGCCACGAACGGCACCACCCACCAGCACCACAGGAAGCGCCCGAACCGCCCGCGCCACAATCCCGCCCACCCTGCGCGCGGCGCGCGCAGGGTCAGCGGCCACGGCAGCAACAGGACCGGCACCAGCGGCAGGTACCACCACCACGGACGTCGGTGCGCGAAGCTGTCCGCGATCCGCCCCGTGACCTTGTCCACCAGCGGCTGCCAGTAGGTCGGTCCCGCGAACCATGCTGCCGGCAGCAACCAGCACAGCGCGATGGCGACGCCGATCAGCAATCCCGCCAGCAATGCCAGATACCAGCGCAGCTTGTGTACGCGCGCGGTCCCGCTCCACCACGGTGCGAGCAGGGCCAGCGCGACGACGTGCAACAGCACGACGGGGCCCTTGGCAAGGATGCCCAGCCCGAGGGTCGCGCCCAGCATGACGGTGCCGCGTTTCCACTTTCCCGCATCGAGATCGAGCAGCGCATGCAATGCGCCGAGCACGCACAGCGAGAGCAACAGGTCAAACATGATCGCCGTGCTGAACACGGTGAAGCCGAGGCAGCCAGCGAGCAGCCACATTGCGGTGTCGGCACCACGGGCATCCATGCCCAGCCGCGCAGCCAACCGGCGCACGGCCAGCAACGTGCCGAGCGATACGATCAGTGCTTCGACGCGCGCAACCCAGGTATGCACGCCAAGGATTTTCCAGCCGCCCGCGATCAGCCAGAACAGCAGTGGCGACTTGTCGGAATACCATGCGCCGTTGACGGTCGGCACCAGCCACTGGCCGGAGTTGAACATCTCCCACGCTGCGGTCAGGTAACGCGTTTCATCGATCGGGAACGGCGGAAACAAGACCGCCAACGGCAGCAGCAGCGCGCACCACAGGGCCAGCCAGCGCCATGGGCTGGCGGCGTCGACGGCCTTGTTGGCGGTGACTGTCTGCTTCATCGGCAGCGACCGTCAAAGGGTTGAAATACGATCGATCCGTGGCATGCCGATGAAGTCGTCGGGTCAGTGCTTGCCGGCCGGGCGCTTCTTGGCCGGTTCGCCCTTGCGCCCGAGATTTTCCAGCATGGTGGAAAGGTCCTCGGCATGTTCTTCTTCCATCGCCAGGATGCCCTCCAGCATGCGCCGCGTAGTCGGATCGTCGTCGCCGATGTAGCGGATCATCTCGCCATAGCTCTCGATCGCGATGCGTTCGGCCACCAGGTCTTCCTTGATCATGTCGGCCAGGTCGTCGCCCTCGACGTATTCGGAATGGCTGCGCGTCAGCAGGCCCTCGGGCGACATGTTCGGCGTGCCGTCGAGCTGGGTGATGCGCTGGGCGATCTGGTCAGCATGGGTTTGCTCCTCGTCCGCGTGTTCGAGGAATTCCTGGGCGATGCTCTTGGCGTTGATGCCCGAGGCCATGAAGTAGTGGTATTTGTAGCGCAGCACGCACACGATCTCGGTGGCCAGGGCTTCGTTGAGGATTTTCAGCACCGCCTTGCGGTCGGCCTTGTAGCCTTCGGTCACTGCACCCTGGTTGATGTGTTCCCGTGCGCGCTTGCGGATGGTCTTGATATCGGTGAGAAACGGTTTCTTGGCGGCCATCGCGTCACTCCTTCGCTGCATGCAATCTGTGGAGGGAAAAGCAGTTTAACCCCGGAGGGACGATCACCGCCAACGCACTGCCTCGATCCCGATACTCGAGGCCGGACAGGTGTGCGTGCGGGGAAAGCCGACCATCGCCCCGCGCTGGCTGCCGCGGGTACCTCGCACAATCCTCATGCCTCCCCACGCCCTTTCTCGAGTGAACTGCGCTCGGCGCGGGCAACGGTTGCCGCCATCCGCTGCAACCTAGGAACGATATCTGATTCGCGATTCCGCCACTTTTCCGTGTCCGGTGCAGAGACGGTATGATTGGCCAGCGGCAATTCATGCGGCAGCTGGCGATCCCATTCAAACCCGACGGCTGCGCAAATGCCGCGGATCTCGGCGTCGGGATCGGCGACGACTCGATCGTAACGCGCCGCGACCCAGCGATCCGGCGTCAATGCTTCGAGGTCGTCGAGCAGCATCTCGGTCACGGCTTGCCACTGCGCGGCCACGACGTCGGGCAACGACTTGCCGATCAGTTCTCGCCAACCGGGGGTGAGGACCATCGACCAAGGCAGACCCGTCCAGTCCGGCAAGTGCGGGTAGGTCACGAAACCGCCGGATTCCCATGCTTCCATCATGCTGGCCATCACCTGGCGCGGATCGCGGTACAGGTAAATGAACAGCGCGTCGGGAAAAACCTTGGCAAGGAACGGAATCCGCAGGGCGTTCTTGGGAGTCTTCTCGAGCAGACGAATGCGGCCCGGGATCTTGTCGCCATTTCGATCGAACGCGCGCGTGCAAAAACGATCCCGCAATGCCGCAATCACTTCCGGCGTCGCATCCTCTGCATCGAGGCGGTTGGATGCATAGCCCCGCGCGGCAGCGCCGAGCACACCGGAAGCCGTGCTGCCCTCGATGATCCCGTGGCTTTCGCCACCGACGGTGCAGACATTCCGGCTTTGCGCCAATGTCTCGAACAACAGGGTCGAACCCGATCGCGGCGGCGACACGATGAAGACCGGGCGGTCGAATTGATAATCCACTGGCGCTGTTGCCGCTGCCTGAAACCGGGACGCGCGCGTATTCTCCTCGCCCGCGACGGCATCATCCGTCGCGCGCGCCGATTGGCCGATCAAGCCATTGAATGCTGAGACCAGCTGCGTATGGTTGCGCAGGCTGACGCCGCTGCCGAGTCGGCCGATGCGGGACAGGAAATCGTCCAACAGGGTGCGGAACGAAGCGTGTCCCCGCGGATCGGATCCATGCCGGAACCACAACGTGCGCCATTCGAGCACGAATTCGTTGGCGCAATGCTTGATCACGGGAAGCAGCGGATGATCCTCGCACTCGCCCATCAGGAAATTCACGTGCTCGCGCATTTCCCAATAAGTCATCGGTGACATCAGGTTGACGGACTCGAACATCAGGTCATCCCCCGAACCAGTAGCGTCGGGCTCCACCCGGCGCGCGGTCCATTCGCTCGCCGGCTGGTCGTGCGCGCGCCCCGCATTGACCAGCTTGCCGAATGCCGCGCTGCCTATCGAATCCACCACGAGATGCACGCGCGCATGGCTGGCCGGATTGACCACGCGGTGCAACCGCCAAGTGTCGAAGATCCAGCATTCACCCGCAGCCATGTGGGTTTGGGCATCTCCACAGTGGAATTGCACGGACGGGTGCGTGGTCACCGGAACGTGGATGCGGACCCTTTCATTCCAGTAATGGTTGGTATCTACGTGCGACGCGACCTCGGCACCGCCCTCCAGGCGCATCAGCCTAACGCGACCGAGCACGGCATCCAGGCTGCCGAGTACTTGGCGCAAGTAGGCGCAACGCGCGAGTGCGGGCGTTGGCCGCATGACTCCGAACAACGCGTCGCCGCGAGCGGGATCGCCATCGGCCGCCACCAGCGGAAGCGCCGTGTTTCCAGGCAAGCCACTCGGATGCGGCTGCCAGAGGCTTTCGTCCAGTGCGCTGATTTCCGCGGCGAGCCGATCCGCATCGAGGAGCAATGGCAGTTGAATGAATGGAACGGGCAACTTCATTGCATCACTTCCCGGGTGACTCCGACCGGCTCACGGGGTTCATTGGGCATCGCCGGATGTCGCCGATCGGCCAATGCCACGCCGGCCACCATCGATCTCAATGTGCTGATGAATTGCATTCCGTTGGATATCTGCAGCGAGGCGGCGTGGACCTCCATGCTTGCGATGTAACCATCGAGGAGCCTGCGGTAATCGTTCCATCCCGCACGATCATCCCCGTAACGCGCCCACAAGGCCTGCCATCCGGCAATGAAGCGACCCGTCAGCTGCTGCACGACCGCGAGCTGGGGATGTGGTTCGACATGGCTCAGGATGAAATGGATGTGATCGCGAAGTTCCCAGGGCGTCATCACCTGCGGCACGTTGACGGCTTCGAGGAGCAGGTCCTTGGCTGCATCGCCTGCGGCGCCATCAAAGCGCTCCGCTTCCCAGTCGGCATCAACACGCCCTGGAACACGTCCCCGGCCCGCGAGTTCCCAGAACGCCTCGCTGCCGACCGTATCGGCAACCAGATGCACGCGTTCCTGGTCGACCGGATTGATGACGCGATGCGGGCGCCAAGTGTCGAAGATCCAGCACTCGCCCGCTGCCATGTTCACTTCGGCGTCGCCGCAGATGAACCGCACCTGGGGGTGCGTGACGACGGGGACGTGGACCCTTACGCGATCGCGCCAGTAATAATTGATGTCCGCGTGCGGTGTGACTTCGGCGCCGGCCGTCAGCTTCATCAAACGCGTGCGCCCCCATACCGCACCGATCCGCAGCAGGACATGGGCGAGATACGGGCACCTTTCGAGGTAAGGCGTGGGATACATCGGACCGGCAATCGCGTCGCTTTCCGGGTCGCCATCGACCGAAATCAACGGGAGCGCGAAATTACCCGGATACTTCTGCGGATGCGGTCGCCACGCGGCTTCTCCGAGCGCCTGCATCTCTCCCTTGAGCTTCGCGGCGTCGAATTGAAGCGGCAATTGGACGAACGGTACCTGCAGTTTCATGACGCTCTCATTGAGGCGGGTAGAGGTTGCCACCCGCCTGGCGAAACTCTGCTGCCTTCTCGGCCATGCCCTCGTCGAGCGCCTCGGCTTCGTCCACGCCATGTTCGCGGGCGTAGTCGCGGACGTCCTGGGTGATCCTCATCGAGCAGAACTTCGGCCCGCACATCGAGCAGAAGTGAGCGGTCTTGGCGGCGTCCTTGGGCAGCGTCTCGTCATGGAATTCCTTGGCCTTTTCGGGATCGAGGCCAAGGTTGAACTGGTCTTCCCAGCGGAACTCGAAGCGCGCCTTGGACAGCGCGTTGTCGCGCGCCTGCGCGCCCGGATGGCCCTTGCCGAGATCGGCCGCGTGCGCGGCGATCTTGTAGGCGATGATGCCCTCGCGCACGTCGTCCTTGTCGGGCAGGCCCAGGTGTTCCTTGGGCGTGACATAGCACAGCATTGCGGTGCCGTACCAGCCGATCATCGCTGCGCCGATTGCGCTGGTGATGTGGTCATAGCCCGGCGCGATGTCGGTGGTCAGCGGCCCCAACGTGTAGAACGGCGCCTCGTGGCACTTTTCCAGCTGCCGCTCCATGTTCTCCTTGATCAGGTGCATCGGCACGTGGCCCGGGCCTTCGATCATCACCTGCACGTCGTGCTTCCACGCCACGTCGGTCAGTTCGCCCAGCGTGTCGAGCTCGGCGAATTGCGCTTCGTCGTTGGCGTCGGCGATCGACCCCGGACGCAGCCCGTCACCAAGGCTGAAGGCCACGTCGTAGGCCTTCATGATTTCGCAGATATCCTCGAAGTGCTCGTACAGGAACGATTCCTTGTGGTGGGCGAGACACCACTTGGCCATGATCGAGCCGCCGCGCGATACGATGCCGGTGACGCGCTTCGCGGTCAGCGGCACGAAGCGCAGGCGCACACCGGCGTGGATCGTGAAATAGTCCACGCCCTGTTCGGCCTGCTCGATCAGGGTGTCGCGGAACAGCTCCCAGGTGAGTTCCTCGGCCGCGCCGCCGACTTTTTCCAGCGCCTGGTAGATCGGCACCGTGCCGATCGGCACCGGCGAGTTGCGCATGATCCATTCGCGCGTCTCGTGGATGTACTTGCCGGTGGACAGGTCCATCACGGTATCGCCGCCCCAGCGGATCGCCCAGACCATCTTTTCCACTTCCTCGGCGATCGAACTGGTCACCGCCGAGGTGCCGATGTTGGCATTGATCTTGGTCAGGAAGTTGCGGCCGATGATCATCGGCTCGGTTTCGGGATGGTTGATGTTGGCCGGGATGATCGCGCGTCCGCGCGCCACTTCGTCGCGCACGAACTCGGGCGTGATTTCCTTCGGAATCGCCGCGCCGAAGGACTGCCCGGGATGCTGCTGCGCCAAGGCGCTGCCGCGCAGCGCATCGAGCTTCTGGTTTTCCCGGATCGCGATGAATTCCATCTCCGGCGTCACGATGCCGCGGCGTGCATAGTGCATCTGGGTGACGTTGCCGCCCGCTTTCGCGCGGCGCGGTTTCGGCAAGTTCGGAAAACGCACGTCGGCGAGTTGCGCGGCTTCGGCGTGCCGGCGACCGAACTCGGAGGTGCGGTTCGGCAGCCATTCGGTGTCGCCGCGGTCCTCGATCCAGCTTGCGCGCAGCGGCGGCAGGCCGGATGCGAGATCGGCCACGAAGTTCTCGTCCGTATACGGCCCGGAGGTATCGTAGATGCAGAATGGCGCATTGGCCTCCGTGCCGAACATCGCGGGTGTATCGCCCAGCACGATCTCGCGCATCGGCACGCGAACATCACCGCGACTGCCGCGGACATAGACCTTGCGTGAACCGCGAATCGGCGAGGTGACGGTTTCGGAAAGGCTCTGCGTCTGGCGCAGCAGTTCGGAGGGTTGGGCATTCATTGGCGTTGGTCCGGCTGCGGTCTTGAAGGTAATCGGCGAATCCCGCTTCGCGGAGGGTCCGCGCGGAGGCGCGGGACGGTTGCGAAGAGATTCGCCTTTGAAGACGGGAGGCGCCGGATGCACGCATGCTGCGTCGCGCGGCAAAGCTCCCTACACCGGATGGAATGCAACGCCCGGCCAGGTTCGAAGGGTCTTTCTCAGCCGGCACGTTTCGGTGTGCGGCACCCCCGCTTCAATGCGCCATTGAAACACGTTTGGGTTCAATGTGCGATCATCCCCACCGCTGCTTCGCCTTTGAATAGCAAGGTTGTGGTTTTCGGCTACGCAGCAACATCATGGCCTTCGGTGCCGCCTCCCTGGACTCGACTTTTGCTGCAACCGCCGCATACCCGAGCTCAACGTGGTCCGTGTGCCCTGAGAAACATATCCACCGTGGCCTCGAGGTGCGCCTCGGCTTCCGCGGGGGTGGGTTGGCCGCAGCCGAATAACATGCGGGCGTGGTGTTCGCCTTTCAGCAAAGCAAAGAACTGGCTCGCCGCGCGGCGCGTATCCGTGATGTCCAGCTGACGCGCCTCGACTTCCTTCTGCAGCATTTCGGCCAGCGCCGCCTGAATCTGCATCGGGCCGGCCTCCCAGAACAGCTTGGCCAGTTTGGGCGACTGCTGCGAACTCGCCACCAGGGTGCGGTGCATGCCCAGCGCACTATCGCTCATCATCATGCCGAAGAACGCGCGCGCGACCGACAGTAGCTGATCGCGCACCGGCGCAGCCACATCCACATCGAACAGGGTGCGCGGCAACAAGCCATCGCATTTGCAGCGGATGGTTTCGATGAACAGCGCTTCCTTGCCGCCGAAGTGGCTGTAAACGGTGAGCTTGGACACGCCGGCCTCGGTCGCGACGGCATCCATGCTGGTACCTTCGAAACCGTGCTGGGGAAACAGGTGCTTGGCCGCCTCCAGAATAGCGGCGCGCTTCTCCAGATCCTTCGGCCGCCCCGGGCCACTGCAGCGTTCAGGTAAAGCGTTCATGTCTTCAGTCTTTCGGACCCGTAACGGGTTGGGTGGTACATGGCGTTATTATACGCGCGAGTACACAATACCGTGTCTTGATGCACGTCATGCCGGCATGTCCGCCGCGTCCGTATCCTGTCCGCGGACATGTATCAGATTGGCGGCTTTTCTTTATGCCAATGATTTTGAAGCAAAAATGACAAGACCGTGGTTGGCGCGGATCGTGCTGACAACAACCCGGATCCACGGATGACCGCTGTCACCACGGTCCGGTGACTTCCGGCACTTCGTCGGCAACGGCGCACGCCGCAGTCTTTATGCATTGCCCAAGGTGACAGGCACGCCTAAGCTTTTCCGTTTTGGAATTCGATGGAACCCAATCGGCATGAACATGAATCCCGAACTCGCGGTTGCGCACCGCAACATGGTCGAAAACCAGGTGCGTCCATGGGAAGTGCTGGACGCCCGAGTGCTCGACGTCCTCGCCACGCTGCCCCGCGAGTCATTCGTGCCCAAGGCCTACGAGGCAATCGCATACGCCGATGTGACCTTGCCGATCGGTCATGACGAAGTGATGTTCAAGCCCGTGGTCGAAGGCCGTGTGCTGCAGGCCCTGCTGCCGATGGCCAACGAACACGTGCTCGAAATCGGCACCGGTACCGGCTACTTTGCGGCTTGCCTCGCGGGATTGTGCGCACACGTCACCAGCATCGATCACCGCGCCGATTTCGTTGAGTCCGCCCGTTCGAAGCTGCTCGACCAATCCATCGGCAATGTCGATTGCGTGCACGCCAACGCGCTGGATGGCTACACGCCACCGCAACCGTTCGATGCGATCGCGGTGACCGGCGCAGTCGCGGTTCTGCCATCCGTTTTCGGCGGGTGGCTGAAACCCGCAGGCCGGATGTTCGTGATCCGCGGCACCGAACCGGCGATGCAGGCCGTGCTGCTGAGGCGCGCGGCCGATGGCGGGTGGATCGAGGACCGCTTGTTCGAGACCGATGCGCCTTATCTCGCGGGCGCCGCTCCGGCGCGCGCGTTCAATTTGTAAATCAAGGGGCGTTCGCCCCGGCAAGGATTTTTCCGCATGACCCCACGCAACGCGTCCCGCCATTCCTTCGCAATCCGCGCCTGTGCCATCGCCGTCACCGTGGCACTCGGTTGCGCACATGCGGCCACGGCGCACGCCGAAAACCTGCTGGACGCCTACCGGCAAGCGCTGCAATCGGATCCCGTGCTCAAGCAGGCCGAAGCGCAGCAGCGCGTCGGCAATGCGGGCGCCGCAATCTCTCGCGCACCGCTGCTGCCGCAGCTCGACGGGAGCGTCTCGTTCAATGACAGCCACGGCACCCAGAGCGGGAGCAATCTGGTGCAGCTGCCGAATGGCACCACTCAATTGAACGACACGTTCGGGCACAGCGCCGGGCGCTCGCGTACCGAATCGCTGGGCTTCAACCAGGTGCTGTTCGACCTCGGCAAGTTCGAAGATTGGCGCGCCAGCAAGGCCAATGCCCGTGCAACCGAGGCCCAATACGTCGCAGCGCAGCAGGATCTGATCCTGCGGGTGGCGCAGGCGTACTTCACCGTGCTCACCGACGAGGACCAGTTGAAGTACGCCAAATCCAACGAAGCCTCGTTGAAAAAGCAGCTGGATCAGGCCCAGGCCAAATACGACGTCGGTTTCGCGGCCATCACCGACGTGGCCGATGCGAGGGCTTCCTATGACACGGCAGTTGCCCAAGTCATCAGCGCCCAAAACGCCGTATTCAATGATCGTCAGGCGTTGGAACAAATCACCGGCGAGAAACCCGGCTCGCTGGACGCATTGACCGACAAGCTGCCGCTCACGTCCCCGGAACCCAACAACATCCAGGACTGGGTCAACACTGCCCTGGCCAGCAACCCGTCGCTGCAGGCCCAGCGTGATCAGGTGCAATCCGCGCAGCACAGTGTCACGGCGGCCCACGCCGGCCATCTGCCGACCTTGAACGCCTCGGTGCAATATTCGCGCAATCCGTCGTGGCGGGGACCGAGCATCATCAGCACGGGCTATCCGCCGCCGAATGATTACGAGAACGTGTTGCGCCAGGACAGCCGCAGTACCGACACCACCATCGGTCTGGTATTGACCGTTCCGCTGTTCTCGGGCGGCGGAATCATCGCGCGGGAAAAGCAGGCCATCGCCGAACGCGACCAGGCCGGCGACGTGCTGGAACAGGACCGCCGCACCGTGATCAGCAACACCCGCAACGCCTTCAATGCCATCGAGGCGGGCATAAGTTCAGTACAAGCCAACAAGGCCGCAGTGGAATCTGCCAAGACTGCGCTCGATGCCACCCAGGCGGGTTACGACATCGGCACCCAGACGATCGTCAACTTGCTGATCGCACAAAGCACGTACTTTCAAGCGCTGGGCGCGTATTCCCAGGCGCGCCATGCACTGGTGGTCAACCAGCTCAACCTGAAGTACGCCGCAGGCACGCTGTCCATCAAGGACTTGGAAGCGGTCAACGCGCTGCTGCAATGACCGGCGCACTCTCGTTGCGATAGCGGGCCCGCGCGAAGACGCGACCCAGCAGTACCATCGTCCGCCGCGCGGCACCACGTTCGCGCACGCACACCGCGTGCGCCGCCGCACCCATCCGAGCCAGCTCGGCCGGATCGCGCAGGAGCTCCAGCACCGCCGTGCCCAGTTCCTGGGTCGTGGCAACCCGGCGCGCGCCGCCGGCCTCGATCATGGTGCGGGTGATTTCCTCGAAATTGAACGTGTACGGCCCGACCAGCACCGGCTTCGACAGGGCCGCGGGTTCGAGCACGTTGTGGCCACCGATCGGCACCAGCGAACCCGCGACGAAGGCGAGGTCACAAGCCGCGAAATAACGCATCATCACGCCCATCCCGTCGATCACCAGGCATTGGGTTTCCGGATCGACATCGCCTTCGCCATGCGTGGCCACGGCGAACCCGAGATTGCGCGCCGCGTGCTCGACCGCGCGGAAACGTTCCGGATGCCGCGCCGCGATCAGCAACAGCGCATCGGGCATCCGCGCCAGCACGGCAAGGTGGGCTTCGAACGCGGCCAGATCCTCGCCTTCGTGGGTGCTGGCAGCCATCCACACGGGCCGCGCCTCGCCCCATTGCGCGCGCAACTTCGCGCCGCGCAGCCGCGCACCCTTTGGCAACGGCATGTCGTATTTGAGATTCCCGGAAACCTGTACGCGCGAGGGATCGGCGCCCAGCGCGCGATAGCGGCGCGCATCTGCGTGCGACTGCGCGGCGATCACCGACACGTTGGTCAAGGCCTGCTTCACCAGTGCGTGGATGGGCCGGTACCCGCGCAACGAACGTTCCGAAAGGCGCGCGTTGACTACCGCCAGGGGAATGCCCCGCCTGCCGCACTGGTAAAAAAGGTTCGGCCAGATCTCGGTTTCCATCACCACCGCCAGCGCCGGACGAATGCGATCCAGGAATCGCTTGACCGCACGCGGCAGGTCGTAGGGCAGATAGACGTGGAACACGTCGTCGCCGAACAGGCTGCGCACCCGCTCCGATCCGGTCGGGGTCACCGTGGTGACCACCATGGGGCGAGGTGCATAGCGGCGGCGCAACGCATGAATCAAAGGCAGCGCGGCGTTGACTTCGCCCACCGACACCGCATGCACCCAGATGCATTCGTTCATGCCCGGATCGGGAAACCTGCCGAAGCGTTCCCGCCAGCGCCGGAAATAGCCGCGATATCGAAACCCGCGCGCCACCAGTCGCCAGACGATGACCGGCGTGGCGAGATACATCGCGACGGTATAGAAAAATCGGAGCATGTCACGGAACGCGAGTCGCAGCGCGCGAGTATAGCTTTCGGGATCGGGATGGCGTTTCGCTCATCATGCAGAAAAACCACTTTCGCCGGAACAACCAGCCCAACAAGTATGGGAAAACCCATACGTTGGCAATCAACGCCATCAAATCAATTTCGCTGCTGTCAACTCGCTCTTGAGATACGCGTAGTAGATCGGCGCGGCGACCACGCCGGGCAGGCCGAAGGCGGCTTCCATCACCAGCATGGCCAGCAGGATTTCCCAGGCGCGCGCATGGATGCGATTGCCGACGATGTTGGCGTTGAGGAAATACTCGAGCTTGTGGATAAGGATCAGGAATATCAGTGCGCCCGCCGCAACCCACAGTGACACCGATAACCCGACGATCACGATCAGGGTGTTGGAGATCAGGTTGCCGATCACCGGCAACAATCCGACGATGAAGGTGATCGCGATCAGGGTCTTGGCCAACGGCAGATGTACGCCGCTCAAAGGCAGCACGATCAACAGGAAGATCGCCGTGAGGACGGTGTTGAGCGCTGAAATGCGCGCCTGCGCGAACACGATGTCGTGGAAGGCCTTGGCAACACGCCCGCAACGGGTTGTCAGGTCGCGCCGCAAGGGGCCGCAATTTTCCACCGAGCGTGCGTGGGTAAGCGCCACCAGCGCACCCAGCGCAAGGCCGACAAGGATACGGCCGAACACGTGTGCGGTTTCCTTTCCCGCCACCTGCAGTTGCGCCGCGTGCGCACGCGCTAGGTGCGTAGCAGTGAAACGAAAATCCTCCGCGCTGACTGGCAGATAGGTGACGATCCAGGCGGGCAGCTGCGTGCGTGCACGATCAATGCTCGGCATCATGCGGTCGAATAGCGTGTTGGGGTCGCCAACTTCAACGCGCACGAAAACGACGGCGCCGAAGATCAACAATGCCAGCAGGCCCGCGACCACGATCGCCAACCCACCCACCACGAGCTGCCGCGCCCACCCGCCGGGCCAGTGGCGCTCCAGAAGCGGGGCCAGTGCGTCGACCACGGCATAGACCAGCAATCCCGCGATCAGGGCGGGCAGCAGGTGCAGGAACATCACCAGCAGCAGCGCCACGGCTGCAGCGATGTAGCTTGCGGTCGCGGTGTAGCGTGAAATCCGGGAGGGCGGCTCAGTCATGCGCGCCGAGTGTGGCAGGAAGCCGTACCAGGCTCCAGTGTCGAAGGGAACGGTAAAATCGCCCGGAGCCACCTCTGGAAACCCGCATGCCGACCCAAGCCACGGCCCACGCCCGCGATCGCCTGATCTTCGCGCTGGATGTCCCTGATCGTGCCGCCGCCATCGCCTGGATGGACCGGTTGGGGGACAGCGTGTCGTTCTACAAGATCGGGCTGGAGTTGCTGAGCGGCGGCGATTACTTCGACGTGCTGGATGAGCTCGCCCGGCGCGGCAAAAAAATCTTCGCCGACCTGAAGTTCCACGACGTGCCGGCCACGGTGGCCGGCGCGGTGCGCGGCCTGGCGCAACGCCCGGTCACGTTCGCGACCGTGCATTGCGACAGCCGCGCGATGCTGGAAGCCGCGGCGAAAGCCCGGGGTACACTCCGGCTGCTGGCGGTCACCGTGCTGACCAGCAACGATTCCCATGACCTCGCCGCACTCGGCGTGCACGGAGAACCTGCCGATGTCGTGATCGAACGTGCGCGTCTCGCGCAGGCCGCCGGCATCGACGGCGTGGTCTGCTCCGGCGCCGACCTGCCGCGCTTGCGCGATGCACTGGGGCAGGATCTGCTCACGGTCTGTCCCGGCATCCGGCCCGCCGGACCCTCGAACGACGACCAGAAACGCACCGTGGACGTCGCGACCGCATTTTCACAGGGCGCGGATTACATCGTCGTCGGGCGTCCGATCCGCAACGCAGCCGATCCACGCGCGGCCGCCGAGACCATCGTCGCGCAGATCGAGCAGGCAACCGGGTGAACTTGCACGGGCAATCCGCCCTCGCCACACTCCGGCCCATGCCGATCCGAAACCCCTCCATCGCCGTCCCGCGCCGTGTGCTCGTTGCGGCATTCAGCATGGCCGGTGTGCTGGCGCTCGCGGCCTGTCACCATGCACCGCCACCACCCAGCAATGCCACGCCCGAGCAGGCGGTCGCGACCAGCCTGCGTCTTGCCGCCACGGGCGATTTCGACGGTTTGATGAAGAACCGCCTGCCACCCGCCGACTACACCCAGTGGCGCGCGGAGTGGCAACAGTCGCATGCGCACGCCGAACCCGATTCTGCGGCCCGGCAGCAGCAATTCGCGCAAATCATGCGGATGCTGACCGAGCCCGGCGCCGAGGCCAGACTGGCCAAGCGCCTGCAGCCCGAGCTCGCGAAACTGCACGCTGGCAAGGATTCGAGCCTGCCCATTTTCAGCGGCATCCTGCGGGCCGCGGGTGAAGCGATGATCGCGGACTCGCCGCAACTCGACGACGCGCAGAAACTGCTGGCACGCCAGGCACTCGCTGCGCTGAGCGGCTGGGCGAAAACCACCGACTTCGGCGACGCCAAGAAGGCCACCAAGGCGATCCAGCTGGTCTGCAACACGGCGCGCCAGTTGCACGTGCGAACGCTCGCGCAGTGGCGTGCGCTCGATTACGCCCAGACCATGCGCGACTACGGGATCATCTGGAATGGGCTCGAGGACGTGATGGACTTGTACGGGCTCGACCTCGCCAACAGCCTGACCTCCGCCAAGATCGATACCGTCACCAACGACGGCAACCATGCGGTCGTTAAGCTCGACATGACCCTGGCGGGCCAGTCCCTGAGCGGTGAGTGGCCGATGGTGAAACAGTCCGGCCATTGGTACGACACGGCCGTGCTGTCCGCCTGGCAAAAGGCACATCCGGCGCCGGCCACCACGGCAACACCCGCTGCCAGCACCACGTCTGCGGCCCGGCCGGCCGCGACATCATCATTGGCCAAGCCTGCGGCCGCTCCCGCATCCTCCATGCCGCCCGGCCCGCCGCACGACTGAATTCCTGACCTTTTTCTGGCGACGTGCGGCCGATCGTCGGGCCGCAAGGGTTGAAACCATCGATCAAGCCCTTGCGGCACAAGGATTTCACGGGGATATGGGAGAATCCCCGCTCGCATTCGCCCCCGTCCCGGATCACGACACGTCGAACCGATGGCACACGTGATGACCCAAACCCTGTCCCGCGAGACCCTCGTGCATGCCGGCTGGTGGCGTGCCCTGTGGGGGACCCTGCTCGGGCCCTGGATCAAGATCAAGCGCGATCCGGCCGAGCCGGTAGCGCTGCTGGCACCGGATACCCCGGTGATCTACGTGATCGAGCGCAACGGCTTTTCCGACAGCCTGATCCTGGAGAGGGCCTGCCGCGAAGCGGGGCTGCCGAGTCCGCTCGCGTGGATGCCGGGCATGGCCAAACGCCGCCGCGCCATGTTCGCGATGCGCAGCATCGGCGGCTGGTTCCAGCGGCGCGGTCGCAACCACGCCGCCCAAGATACCATCCGGCACCTGCTGCGCTTGCTCGAGGCCACGCCCGATCGCAACGTGCAGTTGATGCCCGTCGCTATCTACGTGGGTCGCGCACCGAGCCGGCAATCCGGCTGGTTCAGCGTGTTGTTCTCGGAAAACTGGGCGGTGGTCGGCCATTTCCGTCGGCTGCTGGCGATGCTGCTGAACGGGCGCGACACGATCGTGCGCTTCTCGCCACCGATCTCGCTGAACGACCTGCGCGAGGAATCGGAGGGCGAGCGCGTCGAGCGCCTGCAACGCAAACTGGCGCGCGTGCTGCGCGTGCACTTCCGGCGCGTACGCACCGCCGTGATCGGGCCGGACCTGTCGCACCGCCGCACCGTCGTGGACGCAGTGTTGAATGCCGAGAGCGTGCGTTCGGCCATCGCCGCTACCGCGGCCCGCGAGAACATCCCGCATGCCAAGGCCTGGCGGCAGGCGCGCAAGCTGACCGACGAAATCGCAGCGGACTACTCGCCTCCGTTCGTGCGTTCGATGTCGTTCTTCCTGTCCAATTTCTGGAACAAGCTGTACGACGGCATCGCGATGCACCATTTCGACACGCTGCGTGCGATCGCACCCGGCCACGAAGTGGTGTACGTGCCCAGCCATCGCAGCCACGCCGACTACGTGCTGCTGTCGTTTCAGCTCTATACCAGCGGCGTGGTGGTGCCCCACATCGCCGCCGGCGTGAACCTCAACCTGCCGATATTGGGTTCGTTCCTGCGGCGCGGCGGCGCGTTCTTCCTGCGCCGCAGCTTCAAGGGGAATGCGCTTTATTCGGTGATCTTCAAGGAATACATGGCGCAGCTGATCGACCGTGGCGTGCCGATCGAGTACTTCGTCGAGGGTACCCGCTCGCGAACCGGGCGCCTGCTGGCGCCCCGCTTCGGTCTGCTCTCGATGACGGTGCGCGCGTTCCTGCGCGCGCCGCGTCGTCCGGTGTTGTTCCAGCCTGTTTACATCGGTTACGAAAAACTGATGGAAGGCCGTGCCTACATCGGCGAGTTGTCCGGAAAGAAAAAGGAGGCGGAATCCTGGTGGAGCCTGTTGCGCGGCGCGCGCCAGGCACTGCGCCAACACTACGGCCGCGTGACCCTGAACTTCGGCGAACCCATCGAGTTGACCACGCTGCTGGACGCTGCCAACCCGGATTGGCGAACCGCGGGCGACAGCCTGGAGAGCAAACCGGAATGGCTGAATCTTGCACTCGACCGGTTGGGCGAGCGCATCCAGATCAACACCAATCGTGCGGCCGACGTGAACCCGATCAACCTGATCGCGCTGGCGTTGCTGGCCGCCCCGCGCCACGCGCTGGCCGAGGCCGACCTGCTGGCGCAACTCGAACTGATGAAGGCGATCCTGATCGAGCTGCCGTATTCCGAGCGCGCCACGGTGACGCCGATGGCCCCGGCCGACATCATCGCCTATGCCGAGCAGATGGGCTGGATCCGGCGCATCCAGCATCCGCTCGGCGACGTGCTGGCAGTCGAGGGCGAGAAGGCGGTACTGCTGTCCTATTTCCGCAACAACGTGCTGCACTTGTTAGCCACTGCCGCCTGGGTGGCGTGCTGCTTCATCAACAACCGCCGCATCGCGCGCGAAGCGGTCCAGCGCCTCGGCCGCGTGGTGTATCCCTTCATCCAGTCGGAACTGTTCCTGCCCTGGGACACGGCCGGATTCGCGGAACGAATCGAATCACTCATCGATTTCCTGATCACGCGCGGATTGCTTTCCGGCGGCGACGGCCGCCTGTTGCACCTGGCCGCGGGCCGCGAGGACGACGCCTACCAGTTGCGCCTGCTGGCCCACTGTTTGTTGCAGGCGTTCGAGCGTTACTACATCGCCATCGCTGCGCTGGTGAAAAACGGCCCCAACACGCTGACCGCGGGGCAGCTGGAGAACGTCTGCCAGCTCGCAGCACAACGCCTGTCGCTGCTCTACCAGCAGAGTGCGCCGGAGTTCTTCGACAAGAGCCTGTTCCGGGGATTCATCCAGAAGCTGCGCGAACGTCGCATCGTCCGCACCGACGCCGACGGCAAGCTGGAATTCGATGCGGTGCTGAACGATGTCGCCCGTGACGCACGCCTGATCCTGGCGCGTGAAGTGCGACAGTCGATCATGAAGATCACGCCCGACGTGGTTGCCGGCGAGCCCGTCGATTGACTCCAAAACGATTCCGCCCACCTTCGACGACCGGCCATCCATGACCCGCTACTGCATGGCCTGACGCTTCAGCTTTGCCGCGAGTCTCGACCGCAACACCGGCCATTCCGAAGCGATGATCGAATACTCGACGCTGTCGCGGATCGTGCCGTCGTGGCGGCGCTTGTGCTGCCGCAGCACGCCGTCGCGCCTCGCGCCCAGGCGTTCGATCGCCTGTTGCGAACGCGTATTCAGGATGTCGGTTTCCCAGCCGACCGCCGCGCAACCGAGCGCGTCGAACGCATGGTCGACCATCAAAAGTTTGCAGGCCGTGTTGACGTGCGTGCGCTGGCGGCTGGCCGCGTACCACGTGTAACCGATCAGCACCCGTGGCACTTCGGGATTGAAATCGTAATAGCGCGTACTGCCCACGATCGTGTCATCGCGTCGATCGCGCACCGCAAAAGGCAGTGATGTTCCCGTTGCCTGCATCTCGAGCGCTTTGTCGACCCACGCCCGCATCGCCCCCGGCGGCGGCACGTGCGTAACGCGCAGGTTCCAGAGCGCCCCATCGGCCGCAGCGTGCTCCAGGCCCGCGACGTGATCCAGCGTCAACGGCTCCAGCACAACGAAGTCGCTCTGCAGGATCGTGGACACGAGCGTGGTCACGGCAGAATGGTTCGCGAAGCGTCGCGAGCAAAGGCGGATCGCGAGACGCCGGAGCCCAGCAAACGCAGCGTACAAGTCAGTACGTGAGCATGGGAATCGCTGCCGGGCGCAGCGGCTTTGCGGACCAGTCTAAGCATCGAGATCCGGGATGAGCTTGTTCTCGAAATACGCAATCATGTCCTTGAGCTTCAGCTTGCGCTTTTTCAACCGGCTCAATTGCAGTTGATCGCACGAAGGATCGTCCGACAACTTCGCAATGGCCACGTCGAGATCGCGATGCTCCTCGCGCAGCTCGGTCAGGCGACGGGCCAGCGACGCGGGATCGGTGTCGGATTGCATGGCGGCAGTGTAGCGCCGCCCGGTGAGCCGGGGCGGAGGGTTCCGCGGCGAACGAATTGTGCCGCCCGAACTCCCGGCCCGCTAAACTGATCGGTTCATGCAAACCGCCCAACACACCAGCATTCCCGCCCGCAAACAGGCCCACGAGGCCGCGCGCCTGGCCAAGCGCCTGCGCCACGCGGTCGGCCGCGCGATCGGTGATTACAACATGATCGCGGACGGCGACCGGGTTATGGTGTGCCTGTCGGGCGGCAAGGATTCATGGGCGCTGCTGGATCTGCTGATGTCGTTGCAGGCGAGGGCGCCGGTGCGGTTCGAACTGGCCGCCGTCAACCTCGACCAGAAGCAGCCGGGCTTTCCGCAAAACGTGATCCCGGATTACTGCCGCGAACGTGGCGCGCCGTTCCGCGTGATCGAGCAGGATACCTATAGCGTCGTCACGCGGGTGGTGCCGGAAGGCAAAACCCTTTGCAGCCTGTGTTCGCGTCTTCGCCGTGGCGCACTTTACGCATTCGCGGCGCGCGAGGGTTTTACCAAGATCGCACTGGGCCACCACCGTGAAGACATTCTTGCAACGTTTTTCCTGAACCTGTTTCATGGCGGCACCCTGAAAGCCATGCCGCCCAAACTTTTGTCCGACGACGGCGAACATGTGGTGATCCGCCCGCTGGCGTATTGCCGCGAGGACGATCTCGCCGCATACGCCGCGCACCGGGCATTCCCGATCATCCCCTGCAACCTGTGCGGCTCGCAGGAAAACCTGCAGCGCAAGCAGGTGCGCAAAATGATCGACGCGTGGGAACGCGAACATCCCGGCCGCAGCGAAATCATGTTCCGCGCGCTGTGCAATGTCGCGCCCTCGCAATTGGCCGATCCGAAGCTTTTCGATTTCTCTGCGCTTGGGGCAGATCAGAACGTCGCCCATGCCGATGCGCACGCATGGTTGTCAGGCCAAGCAGGAACGGGGGACGGGTAGCGGATGCACAACCCCGACTCGCACCCTTGCCGAATCGCTCAATCTCGTCCCCATTTTTCAAACCCAAGGCTCCGGCTCTCTCCATGTTCTTCCGCAATCTCACCCTGTTTCGTTTTTCCACTTCCGTCGCCAAATCTCTGAACGACCTCGACGCCACCCTCGGCAAACACGCCCTGCGTGCTTGCGGCCCGCTGGAAATGGTGACGCGCGGCTTCGTCTCGCCATTCGGCCCGGATTCCGAGGCATTGACCCACACGATCGGCAAGGCCACGCTGGTCACGCTGGGCAGCGAGGAAAAATTGCTGCCGGCCACGGTGGTCAACGCCGAACTCGGCAAGCGCCTGCGCAAGGAAGCCCACCGCCGCGGGCGACCCGTCGGCGGACGCCAGCGCCGTGCCATCAAGGCCGAGGTGCTGGATACCCTCCTGCCCCGGGCCTTTGTCAGGCCATCGCGGCTAAGCATCTATCTGGACTCGAAAAACGGCTGGTTGGTACTGGATACCGCCAGCCGCAAGACCGCCGAGGCCGCCTTGACCGCCCTGCGCGAGGCGCTCGGCAGTTTTCCGGCCCAGCCACTGGCCGCCGCCGAAACCCCGCGCGCCCTGATGACGGACTGGCTTGGCTCTGGCAAGCTACCTGCCGGGCTGCGCTTGAGCGACGAATGCGAACTGCGCGACCCGACCGGTGGCGCGATCATCCGTTGCCGCCGGCAGGAGCTTGAAAGCGCCGAGGTTCGTGCGCATCTCAAGCAGGGCAAGCAGGTGTTCCAGCTCGGCTTGCAGTTCGAGGATCGCGCCAGCTTCGTGCTCGGCGAAGATCTGGTGATTCGCAAGTTGCGTTTTCTCGACGTCGTGCAGGATTCGCTCGATGCCGACGGGCGGGATTCGGCCGAGGCGGAGCTGGACGCGCGCTTCGCGCTGATGACGCTGGAACTGGAACGCCTGTTCGCGGGCATGGAGAGATGGTTCGGGCTGGAACGTCCGGACGCGTAAGATCGACGGGCGGATGTTTCCGCGACAGGCATGGCGACGACGGGCGAGTTTCTGGAGCTTGCAACCGGCAGAGGCGGCACCATCAAGGTGCTCAAGGCCATGCATCCGCGCGCGCGGCGGCTGCGCTTGTCGGTGACTTCGCACGGCGCGCGCATCTCCTATCCACGCGGCACCCATCCCGCGCAGGTCTATGCCTTCCTGCGTGAAAACAGCGACTGGCTGGAACGCAAGCTCTCCGAATTGCGCGTGCCACGCTGCGGTCCACCGCCACTGCGGGCTGGCGTGCCCACGCTGATTCCGTTGCGCGGGGAAAGCGTCGAGCTGACTTGGCGGACCAGCGAATATCCGCGCATCGAATATCGCGGCGACGAGTTGCGTCTGCACCTGCCGCGGCCGTTCACCACCGCGATGCCGGCAGCGCGCAACCTGCTGGCGGCATTCCTGGAAACCCACATGCGCCGTGACCTGTCGCGCTGGATGGCGCAGGCGTCCGAGCGCCTGGATGCCGCGCCTACCGGTTTGCGCATCAAGTCCCTGAAGAGCTTGTGGGGCAGCCTCGATGCGCGCGACCGCATCACGCTGGACCTCGCCCTTGCGCTCGCACCGCCGGCCGCGCTGCGTTACGTGCTGGTGCACGAAATGTGTCACCTGAAAGTGCGCAGCCATTCGCTGCGCTTCTGGGCACGCGTCGACGAACTGATGCCCGGTTACCAAGTCCAGCGCGACTGGTTGCGCGAACACGGCGCGATCCTGAAAGCCGAAATGGAACGCCTGATCGCACCCGCGGCTTGACCCCACCTCACATCCCACGGAGTGCTGTACCCAAGCACTTGGAAGTGCAACCGCTTTCGGATGCTGCAACCGAGCCCGGTTTTCCGGACTGGTTTACGGCATTTCCGACCCTCCTGCCGACTATTGCGGGACCCGCACCGCGTGTGCCAAGCTGCGCGCCCGCGGGCACACTGCGGAGCCGACCTGTGACAAGGATCGTCAGTGGGTGTGCACCAGATCCGACGACCGACGATGCCACGTTCGCCTGCCGTCAGCTGGCTCAAGCCGGCCCGATTGTCCGCCGGCCCGACCATCATTCCTTGCCGGGTTTCTGTATACGGGCCGCATCCTCGTGCATCGCTCATCCACGCCAGGTCCGAACCTGTTCCTCGTCGGTGCGATGAAATGCGGCACGACGTCGATGTACGAATACCTGCGGTTCCATCCGCAGGTGTATTTCCCCGGTGCCGGCGACCGCTCGGGCAACACCGATTTTCGTCTAAAGGAACCGCATCACTTCTGCCCGGACCGTCATCTTCCGGCGCGCGTATGCGTCAAATCGAATGACGAGTATCTGGCTATGTATGCGGGCGGTGGCGATTACGCCTACCGTGGCGATGCGTCGGCAAGTTATCTCTATTCGGAAGCCGCGCCACGCCTGATCAAGGAATTTGCCCAGGATGCGCGCATCCTGATCATGCTGCGTCCACCACTGGAAACGATGCACAGCATGCACCGGGCCCTGCTCGGGTGGCTCGAGGACATTCCGGATTTCCACGAAGCGGTCGCCGCCAGCGAAGATCGACGCAATGGCCGGCGCATCCCGCCCGGCTGCGAGGAATGGACATGGCTGGATTACAAGGGATCGGTGAAGTTCGCTCCGCAGGTCGAGCGCTATTTCGATACTTTTGGTCGTGACGTCGTCAAGGTGGTACTTCTGGAAGACTTGGTCGGAAACCCCGAAAAAACTTGGCTTGCGATCGTTGATTTCCTCGGCATCGATCGCGCCTACCAACCCGACTTCCGCGTCCACAACCCGACCCATCGCCATGGCAAGCTGGAATCCGCGATCGAATCCATCTACAAGCATCCCGCCGTGTACAAGGTCGCGCACGCCGTCATCCCGTATACGCTCGTGCGCGCAGGCTTGTCGGCCATTCGCAAGGTCGACCGCGGCCATCCCGCAACCGATGCGCGCGACCAAGCGCTGCGCGAATCGTGCAGACCCGATATCGAAAGCTTGTCCGAACTCCTCGGCCGTGATTTGAGCCACTGGTTCTGAACCGACCCGTCTTGGCCGCGCCGGTGCAAGACGCACTGTCGCTTGGCGCTGGCTTCCCCCGGTACGACGCCAGCGCGTGTTGAATAAAACACGCGAGACCGGCCGCGACCCGAACCACTTTCGTGGAACGATGTGCACCCCGCGTCAGGCGATCCAACCCGCCAGCACGATCAGGGCAACGACCGCCAGCCACACGATCAGCACGCGCAGCATCAACCGCCGGGCATCGGACAGTTCCGCGATCGGGTCGCGCGTGTCGGTGGTCGGCCCGTCACCCGCCTCGATGTCCGCATCGACGCCCGACCGCGCCACCGCCGCCAGGAAATCCGGATTCAGGTTTTCCATGCCGTGCCCGGGCTGCCCGTGCCAGTCACGCCAGGCGCCAACGACGGCATCGAAGTTGGAAACCAGTGCCATCGCCAGCACCATCAGGTGCGCGGGAATCCAGTCGAGTGCGCTGGCGAAGCGTCGTGCCGCATGACGGGTACGCGGATCGTCGACCTCGCTGGTGACCCAGGCCAGGCGATACCCGAGCGCGCCCGCGGGCCCCAGCAGGAAGAACCAGAACAATACGCCGAAACGTCGCCGCAACGACGCCATCACCGCGGCCTCGACCAGCTCCGGAGCGTTGAACGCACGCGGCGCGCCATCCGGAACGCTGCGGAAATTCTGGGCGGCAACCACGCGTGCAGCCGGATCCTCGGCTTGCAGGACTGCTTCGAAATCGCTCTCGAGTTCGCGTGGACCGAAAGTGTAGAACAGGATAAGTACCGCGAACGCCAGCGCCGCGAGGGCCAGCACGCGGCCTTGCAGGAAATGGGCGATGATCGCGCACAGCAACACCGGCACGATCAGCCCGAGTGCCACGCGGCCGCCGCCTTCCGTGAAATCCAGCAGCCCGAGCCAGCGCCGGTACCACCCGAATCGCCGCAGGCTGGTGACGTTGCCGGGCCAGACGATCAGCACCAGCAACACGATGAGTGCCGCAACCAGTTCGATGGCCATGCAACCCTTCAATCAACGAGCTTCGGTGCGATTGTAATCGCGCCGTTCAACGCGCGCGCGACAACGCGGCCAGTTCGATGCCCGCGCGCGTGCGCAGCCAGTGTTCGATCAACCGCCAGGAAATCGAGTAGGGCGTGGAAACCCGCATGGAGCCCTCGTGTAACCTGTCGACGATGTCCTGCGCGGTGAACCAGCGCGCGTCTTCCAGCTCGCCGTCGCCAAGGCTAATCGCGCGTCCGCCGGCGGACGCGGTGAAACCGAGCATCAACGAGGCCGGGAATGGCCATGGCTGCGAGGAGTGGAAATCGCAATCGATGACTTCCACGCCGGATTCCTCACGCACCTCGCGGCGCACGGCATCGTCCAGCGATTCGCCGGGTTCGACGAAGCCCGCGAGGGTGGAATACCGGCCCGCCGGCCAGCTTGCCTGACGGCCGAGCAGGCAGGCATCGTCGTGTTCGACGATCACGATGATCGCCGCATCGGTGCGCGGAAAGTGCATGCGCCCGCAGTGTCCGCACACCGCCCGATGGCCGCCGTCGACGAAAGCCAGGGACGCGCCACAGAAACCGCAGTGCCGGGTCGCATCCTGCCAGTTGGCGAGGCCGCGTGCGTAAGCGAACAAACCGGCTTCCGAACGGTCGAGTTCACACGCCGCGGTCCGCAAATCCAGCCACCGCGCATCGGGAAGCTGCTCGTGGGCAGCGGGTTCGCGCAGCGCGAAAACCGGCGCGCCGCCGAGCTGCCCGAGGAAATTGGCGGATGCGTCGGCCGCGATGATGCGGGTTTCCTCGAGATGCAGGCGGCCATCCTGCACGGCGGCACGACCCTCGCTGTCGCATATCAGCCAGCGTGCATTGGCGGCGCGCCGTTGCGCCGCCAACCATTCGGGATCGGCGCGGCGTTCGCCGCAACGATCTATCGGCAGGTCGGCGAACACGTTGCCGCGACTGCGTTCGGCCGAGCTCACCGCGTGCCCTCCACGCGATACGCGTCGTGCGGCAGTCGACAGAGCGGCGATCGAAACGGAGCTTGCGAGAAGTCCGGACACGAAGCCCTTCGCCACGCGTGCCGGCCCGTTCGGCTCCGCGGGACGGTCAAGTACAAAGGGCGTGCTTCGGTGGCCGCATGCGTCGATGCTTGCAACGAATCGGCGATCGGGGGTGATCGCACACCCGACTCCTCAGGCCGTGAACGAATTGCCGCATCCGCACGTGGTTTTCGCATTCGGATTGTGGATCACGAACTGCGCACCCGAAAGCTCTTCTACGTAGTCGACCTCGGCGCCTTCCAGGTACTGCATGCTCAAGGGATCGACCAGCAACTCGACCCCGTCCCGATCGAGCACGTAATCGTCCTCGGCCCGCGTCTCGTCAAAGCTGAAGCCGTACTGGAAGCCCGAGCAACCGCCTCCCTCGATGAAGACCCGCAGCTTGAGTGCCGGATTGCCTTCCTCGTGGATCAATTCGCGAACGCGGCCGAGCGCGGCAGCGGAAATGCTCAGGCCGGGCTCCGGAATGGTGGTGGAAACGGAATTCATGTGTTGCACCTCGTCGACCATCATGGTGGCGGCGGCGACCTCGATCAAGGCGTGGTGATCGTGATGCCATGGCCGCCGGCCAGCGCATCATTCCAATCCAGTTTGCGGGTGACGGCGGCGCCACCGGCTCGGGTGCAGGGTCACCGCGACCCGGTTGGGCACGAAGCCCTTGGGCAGTGCCAGCGAACCCTGCAACTGCTGGAAGAACTTGAACGCGAACGGGATGCCGTCCTTGCCACCCGAACCCGCCAGTTGCGTCCAGTCCAGCGTGGTCAGTTTGCCGCCCTGCACGCCCTCGACCGCCACCGTCAGATTGCCGCGCGCCGTATCCGCGTTTTCCGCGGTATTGACCAGCGTGATGGTGAAGTTCCACGCGTTGGTGTTCTCGACCGGCTTGAGTACGATGCTATGCACGCCGAGCCCCGAGCGGTCGCCGTCGATGCCGATCAGCTTGGAATAGAAAGCCTGCTCCTGCTTGAGCGTCTGCAGTTCGGTATCGCGGCTGGCCATGGCCTGCTTCAGCGCGGTCATGGCGGTGGTTGCCGTCTGTTGCTGCTGCCGGAGGCTCTGGTTCTGGCTTTCGAGTTCGGCGTTGCGGTCGCTGAGTCGATGCACGCGTGCCTGCAGGCCATTGGGAAAACCCACGCCACGCCCGAACAGCACACCGAGCACGAAGATCAGCGCGGCAACGACCAACGCCAGGCCCAGGTTGACCCGGCGTTGGCGTCGCGGCGGCAGCGCCTTGTATTGGTCCAGCCAGTGATGAAAGATCGTCGAAGCCATGCCTGTCCGCTTGAGTTGGCCGACCGCTTATAACCAGCCCGCGCGCAAGGTGCAACCCGTACGCACGCATAGCGACGACACGAATTTGCCGTCGGTCGCGCCCAGTCTGGGACTTGCGGGGTTGCCGAAGGTTCGCGGGCTGTGCTTGAATCCGGTCCATGATCGACGTGGACGGCTATCGCCTGAATGTGGGCATCGTGCTGTTGAACGCGCGAGGCCAGGTGTTCTGGGCGCGGCGCGTGCAGCGCGACGGGGGCTGGCAGTTTCCGCAGGGCGGCATGAACACGGACGAAACCCCGGACGAGGCCATGTACCGCGAGCTGGAGGAAGAGACCGGCCTGCGCGCCGATCAGGTCGAAGTGCTCGGTTCCACCCACGGCTGGCTGCGCTACCGCCTGCCGCCACGCTACGTCCGGCGTGGACAACGTCCCATTGTGCATCGGCCAGAAGCAGGTCTGGTTCCTGCTCAGGATGCTCGACGAAGATGCTGCGTTCCGGCTGGACCATCACGAAACCCCCGAATTCGACGTCTGGCGCTGGGTTGACTTCTGGTATCCCGGCCGAGCACGTGGTGGATTTCAAGCGCGAGGTCTATCGGCGCGCACTGCGCTATTTCGCGCCGCTGGTCGAGGCGGCCTGTTCCGTGGAGATCGTGCCCGCTTCGTGCGATCGCCCTTGATCGACGTTTTGGCTGCAAATACCAACGGCCAGCGGGAGCACGCCCGCCCAGGAGCAGCCCAGATCGCCGGTGGAGCTGCCACCCTCATGGTAAAAAAACCTCTGGCTTGACCACCCGCAACACCGCTTGGACGGCGTGACCACTAAAGTCACTTGACAATCATTCGCATTCGCGTTCAAAATGGCGCCATTGAGGGTCCGCCATGTACGTTTGCGTCTGCAAAGCCGTCTCCGATCAGGACATCCATCGCGCCGTGGCGCGCGGCGCCGGCACGTTCGAGGACGTCCAGGCGCAGACCGGATGCACCACCTGCTGCGGCTGTTGCGAGGCCGAAGCCCGCGAACTGGTCGAAACCGCGATCGAATCCCGGCGTTGCACTACCGAGCTCCCTGTCGCCGCCTGAGCAACCTTTGCCCGTCCCGGCACGACGTTGCTCAACTCCTCTGCGTGATGTCGATCTCCGGCAAGCGAATATCGCAACGCCTTTGCATGAGCTGACGCTTCACTTGCAGCCGCTTCGAACGAGGGTTGTCGGTATAGTCGTGGGCGCCGTGTTCGACACGCGTAAATTCTTCAGGCAAGGAGTCACCATGAAAGGCGATGCCAAAGTCATCGAGCATCTCAACAAGGTGCTCGGCAATGAGCTGATCGCGATCAACCAGTACTTCCTGCATTACCGGATGTACCACAACTGGGGCTACAAGGAACTGGGCGAACACGAGCATGACGAGTCGATCGACGAGATGAAACACGCCGACCGGCTGATCGAACGCATCCTGTTCCTCGAAGGCCTGCCCAACCTGCAGAAACTCGGAAAGCTGCTGATCGGACAAACCCCGAAAGAATGCCTTGAGTGCGACCTGAAACTGGAGCGCCAGGCGCTACCCGACCTGCAGACCGCGATCGCGCATTGCGAGAAAGTCGGCGACTACGTCAGCCGCACGCTGTTCTCCGACATCATGCATTCCGAGGAAGAACACATCGACTGGCTGGAAACCCAGCTCGGCCTGATCGAGCAGGTGGGGTTGGAACGGTACCTGCAGACGCATATTCGGAGCTAGGAACGACGACATGGCCGTTGAAGATCATGTAAAGCTCAGCGATTGGAAAGGTCAGTGCCCGCTTACGGTCAGTGACTTGGAGCCCTACGATTTCTTTGAAGGCCTATTCGCCAACCAGGGCTTTAGATTCATCGCATTGTGCAAATAAACAGCGCGTAAGTCTGCCTGCTTCGCCTAGGCCTACCCCCAGGTGGGCAGCTCAGGCCATATATTGCCCCTGCAACGGAGCATAGACGCGCCCTTGCGCGACGCCGAGCATCGCAGCGCCGAAGCGGGAGCAAGGCGCGCATGTTCGAGCACAAGGTTGTGCGAGTTCGCGCCGGCCCGCTTCGCGCGAGAAGCGCAGGAAAGTCGAGGCAACAGGATGTTGCCGAAACCGTCGTGCCGGACGCATGGCTTTGGCTACTTTCGCCGTAACGAAAGTAGCTCGCTCGCCGCGGAGGCGAGCGAAACCCTCGCGAAAGTGCACCGAACTTGCGAGTTAGAAGCGCGGATTCGAGACGCACAAACGGTCACGGTCGATTGTAGCGCTGCCTCAGCGCCGCGGCCGCGTTCGCGTACAACTTGTCCAGCGCCGCGACGCTGTCCGCCGGGTTGTCGAGCGTACCGCTGCGTGCGGCTTCCTCGACCTGACGGGCGCGCGTGGACAGCGGCAGCGCGCCGAGATTGGCGCTGGACGACTTGAGTGAGTGGGCAAGCTTGCCCACTTCCGCGCTGTCGCCTCGGGCGGCCGCCTCGCGCAGGTTGCGCATGCGGGTTTCACCGTCGCGCAGGTAGGCGTCGATCAGTGTGACCAGTTCGTCACCCATGATGTCTTCCAGGTCGACAAGGGTGGCTGTGTCCAGCGTGTCGGGTGGCGGCGGTGTATTCATGGCGGGTTTGGCGGCCTCCATGTTGGGAGCGGATGGAGCGGCAGGCGCAGCGACGGGCGCCGTCACTGAGGCGGTGCCAGTGGCATGCTGCAACCAGCGTGCCAAGGTCTGCGCCAGCAGCTGTCGGTCGAGCGGTTTGGACAAATAATCGTCCATCCCCGCCTGCAGGCAACGCTCGCGGTCACCGGACATGGCGTGCGCGGTCATCGCGATGACCGGGATGCGCGGCTTGCCCTGCTCGTTCTCGATTTCACGCAGGCGCCGGGTCGCACTGTAGCCATCCAACACGGGCATCTGGCAGTCCATCAACACCATCGCGTATGACTCCTGCCGCAACTTGTCGAGTCCTATCTGGCCGTTGTCGGCGACCTCCACGGTCAAGCCCAGGCGTTCCAGCAGCTTCTGCGCGACCTTCTGGTTGACCGGGTGATCCTCGACCAGAAGGACCTTCCCGACCAGCGGCTGGTCTCCCTCTCCCACGGCTTCGGGCAGCGCGGGCACGCTCAACACCGGTTGCGTGCGTGCCTGTGGTGCCATGCCAAAAGCCCGACGCACGCCCTGACGCAAGGCAGTGTCGTCCATGCGTCCGCCGGTGACGTGGACCCTCGGGTCCGGCGAGGTGCCAAGCCCCAAAGCGAGAATGCGCAGCTTGTCGAGCTGGCGATCGCGCAGGATGTCCTGCAGCAAACCGGAAACATCCCCGGTCACGCTGGTCGTGTCCACGATCAGCAGGTGATAACCGAAAGTGTCGCCGAGCGGTACGGCCTGGCGTGCGCGCGCGAGCGCCGCGCCTGCATCGGCCACGTGGGTGGTATCGAGTTCGAGCGTGGCAAGCACCGGCGTGATCGCCTGCGCGCGTTGCGGGCTCGCCGCCAGCAGAGCACGCGAGCCGGCCATGCTTTTTTGCACTCCGGTGATGTCGCCGGGCGCCTTCTCGAACGGCACGGTGAACCAGAACACCGACCCGCGTCCGGGCTCCGAACGCACGCCGATGCGGCCGCCCATCAGGTCGACGATCTTCTTGCAGATGGTGAGCCCCAGCCCGGTACCGCCGTAACGCCGCGTCACCGAAGCATCCGCCTGCGTGAAAGGCTGGAACAATCGCGCCGCCGCGTCGGCCGCCAAGCCGATGCCGGTATCGCGCACCGCGAACAACAGCTCATGCTGGGTTTCGGTGTCATTGCGCTTGCTGACCCGCACCGACACGCCGCCGCGCTGGGTGAACTTGATCGCGTTGCTCATCAGATTGGTCAGGATCTGGCGCACCCGCATGGGATCGCCGCGCACGATCGGGCGTACGTCGGGGTCGACCACGGCACGCATGGCCAGGCCCTTGGCCTCGGCCGGTTTCTCCAGCAACCGCTTCACGCTGTCCACCAGGTCGCGGATGTTGATGCTGACTGATTCCAGGTTCAGCTTGCCGGCTTCGGCCTTGGAGTAATCGAGGATGTCGTCGACGATGCGCAGCAGTTCCCGCGCAGACGCATTGGCAGTGACCAGGTATTCGCGCTGGGCGGGCGTGAGCTCGGTGCCGAGCACGATGTCGAGCAACGGCAGGATGCCATTCAGCGGCGTGCGGATTTCGTGGCTCATGCTGGCGAGGAATTCGCTTTTTGCCAGCATCGCGGCTTCCGCTGCCTGCTTGGCGGCCAGCAATTCGCGCTGGACGCCACGCAGCGAGGACAATTCCGACTGCGCCGACGCCAGCCGGGTGCGCATGGCCACGTCCACCGGGTCGGGAACCTGTGGCGGCGGCGGCGCGCGCCGACCTGTCCCGGATGGCGCGGCACGTGATCGCCATACGAACAGCAACGCGACCAGCAGCAGCAACCACAGCACGAAAACGTGTGGCTGGGTCAGCCAGAACGAAGCAGCAATGCCTGTCGCTGCCAATGTGAAACTGGCTGCCCATCGGGGCCATGCGGCCGCGAGATCGAAATGCGGTTCTGCCAAGGTCAGATCTCCGCCTGCGGGATGGGTTCGCCCAGATCTTCGGTGGGCGACCTGAAGTAATGGCCTTGCAGCAAGTCGACGTTGGCGGCACGCAGGCGCTCGACCTGTGCGAGCGTCTCCACGCAAGGCGCGACAACCTTGATGCCGCGCTCGTGCGTGGCGTCGACGATGTTCTCCAGCACGGCATCATCGAGTCCGGGCACCAGTTTCACGTAGTCCAGCGGCAGGTGATCGATCCAGCCCGCGGCCAGCGCGTCGGCGTCGATGCCGGCCAGCGACAATCCGATGTCCGCGCGCCGCAGGTCCTCGGCGAGTCCGACCAGGATACGCATGTTGTGTCGCACTTCCTCGGCCCTGAATTCCAGAACCAGCGACTCGGCCCTGACCCCCGCATCGGCCAGGGCCTGCTGCACGGCCGCGAATCGCGCGGCGTCGCTCCAACCCTGCAACGACTGGCTTGCGAACAATTGCAACGGATCACCACGCCGCTGGCGCTCGGCCAGGATTGCAATGCAACGTCGCAGCACCCACGCATCGACCACGGCAATCGCACCGGTGCGCACGGCGACCGGCACCAGCTCGGCGGCCAGGAATTCATGATCCTCGGTACGCAGGCGCAGCAGTGCCTGATACACCGGTTCCGGTGCGCCATGGATGGGCACAATCGGCTGGAAGGCCAGATCGAACGATTCGTCGGCCAGCGCCACCGAAAGCCGGTGGGTGATCGAGTTGGGATCCGGTTCGAGTCCGGAATGAATCGCCATCGCTTGCGGTTGCTCGCGCGCGGCAACCAAAGTGCGCTCGACCGCCGCCAGTGCCTGGGCCGGTTCGCTGATCGAGGCTTCGAAGGCACATACCGCACACACCAGCCTGACCGCCGAAGCTTGTGCACCGAAACGGGCATCCTGCGAGGACTCGGTCAGCTCGCGCGCCAGCACCGCGAGCTCGGCTTCACCCCGGGTGGGCGCGAAGATCAGGTAGCCCGCGTTGCCGTGGCGCGCGGTCATGCAGCCTACCCGTGCCACGCCCACGATGAACGCGCCGATCTGCGCGAGCACCTGATCGAACGCCGCCAGCCCGAGGCGGCGGTGCAAGGACGCTGCATCGTGTATCTCGATCGCCAGCAATCCGCCCTGGGTCGCGCGACCGCCGCTGGCCGAGAGATGTTCGGACAGGGCATCCAGCAATTGCGCGCGCTCGTGCAACCCGGTGCCCGCGTCTCGACGGCGCCTCCGGCGCACCCGCGAAGCCGCCATGCGGGCCCGGCGCACGCGGTTGGTCACCGCGGCGACCAGGTGCGCGGGACGAATCGGCTTGATCAGGAAATCGTCACCGCCGGCATCCAGCGCCGCGAACTGGCGATCCTCGTCCTGGTCGCCCGACAGGAACACGATAGGCGTGTTGACGTAACCGTCGCGCTCGCGGATCAGGGCGGTCAACTCGAACCCATCGCAGTCGGGCATGTTGAGATCGAGCAACAACAGGTCGGGCCGAAAGCGATCCAGCTCCTCCAGAACAGCCAACGATTCGCTCAGCACCTTGGTTTCCATGCCGGCACGCCGCAGGATCGCCTGCGCGAACAGGGCCTGCGGGGCATCGTCATCGACGATCAGTATGCGGTACGCGCTCTCCTGGTCGATATTCGCGAGTTCCAGCGCGGCGCCCACGGTTTCTTCCGAAGGCGCCGGCAGCGGGATGCAGCGATCGGCGCCGGCACGCAAGGCGCGCAACTGCAGTTCCACTTCCGGCGCACGCAGCAACGCCAGCAGGCGCACACGATGCGCAGGATCCCGTCGAGCCTGGTGCAAGCCCTTGGCCAGCCGATCCAGAGGGGTTCGTGCATCCGCAACCAGGATAGCCAGATCCGGCGGCGTGCTCTGCAACAAATCAACCAAGGCATCGATACGGTCGACCAGCGCCACATCACAACCCTGCTGTTCCAGACGCACCAGCAACTCGTTGACCGACGGATCGTCATCGTTGACGATGCGCACGCGTGGCCCCCGCGGCACGTCGGACAACGCCGGCAGCATCGACTGCTCGTCCGGAGCATCGTTGGCTTCCCTGGCAGGGTGGGCCTCCTGGACGTCGGTGATGCCCAACTGCAGCCAATACTTCTCCGGTGGCACCTCGCAACGTGGGAAAGGATCCCGTGCGGCGAGGGGGGCCGCGCCCTGCATCCAGACCCGCTGCGTCGAATCCGGCGAAGCCTGTTGCATATGTGGACGCATGCTGTCCAGCAACGCGTCGATCTGGGCGTTGGTGGCTTCATCGGGTATGCCGCGGGCGGCGACCGGAATCGCCAAGGCCGATTCCAGCGCGAGCAGGCGCTCTCCCGTCTCGAGCATGCCATAGCGTCCACAGGCGCCAGCCAACAACGCGATTTCATCGTGCAGCGCATGCAGCACATTGCAATCCCAGCCAGTACGACACTGGGCGCGCGCGCGCCGCAGCAAGACGCGCAGCCGCTGCGGCAGGTGCCGACGAAACGCCGCCTGCAGTTCCGGCCCCGACCCCTGCTGGGACAATTGCATTGCCATCAGGAAAGCTCCCCCGCGTCTGCAAAACTATACCAAGCCGATGGGGCGGAAGTGTGTCCGCGGTAGCGCTTGCGGTCGGAATTTCAAGGGATTTGGCAAGAGCCGCCCCGGAGGGTAGCGACGCGAAGGCCGCCAGGCGGCCCGGGCCTGTCGCCACGGGGCGTTGCGTGGCTCCGCTAGAAGGGCTTGACCACGGCCAGGATCACGATCGCCAGCAGCAGCACGCCGGGGATTTCATTGAAGCCACGCAACGCGCGTGGCGACCAAGTACAGCCGTCACGTGCGAAATCACGCACCAGCTTCACCAGCGTGCCGTGATAAATCACCAGCAACAGCACCAGTGCGAGTTTTACGTGCAGCCAACCGGAATGCAGGAAAAAGGGTTCCGTGGCGAGGGTGGCGATGCCGAACGCGAGTGCCAACGCGCCGCCGATGTGCGTCATCACCAGCAACCGGCGCTCCATGACCTTGAAGCGCTCGCGGATGGGGGCTTCGGTCGCTTCCGCGTGGTACACAAACAGCCGCGGCAGATAGAACAGTCCTGCGAACCAGGTGACCACGCCGATGATGTGAAAGGCTTTCATCCACAAAGTCAGCATCGGAAACCCCGTGCGGCATCAAAACCGCATGTCATGGTGAAAAGATCAACACGACGTAAGCCAGGAACAACAAAAGATGCACCAGCCCCTGCATCGCATTGGTGCGGCCGCTGCCTAGCGTCAGGATCGACACCCCGAACGTGAGCACAAGCATCAGCATGTTGGCCGGGCTGAGGCCGAGCATGGCGGCACGTCCGAAAAACAGATCGAGCAGCAGTATCGCCGGCACCGTCAGCGCGATGGTCGAAAGTGCCGTGCCGAGCCCGATGTTCATGGCCCGCTGCATCTGGTTCAGCCGTGCGGCGCGGATCGCCGCGATGCCTTCCGGCGCCAGCACCAGCACGGCCACCGCAAAGCCCGCCAAGGCTGCGGGCAACTCCAGCCGCGCAACACCGGTTTCCAGCGGCAGCGCGAACAGCTTGGCCAGCAACACCACCAGCACCAGATAAACAACCAGCAGTGCCGCATGGAACACCCAGCCATGCGACGATTCCGGATGCGCAGGTGCCTGATCCATTGCCTCGCCCTCCGCGACGAAGAAGCCGGTGTGGGTGCGCGTCTGGATCACCATGAATGCCGCATACAACAGCAACGACATCACCAGCAGAAACACCTTTTGCACCATCGACAAGGTTCCGACACTCGAACTCACAGTGAAATCCGGCCAGATCAGTGCCAGCGTCGCCAGCGGGATCAGCAGGCTCAGGAACGTCTTCGCGCCACGCAGATTGTAGGTCTGCTCGTGATGGCGCAGACCGCCGACCAACAGCGCGGTGCCGATGATGCCGTTCAACACGATCATCAGCACGGAAAACATAGTGTCGCGGCCGAATGCCGGATTGTCCGCATTGTGCAGCATCACCGTGACCACTGTCGCGATTTCCAGCGAGATCGCGGATAGCGTCAGCATCAGGGTGCCATAGGGTTCGCCGAACCGTTCGGCCAGATGCTCGGCATGCTGCGTGGCCATGATTGCAGCCATCAGTGCGCCTACGAAGAACGCCACGAATGCGACGGCAACCGCCAAGTTGCCCGAGTCGTTCGCCGCGAACGAGGACTTCAGCGACCAGCCCGTAACGAGGATCAAAACGGCGACGGGCAGCGGCCATTGACGAAGCCATGCCCATCGGCTTTTTGCTGCCGTCTCGCGTGCCTGTGCTTGACATGGGGCGCTAGTATGCACGGCTTCGGAGGTGCCGGATGGAAACCATCGGCTGGGACGATTTCGCCAAGGTCGGACTGTGCGTCGGCCGCATCGTTGATGCGCAAGTGTTCGCCGAAGCACGCAAACCGGCCTATGTGCTGCATGTCGATTTCGGCGAAGCCATCGGCGTTAAAAAATCCAGCGCGCAGGTCGCGGGGTTGTACAAACCCGAAGAACTGATAGGCCGGCTGGTGGTGGGCGTCGTGAATCTTCCGAGGAAACAAATCGGACCGTTGATGAGCGAGTGCCTCATCACCGGCTTCCATGATGCGCAATGGCGATGTGGCCTTGTGCGTACCCGACAAACCGGTACCGCTTGGCACCCGACTTGGCGTGAGCATCATTTGTCGCAAAAAATCCTGCAATGGTGCAAAATCTTGCACTCATTTTGGTTCAACTACATCTTACGCCGTTAATGAGAAGTGATTGAATTTATTGATTATTGAACTTGGCATATCATTTGCTTTTATCGAATACCTTCTCTTCCCTGCCCGAGTCCTGCCATGACCGCCGACAACGTTCTCGAAACCATCCAGTCCGAAAGCATCGATTTCGTCGACTTGCGCTTCGCCGACATGCGCGGTGTCCAGCATCACGTGGCGTTTCCCTCACACACCTTCGACGCCGAGACTTTCGAGGACGGCAAGATGTTCGACGGCTCTTCGATCTCCGGCTGGAAGGGCATCAACGAGTCGGACATGATCCTGATGCCCGACCCGTCCACCGCCTTCGTCGATCCGTTTGCCGCGCACAAGCAGATGAACATCGTCTGCGACGTGCTGGAACCTTCCACCATGCAGGCCTACGCACGTGATCCGCGCTCGATCGCGCGGCGTGCCGAGGCCTATCTCAAATCCACCGGCGTCGCCGACACCGCGTATTTCGGACCGGAACCCGAATTCTTCATATTCGACTCGGTGCGCTGGCAGAACGACATGGGCCGCGTGTTCTACGAGATCGGCTCCGAGGAAGCGGCCTGGAGTTCACGCTACAAGTACGATGAAGGCAACCACGGTCATCGCCCCGGCGTGAAAGGCGGTTACTTTCCGGTGCCGCCGGTCGATTCGCTGGCCGACCTGCGCGCGGAAATGTGCATGGTGCTCGAGTCGCTGGGCCAGACGGTCGAAGTGCATCACCACGAAGTCGCCAACGCCGGCCAATGCGAAATCGGCACGCGCTTCAATACGCTGCTGCACAAGGCTGACGATCTGCTGACGATGAAATACGTGATCCGCAACGTCGCCCATGCCGCAGGCAAGACCGCCACGTTCCTGCCCAAACCGATCGTCGGCGACAACGGCTCCGGCATGCACGTGCACCAGTCGCTCAGCAAGGACGGCAAGAACCTGTTTGCAGGCGAGTTGTACGGCGGCCTCTCGCAACTCGCGCTTTACTACATCGGCGGCATCTTCAAGCACGCGCGCGCGATCAACGCCTTCGCCAACTCGACCACCAACTCGTACAAGCGCTGGTGCCGGGCTTCGAAGCACCGATCATGCTGGCCTATTCCGCCCGCAATCGCTCGGCGTCGTGCCGCATCCCCTACGTCAGCAATCCCAAGGGCCGCCGCATCGAAGTGCGTTTCCCCGATCCCGATGAACTCGGGCTACCTGACCTTCACCGCGTTGATGATGGCCGGTCTCGACGGCATCCTCAACAAGATCGATCCGGGCGCACCGATGGACAAGGATCTGTACGACCTGCCGCCGGAAGAGGAACGCAACATCCCGCAAGTGTGCGCCTCGCTCGACGCGGCGCTCGATGCGCTGGACAAGGATCGCGAATTCCTCAAGGCCGGCGGCGTGATGAGCGACGACTTCATCGACGGCTACATCGCGCTGAAGATGAAGGAAGTGACGTCCTTCCGCGCGTCCACCCACCCGCTCGAATACCAGATGTATTACAGCATCTGACATGTCGCCGTCCGGCCCTCTGCCACGGAGCGGGCCGGACGCGATCGGGCGAAAAGTGGGTGCCGCGGGCAACCCGGACTGTGTGATTCGCACCGCAACGCTGGCGGATGCATCCGCGATCTGCGCGATCTACAACCACTACGTCGTCGAATCCGTGGCGACTTTCGAGGAATCGCCGGTCACCAGCGAGGAAATGTCGCGACGCATCGAAGCGACGCTCGCCGCGGGTACGTGGCTGATCGCGGAATGTTCCGCAACGGTGATCGGCTATGCATACGCGTCGCAGTGGAAACCCCGCAGCGCGTATCGTTACGCGCTCGAAAGCACCATCTATCTTGCATCCGGACATGTCGGCAACGGCAACGGGACGGCGCTGTACGCCGCCTTGATCGACACCCTGAAACAGCGCCGCGTGCATTGCATCATCGCCGGCGTCGCATTGCCGAATGCGCCGAGCATCGCGTTGCATGAAAAGTTCGGTTTCAGAAAGGTCGCGCATTTTCGCGAGAACGGATTCAAGTTCGACCGCTGGATCGACGTGGCGTACTGGCAACGTTTGTTGTGAGCGCACACCCGCGATTTGCGTCGCGCTCGCATGGCATGGGTCGAGGCAGCGATAATCGGAATTCAGTATGGCTGATCCGCAATGCATACCTCCCTGCCCCTGTTCGAATCTTCGCCTTCGATCGAAGCCCGCGAAGAACTCGCGCCCGGCGCATGGCTGCTGCGCGGGTTTGCGTTCGATCAAGGCGAAGCCTTGTTGCGCGAAACGGGACGCATCGCGACCCGTGCTCCGTTTCGCCACCTCGTCACGCCCGGCGGCAAGGCCATGTCGGTGGCAATGACCAATTGCGGCCGGCTCGGTTGGTTCAGCGACCGGCGCGGCTATCGCTACACCGAAACCGACCCGGAAACCGGCAAACCATGGCCAGCGATGCCCGCATCGTTCGCGCAACTCGCACGCGATGCAGCGCACGCGGCGGGATTCGACGGCTACGCGCCGGACGTGTGCCTGATCAATCGCTACGCAGTCGGGACGCGGCTGACGTTGCATCGCGATCACGACGAGCGCGACCGCCAGGCGCCGATCGTGTCGGTCTCGCTGGGGTTGCCAGCCACGTTCCTGTTCGGCGGCCTCGCACGCAAAGAACCTCAGCGGCGTATCGCGGTCGAGCACGGTGACGTGATGGTCTGGGGCGGTCCGGCGCGTATGCGCTATCACGGCGTGCTGCCGATCAAGATCGACGAACATCCATTGACGGGCGCACACCGATTCAATCTCACTTTTCGTGTGGCACGCTGACGTTGCCGAGGGCCACAATGCGCACTAGATTGGTGCAATGGCCCGCACCAAAACAGACGTCGACCTGATCGGGCAACTCGCAACCGGCGTGGCGTGGCTGGACGCCGAATTGCGGGTGGCCCAGGTCAACCCGGCTTTCACCGAGCACACCGGCTTCGGGCTCGCGCGTCTGCTCGGACACACGCTCGCGACATTGCAGCTGGACGGTCAACGCTTGCACGCAATGGCCGTGCAGGCACGCGCGCACGGCACCACCATGGCTCTGCATAACGCGACGGTCTGCGCGACACCCGGGCGTGAAGCACGGCTCGACTTTTCGTTCACGGCACTTGCCGAAGGCATCCTGGTCGAGACACACCCGGCTCCGCCGGCAACAAGCGCGAACCGGGTATCCGAGTCGCTACGCGGCTTCGCCCACGAAATCCGCAATCCGCTCGCCGCGATATCCGGTGCGGCGCAATTGCTGGAGCAACGGGCCGGCGACACCCGGCAACGCGAGCTCGCTTTGTTGATCCGCGAGGAATCCGCGCGCATGGCCGAGTTGTCCGAGCGCCTGCTCGGAACACGCAACTCGACCAGCACGCGCGCAGTGAACGTGCACGCCATGCTTGAGCGCGTGGCCGAACTGCTGGAAGCCGAACGTACCGATGTCGCGATCGTGCGCGATTACGATCCCAGCCTGCCGGCCTGGCAAGGTGATCCGGACCGGTTGTTGCAGGCCTTGTTGAATCTCGCACGCAACGCGGTGGAAGCCCATGCCGGCAGAATCTTGTTGCGCAGCCGCGCCGAGGCCGGCTGGCGCGACGTGCGCGGCCAGCGTGTGCCGGCGCTGCGCATCGAGGTCGAAGACGATGGCGATGGCGTGCCGGATGCGATCGCCGCGACCCTGTTCGAACCGATGGTGTCGGGACGCGCGGACGGCAGCGGACTCGGGTTGGCGGTCGCACGCGAGATCGCGCGCGAACACGGTGGCGAATTGATTTTCCAGCGGCGCCCGGCCGGATCCTGTTTCGTGCTGCTGCTGCCGCGTCGTACACCCGCGGAGCAACCCGAATGAGCACAATCTGGATCGTCGACGATGACCGCTCCGTACGCTTCGTGCTGGCGACGGCATTGCGTGACGCCGGGCACCAGGTCACCGAATTCAACGACGCCGAAAGCGCACGCCATGCGCTGCGACGGGCGGCACCGAACATCGTGATCTGCGACGTGCGCCTGCCTGGTACCGATGGCCTGGCGCTGTTGCGCGAGGTGAAATCCACGCATCCGGATCTGCCGGTGATCGTGATGAGCGCTTTCACCGATGTGGCGACCACCGCGGCGGCCTACCGCGAAGGTGCTGCCGACTATCTGCCGAAACCGTTCGATCTCGCCCAGGCCACGGCCGCCGTGCAGCGCGTGTCGAGCGAAGCGGGGCCGGCCAGCGAGGCGGCGCGCGAAACGGCGCCACGGCACGCTTTGCTCGGGAACAGCCCGACGATGCGCGAGGTGTTCCGCCTGATCGGCCGCATCGCCGCCAGCGATCTCAATGTCCTGATCACCGGCGAGACCGGTACCGGCAAGGAACTGGCCGCGCGCGCGCTGCACGAGGAAAGCGCACGCCGTGCACGGCCATTCGTGGCGCTCAATACCGCCGCGATCCCGCCGGAGTTGCTGGAATCGGAGCTGTTCGGTCACGAGGCCGGCGCCTTCACCGGCGCGCAGCGGCGTACGGCCGGGCGCTTCGAACAGGCCGAGGGAGGCACCCTGTTTCTGGACGAGATCGGCGATATGCCGCTGGCCTTGCAGACCCGTCTGTTGCGAGTACTGGCGGGTGGGGAGTTCTACCGGGTCGGCGGACGCGAGCTGATCCGCAGCGACGTGCGCGTGCTGGCGGCGACGCACCAGGACCTCGACGCGAAAGTCGCGCGCGGCGAGTTTCGCGCGGACCTCATGCATCGCCTCGACGTGGTGCGCATCCACTTGCCAGCCCTGCGCGAACGCCGCGAGGACATTCCACTCCTCGCGAAGCAGTTCCTCGCCGACGCCGCCGACGAGCTCAAGCTTCCTTCGAAGCGCTTCACGCAAACCGCGCTCGGCGCGCTGGCCAAGCTGGACTTCCCCGGCAACGTCCGGCAACTGGAAAACCTGTGCCGACGTCTGGCGGTGATCGCTCGGGGCGCGAGCATCCGGCGCGAGGATCTCGATGTAACCGCAATGCCCGGTGATCGCGCGGGAACGTCTTCCGCCACTCGCTGGGAAGCCGCGCTTCGTATCTGGGCCGATACAGCACTCGCCGACGGCGTGGACGACCTGCATGCGCGGGCACGCGAGCGCTTCGACCGCGTGTTGCTGGACGCCGCACTGGCCGCCCACGACGGACACCGGCAGAATGCCGCGAAGGCATTGGGGCTGGGCCGCAATACCCTGACACGGAAACTGGGCAGTTCACGCACCCGGCGGAAACCGAAAGATCAAGCAGGCTGATTCATGTCGATTGAAATTCGCACCGCAAATGTTTCGGATATCGATTTCCTGGTCGACTGCAACGCCGCGATGGCGCGCGAGACCGAACACAAAACGCTCGACCGCGACGTCCTGACGCGCGGCACGCGCGCCGTGTTCGACGATCAGCGCCGCGGCTTCTATCTGGTCGCAGAACACGCAGGCACGCGCGCGGGTTGTCTGTTGATCACTTATGAATGGAGCGATTGGCGCAACGGCGACTGGTGGTGGTTCCAGAGCGTCTATGTCGTTCCGGAAGCGCGCCGGCACGGCGTGTTTCGTGCGTTGTACGCGGAAGTGGAACGCCGCGCCCGCGCGGCCGGCGCGATTGGCTTGCGACTGTATGTCGAACGCGACAACACCCGTGCGGCGCGAACCTACGCGTCGCTGGGGATGGAAGAAGAGGCGTATCGGATGTTGCGGCGCGGATTCACCCGCTTCGATTGATCGAAAGATGCAGCAAAGGACCACACCATGATCCCGCAAACCCGTCGCGCCGCCGTACTGGGCGGTACCCGCATTCCATTCTGCAAGCGCGACACCGCCTACGCCGATCTGGGCAACTTCGGGATGTCCGTCGAAGTGCTGGGCGCACTGGTCGAGAAATTCGGCCTGCATGGCATCGAACTCGGCGAGGTCGCCTTCGGCGCGGTGATGAAGCATCCGGCCGATTGGGACCTGGCGCGCGAGGCCCTGCAGTCATCCGGCCTGGCCATGACGACGCCCGGGATTACCACGGCACGCGCCTGCGGGACCTCGCTGGACAACGCCATCCTGGTCGCGCAGAAGATCGCGACCGGCCAGATCGAGGCCGGCATCGGCGGCGGTTCGGACACCACCAGCCAGGTGCCGCTGACTTACTCCGACCGCTTGCAACAGCGCCTGCTGGATTTGAACCGTGCCAGAAGCTTCGGCCAGAAACTGCGCGCCGCCACCCATGGATTCCACCTGCGTGAACTGAAACCGCAGGTGCCGGGTGTGGTGGAACCGCGCACCGGGCTGTCGATGGGTCAGCACTGCGAAAAGATGGCGCGCGAATGGAATATCGGTCGTGCCGATCAGGATCAGTGGGCCTTGCAAAGCCACCGCAAACTCGCCGCGGCCTACGATGCGGGTTTCTTCGACGACCTGGTGATCCCGTTCCGCGGCGTCGCGCGCGACAATCTGCTGCGCGCCGATACCACGCTGGAAAAACTGGCCGCGCTGAAACCGGCTTTCGATCGCAGTTCCGGCAAAGGCACGCTCACGGCGGGCAATTCTTCGGCGCTGTCGGACGGCGCCGCGGCGGTACTGCTGGCCAGCGAGGACTGGGCCGCCGCGCGCAAGCTTCCGGTGCTGGCGTATCTGACCTTCGCCGAAGTCGCCGCGGTCGATTACGTGCACGGCGAGGGCCTGTTGATGGCGCCGACCATTGCGGTCCCGCGCATGCTGCAACGTGCGGGCCTGACCTTGCAGGGTTTCGATTTCTACGAAATCCACGAGGCCTTCGCGGCGCAGGTGCTGTGCCAACTGCGCGCGTGGGAGTCGGCCGATTACTGCAAAACCAGGCTGGGGCTGGATGCACCGCTGGGTGCGATCGATCCCGCACGGATCAACGTCAACGGCTCCAGCGTGGCCACCGGCCATCCGTTCGCCGCGACTGGTGCACGCATCGTCGCGACGCTCGCGAAGCTGCTGGCTGACAAAGGCTCCGGGCGCGGCCTGATCTCGATCTGCACCGCGGGCGGGATGGGCGTGGTCGCGATCCTGGAGCGCTGATCAGCTTATCTTGAACAGCGTCGGCTTCCACGCACCACTGGAGTAGGAATCGCGGCGACGGCGATGCATCAACGCGATCGCCTCGGCGGCGCGCGCATCGGTCCAGTCGGCACGTTGCACCATCAGCTTGTCCGGATCCAGACCGCGCGCCTGCGCTTCCTCGGCGCGCCAGGCGCAGAAATCGTCGTAGGCCTCGATTTCGAAACGGAGGTCCTGACGGCACAACTCGATCATGATGGCGTCGTCGAGGAAACCCAGCACCGGGACATCATCGGGAATCGCGTCATTGGGGTCGGCGAGGTAGGCCAGCGCCGCCAGCACCCGATGCCGATCCGCGTCTGGCAGATTGAATCCTACGTCGCGGGCCATCGCAATCAGGGATTCGACGCTACCCAGCCGCTCGGCGATGAACGGCGGCACCTTGGTGCCCTGCGATTCGGCAAGCAGCTTCTGCGCAGCCACGATGATCTTGTCGGCATCGCCGCCCTTGACGCTGGCTTCGACGTCGTGCATGCCCTTGACGAAGAACTGCAGGTCATCGTCACTCAACTGGATGTTGATGTCCATCGGCATGGTGGAATCCTCGGTCTGGCGGCTGAATGCGCCAGACTACCGAGCGGTTTTGACGTCGTCAATCCGGGTCAGAGGATTCCCTGAATGCCGGCTCCGAACGCAGTGACGAAGCGCGCGACAATGGCGGTCAGCGACAGGTTGACCTCGGGAAAATCGCCGACCGGCTTCCAGCATTTCAGGAAATCCGGGTCTGTCGCGGGTACGGGCTGGCATCCCGGCTCCAGTTGGTAGTCGGTGGCATACGCCCAGGGCCAGATATCGAAAATCGGCAACTGCCGCGACACGTCGCCGATGGCCTGACTGACATCGCCGATGATGGGGATGGGATGCCGGGGCGCGACCAGCCAGGCATTGCGCGGGGCGGCGTCGCGCAGGATCGACGCGCGCAACTGTTCGGCGAACGCGCGGTTGTCGATGATCACGCCGTCCTCGGTGTTGTAGTGAACCGAGCGCGGGTCGAAATTGTGCGAGCCGACCATGGCGATGCGACCGTCGACCACCAGCGACTTGGCGTGCAGGCTGATGCGCGGGCCGGGGCTGCCAGGCTTGATCGGCGCGCGCCCTCCATGGTGCGGCGAGGATTTTTCGGATCCGATACCGGAGAGCCGGTCGTAATCACCCAGCATCTCGGCGGCATCGGCGGGATGCGGCATCAGTTCGTGGATCTTGAAGCCATAGTCCACCAGGAATTTCTTGTGGTGCTTGTATGAGAGCGCATACACCGGCAGCGCGTCGGTGGATGCCAGTGAGTTGGTGGACACGATGACCTGGACCGGCGGCTTCTTGTGTTGCAGGGCCTTGAAGATCGTGCCGGCGCGGTGCGTCAGCACCAGATACGGCGTTTGCAGCACGACCTGGTCGTGGGCGTCCGACAGCATTTTCATCAGATCCTGGGTCAGTTCGCGCGAATCCGGCCCATGCACCGCTTCGTCCTTGGAAGGCAGGTCGTAGAAGTAATCGACCAGTCCGACGTCCAGGCTGTGATCGAGCAGGTTGCCGGCGAGCCACTGGGGGTCTTCGGCCTCGGCGCGCACCTTGGCCACGCGTTGCGGATCGGCGAACCGCGGCTCCGTCCACGGTTCGGCGTCGAACGGGTGCGCCAGAATCGCCGCGTTGACATCCTTCAGGTGCGTCAGCGGCACCGAGCGATTGTTGTGCCAGAAGATGTCGAAGCTCTTCTGCATCTGGCGTCCGGCGACGCCGGCCACGATCACGTCGCGGTCGAGGAAATCCAGTTGCGAGTCCCAGTCGTAATACTCGTCGGCATAGTTGCGGCCGCCGACCACGCCGATCCTGTCGTCCACCAGCAAAATCTTGTTGTGCATGCGCTGGTTGAACTTGCGGAAACAGCACAACACGCTTGCGGCGTATTCCACGAGATTGCTGTGGGCGCTGTCGAATGTCGGGTTGTACAGCTTGATCTGCAGATTGCTGCTGGCTCGCGCCAGTTGCGCCAGCTGTTCGGGGTCGTTGAGCGAACCCAGCTGATCGGCGAGGATGCGCACCTTCACGCCCCGACGCGCGGCCTTCACCAGTTCGTCCAGCATCAGCAGGCCGGCATCGTCGTTGGACCAGATGTAGGTCTGGACATCGATCGATTTTCTGGCCGCGCGAATCAGGTTGATGCGCGCCACCAACGCATTGGCGCCGATGTTGAGCAGGGTTACGGTGTTGTGCGGATGCCCCGGTGTGGAGGCCGCGATCGCGTTATCGGCCTGCGCCACGAAAGGCGAAGGCACCGCGCAATGGTCCGGTCGGCCGCAATCGCTGGCGTGGTCGGCGGATATCGCCAGAATGTGGTTGGCGCGTTCGATGCGGCGGGTGGAAAGCTGGGCGCAACCGGCCAGTGCCAGTGCCGCGGCGCAGGCGCACCAAGCCAGCTTTGCACGGGTACTTTTCCGTATCACCTGCGCATGATACGTGGCACGTCAACCGGATGAAGCCAGTTCGCGCAGGCTGATGCCGAGGGTCAGCTCCACCTTGTCGGACAACACGCCGCGCCAGGCGTGCATGCCGAAGGTCGAACGTGAAATCGAGCCGCGCACGCGGATATCGCAATCCAATGGTCGCCGCGGACAGGTCGAGGGCTGCAATTTCAACGTCACGGAGTGGCGTTCCCCGTGCAGATTCAACATGCCGCGCAAGGTTCCACCTGAAACCAATTCATCCATCGGGAAGGGATCGGAGTCGAAATGGATGGCCGGAAACCGCGCGGCATCGAAGAAACCCTGACCGAGGGCACGCGCTCGATCGCCTGCATCGTCCATATGCAAGCGGTCGACGACGAGGCTGGCGTCGACCCGGCCGAGATCGACACCGGTGCGGGTATCGAGACGGCGCAGGGTGCCGGACAATCCCGGGAACGTGCCACGTACATGGGCGAACCAGAATTTGCGCACCGCGAATTGGACCTGCGAACGCGCCGGATCGATCGACCAGACATGTCCGACGTTCGAATCGGCGACTGCAAGGGCCGGCAGCAGCAACAGGACCCCGGCCGCTTTCCATGTCATGGCGACCACAGCACCCGCAAACGGCCGCGCCCGGGCTCAAATGCATCGTCGGCCAGCTCGATCCAGGCCAGCGCCGCGGGCGACATGCCGCGCGCACCGTCCGAACGACCTTCGGTCAGCAGCGCAAGGAGTTGCTCCATGCCCGGATTGTGGCCGATCAACAAGACCTGATGCGCCTCCGGCGCGTGGTTTTCGATCAGTGACAGCAACTCACCGGGCGTGGCCTGATAGATCGCGGGCAGGAAGCGGGGCGTGCGCGTGCGCAGCGTCTGGCGAACCGCATCCGCGGTCATCTGCGCACGCCGGGCGGCCGAGCAGAGCACGGCGTCCGGCTCGGCGCCCTGTTCGGCCAGCCAAGTTCCGACTGCGCGCGCCTGGGCTTCCCCGTGCACGCTCAAGGGTCGCTCGGCATCGCGGCCGTCCGGACCGGCGTGCATGGCTTCGGCATGACGCAGCAACAACAGTTCGCGCATCGTCAAATTCGCATCACGGGCCGCTGGAACCGGCCGCGGAAGGCGTCGCGTCGGACGACGGCGCTTCGGTCGGAACGTTGTTGGCACGCAAGGTCGCGAGGATCAGGCTCAGTTCGGTGCCGCCGTTGCGCGCCGATGTCAGCCATTGCGAAGCCAGCGAAGGATCCACCAGCGCGCGCTGCAGCAGGCCGGAATACTGATGGACCTGCCAAGCAAGATTCTGGCTGGCCTGGTCGTCCTGCGCCTTGTCGGCGGGGGCCAGCTCGCTCTGGATGTGCAGGCCCACCGCGCGCGCAATCGGACTGGAACCCCACTGCAACGTGTGCGCGAGCTTGAGGCAATCCTGTTTGACGCCCTTGTCCTTGGCGATGACGTCCTTGCTGCAGGATTTCACCACCGGATCGAGGTTGGGGCGCAGGTGGGCCTCGGTGGCGTTGACCGCTACCAGCACGCGTACGCCGTCCGGATTGTCCGGCTGGCCGTCGTGTGCGCCCTGCGTGGTGTCGGCCAGCGGCGGCAATACCGCCGTCGCCTTGGCGACGCCTGCCAGCGCCTTGCCATAATAATCATCGTAGGTCTGCGCGGCCGCTGCCCTTTCCAGCGCTGTCCGCTTAGCTTTGTCGTCGTGGTTCTGCTCCGCGAGATCCATCGCCACGATCCAGACCGCCGCGTTGTCGGCGGCATGCTTCTGCAGATACGCATAAGCGTCGGCGTTTGGACAGTCAACCTTGGTCTTGCAAACCGTCAACCGCTCCCACTTTTGTGCATCGCCGGCGCTCGGCGCGCTCGCGGCACGCTGGCTCAGCGCATCGAAATCGAGGCCCGGCGTCTGGTTCTCGAACGGCTTGGCGAGAATCGCGGCGCCCAGCAAGTAGTCAGGCTCGGCGCGCAACGCGACCACGCTGACCAGATCGTGCTGGTATTGCTGGATGGCCGCCAAGCGCTTCTGGTCCGCGGGCGACAACTTGGAGGCGGGCGGCGCGCTCGCGGCCGAAGCCGGCGGTGTAGCTGGTTGCGCATCGACGGCCGGCGGCGGCGCGGCGGCGGCCGTGCCCGCCAGCAACAGCGCGGCAAGAGCGGTAAGGGAAATGGCTTGTCGCATGATGGCTACCAGTTTCAAGGTTGGCAGAAACTAAGTGGGCATGGATGAACGGCCACTGGCCGGAGCCTGTACGGTCGGGGGCTGGCTCAGCACTGCAACGCCACGCGCATGAACTCCGGCTGCGCCAGTGCGGCGCGATGGATGGCACCGTTGTAGTAGCTTGTGGGGAACGACTTGTGCGTCGCATCCGCCTCGCGGAACGCACCCAGATCGCCGTCCTTGCAGGCCATGGTGCAGCTCCACCAGCCGGTCGGATAGCACGGCTGCGGAAAGGGCAGCGTGCGGGTCGCGGAAAAACCGACCTCCCGCATGGCCTTGTGCATCGACTGGATGAGATCGAGCAGCACCAACGGCGACTCCGATTGCTGCACCAGGATGCCACCCTGACGCAACGCGCGGAAGCAGCTTGCATAGAACTTCGCATTGAACAGGCCCTCGGCCGGGCCAACCGGATCGGTGGAATCGACGATCACCACGTCCAGCGATCCCGGCACCGCATCGGCCATGAACTTGATGCCGTCGTCGAACAGCAGCCGCGCGCGTGGATCGTCGTTGGATTCGCACAATTCCGGGAAGTATTTCTCCGCCAGCCGCGTGACGCGCTCGTCGATCTCGATCTGTACCGCCGATTCGACCTCCGCATGGCGCAGCACCTCGCGCAACGTGCCACAATCGCCGCCACCGATGATCACCACGTTGCGTGGCGCCGGATGGGTGAACAGCGCCGGATGGGTCATCATCTCGTGGTACAGGAAATTGTCGCGGCCGGTCAGCATGGTGCAGCCGTCGATCACCATCAGATTGCCCCAATCGCTGGTGCGGTAGACCTCGATGTGCTGGAACGGGGTACTTTCGTCGGCAAGCTTCTCGACCACGCGGTAGCCGATCGAAGAACCGGAAGCCTCGTGTTTTTCGGTGAACCAGTTGGACGACATGCCTGAAATCCTTCGCTGGAACGCAGGATTGTAACGGTCCATGCATGCCGCGGCGCTACAATCCGCGCTTCATCCGACCATCTGGAAGCCGCGATGGCGCAAGACTGGAGCCTCGCCGACGCCCGCGCGACCTATTCGGTCGCGCATTGGAGCGACGGCTACGTCGACATCGATGCCGACGGCCGCGCGACGATGCGCCCGCACGGCGATGCGGGACCCGTGATCGCGCTGGATACTGCGATTGCTCGCGCGCGCGAGATGGGCCTGCGCCTGCCGTTGTTGCTGCGTTTTCCCGACATCCTGCTGGACCGCCGCGAGCGGCTGCGCGCCGCCTTCGACGGCGCGATGCGGTCACACGGATACAGCGGCGGCTATACCGCGCTGTATCCGATCAAGGTCAACCAGCAGCGTGCGGTCGCAGGCACCTTGGCCGGCGGACCGTCGTCGTCGCGCACCGGGGACACCGGCTTCGGCCTGGAAGCCGGCTCCAAACCGGAGTTGCTGGCGGTGTTGGGTCTGGCGCTACCGGGTTCACTGGTGGTGTGCAACGGCTACAAGGACGCCGAATACATCCGCATCGCCCTGATCGGCCGCAAGCTCGGGATCGACGTGGTGATCGTGATCGAAAAGCCCTCCGAACTCGAGCACGTGATCGCGGAATCGAAGCAACTCGGCGTCGAGCCCAAGCTCGGCGTGCGCGTGCGGCTGGCGTCGATCGGTGCGGGCAAATGGCAGAACACCGGCGGCGACAAAAGCAAGTTCGGCCTGACGCCGTCACAGTTGCTGGCTCTGGTGGCACGCCTGCGCGAAGCGAAGCTCACGCATACCATGCGGCTGCTGCATTTCCACATGGGCTCGCAGATTTCCAATCTGCGCGACATCACGGCCGGCATGCGCGAAGCAGTGCGGCACTTCGCGGAGTTGCGCGCGCAAGGCCTGCCGCTCGACCACGTGGACGTGGGCGGCGGCCTCGGCGTCGACTACGAAGGCACGCGTTCGCGCGGCGAGTGCTCGATCAATTACGACCTCGACCAGTACGCCAACGCGATCGTCGCGCCGCTCGCGGCGGCATGCGCGAAGCTGAACCTCGACCCGCCGCACGTGCTGACCGAATCCGGCCGCGCCATGACCGCGCACCACGCGGTGCTGGTGGTCAACGTCAGCGAGGTCGAACCATCACCCGACGGCGATGTCCGGCCCGAAGTCGGCGACGAACCGGCGGTGCTGCGGTCCTTGCGCGAGACACTGGCCACCCTCGACACGAAACCCGTGCGCGAAGTCTGGCAGGACGCGCAGCAATACTTGAGCGAAGGGCAATCGCTGTATGCACAGGGCGCACTCGACTTGGCACAGCGCGCGCAGCTCGATGCGTTGTTCCACGCGGTCGCGCTGGGGGTGCGCGAGCGCCTGCGACACGATGAGCGCTCGCACCGCGAGATCATCGACGCACTCGACCTGAAGCTGGTCGACAAGTATTTCTGCAACTTCTCGGTGTTCGAGTCGATTCCCGACGTGTGGGCGATCGACCAAGTATTCCCGATCATGCCGCTGACACGCCTTGACGAAAAACCGATGCGACGCGGTACGCTGGCCGACCTGACCTGCGATTCAGACGGACGTGTCGATACCTACGTCGAGTCTGGCGACCTCGACGTCAGCCTGCCGCTGCATGCATTGCGCAAGGGTGAACCTTACCGGCTCGGCATTTTTCTCGTAGGCGCGTATCAGGAAACGCTGGGCGACATCCACAACCTGTTCGGCGACACCGACGCAGTCAATGTGCGCATCGACGGCGACGGATTCACGCTGGATGGCGCGCGCCGAGGCGATTCCGCCGACATGTTGCTCGACTACGTCGGTTACAAGCCCGACGACTTGCGCGCGGCGTACCGCGACAGGATCGTGGCCGCGGGCTTGCAGGGCGACACCGCGCAAACCATCGAAACCGCGCTGGAAGCCGGTCTGACCGGCTACACCTACCTCAAGGAAACCTGACCAATCCCGTGTGACCACGGAGCCTTGGGCCAGGCTCGGCAGGTTGCTGGCCTTCACTGATTCAGACCTCAACCGTCCCGGGCAACTTGCAGACCCGCCGGCGTCTGGCTGACAGGCATCACCTCGATGCGGTTAACGTTGAGATGCGGCGGAAGGTTGGCAATCCACCACATGGTCTCGGCGATGTCACGCGCCGTGATTGGATGCGCGCCAGCGTAGAGCTTGTCGGATGCGGCGCGGTCGCCACCGGTGCGCACCAGCGTAAACTCGGTTTCAGCCATGCCGGGTTCAACCGAGGTGACGCGCACGCCAGTGCCGTGCAGGTCGCACCGCAGGCCCAGCGAGAACTGGGTGACGAAGGCCTTGGTCCCCCCGTAAACATTGCCGCCGGTATAGGGGTACGTGCCGGAAATCGAGCTGATGTTGATGATTGCGCCGCGACGCTCGATCAGTTTCGGCAACAGGAGGCGCGTCATCGTCGCCAACGCGGTGACGTTGGTGTCGATCATCTGCCGCCATTGGGCGAGATCGCAGTCCTGCGCCTTGGCGGTGCCGAGCGCGAGACCGGCGTTGTTGACCAGCACGTCGATGTCACTGAACCCTTCCGGCACTGCATCCAGCGCGGCGCGCATCGCGGCTTCGTCGCGGATATCGAATGCGGCTGCATGCACGCGATCGGCGCCAAAGCGGTCGACGAGTTGCGCGAGCCTGTCCGCACGCCGCGCGCACGCGATCACACGCCAGCCGTGTTCGGCAAACCCGGCCGCGATCGCGGCGCCGAATCCGGCCGAAGCGCCGGTGACCAGCACCGTGCCCATCATTTTTCCTTCAACGGGATAGCATGGAAACCGGCAGCGGTGAGCTGCTTCTGGACATTTTGCAGCTGGGTCGCCGATGCGAACGGCCCGATCCGCACGCGGTTCCAGACCTGACCGTCAAGGGTGACGGTCTGCACGTGGGCGGTGAATCCCTGCAGGGCGAGTTTCGCCTTCACCGCATCCGCGTCGCTGGCGTTGGGAAAGGCGCCGACCTGCAACACGTAGCCGCCTTGTGTGGATGTCGTGCTGGTGCCTTGATTGGTCGACGCGCTGGCATTGTTCGCCGCCGCAGCCTTCTGCTGCTCGGCCTTGGCCATCGCCGACAACTCGGCGTTCGGAATCACCACTTCCTTTTCCGGCAACACCTTGTAGAAATCGAACTGGGAGGCGCTGGACGGCGCGCTGCTCGCGGCTATGCCGGGCGAGCTGCCTTGTTGCGCCACCGCGTTCGGATTGGCCTGCGGCTGATCGTTGCGGCGCAAGCTCGGCAGGTGCCGGCTGGCGAAGGCGAACAGAATCAACCCGACCACGACACCTGCCAGGAACAGGGCCCAGCCCGGAATATTCGGGCCACCATTGCGTACCGCTTGCCGGTTATTGCGAGTTGCCACTTCCAGACCTCACATGCTCTTGTTGCGATCCGTGCATGGATCGCGTTGGTTGTCCGTCAAAATCCGCCAATCGTCACATAGACTCCGGCGCCGAGACGCCCAGCATGCCGAGTCCGTTCGCAAGCACCTGCCGGGTCGCATACGCCAGCGCCACGCGTGCATTGCGCAGGGCCTCGTCGTCAACGAGGAATTGCTCGGCGTTGTACCAGACGTGGAACGCGCCGGCCAGATCTCGCAGATATTGTGCCAGCAGATGCGGTTCGCGGCAGTCGGCCGCAGCCTCGACGATTTCGGGAAAGCGCGAGATCTCGACCATCACGTCGCGCGCGTGATCGCCCTGCAGGCGATCGAGATGGGTCAGCGCCGCGTGTTGTTCGAACACGATGGAGCGTTCATGCATCTGCCGCTGGACACTGCACACCCGCGCGTGCGCGTATTGGATGTAGTAGACCGGATTGTCATTGGTCTGGGCGCGCGCCAGGTCGATGTCGAAAACAAGTTGCGAATCGCTCTTGCGCGCGATCAGGAAATAGCGCGTGGCGTCGAGACCCGCCATGTCGATCAAGTCGCGCAGGGTGACGTAGGAGCCGGCGCGCTTGGATATCTTCACCTCCTCGCCCCCCTTCATCACCGTCACCATCTGGTGCAGGACGTATTCCGGCCAGTCCTTGGGGATGCCGATATCGAGCGCCTGCAAGCCAGCCTTCACGCGCGCCAGCGAACCGTGGTGGTCGGCGCCGAGTTCGGTGATCGCGCGCCGGTAGCCGCGTTCCCACTTGGAAAGGTGATAAGCCACGTCCGGCACGAAATAGGTATAGGTACCGTCGGACTTGCGCATTACGCGGTCCTTGTCGTCGCCGAATTCGGTGGCGCGCAGCCACAGCGCGCCGTCGGCTTCGTAGGAGTGGCCTTCCGCGGCGATGCGATCGACCACCTGCTGGACCTTGGCATCGGTATAGAGCGAGGATTCCAGAAAATACACGTCGAAAACGACACCGAATGCGCGCAGATCCTCGTCCTGCTCGCGACGCAGCCAGGTCACTGCAAAGCGGCGGATGGCGTCGAGGTCATCCGGATCTTTTGCCGCAGTGACGCGATCACCGCCCGCCTCGACGGTCGCCCCGTCGAGATAATCCCGCGCGACATCGCGAATGTAGTCGCCGCGGTAACCGTCCGCCGGCCAGCGCGGGTCATCGGGCCCAATGCTTTTGATACGTGCCTGCACGGACAGCGCGAGGTTGTGGATCTGGGCACCCGCATCGTTGTAGTAGAACTCGCGGTAAACCTTCCAGCCGGTTGCCGAGAACAGCCGCGCCAAGGTGTCACCGATCGCTGCTGCACGCGCGTGCCCGACGTGCAACGGTCCGGTCGGGTTGGCCGACACGAATTCCACGCCCACCGCGCGATCCGCGCCACCATGGCTGTGGCCATAGCGTGAGCCTTCATGCAACACGCGCTTGATCTCGGCATGCCATGCGGCATCCGCAAGGAAGAAGTTGATGAACCCGGGGCCAGCGATTTCGGTGCGTTCGACCAGATGATTTTTCGGCAGTGCGGCGATGATCAGCTGTGCGATGTCGCGCGGCTTCTTGCCGACCTTCTTCGTCAGCAACATGGCCGCATTGCAGGCAAAATCGCCATGCTCGCGTGAGCGGGTGCGCTCGACCACGAAATCGGGTGTGTCGGCATCCAGGGCGCCGTCGCGACGCAGGCTGTCCAACGCATGCCGCAGCAACTCGTGGAGGGCGTCTTTCACGGGCGAACAATGAAGGGGGCGACCTGTCATCGTAGCGCACCAAGTCGGCGCGTCCAAATTGGAAAGCTGTGGATAACTTGGTGGACAGTCGTGGATGGACTTCCTCTGAAACGCACGTGTCACCGGCATTTCATATTGAGTCAGCTTATAAATATTTTTATATTCAATGACATAATACAATTTTAAGGAAAACACACTAAAAGCAGCCGCCAACTGCTTGTGATTTCGTATTGTGCATAACTGCGATCGTGTCTGCAGGCGGGTCAAGCGCGGCGGGGCGCCCGGACGGCCGACCGCGATGTCGCGACAAGGCGATCAGATCAGACCACGCGCAGCCATCGAGGTGGGTTCGCCCGCACCGATCACGAGATGGTCAAGCACGCGTACGCCGACCAGTTGCAGAGCATCACGCAATTGGTGGGTGATGTTACGGTCGGCGGCGGAAGGTTCGGCGACCCCGGAGGGGTGATTGTGTGCCAGAATCACTGCGGCCGCATTGTGCTTGAGTGATGCGCGCACCACTTCGCGCGGGTGCACCGATGCCCCGTCCAGCGTGCCGCGGAACAATTCTTCGAACGCCAGCACGCGATGGCGATTGTCGAGGAACAGGCAGGCGAACACTTCGTAGGGTTTGTGCGCGAGCTGGGCCTTGAGGAATGCCGCGCTGTCGCGCGGACTGGCCAGGGCGGTCCGCGATGACAGTTCCTCGCGCAAGGCACGTCGCGCCAGTTCCAAGGCCGCGACGATGCGCGCGCGTTTGGCGGGCCCCAGTCCTGGCACCTCGCGAAGATCGCTGACCAGCAAGGTATTGAGGCTGCCGGCCTGCGTCAGCAGGTTGCGTCCCATGTCCAGTGCGCTGGCACCGCGCACGCCGCTGCCCAGCAGGATCGCCAGCAGCTCGGCCTGCGACAGCACGGCGGCGCCCTGGGTCAGCAGTTTTTCGCGCGGACGTTCCTCGCTCGGCCAATCGCGGATACTCATTGCATTCGACTCCCGCAACCAGCATGCAGCATGGCGCAAACGCAGCACCCCTCGCAGCGGCGTCATCGCGTGAATCCGGTAAGCTAACCCTCCGCCGGTTCGTCAGTGAATTCCGACATGGGTGCGAGGAAACATCATCACGTGCTGATCGGGGTGTCGGGTGGCATCGCGGCGTACAAGGCGTGCGAAGTCGTGCGCCGACTACGCGACGCCGGAGCCGAAGTGCGGGTGGTGCTAACCGAAAATGCCGCACGCTTCGTGACACCTCTGACCTTCCAGGCGTTATCCGGTCAGGCCGTGCGACACGGCCTCTGGGACGAGGAAGCCGAAATGGGCATGGGTCACCTTGAACTCGCCCGTTGGGCCGACGCGGTCCTGATCGCGCCCGCTTCGGCCGACACGCTGGCGAGACTTGCGCATGGTTTCGCCAACGACCTGCTCTCGACCTTGTGTCTTGCCACCACCGCGCCACTGGCCGTCGCACCGGCCATGAACCACCGGATGTGGCTGCATCCGGCCACACAAGCCAACGTCGCCACGCTGCGTGCGCGCGGCGTGGCGATCCTCGGCCCCGTCAACGGGCCGCTTGCGGAAGGCGAGTCGGGACCCGGCCGGATGCTGGAACCCCAGCAACTGGTGCAGGCACTGATGGCGCCGGGCGGTACGCATGCCGCATGAGGGCGCGCTCGCCGGCGTACGCGTGTTGATCGACGCCGGACCGACCTACGAAGACATCGACCCGGTGCGGTTCCTCGGCAATCGCAGTTCGGGCAAGATGGGCTTCGCGGTCGCGGCGGCCGCGATCGAGGCCGGCGCGGACGTCACCCTGATCGCGGGACCGGTCGAGTTGGCCACACCGGTCGGTGTCGCGCGACGGATCGACGTGCGTAGCGCGCGGCAGATGCGTGACGCGGTCATGGACGCCGTCGTCGACGCGGACATTTTCATCGCCGCCGCTGCGGTGGCCGACTGGCGGGTCGCCGAATATTCGTCGCGCAAGGTCAAGAAGGGACAATCCGGAGCGCCGGTACTGGAACTGGTCGTGAATCCGGACATACTCGCCGAGGTCGCCGCGCGCGAACCTCGCCCGTTCGTGGTGGGCTTCGCTGCCGAGACCGAGCACGTCACCGAGCATGCGCGTGAAAAACTCGAACGCAAGCGACTCGACATGCTGGCCGCCAATCGCGTTGACGAAAATCTCGGGATCGGTGCCGACGACAATGCGCTGGAACTGATCTGGCCGGGCGGCGGCGAAGCCCTGCCGCGCGCGTCGAAATCCGAATTGGCCCGAGCATTGGTCGCACGCGTCGCAACGCGTTTCAAGGCTCGCAACCCATCATGACGACATCCCGATCCAATACGCTCGGCGTGGAACTGAAGCGCCTCGATCCCCGCCTGGGTGATTCGATTCCGCTGCCCTCGTATGCCACCGACGGCAGTGCGGCCATGGATTTGCGCGCGGCGCCGGAAGCATCCGTGACACTGGCGCCGGGCAGCAGTGTGCTGATCCCGACCGGTCTCGCGATCCACATCGACGATCCGGGATGGTGTGCGCTGATCCTGCCTCGCTCGGGCCTGGGCCACAAGCACGGGTTGGTACTCGGTAACCTGACCGGCCTGATCGACGCGGACTACCAGGGCCCCCTGATGATTTCCTGCTGGAACCGCGGCAGGGAGCCGTTTACCATCCAGCCGGGCGATCGCATCGCGCAATTGCTGGTGACGCAGGTCGCCCGGGTGGCGTGGCGGGTGGTCGAGGACTTCACGCCGAGTCATCGCGGAGCCGGCGGATTCGGCTCGACCGGAGTCGCATGACCGCATGGACAACGATTCGACAGGCAGCAAAGCGTCCAATGCTCGACAGGTGCAGGTCGCGGCGCGGGCCATGCGCGCGCGCTTCAGCTTGCGCCGTGGCATCGCCGAGGTCGTCGCCGACCTGATACTCGCGCTTGGCACGTTGCTGGTGCTGTTCGGGTTGTTCATGGGCTGGCAGGCATGGCTGGCGGAACGTCAGGCCGGTGCCGCGCAATCCCTAGGGCACGCCAAGCAGGATGTGGCGCAGAAAATCGCGCTGATCGTCGCCGACAAGCGTGCGCAGGCCATCAAAGCTCTCTCCCAGCCGGGATTGTTCGCGCAGCTTGCCGCCAACGACGACCCGCAGACGCGCGAGGCTGCTGCGCAGCGCATCAAGGCGCAACTTCCCGACGTCGAAGCGGTGACGCTTTACAGCGACCAGTTGAACGAGGTCCTGCACGGGAACCTGCAGCAATTCGGTTACGCGCGCGCCGCGCAACTGATGTCCGCACTGAATGACAACGATCTCGGTCCAGCTCAGTCTCCGGCATCGAAAATCCTGAGCTTTGCCGGTCCGGTTATCGGACCGAATGCGAAGGTACTGGCCTACGCCACCATCGACTTCCGTGACTCGCCACTGCGCATCGCGCTGCATTCCACACGCGTGAGCGCAGGACGGCTGGACTTGAGACAAAGCAACAAGTCCGGTGACGTCGTGCTGGACAGCGTCGGCGAAAGCAGTCTGTCCACGCCGGATGACACCGGTGTCCCCGTTGCGCACAGCCTCTACCGCATCACTTCCGCGCCGCCCGAGTTCTGGCTGCCTGTTACGCAATCTTCTATCACCGCACTGATACTTTCCATCGTACCGTTTCTGATCGGTGTGCTGTTGTTGTGGGTGCGTCCGCGCGTGCGTGCGCGCCTCGGTGGTGCGCCCGCTGCCGACGAGCCGGTTTTGGCCGATGTCATCGCGGCCACACCGCCCTCACCCAAACCTGAGCCCCCAGCCAAACCCGCCGCCAAGGCCGAACCGGAACAGGCTGCCGCGACTGACGGCGGGCCGATCCCCGACCCGGGCATCTTCCGCGCCTACGACATTCGTGGCGTGGTCGGCCAGACGCTGACCGAAGGTGTCGCACGCCAGCTCGGGCGCGCAATCGGCAGCGCAGTACGCGACAAGGAGCTCTCAGAGATCGTGGTTGGCCGCGATGGGCGGCTGTCCGGGCCCGAGCTTTCCGGCGCTCTAATCGAGGGCCTGCGTGCCGCCGGGGTCGACGTGATCGACATCGGGGCAGTGCCGACGCCGGTCAGTTACTTCGCCGCCTTCCAACTCAATACCGGCTCCTGCGTATCGGTCACCGGCAGCCACAATCCGCCCGACTACAACGGATTCAAGATCGTGATCGGTGGCGAGACGCTGGCCGAGGACGCAATCCAGGATTTGCACCAGCGCATCGTGGAAGGCCGTCTCGCCGAAGGGCATGGATCCCTGCGCCAACATGACATTACCGGCGAGTACATCGAGCGCATCGCATCCGACATCCAGACCGGGCGCGTGTTGAAGGTGGTCGTCGACTGCGGCAACGGCATCGCCGGCAATACCGCGCCCGGCGTGGTGCACGCGATCGGTTGCGATCCGATTCCACTGTACTGCGACGTGGACGGTACCTTTCCTCATCACCACCCCGATCCCTCGGAACCGAAGAACCTCGCCGACCTGATCCTGACGGTCAAGAAAACCGGCGCGGACCTCGGGCTTGCCTTCGACGGCGACGGCGATCGCCTGGGCGTCGTCACCAGGGACGGCGAAATCGTCTATCCCGACCGCGTGCTGATGCTGTTCGCACGGGACGTGCTGACCCGCAATCCCGGCGCGACGATCCTGTACGACGTGAAATGCACCGGGCACCTGCAGCCGCTGATTCTGAAGGCCGGCGGCAGCCCGTTGATGTGGAAAACCGGCCATTCACTGATCAAGGCCAAGATGAAGGAGACCGGCGCGCAACTTGCCGGCGAGATGAGCGGGCACTTCTTTTTCCGGGAACGCTGGTACGGATTCGATGACGGCGTTTATGCGGCTGCGCGCTTGCTGGAAATTCTCGCCGACGATCCGGAAGGCCGCACGCCCGAAGAGATTTTTGCCACGCTGCCCAAGGGCGTTTCGACCCCCGAACTGCATGTCCAGATGGCCGAAGGCCAGAACCATGCCTTCATCGCACGCTTTCGCGAACTCGCGCAGTTCGAGGGTGCACGCATCACCACCATCGATGGCCTGCGCGCCGACTGGCCGGACGGCTGGGGCCTGGTGCGCGCGTCCAACACCACGCCAGTGCTGGTGCTGCGTTTCGACGCCGACACCCCTGATGCATTGAAACGCATCCAGGACACGTTCCGCGCGCAGATCCTCGCATGCGACGGCACATTGGAATTGCCGTTCTGATGAGATCGCGGGATCTGTCGTAGGCACCTCTTTCCGGACAGGCCGTTGTCAGCGCGTGACGACGCCCACGCCCCAGATCGCGAACGCCAGCGCCAGCAGGATCACGAGCGCGAAGTAATAGCGCGCGCGATTGCGGCGTGGCACGGCCTGCGGTTGCGCGCGCTGCAGGCGGCGTTCGTGCCCCGCTGCACCGCGCACAGGGGCCGGCCCATCCTCCACATCGACTACTGATTCCGTGCGCCGCGTGACCGCGGCGGCCGCAGGCAGGCGCCCGTAACGCTGTTCGAAAGCCAGTGCGGCGCCATACAGGCGATTGAGGCGCTGCAATCGATCCGAATCTTCCCTGTTGGCAACACCAAGGCGATCGGGATGCAACTGCGAGACCCGCCGCCGGTAGGCCTGCTTCAAGGCATTGAGATCGCTGACGCCGGGTGCCAGACCCAATTCGTCGTACAGCAACAGAAAATCGGTATCTCCCGCCATGCCGAGCAGTATCCAACAACCAACGTGCGTTCTACAGTCCTCGCCCGCCGGGCGAGTCCCCGATGCACTTTAACGTGCGCCGCGTCCGAACAACACGACCTCGACGGTCTGGATCAGGATGGCGAGGTCGAACGCGAAATTGTGGTTCTTGACGTAGAAAAGGTCGAATTTCAGTTTTTCCACGGCGTCTTCGAATGAAGAACCATAGGGATAGCGCAACTGGGCCCAGCCGGTCAGTCCGGGTTTCACGCAATGGCGCAGCGAGTAATAGCGGATCCGCGTATTGAAGTCGTCCACGAACTGTGGCCGCTCCGGACGCGGGCCGATGATGCTCATGTCGCCGCGCAGGACATTCCACAACTGCGGCAATTCGTCGAGGCGGGTCTTGCGGATGAAGCGCCCGACCCGTGTGACGCGATCATCATTCTTGGTCGCCCAGCGGGCGACACCGTCGCGTTCAGCGTCGGTACGCATGCTGCGGAACTTGATCACGGCGAATGCCTTGCCGTTCTCGCCCACGCGTTCCTGACGGTACAGGATTGGTGCCTTGCGGCCCGACTCCAAGCGAATAGCCAGCACCGTGAGCAGCATGAACGGCCACGCCACCAGCATCACCAGCGACGCCATGGCTAGGTCGAAGCTACGCTTGACGGTGCGACGCACGGGCGAAATATTGAATCCATCGGAAAAAACCAGCCAGGATGGGTTGGTCAGATCCATCTTGATCTTGCCGGCTTCGCGCTCGAAAAACTCGGCCAGTTCGGTCACTGCAACCCCATGCTGCTTGCATTCCAGGAGAGCATCCACCGGCAGCGTTCCGCGACGATCATCGGGGCCCACCACGATCTCGTCCACCCCCAGCCGGGTCACCCAGGCGTACAGAGCTTCGTCGGGGTGCAGCAGCGAGGTCGCAGGGACGGATACCGGATCGGCGCCGATCGGCACGTACCCCAGGATCTTGAACCCACGCTGGTCGGTCTTGCGGCGCATCTTGCCAGCCACTTCAGCAGCACGTTCCCCCGCACCCAGCATCACCACGCGCCGCTTGAACAGATCGGCATCCACGAAGCCCAGGAACAATACGCGCCATAACGCGACGATCAGATAGCCGAGCACCAGAGTGATGCCCAGCACGCCACGACCGATGTAGGCGGCCGGGACGGCGTAATACAGTACCGTCAGTGCCACGCCGCCCAGCACGAAGGCAACGCCTTGGCGGCTGAGCCGGCCCAGCCAGCCGGCCCGCAGGTGGACTTGGTACAGACCAAGCGCCGTCATCGCCAGAATCAGCACCACACTGACCAGTGGCGCGCGCCAGTGCAGGGCATGGCCGAATGCGGCCTGTGTGCCCTCATCGCCCCAATACCGCAGCACAACCGCGGCATAGACACAAGCCACCAGCAGAGCGAATTCAACCAGCACCAGCAACAACTGCCACCTGAGTGCTCGTTGTCGGAACAATCGGAACATGCCGCGGTCCCCCCTGTACTGACCGCCCCCGCATCGGCATACCCGGCTGCGAAGCGGACGGCTTTTATACTACGAATGTGACGAGGTTCAAATTTCCATCCAGCGCCAATTCCCCTTGCATGAAGCATGCCCGACTCGTTTTACAACTTCACGACACCGTCCTTTTGCATACAAATCCCTGTATCTTTGCGTTTTTTGGCCTCGCATAAGGTTCTGAATCCATGTGCGGAATCGTCGCTGGCTGTACCCAACGTGATGTCGTCCCCATCCTGCTGGCCGGGCTGCATGCCCTGGAGTACCGCGGGTACGACTCGGCCGGCTTGGCGATACTGGACGAGGGTCGACTGATCCGGCTGCGAACCCCGGGCAAGGTCGCCAGCCTCGACGCCCTGTGCCGGGCTTCGCCCACCCATGGTCGTACCGGCATCGCCCATACCCGCTGGGCCACCCATGGCGCACCCAACGAGGCCAACGCGCATCCACACGTCTCGAATGAAACGGTCGCGGTAGTCCACAACGGCATCATCGAAAATCATTCCGAATTGCGCGAAGAGCTGAAGGCCGCCGGCTACACGTTCACCTCGGATACCGACACCGAGGTCATCGCGCACCTCGTGCACAAGCTGGTAGCCGAAGGCAAAGGCTTGCGCGAGGCCGTGACGGAAACCACCCGGCGCCTGCGCGGCGCCTACGCGATCGCAGTGCTTCACCGTGAGCACCCCGGCCACGTGGTCGGCACACGCCGCGGCAGTCCGCTTTGCGTGGGTGTCGGCATCGGCGAACATTTTCTGGGCTCGGACGTCCAGGCACTGATCCAGGTCACCAACCGCATCGTCTACCTGGAAGAAGGCGACGTGGTCGAGATCACCCCCGAGACGCTGAGCATTCACGCCGCCGACGGCAAGGCCGTGACGCGCAGGGTTCGCGAAAGCGACCTGTCGCTTGACGCGGTCGAGCGCGGCGAATTCCGCCACTACATGCTGAAGGAAATCTTCGAGCAGCCGAACGCGGTCGCCAACACCCTGGAAGGCCGGATCGCCGATGGGCGTGTCCTGCCCAACATCTTCGGGGTCGATGCCGACGACCTGCTGCAACGGGTGCGCCACGTGCATATCGTTGCCTGCGGCACGAGTTATCACGCCGGCATGGTCGCGCGATACTGGTTGGAAGGCATCGCGGGCATTCCCTGCACCGTCGAAGTTGCCAGCGAATACCGCTACCGGAACGTGGTGGTGATGGCCGACACCCTGTTCCTCGCGATCTCGCAATCGGGCGAGACCGCCGACACCCTGGCTGCACTGCGGGATGGTCGCGAACGCGGCTATCTCGGTTCATTTGCGGTCTGCAACGTCCCCGAGTCGAGCCTGGTACGCGAATCCGATCTCACCCTGATGACCCGGGCCGGTCCGGAAATCGGCGTGGCTTCAACCAAGGCTTTCACCACGCAATTGACGGCATTGGCGCTGCTGGTGCTGGAACTCGCCCGCATCCGCGGCATTGCGCCCGAGAAGTTGAGCGGACTGGTCCGGGAACTCGCGAGTCTGCCCCGCCGGCTCGCGGATGCGCTTGCACTCGAACCCGCCATTGCGAAGCTGGCAGAGGCCTTCGTCGACAAGCATCACGCGTTGTTCCTGGGCCGCGGTGCGCACTACCCGGTGGCCATGGAAGGTGCCCTGAAGCTCAAGGAAATTTCCTACATCCACGCCGAGGCGTATCCGGCTGGTGAGTTGAAACACGGCCCGCTGGCGCTGGTGGACGAGGACATGCCCATCATCGCCGTCGCACCCAACAACCAGCTGCTGGAAAAACTGAAGTCGAACCTCGAAGAGGTGCGCGCCCGCGGCGGTCAGTTGTATGTCTTCGCAGACACCGACGCAGATGTCTCGTTGAATGACCGCCGTGGCCAGTTGATGAAAGTGGACGCGGGTGGCAATTTCATCGCACCAGCCGTCTTGACGGTGCCGCTACAACTGCTCGCCTACCACGTCGCGGTGCTACGCGGCACGGATGTCGATCAACCGCGCAATCTCGCCAAATCCGTGACCGTGGAGTAGGGATCCACGGCAAACACGTACATGGACCACAGAAGCCTCATGCGCGCTTCGGGGGCGCGCAGCTGAACGCGATACAACGGCAAAGGCATCCGTATCTCGTTGCCACCCGTATCTCTCTTGCACTTCCAATCCTGGAAGTGAGTGATGCCCAAGGAGAGAAACAATGAATTTCAAATATTCCGTGCGCGCCATCGCGCTTGGTCTGTCGTTGACACTTGCCGCCGGTGCCGTGCCTGCCTTTGCCGGCATGTCGGGCGGGATGGGCTCTATGAATCAGCAACACACCGTGATGGTGGGTGGAGCGGCGATGTACCCGTCCCGCAACATCATCCAGAACGCGATCCACTCCAAGGACCACACGACCCTGGTGGCTGCGGTCAAGGCCGCGGGCCTGGTGAAGACGCTCGAAGGTCCCGGTCCATTCACCGTATTTGCGCCGACCAACGAGGCATTCGATGCACTGCCGGCCGGCACCGTGCAGACGCTGCTCAAGCCCGAAAACAAGGCTGAGCTGACCAAGATCCTCACCTATCACGTAGTGCCCGGCAGGCTCGATGCCAAGACGCTCGACGCCAAGATCATGGCCGGCGGCGGCGAAGCGAAGCTGAAGACAGTCGAGGGGGACTCGCTGACAGTGAAAGGCAGTGGTACGAACCTCACCGTCACCGACGACAAGGGCAACACGGCCGATATCACCATTCCCGATGTCTACCAGTCGAATGGCGTGATCATGGTGGTGAACAAAGTCCTGATGCCTTAAAGAGCACTTCAGCAAAACGTATCGCGATACTCCCTCCTCGCGGTACGTTTCGTCCCGGCCGTGATCGCGGCCGGGACTTTTTATCGGGCGAATGGCAGCGCATCAAGGTCGACGTTGCCGCCGGTCAGCACCAGTGCAACGCGCTTGCCTGCAAAACGTTTGCCTGCCTTGAAAAAAGCCGCAAGCGCGATGGCCGAGGATGGCTCGACGGTCTGCTTCAACTCGGCCCACACGAGACGCATCGCTTTCAGCGTGGCGTCGTCATCGACCGTGATGACCTCGACGCGATGCGCGCTCAACAGTTCCAAATTCGGCACGCCGATGGTCGCACGAAGACCATCGCAGATCGTGTCTGGCTGGATGTCGGTGATCCGCTCGCCACGCAGCAGGGATTGATAGGCATCATCGGCACCCGTGGGTTCGGCCCCGATCAAATGCGCTTGCGGTGCGAGCACAGCCAGCGCAATCGCACAACCCGCGGCCAGGCCGCCACCACCCAACGGCACGAACACCGCATCGAGATCGGGAACTTGCCGCAACGTTTCCAGAGCGATCGTGCCCTGGCCTGCCATGACCCGCGCGTCGGCGTAGGGATGCACCAGGGATGCGCCGGTTTCATGCTGCACCCGTGTACACGTTGCCTCGCGTGCGGCCAGCGTCGCGGCACAGCGATGCACGATGCCACCCGCACGCTCGATATTGGCGAGCTTGGCTGCAACCGCGCCTTCGGGCACCACAATGTGCGCGGGGATACCACGCGTCGACGCAGCCAGCGCCAGTGCGGTCCCGTGGTTGCCGGACGAATGGGTCACCACGCCACGTTGCGCTTCCTCGTCGGATAACGACCAAACTGCATTGCAGGCACCCCGGAACTTGAACGCCCCGCCGACCTGCAGATGCTCGCATTTGAAGAACAGATTCGCGCCCGCGTGCTTGTCGAGCATCGCATTGCGCATTACCGGTGTTACGCACGCATACGGGGCAATACGCGCCGCGGCAGCACGAATGTCGTCAAGGTTCGGGGCCGTGAATGCAGTCATTTCGATGGGCATGGTTGCGGTCAAGCGTCCATTTTCGCACCGGTGCGCCCGGCGCGGCTGATAAAGTGACGGGATGGATATCCAGAACGCTGACGACGCTTCCGCACAGACTTCCATCCGACTTGCCGACTACCGACCGCCCGCATGGCGGGTGACCCAGGTCGAAATAACATTCGACCTTGGCATCGACGAGACACGGGTGCATTCCAGGCTCACCCTCGCACGCGACCGCGACGAGCCGCTGTACCTCGACGGTGAAGACGTGGAGCTGATTGCCGCATGGCTTGATGGTCGCGTGCTGGAGGCCGACGAATACCAGCTGGATGCCACGGGGCTGACGATCCCGGGTGCCGGCGACGGCAGCGTGCTGGAACTCGACGTGCGCATCGCCCCGGCCACGAACTGCCAGCTTTCCGGCTTGTACCTGTCCGGCTCGCGCGAGCACGGCTTCCTGCTGACCCAATGCGAAGCCCAGGGCTTCCGTCGCATCACGTTTTTTCCCGACCGTCCCGATGTACTGGCGCGTTACGATGTAACCCTGCGCGCGAATCGCGCACGTTTTCCGATCCTGCTCGCGGGTGGCGAGCAAACCGAATCGGGCAAGCTGCCGGATGGCCGCCACTTCGCGCGATACGTCGACCCGCACCCGAAACCCAGCTACCTGTTCGCGCTGGTCGCGGGGCATCTGGAAAAGATCGAGCGCCCGTACCGCACCGCCGACGGCCAGGACGTGGTGCTGCGCCTTTGGGCCGAAGCAGACGCCATCAATGATTGCCGTTTCGCGATGGATGCGCTGGAACGCGCGATGCGCTGGGACGAGCGCGCCTACGGACGCAACTACGACCTGCCGGTCTTCAACGTGGTCGCGACCCATGACTTCAACATGGGCGCGATGGAGAACAAGGGCCTCAACATCTTCAACAGCAAGTGCCTGCTGGCCGATCCCGACACGACCACAGACGATGAATATCGTCGCGTCGAGGCAGTGGTTGCACACGAGTACTTCCACAACTGGAGCGGCAACCGCGTGACCTGTCGCGACTGGTTCCAGCTGTCGCTGAAGGAAGGCTTCACGGTGTTCCGCGAGCATTCCTTTTGCGAAGCCATGCACTCGCCTGCGCTGAAAAGGATCGAGGACGTCGGCATGCTGCGGCGCGTGCAGTTTGCCGAGGACTCGGGTCCCCTGGCCCATCCGGTGCGGCCGGCCGAATACCAGGCCATCGACAACTTCTACACCGCGACGGTGTACGAGAAGGGCGCCGAGCTGATTCGCATGATTTCCGGAAGGCTTGGCAAGGACGGCTTCCGACGTGGCACCGACCTCTATTTTTCGCGCTTCGACGGACAGGCCGTCACCATCGACGATCTGCTGGCAGTACTGGGCGAAGCCAACGGCGTGGACCTCTCGCCGTATCTCGGCTGGTACGCACAGGCAGGCACGCCCGAAGTTCATGTGCGTGGCGAGTACGACGCCGGGGCGAAGCGCTATGTTCTGACCCTTGCGCAGCACACCCCGACGACGCCGGGGCAATCGCGGAAGCAGCCGGTTCCGATCCCGATGAATATCGCGCTGTTCACCCAGGACGGGACGCGCATTCCGCTGCGACTCGAAAACGACGCCACGACGACCGCCAACGAGCGCGTCCTGGAACTCACTACCTCCGAGCAAAGCCATGTGTTCGAGGGCGTACCGTCACCACCGACGCCTTCGCTGTGTCGTGGCTTCTCGGCACCCGTGCGTATCCATTTCGATTACACGCCCGAACAACTTGCGTTGTTGCTGCAACATGAAACCGAAGGTTTCGACCGCTGGAACGCGGCCCAGCAACTGGCTGCGTGCGCCTTTGACGAACAACTCGCCGGTGCTGAAAAGCTTTACGCGACGGACGCGTGGCTCGACGCCTTGGCGCGATTGTTCGCCACGCGCACGAGTCTCGATCCGGCACTGCTGGCCGATTTGCTCACTCCGCCGCCCGCGCTCGAACTGGGGACACGGCACACGCCATTCGACCCCGACGCCGTGCATGACGCTCGCGAACATCTGGAGAACGCCTTGTCGCGGCGATTGGGCGATGCATTGAATGGCGCGTACCTCGAACTTCATGCCGGCGAATCCGGCGCACTGGAAAACGCTGCCGCGGCGCGCCGTCGCCTGAAAGGGCGGGTGCTGGGATTGCTGATTCGCCACGATGCAGCGACTGGCGTGAAGCACGCATTCGCGCAGTATCGCGACGCGCGCGGCATGACCGATCGCCTTTCCGCGTTGACCGCTTTGGTGCGAAGTGGCGTGCCACAAGCCACCGAGGCCTTGCGCCTGTACCGCGAGCGCTTCGACGATGATGCGCTGACGCTGGACAAATGGTTCACGCTGCAGGCAACCGTTCCTGCCCATGCCACCCTGACATGCATCCAGGAGCTGGAAGCCGATTCCGTGTTCACGCTGGCCAACCCGAACCGCGTGCATGCACTGCTGGGTGCCTTCGCTCGCGGCAATCCGGTGGCCTTTCACCGCCCGGATGGGGCCGGTTACCGATACTTCACCGACAAGTTGGCCGAGATCGACGCCCGCAACCCGCAGCTCTCCGCGCGATTGGCCAAGGCCTTCGAGGACTGGACGCGCCTGGAGCCTGGCCGTCGCGCCTTGGCGGAATCCGCCCTGCGTAAATTGCTGGCGCGCGGCGGACACTCGCCAGACCTCACGGAAATCCTGACCCGCATGCTGGCCACGGGGGAAGCCTGACCCTGCGGTCCTGGTTAAGCAAAATCCAATGCCAGCGGGCGTAAGGTCGACCCTGCGGTCCTGGTTAAGCAAAATCCAATGCCAGCGGGCGTAAGGTCGACCCTGGAAATGATTCGCGAGGAGGCAGACCATGTACGAAATGTTGCGAGCAAAAGGGTTCGGTCGCTTCGTGCACGGCCCGGCGCTTGTCATCGGCATCCTCGCACTTGCCGGTTGCGCGACCGGTTACTCGCTCGTGCAACCCGACGCGACCGGCAGCGGCAGTTACTACACCAGCGACGGGCCTTACTCCGGCCAGGGCTATTACGACTATTACGGCACCGGTCCGTACTATCCCGGCACCAGCGGCTGGGGCTACTACAACGGGACCAGCCCGTATTCGAATTCATTCGGCTGGTACGGCGCCGATTACGGTGGTTACGGTTACTGGCCGTTTTTCGACTTCAGCGTCGGTATTTCCAGCGTCTGGGGCTTTCCCGGCTACTGGGGGCCCTGGTATTCGACCGGCTTCCCGGTTTGGGAATGCCGGCATCGGGGTTGTGGCCACCACTACCGCGGCAGCCATCACCATCATGGCGGGCACGATCCCATCGCCGGCACCGCGCCACGGCCCTGGTTGAAACCCGACCACGCACCAGTCCCACCGTCCGCGGCCCGCGAGGGCAGCACGACCTCCACCGCGATGCCGGACCGCCCGATGGCACGTTTCGCCGAGCGCCACCGCCTCGAATCGACGTCCTTTGCTCCGCATGATGTCACGCGGGGCCCGGTCCGTCCTGCACACGCGATCTATCGCCCAGTCAACCAGTCTGCCTTTCCTGCAAGTGTTCCCGCGGAGCCGCGCGCGTTCGCCACTCGACCCGCCCCTGCACCCGCGACACCGATGGCGCCGCGTGATTTTTCAGCACCATCGCATGCCGCCTTAAGACCAGCGACCATCCCGCAGCCGGCGTCGCACCGAGACAACACACCCGCCACCAAGATCCATTAGCCCAGCCGGCATGGCGGCCGGTCGACCAATGCAAACGGGGAGCGCCCCCACAGCGCTCCCCGTCGCAATGAAACCTTCAACCGGAAAGTTCAGGCCGACAAATCCGCGATCACCTCGTCAAGTTCGTGCATCTGCACCTCGACCGGCCTCAACAGCTGCTGTTGATTTGCATCCGGGTAGGAATCACGGATGTGCTCGACCTTCAGCTCAAGTTCGGCCATCTGCACCAAGGCGTCGTGATGCTTGCGGATCTCTTCCCATTCCTCATTGGTCATGTCGACGAAGCTCATCTCGATTTCTCCTCTGTTTCACGCAGTAGCGGCAACCTGAAGCTTCAAGTGGCGTTCATCCGCCGCCGCTGATACTCTTCGCCGAAAGGGGCAATTGCAGTTCAATTCGCCACTTCGGCACCCGATGTTTTTTCCAAATCTGGCGCCCGGAATACGGTTACTCTGGATTCCCCCTGTTCCTGATAACCGCCGGGCGCCAGTTCCTTCTGTCGGTCTTCCTGACCCTCTCCCGTCGTTGCCGGACCCTGTCCTGATTAGGTCCTTGCCGCTCGCAACGGAGGCCTCGGCGGGAATGCAGTAAAACTCTGCACTTCGCATGCCAAACCCACCGAATTGCGGCGCAAGGTTTGCAAGAGAATGTGAACTTTGCCGATCCGCGCGATAATTCGTGCGCCAGGCACGGGGAGCGTGACAATTCGCAACCTTTCAGATGGCGTCTTGTCTTGGCGAGGCGTGGCTTGCCGCGTTCGGGGACGCGATGATCGCGTTGCAATTGGAAACAAGTGACAAGGCATGATGGATGTCGACGCAATCGTTGCAGGTAACGGGCTTAGCGATCCGGAAACTGGCTTGGTTCAAGCTTGCCGTGACGACCGGCGCATGTATGTCGGCCGACACAGGCGAATTGAGTCCGCGAATGCCTACGAAGTCATCGTGCTGGATGGTGGGCGAAGCGTGCGTTGGGGACCTGCCGGGGGCAGATCACGCATGGTCGAGCGCCCGAACAGAAGCCACGGCGAGGTGACCTGACGAGGCCAGGATGTCCGCGTCTAGTCACCGCCGTGGACACGATACCAATGGTCGATTCGAGCAAGTGAATTCCATGCATTCCTATGACGTCATCGTGGTCGGCGGTGGCCACGCCGGTACCGAAGCTGCTCTGGCGTCGGCTCGCGCTGGCGCTCGCACGCTGCTGCTGACACACAACATCGAAACCATTGGCCAGATGAGCTGCAACCCCGCGATCGGCGGGATCGGCAAGGGCCACTTGGTCAAGGAAATCGATGCACTGGGTGGCGCGATGGCGCATGCTGCGGATCTGGCCGGCATCCAGTGGCGCACACTCAACGCATCCAAGGGACCAGCCGTTCGCGCGACCCGCTGCCAGGCCGACCGCGCGTTATACAGGTCGGCGATCCGGCGCGTCGTCGAGCAACAAGCCAATCTGGAGATTTTCCAGCAGTCCGTTGACGATCTCATGATCCAGGCGGGTCGGGTCACCGGCGTGATCACGCAAATGGGCTTGACCCTGCGTGCGCCGCACGTGGTGCTGACCGTTGGCACTTTTCTCGCCGGCAAGATCCACATCGGCCTCGAAACCCATGCCGGAGGGCGTGCCGGCGATCCGCCCGCAACCCGGCTCGCGCAACGCCTGCGGGAACTGCCGCTGGGCGCCGATCGCCTGAAGACCGGCACGCCACCGCGCATCGACGCGCGCACGCTGGATTATTCCGCGTTCACCGAACAACCCGGCGACGACCCGCTGCCGGTGTTCTCCTACCTTGGTTCGCGCGGCGAGCACCCGCGCCAGGTGCCATGCTGGATCACCCATACCAGTGGACGTACCCACGACATCATTCGCGCAGGGCTCGACCGCTCGCCGCTTTACACCGGCAAGATCGAAGGCGCCGGGCCACGTTACTGCCCGTCGATCGAGGACAAGGTGGTACGTTTCGCCGACAAGGCCTCGCACCAGATATTCATCGAACCGGAAGGGCTGGATGCCTTCGAGATCTATCCAAACGGCATTTCCACTTCACTGCCGTTCGACATACAAGTGGAGCTGGTGCATTCGATTCCCGGTTTCGAACGCGCGCACATCACCCGCCCTGGTTACGCGATCGAATACGACTATTTCGATCCACGCGGGTTGCAACCGTGGCTGGAAACCAAAGCCATCGCGGGGCTCTATTTCGCCGGCCAGATCAACGGCACCACCGGTTACGAGGAAGCGGCAGCGCAGGGCGTGATTGCTGGACTCAACGCCGCACTGGCGGTACGCGGTACCGAACCGTGGTGGCCACGTCGTGACGAGGCTTACACCGGCGTGCTGATCGACGACCTCACCACCAACGGCACCCTCGAGCCATATCGGATGTTCACCTCGCGAGCGGAATACCGCCTGCACCTTCGCGAGGACAACGCCGACCTGCGACTGACCGAAACAGGATTCGAACTGGGCGTGGTAGCGCAGCAACGTTTCGACGCGATGCGCACCAAGCGTGACGCAGTGGAACGTGAAACCGCACGCCTGAGAACATTGTGGGCGACACCGTCCAACCCGCTGGGCACGGCGCTCCACAGGCAGCACGACATCACGTTGACGCACGAAGCCAATGCGCTGGATCTGCTGCGCCGGCCGGAACTCGATTACGCCGGACTGACTGCAACGGAAGGTTTCGGCCCCGGCGTCGAGCATGAGGACGTCGCGGCGCAAGTCGAGGTACAAACCAAATACGCTGGCTATCTCGATCGCCAGCGGGACGAAATCGAACGCCAACGCCGACACGAATCCACGCCAATCCCCGTTGGCTTCGACTACGACCGCGTACGCGGGTTGTCGGCCGAAGTATCGGCGAAGCTGAAGCAGGTGCAGCCGGCCACCCTGGGACAGGCGCGTCGCATCAGTGGCGTCACGCCGGCCGCGATTTCGCTGTTGCTGGTGCATCTGAAGCGCGGCGACCAGCAGGCAGCCTGAAAGCTGGCAACCCGTGACAGGGACCGTCCCATTCCGTGGGCGGCATAATCTTCCCGTTGCGTCCCATACGCTGACGGATGGAAGAATTCAAACGCTTGTATTAGTCTTGGCGCGACCCGCCGACCGGCACCCGGAGATTCCCGCCATGCTTCGCCCCCGTCATCTCGCCTGCGCCGTGGCGCTGGCACTTGCAAGTTCCGCCGCATTCGCGCAGTCCGCGCATGCAGGCCTGTTCGATAACATGATCACGTTCGGGGACAGCCTCAGCGATGACGGCAACCTCTCGCTGGCGCTGCAACTGCCGCAAATCGTCCGCTTCACCACCAACCCCGGCCAGACCGGCGTCGAGAATATCGCCGACTATTTCGGCACGCCGATGACCCCCGCGCTCGCCGGTGGCACCGATTTCGCCTTCGGCGGCGCCGGGCTCGTGAATAATTCGCCGGGCACGCCATCCGTGGTGCCGACCTTGCCGACCCAGCTGGGCATGTATCTGCAGGCCACCGGTGGCAAGGCCGACCCGAATTCGTTGTACGCAGTGTGGGGCGGTGCCAATGACATCTTCTACAATGCCTATGTCGCCTCGCTGGGCGGCCTGACACCCGCCCAAGTTCAAGCCAACCTGCAAACCGCTGCGGCAACGGAACTGGGGATGATCCAGTCACTGCGCAACGCGGGGGCTCGGTACGTCATGGTGTTCAACCTCCCCAACATCGGGTTGACGCCGGATGCGACGGCGCAGGGCGCAACTGCCGCCGCGCAGCTGACCGGACTGACCCTGACGTTCAACAACGCGCTGAATGCGGGCTTGGCCAACGCGAACATCAACATCATCCCGGTCAACGCCTTCGCGATGCTCAACGAGATTATCGCCGACCCGAGCCGCTATGGTTTCACCAACGTTACCGACCCGGCCTGCACAGGCAGCTCGTTCGGTTGCCTGCCCGCCGGCACGCCGGGTGCCACCAGCACTTACCAGCCGGGTACTGACAAGACCTATCTGTTCGCCGACGGCGTGCACCCGACCACCACTGCGCATGCCGAGCTGGCGCAATACGCCGAGTCGATCGTTGCTGCGCCGGGGGAAATGTCCCTGCTCGGCGAAGCCCCGCTGCAAATCAACCAGAGCCTCGATCGCTCAATCACGGACCAAGCCACCAACAGCCTTGCGGGCACACCAGGCAACGGTCTGCGCCTGTGGGCCAGCTACGACTACGCGCACCAGCGTCTCGACGCGCAGGTCAATTCGCCCAAGAGCAGCAACGACATCAACATGCTCAGCATCGGCGCCGACATCCACCCGTCCGACGCGATGACGGCCGGCCTTGCGTTCACCGCCGGCCAGCAAAAGGACGACTTCGCGGGCAATGCAGGCGGCTTCAAACTTCAGGATCTCTTGGCCACGGGTTACGTGATGTGGGGCTGGGACCAGGCCTATTTCGGCGCGATCGGCAGCTTCGGCCACCTCGGCTACAGCGGCATCCATCGCAATATCCCGATCGGTCCGGCCGTTCGCTATGAATCCGGCACCACCTCGGGCTCGCACACCGCGCTGGCGCTGACTGGCGGCTGGTGGTTCCACTTCGGCAACTGGCGCACCGGGCCGTATGCGGACCTTTCCTGGCAGCATGCCCACGTCAATGGCTACAGCGAATACGGCGACGACGCCACCGCGATGACCTTCGGCGAGCAGAACCGCCGCGCACTGATCGGAACGTTCGGCTGGCAGCTGACCGGCAATCTGCAAACAGCCGGGGGCACGATGTTGCATCCGTTCGCGCGGGTCGCCTGGAATCGCGACAATGATGCCAATCCCCGTGACGTAAGCGCCGGATTGGTGACCATGGCCGGAACCTTTGCCCTGCCGGGTTTCGCGCCCGACAAGAATTGGGGCAGCGCTGGCGTCGGACTCGCTGCCGACTTCTCGCACAACTTCTCTGGCTGGATCGGTTATGACGGTCGCTTCTCGGACTCGAGCCAGCGCGTCGACAGCCTCAACATTGGTGCCAAGCTGCGCTTCTGAACCTTCTGGGTTCTGCCTCAACAAAAAAGCCGCACGTCCCAGGACGCGCGGCTTTTTTGCTGTCTGGGAACCGGCGATTCAGTGCTTCTTCTTGCCGAAGCGTTTGTAGGCGGCTTCAGCCTGATCATGCAGCGACTTGGCCTCGGCGTCGGAAAGCGTGCCCGTCTTGCCGTCCGAAATCTTTTGATTCAGTACCAGCTTGCCGCTGTCGTCCCAACCGGCCCTCTCGGTCGTGCTGGGCGGCGCATCGGCCTTGGGCATCTGTTCCTGGACAGTCACCCAAGGCAGGGAGTTGCGATAGGCGTATTCGGTTTTGGTGAATCCCTTGTCAGCCTGGTTGACCTGTTCGATGATGAATTCGATGCCCTGGGCATCGCTGAAGACCTGCCAGCTCTGCGATTCACCGATCTTGCTGGAGGTGCCGCTCTTGACGGTCATGCCCCCCGTCTGGCGTTTGGCCTGATTGAAGGCATCCAGCATCTTCTCGGCAGGTGTCGGCTCCGGCACCAAGGTCAGGTTGACATTGGCGGACTGTCCGCGGGTCAGGACCGGCTGCTCCAACTTGGTGTGGTAAACGCGATTGTTGTTCTGCAACTCGGCTTGCAATATGTACAGATCGCCCGGATTGATGGCCGAGGCCGAGAACGGGATGTGAAACGCCTGCGGGAACTTGGGCGGAGCGAAGTCCTGCTTATTGACTGTGACACTGGGCTGCTTGCTGACATCCACCAAGGACAGCTCGAGCTTGGCGTCAGGCAGCACCTCGGTCTCGGCGTTTTCCAGTTTCACCGTCCCGGTGATTGCGGTGGCGGCTGGTGCGGGCATGCCAGCTTGCGAAGTCGCGGATGCAGCGCCCGTCGTGGACGAATTGCCGCCGGACGAGTTGGACGCACTGCATCCAGCAAGAACGAACGTAGCAAGAAACAATGGCGCAACGACAAGCTTTTGCATGGTATTTCCTCGAAAAAATGAGCCGGTGGCAACTACCCTGCCACCCCATGATCGGCGGACCCGATCTTTCATGTTACCGCGGGGCATTGTCCGACGAAAGCTATCGTGCGGAAGTGTTCATGAACCAATGCCGACGGTTCACGGCACCGGGATTTAATCGCGCGCCCGACCTTTTCTTGCTGGGCATCGTGGCACATGGCAGCCTGACCCTTAACTAACCAACTTGTCAGAAACCTTACAAATCAGTTGCATCCAAGTTAACTTGTTGCTAACTTCAGGTTCGCGTTACCCGCTGCGGTTCAGTTGGGGCTCAGAAATCTTGGGGATTTCGGCACCACGACCGCAAACCGACGGGCGTCTATGCGTGGACGTGCGCCGGAACCACCACAGCACCGTTTGGGGAGTACTTCTGATGAATCGCAAGCTTCTGGCTTCGGCCATTTGCACGAGCCTGCTCGTTGCCGGCACGGCATTCGCACAAGACAATCCTGCGCCGCAACAAGCGCAAGGCCAATCCACGACGTCGCAGTCGGGATCGAACCAAAAACCCAAGAACAGCAAGGGAAAGGTTCAAACCCTGGAAACGGTTACCGTCACGGGTTCACTCCTGAAAAGGCCTGAATACCAGGATGTAGTCCCCATTCAGGTGGTTCCGATCGCGGCCGAAAAGGCATCCGGTGCATTCAGCACTGCAGACATCCTGCAAAGTACGTCCGCAGCCGCAGGCGCCACGCAGATCAACAACCAGTTCAGCGGCTTCGTCATCGGAGGCGGCACAGGTATCCAGACGATCAATCTGCGCGGACTGGGTGCAAATCGCACACTGGTTTTGCTTGATGGCCAACGTCCCGGGCCATCGGGCACGCAGGGGCAGACCGGCAGCGGCTTCGACCTCAACGTCATTCCCGATGTGATCCTGCAGCGCGTCGAAATCGTGAAAGACGGCTCTTCATCCATCTATGGATCGGACGCCATCGCGGGCGTGGTCAACCTCATCACCAAGAAACGCCTCGACCACACCCAGTTCGAAGCGTTCTACAGCGATCCCCAGAATGGCGGTGGCCAGCAGGAAACCGTGTCCATCGGCACCGGCTTCAACTTCAACAAAGGCAACATCGTGCTTGCTGCCGAGTTCAGGCAGCAGAATCCGCTGCCGGTCAAGGATCGCAGCTTCCTGAAATGCAACCGGGACATGGTATACAACGCCAGCGGCCAGAACATCGACCGTACAGACGCTTCGATTCTTGCCGGTACCAGCCTTGCCGGCTGCAACAACCTGTATGCCGACACGATCCTGGATTACTACAGCGGCTATCACATTCGGTTCAATCCGACCAACGGGCCCACGATCGGCCCGTTCCCCGGCTTCGCGCCGCGACCATACCCGTCAACGCAATACAACGACCCCACCAATCCCAAGGGCGCGTACTACACCGACGTGCTGAACTATCCGTTCTACGGTGACGCTTGGGCCATCAACAAGAACCGCGACGAGACCCTGTACGGAAGCAGCCACTTCATGTTTGGCAACGTGACGTGGGATAACCAGGTGCTGTTCAACTATCGCAAGACCAACACCCAGGGTTGGCGGCAGTTCTTCCCGACAGTGCCTGGGCCAGCGGATCCACTCAACGGCTTGGGGCTGAATTACGACTACTACACCCCGATCATGCCCTTCCCGTCGAACGATCAGGTGTCGGTGCGTTATTTGTATCTGCGCACGGCGCTGTCGGGCGGATTTGGCGACAGCAGCTGGAGCTGGCAGGCCAACCTCACCCACAGCCGCTCCAGCGGCTATTACAGCCACCTGGGCATCGACGCCCGCAAGTCCGGCGATTGCACCTTGGCAGTGGCGACGTGTGGTGTCACGCCGATCAATTACTTCGATCCAAACGTGTTGAACGGCAAGGACATGGCCAAGCTGATCCAGGCGGTCGGACTCTATACGCAAGGCCACACCACTTATAGCCAGACCACCGCCAACTTCACCGCCAACGGCGACCTGTTTGATTTACCTGCGGGCCCAGTCGCGGCAGCGGTCGGTGGCGAGTTCCGCACCTACGCCATCAACGACCAGCCCGATCCCAACAACGCTGCCGGCTACGAGTGGGGCTACAGCAGCGCGCAGGTGACCAAGGGTCGCGATCACGTGAACGAGGTGTTCGGCGAATTGGGCGTCCCGCTCCTGAAGGATCTGCCGGCCATCCAGAACCTGTCCATCGACATGTCGGCGCGCTTCTTCAAGTACGGCAGCGTGAGCGATGGCAGCAAGGTCTGGAAATTCGGCCTGAACTGGCAGATTGTGCCTACCGTGCGCGTGCGCGGGTCCGTCGGCACTTCCTATCGCGCGCCCGGTCTGTACGAACTGTATCTGGGCAACGAGTCCGGCTTCGTCGGGCAGACTGGCATCGACCCGTGCATCAACTGGGCCGACAGCACCAACCAATACATTCGTGCCAACTGCGCGAAGGCCGGCATCCCGGGCACCTACGGCGGGGCGGGTGCGTCCGCGCAGGTCTTCCAGGGTGGCGGCCACGGCTTCCTGAAGCCGGAAACGTCGCGGGCCAAAACGTTGGGCATTGTCTGGACCCCGGCGTTCGGCAACTTCAACATGGCGCTGGACTACTTCGACTACAAGATCCGCGGTGAAATCACCACGCTCAGTGCAAGCACCATCGTCTCCGGTTGTTACAGCGCTCCGGTGTATCCGAACAACTTCTGTACCTTGTTCACCCGCAATCCGGGGAATCTGCCCAGCGGCGCGTACAACATCACCAACGTCTACGCCACCTTCATCAACATCAACAAAGAACGTGAACGTGGTTACGATCTGCAGTTCAACTGGAGCAATGATTTCTCCTTCGGCAAGTTGTCCGCGGATGCGGAAGTCACGTACACACTATCGGATGTCACCCAGTTGTTCAGTTCAGCAGCAGCGGGCGGCTTCACCAACTCCAACCGTGTCAAGTTCCCGGGCAATCCGCAAGTCGTCGGCCTTGCACACGTAAGCTGGAATCGCGGTGACTGGACGGTGACGTGGCAGGGCGAATACACGGGGGCAACGGCTGCGTACGATGCCAGCAACCCGCAGCCGTACTTCGGCGCTACCGGCTACATCGTCAAGGACCTGCCCGCCCAATTCCGTCACAGCCTCTCGGTCGGCTACGATACCGGCAAGTGGGGCGTCACCGCCGGTGTGCGCAACCTGTTCAATGCCAAACCGCCGCAGGTCTCCAATGCCGCGGGCGTGGACGCCTCCGGTCTGATTGGCAACACGGTCATCGATGCTTCCCAGTACGACTGGTATGGCCGTACCTTCTTCATCCGTGCGAAGTACAGCCTCTGACGACGAAGCTGGCTTGCTTTACTTCGAAAGAGGCGACGGAAACGTCGCCTCTTTTTTTGTCGCCAGAAAATGCCTAGGCTACCTCTCACTGCCTATGGCGCTCCCATGATCCTCGGCGGCTATCCGCAGGCGCGGCGCGCCGGAAGAACCATACTTCTGCTATCGTTTCGGCTTTGCTTGCCGCTTCGCTGACGCGGAGTCTTGGCATTGTGTAATGCAAACTCTGCTCGGGGGTTATGAAACATGCGTGGTTCGTTGCTGGCTTTCACTTCCATCGCCCTGTTGTCCGCAGGTTTGGCTTTAGGCCCCGCCAGCGCTGCAACGCCCATCCCAATCCAGGATCTGGCAAGGCTTCCCAAGCTGCAGTCCGTCAGCATGACGCCAGACGGCAAGTATCTGGTCGGTCTGATCCCTTCGCCCAAGGATCCACACGACACTGCCCTGGCCACGTGGAACACCGATTCGCTGAGTGCCGGACCCACGGTGATTACACCCTCGGGGGACCGCAAGCACATGCAATTTTTTGCGGCGATCGCGCTCAAGTCCAGCAAGATCCTGGTGGACGCGCGCCAACAGTGGACCGGCCAAGTCACGGGATGCGGGCTGGAAGGCAAAGCTCTTGGCGCAACCCGGACCTTCGTGACAAAAACTTACCTGACCGGTATCGACCAGAAGCAATTTGTCGACGCATTCGCAAGCCGCAGGCAACACCTCGATGCGGACCAGACACTCAGCACCTGCCTGAAGCTCATCAACACCGCATCGCTGGTGGACATGCTCCCGCTCGATCCCGACAACGTGATCATTTCCCGCTTGAACGGGGTCACGCTGCTGACCAGCTATTACCGTTACGACCTGAAGACGGGTACAGCAGAATTGCTGTTCGAGGGTGGCAGCGATACCGCACCGGAGTTGTTTGATCCGCGCACGGGAAAATTGCTTGTTAAGTCGAAGATCGAGTCGAGCGGCAATGACGACTACAAGCAGGAAATCCTTATCCTCGATCCGAAGACCGGCAAGTTCGTGTCGCAGCAGGCACTGCGAACGTTGCTGTCCGATCGACACGATGTTCGGGTGGTAGGTATCGACGAATCGACGGGCAAATATTACGTGTTGACGGACCAGTTCTCCGACCAGGTGCAGGCGCGCATGTACGATGCGGCGACTGGAAAGTACGATCCGGAACCACTGATAGCAGCCAAGGGTTTCTCAATAACGGATCTGGTATTTGGCAAGCAGCCCGTCAACTTTGGCAAAGTGGTGGGTTACACGGTCGGCGGCCCCTATCCGGAGACCACATACGTATCGCCACACTTGGCGGCCATTCAGGCGGCCATCGAAAAGGCACTGCCCGGCCAACTCGTCTCAATCGTGGATTACAACAACGATTTTTCAAAGGTGTTGTTCACCACGGTCAGCGCCAGTGAACCGACGGCTTATCATCTCCTGATCAACAATAAGCTGGAGAATCTCGGAAGTGCTTATCCCGCAATCAAGCCGGGGATGACGGGTGAAGAAAAATGGGTCACCTACACGGCCCGCGACGGATTGCAGATTCCGGCAATTCTCAACTTGCCGCCGGGATGGACCAAGGCCGACGGCCCGCTGCCCGCGATCATCATGCCGCACGGTGGCCCGTGGGCACGGGATTTCATGTACACGGAAGACTGGTTTGCAGGGGGGTGGGTTCCTTTGCTTACGTCCCGTGGTTATGCCGTGCTTAGACCACAATACCGGGGCTCACAGGGGTTGGGGCGCAAGCTGTGGTTAGCAGGCGACGCACAGTGGGGCCTGAAAATGTCCGACGATCTCGACGATGGCGCGGCTTGGTTGGCGCAACAGGGCATCGCCGCCAAGAATCGCATTGCGATCTTCGGCTACTCGTATGGCGGCTTCGCCGCCGTGGCGGCAAGCGTGCGCAGTCCGTCACCTTACCAGTGTGCCATAGCCGGCGCCCCCGTCGCCGACTTGGGACGACTGGGTACATCCTGGAGCGATAATCGGCTGCAACGCATCTTGCAGGGCCATACCGTGAAGGGAATGGACCCGATATCCAACGCGGACAAGGCACATTTGCCTATCCTGATCTTTGACGGTGATCGCGACGTCAGGACGCCCCGGGATGTCCATGCGATACCTTTCTACAAGGCTGTTGAAGGCAAGGTGCATGCCAAATATGTGCAGATTCCGGATATGCCCCACAGCGTGCCGTGGTATCCGAGCCAGAAGGCAGAAGTGGACAGGCTAATCGTCAACTGGCTGACGAATGACTGCGGTGGTGTCTCGCATCCCTGACGCGGGCGCGACCGGTCCAATCTGCGAACCCAGTACTGCCTCGTGGCGTACCGGATTCCACGTCCGTCCACGCCCAAGTCGCGACGAATCATGGCTCCAGTTGCTTCTGACCTGACGAGTGCGAAGTGATCCCTTCTGCTGACATTCCTCCAGTCCTAAACCCGAATGGCCCCATTCGCTCGCCGTTGTACGCCAAATTGCTGACGCGTGCTCAGCGAGAATGGGCCGAGCAACGGCTTGGGGATTTGGTGCAGACGATCGATGCAATGTTAGCGCTCGTACCGGAGGACCCGGCTACAGTGCGGCTATCGGGAATGGTGGCTCAGCGGCGTGGCAACCACGAGCGCGCGGCGGCTTGTTTTCGACAAGCACTCTCGGCATGGCCTGAGGATCCCGATCTTCACGTGGATCTTGGCGGTGCTTTGCGCGCCTTGGGCGATGCCGACGCCGGCATCGCGGCCATGCGGCAAGCCTGCGCCATCGCGCCGGGTAGCGCGGAACTCTGGTTTCATTTGGGCGAGGCGCTTGCCGCGGATGCGCGTGCCGAGGCGGCAATCGAGGCATTCCAGAAGGCGCGCGACCTTGATCCGCGGAGATCCGGGATTGGCGTATCACTTGCGCGAATCCTCGTGGTAGCAGGTCGCGTGGACGAGGCCGTCCTTGAGTTCCGCAGGGTGCTTCAGCAGGAACCGGGCAACGCCGACGCGTGGCTGGGACTGTCGAACCTCAACACCGTCCGGTTCAATGCCGCCGACACCAAACAGTTGCAAGCAGCCTGGGAAAGCAACAAACGCACCGACACCGAGCACGAGCAGATAGGGTTCAGCTATGTGAAGGCACTCGAGGATCAGGGCGACTACTCCGCCGCGTTCGATGTGCTGGTGGAGGCCAACGCATCACGGCACCGGCGCAGCACTTGGAATGCGGCATCCGAACGACGCCTCGTCGATGCAATCCATAAATCGTTCGCGGGCGAATTGCATATATCGTCCGATGCCGAGTCCGGGCGCGAGGTGATCTTCATCGCAGGGATGCCCCGTTCGGGAACGACCTTGGTCGAGCAGATCCTCGCCTCGCACCCGGACGTCGAGGGTGCGAATGAACTGAAGGCGCTGCCCAACCTCATCGGCCTCGAGACGCAGCAGGGGCGAGGCACGTTTCCGCTGTGGGTTCCAGGTACAACCCCAGCTGACTGGCGACGCCTGGGCCAAGCGTACCTTGAAGAAACAGCGCGCTGGCGGACCGTAAAACCACGTTCCGTGGACAAGAACCTGACAAATTGGCTGCTGGTGGGAGCTGCACTGTCCATGTTGCCAGCAGCTCGAGTCGTGATCGTCCGCCGCGATCCTGTCGAGACATGCCTCGCCTGTTACCGGCAGAGTTTCGCGAAGCCGATCGAGTATGCGGACGATCTGAGTGACCTCGCCGCCTACTATGCTAATTTCCTTGACTTAACCCGTTTCTGGCGTGAACGCTTTCCCGATAGTGTGATGGATTTGGAGTACGAGGCTTTGGTTGCACAGCCTGAAACATCGATCGACCGTCTGCTGGATTTTTGCGGGCTACCGCCCAATCGCGAATGCCTTGAGTTTCACAGCACACAACGCGCGATCTTCAGCGTCCCCAGTGCAGCGCAGGTACGCGAACCGCTGCGCAAAAAAACTGCACGCAGCACCCTCTACGGCAGCAAGCTAGACCCTTTGCGTCAGTACCTCAGGGACGCTGGCGTTTTGCGGACGCAAGATTGACGGACACAATTCAGATCGCTGTTGTGCACCACTGGGGCGTCGACAACGAGCAACATCTAATGATCAGTGCGCGGGCGGGGATTTAGCTGCATGCGAGAAAATATACCCGTCGGGCACGAGTCTCGGCTTTCCTTCATCATCATGACCCTTGAGAAGAATGTAGATCGCTGCCTCCAGCCTTTCCACCGCGTAATTTCCGAGCTGTGCGCTGATCCGGCGGAGCATACCGTCTTCACCTGCTGAGCTATCCGGGTGGGGAACAAGTAATTTCGTTATACGGAATTATTCTCTCTGGGTATCCGCTTGCGCGCGCCGTAGCTGGTCGTTTGTTGTGCAACGTATGTTATGCAGCATTCCAGCATCGTAGACTCAATTCATTTTCGTACCTGGCATTACGCATCTCCGGCCGTGACATTCGATGCATGGCGCGTGTGTGCTGCGTTCGGTGGAAGGGCTCATTTCTCCAGTCCGTGTTTTTTCGATTCTGCCAGTAATTGTTCCAGTCGCGACAGCTGCGGCACATAACGCATCCACCGGCTGGAAGTATCACGACGCACCGTACCCCGCACCTGCGCAGCACTCAGGGTCGCGCTTGGTGCCGCGTTGCGTGCGATGTTGTCGCAACCGGATTCCCAGTCAAGACCGCAGAACGCGAACACTTTGTGCAAGGTCGCTTCCGGATTCTGTACCAAATCGGCGTAGTGAACGTCCATGATCGCGCCGGGCATGACCTTGTGCCAATGCGCCATGGTGCGTCGATAAGCAAGATAGTAGGAGGCGAGATCCCCAAGCTCGTAGCTATAGGCATACGTTTTGCCGAAAAAAGCGCGCCAGTTCGAGAAGCACACATCCATCGGATCGCGCACCATGTGCAGGATTCTTGCGCCGGGCAGTGCCGCATGGATCAGGCCCGCCAGTGCCCAATTCGGCGGTTGCTTGTCGATATAGAAGCGCCTGCCTTTCGCACGCCACTGCGTCTGCGCCAGGTAACGCCGACCGACGTCAGCCAGATCCAGATCGGGGATACGAGAGACGAACTTGTTGCTGTGGGTATTGACGGTGTCGGCTGCCCAGTGCAACTGCATCCCGAAGTCCACGAGTTCCCCGGCGGAGATGACCTGCGAATGATTGCCGAGCATGCGTTCCAGCACCGTGGTCCCGGAACGTGCCATGCCCAGGATGAATATGGGCTGCGGTCCTTCGCTGGCTTGAACTCGCGGTGCGACCAGATCATGGGAACATGCGTCGGCAAGACGGTCCAGGTATGCCTGGCTGGCGGCAGCATCGTAGGCAGTGCGAGCGTGCATCACGGCGTTGCCGCGTTTCAGAGCCTGCCAAGCATCATCGTGGCGTCCAAGGTCCTCGAATTCCTTGTACTGCGCGAACAGCAAAGCCGCATGATCCCACGTGCCGTGGGCTGCCTTCACTAGACCCGTTGCAATCAGATCGAGATGGTTATCTTCATGGGTCTGTCGACGCAGCCGTGACAGGGCCAGCGCAACGCGTCCGCGCCCGGGCTCGCCACGCAAACAAGCCACCAATTCGGCTTCGGCCTCGCTCAATCGGCCGTTGAAGTACAGCAGCACGCCGTGACGGAAACGCACGTCCGGGCCTTCCGCACCCTTCGCTATCGCGCACTCGACAAGACGCAGGGCTTCGGCATGTTCATCCAGACTCTGACGATACCGCGCCAGTTGCAGAAGCCAGCGAGTCTCTTCACTGCCCACTAGCGCCGGATGTGCCAGGCATTCGCGTGCGACCACCACTTCTCCTACCCCGAGCAAGGCCTCGACGACCGCGCACAACACTGCCGGATCAGTCATCACCTGTGCGGCGGCGGCGCGCGCGTAACGCGTGGCATCGCGTACGCGGTCTTCCTGCCAGGCGATCCGCGACGCTAGCAGGTCCGTTCTTGCATCATGTGGCCATGACACCTGCAAGGCTTCCAGGTGCGCCTTCGCCGAGGCCGTGCGTCCCCGCGCCAGATTCTGCAAGGCGTCTTGCCAGTGCCGTTCGGGCGGAAGATTCATCCCGATTCTTCATCAGCAAGGCGTTCGGACAGGGCCTTCTCGAGTCGCGACAGGTGCTTCGCATAGCGCCGCCACTCTCCTGACATATCGCGACGTACCGTCCCGCGTACCTGCGCCGTGCTCAGGGTCGAGCTGGGCGCGGCATTGCGCGCGATATCCTCGCAGCCGGGTTCCCAGTCGAGCCTGCAAAAGGCGAACACTTTGCGCAGGGTTGTTTCCGGTTCACGCACCAGGTCGGCATAGGACACATCCAGAATCGCGCCCGGCATCACGGCATGCCAGCGCGCGATGGTGCGCTGGTAGTCGAGGCAATAACGCGCCAACGTCGACTGATCATAGCTCCAGGCGCTGGCGTCGCCGAAGAAGACGCGCCAGTTCGAGAAGCACACGTCCATGGGATCGCGCACCAGGTTCAGGATCGGCGCATCCGGCAGGGCCGCGTGAATCACGCCTGCGAGTGCCCAGTTGGGTGAGTGCTTGTCGACGAAGAATGATTTGCCGCGCGCGCGCCATTGCGTCTGTGCGAGGTAGCGCCGCCCGACTTCGGCAAAATCGACATCGGGCAGTCGCTCGAAGAACACCTCGCCGCTCGAGTTGCGCGAGTCGGCTACCCAGTGCAGTTGTGCCCCCATGTCGGGCAATTCACCGGCCGCGGCAACGCCCGAATGGTTGCCGAGCATGCGTTCCAGCAAGGTCGATCCCGAGCGTGGCATGCCGATGATGAAGATCGGCTTGGGGCCATCGGCAGGGCGGGCCCGGGAGCGCTGAAGTCCCGGCATGCACTGTTCAAGGAAACGTTCGAGGCCGGCGCTACGCCCTTCTGCTTCGTTGCGCAGCCGTGCGTGCATCAGAGCATTGCCGCGAGCCAGCGACGCCCACGCCTCGTCATCGCGGCCCAGATCTTCGTAGGTCTTGTAAAGCGCAAATTCCAGCGCGGCATGGTCGGCCCCACCGGACTTGACCACGCGCAGACTGCGCTCGATCAAGTCGAGGTGGTTGTGCTCGGGTGTCTGTTTGCGCAGGCGCACCAACGGTACCGCGATGTGTCCATGCGCCGGCGCTCGTACCAGGCTTGCCGTCATTTCCGCCTCGGCTTCGTCGAGGCGCCCGTTGAACATGAGCTCCTCCCCGCGCCGGAAGCTCAGCGCGGGTCCGGCGTGCCCCCTTGCCCGCGCCTTCTCCAGCAGAGCCAACGCCTCGGGGTGCTCCTCAAGTTGCTTGCGATACCCGGACATCCGCATCAATAGCAGCGGTTCCTCGCAGGCCATCAGCACCGGGTGTTCCAGCAGTTTCCGGGCCGCGACGATCTCGCCAATGACCAGCAACACCGCGATCACCGTGCACAGGGTTTCCGGATCTTCGGAACCTGCTTCGGCGGCATCCAGCGCATGTGCCGAGCCGGCACGAATCCGGTTCTCGCGCCACGCGATTTGGGCGGCCAGAAGATGCGTCAACGCCGTATTCGGCTCGTGGGCTCGCATCGACTCCAGCACCCGGTGGGCATCATCGAGCCGTCCATGCAACAAGTGCTGGCGCCCTTCAAGCCAACGCGGATGGGGAGACGGGTTTGCAGACACCGGCATGCTCACAACTGCGCGATGTCGGCGACCGCGTCGAAAGACGCCTTGATACATGCCAAGAGGGCGAGACGGTTGGCCCGCAGTGCAGGATCCTCGGCCATGACCATGACCGCATCGAAGAAGGCATCGATGGCGATCCTGCAACTGCGACAGGCGCGCCAACGCACCCGCGTAATCACGAGCAGCGGCATCGGCTTCGAGACGTGGTGCATTGTCCTTGCGCGCCGCCTCCAAAGCCTGAGCCAGCGCCTGCTCGGCCGGCTCGTGCAGCAGGTTCGGGTCGATACCATGCTTCGCCGCCGCTCCGACATCGATGCCTTCCTTGCGCAGGATGTTGGCGACCCGCTTGTTGGCAGCGGCCAGTTTTTCGGCCTCGGGTTGCTGCGCGAAGGTTGCCACCGCACGCAGGCGGCGGTCGAAATCGACCAGGCTGGCGGGGTGCACCGCGGCGACCGCCTCGAATTGTTGCGCGGTGATTCCCCGCTCGATGTAGTAACTGCGCAGGCGTTCGAGGATGAAATCATGCAACTCCGCGGCAACTTGCAGGCGCAGTGCCTGCTTGCCGTCCTTCACGCCCGATGGGGCAGACCCGCCGGACTGCGGACGGGAGGAAACAAAAGCCGCATCGGGAATTCCTGCCAGCGCCTCTTTAAGCAAACCACCCAGATCGAGATCCAGGTTTCCTTCGATCAGCGTGCGCGCCAGCCCAAGCGCTGTGCGGCGCAGGGCGAACGGATCCTTGTTGCCGGTGGGTTTCATGCCCACCGCGAAAATGCCGGCCAGCGTGTCCAGCTTGTCGGCCAGCGACACGCATTGCGCCAGCACGCCTTCCGCAATGCCATCGCCGGCATTGCGTGGGCGGTAGAACTCGTCCAGCGCGTTGGCGACCACGGCGGGTTCGCCTTGCGCCGTCGCGTAGTGACGCCCCATCACGCCCTGCAGTTCCGGAAATTCGCCGACCATGCGGGTCAGCAGATCACAACGCGACAGACCCGCGACACGCGCCGCCTGCGCTACATCGACATCGATCCCCTGCGCCAGCAGCCGCTCGGCGATCACTGTCGCCAGTTCGGCGACTCGCATGGTCTTGTCCCACAAGCTGCCCAACGCCCTCTGGTAGGTGACGTCTTTCAGGCCATGCTGGAACGACGCCAGCGGCGTTTTCATGTCTTCGTCGAAGAAATACTTGGCGTCGGCGAATCGCGGCCGGATTACGCGCTCGTAACCGTGCCGGATTTGCGCCGGATCTTTCGATTCGAGGTTGGCGATGCCGATGAAGTGCTCGGTGAGCTGGCCGTCCGCATCGAACACCGGCACGAATTTCTGGTTTGCGCGCATGGTCGTGACCAGCGCCTCGTGTGGCACGGCCAGGAAATCCCTGTCGAAGGTGCATGCTATCGCCACCGGCCATTCGTTGAGGTTGGCCAGTTCGTCCAGCAACGCATCGTCGAGGCGCGGTGTCGTGCCGGGTGGCGCGACGCGCGCGACTTCGTCGCAGATGCGTTGGCGGCGCTCGATGGGATCGACCAGCACTTTCGCCGCACGCAAGGCATCGTCGTAGCTGTCGGCGTCCGCGATATGCACCGGCGCGGGATGCATGAAACGATGTCCGCGCGATTGTCGGCCACTTTTCACGCCGAACAACTCGCCTTCGATCACGCGGTCGCCGTGCAGCATGACCAGCCAGTGCACCGGACGCACGAACGCGAACTCGTGATCGCCCCAGCGCATCGGTTTGGAGATCGGCAATCCGGCCAGCGCGTCCGAGACGATTTTCGGCAGCATCTGCGCGAGCGTTTGCCCGCCCGATCGAACGCGGCACAGGAAACGTTCGCCCTTGTCCGTGTGTTTGCGTTCGATGTCCTTGACATCAACGCCGTTGCGCTTGGCAAACCCGATCAGGGCCGCGGTCGGCTGGCCGTCCGCATCGAATCCTGCCGAAACGGGTGGTCCGAGCGTTTCGGAATCGAAAACGGGCTGGGCACTTGCCACCCATGGGATATGCACCGCCAGTCGCCGGGGCGTGCACAAATACCCTCCGACCGGCTCTTCTTCCTTGCTGTCCATGCCAAAGGCATGCGCCTTGAGTCCAGTGACCACGCCATCGAAGAACGCCTTGGCCAGCGTGTCCACCGAGAGGATCGGCAATTCTTCCACGCCGATTTCCACCAGCAAGGCCTTGCCGATGATGTCCGTATCAGCCATGCGCTGCCTCCGCTCCTGCATCGCGTGGCGCGACCCATGCTTGCGCAACCGCATGCGCCAGGGCGCGCACGCGCAGGATGTAGCGCTGGCGTTCGGTGACCGAAATCGCACGGCGCGCATCCAGCAGATTGAAAGCGTGGCTGGCTTTCATCACCTGCTCGTAGGCGGGCAGCGGCAGGTTCAATTCGACCAGTCGTTTGGCTTCGGCTTCGCAGGCGTCGAAACGGTGGAACAGTTCTTTTGTGTCGGCGTGTTCGAAGTTGTAGGCGCTCTGTTCGACCTCGTTGCGGTGGAACACGTCGCCGTAGCGCACCACGCCGTGTGGTGCGGTGGTCCATACCAGATCGAACACGCTGTCGACGTTTTGCAGGTACATCGCCAGCCGTTCGAGGCCGTAGGTGATCTCGGCGGTCACCGGCTTGCATTCCAGACCACCGGCCTGCTGGAAATAGGTGAACTGGGTGACCTCCATCCCGTTCAGCCAGACTTCCCAGCCCAAGCCCCACGCGCCCAGCGTGGGCGATTCCCAGTTGTCCTCGACCAAGCGTAAATCGTGCACCAGCGGATCGATGCCAAGTTCGCGCAGGGAACCGAAATAGCGCTCCAGCACGTCGTCGGGATTGGGTTTGAGCACGACCTGATACTGGTAGTACTGCTGCAGGCGGTTGGGATTCTCGCCGTAGCGTCCGTCGGTCGGCCGCCGGCACGGCTGCACGTAGGCCGCGGCCCACGGCGCCGGCCCTAGCGAGCGCAGGAAGGTGGCCGGGTGGAACGTGCCTGCGCCGACTTCCAGATCCAGCGGCTGCAACAGCACGCAGCCCTGCGCCGCCCAATAGCGGTTCAGGATCTGAATCACGTCCTGGAAAGTCGGTCCTGCCAACTGCGTCCCCGGGCTCGCACACAAAGCGCGTTAGTATAGCCGCGAGGCCGAAGTCCCCAGTGATCTTCACGGATTCCGGCCATTCCGAAAGCAGGGCATGCGATGTCGGCCATTCCCAAATCGGCAGCGACACTCGGACGCAGCGGACGCCTGGAGTTGGGCGAGGTGCTGGCGGCGCTGATTGCCGACGGACTGCTCGCCGCCGAGGACGCCAAGCGCATCCGGGCGACCAGCCGCGCAGGCCGCGGTGCGGTCGAACTGCACCCGCTGGTCGTGATCGCCAGCGCCAAGCCGGACAACCGCACCGATCCCGGCAAGCCGCTGACGGTGGAATCACTGACGGTCTGGCTGGCCGACAAGGCCGGGCTGCCCTATCTCAAGATCGATCCCATGAAGATCGACGCGGCGGCGGTGACACAGGCCGTCAGCCAGGCCTACGCCCAGCGCCACCGCATCCTGCCGATCGAAGTCGCCCAGGGCAAGGTGACGTTCGCCAGCGCGGAACCGTTCGACACCCACTGGGCAGCCGACCTTTCGCAGATGCTCAGGCGCGAGATCAAGCGCGTCGTCGCCAATCCGCTGGACATCCATCGCTACCTGATGGAGTTTTACGGCGTACAGCGCTCGATCGCCAAGGCGCGCGAGGCCAAGCAGGATTCGATGGACGGCTCGGCGATCCTGAATTTCGAGCAGCTGCTGGAACTCGGCAAGTCCGGCGAGATCGGCGCCGACGACCGCCACGTCGTCCACATCGTCGACTGGCTGCTGCAGTACGCATTCGAGCAACGCGCCTCGGACATCCACCTCGAACCCCGCCGCGAAACCGCGCAACTGCGCTTCCGCATCGACGGCATCTTGCACAAGGTGTTCGAACTGCCGCCGGCGGTGATGACCGCGGTCACCGCGCGCATCAAGATCCTCGCGCGCCTCGACGTGGCCGAAAAACGCCGCCCGCAGGACGGCCGCATCAAGACCCGCTCGGCCAGCGGCCGCGAAGTGGAGCTGCGCATTTCCTCGATGCCGACCGCGTTCGGCGAGAAGATCGTGATGCGCATCTTCGACCCAGACATCGTGGTCAAGCAGTTCGCGCAACTCGGCTTTTCGTCGGAGGAAGAAGAAACCTGGCGGACGATGGTGGAGCGTCCGCACGGCATCGTGCTGGTCACCGGACCTACCGGCTCGGGCAAGACCACCACCCTGTATTCCACGCTCAAGCATCTCGCGCGGCCGGAACTCAACGTCTGCACCGTCGAGGATCCGATCGAGATGGTCGCGTCGGAGTTCAACCAGTCGCAGGTGCAACCGGCGATCGATTTCGATTTCGCGGCCGGCGTGCGCACGCTGCTGCGTCAGGACCCCGACATCATCATGGTCGGCGAGATCCGCGATCTCGAAACCGCGCAGATGGCGGTACAGGCATCGCTGACCGGACACCTCGTGTTGTCCACGCTGCACACCAACGACGCACCGTCCGCGATCACGCGCCTGCTCGACCTGGGTGTCCCGCATTACCTGATCCAATCCACCCTGGCAGGCGTGGTCGCGCAACGCCTCGTGCGCACGCTGTGCCCGCACTGCAAGGTCAAGGCCAAGCAGGACCCGCAGACCTGGTCGGTGCTCACGCGCGGCTGGGTGCTGCCGGCGCCTGCCGAAGTCTACGAGCCCGTCGGGTGCCTGGAATGCCGCAACACCGGCTACCTCGGGCGCACCGGCGTATACGAAATGATGCCCATCAGTCCGCGCCTGCGCGGCATGGTCACTGCACAGCTCGATCTCGGTGCCTTCACCGGCTTCGCGCTGGAAGAGGGCATGCAACCCCTGCGCATTTCGGCGGCCACGCAAGTGCGGCGCGGGCTCACCACCGTCGAAGAAGTGTTGTCGGTACTGCCCGCCAGCGAATGACGCTCAGGCCGTCTTACGCGCCACGAAACGCAATGCCACCGAATTCATGCAGTAACGCAATCCGGTCGGCTGTGGGCCGTCGTCGAAAACGTGGCCGAGATGGCCTTCGCAGCGTGCGCAGCGGATTTCCGTACGCAGCATGCCGAAACTGGTGTCATTGCGCTCGATCACGTTGAGTTTCGAAATCGGCTGCCAGAAGCTCGGCCAGCCGGTACCGGAATCGAACTGGGTCGCGTCGTCGTAGAGCGCGGTGCCGCAACCCGCACAGCGGTACAAACCACGCGCCTCCGGACGCTCATGCTTTCCGCTGAAGGCACGCTCGGTGCCTGCACGGCGCAGGATTTCGAAGGCTTCCGGGGACAGTCGCCGGCGCCATTCCGCGTCGCTCAGCACCAGCCGGGGCAGGCGCTGCGCACCGAGATCACGGCCGTCATCGGCGAAAACTTCCAGAAGCACGCTGCCAGGCTGGGTATGGATCAGTCCGGGCTGATCGCCATCCGCTCCCGCGGCCAACAGGTGCGGCAGGGCGAAACCGCTTGCCAGCGCCAGCGCGCCGGCGGCGGCGGCAAACCGCAGGAATCGGCGTCGATCGGCCATCGAAGTCTCATCGTCGCGGGACATGGCATGCCTCCTGAAGATCGTGTCGGGTCCAGCCGAAGGTCAAGGAACAAACATGCGCGCCGGGATGGCGGGGCGCCGCCGGGGCAGGCGAGCAACAAAAAGACCATGAAGGCGCGTTTGTGATGAAGCTTTCGAGGGTGTATTCGTCACGACGCCCGCACCGGTTACACTGCGCATGTTGCCGTTACGCGGTAACCCCGCCGGTGGATGCAGCGAATCAGATCATGAACCCGCCAACCGGCACCCGGAATGTCCCTCTTGACCGCAGACGCCGCATGGGTACTAGATGGCGACCTGATCGAGCCATCGGATCGCCGCTTTCCCGTGTCAGCCGCTCCTGCCAACGATAGACAGACAGCCGATCGGCGGCGCGCCGCCTGGATGGCTGCCGCGCAGGCGGGCGATCGGCAGGCCTATGAAAGCGTGCTGGCTGATTCCGTTGGGTTGATCCGCAGCGTGGCGCGCCGGCATGGCGTGCCGCCACACACCCTCGACGACGTGGTGCAGGAAACCCTGCTCACGCTTCATCGTGTGCGGCATACCTACGATCCGTCCCGCTCTTACGACGCCTGGCTCGCCGCCATCGCCGGCAGGCGCGCGATCGACTCCCTGCGCAGCCAGGGCCGACACCAGCGCCGCGAGGTGCACGATGAAATCGCCTCCGACCTTGCCGCGGGTCACGACGACGCAAGCGCCGCGAGCGAACGCGCGCAAGAAGCGGCGCGACTGCATGCGGCGATCGCGGAACTGCCACCGGGCCAACGCGAAGCCATGGAGCAATTGGGCCTCAAGGAGCGCTCGCTGGCCGAAGCGGCCGCCGCCACCGGCCGCAGCACCGGTGCCCTGAAAGTCAACCTGCACCGCGCGCTCAAGGCACTGCGCGATCGCATGCACGGAGAACCGTAGAAAACCATGTCGTCCGATTCACACCATCAGCTACTGATCGACACGCTCGGCGCCGAGTTGACACCGGTTCGGCGCCTGCCACCGCCCTGGCTGCGCACGCTCGGCTGGCTGCTGGCGGTGGCGGCGATCGCGCTGGTGCTGTTGATGCATTACGGTGCCGCCCCGATGCTGCGCCGCTGGGCCGGCGCGCCCGATCTCGCCTGGGCCGCCGCCGGCGCGGTGCTGACGACCGTCTGCGCCGCTTGGGCGGCTTTCGTGCTCGGCGTGCCGGGACGTTCACGCGCGTGGGCGTGGCTGCCACTGCCCGGCGCGCTGTTGTGGATCGGCGCCAGCGGGCTGGGCTGCCTGCGCACGTGGCTCGCACCCGGCACCAGCATCGCCTCGATCCACCAATCCGCCGATTGCCTGGTGTTCATCATCGGCTTCTCGATTCCGCTGTCGGCCCTGATGATCTGGCTGCTGCGCCGTGCCTGCCCGCTGCGCCCGATGCTTGCCGCAGTGATGGTGGGCCTGGCCAGTGCGGGGGCTTCGGCCAGCCTGCTGGAAATCTGCCATGCCTACGACGCCGCGGCGACCGACTTGCTCACCCACGCGTTGGCGGTGGGCATCGTAATTGCGGCGAATGCAGCCATGGGCGGACGGTTGCTGTCGCGACGTTGATGTAACCGGCGGCGTGGTTCTGGCGAAGAAGGAAAGCGGAGGCGGTGCAGCCGTCTTCGTCACTTCCCTTTCCAGCCAGAAGGATTCATCCATGAATACCCGAATGCTCTCCGCGCTCTCCATTGCCGCCGTCCTGGGTGCTTTTGCCTGCACGCCGGCCCTTGCGCAAAATGCCATGCCGGCCAGTTCCAGTTCCGCGATGTCCCACGACGGCATGCACGGGGACGCGATGATGAAAAAGGACTCGATGAAACACGGCATGATGAAGCACGACGCCATGATGAAAAAGGATGCAATGCATCACGGCGCGATGAAGAAGCACGGCGACTCGATGAAGATGAAAAAGGCCGATGACGCCCCCGAGAGCAGCGGTGGCTGATTCGCCAACCATCTGACTTTTCTGCTGATCGCGCTGCGCAAGCCGGCCAGGGATGGCCGCCATCGCCCGGGTGTCGTTATGCTGCGCGGTATCGCCATTCGAAGTAAGCCGCATGCGTCCCTTGCTTTTGATCCAGACCGGCGAAGCGCCGGATGCCCTGCTGCCACGCTTCGGCGGGTTCGCCGACTGGTTCCGTACAGCCATGCGACTCCATGCCACGCAAATGTGCGTGGTCCGCGTGGATGAGGGCGAGGCGTTGCCGAATCCGGATGAGGTCGCCGGTGCGGTGATCACCGGTTCGGCGGCGATGGTCACCGACCGCGCGGACTGGAGCGAACGCACCGCCGGCTGGATCCGTTGCGCGATGGACTCAGCGCTCCCACTGTTTGGTGTCTGTTATGGCCACCAGCTTATGGCGCACGCCTTGGGCGGCAGGGTTGGGTGGCTGCCTGCGGGTCGCGAGATCGGCACGCACAGCGTCACCCGCAGCGAACCGGGCGTGGCCGATTGGCCGGAAAGTTTGCATGCTTCGTTCCCCGCCCACACCACGCATCGCCAATCGGTGCTGGAGCCGCCACCGGGTGCCGAAGTCCTGGGCCGTTCGGAGCGCGATCCGCATCAGTGGCTACGCTATGCACCGAGCACGCTGTCGACCCAATTCCACCCCGAGTTCACGGTCGATGTGATGCGCGCATACATCGCCGCGCGCGCCGATGTATTGCGCGAAGAAGGGACGGATCCCGACGCACTGGCTGCCGCCGTCATCGAAACCGCCGCTGCGCGCGCGTTGCTGGAACGCTTCGCGCACACCGCCCTGGATGCTCCAGTCGCAGCGGCTAGCATGAAGAATCGGGCCACGGAAAACCGTTCCGATGTTCCGATATCCGAATCGAACACTCGTGTATGAGTTTCTTCAATGCGCGGCGATCAGGATGATCGCAATCAATATGACCGCCGCCTCAACCTGCGCTCCACCGCGCCGCGTGAAATCACCGCGAACAGGATCCCGAAGCCGAAGCCGGCGAGGTGTGCCCACCACACCACGGCACCGAAGCCGGGTCCGGCCCAGGTAAACAGCAACTGCAGCAATACCCACATGCCGATCAACAAGGCCGCCGGCACCCTTATGAACTGGAAATACAGGCCCAGCGGCAGGACAAGGCCGAGGTGGGCACGCGGGAACAACGCCAGATAGGCGCCCAGCGTGGCCGATACCGCACCGCTGCAACCGATGATCGGGCGCAACTGTCCGGACAGCGTCCACGCGCCGACCAGGTTGGCAAACGCCCCGCCGATCAGGAACAGGAACAGGAACCGCCACGAGCCGAGCGCCCGCTCCGCAGGCAACCCGAAGATCACAAGGAACAGCATGTTGCCGAGCAGATGCACCCAGTCGGCGTGCATGAACAGCGAGGTGAACGGCCGCAGCCACAACCCGCCGACAAGGATCTGGCCATGCTGGAACAGATGCGCCGGCACCGTGCCCCAGTCCCCGAGCAGGGCATAACGCATATCGGGTGCCGACAGCATCAGCCACAGGTAGCAGGCCACGCAAGCCACCACCAGCACCGGCGTGACCCAACGCGGGTTCAGATGTTTGCGGCCCGGCACGTCGACGAACATTGACACCTCGCTGAATGCTCCATCCAGAACAGCCGTCGTGAATAATCAGGCCATGGAGCTCTTTGCCATGGATGGCGGTTCCGAAGGCCGCTCCGATACCGACAAGCCCATGAAACAGCATCCCGGCCCGGTTTTTAGCGCGCTGCCATCAGGGCCGATCGCCCACTAACCGTACCCTCGCGAAGTTGCGCTTGCCCACTTGCAGCACGCCCTCGAAACCCGCAGCGAACACGCGCTGCGGATCCTCCGCGACCACCGCGTCGATGCGCACCGCACGCTCCTTCAACTTGCGATTGGCTTCCGAATTGCTGGAGGTCAGGCCGGCCGCGGTCAACAGGGCGGCCAGGCGCAGGCCCTCCACCGGCACAAGAATGTCATTCACCGGCAACGACGATGTATCGCCTTCGCCGCGCACCACCGCATGCCAGCCGGCGATCGCTTGTTCGGCCGCGGCCGCGTCGTGGAAGCGCGCGGCCAGTTCGCGCGCGAGGCGCAACTTGGCGTCACGCGGGTTCAACGCACCGCTCGCAACATCGCGCTTCATCGTCACGAGTTCATCCAGCGACACCTCGAAGCTCAGCAGTTCGAACCAGCGCCACATCAGATCATCGTCGATCTTCATGGTCTTGGTGACCATGTCGATCGCTGGTTCGTCGATGCCGATATAGTTGCCGAGCGACTTCGACATTTTCTGCACGCCATCGATGCCTTCCAGCAGCGGCATGGTCAGCACGATCTGCGGCGGCTGGCCGAAGTGCTCCTGCAGGCCACGGCCCATCAACAGGTTGAAGCGCTGGTCGGTGCCGCCGAGCTCGACGTCGCACTCGAGCGCGACCGAGTCGTAACCCTGAACCAGCGGATACAGGAATTCGTGGATCGCGATGGGCTGCTCCGACCTGAAGCGCTTGGAAAAATCATCGCGTTCGAGCATGCGCGCAACCGTGTGTTGCGCGGCCAGCCGGATCATGTCGGCTGCATCCATCTTGCCGAACCATTCCGAATTGAAACGCACCTCGGTGCGTTCGCGGTCGAGCACCTTGAACACCTGCGCAGCATAGGTTTCGGCGTTCGCCAGGATTTCCTCGCGCGTCAACGGCTTCCTGGTCACGTTCTTGCCGGTCGGGTCGCCGATCATTCCGGTGAAATCACCGATCAGGAAGATCGCGGTATGTCCCAGATCCTGGAACTGGCGCATCTTGTTGAGCAGCACCGTGTGTCCGAGATGCAGGTCCGGTGCGGTCGGATCGAAGCCCGCCTTGATGCGCAAGGGGCGACCCAAACCGAGCCGCGCCGTGAGTTCGTCGTCTTTCAGGACATCGACCGCGCCGCGGTGGATGAGGGCTAGGGCTTGCTGGTTCGAAGACATCGGTATTCCCGGCAGCGGGCGGCGGGCCCGCGTGCAAAAACGGTGTTCGCGTCAAAATGCGAAAGTGACGTGACGGTTAATTATGTGTTAATTGCAAAACCGTGTGCAAATCTTTGTGAAACAAGGGATTGACGCACGGTTTGCCAGACCGGTATGGTACGGCCCGTTGCGCGTCTCCGCCCGCATTTTCGGAATCATCCGATGGATCGCCACCTCCGTCGAGTCACCCCTCATGTCGTTCGTCGTCAGGCGATCCGTCGCAAGACCCGTCATTGCCACTCCCATTTTTATGCGCGCTGTTCGCATTGGTCGTTTCATGCCGAAGCACCGTCCAGCAAATTTCGCTGGGCGCGCGAACGCTGGGTGCTCGGTGGCGGCGCATTGCTGCTGGCGTTGCTGACGCTGCTGGGCATTCCGACCTGGGCCAGCGTGATGCTTCGACACGACACGAGCCCGCCGGTGACTCGCGAGACCCTTGCCCTGCAACTGCCGCCAGCGCCCAAGGAAACCGTACCCACCTTCGTCGCTACCTGGAAGACCGTCGAGGTGCAGCCGGGAGAAACCCTCTCGCAGATTTTCCAGACCCAAGGGCTCAGCGCTTCCGACCTTGCCGCGGTCATGGCGAGCGGCAAGGATACCGGCGCCCTCAAGACCCTGCATCCCGGTGATCAGCTTGCGTTCCTGATCAACGCCAAAGGTGGCCTGCAAGGTTTTCGCTTCAACCCCGATTCGTCCACCCTGGTCACGCTCACAACCAAACCGGACGGCAGCATGCAGACGCAGAGTACGACTCTGCCGGTCGAACGCCGCGTGCATTTTGCACATGGCGTGGTCGAGGGTTCGTTGTTCGCGGCAGGCGAAAAGGCCGGCTTGTCGGAAACGATGGTGTTGAAGCTCGCCGACGTCTTCAAGTACGACATCGACTTCATCAAGGACCTGAAGCGCGGCGACCATTTCACCGTCATCTACGACGACATCTATCGAGACGGAAAGTACTCGGGCGCCGGCAACATCATCGCTGCCGAATTCATCAACAACGGCCACCACTACACGGCCTACCGCTTCAAGGAAAGTGACGGCGCGGTGGCCTACTACAGCCAGGATGGCCGCCCCTTGCGCAAGGCACTGCTGCGTACACCCGTTTCGTTCACGAGGATTTCCTCGACCTTCGGCATGCGCAAGGATCCCGTGCTCGGGTTCACCCGCCTGCACAAGGGCGTCGATTATGCCGCGCCGATCGGCACTCCGATCCACGCTGCCGGCAACGGCGTGATCACCGTTCGCGGCTGGGTACATGGTTTCGGCAACTTCATTGCGATCAGGAACACCCCCAAGTACACCACTGAATACGGCCACATGTCGCGCTTCGCATCGGGCCTGCACATCGGTTCGCACGTGACCCAAGGTGAGGTTATCGGCTACGTCGGCCAGACCGGCTTCGCCACCGGTCCGCATTTGCATTATCAGGTCATGGTCAACGGCAAGGCCGAGAATCCGCTCACCGTCACGATGCCCAAGCCGCAACCGCTTTCCGGCAAGTTGATGGCCGAGTTCAAGACCCAGGCCGCGCCGATGATCGCGCGCATCCAGATGATCGACAGCGCCACCCAGCGACTGGCGCGGGTCGACAGCGGTCGCGGTAACACCGTCGCAGCCGATTGAACACCGTGGCGGGTGCCACCTCACCGCTCTACATCGGCCTGATTTCGGGTACCAGCGCGGATGGCATCGATGCGGCGCTGGTGCGCTTCATGCCCCGACTGGAAGTACTCGCGTCGCGGACATTCGCCTATCCCGATTCGCTGCGCGAGCGCATCATCGCGCTCGCACGCAGCGCCGCCAGCATCGCACTGGATGATCTTGGACGACTCGACGTCGAGATCGGCCTGTGCTTCGCCGATGCGGCATCGTCGCTGCTGCGCGAAGCCGGCCTTCAATCCGGCGACGTCACCGCGATCGGTTCGCACGGACAAACCGTGTGCCATCGCCCGGACCGGCCCGCATTCCCTTCACGATGCAACTCGGCGACCCCAACGTGATCGCCGAACGCACCGGCATCACCACGGTCGCGGATTTTCGCCGTGCCGATATGGCCGCGGGCGGCCAGGGCGCACCGTTGTTGCCCGCCTTGCATGTGGCGGTGCTGTCGGATGCCTCGATACCCCGTGCGGTCCTGAACCTCGGCGGCATCGCCAACTTCACCCTGTTGCTCCCGGGCAAACCCGTACTCGGTTTCGACACCGGCCCCGCGAACTGCCTGATGGATGCGTGGTCGCTGCGCATGCGCGGCACCCCGCGCGACGAGGGCGGTGCCTGGGCGCGCCATGGTCAGGCGGACCGGAAGTTGCTTGCAAGCCTGCTGACCGATCCGTATTTCGCCGCCGCACCACCGAAAAGCACCGGTCGCGAATATTTCAATCTCGATTGGCTGGATGCAAAGCTGCCGGCAGATGTCGATGCTGCCGACGTCCAGGCAACCCTGCTGCAACTCTCTGCCCGCAGCATCGCCGATGCGTTGCGCATGCATGCCCCCGAGATTCGCGAGGTGTATGCCTGCGGAGGCGGCGTGCACAACGACACATTGATGGAAGCACTGCGTGCCGAACTGCCCGGCGTGAAAATTGCGACGACTGCCGCTCTGGGCCTCGAGCCCGACTTCGTGGAAGCCACGGGCTTCGCGTGGCTGGCGCGCGCGCGCCTGGAAAACCTGCCCGGCAACCTGCCATCGGTCACCGGTGCATCGGGGCCACGGGTACTTGGCGGGATCTACGCACCGGCCGTTTGAACAGTGTCTCGATGTTCGCGCAGGCGCGGTTCGACCCACACGAACAACAGGACCGCCGGCACCAGCGCCACCACCGTCAACTCGAAATAGAACGCGAAACTGGTCGCCATCACGATGCTGCCGGCAAAAAAGCCCATCAGCTTGCCGGGAAGATTCACGAGCGAGGACAACAACGCATACTGCGTCGCGGTGTGCTTGACGCTCACCAGCGACGACAGGAATGCCACTGTCGGCGGTCCCAAGGCGCCAAGCGTGAAGTTCGTCGCCGAGATGACACCCGTGAGCACTGCCAGATTCCCCTGGTTCGCAATCAACCATAGGTACGAGAGATTGCTGCCCCCGCACAGCACCATGGCGACCAGAAGGCTGCGCCTGACACCAAAACGCTCCACCGCGATTCCGCCCACGAACACGCCCGCGATTCCCGTGATCACGCCATAGCCTTTGGTGATCGTGCCGATCGCGGTCTTGGAAAAGCCCATGTCGCGATAGAACGGGCTCATGATGCCGCCGATCGTTGCCTGTTCCGGGATCTTGAACAACAAGATGAAAAGCAACGCCACCAGTGCCAACCACCATCCATAGCGGCGGAAGAAATCGGCGAAGGGCTCGATGACGCTTTGGCGCATCGCGTCGCCCCAGCTGCCTTCCCGCAGGCGATGGACCGGCGGTTCCTTGGCGGCGAAATTGGCCACGACCGGAATCACCATGAATGCTGCCATCGCGACGTATACGATGCTCCATGACACATGGTCGGCCATGATGAGCGCGACACCGCCCGCGAGGATCAATCCGATTCGATAGCCGAGCGAATAAGTGGTCACCAGCGGACCCTGGGCTTCGGGCGGCGCGATCTCGATCCGGTACGCGTCGATTGCAGCGTCTTGCGTGGCGCCAAAAAACGCTGCGCACAGTGTCACCGCGATGAACGCTTCGAGATCGTATGGCGTCAACGCGGCCATCGCCAGCATGGCGGCACCGACGCCGCACTGCGCGAGCAGCAGCCAACTGCGCCGCAATCCCAGGCGCGACAGGCCGGGTAGCTGTACATGATCGAGCAGCGGCGCCCACACGAATTTGAATTCGTAGGCGAGGCTGGCGCTGGCGATCATCGTGATGTCTTTCAGATTGATGCCGTGGGAGCGCAACCAGTAGGCAAGCGTGCCGCCGACCAAAAGGAACGGCAGACCCGAAGAAAATCCGAAAAAGAACATCGTCCACGCGGCCGGCTGGGTGAAGGCCTTCCAGAGCGGCATCTTGCGCTTGCGCGGAACCGCCGTTGACGCTCCGCTCATTTCGAATAATCCACCACGAGCGGTGCGTGGTCCGAAAAGCGCGGTTCCCGGGCAATCGCGCAGGTTTGCGCGCACTTGCCGAATCCCGGCGTCGTGATCTGGTAGTCGATGCGCCACCCAACGTTGTTCGCGCGTGCGGCACCGCGATTCGACCACCAGGTGTATTCCTCGGCAGCGGGCTTCACGACACGGAAACTGTCGAGCCAGCCGTGCTTCGGCGGCGGTGTGCCATCGCCGTGTGCGTCGGCAATCAGCGCATTCAACCAGGCGCGCTCTTCGGGCAGACAACCCGAATTCTTCTGGTTGGATTTCCAGTTCCTGATGTCGCGCTCGCTGCGCACGATGTTCCAGTCGCCGCACAGGACGTAATCGCGACCGCTGTCCAGCCAGCCATCGAAAATCCCGCGCAGCTTTTTCATCGCGAGGAACTTGAACTGCTGGCGTTCTTCGCCGGATGTTCCCGAAGGCACGTACAGCGAGACCACGCTCAGCTTGCCGAAGCGCGCTTCGATGTAACGGCCTTCGTCGTCGAACGGTTTCCAGCCGATCTGCGTGAGCACTTCGTCGGGCTCGCGCTTGGCGTAGATCGCGACCCCGCTATAACCCTTCCTGGTGATCGCATCGCGGTAGAAGCAGTGATGCCCGTCCGGACGGAACATCGGATCGGTCAACTGATCCTCCTGCGCCTTGGTTTCCTGGACGCAGGTCACGTCGGCGTTCTGTTGTTGCAGCCAGTCAAAGAAACCCTTGCGGGCAGCCGAACGGATACCGTTGGCATTGAAGGAAATGATGCGCACGGATCTGGATTCCGGGATTCGAGGTTCGCGAGAGGTTAACATTCCCGCGCTCGCTAGGCGGTATTCGGACCCATTCCATGCTCCCTCATCAACAAGTTTTCCTCGATGTAGCGTTGGCGCGCGGCGTGTTGCGCTTCGGCGATTTCACCCTGAAATCGGGCCGGCTAAGTCCCTATTTCTTCAATATGGGCAGGATCGACAGCGGCGCCGCACTGGCCGAAGTCGGTGCCGCGTACGCCGCGACGATCGTGGCCCGGGAAACCCCTTTCGACATGCTGTTCGGACCGGCCTACAAGGGCATCCCGCTGGCCGCGGCGACCGCCATTGCCCTGTCACGCGAACACGGCCGCGACGTGCCATGGGCTTACAACCGCAAGGAAGCCAAGGATCATGGAGAGGGCGGATCACTCGTCGGCGCGCCATTGGCTGGCCGGGTGCTGATCGTCGATGACGTGATTACCGCGGGAACCGCCGTGCGCGAGTCGCTCGGGCTCATCCGCGCCGCTGGTGCCGAGGTGGCCGGCGTGCTGGTCGCGCTGGACCGGCAAGAGCGCGGGCAGGGCCAGCTGTCGGCCACCCAGGAGCTTGCCCGCGAGCAGGGGGTATCGACCTTTGCGATCGTCTGCCTGGCGGACCTGCTGGAATATGCCGGCAACCACGCCGGGCTTGCAGCACAACGCGCCCGCCTCGAGGCTTATCGCGCACGTTACGGCGCCGTCTGATACCTTCATGGCGGCGGTTTCGGCCCGCAACTTGCATGACTCATCGGCCTATACTGGGTTTGTCGAGTGGAGGACCCGATGCGTCGAATTGCCCTGACCCTGCTGTCCGCAACGTCACTGGCTGTCGTCATAGCCCTGCCGGTCGGTGCCAGCGCGGCCATCACGCCGACGATGCACTACCGCTGGAAGGACGCGGCGGGCGTTGTTCATTTCAGCGACACGATTCCGTCTTCGGCGCTGGCATTGGGTTACGACATCGTGGACGACAACGGTCGCGTCGTGCGGCACGTCGCGCGCGAGCTGACGCCCGCCGAACGCCGTGCGGCTGCGGCCACGGCGGCGCATGAAGCGGCGGTGAAACGTGCGGCGCAACAGCAGGCCCTGGCCGACGCACAGCTGCTGTCAGCCTATCCGAGCGAAACAGATCTCGAGCAATCGCAGCAGGCGCAACTGCAGCAGATCAAGACCGACATCGATACGCTGCAGACCAATCTGCACAGCCAGGAAGGCACGCTTACCGAGCTGCTTTCGCATGCAGCCGATATCGAACATTCGGGGAAGCCGGTGCCACCCCAGGTCAGCAGGAGCATCTCGGAACAACGCGAAACCGTGAACGCGGAACGCCAGGCTCTGGTGCAGCGTCGTGCCGACCTGGCCCGCGCAGAGGCAAGTTTCTCGGCACAACTGCAGCGTTATCGTGCCCTGCGCAGTCGCTACCAGAGCGACGGTTCGCCGCAACAGTAGTTCACGCAGCCGAGCGCCCTGCCTCGATGTGCTCGGACAGGGCACGCAGCGACCCGAATACCCGCCGGTTGTCCGGGTTGTCGGAACGCAGCTGGATGCCGTAACGCTTGGAGACCGCAAGCGCGAGTTCCAGCGCGTCGATGGAGTCGAGGCCCAGATCGCCTCCGAACAAGGGGGCTTCGGGATCAATGCTTTCAGGCGCGACGTTCTCGAGGTTGAGGCTGTCGACGATCAACTTCGCCAGATCCTGCTCCGCAGGGGTCTGCTGGGTCATGCTTGCGGGCTCCACGGGACACGTCAAATCAGCAAGTTAGTGTAACATGACGGGTTTGAATCAAGGCCTCGTTGGAATGCTCGCCCCCTTGTTTCACGACCGCTTGGAAGCAGGCAAATGAAGGCTGCCGGATTGCGGGCATTCCACGTGAGCTATCGGGATCAAGCGGCCGAGGCATTGCTCGACCGGCCGGGCACGCTTGCCGTGTTCAGTTTCGGCCATCCCGCATCAAGCGGGGCAGACCCGCGTCATTTCGGCGTATTGCTAGCGGCCCTTGAGCAATCGGCCCTGCTTGAATGCTGGTCTGTCGATGCCGATGTCAGCCACGGACGCGTGGATGGCCTGCGCTGGGCACGTGGCGGCGGCTGGCAATTCGTCGCGATCGAGGTCGACGAAACCGCATCGGGGGGGATCGAAGCCGCCTGCGAACAGGTCTACGACCGCCTTCTCGAACACGTGGCAGCCAGCCCGGAGAGCCATTTCCTGAGGATCTGGAATTATCTGGACGCCATCAACGACGGCGCTGGCGACACCGAGCGCTATCGGCGGTTCTGCAGCGCTCGAGCCCGCTGCATGGCTGCGCACGGTGTTGCCCGTTACCCGGCCGCGACCGCGATCGGGCACCGCGGGCACCGCGGACGCTTGCAGGTGTATGCGCTGTGTGCGAACCATGATGGCGTCGCGCTGGAAAACCCCCGCCAGGTCAGCGCGTGGGAGTATCCCCGCCAATACGGCCCGACCGCACCCAGTTTCGCGCGTGCCATGCAATTGCCCGATGGCGGGTTGGCGATTTCGGGCACCGCCGCGGTGATCGGCCACGCTTCGTGTCATGTCGGGGACGTGACTGCGCAGGTCGATGAAGCCGTCGCCAATCTCCATGCGCTGCTCGGACGCGCCGAACTGCCGCCGTTTGACGCGTTGTCGCCGCTCAAGGTCTATGTACGAAATCCCGAAGACGCAGACACGGTCAGCACCGCGCTTGCACGCAGTCTCGACCCGTCCGTGCCGCGTCTGCTTTTGCAGGGCGACATCTGCCGCAGCGAATTGCTGGTGGAAATCGACGGCTGGCGCTTCGTCGCCTGAAGCGGCGGCTTGCCCCTAGCCAGGTCGCTTCCAGTCCTTGACCGTTGTCTGCTTGCCACGAGCAAGGGTGAGCTCATCCTCGGGCGCGTCGGCCGTAATCGTCGAACCCGCGCCAATCGTCGCATTCTTGCCCACCTTGACCGGTGCGACCAGCGATGTATTGGAGCCGATGAATGCGTCGTCGCCGATCTGGGTGACATGCTTGTTCACGCCATCGTAGTTGCAAGTGATGGTGCCCGCCCCGATGTTCACGCCGGTGCCGATCCGGGCGTCGCCCAGATATGTCAGGTGATTGGCCTTGCTGCCTTCGCCGAGCCTCGCGTTCTTGGTTTCGACGAAGTTGCCCACGTGCACGCCCGCCGCCAGTTCAGTGCCCGGCCGCAGCCGCGCGAACGGCCCGATCCGGCAGGCACCATAGGTCGTCACGCCTTCAAGGTCGCAGTGGGCCAGCACTTCGGTCCCGGCCGCCAGGTTGACGTCGCGCAAGCGGCTGAAAGGCCCGATCTTGACGCCATCGCCGAGGGTGACGCCGCCTTCGAGGATCACGTCGACATCGATCTCGACATCGCGGCCGTGGCTGAAGTGTCCGCGCAGGTCTATGCGGGCCGGATCCGCGATCCGCACACCCGCCCGCAACAGCCTGTCGGCGTCGCGGCGACGCAGGAACGCGGCCAGCTCCGCGAGTTGGGCGGCATCGTTGGCACCGAACGCTTCGACGGGATCGGCAGTCACCACCACGTCGGCCGGCGTGCCTTCCGCTGCCGCCAGCTCGAAAACATCCGTGAGATACAGTTCGCCCTGCCGGTTGTCGGCGGACAGCCTCGCGACCCAGTTGCGCAATGGCCGTGATTCGGCGAATACGACGCCCGTGTTGACGACACGTACGCCGCGTTGTTCGTCGTCGGCATCCTTTTCCTCGACGATGGCGCGCACCCGGCCGAGGCCGTCGCGCAGAACCCGGCCATAGCCGGCAGGATCCGCAACTTCCGCTGCCAGCACCGCCAGTTCGGCGTGGGTGGCGATCAGTTCCGCAAGTGTCGCCGCACGCAGCAATGGCACGTCGCCGTAAAGCACCAGCACCCGCTTGGGATCCGGAATGTCGTGCAGGGCCAGTCGCACCGCGTGGCCGGTGCCACGTTGTTCCGATTGATGCACCCAGTGGATGTCCGTATCGCGCGCGAAAGCCGTGCGTACCTGCTCGCCCCGATGCCCGTATACCACGTGCAGTCCTTCCGGGCGCAGCGCACGCGCAGTATCCAGGACGTGCGCCAGCATCGGCCTGCCAGCCAGCGGCAACAGCACCTTGGGCAGCAGCGACTTCATGCGCTTGCCCTCGCCGGCGGCGAGTACGATCACGTGCAGGGGGTCGGCCATGGTCCGGTCTCCAGTCGGTTACGCAACATTGGCGTATTGCGCGCCGCTCGGCAAGTGGTCGGGGCCATTGATACTCGCCAGGCCGCCCCGGATCGCATTGCGCCACATCAGAACGCCGGCGCGGGGCCGGCGTTTTCAATGATTCGATGTCGCTCGAGGAGTCAGTGCTGCAGGTTGCGCCGCAGACGCGCCAAGGCCTGTAACTGGGCCTGGGCCTGATTGAGTTGCTCCTGGGCCTCGGCTACCGTCTTGGCATCACCGCGGTTGGCAAGAACGCGCTCGGCTTCTTCCTTGGCGCGCTTGGCGGCAGCCTCGTCGATTTCGTCAGCACGCAGCGCGGTATCGGCCAGCACCGTCACCACGTTCGGCTGCACTTCGAGGATGCCGCCGGAGACGTAGTACGACTGGCGCTTGCCGTCCTCGCCTATTACCTCGACCTGGCCCGGCTTGAGGCGTGTCAACAGCGGTTCGTGGCGCGGCGCGATCCCGAGTTCGCCGGCTTCGCCGCTGGCGATGACCATGGTGACGTCGCCGTGGAAGATTTCGGCTTCGGCGCTGACGATGTCGCAACGGATGGTAGCCATGACGGGGCGCTTACGCGGCCTTCTTCTCGGAGGCGTTCATGGCCTCGCCCTTCTTGATGGCATCCTCGATGCCGCCGACCATGTAGAACGCCTGCTCCGGCAGATGATCGACCTCGCCTTCAACGATCATCTTGAATGCGCGGATGGTTTCCTTGAGCGGCACGTACTTGCCCGGGGAACCGGTGAACACTTCCGCCACGTGGAACGGTTGCGAGAAGAAGCGCTCGCACTTGCGCGCACGATACACGGCCTGCTTGTCCTCTTCGGAGAGCTCGTCCATGCCGAGGATCGCGATGATGTCCTTCAATTCCTTGTAACGCTGCAGCGTACCCTGCACCTTGCGGGCGACGTCGTAGTGCTCCTGGCCGATCACCAGCGGATCGAGCTGGCGCGAGGTCGAAGCCAGCGGATCGACCGCCGGATAGATGCCCAGGCTGGCGATGTCACGTGACAGTGCCACGGTGGAGTCGAGGTGCGCGAAGGTCGTCGCCGGCGACGGATCGGTATAGTCGTCCGCCGGCACGTAAACCGCCTGGATCGAGGTGATCGAACCGGTCTTGGTGGAAGTGATGCGCTCCTGCAGACGACCCATTTCGTCGGCCAGCGTGGGCTGGTAGCCCACCGCCGACGGCATGCGGCCGAGCAGTGCCGACACCTCGGTACCCGCCAGGGTGTAGCGGTAGATGTTGTCGATGAACAGCAATACGTCGCGGCCCTTGCCCGACGCATCCCTTTCGTCGCGGAAGAATTCGGCCATGGTCAGGCCGGTCAGCGCCACGCGCAGGCGGTTACCCGGCGGTTCGTTCATCTGGCCGTACACCATCGCCACCTTGGACTGGGTGAAGTCATCGGTTTTGACGACGCCAGCCTCGATCATCTCGTGGTAGAAGTCGTTGCCCTCGCGGGTACGCTCACCCACACCGGCGAAAACGGACAATCCCGAGTGTTGGGTTGCGATGTTGTTGATCAGTTCCAGCATGGTCACTGTCTTGCCCACGCCGGCGCCGCCGAACAGGCCGACCTTGCCGCCCTTGGCGAACGGGCACATCAGGTCGATGACCTTGATGCCGGTTTCCAGCAACTCGTTCGCGGCTGCCTGGTCCTCGTACGACGGCGCGGCGCGATGGATTTCCCAATGCTTCTCCGCATCGACCGGACCGCATTCGTCGATCGGCTCGCCAAGTACGTTCATGATGCGGCCCAAGGTCGCCTTGCCGACCGGCACCTTGATCGCCGCACCGGTGTTGGTCACCGCGAGATTGCGCTTCAGACCGTCGGTCGAACCGAGCGCGATCGTGCGCACCACGCCGTCACCCAGCTGTTGCTGGACTTCCAGCGTGACCTCCGTGCCGCCGACCTTGAGCGCGTCGTAGACCTTAGGCACCGCATCGCGCGGAAATTCGACGTCGACCACCGCGCCGATGATTTGAACGATCTTGCCCTGGCTCATTGTGTTGTCCTCGTCAAACTTTGTTTTGACCCCCTCGCGTTTCGGAGAGGATCAGGGTGATACCGGATCCAGCAAGCAACCATTCGCGGTGATTGGCGCGATCACCCGCTGACGGCAGCGGCGCCGCCGACGATTTCGGAAATTTCCTGGGTGATGGCCGCCTGACGCGCCTTGTTGTAGATCAGGGTCAACGTGTCGATGGCCTTGGTGGCATTGTCCGACGCGGCCTTCATCGCCACCATGCGCGCCGCATGCTCGCTGGCAAGGTTCTCCAGCGTGGCGTGGTAGACCATCGCCTCGAAATAACGATTCAGCACGTGCCGGATCACCGGTTCCGCGTCGGGCTCGTACAGATAATCCCAACTGGTCGCGCGCTCCACCTTGGCATTGTCGGACGCAGGGTGCAGCTCGTCGCCCGTGGCGGTCTTCATTTCCTCGGCCACCGCGGGCAGCGGGATCAGCGCATCGACCGTCGCGCGCTGGGTCATGGTATTGATGAACTGGTTGTAGCAGAGGTAGATACGGTCGACCTTGCCCTGCATGAAGGCATCATCCGCAACCTTCATGACGCCGATGAGCTTTTCCAGGCGCGGATGATCCCCAAGGTGGGTGACCGTCCCGGTCATGTCGACCTTGACGCGGCGGAAGAATGATGCCGCCTTCTGGCCGATCGCGATGACCTCGACGTCAACGCCTTTTTGCTGCCAGCCATGGATGTCGGCCAGCACCTTGCGGAACAGGTTGGCGTTCAATCCGCCGCACAGACCGCGGTCGGTCGAGACGACCAGATAGCAGACCCGTTTGACCTCGCGCTCACGCAATGCAGGATGCTGGTAATCGGGTGACGCCTGCGCGATGTGCGCGACCACGTTGCGCATGTGCAACGTGTAGGGGCGCGACGTGTGCATCAGGTCCTGTGCCTTGCGGATCTTGGACGCAGACACCATCTGCAGCGCGCTGGTCACCTTGCGGGTGTTCGCAACGCTCTTGATCTTGCCGCGGATTTCTCTTGCACCGGCCATGCTCGGTTACCAGCTTCCCGTCTTCTTGAACTCGTCCAGGGCGGACTTGAATTTGCCTTCGATCTCGTCGTTCCAGTCGCCCGTCTCGACGATCTTCTTCATCAGGTCGCCGTGATTGGCTGCCATGAACTGATGCAGCGCATGCTCGAAGGGCAGGATCTGCGGAATCGGCAGATCGTCCAGGTAACCCTTCTCGGCCGCATACAACGAGATCGCCAGCTGCGCGATCGACAGCGGCGCGTACTGCTTCTGCTTCATGAGTTCGGTGACGCGCTGGCCTCGTTCCAGCTGCGCGCGGGTCGCGGCGTCGAGGTCGGAGGCGAACTGCGCGAACGCAGCCAGCTCGCGATACTGCGCCAGTGCCAGCTTCACGCCACCGGAAAGCTTCTTGATGATCTTGGTCTGCGCCGCGCCGCCCACGCGCGACACCGAGATGCCCGCGTTCACGGCCGGCCGGATGCCGGCGTTGAACAGGTCAGTCTCGAGGAAGATCTGGCCGTCGGTGATCGAGATCACGTTGGTCGGCACGAACGCGGACACGTCGCCGGCCTGGGTTTCGATGATCGGCAACGCGGTCAGCGAGCCGGTCTTGCCTTTCACTTCACCGTTCGTCTCGCGCTCGACGTACTTGGCATTCACCCGTGCGGCGCGCTCCAGCAGGCGTGAGTGCAGGTAGAACACGTCGCCCGGGTAGGCCTCGCGGCCCGGTGGCCGGCGCAACAGCAGCGAGATCTGGCGATACGCCCACGCCTGCTTGGTCAAATCGTCGTAGATGATCAGCGCGTCTTCGCCGTGGTCGCGGAAGTACTCGCCCATCGCGCACCCGGCGTAGGGCGCGATGTACTGCATCGTGGCCGATTCGGACGCCGAGGCCGCGACAATGATGGTGTGTGCCAACGCGTCATGTTCTTCGAGCTTGCGCACCACGTTCGCGATCGAGGACTGCTTCTGGCCAATCGCGACGTAGATGCACTTCACGCCCGTGCCTTTCTGGTTGATGATCGTGTCGACCGCCAGTGCGGTCTTGCCGGTCTGGCGGTCGCCGATGATCAACTCGCGCTGGCCGCGCCCGATCGGGATCATCGAGTCAACCGACTTGTAGCCGGTCTGAACGGGCTGCGACACCGACTGGCGCCAGATCACGCCCGGCGCGACCTTTTCGACCGGCGAGGTCTGCCCGGCATTGACCGGACCCTTGCCGTCGATCGGGTTGCCCAACGCGTCCACCACGCGACCCAGCATTTCCGGGCCGACCGGCACTTCCAGGATGCGCCCGGTGGTCTTGGCGGTGTTGCCTTCGGAGAGATGCTCGTACTTGCCGAGCACCACGGCGCCGACCGAGTCGCGCTCGAGGTTCAGGGCCAGCGCGTAGGTATCGCCCGGCAATTCGATCATCTCGCCGGCCATCACGTCGTTCAGTCCGTGGATGCGGACGATGCCGTCGGACACGCTGGTCAGCGTGCCCTCGTTGCGGGTTTCGGCCGAGAGCTTGAACTGCTCGATGCGGGTTCGGATCAGTTCACTGATTTCGGAGGGATTGAGTGTGGTGGCCATGTTGGGTTTTCCTGTTGCGTGCGCCGCCGTTGCGGCACCGCCGGTTCAGTGTGCGATTCAATGGGTCAGCGCGGTCTCGAGTTTGGCCAGGCGCGTCTTGAGCGATCCGTCGATCACGGTCTCGCCAGCGTCGATCACCGCACCGCCCAGCATCGCGGGATCGACGCTGCGCTCGAGTTCGATGTCGCTCTTGAAGCGTCGCTTCAACGCTTCCACCAGCCGCGCCGCCTCCCCATCGTCCATGGGTACCGCGCTGCGCACGCGTACCTTCAACACGTGCTCGGCGTCGCGCTTCATCTGTTCGAACAGGGCAGCGATTTCGGGCAATTCGCGCAGACGATGGTTGTCGGCCAATACTTCCAGAAAACGGCCGAAAACCGAATCGGCAGGTTCGCTTTCGCGCACGAACAGAGATATCAGCGCCCGTGTTGGCACGCGCGGATCGCCGAACAGCGCCTTGACCCGCGGCTCCGCGGCTACTTGTGCCGCGAATGCGAGCTTTTCGGCCCACCCATTCTGCGCGCCGTTCGCGGCCGCGATCTCGAAGGCCGCGCGGGCATAGGGGCGGGCGATGGTCAGGGGCTGCGTCATCGATCAGATCCCGGTCACCAGCTCATCGAGCAGGGCCTTGTGCGTACCGGCGTCGATTTCGCGGCCGAGGATCTTCTCGGCACCCTGCACCGCGAGCGTGGCGACCTGATCACGCAGCTCGGAGCGCGCGCGATGTGCCATGTTCTCGATATCGGCCTGCGCCGTCGCCTTCTGGCGCGCCGCTTCCAGCAACGCATCCGCGCGCGCCTTGTCGACGATCTGGCTGGCCTGCTGGTTGGCACGATCGATGATCACTGCAGCTTCCGCACGGGCCTTCTTCACTTCGTCATCCGCGCGCGTGTTGGCATCGGCAAGCTCCTTGCGCGCGCGGTCGGCAGCCTCGAGACCATCGGCGATGCGCTTGGCGCGCTCCTCCATGGTCTTGACGATCGGCGGCCAAATGAATTTCATCGTGAACCAGACAAGGATCAGAAAAACGATCAGCTGGGCGATGAGCGTGGCATTCAGGCTCACGGTCGCAATCCTCTCGCGGACTCAATAAACGTCAAACAAGATCGGCAGGCATGGCCACATCACTTCGCGGCCGCGGCAGCATGCGCCAGCACATGGCCGGAGAACGGATCCACGAAGATCATGTACAGCGCAATGCCCACGCCGATGATCGGGATCGCGTCGATCAGGCCGACCAGCAGGAACATCTTGCCCTGCAGCATCGGAACCAGTTCCGGCTGGCGCGCCGAGCTTTCGAGGAACTTGCCGCCCATCAGGCCCATGCCGATGGCGGCGCCGATGCCGGCGAGGCCGAGCATGAAGCCCGCGGCCAAGGCCGTGAAGCCTTCAACACTGGCCAGTGCGCTGATATCCATGGTGTATCTCCGTAGTGCTTGGGTTGAGTTGAATGATGAAGGAAAACGAACGAACGCTCAGTGGTGCTCGGCTGCCATCGACAGATAGGCGACGGTCAGCACCATGAAGATGTAGGCCTGCAAACCGATGATGAGCCAATGGAAGATGCCCCAGCCGGTCGCGAACAGGATCTGGAAGTAGGTTCCACCACTGATCGCGGGCAGGAAACCGAAGATGCTACCCACCGCGATCACGGCAGGAAGGATCAAAAGCGGAAGCCACGCCCGCAGCCACGCGCCCTTGCCGTAGGCAACCAGCGCCACCGTCACGAGAGCGAGCGCGGCGAAGATGAAGAACGACGTAGCCGTGAGTGGAGCGATATGCGCCGGAGCGCTGTAACGTAGCGTCAGCGCAGCCAGCAGGATGAAGATCACCTCGCCCGCATACATGTTGCCGAACAGTCGCAGACCGAGGCTGAGCGGCTTGGAAAGTTCTTCGACCACCTTCAGCACGAAGTTGACCGGCATCAGCCATTTGCCGAAGGGGTGGAAGAACGCTTCCTTGGCGACGAGCTTGAGCCCCTTGCAATAAAAGCTGTACCAGAAGCACAGCAGAAACACCGTCAGCGACATCGACAGGGTGATGTTCGGATCGGACGAAGGCAGCACGCGCAGGTGTTCGATGCCCATCGCCGCGGCGGCCGTCGGCAGGCTGTCCACCGGCAACAGGTCCATGATGTTCATGAACAGCACCCAGAAGAAGATCAGCAGCGCCATCGGCGCCACGAACTTCGACTTCTGGTGGAAGGCATCCTTGACCTGGCCGTCGACGAATTCGGTACAGACTTCCACGAAATTCTGCCAGCTTCGTGGCACGCCGCTGGAAGCACGCCGGGCCACCGGCCAGAACAGGAAAACGAACAACAGGCCGAGCACGACCGAGAAGAACACCGAGTCGATGTTCAGCACCCAAAAATTCTGCGAGTTCTCGACGATCTTCCAGGTCTTGAGATCGAGCTGAAGATACGTGAGGTGGTGCAGGATGTATGCACCGCTCGTGATGGGACCTTCTGCCGCCATGCCGTGGGTTCCAGCCTAACTTTGTATCAATCGAAGCGTCTCAAACGTCGAGCCGCAGGACCAGCCAATTCACCGCCATCGCGACCCCGGTGCCGACCAGCACGGGCACCAGCGGCAGCCGCAGGCGCACCAGAATCAGAAACAATCCGCCGAGCACGACCAACCATTTCAGCAGGATACCCAGGGCGAATCGCCGCATGATGACGGCGCCTCGTGCCAGTGGCGGCCTGAATACCCGAACAGCCAGCAACGCAGTCCCGATTACCACGACCATGCCACCGCTGAACGCGCCCAGGGCCGAATCCGCACCCCGGAAAAGAAACAATGACCCGACGGCGACTGCTGCCACCGCCTGTGCCAGCCCCACCTGAATGGCAAGCCGTCGCCCGGCGACCAGGGAGTTGTCCAATTTCAGCCACCTCGGGCGTGCTTTGAACCCACCCAAAAGTCTGCAACCGAGCTGTGGAATTGTAGCAGCGGCTAGAATCACATGGCAACCGGCAAAGTCCGGCTTTCTTGCTGGATTTGCTGGGTTTTTCGGAACAACTTCCGCAACCGAGAACCGCCCGTCCAGACCGGTCCGACTCAAGCCATTATTTCATTTGCCTACGCAGAATGTCGAGAAAATCGCGCCCAGGAGGTCCTCGCTGGTATAGCTGCCGGTAATCTCCCCCAGTGCATGTTGCACGGCGCGCAGGTCCTCGGCCATGAGCTCGGGGGTCGCCCGGACCAAGGCAGCCCGCGCTGCAGCCAGGTGTGACCTCGCGCGTTCCAAGGCAAGCACATGGCGGTCGCGGGCACTGACCGCGCTTTCCGTTTCGGCACCAGCCACGACGCCTTTCAGTTCTTCACGCAGCAGGTCGAGTCCCGCCCCCGTTCGCGCAGACACCGCGATGGTGACCATGCCCTCGGATTCTTCGCGCCAAGGTGCTGTGCGGTTGATATCGATCTTGTTGACGACCACGATGCGCGTGGCATCTGGCCGCACTCCGTCCAGCTCGACTTTCGTTGCATCGTGCTTGCCGTGCTCGACCACCGCCAACACCAGGTCGGCACGCGCCAACTCCGCGCGCGCGCGGCGGATACCCTCGCCTTCCACGACATCGGCGGATTCGCGCAAGCCTGCGGTATCGGCGAGCGTCAGCTCGATGCCATCCAGCACGATCGCTTCGCGCAGCACGTCGCGGGTGGTCCCCGGGATATCGGTAACGATGGCGCGCTCGCTCCCCGCCAGCGCGTTGAGCAGGCTCGATTTGCCGACATTCGGGGCACCCACGATCACCGCATGCAGCCCGTCGGTCAGCCGTACGCCATGGCGTGCCGTGACAAGCAAGGTGTCGAGCTGTCCGGCAGCTTCGGCAAACAGCGATTCCAGAGCGGATTGTGACGCGCTCTCTGCAGCATCCTCCGCGAAGTCGATGGCGGCCTCGACCTCCACGCGCAGGCGGACGACTGATTTGCAGAGCGCATCGACGCGACGCGAAAAATCGCCGTCCAGCGATCGCAGCGCTGCTTGGACCTGTGCTTCGGAACGTGCCGCGATGAGGTCGGCGATCGCTTCGGCCTGAACAAGATCGAGCTTGCCATTGAGAAATGCGCGCTCGGAGAACTCGCCTGCACGGGCCGGCCGCGCACCGAGTTCGCACACACGGCGCAGCAGCACATTCAATACCACGGGGCTTCCATGCGTGTGCAGCTCCAGCACATCTTCACCCGTAAAGGAATGGGGTGCCGGGAAGAACAGGGCAAGGCCGCGGTCGATCGGCGCGCCATCCGCGCCGGCAAAAACCGTCAGCCGCGCATGCCGGGGTTTCGGCTCGACAGCGCAAAGCTCGCTTGCGATCAGACGTGCTGCACCACCCGAAACCCGCACCACGCCAATGCCACCACGTCCGCTCGGGGTCGCAACGGCGGCGATGGTTTCTGGTTCGCGCATATGCGCTGCCCTTGTGGGACTCAGGCCCGTGCTGCGCGTGCGTCGGCCCGCTCGACCTTGCGAGTGATGTACCACTGCTGGCCCAGCATGCATATGCCGCGCACCGTGTAATACAACGTGAGTCCGGCCGGGAAGAAGAAAAACAGCACCGCAAACAGAACCGGCATGGCCTTCATTACCCTGGCTTGGGTCGGATCCATGCCCTGCACCGGGGTCAGGAATTGCGTGCCCAGCATCGTCAGTGCGTAGAGGACCGGCAGAATGAAAAGCGGGTCGGCCGCCGACAGATCCGGGATCCACAGGAATGCGGCGTGGCGCAGTTCGACGCTGAAGATCAAAACGTAATACAACGCGAAAAAGACCGGCGTGATGATGAGTATCGGCAAGCAACCCGCCATCGGGTTGATCTTCTCCTTCTTGTACAACTCCATCATCGCTTGCTGGTACTTCTGCTTGTCGTCGCCGAAACGCTCCTTGAGCGCCTTCAGGCGCGGTTGCAATTTGCGCATCCGCGCGCCGGATTTGTACTGGGCTTCGGTCAGCTTGTACGTCGCGGCCTGAATCAACAGCACCAGCACGACGATCGCGAGACCCCAGTTGTGCACCAAACCGTGCAAGAACGACAGCAGTTTGAACATCGGGACCGCGATCACGGTCGACCACCCGTAATCAATCGTCAGGTTCAAGCCCGGCGCAATCTTCCCCAGCTGGTTCTGCAGCATCGGGCCGACATACAGGCGTGCTGTCTGAGTGGCGCTAGCGCCCGGCGCCACGGAAAAACTCGGGCCAATCGCGCGTATCAGGTAACGCGGCTTGCCGTCGACCCCGACCCCTGGGGCTTTCACGCTGCCAAACTGCTGGGCCTGCTTGGCGTCGGGTATCCACGCGGCCAGGAAGAATCGCTGGCTCATCGCAATCCAGCCGCCGATCACGTTCTGCTGCAGGGGCTCTTTGTCAAAATCGCCAAATTTCAGTTTGTTGAATTTCGAATCCGGGCTGTACCACGCCGCACCGGTGTAAGCAAAGCTGTCCGGATTGTAGAACTCGAGGAAGTGCTTGGGCGGTGGTGGCGGCTCTATTCGGTCAAGCTGTTCGTAAGTGTTACCCAGCCACGGTTTGCTGCCTTGGTTTTCGACCTGCTGCGAAAGCGTCACCACGTAGCTTCCGCGGGTCAAGGTGTACCGCTTGATGACCCTGACCCCCGAAGCAGGGTCGCGCCATGTCAGCTTGATGACAACCTGTTTCTGCCCCGGTGCTAACGCGTAATCGGTGGCTGCGGGCGTAAACGCTGCGAGATGGTTCGGTGCTGCACTGCCGTTCGCCCCGATCAATCCATCCTGGGCCACATAGTATTTGGCGGGCGCATCATCCAGCAGCTGCACGGGTGGACTTGGCGGCTTGACCTTCTGCGGGTACTTCAGCAAAGCCACGCCGATGATCGTGCCGCCACGCGGGTCGATCGTGAGCTTCAGCAGGTCATTGCTTGCAATGACCAGATCCTGCTTCGGCGTCGGGTTGCCGTTGGCACGAGCCGTTGTCGCCGGCATCGTGACCGGGGCTCGGAGCATCCCGGCAGTGCTGGCTGGCGCGCTGGGGACGGTGTTCGATTCGGGCGCGCCTGCCGTCGAGTCGGCCGCAACTTGAGCCGAGGTGGCGGACACCGACGATGGCGGTGCCGTGGGATAGTCGTGCTGCCAAGCCTGCCACAACAGATAGGCGACGAAGCAAAGCGCCACGACCAGCAGGGTGCGTGTTGAATTGATCACAGGAAAACTCTGGCGGGAGGGGCCGCAGGCCGGAGCAGGTCAACCATCGATTGTGCCGGGTACAGACGTCCGCTTCAACGCGTTTAGTGTCTGCCAGGCACGTCCGAGGTCGACATGCAATGCGGGATTCGGGGTGCCGGCTGAAGCTGTCCTCGCGATTACCAGAATATCCAGCGCCGGCAATGTTTCGTATGCAGCCCGAAACGACTCGCGTACCACGCGCTTGATACGGTTGCGCTCGACCGCGCGTTTGCTGACCTTGCGCGACACCGCAAGTCCCAGACGAGCGCACTGATCCGTGGATTCGAGCCAACGCAGCAGGAAATACCTGCCCTGCCATCGGCCGCTCGCGTGTTTCAATGCGGCGTAATCGGCGGCACGGCGCAGCCGCGCGCTGGGCGGCAAACCGGCCATGCGAAACCGCTACGGGATCAGGCGTTTGCGACCCTTGGCACGTCTCGCAGACAGCACTTTGCGGCCGTCGGCTGTTTTCATGCGAGCGCGAAATCCGTGGGTACGGGCACGCTTGAGTACACTGGGTTGATAGGTACGTTTCATGGGTGACTCCGCAAGCGGGACTCCCGCGCTGGGCGGGTCAGACATGCAAAAAGGACCGCGGATTGTATGTTTGAATCAGGCGAACAGTCAACCTGACGAGATTGTGGCGCCAACGGGCGGGCGTCGCATGCCCAGGCCTGAGGCAGCCTGATAGACTCACCGGTTCCCGCGCGTGCCGGAGGCGCGCCGGGTATACATGAACTACGTCGCGGAATTCCATGAGTGATCTTTGGCAACGCTGCCTTGCGAGACTCGAGGGTGAAATCGAACCCGGGGTCCTGCATACGTGGTTGCAGCCCCTCCAGGCACGCGACGACGGCGGCACACTGCGCCTGCTTGCACCGAACACCTATACCCTCGAGTTTGTACGCAATGAATATCTGTCGCGCATCGAAGGCGCGCTGTCGGCGCTTGCGGGACATCCGGTTCCCTTGAGGCTCGAGGTTGGTTCGCTGGCTCCCGGCAAGTCCATGCCGGCGCGGACTTCGACCCCCATCGTGGCCGTGTCTCCCTCGCAGCACAACATCGATCCGCACTACACCTTCGACAACTTCGTCGAGGGCAAATCCAACCAGTTGGGCAAGGCCGCCGCGATGCAGGTCGCGCAGAATCCCGGGCGTGCCTACAACCCACTGTTGCTGTATGGCGGTACTGGACTCGGCAAGACCCATCTGATGCAGGCGGCGGGTAACCTGATGCTCAGGCACAATCCGTCGATGAAGTTGCTGTACGTGCATTCCGAGCGCTTCACTGAAATGATGATCACGGCACTCCGCAACAAGAACATGGACGACTTCAAGCACCGCTTTCGATCGGTGGACGCGTTGCTCATCGATGACATCCAGTTCTTCGCCGGCAAGGATGCAACCCAGGAAGAGTTTTTCCACACCTTCAACACACTCTATGAGTCGCGCCAGCAGATCATCCTCACTTGCGACCGCTACCCCAAGGAAGTGGACAACCTGGAACTGCGCTTGAAGTCGCGCCTGGGATGGGGTCTCTCGGTGGCCATTGAACCGCCCGATTTCGAAACCCGCGCCGCCATCCTGCTCGAGAAAGCCCAGACTCGTGGCATACCCTTGCCCAGCGACGTGGCGCTGCTGCTTGCGCGCCGAATCCGTTCCAACGTGCGTGAGCTCGAGGGTGCCCTCAACACCATTGCCGCGCAGGCCAACCTTTCCGGACGCGGCATCACCATGGAACTGGTCCAGGAAACCCTGCGCGACTTGTTCAATGTGCACGCTCGTGCCATCACCATCCAGAATATCCAGAAGACGGTTGCTGACTACTACCAGTTGCGCATGTCAGACCTGTTATCCCAGCGACGCGTGCGCTCGCTGGCGAGGCCCCGTCAAATCGCCATGGCGCTTGCCAAGGAGCTGACGGAACACAGCCTGCCCGAGATTGGGGAGGCTTTTGGCGGAAAGGACCACACCACCGTGATGCATGCTTGCAAGAAGATTCGAAGCCTTTGCGATACCGACATGCGGCTGCGGCAAGACTGGGACAAACTGATTCGCATATTGACCGGGTAAACCGGTGGATAAAGTCTGGATAAATCAAACAAGCCAAGTTACCCACAAAGTACGCACCGAAATGACAAGTCTCGAGAAGTGGGCAAACTAAATCTAAGTTATTAAAATTAAAAGGAAAATAACAGTTCAGCTGATATCCACCCCTTCTACTTCTACTTGCTTGTTTATAGATAGAACCAGTAAAGATCATCAACCTGAATTCGGAAACCAGCCATGCGCTTCAGCACTTCACGGGAATCGTTGCTCAAACCCATGCAGCAAGTCGTGGGCGTAGTTGAGCGTAGGCAGACGCTACCAGTTCTTGCCCATTTGCTTGTGCAAGTCAAAGAAGGACGCCTGTCGTTGACGGGCACGGATCTAGAGGTCGAGATGCGTGCCAGTACGCCGGTGGATATGAAGGAAGCCGGTGGGACCACGGTACCTGCCAGGAAATGGTTCGATCTCGTCCGGGCCCTTCCCGATGGCGTAGCTGTCGACGTCCAGGTCAAAGGCGACCGGGTCGTGATGCATGCGGGGCGCAGCCGTTACACACTTTCGTCCCTTCCCGCAGAAGAGTTTCCGAGCAATGACGAAATTGAGGTCACCGACAGGGTTGCGTTGCCAGAAGGTACCTTGCGTCGTTTGATGGAACGAACTTCGTTTGCGATGGCGAACCAGGACGTCCGTTACTACCTCAACGGGTTGTTGCTGGATTTGCGTGGGGGAGAGTTGCGCTGTGTCGCCACCGACGGGCACCGCATGGCCATGGCTGAGACATCGCTGGACAAGCCGTCCGGAAGCACCCGGCAACTGATTATTCCGCGCAAGGGCGTCATGGAGCTCCAGGGCTTGTTCGAAACCTCGGATGATCTGATTGACATCGAGTTTTCCAGCAATCACCTCCGGGTCCGCCGTTCGGATGTCGTCTTCACGTCCAAGCTTATCGATGGCCGCTTCCCCGACTATGAAGCTGTCATTCCCTTGGGTGCCGACAAGACCGTTCGGGTCGATCGCGAGATTTTTCGCAACGCCTTGCAGCGTGCGGCCATCCTCTCCAATGAAAAATACCGTGGGGTCCGCCTCGAAGTCGCACCCGGGTGCTTGCGGATCATCGCCCACAATCCCGAGCAGGAAGAGGCTTTCGAGGAGATCGAAGCCGATACCAAGGTTAATGACGTTGCGATTGGTTTCAATGTGGGCTATCTGCTGGACGCACTCGGGGCACTTGATGAGGAAAATGTGCAATTGCAATTGCGCGATGCCCAATCGAGCTGCCTCTTGCGTGGTGTTTCCAATCAGGAAGCTCAACACGTGGTGATGCCACTTCGGCTTTGACGCATCTGTGTTTGCCTGGATTTCCGTGAGCTGACGCGTGTATATCGAACAATTGCGCGCGACAAATTTGCGTTGTTTCGAGCATCTAACCTTTTCTCCCGGGCCCGGAATGAACTGGCTTATCGGTCCGAATGGGGCCGGCAAGACTACGTTGCTCGAAGCCGCCTACATCCTCTCCCACGGGCGATCCTTTCGTGCTGGTGGGCGCAGTGCGCCGCGTAGGCACGGTGCGAGCAACTACCTGATTTATGCTGAAATCCAGCGCAAAAACCGGGCGCTGGCCCGCTTGGGCTTGACCCGAACTGCGGATCGCTGGATGGCACGGCACAATTCGGAAGATTTGACGAATTTGGCGCCACTCTTCGAAGCCTGTCCCGTCGTCTATTTCGGTCCGGAAAGCCAATCGCTCATACAAGGACCGGCGGAGGATCGCCGTGCCTTTCTGGATTGGGGTGTGTTCCACGTGGAACACACGTCGTTATCGATATGGAAGTCGTGGCGCAAGGCGCTCCGACAACGCAATGCCCTGCTCAGGTTGAAGCATGCCGGTCCCGACGATTTCACACCTTGGGAATATGACTTAGGGAGGTTGGCTGAGCGGATACACGCATTACGTTCGCGTTGCCTTCAGCAGCTGGAGCCTTACCTTTCCGTCGAGGCGGCGTCTTTAGTCCCCGAGCTCGGCGCAGTACATGTCGAGTATCGTCCGGGCTGGGATGAAAAAATGGGTCTGAGTGAGCAGCTGTCCTTGACGCGTGAACGCGACCGGGAGCGCGGCCACACCCAATACGGAGCTCATCGAGCGGATTGGTCACTGCGATTCGATGGGGTGTCGCAGCGCGAACACCTCTCACGTGGCCAGGCCAAGGCGGTTGCTTTGGTATGTATTCTGGCACTTACCCAGTGGCTCAAAGCCAACCTCGGTGAATATCCACTGTTGTGCCTGGATGACCTCGAGTCGGAGCTGGATTCGAATCATACGGCTTTGGTCATCGAATGGCTCTCCGATAAATCGATCCAGAGTTGGCTCACCCGCACTCGCGTGCAGGCCCTCTCGCACCAAGTCAAGCCAGCCAGGATGTTCCACGTGAAACACTCAAGTTGTGTGGGGTTCGATGAATCTTAAACATGATGTGCCCGGTATAATGAGAGTTTGCCCGATTTTCGCGGCTTATGGAGCCCGTTCGCATGAGTGACCACTACGATTCAAGCAGCATCAAGGTCTTGAAGGGGTTGGAGGCTGTCCGCAAGCGTCCGGGCATGTACATCGGCGATACCGACGATGGCACGGGGTTGCACCATATGGTGTTTGAGGTCGTCGACAATGCCATCGACGAAGCATTGGCGGGATTTTGTGATCATGTAGAAGTCACAATCCATGACGACGGCACGGTGAGCGTGACGGACAATGGCCGCGGAATTCCGGTGGATATGCACCCAGGAGAAGGTCGCTCCACCGCAGAGGTCGTCATGACGGTTCTGCATGCGGGGGGCAAGTTCGACGCCAACTCCTACAAGGTCTCCGGCGGTCTGCATGGGGTGGGGGTGTCGGTGGTGAACGCGCTCAGTGAGCACCTTTGGCTCAACATCTACCGTGACAACAAGGAATATCTTCAGGAGTACCGGCTGGGTGATCCGTTGTTCCCCTTGCGCGAAATCGGTTCATCCGATCGTCGTGGCACGACGGTGCGTTTCTTGCCCAGTCCGGAAACGTTCCACAACATCGAATTTCAATATGACGTCCTCGCCAAACGATTACGGGAATTGGCGTTCCTCAACTCTGGTGTGAAAATTACCCTTGAGGATCAAAGGGTTGGGAAGATGGATTTGTTTGCCTATGAAGGTGGCATTCGCGCCTTCGTTCAACATCTTTCACAACTGAAGACGCCACTGCACCCGAACGCGATCAGCTTTACCGTGCAAAGTGACGCGATCACCGTCGAACTGGCGATGCAGTGGACCGATGGCTATCAGGAGTCAATCTTTTGTTTCACCAACAACATTCCCCAGAAGGACGGCGGGACACATTTGACGGGATTGCGCGCCGCTTTGACGCGAACACTCAGCAATTACGTCGAACAATCGACATTGGCGAAAAACTCCAAAGTGACGTTGTCAGGCGACGACATGCGGGAGGGCTTGATTGCGGTTTTGTCGGTGAAAGTGCCCGATCCAAAATTCTCCTCGCAGACCAAGGACAAGTTGGTGTCCTCCGAGATCAAGGGAATCGTCGAGCAAGCGGTGAATGCCAAGCTCGAGGAGTACCTGCTGGAGAATCCTGCTGACGCCAAACTTATCGCCGGGAAGGTTGTCGATGCGGCGCGCGCTCGCGAGGCGGCGCGCAAGGCACGAGAACTTACCCGCCGCAAAGGCGCGCTCGACATCGCTGGCCTGCCGGGAAAACTTGCCGATTGCCAGGAACGCGATCCCGCCTTGTCGGAGCTGTTTCTGGTAGAGGGCGATTCGGCCGGTGGTTCGGCCAAGCAAGGTCGCAACCGCAAGTATCAGGCGGTGTTGCCGCTCAAGGGCAAGATCCTGAACGTCGAAAAAGCGCGTTTCGACAAGATGCTCAATTCCGCCGAGGTGGGAACTTTGATCACGGCTCTAGGCACCGGTATCGGCAAGGACGAGTTCAATGCCGACAAGTTGCGCTATCACCGGATCATCATCATGACCGATGCGGATGTGGATGGCTCGCATATCCGCACGTTGTTGCTTACTTTCTTCTACCGTCAGATGCCCGAACTGATTGAACGCGGTCATGTGTATATCGGCCTGCCGCCGCTGTACAAGATCAAGCAAGGCAAGAGCGAGTTGTATTTGAAGGACGACACGGCCCTCAACGAGTATCTGATAGCAAGTGCAGTGCAGGCAGCCATGTGGGTACCAGCCGAGGGGGCAGAGCCTGTAGAAGGTGCCGCGCTGGAAAACTTGCTGCGCCAGTACCAGGCTGCCCTGGATCAGATCGGACGGCTGTCGCAGCGGGGTGATCCTGGCGTTTTCGCGGCGATGTTGGAGTATGCGCCGCTCGAGGATGCGATGTGGGCCGATACCGAGACCATGCGCAAGTGGGCAAGGGGCTTGACGTCGAAACTCAATGCGACGGGTCTGGGACGCGCACAGTTTCGTTTCGATTTACGCGAAGCCACCAGTGAACATCCTGCGGCTTGGTTGCTGCATCGTTCGCAGCACGGAACCGAACACACATGGGTCTTGCCGCGCAGTTTCTTCTCCGGCGCCGATTTTCGCCCATTGCTTGAAGTCGCCCGCGCCCTGCACGGCCGCACCGGGACCAACGCAGAAGTCAGGCGCGGCAGTGCTTCGCAAGCAGCGATCGATAGTTTTGCCGCGGCACGCGCCTGGTTGTTCGAGGAGGCGAAAAAGGGCAGGCAGATACAGCGCTTCAAAGGTCTCGGCGAGATGAATCCCGAGCAGCTATGGGAAACCACCGTCAATCCCGATACCCGGCGTTTGTTGCAGGTCAGGATCGAGGATGCGCTTGAAGCCGACCAGATTTTCTCGACGTTGATGGGTGATGTGGTCGAGCCGCGCCGGGATTTCATCGAAAACAATGCGTTGCGGGTTGGCAACTTGGATGTTTGACTCGCAGGCTTGTCATGAATCCGTGATTTTCGGGGGCTTGAGCTTTACGCATGGCTCGCGCTACCCTCATTGTCCCCGGACGTGACGTTCGCGGTTTTCTGCAAGAGGTTTTCCGATGAAGCTCAAGTCCCGCTGGCTGGTTGGCGGCATGTGTTCCGCGATTGCAATCCTGATAATGCCAAGTGCAGCATTTGCGCAAATGGCTGGAGGTGAGCAGTGCAATGACATGCAGATGCTGCAGCACAAATGCGGTCAGCAACAGAAGAAGTCGGAGAAGTCGGAGAAGTCGGCAAAACAGCAGACCAAATACCCTAACGCAACCCGCAAACAACCCAAAAACACCGGGGTTAGCGCGAAAGAGGCCAAAGGGCTGAACGAAGGCTTGCAGGCTGCGAACAGCGGAGATTCCGCAACCGCACTCAAGGATCTGCAGCCGATCGCCGATTCCGGAAGCAATGCTTACGCCAAGGCAATGGCTACCTTGGGCCTTGCCCAGGTGAAATACAGGAGCGGTGACACGAAAGGGGCGATCGTGCTGCAGAAGCAGGCACTCGATTCCAATGCGCTTGACAACGACAGCTATTTCCAGGGGCTCGAAACCTTGGCGCAGATGTACATCGCCGACGAAGATTACAGCGACGCATTGACCACGCTGGATACCTGGAACAAGGAAAGCGGCGCGCAATCGGCCGATATTTACGCTTTGCAGGGCAACGCGTATTACCGCCTGCAGAAATATCCCGAAGCCGTCGCGGCCATCCAGAAGGCCAAATCGCTACCCGGCAAGCCGCAACCGAGCTGGGACCAGATCGAGATGGCCAGCTATTTCGCGATGGACAAGTACGACGATGCGGCCAAGCTCGCCGAAGCGGCTTTGGCCAAGGATCCAAACAACAGCACCTTGTTGCAGAATGTCATCGCGATCTACATCAATGCGCATCAGGATGGCAAGGCGCTGGCCTTGCTCGAGCGAGCGAGAGCCAACGGCCAGATCAAGGACGAAGCCGGTTACATGAATATGGCCAAGATGTATGACAACTTGGGTCAGAACAGTTCGGATCCCAAGGCCAACGCCATGAAAGCGGTCGGTGTAATCAAGGAGGGGATGAACAAGGGTATCGTGCAACCTGGCTATGCCAGTTACAAATTGCTTGGCGACTCCTACGCTATTGCCGGAGATTACAAGAATGCCTTGGTCGAGTACGACAAGGCATCACCGGATGCTAAAACCGGCGAAGTCGACTTTCTGCGCGGCCAGATGTTCGAGCAACTGGGGCGCAACAAGGAGGCACGCGATGCCCTGAAGCAGGCGATCGCCAAAGGGGGATTCAAACGCACCGGCGCAGCCTACCTGACGCTCGGCAACGCCGAACTTGCCTTGAAGAACAAGGCGGCGGCGATCGCTGCCTACAAGCAGGCTGAGCAGGATCCGGAAACCCGCGCTGACGCGCAGCGGACCCTGAAACAGCTGCAGCACAAGTGATCCCTGTCGAACGGTAATTTTCACGAAGGATGCGATAAACCGGCGTCAGCCCCCTAGGCAAAGCCGCCATGCTGGTGTAACGTTTCAGACTTTTCCGCCACCTTGTTTGCGGCGCCGTCCGGTCAGTGAACGGCGACGCGTCAGGGTCCAACAGGTCAGCGATTGGTTCAACACACGATGGCACGCACGTCGGCTCGAGACCGCAAACGCTTCAACTGGTGGCGCACGATTGCGATCGCGTTCGCGATTGCCTTGCACGCCGGCATCATCATCATGCTGCTTGCGCCGGCGGGGCCGCCGAATGCGAAGAAAGAGAACAAGCAGAACATCGTGCGCGTCCAGTTCATTCCGCCGCCGCCGCCACCGCCACCACCGCCACCTCCACCTCCGGAGCCGCCCAAGCAGCCGCCGCCGAAGGTGATCAAGATCGAGAAGCCGCCGCCGACACCGCCACCGCCGGCGCCGCCGCCGCCGCAGGAGCAAACACCAATGTCGACGCCGGCCGCGCCACCACGGCCCCCGGCGCCACCGCCGCCACCTGCCGATATCAGCGCATCAGTCGACATCAGCTACAAAAATCGTCATCCGCCGCAATATCCGATCCAGGCGGCCCGCCAAGGCCACCAAGGCCAGGTTATCCTGGATGTCAGCATCAACGCAGCGGGTGACGTGGTGAACGTCACCGTCGAACAATCGAGTGGTTATCGAGAGCTTGACCGTGCCGCCGTCGAGGCAGCCCGCAAGTGGAAGTTCAATCCGGCCATCAAGAACGGGAAACCCGCTGGCGGTATCGTGCGGATACCCGTGAACTTCAGCCTTCAGGGCATGATGTAGATTTCACGTTCCATCAATTTGCATCCGCTAGAGTCTGTCAACCCACGTTCCACTTGCTACAACTTGAAGGAAGGGTAGCGCCATGATCCAAGAAGCAGCCTCCGCCGCCGCCGCACCTGTCGGCAATGCCAACGCGCAAGCCCTGCAACAGGTTGGCGCGAGTCATTTCCTCCACGAAATCCTGAGCCATCCGCTGACTCATGCGATCGACTTCATCGTGTTGATCGTGCTGGTCGTGATGTCAGTCGCTTCGTGGTACTACATCATCGCGATCGCGATCCGCAACGCGCTGATCCGTTCGCGCATGGACAAGGTCATCCAGAAGTTCTGGGATACCCCCTCCGCGCAGGATGCGGTCCGCGTGATGGAAAAACAGCCACGTTCCGAGCCGTTCTCCAAGATCGCGCTGGATGCGGCTTCGGCCGCCGCGCACCATCAGCGCCATGAGGGCAGCCGCATGGTCGAGGCGTTGAACCGCTCCGAGTTCGTCGACCGCGCACTGCGTCAGGCCGTGGATCGCGAAAGCCGCAACCTGGAGGGCGGTCTCACCTTGCTGGCCACGGTCGGTTCCGCCGCGGTGTTCGTCGGCTTGCTCGGCACCGTGATGGGCATCTACTACGCCCTGATCAACCTGGGCGCCAGTGGTGAATCTTCGATCACGGCTGTTGCAGGCCCTGTCGGTCAGGCGCTGATCATGACCGCCATCGGTCTGTTCGCGGCCATCCCGGCGGTAATCGCCTACAACGCCTACTCGCGCGCAAACCGCGTGACGATCGCGCACTTCGACGAATTCGCGCATGACCTGCACGATTTCTTCTCCACCGGTGCGCGTATTGAAGGCAGCGCTCCCGCGATGCCGCGCCAGGCAACTGCGGCTACGCCGCCGGCGGCCAAGAAGTAAGAGGGTTCGTTCATGGCCATGAGTACCAATAGCGGCGGTGGCCCGGTCGCCGACATCAACATCACGCCGTTGATCGACGTGATGCTGGTGCTGCTGGTCATCTTCATGATCACGGCGCCGCTGGTGCAGCACAACATCAAGATCGACCTGCCCCAGCCCAACCCGTAACGTGAAGCCGCCGGAAAATCCGCCCACGCCGCATACGCTGTTCATACAGGCCGACGGATCGATGACGTGGGACAACGTTCCGATCAGCAACATCGATCTGCAGGCACAGCTCGCAACGATCGGTGCCAAGACGCTGGATCAGCAGCCGCAGGTGCACATCAAGGCCACCGATGACACCCAATACAACTATCTGGCCGAAGTCATGGCCGAAGCACGCCGCTACAACGTGCAGAAAATCGGTTTCGAGAAGTGAGGATCTGACGTCATGGCCATGAGTCTTGGCGAGAACACCGGCAGCGATATTCCACGCGCCGAAATCAACGTGACGCCGCTGGCGGACGTCATGCTGGTATTGCTGATCATCTTCATGATCACGGCACCGCTGATGTCGCACAAGATCAAGGTCGATCTGCCGCGGGCTGACCCCAATACCAAGCCTGTGCCGATCCAGGTGCCACCGATCGACCTCGCGGTCGAGCCTGACGGCACGATGTACTGGAACGACAGCCTGATCAACGATGCGATCTTCTCGGCCAGATTACGCGCGGAGGCTAGTAACACGCCGCAGCCTGAACTCGATATTCGTGCGGACAAGGCGACGCCATATCGCATCATCTGGAAGGTGATGCAGGAGGCCAAGGACGCGGGGCTGGTACACGTCGGTTTCATTACCCACGGCAAGGGCAAGAACGGATCAACGCCGTGACGGCGGCCAACAAGCGTTCGGGGACAAAAAAAGCCGCGCCAAGCGCGGCTTTTTCGTGTGTATTCACCTCAAAATTGCAAGATAGCGACTGACGGTCGGTGCCAGCCCGTCGTACAGCGCTTCGCTTATCAGTGCGTGGCCGATCGAAACTTCCGCCAGTTGCGTAACAGCCCGGCGGAACGGGGGCAGGTTCCGCTGGTTGAGATCGTGCCCCGCGTTGACTGCCAGTCCGGCTGCACTTGCAAGTTCCGCCGTCGTCGCGCAACGCGCCAGTTCGGCATCCCCTTCGTCCTCGGCGAAGGCTTCGGCGAAGGGACCAGTGTAGATCTCGATGCGGGCAACGCCGATCGATTGCACTTGCTCGAAGCCCTCGGTCGTACCGGCATCCACGAACAGCGAGACTCGACAGCCGATGGCATTGAGCTCCGCTACCACCGGGGCGAGGCGGGCGACGTCGCGTTTCAGGTCGAAGCCATGGTCGGAGGTGAGCTGGGCGTCTGAATCGGGAACGAGCGTGGCTTGCGCCGGGCGTGCGGTTCGCACCAATTCGACGAAGCCGGGATAACCCGGACGCCGATCCGCAAACGGATTGCCTTCGATATTGAACTCGACCCGGCCGTGAGTCAGCTCCGCCAGCATCGCAACGTCTTCTGCGGTAACGTGCCTGCGGTCCGGGCGCGGGTGCACGGTAATGCCGCCGCAACCCGCGGTGATGCATGTCTCGGCCGCCTTGTGCAGACTCGGCTCCTCGCCACCACGGGCGTTGCGCAGCAGGGCAATCTTGTTGAGGTTGACACTCAGCAGGGTCATCGGGGCCTCGCAATCGGATTGAAAGCACGAAGCATGCGGCCGACCGGCCATATCTGAATGTTAGCGAGCATGAACGGCAACTTCACCCACACAAAAAAAGCGCGGAGAGGACTCCGCGCTTGAGAGTGCAGCCTCCGCCCGTTCGCTGATCGGGCGGAGTGACGGGGAGACTGCCCGCACTTCTATGACCACGGTTGCCCCCGGGAGTTCCATGCCGGGAATGCCGTCAGGTTGCATGGTCGTGGGCGGATCGCAGAGTACGAATCCTGCGATGGTCGCCGCGCCAAGCCAGCGCGCCACGGTAACCGGGCGCGGCATCGAACCCGACGAGTTGCCAGGCATCGACCTTGCCCAACGCCGGATCCACGCTAGCCAGCGCCCAGTCCTCCGCACCGCGGTGTGCAAAGACGAGCCGCGCCAGGCCGAAAGAAAGCCCTTCGCCGGCGGCCTTCAATACGGCTTCCTTGGCGCACCAAAGGCCGATGAACGCGCGGTTGCGTGCCTCCGGGGACAGCGATTCGAGCGCCGCGGTTTCGGACGGAGCAAAGAAGCGGCGAGCCAGATCGAGCGTACGCAGGTTCTTGCCATGCCGTTCGATATCGACGCCCACCGGGCCATCACGGGAAATCGCGATCAGGGCATAGTCCCCGCTGTGCGACCAGTTGAAATCGAGTCGGCACATGTCGCCTTGGCCGGACATCGATTGGGCGAGATGCGGCTTGCCGCGGATGTCCCGGTCAATGGTAACCGCTGACGCCGGAATGCCGAGATACCCGGCAAGCAGCGTCAGCAAAGGCGTGCGTCCCTGTGCAAGCGTGTAGGGCATGCGCCAGAGGTCGATCAAACCGGAATCCAGCCCGGCGGCCTCGGTTTCCGGCTGTGCCTCGACGAACTTCAAATCACGTACCACCGATGGCACTGGCTGCGAACACGATCAATGCCGCAGGCGCTGGTCGACCAGGTGTTGCACTACTGATGGATCGGCGAGTGTCGAAATGTCGCCGAGTGCGGCGAGATCGACGTCGCCTTTACCCGCTTCCGCGATCTTGCGCAGGATGCGGCGCATGATCTTGCCCGAGCGCGTCTTGGGCAGCGCCGGGGCCCATTGCACGAATTCCGGCGCTGCGAACGCGCCGATCTGCGAGCGCACGTCGGTAACCAGTTCCTTCTTCAACGCATCGCTCGGTTCGACCCCGGCCTTGGGTGTGACGAACGCGTAGATCGCGGTGCCTTTCACGTCATGCGGACATCCGACCACGGCGGCTTCGGCAACCCGGTGGTCGGCGACCAGTGCACTTTCCACTTCGGCCGTCCCGATGCGGTGGCCGGAGACATTGATGACGTCGTCGATGCGGCCGGTGATCCGCCAGTCGCCATCGCCGTCGCGTTGCGCGCCATCGCCGGTCGTGTAGACGCCGGGATACATTCTGAAATAAGTATCGATGAATCGCTGGTGGTCGCCATACACGGTGCGCATCTGCCCAGGCCAGGAATCGACGATCACGAGGTTGCCCTCGCCTTCACCCTCGATGGGTTTGCCGTCCGCATCCAGCAGGGCCGGCACTATACCGAAGAAGGGTTTCATCGCCGCGCCCGGTTTCAACGACGTGGATCCCGGCAACGGCGAGATCAGGATGCCGCCGGTTTCCGTCTGCCACCAGGTATCGACGATCGGGCAGCGGGCGTCGCCCACGACATTGAAATACCACTCCCACGCTTCCGGGTTGATGGGTTCACCGACCGAACCGAGCAGGCGCAACGATTTGCGGGAAGTCTTTTTCACCGGCGCGTCGCCTTCGCGCATCAATGCGCGGATGGCGGTCGGCGCGGTGTAAAGGATCGTGACGCCATGTTTGTCGCATACCTGCCAGATGCGCGAGGCATCCGGCCAGTTCGGAACCCCTTCGAACACCAACGAGGTGGCACCGTTGGCGAGCGGCCCGTACACGATGTAGCTGTGGCCCGTGACCCAGCCGACGTCGGCGGTACACCAGTAGACGTCATCCTCGCGCAGGTCGAAAATGGCTTCGTGCGTGTAGGACACCCACACCATGTAGCCGCCGGTGGTGTGCAGCACGCCTTTCGGCTTGCCGGTGCTGCCGGAGGTGTAGAGGATGAACAGCGGATCTTCCGCGTTCATGGGCTCGGGTTCGCACACGGCGGACTGGCCTTCGACCAGCGCATGCCACCAGCGGTCACGCGGCGACTGCATGCTGACGCTGCCACCGGTGCGACGAACAACGACCACGGTTTCGACGCTGGTGGTGCCGGGACGGGTCAGCGCCTCGTCGACATTGGCCTTGAGCGGAATCTTCCTGTTGGCGCGTACGCCTTCGTCGGCGGTGACCACGGCCTTGCACTGCGAATCGGCGATACGGCCGGCCAGCGCGTCCGGCGAAAACCCGCCGAACACCACCGAATGAACCGCGCCGATGCGTGCACAGGCCAGCATCGCCACGCAGGCCTCGGGGATCATCGGCATGTAGATCGCAATGCGGTCGCCTTTGCCGATGCCGAGGTGCTTGAGTGCATTGGCAAGCTTGCACACGTCCGCGTGCAATTCGCGATAAGCTGATTGCTCGCGCGACGTCCGGGTCGTCGCCCTCGAACAGGATCGCGGTCTTGTCGCCACGCTTTTCGAGATGCCGGTCGAGGCAGCTGACGGTCGGATTCAAGACGCCATCGGCGTACCAACGGATATGCAGGTCCTTGGCATCGAAGGAGACATCCTTGATCTGCGTCGGTGGCTTGATCCACGCGATCCGCCTGGCCGCATCGGCCCAGAATTTCCCGGGATTGCTGATCGACTCCCGATACAGGTGGCGTAGGTATCGGGCTTGATCTGTTCGGCGGCGGCAAATCGGATGGAACAGGGTGCAGCTTGCTCATCGCTCAAGTCTCCTCGCGGCCGGACAAGACGATTAGCCTAGCAAATCGATGCTCCCGCCGAGGTGAAAATAATGTCAGTGCGGGTCCGAGGGCGGCAGTTGCCGGGGTGAATCCTCGGGTTTGCGGACGGTGCCGCGCAGCGCCGCGACCTCGCGTTCGGTCATGTGCTCGGGGCGCGAGCTGGCACGTACATGCCGATCGATGAAGACCAGCGCCGCCGCGATGCCGCATACGAAACCGACAAAGATGCCCAACCCCATCCAACCCGCCGAATGGCTGGCGAAGGCGAGCAGGAAGGCCATCAGCGAGACAAGAGCCAGACCCCAGACCATGCATAACCCCGGTTTTGTGGCTTGGGCCGGATCATAACGCAGCGGCCCGCGTTCGGCGTATCGTCACCTTGTCGATCCGCGGAGCCCGTCACCATGCTCGTTCTTCCCTCGGTCGCCCTTGCGGGCGTGCTGTCCTGGGCATCGGGTTTCCGCTTGTACGCGGCCCTGTTCATCGCGGGCATGCTCGACCGCTTGCATGTCGTCGTGCTGCCCGCGAAGCTCGAAATCCTCGCGCATACGCCGATACTGATCACGACGGGCGTCTTGCTGGTGGTGGAGTTTCTGGTCGACAAGATTCCCGTGCTGGATTCGGCATGGGACAGCGTGCAGACATTTGTGCGGGTGCCATTGGGTGCGCTGCTGGCGTGGGGTGTGTTCGCGCATGCGGCGCCGGAAACGCAGGCGATCGCCGCGATACTGGGCGGCGCGCTGGCTGCCGGCACGCACATTGCCAAGGCTGGCACCCGCGCGGTCGTCAATACGTCACCGGAGCCGGTCTCGAACTGGGCGCTGAGTTTTTCCGAGGATGGCATGCTGATCGCGGGCATGTGGCTGGCGTTCCGGCATCCGGCCGTGTTCGTGATCCTGTTGGCCCTGTTCGTGCTGCTGCTGGTATGGCTGATTCCAAAGCTGTGGCGCGGCGTGCTGGCGTTGCGACGAGGCTTCGATCGGCTATTTGGCGGCCGCACGGCAAATCACGAATGATGCACGAACCGGTGTTGAAACCGATCCACCGGGTTTTGCGTAGAAACGGAACGAAGCAGGTTCATACGCCTGCAATAGCCAGCATGGGTCCAGGAAGCGTTCGAATGCATGAATTCGCAAACCGACTTTCATCAGAGTGCATGAAGACCGCACTGGTTTTACTGCGCCGGGATCTGCGCCTTGATGACAATCCCGCCTTGCATGAAGCTTGCGAGGCGCACGAACGGGTGTTGGTGGCGTATGTCCATGCGCCCCAGGAGGAAGCGCCCTGGCAGCCCGGCGCGGCCAGCCGCTGGTGGTTGCATCACTCGCTGCAAGCCCTGCACAACGCCCTCGCGCAACAAGGCGGGCAACTGTTCATCGCACGCGGCGACAGCCTGCCCGCGTTGCGCACGCTGATCCGGCGATGCAAGGCCGACACGGTTTACTGGAATCGTCGTTACGAGCCCGCCGCGATTGCTTGCGACACGGCACTGAAAGCTGCCCTGCGCGAAGACGGTGTCACGGTCGAGAGCCATCCTGGCAATCTCTGGTTCGAACCGTGGCAAGTTGCCACCGAACAGGGCCAGCCGTATCGGGTCTTCACGCCCTTCTGGCGCAAGTCGCGTACGCGGCTGCAGATCACGCAGCCCTTGCCCGGGGCTCATGCGCGCGCGTGGGTGCGACTGCCCGGCAGCCTGTCGCCCGAAGCGCTGGGGCTGTTGCCGCGGATCCCATGGGACACCGGTCTTCACGAGGCGTGGCGTCCCGGAGAAGCCGGTGCACGGGAGATGCTGGAAATCTTCGCGGATAGCGCTTTGTCCGATTACAAAACGGAACGTGATCGTCCCGCGCACCATGGCACGTCGCGTCTCTCGCCGCACTTGCACTTCGGCGAAATCACGCCACGGCAGATCCACCACATCCTGCACGCGCGATTCGAGCGGGGAGGATCAACTCATAAACCGGATCTCGAACCCTACCTGCGTGAACTCGGGTGGCGCGAATTCGCACATCACCTTCTCTATCATTTTCCGGAGACGCCGATGGAGAACTTCAATGCGCGTTTCGATGCGTTCGGCTGGGCCGACGAGGATGCAGAGGCCATCGGGCGCTGGCAGCAAGGCAAGACCGGCATCCCGCTGGTGGATGCCGGCATGCGCGAACTGTGGGCGACCGGCTGGATGCACAACCGGGTGCGCATGATCGTCGCGAGTTGGTTGACCAAGAACCTTCGCCAGCACTGGCTGCATGGCGCGCACTGGTTCTGGGACACGCTGGTCGACGCCGATCTCGCCAACAACACGCTGGGCTGGCAATGGGTGGCCGGGTGCGGCGCCGACGCGGCGCCCTACTTCCGCGTGTTCAATCCGTACACCCAGGCTGCCAAATTCGATCCCGAGGCTCGTTACCTCAAGCGCTGGTTGCCGGAACTGGCCGAACTGCCGCCCAGGCTGCTGCTGGAACCGTGGCGTGACCCCGAAGCGCTGTTTAAAGCCGGTTATCCATCGCCGATGGCCGATCCGGCGGCCACGCGTACAGTCGCGCTCGCGGCATGGAAAAAGCTCGAATAATCCTGAACCGGGCGCATTGAATCCCGCAGATATTCGCCGGCGCATCGCATCCAACCAAGGTTGATGCACGTATCGCATGCAAAGGGTGGCTTGCGGCTACCGGTTCAGGGAGGTCTGTTTCATGCAATCGTTTCGATGGGTAACGGCCATGACGCTGGTCTGCGTTCTAGCGTTTGGTGGCTGCGTACGCGCGGAATCGCCGATCCGGCCGGTATCGCATGTGGACCTTTCCCGATACATGGGTCGCTGGTACGTGATCGCGTCGATTCCCACGCGCTTCGAACGTGGCGGGCACAACCCGGTCGAGACCTACAAGCTTGATCCGGATGGAACCGTGTGCACGTGGTTCCGTCTGCGTCGTGGCAGCTTCGATGCACCAGTCAAGCAGATCCATTCCCTGGCCAGCATCGTCCCCGGCACTGGCAACGCCGAATGGAAAGTCCATGTCTTCCACTTCTTCAGGGCGCAGTATCTGGTCGGCTGGCTGAGTCCTGATTACAGCCAGGTCATGGTGGCGCGTGATGCCCGGGATTATCTTTGGTACATGGCGCGCACCCCGCGCGTCTCGGAGGCTGATTACCGGGCCATGCTGGCACGCGCCAAGGCCATGGGCTACGACGTTTCCAAAATCGAGAGAACCCCGCAACGCTGGCCTGAAAAAGGCCACGGCAGCGACACGTTCACGGGCCCGTGTCCATGAAATATCTCGTCGCCCTGATGGCCTGGACGATGCCGGTCGTGGCGTGGCTGTCCAACAGCGGGATGTTCGGGCCGAGCAATGGCGAAATCTCCGATCGCTATCCCACCCTGATCGTGGCAGCGGGTTATGCCTTCGCGATCTGGGGATTGATCTTCCTGCTCGATGTCGTTTACGGCACCCGGCAATGGTTCGATCACGCCACTGATGCACGGATGCGACGGATACGCACGTTGACGGCAGCGGGTTTTGCGCTGACCTCGCTGTGGATGATCGTGTTCTCGCTGCAATGGTTCTGGCTGGCGCTGGCGATCATTTGGGTCAGCCTTGCCTGCATGTTGGCCGCCGCATGGCAGGTCTCGCGTACGCCACGGCACGAATACGGGCCATGGTGGCAATGGATACCGCTTTCTCTGCATGCGGGCTGGCTGTCCTTGGCGGTATTTCTGAACGTGGCGCAGGTGGTCGTCGCGTTCCATCTGCTGTCGACTACCCGGATGTTGCCGTGGACGCTGGCATTGTTCGCCCTCGCGGCGATGTTGCTGCTGACGGCGACAGCACGCATGCGCGGTAATGTCTGGTATGCACTGGCGGCGGTCTGGGGACTGGTCGGCGTTTTCGTCAAGCAGCGCCATTCCGGGCTGGAGGGTGCCGGCGTCGTGGCATGGGCGGCGCTGGTGCTGGCCGTGGCGATGATTCTGGTGTCGGCGTGGTGTTCGCTTCGCGCACGCGGAGCGCTGCGGGCACAAAACGAAGGCTAAGGCCTGTCTGCGGCGATGAAGACATTGCGGCTGCTGCTGGGCAACCAGTTGAATCCCGAGCACATATCATTCACTAACGTAGACGACGAGATCGTGCAGGGGCTGATTCCGCTGCGAATGCCACGGATCAGAGGCCGACCAGTGGCTGCATCGCCCGCGCCAGCCAGCCCGGGAAGCGCAGCGGCGCATCCAGCGCGGCGACGCAGATGCACGGCACGCCCGGCGACGTCACCGGCTGGTGTTCGATTTCGTTGTCCAGATCGGCCAGGTCGCCGGCCGCGAAGTGCCCCAGCGCATCGTCATAGGCGCCCTGCAGGATCTGCGTGATTTCGCTGCCGCCGTGGCTGTGCACGGGCATGCTCTTGCCCGGCGCGATCTTGAGCATGACCAGCGTCGCATCACGTGCATCCTTGGCGATCAGGTAACGCACGCCGGGTGCGACCCAGCGCCAGCGCAGCGCTCGATAGGATTTTCCGAAATACGGATGCAGCGGTTCGGGCAGCCGGTCGGGGTCATTGGCCTTGCGGGCCTCGGTATCGCCGGCGTGGCTTGCGGCGGGCAACGCGGGTGTCGCGTCCAGGCGTTCAAGCATGGCTTCGCGCAGACGGCCAAGCCGGTCGGCCGATTCGGCTTCCGGCACGTGCTGCTGCTCCAGAAAGCGGCCTCCGAGATCATCGGCGCGCCGCAACTGCTCGCGGCAATGCCGGCAGACGCCGAGGTGGATGGCGACAACGGCGGCCATGGCCTCGGGCAATGCGCCAGCGGCATAGCTGACGAGGGTGGCTGTATCGAGATGGTGTTGCGGATTCATGCCGATGTACCGATTTCAACTTGCAGTTTCAGGAATGCGCGTCGCAGGGTGGACTTCACGGTACCGAGCGGCATGCCGACTTCCGTGGCGATTTCCTGGTGGGATTTGGCCTCGAAGAACGACATCCGGATCAGCCGGGCCTGCACGGCCGGTAGTTGGTTCACCCGTTGCTGCATCGCGGATTGTTCGGTGTAGGCATCCGGCGATGCGGCCGGGCGTGCCGCGATCGTGGTCTCGGACCCTGCCTCGATGCGGTCGATCCAGTCCTGGTTGTCGACCCAGTGCGGCTCCCGTCGCACGCGGTCGATGTAGAGATTGCGGGCGATGCGGAACAGCCAGGTGCTCAGCCTGCTGCGCTGCGGATCGTAGGAATCCGCGCGCTGCCAGAGTCGCAACAGCGCCTCCTGAACCAGTTCCTCGGCGACCATTTCCGCGCAGCCAAGTCCCTGAAGGTAACGCAGGAGCCGCGGCATGAAGTGGTCGTATATCCGCATGAAGCTCTCGCGATCACGTGACCGCGCCACCGCGGCCATTTCGTTCGACCAGCACTTCGGATCACTCGATGGCATGGACGCTGTGGACACGATGCGGGCGGCCTCGAAAGGCGAAACCTTTGCGCTGGTGGCGGCAAGTTCCATTGTAGGCAGACACGGTTGGTCGAGCTTGGCCCGGTTGTGAACTGCATACGTGGAAAAGTTCGAAACGGATTCCCGGGTGCCCAGTACCCCCGTTCAGGAACAAAGGCCCACTGCATCCGGATCGGTGGGGCCTGCGTATGCACGAACAGACCCTTCGGAAAACCCGTGGACATGCCGCACGCCATCGCCAAAGCACCCGGCAAAATCGGCCATCACAGCCTGGCGCAGTGGTTCGATGCGCGGGCGGCGTCGCCGGGGGAGAACGACCCGCGCGGTGACCGGATCGATTGGCTGCGTGCGGTGCCTTTCATCGCCCTGCACCTCGGTTGCGTCGGCCTGGTGTGGGTGGGCGTGTCGCCCGTCGCCATGGTCGTGGCCGCGGCATCCTATGCGATACGCATGTTCGCCCTGACCGGGTTCTACCATCGTTATTTCGCGCACCGCACGTTCCACGCCTCGCGCCCGGTGCAATTCGTGTTCGCGTTGCTGGGCGCGGCCAGCGTGCAGCGTGGCCCGCTGTGGTGGGCAGCGCATCACCGCAATCATCATCGTAATGCCGACACCGTGCTCGACCCGCATTCGCCGGGCGTACACGGATTCCTGTGGAGCCACATGGGCTGGTTCCTGACGCCGCGTGCATTCCGCACCGATCTCGAACGCGTGCCGGATCTGGCGAGATTCTCCGAGTTGCGCTGGCTGGATCGATTCGACGCCGTCGTGCCGCTGATTTACGCGGCGTCGCTGTTCGGGCTCGGTGCGTTGCTTGGGCGCGTCGCACCTGGTTTGCATACCAGCGGCGCGCAGATGCTGGTGTGGGGCTTTTTCATCTCGACCGTGGTGCTGTTCCACGCCACGGTGACGATCAACTCGCTGGCGCACCGCTGGGGTTCACGCCGCTTCGACACCCGCGACGACAGCCGCAACAACCCGCTGCTCGCGCTGATCACTTTCGGCGAAGGCTGGCACAACAACCATCATTTCTTTCCCGGCAGCGTGCGCCAGGGCTTTCGCTGGTGGGAGATCGACCTGACCTGGTACGGCCTCGAGGCCATGCGCCTGCTGGGACTGATCAGCGATCTCAAGCCCGTGCCGGCGTGGGTGCGCAAGCGGGCCGCGCGGCCATGAAGATCGCGGTCGTCGGCTCCGGCATCGCGGGCCTGGCTTCGGCCTGGCTGCTGTCGCGTACGCACGACGTGACCCTGTTCGAAGCCAACGATTACCTTGGCGGGCATACCCACACCCACGATATCGCGCTGCAGGGTCGACAATACGCGGTGGACACGGGTTTCATCGTGCACAACCCCGTGCACTATCCGCTGCTGACGCGCCTGTTCGACGAGCTCGGCGTTGCCTCGCAGCCCACCACCATGAGCTTCTCGGTACGCAACGAAGCCAGCGGACTCGAATACAACGCCACCAACCTGGATGCGCTGTTCTGCCAGCGCCGCAACCTGCTCTCGCCGCGATTCTGGGGCATGCTTCGCGACATCGCTGCGCTTCTATCGCGAGGCGCCCGCCCTGCTCGAAGGCGATGATCCGGGCCCGACCCTCGGCGAGTATCTCGGCCAACGCGGTTACGGCATCGCCTTCCGCGACGAGCATCTGGTGCCGATGGCTTCGGCGCTGTGGTCGTCGCCGGCATCCAGCATTCTTGATTTTCCCGCGCGCTACCTCGTGCAGTTCATGGCCAACCACCACATGCTGCAGGTAAAGGGACGGCCTGATTGGCGCGTGGTGCGGGGCGGCTCCGCGACCTACGTGCGCGCGTTGCGTCGCGACTGGCGCGTGCGTGAGCGAGTCGATTGCGCGGTTCGAGGCGTATGCCGCGACGGCGAAGGTGTCCGGATTGCAGGCGAAGACGGTTGGGAACGCTTCGACCACGCCGTGCTTGCATGCCACAGCGACCAGGCACTGGCATTGCTGGCCGATGCGCGTCCCGCCGAGCGGGCAATCCTGGGCGCGATTCCGTATCAGGAAAACGAAACGGTGTTGCATACCGACGCCAGCGTGCTGCCGCGCAACCGCAAGGCGTGGGCGGCATGGAATGCCCTGATACCCAAGCGTGCCGGAGAAGCGTGCAGCGTCAGTTACTGCATGAATCACTTGCAGGGTATCGATTCACCGGAGCCGTTCGTGGTGACCCTGAATCGCACCGATGCCATCGATCCCGCGAAGGTCCTGCGGCGCATGCGCTACCACCATCCGGTCTACACCCACGCGTCGGTCGCGGCGCAACGGCGCAAGGCCGAGATCCAGGGCATCGACCACGTCTGGTTTGCGGGCGCCTACTGGGGCTAGGGTTTCCACGAGGACGGCATGCGCAGTGCGGTGGACGTGGCCAGGGCTTTGGGTGTCGATTGGCCCGATAGTGCACGCGACGCTGCGCAGGAGCGTGCAGCGTGACGGTGCGTCCAGCCAGCCAGGAGTTGCTGCTTGCCAGCGCCATGTACGAAGGCGACGTCGTGCATCGTCGCTTCGCGCCGCACCCGCATGCCTTCCGCTATCGGATGGCGCAGTTGTACCTTGACCTCGATGAGCTGGATCGGGTGTTCGATTCGCGCTGGCTGTGGTCGACCGATCGCCGCAATCTCGCGGAATTCCGCCGCGCCGACTACCTCGGTCCCTTCGACCTGCCGCTGGCCGAAGCGGTGCGCCGGCGCGTGCAGACGGCGACCGGCCGGCGGCCATCGGGACCGATCCGGTTGCTCACGCACCTGCGCTATGCGGGCGTGATCTTCAATCCGGTCAGTTTCTATTACTGCTTCGAGGACGACGGCTGCACGCTGGACACGATCGTCGCCGAAATCACCAATACGCCATGGCTGGAGCGCTTCGCCTACGTGTTGCCGCGCGCGACCGCGACACTGCACGGACGCATGCTGGGCTGGGACTTTCCGAAGGCGTTCCATGTGTCGCCATTCATGCCGATGGATCGCCACTACGACTGGCGCTTCAGCGTGCCCGACGAGGACCTGCTGGTACACATGGACGTGCTGCGCGACGGCTCACGCGAATTCGACGCGTTGCTGCAGTTGCGCCGCCGTCCCTTGACGGGCGGCTCGCTGGCGCGCGTGCTTTGGCGCTATCCGCTGATGACCATGCAAGTGATCGGCGCAATCTACTGGCAGGCGCTCAGGCTGAAACTCAAGCGCAATCCCTTCCATGCCCATCCGGAGAAATCGGCATCATGAATTCGATCGTCCAATCCGGCGCATCCGCGAAGGCAAAGCCGATGTCGGCGCTGGACCGCTTGCTGCGCCGGCGCCTGATCGCGCAGCTTGCCGGCATGCGACATGGCCGGCTGGTCTTGCGCGACCCGGCCGGAACCGTCGAACTCGGTGCCACCACCTCGGCGCCCGGCGACCTCGTCGTGCACGTGGAGGTGTGCGACCTCGCGTTCTACCGCGCGCTCGCGGCACAAGGCACGGTCGGCGCCGGCGAGGCCTGGATCGACGGCTTGTGGCGTTGCGACGATCCGGTCGCGCTGGTCCGCTTGCTGGTGCGCAACCGCGCGCTGCTGGACGGCATGGAATCGGGTCTTGCGTACTTGGGTGGATTCGCGCTGCGTGGCTGGCACGCGCTCAACCGCAACACCCGCGCCGGCAGCCGCCGCAACATCGCCGCGCACTACGATCTTGGCAACGAGTTCTTCCAGCTGTTCCTGTCGCGGGACCTGATGTATTCGTCGGCGTACTGGGCCGAAGGCGACGATCTTGAAGCGGCGTCGACGCGCAAGCTCGACTTGATCTGCCGCAAGCTTGATTTGAAGCCCGTCGACCACGTCGTCGAGATCGGTACCGGCTGGGGCGGTTTCGCGCTGCACGCGGCGCGTCATTACGGGTGTCGCGTCACCACCACCACGATCTCTCGCGAACAGCATCGGCCTGGCCAGTGAGCGCGTCGCCGCCGCCGGGTTGGCCGATCGCGTTACGGTGTTGCTCAAGGATTACCGCGATCTCGACGGACGCTACGACAAGCTGGTTTCCATCGAGATGATCGAGGCGATCGGCGCATCCTGGCTCGACGCCTATTTCGCGCAGGTCGGCAAGCTGCTGAAACCGGATGGCGTGGCGCTGATCCAGGCGATCACCATCGAAGACCATCGCTACGCGCAGGCATTGAAGGCCGTGGATTTCATCAAGCGCTTCGTGTTCCCGGGCAGCTTCATCCCGTCGATCAACGCAATGATCGCGGCCAAGACCCGCGCAAGCGACCTCGCGCTGGTGGCACAGGAGGATTTCGGCGACTCCTATGCACGCACCCTGCAGGCATGGCGCGAACGATTCCTGGCGCGCTTGCCGGAAGTGCGCGAACAAGGCTTCGACGAGCGCTTCATCCGCATGTGGGAGTTCTATCTCGCGTATTGCGAGGGCGGATTCCGCGAGCGTTCGATCGGCGTGTCGCACCTGCTGCTGGCCAAACCCGGCTGGCGCCCAGAGGCATGCGCGACATGAACTTCTGGCTGGTGCTCGTCGGCTACGAAGCGGCGTGGTTCGCCGCCGTGATTGGTGCGGGCGCGGGTCGCGAATGGCCCGGGATCGTCACGGTCGGGGTGTTCGCGGCGTGGCGTTTGCTGGCATCGCGGCAACGGGCGGCGGAAGCGCGGCTTGCGGTCGTGGCGCTCGTGCTCGGCCCGGTGTTCGATGCCGTGCTGGCCGCGACCGGGTTTGTCGAATACGCCGCCGCATGGCCTTCGTCCTGGTTGCCTGCGTGGCTGACGGCGCTGTGGGTCGCATTCGGGCTGACCATCGTGCCATTGTTCGGATACCTGCATGCGCGGCCTTGGCTGGCAGCACTGTTCGGCGCGATCGGCGGCCCGCTGGCCTATATCGGCGCCGCGCGCGGCTGGCACGCGGTGGCCTTCACATCGCCTGCGTGGCGCGGATTGGTCGTGCTTGCGGTCGGCTGGGGAATTGCGATGCCGCTGCTGTGTTCACTGGCCAGGTACTGGCTTCGCGAAGGTGACCGGCAGCCTGCATTCGTGTCGGGAAGTTCGCCATGAGTGGCTGGATTGCCCTGCTGCTGGCGTGGCTGCTCGCGGCCGCGATGATGACGCTGGGCTGGCTCTGGCAGAGGCGGCGCGAGAACGCCGGCATCGTCGACGTGCTGTGGTCCGCCGGCGTCGGTGGCGCGGCCGTGCTGCTGGCATGGTTCGGCGAGGGCGCGCCGGAGCCGAGGATTTTGCTGGCGTTATGCGGCGGCGCGTGGGGCGCGCGCCTGGCGACGCACCTATGGCGTCGGATGCGCGGCGAACCCGAGGATGGTCGCTACCGCGCGCTGCGCGAACGTTGGCATGGCGACCAGCGCAAGCTGTTCGCGATGTTCCAGTTCCAGGCGCTGCTGATTCCGCTGTTCGCATTGCCTTTCGTGGCGGTGGCGGCCAATCCGGCCAGCCTGCCCTGGCCGCTGGCTGCGGGCGCGCTGGTGTGGCTCGTCGCCGTGCTTGGCGAAGCGGTCGCGGACGCCCAGCTCGCGCGTTTCCGTGCCGATCCGGCGCATCGAGGAAAGACATGCCGCTCGGGCTTGTGGCGCTACTCGCGACACCCGAACTACTTCTTCGAATGGCTGCACTGGTTCACGTACGTGCTGTTCGCCATCGGCTCGCCGCATTGGTGGCTGGCTTTGGCCGGTCCGATCGTGATGTACGGGTTCCTGCGCTACCTCAGCGGCATCCCCTTCACCGAGGCGCAGGCCGTGAAGAGTCGTGGCGAAGACTACCGCGCCTACCAACGTGACACGCCGATGCTGTTTCCATGGTTTCCGAAACGGTCCGGTTCGACGACGAGGACATCTTCATGAATGCGATGGTGATGGAGGAGGCCGGTCGGCTTCCGCAGGACCGTGCCGCCCCCGGACTGCTGGGCATGGCCGAACGCGGTCTGGTTCCGGATTCGCTTATCCGGATGGGCATTCGCCGGATGTGCGCGGAAAGATTGCGTGAAGAACGCGATGGTGGACCGTCCGCGCAGGCCGCGCGCCAGGCGCAACGCATCGAGACGCTGCGCACCAGCCCGGTCGCGATCGAGACCGATACCGTGAATGCCCAGCACTATGAACTGCCATCCGAATTCTTCCGGCATTGCCTCGGTCCGCACATGAAATATTCGAGCTGCTGGTTCCCGCGCGGCAACGAGACCCTGGCCGAGGCGGAGGAAGCGATGCTCGCGCTTTACTGCGAGCGCGCCGAACTGGCCAATGGCCAGCACATCCTGGAACTGGGATGCGGCTGGGGTTCGTTGACGCTGTGGATGGCCGAGCGCTATCCGTCCGCGCGCATCACGGCGGTGTCGTATTCGATGGGACAGCGCCACTTCATCGAGGCCGAATGCCGCAGGCGCAACATCGCCAACGTCAACATCGTGACCTGCGACGTGAACGTGCTGGATCTGCCGGCTGGCCAGTTCGATCGCTGCGTGTCGATCGAGATGTTCGAGCACATGCGCAATTACCAGACCCTGATGCACCGCATCGCCGGCTGGCTCGCGCCCGGCGGCAAGCTGTTCGTGCACATCTTCGCCCACCATTCGTTGCTGTATCCATTCGAGACCGAAGGCGCGGACAACTGGATGGGCCGGCACTTCTTCACCGGCGGACTGATGCCGTCGATCGACACCCTGCTGCACTTCCAGGAGCAACTGCGGATCGAGCACCGCTGGCTGATCGATGGCACGCATTACCAGCGCAGCGCCAACCTTTGGCTGCAGCGGCAGGATGCGCAGCGCGATGCACTGATGCCCGTCTTGCGCGATGCATACGGCGAGTACGCGTCACTGTGGTTCCAGCGTTGGCGCATGTTCTGGATGGCCTGCGCCGAGCTGTTCGGCTATGACAACGGCAGGGAGTGGATGGTCGCGCACTACCGCTTCGTGCGCGCCTGATTCCTCAATACGTGCCGCTCTTTCGTGTGGCTTTTCGAGAGAGCGGGACGGCGAGCTGCAGCCTTGGCGCCTTGGCGCCTTGGCGCTTCGTCGCAAACGACGAGACCGGGCGGCGTATGCTGGATCGATGCACGCCACGCCGCCCACGCGCATCAAGGGTCGCGGCGCCGCCTCCAACCCGGAGGGGCGCTTCGAAAACCTGCGCCATCAGGCCGAGGATGACGGCTGGCAAAGCGCGTTGCTTGACCAGACCGTGCCGCGGCCGCGCACCGAAGTCAGCGAGGAACGCGCACGCAGCGTCATCACCCACAATGATTCGCCGGATATCGGATTCGAGCAGGCGCTCAACCCGTACCGCGGCTGCGAACACGGATGCATCTACTGCTTCGCGCGACCGTCGCACAGTTACCTGAATCTCTCGCCCGGTCTGGATTTCGAAACCCGGCTGCGCGCGAAATCCAACCTTGCCGAGGTGCTGCGCAACGAACTCGCGAAGCCCGGCTACGTGCCCAGGCCCATCAATATCGGCAGCAATACCGATCCGTACCAGCCGACCGAAAGGAAATGGCGACTGACCCGCGCGGCGCTGGAAGTGCTGGCCGAATCACACCATCCATGCACGATCGTGACCAAGAACGCGTTGGTCGAGCGCGACCTCGACCTGTTGGCGCCGATGGCGCGCGAAAATCTGGTGCAGGTATTCGTGTCGGTCAACTCGCTCGACAACCGGCTGGCCGCCAAGCTGGAACCGCGCGCATGCGCACCGCATCGAAGACTGCAGGCCGTCAAGGCGCTTGTCGATGCCGGTGTGCCGACAGGCGTGCTGGTGGCGCCGATCATCCCCGCGCTCAACGATCGCGACATGGAAGCGGTGCTGGAGCGCGCGGCCGAAGCCGGCGCCAGGATGGCCGGCTACACAGTAGTCCGCCTGCCGTGGGAACTTAAGGCGCTGTTCCGCGAATGGCTGGCGATCCATGTGCCGCAGCGTGCCGAACACGTGATGAGCCTGGTCCGGCAGATGAACGGTGGCCGCGACTACGATTCCGACTTTCGCACCCGCATGCGCGGCCAAGGGCCATTCGCCGAACTGCTGCGCCGGCGTTTCGAGGTCGCCTGTCGCCGGCACGGGTTCGCCCGCGTACGCACGTTGCAACTCGACGTCTCGCGCTTCACGCCGCCGCGCAAATCATCGCCGCAAGGCGAGTTGTTCTGACCGCCCGGTGTTCTCGCGCCGTCAATGTGACGGCGCGGCCGCGAGGTATTTCCCGAACCAGTCCAGCGTTCTGCGCAGGATGTCCTCCTGGTCCGCGGAGTTGGCGATGGCATGGCCCTGGTTGGCATACACGACCAGCGTGGTCGGCACGCCCAGCGTCTTCAGCGCGTGCCAGTACTCGAACGATTGCGGTGCCGGGCATTCCTCGTCGCGCTCGCCCACCACGATCAGCGCGGGCGTGTGGTCGTGCTTGATGAAGTTGATCGCCGAACTTTTCGCGTAGGCGGCCGGGGCATCGTAAAGCGATGCGCCGAAGAACGGGATCATCCACTGGTCGATCTGGTTCTCGCCGTAATAGCTCTGCCAGTCGGAAAGCCCGGCGCCGGCGACCACCGCCTTGAAACGGTCGGTGCGGGTGGGCGCGAACATGCTCATGAAACCGCCGTAGCTCCAGCCCATCATGCCGAGGCGCCGGTTGTCGACGGGCACCAGTTTCTCGACCTTGTCCACGCCGGCGAGGATGTCGTCGAGGTCGCCGTAGCCCATCTGGTTGCGGATCGCCTGCGCGAATTTCTCGCCTTCGCCAAGGCTGCCGCGCGGGTTGGGCATCAGCACGAAATAGCCGGATTCCGAGAGCGCGGCGGCGTTGTTCCTCCACGTCGACAGGTTCGCCCAGGACGGCCCGCCATGCACGTACACGATCATCGGGTAATGCTCGTGCGCGTCGTAATTCACCGGATACATCAGCCAGCCCTGGACCCGGAAGCCGCCGTTGCGCCAGGTCACCGGTCGCGCCCTGCCCCAGTCGTGCGAGAGACCCGCGTTGATCGAGGTGATCGCCGGCGGCGGCGTGGCGCCGAGCAACCCGGCGTGCACTTCGGGTGGGTGATCGAAGGAGTTGGCGGCATAGGCGATGCGCCGCGGCGACATGCCGGACAGCGCGACGGCGAATGCCGCGCGGCCGTCGCCGATCACGCCCGGTGCGGTGAACCACAGCCGTGTCTGGCGCGCGGCATTGCCGGCGAGCGTGTATTCGGCGACCTGCACCGATCCACTCGCGATCTGGTTGACCAGCAACTTGTCCGGGTCGACGAAAGTGAACCACGACGGCGTGACGCGGGTGCCGACTGTCAGGTCGACCGGTTCGCCGCCCGAGGCCGGCACGCTGTAGAGATCGCCGCCGGAGGCGCCGCGATCACTCATCAGACCGCCGATGAACAGGATGCGTGCGTCGTCCGGCGACCAGCGCGGCAGCGCCATCTGCAGACCATGCAGCGGGCCGGATACGGTCGCGGGATCGACGATGACCTTCGGCGCTGCGCCCATTTTGGCGTCCTGCACATACAACTTCGCCGTCCACCAGTTGTCGTCGCCGGGTGGCTTGGCGGCAATGTAGGCAAGACGGTTGCCGGTCGAAGATGCGCGAAATTCATATACGTACAGACTTTTCGGCGTCAGGATTTCCGGCGTACCGCCCGCGACCGCAATGCCGGCGACGTGCTGGACCTGCACATCGGTTTCGCCGATCACGCCGACGCGGGGGTTGCCCGACGCGGTCGCATACGGCAGGCGCGTTGCGCCGGGCACGTAGAGAAACAGGATGCGTCTGGCGTCGCGGCTCCACTGCATGTCTTGCGCGAAGCCGTCGATCTCCACGAGCTTGCGCGGTGATTTTCCAGTCGCGACGTCGATCAGCCAGATAGCACCCTGGATCGGCTTGGTATTGGAAGGATCCACCTTGCAACGGGTCAGCACCGCGAGCGTGTTCCAGTGCGGGCGCCCAGCGCAGCCCTTCTACGCGGCAGCCGTCCGGGATCGCGACGGCGTGCGCGCCCTGCCCGTTCCATGCAGCCAGCATCAGCTTGGTCTGGTCGTCGTGCATAACCACCCAGGCGAGATGCTGGCCGTCGTGCGACAGCGCGACTGCGGGGATCTCCCTCACCTTCGCGCGTTGCGCGAGGATGTGCTCGATGCGGGCGTTTTCGGATGTCGGCGGCGTCTTCGCCAGCACATTGGGCGCGAGCGCGGAAACCATCAAGACGACAAGCAAGAGCAGGTTGGGGCTGGGAACCTTCATGACGCACCTCGTGGCAGCGCAATCCGTCGAACGTACATCCAACGGCGAAATGCGCCAAGTGCCTATGCGCATGGTGGCAACGAATGTCCGAACCACACGCAGGCATGGCCCGGCATGGTGGGTTTCCAAAAGCCGCTACCCGGCGCCACGCGCGTGATGTGGCAAGGGGTTACGCTCTTTTCTCGCCCGGCGCGTGTACGGCGTGGGGTTCGCCGTGGTCGTTGCGACCGAGCACGTCTGCCTCGGTGGTGCGAGAACGTTTCGGCCGGGAAGCGTCGAGCAACTCATCCAGTTGCGCCTGCAGCGACTTGAGTTGCACGGTGTGCCGGTGCAGTGCTGCCATGATCGCCCACAGCAGGATGCACAGCACGATAAGAAGAATGCCAATGTCGGTCGTCGTCATATATCTTGTCCCTCGCAGCCCGGCAAGGTCCGGGCGGAGCGGCAGGCTGAACGAGTACCTCGATGGCCGAATCACGACGCACCCCTTCCTGCACGGCAAGGATACAAGCAAAATCCATGCCCGTCGTGAAGGCCGAATCCGCAATCGGGAAGCGATCATTCATGTGCGCTGGTGGCGCACAAACCTGAACGCCACACCCGGCATTCCACCCGACAGGCGATCCGCGCGGCGCGACGCGGCTGTGCATGTGGGCCGAGCGAGTTCCGATGGAGTGTGGACGTGAGAAAAATCATCACGCGATGTGCGTGTCGCGTCATGTTCCCGTGCATGGCCGCGAGAGAAATTATTCCACGTGATTTAGAAGTGATTCAAATATATAAACATGTTCATTATTCATTTGGCCATCCAAATGGAAATTATCACAAATATTCAGCACCAATTTCACTGGGGTGGACATACTCAAGCTCTTCGCGAACCGGAAAGAGCTGAGGATGATTTCTGCGGCACACACGGTTTTATCGGCATGCATGGTCTCGCTGGGTGCATCGGCGGTGGGTTTGTGTGTGCTCGTTCCGATCAGCAAGCCATTTGGCTTGCTCGATTATCCGGATGCTCGCAAGCGGCACGGTTTTGCCACGCCCCTGGTGGGCGGATTAGCCATTTTCGTTGGCGTGCTGGCCGGCTGGATGTGGTTGGGACAGGCGCAGCATTTCGATGACGTCGTGCTGGGTACGGCATGCATGCTGGTGTTGCTCGGCGCGATCGACGACAAATACGGTTTGCGTGTCAGCGTGCGGATAGTCGTGCAGATCCTGGCCATCCTGAGCGTGATCGCCACAACCGGCATGTATGTGCATTCGCTTGGAAGGTTGCACGGACACGAGTTGACATTGGGATGGCTGGGCATTCCCTTCACCGTATTTGCGGTGATCGGTCTGATCAATGCATTCAATCTGATGGATGGCATCGACGGATTGGCGGCGTGCATGGCGTTGGTCAGCGCGGGTGCCGTGGCGCTGCTGGTACCCGTGCGCATACCGGCACCGTTGGCGGTCATCGTGTTCCTGCTGGCTGCAGCGCTGTCCCCGTTCCTGCTCTCCAACCTCGGGCTCTTGGGGCGGCGGGCCAAGGTTTTCCTTGGTGATGCGGGTAGCGTCGTGCTCGGTTACGTGATCGCGTGGACGCTGATCGCGCTGAGCCAAGATGATCCCCGGCGGATATCGCCTGGACTGGTGCTGTGGTGCGTCGCGGTTCCGGTGATGGATACCCTGGCGGTGTTCTATCGTCGCCTCAAACGCGGCGAATCGCCGTTCACGCCGGATCGCACGCACATCCATCACCTGCTGATGAATGCCGGCCTCGGGCCGCGCCGGACCCTGGGTTGCCTGGTGGCTTTTGCCGCGGCCCTGCCGGTCGTTGGCGCCGTGATCCACGGACAGCTCGGCGCAATCGCGAACATGGTCGCCTTCGCGGTCGTGGTGATGATCTGGATCGCCTTCACCGTCCGTCTGGAACGCAAACAAGCCACCGCGCGCATGGGCATGCCAGGCGCAGTCGTGCGGCGCATTCCACGCAGTTTTCATTCCTGATCAGAGCGTCGGCCTCTGTTGGCCGAGGATCATGCCCGGGCTGGTGGCACGGAACCGACGGGCACGCGGGAGCAGCTTGCGGTACACGTCGAGCGTGCGGCGGATGATGATTTGCTCATCGAACACGTCCAGCGCCTTGGCGCGGGCCGCATGGCCCAGCCGTGCCGCCAGCTCGGGCGAATCCAGCAAGCGCGCGATGGCGTCGGCCAAGGCAGCGGCGTCGCGCGGCCGGATCAGCAAACCATCCTCGCCGTCTGTCACCACCTCGCGGCAGCCAGGCATGTCGGTGGTGATCAGAGGCAAGCCGCACGCCGCGCCTTCGGTGAGTGACGTGGGAATGCCCTCGCGGTAATAGCTCGGCAGCACCACGATGTCCACCGATGCGTAGAGCTCGCGCATGTTGCCGACGTGCCCCATCCATTCGAGCACGCCTTCTGCCACCCATTCTTGCAGCGTCGCCTCCGGCACTGCCGCCGGATTGCCTGGATCGGGTGTGCCGGCAAGCAGGAAGCGAACGTTCCTGCCTTGCGCACGCAGGGTCCGCGCGGCCTGCGCGTATTCGGCGATGCCCTTTTCCCACAGCAGTCGCGCGGCCAGAAGGATTTGCACGGGTTGGCCCGTGGCACGGTGGCGCGTGGCGCGTGGCGTGAACCGCGTGCAGTCCACGCCGGCGCCGGGAATCAATTTCACGCGGCTGGATTCGACCAGCTTGAACTGTTCGAACGCGGCCTTGTCATCGGGATTCTGCAGGATCAAGCGCGTATTGCGGCCGCGCAGCGCTGAACGCAGCAGCATGCGCACCGCGGGGCGCAGCATGCGCGCCTTGCGATCGTTGCTTGCAAACACGTAGCCAAGCCCATCCACAGCATTGATGCGCGCGGGGACGCGGGCCATGCGCGCGGCGAGTGACCCGTACACGGTGCTCTTGATGGTGAAGTTGTGCAGCAGCGCTGGTCGCTCGTGACGCAACAATGTTGCCATCCGCAACAACAGGGCCGTCTCGCGCAACGGGTTCACGCTGCGCCGGTCCATGGCCAAAGGTTGCCAGCGCAGACCCAAGGCATGCAGGCGCGGACCGTATTCTCCCGGCGGCGACAGCAGCAGTACATCGTAGCCTTCGGCTTGCACTGCCAGCGCAAGTGAGCGACGGAAATTGAAAAGATACCAGTCGGTGTTGGCGAAGAGGATGACCTTTTGCATGGCGGTCGCGTTACTTCCCGTTGCGCGGAGTTCCGCGCGCCGTTGGCAAGGCTCCCCGGGCGCAGCTTGCGCGAACCTGATGAATCGCCTCCAGGAATTGCTGGAAACTCGTTGCGACGGGCCCAGGCACTGGCCCCAATGGCCCGTCCTTCTGCCACGCGCTGCTGGACCCGTAAATCCACACGTACTGCTTCGATGTGTCGAATGCCACCTGCAAGCGCTGTTTGAATTCCGCGGGACTGAATCGCGCGGATTTGTTCCTGGCCGTGGGGCCCAGCGGCCACAACCCGGGTGCGATGCTGAAGTCGGCTTGCAATGCACCGCGCGCGCCTGCTCCGTCGCGGTAGCGTTCCGCGGCCTGGCGCATGTACCGCACGATCCGATCCGCATGCGCGCTGTAGGTGAACTCGGTTCCGATGACTACGTGCGACCAGGGAACCGAAAGCAGACCGCGCACGAATGGCGCCGAGAGTCCGTAACCGCCATGGTGTTTGTCGCCCCAGTCGCCGGACGCCTTTTTCTCATGCTCCACTTCCCGCAGCACGTCCGGCAGCACGAACAAGGTCATGCCGGGATAGGCAGCGTGCATAGCCTGTCCCATCTTGCGGCCTTCCGACTCGACGAGCTTCGCGAGTTTCGGGCCTCCCGCTCGAACCGCCCCAGGTGGGTTCGTACGGTTCCAGATCCAGCGCCAGTCCTTTCAGTCCCGCGTAGCGCGCCAAGGCCGCGGCATGCGCAAGGTTTCTGGTTGCTTGCTTGTTTTGACTGGCATCGTGCCAATCGTGCCCGCGGTACAACCCGATCTTGATGAAATTGTCGGTGACGTCGTGTTGCGCATAAATGGTCTGGAACCGGCGCAACAATTTCCACGTTCCACTGTCCGGGTTGGTGCCGACATCAGTCTGCCAATCGGTCACGATGTAATTGACCAGAAAGCCCTGCACGCCGACTTCTCCACCCCAATACGCAGCCTGTCGCGCATTCGTCTGCTTGTGGATGTTCAGCCCCGCGGTCATGAGAAGCTTCGGACACGCAGACCACGCGGGAATCGCCGACAAGGTGCACATAAGGAAGGCACAGCAATTCAAAACCCATCGCTGACGATGACGTTTCCGTGCGTACGAATTCATATGACCGTTCCGTGCATGGCGGCAGATCCGTGTTACTCCCCGTGCCGTGCCGCGTAAAGCGATCGCGCAATCGTGTTCAGCGCCGCGCAAGCCTGCGCACAGCGGCCGTTCAGCGGCAGGGCGAGTATCCATAGCGCTGCAGGCTTTCGGCGAGCACGTCTTCGAGCAATGCCTGTTGCTCCACGGTCAGGTTGTCGCGCCATTTTTCATTGGTGCTTCTCAGCCGCTTTTGCCTGATCGAGCGTTCGAACGGCGTCGACCAGTCCAGCTCGCAGAATTCCGTGACATCTCTGAACGAAGCCACCGGATCGTCGACGAAATCCTCGTAGCGCACATGCATGAGGTTCGCTGCGGGGACATGCATGGCGGCCTTGTCCATGGCCAACATCAGCAGCTTCCACTGGATGGCCGCCAATGCGACGAACGATCGGTCGTGATGTTCCCATTCAGCCTGTTGCAGGGGGTCGAACTCGCCGAAGCCCCATTGCGGTGGTCCTTCCCATCCCCGCCAGAACGGCACCGCCAGCAAAGAGCTGGCGACGGATCTGCCATCACGATACACGTGGATGAATTTCGCCTGCGGAAACAACTCGCGCAGGAATCCGATGCGCGGCCAGCCGGTGATCTTGATCAGGACGCGGTGCCGTTTCGATGTAGTGAGCTGCGCGAAGGCCGGCGGAATCTTTCGTCGATGCAGTGGCGTGACGTCGGAGCCCAACAAGTCCCTGCATGGCCGCGGAAAACCACGGCAGTAGTGATCCCAGAATCGGTAACGCTCGCCCGGCCGCAGGTAGCCTGTCAGGAATTTTCCGAGCACGGGCCAGTGCGCAACCTGCAGCAATGCCCGGTTGAGACCGGGATGCGCCGGAAACCTGTCCGACAGCGGCGATTGCCAGGCGACATTCGGGTGCTCGCAGAACATGCGGTGGAAAACCGTCGAGCCGCTGCGGCCCCCCCCGACGATGAAGATGGGCCTGTCTACAAGGGATCCGGTCCGCCCGGCATTCCGTTCGGCCATGGGTTGTGGCATTCCTTGGTCCTCGGGTCGCGTTCAGGATCGCGTTTGGATGGGTGCGTGCGTCACGCTGCCGTGGCAGCAAGACGCGATGCATCGCGACCATGCATTGCCGAATCATCCCGGGAGCGTACCGAGCCGCGTCTGACGCGTTGCCGAACGGCGTTGGTGCAGGGAAGCGGCTGTTCAGCAAAGCGGGACCATCGTAGGAGATCATCGCGCGGAAGTACGCTGAAGGAAGTCGCACATGTGTGGAATTGCCGGATTCTGGGATGTGGCCCGGCATCTTGACGAGGACCGCGGCAGCGCGACCGTCAACGACATGACTCGCGCGATCCATCATCGCGGTCCGGACGATGCGGGTACCTGGCGGGATGCCGACGCAGGCGTGTGGCTGGGGCACCGCCGTCTGTCGGTGATCGACTTGTCGCCGGAAGGCCGACAACCGATGGTGTCTGCCAACGGCCGCTACGTCATGGTGTTCAATGGCGAGGTGTATAACCATCGCCGCTTGCGCGCCGATCTCGAAGCGTCCGGCGCGCGCTTTCGCGGGCATTCCGATACCGAAGTGATGCTGGCCGCGATCGAACGATGGGGGCTCGAGGTGCGTTGAGACGATTCATCGGCATGTTCGCATTCGGGCTGTGGGATCGCGAGGCGCGTGCGCTGATGCTTGTGCGCGACCGCCTGGGCATCAAGCCGCTCTACTACGGCTGGGCGGGATCGATGTTCGCTTTTGGCTCGGAATTGAAGGCGATCGCCGCGCTGCCCGGTTTCAAGTCATGCATCGATCGCGGCGCACTGTGCCTGCTGCTCAGGCACAACTATATCCCGCAGCCGTATTCGATCTACCGGAACGTTTTCAAGTTACCACCCGGCGCGATGTTGCGGGTGGGTGCCGCAGACGCCTCGAGCGCCAGTACGGTCGCGTCACTGCCAGCCCGCGTCCACAAGTACTGGTCGGTGGCGGACACAGTGGCGAGCGGGCGTATGGAACTGCCCGATGCGGAAGCGGTCGATGAACTGGATCGCCTGCTGCGTGACGCGGTCGCGTTGCGCATGGAAGCGGACGTGCCGCTGGGTGCTTTCCTGTCGGGCGGCGTGGATTCCTCGACGGTGGTGGCGCTGATGCAGGCGCAATCCATGCGCCCCGTGCAAACGTTTTCGATCGGGTTCCACGAACAGAGTCACGACGAGGCGAAGTTCGCGAAAGAAGTCGCGCACCATCTTGGCACCGATCACAATGAGTTGTATGTGACCGCGCAGGATGCGCTGGACGTGATCCCGACGTTGCCCACGATGTTCAATGAACCTTTTTCCGATTCGTCGCAGATACCGACCTATCTGGTGTCGAAGCTTGCACGCAGCCAGGTCACCGTATCGCTTTCGGGCGATGGCGGCGACGAATTGTTCGCCGGCTACAGCCGTTATGCGTGGGCCGCGCGCGTCGGACGCTGGCTGGATTCGATTCCCGGCCCGATGCGCGTCCGCTTCGCACGCTCGCTGCGTATGCGCCCCGGTCTCTACGAAGCACTTTTCCGGGGCGTCAATCGTGGTCTGCCGGCGCGGCTGCGAATCAGGAATCCAAGCACCAAGACCGGACTTTTGAGCCAGATGCTGCAGGCATCGTCGGTCGATGCACGCTATCAGTTGCTGGTGTCGCACTGGTTCGACCCGGCAGCGATCGTGTTGCAATCCAGCGAACCGGAAATCGAACTATCCGATTTCGGGCATTGGCCCGACGTGACCGATCCGGTGGAGCGCATGATGTACAGCGACCTGATCGGCTACTTGCCGGACGATATCCTGGTGAAGGTGGATCGCGCCAGCATGGCGGTGAGTCTGGAGGCACGCGTGCCGCTGCTGGACCACCGCGTGGTGGAATACGCATGGCGAACACCGTTGCGGAAAAAACTGCGCGACGGACAGTCAAAATGGTTGTTGCGCCAAGTGCTGTACCGGTACGTGCCGAGCAGGTTGATCGATCGCCCCAAGAAAGGCTTCAGCGTACCCATCGATGGATGGTTGCGTGGGCCGTTGCGCGAGTGGGCCGAGGCGTTACTCGATGAGAAACGCTTGCGCGAAGAAGGCTATTTCGATCCGACGCCGATTCGCAAAATGTGGAACGACCATCTCGCCGGTCGCGTACGCGAACATCACCGATTGTGGGACGTGCTGATATTCCAGGCTTGGCTGGAACAGAACCGGAGCCGCCAAGTGCCCCGCCGAGCTTGCGCTTACGCTTGATGCGATGCTCCGCGAGATGGCACCCATTGTTCGCGCCAGGCATCCAGGTTGATGTCGAGCAGGCGCTCCAGGGTACCGACATCTTTGGCGAATCGCTCGACCAAACGGCTGCGGGTATCCGGGAGCATCCTTGGTTTGGATCTTGTGCCGCGCGAGCGTCCGTATACGAGATTCGCCAGGCCCATGCGTTTGCCGGCGTTGACGATCGGATGCAATCCGCCCCGACGCAGCGTGGCCGCGGCCCGACGCGTCGCCCGCGCCAGCAGCAAGTTGCGTGGCAGACTGCCGGAATTCACCTTGGCCGACGGCAATGCATCCGCGGTCGTGTCGGGCAGGCCGAACGTCTCGTTTACTTGCCGGACGTATTCCGCCTGGTTTTGCTCGAGATCGCTGTAATACGTGATGCGGACCGCGTCGCGGCCGAATTCATCCATCCAGCATGCAAGGTGCTTGGCGTACAGGCTCGCCTCGATGATGGCCGGAATTTCGCGCACGGCCGCGTCGAAGTCCAGAGTGGTCGCACCGTACTGGCGCAGGTGCATGTAATGCGACCATGCTCTGTCGATCGGTTGCCTCAGCGTCGCCATCAGGACGGGATTGCGCAGGCCGTGCCTCACTCGCGCGATGGCGTCGTGGTTCTGGAACAGCGTGGGTGAAACATCGATGATGCCACGATGGCTGCTCCGGATCGTAATGCTGAAAATGGCTCTCGTACCAATCCTTGCCCTTGCCGTAGTTCTCGGCGAAATAAAACGTCTCCTTGACGTCCTCTAGGCAGGCAGACGTCCGCCCTCGACGAGAGGTATTCGTACAGCCAGGTCGATCCGGTTCGCATCGGGCCGATCATCAACCCGGTCGGAAATGGTTTGTCGAACTCTGCCATTGCGCAGGTTCCATACTCGGGAGAAAAGCGTCGAACGCCATGCCTGATGGGTGATTCAGGCGGGTAAGTCCACATGCCGCGGTTGCGGGTTCGCGGGCACGCTCATGTGTGCTGCAGTCGCCGGAAGCCCCAGCGTGCGCGGCCATGCGTGAATGTGTCCTGATTTTTGCCTGTTCATGTTGTTCAGAAGTGCAGGGACACCAGTGCGCGCTGCAGTTGGCGGTAGTAGAGGCGCGTGTATGCCATCATGCAGGCGCGTGTCGCAAAGGGCATGCGCCGCGCTGCCTCGGTTGCATGAAACCTGCGCATGGCCAGTCTCTCGTGCAGGAAATAATTCAGCAGCGTGTCATCGAGTTTCGAGGGCGCACGTGTCTCGTATGCCTTGCGCAATCGAAAGCGGTCGAACCCGACCCAAAGGCGCAGCCCTCTGTGCCGGCCCCGGATCATCAGCAGCGAGATCATGAATCGCGCGAAATCCTCTTCGGGGCAGCCGGCCCACACGTGGTGCGGATCAAAGAAGCGCCACGCGTTGCGGTTGCGATCGAAACGGAAATTCCTGGCTTCGAATCCGGTGACGATGAGTGTCCGCTTACGGTCTGCCATGCGTGCCAAAACGTTGGACGGTGGCGCGAGAAAGCCATCGCGCCGGTAATCCTTGACGGGATAACCGTCCGCCGCGCCACGATGCAGTCGTGCCAGCGAGCGCATCGCGCTGTGCAGGGCAGCCTCACGCTGTTCAGCTGAAGCACGGCCGATAAGCACGCTCCGCATGTCCGGTCCGCTCAGTAGCGGGTAGACGACGCAGGCGCGGTCGATGCGTTCGGGGTGGCACACGGCTTCGTCGAACGTGCTCAGGAAGCACATGTCAGTGTATTCCCTCAGGCCGGTGCCAATGCACACCGGATCAACGAGGTCGCGCAATGGATCATCGCTGTTCCGGGGGATCTTGTAGAAACGTCCGCGGGATGCGGCCACCCACGATTCCTTGCGGCGCGTGAATCGCAACGCACGAATCGGATCGAGTGAAGGTGCCTGGGCGATCATCTGCGCGGTTCCCGCGTTGGTTGCCCGGCGACGGCTTGATAGGGTGCCGGCCGAATGCATCACGTCAATCCGGTCACGAGCGATTGGATGTCGCTGCCTGTGCCAACCTGGTTTTCGACGATGAAGCGACCGCTCTCGAGGCGAAACAGGTTCGATTGTTCCGCGGGCCGGTTCTCGATCAGCGCAAGCCTGCCGTTATCCTTCAGTGCCGCCCTGAGGTTCCGCAGCGCGTCGGCAATCAGCGAATCCGGGAAGTAATCGCGGTTCAGGATGTTCGCGGCGATCACCAGGTCCGCTTTTTCGTGTGGCCACGCCTCGAAAATGTCGTAGCGCTCAAGGCGCACGTTGTCACCGAGCTTTGGCAGCAGGGCACGATTCATGAGCGGAACCTTGCGCACGTCCTTGCATTTCGTCATGTCGAAGCCGGCAAACAGATTCTTCACGATGCCGGATTGCGAGCGTGACATTTCGTCGGGCTCGTTGTAGATGACGACAAAGCGATTCGCGAACATGAAGGGATTGGCATGTTCGTCGCAAAAGAACATGCCCTTGCGCGTGGCGCAGGCATAAGCCTCGACGTAGCGGTCGGTCACGTAGTAGCGTCCGAAGCGTATCGCCCGCATCACGCTGAGCGACGTGCTGCCGTCGGACGCACCGACATCGGCGATCACCGCTTGCGGTGACAGGCCGCTGCTCGCCAGTTGATGCGTGGTTTGCGGGAAACGATCGGACCACGTGGTCTTGAAAACCCCGTGGATCTTCATCCTGACCAGGATCTCGTTGGCATCGCCGTCACTGATGCCGGCATCCAGCAGGCCGCGCGGGTCGGGACAACCGCGGCGCATGCCGGGCCACAGCTTCCTGCAGAAGTTGCGATTCAATCTTATGGGTCTGCGCATGACGGGCTTACCAATTCACGATAAAGGTCCAGGAAGCGACGGGCGATGGCTTGGCGTGCGAAGCATTCGACGATGCGCTCGCGGGCGCGCTGGCCCAGCGCACGGCGTTCCGATGTCGATAGAGCGGCAAGTCGCGCCCAGCCTTGGCTGAGCGCAACGGCATCGCGTGGCGGTACCACGACGCCCGCGTTGCCGATGATCAAAGCCGCGTCGCCGACGTCGGTGCTGACGCATGGCGTTCCGCACGCCATTGCTTCGGCGATCGCGTTCGGGAAAGCTTCGCCGCGCGAAGACAGCGTCGCGATGTCGAATGCGGCATCCAGCGCGGGAATATCCTTGCGCTTGCCGCACAGCCGCACGTGTACGCGCAGCCCGAGCCGCTCGATCGAAGCCACGAGTGCCGGATTGCCCACAGATGCGCCCTCGCCGACCAGCACGAACACTGTGCCCGGGTGCTCCGGAAGAAAACGCGCCGCGGCCGCGAGGAAGTTTCCGTGGTCTTTGGTGGGATGCACCCGAGCCACCATTCCGATCACGAGCACGTCGGGATCGATCCCAAGCTCGCGCCGCACACGCACGCGTGCGACAGGGTCGGGCTTGAGCCTGTCGGTGTCGTAGCCGTTCGGGATCACCAGCGCGCGTCGGGCCGAGAACCCGAACTGCGAGTGTTGCTTCGAGGCGAGCGCCGAGACGTAACGGATGCGCGCGGGTGAGCGGGACAGCCACGCGTTTGCGCGGATCACGAAACGGGTCTTGCGTTTCTCGCTCGCAAGGTCGCTGAGCGAATGATGGATGCCCCAGATCACCGGTGTACGGAGGCCGGCCATCGCGAGTGAACTCAGGAGATTGGCGTGGTACATCCAGGCGTGGATGACGTCCGGCTGGTTGCGGCGCAGAAGGTTGCGCAACCGGAATACGTCGCGTGGCATCGCGCGGCCGGGATTCATGTCCAGATGGGCAAGCGGAGCCAGATCAGCCACGCGTGCACTCAAAGCGCTTTTGCCGCGTAACGCCACTACGGTATTGTCCGGTTCGCTCAGTGTCTCCAGCAAACCGCACAGCGCCAGTTCCGCGCCACCGACTTCGAGACCGGTAATGACGTGGCATACCCTCATCGTGTGCCACCCGCGCGTGTGGTGAATCGATATGCAGGGTGTTTGCCGTCCTCGACATCTGGCGGTGCGTCGATGGTCTCCGCGGACGCGGCGTCCGGCGATGCGCCGGGCGCCTCGCGGACACGCAGACGGAAGCGCTGGCGAAACAACGCCAGCAGGCCGTAGAACTGGAAGATGACTACAAGCCCGTCGATCTGGACACGGTGCCGCGCACCCTGCAGCGTCGTGAACGAGCCATACAGCAAGATCATCAGGATGAAATAGATGACGATGAAGCGGCTCGAAATGGTGGCTTTGCGCCATACGCAACGGATCCCGTAGAGCATGAGCGGCATCAGGGTCCAATAAATCATCTGCGGCAGGTCCATGAAGCCGTAGCCCGGTGCGGTATGGAACGGAATCGGCGTAATCAGGAAGCGGACGACGCCCTTCACCGGGTTGTCCATCCGCGAACGCAGCGAGCGCAGTGCATCGACCAGGCTGCCGTGCCCCATGTATCGCACGACGAAGAACAGGGCGACGGCTGCCAGCAACCACAGCCACGGATTACGCCTGCCGCGCGGCGACAGGAACAGCGTGATGCCGAAAGCGATACCCAGCATCAGTGGTACGTACAGGCGCGTGATGGCCAGCACGAACGCGGCCGCAACCGCCAGCAGCGCCGCGCGACCGATGCGATGCTTGTCCACCAGTGCCACCGCGCACACTGCGGCCGCGGTGCCCGTGGCCACCAATGTGTCCTTGAAGTTGGGGATCGTGGACCAGGCGAGGATGTCCGGACTCAGTGCCAGGAACGCGAACAATCCGATGGCGGCGCGACGGCTCATGCCCAGGCCGTCGCGCGCGGCCTTCATCAGCAGCCCCGCTTCAATGAAGGTCAACACGATATTGAGCGTGACCGGTGCGTAATAGCCCGCGCCGAACAGGTTCACTGCGGTGGCGTTGTAAACGTAGTAGGCAACGTTTGCGCCGGCGACGGTGCTGACGATGTACCGGTAGTGGCTGATGATGTTGATCAAGCCGACGCTGTTGGCCGCGAGCTGCCGGCCGATATCGAGATATCGCCAGTCGTCGAGAAAGGTGTAGGTGCCGTTGAAAAGCCAGCCGAAATACAACAGGAACAACCCTGCTTTCAGCGCTGTGATCCAATAGCTGAGGACGATGCGGCGGGTAAACGCAAACGCGATCACGAACCCCGCGACCAGGATGAAAATGGCGGGCCAGGCAAGCTCGATGAGCGGGAAGGGTTGCATGCGGCTAGCCTTGACCGGTCCCGCTGCTGAGTGCTCGAAACGCCCGTTCCGATAGGCACAGCAGTGAATCGATGGAATAATTGCCCTCGATGCGCGCGCGCGTCGCAGCCTGTAGCCGGGCCGCTTCACCGGGCGCTTCCAGTCGCTTTCGCATGCTCTCGATGGCGTCAGCGAGTGCCGGCGGATCGCTCGCGTCGACCACGGCGCCGCTGTCCCCGACGATGCGAGCGGAATCCCCCACGTCCGTCACCACGCACGGTCGTCCGCAGGCCATGGCTTCGGCAATGACATTGGAAAAACCTTCGCCGCGGGAACTGGAAACCGCGATGTCCAGCGCGCTGTAGACGGCGGCCATGTCGTTGCGTGGTCCTGCCCAGACCAGGCGCGCATCCAGTCCCAGCCGTGTGGCGAGCACCTTGATGTCTCGCGCGAAGCCGGAGTCACCGCCGCCCACGCACACGAAGCGCAAACGTTCGTCGCGCACTGCCAACAACGCCGCGGCCTGCAGGAAGGTTGCATGATCCTTCATCGGATCGATGCGGCCAACCAGCCCGACCAGCACGCTGTCGCCAGCAACCTTCCATCCGTTGCGCACGCGGTCGCGACCCGCGGCATTGAAACGAAACCGTTCGGTGTCGATGCCGTTGGGTATTACCTCGATGCGGGTGTGCGGATAGCCCAGCGATGCATGGTGCATCGCGCCAGCCTCGGAGTTGGCGATGATGCGATCCGCGAGTCGCGCGGCGCTGCAGCTCATGCGGAAGTTCAGCCGCGACAACCAGTCACGCCGGGTACGATCAATGATGGTCGAGCGCACGCCCCATACCACGCGTGTCCGCGGTCGCGCGATTGGCGCCAGCAAGGCCAGCATGTTCCCAAGCGTCATGTAGCCGTGCACGATTTCGGCACGGCTCTCGCGGAGCGTGCGCAACAATCGCCACATGAAGCCGGCGATGTCCCAGCGCCCGCGTTTGTGCAGGTCGATCAGCGGTACCCCGGCCTGTTCCAGTTCCGCCTGGAAGACACCACCGCCGTAGCAACAGACCACGGTGACCGGCCAGCCGCGACGGTGCAGCCCCGCGGCCAGCGCGACCAGTTGCCGTTCCGCGCCGCCCTGACGCAGTGACCGGACCAGAAACAGCACCCGTGGCGGCCCTGCGGTTTTGTCCCATCGGGACGCTCGAAACGTGTCGGAAACGGCGTTCATCGCGATGACGCACGCGCAGGGCCCGGAGGCAGGACCGAAGCCACCAGCGCGTTCCATTGATCGAGGATCGTTGTCAGGGAATAGGTGGAGCCCACGCCGCGCGCGCGGTTGCCGAGCTGCGCGCGCAGCCCCGCATCACCCATCAGCGCATCGAGCGCAGCGGCAAGGGCCTGGACGTCGCCGGCGGGAACCAGCCAGCCATTCTTGTAATGCTCAATCAATTCGCGCGGGCCGGCATCGCAATCGAAGCTCACGCACGCGAGCCCTTCCGTCATTGCCTCCAGCAAGGCGTTCGGAAAGCCTTCGTAGCGCGACGACAGCACGAACAGATCAGCGCGTCGCATCGCCCTCCGGACATGCGCGTCAAACCCCGGCATCGTGATGCGCCCTCCAAGATTTTCGTCGGCGAGCTTGCGCGCCAGCTCGGTTCGCAACGGACCCTCGCCAAGGATCACGAGGTTCCAGTCGGGATGGCGCTCCGCGACGCGTGCGAACGCTTCAATCAACAGGTCAAAGCCTTTTTCCGGTGACAACCTTCCGACCGCCAGCAACGTGTGCCTGCCGTGGTGCTCTTTCGCGGCGACATCGTCCGGACACGATTCGACAGATACCGGATTCGCGATCACGTCTACCCGCCGGCGCGCGAGTGTTTCCAGCTCGGTGGCGCAGCGGCGCGTTTGCGCGACGATCGCACTGGCACGCGGGTACGACCAGCGGCGCAGCGTGCGCCAGACGCCGCGCATGTGATGTCCATTCAAAAAGGTGCGTTCGGAAATGATCACCGGCACGCCCAATCCCGCCGCGGCGATCAGGACGCGCACGTTGCTTTCCGCGATGAAGCTGATCACCGCATCGGGCTGGCACGCCGCGATCGCGCGACGCAGGGCGCGGATGCGGACGATGTTGCGGCCGATTGCCTCCAGCACGTGTGCGGAATTGCCGGCCACGTCCAGCGCGATCCGACGCACCGCCGGGTCCAGTGGGTAACGGTCCATCCGATCCGATGCCAGCGTGACCAGCGTGACCTCGTTGCCGCGGTCCACCCACGCGTTGGCGAGCAGCGTCATGACGCGCTCGGCGCCACCGCCGCCCAGGGAGGAGATGACAAGCAGGAGATTCATGATTGCGTGCGCATTCCCCGTTCGAGCTTGCCGAAGACGGACGGCTCGATGCCGATGCGCGTGGTGACGAACCGCCACGCCAGTCCGCGCCAGATGAAGAGCGACAGCGACGCGCCGATCGCAGCTCCGGTGGCACCCAGTCGTGGCACCAGCATGACCGCCACGATGCAGTTCACCGCGATGCCGATCAGCACGAAGAACGACGCCTGCCTTTGGTACTTCGTCATGGACAGCATGAAGCCCACCTCGCCGAAGCACGTGCTGGCGCAATAACCCAGCAGCAGGATCAGCAGCGGCACGTAAGCGACACCGAAATCATGGCCGAACAGGCCCAGCACCCATTTACCCGCGATCGCGCAGAACAGCGCCACGCACAGCGCGCCGGCAAGGCCGATGCGTGCTCCCTGCACGGCCACGGATTGCAGTCCATGCATGTCGCGTGCGTCATAACGTTCGGCGATCATGGGTGCCAGCACGACATTGACGGCTTGCGTCGCGAAGAACGCGAAGCCAGCCATCTTGATCGCTGCGTAATATGGCCCGACGTCGCCAGTACCCATGATCGCGCCCAGAAGCATCACGTCGAGTCGGGCGCCGCCGACGGTGATGATCGAAAGCAGCGACAGTTGCCCACCGACCGCGACCCAGCGGCGTGCCTCGTAGCCCGGGCGCGCACCGCGTCCAGGCGTCGGCCACGCGCGGGTAAGGTGCCAGCCCGACGCCAGCAGTGCCAATAACGCCGCGAGTGCGGTGCACACGGCCACCACCGGCGCGTCGCGTCGCGTCGCGACGATTGACGCGATGCCGAGCAGGATGAGCAGATTGACCGGCCGCATCACGGTGGAATACATGCCGGTGATCACCGGGCGTTTGAACGCACGGTGCATCGCACTGCTCTGCTGCAACTGCGTCAGGATCGGCAGCATCGCGAAACCGATGTAGAACGTGTCGCGCCAGCTGGCCGAATGGTTGGCACCGACGACATGCACGACCACGCAGCCCGTGATCGCGACGCAGATGCTGGTCGCCAGCACGAACAGGCCGACGCCGATCCGCAGGCCACGCACCTTGCCCCATGCGTTGTCCTGGATATAACCGGGCAGGAACCGGATGATGCTGATGTCCTGACCGGCCTGCGCGACCATCACCAGCACGCTTACCCAGCTGAACATCAGGGCGTAGATGCCGTACTGCGCGCGCCCGATCAGGCGCGCCATCACCAGGTTCGCGAGCAGCCCGAGCGCGGTGCCGACGACGGAGACGATGAACGCGCCCGATGCGCCCCTGCGCAGCAGGCGCGACATCAACGCGCGCTCCGATGCGCGCGCGGGGATCTCCTGCCCTGCCCGAATCACGCTGGCGCCATCGGACGGCATGCGCCGCACTCCCTGGCTGACGATCGCGTGCGCCGCATCGAGATCGGCCCACGACAGACGCGCATCCCCGGACTGACGTACGTGAATCTGCCGCTCATCGCGAAATCCGCCCCTGTGCGCCCAGCGCGTCGAGCATCGATGATGTGGCTTGCTCTCCTTCCCAGGTCAGGGCCGCCCCATCCGGATTCGAATGCCGTCCCGCCAGCATCAAGGCCTGGACGCAGAGATACGCCGTCAACCGCGCGCGTGCCGCGGCCGGGGGGCGCCTGAAGTTTCGGATCAGGATCGATTCGACCGCGTTGCAGTCATCAACGGGATCTCTCCGCCGCGCAGCGCGTGCCGCGAGCAGGAAACGGATCAGATCGTAGTCGGCGGGGTATGCGTAGCCGGCGTATTCCCAATCGAATACGCAGAGCCGATCCTGATACAGGAAAGTGTTGATGGGCGTGAAATCCCCGTGCGCCAGTCCGTGAGGCGCAATGAGATCCGGCGCGAACGCGAGTCCTCGCAGCGCCAGGTCGAAGCGTCGCCGCCACGCGTTGGGCAACGAGGCCGGAATGCGCGCCAACCGCGCACGCAATTCGCGTAGCAAACCACTGCCGTCCGGCATGTGTGGCGATGTCGTACGTGCCGCCAGTTCCTCCAGGAAGACCAGATGCGACGTTTGCAGTCGCGTGCAGCCTTGGTGCCGAGGCGTCCGAACGGTATCCGTGGCGAGTATCGCGGCGCCGTTTGCACGGAATTCGCGCAACCATACGCGTGGCACCACCGCGGAATGCAATCCGATCCTGCACAACTGCTCGAGCACCGCAGCTTCGTTGGCCAGCAGCGCCTGCACGGCCGGCGCCCGAGACACTTTCGCATAGCCCTTGATGCCACCGCGGGCGTCCATCCACTGCACCGTCAATTTTCGATGCGGGCCTGCAGTGCCGGTAAGGAACGCCGCGTGCGACGCGGCGGCATCAAATCCGCGTGCCGCGCGACGGATGCCGGAAATGTGCACCCTGCCGTTCCGCCAGAGGTGCGGAAGGCCAAGTTCCGACGTGACGGTCAACGCCTGTTTGAAAATGCGTGCAACCGGACGCAACGGCTGGATCAGTGCCAGTGACGCGATGCGGACGGCGCGCGGCCGCGCTGGTACCACGAACCAGCGCAAATGCTTTCGCCCGGCCAGTATGTCAAAAGGACGCGAACCTGGATGCGGCGCCGCCGTGACGCGCAAGTCCAGGGCTTCCATTTCCCGCACCGCGGCAAGGAAATGGGGATCGCCGAAATAATTGCCGGTCATCGCCGGCCAGCCACTTGGGCCAGGCGTTGTGCGGGGTCTCAGCGTGTGAACCGTGGCGGGCCGGGTCATGCCTCGGTTCCATAACCGAAATAACCGTAGGGTGAGTAGCCGCCGCTGCGCTTCTCCATGCCGTTGAAAACCACCCCGCTGACCTCGACACCGCTTTGCTGCAGTCGCTGCAAGGCCATCTCGACCTCGCGCGAATGGTTGAGGCCGTAGCGCACCACCAGCAAGCTGGTGCCGGCGTGGTGGCCGATGATTGCGGCATCCGTGACAGCCAGGATCGGCGGGCTGTCGATCACCACCATGTCGTAATGCGGGGAAAGCCGTTGCAGCAGCGCCGCGAAACTGTCGCGCATCAGTAATTCCGAGGGGTTGGCGGGGCGCCGGCCAGCCGGGATGAAATGCAGGTTCTCCACGCCCTCGACGTCGCGGATCGCTTCCATGTCGACGATCTGGTCGGCGAGCAATTCGGACAACCCGTTCTCCGGCCTCCCGCCGAGGATGGTATGCAACTGGGCATCGCGCATGTTGGCGTCGATCAGCAGCACGCGCTGGCCGGCCTGCGCATTCACTGCGGCAAGGTTGGCGGAGACGAACGTCTTGCCCGCCTTCGAGCTGGCGCCGCAAATCATCACTAGCTTGTTGCTGGCGTCACGTTGCACGAACCGCAGGCTGGTACGCAGGCTGCGCAACGCTTCGGCGGCCAGGTCTTCGGGTGCGGCCAGTGCCAGCAGGCGATGGCGGCGTCGAGCGAACAGGCGCTGGCGGCGTTCCGACAGTTCGATCTGTTGCGCACTCAACGGAATGGCGGTGTACACCGGCAAGCCGAGTTGCTCTATCTCCGAAGGATCCTCGACGCCCTGACGGAGCACGTTGCGCAACATCACGAAGCCGACCGCGAAAAACGCGCCGACGAAAGTGCCGGCGGCGACCGTGAGCAATTTGCGTGGCTTCACCGGCCGCGTGATGTCCACGGTGGGCTTGTCGACGATGCGCGTGGTGCCGACGGTGCCGGCCTGTGCGATTTCGAGCTGTTGCTCCTCGTTGAGCAATCCATTGTAGGTCGCGTTGAGCACGCTCACGTTGCCGTTCAGGCGCAGCAATTCCCTCTGCGTGTTGGGCAGCGTGTCCATACGCTTTTGGATCGCGGCCTTCTGCGCCGACAAGGCCCCGATCTGTTTGACGATCGACTTATAGGCGGGATTTGCGGGCGTGTAGAGGCGAGCCGCCGCGATCTTCTGCGTCTGCAACTGCTGGATGCTGGCGTCCAGGGTGTCGATCTGGGTCAGCATGCTTTGCGTCTGCATCGGCACGTCCACGGAATGCGCCTTGAGCTGGTACGCGTTGAGCGCCGCCTGCGCATCCTCCAGTCGCTTCTTCACTACCGGCATTTGCCGATTCACGAATTTCAAGCTGTTGGCAGCTTGCGCCGAATTGCGCCCCACGTTCTGGGCCAGGTATGCCTTGGTGACCTGGTCGAGTACCGCGACGGCCCTCTGCGGGTTGTCGCTGTCGTAACTCAGCTCGATGACATTCGCGCCTTGCGATGCCTGTTTCGCCTTGATGGCGTTCTTCAGGTGGTGGATCGTCGTCATCTCGTAGTTGCGGGTGACATGGAAACGCATGCCGGGGTTGGCCTGCAGGCTGTCCACCTGCATCGTCACGCCGGAACCCTTCGCCGTCTTGCCGGCCATTCCGCGCAGCAGCAGCTTGCCGCGCGTGAACGGAATGGAGCTGTCCTGCCACAGCGTGTAGGCACCGTTCCTGCCAGCCACCAGCGTCATCTTCTTGCCAAGCAGATCGTCAGGAACGTCCAGCCGGCTCACGTCCAGGTGCGAGCCGCCCCAGTTGTATCCCGCGAGTCCGAACCACGGTTTGGCGACAACACCGGGTGCCGGCGGTGTATTCGCACGCGCGATCAGGCTGCCGAGCACCGGTATCTGGTAATTGCCGACCACGATGTTCAGGTCGAGGTTGTCGACCGCGGGCTTGAGCACCGAATCCGCGGTGAGGATGGAGAGCGCGTCGGTGGATTCCGGGTTGGAAGCGCCCACGGCTTCCGCGACCGCCGTCAGGCCCGGAAGGGTCGGCGACTGCTCGACCTGTACCATTGCGTTGGCTTGGTAAACGGGCGTCGCGATCAGCACATAGACGAGAGCGAGCACGAAACACGCAGCCGTGATCCCGATGATCAGTCGCTTGTGATCGAGGAGTGTTCCGAGAAGAGCCCGCAGATCGATGGTGTCCTCCGGGCGCGCGCCGAACCCGCCTGCTCGTGGGTTCGCAATGGTCATCGCCTTGTTCATGGGGCTCCTATCCCGTGGAAGGGACATCTGCGGGGGAAATCGCCGACTCGGCGCCGTAAACGGGCCCGTCGATTAACGCGATTCGATGTTTCGCACGCGAAGTGCTGCATCGTCCGGAGATGCTTGTTCTTCCACTGCGTGAGTGGATTTAAATGGCTATCGGTAATCCGTTTCAATGCCTGTAAAACGGATCGTGATAGGTCAGTCTTGAACCTTCTTGAAACACGGCAGAAAGTTACGGGTGATGCGTGAAACGTGATTTGCTCGGTCAATCCGTCATTGCGTTGCGCAAGAGGTAAGGCAGTCGAGTGTAGACCAGTTCATCGCGATCGGGACGTGCTTGGGGCCATGCACTTGGCATCGAAGCAGCGCATGTTCAGTGGGCCGTCAGCATCCGTGAGTTGTCCGATCGCATTCCGTTTCCAGTATGTTTCATGCAGGCTTCACGCATGTCACATTGCGGGACATTGCGACGGTCGTGTTGTTTCGCATCCAAGTAAGAAGGGGTGTGGTGTCGATTCGATCCCGCTCCGCCATATTCATGTTTCTGGACGATTCATTCAGGTGAATGAATTAATTAAAAATGCAATGAATAAGATATAAATAAATACTTCGCTAATCGCGTTCGCAAGCTGGGTAGACAATCGCTGCACAAGATGACCATACTCCGGGCTCGGCACCAGAACCGGTGTTGATACAGGGATCGAAACAGTCACAGGAGCCCGCGAATCATGAACATCGCACATGCGCGTCGATCGGTCTCGGTAATGGGTTTGGATGGGCGGCGCATGACACGTGCCTTGGGTTTGTTCGCATGCACACTTGCCCTTGCGGGTCTGGCGGGGTGCGGCATCGCGCCGGGGCAGACCATGGGCGTGCGCAGCAGCAACAGCGACTATGTGCAGCTGGTTCCGATCACGCCGCAACTGGTGACCACCCAACAGGCGGCGGCCACCGAGCCCGTCATTCCGCAGGCGTTGCTCGACTACCAACCGCAGGCGTATCACATCGGCCCCGGCGACACGTTGTACATCACCGTATGGGACCACCCCGAACTGACCGCGCCCGCGGGATCGCAGCAAGCAAGTGAGGCCAATGGTCGCCTGGTGCGGCCGGACGGAACGATCTACTACCCGTACATCGGGCAGATGAAGATCGGAGGCATGACCATCGAACAGGCGCGCCATGCGATCGCGTCCAAGTTGGCGCACTGGATCAAGAATCCGATGGTGGACATCAGTGTCGCCAATTACGCCAGCCAGCACGTCGTGCTGGAAGGCGCACTGGTGAAATCCGGAGCGCAGCCCATCACCACCGTACCCGTGACATTGGGCGAGGCGATCGCCAACGCGGGCGTGGACAACCAGAATGCCAACCTCGCCGACGTGGTGTTGACGCGTGGTGACCAGACTTACCACCTCGACATGAGCGGCTATGCAGGAAAGGGCGGGCCCGCCGGCAAGATCTACCTGCGTCCGGGCGATCGCGTGCTGGTGCCCTACAACGATCGCGAGAAGGTATTCGTCATGGGTGAGGTCACGCGTCCGCAGGCGGTGCGCTTCAAGACCGGTGACATCACGTTGACGCAGGCGCTCGGCGATGCCGGTGGCCTCAACGAGGTTACCTCCAAGGGCATGATCTATGTCGTGCGCGGCGCATTCGACAAGGACGGCCACCAGGCGCAGCGCCCGACGGTTTACCAGCTCGACCTGAAATCGCCGGCCGCGTTCGCGCTGGCCGATGGATTCGACGTGAAGCCGGGAGACGTGGTGTTCGCGTCCGCCGCCGGTGTCACCCGCTGGAACCGCTTCCTCACCCAGTTGCTGCCGCTCACCAGCGCACTGAGCGCCGCGGCGTCGAGCAACTACTACATCAACACCACCAAATAGGGCAGTTCGGACCCGACGGAAAAAGGGCGCCATGCGGCGCCCTTTCCCGTGCATGATCAAATCTCGGGTTACTTCATTTGCTGCGTGGCCGGAACGTTGCCGTTCCGGTCCTTCACGAACCGCGTGAACAGGTCGTGGACGCGCCGGTATTCGTCGTACCAGTCGTCGGCGTATTTGAAGTCGTGGCGTTCCATCGGGTACAGCGAGATCCAGAAATCCTTCTTGTGCAGTTCGATGAAGCGCTGGTACAGGCGGATCGAATCGCCCGGCATCACGTTGTTGTCGATCAGCCCATGGTTGATCAGCAGCGGATCCTGCAGGTTCTGGGCGTATTCGATCGGCGAGGAACCCTTGTAGGCTTCGGGATCGAGCTGCGGCGTGTTGAGGATGTCCGAGGTGTAATTGTCGTTGTAGCTGGTCCAGTCGGCGGGCGGCCGCTGGGCCGCGCCGGCGGCGAACTCACCCGGCGCGCGCAGGATGGCCATCTCGGTCATGAAGCCGCCGTAGGAGCCACCGTAGATGCCCACGCGCTTCGGATCGACGTCGTGGTTCTTCACAAGCCAGGCCTTGCCGTCCAGCAAGTCCTGCAGCTCCGGATGGCCCATGTGCTGGTAAATCGCATCGCGCCAGTCGCGGCCGTAGCCGGCCGACGCGCGGTAATCCATGTCGAGCACCACGTAGCCTTCCTGCAACAACAGATTGTCGAACATCTGTTCGCGGAAGTAGTACGACCAGCCCTTGGTCACATCCTGCAAGTAGCCGGCGCCGTGCACGAACAGCACCGCGGGATGCTTGTGCGAGGTGTCGTAGTCGGCTGGCTGGTAGTACTTGGCCCAGATCCCGAAATGGCCGTGGCTGCTCGGCACCTTGACGAACTGCGGTTGTACCCAGTGCATCGCCTTGTATTGCGGCGTGCGCGTGTCGGTGAGGTCGCGCGGGTCGCTGCCGTCGCTGTTCACGACCGCGAGTTGCGGCGGAATGTAGGGCGTGGAATGCAGCACCACGAGCTTGCTGCCGTCGGGTGAAAGCTGGAACAACCCGCTGCATTCGGCACAGGACACGCCCTGGTAGTGCGTGACCTGCTGCAGCGTGCCGCCATCCGTCGGCAAGCGATACACGTCGTAATCGTACGGCGCCTGCTTGTTGGCCAGCAGGTAGAACCATTTGCCGTCCGGCGAAACAACCGGATCGGACACTTCGTAGCCGGTGCCGGTCAGCGCGCGCGCGCTGCCGTCCAGCGGCTTCACGTACAGCTGCGACCAGCCGCTGGCCTCCGAATCGAACCACAGCGTGCGGTTGTCGGGCAGCCAGCCGAGCTCGTTGAAACTCCAGTTGATCCAGGCGTGGTCGGTCAAACGGTTCTGGTTCACGAACTTGTGGTTGGCGAAATCGACCGTCTCGATCCAGCGGTCCTTGTGGTCGTTGGCGACCAGCTCGACCGCGACTTCGCTGCCGTCCGGCGTCCACGCGATCGCCGGTCCGTAGCCATTGCCGAGCGGAATGAAATTCACCGACACCGGACGCGTCTTGGGCGCGGCCAGCGCGGTGGCCTCCTCGTCGTGGCCTGCCTTGCTTGAGTTGCGCGATGCGCTTCACCCGCAGCGTCGTGCAGCGGGTCGTCGTGGATGCCGGGCAGGCCGTCCACCGACAGCGCATATTGCTTGTGGGTTTGCAGATCCAGCAGCACCAACGACTGCGGCGCGGGACTGTTGTGCCCGACGTAGGTGCGCGCGCGTTCGGCTTCCGGATAGCCCGAGTCGTTGACGTAGTGGATCACGTCCGGATGCTTGCCGCGCTGCCAGGACTTCGGCACGGTCACCACCACCATCCAGCGTGCGTTCGGCGACAGCGAAGTCGCCACGACGCGCACCTTGTCGCCAAGGTAGAAAGGCTCCTGCGCGCGTGCGGGGTTCTCGCTGTCCAGCTGCCGGGTGCGATCGTGTACCGCCTGCTTGTCGGCCTTGATCTCGCGCAGGGTCGAGAACAGGTGGAGCTGCAGGCGCTCCATCTGGTCGGGCTTGGCCTCGGCCGGGTTGTTTTCGGCTTTCAGCGTCGCGACCGGCGCGACCATGCCCGTCGCCGCATTCCAGACGTACCAGTCGTTGTTCTCGCTCCAGCTCACCAGCTGGCCGTTGCCGGAAATCTGCAGGCCGGATTTGTCGGCGTCATCGCGGGTGACCTGGCGGGTCGCGCCGGACGAAACGTCGCGCACGAACACGTCGTCATGCAGCAGATAAGCAGCGCGATCACGCGCGCGGTCGAACACCGCCGGGCCGGTGGCGTTCGCGAGCTCCGAATCGCTCAACTTCACCGGCGTACCGCCCGTGGTGGCGACGCGGTACAGGTCGCGGATCGACGAACCCTTGCGCTTCAGCTTGAAGTAGACGCTGCGGCCGTCGACACCCCAGTATTCATCGTCGACCGGCGGCCCGATCCAGTCGGGATTGGCCATGATCTGTTCCAGGCTGATTTTCTGCGCGGCGCCGGTGGCGGCGCGCGATGCATCTTGCGGCGCGGCGAGCGCGGCCGAGCAGACCAGCAGGCCGGCCAGGCCGGCAACGACGATGCGATTCATGGACATGGCCCCAAGCAAAAGAGCGAGCCTAGCCAGACGCCCCGCGCACGCGCAAGCGCCGGAAGTCCCGGGCGCTCGCCGAGCCGTTAAGCTGTGCGTTTCAAGCCGCGAATGCCTGCCATGCAAGACGTGCTGCCTGCCGTCGAGAACGAAACCGGTCCCGATCCCCGCCATGTGGTCCTGTGGCTGCATGGCCTAGGCGCGGACGGCCACGACTTCGCGCCGATCGTCCCGCAGCTGCTGCGGCCGGGCTGGCCGCCGTTGCGCTTCGTGTTCCCGCATGCGCCGGTGCGGCCGATCACGTTGAACGGTGGATTGCCGATGCGCGCGTGGTACGACATCACGGGATTCGACCTGGCACAGAAGCAGGACGAAACCGGCATCCGCGCCTCGATCGGCGCGGTGGAAGCGCTGATCCAACGCGAAAACGAACGCGGTGTACCGCCGGCGAACATCGTGCTGACAGGTTTCTCGCAAGGCGGCGCGATCGCGCTGGCCGCGGGCCTGCGGCATGCGCAAAAACTGTCGGCCATCGTGGCGCTGTCCACCTATCTGCCGATTGCCGAAAAGACTGTGGACGAACGCAACATCGCGAATGCCGACACACCGATCTTCATGGGCCACGGCGCCTTCGATCCCGTCGTACCGCAATACCTTGGCGAACGCTCGCGCGACGGTCTGCGTGAATCGGGCCATGCCGTCGATTGGCACAGCTACCCGATGGCGCACCAGGTGTGTCCACAGGAGATCGCGGACCTCGCGGACTTCCTGACGGAACGCTTTGCCGATTGAAGGCTGAGGCATACTGTCCGCCATGGCGGACACCCATGCAACGCGAAAATCCGATGACGCCGTGCTGCCGGATTTCTGCAGCGCAGCGTCGGTGTTCACGCTGGTCGTGGTCGCCGAGTTGGTGGTCGTGATCGATGCGTTGGCGCCGGATGCGCGCATGCACTGGCGGGGGTTCGCCACGGCGACCGCGTTCGTGGTCTGGCTGGCATTGCTGGCATCGCTGCTGTTGTGCCGGCTGTCGCCGTTGCTGATGCGATGGCCGCGTGCCTTTGCGTGGCCGCTCGTGTGGGCAGCGCTGGTCGCGTTGGTTGCGCTGGCAAGCGCGGTAGTCGCGCGTCTGGATCATGCTCTGGGCACGGCGTTGACGCCCGCTGCGAGCGTACGCTTCGTGCTGGACAACACGATCCTGACCGCACTGTTGGGTGCCGCGCTGCTGCGCTATTTCTACGTGCTGGCCGAATGGCGGGCACGGCTCGCCGCGGTGGCGCGCGCGCAATTCGATGCGTTGCAGGCGCGCATTCGTCCGCACTTCCTCTACAACAGCATGAACACCGTCGCCGCGCTGGTGCGGGTCGATCCGGATGCGGCCGAGCGCACCGTCGAGGATCTTTCCGAACTGTTCCGCGCTTCGCTCGGCGCCGATGACCAACCCAGCACATTGGGCGCGGAACTCGGATTGATCGACCGCTACCTCGCGATCGAGCAATTGCGCCTGGGCGAGCGCCTGAACGTGCAGCGCGACCTCGGCGACCTGCCGCCCGATCTGGAAATGCCTGCGCTGCTGCTGCAGCCGCTGGTCGAGAACGCGGTCTATCACGGCATCCAGCCGCGCCGCGAGGGCGGCACGCTGCGGATGAGCGGCCGGCGCCTGCCCGGTGCCGTCGAAATCGAGATTGCCAACCCGTTGCCGGACGCCGCGGCGCCGAAGCGCAGCGGGCACGGACTGGACAGCGTGCGCCGCCGTATCGCTTACCACTTCGGCGAGCGCGGGGGACTGGAAACGCGCACTGACGACGGTGTGTTCCGCGTGATCGTGAGGCTGCCGTGCGCGTCCTGATCGCCGATGACGAACCGCTCGCACGCACGCGTCTGGCTGCGTTGCTGCACGACTGCGAGAGCGTCGAGGTGGTCGCGAGCGTCGGCGATGGCGAGGCAGCACTGGCCGCATGTGCGCAACTGCATCCCGATCTGGTGCTGTTGGACATCGCGATGCCCGGTCTTGACGGCATCGGCGTGGCGCGCCGCGTGGCGTTGCTGCCAAACCCGCCGCAACTGGTGTTCTGCACGGCCTACGAACAACACGCGCTGGCCGCCTACGAACTCCGCGCGGCGGACTATCTCTTGAAACCGGTGCGCATCGAGCGCCTGCGCGAAGCATTGGCACGTGCGCAGGCACTGCGCCGGCGCTCGCCGGCCGCCGACGCGACGTTGTTGGCGCAGGCACATGGCGCGCCGCTGCGGGTGCCGCTGCACGAAGTCCTGTACCTGAGTGCGGACGACAAGTATGTCACCGTGCATCGCAGCGCCGGAGAAGCCCTGAGCGAACAGTCGCTGAAAACGATCGAGGAGACCCACCCGGATCGCTTCGTGCGCGTACACCGCGCCTGCCTGATTCCGGTCGAACGCTTGATCGGCCTGCGCCGCGATGCCGATGGCACGACCCGCGCGTTGATCGCCGGCAGCGATGCCGAGCCCGAAATCAGCCGCCGCAACCTGCCCGCGGTGCGGCGCCTGTTGCGGGGCGCGCAATAGCCATGACCAACACGATGGACTGGTAGCGACCCGTTGCGGCCAATGGCGACGGTCCGCTTTCGGGAAGCATGCTCAACCGTGCACTTCAAACTTGATGCTACGCAATATGCTCATGGACGCAAGGGTCACCGGTGCGGGCAGCCAGGCCAACAGCATGGCCTGCGCATTCCTCCGCGCATCTTATCGAGGCCAACATCGATACGGCGCTTCCGTGGTCTCTTCCTTCTTGGCTGAAGTGACCCAGCAAATCCACTCATTTCGGGCCAGAGGCGTAATCGCGGCCCAGAGGCTCTTGACCACAGCATCGGATTCGATGGCCTTGCGAAAGTCCGCGGGCAGCCTGTGCGGCAACTCACCGGACGGCGTCTTAGCTTTAGTCATGCTGCCCAACGCTTGAATTTAGCGGCGCGCGTAGCGCGTCCGCTGGAATGAAATGTTAGCTGCGATGCATTGCAGCCTCTGCGATGATCTGTGCCTCCTGGACAGTCAAGCCCTCCCGAAAGTGGGTTGCTAGCGGATGCTCGCAAGCCTGCAACTCCAAGTAAGGGCGCTCACCGCCATTGCGAGGACGCACGTTTGTTTTGAGATTGACCGTGTCAGGGTAGTACGGAAGGCGATTACTGAACCAGCCGAAGTAGCAATCCGACTCGTCGTGGTTGGCCCAACTTGAAGTGTAACGCTCGTAGCTCTCTCGGCTCAGTGACACCCAGACCCCCCATAGAAACGGCTCTGCGATGCCGTGAATTGGAATTTCAAGAAGTACTCGAGCGAAATAATCGGTGTTTTCGGGCCGCCGAATCTCACAGAGGTCATCGCTGAGCCGGCCGATTGACTGCTTCTCGACTTCGGAGAGTTCCTCGTAGTACGTTGGTGCGCTGAACGCGAAGCTTTGGAGAACCTTCGTGGCGTTTCCCGCAGCGCGAACAGGTGAATGCGTAAATCGCGGCCATGTTTTTAAGCAGCTAATGCCCGAATTCAGCGGCCGACGGCCCGCGCAGCGGGACGGCGGTCCGCTTGACCGAGATGTTAGGCATCAAGCTCACGCAACTTCTCCTCGATCTTGGCCTTATCAAGGCAACTGGCGATGATTGGCCAATGCTCTAGCGCAATGAATTGCTTTACGCAAATGCCGATGGCGAACCCGATAAGAAGCGCGCCACCGACGGTGGCCCATATGATGACGAGACCGGTGCGAAGCGCTGCTAGGACCACAACAATAAGCAACAACCCGATTACGACACCTATCACCTCGCGCCGAAGCTGCGATAGAAACCGATTGTCGGGCGGCTTATTCAAGAGCGCCAGCAGGGATGCGAGCACCCGCTTTTCTTCTCGTTTGGATGGCGCACGTAGTTTCATTGATGCCTAACGCTTGAATTAAGCCGCGCCGCGAAGCGGCGTCGGATTGAATGAATTGTTAGCTCAACAACGCCGCGAGGTGTGGCATGAAAGGTGCGATGGCTGCTCCGACGACCTGAATGTGATCGGACGCGACGGACATAAACTGAAGATACGCCTCTCGAAAGGAACGCGGGCTGGGTTCTACCCCGATTCCACGGACACTTCCAAGTAAGCTCATCATGAGCAGAGAGGAGTGTCATGGCACAACGAAGAATGTTCAGTGCGGAGTTCAAGCGTGAGGCGGTCGAGCTGACGCGCCGTCCGCAGGCATCGGTCAGCCAGGTTGCGCAGGAGCTGGGCGTCAACGCCAATGTCCTGAGTCGCTGGCGGCGGGAACTGGCGAAGCCGGGCAAGACGTTCACGGGTGCAGGCGTGCCTCGTGACGAGGAGCTGAGCAGCCTGCGACGCGAGCTCGCCCGGGTGAAGAAGGAGCGGGATTTTTTGCGCGATGCGGCGGCGTTCTTCGCCAAGGAATCGTCGTGAGGTACGCGGCGATCCGGCGCCACCGCGATGAGTACCCGCTCCGGCTGATGTGCCGGTGCTTGAAGGTATCGCGCAGCGGCTATCACGCATGGGCAGGGCGGGCGCCGAGCACGCGGGCCCGTGACAACGCTCGCCTGCTGGAACGCATTCGCCAGATCCACGCCGAGAGCGACGGCGTCATCGGCATGCCGCGGATGCACGAGCGACTTGCGTTCGAGGGCAAGCTGGCCAGTCGCAACCGGGTGGCGCGCTTGATGACGTCGGCGGAGCTGTACGGTGTGCCGCAGCGGCGTCGCTGGCGGCACAAGCGGGTTGGGGCTCGACCCGTTCACGTCCGGAATCACCTGGAGCGGGACTTCGCGGCGAACGAGCCGAACACCAAATGGGTCACCGACATCACCTACATCCGCACCGGCGAAGGCTGGTTGTACCTGTGCATGGTGCTCGACCTCTTCAGCAAGAAGGTCGTGGGCTGGTCGATGGACACCCTGCAGGATCGCAACCTGGTGTTGCGTGCGGTGCTGATGGCGTTGTGGCAGCGCGAGGATCGTAGCCAACCCGTCGTTTTGCATTCCGATCACGGCACGCAATTTACCTGCGAGGAGTACCAGCAGTTCCTGGCGGGGCACAACCTCGTTTGCAGCATGAGCGCGGTTGGCCATTGCGGTGACAATGCTGCGGCCGAAGGGTTCTTCGGGATGCTCAAACGCGAGCGGGTGAACCGACGTCACTATCGCAGCATTGATGAAGCTCGCAGCGATGTGTTCGACTACATCGAACGCTTCCACAACCCAAGGATGCAGCAACGGCTGGACGCCGAGGATCAGAAGTTTTTAGCCTTAACCCAACTGTCCGTGAAAACGGGGTAGAACCCGCTCGTCGCTCGTCCCATAGCGTCCACGGGCTCCGTCAGCGATGCAGCCACATCAGCCGGAGCACCAGAAGCCTCAATTGCTCTAATCAAGTCTCGAAATAATTCTGGATTCTGCGCGTTGTAGGTGGCATTCTGTTGCGCCCCTGGGCTGGCGTTGGCGAGGTTCTGAACATCCCCGTAAATGTTCGTGTTGAAGATATGCTGCACGCGATCCTGAGGCAATGGATTTGAGTTCAAGGGGGCCTCGCCCGCCTCTGGAGCTTCAGCCTCAATATCCAGAACAAAGTTCAGTACTCGCGTACGAACTGTATCGACGGCTGCAACTACAGTGCCTTTTGGAATGACCTTCCAAGCCTGCATGCAGTTCATGTTTTGATAGATCTTTTGTCCGAAGTGCGCCACGATGTCGGGATTCCAAGCCTCATGGAGCGTTCCGCCATCGCCTCTCGCAATAAGATCTTCGAGGGCCGCCACAGGTTGCATAAGATATGTGTGGGAGAGGCTCTCCCGAAGCTCCTCTGGCATGCATGTCATGGGAATGTCCGCGTTGCGAAGGCCGGAATGAAAGGGACCGGAGAAGTGACCCTTGGAGTTGACATTGGCAACTCTATATTCGGGCAGATCGTCTGTTGATTCATACCCGTTTAACTCGTGGTCAACCCATGACTTGAACTCTTCATTGCCAAGCCGAGCGGCAAGAACCTTGCACTTTCTCAGTAAGGTCGTAAGGGGAACGTCGGAATCGATAGCTGCGCTCTGAATCTCTCGAAGAAGTGACATGCGAGTTATTTTCCGTGCTGAGCTAACTACTGAATATACGGATTCGACGTCCGGCTATACAAACAGCTCCGGACCCGGCAAAGGTAGCACAACCCCATGATGTTGCAGGAACTTTGCCTGACTCGGTCCGGTTATGCATGCACTGTATAAGCGGACCCAGCGGATGCCGGGAAATGGGGAGACGTCGCCAACTCCGAGCGATCCCAGTGCCCGAAATACATTAGATGCCAACGGCTGCTATCGAATCGCGCAAACGCGCAGGGGAGTGGCCGGTTGTGGCCGATTCCGGTAATTCGAGGGGCGCGGAATTATCGCTCTCACTGCATCAAGGCATCAACACGAAGCGCGTGATGGATTGCGCGACCTCGCGCGGTTTTTCCATGATCGACATGTGACCGCAACCGGTGAGTTCGGCAACGCTGATGTTCGGCGCGTGGGTCAGGCCCTTGCGGATCGCGTCCAGTGCCGAGATGTCGACGATCTGGTCCTTGGTGCACCAGATCGCCAGCGTCGGCGCGGTGATGTCGGGCAGCGCCGTCTGCAGTGCATTGCGTGCGCCGGGTGCCGTGATCTCGCGCAATACCTTGTCGTCGAATGCGCGTTCGTGTTTCGACCTGTCCACGAACACGTCCTCGATGCGCGGCGGCACCGAAGGCGGCTTGGCGAACAGAAGAGATTCGAGGTGCCTGAATTGCTCGCGGTTGTCGATGTCGAAGGGACTCTTGCCCGACTTCAGTTCGCGCACGAAGGCGTTTTGCTTGAATGGCACGCCGGCCGAGTCGATCAGCACCAGCGCGGCGATATTCTTCGGATATTTCGCGGCGTACAGGCCGGCGATCGCGCCGCCCATCGAATGCCCGGCCAGGGCGATTTCGCCCAAATGCAGCGCGTCGATAAAACCGTGCAAGCGCTCGACCTGTGCGGCGTAGCCATAGTCGGCACCAAGCAGCCGCGTGGATTGGCCCCAACCCGGCAGGTCGGGGATGACGACCCGGAAATTGCCGGTGAGGTACTTCGCGGCCAGCAGCCAGTCGGCGTAGGTGCCGCCGTAGCCATGCAGCAACACCAACGGCGGCCCGTTCTGCTTGCCGCCTTCGAGATACACCCAGCGGGTGTCGCCGACCTGCACGCTGTGTCGATGCAAGCCGTCCTGCCAGGCCTTCCATGCGATCGCACTCCGCAGCACGGTACGCGGTGCCAGGAAATAAACGGCAAGGCCGATCACCGCCAACGCGATGATCACGCCACCCAGGATCTTCAGGCGGCGGGCCAGGCGTGCGAGCAATACATCGCGGGCGGGATTGTCCGGCATGCTGCGGTCAGTCCTGGTCGTGTTCGGATCGGGCGACATGCTTGCGGTATGGCGTCGGCGTGGCGGTGCCACCGAATTGACGGTGCGCGAGACCGACCGACAACGCGGAGTCACGGCTGGCCGGGATGGAAAGCAGGCGCATGCGTCAACTCCTGACAGAATTTCGCGGGACGAACCTCAAGTATGCCAGCACACACGGGTGCCGCCGCCCGACCACGCGGGTCCGGCACCTTGTGATGGATCAGCGACGCGGCGCGTCGATCTAGTCGTGTAGTTGCGGTTTGCGTCCTGCCATGCGGTAACCGCCTTCGATCAGCAAGGCGAGGCCGAGCATCGCTGCCAGCACCCAAAGCTTGGCGGGTGCGCTGCGTGCCGTCTGCCAGATCAATGCGCCAAGCGCGACCACGCACGCGACGATGCCGCTCGCCGACAGCCAGCGCTTTCCGGCCGTGATGGCGGCGCAGCGCAGGTTGGCGGCGTTCACGGCAGCGAAGATCAGCAGGAAGCCCGCGCTGCCCAGCGTCGAGATGCTCCTGAGGTCGAAGGCGTTGGCCACGATCACGGTCAGCGTCGCGGTGATCAGCAGGCCTCCCGCCGGCTGGCCCCAGACTTGGCGCTCCAGCACGCGTGGCAGTTCGCCGTCTGTGGCGATCGTGTAGCTCAAGCGGGAGGCACCATAGAGCGTGGCGTTGATCGCGGACGCCGTGGATAACATCGCCGCTGCCGCGATCAACGCGAAGCCGGTCTGCCCGAGGAACGGCCTGGCCGCTTCCGCGAGCGCATAGTCCTTGGCTGCGACGATGCTGGCCACCGGCAGGTTGCCCACGGTGACCAGCGAGACCAGCACATACAGCACGATCACGAAGCCGACCGAGATGTAATAGGCGCGCGGCAGCGTACGCGCCACGTCGCGCACGTCCTGCGCGGTGTTCGCGATCAGTTCGAAGCCCTCGTAGGCGAGAAAGATGATCATGCCGCCCGCCAACAGTTGCAGCGGCGGCGACCAGTTGGCAGATGCGATACGCGCACCGTGGACACTGGCCAGGCCGGCGCCGACGAACAGCAGCAGGATCGCCACCTTCAGGCCCACGATCCAGATTTCGGCCTTGCCGATCCACTTGGCGCCGAGCAGGTTCAGCCCTGTCAGCAGCAGCACGCCCAGCGTGATCAACACGTGTTTCCCCGATGGCTGCCATGCTGCGGGCAGGAACGTCGCACCGTAGCTGCCGAACGCCAGCGCGTACAGCGACAGCATCACCACGTAACTCAACCAAAGCAGCACGTTCATGCTGCCGGTGAACAGGCCCGGGCCGAAGGCGCGGTCGAGAAAGGTGACGGTGCCGCCGCGGCTCGGGAAGGCCACCGACAGCTTGGCGTAGGAATACGCCGTCAGCAACGCCACCGCTCCGGCCAGCGCGAAAGCCAGCGGCGTGCCCCCGTGCGCCATCTGCACCGCCAGACCCAGTACCGCAAAGATGCCGCCGCCGACCATGCCGCCGATGCCGATCGCCACCACCGGCCACAGGCCCAGCTTGCCTTCACCTTTCCAGTTCATCGCCGCATCGGGGCCGCTGCTTCTTCAGTCGGACCGAAGTGTCGCATCGGCGGAGATAAAATGTGCGTTTCCGGGTGAGGAAGCCGCCAATGCCGATCCTTTACATCGCCAACAAGAATTATTCCTCGTGGTCGCTGCGGCCGTGGGTGCTGCTGCGCGAACTCGGCATCCCGTTCGAGGAGAAGCTGGTGCCGTTCCGCGGTGCGTCGGGTGCCAACGCAGAAGTGTTCCGGACCTTTTCACCCAGCGGCAAGGTGCCTTGTCTGGTCGATGGCGCGTTGACGGTGTGGGATTCGCTGGCGATCGCCGAATACCTCGCCGAGGTGCATCCGCAAGTATGGCCCGTCGAAAAAGCCGCGCGTGCATTCGCGCGCTGCGCCGCGGCGGAAATGCATTCCGGCTTCATGGCGCTGCGCGAGCAATGCAGCATGAACTGCGGCATCCGGGTGAGGCTGCACCGCGTGGACGAGATGCTGCAACGTGACCTGTCGCGCGTTGCCGAATTGTGGAGCGAAGGCCTTGACCGTTTCGGTGGTCCGTTTCTCGCGGGCGACGCGTTCACCGCGGTCGATGCGTTCTACGCACCGGTCGCGTTCCGCATTCAAACCTATTCGCCGCCACTCGGCGAGGCTGCTAACGCCTACGCCCGGCATCTGCTGGCGTTGCCGTCCATGCAGGATTGGTACCGCGCCGCGCTGGCCGAGACCTGGCGGCACGCCGACCACGAAAATGGCGTCGCGCAGTGGGGCGCCATCGTCGAGGACCTGCGCGCTTCGGCGTGATCAGCCGACGCGATCGGCGAAAGCGTCGGTCGCCTGCACGAGCTTGTCGACGATCGCGGGTTCGTTGGCGGCGTGCCCCGCCAGCACGACGTGGAAGTCGGCCTCCGGCCACGCCGCGTGCAGGTCGAAGGCACTCTTGGCAGGACAGATGATGTCGTAGCGGCCGTGCACGATGGTCGCCGGGATGTGCCGGATGCGCCCTATGTCGCGCAGCAACTGATCCGGTTCGAGGAAGCAGTGCTGGCGAAAGTAGTGGGCCTCGATCCGGGCAAGGCTCACCGCGACATTCGGCGCGGCGAATTCGGCCTCGGTCTCGGGACTTTCCGCCAGCGTGAGCGCGCCGCCTTCCCATGCGCCCCACGCACGCGCGGCGGCGACACGCGTGGCTTCATCTTCACTGGTCAGGCGTCGCCAGTAGCCCTCGAGCAGATCGTGGCGCTCTTCCTGCGGAATCCCCGCGGCAAACCGCTGCCAATTCTCGGGGCGGATCTGCGAGGCGCCACCCGGTTCGAACAGCCAGCGATCTTCCTCGGGCCGTGCCAGGTAGATGCCGCGCAGGACCAGCCCGAGTGCGCGGTCAGGATGCGCCTCGGCATAGGCCAGCGCGAGCGTCGAACCCCACGAGCCGCCGAACACCAGCCAACGATCGATGCCGCAATGCTCGCGGATGCGCTCGATGTCGGCGATCAGGTCCTGCGTGGTGTTGGCGTCGAGGCTGGCGAAGGGCGTGGACTTGCCCGCGCCGCGCTGGTCGAACAGCACCACGCGGTAGCGGGCGGGGTCGAAGAAGCGTCGGTGATAACTCGCCAGACCCGGCGCCGGGCCCGCCATGCAGGAACACCACCGGCAGGCCGTCGGGATTGCCGCATTCCTCGACGTACAGGGTGTGGCCGTCGCCGACGGCGAAGCGCTCGCTGCGATACGGTTCGATTTCCGGATACAACTCGCGCATCGCGCTAGATCTTGTAACCGCGATGGATCGCGACGATCCCGGCCGAGAGATTGCGCACCGCCACGTTGCGGAAACCGGCGGCTTCCATCATCGCCTTGAGCGTGGCCTGATCGGGATGCTTGCGGATCGATTCGGCGAGATAGCGGTAACTGGACTCGTCGTGCGCGACCAGCTTGCCGATGCGTGGCAGCACCCGGAACGAATGGAAGTCGTACAGCGGTTTCAGCCAATCCTGGTTCACGCGTGAAAATTCCAGGATCAACGCACGGCCACCCGGTTTCAGCACCCGGTGCATTTCGCACAGGGCCCGGTCCTTGTCGGTGACGTTGCGCAGCCCGAACGCGATGGTCACCGCATCGAAAGAGGCTTCCGGAAACGGCAACGCTTCGGCGTTCACCTGCGCCCAGCGCAGGCCGTCGAGCAGACCGCGGTCGAGCAGGCGGTCGCGGCCGGCATGCAGCATCGCGGCGTTGATGTCGGCGACCACGATTTCGCCCTGCTTGCCCACCCGCGGCAGCAACAGCGCCGCGATGTCGCCGGTGCCGCCGGCCAGATCCAGCACGCGGTCGCCCTTGCGGATGCCGGAGGTCGCCACGAAGTGCCGTTTCCACAGGCGATGGACGCCGAACGACATCAGGTCGTTCATCACGTCGTACTTTCCGGCGACGGACGAGAACACTTCTCCGACCAGTTTCTGCTTGTCAGCCGCGGGCACGTCGCGGTAGCCGAAATGGGTGGTTTCTGCGGGTTCCATCGCGACAGGATAGCGGGTTGCCCGCGCCGCGCTACACTGCCGTCATGCAACGTAGCCTGGTCACCGGCGCCAACCGCGGACTCGGGTTGGCCTTCGTCACCCAGCTGCTGGAACGCGGTGCGCGCGTGCTGGCCTGTTGCCGCGATCCGTCGCAAGCTCGGGTACTGGATGCGCTGCGGGCGGCCCACGGTGACCGCCTGGCGATCCACGCGCTGGACGTGGCCGATCCGGCCGCGATCGATGCGTTGCCCAATGCCGCGGCGAAGCACCTGCAACGCATCGACCTCCTGATCAACAACGCCGGTGTACTGGTGTCTGGCGAGCGCTTCGGCAACGTCAGGTTCGAGTCGCTGGCCGAAAGTTTCGCGGTGAACGCCAGCGCACCGTTGCTGATCACGCAGGCACTCGCACCGTTGCTGGCGCTCGGCAACAAGCCGCGCGTGCTGTGCGTCACCTCGCAGCTGGGCTCGATCGCGCAGGCATCGAGCTTCCGCACCATCAGCTATGCGATGAGCAAGGCCGCGCTCAACATGGCGGTGAAACGGCTCGCGGCTGAACTGGCGCCGCGCGGCATCGTCGTGCTGACCGCGCATCCCGGCTGGGTCAAGACCGACATGGGTGGCAAGGGCGCGACGCTGGCCCCCGCCGATTCCGCGCACGCGCTGCTGAACCTGATCGAGCACGCGCGGGCCGAGGACGCGGGCAAGTTCCTGGCCTACGACGGTGCGGAGCTGCCCTGGTGAAAGCGCGCCGTTCTTGACGCGCGCGCGGCCTTTCGGGGTCTTGGCCGAGGGCAGTTCGCCGGGAACTGCGTCGAATTCCTTGATCGAGCAGTCCGCGATCACGCCCGGACCGTGACGCACGGCGTCAATTTGCAATTGCTTTCAATTCCGGGTGCCCAATGGCACACGCGATGCATCGTCCCCTGGGCCGGCGCGTCCCGGTGTCAATGTCATGGGGGGCAGTATGAAAGGCGAGACGATCATTCTGCGCAGCTTGTATGTGATGACGGCCCTGGTGGTCGTATTCGGAATTTGTTCGTTCCTGATCCACGGACACTGATTCGGTAACAGCCGCCGCATGCGAGGCGGCGGCCCGAACCGTCCGGCGCATATCGCGTCGGACGGGCTTGACCGTGCGCGCGGGCCACGGGGCTGGCGTTGTCATGGATGGCGCACTTGATGGCCGTTCCAGAGTACTGGGCCATGGACCTGGCGGCGCGCGACGTCCGCGGATGCGACGAGCGGCGATCACAGCAGCATAATGAGAGGGTGTTGCACGTCATCCTCTACCAGCCCGAGATTCCGCCGAATACCGGCAACGTGATCCGGTTGTGCGCGAATGCCGGCGCATCGCTGCATCTGGTCCGCCCGCTCGGGTTCGAACTCGATCATGCCAAGTTGCGTCGTGCAGGGCTGGACTACCACGAGTTCGTGAACGTGATGGCGCATGACGATCTGTCCGGTTGCCTTGCGGCCCTGCGGCAGCCGCGTGTGTTTGCGTTCACCAGTCACGCCGACCATCGCTACACCGAAACGCGCTTCGCGGATGGCGATGCACTGCTGTTCGGGCGCGAAACCAGCGGCCTGCCGAGCGAGGTGCTGGAATCGATTCCGGAAGCCCGGCGCTTGCGCCTGCCGATGCAGCCCGACAACCGCAGCCTCAACCTCTCCAACGCAGTGGCAGTGGCCGTCTACGAGGCGTGGCGTCAGTTGGGCTTTCCCGGCAGCGTGTAGGTTCAGCGCAGCAGGATCCACAACCCCAGCGCGGCGAACACCGCGGCGGAGGCAAGTCGTGCGGTGCGCAACGGCAGGCGTGCGGCGAAGCGGGCGCCGAGGAACACAACCGGTATGTTGGCGATGAACATCGCGGCCGTGCTACCGGCGATCACCTGCCACAGCGGTTGGTAGTGCGCGCCCAGCACGGCGGTGGCGATCTGGGTGCGATCGCCCAGTTCCGCGATGAAAAACGCGATCGACGTCGCGATGAACACGCCATGGCCACGCGTGGCATCGGGTTCGGCGTCTCCGGTCTTTTCCGGCAGCAATGCCCAGACAGCGACAGCCAGGAACGAGATTCCGATCAGCCAGTGCTGCAAATCGGGGGTCATCCAGCGCGACAGCCATGCGCCGAGTTGGGCGGCTATCGCCTGACTCAACAGGGATGCGGCGAGAATACCCGCGCAGATCGGCCAGGGCCTGCGGAATTTGGCTGCGAGAACCAGCGACAGCAACTGGGTCTTGTCGCCGATTTCAGCCAGTGCGACCGCGCCGAGTGAAACCAGGAAGGCTTGCAAGGGATTCTCCGGAGCCGGGAGACACGTGACAATTCCCACGCGTGTCCCGGCCCGGGTGCGCTGCATGCGAACTGTCGGTCTCGCCGATCGTTGCGATCGCTTGGCGCCACGACCTGTCGGTCGAGTATGTTGACGCAAGCCCTTCGGAACATGCCGAAGGCGGCTACTCCCCGACGGAGTGCGTGCAGCGTAATGGTTGCAGCGTGGCCTGGCAACGGATTCCCGGACATTTTGTCGCGCGGCGCTCATGGGCGATCGCACCGATATGCAGGATCGCCCATACAATGTTCGAATGGCCGAACGCGAACCGAACGCTTGGATTCCCCATCCCTTGCGAAGATTGGGCGGGCTTGCACTGACCCTTGCGCTGAACCGGCTGGTGGCGCTCGATCCCGATGCGCGCGCGGCGATCGACAGGCTGGAAGGACGCCGCCTCGGCGTGCATCTGAAAGGTCCGGAAATCGCCTTCTCGATCGCGGCACGCAACGGCACGCTGCAGATCGAGCCACCGCCCGGCGCCAGCGACGACGGCAGCGCCAACGATTTCGAAGTGAACGCGACGCCGGGTTCGCTGCTGGCGATGGCGATCGGCCGTGGGGATGGCGCACGGCCCGCCGGCAAGGTCGAGATCGCGGGCGATGCCGAACTTGCGCATCGCGTGCAGCAAATGGCGCGCGACTACAAGCCGGATTTCGAGGCCGCTTTCGCGGGTGTGTTCGGCGAAGTGGCCGGCACCGCGATTGCACGGGCCCTGCATGACGCTGCGAAGTGGACCGGCGATGGTGCACGGCATTTCCGTGACGACACCGTCGACTGGCTGCGCGACGAGGCGCGGTTGACCGTGCCATCGTCCGAGATGAATGCCTTCCTCGACGATGTGGACGCGCTGCGCGAACGCGCCGAGCGGTTGGCCGCGCGCGTGGCACGCCTCGGAGGTCTCGGGCCATGACGCCGCTGCGCCTGCTGCCGCGCGTGGTGCATGTCGCCGTGGTGCTGGTGCGTTACCGCGTCGACGACCTGATCGACGAGGCCCATGTGATGCGGCCGTTGCGCTGGCTGCGAGCATTGCTGCCGCGACCGCGCCGCCAGATCGCCGCGCTGCCGCGTGGAGCGCGCTTGCGCCTCGCCCTGACCGAACTCGGGCCGATCTGGGTCAAGGCCGGACAGGTGCTGTCCACGCGCAGGGACCTGATTCCGGAGGACGTCGCCGATGAGCTGGCGAGCCTCCAGGATCAGGTACCTCCGTTCCCGGGCGTGGAAGCTCGCGCGATCGTCGAGGCTTCTCTGGGCAAGCCGGTTGCGGAACTGTATGCGGGCTTCGATGAAACGCCGCTGGCCTCCGCGTCGATCGCGCAGGTGCACGCGGCGCGGTTGCCGGACAAGCAGGAAGTCGTGGTCAAGGTGCTGCGCCCGAACGTGGCCCGCAACATCCGGCGCAACCTCGAGCTGCTGGACGCGTTGGCGCGGCTGGTCGAACGCTGGCACCCGCAGGCCGACAAGATCCGCCCGCGCGACATGTTCGACGAAGTCGCAAAGACCCTGCACAACGAACTGAACCTGCAGCATGAGGGCGCCAACGCCAGCCTGCTGCGACGGAACTTCGAAAACTCCAACGACCTCTACGTACCGCGGATGTTCTGGTCGCACAGCAGCGAGCAAGTGCTGACCATGGAGCGCGTGCACGGCATCCCCGCCGACGACATCGTGGCACTGGACAAGGCCGGCATCGACCGGCGCATGCTGGCCGAGAAGGGCGTGCGGCTGTTCTACGAACAGGTGTTCCGCGACAACTTCTTCCACGCCGACGCACACCCCGGCAACATCTGGGTCGATGCGACCCGCACCCGCGACCCGCGTTTCATCGCGCTGGATTTCGGGATCATGGGCTCGCTCCCGGACGAAGACCAGTACTGGCTGGCGGAAAACTTCATCGCGATGTTCGAGCGCGATTACCGCCGCATCGCCGAATTGCACCTTGCCGCCGGCTGGATGCCGCGCCACATACGCGTGGACGAGCTTGAAGGCGCGATCCGCACCGTGTGCGAGCCGTACTTCACGCGGCCGTTGTCGGAAATTTCGCTGGCGGAAGTGGTCGCGAAGCTGTTCAGCACCGCGCGCAAGTTCGAGCTGACACTGCAGCCGCAATTGATCCTGCTGCAGAAGACCTTGCTCAACGTCGAAGGCCTCGGGCGCCAGCTCGACCCCGACATCGACATCTGGTCGGTGGCGCAGCCGGTATTGAAACGCATCGTCGCCGATCGTTACAGCGCGCGCCACGCGTTCCGCGAGATCCGCAAGCGCATACCCGAGTGGCTGCGCATCGCGCCGCTGATCCCCGAGAAGATCCACCATGCACTGGAAAAACTCGCCGAAGGCAACGGGCCACTGCAATTCGGCGAACGCGAACTGGAGCGCTTGAGCATCCTGCAACGGGAAATCCAGCGGCGCATCCTGGCCGCGGCGTTCGGAGGTGCATTGCTCGTCGGTGCCGCGCTGATGTTCGCGCTGGGTTCGCGCCAGAACATCTGGCTACCGGGCATCATGGCGGCGGTCGGGGCGGCGAGTTTCATCGTCGCGTGGCCGTGGAAGCGGGCGAAGGTCTAGCGTTTCCGGTTTCCGTCGTCTTCTTCGGCTCGCGCGCGCCAGTGATGCCCGCAGGGTCGCGTGGCGATTGCAGCAGCGTGGCCGACGCGGACCATTGCACTGCGGAAATCAGGACGTGGGCGTCGTTCAACCGGTGCTGGCGCGCCCCTGGTTTGCCACCGCCGCGGCTTTTGCGGCGATCGCGTCGGCGTCGCCCAGATAGAAATGCCTGAGGGGTTGCAGATCGTCGTCGAATTCATACACAAGCGGCACGCCAGTCGGGATGTTGAGGCCTACGATGTCGCTGTCGGAAACGCCGTCGAGATACTTCACCAGCGCGCGCATCGAGTTGCCGTGCGCGACCACCAGCACGCGCTGACCGTCGCGGATTGCCGGCGCCAGCACCTCGTGCCAGTACGGCAATACCCGCGCCACGGTGTCCTTGAGGCATTCGGTCAGGGGAATCTGCGCGGGATCGAGCTTGGCGTAGCGAGGATCACCGGCACAGAAATCGTCTTTCGGGTCCATGGGCGGCGGCGGCACGTCGTAGCTGCGACGCCAGATGTGTACCTGCTCGTCGCCGTGCCTGGCCGCGGTTTCGGCCTTGTTCAAGCCGGTAAGTGCGCCGTAGTGGCGCTCGTTGAGGCGCCAGTCCTTGTGCACGGGCAGCCAGGCGAGATCCATCGCGTCCTGCACGCCCCACAGAGTATGTATTGCGCGCTTGAGCACCGAGGTGTGCGCGACGTCGAATGCGTAGCCTTCGCGTGCCAGAAGTTCGCCTGCCGCGCGCGCTTCGCCGCGGCCTTGTTCGGACAGCTCGACGTCGGCCCAGCCGGTGAAGCGGTTTTCCTTGTTCCACAGCGACTGGCCGTGGCGGACCATCACGAGGGTGTGCATGGCGTTTCCTGTTCCGGAGTCGCTTCATTGTAACGATGCGCCGCAACAATCCCGAGGAAACACCGCAGGCGGTCGTTGGCAATGCAACGTATTTGTTCATTGCCAGCCCTGTCGATCAAGGCGACCGCGCTGGGCAGCCGCACGTGAATGCCCAGGCACGCGTGGCGACGCAGAATTGCCGTGATTGGATGATATTGTGCTCGAGTATTCCAGAAGTCACGGTGACCTTGGGCCTATTGTCAACACCACAATAGTCAGGCAGGATCGGCTTCGAACAACACGCACAGCGCAGGAGGTTTCCATGCGATCCGCACGTTTATGCACCCTCGCCCTTGCCCTGCTGGCACTGCCGTTCGCGCTCGGCGCTTGCGTGAGCGGCGTCAACGGCTCGGTCGATGTCGCCGCAGGTACCAGCGTCTCCGACGCCACCACCGTGAACGGATCGGTGCACGTCGAAGCCAACGCCAAGGCCGACAAGGCCTCCACCGTCAACGGCTCGATCCATCTGGCCGAGGGCGCCAAGGTGGGCTCGGCCAGCACCGTGAACGGCGGCATCACGCTGGGCGACCATGCGTCGGCCGGCAGCATCGATACCGTGAATGGCGGCGTGACCCTGGGCAAGAACGCGGTGGTCTCGGGCGACATCACGGCAGTCAACGGCGCGCTCGATCTCGCGGCCGGCTCCGCCGTCAACGGCAAGCTCACCAACGTCAACAGCAAGATCACGATCGATGGCGCGCATGTCGGCGAGGGCATCACCACCGTCAATGGCGACATGGACATCACTGGCAACGCCGTGATCGATGGCGGCATCAAGGTCAAGAAGCCGAATGACAAGGGCGTGTTCGGCATCCACTTCGACAGCGACAACGTACCGACCATCGTGATTGGCCCCGGTGCCACGGTGAACGGCCCGCTCACGTTCGAGCGGCCCGTGAAGCTCTACATCAGCGACCAGGCGCACGTGGCTGGAACGATCACGGGCGCACAAGCCGTGAAGTTCAGCGGAGCGACACCGCCGGCATCCTGATCGACGGCATGCTTCAAGGACGGCAGCCCTGCCGCGCGCGGGGCTGTCGTCCCCGTCAGATCAGCGGCGTGATGTTCGTGTCCAGGCCGAGCAGCGCCTTGCCGTAGATTTCCTCGCACACGGGTGGCAGCACCAGCGCATGGCGAGCGGCGGTATTGGCATCGCGCCAGATGCGTTGCAGCGGGTTGGCGTCGGCAAAGGCCCCGGCACCGTAAGCCGAAATCAGCGTGTTGATCGATTCGGTTACGAGCTTGCCGACGTAGCCGGCGCTGGCGCGTGCGCGTGCGCGCGTGGTCAGGTCCATGCACTGGCCGCGGGTCGCGAAAGCGTCGATGTCGTCGGCAATGCGATAAGCGTGCAGGTGCGCGCTATCGATCTGCAGGGCGGCCTCCGCGATCTGCATCTGGAAGGCCGGCGAGTCGGATTCGCGCCGGTAGATGGTGTAGGGGATGTTGCGGCGACCGGCGACGGCGATCGTGTGTTGCAAGGCCGCGCGCGCCAGGCCGAGCTGCGGACCCAGCAGCGCCAGCACCATCATCGGCACGCAAGCCGAACGGTACAGCGTCTCGTCGGGGTGCGTGTTGGGGATCGTGCCGGCGATCGCCTGGCGCAGTGACAACAAACGATGCGCCGGGATGAACAGGTCCTCGGCGACCAGACAGTTGCTGCCGGTGCCTTTCATGCCCGATGCGTACCAGGTGTTTTCGATCGAGAGTTCGCGCATCGGCACGAAGCCGAGCCAGTGGTCGACCTCGCGTCCGTGGACGTCGCGTTCCAGCACCCCCAGCATGGCCCAGCTTGCATGCAGCGATCCCGAGGCCCAGAACCATTTGCCCGAAACCCGCACGCCATCATTTTGGCGCCGTGTGTCTTCGCTCGGCGCGAACACGCCCGCGACGCGCGCATCCGGGTCGTCCCCGAAAATTTCCGTGCGGGCCTGATCGCCAAGCATCCCGGCGAACCACGCCGCGTGCGTGATCAGGCTGAGCACCCATGCCGTGGAACCGCAGGCTTCGGCGGTGAGGGCGATCACGTCGAGCCAGGTACGCGCGCCGACCTCGTGGCCGCCGAAACACCTTGGTGTCAGCATCCGGAACAGGCCGGCATCCCGCAGCGCATCGATGCTGGTGTCCGTGACCCGGCGTTCGCGCTCGGTGGCCTCTGCCTGCTCGGCCAACAGTGGCTGCAGCGACTTCGCCGCCGCCACCAGTCGTTCGTGCAGCAGGCGTGCCTGGTCGCTGGCACGCTGCATCGGCGGTCGCAGGGACGCGCCCATCACCAGCCGTCCATTGCGTTCCACTGCACCATCGGATCGTGTGCGTGGATCTGCTTGTAGCGGCCCGAGAAGAAAATCAGCGGCTGCGCTTCCGGTCCATGCGCCATGTGCTCGATTTCGGCAATGAAAAGCAAATGATCGCCGGCGGGATGGATGTCCACGACACGCGCGACGATCTGACCCAGGCTGCCTTCCAGCAACGGCGTGCCGGCGTGATCGCGGAAATTCACTTCCGCGTCGTGCCCGGGGCGATTGGCGAAATGCGGACCCAGCTTGCGCTGCTGTTCGGAAAGGATGTTGATGCCGTAACGGCAGCCGACCTGGACATGCTCGACGAAGCTCGACGCCGTGCGCACCGAGATCAGCACCAGCGGCGGGTCGAACGAGACCGACAGGAACGTGTTCACGGTCATCCCTGATGGTTTGCCGTCGCGCAGGAAACTCACCACCGCCACGCCGGTCGCAAACCGCCCCATCACCCGCCGGAAGACTTGCGGGTCGATGGCTTGCGCCGGCTTGGCCTCGGTGTTCATGCGTGGTGCCCCGGAAAACCTGCGACAAGCATAACGATAACGGCGATCGCGAGAATTATGCCGTTGCAGCCGGCGAAGACGCGAGATGGGCTGCCAGAAACTTGCGCAAACCGCGCCAGACCGGCAATGGAATGCCGTGGCCGCCTTCGAACGGCAGCCAGGTTGCATGCGCGCCGCCCCCGATGACCGCATCGCGCAGCGCCTCGCCGGCAGCGAAGGACAACTCGTCGTCGTCGTGCCCGTGCGCGACCAGCACGGGCAATCCGGCCAGCCGTGGCAGCAAGGGACGCCATTCCCCGAAGGCGATCCGCGTGGAAGACAGCAGCGCCAGCGCATCGACGCGGCCGCCGTGCAGCACGTAGTCCATCGCCAGCATGCCGCCTTGCGAAAAGCCGACCAATGCCAGCCGCTTGCCGTGCGCTACCTCGTCGCACAGGGCCGCCAATTGCACACGCGCTTGCGTACGGCCCGGCGGGTCCAGCGCGTGCAGATCGCGGGCGCCGCGATCGCGCAGGCGGATTTCCGAATCGACCGGCCACCAGCTGCGTCCCGGCTCCGCGACAAGCGGCGCATCGGGAAACACGAAATGCGCGTCGAGGCCCAGCGACGCACCGAAGGGTGCGAGATCGGCTGCCCGCATGTTGCGGCCGTGCAGCATGACGACAACGTGCGGCGATGCCGGATTGCCGCATTCCAGGGTGCGCAGACGGCCCCGCCAGGTTTCCTGCACATCCATCATGGGCCGCTTGCCGCCCTCGCTGGCAAGAAGGAATCAAGGAAGCGCAGGATCTGCGCAATCACCGCTTGTCGTCGCCACAGCCGGTACATTTGATGGTCGATGCCCGCGACTTCTTCGACGCCCAGAAACCCCAAGTGCAGCTCGTGGGCAAGTCTCCGGCCACAGCGGTCGCGCAAGAACGTCAAACCGTCGTCGCCTTCGGCGAAGCTCAGCATCACTGCGACCCTGTGTTCGCGCAGTGCCGTCAACCACCGCGATGCCATCGGACGGGCTCCCAGGATATCGAGCAGAGACCACAGTCCCCAGCGAGCACCCAGGGCTTCGCGTGCGCGCGCCTTGGTGCGGCGCCTGTGCGTATCGGACATAAGTGCCTCGACCGGATCGCCGGGTTGCCAATACAGCTGCGGATTGAGCGCGAAAACCCCGTCGATATGCGTTCGCTGCGCGGCCAGCAACGCAACCCATGCCCCCGCACAAAGGCCGACGAGCACTACGCGGGCATGGGTCCGCCGCAACGCCGCAACGATCCGCAATGTGTCCGCGACACAGTGTGCGTCGTACGGTCGCCCCGGAGCGTGACCTTCATCGGGGCTCTCGCCCCAGCCCGTGAAATCCGTTCGCAGGCACTCGAAACCGAGCAGGGCCAGTGCACGTGCGTATTCGACCCAGGCACGGCCGGGCCCGATGTGCGGCTCCGAACCCGAATTCAGAAACACCACCACGGTGTCCGGGCTGTCGCGATCCGCAGGCGTGCTCGCCAGAGCAGTCAAGCCGTCGACATTGACGAAGCGTTCACGGACTCGCGCGCCGCGCCAAGAAAAATTGGCGGATTCGCGGAAGTCCGAAGCCTCGAACGCCTCGCTTGAGTTGGCCTTGCCCAGCCATGCAAGGATTGGCGGAATGAAACCGACCGGGAGCTTGGCGTCTTCGCTGGGTACATCCAGCATGGACCGCATTTCCTCGCAAACGCGCAGGTCGACGTTGTGTCCTCCGGCCCCGAGAGAAGCAGACAAACGGTCGTTGGCCGACTCTGAGCGCGTGACGAGCAGCGTGCGGGATACCGCCGGAGGTGTGTCTTTGAACAGATCGATGTGTGCCAGATCGGACGCAGTGTCCGGGTTGACAGTCAAGCCTGCGTACATCACGCGGCCGGCATGTTCGGGATCGGCGATTCCCAGGAGCTTCAATTCCTTCACGAAGCGCTTGCCCGACAAAACCGGCGCGCAGGCAACGACTTCATCCACGTCAAGCGCAGCAGCATCGAGTAGCGCAAAGGTCGCGCCCAGTCGCACGCCGATCAACACGACGCGCTGGATGCCGGCGGCGCGCATTGCCTTGACCGCGTGGGCGAGGCTGGTGCGCCATGCCGCGATGCGATCAGGATCATCGGTGGTGCCCGCCGAATCGCCGGTGCCGTCCCAGTCGAAGCGCAACACATGCCATCCCTCGCGCGCAAGGGATTCGGCCAGGGTGCGCAGGCTTCGGTGACAGGACCAGTACTCGTAACCCAACGGTTGCGCTATTACCACGCCGTCGCGCGAAGGGCGGTCCGGTGTAGTCCACCAGCCTGCCAATGGGCGATCGGCTGGCCCGAACCACGTGCCCGATGTCGAGAAGCCATCGCCTCGCGTGGCGTGCAGGGGCAAATATTCCGGGGCTGCTGGTAACGATTGAAATTCCGGATTCAGCATGCGTGCGTTTGGTTTGTTACAAGGATCGACTTCAAGGCATCACTCAGCATTTGTTGCGCCCAGCGCTGGGTAAAAGTGTGATCGGCGCCTTCGAAAACCTGCATGCTGCAGAGGCCGCGTCTGCACAAACGCGGAACGACCGATCCCGCTGCCGCGGAGAGCAAAGCGCGGCCAGGATCGTCCTCCGAATACAGGAAGTGTGGGTGCGTCCCGCGGCGGGTCAGGGCCAGCAGGTGGTTGCCGAGATCATCGTGCATGGGCAAGTGCAAACGTCGGGCAAGTTCTCGGAACACGTGCAGGCTGCGCTTTTGCAGATGCCACGCGAGCACGCGGACGATGCTGCCGAGTGCGACTCTTCCGGTGAGCAGGCGACGCCATGCGTGCCTGGATTTCACGGCCTGGTTGTAATGGGTGATATCGCCGAAGAGGTTGCTGTTCTCGGGGTCGAAATCGACCTTGGCCCCGAAGACGCCGCAGTTGACCATGTAAGTGCGATTGACCGTAGGCTCGGCAATCGCAGCATAAACTGCGTGATAGGCGCCAGAACACATGCCACCGACGGTAATTTCTCGCGCGCCCCGTTCGCGTAACCACTCTGTCAACATCCCACGTCCGACGCGGCATGCGGCGCGTAAACGACGTTTTCAGGTTCACCGATACGTGCCGGGCTGTCGCCGATGCCGGTCAGGTCCGCGCGCAGTACCACCAGACCGGAGGCCGCGAGTTGCCGCGCAAGCGGCACATCCATTCGGTTGGAACCGATGTGCCTGATGGCGCCGGCATTGAGCATGAGTAGCGCACGCGCCGTACCGCTCTCCAATGGCTTTGCGAGGATGCCGAACATGCCTGCCGGCGCAACGACTTGCTCGGTGATACTGTCATCCCCGATCGCCAACTCGATGTGCCGGCGCAGTCCCGATCCCGCTGGGAGCGCATGCGCATCGCCGGTGGCCGCGACGGTACCTGCACATTCGATGCAGGAGTCGATGAATTCCCTGGCGACGCGATTCGCATGCGGCGAGTCCACCATGTGACGTAACCGGGTATGCGCCTGGATACCACGCCGCACCCGGAGGCACGCAAATGTCCGGCCCATTCCTCGCGTGCGGGCATGTCGTCGCGTTCGAGCAGCCATACCGTCCGCGCCGGGTATTGGCAGAGCCGCCAGATCGAGTCGTTTGAGGGCTTCGCACGCTTGCGCATTGAGCAGAAAACCGTTTGTCTCCTGGCCTTCTTCTTTCAACGCGTCCGGCGCATGGCTGCAGGTTCATCGCCATTTGCAAGACACGCAACTCGCGAAGATAGGCCTTGCCGCTGATGACGGCATTGAAAGCGATCAGCGCGGAGACATCGATGCGCCGTTGTGCCGCCAGGGCCGCCAGCATCGCGCCAAGGCGTACCCCGACCATGAACCAGCTGCCGTGGCGCCGCCGCCGCGGGCCAGATTCGCAGGCATCCTGGATGCTGGCGATCCCATGCTTCGATGCGATCGGGATCGGTGTCGTCGCCGGCGCTGTCACCGGCGCCGTCGAGATCGAAACGCAGGGCAATGAAACCCGCACGGGCGGCATCTTCGGCGAGATGGCGCAGAGTACGGTGCGCGCAGATGTCCTCGCGGCCGAACGGCGGCACGATCACGATGCCGACGCCATTGGCGGCAGGTTTGTCGGGTCGATACAGCCAGCCGAAGCGCGGGCGGTCATCGGGGCCGAACCAGCCGGCTTCCGCGACGTAGCCGTCGCCTCGGAAACGTACCAGGTCAGTCTCGGCAGCAGGAGGCACTGAATCCGTCATGGCAATGCGAACCCCGATCCGCTTTGCGCGTTGAGTGCCACCACTTTGCCGCGTGCCATCTTCTGTGCCGGCATGGCGCTCGGTCGCAGCGCGACGTCACGTACTTGTCCCGGAGCCAGATGAAAGCCGTTGTCGCTTGGCAGAAAGCCCGGCGCATCGATCGCGACCGATTGTGCAAAACGCTTTGTGCTGATGCGCAATGACATGTTGCCATCAACGCCCCGCTTCGCGCTGGCGGAAAGACCTATGTCGTTCTCGCGCATGGCGGGAAAACCCGCCGGAAACCAGAATGCATCAGCCAGCAAGGTATCGTGAGCAAGCAGTCTGGCATGCACCACGTCGGCCGGTGGCGGACCGAACCGGTAGGCGTAGGAAAGATCCAGCCACTCGTCGAACAATGTGGCCATGTTCAACGAAATCGTGTCATGCGGGGATACGTGCACGTCTGACCGCGCATGCCCGACCGGCACCTCGCCGTTGCGGTACAGGTCGATTTCCAGTGTGGCATCCAGCGGCGAGGCGGGATCGTTGGCGACGTGCAGCGCAAGACCGTTGACGCCTTCGTCGGTGATCGCCAGCGCAATGGGGGCCAGTGCGCGTTTCAGCGCGTACCAGCAGGGTTTGGGATCGCCGTTGGCGTCCACGACGCCCCAGCCGGCTCCGGGCCACAGGTCGCGCAGGAACCAGATCAGCGCACCGCGCGTGGGCGAATCCGCGCGCCGCCATTCCGCGAAGCAGCGCGCCATGACTTCGCCGCTCGTGGCGCGGCCCAGCGCGAGGTAGCGTTCGTGATCGACGCTGCGCAATGCGACCGGATCGACGCCGTACAACCGTTGCAGATAATGGTCGCGCACGTCGTCGAAATCCCAGCCGGCACCGAGGTCACGCGGCGAGCGGGCCTTCCACAACGCATGATGCGCGCGCGTCGTGGTGTTCGGCAGGCCCGAATCGTCGGGGATGTTGGCGAACGCGAGACATTCGGAGGCGAAACGCACGCGGCTGGTGCGCGCATCGTCGAATGCGCGCAGGTAAGCGCCCACGCCGTAGTACGAGGTCGGTCCCGATTCGGCGCAGTGCGGAAACGCACCGCCGGTCGCGCTGGAAGGTACATAAGGCAGGCCGTAGGCCGCGACGCGCTCGGCAATCGTGTCGTGAAACAGCTGGCGGCGACCAGTGTTCGCGCGGCGCACCGCTCATCGCGGCTTGTTGCTCGACCTCGCTGTTGCCGCACACCACCGCGAGACAGGGGTGCGCGTGCAGGCGTTCGAGCTGCTGGTCGACCTCGGCCAGCACGTTGGCGACGAAGGCCTCGTCGTCCGGGTAATCCATGTTGGCGAACATCAGGTCCTGCCACAGCAGGATGCCGGCTTCGTCCAGCGCGTCGAGGAAGGCGTCGTCCTCGTAGACCATGGTGCCGCCGACCCGCAGCATGTTCATGCCGGCTTCGCGCGCCTGCGCGATCGCGGCGCGGTACAGCCTCGGGCGTCGCCGACAGGGTCACGGGATCGAGTGGCGTCCAGCACGCGCCCCGGCAGAAGACGGGTACGCCGTTGACGAGGATTCGGAAATCGTTTCCGTCGCCGCGGTCGAGTTCGATGGTGCGAAAGCCGATATTGCCGAGGTCGACGCTGGTGGCGTGGCCGGCACGGTCCAGTACCAGCGATGCACTTGTACAACGCGGGCTCGCCATGCGTGTGTGGCCACCACAGCGCGGGGTTTTCGATCTTCGCGCAGCCTTGCCAACGACCATCTTGCTGCGTGAGCGGTGTGCGACGCGCTGGCCGCCGCGTTCGACGACCAGCGTTCGCGCCCTCGACACGCGGATCAAGTGCCGGCCTCGATCGAAACATCGCCCTGGATACCGGATACCCGCGTATCCAGCCTGATCGGATCCGATTTCGAGCGCGCGTGTTTCCAGCCACATCCGGTCGCCATGGCCCGACCGCCGGACATGGCGGCGACCAGCCCGGGGTACGACCGAGCAGGGTGGTGCGGAACCAGCGCAGTGGCTGCTGCTCGAGCATCGGCACGCGCCAATGCGGACGCGGCCGGCGCCGCCGCGCCAGTTCCGGTGCAAGCGCGCGGCAGCGGACCAGCAGTTCATGCTCGCCGCGCAAAGTGACCGGAACCTCATGGCTGCGGAACATGTTGTCGCTGGACAGGACCAGCTCTCCATCCAGCCAGACTTCGGCCAGGGTGGCCAGTCCGTCGAAGCCCAGCACGGCGTTGCCGGGATCGGTCCGGAATCGGCAACGCCACCAGAAGTCTTCGGCGTCAAAATCACGTGTCTGCGAAAAATCCCAGCGACCGGCGTTGCGCAGGGCGCCTGCCGCCGTGCCCGGAACCGTGGCCGGCAGCCATTCCAGCCCGTCGATCGCCTCGCGGGGCGTGCCGGGTGACGCGGCAGCGATCTGCCAGCCGGTGAGCGCGGTGCGTCGGTTGCCCTCGACGCGCCGCACCAGGGTCATGCCGCGTCCGCGGTCAGGCTCTCGACCGCGCTCGCGATGGCGGCGATGGACTCGAAGCTGCTGCGCTTCAACATTTCATCGGGGAATTCCACGTCGAACTCCCCTTCCAGCGCCAGCATCACGTTCACCGACGCGTGGGAAGTCATTCCGGCCTGGTAGAGGTCGGCATTGTCGTCCAACGTGTCGACATCTTTGGCCAACCGGCCGTGTTCCTTCAAAATTTTGCGAACCCTTTCTGCATTGCCCACGGCCAGCCCATCCCTCGTTTGGTGAATACGCAGCCCACGGCCATCGCGGGCCGTGAACCAGTGCTCATTTTCCACCCAAATCACAAGCAAGAAGCTTGCCGGATCAGGGCTTCACCCTGCCTGCAAAGTATTGCGCGCCTGTTGCCAGGCCCCGGCCCATGCATCGAAATAGGGCGACGCATCCAGCGGCCGCCGGCTGTTGACTGCACGTGCCGCCTTCAGGATGAAGGTCTTGGCGCCCTGGCTGATGCTTTCCCACGCGTCCGCCGCCGTGGCGTGACGCTTCGGGTCCAGCCAGCGCAGGTGCAGCGCCGACAGTTCCGCCGCGGCGCCCAGTTGTCGCACGGTGGCGAATGCCCACGCGTGGTAATAGGCCAATCCCTTGTCCTGCAGTGTCGGCAAGTCGCGCCCGAAACGCGCGGCAAAACGCTCGACCGGGTTGTCGGCCGGCATGTCCGCGACGTGCCTTTCCAGCAATGACGCCGAATGGCGCTTCAACTCCGCATCGGGCAGCAGACGCAGCCTGTCGATGCGCACCAGTTCGGCGTAGAACGGCATGAACGCCGGGTCGGGTTCCATGTCCAGCCGGAAGGTCCGGGCGAAATCCTCACCGTCGAGCCTGAAATAGCCGGCGTTGTGGAAATAGCCGAGCTTGCGGTCGGCGATGTCCAGGTCATTCAGGATGATCGAGGACTTGGTGTGCTGGTTGCGGTAGTCGGTGCCGGTGGTGTCGGGCAGCCACCACGCGTCGGCCTCGGATGCGATCAGACGCCCCGAACCCAGGTGCTCCTCGGCGTGCTCGATCAGCGGCCGCCAGCAATTCAGTTCCTGCACGTCGATGCCGTACAGCGCATACAGCTCGTCGTGTTTCGGCTTGAAGAACACCCACTGGTCGCCCAGGAAGTCGATCGCGTTGACGAAGGGCAACATCGCCAGCGGCTCGCAACCAAGTGCGTGGACCAGTTCGATCCAGATGTCGACGTAGCAGTTCTTCTCGACCCACAAGCGGTCTTCCGCGTGCAACATGTGCCGCGTGTAACGATCGGCGTCGAGATCGAGAACCTTCACCTGCTTGCAACCCTCGACTGTGCCGTTCCCCTTCGACAGGCTCGGGGCGAACGGATGATGTACGGATTCGGTTCGTGATGAGCTTGTCGAACCATGAGCGGAACGGGTGGAATCAGATTTATTCCGGAGTCCAGAGCCGATCGTGGACCTCGGGCGGCCACCGCTCCGGATCGAAGCCGTGTGCCTGGAACAGGGCCATTACCACCCGTTCCAGCCCGAACCCGAGGCAGGCCGTGTTCGCCACCTCGCCGTCCTCGGTGCGAATCTCGAAGGCTTCGCCGAAGTGTTCCTGATGAAAATTGAAGGAACACAGGGCGGTCGGTTTTTCCTCGGAGATTACCGGCGCGGTGACCTCGAACTTCAGCTTCTGCTGGCGTTGCGACATCGCCAGCATCTTGCCACCCTTGCCGAAGAACGGATCGGACGCGACCTCCGCGGTGACCGGCAGGCCCAGCGATTCGAGCAGGTGCAGGCCACGTTGCAGCCACATGTCGCGCCATTCCACGACCTGCTCGGGCGTGCCGCAGCGCACGAATTCGCGCACCCGGAACGACTGCATGCGGGTGGGCTCCTGCGAAGGCTCGTTGCGGAACACCCAGTTGAACATCGTCACCAGCTTGCCTTCCCGCGGCACGGTGCCGGTGAAGCTGGGGTAGACCGGATAGCACGCGGCGGGGTTCAACACCACGTCGGTCATGTTCTGGTACTGCTCCCAGTTCTCGCCGTTGTGGATGGCCTCGCTCAACTGGCGGGCGGTCAGTTCCTTGCCCCGGAAGCTGAAGACCGTGCCCGCCAGATCCGGAAAGCTGTCCATGTAGTCGGTCTTTTCCAGCACCTTGCGGTCGATCGCGGGCGGATAGACGAAGTAATCGGCGCCGTCGTCCTTGGCGAGGTCGGTGACCCGCTTGTTGAAGCGCTCCAGCACGTCCTCGAACACGTGGTTGCGCCCGAAGATCCCCGGCACGCCGACCGGGATGATCAGGCCGGCATCGACCAGGCCACGGAAGAATTTTTCGGCATCGTAGGCGGTGGCAGGCATGGCTCAGGTTCCCTTGACCACCAGCAGCATCGACGCGCTTTTCCCGGCGATGCGGCCGTTGGAGATCATCAAGGCCGCGCTCAACGTGTCACGGTAATGACGGCCGACGCTGAACGGCGTGTCGTTCTTGTAGCCAAGGATGCCGATGATCTGCAGCGCCTGATGCACCAACCGGGGAGCCGCTTCCGAGCAGGCGGTCTTCAGTTGATTCATCTTGAGCGCCCAGTTCATCGAACCCAGCGTTTCGCGCGCGGCCGCATCGTCGGCCGCCGTCATCGCATCGAACTCGATCGCACAGGCTTGCCAGTTGTTGCGCATGGTCTGCAGGTCGGCGTAGGCGCGCGCGAGGTCGGCGGCATTGGGCGGCACGCTGCCGGGCTTGCGCCGCGCCGCGCCGCGGACGCAGGTGGCGGCGCGGCCGACTGCGTCGGTGGCGATGCCGGTCCACAGCGCCGACCACAGGATGTGCGAGTAGGGCACCATGGTCTGCGCCGAGGAATCCGCGAACGAGCCTGGCACGATCTGATCCGGCGCACCGTGTCCGGAGAATTTAGCGCCCGGGCTGCAGGTACCGCGCATGCCCAGGGTGTCCCAGGTGCCGGTCTGCTCCAGCGTGTAGGAACCCTTCGGAAACAGCACCAGCACCTGGTCGCTGTTGGCGGCATCGGCCGCGCGCCGGCAGGTCACCAGTTGCGCGTCGGCGTGCGCGCCGTAGGACACCGTGGTCGCGTCCTTGTCCAGCTTCATCGCGTCGCCGTCGACTTCCACCGCGCAGATGCTCGAGCGGGTGTCGCCGAAGGTGCCGTTCTCCGAGGTGATCGAAGCGACCAGTTCCTGGTTGCCCGACCAGGTTCTCGCGCAGGTATTTCTGGAAGTAGGCCGAGCCCGCGCCGTGCCGGGCGATGCACGCCACCTGGATGTGGTGCATCGCCAGCACCATCCCCGAGGAGCTGCAGCCCTGCGCCAGTGCCGCGCATTGATTGCCCAGTTCCAGCATGCCGGCGCCTTGCCCGCCGAAGTCCTTGGGCACCGCGGCGGACAGCAGCCGCGCCTCGCGCAACGCGGCGAAGGTTTCGGATGGAAACCGCGCGTCACGGTCCACGTCGTCGGCGTGCTTGGCCGCCACTTCCCGTGCGACCGCGGCGGTGCGGGCGACCACGTCACTCGACTGGAAGCTGCTCGGTCTGTTCATGTCCCCGGATCCCCCATGGACGACTTTGACGAAGATAACGCATCGCGACGGGCCACGTATAGCAGCCAGGGACAGTTTTCGGCCGGGTTGCCTTGTGACAACGGAGGCGCCCAGGCAATCGAATACTTCCAGCAACTCGAAACCCTGTTCGCCGAGCTGTTTTCGCTGCGCAGTCGAGCCGATGTAGTAATGCAAAAGGGCGCAGTCATGTGCTTGATCGTTGAGGATGGCGTAATCTTCCGCAAACATCTGGAATTTGCGCAGGCGTATGTGGTTGACCAACGCCCTGCACCAATGTCCTGCAAGCATCGCCTGCGTGACCGGATTGCGCGAAACCTCCAGTCTTGGCCAGTGCGCCGCGTCCTTCCTGTCACGATTATGGGACGTAAACATCAGCACCCCGCCCGGGCGGAGCAGGCGATGGATTTCGTGCAGCGTACGCAACCTGCCCTCGTGGCCGATTGCATCAAAAACGTTGTTCGAGGCCAGCACGAAGTCGAACTCCGAGTCCCGGAACCGCGACATGTCGCGCATGTCGGCAAGCGCGATGGGAATGCCCGGGCATGTCCGTTCAAAGCACCGCACCATTTCCGGAGAATAGTCGGTGGCCTGGTAATGCCGTGCCAGTGGCGCCAGATAAACCGTGGTTCGCCCCGCGCCGACACCGATATCCAGCACGTCCCTGCCCGCGAAAGCCGACTGATATTTCAGCAACGCGATACCCTCGGCACGCCAGAGGTGGTCATCCAGGTACTCCCTTTCGATGCCGGCGCGCCGGTAAACGCGTGTGTTGATGGCGTCCTGAAGTTGGTGCATGCTCGTTCTCTGGAGGTGTACCGACGGGTCGGGTCGGCGTCCGGATGGCTGTCCGTGGCTGAAGGGCACGTTACGGGAATAAATCGGGAGGATGGGAAAGGCCCGCTCGCCGGCATGGGTCCACGTGTTTCCTGGCGATGGCTGCCAACTGTGTAAAGGGCGGCCGGGATTGATCGTGGCCGCCCTGGGGGATATGCATTAGAAGGGCCACCCCTTCTGTTGCCGGGGCCCACAACAATATGCCTCGTCCTGTTATTTTGGGCGTATCGCCTCGTATCGGTCGCGAGTTGACATGACTCACATGCATCAGAGGTGGCGCGACAGTCCACTCCCGGGCCGGATCCGGGAATGGTGAAATTGGCCGTCTCGCGCACCGCGGCTATTGTGGTGGGCCGCGAACAGACCGGGCTGGGGGCGCTTCGCTCGTTGCGACTGGCCGGCATACCGGCCTACGTCGCGTGTCCGCGGGGCGATCCGATTTGCCGCTCGCGTTGGTATCGCCCGACCCCCGGCGCGACCCGCTGGGATGGCGATCTGGGGCCGCAGGCGCACGACATCCTTGCGGCCATGCCGCTGGAGCGCGCCGTGCTGATGCCATGTCGCGACGACGCGGCGCTATGGGTATCGGATATTCCCCACGGGCCGCTGGCCGGCCGTTTCCCGGTCTGCAGCAGTTCCCACGCAACGTTGCAGATCCTGCAGGACAAGTCGCACTTCGGAGAGTTCCTGTCGCGCACGACGATTCCGCATCCGCGCACCTTCACCATCCGCGGGCGGGACGACATTGCCGCGATACCGTTCGACGAGCTCGACCGGGTGTTCGTCAAACCCTCCGATTCGCAGAAATTCCTGCACAGCACGGGTGTCAAGGGCTTGTGGGCGCACGATCGTGAATCATTCGAGGCGATCTGGCGACGGCTGGACGGAAAGAATCTGGCTGTGATCGCACAGGAGTACATCCCCGGCAGCGCCGATCAGCACTACTTCATCGATGGCTTTCGCGATCGCAACGGCGTGCTCACCGCGCTGTTCGCGCGCCGGCGCGTGCGCATCTCGCCGCCGGATTTCGGCTCGAGTTCGTATTGCGTCAGCATTCCGATGCGCGAGGTGGACGCCGCGCTGACGGGGCTGGCGGAGTTGCTGACGCGCCTGCAATACCGCGGTATCTTCAGCGCCGAATTCAAGCGCGATGCACGTGACGGGACCTTCCGCATTCTCGAGGTCAATACACGCGCCTGGTGGTATGTGGAATTCGCCACCCGTTGTGGCGTCAACGTAGTCGAGATGGCGTGGCGCGACGCTCAGGATCTGCCGGTGGCACCTGCTACCCGAAACTACGTGACTGGCGCCGGTTGTATCAACCTGCGCAACGATCTGGCAACGGTGTTTGGCCGCCGTGGCGGTGCCCGCATTCCGCTCTCGCTTGCACTGCGGCAATGGTGTCGCGGCTATTTCAACGTGTTCCGCTGGGACGATCCGTTGCCCGGCCTGCAAGTGGTGTGGCAGACGGCCCGAAGCGTGCTGGCCTGGAAGTTGCGCCGTTTGTTGACCGGCGACCGCCGCGCTCAGCCCAGACCGGATACGCGCAAGTCAGTCGAGGCCGAATTCGGCAAAGTGCCAGTGCCGGAAGCGGGCGACGAAGACGACACCGCGAGCGAGCAGCCGTAATCGTCATGCCTCCGGATTGGCCGCGGACCTGTGCGACAGATGCCCCCGGGCGGCTTTCGCCAACCCATGCAGCCGCGCCAGCGCAGGCAGGTGCGCCGCGACGGCCCGCGCCAGCACGCCGGGACTGCGCTGACCCAATGCGATCGCGCGGCGGTAGGCCTTGCGTGATCCACGATGATCGCCACGCGCCAGCAGGGTGCGGCCCATGCGCTCGAATATCCGTGCACGACGTTGGCGAATGCGCGGGGAATCCGCCGGAAACAGATCCGGCCGTCGTGCCATCCAGGCATCCATCATCTCCAGATCGCGACGCTGGCAGGCCAGCAAATCGGCGTGCGACAGGCTTTCCGGACGCACCCGGTAGCGCACCAGCACCGCATCCACGTAATCGAAATCGTGGTGTTCCGCGAGTCGCAGCCAGAGATCGATGCCTTCGTGCACGCGATGCGTGGCATCGAAACCGCCGGCCGCGAGCAACGCGTCCTTGCGCACCACCACGCTGGAGTTGAGGATGAAGTTTCCGAAAAACAGCTGCGACAGAATCCGTCCGCGGGCGGGCGGCTTCTGCTGGAACCGCGTGAGCGGCGCGTCGCCGTCCGGCGAAAAATCCCGCTCGTCGGTGAACACCAGAGCCAACGACGGATTGCGGTCGAACAGCGCCATCTGCATCGCCAGCTTCTCGGGCAGCCACAGGTCGTCGGCATCGAGGAAGGCAAGGAACGTTCCCCGCGCCGCGGCGATGGCGCGCTCTCGCGCCGCCGCTGCGCCGGCGTTGTCCTGGCGGATCCAGCGTGCCCACGCGTGCGTTTGCGCGAAGCGCGCGAGCAGCGCGGGGGTAGCATCGGTCGAGCCGTCGTCCACCGCGACCAGCTCGAAATCGCGGAAGGTCTGCGCTGCCACGCTTGCCAGCGTCGCTTCCAGCGTATCTGCCGCGTTGTAAGCGGCGATGATCACCGAAACGCGCGGCGCAGGGTTCATTTGCGCGGGGAGCCGAAGGTATCGATGGCGTCCGCGTGATTGCGCGCCTCGATGGATTGATTCCGTTGCAGGATCAGCCGCTCCGCGCATTGCCGCAACTGCATCACGATGGCGCGCAGCGCGGTCTGGTCACCGTCCTCGGGGCTATGGATCTCGATTCGTGCCGAGCTGTTTTCGGCGCCGGCGACCCCCAGCAGCACGGCTTTGCCCATCGCTTCTGGATGGGCTGCCGACAGCGCGCGCCAGTCTCGCACATCCATTACCAGTACCAGCTCGGCGCGGGCCAGATCATCCCCGGAAACGGCACATGCACGATGCCGGCTCAGGTCGAGGCCCAGCGTTTGTTGGACGACATCGACCCATCTCGCTGGCGCGCCTCTCCCCGCGCCCGTCTCGATACCCGCTGACGATATTTCGAGGCCGAGCGGGGAGGATTGCAGCATGGCGGCCACGGCCGGGCTTAGAAATAGATTCTCGCGGCACACAACAATCACCCGCTGGATGCGGCCGTGGCGCCAGCGGGGCTTCAGGCGACGCCAGTTCGAGCGCGCCGCGATGCCGACGGAGACTCGATGCAGGCGTGCGCCGATCCCCTGAAAAGCCGGACGCACGGTGTGCCACCACATCCCGGGTTCGCGCCAGCGGAACAGGTCCCAGCATTCCCGACCCGTCAGGGGACGCAGCAGGGCGATGAAATCGCCGAATCGCAGGGGAGCAACACGCAAGGCGTTGTGCCGCTCGCGGAATGAATCCTCGAACCAGTGCGCGTCCTTGACGATATCGCGCGCGTAGAAGTGCTGGCTGTAACGCGGTTGCCGGCCCGGCGATTCGCCCGTCGCCAGCCGCAGCAAGCCCAGCGGAAAGTTGACGCCGGCCGCGATCGCCAGCGGCAGGGAACCCCACAGGCGCGGATTGATTTCCATCAGCCGATGGTCGCCGTCGTCCGCGACCTTGAACTCGACCATCGCCACCCCGTGCCAGTCGAGCGAGCCCAGCAGGTCGATCGTGGCCCGGCGCAGCACTTCTGGCACCTCCACCGCGCGGCGGTAGCTGCTTGCGCCGCCGGTGACCGGCAGCTCGTGTATGCGTTCGTGCGCGAACAACCAGCGCGGTTCGCCGTGTTCGAACAACACTTCCACGCCGAAGCCGCGGCCCCGGAAGTAGTCCTGCTCGATCACCGGCGACCACGGCAGAACGTCGGCCAGCGCCTCCTCACGTTCGGTGGGGTTTGCGCAGATGCGCACGGACAACGACAGGGTGTCGTCGTGCGCCGCCACCTTGGTGTGGATGGGTTTGATGACCGTCGGCCAGGTGCTGCGGGGCGGCAATCCGTCGAGCGAGACGATCAGCCGGCCGTGCGGGATCGGGATGCCGAGCTTCCCCGCGTGTTCGAGCGTCCGCCGTTTGTCGAGCGCGATGTCCAGAGCAGCTTCGGGCGGGATGGCCGCCCTTGCACGCAGGCCCGGCTCCAGAGTTTGCGCCTTGACTGCCAGCAGGGACACCTCTGTACTCGGGATAACGAGGTCGTACCGCTCGGTCCGGTCGAGTGCTTCCAGCCACTCGCGCAATCCAGACACCGTGCGCGGTTGGATCAGCCGCTTCGCAATCCGGCGCGACGCAAAACACACGCAATCCTCCTCGACGGCGCTCGCGTGCAGTTCGCAGGCCATCGGCAACGCAAGCACGGCCGCCGCCGCCGCCTTGCTGTGGCCATCGAGAACAAGAACCTTGGCACGCCGCGACGGGATCACGACCGCGGAGCCAGAGTTGCGGGGTATGCGAACATCCGGCTGGCTTCTACCCTTGTCCAGCAGCGGGTCCGGGTCATGCGGTCGGCCGGTGCAGCCGGCGTGTGAAGGCCGCCTGCGAATCGGCGGCAGGGATCCGCGGCAGCAAGAACAGATCCTCGCCTTCGGCGACCATGTCCTTGCGGGTGGTGACCGCAGCTCGATAATGCCGGCGCACCAAGTTCACCACCTCGGGGCCGTTGGCACCATTGGGGTAACTGAACAGATCGACCCGGCGATCCAGTCGCTCTTCCAGATCCCGCCGGCTGCCGGTGATTTCATCATCAAGCGCTGGCCCGGTCAGGGTGGTCAGGATGGGGTGGGTGCGGCTGTGGCTGCCAATCGTGACCAGACGATCGTCCATGCGGCGCATTTGTTCCCAGGTCAGCGGTGCGTGACACTCGACCTGGGCCCGCACAGATGAAAACTCTGGCGTATGTTTTTCGACATTTTTCTGGAACGCCAATCGGTCATCCATCGACATGGCCTTGGTCCATTCCATGATTGCTTCCACCGCGTGCTCCGGGCAACCGGCGTCGCGGGTGACCGCCGCGCGCGTAGCCTCGTCCAACAACTTCAGACGCATCCGTAGTTCGGTGCGCCAGATCCAGTCCCCCGATTCGACAAGCCCTGGGCAGACGAAGAACGTCGCCGGCACGCTGTAGGTCCGCAGCAGGGGCCACGCCACTAGATAATGGTTGCGAACACCGTCGTCGAAAGTGATCACCACCTCGCGGCCGGTGGTCGACCCCGCCTGCAACCGGTCGATCAGTTCCGGAAGCCCGACCGGCTCGAAATGCCTGCGCAGGAATCGGAGCTGCCATTCGAACCGGCGGGCTGAAATATCGCCGTCACCGATGATGTGGTACATCAGGATGCGTGGCTTCCGGATGGCGCGTGCCCGCCGTAAGGCGGCACCGGACCAGTGCGAAATCCAACGCACCGGCATCGCCAGGGTTCGATGCAACATGTTCGTGCTCATGGATAGTGGCGTCCCCCCCTCGCGCGCCGGTGTGGATGGTCCCAGTCTGCCGGTCGCATGCATCGTCACGTCCCCGGCTGCCGCGCTCGCGCAGGTGGGCTACGCGGTACGCACCCGGCCGGTGACTCCTGGCTGGACAGCCCGCTCGCAGCCCCCGGGTCAGGCTAGCACAGACCGGCGATTATGACGGTGGGGTTGCAGGCACGATGGACCGGCACTCCGGAAAACCGGTAGGCTTGTATAGAAGAGGTTCCGGTTTTTGCGTCTCATTCCTAAGTCGGGAAGCAATATCCGGGAAGCATTGGCAGCATCGCAAGAACGGGCGCCAAGGTTGGTGCGAGTTTGCATATTGATGCTTGCGTGGAGCATGCCGGGTTCCGCTTGCGTGGGAGTGACGACAAGACGAGTCGATCAGAGAGTCCCCGGGGCAATTCTGATCACCTCCACCCGGACTTCGGCGAGCGTGGTGCGAATGGGCGGCATGATGATTTCGTGGGTAGTGGGCTTGTCGAACCACGAACGGAATCCGCAAAATCGGAGATTCCCGAGGGGTAAGCACGTGAACCCTGATCGCGCGCGGCGGTTTTCGCCGTTGCGCTCCACTTCGGCGGACGGCCCATGATCGAAAAACCCATCTTTGTCATTGGTGCCGGCCGCAGCGGCTCCAGCCTTTTCCATCAGATGTTCACCGAGCATGCGCGCGTCGCGTGGATGTCGGGGCTTTGCGACCGTCATCCGGACCGGCTTGCGTATCATCGCGCGTTGATGCGCGCGATCGATCTGCCGGTGGTTGGAGCGTCCTTCAAACGTCGCTGGCATCCGGAGGAGTGTTACCCGTTCTGGGACCATGTTTTCCGGGGCTTCTCGCAACCCTGCCGCGATTTGCGCAGCGGCGACGTCACTCCGCGCGTCAAGGCGTCGATCCAGCGCACGTTCGCGGGACTGGTCACGTCGCAGCGACCCCGGTTGCTGGCCAAGATTACTGGCTGGCCGCGGCTAGGTTTTTTGCACGCGGTTTTCCCCGACGCGCGTTTCATCCATGTCTATCGCGACGGGCGTGCCGTGGCCAACTCGTTGATGGCGGTCGATTTCTGGCGAGGTTGGCAGGGTCCCGGCCAATGGCGCTGGGGCGAACTGGAGGCTTCGTTCAGGCAGGAGTGGGAGGCGCACGACCGCTCGTTCGTGGCGCTGGCGGGCATCCAGTGGAAGATCCTGATGCATGCCGTGGCGTCCGCGAAAGCTTCGGCGCCCGCCGCCAGCCTGATGGAAGTGCGCTACGAGGACTTCGCCAAGCGACCCGCTGAAACATTCCGGCGTGTCGTGGATTTCTGCGACCTCGAATGGACGGTCGGGTTTGAGCGCGCGCTGTCGCGTTATGACGTGGAAAGCGCCAACTACAAATGGCAGCAGGATCTCGACGCGCCGCAGCAGCGTGTGCTGTTGTCGGTACTCGGCGGCGAATTGCAGAAGTACGGATACGACTGAAATGACTGGCGCGCCTGTCAGGCCTCCTTGGTTCGACGGTATTGGCGCCGTCTCGATCGCGCAGGTGCTGTAGCGACATCCTGCCGGCCCCGTCATTTTCCGGCCGATACACACCGAAAGCGTCGGGACGGTACCCGGCGTGGGAGTCGGAAAAGTCGTATCGCGGGTGTGGCGGCTGGTCGATCGCCCGGTGCCAGGCAAATTGCCGGTATGCTGCCGCGAGCAGCATCGCAAGGCCGATCAACAGTTTTCCGGAGGACAAACATGCCGCAATCGCGCACCATTCTGGTCACCGGCGGCGCCGGCTACATCGGCAGCCACGTGGTGCTGCAGCTGATCGAGTCCGGCGAACACGTGGTGGTGCTGGATGACCTGAGCACCGGATTCCGCGAGGCCGTGATTGGCGCCGAGTTGATCGTCGGCAATGTGGGCGATCGGGAACTGGTTTCAGCAGTACTCCGCGAACATGACGTCGATACCGTGATGCACTTTGCCGCCCGCACCATCGTGCCGGAATCGGTGGCCGACCCGTTGCGCTATTACGGCAACAACACCTGCGCCACGCGTAGTCTGCTCGAATGTTGCCGGGATGCAGGCGTGCAACAGATCGTGTTCTCGTCCACGGCCGCCGTGTACGGGATTCCTGCAGGTGGAAGGGCCCGTGAAGACACGCCTACCGCGCCGATCAATCCGTACGGCAGTTCCAAGTTGATGAGTGAATGGATGCTGCGTGATCTGGCCGCCGCGGGCGGTCCGCGTTATGTCGCGCTGCGTTATTTCAATGTCGCTGGCTGCGATCCCGAAGGACGCATCGGGCAATCGACGAAAAATGCCACGCTGCTGGTCAAGGTCGCCTGCGAGGCCGCGCTGGGCAAACGCCCGCGTCTCGCGATCTTCGGCACCGATTACGACACACCCGACGGCACTGGCGTGCGCGACTACATCCATGTGGACGATCTGGCGCGCGCACACCTGGATGCGTTGCGCTATCTGCGCGAGGGCGGTGCCTCGGCCACGCTTAATTGTGGCTACGGACACGGTTATTCGGTGCGCGAAGTGCTGGCTGCGGTCGGACGCGCGCATGGATCGCCGGTGCCGTTCATCGAAGAGCCGCGCCGGGCCGGCGACCCGCCGTCGCTGATCGCCGCGGCGGACAGGATTCGCGCTACATTGGGCTGGACGCCGCGCCACGATGATCTGGATTTCATTGCCCGGACGGCGCTGGCGTGGGAACGGCGACTGTAAGAGCAGACACTACGGGTTGTCTGATATTGTTAATTTTGCTCATAGTTAGACAAGGTCACTGCTAACGAAAGCCACAAGTTGCCTCTTTGCGATTAACTCGCCAAAGTGCAAACAATTCATTGACCAGTTTTCCTTAATGAAATTATTGATCTAGATCGTTACGCATATATTCGAAATGGAGTTTCAACGTATGACGACGAATTCAAAAATTGACTATCATCTTAGTGAACTGCAGATTGCCATGCACCCTGAGTCATCAGGTTATGCGATGCCTAGTTTTTTAAACACGGACCAAGCAATCCTTGACATTGGTTGTGGGGTAGGACAGACATTTGTGGCGGCCAAGAATATTCACGGAAAGTTCTTAGTAGGCTTGGATATAGATATTCAAAGCCAGAAATGGGGAAATGAAAATTTTTCATATATTACATTTGTTAATGCCGGGGCCGATGACCTTCCATTTGCAGACGATGTATTCAATCTAGTGATATCCAGGGTAAGTCTCCCGTACACCAATATTCCACGTGCGATAGCGGAAATTAGGCGAGTGCTGAAGAAAGGCGGAAGAGTTTGGTTAACGCTGCATTCTTTCGAGAAAACTTGGACAAGATGGAAACGCTCGGTCGTATCGCTACATATCAAAGATGTTATTTATTGTAGTTACGTGATTTTGAACGGCATAATATTCAATTTGTGTGGACGATTGATTCCTTGGCCTTTGAGCGGGCATCGTGAATCATTTCAAAGCGCATCTGGCATGCATAGAGCAATGCTGAAAGCAGGCTTTGTCGATGTCGAAGTCGGAACGCGTGGCGCAAGTCTTGTCTGTGCTGCATACAAATGATTCGAGCGACCCTCGGGTATTAAAGGCGACACGGTACGGTAAAGCATGAATCACAAATCCCCTATCTGGTGGGTTAATCAACGAACCCGTTTTGTCTTTGGTATAGCTGCAGTCGCTGGCCTGACCTTTTTTTTTGCCCGGTCTGGTTTTGCGGCGACGTATTACGTACGCACGGATGGCGGTACTGCACAGCAGTGCATGGGTACAACAAATGCTGCCTATCCGGGTAGTGGTAACCAGCAAGCTTGCGCATTCGGTCATCCGTTTTATGCGCTGAGGCCAGGTGCCAAGGCCAGCAATTACGCGCCGGAAACGGTTTTGAAGTCCGGTGACACGCTGGTGATCGATGCGGGCAGCTACATGATCGGTTACGGCGCGCCGGACAGCAAGACGCCCATGTGTTACAAGCCGGCTACGTGGGGTTGCACCATGGCGGGCATTCCGAGTGGCATCGACGCGGCGCATCCCACGACGATATCCGGCGATTGCGCGAAACCGCCTTTGCTGTGGGGCACGCAGCGCGTGTCCAGCATTTTCGATATCCGAAACGTGCATGACGTCGTCATCAAATGCCTGGATCTGACCGATCACTCCGCCTGCATCGAGTTCTACAAGCCGACGACGAACACGGGCGGCGTGGTCGCCTGCGATCGCGACAAGTTCCCGTACGGAGAATGGGCGGCCAACGGGATCCATGCGGCGGATGTGCGGAACCTGACACTGGAAAACCTGGACATCCACGGATTTGCAGATTACGGCATTCAGGCGGGACGCCTTTCCGGAGTTACTACGGTCAGGCACGTGACCCTACGTGCGAATGGCTGGGGTGGGTGGTCCGGGGATCTTGGTGGCAACAATCACAATAGCTCCGACAGTGGGAAGCTGACTTTCACAGGCCTTGAGGTGCTGTGGAACGGTTGCAGCGAAGCGTATCCCGCGGCGACCGTCGTTGGCTGCTGGGGGCAGAACGAAGGCGGCTACGGTGACGGTTTCGCGGAAGCCTGGACCGGCGGCGACTGGATATTCGATCACTCCGAGTTCAAGCACAACACCCAGGATGGCTTGGACATGCTGTACGCAAACGGCAAAGGGAACGTCACCATCGATCAGGTGGTTGCCTGGCAGAACGCCGGCAACGGCATCAAGACATCCGGGTCCGCCACGTTGCGCGACAGCATCGTCAACGGTTATTGCAACAACTGGGCGGGCTTTCCGATTGCCGGCAACGGCCGAGGTGGCGTTTCGGGCTCGATGTGCCGTGCCGACGGCACCGCGGTCGTGATGGAATTCAACGGTGCCGGCCAGACGATTTCGCTGGTTGGCAACACCATCACCGGCAATGGTGACACGCTGTTCGTGGGCGGTGGCGGCGATGCGGGTTATACGCCGGACGCTTCGAATGTGACAGATTTCGAAAGCAACGTGCTCCTGGGCCAACCCAGTGTGATTCCTCGCAATGAGGGGCGCCCAACGGCGTTGGCGTGGTTCGGGGATGGTACGTACGCCGGGACGGTTCGATACCGCAACAACATCGTCTGGGGCGTCAGAACTTCTTTCTGTCCCAGCAAGAATATCTGCAAGGACCCGCGCCTGAAGCACGAAGGCTTGGCTGCGTTCGATCCCACGCCTTTGCCCGGGAGTCCGGCATTGCACGCTGCGGCTGGCCGGAATATCGGCGGCGTCCAATAGTCAGACGCGGCTGCGTAGCTCGCATAAACCCGGTGCATGAATGTGACGCGGATAACGGATTCCGCGCGGAAAGTTGCGCGCCTGCTATCAACCTGAACGCCTGATAACAAGAGTGCAGCGCAAGTGTTTGCAATTATTCACAAATTGTGACGGGCCCGGCAGACTGTCCGCATGCTGGAAGCGACACTGTCCGTCCAACTCCTGCCCGAGGCAAGGATTTGATGGCAGTTTCAACAATTTGTCGTTTGCCAGCAATCGGCGCCGCCATCAATCCCGGAATGTCATGAATCCATCTTCAAGTTTTATCCGATTTCTTCTGGTCCTTGCTGCTTTTTCGGGCTTGCTTCTGAGTTCATTGCCCGCCCAAGCGACAACTTGGTACGTTCGCACCGACGGTGGTACCAGCACACAGTGCACCGGCACCACCGATGCCGCGTATCCCGGCAGTGGAAACGGGAAGGCATGTGCGTTCAACCATCCGTTCTGGGCACTGCAGCCGGGCCAGCGCACCAGCAACTTCACGCCCACGACGGTCATGCGACCCGGCGACACGCTGGTCATCGATTCGGGTAGCTACATGATCGGCTACGGCGCGCCCAACTCCAGCAACAACATGTGCTACCAGCCGGCAACCTGGGGTTGCGTGATTGCCTCGATCCCTTCCGGAGTCGACGCCAGCCACCCCACCGTTGTCATGGGTGCCAGCTGCAGCGCGCCGCCCGAGTTGTGGGGAACGCAACGGCTGTCCAGCATCTTCGACATCGAGAGTCAGCACGACATCACGGTCAAGTGTCTGCAACTGACCGATCACAGCATGTGCATCGAGTCGTACAAGCCGACCAGCAACACCGGCGGGGTGACGGCGTGCAATCGCAGCTCTTATCCATACGGCAGCTGGGCAGCGAACGGCATCTACGCGGCCGACGACGTCAACCTGACACTGCAGAACCTCAACATCCACGGGTTCGCGGATTACGGCATCAATTCCGGCCGGCTGTCCGGCAATACCTTGCTGGACGGCGTGACCCTGCGCGCAAATGGATGGGGCGGATGGTCGGGCGACTTGGGCGGCAACAACCACAACTCGACCGACTCCGGCACCATCACGGTGCAGAATTCGACGGTGGCGTGGAACGGTTGTGCCGAGGCTTACCCGAGCACGACGATCGTCGGGTGTTGGGGCCAGAACGAAGGAGGCTACGGCGATGGCTTCTCCGAAGCTTGGACGGGAGGCAATTGGGTATTCATCAATGACAGTTTCATCGCCAATACCCAGGATGGCCTCGACATGCTGTATGCCAACGGGACCGGCAGCGTGACGATGGATCGTCTGTACGCCTGGGAAAACGCCGGCAACGGCATCAAGACCACTGGTCCTGCCACCTTGACCAACAGCATCGTGAATGGCTACTGCAACAACTGGGCCGGCTATCCGGTGGGCGGCGACGGCTCCAGTGGCGTGTCGGGCACGATGTGCCGTGCCGATGGGACTGCGGTCGTGATGGAGTTCAACGCAGCCAATCAAACGGTCACGCTGGCCTACAACACGATCACCGGGGATGGGGATACCTTGTTCGTCGGGGGCGGCAGTGACTCCGGCTATACCCCCGTCAGTAGCAATGTCACCACATTCGCGAACAACATTTTCCTGGGCCAGGTCAGCGTCATTCCGCGCGACGGCGGAGCGCCGACTGCGCTGGCGTGGTTCAGCGACGGCAGTTACGCCGGCGTGACGAACTATTCCACCAATGTCATCTGGAACGTGCGTAGCAATTTCTGCCCATCGAGTAGCATTTGCAAGGATCCGCAACTGAGCAATGAAACGCTGAGTGGTTTCGATGCCAATCTGCTCCCGAGCAGCCCGGCCATCGGCAATGGCAACCGCAGCGCCTACAACGTCGCGTGGGACTACTTTGGCAATCCCCGCCCGGCTAGTAGTCCCATCGATATCGGTGCGGTCGCCAATCGGGGGGTGCCATTTCTGGGCTCCGGTGGCGGCGACAGTCCTCTTCCGCCAAGCAATGGAGGAACGCAGGCATCGGGCGACGCGCCTGTCCCGGTGACCTCACCGAGCAGCAACGCGGGTGCCGGATCGGGCGATGCGTATTCAGGTTCTTCATTGCGAGGCCGCCTGCGGGATGTGGCGGACGGCGATCGTTATTTTGGGCCGGCCTGGATGCGTTTCGGTGTATCGCGCTCCTCGCGAGTCAGTCGCGTCCTCAACTCTCCAGTGACAGCAGCAGCCGATCGACCGATGCTAACGAGTGCCGCGAAAGCTGAGCCTGTATCGTCGACGACAGCGGCGGTGCAAACGTACCGGTCTTATGGTCTGATCATCTATAGCTGGCTTGCAGAGATGTACCACAAGTACAAGGACCTGTCGTGGCCCTGATGCTTGGCTGATGCCAGTATGTGGTTCGGACAGATGGCCCCTTTGGGGCCATCTGCGTTTTGGCTCCTCGTCGCTTGATAAAGCTGCGATCTATACAATTGGGGTTGCCGGATACCGTCGGTTCCGGTTGTTCATGTCGGGAATCCCATTTTTATGCCAAGAACCGCGCGGCCAAGTATCGCGACGCATTATCTGCGCTACGCGGTCGGTAATGTTCTGATCCTGCTCGCCGGTTTTGTTTCATACCCGATCCTTACCCGGTTGTTGAGCTACGCCGAGTACGGCGTGCTTGGATATTTCGACGCCTGGATGCTGTTCCTGACGGCTATCATCAAGCTGGGATCACAGCATTCTGCGGTGCGTTTCTATCCGCACGCTACCGGCGAGAGCGCGTTACGCGAATACGGAAGCACCTTCGTGCTTTTTTCGATGGCTGTCAGCGGAAGCGTGTGGCTGATGGCGGCGCTGATTCTCGCCGCGGCCACGCTGACGAATTCCATCAGTGAGCCGGTCGAGGCTTGGGTCATGCTGGTACTGCTCGTACCTACGGTCTGCATCAGTTATGTCACCAGTGTATTGACGGCCGAGGAGCGATCCGATCTCAGCGTCCGTTTTGACGTTGTTCAAAAATGGATCGAGCTCGCTGCGATCCTCGGCATCGTCTATTTCCTATCAAGGACCGCGACGGGGGTCTATGTGGCGCGAATCGTCGCGGCTACCGCCGTGGCCGCGGTGGGATTGGTCTGGTTGTTTCGCAATCTGCCCATGCAGTGGCGCGACCGTGATGTGAAGCGCTGGTTGGAAGGGGTGCGCTACGGAGTGCCGATGGGCGCGAACGAGCTTGCCTATGTCGTGCTCGGCTTTGTCGATCGTTTGATGCTGAAAGAACAGCTTCAAGACTTCGTTCCGGTGGGCATCTATACAATCGGCTACGGACTGGCGCTCAAGATCAATGTCATGCTGCATGCTGCGCTTGGCATTGCCTACAATCAGGTCAGCATCCGCCTCTATGAAACGGAGGGTTCGCGCGCCGTCGTACGCACCAAGCGTCGTGTGCTGGATGTACTGGTCTATGTCGTCAGCGCACTGCTCGTAGGCACGCTGACCGTAGGACAGAATCTGCTGCTCCTGCTTGCAGGCAAGGACAAGAGCCAATCCGTGCCCGTGTTCGTATGGGTGGCGGCGACGTACGTCTTGAGCGGTCTGTTGGGCTTGTGTTCGTCAGGTTTGGTCCTGCACAAGCGTTCCGGGACATTGTTCATGCTGACAATCGTCGCGGCGATCACGAATATCGTGCTCAACTGGTTCTGGATTCCGAAGTACGGGTACATGGCCGCCGTGTATGCGACAGCAATCAGTCTGATAGGCCTGAACTGTCTCCAGTTCGTGTTTTGTCCTCGGGCACTCAGGGCACTCCCGAGTCGCCATGCACTCCTGATCGCCACCGGTCTTGGTATTCTCGTGTGGTCGGTTGCACATCTTGCCAGTGCATACGTGACCGGAAATCTCTTGCGCCTGCTTGCGATGGCGGGCTTGATGGCGGTGCTGTTCGTGCTGCCGGCCTTGGCGCTTGATCGCAACTTGCGCGAGACGCTGCATGGCTACTGGATGAAGCGTAGAGCCGGAGAATTGTGATGCGGTCACGCGACGAGACGGGTGCCTGCCGATGAAATGGGACAACTTTCTGCTGTCGCCACTGACTTGGTTGCTGCTGATCGGAATATTGCTGGTTTTGACATGGCGGCGTCTGCCGCGCATGGCGCGCGTTACCGGCATTGTGTTGGAAGCACTGGCCCTGATCATGATGTCGCCGCTTGGAGCCAATGCGTTGGTCAACATGATCGAATCACGCGTGCCGCCAGTCACGGCATGCCAAGCGCCCGTGCCAACCACGATCGTAATGCTGTCAGGTGGCACTGCACGTGCACCACGATCGATCGACGACTATGCCGCGCTCAACGTGAGCAGCATCCGGCGCCTGCTGGCCGCGATCAGGTTGTGGCGTCATACGCCGGGGGCGTGGTTGGTGATTTCCGGCGGAGGATGGCACATACCGGAAGCGGCGGTCCTCACGAGTCTCGCGGAGCGGATGGGGGTTCCGGCAGCCTCGATAAGCAAGGAGACGCGATCGCATACCACATGGGAGAACGCCCGCAATGTTGCGGCACTCGTGCCCGCGTTGCCAAAACGGATCTGGCTGGTGAGTTCCGCGTTGCATCTGCCGCGCGCGCTGGGTGCGTTCCGCGCATGGGGCTTCAAGCCGTGTGCATGGCCCAGTGATTCATTGTACGAGGCACCCAGCTTGCAGCTCGGCTATTTCTTGCCGCAAAGCTCGTCACTGGACAAGGCCGACGAGGCGACCCACGAATTGATCGGCGGCCTCGTCTATTCGGCGCTGGAGTGGAAGCACCGCCGGCAAGTGGAAGGATCACGATCTGCCGCGCAGGGCACAGGGGAACACCGCGTGCCTGCAAAAACGGCCTCGATTCGATGACCGCCGTGCACGCCAGTAGAGGGGCTTGATTGTTACTCGTGTGGCTGTCCGCGAGACGCGATTTGCGCGCGTTCAAGTACCGAGCCGAGGCGAGCGGCGAGCTCGGGCTGCTCAATCAGGTTGTCGTGGGTGGCGCTCAAGTCGATGACTTCGATGCCCCGCGGCATGTAGCGTGACCAACCAAGCGTGCCTGTCGGGCGCGTACTGCGCGGTTGAGTGGAAGCGCGGAAGAGCACGGCCCGACCATCGTAAGTGCGGGGATGGTAAGCCACCAAGGCTCGATAATGGGCGCGTTCGAGTTCACGGTAACGCAAGTTGCATGGCAGTGGCCTGCCGGTGGCGTGCGCGCGGCGGATCCTTGCGGCATCGAGCATGCGACGCATCCGCCCCACAAGCCCGGCGGCAATGCGCAGCGATGTGGCGGTGTGCAGCTCGGCGTCGGTGCGCCGATATTCCGGACCGTAGGTATCCATCATTGCAAGCAGGCCGATGGTTTCGCCCCGTGCACGCAATTGCAGGGCCATTTCATAGGCGATCATTCCGCCCATGGAGCCACCGGCGAGGAAATAGGGGCCGTGCGGCTGTACTCGTCGGATTTCTGCGATGTACCGCTCGGCCATCGCCGGCAGCGAACCCAGTGGAGGCGTCATGCCATCCAGTCCGACTGCCTGGATGCCGTACACCGGTTGGTTGTCTCCGAGTGCACGCGCCAGCGGCACGTAGTTCAATACATTGCCGCCGATGGCGTGCAGCAGGAACAACGGCGGTTTCTTGCCGAGTGGTTGTATCGGCACGAGCGGCGACCAGCCGTTGTCTGCGTCTCTGGCAGCCTGGATTGTCGGCAACGATTCGCTGGCACCTGCGGCGCGAAACGCCGCGGCCTGCCCGGCGATGGTCGGTGCGGCCAGCAGGGTCGCCAGCGGCAAATTGACTCCGGTCAACGCCTGCATGCGTTCGAATGCGCGTACGGCCAGCAGCGAGTCGCCACCCAGGTCGAAGAAGTCGTCGTGCAGTCCTATGTCGTGCACTTTCAGCAAACCGGACCAGATCCGCGCCAACGCCGATTCCAGTGAATCTGATGAGGATGGAGGCAAAGCAAGGTCCGGTTTTGCCAACATGCCGGGTACAGGCAACGCCTTGCGATCGACTTTGCCGTTGGGAGTGCGTGGCAGGACATCGAGCACCTCGACGTGCTGCGGCAGCATGTAAGCAGGCAAGCGCCCACGCAACGACGCACGCAAGCGCTCTGGCAGTGTCGAATCCGGGTGTGCAACCACGTACAGAACCAGCCGCCTGTCACCTTCTTCGATTTCCCGCGCGACGGCAGCGGCCTCCCGAATGCCGGGTACGATCAGTGCGGCCGCCTCGATGTCGCCGGGCTCGATGCGGTAGCCGCGCAGCTTGATCTGATCGTCGGTCCGGCCGTGGAAATACAGCACACCATCGCGCAGATCCCCCAGGTCGCCGGTTCGGTACATGCGCGATCCGTCAGTTGCGAAAGGGTCCGGAACGAAGCGTTCTGCGGTCCTGTGCGGATCATGCAGATAACCGTCCGCCACACCGGCGCCGCCGATCCAGACTTCACCGATCTCGCCCTCGACAACCGGATGGAGTGACTCGTCCAGGACGTGAATCGTGGTATTGGCGATGGGCTTCCCCAAAGGCACCGAACCGGAACCGTGGGCCACGTGCTGGATCGTTGACCACACCGTCGTTTCGGTGGGGCCATACATGTTCCAGAGTTCGCTGCATTCCGACAGCATCGCTTCGGCCAGCGCGCGCGGCATGGCCTCACCCCCGATCAGCAACTTCATGCCGCGTGTCTCGTGCACACGACCGCTGTCGAGCAGCAGGCGCAGGAGTGTCGGGGTAGTCTGCAGCATCGTCACCGCATGCTTGCGCAGCAGCGCCGCGAATGCATCCGGGTCGATCTGCTCGGTTTCAGAGGCGATCACGACACACGCACCCGTCAGCAACGGCAGGAACAGTTCCAGTGCAGCGATGTCGAACGACAGGGTGGTAACCGCGCACAAAATATCGTCTTCGGTGATGCCGGGTTCGCGTTGCATGCTCGCGAGGAAGTTCACGAGGTTGTGTTGCAGAATGCGCACACCCTTGGGTCGCCCGGTGGAGCCCGAGGTATACAGTACGTAGGCGAGGTCGCGGCCGGTGACCCGCGGCAGCGGGACCTCGGACGAGCTGGCGGAATCGAAATCGCTCAGAGCGATAATCCGTCGCCCGGACGACAATGCGGATGGCACCCCGGTTCCATCCCACACGAGCACGTGGCGGAGGCCCGAGTGCTCGGCCATGTAACCCAGGCGTGCGTCCGGAAATGCGGGATCAAGCGCGACATACGCGGCGCCGGCGCGCATCACGCCCAAAACGGCGGCCACCATTTCGGGACGTCGTGGAAGGTACACGCCGACAAGCTCCCCGTGCGCCACGCCGTTCGCGACCAGGCCGCGCGCGATTGCATCGAACCGGTTCACCAGTTCCGCGTACGCCCATGGCTCGCCGCCCTCCCAGGCAAGGGCGATCCGCTCCGGTGTGCGCGCGGCTTGCGCCGCGATCAGCTCGACCAGAGTGTTTTGATCGAGTACGGGTGTTGTCGCTGGGGCGACTTTAGGGGAGTTGCGCGCGTCCATGGAAGGCAGTTCAGGCGTTCCGGTATTCAGGCCATGATGCAAGTCTTGTTCCAGTGCGTGGCGTGTATTTCGTTGCAAGCGGGGCCGCAAGGTGGCGCCTGGCACGCGACTGGATCGCGGTGATGGTGCGCCGGCTCGCTAGAATCATCGTCCCAGGTGTTGACGATTCGACGGCCAAACGGGTGATGGGAATGGAACGCCGAAATGACTGAGGCGGCGCGGCCCGGCATCGCGACGCATTTTCTGCGCTATTCGCTGGGCAGCGCGCTGGTCATGCTGGCTGGTTTCGTGTCGTTTCCGGTCATGGCGCGAATGCTTGACTATAACCAGTATGGCCTGCTGGGCATTTTCGACAGCGCGCTGTTGCTGCTGGCCGCCTTGTTCAAGTTCGGTGGCCAGCATGCCGTCTTGCGTTTCTACCCGCACCGTGACCGGGCTGGAGGGATGGCCGGCTATGGTACGAACCAGATCCTGATCCCGTTCCTAGGCAGCTGCGTGCTGTGGCTGCTGGCGATGCTGGCACTCGCGACTGTTCCGTCATTCCGGCAATACGCAGGTGATGCGACGGCCTGGATCGCACTCGCTTCGTTGTTGCCGACGATCTGGATCAGCATGCTGACTGCGCTGATGATGGCGCAGGAACGCTCCGGGCTGAACGTGCTGGTCGCCACCGGCAGCCGCTGGCTGAATGTCGCGGCCGTCCTCGGCATCGTGTACTTCGTCAGCCGCACCGCGCTTGGCGTGTACGCGGGCCGTCTGATCGTCGAGCTGCTGGTGGCTGCGAGCCTGACCGTCTGGCTGCTGCGCCAGCACGTGCCGATGCATTGGCGGGACCGGGACTGGCGGCAGGTGTATGCGGGCATGCGCTATGGCGTGCCGCTAATGGCCAACGAAATCGCCGCGATCCTGCTGGTATCCGTGGATCGCTTGATGCTGGAGGGATTGACCGGTTCGACGACGGTGGTGGGCATCTACAACGTGGGCGCAAGCCTCGCGCTGCAAGTCAGCATCATGCTGCATGCGGCGTTGAACCTCAGCTATACCCAAGTCAGCATCCGCCAGTTCGAGACCGAAGGCACCGAGAGCGTGGTGCGCACCAAGCGCCAGATCCTGCACGTGCTGATCTACGTGGTGATAGCGGCGCTTGCGGCGCTGGTGATGGTCGGTGGCGATGGGTTCCTGTTGTTGTCCGGTCCCAGCAAGGCCGAATCGGTGCCGGTGTTCCTGATTCTTGCCATGATGTTCGTCGTAGGCGGGTTGTTCGAACTGTGCACGGCCGGCTTGCAACTGTACAAGCGCTCGCTGACGGTCTTTGCACTGACCCTGCTCGCCGCGGTGGTCAACGCCATTCTGAATCTTGCCCTGATTCCGCGTTTTGGCGTGATGGGCGCGGTCTACGCCACGCTGGGCAGCGCCGCCGTACTGGGAATCGGGCATGCGCTTGCCTGCCCGCGCGATCTTCTGGCGCTTCCTGCCGGGCGCGCGACGGCTGCTGCTCTGGGGCTGGGTTTGCTGGTCCTGCTGGTGGCATGGTCTACACATCTGCTTGATGCCACCTCCCATATCGCGAGATTGCTGGTAATGGCGTTGTTGCTTCTGGTGATGTTCGCGGGGCCGGCGCTGGTGCTGGACCGCACCTTGCGGGAGATCTTGCTCGAACAGTGGTGGCGCTGGCGTCGCCGATCTGCGTGATCCGGATCAGGCAAGCAGTCGCGAATACAGTGGCAGCATGTCGTGGCCAATGGCATCCCATCCATACCGTTGTTCCGCGACTTGCCGTGCTGCAGCCCCAAGACGAGCCGCCGTATCGGGTTCGTGATACAGGCGCAATACTGCGTCGGCAAAACCTTGTGCGTCGTCGGCGAACAATGCATCTCGACCAGGTCCGAGTTCGATGCCTTCAGCGCCGATGCTGGTGGTGACGATTGCCTTGCCAAGTGCCATGGCCTCCAGCACCTTCAGGCGTGTGCCGCTTCCGGCGCGCAGCGGCACCACGTAAATCGCGGACTCGAGTACCGGGCGGCGCACATCTGGTACGAAGCCTGCCAAGTCGACATGCTCCCGCAGCGCGTCCGGTACGGTCAAACCGACATGTTTGCCGACCAGCGTGAAGCGTGCGTCCGGATGGCGTTTAAGAATGCGAGGGAAAATGTCGGCGAAAAACCATTCGATGCCATCGCGGTTGGGAAACCAGCCCATCTGGCCGACGAAAACCATCCGATTTGGATCGATCGCGCTGTCGTCCGGGCGATTGAGCTCCAGATCCACGCCGTTCGGCACCACGCTGACAGGCGTGTCTGGTGCGAGTTGCCGGAGCTGGATGGCATCGTCCCGCGAGCAGGCAAGGATGGCGGAAGCACGTTGGCATGCTACCCGCTCGAACTCGCGCAATTTGGCTATCTGGTTGCGCAGGAACAGGCGCGCCAGTCGTCGTGGCTCGACGTCGATTCTGGCAGTCAGTAAAGCATGTTCGACGTTGTGCGCATTCAGCACGATGGGTGGGTTCGCGGTCGTTTCCGGCACGTTCGCGATGAGCGGCAGCATGTCGACATGTATCAGGTCGTGCTGCCCGGCCAGTTCGGCAACCCGAAGCTGCAGCGCAGGCAACCCGTACTTGGTAGCGACGAAGGGGGCTGCCGTCAGCATACCGCGCAGCAACGCACCGGCGAGCGCGGCACGCGATGTTTCAGAGGGAATCGGAAAGGTCTCGAAGCCTGCAAGCTTCGCCCGCAAAGGCGATGGCGCATCGGGCTCGTCGTCGCAGCGAAGGCAGCTCAACAGATGCAACTCGTGCCGGGATGCGAGCGCGTCGAGCACATGATACGAACGCAGCTGATGGCCCTCGCGTGGTGGCCAGGGTACCCGGCTGGTCAGGGCAAGGATTCGCGCCATCAGTGCTTCTTCCAGAGGCGACGTGGATGCAGCAGACAGGCCGGAAGCGACCAGAGCGCCGCGGCATTCAACATCACGAAGGTGCCGGCGGTACCGGCCAGAGGGATATGCTTCGCGGCTTGTGGGCGAAAGATCGCAAGCGCCGCCACGGCGTAGGCGAGTATCTGCAGCAGGAACAAGACGGCATAAAACGGTCGCATCGCGCATGCCGATGCGACCAGTGCCGCAATGAGCGCCCATGGTGCCAACAGGCGCAGCAGCTTGTGTGACACGAACGCAAACCAGACAGGATTGGTGAACGGGTTGAGCAGCCGCGGCAACGTCCAAATCAGTTGCCAGTTGCCTGCCAGCGTGCGCAGTTTGCGTCGGAATTCCTCGGACTCATCGACGCTGGCGCTGTCCGATGCGATGGCATCGCGCGTCATCCACACCCACTTGCCGGCAAGCAGTGTCGCAATGGGAAGGTACATGTCGTCCAGTATCAGTCCGGACGGCAAGCTCGGGATCAGCTCGCAGCGCATGGCGTGGATCGCGCCGCTGACACCATGCAGCCAGCCGAGGCGTGCCTCACTTTCGCGAAGACGTGTCTCGATACGCCAGTACAAGCCGATGTCCGCGGCACGGCCGGGGGCATCGGATTCGATCACCAGTTCGCCGCTGACCGCGCCAACTTCCGAATCCGCAAAGGGTTCAACCAGCATGCGCAAGGCGCCGGGCGCAAATCGTTGCCGCGCGTCGGTGAATACGACGAGTGCCGTCGCGGCGGCGGAAACGCCGGCATTCAGCGCTGCGGCCTTGCCTGCATTTTCGGTGCATCGGATGACGCGTACGCGCGAATCACCAATGTCAGCGGCTGTGGCGGTGTCATCGCTGCTGCCGTCGTCCACGACGACGACATGCAGATTTTCGGGAGGATATTCCTGCTCGAGGATGTCGCGTACCCGCGCCTCGATGCGTGCCGCCTCGTTGTAGGCAGCGACGATAACGGTCAGGGGCGGAGCGATCGCATCCTGTCGCGGCGTGCGCCCCAGCCAGCGCGCCAGCACGACGGTGAGCAGGGGATACAACGCGTAGGCATAGACGACAAGGGTGATAGCGGCCCAGAAGATCCCTATGCTCATCGCGTGAGCAGCCTCGCCCGCAGACGCTGGTAACGTTCGTTGCCGAGCAAGCGCTTGGGTATCCGCAAGGCGCGGTAGCGCGCGCGTGCGTAGCGCGGGTGCCAACCGCGCCAGGCGACCAGCTTGGCGAAGTCGTCGAGCGGCAGGTCGCGGGTGACCGCGATGCGTTCGTAGCATTCGTGCGGACGTCGTCCGCTGTTGCAGCCGGGTACGGAACCCAGCACGTGTCGGTAACCCAGCCCAAGCGCCGCGTCGCGTTCGCGGCCGCCGCCGCGTCCGCCGGGGAAAGCTATGGCGGTGACGGGAACGCCGCTTGCGCCCTCGAGGCGGTCCTTGCTGTCGCGCAGTTCGGCATACATAGCCTCGAAGTCCAGGTCTTCCAGGAAGCGATGGCTGCGGCCGTGTGACTGGATCCCCATTCCTGCTTGCGCGAGAGCTTTGACATCCTGCGCAGTCAACATGCCGGGCCGGCCGATGAAGTCGCCGGTGATGAAGAACTCCGCGATCATGCTTCGCTCGCGCAGCAAGGGCAGCGCGACGGTCACGTTGGACACGTCACCATCGTCGAAGCTGATGATTACGGACTTGCCGACGGTGGGTTCAACTTCATCCAGCCGTGCGCTGCGATAGCGGTTCGCTTCGAGCCAGTCTAGCTGCCGGGCAAACTCCGATGGCGTGACGCTGTACACCGGATCGAACCGGCCAGGATCCGAGTCGCCGGCGTGCAGACCGTGGTACATCAGTACCGGCAATTTGTTCGCGATCATGTCGCGCTGCTCCCGCTTGGCGTCTGCTTGCGCAAGCGCGCCGGTAGTGCGTATCGTGGCGGCGACGGCGCAACGGCAACAGTGGGTGTTGCCGCCGCCGTGCGTTCGGCTACCGCGAATTCACGTGCCTTGAGGCACAGGCCCAACAGCACCCAGTAATAGCCGATCATCACGGTGTAGGTGAAGCGGTCGCCCCAGATGTTGGTGACGACGAGTGCCGGCCATGCGCCGCACATGCCCAGCCCAAGCGCATAGGCAAGGCTGCCGGGTGGCGAGTCGCGGAACGTACGCCAGCAGACCTTCGCCATGCTCAAGAACAATCCGATCGTGATGATGAAGCCAGGCAGCCCCTTCTCCGCAAGTTCACGCACGAAGAAATTGTGGGCGTCCATGCCATACGGATTAGCAGTGGAAAAGGTGTCGTAACCGATGCCTGTCAGCGGATGCTGGGTGAACTCTTTCCATGCAACGCCCCAGAACACGTAACGCATGTCGGTGCTTTCATCGACCTGCTTGCCGTCGACGTGCGTGGCGTCGAAACGCTCGGTCACCGAATGCGGCAGCAATGGCGGCACGATCAAAAGGGCCAGCAGGACAGGTACGGCCAGCTTCATGCGGCCGCGCCACAGCAGCAGGATAACGGCCGCCCCAAGCAGGATGGTTACGTAGCTGGTGCGGGAATAGGCCCAGAGCACGCCCAAGACCATGCACGTTATGCCCATGATCAACAGCGCGCGCCAAATCTTCGATAGCTTTGTCGCGATCAATATCGCGAAAAATACCAGGGCCATCGTCGTGCAAAACGAGGCAAATTCGTTGGCGCCAAGCAGTGAAAACGTTCCATGGATGCGCAGGTCATCTTTGTAGGCATAGCCGGCGACCGAGGCATGTTGCGACCATGTTACGCGCAGGATGTACGGCATGGGCAAAATCATGGCAAGCAACACGCGTTTCGCCGAGTTCCAGTCGGTGACGCTCATCTGGACGACGAAAAAAAGCAATATGCCGATGGTGGAGTCCTTGAGTGCGTTGAAACGCTGAGGCGCATCCGGAGCGGGGACCATGTAAAACCCGATCACCAAGGCGAAATAGCAGTAAGCCAGATATGCCCATGTCCAGCGTTGCAAACTGCTCCACTTTGCGAGGTGTCCATGCGCCCGCCAAGCCCCGATGAAGGCGAGCAGAAAGCCGATGTTGAGGAAATTGAGACCCCCGGGCAGTGTGGGCATATGCCCAGTTTGAAGGTTCTGCAACGGCAGCAAAAAAAGAAACAGGTACAGGAACCAGTTGTGCCGGCCAAGGTTGGGGCTCGAGTACGCCGTGGCCGTGCCGCTCGGAATTGCTGCGCGCATGGAATGGTCAGGCAGCTTGATCGACATCGCTCGCTCCCAGGTCCCGGTACACGGCAGCGTAATCACGCGCCATCCGCGCAATCGAATAACGCGCTTGCACGCGTTGCCGCATTGCTGCCACCGGTGGCCGCAGCTTCATGCTCCGGCGCATCGCATTGGCCAAGGATAAAGCGTCTCCGGCCGGCACCAAAGCCGCGGGCAAGTCCTCGAGTACTGCAGCGACCTGGCCGACCCGGCTGGCGATGACTGGACGCTCGCAAGCCATGGCTTCCAGCAGTGCCAGCGGCAGACCCTCGGTCAAGGAGGGCAGCACGAAGCAATCGAACAGCGGATACAGATGCTCCGGTTCTTTGCATACACCCAGCAGGTGGATGCGGTCGGCAAGTCCCGCCGTACAAATGCGTTGCTCGAATTCGCCACGCTCGGGACCATCTCCGGCCACGACCAGACACGCATGCGGAGCATCCCGCGCCACGTGCGTGAAAGCGTCCAGAAGTCCGAGCGGGTTTTTCTCTGCGCTCAACCGCATCACGCCGCCGAACACGAACGCATCTGCTGGAATGCCGAGTTCTTTGCGGGTGATTCCGGGCACATCGACGCGGAACCGCGTGGTGTCGATGCCATTTTCGACCAGCTGGATGCGTTCCCCCGGAATCCCGGCGTCGCGGAGTGGCTGGTACATCGTGTCGGCAACGATGCAGACGCGCTGGACCCTGCGCAGCATCCAGAGTTCCAGCAAACGATACAACCACAACGCGCGGGTGTTGGCGACCCAGCCATGCAAAGTCGAAACGACAGGAGTATCGGGATGCCCACGACGTGCACGCAATGCGTAGAACGCGCTCTTATAGCCGTGGACATGCAAGATTGCACCCGGATGGCGTGCCAGCAGCATTCTGAGCGTCTGCGTGGTCGCGGGGTCCAGCCTCCCCGTGCAGGGTATGCGTTCGGCCGCAATGCCAAGCTCCCCGGCGCGCTCGTACAACGGTTGCCGATCGAGGTAGGGATTGTCGATGCAGGCCAGTGTGCCGTGAATGCCGAGTTTCTCCAGTGCCGGCATCAAGCCCAGCACGGCGTGTTCGGCGCCATACAAGCCGGCGCTCGAGAACACATGCAGGATATGCCGATCAGCGGGCATGAACACTCTCACGATATAGGGAGGCATAGGCATGGGCCATTGCCTCCAATGAATGCTTGCTTGTAACGCGGTCACGTGCGGCCACGCCCATCCGTTTGCACAGATCTGCGTCACGCAACAGGGCCAACATCGCGGCGGCCAGCGCATCCGGATCACGCGGTGCGACCAATTGGCCGCAAGTGCTGTCGACCAGATCCGTGTTTCCGCCAACCTCGGTGGCAATCACGGGCAGGCCACAGGCTTGAGCTTCGAGTATCGCGTTCGACATGCCTTCTGTATCCGAAGCCAATACGAACAGGTCCAGGGCCGGCAACAGTGCGTCGATATCCTTGCGTGAACCGAGCAGGTGCACTGCATCGGTGATGCGTCGATCGCGTGCTCGCTTTTCGATGGCACTGCGCAGGGGACCGTCGCCGATCAACACCAGGCGTGCTTGTGGAATTTCGGCCCGCACCTGCGCGAAGGCATCGATCAGGTCGACGTGACGCTTCACGTCGAACAGGTCTGCAACGCATCCCACCAGAGGTGTGCCGGGCAAGATGCCCAGTGCCGTGCGCGTGCGCGTACGTGACGTTGCATCGGTCGGACGAAAACGGGATGCATCGACTCCGTTTGGAATGCACAGCATGCGTCTGCGTGCTGCACCTTCGGTGGCAGCCACCGCATCCAATACGGCCGTGGTGGGTGCGACTATGCGATCAAAGCGGTGATTGAGCAGGCGTGACGCCAGACGCAGCTTCCGGCTTTTAAGGAAACCGGTGTCGCGGCGATTGGAGATTCTGATCGCATCCAGCGGCCCGCGTGGCAAGAGTGCATTGATGACGTCCGCGTTCTCGTGTTGCGACTGGATGAGATGGAATCCCTCGTCGAGGATACGGCGCTTGAGCGCTCGGTAGGCACGTATTCCCGACCGGCTGTGTACGGCCCCGCAAGGCAGGTAGCGGATATCGACGGAAGGTGACACAGAGGCTTCGTGGATGCGCTCGGCTTGGGATGGCTGCTCGCACAAGTGCACCACGTGGATCAGGAACTGCTCCGGTGCCAGTCCATTGACCAGGTTGCGCAGGAACCGCTCACTGCCTCCGGAAACCGTGATCGGGCTGTCGGTGAGGAACAGCAGTCGAAGGGGCCTCTGCGGGGTCGATGCGCGCATGTCCACGCAAGCCTTACCGCTTGTAGTACAGGAATGCGAACACCTCGTTCTCGGTATAGCCGAACCCAGGCCTCGTGGAATGACGCTGGTCATGGCGAAGAGCCACGCTCCAGCTCCAGTGTGGCGTGAGTTGCTGCGACAGGTTGATCGAGGCCGTCACGTCACGATCCCGGCTGTCGTCAGAGCGATAGCGTGTGGTTTGATCACCGAGGTCCGCGCCAATTGTGGTCAGGGGAGAAAGTTGATACGTGATACCGGCTACACCGCCATAACCTTCGCGCGACAAGTCGCCGCCATTCAATTGCCTCAATTGGGTGTAGTAGGGCGAGAGCGTGAAACCGAAGCGTACGCCCTGATACCCATATCCAAGATTGACACTGCGATCGCGGAAAACCGCGGGCGAAATGACCGTCCTGCCCACGAGAACGTTCGGGTTGGTCAACTGTGCCGAGGCAAGTTCGGGAGGCTGGGCAAGATCGGTGGTCGCATCGGCAAGCTGGTCAACGCCACCGATCTGCAATGTATTGCGCGCGTCTGCGTGCCACGAGAGGGAGGCTCGTGCGAGAACGCCAGAATGTCCAGGCCAATTCTGCGCGAAGCTGACGTGGCTGCCGCCCAGCGCAAGATCCAAGTCGACATGCGCGAGGTGGCTCTGATAACGCCCGTAAAGGTTGTATTCGTCGTAGCGGGTCGCGTTGGCAAGGGGGTTGGCGTTCTCGAAGTTGACATGGATGCCCTCGAGGTTGAATGACAATTCACTGGTCGCGCTCAGGTCATGTAATGCACGGATCGCCGCGAGCCCGCGCTGTGAATTGAAATCCTTGGTTTTGGACGCAGTAGTGTTGATGTAGCGCAAGTCGGCCTGTCCGCGCCAGCCGCTCTGCGGGCCGAGCTGAAACGTCAGGCTGGGGCCGGCCACGAACACGTTCACTTGCTGCTGGTTGGAGGGCGCGTTGCCATAGCGGGTATTGACGGGCTCGACGCTGCTGTAGTCCTGGGTCACGAAGTTCAGGCGCTGCGGCGAGATGATCCAGTTCATCTGCCCCGACAGTTGTCCGCGGAATTCGTTTCCGAAATAACCTTGGAGGTAATCGGTGTACTGCAACAGGCCGACGACTTGAGTTTGCAGGGTGGAGCCTTGCTGATTGAAAGTGAAGTTGAAGGTCGGCTCGAGAATATTCTGGCTGACGGGGTCGCTCGAAGTGCGATTCAGGTTGTCGGTATGCCCAACCCCGATGCCGAAGGCATAGTCGAACAATGGCGGTGATTCGGCGGGGGGCGCGAAGGGATCAACGGTCGTTGGTTGCGTTGCGGGCGCCGACTGCCCCCACGCAATGGCCGTGCCAGCCAGTCCGAGCATGACGGCTGCAGTGAGTTTGCGGATTCCCCACATGGATCCCTCCCCCTTGGCCAGGTTCAAGGCAACTCGTTGAAGACCAGTCCCGCCAGCTTGGTCGGGTCGAAACCTGCGACGGCCTGGTTGACCGCGGCAGCACTGTCGCGACCGTACCCCACGACGACCACGATGAAATCCGCGAGATCCGAAAGAATCCTTGCATCCGGCGCGCCCTTGATCGGCGGTCCATCCAGGAACAGATACCGGTCGGGATAACGGCAGCGCAGCGAGTCGATGACCGCGCGCATCCGGAACGACGATAGATACTCCTCCTGCATCTCGGCAGGTTGTCCCGCCGGGATCACGCGCAGACGCGGAATCCCGGTGTGATGCAGGATCGGTTCGATGCCGAGAGAGGGATCTTCCAGATAGTCGATCAAGCCATGCCGATCGGACTCGATGCCAAATGCCTTGTCCTGGCATGGGTGTCGCAGGTCGCAGTCGATCAGCAGCGAGGTCTTGGCCGGATCGAAGGCAAACGACAACGCCAGGTTGCGGGCGACGAAGCTGCCGCCCGAACCCGCGCTCATCGGTACCACCAGCGTGGTGAAGTTCTGGCCGTCGCTGAGTTCCAGCAAGCGCGTGCGGATCTCGCGGAATGCGTCGGTCATCCCGGATTCGGCGTATTCGCGATGGATCAGGCGCCTGGCTTCCAGTTGGGTCGGTGCCAGCGACTGGGTTTCGCTCATCAGCGCGATCGAACGCGCACCCATGGCACGCCGCTGCAGGGAGTCGATGGGCGTGGGCGCCGTGTCGTCGTGGTTGGATTCGGGCTCGGCCGGGTTCATGTGTGCATGACCTTGCGGATGAGGTACAGCACGACATAGGCGATCATCACGCCTATCACGATGGCGATCCACTGCAGGTTGCGCCTGCGGTCCATGCTGTCGTCGTGCGGACCACGATAGTACGGCACGCTGGCGAACACGGGCAGTCCCGTGGCACGGGCCAGGGTATCGGCGGAACGTGCGCGCGGGTCGAAACGTGCTATCAGGAACAGCAATCCCAAGGGGATGCACACACCAAGAATCATGCCTGCCGCGGCAAAGTGCATCAGGCGCAGCCCGACCGGCATCAACGGTACGCGCGCCGGATCCTGGATCTTGAAGGTGAGTCCGCGCTGGTCCTTGTCGAGGTCCATCGAGATGCGCGCCTGCTCGCGGCGCTTCAGCAGATCCTGGTAGGTGGCACTCACCGTATTGAAAGTGTTGTTCAGCTTGGCCAGCTCGTTGGACGATTGTGCTATTTGCTGGCTGCGCGCAAGTTCGGTGCTGAGCTGTTGCTGGCTTGCGGTTTCGGTGGCGCGTGCGGCGGCAAGGTTGCCGCGAATCTGCGCCAGTTGGGTTTGCAGGTTGGAGTAGACGGGATTGAACGTGACTTGATTGTCGATCGAAGTGCCCACCGACGCTGCCGTCTTCTTTTGGGTCTGCGCAGTCGCGAGTTGCTGTTGCAGATCCTGTATCTGGTGGCGCGTGCGTACCACGTCCGGGTAGTTGTCCGTGTAGGTCAGCAGGAGTTGACTAAGGTGGGATTGCAGCTGCGCGATTTGCGCCCGGTAGACGTCCTCGCGGGTTTGCACGGTCGAAATTTGCGACTGCCCGCTCAGTGATCCGCCCATTGCGGCGGCTTGCGACGAGAATTGGGCAGCCTGCACCTTGGAATTCTCGATCTGGTTGCGCAAGGCCGTGATGCTTGCGTTGGTGTCGGCAATGCTGCCGGGCGATGCATCGGGATGCTTGGCGATGTAGTCCTGCAGCGCGTCGGAAGCCGCGACCAGCTTCTTGTGGTAGGCGTCGACCTGACTGTTCATGAAGTCGTAGGCACTCGCGCTTTCGGCTTCCTTCGAAGCGAGGCTCTTGTGTATGAACAGCTGCGCCATGTCTTTCGTCAGCGTGTACGCGCGTCGGGGATCGGAGTCGTAGTAGCTGATCCGCAGCAGCAAGTTGTTTTTCGATGTGTTGATCGTGGTGTGGCTCTTGATCCGGTCGACCAGTTTGTCGCGTTCGATAGGTGACAGGTTTGCCGGGTTCCAGCCGCCGTCGCTCAGCAGTTCGTTGAGCGAATCCTGGCTGAAGATGATCTCGCTCGCGATATCGGCGCGGTCCGAGACTTCGGTCGTCGACGCGATGCCTTCGGTCAGCGGCTTGATGATGTTGTTTTCCTGGATCAGGATGGTCGTTTCCGCCACGAACTTCTTGGGCCAGAACGTACCGATGGCCAATGCCAAAAGCGCGACGACCGCAAAAATCACGGCCAGCTTGACCCGGTTCCGGCGCGCCTCCTTCCACATCGTCTCGCCCAGCGTGGCGATGTTGAGGGGTGTACTGGCAGGCACCGCCGCCGGCGGCGCCGTGATCATTTCGTTGCTCATGGCCAGGTTTCCGGAATGCCTCAGAAGCTGCGCGTCGGCACCGTGATCACGTCACCCGGTTGCAGTGGATAGTTGGTGGTGAGATCGCCCGATTGCAGGATCTCGTCCAGACGCACGCGGTAAGCCTTGGTGGTTCCATTCGCTTTGCGGTACAACACGGTGTCATCGGCTGCCGCGAAGGCATTGACGCCGCCCGCCGCAAGTATCGCGTCGAGCACGGTCATGCCCTGGTGGTAGGGCGCAGAGATTGGATGCTGGACCGCGCCCGTCACGCTGACCCGGGTCAGATATTCGTGGCTGCGCAACTGGGTCACGATTACCGCGACCTGGGGGTCGCGGACGTAAGCCTTGAGCTTGCCCTGGATCTCGCCGGAGACTTCGGTCGGGGTCTTGCCGCCGGCCACCACGTCGCCGATAAGCGGCACCGTGATCTTGCCGTCGGGGCGCACCGGCACGCTCACGCTCAGGTCGGGATTTTGCCAGACCGTGACCTGCAGCTGGTCGTCGACGCCGATGTGGTAATTGGTGACGGCTTCAGGATTGGCCGTTACCGGGGGTGCCTCGTTCGAAGCCGGCATGGTCGTGCAGGCGGCCAGCATCAGCAGGCACGCCACACTGCATAGACGGGTCAGGGTTTTCATGCTTGATGGCCCTTGTCGGGAGGTGGACGCAAGACGAGCTCAGAAACGTGAACCGTATCACGGTTACTTTACCTGTAAGGTCAAGCAAAATATATGCCAGAGGCCGTTTTCAAACCCCGTAATAGCTGCGGTACCACTCAACGAAACGACGCACGCCCTGTTCCACCGGCGTGCTCGGTCGATATCCCGTATCGTTCGTCAATTCAGTAACTTCCGCACTGGTGTCGGGCACGTCGCCGGGCTGCAGCGGCAACAGGTTCTTTTCGGCCTTGCGCCCGAGGCAGTCCTCCAGTACCTCGATGTAATGCGAGAGCTGGACGGGATGGCTGTTGCCGATGTTGTACACCCGGTACGGTGCCGACGAGGTGGCCGCATTCGGGTGCACCGGGTCGTAGTCGGGATCGGGCGCAGGCACTCGATCCAGGGTGCGGATCACCCCTTCGACGATGTCGTCGATATAGGTGAAATCGCGGGTGTGGTGGCCGTGGTTGAACACGTCGATCGGCTCGCCCGCAAGGATTTTCCGGGTGAACAGGAACAGCGCCATGTCCGGGCGCCCCCACGGGCCGTAGACCGTGAAAAAGCGCAGCCCGGTGGTCGGCAGGCCGTAGAGATGGCTGTAGGTGTGGGCCATCAGCTCGTTGGCCTTCTTGGTGGCGGCGTACAGGCTGACCGGATGGTCCACCGCATCGCGCACCGAGAACGGCAGCTTGCGGTTGGCGCCATAGACCGAACTGGATGACGCATAGACGAGATGCTCGACCTTGTCGTGTCGGCAGGCTTCGAGGATATTGATGAAGCCGACGAGGTTGGATTCGACGTAGGCGTAGGGATTCTCGATCGAATAGCGCACACCGGCCTGCGCGGCGAGGTTCACCACCCGTTCGGGCCGGAAATCCTTGAACGCCGTCGCCAGTGCGGGCCGGTCGGCGATGTCGAGCCTGGCGAACCCGAAATTCGGGTGCGGCGTCAGGCGGTCGAGGCGCGCTTCCTTCAGACGGACGTCGTAGTAGTCGTTGAGGTTGTCGATGCCCAGCACCTCGTCGCCGCGCGCCAGCAGGCGCAGGCTGAGGTTGGAGCCGATGAAACCGGCGGCGCCGGTGACCAGTACACGCATGATGTGTCCTGAACTCTGAAATGACCAAGCCGCTGTGGCGCCCATGGCTCGTGAATGATTGTCGCGAGCCGCCAAGCCCGGCAGGTTATCCGCAAGTCTTTACAAACGGTCGTCCACGGCTTCGCGTGGCAGCACGTTTTTCACGTCGAACAACACGCAATCGGGCTTGCCGAGCCCGCGCAGTGCCGCGGCACCCATGTCGGTGAACTGGTGGTGCGCCACGGCCAGCACGATCGCGTCGTAGGTGGCGGGACGCAAGTCGGGCGCGAGATCCAGGCCGTACTCGTGCCGGGCTTCGGCGGGATCGACCCATGGGTCATAAACGTCGATGTCGGAGTGGCAGGCACGGAACTCGTCGATGATGTCTGTAACCCGCGTATTGCGCAGGTCGGGGCAGTTTTCCTTGAAGGTCAGCCCCAGGATCAGCACCTTGGCGCCCGCGACGTGGATGCGCCGCTCCAGCATCAGCGCGGATCACGCGTTCGGCCACATGCCGGCCCATGCCGTCGTTGATGCGGCGGCCGGACAGGATCACCTCGGGGTGGTAGCCGATTTCCTGGGCCTTGTGGGTCAGGTAGTAGGGATCCACGCCGATGCAGTGGCCGCCGACCAGGCCCGGCCGGAACGGCAGGAAGTTCCACTTGGTGCCAGCTGCTTCCAGCACGTCCAGCGTGTCGATACCCATGCGGTGGAAGATCAGCGCCAGTTCGTTGATCAGGGCGATGTTGAGGTCACGCTGGGTATTCTCGATCACCTTGGCGGCCTCGGCCACCTTGATGCTGGAAGCCCTGTGGGTGCCGACGCTGACGACTTGCCGATACAGCGCGTCCACGAAGTCGGCGGCTTCCGGCGTGGAGCCCGAGGTCACCTTCTTGATGGTGTCGAGCCGGTGCTCCTTGTCGCCGGGGTTGATGCGCTCGGGGCTGTAGCCGGCGTAGAAATCCTCGTTGAATTTCAGGCCCGATTCGCGCTCGATGATCGGCACGCAGACTTCCTCGGTCGCGCCGGGATACACGGTCGACTCGAAAATCACCACGCCGCCGCGACCGATGGCCCGCCCGACGGTGCGGCTGGCCGATTCCAGCGGGGTCAGATCGGGACGCTTGGCGCGATCGATCGGCGTCGGCACCGTCACGATGAAGACGTTGCAACCCTTCAGATCCTGCTCGTCATGGCTGAAACCAAGCTGGGTCGCTTCCCCCAGTTCGTCCGGGGATACCTCAAGGGTATGGTCGCGGTGCTGCCGCAATTCATCGACGCGCGCCGCATTGATGTCGAATCCCAGCGTGGGCAGTTTGCGCCCAAAACCGACCGCCAGCGGCAGGCCCACGTAACCGAGCCCGATCACGGCGACGCGGATGGCTTCGGGGCGGGGCAGCGACGCCTGACTCATGACGATTCCTAGGCAGCACGTACGGAGGGCGTGTCCGGGGCATGCGCGAAACGTGCTGACACACGCCGGAATGGACGCCTATGCTCGCACGTGACGCGCGTTCGCGTCGAGGGTTCATCGAGGGTGTGTTCAGCTGGCGCGTGGCGTTCTGTTCCCGCGCGTCCTGAAATTCAGGATGAACAGCGCGATGCCGATCAACACGATTCCGATCGTCTCCGGCCCGGACGGCGTTTCTCCCAGCAATCCCCAGGCGAACAACACGCCCGCCACGGGTATCGCCAGGCTGGTCAGGCCCGCGACGTTCGCGGAAAGACGATGCACCACCAGCGCCCACAACACCCAGCACACGCCCGAGGAAAGCAGCCCGTTGTAGAGCAGTGCGGCAATGTAACCGCCCGTCCACGTCACCTCGCGCTGGTGGACGCCGCAGGCCAGGACAACCAATGCAACGGTGCCGACGAGCATTTGCCAGGCAGTGAGTCGCAGCGGCGTCACCTCGGGATGTCGCTGGAACAGGCGTTTGGACAGCACCGTCGCGACGGCCCAGGCGAGCCCCGCAAGGATCGCCAACGCAATGCTGTGCGGCGCGCCCAGTGGATGCCAGGGTTCGACCACGCACACGAACCCCGCCGCCGCGATCGCGATGCACAGCCACCGCATGGGACCGGGCTTTTCGTGCAGCCACCACCATGCCAGCGGTACTACCCAGAAAGGCATCGTGTAGGCCAGCAGCGCGGTCTTGCCTGCCCCGCCCGAGACCAGCGCCCATTGCGCCAACGCCTGGAACGCGGCGGTCTGGGTCAGGCCGATGGCGAGCGTCGGCAGCCAGGGTGTCGGTTTCAGTCCATCGCGGCGTACTGCCAGCAGCGCAAACAGTACCGCGGTGCCGATCACGTAGCGCTGTGCGCTGAAAGTGAACGGGCCGCTGTAACGCATCGCGGTTTTCATCACCGTCCAGTTTAGGCTCCAGACGACAGTCAGGATCAACAAGCCGAGCCATGCAGCGCGATTCGAGACGCGGACGTCGGTCATGCCGTCAGAGCATTCGCCAAGGAAGGCAGAGGATAATGGGCGGCCCTCCGAAAAATGCGATATCGGAGTTCTCTCATGAAGAAGCTGGTGATTGCCCTCTTCGCGGTGTGCGTGCCCGCCTGTGGACTCGCGGTCACGGGCGTTGGCAGCTGGAAGGTCGTTCAGCGATACCCACTCGGCGGTGCGGGGGGTTGGGACTATCTCACCCTGGACCAGTCCACGCAGCATCTTTGTGTAAGCCGCTCGGACAGGGTCGTGGTGCTGAATGCGCGCAATGGCAGGCGCGTCGGTGAAATCGATTGTCTGTCGGGTGTGCACGGCATCGCGCTGGCCGACAGTTTGCATCGGGGATTCATCAGCAACGGTTGCGCGGGTACCGTCACGGCATTTGATCCCGCCACGCTCAAGGTCGAGCAGACGGTCCAGGTCGATGCCAGGAATCCGGACGCGATCGTGTACGACCCGTATTCGAAACGTGTCTTCACCTTCAATGGAGGCAGCGACAACGCCAGCGTGATCGATGCCGTGACTGGCAAGTTGCTGGATCACGTCGCGCTGCCGGGCAGGCCGGAATTTTCGGCCAGCGACGGACAAGGGCATGTCTTCGCCAACATCGAGAGCAAGAACGAGCTGGTCGAGATCGATCCGGTCACGATGAAAGTGACGGCGGTCTGGACGTTGAAGGACTGCGAGGCACCCTCCGGTCTCGCGATCGATGTTGCACACCACCGGCTGTTCTCGGTATGCCAGAACGGAATCATGGCGGTTACCAATGCAGTCGACGGCAAGCCGGTCGCCAGCGTGCCGATCGGCGAGGAGTCCGACGCCGCACGTTTCGATTCGCGGCGAAACCTGGTCTTCAGCTCCAACGGCCACAGCGGCAGCCTTACGATCGCACGCCAGGACGGACCGCACCACTACAGCGTGCTCGCGAATGTGCCTACACGGAAAAGCGCGCGCACGATGGCGCTCGACGAAGCCAGCGGCCGCGTCTATCTGTCCTCGGCGGAACTCGGCCCACCACCCGCGCCGTCCAGGGCCCGTCCGCATCCCTGGTCGTCCGTGAAGCCGGACAGTTTCGCGATCCTGGTGGTCGGACGCACACCGTCGGGCTGATCAGCGGCGTCCGCGAGGATCGGCGCGCCTGACCACCTCGAACGGCGTGTCGCGGCCACCGTACAGCGGCAGGAAACCTTCCGGCGCGCCCCATGCATGCAGGGTGATGACTTCCCACGTGGCCGGAAGGCGGCCGTCGCGGCGATGGGCTTCATAAGCGTCCAACATGGCCCTGAAACGCACCTTGCCGGTCAGACCCGGCGTGCGTTCGCGATCCGCGTTGGTGGCACCGAGACCCTTCAGGTCTGCAAACAGGCCGCGCACATCGGCATAGTCAAGCCTGAGGTGATCGGCATCCAGCACGGGATCCTTCAAGCCTGCCGCCAATGCCGCATCGCCGATGTCGTGCAGGTCGAGGAATCTTCCGACGTGCGGGTGCTGCGGATCGGCTTCTTCCCAGGCCGCGCGCAGTTCCGCGAGCGTATCCGGCCCCAAGCTCGAGGCCACGAGGAATCCGCCGGGGCGCAGAATCCGCGCGCATTCGGCGAACAGCAAACGCGGTGTTTCGCACCACTGCATGCACAGGTTTGAGTACAACACGTCGAAGCTGCCATCGGGGAACGGCAGTTGTTGCCCGTCCGCGCAGACGCGCGCGAATGGCTTCCACCAACCGGCATGCCGGCGTGCTTCGCGCAGCATCGCCGGTGACAGATCCAGTGCGACCATCTGGGCTTTCGGCCAGCGTTTCTTCAGCAATGCGGTACCGCGACCGGTACCGCAACCGATGTCCAGCACGCGTTCGGGGTGGCTGTCGTAGTAATCGAGGCTATCGAACAGGCGTGACTCGACCTCGCGTTGCAACGCATCGTGCCGTTCGTAAGTGGATGCGGCACGCGCGAAAGCCCGGCGAACCTGACGATGGTCGAGCCGCGCTTCGCTCATGCCCGCGCCACCGCGAACAAGGGGTCGAGTGCGGCGATTACGGCATCGGTGTGGCCGATGAAAGGCGCGTGGCCGCCGCCGGCAATGCAGGTGAAGGCGCCCCGGCATTGCGTGGCACTCCATTGCATCGCCTGCCACGGGATCAGGCGGTCACGGCGTCCTGCGATCCAGGCACTCGGTTGCTTGAGTAAGGGAAGGCGCGCGCGCAGGTCGGTATGTTCCAGCACCTCGAGGCCTTCCACCAGCGCACGGATGTCGGGACGATGTTCATCGAAGGTATCCGCGCGCAGCTTGCGCAGGTCGGCCTGGGCGCAATCGCTGCCCAAGGCTTCAAGGGCGAGGAATCGCTCCAGCGTGGCTTCGTAATCGGTCGCCAGATCGCGCGCGAAGTCCTGCAGGATTTCCGGCGACACCGCGTGTGGCCAGTCTTCGCCGCGTACGAAGCGCGGCGACGCGCACAGCATCGCCAGACCCCGCACGCGATCGGGAAAATCCAGAGCCGCCTGCAGCGCGTACAAGCCGCCCAGCGACCAGCCCAGCCAAATCGCCGGTGGAAATCGTGCCGCGATCGCTTGCGCGCACGTGGCTGGCTGCAACGAGACGCCGGAAGCATGCGACCGTCCGTGCCCCGGAAGGTCGACCACGTGCAGGGTACAGCGGTCGCGCAGCGCGTCGACCAGCGGCGCGAACACGCCGCCGTGCATCGCCCAGCCGTGCAGCAGCACGAGATGGCGGTCGCCGCGGCCTTCGGTGTGGATGTGGAGGTCGGACATGGGTCGGCGATTCTAAGGGGTCGATTTTGGTGACAGGCACACCAGTGCTTCAAGCAAACGATCCACGTCATCGGCTTCATGCGCGGCGGAGAGCGTGACGCGCAGGCGCGCGCTTGCCGGCTGGCACCGTCGGCGGCCGGATCGCGGTGACCAGGAAGCCGGCGTCCTCCAGCACGCGCGATGCAGAAACGGCGCGATCCGCATCGCCCAACACGATCGGCTGGATGGCGCTGCGGGACTCCAGCAATGGCAGGCCGAGCTGCGCGGCGCCGGTGCGGAAACGCGCGATCAACGCGCGCAGCTTGTCGCGCCGCCAATCCTCGCTGCGCGCGATGCGTACGGCTTCGTGCGCGGCGGCCGCCAGTGCCGGCGGCATCGCGGTCGTGTAGACGAACGTGCGTGCGAACTGGGTCAGACCGTCGATGAGTTCGCGGCGACCGGCGACGAAAGCACCGCTGCAGCCAAGCGCCTTGCCGAGCGTGGCCATCAGTACCGGCGCGTCGATTTGGTTCAGTGCGGCCTCTTCCGGGCTGCCGGCACCGTGCGCACCCAGCACGCCCAGTCCGTGCGCGTCGTCGACCATCAGGCTAGCCCCTTCACGTTTGCACAGTGCGGCCAATTCGCGCAGCGGCGCCATGTCACCGTCCATGCTGAACACGCCGTCGGTCGCCAGAAGTGCGGGTTTGTCGGAGACACCGGCGAGTTGCCGCGCCGCGCCCCCGGCGTCGTTGTGCGGGTATCGCTTCAGCATGGCGCCTGCGAGCTGTGCGGCATCCAGCAGGCTGGCGTGGTTCAACTTGTCCTGTACGCACACGCTGTCGCGATCCAGCAACGCCTGCATCGTGCCGAGATTGGCCAGCCAGCCGGACGAGAACAACATCGCCGCCTCGCGGCCGGTCCATTCGCACAGGGCTTCTTCCAGCCGCGCATGTTCGCGGCGATGACCGCAGACCAGATGCGCGGCGGTGCTGCCGACGCCACACTCGTTGGCCGCTTTCCGCATTGCCTCGACGATCCGCGGATCCTGCGCGAGTCCGAGATAATCGTTGCTGCAGAAGTTCAGCAGCTCGCGATTGTCGATCCGCACGCGTGCGCCCTGCACGCTATCAACGGTGCGTGCACGCCGCAGCAATCCGGCGCGTTCGCGTTCGGCGATGCGCGCGACGAGATCGTCGATCAGGTTCGGGCGGTGTGTGACCATGTGATCGGCGTCATTCCGGCGCAGGCCGGCATCGGGTTCCGTCAACGGCCCACGCTGCCGCATGCCGGCCAATCCATGGTCGGCACGACTTGGAGAAACTCACGCCTCGGCGGCATCGCGTTCCAGGATGTCCGCGTGCACGGTGTCGGCGTCATGCGCAAGTTGGTCGCGCGTTGCTTCGACCTGCATCGGGTGCAGGTCCAGGCGACGGAACAGGGCATGGTCATGTTCCACGTCCGGATTGCCGGTGGTCAACAGTTTCTCGCCCATGAATATCGAGCCGGCGCCCGCGAAGAAACACAGCGCCTGCATTTCGTCGCTCATTTGCTCGCGGCCGGCCGAGAGGCGCACCACGGATTTCGGCATCACGATCCGCGCCACCGCGATGGTGCGCACGAATTCGAACGGATCCAGGTTCTGCGTGTTTTCCAGCGGCGTGCCGGCGACGCGCACCAGCTGGTTGATCGGCACCGACTGCGGATGCTCGGGCAGGTTGGCCAGTGCCTGCAGCAGTCCCGCGCGCTGCGCCCGGCTTTCACCCATGCCGACGATGCCGCCGCAGCAAGTTTTCAGGCCAGCCGTGCGGATGTCATCAAGCGTGTCCAGGCGATCGGCGAATTCGCGGGTATGGATGATTTCGCCGTAGAAATCGGGCGACGTATCGATGTTGTGGTTGTAGTAATCGAGGCCGGCGTCCTTGAGTTGCCGCGCGTGGCCCTCGCCAAGCAGGCCGAGCGTCGCGCAGGTTTCCAGTCCGAGCGCCTTCACTTCGCGGATCATCGCCGCGACCTTGGGGATGTCGCGATCCTTCGGGCCACGCCAGGCCGCGCCCATGCAGAAGCGCGAGGCACCCGCGGCCTTGGCCGCGCGCGCGCGTTCCAGCACCGCGTGCACGTCCATCAGCTTCTGCGCTTCCACGCCGGTCTGGTAGCGCTGCGCCTGTGGGCAGTACGCGCAATCTTCGGGACAACCGCCGGTCTTGATCGACAGCAGCGTCGAGACCTGCACCGCGTTCGGATCGTGGTTCGCCGCATGCACCGCGTGCGCGCGTGCCAGCAATGCCATGAAGGGCTGGTCGAACAGCGCTTCGATTTCCGCCATCGACCAGTCATGCCTGACCGGCATGCCGGGATTCATTCCGTCCATTGCGGGCGCTCCGCGTTACAGTGGGGCGAAGTTTCACGGGCCGGGGAGATGCCTGTCAACTTGAAGAAGGACGCTCTGGTTGACGGAGTGCTGGATGCGGTACTGCCGTCACATTGCCTGTTGTGCGGAGCACGTGGGCAGGGACACCTCAGCCTGTGTGCGGATTGCGCGATGGAGATGCCGCGCAACAATGTCTGCTGCGCGCGCTGTGCGTTGCCACTGGAGTCCCCGGCGCCGTTGTGCGGACGCTGCCAGAAACGCGAACCCGCATGGGATGCCGCCTGGGCACCCTTCCGCTACGAATGGCCGCTGGCGCAGACTGGAAGCCCGCTTCAAGTTCGGCGGCGATCTGGCCGCCGGTCGCACGCTGACCCTGCTGTGGCTCGCCTCGCCCGGGCCGGAAGATCTGCCGCAAGCCATCGTGCCGGTACCGCTGCATAGTGCACGCCTGCGCCGGCGCGGCTACAACCAGGCACTGGAACTGGCCAAGCCGCTGGCAAGACATTTCCGCGTTCCGTTGCTGCGCGATGCCTTGCAACGCATCCGCGCCACCGGTGCACAGACCGAACTGACCGCGGTGCAGCGCCGCCGCAACGTGCGCGGCGCATTCGCCGTGCGGTGCGATGGCGCGATCCCCGAACACGTCGCGATCCTCGATGACGTCTTCACCACCGGCGCGACCCTCACCGAATGCACGCGCGTGCTGAAGAAAGCCGGTGTCGCGCGCGTGGACGTGTGGGCGCTGGCGCGTGCGCCGTCGCGTTGAATCAACGTATCGCCAGCGCTATGACGATTCCCAAGCCAGATAGCGCCGCCGACCCAGTTGTTGTTGCGGAAGGCGGCCAGGCACGCGTCGCGCTGGCGCCAGCGCATGTTCCACAGTTGCCAAGCAAACAAAAGCAGCGCCACGCCGAGGCCGGCCAGGAATGGCCAGTCCAGTTGCGCGCGTTGCCCGACCAGCAGCAGCGTGAACAGCAGGGTGGCCATCAATATGCCGATGATCGGCAGGTCGGCATCGCCGAACAGGATCGCCGTGGATTTCGCTCCGGCACGCAAGTCGTCGTCGCGATCGACCATCGCGTATTCGGTGTCGTAGATGGTCGAGAACAGCACGTTGCCGAGGAACAGCAGCCAGCACACGGGTGGCAATCCGTTGGTGACCGCCGCGAATGCCATCGGAATGCCCCAGCCGAACGCGGCGCCGAGCACCACCTGCGGCAATTGCGTGTAGCGTTTCGAGAAGGGGTACAACGCCGCCAGCGCCGCACCGGCAAAGGAAAGATAGATCGTCAGGCGATTGGTGAAGGCCAGCACCAGCACGAAGGCGAACAAACTCAGTCCGACGAACACCAGCACGGCTTCACGCGGCTTCACGCGCCCGGCGGCCAGCGGACGCCCCGCGGTGCGCGTGACCTGCGGGTCGAGCTTGCGGTCGGCGAAATCGTTCATCGCGCAGCCGGCCGCACGCATCACGAACACGCCCAGCGTGAACACGATCAACGGCTTCCATGGCGGCAAACCATCAGCCGCCAGCCACAGCGCCCACCAGGTCGGCCACAACAGCAGCAACGCGCCGATCGGACGATCCATCCGCACCAGCACGAGCAGGTCGCGGGTCTTGTCGCGCCAGCTTTCCGGCAACGCACGCAACAGGAATTCGATGGTTCGGGTCGAGCGCGGCGATGCGTCGGCCGGACGCGAAGTGTCTTGTGCGGGTGGCGGCGGCAGGTCGGCCGCCCGCAGGTCGAGCAGTGGCAGCTCGTCCTGCACGGCGGATGGTGCGGATGGCTGCTTGCGATGCGGCGGGTGGTGTTTGCGCGGCATGGTCAGGCGTCGAAAGGCATCGTGATCATCGGGCAAGTGTGCACGTCGCTGGAAGAGTTCGAAAGCGCAGCCCGGATTGTCGCGCAACCCGCGCTCCCGCTCCAACTTGGCGACCAGCGGGGACTATCGGCACAGCAACCGACCGGCGTGTCCCGTTATGCTCGGGAAGTTTTGGCGCTACGGGGTAAACGCGATGAGCCTGATCCAGAAGATCATCCGGCACAAATCCGTCGAGCAGTTGCAGGCCGAAGCGGGCGGCAGCCGTGATTTCCGCCGCGTGCTCGGCGTGTGGCAACTGACCGCCATCGGCATCGGCGCGATCGTCGGTGTCGGCGTGTTCGTGCTGGCGCCCAATGAAGCGGCGCTCAACGCCGGGCCGGCCATCATCATCAGCTTCCTGGTCGCCGGCATCGGCAGCGCCTGTGCGGCGCTTTCCTACGCCGAGTTCGCCGGGATGATCCCGGTCACTGGCAGTGCCTACACCTATGGCTACGCCGTACTGGGCGAATTGCCGGCGTGGGTCATCGGTTGGGACTTGCTGGTCGAATACGCCCTGATCGTCGGCGTGGTCGCGGCCGGCACGTCCAACTATCTGCAATCCCTGATCACCGACATCACCGGATTCGCGTTGCCGGTGTGGTTGCAAGGCGCCTACGACCCCGCCCACCCCCACAGCGGCTACGTGATCAATTTGGTCGCGGTGATCGTCGCGCTCGGCATCGCCTGGATCCAGATCGCGCGTACCGAGATTGGCGCGCGCTTCAACACCGCCGTGGTGGCGATGAAGGTGATCGGCGTGCTGGTGGTGATCGTGGTCGGCGCCTTCTACGTGCACACCGCCAACTGGACGCCCTTCATCCCGCCGCTGATGCACGACGCGCTGGCGGACGGAGGCACGCGCTACGGCTGGGACGGCGTGCTGGCCGCGGCCAGCATCGTGTTCTTCGCCTGCTTCGGTTACGACACGCTGACCACCGCGGCCGAGGAAGCGCGCAAGCCACAACGCGACCTGCCGATTGCGGTGTTGTTGTCGCTGGCGATTTCCATGCTCATGTACTTTGCGATCTCGCTGGTATTGACGGGGATGGTGCGCTACGACGCCTGCGTCAACCCCGCCGAGACCGCCGGCCAATGCCACGCGATGATCCTCGCCAGCCAGGCGCCGGTGAGTGCGGTGTTCGAGGCGCGCGGCCTGCATTGGGTGGGCGGCATCATCGATGTCGCGGCGGTGTGCGGCATCGCCAGCGTGGTGTTCGCCTTCATGCTCGGTGCCGCGCGTATCTGGTTCGCGCTGGCTCGCGATGGCTTGCTGCCGCGCTGGTTCGCCAAGCCGCACCCGCGCTTTGGCACGCCGTATCGCCCGACCATGCTGCTCGGCGTGTTCACCGCGTTGGCGGCCGGATTGCTGCCGATACGCGAGCTGGCCAAGCTGATCAACATCGGCACGCTGTCGGCGTTCATCGTGATCTGCACGTCGGTGCTGATCCTGCGCATCCGCAAGCCGAACCTGGAGCGTCGCTTCCGTACCCCGTTCCTGTATCTGCTGGCCCCGCTTGGCGTGCTGTTCTCGTTGTTTTTGATCATCGGCTGGCCGTGGATCAGCCAGGGCCGTTTCCATCTGATCGGCGGCCTCGATGCGGTGACCATCTGGCGTTTCGTGATCTGGATGGCGATCGGTTTCGTGATCTATTTCGGTTACGGCATTCGCCACAGCTCGCTGGAACGCAAGGAATGAGCGGCGTGCACTTGTGGCGTCCGTGATCGGGCACCATCTCGAACAATGACGCGTGCTGCGGGTGTCGCGCGTAATCTTCCATCTGTCAGGAGGTTCGTGAAACCATGATCGATCTGTACTACTGGCCCACCCCGAACGGGCACAAGATCACGATGTTTCTGGAAGAAGCCGGGATTCCCTACAACCTCAAACCGGTGAACATCGGCAAGGGCGCGCAGTTCGAACCGGACTACCTCGCGATCTCGCCCAACAACAAGATGCCCGCGATCGTCGACCACAACCCGGCCGGCGGCGGCGCGCCGATCAGCGTGTTCGAATCGGGCGCAATCCTTGCGTATCTCGCGGTCAAGACCGGCAAGTGCATTCCATCGGATCAGCGCGGGCGCGTGGCCTGTCTGGAATGGTTGTTCTGGCAGATGGGTGGCCTCGGGCCGATGACCGGCCAGTACGGCCATTTCCATGTGTATGCGCCGGAAAAGATTCCCTACGCGATGGAGCGTTACAAAAACGAGGCCGAGCGACTGCTCGGCGTGCTCGATCATCATCTCAAGGGGCGCACGTGCATCACCGGCGACGACTACACCATCGCCGACATGGCGTGCTATCCGTGGATCGATCCGTACAAAGATGCGCCGCTCGACCTGGAGCCGTTCGCCGAGGTGCGGCGCTGGCGCGATGCGATCGCCGAGCGTCCTTCCACGCAACGTGCCTACGCGCGCGCCAAGGAAGTGAATCCTTCCGCGGGACAGCCGATGAGCGACGAGGAGAAGAAGGTTCTGTTCGGGCAGGGTGCGCGCAAGCACTGACTGGCGCCAACCGTGCCATCCGGCCTATGCACGGCGGCGTGCGGGGTGCTACGTTCGATGGGTTGACCGCCCGTTCCGGAGCCCTCGCATGCCCACCGTGCATCACCGTTCGTCCGTATCGTCTCCCGTCCGCCGCGCGGCGGTCCTCGTTCTCGGCGTTTCTGTCTCGTTCGCCAGCGGCAACGCACTGGCCAGTGCCGCCGACGCGCACATCGCACCGCCGCAGGACACGCCGTACCCCGGCACCATCAAGCTGGACGTCGATGCCAGCGACGTCGCACAGGGCATTTTCCGCGTGCACGAGACGATCCCGGTGCAGGCCGGCGAGCTGACGCTGTTCTATCCCGAGTGGATTCCGGGCGACCACGAACCCAGCGGCCCGATCGACAAGCTGGCGGGCCTCACGATCACCGCCGACGGCAAGCGGCTGCCGTGGACGCGCTACGAGTATGACGTGTATGCATTCCGCGTCGATGTTCCACAGGGTGTCACCAATATCGATGTTTCGTTCCAGTACCTGTCGGCGCGTTCGGATGGCGAGGGCCCGATCGAAATGACCGACAAGATGCTGGACCTGTCTTGGAACGAGGTGTCGCTGTACCCGGCCGGCCACTACACGCGCGACATCACCTTCGCGCCCAGCGTGAAGCTGCCGACGGACTGGCAATTCGGCACGGCGCTGGAGAAGGCATCGCAATCGGACGATACAGTCACGTTCAAGCCGACCACCTACAACACGCTGGTCGATTCGCCGATGTACGCCGGCATCCATTTCAAGCGGCTCGATCTTGCCCCCGGCGCCAAGGCGCCGGTGCACATGGACATCGTGGCCGATTCGCCGAGCGATATCGATGTCACGCCCAAGCAATTGCAGGGCCTGCGCAACGCCGTGACCCAGGCCCACCGGCTGTTCCAGTCGCATCATTACGACCACTACGACTTCCTGCTTTCGCTGTCCGATCATTTGAGCGGCAAGGGGCTGGAGCACCACCAGTCCAGCGAGGACGGCGCGCATCCCGACTACTTCACCGACTGGAAGGACAGTTGGCCGACCGCCGGCAACCTGCTGACGCACGAATACACCCACTCGTGGAACGGCAAGTTCCGGCGCCCGGCCGATCTGTGGACGCCGAATTTCAACGTGCCGATGGGTGATTCGCTGTTGTGGGTGTACGAAGGCCAGACCCAATACTGGGGCTTCGTCCTCGCGGCCCGCGCCGGTCTGTGGACGCCCGATCAGTTTCGGCAGGCGATCGCGATGGTTGCAGCCAACTACGACCGCAACCGCCCGGGATTCCAGTGGCGCACGCTGGAAGACACCACCAACGACCCGACCATCGCGCAGCGCGCATCCCTGCCATACCGCAACTGGCAGATGAGCGAGGAGTACTACTCGGCGGGCCAGATGATGTGGCTGGCGGCGGATGCCAAGATCCGCGCGCTCACGCATGGCCGCAAATCGCTGGACACGTTCGCCAAGGATTTCTTCGGCGTCGACAATGGCAGCATCGTCACCAAGACCTACACCTACGACGACATCGTGGCCGCACTGAACAATGTGGTGAAGTACGACTGGAACGGATTCCTGCACCGCTATCTCGACCAGCTCAATCCACCGTTGGTCGGCGGTCTCGAATCCACCGGCTGGAAGCTGGTCTACACCGACCAGCCGAATGCGTACGAAAAGCTGATTTCCAAGCGCCATCACGCCGATTTGAGCCCGCCTACGGTATCGGCCTGACGGTCGGCAAGGGTGGCCGGATCCGCGACGTGCGCTGGAACGGTCCCGCGTTCACGGCCGGCATCGGCTCGGGTGAAACGCTGGTCGCGGTAAACGGCCAGGCCTATTCCTCGGATGTGCTGACCGACGCCGTCAAGGCCGCGAAAGACGGCAGCGCGCCGATCCAGTTGCTGCTGAAATATCAGGACCAGTACAAGACCATCCCGGTCGATTACCACGGCGGTCTGCAATATCCGCACCTGGTGCGCATCGACGGAACGCCCGATTACCTGGACCAGATCATCAAGGCCAAGTAGGAAAACCCACTCTCGCTTGGCCTCCCGGTGAAAGGGGAGGTAAAACCCGACAAACCGCTCGTTGCGGCAAAAGACGACACCATGCGGCCCTCCCCATCAAGGGGAGGGCTGGGCAGTGACGGAGTAGTGAGCCATGTCGCGTTTCGGCGTTGACGCATGGTTCGGTCGAAGTGCCATGCGGACCGCGCGCTCTTCCTCGGGCGAGAGTGTTTCCAACAAGGTGACTTCACCGGCGACGCGGGTGGCGACGGGCACGCCATCGCGATACACGATGCGCGAGGTCGCCAGCGCCGGCACTTTCGCGCCAGGCAACACGCCGCCCACCAGGTTCAGCGGATCGGCGCCGCAGACCGTTACCGGCACGCCGTCCGCTGCGCGCTTGCGAACCCTGCGCAGCGTCTCGACCGCTTCGGGCAGCGCGAACTGTTCGCCGACGATGCCTTCCACGAAGCGTCCGCCGCGGATCTCGCCGCGTGCTTCCAGCCGTTGGTATACCCGACGCAGTTCGCGCCACGGCGGCAACCACGCGGCTTCGCGCTGCAGCAGCTTCCAGAACACCACACCCCAGCGGCGCAGCAACGCGCGGGCGACGTGTTCGAGCGCATCCGGATCGGCCTTCGCGTTGGCGGCATCGGAACGGGTTTGGCGCCGGATCAGGCTCCAGCGTCCGGCGTCCTCGATGCCGTTGAACATGTGCCGCGCCAGACGCCGGTGGCGGGTGGCGTTGCGCTTCGCCGCGGGCAACAGCAATGCGCGCAAGCCGGCGAAACTGTCCGAGCCGATCGTGCCGGCGCCGACCAGCTCGCCCAGTGCGTCTTCCAGCTCGACCTTGAGCAGGTGGGTGCCGTCGGCGATGTCGCCGAAGAACGAGGCACCGTGTTGTTCCAGGAATGCGGCGACGGCTTGCGCGCGTGACGACAACACGGGAGATTCGGCGGTGGCTTGTGCGCCGAACGCGTTCCAGATGGGCAACTGCCGACGTGGCAGCAACACGATGGGTGATGCACGCACCGGCGCGGCATGCATGCCGCCCGACGATGCCCGTAGCCGCGTCCAGGCGATGCGTCCGGCCCCGCACAGCGCGTCCAGCCAGCCGATGTCGTAGTCGCGCACACGCGCCGGGAGCAGGTGCGATTCCCACGCGCCGGCGGGTGCCTCGAAGCCTTCCAGTTGTGTCAGTACCGCAGCCAGCGCATCGGGCCCGCGCAGCCGCGTGTCCGGCGCGAGGTGCTGCCAGTCGATCAGGAAGCGCATGAAATCGCGCGGCGCGACGGGTTCGATTTCGCGGCGCAAGCGTTGCAGGGTACGGCGGTGGATGCGTGCGAGCAGGGAGCGTTCGCACCATTCCTGCTCCGTCGCGGCGGGTGTGAAGCGGCCCTGCATGGCGCAGCCTTCGCGTTCCAGCGCGGCCAACGCGATCGCGACGTCGCTGTCCGCCACGCCGAACGTGTGCGCGAGGTCGCCGGCACGGACCGGCCCGACGCAACCCAGCCGCGCGCGCAGGATTTCCGTCAACGCGTCTTCGCGCGCCCAGGTCTTCGCCGCGAATTCCGCGGGGGCTTCGATCGCGGGTTGCAGAGCGGCGTCGGGAAAAACCGCGTGCCACGCCGGCAGCATTTCGGCGGCGATCCACAGGCGAGCGTCAAGCCGCGTGGCACGCTGCGCTTGGGCGAGTTCGTCGAGCCACGTTCGCCATGCCGGGTTGTGCGACAAGTCATCCGCGCCGACGGCGCCCAGCGCGAGCAACGCCTCGTGCATTTCGTCGGCATCGCGTGGTGCCGGCCAGGCTTCCTCGCGGACCGCGGCGATCGCCTCGGCATCGAGCCTGCCAAGATCCTCGGCACTTTGCGCGTCCGCGAAGCCGCGCGAGGCCACGGCTTGCGTGCGTCGCTCTTCCAGTGGCGCGCCGTCGAGGAATGCATACGGCCGTGCGCCGAGGATTTCCGCGGCCAGCGCGGAAGGCGCCGTCAGGTCGCGCGCGACGATGCTCGCCTCGCCGCTTTCCAGACGCTGCAGCAGTGCGATCAGGCCGTCCAGGTCCATCGCGTCATAAAGGCAATCCCACAGCGTCTGCGCGACCAGCGGGTGGTCCGGAATGCGGCGTTCGCCCACGATGTTCTCGAGGCATGCCACCTGGTCGGGAAACACCGTGGCGAGCAGGTCTTCCGAACGCATGCGCTGTATCTGCGGCGGGACTTTCGTGCCACCCGCGAAGCGCGGCAACGCGAGCGCCGCGCCGGCGTTCCAGCGAAAGCGCAGCGCGAACATCGGTGCATCCAGCAACGCCTGCGTCAGCACGTCGCGCACCGAGTTCGAATGCAGGTAGCGCGCGACTTCGTCGAGCGGGAAGCTGTGGCTGGTCGAGAGCGACAGCACGATCGCGTCCTCGGTCGCGGCGGCCTGCAATTCGAAGTTGAAGTTGCGGCAGAAGCGCTTGCGCAGCGCCAGGCCCCATGCGCGATTGAGCCGGCTGCCGAACGGCGAGTGGATGATCAACTGCATGCCGCCGGATTCGTCGAAGAAGCGTTCCATCGCCAGCGTCGCTTGGGTCGGCAGCAGGCCGAGTTCGGTGCGCGCGGCGGCGAGGTAATCGACCAGTTGTCGCGCGGCGGCCTCGCCGAGGCCGACTTCGTCGGCGAGCCATGCCGTGGCCGCTTCGACGTTCGTGTCGAGGCGCGGCGCGATTTCCTCGCGCAAGCGCGCCACCGCGGACGACAATTCGTCGCTGCGTCCGGGCGCTTCGCCCAGCCAGAACGGGATCGACGGCGGCGCGCCCTGTGCGTCTTCCACGCGCACCTTGCCGCGTTCCACCCGCAGGATGCGGTACGACTGGTTGCCGAGCTGGAAGATGTCGCCGGCGATCGACTCGACCGCGAAATCCTCGTGCACGCTGCCGATGCGCAGGCTCTGCGGTTCCAGCACCACGTCGTAATCGGCGGTGTCGGGAATCGCGCCGCCCGAGGTGATCGCGGTGAGCCGTGCGCCGCGTCGCGCGCGCAGCTTGCCGTGTACCGCGTCGCGGTGCAGGTAGGCCGCACGGGTGCCGCGCCGGGTGCTGTAACCCTCGGCCAGCATCCGCACGACTTCGGTGAACGACTCGCGCGCGAGATCACGATATGGATACGCGCGCCGGAACATGTCGAACAGCTCGCCTTCATGGCGTTCGCCGCAGGCGACTTCCGCCACGATCTGCTGCGCCAGCACGTCCAGCGGGGCAGGCGGGATGCGCAAGGTGTCGAGTTCGCCGCGGCGCACCGCGTCCAGCAGTGCCGCGCATTCGACCAGGTCGTCGCGCGAGGTCGGGAACAACCGCGCTTTCGGCGTCCCGTCCACCGCGTGGCCGGCACGGCCGGCGCGTTGCAGGAACGCCGCGATGGAACGTGGCGAAGCCAGCTGGCAGACCAGGTCGACGTCGCCGATGTCGATGCCGAGTTCCAGCGAGGCGGTCGCGACCAGTGCGCGCAATTTCCCGGATTTCAGCCGTTGCTCGGCGTCGAGGCGTTTTTCCTTCGACAGGCTGCCATGGTGCGCGGCCACCGCGTCCTTGCCCAGCCGCTCGGCGAGATGGCGGGTGGCGCGTTCCACCGTGCGCCGGGTATTGGCGAAGATCAGCGTGGTGCGGTGTCGCTCGATCAGCTCCGCGAGACGGTCGTAAACCAGACCCCAGGCATCGTTGCTCATCACCGGCTGGAGCGAAACTGCGGTCAGTTCGATCGCGAGATCCCGCGCGCGTCGGTGGCCGGCGTCGATGATGGTGCAGTCGTCGCCAGTGCACAGGAACCGCGCGACTTCCCCGATCGGCTTTTGCGTGGCCGACAGCCCGATGCGGGTGCAGCGCCGGCCGCACAATGCGTCCAGTCGCTCCAGCGTGAGGGCGAGATGGCTGCCGCGTTTGCTGCCTACCAGCGCGTGGATTTCGTCCACGATCAGCGTGCGCGTGGTCTGCAGCATGCACCTGCCGGATTCCGAGCCAAGCAGGATGTACAGCGATTCCGGGGTGGTCACGACGATGTGCGGCGGGCGCTTGCGCATCGCATTGCGTTCGGCCTGAGGCGTGTCGCCGGTGCGCACGGCGGTGCGGATTTCGACGTCGGGCGAACCCAGGTGTTCGAGTTGCGTGCGAATGCCTTCAATCGGCACTTCGAGGTTGATGCGTACGTCGTTGGACAAAGCCTTCAGCGGCGACACGTACACGACCCGGGTCGCATCGGCGAGCTGGCCGGCCGCACCTTCGCGCACCAGTTCGTCGATCGCGGCCAGGAACGCCGCCAGCGTCTTGCCCGAACCGGTCGGCGCGGCGATCAGCACATTGCGACCGGCCTGGATCGCCGGCCAGGCTTCGCGCTGGGCTTCGGTCGGTGCGGGGAACGTCGCCTCGAACCAGGTGGCGACGGCGGGATGGAATGTCTGCATGGAACGTGGATCGTCTGGAAAAAGGGAAGCGGCGAGCTGTCATTCCGGTCTTCGCCGGAGCGACGCAATCCGGAGGCTACGCCTTGCCGGGTAAAGAACTTGCAATCAAATTGGGGTCCATGGTGGCCTCCCGCAAGCGGTCGACGAGACCGGTCATGCGCAGGGTGCGTCGCGCGATGCCGGCGCGCAGCGTGTCGGGCGTCGCGTACAGCGTGATGCCCGCGCGCGCACGGGTGACCCCGGTGTAAAGCAGTTCGCGGGTCAGCACCGCGGAATCCGGGCCGGTGATCAGCGCCACGCGCTCGAACTCCGAACCCTGCGCCTTGTGCACGGTCAGTGCGAAGGCGCCCTCGTGCGACGGCAACGCCGCGACCGGCAACGCGCGCGGTTCACCATCGGGACCGTCGAACCATGCCTTCATCGTGCCGTCTGCATCCGGCCAGGTCACGCCGGTGTCGCCGTTGAACAATCGGAGTTCGGGCCGGTTGGCGGTGACCAGGATCACGCGGCCCCGCCACCATTGCGCGTCCGCGCGCACACCGACCGTGAGTTGCAGCCGCGCCGCGATCGCGTGGTCGATCGCGACACAACCAGAGGGTCCCCGGCGCAGCGCGGTCAGCACGCGGAAGTCCCGTGCGGCACGCAGGGCGGCTTCAGGATCGCCGGCGTCCAGCACCGGACGATAGGCCGCAGCGGCATCATCGAGGAAGTCCGACATGCGCGTGGTGTCGGCCAGCACGACCTCCGTTTCGCGCGCGCAGGCATCCAGGGCCGCGTCGGCATCGCCGACCGCGATCGCGCGTGCCAGTAGGCCGAGCGCGGAATCGACGCCGAAACGATGGCTGCGCGTCAGCGCGACATGGCAGTCGCGCAACGGATCCGACCGCGCGGCATCGACCAGCGCGCCCAGCACGTTGCCCGCCTCGACCGCGGACAACTGGTCGGGGTCACCAAGCAGGATGAGTCGCGCGTGGGTGGGCACGGCGTCCACCAGTTTGGCCATCAGCGGCAGGTCGACCATCGATACCTCGTCCACCACCACCACGTCGAACGGCAGTGGCGACGCGCGATCGAAACGCGGCGCGGGGTATCGCGGCGAGAGGCCGATCAAGCCGTGCACGGTACTGGCGTCACGCGGCAACAGCGCCGCGACTTCTTCGGAAAGATCCAGCACGGCGAGCTGCGACAGCACCGATTCCCGCAGGCGCGCCGCGGCCTTGCCGGTCGGTGCCGCCAGTGCGATGCGCAGTCCCTCGCCTCTGGCGCGCGCCCGTCCCGCCAGCGTGGCGAGCATGCGCACCACGCCGTGGGTCTTGCCGCTGCCGGGGCCGCCCGTGATCAGCGTGAAGTGATGCGCCAGCGCGATGTTGATCGCGCGGCGTTGTTCGGGATCGATGTCGCCGGATTCGGCGGCATTGTCGTGGTGTTTGCCGTCCGTGAACCCGGCGCGCGCGATCAGCGCCTGCGCCAGTTGCCATTCGTATCCGAAATATCGACGCAGGTAGACGCGGCCTTGCGCGTCCAGCACGAGGGGCACAAGCTCCGCGCGCTTGTTGCCGTCGTGGACATGCACCGCGGAAGCGTTTCTCAGCGCAGAGAGCCATGTCGGGATGTCCGGCAACGCCAACGGCTTGCCGTCGCCTTCGAGTCCGTCGAACCAGTCTTGCGCCACGTCCAGAACCAGCGCGCTGTGACCGTCCGCGACCGCGCACGCGGCCAATGCCGCGGCCAACGCGGCTTCCGGGGGAGCATCGGGGAATGCGCGCGCGAGCCATTCGCCCAGCGCGACATCGGCGCGGCGCAGGCGTCCCGATTTGCCCGGCGTGGCGAGGTCGGCGGTCATGTGCCGGCCTCCGTGTGCGTCTCGAACAGCGCATCCATCGTTTCGATCAGCGCGCGCGGCGGACGATCGACATGGATGCCGCGCCCGGCACCCATGCCGCGCACGAACAGGTAATACACCTCGCCGACGTGGCGATCGTAGTCGTAATCGCGCAGTTGCTGTCGCAGCCAGCGGTGCAGTGCCAGCGTGTAGATCAGCCACTGCAGGTCGTAGTCGTGCAGCGCGATTTCCGCGCGCAGCGCCGTGGCGTCGTAGGGCGCACAGCGGTTGGTCTTCCAGTCCACGATGTGGAAGCGGCTGGCGTGCGCGAAGGTGAGGTCGATCTTGCCGGTGAGCAGGCCGTGCAGCGTCTGCGGGGCGACGCCACTGCGTTGCTTCTGGTAGCCGTGCCGGTGCAGCAGCGCGTAAACCTCGCGGGTCCGTGCGGGCGCGAGCGCGAGGTGGAATTCGATTTCCGCCTGGCGCTGCGTGTGCGACACGTCGCACAGGCGCGCGCCGCAAGGCAGCTCCGCATTGAGTGCGTCGCGGATGAACGTGCCGACCACCTCGACCGCATGCCTGGTCGCCGCACTGCCTTCGGCCAGTCCCTGATCGTGCAGGCTGCGCACCAGCAGATCGTGTTCCGCTTCCGGCGTTTTGGTCGCGTCGCGCCATGCGGCGAAATCGGTTTGCTCGAACGCCGCGTGCACCGCGGTGCCGAAGCGTGCGCCGGCGAGATGGGATTCGTTCGCCGCGACGATGTCGACCGCGGCGTCGCCGTCGCCCGCGCCCGGCAACGGATCGTCCACCGCATCGTTCGCGCTGCCACGCACGAGTCGCGAGAACGACCAGGTTTGCCAGTCGCGTTCGAGCGTGGCACGGTCGACGATCCGCGCATCCAGTGCCAGTGTTTCGTCGGGGAATGCCGCGCGTTCGCGCGTTGCGGCCGACGGCAGGTCGATCACTTGCACCGCGGTTTCCGCGCGTGTGTGGAGCGCCGCAAGCGCCTGCCTGCACCCGTCCGTATCGGCCGCGAACGTGTCAGCCGGTTCGCGGCCAGTCCGATGCAGGAGATGGAACGCGGCGCCATGTTCCATGTTGCTCACCGGCCCCCATGGCAGCACGCACAAGGCGCTGGCGCGAGTGACCGCGACGTAGAACTTGCGCACGTCTTCGGCAAGGATCTCGTCGTGTGCGCGTTCCGCAATGCGCGGGCTTGCGCCGTCGCCGATCGCGACGCAGGCCGCGCCCGTGTCGTCGTGATACCAGTGCAACGGCACCGCGCCGGTGGCTTTGCCCGGATCCTTCGCCAGCGCCGCGTACGGCACCAGCACCACGTCGTATTCCAGGCCTTTGGCGGCATGCACGGTCGATACCGTGACCGCGTCGGCATCCGTATCCAGTCGCAAGCGTGCCGCATCGGCATCGTCGCTGGCTTCGATGCGCGCGCGGCCGAAATGCACGGTCAGATCGTCCAGCCCGAAGCTGCGTGCATGCAAGGCTTGCAACAGTTCGGCCAGTTGCAGGTAGTTCGCGACGCGGCGTTCGCCATCGGGAAGCGCCAACAGGCGCGGCGCGGCGGAGGCGACGAGCCCGTGCAGCCACGGCAGCGGGCCGTGCCGCCGCACCGTATCGACCCAGGCCGATGTGCCTTCCAGCAATGCGGCTTGCGCCGCTTCATCGACCAGACTGCTGGCGAGCCTGGACGCGTCGTCGCCGATCAGCACGCTGGCACGCGCCGCACGCACGCGCCGCGCATCGTCGCTTGCAACCAGCGCATCGACCAGCAATGCAAGATCGGCGGCTTCATCGCTGGCATACACGCTGGCGTGCAGGTTGCTGCACGCCGGCACACCGGCGCGGCCGAGCGCCGCCTGCATCGCCTGCGCCTGGGCATTGGAATTCACCAGCACCGCGACGTGTTTCGGCAGCAGGCGCTCGCTGCGGCCGTCGTCCCTTCGGAGTATCGCGGACGGATCATCGAGTACGCCGGCGATCCAGGCCACGCAGGCATCCTGGATCGCATTGCGTGCAAGCGCCTTGGACGGCAGCTCGCTGCCGGCGAACCCGATCCGTTCCGGATCGAACCACCACAACTGCAGCGCGGGCAATGCTTCGCCATTGCGCGACAAGGCGCGTGAACGCACGCGTTCGGCCGCGTGGATGTCCGGGTGCGCGATGCCGCGTTCAACGAACGCGTCCGGTCGCGAGAACAGCGCGTTGACCGCATCGCACAGGCCGCTGCCGGCGCGGTAACTCTCGGCCAGCCGCAGTGGTTCGCCTTCGGCATGCTTGCGGGCGTCCAGCCACGCGAACACGTCGCCGCCGCGAAAACCGTAGATCGCCTGCTTGGGATCGCCGACCAGGATCAGCGTCGCGTCGCCAAACAATGTGCGCACCACGTTCCACTGCTGGGCGTCGGTGTCCTGGAACTCGTCGACCAGCGCGGCTTTCCAGCGGGCACGGATGTTGCCGGCTGCGCGCTTGCCGTGCTGCGGATCGGCGAGCGCCGCGGTCAGATGATCGACCGCCTGGTCGTGGCCCATCAGATTGCGCTGGGCGAGGCGTCGCGGTGTTTCGGTGTCGAGATAGCTGCGCGCTTCTTGCAACAGCCGCGCGGCAGGCACGCGCATGGCATTGCTCTCGGCCTGCGTCAATGCAATCTGCGCGGCGCACAGGGCGGCGAGGTCGTCGAACGCGGTTCCCGAGGGACGCACGCCTTTCGGCACCAGGTCTTCGATGGTATTTGCGAGGAGCGTGGAGAGTGCCTTGCCGTCGAGGCCCGCGGTGTCGCGCGCGCCATCCCCGGCCCATTGATGCACGCGTCGCAGGATTTCCATCCGCCCCTTGCGCGCACTCGCTGTCTTGACGCAGCGTTCCAGCTCCCGCTCGTAGGCGTCGATGGTGGCCGGATGCCATGCCGCGATCGACGCGCGGGCACGTTCGAAGTCGGCGCGAAGCGCGGCGATGTCGGGTTCCGCGACTTGCGCGATGCGGCCTCGCCAGCGCGGATCGCAAACCTGGCGCGCCAGGCTTTCCGGTGCTTTCCATGTGTCCGCCAACAGCCGCGCGGTCGCGGCGTCCGCGCTGCCGCGTCGCCAGAAATCACGCACGATCCCGGTCTCGAGTTCGCGGATGTCGTCGATCAGTTCCGTTTGCCGCAGCGCCTGTCCGGTGTCGAAACCGAATTCGGCCAGCACCCGATGGCAGAAACCGTGCAGGGTGCCGATGAAGGCCATGTCGATGGCCGAGCGCGCTTCATGGGCACGTGCGCGCAAGACCTCGAGCGACTCGCCATCGTGCAGTGCGCGCGCGACCGTCTTGCGGATCTCCCTCGTCGCACCGTCATCGTCGTCGCGAGAAGCAGCCGGATCGGCTTCGGCCAGCAGTTCGTCCGCCATCACCAGCCGCTGGCGCAGGCGTTCGGACAGCTCGGCTGCGGCCGCGCGGGTGAAGGTGGCGACGACGATTTCTTCCACCCGCAAGCCGCGTTCGAGGATCAGCCGCAGGTGCAGCGAGGCAATCGTGAAAGTCTTGCCGGTGCCGGCGCTGGCCTCCACCACGCGGATGCCGTCCAGCGGAAGTTCCATGGCGTCGCGCGGCGCATTCATGGCGTGTCTTTCGGCACGACTTGCAGGCGCGGAAACAATGCGCGCGCGGTGTCATGCAGGCGTGCCGCGAGTGCCGTGTCGGCGGCAGAAATGGCAGTGCCGCGCCATGCGATGCGCACGGACGGTTTGCCGAAGTCGGGCGCATCCGAAAAATCGTTGTCGTCGTCGGCCCTGGCGGCAATGACGGCGAGGGCATCGACGAACTCCGCGCGGTCATGGTCCGAATCGAGGGGCCCCTTCTGCCGCTTCAGCTTGAAAGCGGTCGCCGAGGCATCGGGAAAGAAGGGCAGCGGACGGGACAAACCATCGCGGTACGCGGCGACCAGCGAGGCCAGCTTGGTGGCCGCTTCCTCGGGCCCGGCGACCACGATGTCGCGCGCCTGGACTTTATCCTGCTCGATCCACAGGAACCGGCAAGTCACGGGCGCCTCGCTGGCCCGCGACGCGAACAATGCGTGCAGCCACGCACGCATCACCCGCCGGCCACGGAAACCGCCGGGCGAGTAGCGCACCAGGCCCTGTGGATAAACGTCCGTCACCGTGCCGGTCAGCAGCGTGCTGCCATCCAGTACGAGCGTGGCAGTGATGTCGTCCGTGCGCGCGCTGCCCGAGGTGAAGTGGGTGATCCTTGCGCGCAAGGCATCCGCGCGTTCGCGCGCGATCGCCAGCGCCGCGTCGGCCAGCTCGCCCGGCGGCAGTTCCGCGCGCGCGCGCAGCAGGGTTTTCGCGTCGCCTGCGGCGGCGTCGCCGCGCTCCAGCAGGGCGTGGGTCAAGCGGTAACGCAGCAGCGGTGCGTCGGGCTGCAGCGGTTCGAGATCGGCATCCTCGCTGGCGTCACGCGGCAGGCGCAGTTGCAAGGCGTGTTCGAGGAAACCCCGCGCGGGGTCGTCGAAGAAACGTTCGAGTTCGTCGAGACGGATTGCCTCGGGTGTTTCGGTTGTCGGCAATGACTGCGCAGCGAATGCGGGCATGCCGTCCGCGATGCGTTGCGGCGCGCGCGCGGTCGGCAACCATTCGGCGCGGAAAGACTGCAGCCGTGGCGTGCCTGCATCGAACAGCTTCGGATCGAACGGATGCAACGGTTGTACTGTCGGCAGCAGCGCGTTTTGCGCGGCGCGGGCCGTTTCGTCGACGGGCGGTTTCAGATAGTTTTCCCGCACCACGTTGATCAATTCCGCAACGACGGACGATGGCGGCAATGCCGCATTGGTGTGCGCATCGCGGCCGATCCAGCTCACGTAGAACACGTCGCGCGCGGCCGCCAGCAGTTGCAGAAACAACAGACGGTCGTCGGCGCGCACGTCGCGATCGCCGCGTTCGGCACGACCCGCGCGGCGGTCGGTCGTCAGCGGATCGAGACCGCCCGGTTCGTGGCGCGGGAACGATGCCTCGTCCATCCCGAGCAGGCAGATCACCCGGAACGGCACCACGCGCAACGGCACCATGCCGCAGAAAGTCACCCCGCCGGTGAAAAGCTGTTGCCGCGGATCAGGCGCCGCGAGTCGCTCACGCAGAAATGCCCGCACGTCGGCCCACGGCAATTCCAGATCCTGGGCGGCTACGCTGACGTCGCGCGCGAATTCGGCCAGCGCCGCGCGCACGCGCTCCAGCGCACGCGCTTCGGCGATGTCGCGCGCATCGGGTTCATACAGTTCGTCCAATGCCGCGTTGAGCCTGCGCTGCCATGCACCCGCCTTGCGGGGTTCTCGCGCTGCCTCGCGCAGGTTGCGCCAGGTCGCGGTGACCGCGAGCACGGCGTCGAGTTGCGCGAAGGCCGCGCCTTCGACGCCCGGCAGCGGCGCGGTGTCGCCGACCAGCGTATCGTCCGCGTCGCCGCTGGCGAAACCGGCCAGCATGCGGTCGATTCCGAATGCCCAGCTGAATTCGCGGTAGTCGCCGCAATCGGCGCGCGCCTGTTCGTTCTCGCCCCAGCGCACGCCGGCATCGCGCACCCGGCGCGCCAGGCGTTCCAGTGTGTCGGCGTCGAGATCGAAGCGGCGCATCACGCCGGACGCGGCCAGAACGTCCAGCAGGTCGCCGGCTTCCCAGCGCGAGGTCGGTGCGTCCAGCAGTTTCAGGAACAGGTCGACGACCGGATGCACTGCGGCGGCGGCGCCGTCGCCGAGATTGAACGGGATGAAACGGGGATCGTGGCGATCGAGGCCGCCGAACACGGCCTCGATCGCGGGCCGGCAGGCGGCGACATCGGGCATCATCACCGCGACGTCGCGCGGTTGCAGGTCGGCATGCTTCTCGAACATCGCCAGCAGCGCATCGTGCAGGGTCTGCACTTCGCGCAAGCTGGTGTGGCAGGCGTGGAATTGCAGCGAATCATCGGGCAGGTCGACGCGATCTTGCATACACGGTTCGGCATGTTTCAGGATGTCGTCGCGTACGCGCCCGAGCAGCGTCGTGCGCGGGATGCCTTCGTCGTAAGCATCGTGCTCGAGATCGGGTTGCACGTGTTCGTAGTCGAACAACAGATCGACGAATTCCGCCAGTGCGCCGCCCAGCGACAGGACCAGGGGATTTTCGCCGTTGCGTTCGCCCAGCCGCGCACGCACCGCCGCGCGGGTGCGCGGCAGGTCGCCGAGATACTCCATCGACGGCAGCGGCAGCAAAAAGTCGACGTCGGCATGGTGCCCCGCGACAGCCAGCATCCGCAGCACGTCCGGCGATACGTTGGCACAGGCGAAGCAGGCGAAGTGCGCGGGTAGGCCGGGGGGGGCGGGCTTTTCGGTGAAACCTTGCCCGCCGTGTCCGGGATCGAATTCGCGTAGCCATTCATCCACGCGCGTGGCGCGCGACACCCCGCCCACCCGCGGCAGCAGGCGCCGCCAGAGTTCGGCCTGCCAGTCGTCGGTGCCGGCACCGCGCTCCCATGCGATCAGCCTTTCGCGTCGATAGCCTTGCATGCGCTCGTAGGCGCGTGCCAGCTCGAAGCTGAGCGCGAAGCACCGCAGCGGATCGCCGTTGGCCTGCAGGTAATCGCGCAGCGGCGCCAGCGCGCGGCCGTCCAGAGGGCCGCCCAGCAACGCGTACACGTGCCAGCGCAGCACGTCGACGTCAAAGGGTGATCGCTGCGGCAGGTCGGGGCGTGCGGCGCGCAGCAATTCCCAGGCGAACTGCGCCGGCAGCGTGAATTCGATGTTCGCGACCACGCCCAGTCTTTCGGCGAGGTGGACCTGCAGCCAGCGTTTCAGGCCGGCCTGCGGCACCAGCACCCGGACCGGAATCAGCGGGTTGTCGCGCGGACCACGCAGTCCCTCGCCCAGCGCGTCGGCCAGGCGGGCGGTGTCGTTGGCGGTGACGAGACGAAACATGCGCGGACACGCGATGGTGATCCGGCCAGTATGCCTGCCGACCGCTCACGCGGTGAGACGGCGAGTTCGTTCGCCCGCTCCGGCATCGGCCATCGATGCGCCATGCCGGATGACGACACCGTCATCCCACCTTGTTGCCAGGGCTTCCCGGGCAGGACTCGATCCCCGCACAACTGCGGGTTCGCGAGCGGGGAGCCTGCGCCGGCGCGGCGGCAACGTGGGTCCGGGCCCGGCGCCGACGCACGCTGCGGCGATCAAACAATCGGCACCTTGCGGATGTTGTTCTTCGGATCCAGCCAGAACGAATCCTTGACGAAACGGTTGAACAGATCAGGCGGCAGCACCGTCTCGCGCTTGGGCGCCGAAATCTTCGATTTCACGGTATGCAGGCCAGGCAGGCCCAACCGCGAATCGAACTCGTCGGCGTTGTATTCGATGTGCTCGAAGTCGTGGTCGAACCACGGTTCGCCGATGAACTTGTAGACCGCCTGCATCGCGGTCTTGGGATCGCGGGTGAGCCCCTCGTAGGTCAGCAGCATCAGCCGGCCCGGCGAGTACTGGCCATAGAAAGCGTCCTTGGTGGCCTGGAACGAGAAGCCGACCATGCCGTTGACGTCGATCAGCGCCTCGGTGCGCGAATACACCGTGCCGTTCGGATTGAAGTGGAAAATCTTGTTGGTGTTGAGCGGCTGCTTGCGAACCAGTCGTTCCACGCTGTCCAGCACCCACGGCATCTCGCGCACGCACGCGATCACCCTGGAGCCGGGAAACAACGTCGCCAGCATCGGCAACTTGCTGCACCACACGCGGCCGGTGTCGAACACCACGTCGGTGCCGTGGAAGCCACCGTAGTAGTTCTGGAACACCCCGCGCAGGACCGCATGGCGCTGCTCGTCGCTTATCACGACCGAGAAGTCGTTCTTGCCGCTCATTTCTGCGACCAGCGTGGAAATCATGTCGCCCAGCGGACTGGTCATGCCGGCGTGGAAACGCGGGTTCTGCTTCAGGATAGCGGAGAGCAGCGTACTGCCCGAGCGCGGCAGGCCTGAAATGAAATGCAGCCTTTCGGGCGGCTTGGCGACCTTGGGTTTGTCACTCTGCGGCTTGTCGCTCTGCGGTTTGGCAGGCATGCGGTGTATTCCCCGTGACATGACGAAACAGCGAGTGTACCTAAAACGGCGCGGCTGGGCAGCCTTGCCGGCACCGTTGCGTCGCGAGGTGGGCGATCATGGAGCCTTGAGTGCCTGGCTGCGTGCCCGTACCTCGGCGAAGCGCCGGTCGTGCGACAACGCGTCGTTCTCCCAGACGGTTTGCAATGCGTCGTCCCAGCCGCGCCCGAGCGTGGCGGCGTCGGCTTCGACGGTGCCATCTTGGAGCGCCAAGGTCCTGAAGTCTCCGTCATCGCGATACCACATCAGGGTCAGTCGCCCGCGCTGGGAGGCCTTGGGGGGGCGGTCGTCGGGTCCTCGAACAGGTGTCGACCCATTTCCCCGCGATACGCGCGGCGGAGCATTTCAGCGCGAATTTCCGGGTGTCGCGGTCGAGCTTCTGCAGCAGCGCGCCACCCATCCTGACGCGATGTTGTCTGTGGCATAACCCGCATGCGTGATGTGTTCCAGGATCAGGTGGATCGAGTCGGGATTCACGCCGTCGCCCTGGATCACGCGCACGTGTTCGAGCACTCGATAACCTTTCGCGTTCAGCGTGCTGCCGAAGGCCGTATCCCGCATGTCGAGCGTCCGGTGCGCCACGTCGGCCGGTTCGACCGAATTGGCCTCGGCACTGGCAGTGGCTCCCGATCCATAGGTGCCTGTGTCCGACAGTCCCGCGGGTGGCGGGGTCTGCGAGGGGAGCCGGCTTTCACGGCGCGTGTTCGCTGGTCGGGCCATGGTCTTCAAACCCGCGTGCGAGCTGATTCATGTCAATTGGCATTGGGTGCCGCGCGCTACCTTCGGGACGTTCCGTCCTTGCGGCGGCCGAAGCAGCGGATCACAGCGGTTTGCGGATGTTCATGGTGGAATGAGTCGAATGCGTGGGTAGCACACAACCGAAGCAAACAATGGATCGGCAGGCAGCTGCGGGATTGCCGGCACCCGATGGGTTGCCGGGGGATACCCACGCCCTGCCAGCCGTCGAAGTATTGTCTCGACTGCGCGTGACGAGCGCCGAAGGGCTATCCGACGACGCAGCGATGGCGCGGCGCGCGCGGTTCGGATCAAACGCGATTACCTCCAGGCGCCGCGTCGGCGTCTTGCGGTTGCTGCTGCATCAATTCCACGGCCCGGTGGTTTATCTCCTCGGTGCGGCGGCGGCATTGGCGTTCTACTTCGGCCAGCTGGAAGAGGGCGCCGCCATTGTCGCGGTGCTTGCGATCAACGCGCTGATCGGCTTCGTCACGGAATTGCGGGCGGCGCGTTCGATCGAGGCGTTGCGCGCTCTCGGTAGCCACGCCGCCCGGGTACGACGCGGGGGCCAGGTGCGCCTCGTTCAGGCCGAGGAACTGGTGCCCGGAGACATCGTGCTCCTGGACGCCGGCGACGTGGTCTCGGCGGATTTGCGCCTGATCGAGGCGTCCGGATTGATGGCCGATGAATCGACATTGACGGGCGAGTCGGTGCCGGTGGACAAGAACACGCTTCCGGTTGCGCGCGATGCACGCACGGAAGACCGCGCGTCGATGCTGTTCAAGGGCACGGCGGTGACGCGTGGCAGTGGCCTCGGCGTCGTGGTGGCGACGGGGCTTGCGACGGAACTTGGCCGGGTGACCCGGCTGGTACTGGAAGCGGACGCCGGCAACTCGCCGCTCGAGCGCAAGCTCGCCCGGCTGTCGGCCCAATTCGTCTGGGCAACTCTGGTGGTTGTCGCGGTCATCGCCGTCGTCGGGCTCGCCGGTGGCAAGGAGCCGTTCCGGATGGTCGAGACGGCGATCGCGCTCGCGGTGGCGGCCATTCCCGAGGGACTTCCGATCGTGGCCACCCTCGCGCTCGCCCGCGGCATGTGGCGCATGGCGCGACAGAACGCTTTGATCGAACGCCTGGCGGCGGTCGAGACGCTGGGTGCGACCACGGTCATCCTGACCGACAAGACCGGCACCCTGACCGAAAACCGGATGGCCGTGCGGCGGCTGTGCCTGCCATCGGGCGAGATCGAAGTTGCCGCACCGGATGACGGTGTGGCGCTCTCGCATCCCTCCGGCAATCCGCAGGCGGCGCTGTTGTTGCGCATTGCCGTGCTCTGCAATGACGCGCACCTCGAGCGCAAGGATGACGGCGGCATCGGCGATCCGATGGAGGTTGCACTTTTGCGCGCAGGATTGGAGGCAGGTCTCCCACGCGCGACCCTGCTTCGCGAGTATCGCCTCGTGCGCAAACACGCGTTCGATCCGGCGACCAGGATGATGGCAACGCTGCACGCGAGCGGAGACGCCTTCCTGGTAGCCGTGAAGGGTGCGCCGGAAGCGGTGATCGCCGCAGCGACCCGCGTGATGCACGACCAGGGGGATGTGCCGCTGGATGACGAGGCGCGTGCCAACTGGCTCGCTCGCGCCGACCGGCTCGCGCAGCATGGTCTGCGTGCGCTGGCTTGTGCAATGAAAGTCGAGGCGCAAGCCGACGGCAACCCGTGCGAAGGGCTCGTATTGGTCGGCCTGATCGGCCTGGAGGATCCGGCGCGCGCAGATGTACCCGACGCGATCGCCGATTGCCGGCGTGCCGGCATCCGGGTCGTGATGGTGACCGGCGATCATGCCGTGACGGCGCGCAGCATAGGACGCGCCGTCGGCCTGGTCGATCACATTCCTCGTGTGGTCGACGGCCGGATGATCGGCGGGATTGTGGACGCCGCAAAGTTGCGCGAGATCGACATATTCGCGCGCGTAAGTCCGGCCGAGAAACTGGCACTGGTCAGGGCCTATCAGGCCGCCGGCGAGGTGGTCGCCATGACCGGCGACGGGGTCAACGATGCCCCGGCGCTGCGCCAGGCCGACATCGGCGTGGCCATGGGTTCGCGCGGTACCGATGTTGCACGCGAATCGGCCGCCATGATCCTGCTCGACGACGCGTTCCCGACGATCGTCAAGGCCATCCAGCAGGGTCGCATCATCTTCGGAAACATCCGGCGTTTCATCGTATATCTGCTTTCGTGCAACCTGAGCGAGGTGATGGTGGTCGGCGTCGCGGCGGCAGCCTCACTGCCATTGCCATTGCTGCCCTTGCAGATCCTGTATCTGAACCTGGTGACCGATGTGTTTCCGGCTTTCGCGCTGGCGATGGGCGAGGGCGATGCCGGCATCCTCGACAGGCCACCGCGCAATCCGAAGGAACCGGTCATCGGTCGTGCCCAGTGGATCGTGGTCGTGTCGCACGGGATGGCTCTCACCGCTGCCACTTTCGCCGCGCTTGCCATGGCAAGCTGGCTCGGCCTCGATGCACGCCAATCGGTGACGGTCTCGTTCCTGACGCTTGCTTTCGCGCAACTCTGGCATGTCTTCAACATGCGCAGTCCGCGCGCGGGATTCCTTGTCAACGAAGTAACCCGGAACGGCTGGCTGTGGGGCGCCCTCGGCCTCTGCACGATGCTGCTGTCCGCGCCTCCTTACATGAAGCCTGTCGCGCAACTTATGCAGCTGGCGCCACCCAACGCATCGATGTGGAGCATCATTCTGGGCTGCAGCTTCGCGCCCCTCGTCGTGACCCAGGCGATCATGGCTGTCAGCCGTCGTCGGCAGGCCGGGACATCATGACGGCCATGCTGCTGCCATGGCTGAAATTTGCCGTCTGCGTGGCAATGGTCGGTTTCGCCGGACCTGCCCTAACGCGCTACAGCGACGCAATCGCACGCCTGACGGGCCTGTCGCGCACGTGGGTTGGATTGGTGTTGTTGGCGGCGGCGACCTCGCTACCCGAGTTGTTCACCGGCATCAGCGCCGTGACCGTCGCGGACGCCCCCAACATCGCGGTCGGCGAAGTGCTGGGCAGCTGCTTGTTCAACCTCACGATGCTGGTGCTGCTCGATGCGCTGAGTCGCGACGAGCCGATGTATCGCCGTATCGACCAGGGGCATATCCTCACCGCCGCCTTCGGCGTGATCCTGATCGGCGCGGCCGGCGTCTTCCTGCTGCTCAGCAAGAACGGGATTGGCTTTCAAATCCTGCACGTCAACGCGTACACGTTGTTCATGATTGCGATCTACTTCGTCGCGATGCGTGCCGCCTTTGTCTACGATCGCCGCACGCGGCCGCCATCGAAGATCGTCGAGGACGAGCATGCCATCTCGTTGCGTGATGCCGTGTTGCGCTATGCCATCGCCGCCGGGGTCGTTGCTGTTGCCGGCGCCTGGCTGCCCTTCGTGGGTCAGGAACTTGCCACGACGATGGGCTGGAAGACGACTTTCGTGGGGACGCTCCTGATCGCCGGCGCCACCTCGTTGCCGGAACTTGCAGTGACGCTGAGCGCATTCCGGCTCGGTGCCGTCGACATGGCGATCGGCAATCTCCTCGGCAGCAATCTTTTCGACATTCTGGTTCTCGCGATCGATGATCTTGCGTACACCAGGGGGTCGCTGTTGCGTACGGCATCGCCTGCGCATGCCATCACGGCTTTCGCCGCGGTGATCATGTCAGGCATATTCATCGTTGCCATGCTGTACAAACCGGAATCACGGCTGGGCGGCACCGTAGGTTGGGTCAGCCTGTCACTGCTCGTGGTGTACCTGTTCAGCACCTATGCGGTCTACCTGCTCGGTTACTGACCATGCCAGCCACAGACAAACGCCACACGAGCGGCAAAACCCGATGAGCACCATCTCATCCATGCGGCCGGAAAGACTTGCCCAGCTAGGCCTGGGTCTCTTGGTGCTGGCCGGCTGTTGGTGGGTCCTGCGCCCCTTCCTGGCGGCCATACTGTTTTCTTCCGCGATCGTTCTCTCGACCTGGCCTGCCCATCGCTGGCTCCTCGGTCGCCTGCACGGCAGGCGGAACACAGCCAGCCTGATAAGTTGCCTGGTGGTCGCCCTGCTGGTGATCGTGCCGACCGCGGTGGTGGTGATGTCGCTCAGGGATGCCGTGGTCTGGCTGCTCAAGCTGTTCGAACAATGGAGGTCGTCGGGTGGGTGGGACGCCGGAGCCTGGCTCGCGCGCTTGCCCGTTGTCGGCGAGCATCTGAGAAACTGGTTGGCCGACATCACGGCCCCCGGTGGCAATAACGCTCGCGCCGCTGCCGCCATGCCGTTTGCGGAGCCGGCTCGCCGCTTGGTCATGGCGACCGTCCGCATCCTTGGAAACGGGGTGTTGCAGACGCTGTTGGCAGGAATGCTGCTGTTTTTCCTCTACAGGGACGGGGAGCAGATGGCTCGCCGTTTGCGCCAGTTGGCGGGTTGGTTCGCGGGAGCATACGGGGTGGGTGTCCTGGAAACGGCACAGCGGACCGTGGTGGGGGTGATGATCAGCGTCATCGGCACGGCGCTGGCCCAGTCCGCAGTCGCAACCCTGGGTTTTTCGATCGCCGGCGTCCCGCAGCCCCTGCTTCTGGGATCGATCACGTTCGCGGCTTCCATTCTGCCCATTGGCCCGCCATTGATTTGGGGTGGCGCGACGCTCTGGCTCATACATCAGGGCGAGCCGGGTTGGGCACTGTTCATGGCCCTTTACGGCATCTTCGGCATCAGTCTGGTCGACAATGTCGTCAAGCCGTTGCTGATCAGCCGTTCGAGCCGGCTGCCGTTTGCGGTCACCTTCATGGGCCTTGTCGGTGGCGTGTTCGCCTTCGGCGTTGCGGGGGTGTTCATAGGGCCAACCCTGCTGGCACTGGCGATCCACTTGGCCCGGCAATATTCGCAGGAACAGAACCAGGAAGAACACACGCCTGGCAAATCACAAGCCTGATGCCGAAGCAGTTCGTGATCGAATGTTCGAGCAGACCGAATCGGGTGCAAGTCGAAGAAAAGACATCGACGGAAGCACCCTGATCTCCCCCCAACTCCAGACGGAGGTGTTCCATGAAAATCCTGCTACCGGTAGACGGCAGTACCAACAGCACGAAGGCTGCGCGTTATCTCGCCAAGCATTGGCCGACCGATGCCACAGTCACGCTCTTGAACGTGGACATGCCGCTCACCGAATCCATCACCAGATGGCTGGATCCCGAGACCATCGAAGGTTTCCACAAAGACAACAGCAAGGCGGCACTCAAGACAGCCCGCCGTGTACTGACACGGGCCGGGCACGCATGCAAAGAGCGCATGCTGGTGGGCGATCCGGCCAGCGAGATCGTCGAGCTGGCAGAGAAAGGGCGGCATAACCTGATCGTCATGGGTTCCCACGGGCGTGGCGCCGTGAAAAGCTTGTTCCTCGGCTCGGTCGTGATGAAAGTCCTGTCGACCTCGCGGATCCCCGTCCTCGTCGTGAGATGAGTTGCATCATGGCTCGTCAAGACTGGGTACTTGCTGTCAAGCCGCTGCAGGCAGCATGACACGGCATCGCCGCGTGAATGGTTCATGGTCCGGCTACCTCGGCTTGCAATCACGTGCTGCCGAACGCCGCGCTCAACATGCCGATGCTGGCGTGCTCGATGCCGTCGATCAGGATCTGTGTCGGCTCGTCCTCGCACTGTTGCGCCAGCGCGTACACCAGCGGCCAGTAGTGTTCCGGCGTCGGCACCGACAGGCGCCAGGCCTCGTCGTCCACCGGCTCGACCAGCGCTGCATGATCGTGCGTGCGCAACGCATTGCCGACGTGCCGATTGAAATGTTCGGCCCATGGCGCGGGCGCCGCCGCTTCGTTCCAGTCCATCCGCCGCAGGTTGTGCACAACATTACCGAAACCCGCGATCAGCACGCCTTCATCGCGCAGCGGGCGCAGGCGCTTCGCCAGTGCGTAGTGTTCGCGCGCCGACAGGTCGGCATCCAGGCTCAATTGCACCACCGGCACGTCGGCATCCGGATACATGTGCCGCAGCACCGACCAGCTGCCGTGGTCCAGTCCCCACTGGTCGCGGTCAAGAACCACCTGCGTCGGCGCCAGCAATTCGGCCACCCGCTCGGCGAGCCGTGGATCGCCCGGCGCCGGATACTCGGCCTCGAACAACTCGCGCGGAAAACCGCCGAAATCGTGGATCGTGCGCGGCCGCTCCATCGCCGTCACCGTCGTGCCGCGTGTCACCCAGTGCGCGGACACCGCCAGTAGCGCGCGCGGGCGTACGCGCTGTCCGAACGTCCGCCACGTGCGCGTGTAGCGGTTGTCCGCGAGCGCGTTCATCGGACTGCCGTGGCCAAGGAAGATGGATGGAAGCATGCGTCAAGCATCGCAGAAATCGCGGGCCGTGGCGTGTACATTCGGTCGCGGTCCGCGATCCGGTGTGGCTTTCAACCGGTGCACCGCGTTCTTTCAATGCCGGTTGGTGATCGGCTGCGAGCAGCCACTGCAGCGTCAATTGGCGTGCAACCGACGGAACCCCATCTAGGATTGAGCGGTCTGGCGAGTTGCGTGGCCATGCGGAACCGCCTCAGCGGAGCATGAAACCACTGTCAATGGTGATGGTGGCCGCGATGGCCGTGGTCGTCATGCCGCGAACCGTCTCTGTGGTGCGAGTCGCCGTGCCAGTTTCCGTGCGAATCGTGGCCGTGCCACTCATGGTCATCGCGGTCGCGATGCCCGCGATAACCGTGGTACCCGCGGTCGTAGTAACCGAGGTTGATGCCGACCGAAGGGCCGTAATAGCAGCAGCCGTCGTAATACCCCGGATACGCGGGCGCGTAGTAGCTGCCGTCGTCGTAACCGTACGCGTCGCCCGAGTAATAGCCGCCGCCATAACCGCCACGCACGTAGGTGTAGCCGGGATAAACGCAACCCGCGAGCGCCAGGGTCGCGACGACAATGCTCAGCTTCAGAATGTTTCGCATGACGGCTCCGCTTTGCTGCCTATGAAAGAGCCTAGTGCAACGGCGTTTAACCCGGCGTGAGCGGATCATGAATGCGATGGAAACCGCATCCGCTGCCACGGGACTGAGAATTGCGACGGCGGCTCGGCGGCTGCTTTCCTTAAATCCCGAACCGCGCAGCGTGATCGAGCGCGGTTTCAAGCACGCAAAGATTCCGGCTGCATCGCCCGGATGCTGCGCATCTGCGGTGTGGCAAGGCACAGCAGCGCGATCGCGGTGAGGGTGAAGCCGGCGACCGCGAACAGCGTGGTCAGCGAAACCACTTTCAGCAATGCACCGGCGACGGCCGCGGACAACGGACCGAGGCCCATGAACATGAACATCAGGATGCTCATGGCGCGTCCCATCATCGCCTGCGACACGCGTTGCTGGATCCAGGTGAAGATGGCAATCTGCACGATGCCGCCGAGCACGCCGGTGCACAGCAGCAGCGCCGCGCCCGCATAGGTGGTGTGCACCAGCATCAGCGCGACCAGCGTCAATCCGACCAGGCTGTCGATGCACAGCACCATCACGCCGAGGTGGCCGCGCATCAGGCGCTGGCCGAGGCCCGACAGGAAACTGCCCGCGAACATGCCGACGCCCTGTGCCGTCATCAGGATGCCGAGCGAAGCCGCGCCGAGGTTCATGCGCGTATCCGCCAGTACCGGCAGGCCGACCTGGATGGGCCCACCCACGAACACCGACACGAAACTCGCGTACAGCACGAAGGCGCGCAGCGGCGTGTCGGCCCACACATAGCGGATGCCCGCGGCGATGCTGGCGAAGACGCCTTCCTTCTTTTCCGGCGGATGAAAATCGCCGTGGATGCGGATCATCGCCAGCGACACCAGCGAGAACACGAAGCTGGCCGCGTCGATGGCAAAGGCGAGGCCCAATCCGTGCGCATCCGGCACCGCGTGGGCGGAAGGCTGGCGGTGCGCGCCCAGCGCAATCACGAAGCCGGCCAGGATCGGCCCCCCGATCATGCTGAGTTGGCGCATGCCCATGAACGCCGCGTTGCCGGCACGCAACTGCTGCGGCTGCACCAGTTGCGGCATGATTGCCGAACCGGCGGGATAGGCGAAGGCCGTGGACAGGCCGATGCCGAGTGCCAGCAGGTAGATCATCCACATCTGGATGGCGCCGGCGAGCACCAGTGTCGCGAGAATCACGATGCACGTCGCGTTGACGAAGCGCGCGCCCAGCAAGACGCGCCGCGGCGACATGCGGTCGACTACCGCGCCGCCGACCAGCATGAATACCGCGCGCGGGAATGCCATCACCGCCAGCACCACGCCCAGCGCGGCGGGGTCGTCGGTGAGCTTCAGCACCAGCCACGGCAACGCCACCAACGTGAACTGGTCGCCGAACGCCGACACCGAACTGCCGAAGAACAGCAGGCTGAAATTGCGGTTGGCGAAAACGGAATTGCGCTTGCTCGCCGGCTGGTTCGCGGGAGAATCGGTCATGAGACGGCTTGTTCCGATAGTTGGATGCGAATGTACCGGTGCATTGGCATATCCATCCATTGTCGCCTATCCAGGTTTCATGCGAGAAATCGCAGGAAATCGACCAATTTGGCCCGTAGCCGAGCCAGCTCGGACTGTCTTTCTTCCTTTATTGTCAGCGTGGTTGACGGGTTCGGCCCGGGAGATGCCGCGGTGCCTCGCAGCACGAAGACAGAGTACGTCGCGCCTGCGCGTGTGCCGGGGGCACGCCAATCTCAACTGGCCATCGAGCTGCGGCGCATCGTGCCGAAATCAAAGGCCCGATCTCCTGCCTGCGTTGTGCGTTGCGGTCACGAACTTCTCAAGGACGATCGGAGCACGCGTTCTCGAGGTGAACTCCTTATGGCGTGCCTTGCGGGATTCTCGGCCGAGATCCTCACACGCAATGTGACAGCGGGATTCGTCGCGTACTCGCGCAATCGCATCTGCTTGTGGCCGGCAATTACAGGTCGAGCGCAACACCAACCGACAAACTGCATGGGCTCGAGTCCAGTCGCACCTGGCTGCAAAGCCCGCCCGGTCTCTTCGGCGGCCGAACCCCGGGGTGAACCATGACCGCGGTCGTGTGTCATCTGGTTGGGAGAAAGCATCGGATGACGCTACGGAAGTCCTTCCACCAGATTGACTGGTCTCAGAGGAAAGTTGGAATGTGGTCATATAACTGCATTGTCGCGTGTGGCATTGTGGGTCCCAGAGCGAGCACCAGTCATGCTGCCGTCGACACGCTGCCCCAGTGCATGACCGAGACATTCAAGTATCGCTTGACGCCAAGTTGTACCAGCAACACAAGTGCATGTTCCGTCAACTCGCAAATTCGAGCAAGAGCGAAGACAACAGAGCGGTGCCTGTGTCGCGTGCGGCAAGTGCAATCGCGGCAATGTGGTTTCATGACCAAATTGGTCGCCGCTCGCGGAGATGGCACTCGAGTTAGGGCGGCCCCACCAAGCAGGACACTCCCATGAGATCAATCACCTTTGCGGTCCCGTTGTTGATCGGGTTGCTTGCCGGGACGGTATCGCCCATCGCATTTGCGGCTTGCAGTGCCGCCAGCGCCGCTGATCATCCCCACTTGGTGGAGTTGTACACCACCACTGGTTGCAGTTCGTGTCCTCCCGCCGAAAAATGGATGAGTTCCCTGAAAGGGAAGGCAGACTTGGTGGGATTGGCGTTTCACGTCGATTATTGGGATACCTCTGACTGGCGTGATCCGTTCGACAGCCATGACTACACCAAGCGCCAGATCGCGCTTGCCGACAGAACCAAAAGCAAGCAGTACTATACCCCTCAAATATGGTTCGATGGCCGGCTATGGCGCGACTGGCCGAAGGGTGCGCCGCCGACACCCTATGCCGGCCCGTCGCCTGCACTCAAGCTCGAGGTCAGTAACGACGGTGCAGCCCTGCACGCAGCCATCGAAGTAGCCAACGGGACGCAGAATGCCGACGCGCTGCGCGCATACGTTGCAGTTTCCGAAAATGGTTTGTCCCAATATGTAAAGGGCGGCGAGAACAAGGGCAAGACACTGCCACAAAATCAAGTCGTCCGGGCCTTGGCAGGTCCGCTGCCGCTGCCAAAGGCAAGCACGGATCTCAAACTTCCCGCCGGCATCGATTTGTCCCGATCCAACGTTGTCGCCTTTTTGCAGAACACCCGGAATGGCGATGTGGTACAGGTGGTGCGCTTGCCTCTGAAGCAATGCGGTTTCGTGCAGGCAGAGCAAGCCGGTCGGAATGACGGTACCGCGGAATGAACAAGTAAACAGCGAATTCGGATCGCATCGATTGGCGAGTTCCTGTCCAGCAAACCCGGACGATAGCCGCGGGGCATCTCGCAGCCATTGCTCTATCGCCAATGGCACCGCTAGTTGTTATTCCGTCTCCGCAGGCAATCGGGCCGATGTCGAAAACGTACAGGTCCAGTGCGTTCCCAGGAACGCCCGCATTTCAGATACATGATTCAAGTTTTCGCACTCCGTCGCGAATCTCGTCCTCGCCAACGCATCCATAGCCAAGAACCAGCCCGCTTTTTGCAGGCCGGCCCAGGTAGTAGGGGGACAACGGCATAACCGAAATGCCCATTCGCGCGGCATTGTTGGAAACTTCCACGTCATCGATTCCCGGAGGCAGGAATCCCGCAAGCTGCAAGCCCGCAGCGGCACCAACAATCTCGAAACTGGTTCCGAGGTGGGTGTGGACGGCATCCATCAATGCCTGTCGTCGTCGCGCATACAACATGCGCATTCTGCGGATATGCCGAGCGAAATGGCCCTCGCGGATGAAATCGGTCATCACGGCTTGATACAAGGCAGGAGGGCGATCCCCGAAAGTGACGCGCGCACTGTAGAAGGCGGATGCCAAGGTTTTCGGTATCACCATGTAGCCGAGGCGCAGCGCGGGGAACATGGATTTGCTCAATGTGCCCACGTAGATGACACGGTCGTTGACATCGAGTCCTTGAAGCGAGGCGAGGGGGCGACCTTCAAACCGGAATTCGCTGTCGTAGTCATCTTCGATGATCCAGGCATGGTTCTTGGCGGCCCAGTTCAGCAAGAGCATGCGTCGGGCAGCACTCATGATCACGCCAAGAGGGAATTGGTGCGACGGAGTTATGAAGGCGACGCGGGCTTGGCGGCCCAGGCTTTCACCCTTTGAGACATCCAGGCCTTCCTGGTCGACAGGCACCGGAAGGATTCGTACGCCGGCCGCCATCGATACTTTTTGCGCCCCGAAGTAGCCGGGCTCCTCCATCCAGATACTTTGCTTCGCGTCAAGCAACACATTGGCGCAAAGCTGCAGACCTGCCTGGGAGCCGGTAGTCACCACTATGCGTGAAGCGTCGCAGCGTACCGCGCGGGAGGTGCTCAGGTATTCGGCGATGGCTTCACGAAACGGCATATACCCCAAGGGATCGCCATAGGTCATCATTTCCTTTGTGGGCCGGCGCACATGCCTGTTCACCAGCTTCGACCAGATTGCGTGCGGGAACTGGTCGACAGCTGGCAGTCCGACCCGAAACGCCCCGATGTTTTGCAGCCATGTCCATGCCAGCGAGCTTTGCGAGGGCGCGTACCGTGAGTCATTGGCAAAGGTGTCTCGATCGGAGTCGCACGGCTCGGGCTTGCGCTTGATTGCCGTTGCCGGTCGCAGCGCTTCGTCCGGGATTGATCGGGCTACATAGGTACCGGCTCCCGTAAAGGTCTCTAAATATCCTTCAGAGGCCAGCTGTTCATACGCACTCAGGACAGATATGCGTGAAATCTTGAGCTCGTCCGCGAATGACCTCGTTGACGGTACCCGCTGTCCGGGGCGGAGCAGTCCGCTGGTAATTGCCGTGCGATACCAGTCCGAGATTTGAAGATAGATAGGCTGTTTGCCACCAAGACGCAGCTCGACGGGAGGTGAGAAGCTCGAGGAAACACGCTTGGTGCGCGGGGCGGCCATACTTTGTGTTGGTGACAAAGGCAAGTTCACGAATCTTCGCATAGGCACACCCTGCTTTGGGCAGGGCGCCCGGGATTCAGCGCCGATCATGGTCCCGGAAAAACCTTCCGACAACACCCGGCTTTATGAAGCCGCCCAATGCGAAGGTCGGATGCAGCTGCCGAGCGATGTGCGGGAACCGGGTTGCATCGATTCGAAGCACCGTTGTCAGGAGTGGTCATGTCGATGTTGCACAAATTGGTCATTGAGGCGATCAATTCGATGATTCACCATTTTTGCCAATGGAACCGACCGGGACATCCTTTGGTGGTGCGTCGCAACGTGACTGGGTCAGCCTTGCTGGTCCGCTCGTCGCATCGCAACGTCAGGACAACCGATCGATCGATCGCCACAGACTGTTGCGTATCCAAGCCCGGCACCTGGGGCATGGGAGGCGTTTGTCCCTGACCATCGATGACGATGCTTCACTTTTTGTCGTCTATGGAGAAGGAGGCGGGAGCATTCTGGATGTGGCGGGTGGCGCGGCAGGGACATGGATTCCGTTGCGCGGTGCTCTTCATGTCTGCAGGACGATCCCGACCCAGTCGGTGTGTGCCAAGGAGATGCTGGTCACCCAACACGACGCCCCCGTCAGAGCCGTGGCGCATGCCGGCAGCCGATGGTTGGCCATATTGGGGTGCAGGCGGGCGTGGGGTTTGCTTTTGGCCGACAGATCGACGGCAGATCTGCAGCTTGTGCCGGATTTGTGTCGTGCAGACCGGGACTTGCAGCTCAGGGCCATAGCCCTGGTCCGGGCTTCCTCTGAGCATGAACTTGAAGGTGCAGTCTACGCAATCGCGGACGTGATTGTGGCTCTGCAAGCTTCGCCGCTCGCGGCTATCGCCCGTTGCCCCGGGCGCACGTTTGCACAGAGACGGCAGGTCTTTCTGCGCTTGCAAAGAGTTCGGAGCTTCATGAGTGCACGCTGCGAAGCTGTGCTCGACAACGAGATGCTGGCCCGCATGGCCTGCTACTCGTCATGCCACTTCCTGCGCATCTTCAAGTCGGTTTATCTGGAAACTCCGCATTCATATCTGGTCAGCCAGCGGCTTCGGCGTGCCAAGCGTTTGTTGCATCAAGGGAATCTCGCGGTTACGGAAGTGGCGTTGGCGAGTGGTTTTGAAAATCGCAGCGCTTTCTCGCGGTCGTTCAAGCAGTACTTTGGAACGACGGCCAAGGAAGCAAGGCGCCAGTCGCGCATGGTTACCGAATGTTGATCGGGCACTCCCTTCGCGCAGTTTGTGCAACACAAACACAAAGCCCAGGACACATATGTCTTTCTGAAACATACAAAAATTGTTAAGCAAAATATCGTTCATTTCATCTGCAACTTCCGAATCCAGGAGAGATCGCGTGTCGAACAATAAGCTTGATGTGGCGATTCAACAGGCGCTCAAAATTTCGGGCACGGCAGCAGCCGGTTTGGCCCTCGGGTGCTTTGCATCGTCTGCGGCCGCGCAAACCGCCAGCCAAACTGCGTCGCAGCAGCAAGGTCAACCGGCCAAACCACAAACCCTGCAGACCATCGTGGTCACGGGTTCGCACATTCGCCGCGTGGACCTGGAGACCGCCAATCCGGTTGTGACGGTTACCAGCCAGCAGATCCAGCAGAGCGGTGCGGTGACGGTCGGCGACCTGATCCAGCAATTGCCCGCGGTGACCGGCTCGCCAATGAACCCTCGCGTGAACAACGGTGGCGGCACCGGCGGCGCCTTCGCCAGCCTGCGCGGCTTGGGTAGCAGCCGTACCTTGGTGCTGGTGGACGGCCACCGGGTTGCCAACAACGACCTGAACATCATTCCGACCGAGATGATCGAGCGGGTCGAGGTGCTGACCGACGGCGGTGCCGTGACCTACGGTTCGGACGCGATCGGCGGCGTGGTCAACTTCATCCTGAAGAAGAACTACCAGGGTGCCGAGGCGACCTTCAACTACGGCATTTCCGACCGCAATGATGGCCAGCGCGAAGGCGCCAGCTTCATCTTCGGCCAGACCTCGGACAAGGGCAGCATCATTGCCGGTGTGGACTACAACAAGTTCGACGGCATCTCGTCGGCCAATCGCGACTATTCCAAGAACGCGTTGTACCTGTACTACGGCAACGTGTATGCGTTCGGTTCGAGCCGTAACCCGTTCGGACGCGCATTCCTGTCCACGACCGACTCGAACGGGAATCCGGCGACGGCGCCTACCCAAGGCACTTACGGCTGCAGCAGCGTGACCCGCAAGGCGCCGGGCGCCGGCACCGGTCAGTCGCTCACGGACTATCGCTGCTACACGGGTACCGATGCCTACAACTACCAGTTGAAGAACCTGGTCATCACGCCGCAGGAGCGCACCAATGCGTTCTTCCGCGGTGATTACCAGTTGAGCGACAGCGTCCAAGCCTACATGGACGTGTTCCACAACAGCACCTCGTCGTCTTCCGCGATTGCGCCGCTGCCGTTCGATGCACAGAACGACGGCGTGATCATTTCCAAGTACAGCATGTACAACCCGTTCGGGGTGGATTTCGGTAACTCGACCACGAACACGACGGCAGGCGGTGGCTATGCCCAGTACAACTTCTTGACGCGCTGGGTTGCGGACGGCCAGCGCTCCAGTCACTTTTCGTCCACGACCGATCAGGGCATCGTGGGCTTGCGCGGCAGCATCGGCCAGACCAGCTGGCAATGGGATGCCAACTACAATTATGGCCGCATCAGCACCCTCGCCCAGACGTTCGGCGACCTGATCTACAACAACCAGTTCAAGAATGCGCTGGGTCCGTCGATGCTGGTCAACGGTGTGCCCACCTGCGTTTCCACGCCGGGCGACCCGACCACTGCGATCGCGGGATGCACGCCGCTCAACATCTTCGACGTGACCGACCCGAGTTCGATCGCCGTCCAGAAGCAATTCGTGGCCGACCTGTTCACGAACACACTCACCACGTTCCGGTCCTACGGCGTCGACGCCAACGGCACGGTGTTCAGCCTGCCCGCCGGTGATGCCCAGCTGGCGATCGGCGCGGACTACCGCAAGCTCTATACCCACAGCGTGGTGGATTATTTGTCGCAGCTCGATCCGACCACCAACACCTGTTCGGCACCCCAATCGGCGTGCACCACGGCTCTGCAAGGCGGCTACAACGTCAAGGAGGCCTATGCCGAGTTGTACATCCCGATCCTCAAGGATCTGCCGTTCGTGCGTTCGTTGAACGTGGACGTGGGCGCTCGTTACTCGAAGTACTCGCTGGCCGGCAGCACTTCCAACTACAAGCTCTCGGTGGAATACCGTCCGATCGACGACCTGTTGCTGCGCGGCACGGTGCAGGACGTGTTCCGTGCCCCGACCATCGGCAACCTGTTCGCGGGCCCGACCGGCAATGCGCCGCCGTTCCTGGATCCCTGCATCAACCTGAGCGCGGCAGCGCTGGCGGCACACTCCGCAGCCTGCCAGAACGTGCCGGCGAACGCTTCGTTCCAGCAGTTGCAGAACGGCCTGTCGCAGACCACCGGTATCGTGTCGGGTTCGGTGTACGCGGGTTATCCGCTGCAGCCAGAACAGGGGCGCTCCTTCGACTTCGGTGCGGTGTACTCGCCGCACTTCGTCCCGGGCCTGACCCTGCAGGCGGATCTGTGGCGCATCTACCTGAACAATGCGATCACCCAGATCGATGCCCAGACGGCAGCCAACATCTGCTTCAGCGACAACACCAGCTCGTTCTGTCCGCTCATCCACCGCCGCGTCAACGGGCAGATCAACTACATCGCCCAGCCGACGGTCAACATCGGGCGTTTCGACACCCGCGGCGTGGACGTGCAGGCGCAGTATCAGATCCCGCAGATGGCGTGGTTGCCGGGCCAGTTCACCATCGGCCTGCAAGGCACCTACCTGGCGCAGTACGACAACAACTCGGCGCCGGGCGTGGCGGGTGCGGAAACCTTCCATCTGGCCGGGCACTTCTACAAGGGCTTCGGCTCGTTCCCGCGGGTCCGCGGCCAGTTGTTCGTGAACTGGAACGATGGTCCGTGGGACGCCTCGTGGCGCATGCAGTACATCGGCAGCGAGACCATCGGCAGCGCGGATCCTTCGCAGAACGAGACGGCAGATGGTACCTATAAGGCTTACACCATTCCGGTGCCGTCCATCGTGTACAGCTATGCGCAGGTGGGTTACACGATCCAGCCGATCAACACCCACATCAGCGTCGGCGTGGACAACGTGTTCGACAAGCAGCCGCCGCTGTTCTACCAGACCAGCGTGAGCAACGCCAACACCGACGTGAACACGTACGACACGGTGGGCCGTTTCTACTTCGTCAAGGCTACTGTGAATTTCTGAGCGGTTGCATGTCGTCATAGGGTATTGCGCAGGTAATTGATCGCAGCCTCGCCAAGTCGACCACCCGGCCCGGGTGCAGATGCCCGGGCCTCTTCAGAGTTCGTTCTGGTCATGGCGCGGTGGCAGTTCGCCGAGCCACTCGCGCGAGCGTCGCTCGATGTGTTCCGGGCCATTGTTTCGGCGAGCCATACAGCTCCCAAAGCAGCGATGGCACGTGGATCACCGGTTTGGCGCGCAGGCTCCCTCTGATCTTGATTGCCAGGTGACCGGGACAAACCGCACCCGGTACGATGAAGACACGAATTCGCCGGCCAATTCGCGGTGTGTCACTTGCAAACACAACCATCATGCACTCGCTTAATGAGCAGTGCCTGGTGGCAGACGCTTGAGCTGCAAAAGCGAGCCGTGGTAATCGCGAAATTTTTGCGGCCAGTATGAGGCGGGGATCGGTGCAGTCGACAACGCGAATTCGGCCAAAAGTCGCCTTAATTGAGCGCGTCGCGTCGATAGCCTCCTGCGTACCTCGCGTCCAGTTAGCACATCACGGGGTTCTCGAGCGCCGACACAGACTTCATCCACCTGCGGCGCCAGCAGACTGCTTCAGGGTCTGGGAAGCGTATGTCCCCGGCCTGTTCTTGCGTGCGAGGATATTCCGCGGTCATCTTGTCGCAACGGCTCCTTGCTTCCTGTATCGCAATAGGGTGGTGGCTATGCCGAGCGAACCGTTGGTTTTGCTTGCAGCAATGAAAAAACACGCCACCGGGGCCGAACCCGATGGCGTGCCGTGTCACATCTGCCCGTTTGGAGACAGGCGCGGTTATTGTCGCGCTACGTACGGTCTCCTGATTTGCGAAATAAGGTCTTTCACGTAGCCAAAATTGATTGTTGTGCGATTCAATACCTGATTGTCCTGTGGGTGAAGACGAAGCTTAAGGAGAGGCCATCTCGTTCCGATCTCGCAATTATCAGAAGGCGACGCCGGATTGAGCTGCTGCCGGCTTCACAGACACCGAGTTTAGGTGTGATGATGAAGCCGGAGGTGGCAAATGGGAACGAGACGGACGTTCAGTCGGGAGTTCAAGCTTGAAGCGGTGAACCTGGTCAGGGCCCGCGGGGTGAGCGTTGCTCAGGCATCGCGGGACTTGGGGATTCACGCCAACGTGCTGCGCAAGTGGGTGCGGGACGCGACGCTGGATCCGGTGCAGGCGTTTCCGGGGCGCGGACAGATGAAGCTGGAACAGGCAGAGATCGCGCGTCTGAAGAAGGAAGTGGCACGCTTGCGGATGGAGCGGGACATCCTAAAAAAAGCCGCGGCCTATTTCGCCAAGGAATCGACGTGAAGTTCGGGTTCGTGGCGAAGCACCGAGTGGCCTGGCCGGTGGCGATGTTGTGCGAGGCGCTCGGTGTGTCTCGCAGCGGGTTCTATGCATGGCTGACGCGGCCGCGGAGCCGGCGCAGCCTGGAAGACCAACGTTTGACGGAACTTGCACGGCGCAGCTTCCTGGACAGTGACCGCACCTACGGTGCACGCCGGGTCTGGCGGGATGTGCTGGCGAGCGGCGAGCGTTGCGGTTTGCACCGTGTCGAGCGCCTGATGCGGGCACAAGCCTTGCGTGCCCGGCCCAGGCGCCGTGGATTGCCGGTGGATCGCGGAGCACGTCCAACGGCTGCGCCAGCCGCCAACGTGCTGGATCGGCAGTTCGTCGCCCAGGCGCCGAACCAGAAGTGGGTCGCCGACTTCACATACCTTTGGACGGCGGAAGGTTGGTTGTACGTGGCGGTAGTGCTGGACCTGTACTCGCGGCGCGTAGTCGGCTGGTCGATGCAGGCCAGCATGACTGCGCAACTGGTCACCGATGCGTTGATGATGGCGCTGTGGCGACGTGGACGTCCGCAGGCCTTGCTGCACCATTCCGATCGCGGCAGCCAATACAGCAGCGAGCAGTTCCAGCGTTTGCTCGGCGAACTTGGCATCACCTGCAGCATGAGCCGCGCCGGCAACGTCTGGGACAACTCGGCGATGGAGAGCTTCTTCTCCACGCTGAAGACCGAGCGGACCGCGCGCAAAACGTATCGCACGCGCAACGAGGCCAAGGCGGATGTCTTCGACTATATCGAGCGCTTCTATAATCCGAAGCGGCAGCACTCGACGATCGGCTACATCAGCCCCATCCAGTTCGAGCAGCAGATGCAAGCAACTTAAGGTGGTGTCTACGAGACCGGCAGCAGCTCAGATTTCGCCCATTTGACCGGAGCGCCAGTCGCACGGAGATTACTCTCGAAGCAAATTCGTCCAGGCGGTTGAACGAGCGTGATGGTTGAAGGTTCAGGCTATGCTCGTTGCCTGTGGCGAGCCAACGACTGCAGCATTAGCGCGTGCGGCCGGATCGCCGGTACGTTTCAGCACCAGCCACGGCCACGCCACCAGCGTGAACTGGCCGCCGAACGCCGACACCGAACTGCCGAAGAACAACGAGCTGAAGTCGCAGCTCTTGAATGGTGACTGGCCCGTCGGCTTCGCAGTTTCAGAAGAAATCGGGTTCATGGGAATCCTTGCTACGTGTCCGCCGTGAGGGTGACGCGCCGAAAATGGGCCCACCAGGACTCGAACCTGGAACCAAGGGATTATGAGTCCCCTGCTCTAACCAATTGAGCTATAGGCCCGCTGCATCGGGGACATTTTTGCAGAAACCATCCATGGCTCCGGGCGCCTGCCGAGACATCCGTGTCGCGGCGCTCGCGCCGGCACCGGGTCGCCCTGAATGCGTCCCGACCCGTCCGCGGCCCTTACCGTGGCGGCATTTTTCGATGAGTCCCCTGCTCTTACCGATTGAGCCGTAGGTTGGTGAGGCGAAGTGTACCTGCTTGTACTGTCGAACTGGATTCATGTCGGGGAGCGCGGGTTATCGATTGAATCCCGTCGTCAACTCGATGTGGCGGTCCGGCCTTCGACGCGGCGCAACCGTGCGTTGCGGCGGTTGCTGTGCAGGGCGTCGGTGGTGAGCACGACCAGGGCCAGCCAGATGATGGCGAAGCCGATCCAGTGGCTGGGTGGCATCGGTTCGTGGTTGATGACCACCGCGATGATGAACTGCAGGGTCGGGGCGATGTACTGCAGCATGCCGACCACGCTCAGCGGCAGCCGGCGCGCGGCGGCGGCGAAGAAGGTCAGCGGTGCCGCGGTGGCGATGCCGGTGGAGGCGAGCAGCAACATGCTGGTGGCGCCGTCGGACGTGAAGTGCGTCTGTCCATGCACAGTGAGCCAGTACAGCGCGGCGATCGCCAGTGGCGACAACAGCAGGGTCTCGACCGCAAGACTCGGTACTGCGCCGGTACGGCGTCCGGCAAAGCTCTTGGCCAGGCCGTAAAGGCCGAAGCTGAAGGCCAGTCCCAGTGCGATCCATGGTGGCTGGCCATCGCCCACGCCGATCACGATCACCGCGCACAGGCCGATGCCCATGGCCAGCCATTGCATCGGGCGCAAACGCTCGCGCAGTACCACCACGCCCAGGGCCACGGTCAGGATCGGGTTGGTGAAGTAGCCCAGCGAGGCCTGCAAGACCTGGCGATGGTTGGCGGCGTAAACGTAGATCAGCCAGTTGGTGGCGATCAACGCGGCAGCCATGGCCAGGAAGCCCAGTTGGCGCGGATGGCGCAGTGCATCGACGGCCTGACGCAGGGCGCCGGTCGCGGCGAGGATCGCTGTGCACAGCAGGAAGGTCCATAGCGTGCGGTTGGCGACGATCTCCAGGTCCGAGGCAAAGGCAAGCTGGTTGAAGTAGAGCGGGAGAACGCCCCATATGGTGTAGCAAGCCAAGCCGAACAGCAGGCCGCTGCGGCGCCGGGAAGCCTCGGTGTGGTGTGGGGTGTTCGTCGGGGACAAGCAGGATTCCTTGTTGTTCGTCGCCGTGGCCGCCGATACGGCTCGAGCCGTACACGAGCCGTATCGGCGACTTTTGGTAATTCGACCGGCTGCGGCGTCGGAAACTGGCCCTGACTGCGGCTTGGATCAGTTTGCGGCGCCGGTGGCGGTTACCGTGACTGCGCCGCGCAGGGCGCCGCGCAGGGTGCGCTTTTCGGTTTCCTCGAGTTTGCGGCCGAGCAGCTCGCTGGCGCGCAGCAGCAGCTCGCGATCGAGTTCGTGCGGCAACGGCGTGCGTTCGGGCAGGGCCAGGATCAGTTCGCGCTGGCCGGCGTCAAGCGTGGCCGCGTACTCGTTGGCGAGATCCTGCATGCGTGCGAGGTTGTGCGCGACGTCCGCATCGACGGCATCGGCCTCAATGGATGTGCCCGAGTATTCGCGGCGGAACAGGAATTGCCCGAGTGCCGCGGCGTCGAGCTGGCGGCGGGTGTCGGCTTCGCGCTGCAACGCCGCGGACTGGTTGCCGGACGGGTCCCTGGGTTCCACGCCCAGCAGGTGCACGCGGATGCCGTGTTCTTGCGCCTGGCTCACGCCCACGCGCAAGTCCTCGTCGCCGGCCAGCAGCAGCGCGTCGGAAATCGCACGGTTGCGTGCGAGGTTGGTGAGATCGGAAAAGATCAGGCCGTCCACGCCTTTCTGCTCGCCCGACTGGTTGACGAAGCCGAGCCGCAACTTGACGTTGTCGAGATAGGCCATCGCCAAGTGCGCGGCGGTCGGTCCGGAGTTGGTGCCGTCGTACCAGTAGATGCGCAGCAGCGGACAGCCGCCGATGCTTTCGGCGCACTGGCCGAGATAGTGCGCGAACTCGGCGTTGGCGAGGCGCATTTCGCCACGTCGAAGCGAAGCGCCGAACAGGAGTTCGCTGGCTGAAGCATAGAAATAGCCGGCGTCAACGAATACGGCGATGCGGTTCATGGCTGCAATTCCCATGCAAGTAAGTCGTCATTCCGGCTCGGCAGGAACCAACATCGCCACGGCCGACGTGCCAAGTAATCCTGCATTCCCGCAAAAAGTCGACATCGAAACGGATTCCGGGTTCCGGCTTCGTGGGCTGGAACCCGGAATGGTTTGAAGTGGCTGCGTTGGACCCCCGGACGGCAGAGAGCCCGTCGCTTACAAGCTCCGGCCTGCGCCGGAATGGCGGCAGGGTTACTCGAAGTCGAGAAACGACCGCAACTGCTCGCTGCGCGTCGGATGCCGCAGCTTGCGCAGCGCCTTGGCCTCTATCTGGCTTATACGCTCGCGGGTCACGTCGAACTGCTTGCCGACTTCTTCCAGCGTGTGGTCGGTGTTCATGTCGATGCCGAAGCGCATGCGCAGCACCTTGGCCTCGCGCGGGGTCAGCCCGGCCAGCACGTCGCGCACGGTTTCGGTGAGGCCGGTGTCGGTTGCGGTCTCGACCGGCGATCCGGCGTTCTGGTCCTCGATGAAGTCGCCGAGGTGCGAATCCTCGTCGTCGCCGATCGGGGTTTCCATCGAGATCGGTTCCTTGGCGATCTTGAGCACCTTGCGGATCTTGTCCTCGGGCATTTCCATCTTCATCGGCCAGTTCTTCCGGCGTCGGCTCGCGGCCGTACAACTGCAGCATCTGGCGGCTGATGCGGTTGAGCTTGTTGATGGTCTCGATCATGTGCACCGGGATGCGGATGGTGCGCGCCTGGTCGGCGATCGAACGCGTGATCGCCTGGCGGATCCACCACGTCGCGTAGGTGCTGAACTTGTAGCCGCGGCGGTATTCGAACTTGTCGACCGCCTTCATCAGGCCGATGTTGCCTTCCTGGATCAGGTCGAGGAACTGCAGGCCACGGTTGGTGTATTTCTTCGCGATCGAGATCACCAGGCGCAGGTTGGCCTCGACCATCTCCTTCTTGGCACGGCGGGCCTTGGCCTCGCCGATCGACATCGCGCGGTTGATTTCCTTGATGTCGGTGAGCGGCAGGTACAGCGCGCGCTCGATCTCGGTGAGCTTTTGCTGCTCCAGCAGGATGTCGTCACGGTGGTTCTTCAGGGCCGGCGACCCACTTCTGGCGCTTGCGCGAGAGTTCGGCGGTCCACTCGAGGTTGGTCTCGTTGGACGGGAACAGCTTGATGAATTCCTTGCGCGGCATGTGGGACTGGCGCACGCACGCGTCCATGATCACGCGCTCGTGCTGGCGGATCGCCGCCACCACGTCGCGCAAGCTTGCGCACGAAGCCATCGATCAGCGCGGAGGGAAGCTTGAGCTTGAGGAATTCCTCGCCCATCTTCTCGCGCAGTTTCTGCGACTTCCTGTCGGCAACGCCGTACTTGTCGGCGGTCTTCTGGAACTTGCCGTACAGCTCGCGCAGTACGTCCATGCGGCGCGCGACCTCGACCGGATCCGGACCGCTGGGGCCGGTGGACTCTTCATCGCTGCCGGAGGAGGAATCGTCGTCGTCCTCATCATCGTCGGAGTCGTCGGACATCGCCGCTGGATGCACTGTCGTCGTCGCTGGACGCGGCGCTGGTCCCGAATTCCTCGGCCGGGACTTCCAGATCGGCAAAACCGGCCAGGATCTCGCTCATGCGGCGTCTTGCCGTCGAGGTGCAGGTCGTATTCCTCGAGCAGCAGGCCGATCGCCCACGGGAAGCTGGACAGCGCGGTCTGGACCTGGGTCAGGCCTTCCTCGATGCGCTTGGCGATGGCGATCTCGCCTTCGCGGGTCAGCAGTTCCACCGTGCCCATTTCGCGCATGTACATGCGCACCGGATCGGTGGTGCGGCCGACTTCGGCGTCGACCGCCGACAACAACGCGACCGCTTCATCGGTGGCGGTATCGTCGTCGTCACCGCTGACCGGGGCTTCGGCGCTGATGGTGTCGGTATCGGGTGCGATTTCGTGCACCTCGATGCCCATGCCGTTGATCATGCCGATGATGTCTTCGATCTGCTCCGGATCGACGATGTCGTCGGGAAGGTGATCGTTGACCTCGGCGTAAGTCAGGTAGCCCTGCTCACGGCCCTTGGTGATCAACTGTTTGATTTCGGATTGCTGCGAGGGGAGGTTTTCCATGGGGGTATCGCGCACGACAAGACCGTTCAGTATAGCAAAGTGGAGGCGTTCCGGCCAAGGATCAAGGCTGGAAAAAACGTGACGGGACAAGAAGGTAGGCCGGATTTCGCATGCAAGAATCGGCCCAAGCGGTGTGGTTGTTGCGTTCATCCCTGAACGCTGCCTCGGCGCGAGCCCGGGAGCCATCAAGTTTTCCGGGCATGGGGCGCCAGAATAGGCATCGAAGTCGCCATCCATGGCCGGGAGCTCCGTCCTTATTTTTGACAAAACTGCTTCGTGCAAACCTCGAAGACGGGTCGACGCGGCTGCCGTGAATAGTCGGGCCAGGGAGTTCCTTGCCATGGATGGAGGCTTCAATATCGCTCCGGCGTGGCCGGGTGGCCCGAACCCCATGCTGCGCGGGGTTCGCTACGCAGCGGTCATGGATGACCGCAAGATAAAACTCACCGGGCCATCGTTTACCAGTCGAACCTGCATGTGGGCGCCGAACCGCCCCAAAGCAACCTCGGGGTGCGTGGCGCGTGCCAATTCCACCAACCTGTCGAACCAGCGTTTGCCGTCTTCCGGCGCCGCCGCCGAGGTGAAGCTGGGCCGCAGCCCCGAGCGGGTGTCGGCGGCCAAGGTGAATTGCGGCACCAGCAGCAGGCCGCCGCCGGTGTCTGCCAATGACAGATTCATCCGGCCTTCGGCGTCGCCGAACACGCGGTAGCCGAGCAACCGCTCGCACATGCGTCGTGCCTGCGGCTCGCCGTCGCCGGGTTCGACAGCGACGAGCACCAGCAAGCCGGCGTCGATCGCGCCGATGGTTTCATCGTCGACCGTGACGGAGGCGGACGCGACGCGCTGGAGCAGGGCGATCATGCAGAATCGGGGGTTCGGAATCCGGACAGCGTAACAATATTCGTGATGCCGGCGCAGGCCGGCTACCAGGCGTTGCGATTCGATGTCTGGCCAGGTCCCGGCCTGCGCGGGGATGGCGGCCGGCGCTGTCTGGTTCTGGTTACACTCCCGCGATGCGTTGGTATACCCGTCTTGCCTACGGCCTCATGTGGTGCGTCGCACGCTTGCCCGTGCGCGTGTTCCATGCGCTGGGCCTGGCATTGGGCTGGTTGTTCTGGATCACCGGCAGCCGCAAGCGACGCATCGTCGAAGCCAATCTGGCGTTGGTCCGGCCCGATCTGGATGGCGCGGGGCGTACGCGGATTGCCCGCGAATGCGTGCGCCAGACCGGCATCGCGCTGGTCGAGGCATTCGGCATCTGGACGCATCCGCGCCGCACACTGGCGCAGGTGCGCGAGGTGCGTGGAATCGAATTGTTCGAAGCCGCGCTCGCCGCCAGACACGGCCTCATCCTGTGCGCCCCGCACCTCGGCAGCTGGGAAGTCGCCAATTACTGGATCGGCGCACGCACGCCGTTCGCCACCTTCTACACCCAACCGCGGCACGTCCAGGCCGAGGCGCTGCTGCGGCGCCTGCGCGAAGGCGGCGCCAGCAACCAGTTCCCGATCGACGATTCCGGGGTGCGACGGGTGTTCCGGCACCTGCGCGCTGGCGGCGTGGTATCGATCATGCCCGACCACGTGCCTCGCGCCGGCTGCGTGGTCGCGCCGTTCTTCGGCGTGCCGGCGTTGACGATGACCCTGCTGCCGCGGCTCGCGCAGCGCACCGGTGCCCGTGTGCTGATGCTGTTCGTCGAACGACTGCCGGAGGTGCGCGGATTCCGGGTGCATTTCCGCGAGCCGCCGCAGGCGCTGGCCGACTCCGATCAGTACGTGGCGTGCACGGCCTTGAACGCGGCAACCGAGGCTTGCGTGCGCGATGCGTTCGTCCAGTATCAATGGAACTACAAGCGCTTCAAGGGCGAAACCGGCAGCGAGCGGACCGAGGCTGCCTACCGCGCGGCGGGAGTCGGTACCTGATGCGCTGGTACGTGCGCTTGACGTGGTGGACGCTGCGGGCGCTTGGCGTGTTGCCCCTGCCGGCGTTGTATGCGATCGGCGGTGCGCTCGGGCGTCCGCTGTGGTGGCGCAGGCGCGCGCGCGAACGCGTGCACACCGAAGTGAACATGCGCATCGCGCGTCCAGACCTCGATGATGCTTCTCGCGACGCGCTGGTGCGCGCATGCCTGGTCGAAACCGGGCACGCCGTCACCGAGATGGCGGCGGTGTGGGGGCGTGGTGCGCGGCGTGCGTTGAGGCTGGTGCGCGAGGTACAGGGCTTGGAACACTTCGAGGCGGCCCTGAGGTCGGGACGCGGCCTGATCGTCGCGGCTCCGCATCTCGGTTGCTGGGAACTGTTGAATTACTGGCTGTGCGCGCACACGCCGATCGCGATCCTGTACGCGCCGCCGCGTGACCTGGCGTGGGAGGCGCTGCTGGTGCGCGCGCGCGGCGAGCTCGCGCCCGAGCAGGTGCGCGCGGATGGCGCCGGCGTGCGCAGCCTCTACAAGCGGCTCGCCTCGGGCGGCGTGGTCGGCATCCTGCCCGACCAGCAACCCAAGCGCGGCGAAGGCCAGTTCGCGCCGTTCTTCGGACTGGATGCCAATACCATGGTGTTGCTGCCGCGCATCGCGCATCGCACCGGTTCCACGGTACTGTTCGCGTTCGCCGAACGCCTGCCGCGCGGCGCGGTTATCGCATCCGCATCCTGCCGGCGCCCGACGGCATTGCCGACGAGGATCTGCGAGTCGCCTGCGCCGCGCTCAACCGCGGCGTCGAGCAATGCGTCGAGCTTGCGTTCCCGCAGTATCAGTGGATCTACAAGCGCTGGGCCGAGCGGCCGGACCCCAAGGCGCTGGATCCATATTGGGTTGCACGGAACCAGGCGGCCGGCGGGCATTAACCCGCGTTTGTGATGGCGTGATGCCGGGATTAGGATGGCCCGTCGTCCGGACGGGCAGCGCCGCATGCCACCCATCACCTGCATCGAAGACCTGCGCCGGCTGTACCTGAAACGCGCACCGCGGATGTTCGTGGACTATTGCGAGTCGGGCTCGTGGACGGAAGCCACGTTGCGCCGCAACCTCGAGGACTTCGCGCGCATCCAGCTGCACCAGCGTGTGGCGATGGGCGTCGAGGGCGGCACCACCGCGGCGACGATGCTGGGCGAGGAGGTCGCGCTGCCGGTGGCGCTGGCGCCGGTCGGAATGTGCGGCATGCAGCATGCCGATGGCGAGATGCTGGCGGCGAAGGCGGCGCTGGATTTCGGTGTGCCGTTCACGCTTTCGACCATGAGCATCTGTTCGATCGAGGACGTGGCGGCGTTCGTGAAGCGTCCGTTCTGGTTCCAGTTGTACGTGATGCGCGACCACGCATTCATTGAACGCCTGATCGATCGCGCGAAGGCTGCCGGCTGTTCCGCCCTGGTGCTGACGCTGGATCTTCAGGTGATGGGCCAGCGTCACCGCGACATCCGGAATGGACTTTCCACACCGCCCAAACCGACCCTGCGCAATCTCGCGAACCTGGCCCGGCACCCACGCTGGTGCCTCGGCATGATGCGCACCCGACGCCACCAGTTCGGCAACATCGCGGGTCACGTCGAGGGCGTCAGCGACATGTCCTCGTTGTCTGCGTGGACCGCCGAGCAGTTCGACCGCGGCCTCAACTGGAACCACGTCGAATGGATAAAGCAACGTTGGGGCGGCAAGCTGGTGATGAAGGGCGTGCTCGATCCCGACGACGCACGCCGCGCGGTCGATTGCGGCGCCGACGCGATCGTGGTGTCGAACCACGGTGGCCGCCAGCTCGACGGCGCGCCGTCCTCGATCAGTGTGTTGCCGCAGATCGCTGCACGGGTCGGCAACGATTGCGAAGTATGGATGGACGGTGGCGTGCGTTCCGGACAGGACGTGTTCAAGGCGCTGGCGCTGGGCGCACGTGGGGTGATGATCGGGCGCGCGTTCGTGTACGGACTCGGCGCGCTGGGCGGGGCCGGCGTGACCACCGCGCTGGAATTGATCAGGCGCGAACTCGACCTGACGATGGTGCTGTGCGGCGTGCGTTCGATCGCGGAGATCGATCGGCGCGTGCTCCACGAGCCGTGAGGATCGGGGTCAACGCAACACCACCAGTGCGACCAGTACCGCCGTAACCAGCAGGTATGGAACCGACCATGCGTGAAAACGCCAACCCATGCCGCGGCCACCCTCCAGGCGTAGCGCGATCAGGTTGGCCAGCGACCCGACCATGAGGCCCGCCCCGCCGACGTTGACGGCCGACGCGAGCAGGGTGACGTCCGGCGCGTAGTGTTGCAGCAGCACCGCAGCGGGCACGTTGCTGATCAGCTGGGAAACCGCGATACCACCGGCGTACGTAATCCGAGGATCGTTCCATGCCAGTGCACCGACATGTGCCTGGACCAAGGGCAGCGCGGCGAGGTGGCCAAGGCCGGTGAACATCGCTGCGAAGGTCAGCAGCAGGAGCCAGTCCACCCTTGCGAGTACGCGCCGAAAGAAAACCAGCCCGATCAGCACCACCGCAATCGCCGCGGGAATGCCGAAATCCCACTCCAGCGCCGCGACCATCAACACCAGCAGCAACAGCGAACCGGCCAGCAGTGGCGTAGCCGTGGGTGGCGTCGCGATCGACCGTTCGTTCACATGCAACGGTGTGGCCAGGAATGCGAAACGGCTCGTCACCAGAAGAACCACCAGCAACACCGCGCCGGTCGGCGCCAGCTTTGCGACGTAACCGAAGAACGTGAGTCCCGAGTGTTGCCATAGCAACAGGTTCTGCGGATTGCCGATCGGACTGAAGGCGGAGCCAGCGTTCACGGCGAGCGCCTCGAAGATCACCATGCGCTGGCGCGGTATGCGCGCGAGGCGATCGATCGCCAGCGTCAGCGGCACGACCAGGAAAAGTGCCACGTCGTTGGTCAGCACCGATGCGAGCAGCGCCGACATCAACATCAGCACGTAGGCCAGCGTGCGCGTGTCACGGATGCGCGCGAGCAGGTGCATCGCGAAATGCTGCACGTGTCCGCTGGCACGCACGCCCTCGGCGAGGACCAGCAGGCCGGTCAGGCCGGCCAGCGTGGGCAGGTCCAGCCAGCGCAGGTAATCGTGTGGCGAACGCGGATCGAGGACCGCAAGCGCGAGCGTCAGCAGCAGCAGCGCCTGCAGCAGATGATCGTGCTTGATGCGGTCGAAAGCGCGTGAGAAAGCTGCCAAGCGCGGTGTTCCCTTTGGCTTGCGCCGCGCTGCATCAGCGCAGGGTTTGCGGTGAAGGGGCGAAGATCATTCGCCGGGGTCGGCCATCCAAAGGATGCACTGGGGACGGTGTCCCAAATCAGATGCCTGCGTACCACTGATAGCCCTGGTCTTCCCAGTAGCCGCCATGGCCGCCCGCGATGTCCTTGAACGAGGCGACCAGGTCGATGCGGCGCAGGTACTTGGCCATCTTGTAGCCGAGCTGGCGCGGCACGCGCAGGCGCAGCGGCGCGCCGTTCGGGACCGGTAGCGGCTTGCCGTTGAGTTCCCATGCGAGCAGTGTCTGCGGATGGTAGGCGTCGTCGAAGCCCAGCGATTCGTAGTATTCGTCGTCGTCGTCCATGGTGTCGTAGCAGCGGAACACCACGTAGCGGGCGGCTTGTGTCGGTTGCGCCATTTTCAGTACATGCGACAACTGCACGCCGGTCCACTTGCCGATCACGCTCCAGCCTTCGACGCAATCGTGGCGGGTGATCTGGGTGCGGTTCGGCATCGCGCGCAGGTCGGCCAGCGACAGCGACAGGGGGTGCGCGACCAGCCCACCGACTTCGAGTTTGTAATCGCGGAATCCGTTCGCGGCCAGCGCGCGATAGGCCGAGGACTGCGGATCGGTGCTGCCGTTGGGACGGAACACCGGCGAGATGTCGGCCTCGGTGTACTCGGGTGCCATCGCGTTGCGGGTCAGCGCGCGCTGCACGGCGTGGCTCAAGCCGGTCGCGCTGCCCAGCACCTTGGGTACCCAGTCGGTTTGCGAAAGCTTGTCGCAGCCGGCGATCGTGACCGCACCGGTCAACGCCAGTGCGTCGCGCAGGAAACGCCGGCGCTTATTGATGAGCTTCATCGCGCGCCTCTGTCTGGATCGCGTAGCGTCCGGTGATGATCGAGCGCAGGTTGTTGCCGACGCCCGTGACGACGACCTCGAAGATGTGGATCAGGAAAAACGCAATGAAGCCCATTGCGCACAAAAAGTGGATACTGCGCGCCGATTGGCGGCCGCCGACCAGATCCACCAGCCAGCCGAGCACGCTGTCCATGCGCGGCGACATCGCCAGTCCCATCAGCACCACGCCGCCACCGAGCACGAAGATCACGCACAAGTAGGCCAGCCGCTGCAGCACGTTGTAACGCAGCGCGGCCTCGCCATGCGGATGCCGCAAAAGTGCGTGGTCGATGATCGAGCGTCCGATTCCACGCCAGTCGCGCCGGGTCGGGACCAGGTCGCGGGTGAGATGCCGCGTCCAAAGCGCGTAGGCGACGAAGCAGATACCGTTGATCACGAAGATCCAGGCGAAGAAGAAATGCCAGGCGCGGCCCATCGCCAGCCATTGCGGGCCGGGGATGGTCGCCCAGGCGGGAAAGCCGCGTACCGTGGGTTGACCGTTTTCTTTCGATACACCGAACCAGCCCGTGGTGTCGAAGCGATGCGTACCCAGCGTGGTGACGCCGTGCAATTTGCCGTTGGTGGACTGGGTTGCGCCCAGCATCAGCCAGGGATGCTCGAAGTGCGAGCGCTGGCCCCAGTACAGCGCCGGGTGCGCGTTGAAGATCTGCAGGCCGCTGCCCAGCAGGATCAGCAGGCAGATGGCGTTGACCCAGTGCATGATCCTGAGCGGCAGGGTGTGGCGGTAGACCACGCGTCGCACTGCAAGAGCCGTCGGCTCGGGCGATGCCGGCTGTCGCGGAATCGTGTCTTCGGGGATGCTGGCCATACTTGCTTGCGCTCCTGCCGATGGGATGAGATTACCCGCAATCCGGTTCGCCGGGGAGTTCGCCGGGGTTACATCTTCGTGACGGCCGGCGATATGCTCCATGGTTATCCATTCGATGATCGGCGCCATGGCGCCGCAGGAGAACTGCCATGTCCCTTGCAGGCAAACGGATCGCGATCACCGGTGCGTTCGGTTCGCTCGGCGCCGCCGTGGTGCAGGCCGCGCTGGCGGCGGGCGCCAAGGTCGCCGCGATTGATCGTGCCGACACGCCGCCATCGGGTGTGGATCTCGGTGCTGCCGAGCGTTTCGGCGGAGTGGACCTTGCCGACACCGCCGCCGCCAAAGCCGTGCTCGACGCCGCGGCGCAAGGACTGGGCGGTCTCGATGGGCTGGTCAACATCGCCGGCACGTTCCGCTGGGAGAAGCTGGCCGACGGCAGCCCGGATACGTACGACCTGCTGTACCGGGTCAACCTGCGCACCGCTGTCGCGGCCAGCAAGGCGGCGCTCGCGCACCTGCCCGACGGCGGGCGCATCGTCAACATCGGTGCCGCGGCGGCGCTGAAGGCCGGCGCCGGCATGGGCGCCTACACCGCCTCGAAATCCGGCGTGATGCGTTTCACCGAGGCGCTGGCCGAGGAATTGAAGGAACGCGGCATCACCGTGAACGCGCTGCTGCCGTCGATCATCGACACCCCGCCCAACCGCAAGGACATGCCCGATGCCGATTTCGGCAAGTGGGTGAAACCCCAGCAACTCGCCGACGTGATCGTGTTCCTGCTCTCCGAGCAGGCATCCGCAATCACGGGCGCACTGATTCCGGTGACGGGGCGGGTTTGATGTCGTGACCAACTGGTTGTGGTCGAAGCGGCTGTTGTGAAAAGTCAGGCCATGGATGGTCGTTCTGATGTTGCCGTGCCTTGAACGGTTTCGTTTGCAACTACGCTCACCGAAACGGCGATCAGGGACGATCGCATGATCATGCGCTCCCCCTTGAGGGGATACTCGCGTCGCGGTGTTTTCCCCCTTCTTTTTGTCGAACCCAGGAACACCGGCACGCGCTGGTGCAGCCGCGTCGGCACGATGTCCGTGATCCGCGTGCGTCCGGTGGTCGCGGCGCCGCCGGCCTGCTCGACGATGAAGGCCATCGGGTTGGCCTCGTACATCAGACGCAGCTTGCCGCCCTGCGATTGCACCTTCTCGTCGAGCGGATAGATGAAGATGCCGCCGCGGGTGAGGATGCGGTGCACGTCGGCGACCATCGAGGCGACCCAGCGCATGTTGAAGTCGCGTCCGCGCGGGCCGGTCTTGCCGGCCAGCAGGTCGGCGACGTAGCGCTGCATCGGCGCTTCCCAGTAGCGCTGGTTGGACATGTTGACGGCGAATTCCGAGGTGTCCTCCGGAATCATCGCGTCGGCGCGGGTGAGCCGGAAGCCGCCGAGTTCGCGGTCCAGCGTGAACACGTTGACGCCGTGGCCGGTGGTGAGCACCAGCAACGTCGAGGGTCCGTACACGCAGTAGCCCGCCGCCACCTGGCGCGTGCCGGGTTGCAGGAAGTCCTTTTCGGTCGGTTGCGTCACGCCGTCGGGACAGCGCAGCACCGAGAAGATCGTGCCCGACCGAGATGTCCACGTCGATGTTGCTGGAACCGTCCAGGGGATCGAACAGCAACAGGTAGTTGCCCTTCGGATACGCGTCGGGAATCGGGTGCGGGTCGGCCATTTCCTCGGACGCGCAGGCGGCCAGGTGGCCGCCCCAGGCATTGGCTTCCAGCAGGATCTCGTTGGAAATCACGTCGAGCTTCTTCTGTGCCTCGCCCTGCACGTTGCCGGTGCCGGCTTCGCCCAGTACGCCGCCCAGCGCGCCCTTGCCCACCGCGATCGAGATGCGCTTGCAGGCGCGCGCGACCACCTCGATCAGCAGCCGCAGGTCGGCGTTGATGCTGCCATGGCGGCGCTGTTCCTCGATCAGGTGCTGGGTGAGCGAAACGTGCCCTCGAAAATCGGATTGCATGGCGTGTTCCTCGCACGGAATGTGCCATTGTCCCGGCGTGCCCGGCCTCGTGCCAGTTGCCGGGCATGGCGAGGCCCGACGCATGCTGCTGACACCACGCTGTCAGCAGCCGCCGGCTACATTGCACCCGCGTCCAACGTTACCAGGAGCCTGCCATGCATCCCCCGTCCGATCTGGTGTTTTTCCACAATCCGCACAGCCGCGCCGCCATGACCCGCGCGTTGCTGGAGGAACTGGGCGCCGAGTACGAATTGTGCGTCATCGACTTCCGCCGCAACGAGCAGCTTTCGGAGGACTATCGCGCCATCAACCCGATGGGCAAGGTGCCGGCCATCCGTCACGACGGCGTGGTGGTGACCGAGACCATCGCCATCTACATCTATCTTGCCGACCTGTATCGCCAAGCGGGCCTGGCCCCGGCACTCGACGACCCGCGGCGCGGCGCGTACCTGCGCTGGCTGGTGTTCTACGCGGCCTGCTTCGAACCGGCGATCGCGGATCGCGCGATGAAGCGCGATCCCGGCCCGCGCGCACAGTCGCCCTACGGCGATTTCGACAGCGTGCTGAACACGATCACCGCCGCGCTCACGCCCGGACCGTGGCTGCTCGGCGAACGTTTCAGTGCCGCCGATGTGTTGTGGGGCAACGCGTTGCGCTGGATCACCAGCTTCGGCACGGTCGAGGCCACTCCGTCGATCAAACAGTATGTCGAGCAGGTCATGGCGCGCCCCGCGCAACAACGCGCGTTGCAGGCCGACGCCGAACTGGCCAAGGAAATGGGCCTCACCTGACGCGATCGCGTAGCCTGCGGCAAAATGGCTGCGTGCGCCGCGCCGACCGCCTGTTCCTGATCATCCATGCCCTGCAAGGCCGCCGCATGGCATTGCCGGCGCGGCGGCTCGCCGACACGCTGGGCGTGTCGTTGCGCACGGTCTATCGCGATGTCGCCGACCTGCAAGCCAGCGGTGTGCCGATCGAAGGCGAGGCCGGCGTCGGTTACCTGTTGCGCAAGGGCTCGGACATCCCGCCGCTGATGTTCACCGCCGCAGAACTCGAGGCCCTGGTGGTCGGCACGCGTTTCGTGCGCGCCTTCGCGGGCGACAGGCTCTCCGCGGGTGCGCAATCGGCATTGCTCAAGATCGACGCGGTGCTGCCGGCCGGGTTGCGCGGGCGCGCCGAGCAGTCGCGCGTATTCGTGCCGCAGCGTTGGTACGAGGCGAAATCGGGAATCGTCGATGCGCTGCACGAAGCCATCTCGGCGCGTCGCGTATTGCGAATCGAATACCGCGATGCGGGCGGCGCGGCCAGCACCCGCGAAGTCGAACCGTTGTGCCTGGCGTGCTGGGGCCCGGTCTGGACGCTGGGCGCGTGGTGCCGGATGCGGCGCGACTTCCGCAGCTTCCGGCCCGACCGCATGCGATTCGCCGCCACCGGGGAAACCTTCACCGAAGTGCCCGAGCGCGGACTGGACGCCTACCTGAAAGTCGTGGCCGGCTCGCGGGCCCCGCTCGAATGAGCGCCGGGCCGGGTGCGCGCCACCGGCGTCGGGGCCGATACCCAGCTTTTGTCACAGGCGCCCGGTGGCCGAACGGGGCAAGATACCGCCCGTGATACCGTCGTCATGACGCGAAGGGGCAACGTTGCAATGATCGTCGTGACACCATCGGTACTCATGCGCCGCATGCCGCCGGGTCCTCCGCGGGATCCGCGAGGACCTTGCCACGGCATCGCCCGCAGACCGGCGGGCCGTGCATGACCGCCGCACGGGACAGGGGCGCGGCAGCAAGCGCGGAGACGGAAGCCGAAACCGGCGGCCATTTCAAGCGCAGGCTCAGCCTCGTCGACCTCACCTTCATCGGGCTCGGCGCGATCTTCGGCTCCGGTTGGCTTTTCTCAGCCAGCCATGTCGCCTCGATCGCGGGTCCGGCCGGGATGGTGTCGTGGCTGATCGGCGGCGCGGCGGTGCTGCTGCTGGGGCTGGTCTACTGCGAATTGGGCGCGGCCTTGCCGCGTTCGGGCGGCGTGGTGCGGTATCCCGAATATTCGCACGGCCCGTTGCTCGGCTACCTGATGGGGCTGATCACGCTGATCGCGTTTTCCAGCCTGATCGCGATCGAGGTCGAGGCTTGCCGGCAATACGCCTCGGCCTGGTTCCCGTCGCTCACGCAAACGGGCTCGCAATCGCCGACCGTGCTCGGCTGGCTGGTGCAGTTCGCGATCCTGTGCGCGTTCTTCGGGCTCAACTATTTCAGCGTCAAGCTGTTCGCGCGCGCCAACAACGTCATCAGCGTGTTCAAGTTCGTGGTGCCGCTGACGGTGATCGTGGTGCTGCTGTGGTTCTTCCATGCCGACAATTTCAAGGCGCACGGCTTCGCGCCGTCCGGCTTCGGCGGCATCGCCGGTGCGGTTTCGGCGGGAGGCATCATCTTCGCGTACCTGGGCCTGACGCCGATCGTCTCGGTCGCGGGTGAGGTGCGCGATCCGCAGCGCACGATCCCGATCGCGCTGATCCTTTCGGTGGTGCTGTCGACGGTCATCTACCTGCTGTTGCAGCTGGCCTTCCTCGGCAGCGTGCCGCCCACGCTGGTGGCGCATGGCTGGAGCGGCATCGGCAAGCTGTTCGAACTGCCGTTCCACGACATCGCGATCGCGCTGGGGCTGGGCTGGCTGTCGCTTTTGGTGGTGTGCGACGCGGTGATCTCGCCCTCGGGCTGCGGCAACATCTACATGAATGCCACACCGCGCGTGGTGTACGGCTGGGCACGCGGCGGCACGTTCTTCCGCGTGTTCACGCGGGTCGACGCGAAGTCCGGCATCCCGAGGCCGGCGTTGTGGCTGACCTTCGTGCTGGCGGTGTTCTGGATGCTGCCCTTTCCTTCGTGGGCGGCGATGATCGACGTGGTGTCCGCCGCGCTGGTACTGAGCTACGCCGTGGCGCCGATCACGACCGCGGCATTGCGACGCAACGCACCCGGCATGGCGCGACCATTCCGCGTAAAGGGCTTCGGCGTGATCGGTCCGCTGTCGTTCATGGTCGCGGCGCTGATCGTGTACTGGTCCGGCTGGCAGACCTTGTCGTGGCTGCTGGGGCTGCAGATCGTCCTGTACGCCGTGTACGTCGCCTACCGCGCTTTGCGCGGCGAAGGCCGTGCCGACCTCGCGCGCGACGTGCGCACGTCGCTGTGGCTCATCGGCTTCTACGCGTTGATGATGATCGTCTCCGCGCTGGGCGGGTTCGGCGGCAGCGGCGAGATCGGATCGCCGTGGGATTCGCTGCTGGCCGGGCTCGTCGCGCTGCTGATCTACGTCTGGGGCATGCGCACCGGCTTGCCCGCCGCGTGCCTCAGGCTGGGAACCAACGACTCCGACTAGATTGTGACGCGTACGCGATGGACATGGCGTGCGTGCGATGAGGACAGGACGTTGCCGTCGACGTACAGATACTTGTGGAGAACCGGACCATGATTACTTCCAGCATGACTTCACGCCGTTTTTCATCCGCGACATGGCTTGCTGCGATGACAATCGCTGTCGCGCTCGGCGTGGGTTTCGCGATGCCGACACGCGCCCAGTCCAGGCCGCACGATCTTGCGAAAACCACGACGCCGCCGGCGTTGCAGTTCCACTACATGGGTCCGCCCGCGGGCGGACGCGTCGCTTCGGTGGCGGGCGTGCCCGGTGACTACTCGACGTATTACCTCGGTGCCGCCTCGGGCGGTTTGTGGAAGTCCACCGACGGCGGGCATACCTTCCTGCCGATCTTCGACGGTCAGGACACTTCCGCGATCGGCGCGATCGCAGTGGCGCCGGCCGACGCGAATACGGTCTGGGTCGGTACCGGCGAACCCTGGGTCACGCGTCCCAGCGACATCGTCGGCGACGGCGTCTACAAGTCCACCGACGCCGGCAAGACCTGGCAGCACATGGGACTGGCGGACACCGGGCGAATCGCCCGCATCGTCGTCAATCCGAAGGACACCGACAACGTGCTGGTATGCGCGGAAGGCCGCGGCAACAGCCCGCAGCAGGAACGCGGCGTGTTCCGCACCACCGACGGCGGCAAGACCTGGAAGCGCACGCTGTTCGTCAACGAAGACACCGGCTGCAGCGGGCTCAGCATCGATCCGGGCCATCCGGAAACCGTGCTCGCGGGCATGTGGCAATTCACGCAGCGCACCTGGGCCGAGGACAGCGGCGGGCCTGGCAGCGGCGTGTACATCTCGCACGACAACGGTCGCACCTGGACCCATCTGACCACCGCGAACGGACTGCCCAAGCCGCCGCTCGGGAAAATCGACGTGTCGATCGCGCCCTCCAACCCGCAGCGCATGTACGCGCTGATCCAGACCCGGAATGAAGGCTCGGTCTGGCGCAGCGACGACGGCGGCGAAAACTGGAAGGTCGCGAGCTGGGACCGCAACCTGATCATGCGCGCCGGCTACTACATCTTCATCGAAGCCAATCCCAAGGATGCCGACGGCGTGCTGGTCCTCAACAGCGGCGACCACTATTCCAGCGACGGTGGCCGCACCTTCTCGGGCGAAGGCGGCAAGCACGTCAAGCCGCTCGGGGCCGCGTCCTGCGGGGATTGCCACGACGGCTGGATCGATCCGACCAATCCGGCCCACTACGTGCTCACCGACGACGGCGGCGCCAACATCGCGACCGGCGCCGGCACGGCCCTGCGCGTCGCGTTGCCCAACGGCCAGATCTATCACATCGCGAGCGACGACCAGGTTCCGTACTGGATCTATGGCAACCGCCAGGACGACGGGGCGTGGCGCCTGTCCAGCGACATTTCCCAGCCGAGCGGCAATGGCCTGCTGCCGAAGGACGCGTTCATGCCGCAGGCGAATCCGTACGCGGGATACTTTGCCCGGCATAAAGGCAAGACCAAGGTCGACAAGCAGTTGCTGGCGCAATACCCCAAGGCGGCGCCGCCTCCGAAGGGGTGGGCGTTGGGTCCGGATGGCCAGCCCAAGACGCCACCCAGTCGCAGCGGTTTCGAAGGACCGAACGAACCGGCGCCGACGTACCAGTATTTCCCGAATGCCTGCGAATCGGGATTCACGATGCCCGACCCGACCGACCCGGACATCGTGTGGTCGTCATGCTACGCCAACAACCTTTACCGCTTCGACCTGACGCAGGGCACGCCGCACTCGGTGTCGCCGTCGCGGATCGCGATGGATTCCCCGCCCGACAAGGTCAAGTACCGCTGCCACTGGACCGCACCGCTGGCCATCGATCCGTTCAACCACGACAACGTGTTCTTCGGCTGCCAGATGGTGTTGCGTACCAGCGATGCCGGGCACTCGTGGATCGAGTTCAGCCCCGATCTCTCCACGCGCGATCCGTCGCGCATCGTGCCCAGCGGTGGCCTGATGCAGGACAACCTCGGCCAGTACTACGGCGAAGTCGTGTGGTCGCTGGCGTTTTCGCCGATCTCAAGGGGCGTGCTGTGGGCCGGCACCAACGATGGCAAGCTCTGGTACACGCGCGGCGCCGAGTCGCGGACCCAGCCGCAATGGGTGGATGTCACCGCGAACCTGCACCTGCCGCCGTGGGGCGAGGTCAACCAGATCGCGCCTTCGCATTTCGATCCGGATACCGTCTACATCGCGGTGGATTTCCGCTACGCGGGTCACGACGACCACAAGCCGTACATCCTCATGACCACGGATGGCGGCAAGACCTGGAAGAACGTCAGCGGCAACCTGCCATCGGGCAATCCACTCGACTTCACGTTGAGCGTGGCCGAAAATCCGAACCGCGCGGGGATGCTGTTCGCCGGAACCGGACACGCGTTCTACTACACCCTCGACAATGGCAAGCACTGGGTCCGTTTCGACAAGGGCCTGCCGCCATCGCCGGTCAGCTGGATCAACGTCCAGCCGCACATGCACGACGTGGATGTATCGACGTACGGACGGGGCGATTACATCCTGCCCGACATCACCACCTTCGAGCAGAGCGGCAGTCCCGATCAACCCGATGGCGGACCCACCCGCCTGTTCAAGCCCGGCGAAATCTTCCGTCAGGCGCGCGGCGCCTACCCGACCGCCGCGCAGCCGGCGCGGCCGCAGTTCCAGTTCTATCTGGCGCGTGCGCCCAAGCATCCCGTGCAATTGCAGATCCTGGATGGCCGGGGCAGCGTGATACGTACCGAAAAGCTGGACGCGCACAAGGGGTTGAACGGCGCTTACTGGGATCTCTTCTACGACATGCCGACCGACGTGAAATTGCGCACCACGCCGCCCGAGAATCCGCACATCTGGGACGAGCCACGCTATCAGGGCAAGGACTACCGCACCATCATCCACTGGGGCATCGATCCGCACACCGGCACTCCGATCGCGGCGCCCGGCAATTACCAGGTTCGGCTGACGGTCGACGGCAAGTCCTACACCCAGCCGTTCACGGTCGCGAAGGACCCGCGCATCGCCGCCAGCGACGCCGTGTTGCAGGACTCGACGGCCTTGCAGGTGCAGATCGCCGATGCGATCACGCGGACTTCGGACATGGTCAACACGATGGAGCAATGGCGCAGGCAGATCGAAGACCAGCTCAGGACCCATGCCTCCGGTTCCACGGCCGATGCGCTGGCCCGGTTGAACACGCGGATTCTGGAGGTCGAGAACCAGCTGGTCAGCCCGGAAGCGAGGCTCAGCGACGACAAGCAGTTCTCGATGCCGTTCGCGGTGTACTGGAACCTGCGCTGGCTGGGTGGCCAGGTCGGGCAGGGCGCCCAGAATGCCGCGGGCGGATCGGATTACGAGCCCACCGTCGTCCAGCGCCAGACCTTCGCGACGCTGCAGGCGCAGATCGCGCATGCCAGGTCGGGCTTCGAGGATCTGGAGTCGAATGTGCTGCCTGCGTTCAACCGCGACATGCGGAGCACCGGAGTGACGGTCCACATGGGCGGCTGATCCTTGAACAACCGGCCGTTCGCGGCAACCCGGCCTGGCAATCAGTTGATTGCCAGGCCGAAGGACATCGCTTCAAACACGCCCCGGCATCGACCGGGGAGACGGCTTCCGTGCACGCGCTTTCCATATGTAGTAAAGTTGACTTTAGCTTCACGAATGAATGCCAGCCATGCCGGCCTCGCCGCACACGGTCTCCGAAGTTTCGACGCGTCACAAGGTGCAGATGGACGCACTGGCCGGCCCCGGCCTGCGTGCGTTCTTCAAGCTGGCCGAGCGCTGGAGCCTGAAGGTGGCCGAGCAGCGCAGGCTGCTCGGCGATCCGCCGGAATCCACTTTCTACAAGTGGAAACGCGAACGCGATGGGGCGCTGTCACGCGACACGCTGGAGCGCATCAGTTACCTGCTGGGGATCTACAAGGCGCTGGCGATCCTCTTCCCGCAGCCGGATCGCGCCGACGCGTGGTTGCGCAAGCCGAACACGGCGCCGACCTTCGGTGGCAAGTCGGCGTTGGAGCGCATGCTGTCCGGGAACGTCGCCGACCTGTTCACGGTGCGGCAGTATCTGGATGCACAGCGTGGGTGAAGCCATGCGCCACATCTTGGCCATGCCGGCGTGGGCCGGCTTCCAGTAGCCCGCGCGACCGCATCCATGCCTCTTGATTCCGGCTGATTCATGGCCGGAAGGACGAACAAGGGGCTATCTCGGCATTAGAGAAACTGCGCTACCACACTTCGGCGATGACATCGCACGACCCGCCACTCCACCGCATCCGCTGGCAGCGTGCCTACCGGATCGTGCCGAGCCGGTTTCCGCCGGTCGGCGTGTTCGATGCTATCGCCGATCCGGATGACCTGGATGCGGTCTATCGAATCGAGGCGCTGACCAATCCGCGCCTGCGCGAGGAATGGGGCGAGCTGTCCAATGTGCCGAAGACGCGCCGCATCAGCGGACCGGGCAGCACGCCGTTGATGGCCGCGTTCACGCATCTCAATCCGGAAGGCAGCCGTTTTTCCGACGGCAGTTACGGGGTGTTGTATCTCGCGCACCAATTCGAGACAGCGATCGAGGAAACCATATACCACCGCGGGCAATTCCTCGCGGCGACCCACGAGCCGTCGATCGACATCACCATGCGCTGTTACGTCACGGGCGTGCACGGCACGCTGCACGACATTCGCGGCGGCTGGAAGGCCGAACACGATCCCGGCAGCTATGCGGCATCACGCAAGCTCGGCGCGAAACTTCGCGAGCAGGGTTCCAACGGCATCGTCTATGACAGTGTGCGCAGGGCCGGTGGCGAGTGCTCCGCGCTGTTCTACCCTGATCTGGCCTCGCCGTGCGTGCAGGGCAAGCACCTGATCTACCGTTGGGACGGTTCGAAGATCGCCGAGGTACTGGAGGTCAGTGCCGTGCGGCGGGCCGCGCGCGATTGACGGTCGCGCCATTCGTCCGAACGCTTCCCGTAAAAACCGATGCGTGCACGACATGGATCGTGCACGCATGGCCTCCCCGGCAACGCGGTTGCCTCAGAAGCGGTAACCAAGACTCAGTCCGTAGACCATCGGATTGACCTTGGCGGTGCCGACCTTGATGCCGTTGACGCGCACGTCACTTTCGATGTTGATCCAGCGCACGTCGGCGGTGAGCAGCCAGCTGTTCGCCAGCTTGACGTCCAGGCCGGCGTGCACGGCAGCGCCCCAGCTGTTGGCGATCGACACATCTGCACCCTGCAGCGGACCGCGACCCTTGGCGTCGTAGAACCAGGTGAAGTTGACGCCCGCGCCGATGAATGGCGAGACCCTGGCATCGGGGACGAAGTGGTAGTTGATCCCGAGCGTCGGCGGCAGTTGCTTGGTCGTCGCCGCTTCGACGCCATTGAGTTGGACGTTGTGCGAAAAAGGCCATGCCGCAAGCAGGTCCACGCCCCAGTTAGGCGTGAACATGTATTCGAGGCTCGCGGTCGGGCGCGTGCTGTTGTCTATGCTGGCGTTCATCCCGGCCAACGTGCCGTTGTCGGATTTGGGCACGACCGTGTGCACGCCGAAACGCAGCACCCAGTTGCCTGCATCCGCGGCTTGCGCGCTGGCGGCGAACATTCCGCCGGCGAGGATGGCCGCAATCAGCACGGCACGGGAATGGCGAGCAAACTTCTTGTTCATTGCGACTCCGAAATGGGTTGCCTGGAAATTGCCGCCATTCTTGGCGACCCATGGAGTCCCCGTATTGACGCCCGTCAATTCGGGTGGCGGTTTGCGCCGTATGCATTGCCGCGCGGTAAAGGCCCGGAAGCCATCAGCTGCACCCGATTCGGCGCGCGTGGCGGGCAGACGGTCCGGGTTTGCCGAACGGTGCGAGCGTTACAGGGTACATTGCGGGCACGCTACGGGAGGATTGACATGCGAAAGGCGTTATTGCTCGGTTTGCCGTCTCTGTCATTGGCAGTATTGCTTGGTGCCTGCACCGGCATGAGTACCGAGCCCGTGCCGAAGTCCCTGCACCTGCTGGCTGCGAATTCGGATCCCGATTACGGAGTCCTTCTCGCTTGTGCCGGCAAGGATTCCGACTCCACGGTCCAATGCGAAACCGTGCGCCAAGTCTTCGCCCAATGGGGCCAAGCCAGACAAGTCGACGTCCGGCAAACGGACGTTGATGCCAACCCATTCAAATCTGGACGCGCGCCCCTGGTTCCGAAGTCGGCGAAGCATCGCTACACCGTTGCCGTCGACTTCGAACCCATCGTGGTGCCAAGTTACAACGGCTGGAGTGGCACGGCGGGCACGATGAACTCGGGATTCATCCCGGGGCGGGTCGGTTACAACGCCAAGGTTTACGTGTTCTCCGCGGGTACCGGCAAGTTGCTGGACAAGTTCTCGTCGCACGACCAGGAAAACCTGCCGCAGCACGCCGATGTCACGCCCGCGATGAAGACCGAGATTTACCGGGTAGTCGCACGGATCGATCCGGGTTATTCGCCTTGACCGCGCTGCATCGGGTGCAGGGCTTCCGAGCCGGTCGTTGCGATCACACTTCGTCGGTCTTGACCCAGCCCTCACCGGTGCCCCGATGGATCACGCGATCACCGGGTTGCGGTTCGCCGGCGGGGAAGGCGGGCTGGTCCTTCAGGCGCGCATAGATCGGGGTGAAGTCGGGCTTGGTGGCATCCATCAACTGCTGGAAGCCGTCGATCACGAAGTAGGTCTGCTGGTAGGTGTCGATCTTGTAGCGGGTGCGCATGATGCGCTCGAGGTCGAAACCGATGCGGTTGGGCGCATCCGATTCCAGGCAATAGATCGACTCGCCCTTGGAGCTGACGATCCCGGAACCGTAGATGCGCACGCCCTCGGGCGTGTCGATGAGCCCGAACTCGACCGTGTACCAGTACAGCCGGGTCAGGTTCATCAGCGCGTCGGCGCCCAGCTTGTGCGCCTTGACGCCGCCGCGGCCGTAGGCCTGCACGTAGTCGGCGAACACCGGGTTCAGCAGCATCGGCACGTGCCCGAACAGGTCGTGGAACAGGTCGGGCTCGGACAGGTAATCGAGCTGCTCGGGCTTGCGGATCCACCAGGTCACCGGGAAACGTCGGTTGGCCAGATGGTCGAAGAAGATTTCGTCGGGCAGCAGCCCCTCGACGCCCACGATCTCCCAGCCGGTGCCGGCCTTCAGCACCTTGTTGAGGTCCGTGAACTTCGGAATCGCGTCGGGCGACATGCCGAAACGTTCCTGGTTCTCCAGGAACTCGTTGCAGGCGCGGCCCTTCAGCACCTCGCGCTGGCGGCGGAACAGCGTGGCCCATACCTCGTGCTCGGTGCCCGTGTAGTCGGCCCACGGTTGTTCGACGGTTTCGGTAGTGTAGACCGGGATGTAGCCGCGATCGGTCTGCTTGTGTTCGACGCGGCGTGGCGTGGTGTTCATGGTGCAGCCCTCGTATCCATGTACCCAGTGTAAGCCCAAGCACGCATCGCTGCCCGCAATGGCCACACTCACGTTAAAGTAACGTCTTGGTTGAATCGCGGAGGGCACGGCGGCAACGCCGGCCTGGAATGGCGTGGGTCTGTTGCGTTGCGCTTGGCGTGTGCCGCTGCTTCTGTTGCTGGTGATCGGAGGCTGCCTGGCGGCGATCTTCCTGCTGCCGCGCGGCCCCCGGCCCGGCACCGCGGGCGCCGCGCTGCTGAGCAACTGGTCGCGCCTGTTCCTGCGCTGCTTCGGCGTGCACGTGGTGCGCATGGGCGAGCCGCTGCACGACCCGGTGATGTTCGTCGCCAACCACGGCTCGTGGATGGACATCACGGTGCTGCACGCGGTCCGCCCGGCCGATTTCGTGGCCAAGGCCGAGATCGGGCGCTGGCCGCTGGTGGGCTGGATGGCGCGCCGCGGCGGCACGATCTTCCATCAGCGCGGCAGCAATCATTCGCTGGCCGCGGTGATGGCGGTGATGAGCGACCGCCTGCGCGCGGGCCGCAGCATCGCGGCGTTTCCCGAGGGCGGTACCGCGCCGGCCGGCACGCTGAAGGTGTTCCACGCGCGCATCCTGCAGGCGGCGCTGGACGCGGCCGCGCCGGTGCAGCCGGTGGCGTTGCGTTACACGCGCGACGGCGCGCCCGCGAACGACATGCTGTTCACGCCGGGCGAAAGTTTTCTGCACAACGTGGGCCGCGTGCTGGCCACGCGTTCGCTGACGGCCGAAGTGCATTTCCTGAAACCAGTGGTATTCGAACCGGAAGGCGGCCGTCGCCGGATGGCGGAAACGGCACGCGCCGAGATCGCGCAGGTACTGGGATTCCCTGCATGATGCCGACGTTCGACGACGACTTCCGGCCGTCGTGGTGGTTGCGCAATCCGCACCTGCAATCGATGCTGGCCTCGAGTTCGCTGCGCCGCCGCCTGCACGGACGGCGGTCGAGTCGGCTGGAACGCGAGGCCGAATGGGTCACGCTGGATTGCGGCGAAGGCGTGCGCCTGACCGGTTCCTTTACCGCGCAGAACGTCGCCGCGCGTACGCGCGGCCTGGTCGTACTGTTCCACGGATGGGAGGGCAGCACGCAGTCGACCTACGTGCTGCAGAACGGCGCGCGCCTGCTGGAAGAAGGCTGGGACGTGTTCCGGCTCAACTTCCGCGACCACGGTGGCACCCACGGCTTGAATCCCGGCATCTTCCATTCCTGCCGGATCGACGAGGTGGTCGGTGCCGTGCAGGCGGTGCAGAAGCGCTATCCGGCGCAGCCGCTGGCCTTGATCGGTTTCTCGCTGGGCGGCAACTTCGCCCTGCGCGTGGCCTTGCGTGCGCCGGAGGCGGGGCTCGAAATCGCGCGCGCCATCGCCGTGTGTCCGCTGATCGATCCGCACGCCGGGTTGTTCCAGCTCGAACACGCGCCACGCATGTACCACGACTATTTCATGTGGAAGTGGCGGCGTTCGCTGAAGGCCAAGCAGCGCGCGTTTTCCGATGCCGAGCTTTTCACGCGGCGGGATTTGCGCGGCACGCTGCGCTCGCTGACCGAGGCACTGGTGTTGCGGCACACCGATTTCGGCAGCCTGCACAATTACCTCGACGGCTATTCGGTGGCGGGCGACCGTCTTGCCGGATTGCGGGTGCCGGTGTCGATCCTCGCGGCCGCCGACGATCCGGTATGCCCGGTCTCCGATCTCGCCGGGATGAAGCTGCCGGATTGCGTCGAGGTCACCGTCACCGCGCACGGCGGTCATTGCGGCTTCATCCGCGACTGGCATCTCGACAGCTGGGCCGAGGATTACATTTCCGCGCGCCTTGCGCGCTCGAGCGATCGACCCTGATCGCTGCTTCGGCGGATCGATCCGGATCGTGGCCGTGATTGGCGCTCCCGGATACCAGAGCGGACTTGAAATCCGCCATCCATGGCCGAGCTCTCCGTCCCGACTTCCCACACAGGCAGCTTCGATTAAAACAATCGCAGCCATGCGCGGGCATAATGCGCGCTCGTTTGTCCGGAATACGGCATGCTCGATGATTTGATCCAGCTGCACCAGAGCGGGCGCCTCGAAGAGGCCGAAAGTGGCTATCGCCGGTGGCTCGCCGAAAATCCCGACGATGCCGAAGTGCTGCATCTGCTCGGCATCCTGCGCGGCCAGCGCGGCGATCTCCCCGAAGGCTTGCGACTGGTCACGCGCGCGGCGGAGCTGGCGCCGGACAACGCCGGGTGCCGGCACACGCTGGGTGAAATGTACCTGGTGGAAGGCAAGCTGGAGCAGGCGGCGCGGGCCTACGACGAGGCCCGGCAATTGAATCCGAACCTCGCTGCCGCGCATGGCGGACTGGGCCAGGTCGCGTTGCTGCGTGGCGACCTCGACGCGGCGGAGAGTCACTTCAAGGTCACGTTGCGCGCGGACGAGCAGGACGTGCAGGCGATCACCGGGCTCGGCAACATCGCCCTGTTGCGCGGCGATTCGGAACGCGCGTTGCAGCTGTTGACCCAGGCGGCTGAGCTGGCGCCGGATGATCCGATGATCCAGACCGCCTATGCGCAGGCGATGCTGGACCAGGACATGCTCGACTTCGCGGCCAGGGCGCTCGACAACGCGTTGAGGGTAAAGCCCGACTACCCGCTGGCGCAGGTGCTGCGCGCCGACGTGCAGGTCGGCAAGGGCGATATCGCCGCGGCGCTGCCCATCTACGAATCACTGCTCGCGCGCGGCGAGCAGGTGGCCGCGGCGCGCACCGGCCTCGGCGACATCGCGCGGGCGCAACGCCGCTACGACGACGCGATCGCGCAGTACGACGAAGCGCTGCGCATCCAGCCCGGCCTGCACCATGCCGCGATCCGGCGCGCCGACTCGCTCGCGCGCAGCGGTCGCGCGGCACAGGCGATCGATGACTTGCGCCTGCACATCGCGCATCATCCCGATGGCGTGAAAGCCTACATTGCGCTGGCCTCGCTGCTTTCGCAGACCCGCCGGCGCGACGAGTCGCTTGCGGTGTGGGACGCGGCCGCGGCGCGCTGGCCGGACGATACCAACGTCAAGGCGCTGCACGCGCTGGAACTCGACCGCGCCGGCCGTTCCGCGGATGCGCTGGCGCTTGCGGACGCCGCCGCCGATTCGCTGCGACCCGAAATCGCGATATTGCGCGCGCGCGGTGCGTTGCTGGCGGGCGACCCCGCGGCAGCGGTGCAGCGCCTGCAGCGCATCGCCGGGTCCGAGGGCCTGTCCCTGCGACTGGCGCGTCGCCGCCAGCGCGTGCTCGGTCTCGCGTTCGACGCCCTCGAGCAATGGTCGGAAGCAGTCGGCGCATTCACCGAGGCGCACGCCATGACAGCCGGCCATCTGCCGGAGCTGCCATCGCTGGATGAAGCCACGCTTGCATCGCTGCACGCGCTTGCGCGCGAACCCGAGCTGGCCGACGCCCGCGGCGTGGCACCGGTGTTCCTGTGCGGTCTGCCGGGCTCGGGAGTTGGGCAGGTTGCCGCGCTGCTGGCCGATCAGCCCGGCTGGTTCGTGCGCAGGGAGCGCTTCGGCGCGGTGCCCGATTTCATCAACGCGACCTTCGATCCGCGCTTGTCGCAACCGCTTGACCAGGCCGGGCTGGCCATGCTGGCGCGCCGCTACCGGCGTCCGCAGGAGCGCGCGGGGGTGCCGGAGGACAGCCGCATCGTCGACTGGCTCCCGGTGCTGGACGCGCGGGTGGTTCCCGCCGTCAAGCTGGCGTTGCCGGGTGCGCGGTTGTTGATCGCGACCCGCGAGCCGCAGGACATGCTGCTCAATTGGCTGGCGTTCGGCTGGTCGGAAGGCTTTTCGATGCAGGATCCCCTGGAAGGTGCGCGCTGGCTCCGGCTTGCGGCCGCGCACCTGGAGCTGGCCGGCGCATTGCTGCCCACGTTGAAGGTCGATTCCGATGCACTGCTGGCGGCGGATGGTGGGGCCGCCCGCCACCAGCTTGCCGAATTCATGGGCCTGGACGATGTCGTGTCCGGGCGGCTCGCGCGCGGTGCGCGCGTGGGTCGCGGCGGCTTGCCGACGAGCTTTCCCGCCGGCCATGCCGGCCAATACCGGGAAATGCTGTCGGAAGCCTTCGCGGCCCTCGGGGAATAGCCCTGTTCAGACAGCCGGCGGCCCGCTGTGGGCCGTGCGGCGATCGTCGATTGGCGGACGGCACTGCAGGCGTTCGCTTCCCCCTAACACGATTCGGGTTAGGCTTGCGTGCCTGCATTCGGAAAGCCGCCGAGTCTGGTTCGCCGCGTGGCCTGTTTTCTTGTCGCCCTGCTGGCGGGATGGGCGGGTTTCACGCGTGCGGTGGCGCCATTGGCGCGCCGTGGGGTTCCGCCTGGCTTGCGCTGCCAGGAGGATGGGAGATTCCGGAAGCTCCGTCACGACGCGATCTTCATCGCCGAACATGGATCATGGAACCGTTCAAGCAAGGTCGGTTACCGTGTGGTGGTGCACCTTGGCAGGAGCGGCAAGGTCATCGTGTCCCAGCCGTTCCCGGCCGGCTTTCTGGACGGCGGAAAACCTCGGGTCGTGCGGTCGCAGTGCGACGGCAGGCCGGTTTCCGACAACGACCCCGGCGTGATCTATCGCGCCGCGTATACGGCGAAGTGACCTTGATCAATACGCCGATCCGTGAACACGGTTTGATTCGCAAGCCATCCATGTCGGTCCGCAGCCCACGCCACGGACCGGCCCACGGCCCCCGATCCATCCGGACCGAAGGAATTTGAGATGCAGATACGCAGCGACAGCTTCCAGAACCATGCCCGCATTCCCGCCGAGTTCGCGTTCGGCAAACCGGGCAGTGATGGCGAGCCCTGCGTATGGTCGGCCAACCGCAATCCGCACCTGGCGTGGAGCGGTGCGCCGGCCGGGACGCGATCGTTCGTGCTGGTGTGCATCGACAGCGACGTGCCGGGCCAGGGCGACGACGTCAATCAGCAAGGCCGCACGGTGCCGGCCGACCTGCCGCGGGTGGATTTCGCGCACTGGTTGATGGTCGACATTCCGCCCGGGGGCAACACGATCAAGGCCGGTGCCTGCAGCGACGGCGTCACGCCGCATGGCAAACGGAACCCGCCCGGCCCCGACGGTTCTCGCCAGGGACGCAACGATTACACCGGCTGGTTCGCGTCCGATCCGGACATGGCCGGCGACTGGATGGGTTACGACGGCCCGTGCCCGCCATGGAACGATGCGCTGCTGCATCGTTATCGATTTCGCGTCTACGCGCTGGACGTCGCGCGCCTCGACCTGCCGCAAACCTTCGGCTGGGCGGAACTGCAGGCGGCGCTGCAAGGTCATGTACTGGACGAGGCCGAGATCGTCGGCACGTACAGTTTGAATCCCGCCGTGAAATGAACACGGCGTCATCCAGGAGAAGCACCATGAGTCATGACATCAGCAAAGAAGAAGGCCGCAACGGCAACGCGCACGAACGCATCGAGCGTACCGCTTCCCGTCTGAAGGAAGGCACGTCGAGCGCCGTCAGCGGCGCCAAGGAAAAATTCGACAGCGCCGCCGACAGCGTGGAATCCGGCCTGCACCGTGCCACCGACGCCAGCGCGCGTGGCGCGCACCGGGCCACGGAGAAGGCGACCGAGTGGCGCGACCGCGGTGCCGACATGGCTTCGCGAGCCAAGGATCGTGCCGACGATGCGATCGACAACGTGCGCGATTTCGTGCGCGAGAAACCGGTGCAGTCGGTGGCGATCGCGCTGGCTGCCGGCTGGCTGCTGGGCAGGCTGCTCGGTCCTCGCCGCTGACGCTGCGTGTCGGCATGACAATCAAGGGGCGGACGTGAGCGTTGAAGCGGAGGATCGTGCCGCGGACGCCGCGGCGAATCCCGATGAGGCCGCGCGCGGCGCAAGTGCGCCGCCGTTCGGTACGGTGTTCGCGGCGGGCGTCGGCCTGTTCGATGCCCTGCGGCGCATGGCCACCGCGCTGGCGGCGCTGTTCGCGGCCGAGGCACGGGTGCTGCAGGCCAGCATCGCGACGGTTTTCCTGGGCAGCGTCGCGCTGGTCGCATTCGCGGTTTCGCTGTGGGCTTGCGTGGTCGCGTTGATCGGCTGGTCGCTGGCCGTGGCGACGCATTCGGTCGGCATCGCGCTGGCGATCCTTGTCGTCCTGCATCTGGTCCTGGTGATCGCGATCTGGTTTGCCATCAAGCGCGCGATCCATTACGCGAGCTTTCCAGCGACACGCACCGAACTGCATGCGCTGGGCGACGAATTGCGCGGTCACGTCGAGCGCTTCCGGCACGCGTCGCCACCGGCCGATCGGGAGCCGCCGCCATGAGTTACCTGCGCGCATTGCGCGAACGCAAACTCGCGCTTGCGGCCAACCGTCAGGCACGGGACGATCTGCGCGCGGCCGTCGGCGACATGATCGGCGTCTATCAGGCGCATCCCCTGCCCACCCTGGCCGGAGCCGCCGGCATCGGGTTCGTGCTTGCGCAGTTGCGGGTAGGCAGTGGCCTGGTGCGCATCGGCATGCAAATCGCCACCGGTCCCGCCTGGCGACTGGCGCGGCAATACCTCGGCGGCCTGGTCTGATCGACTTCGGGGTTGGCGTTCGTGCCCACGTTCCGACCGGGTTTCGAAGTGTCGCCGGGATCGGCACTACACTGGCGGCATCGCCGCCCTGGCAGGGATGAACGCAGCATGTCGTCGTCAAGGTCGTCTTCGACATCGTCGCCTGAAGCGGGCCGCAGGCCGGCAAACAAGTCACCGCATCCCCACGGCGGCAAGCGGCGCCGATCGACCTCCGAGCGCCGTCGCGACCGGCGGCTGCGTGCGCTCAGGGTGCCGCTGACGGTAGTGATGCTGCTGTCGATCGCGGCGGCCCTGATTCTTGCGAGTCCGCTGCTGATACCGCTGCTGCTGGCGGCGTTCATCGCGTTGGGCCTGAACCCGATCGTGGTCGGGCTAGCGCACCTGAAGGTGCCGCGCATGCTGGGCAGCCTGTTGTTGTTGCTCGCGCTGGGCGTCGGCGTGGTCGTGGCAGTGAACGCGCTCAGCAAGCCCGCCGCCGACTGGTTCAGGCAGGCGCCCGTATTGATGCGGGATGTCGGGTACAAGCTGCATCGCATGACCACGCCGCTGACCCGGGTCAGTCATGCCGCGACCCAGTCCCTGAAGGGCATTGGCGTGGACACCTCGTCGTCGCAGACGGCGCAACCGGCGACCTTCTCGTTCGGTGCCGTGCTGCAGGCGGCGCCAAGGCTTCTGGCCGACATACTGACCGTGGTACTGCTGGTGTTTTTCTTCCTCACCTACGGCGACGAGATGCGCGCGCGGCTGGTGACCGCGTCGCCACGCTTCCGATACCGGCGCATCGCCGCACGGCTGGTGCGCGGCATCCAGATGGAAATCTCGCGCTACCTGCTCACGGTCACGCTCATCAACTTCTGCCTCGGTGCACTGACTGCGCTGATCCTGTGGGCGTGGAAGATGCCCGACCCGCTGCTTTGGGGCGGCGTCGCCACGCTGCTGAATTTCATGCCCTACGTCGGTGCGATCAGCAACACGCTGCTGCTGGCCGCGGTCGGCCTGCTGACGTTCCACGACCCGTTCCACGCCTTGCTGCCGGCAGCCAGTTTCGCGGGGCTGGCGATGCTGGAAGGCAATGTGTTCACGCCGATGATCATGGGCCAGCGCATGCGCCTGTCGCCGGTCGCGATACTGGTCTGGCTGCTGCTATGGGCATGGATGTGGGGCATCCCGGGTGCGCTGCTGGCGGTGCCGCTGCTGACTTGCGTGAAGCTGGTCGCCGAGTGGACACCGGGGTGGGAGTGGTTCGCCAAGATGGTGGAACGCTGACGGCACGGGGTTTCTTCCATATCCTGGCTTGACCGTGCCACAAGGGTTGATGGTCGTCATCCCGGCGCAGGCCGGGATCCAGTCATTGACAGATGTTTCGTTCGCGCGGCGGGCGCAACCACTCGGGGCCACCGGGTCAAGCGGGGGCAGCGCGAACGCGGCAAAATACTTTGCATGAACACGCAGACGGCGCGAGCCGACGAAGCCCGCATCAATCTGGCCCGCGCGCACGCCACCCAGCAACGCATCGGCGACGCCGAGGCGGCTTATCGCGACATATTGAAGACCGCACCGGACACGCCCGAGGCCCTGAACTTCGTCGCGATGTGCGCTTTGGGGCGCGGCGAGCTGGCGTCCGCGCAGCACGATCTGGAGCACGCCGCCCGCATCAATCCCGTCGAGCCGGAGATCTGGAAGAACCTCGGCATCGTGCATCTCGCGCAGCGCCGTGCCGACGACGCGCTGGACGCGTTCGACCGCGCGCTGGGGCTGGAACCGCTGCACTTCGCGGCGCGCCTGCACCGTGGCGCCGCGCTGGAACAGCTGGTCCGCATCGACGACGCCACCGTGGCCTACTTCGGCGCGCTGGCGGCGGCGCAGAGCCGCGGCATGTGGCGCAACGACATGACCACGCCGCCCGGGCTGCGCGCGGCGGTGAAACACGCGATCGCGTTCGTCAGCCGGCACCGCAAGCGGATCTTCATGGACCTGCTGCAACCCTTGCGCGACAAGCATGGCGCCAATGCATTGACGCGCGTCGTGCAGGGACTCGAGATCTACCTCGGCGACCGCCCGGCGAACTATCCCGACCCGCGCCAGTCCTGCAAGTTCTTCTACGTGCCCGGCCTGCGGGCGACACCGTTTTACGAACGCGCGCTGTTCCCGTGGCACGCGGAACTGGAACAACACACCGACACCATCCGCGAGGAACTGCGCGGCGTGCTCGACCAGCCGGTCGGCGTGCAACCGTTCCTCGGCACCAACGACAACAACTTGCTGAAGGAACAGAACCTGCTGGCTGGCACCCGCGGCGAAGCACAGTGGAACTCGTTCTTCTTCCATCGCCACGGCGAGGTGTTTGCGCAGAACGCGCAGCGTTGCCCGCGCACCACCGCCATCCTGGATGCGCTGCCGCTGGTGCACATCCGCGGCCATGCGCCGGAAGTGCTGTTCTCGATCCTGACGCCGGGTTCGCACATCCTCAAACACCACGGCGTCACCAACGTACGCCTGGTCACCCACCTGCCGCTGATCATCCCCGAGGATTGCGCGATCTGCGTGGGCGGCGTCGAACACGCCTGGCAGGCAGGTCGCTGCGTCACCTTCGACGACACCTTCGAGCACGAGGCCTGGAACCGCAGCGACAAGGTGCGCGTGGTGATGATCCTGGATTCATGGCATCCCGACCTGACCGAAGCCGAGCGCGAAGCCATCGCGCTGCTGATCGGCGCGATCGGCGATTTCAATCAGGCAGCGAAGGTGGATGCGCCGCCGAAGGATTGAGCCTCGTTTTGCGATCATCCCTGATCGGCGCTTCATCGAACGACACCACAACCGCTGGCGCCACGCTTATCAATGATCGGAACGGCCATCAACGCCGGCATCCATGGCCAAGAGATCAGTGGCCCGACTTTTCACAACGGCAGCTTCGTTGGTGACATTTGAAACTGCCTGCAAAGCATCATGCAATGTTCTGCAGCCAGCCGCCGTAGATGGCCACCAGCAGTACCACGCCCAGCGCGATGCGGTAGATCGCGAACGCGGTGAAGCGGTGCGTGCGGATATAGCGCAGCAGCCACTTCACCGCGATGAAGGCCACGACCAGCGACACGATGAAACCCACCGCCAGCGCGCTCCAGTCCTCGCGCGCCACGGCACCGCCGTTGTGGTGCAGGACCTTCAGCAGCTCGTAGCCGGTCGCCGCGTACATGGTCGGAATGCCGACCAGGAACGCGAACTCGGTCGCCGCCGGCCGGTTGGAAGTGCCGAACAACATCGCCGCGAAAATCGTCGCGCCGGAACGCGAGGTGCCGGGAAACACACCTGCCACCATCTGCGCGATGCCGACCAGGATCGCCACCGGCCAGGTCACCTTGCTGCGGTCGGGCTTGTGCGCGGCGATTTGCTCCGCGCCGATCATCCAGATGCCGCCGATGATCAGTGCCCATGCGATCGGCGTGATCGTGGTTGGCAGCTTGAAGCCGTAGTGGGTGACGATCAGCCCCAGCACCGCGGTGATCAGGAACGCCACCGTCAGCTTGAGCAGGTAATCGCGGTTCTCGGGATCGCGCCAGCGCGTCAGCAGTTGCCAGATCCGCTCCCAGTAAACCAGCGTGATCGCCAGGATCGCGCCGGCCTGGATACCGACGTTGAACAGGTCCGAGCGCGCGCCCAGCCAGTGTTCGGCAATCAACAGATGCCCGGTCGAGGAGATCGGCAGGAATTCGGTGATGCCTTCGATGATGCCGAGCAGGATGACGTTGAAAAGGTCGTGCATGGGTGCGATTCAGGCCAAGGGTCGCGCAAGTTTACGCGGGCAGCGCGGCTGCGCGCAGCGACATGCGCACGTGCCTGCGTTTCCGGGCCGCGTCCGGGTGGGGATGTGCAACCGAGCGGGCCCATGACAAGTTGCGGAGCCGCCAGTCCGGCGCAGAGCCTGCCCCGGACCCGATCCGGGGCCGGAATCCATGCATCCCGGAAGGTGCTACGCCCGATGCCGACGCGACGACCCGTACTCAGCTTCGATCCAGCGGACTCAACACCCCGCGCCCGCCTCGGTTCAACACGTGCGTGTAGATCTGCGTGGTGGCCACGTCCTTGTGCCCCAGCAATTCCTGGATCGTGCGGATGTCGTGGCCCGCCTCCAGCAGGTGCGTCGCGAACGAGTGGCGCAGCGTGTGGCAGGTCGCGGGCTTGTTGATTGCGCGCGCCGCACCGCCTGCTTCACCGCACGTTGCAGAACGGTCGCGTCGATGTGGTGCCGGCGCGTGGCACCCGAGCGTGGGTCGATGCTGCGCGCCGAAGCCGGAAACACGTATTGCCACGCCCATTCGCGCGCGGCATTCGGATACTTGCGCGCCAATGCGTGTGGCAGCCAGACGGCACCGTAACCCGCTGCCAGATCACGTTCATGCACGCGGCGCGCTTCCGCGATCTGGCCCTGCAATGCTTCGACCGCGGCGGCCGGCAGCATCGTGCGACGATCCTTGCCGCCCTTGCCGTGTCGCACCGTGATTTCGTGGCGCACGAAATCCACGTCCTGCACCCGCAGACGCACGCATTCCATCAGGCGCAGCCCGGCGCCATAGAGCAGAGATGCCATCAGCCACGGCAGGCCATTCATTTCGGTCAGCAACGCCGCGACTTCCTCGCGCGACAACACGACCGGCAGGCGCTCCGGCCGCTTTGCGCGACGGATGTCGTCCATCCAGGGCAGTTCCTGTTGCAACACCTCGCGATACAGAAACAACAGCGCCGAGAGCGCCTGGTTTTGCGTGGACGCCGCGACCTGACCGTGCGTGGCGAGTTGCGTCAGAAAGGCCTCGATCTCGCGCGCACCCAGATCACGCGGGTGGCGCTTGCCGTTGGCGAGAATGAACCGCCGTACCCAGCCGACGTAGCTTTCTTCCGTGCGTATCGACAATCCGAGTCTGCGAATACGCGCTCGCATCTGGTCCAGCAGACGCGGCTGGCGCAGCATGCCGCGGCCCGGCTCGCTTGCCGCGCGCGGCGCAGAGTGGGAAGATCGCATGGGGAAGCCCTCCGTGGTTTCGGAAAGGCTGCAAGATTAGGCGGCAGGATTAGGCGGCACGAGCGGCGCAAGCCCATGATTTTTGTAGGCCCATGCTGACAGCGTGCGTCAAATTCACCGAACTAGGCGGCGGGATTACATTTCACTTTGCAATCGACTTTTAGTTAGAGGGCCAGGAAATGAGAGTCGCTTACAGAAATCATGCTACGCATGGCAGCCTGCCGGGTCTTGGCGGTTCTTCTATTGCCTGCAGCGTTCTTGCAAGCGCGAGCCGATGCTAGCGTATCACAAGTCTTTGGCCGCTCTCGTTGCAGCCTTCCACGTCCAGGCGTTTCGATGTGGGCATTAAGCCGCCATAGCCATTCGCACTCGTGCGCGTGGCTGTGCACCGTCTCGAGAGCTCGCGTTCCGAAACGCGTCAAAAACAACGGCTTTTCCCAACATCGAAGCGTATTCTACAAATTGTTGTTATGCATTGAGTGCGTCTTTCGCCCACCTTGTCGTGAGATGCGCGACGTTCTTCCTTGTGGCTGTGTCTCCTTACCGTCATTCTGCGGCCGGCGTGATCAGGCGCAACGAAGTGCCCGTTTACCAAAGCATCATGGCAGCAGCGGTAATGTTCGGGGCACTGAATGCGCCGCGCCTGGCACTCTCGGCGGACGCGCGTTCGCGCGCCGCTTACTCCAGCGTTATGGTGCCGTAACTGAGACACCTGTGACTTTTGGTAATGCCTATGAAGCATATAGCAAACTATGTCAGGAAATGGTTACTTGGAGTCAGGTATCTTCTCTTTATTTTCTCAATTCTTCTTGCCTCCATCTTCATCAGTGTGCTTGCATCCTTACCTTTCATATGGGTCGGCAAATTGCTTGGTCTGCCTGTCAACGCAAGTGCAATCATGTCTGTCAGTGTGGTAGTACTTTTACCTTAATTTATTAACTCAGGGAATACTTTGTTCTTCAAAGTTATTGCCACCGAGAATCAATAGCAAATAATGGTTATCAGTGGCGCCTAACTACTCATTCAAGCGGACGCGCTGCGCGCGCCGCTAAATTCGGGCGTTAGGCCATGGATAAAAGTCCATCAGTGGACCCCAACGTCTTTGAGCTATGGCGCCAGCAGTGCTCTTCGCACGCCACATTGCGCCGCCAGCTCCGTTTTGTGTCCTACATCGGCATGTTTTGCTTCGCCGCGTCGATCATCGCGATGCTGGCGGCGGGGTCCGCGATTTCACTTAAAATCACGGTTACGTGCATCTTCGCAAGTTTTGTCGTTGCCGTCGGCGCTCTCGTGACAAACAACGTCCTAGTGGGCTCTCCACGTTGCCCGTCATGCCATACTCCGATCAACCTATGGTTTGCCAATAGGGGGGTCATCGCTGCACATCCAGAGGCAGTGCAGTGGTGTCCTCACTGTTGGGCTTGGTTACAGCCGCCGCGGCCTGGCCTAACAGCTCATTCCAGCGGACGCGCTACGCGCGCCGCTAAATTCAGGCGTTAGGCGTGCAATGAAATTGCTTCCGCCAGAAAAGTGGGCCGCGTATCTCTCGGTAAGCCCGAAGCCGGTATGGGCTACTGGACAGCCAACTTGACCCTCGCCGACGGCAGGCAGTTCGTGGACGTCATCATCAACAGCGGCTACATCACTAAAATACGTGGCCGCGCAGACATCCCGTTTGAGGCAACAGACGTTGCAAAGATTGAGGTAACAGGCAAACGTTGGAATTGGGCAGAGTAATGGCACATTTTTCTTGGTGTTGCACGTCTAACTATTCATTCCAGCGGACGCGCTACGCGCGCCGCTAAATTCAAGCGTTAGGGGCCATGACTTGATACTTGGGGTGCTCGGTGTGGTCGCGGTCGTAGCGATACCTGTCGCTGCGACCACCCCTTGGCTCGCGCACCGTATGGTTTACCGCCCGGTCGGTCCATGGTCCGTGTTGGTGCCGGTAGGTATAGCTGTCGCGGGCATCACTTTGGCGGCGCGTGGCATAATTGGGCACACGTCAGCGGCCGTACTTTGCACGCCAATTCTGCAATGGGCCTTAGTTCAAGTTACATATCGCGGTTTCGTTCGAGTCAAGCGGCGTGAGCCTGCCGATATGTTCATGGACTACGGTTCTCGTGCGCCAGGTGATCGGCTATACGCATTCACCGTGTTGTTGGGTGGTCTATGCATTTCGGGGTTAGTGTTGTTGCTCATGGGGCCTGGCCCCTAACAGTTCGGTCAACCGGACGCTCACCCGCTGCGCGGGCTCGCGCCGGTTACCTCAAGCGTTAGAAGGCAAGCAGATGAACTGGCCGGCACAATTTCGACCGCAAACTCTCGGGTATATGAAAGACTATAAAAAGTTGGTTGCTAAAGGTGCGATCGCCGTTCGTGCTCACTTTGGGGCGCACCCCGAAGAAGCACGTAGGTTGCTTCTAGAGTCATACGACAAGCGATATGTCCCAAGCACATTTATCCAAGAACATGAGGGTGGCTATCGCGTCGGCTGGTTCAATCATGGTTACGAATGCACACACCACTTTCCTTCGTTCGAGGATGCGGTGACAGACTACGTGCTATTCAGTTACGGCGTCGGGCGGTACGGCGGGGGTCCGTGACATTGCCTTCTAACTACTCATTCCAGCGGGCGCGCTGCGCGCGCCGCTAATTTCGGGCGTTAGGCGTACAGATGGAGATCTGCGTAGTCCTGTTCCTTTGCACGGCTGAATTTTCGGGCCGTTCGGAGATCCCGTACGCGCAAGCGCCCGAGACGGGCTCGGAGCACAACTGCATTTTGTTTCTTGCACAACCGGGCGAGGCGCCAGATTGGGACACTGCCAGGGAGCGTCTCGCCAAACATGGGTGGGTCAACGCGCACATCAAACGTGCTGGCCCGTTCCAGCCGGAGAGCGTAAATTCTCAGCAGTGGCAGGTGTTTCAGCGGAACTACGAGGAGTGCTTGCAACATGGCGAGTCTGTTGTGTGGTACGCCTAACCACTCATTCCAGCGGACGCGCTGCGCGCGCCGCTAAATTCAAGCGTTAGGCGTAACAATGAACTCCTACTCGGTTGCGATGCCTCTTCCTCTGGGAGCGTCTGCCCAGATCAGCTCCTTGAGCACCTTCTACGAAGCAAACGCATTACCGCTTGGCAAGCAGACAGCATTGAGCAAGCCATTTCGTTCGCCGAGAAGGCGGCAAGGATGTATGTCTCAGATAGTGCACATGCAATTTCTTGGCTTATCTCAGGGCTTCGCACTGTTTGAGTCCAATCGCAGCGATCCGGCATTGCAGGATTCTCACTTTGCGTGCAGACTTCGTTGGCTCCAACGCTTATGCATAGATGCATTCTTTGAAACCGGGCGCGAGCTCAAGCTGATGACGCCTAACAAATCATTCAATCCGACCGCCCACTGGCTACGCCAGCGCGCGGCGTCTTAACTCCAGCGTTAGCCTTATGACACCAGATCGGAGGTCGCCCGAAAGAAGCGGCTAGTGTCGGCAGCCAAGAGCCCTTTGTCCTTGCAAGTTGGCATCAGTGTGGGTTGCTTGCGCGTAAGCAAGGTGCTCTATTGGCTGGGTTTCCAAGACCAGTCGCCGTATCAGGTCTTCAAAGCAATTCAATCAGGCCACGGTTGGCCTTCCTGTGGCGCAATGAGCGCCTCCCTTGGTCCGCATTCGGCGTTGCTAAGCGAGCCGAGAAACCTCGAGTATCGAAGACTTAGTTCAGGCAAAACTCCTCCAAGCCTGCGTGCGATCATTGAGCGTTACGCGCTAACAGTTCATTCCAGCGGACGCGCTACGCGCGCCGCTTAATTCGAGCGTTAGCGCATCAAGAGATATGCGTGTCGAGCTTGCCTTGCTGTTCAACGACAAGCTGTTGGGTCGTGGCAACGTATTGGTTACTCCGGCCGAGGGCACGGACGACTTGGGCGTGTTCAAGGCATCGCACAAACTGGCTGGGGAGTCAGCCATCATCGTTCTCTCCGATTTCGCGGAGGGGGTAGCACTTCGCAAGTCCACGCTGGATATGCCCATTCAGGAGTCGAGTGACTGGGAGAGCATTGACCTTGCGGGGTACACACTCGCGTTCCGGTGTAGGCTTGATGCCTAACAGCTTATTCCAGCGGACGCGCTGCGCGCGCCGCTAAATTCGAGCGTTAGCACGACGGAATCATGCGAGCCTTCGCAATCTATTTGGTCTTTGGCATGCTATTTGCGCCAGCGCTGTTCCTATTTGTCGGCGGTGCTTTGCTCATTACGTCGGTCGTCGTTATGGAGCTTTTTAAGGGCGGCTTCTCAACCGTCATTTACTTGTGGCCCGTGATTGGCGGGGCCATCGGCCTCGCTGCAGCCGCGGGTTTGGTCGTCAAGCTCGCGGGCAAGCCTGCGGTGAGCGTTAGCACGGGGTTGGCGGTTGTGGGCGTAGTCGTAGGCGTCGCCACCGAGGCAGCTACATACTTCTACTTCACGCCCGCACTGGAGCCTACACTCATCTACTGGCTGCCGCCGGTTGCCGGAGCGGTCTTGCTCCTTGTCGCATCTGCGCGTCAGCACGCCAGTCGGGTAAAGTCGTGCTAACAACTCATTCCAGCGGACGCGCTGCGCGCGCCGCTAAATTCAAGCGTTATGCGCATATGAAACGAACCGTTGCTTTGGCAGTCCTTATCTTGGGGTTGGCGGCATGTGCGGCTTGGCCGCCCGGCAAAGATCCGCATGGCCGCTCACTCGTTACACAAGCACGCAGCGTGCTATCCGCCGTAAATGACTATGCGCGGGTGCACAGGGCAAACCCTCAGTCGCTGCAAGAGCTGGTGCCGGCGTTCCTCGCCAGCTTGCCCAAAGATCCGGAGCTTCACTACAACCCGCGAACTGGCAGTTTGCAGTTCACATATACTCCAACACTCGGGATGGGTCAGTGCGTCTGCTTTGCTAAAGTCGGCGACACTACGTTTACGTGCAACGCTTGTTATCTATGAGGCATCAGCGCATAACAAATCATTCCAGCGGACGCGCTACGCGCGCCGCTAAATTCAAGCGTTAGCTGGCGGATGGGGTTCTACCCCGTTTTCACGGACAGTTGGGTTAAGGCTAAAAACTTCTGATCCTCGGCGTCCAGCCGTTGCTGCATCCTTGGGTTGTGGAAGCGTTCGATGTAGTCGAACACATCGCTGCGAGCTTCATCAATGCTGCGATAGTGACGTCGGTTCACCCGCTCGCGTTTGAGCATCCCGAAGAACCCTTCGGCCGCAGCATTGTCACCGCAATGGCCAACCGCGCTCATGCTGCAAACGAGGTTGTGCCCCGCCAGGAACTGCTGGTACTCCTCGCAGGTAAATTGCGTGCCGTGATCGGAATGCAAAACGACGGGTTGGCTACGATCCTCGCGCTGCCACAACGCCATCAGCACCGCACGCAACACCAGGTTGCGATCCTGCAGGGTGTCCATCGACCAGCCCACGACCTTCTTGCTGAAGAGGTCGAGCACCATGCACAGGTACAACCAGCCTTCGCCGGTGCGGATGTAGGTGATGTCGGTGACCCATTTGGTGTTCGGCTCGTTCGCCGCGAAGTCCCGCTCCAGGTGATTCCGGACGTGAACGGGTCGAGCCCCAACCCGCTTGTGCCGCCAGCGACGCCGCTGCGGCACACCGTACAGCTCCGCCGACGTCATCAAGCGCGCCACCCGGTTGCGACTGGCCAGCTTGCCCTCGAACGCAAGTCGCTCGTGCATCCGCGGCATGCCGATGACGCCGTCGCTCTCGGCGTGGATCTGGCGAATGCGTTCCAGCAGGCGAGCGTTGTCACGGGCCCGCGTGCTCGGCGCCCGCCCTGCCCATGCGTGATAGCCGCTGCGCGATACCTTCAAGCACCGGCACATCAGCCGGAGCGGGTACTCATCGCGGTGGCGCCGGATCGCCGCGTACCTCACGACGATTCCTTGGCGAAGAACGCCGCCGCATCGCGCAAAAAATCCCGCTCCTTCTTCACCCGGGCGAGCTCGCGTCGCAGGCTGCTCAGCTCCTCGTCACGAGGCACGCCTGCACCCGTGAACGTCTTGCCCGGCTTCGCCAGTTCCCGCCGCCAGCGACTCAGGACATTGGCGTTGACGCCCAGCTCCTGCGCAACCTGGCTGACCGATGCCTGCGGACGGCGCGTCAGCTCGACCGCCTCACGCTTGAACTCCGCACTGAACATTCTTCGTTGTGCCATGACACTCCTCTCTGCTCATGATGAGCTTACTTGGAAGTGTCCGTGGAATCGGGGTAGAACCCGAGGGGGAATCATGGGCTACTGGGATTTGGTAGAACCGATCTGGGAAACCGTGTCGATCTACGATGGTCCAGATATTTTTCTGCGGCAGTACAACGCGTCGCCGGAAGCTTCTCGTATCCTTTTCGCAGCACACTGGACGCAATCCGAAGTTCTAAACGGGGGCTTTGGTCAGTACTTTTCTAATAGCACAGGTGTGCTTGCTCCAGAAGCGGTGGTAGCGTTCCGCGCACTTGGCATGCCACAGGCAGCCGCTATTCTTGAACAGGCTATGGCGTTCTTTGACTTCCCTTACCCAAGAGATCGCGGGCAGCGAGAAGATGCACTTGAGGCTGCGTTTGATGCATCCGGTGACGACGACTTTGATCCGTTCCAAAGCGTAGACGGCCCGTTTTCTGAGCTTCTTGAAACAGAAAACGGGGGTTCGACATAGCTGCAGACAAATATGCTTCAACCAACGGCTAACAATTCAGTCAACCGGACGCTCACCCGCTGCGCGGGCTCATGCCGGTTAACTCAAGCGTTAGGCGCGAAATGAAAGCGTCTCGCCAGCACAAATTGGAGGCTCAGCTTGCCGCTACCGAAGGCGAATTGCTTGCGCTCCTCAAAGACGCATTGCCATACACCGCGCAGCACGGCGATATGCTTTTCTTCAATCCTGTGTTCCATCCAGACTATGCTCAGCCGCACTTATTGGGTAGTGCTAATGAGCGCCTCCTGTTGCTTTCCCGGCAGAGCGTGGCACTTCGCGAGCGGGCTGGCCTGCCGGTGCTCGGTTCAGTCGGTCAGCTGTTTCTCTCCGCATGCAGCGAGGCCGCCAACATGTCCAACGGCAATCGTCGCGGCCCGCGTCAACTCGCGGCTTGGCTGTTGGGCGAGTTGGCGTCTAATAATTCATTCCAGAAAACGCGCTGCGCGCGCCGCTAAATTCGGGCGTTAGGCGCGCATGGAAGGGCAATTCATCTTCCCAAGTAAAAGATCACGAGTGGTAGCACTGCTCAAGCTTGGCGGTGGTTTGGTTGCGGTGTACGTCCTCTATCTGGCGGCGCTGGCTTACATGCAAGCACGCTATGTTTGGCTCCGCGTGCCTTGCGAGCTTGTCACCTCCACGCAGGTTGTTGTGGTTGCAGCAGCGGTTGTTCTGGCGGTGTTTGCCATTGCGGCCGGCTACACAGGTTGGCGTGTTTGGGGCTCGGGGCGGGTGCCAGCGCCTGGTACAGCGGTATTTTTCAAGCGCAATGTCTACGTCGGCTGGTGGCAGCGTGTATACACTGCCAGCATGGTCATCGCCGCTGTGGTGTCCATTTGGCTTCTAGTCCAGCTGCTTGGTTTCTTTGTGTTCGTATCTGGCGGCCCGCACTTGTTTTCAATACACGTGTGCGTCGCCTGACATCTCACTCCAGCGGACCGCGTTCCGCGGCCGCTTAACTCAAGCGTTAGCTCCCAATGGGTGACGTAATGAAGCAACTGAAACAGGGTGAATTGCTCTCACTCGACTCCGACGACCAGCCGTGGGAGCCATCCGCCCTCGCGAGCGGGATGTTCGTCAAGAACATTGCCGTGGCAGGCGAGTTCGAGATGCAGCTGGTTCGCATGGAGCCCGGGGCAAGAATTCCGCCTCACACACATGACCTGCCCGAGTTTATCTACGTTCTGGACGGCGATCTGCATGTTGCCGGCAAGGCACTCACCGCAGGCCATGTGAGCATCGCGGCGACTGGCTCGGAACACATCGACGTACACTCCACCAAAGGTTGCACGTTCGTTTTGGTCGATCGTCCGTTATGAATCCACCGGGTGCAGCGTCCATTGGGTGCCAACAATACATTCCAGTCGATCGTCCACTGGCTGCACCATCGGCCGGCGGCTGAATTCAAGTGCTAGACACCAAGGGCAACCATGTGGCAATACGCGGCCAAAGCCGTCGTCACGATTGTCCTGGTCATCGCCATTTCCGAGATCGGCAAGCGTAGTTCGTCCTGGGGTGCAATTCTTGCCTCGTTGCCCATCACGTCTTTGCTTGCGTTCGTATGGCACTACACCGGCACGGGCAACGCCGAGTCTGTCGCAAAGCTGTCGCATGGCATCTTCTGGCTCGTGCTGGCCTCACTGCCGCTGTTCCATCAGGACCTGGTGGCTGGTTGGCCTTTGCCGCACTCTGCCTTTACGACGCCTGCGTGGTCTGGCTGCGGCTGACGACCCGCTGGTACGGAGCCGATCATGATGCCGAGACTTGAAGGCCGTGGAACGACGGCATGCAAGGCGCCGAACCGCGCCGCGGTGGCGGCGAATCGCGCGCAAACCCGACGCTGACGGATTCACCAGGCGCGCCTGCAAGCCGCGCGGGGGTTGACGGCATCCGCCCACGGCAGGACAATGCACGCGCCGACTGGCGCACTGCGTCACAGCGGCACTGTCCTTCACTAACCATGACCATGGACGAACACCCTAGTCGCACCGCCGACATCCGCTTGCATCGGGTGACGGCGGCCAAAATCGAACCGATCCGCGGCGACCGCGCCCGGCCGGCTGGTACTTTGCCCGACTAGGCAAGTCCGGCCCGTCCCCGAGCGGTGCTGCGGCACTGCTTGAAGAGGAGATGGGCCATGAACCTCCTTCGGAACTTCATTCGCGCACGCCTGGCTGCCCGCCATGCGCCGTTCAACCGCCGCGACGCGCGCCGTCGCGAGTGGCATGTGACCGTGCCCGCGCCGCGCCAGGCGGCCTGACGCACCAGAGCGACCGTCGCGTGATTGCAACAGTCCGCCGGTATTTTCGAAGACGCCGCCCTCCGGGAACGGAGGGGCGATTGCGCGTGCGAATTTCCTGTGTCCGCGCCGGCATCACCCCGCAGTACCGAATAGCGCGGCCTGGCCGCGCCCCTTGAGTCCACGGCTTCGTCACTCGCTGCGTGGACATGCGTCCACCTGCACGGAAACGAGTGATGTCCGGTTCCCCTTCCCAGACCCAGCCAAGATTGGCGCCCGGCAAGCCCCGCGCGGCGCATGTGCGTCCTATCGTGGCGGGCAACGCATGGACTGATGCTGCCGCGTTGCTGGCGTCGCTGGACACCAGCACGGACGGCCTCGACGAAGCGCAGATCGAGGAGCGCCTCGATCGCGATGGCGCCAACGAGGCGACCCACGAGAAACCGCCGCACTGGGCGTTGCAACTGGCGCTGACGTTCTGGAATCCGTTCATCGTCGTGCTGCTGGTGCTGGCCGGCGTGCAACTGGTCACTTCGCAAGGCGATCTCACCGGACCGATCATCATCGCGGTGATGGTGGGCATCAGCGTGGTGCTCAGCTTTACCCAGGAATTCCGGTCCTCGCGCGCCGCGGAAAAACTCAAGGCGATGGTGCGCAACACCGCGACGGTCACCCGGCGCGCTTCGGACGGCCACAGCGAACGCATCGAGGTGCCGGTGATCGAACTGGTCGCGGGCGACATCGTGCACTTGTCCGCGGGCGACATGGTGCCGGCCGACCTGCGCCTGCTCGGCGCCAAGGATCTGTTCATCTCGCAGGCGATCCTGACCGGCGAATCGCTGCCGGTGGAAAAAGCCGCGCCCGAGCATGCGGCCAAGACCGACGCCAACAGCGATCCGCTGGACCTGCCCACGGTTTGCTACATGGGCACCAACGTGGTCAGCGGCAGCGCGACCGCGGTGGTGGTCGCGACCGGGCCGCGCAGCTACCTGGGTTCGCTGGCGCGCACGCTGACCGGCCAGCGCGCCGAGACCAGCTTCGACCGCGGCGTGAAGAGCGTGTCGTGGCTGCTGATCCGGATCATGGCGGTGATGGTGCCGGTGGTCTTCGCGATCAACTGGTGGGACAAGGGCAGTTTCCTGGAAGCATTCCTGTTCGCGATCTCGGTGGCGGTCGGCCTGACGCCGGAGATGCTGCCGCTTATCGTGACCGCCAACCTCGCCAAGGGCGCGCTGGCGATGAGCCGCCGCAAGGTGGTGGTCAAGCAGCTCAACGCGATCCAGAACTTCGGCGCGATGGACGTGCTGTGCACCGACAAGACCGGCACCCTGACCCTGGACAAGATCGTGCTGGAACGGCACCTCGATTTCGCACGGCGAGGAATCCGACGACGCGCTCGAGTACGGTTATCTCAACAGCCATTTCCAGACCGGCCTCAAGAACCTGCTGGACAAGGCGGTGCTGGCGCACCGCGACCTCGAGCAATCCATCGCGAAATGGAAAGTCGTCGACGAGATTCCGTTCGACTTCCAGCGCCGCCGCATGTCGGTGGTGCTGGGCGACGGCAGTGGCGAGGACCTGCTGGTGTGCAAGGGCGCGGTCGAGGAGATGCTGACGATCTGCGCGTTCGCGCGCGAGGACGGCCGCGACATTCCGCTCACCGACGACCGCCGCGCGACGATCCGCGAGATGACCCACGAGTTGAACGAAGACGGCCTGCGCGTGCTGATCGTGGCGGTCAAGCGGCAGCCGGCGGCCGGTCGTGCCTACGGCATCGCCGACGAGGCCGGCCTGACCGCGGTCGGTTGCCTGGCCTTCCTCGATCCGCCCAAGGACACCGCGCACACCGCGATCGCGGCGCTCAACCACCACGGCGTCGAGGTGAAGGTGCTGACCGGCGACAACCAGGCGGTGACGCGCAAGATCTGCCGCGAGGTCGGGCTGGACGTCGAGCATTCGGTGCTGGGCCGCGACATCGAGGACCTGGACGACGCGGCGCTGGACGAACTGGTCGCGCGCACCACGGTGTTCGCGAAGATGTCGCCGCTCGAGAAGTCGCGCGTGGTCGAATCGCTGCAGCGCCAGGGCCATACGGTGGGCTTCCTCGGCGACGGCATCAACGATGCCGCCGCGCTGCGCCGCGCCGACGTCGGCATTTCCGTGGACACCGCGACCGACATCGCCAAGGAATCGGCGGACATCATCCTGCTGGAAAAAAACCTGATGGTGCTGGAGGAGGGCGTGCTGGAAGGCCGCATCACCTTCGGCAACATCGTCAAGTACATCAAGATGACGGCCAGCTCCAACTTCGGCAACGTGCTCAGCGTGCTGATCGCGAGCATTTTCCTGCCGTTCCTGCCGATGCTGCCGCTGCAGATCCTGGTGCTGAACCTGCTCTACGACATCTCGCAGCTGTCGATCCCGTTCGACCGCATGGACGAGGAGTACATCCGCAAGCCGCGCAAGTGGGACGCCGGCGACATCGGGCGTTTCATGGCCTGGATCGGCCCCACCAGTTCGCTGTTCGACATCACCACGTTCCTGCTGCTGTGGTTCGTGTTCGGCGCCAACTCGCCGGCGCACCAGTCGTTCTTCCAGTCCGGCTGGTTCGTGGAAAGCCTGCTGACCCAGACCCTGGTGGTGCACATGATCCGCACGCGCAAGATTCCGTTCCTGCAGAGCGCGGCGTCGGCGCCGGTGCTGGGGTTGACCACCGCGATCATCGCGATCGGCCTCGCGCTGCCCTACACGGTGCTCGGCCACAAGCTCGGCATGGTCGAGCTGCCGGCGACGTATTTCGCGTGGCTCGCGGCCACCGTGGTCGCGTACTGCGTGCTCACGCAGGTCGTGAAGATGCTCTACATGCGGCGCTATCACCGCTGGCTGTGATGGTTCCCTCTCCCTTCGGGAGAGCCGCCATGCATGGCCAAGAGTTCCGTGACAGTGCCAAGCGCAGGGTGAGGGTACGTACCTGCACGAGAAATCGCATGCAACGTCCCTGTCTCTTTCCGCGCCCCGCCCATGGGCGCAGGTGACTTCTCTTTGCCTGGCCAAGGAGAAGTCACCAAGAGAAAGGCCACCCCGGCGCCGCGCTTTTCGTGCCATCCCTGGCCGAAAAGCGTGTTCGGTGCATCCGGGCTTGGTACACGCCGCCCACCCTTCGGGCCCGATCGGATGCGCCTCACCGCGGCGCAGGGGCCCCGTTTCGCGCATCCATGCGCGCGGCAATCCCGTACAAGGACGCGAGGAAAGCTTTGCTTCGTTGCCGGCCATCCATGGCCTACACTGGCGTAACTCAGTTATCCAAAGGTATCTCCCCATGACGACCGTTTACGACTTCGAGGCGAACCTGCTGGACGGCACGCCGCAGAAGCTTGATGCGTACCGTGGCAAGCTGCTGCTGGTCGTCAACGTCGCCTCGAAATGCGGGTTCACGCCGCAGTACGAGGGACTGGAGGCGCTGTATCGCGCGCACAAGGACCGGGGCCTGGAAGTCCTCGGGTTTCCGTGCAACCAGTTCGGGCACCAGGAACCGGGCGACGCCGCGGAAATCCGCAATTTCTGTTCGACGAAATACGAGGTGAGCTTTCCGCTGTTCGCCAAGGTCGACGTGAATGGTGCCGACGCGCATCCGTTGTACAAGTTCCTCAAGCACGCTGCACCCGGCGTATTGGGCTCGGAAGCGATCAAGTGGAACTTCACCAAGTTCCTGGTCGACCGCGACGGCAACGTGGTGCGGCGCTACGGCTCGGCCGACACGCCGGAGAAGATCGGCAAGGATGTCGAGGCGATGTTGTAGAAGCAGCGTGCACGGCCAAGCGCGCCGGCAAGTAAGCGTCCATGGTGTGTCGGCCGGCCGCACGTCCTTGTGCGGGTGCCCGGTCAGGCACGCGATGCCCCGGCATCGCGTCAGCGCCTGCCCTCGCCCTTGCGTGCCAGCAGCGTGCGCAGTTCGTTTTTCTCCGTATCGTCCAGGCCGGTTTCGGCCTGCTTGCGGATCAACGTATCCAGCCGCTGTTGCAACGTCTGGGCTTCGAGCTTGCGCAACGCATCCAGGAATTCGGCGCGCAGCGCTTCCGGTTCGCCGGGGAACTCGGTCAGGGCAAGTTTGTGCAGCGCCGCCGCCTCCTCGCGTGCCGAAAAGTGCTCCAGCAGCAGCGCGGTGTTGATGCCGGGGCGTTCCTGCAGGAAATTCAGCAGTTCGATCAGGAGTGGAATGCCCGGTTTGTCCAGGTCCGCGAACGCATGTGGCAGCGTCACTTCCTGGGCGAGGCCGGGATCGGCCAGCAGCATCGCGATCACGCTGCGCACCAGGGTGCGGCGTGGCGTGGCACCGGGCGCTGACGCACTGCGTGACGACGGGCGTGTCATCGCGCGTGTGGATCTCCCCCCGCACGCCGGTGCGCTTTTCCAGTTCCGCGAACATCAGGTCGCGGAACGCGCCGTCCGGCAATTTCGCGAGCAGCGGTTTCGCGTGTTCGGCCAGGCGTGCGCGACCATCGAGCGTGGCCACGTTCACGTCGTGCGACAGGTACGCATAGAAATACTCGGACAACGGCGTCGCCTGTTTCAGGCGTGCCTCGAAACCCTCGCGACCTTCCTTGCGCACCAGCGAATCCGGGTCTTCGCCTTCCGGCAGGAACAAAAAGAACGCCTGACGGCCGTCGCGCATGCGTGGCAACACCGATTCCAGCGCGCGCCACGCGGCGCTGCGACCGGCGCGGTCGCCGTCGAAGCAGAAGAAGACGTCGGGGGCGGCGCGGAACAGCAGCTCGGCGTGTTCGTTGGTCGTGGCGGTGCCAAGCGTCGCCACGGCTTGCGTGACGCCGGCCTGGTGCAGCGACACCACGTCCATGTAGCCCTCGACCACGATCAGGCGTTCCAGTTTTGTGTTGGCCTGGCGCACCTGCCACAGCGCGAACAGTTCGCGGCCCTTGTGGAACAGCGGCGTTTCCGGTGAATTGAGGTATTTGGGGCCATCGCCATCGATAATCCTTCCGCCGAACGCGATCACGCGCCCGCGCCGATCCATGATCGGGAACATCAGGCGTTCACGGAAGCGGTCGTACTGCTTGCCCTTCTCGCCGGTCGAAAGCATCCCGGCTTGTTCCAGCAGCTTCGTCCGCGCATCGCTGGTGCCGAGGGCACGCTTGATCGCGTCCCAGCCGCCCGGCGCCCAGCCGATCCGGAAGCGCTGGACGATGTCGGCATCGAGGCCGCGCTTCTTGCAGTAAGCGCGCGCGGGCTGGCTTTCCGGCAGCGCACGCTGGTAGAACGTTGCGGCCGCATCCAGCAACGCGTACAGATCGGAGTGATCCTCGCGCGGCCGCGCCGAACCGCCTTCGTGCGGCACCGTCAGGCCCACCGACTGCGCCAGTTCCTCGACCGCGTCGGGGAACTCCAGCCGTTCGTACTCCATCAGGAACTTGACCGCGCTGCCGTGCGCGCCGCAACCGAAGCAGTGGTAGAACTGCTTGGCGGGGCTGACGTAGAACGACGGCGTGCGCTCGTCGTGGAACGGGCAGCATGCGGTCCACTCGCGCCCGGCGCGCTTCAGCGGCACGCGCTGCTGCACCACGTCGACGATGTCGACGCGCGCCAGCAGTTCGTCGATGAAGCGTTCGGGGATCAGGCCGGGCATGGCCGGTTAGCATGCCACGTGCGACGATCGAGGGCACCAAAGCGCACCGAAAGGTGTCCAAGGCAGACTGGTGGCCGCCATCCCGTCTGCCGTCGCAACGTCGGCATGGGGTTTCGACCGGATCCAGCCGTTACACTGCCGAGGCTCATGCCTGCATTGCCATTCCCTCGCCGATCACTTCGACGCGCGCTCGTCCTCGCCGTCGCGTGCGCGGTGCTGGGCGCCTGCGTCAGCGTGAAGGTGCCGAAGCTGCCGACCGGCGACCTGCCCACGCACTGGCGCAACGCCTCGCCGCAGTTGGGTCCGAAGCCCGACCTCACCGGCTGGTGGAAGCACTTCGGCGATCCGCAACTCGATGCGCTGGTCGATACGGCGCTGCGCGACAACCTCGACGTGCAGCAGGCGGTCTGGAAGCTGCGCGCGGCGCGCGCGCTGGAACGCGAAGCCTCCACGAAGTTCAAGCCCGGTCTCGGTTTCCAGACCATCGAGGAGCCGAACCCCGAAAACACGGCCAGTTATTTCCAGGCCGGATTCGATGCCACATGGGAGCTCGGGCTGTTCGGCCGCAGCGGTGCCACCGGGCATATCGCGCACGCCGACACCGGCGAAGCGCAAGCGGAATTGCAGTCGGCGCGGGTATCGCTGGTCGCCGAAGTGGTGCGCGAATACCTGCAACTGCGTGCGGCCCAGCGCAGCGAGGTCTTGCTCGACACGGCTGCACGGGCGGCGCGCAAGAAAGTTGCCTTGCTGCGCGTGCAGGAGCATCTGCAGCTGGCGTCGAAGCTGCAGGTCGAACAGGGCCTGGCGGCAGCGGCGAAAGCCGAATCGCAGCTGGCCGATCCGCGCGCGGCGATCGTGCAGCACGCGCAGACGCTGGCGCTGCTGCTCGGCAGGAGCGAACCCGATCCGGCATGGCTGGCGACGAAGCCGTTGCCGAAGCTGGCCGACGCGAATGTCGCTTCGGTACCGGCTGATCTCCTTCGCACCCGTCCGGAAATCCGTTACGCCGAGACCCGGGTGTTGAAGGCGGCCGGCGAACTCGGGATCGCCAAGGCCGACATGTATCCGCGGTTGGCGCTGGGCAGTTCGCTGACCTTCGCGGCACTGGTCACGGGCCAGACGCATCTGGGCGACGTCAACGACACCTTCTCGATCGGGCCGATCATCAACATCCCGCTGTTCGACTGGGGCGCGCGGCGCGCGGCGCGCGATGCGCGCAAGGATCAGTTGCACGCCGCACTGCTGGGATACCGGCAAGCGGTGCTCGAGGGCGCGGCGGAAGTCGAGAGCGATCTCGCCGCGCTGCACGCCTCTGCGCAACGCCTGCGAAGCGCGAGCGCCGCAGCCGCGGCCATGCACGGCAGTCTGGACCTGAGCGAAAAGCTGCAGGGGTTGGGCCAGGCCGATGGCCTGCAACTGGCCGATGCCCGCCAGTCATTGGCGGAATCGGAACTCGATCGCGAGCAGGCGCAACTTGCGCAGGGTCTCGCCTATGTTGCGCTGTACAAGGCGCTGGGCGGCGCGCCGTTGCCGGATGACGGCACACCGGCCGGCAAGGCGACGCAGCCATGATCCCGCTCGCGCGCAAGACCCTGATCCACGAATGGCGGCGTTTCCTGCCGGCGATGCTGGCGGTGGCGTTCTCGGGATTGCTGCTGCTGATGCAGGCTGCGCTGGTATTCGGCATCTTCGGTTCGGCGGCGACCTACATCACCGCCTCCGACGCGGACCTGTGGATCGGCTATCCCGGCACCCAGAGCATCGAACTGGGCCGCCCGATCACGCCGGCGGCGCGCACCGCCGCGTTGACGGATCCGAGTGTTGCGCGGGTCGAACCGTTCGCGTGGGTGGATGGTGACTGGCGCGGACCGGCCGACAAGGGCGGCGTGTCGGTGTTCGTGTCGGGCATCAGCACGCAGCCCGACGGCATCATTTTTTCCGACGTGCTCACGGCGGCGCAGCGCGCGTTGCTGAAGGAGCCGTTCGCGGTGATCGTCGATCGTGCCGACCTGCCCAAGCTCGGCGTGCCGATCGGCGGCCAGGCGCTGATCAACGGCGAACTGGTGCGGATCGTCGGCACCGCCAACGGCATCCGTGCGCTCGGTGGCGTCAACGTGGTCGCCTCGCTGGACACCGCGCGCGCGCTGGACAACGACACCGGCGGCACCGAAGTGGCGTATTACGTCGCCAAGCTGAAACCCGATGCGAATGCCGCCGCGGTGGCAGCGCGCATCAATGCATCGGCACACGGCTACGCGGCCTGGACCGCGTCCAGCTTCGCGCGGCGCGCGGTGTTCTACTGGATGTTCCAGACCGGTGCGGGACTCGGCGTGGTGTTCCTCGCGATCGTGGTGTTCATCGTCGGTGCGATCATCACCAGCCAGACGTTGATGGGCGCGATCGCGGGTTCGGTGCGCGAATACGCGACCCTGCACGCGCTCGGCGTGGGCCTGGGTTCGCTGCGCCGCGTGGTGCTGGAACAGGCCGCGTGGATCGGCGTGTTCGGGCTGGTTGCGGGCGTGCTGCTGAGCCTCGGCCTGATCTTCCTGGCCCGCATCGAGGACGTGCCGGTGGAATTGAACCTGCCGGCGTGGGTCGCGTGCGCGGCACTGGTGATGGGTATCGCGCTGGTGTCGGGCATCGCCGCGGTGCGTGCCTTGCGCAGCGCCGATCCGGCGTTGCTGCTGCGATGAGCGCGCTCGAGGCCAGCGACCTGTGCATGGGTTACACCAGCGGCAAGCTGCGCACCGACATCCTGCGCGGCCTGTCGCTGACCGTCGAGGCCGGGCAGTTGACGCTGATCGCGGGGCCGTCCGGCTGCGGCAAGAGCACCCTGCTGTCGATCCTGTCCGGCCTGCAGCGTCCCGACGCGGGCAGCGTGACCGCGCTGGGCGAGGACATCTGGCGTGGCGACCGGCACGCGCTGGATCGCTTCCGCCTGCAGCACACCGGCTTCGTGTTCCAGGGCTTCAACCTGTTTCCCGCGCTGACGGCGCTGGAACAGGTGATGCTGCCGCTCGGCTACATGGGCGTGGGCGACCGCGAGGCGGAACAGCGCGGGCGCGCCGCGCTCGACGAGGTCGGTCTTGGCGAGCGTACGCATCTGCTGCCGGCGGAATTGTCCGGCGGCGAGAAGCAGCGCGTCGCGATCGCGCGGGCGCTGGTCAAGCAGCCGCAGTTGCTGTTCGCCGACGAACCGACCAGCGCGCTGGATGCCGCCAATGGCCAGATCGTCATCGATACCCTGCGCCGCATCGCCCACGAGCACGACACCACGGTGTTGTGCGTCAGCCACGATCCGCGCCTGGTCACGCACGCGGATCGGGTGCTGGAAATGGAGGACGGCATGATATTGAATGACCGGCGTGTGCCGCATGCAGCCGCGCCTCGACAGGAGAGAGCATCGTGAAACCGAATCGCCGTGTCGGCCTGGTTGCCCTTGCCGGATTGGCGCTGACGCTGGGTGCGTGTTCGTCCGGCAGTCCGCCCGCCGCATCCGCCGCCGCGCAATCGCAGTGGCTGACCGTGGCGCGCGGCAAGGTCGATGTCGAGGGCGGCATGGTGCTGGTCGCGGCACGCGCCGACGGGGTGGTGGAATCGGTCGCGGTCAAGCAGGGCGATGCGGTGAAGGCCGGCCAGGTGCTCGCCCGACTGGATCCGCGCGCAGCGAAGATCGCGGTGGCTGCCGCGCAAGCCGATGTCGCACAGGCCAAAGCGCAAGGGGACGAATTGCAGGTGTCGCTGAAGCAGGCCGAGCAACGCGCACCGCGCATCGCCGCCGCCGCCAAGGCCGGCGCGGCGACCGGCGAGGCGGCCGGGCAGGCGCGTGACGAAGTCGCTTCGTTGAAGGCCAAGAGTGCCGCCGCGCGGGCGGCGCTGGATGCCGCGCAGCAGAAACTCGCCGCGGCGAAACTGCAACTCGATGCCTCGACTTTGCGCGCGCCGGTGGCGGGCACGATCGTCACGCGGCAGGTCGCGATAGGGCAATCGGTCTCCGCCGCGTCCGGCCAGCCCTTGTTTGAACTGCTGCCGGACCGCCCGCACGTGGTGCGCGCGCAACTCGACGTGGATGCGGCCGCTGCGATCCAGCGCGGCATGCACGCCGAGGTGGTGATGGATTCGGGTTCGGGACCGATCTACCAGGCGACGGTGCAGTGGGTCGGACAGGTGTTGCAGCCGGCCGGCCTGACCCAGGATCCGTTGCAGCGCGCGCTCGCCAACGACGTCGATTGCACCCTGGAACTGGCGCCCGCGAAGGCGGGACAGGCGCCGCTCAGGATCGGGCAGCGCGTGCTGGTGCGATTCCCGCGCGACCGGCGGTGATCGGCGCATCCTGCCTGAGGGCAAGCGCTTGCCAAGCGGGCCCGTGAACTTGCCATGGTCGTTGCGGGTCCCATGATCGACGGCCTGTGATTCGATCCGGAAGCGCCCGTGCGTTCAGCTCCTGGAGGTCTCGGGAAAGCGTCCCGAAAGCGTGTCGGTGCTAACATCGACGCCGTTTTTCGGCTCTTCCGCCGCCTGTTTTTCGAGGATTGCCCTTGACCCGCTGGAATATCCTGTGCGACTTCGACGGCACCATCGCCGTCGAGGACATCACGGACTCCCTGCTCGACCGCTTCGCGCCGCCCGAATGGCAGGTGCTGGAGCGCGACTGGCGCGCCGGCAGGATCGGCTCGGCCGAATGCATGCGCGGGCAGGTCGCGTTGCTGGATGCCTCGCGCGAAGAGATCGACGAGCACCTGGCGACGCTGCGCATCGACCCCGCGTTCCCGCAATTCGTGGAATCGGCGCTCGGCGCGGGCGCCACCTTGCGGGTGGTCAGCGACGGCCTCGATTACGCGATCAGGGCGATCCTGTCGCGCTACCAGCTCGACGACCTGCCGGTGCTCGCCAACCGGCTGGTCCAGGCCGGCCCGCGCAAGTGGCGGCTGGAGACACCGTTCTCCGATCCGCATTGCCGCATCGGCAGCGGCCATTGCAAGTGCGCCAGTGCGGTGCGCGAACACAACCGCCACCACCGGGTGCTGCTGATCGGCGATGGTGCTTCGGATTTCTGCGCCGCCGGCGAGGCCGACTACGTGTTCGCCAAGCACCGCCTTATCGAACACTGCCGGCACGCGGCCATCCCGCACACCTCGATCGTCGGTTTCGCCGATGCGATCGGCCTGCTGCCGGCGTTGCTGGCCGGCAAGCTGTATACGCCCAGGCGAGTGCTGGCACCCGCATCCGTATGAGCGGCTTTCCAAGCCGCTCAATCCCCATTGTCGGAAAGCAAACGTGATGAACGCATCGACCAACACGGTAGCGAAAGCGACCACCCCCGACGCCGCGCAGCTGGTCGACGGGCTCGACACCGCGCGCAGTGGTCGCCTGTTCGAGGCCGCGTGCCGCTCCATTCCCGGCGGCGTCAACAGCACCGCGCGCGCGACCTGGTCGGGCTGGACGCCGTATCCGTTGTTCGTGGAGAGCGGGCAGGGTTCGCGGTTGCGCGACGTCGACGGCAACGAATACATCGACTACCTGCTCGGCCTCGGCCCGATGATCCTCGGGCATCGGCCCGCGCGCGTGACCCAGGCGGTGGTCGATTTCATCCAGCAACGCGGCACCATCTTCGCGCTGCCTACGGCGGACGAGGCGCGCCTCGCGCAGAAAATCATCGCGGCCGTGCCAAGCGTGGACCAGGTGCGCCTGTGCAACACCGGCACCGAGGCGGTGCTGTACGCCACGCGCCTCGCGCGCGCGTTCACCGGCCGGCCCAAGATCATCCGCTTCGAAGGCATGTACCACGGCTTTTCGGACCAGGTGTACTGGAGCAAGCATCCGGACATCGCCAAGGCCGGCCCCGACGATCATCCCCTGCCGGTGCCGCAAGGCCCCGGCCTGCCGCGCGGCGTGGAAGAAAACCTGATCATCCTGCCGTGGAACGACGCCGGCGTGCTGGCCGACACCATCGCGCGCGAAGGGGACAGCATCGCCGCGGTGCTCACCGAGCCGGTGATGTGCAACACCGGCTGCATCCTGCCCGAGCCGGGTTATCTCGAAGCGATGCGTGAACTGACCGAACGCAACGGCATCGTGCTGCTGTTCGACGAGGTCATCACCGGCTTCCGTCTTGGCCTCGGCGGCGCCCAGGCGCGGCTTGGCGTCACGCCGGATCTTTCGGTGTTCGCCAAGGGCCTGGGCGGTGGTTTCCCGGTCGCGGCCTGCGGCGGCCGTGCCGACATCATGGCGCTGGTCGCCGACGGCACGGTTTCGATGGCGGGTACCTACAGTGCCAACGGCATCGCGATCGCGGCGGCCAATGCGGCGCTGGACGAACTGGCGACGCCGGGACTGTTCGCAAGGCTGGATGCGGTTTCCGACGCATTGCGGACGGGGCTGGAACAGATCCTGCGTGGCGCCGGGCTGCCCGCGCATGTCGTGGGCATCGGGCCGCTGATGCAGGTGTGGTTCGCGCGCGAGGCCATCCGCAATTACCGCGATGCCGAGCGTCACGCCGACCAGGAACTGTTCCGCAAGTGGTGGGAAGGCATGCTCGGCAAGGGCGTTTTGTTCCATCCGGGCGCCTACGAAAACCTGTTTGTTTCGACCGCGCACACGCACGAAGACGTCGCGCAGACGCTCGCGGCGGCGAGGGAAGTTGCGAGAGAGCTTGCGCGTAGCGCTTGATCGCCACCGGGGGGGCTTCATGGTTTGGTGGATGCCACCCGGTTGCCGGGTGAGACGAAATGCACGAACCTGGCCGCTGCCAGCACGCGTCGCCATACGTCGTGCACCGGCGTGAACGCGGCGGCGTACCGTGGACGGGCTGCCGTACGCGGGCGCTGCAAGCCGCGAGGTTGGCCGGCAAAATGCCGGCCGCAATCCGGAATGTCGGCATTCTCATCGCGATCCCCGTGATCCGGGAAAGATTCCCATCCGTCTGAAACGTCCGCTGGTGGCCGGTAGTTGACATGCGCCTGCGTGACACTGATCGCGGCACGCGCCGGTAGCCGCCCGTTCTTTCTTTCGCGCAACACGCGCGACATGCCGCGACGGCTTCGTCGCCGCGAGTCCGCGCTGGCGTGTCCGCCATCGTGAACGACTGGCACGAATTCGCCGCTGTCAGATTTCCCTCAAGGAACTGTCGTGGAACCTTCATGCGCGGGTGGTGGAATGCCGGCTCGGTCGGGAGTTCGACTGCAGCCCCATTCAGGCCGTCCGACGCGATCGGGCGAGTCGACCCGACGTCCCAGTGCACGCACGTCAGGAGCCCTCGCATGCCTTGTTCGCAGATCGTTCGCAAAACATTACTGGCCGCTTCGATCGCGGCCGCAGCCTTCACCTTGTCGGCACTTGCCCAACCGGGTCGGGGCCTGGACCACCATCCGGCCGGCCCGGTGTGGCCGATCGGCCCCGGGCACGGCATCCGTTTCCCGTCGCCGCAGGATGCCCTGCCCACCGCCACGCCGATCAAGCACCTGGTGGTGATCTTCGACGAGAACCGTTCCTTCGATCACTATTTCGGCACCTACCCGGATGCCGCGAACCCGCCCGGGGAGCCGGCTTTCCACGCCTCGCCGTCGACCCCGGCGATAGCGGGGCTGACCCCCACGTTGCTGACGCAAAACCCGAATACCAAGAATCCGGCGAATGGCACGGATGGTGTCAATCCGTTCCGGCTCGATCGGACCCAGGCCAACACCGAGGGCCAGAACCACAATTACACGCCGGAACAGCTGGCCTACGACAACGGCGCCGCCGACCGCTTCCCGGCCTACACCGGCAACAACACCGTCAGCAGCACCGGTGCGTTCGGTACCCAGGGCCTGGTCATGGGCTACTACGACGGCAATACGGTCACCGCGCTGTGGAATTACGCGCAGCATTTCGCGATGGACGACAACGCCTACACCGACACCTACGGTCCGTCGACGCCCGGCGCGATCGAAGTGGTGTCGGGCACCAACAACGGCGCCGAGGTGGTGCTGGGTTCGGCGGCGACCATCCCCGACGGGCAGGGCGGCCTGACCCTGGTCGGCGATACCGATCCAGCTTACGACGTCTGCTCCTCGACCTCCAAGACCATGATGATGACGTCGCAAAACATCGGTGACCTGTTGAATGCGGCCCACATCACCTGGGGCGGATTCATGGGCGGCTTCGACCTCGACACCGTCAATCGCAACGGTACGACCGGCTGCCAGCGCAGCACCTACTCCAGCGTGCTGGATGCCAGTCCCAAGGATTACATCCCGCACCACAACTGGTTCCAGTACTACGCCTCGACCTCGAACCCGACGCACGCGCGCCCCTCGTCGGTGTGGCGGATCGGCTACACCGACCCGAAGGACAGCACCTCGACGCCGGTGCACCACGAATACGGTTTGCGCGACTTCTATCGCGCGGTGGCGTCGGGCAATTTCCCGTCGGTCAGCTACATCAAGTTCCCGGCGATCGGCGATGCCCATCCCGGCAACTCCGACCCGCTGGACGAACAGGCGCACATCGTGAAGCTGCTGAATTTCCTGCAGCGCCAGCCCGACTGGAAGAACACCGCCGTGATCATCACCTACGACGATTCCGACGGCTGGTACGACCACCGCTTTGCCTCGCCCACCACGTCCTCGTTCGACTCGAGCACGTCCGAGAAGACGGCGCAGGGCACGGTGACGGGCGCCGACCAGCTCAACGGTCCGGGCTCGTGCACCGGCCCGGACGCCCAGCCCGGCATCGGTTTGAACGGCAAGATCGTCAACGGCCGTTGCGGTCCCGGCACCCGGATTCCGTTCCTGGTGATTTCGCCCTACGCCCGCGTCAACTACGTCGATGACAACCGCATCACGCAATCCTCGGTGGTGCGTTTCATCGAGGACAACTGGCTGCACGGGCAACGCATCGGGCAGGGCTCCAACGACGCCACGGCTGGAAGCATCATGGGCCTGTTCGATTTCAGCCATGGCGCCGGCAAGGCGCAGCCGGTCTATCTGAATCCCGAGACCGGCGTGTCGATCGGCAGGTCACGGCGCATCTGATTTTTCGGGCCGGCAAACCCATTGTCGCCGGTTCGTGAATCGGTCACCCATCGCGATCCCCGCTCCGGTTGAACCCGGGGCGGAGATCGCACGCACCCGGCGTCCATCATGTTCCGTCGCCCGCCGATCATTTCCAGATTGCTTCCCGAATCACTTTCGAAACCCGCCCGCGGCCGGCCCGATCGGCGCCTGGGGATCGCGCTCGGGCTGGCCGTCGCCTGTTGTGGCTTGACCGGCTACGCCTTCGCGAAATTGCAGCAACGCTTGCCGTCATCGGAGACCACATCCGTAGCCGACAGCGGCATCAATCCGCATCCCGTACATCTCAAACTGCCGCCGGTCCGCCCGTTGAGCGCGGTGGCGCAACTCGGCAAAGCGCTGTTCTTCGATCCGGACCTGTCCGCATCGGGGCGGCAATCGTGTGCTTCGTGCCACGACCCCGACTATGGCTACAATCCGCCGCCCGGACATGTCCTGCAACCAGGTGGTCCGCATCTCGAGCAAAGCGGGTTTCGCCCGCCGCCGTCGCTCGCCTACCTGTATCGGCAACTGCCTTTCAGCATCGGCCCCGATCCCGCGGATTCCGACATTCCGCTGAACCTCAATGCGTTGGCGGCCTCGGTGCGTGGCGATCCCCGCGCCCGGAAAACCGCCGGCAACGTGCCCGCCAACGTGCCGATCGTTCCGCAAGGCGGATTGTTCTGGGACGGGCGCGCCGATTCGCTGCAGCGGCAGGCGCTGATCCCGATGCTGAATCCGGTGGAAATGGCCAATCCCGACGTTGCCAGTATCGCCCACAAGCTTGCGCGCAGCCGCTATCGCAAGAACTTCACCATGCTGTTTGGTCCGGCCATCCTGCACGATCCCCGGCAACTGGTGTCCGAGGCGATGTTCGCGATCGGCCGTTTCCAGATCGAGGACCCATCGTTCCATGCATTCACCAGCAAATACGACGCCTGGCTGCAGGGCCGCGCGCGGCTGACACCAGCCGAAATGCGTGGGCTCGAACTGTTCAACGATCCGAACAAAGGCAACTGCGCGGCCTGCCATCTGAGCCAGCCGACCCGCGACGGTCTGCCGCCGCTGTTCACCGACACCCAGTACGAGGCACTGGGCGTGCCGCGCAACCCCCATCTGCCGCTCAACAAGAACCCGCATTTCCATGACCTCGGGCTGTGCGGCCCGTTCCGCAAGGATCTGGCGCGGCAGACCCAATACTGCGGCATGTTCCTGACCCCGACCCTGCGCAACGTGGACCGGCGCACGGTGTTCTTCCACAACGGCGTCTACCACAGCCTCGAACAGGTGCTGGAGTTCTACAACCTGCGCAGCGTGCAGCCGGGCAAAATCTATCCGCACGACGCCGATGGCAAGGTCGAGCTCTACAACGACCTTCCGCGGGCGTACTGGAGCAACGTCGATACCACCGACGCCCCGTTCAATCGTCATGTCGGCGATCCGCCGCCGCTGACCCGGCAGGACATCAAGGACATCATCGCGTTCCTGCACACGCTGGACGATGGTTACACGACGAAGCACGCACAGGCCGTTCGCGAGACAGCCGGCGCCGGTCGCGGCGCCGGGCCGGGTACGGCCGGACCGAATGCAGGCAAGAGATAGGCATCCAGACGTCCAAACGCTTGCGCATCACACGCGATGCCGCCAAGCTGCGGGTTCACCGTGGAGAACCGGCATGGCAGGCAAACCCCGACCGGCGCGCAAACGCACAGCGATAGCTAAACCCGGGCGCGCCAAAACCGGAGACAAGCGCGAAACACCGGCGAAGCCCGATCTAGCGGCCGTGCGCACCGAAATCGACGGCATCGATCGCCAGATCCAGGCGCTGATCGCGCGCCGTGCATACGACGGTTGCGCACATCGGTGGGTGTCCGAGGGTGTGACGAGCACGGCTGCTGGCAGGCATCGCGATAGAGTGTATGATCGAGATTTGGACGTCCATTTGATTTCGGCTTCACATTGCATGAACGGATTTGCACACGGCCCGCATCGACTCCCGGTCCCGCCACGAGCCGGATTCCGTCGCCGCGGTACATGCAAGCGTGCATTGCGGGAGCGATGTCGGCCGTTCATGCTTCGAGTTCATCGGCCCATTGACCCTGCGCAACATTCGTTTTCAAGGAGTCGCCATGTCCCTGCATGAAAGCATCCTCGATACCATCGGCGGCACGCCGATCGTCAAGTTGCATCGCATCGCACCCGAGCACGTCACGCTGTACGCCAAGGTCGAGTCGTTCAATCCCGGCGGGTCGGTCAAGGACCGGCTGGCGCTGGCGATCATTCTCGACGCCGAACGGCGCGGCACGCTCAAACCCGGCCAGACCGTGATCGAGGCGACGTCCGGAAATACCGGCGTGGCGCTGGCCATGGTGTGCGCGGTGCGCGGTTATCCGTTCGTGGCCGTGATGTCGGAAACCTTTTCGATCGAACGCCGCAAACTGATGCGTGCGTATGGCGCCAAGGTGATCCTGACGCCCGCCGCCGAACGCGGCACCGGCATGGTGCGCATCGCCGAGGAACTCGCGCGGAAGCATGGCTGGTTCCTCGCCCGGCAGTTCGAGAACGAGGCCAACCCCGCGTACCACCGCAACACCACCGGCCCCGAGATCCTGCGCGATTTCGCCGGCAAGCGGCTGGATTATTTTGTCAGCGGGTGGGGTACCGGCGGCACCATCACCGGCGCCGGCGAAGTGCTCAAGCTGGCGCGGCCCGACATCAGGGTGGTCGCGACCGAACCGGCCAATGCCTCGATGCTGGCCGGCGATGAATGGCACCCGCACAAGATCCAGGGCTGGACACCTGATTTCCTGCCTGCGGTCCTGAGCCGCACGATTGCCGATGAAATCATCCCGATCGACGAAGTGCTGGCGCGCGATACCGCGCGTCGGCTGGCCACCGAGGAAGGCATCTTCGTGGGCGTCTCGGCCGGTGCCACCGCGGCCGCCGCGCTGGAAGTCGCGAAACAGGCGCCCAAGGATTCGGTGCTGCTGGCGATGCTGCCGGATACTGGCGAGCGTTATCTCTCGACGTACCTGTTCGAAGGCGTCAACGAGGGATCGGACGACGACTGGCTGGCGCAGCAATAACGCTCGTCATGCCGGCGCAGGCCGGCATCCAGTTCGTTGAAAAGCGGTTCCGCTCGCAAGCGAGCGGACCACTTTCTGTTTCGGCAGAAAGTGGCCAAAGACCACTGCGCCGGGGCATGCCGGTTTCGGCAACGTCGTGTTGCCGAGGCCGTCATGCGAGGCGCAATGGCTTTCGTGACTTTCCCCGAAAGGAAAGTCACCCGCGCCGTTGGACGGCGCGGAAAGGACAGGGATGTCGAAAGTATCAAGAGCCGAAGTCACTGGGTCCCGGCTTTCGCCGGGATGACGAGCCGAGAAGCTGGATGCCGGCCTGCGCCGGCATGACGATGCCGTCGGTGCACCGCGGCCTGTGCCGGCAGGGGACGCGCTAAGGCGTGCGCTTGAGCGCCACCACGGCGTTGAGTCCGCCGAAGGCGAAGGCGTTCGACAGCGCGGCGCGCACCGGTGTCTCACGTGCGGTATTGGGCACGTAGTCGAGGTCGCACTCGGGATCGGGGTCGATGAAATTGGCGGTCGGCGGAATCACGCCATCGCGCAAGGCGCCGAGTGCGGCGACGATTTCCAGTGCGCCGGCCGCACCGAGCGCATGGCCGTGGACGGATTTGGTTGATGAAATCGCGACGCCTGCTTCGCGTGTTCGCCGAGCGCCATGTGGATCGCGCGGGTTTCGGTCGGATCGTTGGCGGGCGTCGCGGTGCCGTGGGCATTGATGTAGTCGATGTCGGTGGGGTCGAGCTGCGCGTCCTGCAACGCTGCGCTGATCGCGCGTGCCGCGCCGGCGTCCGAAGGCAGCACGATGTCGCCGGCATCGGCGCTCATGCCGGCGCCCGCGAATTCGGCGAGGATTTCCGCGCCGCGTTCTCGCGCATGGTCGAAATCTTCCAGCACCAGCATGCCCGCGCCCTCGCCCAGCACCAGTCCGCGGCGCTGCTTGCAGAACGGCCGGCAGGTGTCGTCGGACAGCACGCGCATGGCTTCCCAGGCGCGCAACACGCCGAGCGTCAGGCAGGCTTCGGTGCCACCGGCCAGCGCGACGTCGGCGACGCCAGAGCGCACCATCGCGAACGCCTGCGCGAAAGCATGGTTGGCCGAGGCGCAGGCACTCGACACCACGAAGCTGGGCCCGGTGATGCCGAACTCGATCGACACCTGCGAGGCAGGCGCACTCATCATGCGGCGCACGATCGACAGCGGATGCAGGCGCGGATTGCCTTCGCCGTACAGGCGCTTCGAGCATTCGTCATTGGTGACTTCGCCGCCGGTGCCGGTGCCGATCACGCAGGCACCGCGTTGCCGCAGGTTGCCATGCGAGAAGTCGAGCCCGGATTGTGCGACCGCTTCGCGCGCGGCGACCAGCGCGAATTGCGAGACGCGATCGAGCAGGATCAGTTTCTTCGAATCGAAGTGTGCGGCCGGATCGAAATCGCGCACCTGCGCGGCGATCTTGACCCGCATGTCCTGGTCGTCGAATCCCGCCAGCGGTGCGATTGCGCTGCGGCCTTCGCGCATGGCGGTCCAGGTCACCTGCGCGTCATGCCCCAGCGCGCAGACGGCGCCGACTCCGGTGATGACGACACGACGATTCATGCAACGGCGGTGTCAGGTAGTGGGCGGCGCCGGCGGCGTGGAATCCGACGATGCAGAGGGATTGGCGGCCTTGTCGGCCAGCAGCTTCTCGACCGTCTCGACCAGACCCTTCACCGATTCGGTGTCGAAGTTCGGGTCGCGGTCGGGCATCTGGATCTTGAAGTGATCCTCGATCTCGAAAATGATCTGGATCGCGTCCAGCGAGGGGATCTCCAGGTCCTTGAGGGTGGAATCCAGCGTGACCTTGCTCTCGTCGATGCCGGCTTCCTTGGCAATGATCGAAAAGACCGTTTTCTGTACTTCATCGTTCATCACAGGTTCCCTTCGGCGTCGTTGCATGCGGGCGCATGCGGGACGTGCTGCGCATCACCGCCCAGCAACAGGATACCAGCGACGATGATGGCCGAGCCGAGAATCTTCTCCCAGCCCATCGGGTCGCCGAATACCGCCCACGACGCGACCATGATCGAGACGAACACGATCGCGCTGGTCGGGAACGCGCTGGACAGCCTGGACTTCTCGAGGATTTTCATCCAGACCGCGAACTGACCGATGTAGCAGGCCAGACCCAGCCACAGCCAGGGCGTGGATGCCGCGGCGAGCATGGACGAACGATTCAATTCGAAGTGGCCGACATGCATCCCTGCGATTTTCAGCGAAACCTGCCCGAAGGTCTCGATCACCAACAGCAACAGCCACGCCAGCAACAGGGGCGAAAAGGGCCGGTGCGAACCCGTGCGGCTCATGCGGCCGACGGGGTCGCGGCGATGCGTACGCGTGAGACACGCATCGGGCTTGCGCTGAGGATGCGGGTAAAGAAATCCGCGCTGCGTCCGATCACCTTGTCGCGTTCGCCGTCGACGGTAATCATGTGGTAGCTGTCGTTCAGCAATACGGTTTCGGTCGGACCACTGATGCGGCGTTCGATCACGCGCGCGTTGCGCACGCTGGCGATGTCGTCGTCCGCGGAATGCATGATCAGGGCAGGCGCGCGTACTTCCTGCAGGCGCGGGCGCACGTGCCATACCAGCTTGTGGAATTCGGCCAGCGATGGCCAGGGGTTGCCAGGCAGCCCCGCCGCTTCGCTCTGGCCATCCAGCATCGCGCCGGCGATGCGCATGCGCACGCGTTCATCCTTGATCCCGTACGGAAAACTTTCCATGAAGCGGCGCTGTTTGAACAAACCCATGCCGCACACCAGCGGCAGCAGGAACGACAAGCGCGCCACGCGCGGAATGGTCCAGCCGTCGTAGAAGAACGTGCTGCCGTACAGGCCCAACCCGTCCACCCATTGCGGGCGTTCGATCGCCAGGTTCAACGCCAGCACCGAACCCATCGACAGGCCTGCCACGAACAGGTGGTCGACTTCACGGCGCAGGCGGTCGGCGCCTTCGACGACGCTGCGCGTCCAATCGCGCCAGCCGGTCTTCAATAGATCGGCTTCGCTGCCGCAGTGCCCCGCCAGCTGCATGCCGTACACGGTGAAGCCGGCGCGGTTCAGACCCTTGCCGACGAAACGCATTTCCGCCGGCGTGCCGGTGAGCCCGTGGATAAGCAGCACCCCCGCGCGTCCGCCGCGCAGCAGGAAGTCCGCCTGTTTGATCATCGATTGGGTCATGGCGCCGTCGGTCCTGTGTGGATCAGCCCAGTTGTTGCCCGGTGACCAGTACGACACCCACGACGATGGTTCCGATCCCGACCCAGCGGCGCAGCGAAAGGCGTTCGTTCAGAATGAAGCGGCTGGCCAGCACCACGCCGACGTAGCCGAGCGCGGTGAACGGAAACGCGATGCTCAGCTGGGTGCGCGACAACGCCGCGAACCACAGGACGAATTCGAGGGCATAAACCCCGATGCCCAACGCAACCCATGGCGAATGCAGCACCTTGTGCAGCAGCGACCGGTCGCCACCGCCGTGCGTTTCGTGGCCGATGCCAAGCTTGAAGCACACCTGCCCGCCCACGTCGCAGGCGACAGAGCCGAGCAGCAGCAACAGCGTGGCGATGGTAGGTGTCATCGTTCGGAGAGTTCGGGAAATGGGGCGGCGATGGACGCATTGTCGCTGATTTGTCATCGGCAAGCCGCCTCCGGGACATGGATAGCATGCTCCGGTCGCCTTTCTGTGAGGTTTCGTCGAGGGCCTGGCGTTGACAGGCCCCTGTCACAGGCGGCTGCTGCGATCGACCGCCAGCAGGGGCGCGAAGACCTGTTCGGGGTCGATTTCGCGGGCGAACAGCATGGCCTGGAAACGCTCGCCCATCTCGCCCGGCAAGGTCAGGCGCTTGACCTGCTGCGCCAGCGCATAGCGCACCGCCTCATCGGTCGCGGCGGTGCGGGCGGCGTCGAAGGCGGCGTCGAGCCCGGATGCGATCAGGAACTCGGACTGGAAGGCATACGCCACCGGCTCGAAACCCGCGCCGATCCCGGCTTCGGCCAGCGCGGTGAAATCGACCGAAGCGGTGATGTCCTGCAGTCCCGGCAGGATCAACGGGTCGGCGTGCGCGCGATGGCGGTAATGACACAGCAACGTGCCGTCGCGACGCTCGGGCAGGTAGAACTCCCGGCGCACATAACCGTAATCGACGATGAGGGCCGCGCCACGGGTCTGTTCGCCGGCGATGGCTTCCAGCCACCACGGCAGTTGCGGCAGCACTTCCGAGCGGTAGCCGGCTTCGAATTCGCGCCCGAGCCGGCGCTGCAGGTGGCGCACCGCGCCCGCGACCAGCGGATCGGCGGGGCGATCCCCGCGCTCGAACGCACCGTTTTCGCTGACGCCGACGTGTTCCTCGAACACATCGCCGGCGTGCAGCGTGAAGCGCGTGACCGGCAATGCGTCCAGTACCTCGTTGGCGAACAGCACGCCGGACCACGCATGTTGCGGCGGCCGGTCAAGCCAGGTACAGCGCGCAAACAGCTCGGCGGGCAGGGCTGCGCGCAGACAGTCCCGCTGGCGTTCGCGCAGGTCGGCGCTGGGTTCCAGCAGCCAGTAACGGTGCGGCAATGCATCCAGCGATTGCAGTTCCAGCAGGCAATCGCGAGCGAACGCACCGCTGCCGCCGCCGAGTTCGAACCAGACCGCTTCAGCGCCGCAGGCGCGCAGTGCCGGTGCCATCGCGCGCGCGATGCAGCGCGCGAACAGGGCGCCGAGTTCCGGTGCGGTCACGAAATCGCCGTGCTTGCCGAACTTCAGGCGCCCCGCGCTGTAGTAGCCAAGTCCCGGCGTGTACAGGCAGCGCTCCATGAAGCGTGCGAATGAGATCGGTCCCGACGCTGCAATTTCGTGGCGGATCGTATCCGCCAGTCGCGCGGAATGCGCGACCTCGTCGGCGGACGGTTCGGGCAGGGCGGTGTCCAAGGTGGCGAATTTCCCCGAATTGAGGCAGGCTTCCAACCATGCAGGATAACGCGCGAGTACATCCATGAGCGAAACCCGTCCGGTCGTGCTGGTCACTGGAGCCGCGCGGCGCGTCGGTGCGGTGATTGCGCGCGCGTTGCATGCGGCAGATTTCGACATGGCGCTGCATTGCCGCAGTTCGCGGGCCGAACTGGACGCCTTGATCGGCGAGTTCGAAGCGCGGCGCGCGGACTCCACCCATGCATTGCAGGCCGATCTTGCCGACACCGCCCGTCTGCGCGGGCTGGTCGAAGACGCCGTCGCGCGATTCGGTCGGCTGGATGCACTGGTCAACAATGCGTCGCTGTTTTACGCCACGCCGTCGGGCGGCATCACCGCGGCGCAATGCGACGAGTTGTTCGCGGTCAACGCGCGCGCGCCGCTGCTGCTGGCGCAAGCCGCCGCGCCGCATTTGAAAAAGGCGCGCGGTTCGGTCGTCAACATCACCGACATCTATGCCGAACGTCCGCTGCCGCAACACGCCGCCTATTGCATGAGCAAGGCCGCGCTCAGGATGGCGACCTTCGCACTGGCGCATGACCTCGGCCCCGAGGTACGCGTGAATGCGGTGGCGCCGGGCACCGTGTTGTGGTCCGAGAATCCGGTCAAGGCCGAAACGCCGCAGATGCTGGCCGAGCAGACCGCGCTGCGCCGGCAGGGCGCACCCGGGGACATCGCCAGCGCGGTACTGTGGCTGATCCGTGATGCCACCTATGTCACCGGGCAGACGCGTGCGCGTGGATGGTGGCCGCATACTCGGCGCGTGAGCCCAGCCTGAAGCGGCGCCATGCGTGACTTGAACGGCGCCTGCGACGACGGCATCTTGATGTCATCACATGGATCGAGGACGACGATGACCGCTTCCGTGCCCGTGGCCGCCGGCCAACCCTCGCAGCGGATCGCGCAGCAGATCCTCGATTTCCTCTCCGATATCCCCGCCAGCCGCGAACGCCCGCGCGAGGATCCGCGCGCCCGCGTCGAGGCGATCGCGCTGGCGGCACGGCGCAAGGCGTTCCTGGCCTCGTCGTCACTGGCGTTGCCGCCGGGACCGCTGGGCTGGCTGACGGTGCTGCCGGAACTGGTTGCGATATGGAAGATCCAGGCCCAGATGGTGGCCGACATCGCCGCGGCCTGCGGGCAGCACACCACGCTGACCCGCGAACAGATGCTGTACTGCCTGTTCCGCCACGCGGCCTCGCAGGCGGTGCGCGATCTGGTCGTGCGCACCGGGCAGCGCTGGATCGTGCACGCCGCCACCGCACACACCATCCGGCGCGTCGCCCAACGCATCGGCGTCAAGCTGTCCGAGCGCACGCTGGGCAGCGCGCTGGCACGAATGCTGCCGGTCGCCGGCGCGCTCGGCGTCGGTGCGTATGCGTGGTACGACACCCGTCAGGTCGCGCGCACGGCGATCGCGATGTTTTCGCGCGAAGTGGAGTTCATCCCCGCCGAGCGAAGCACCGAGATTCCGGCACGGCGCGTCGAGCGCGACCGTGCCCAGGACGCGCGCGAAGCCGGGTTGTAGACGTCCTCCGCCGAATCGCGGGCGCGGCCGATGCGCCTTACGCGGCGCCGTGTTCGATCGTGATGCCGGCGGCTTCCAGCAAATCCCGCGCCGGCGTTTGTGCGAACTCTTTTTTTGCCAATGCATGCGGATCGGCCAGCCAGCGGCCCACCGTTTGCGTGGCCAACAGGTCGATGTCGATCGCCACGTCGCCGGAGTCGTCGCGCTTGCGACCTAGGTCGATTTCGATCTGCTTGAGCTGCGCGCGCAACGTTTCCCGATCGAACCCGGATTCGAGCGTGGCCAGTGCGTTGTGGTAGACACGCGACGGATCTTCACGCGCGGGCAGACACCGGATCGGGGTCAGCAGCACCACATTGCCCAAGGCGCCCAAACGGACCAGGGCATCTTCGATTCGCTCCGGCCCTGCGAGGTTCGAACCCAGCAGCAGCAACCGGCGATGCGACGGCATCTCAGCGAAACTCGCGCCGGATCCTGACGCCCACGCGTCCGCAGCCGAGGTTGCGGGCCGCCGCGGGTTTGTCGATGCGCAACTCGATCGCGCGTGCCTTCGGGAAGCGCTGCTTGAGCATCGCGACGCAGGCTTCGGCGAGGGTTTCAAGCAAGCCGTCGGTGCGTTCGGAAACGAAGCTGCGGATGGCTTCGACGACGGCGCCGTAATCGATCGTATCGTCGAGGTTGTCGGCGGCCGGCCGTTCGGCGGCATCGCTGGACAGCCAGGCTGAAATCACCAGCGGCTGCAGCACGCGGCGCTCCCAGTCGTGCACACCGATCAGGGTCTTGACGATGAGGCCTTCGATGAAGACGGTATCCACGTTCATGCCATCCCGGTGTTACGGCCAACCAAGTCTGCGCGCACGGCGCCGGCCAGACGGATCATCGCGAGCCGGCGGCCGACGGCAGCGCCGACCCTGTCCCGCGTGTCTCCGATAGTCGCGCCAGCCCCGCCTGTACATCGTAACCGGACGGCTGCTGGTACATGCGCAGGTCGAACTCGGGCAGCAACGCGAACAGGCTGTCGAATATGTCGGCCTGGATGCGTTCGTAGTCGGCCCATACGGTGGTGGCCGTGAAGCAGTACAACTCCAGCGGAATCCCCTGCGGACCGCTGGCAAGCTGGCGCACCATGCAGGTCATGTGCGGGTGGATATCGGGATTCGCCTCGAGGCTGGCCTGCACGTAGGCCCGGAAGGTGCCGAGGTTGGTCAGCCGGCGCAGGTTGCCCGGGAATTCGGCCGCGTCGCCGAGATCGCGGTTCCAGTGCGCGACCTCTTGGCGCTTGCCCTGCAGGTAGTCGTGCAGCAGGCGCAGGTGTGACAGTCGATCAATGTCGTCCGCGTCGAGGAAACGTACGCTGGCGGCGTCGAGGTAAAGCGCGCGCTTGATGCGCCGGCCGCCCGATTCGGACATGCCGCGCCAGTTCTGGTAGCTGTCGGAGATCAGTTTCCAGGTCGGCACGGTGACGATGGTCTTGTCGAAGTTGCGTACCTTGACCGTGTACAGGGTGATGTCGATGACGTCGCCGTCGGCACCCGCGCCCGGCACGGTGATCCAGTCGCCCACGCGCAGCATGTCGTTGGTGGCCAGTTGCATGCCGGCCACGAAACCGAGGATGGTGTCCTTGAAGATCAGCAGCAGCACCGCGGACATCGCGCCGATGCCCGACAGCAGCAGCCCCACCTGCTTGCCGGTGATCTCGACCACGATCACCAGTGCCGCCACGAGGAACAGCGCCAACTTGAGCAATTGCACCAGGCCCTTGAGCGAACGCCGGCTGCCGTGCGGGGTGCTCTGGTAGAGGTCTTCGACGGCGGACAGCGCCGCGCTCAGCGCCAGCACGATGAAAAACACCGTCAGTGCCATCGCGACGTTGCCGACCAGCGTTGCCGTGGTTGCCGAGATGCCGGGCACCATCCTGATGCCGAATTGCACCACCACCGTCGGCACCATCCACGCCAGCCACTTGAATACGCCGTGCCTGAACAGCGCGTCGTCCCATTGCCAGGTGGTGCGGCGGGTGATCGTCCGCGCCATGCGCAGCAAACCGAAACGGGTCACCACGCTGATCACCCAGGCGGCTATCAGCAACACCAGCAAGCCGGTCAGCGTGGGCATCCATGGTTGTCGCATCAGTTCGTTGGGGAAACTCATCGCGTGGAATCTTCTCCCGGGAGCAGTCACGTTGCGTGGTGCGTGCGGCCACGTGCATGATTCATGGCAACCGATGGCCATGCGCGCCCTAACCGGCGCTTCCCTGACCATCCAAATTGGAGACGTCGGGATGCGCTGTCAACTGCCCGGACGAGCCGACGCCCGAACATGGGACCGCCTCAGGCTACTTCGGGCAGTGCCTCCAGATTCCAGCGCGGCAATACCTGGATGCCGGGTCCGGAGGTTTGCCCCTTGGCAAGCCGGATCGAACCCGCCAGTGCGATCATCGCGCCGTTGTCGGTGCAGAACTGCAGGCGCGGGAAATAGGTCCTGAAGCTTTCGCGTTGACCGGCTTCGGCCAGTTGCGCGCGCAGGCGCCGGTTGGCGCCGACGCCGCCGGAGACCACCAGTCGCTCGTAGCCCGTCGCCGCCAGCGCGCGTCGGCATTTGATTGCCAGCGTCTCGACGATGGCTTCCTCGAAGCCGCGCGCGATGTCCGCTTTCGTGGCATCGGCGTGGTCGCTGCCGCGCCAAGCGAGCAAAACCTGGGTCTTGAGTCCCGAAAAACTGAAATCGAGCCCGGGCCTGTCGGTCATCGGCCGCGAGAAGCGGAATGCCCGTGGATCACCGCGTTCCGCCAGTTTCGCCAGTGCCGGACCGCCCGGGTAGGGCAGGCCCATCAGTTTGGCGGTCTTGTCGAAGGCCTCGCCGGCTGCGTCGTCCAGGGTGTCGCCCAAAATCCTGTAACTGCCGATCTTGTCCACCCCGACCAGCAGGGAATGGCCGCCCGAGACCAGCAGCGCCACGAACGGCGGCGCCAGCGGGTCCTCGCCGGGCGTGGGTTCCTCCAGCAACGGTGCCAGCAGGTGACCTTCCATGTGGTGCACGCCGATCGCGGGCACGTCCAGCGCCCAGGCCAGCGAGCGCGCCACCGAGGCACCCACCAGCAGTGCGCCGATCAGCCCCGGGCCCGCGGTATAGGCCACCGCGGCGAGGTCGGAGACCTTCAGGCCGGCATCGGCAAGTGTCTGGCGCAAAAGGGGAAGCAGCTTGCGTACGTGGTCGCGGCTGGCCAGTTCCGGCACCACGCCACCATACTCGGCGTGCAGTGCGATCTGCGAATACAGGGCGTGCGCCAGCAGCCCGCGGCCGGTTTGGTACACCGCCACCCCCGTCTCGTCGCAGGAACTTTCAATGCCAAGCACCGGCCCCGTCACCGGGGGCTTTGAATCGGTCATGGAAGTCACGCTATAATTGACGGCTCACCCGCGCCGAAGCGGGCCAGTTTACCAAGTGGAGCGTCCATGCCCAGCGTCAAAGTCCGCGAGAACGAGCCGTTCGAAATCGCCCTGCGCCGTTTCAAGCGCACCTGCGAAAAGGCCGGCGTGCTCGCCGAAACGCGCAAGCGCGAGTTCTACGAGAAGCCGACCCAGGAACGCAAGCGCAAGCGCGCTGCGGCGGTCAAGCGCCACCTGCGTCGCGTCTCGCGCGAAGTCACGCGCCGCAAGCGCCTGTACTGATCCTGCGCGTCGCTTCGTGTTCCGACGGCCGGCCCCGCACCGCGGCGCCGGCCGTTTCGCGTTTCCAGCCGGAGGATGGCCATGAGCGAACTCAAGCAACGCATCAGCGAAGACATGAAAGCCGCGATGAAGGGCGGCGACAAGCCGCGCCTGGCCACCATCCGCCTGATGCTTGCTGCACTCAAGCAGCGCGAGGTCGACGAGCGCATCACGCTCGACGATGCACAGGTGCTCGGCGTGCTGGAGAAGATGCTCAAGCAGCGCCGTGATTCGGTCACGCAGTACGAGGCTGCGCAGCGTGAAGATCTGGCGCAACAGGAACGCTACGAGATCGGCGTGATCGAAGGGTACCTTCCGGCGCAACTGGACGAAGCCGAACGCGACGCGCTGGTCACCCGGTGCATCGCCGACGCCGGCGCCACCTCGCCGCGCGACATGGGCAAGGTGATGGCGCTGCTCAAGGAGCGCGCAGCCGGCCGTGCCGACATGGGCGCGCTGTCGCAGCGCGTCAAGGCGCAACTGGCGGGCTGAGGCACGCCGGGATCGCGTCGGCGTGCCCTATTTCGAACCGCCAAAGTTATACACCAGATTGGTGGTGAGCAGGCTGTCCATGTGCCTGGTGCCGGGCACGATGTTGGAGTTGTAGCGGTTCTCGTAGGCCACCTTCAGCGCCAGTGTCTTGGTCATCGCCACCGCGACGCCGATGTCGTTCTGGTAGTACTTGTTCTCGCTGCCGACCTCGGCCAGCAACGTTTCCTGCAGACTGGCGCTGTCGGTCATCGCGAGCTTGTAATTGACCAGACCGCGACCGATCGCCTCGTCCTGCACCGGCGGCGTCACTTGCGTGCTCGTCGGCGGCGTCACCGAGCCATCGACCACGGTGTAGCGTTGCGGCTGGTAGCGCTTGTAACCGGGTCCGACTTCGAACGAGAGCTCGTTGCGGGCATCTTTCAGCAGGATGTAACCGAAACCGATCGAGGCGACTTCCTGCCAGCGGTTGGACGCGAAGTCGTCGCGGTCGTAGCGTAGCGCACCGACCACGTAGGAGCGCGGGTTGAACTTGTAGCCGACCGAGCCGCCGGCGTCGAAATGGTTGGCCGTGGTTTCGTACACGTCCACGCCGTTGACCGCCACGTTGCTCTTGGCGCGGTTGGCGTCGATGAAGAGCGCGTCTTTCCAGGTATCGTCCTCGTAGGCCAGTCTCAGCTTGGCGTCGACGTTGAGTGATTTGGTATTGCCGGTGGCATTGGCGAGACCGAACTCGCCGCTGCCGCTCCAGTTCGACTTCGATGCATCGGAAGTGTCGGCCAGCGCGAGGGTCGGCAGACACACCGCCAGGATCGCCGCCAGCGTGGCGATGCGAGGGAAATTCATACACGACTCCTTGATTGATGGACGCAAAGCCCGAGGCTGGAAGCCGGGCACTGAACTCTTGTTAAATTTGTGTAAGAAGGAGGATGGTGGCCAGCGCGCGGCCTTTCAAGTCCGGCGCGGAAAGAACGCGGCCACGGCATGGCGGGCTTCGGCGAAGAACAGCCAGCGCTCGATGAAGAGTCCGGCAAGCGCGGCAACCGCGATTGCAGGGGCGATCCACAAGACGTGGCCGAACAGCGCCACCGCGATACCCCCCGCCGGCAGCGCCGCGAACAGCAAGGTCGCGATCCGGCGCAGCCGCGTCGAATGCCGGCGCGCCAGCACGAATGCCATCTCGCGCGTGATATAGCTCTCTTCGGAGGCGGGAGCCTCGAACGCATGTACGCGGCCCAGCGATTCCAGGCCGGTGGCGTGTCCCGCGGTGGTCGCGGGCAGGGTATCGATGCCTCGCCAGTAACCGGCCTTGACCACACCGGCGACCATGGCCAGTGCCAGCAGCACCAGCGGGAACGCAATGCCCGTCTGATTCCCCGGTGACACGGCCAGCCACGCCCACAGGCAGAGGCCACCCGACAACAACGCGAACACGAAGTACAGCGGCAGCACCTGCCGCGCGCGCCAGGCTCGCACCGTCTTGAGCGATCGGTAGATGTTGGCGGTGCAAAGTATCGTCGCGAGCGCGAACAACGCGAGCGAGGCGCCGGCGATGCGCAGGGCGGGACCGGCACCATCCATGAACGCCAGCCACGCCAACGCCAGCATCGGCAGGTAGGAAGCAATCGAGGCGATAGCCTCTCGTGAAAGCCATGAAGTTCGCCACTGGCCGAGCGCGCGCCAGGCGCGTTCGGGGCGGCCGAGATGGGAGGTCGAGGCCAGCAACCCCGCCGTCACCAAAAAGAAGCCGAACGCCAGCGGCACCAGTAGGTCCACGCCCGCCAGCGGATACACACCCGTGGCCAGAGCCAAGCCGAGCCAGCACCACAGCCCGTATCCCGCGCCGCTCAATACCGTGAAGAAAATCACCGACAACGCGGGCTTCATCGCGACAGTGCCTTGTCGAGCCAGCGCAGCAATGGGGGAAGCTTGCCGGTGTCCAGGGTTTCCTCGGCAATTGGATCAGCAGTCGCCTGCGCGGTTGCAGCCTCGCGGTGCGGACGCGGCGGCAGGTAACGGTTGACCGGGCGGTAGCCGAGCTCGGGCATCAAAGCGAAACCCGCGCGCGCGGCGACGGTCTTCGATACCTCCGAATCGGGATCGCCCAAATCGCCGAACATCCGCGCGCGGGTGGGACAGGCCAGCACGCAGGCCGGCTGCCGGTCGCGTTCGTCCAGCGTCTTGTTGTAGATGCGGTCGACGCACAGCGTGCATTTCTGCATGGTGCCTCGCTTGGAGTCCTTGCGGCCAGCGTCGGACGCGGGTGCCTTGGGATGCGGCAACGCGATTTCGCGCGCGCCGTAGGGACATGCCCACGCACACAACTGGCAACCGATGCACTTGTCCTCGTCGACCAGCACGATGCCGTCCTCTGCGCGTTTGTAGCTGGCGCCGGTCGGGCACACCGTCACGCAGTCCGGTGTCTCGCAGTGCAGGCACGATCGCGGGAAATGCACCATCTGCGGCGCTGGTTGCGCGGCGTGTCCGGAAGGCGGTTCGATCGCAACTTCGTAACCATGCACCCGGTTGAACCACACCCCCTGTGGTTGCGCGCCGTACGGATCGTCATCCGCGAGCGGGCCGAAATCGCCGCCGTCGTTCCATTCCTTGCACGCGACCGCGCATGCGTGGCAGCCGACGCAGATGTCGAGGTCGATGACCAGCCCGAGCTTTTTCTTCGCTGGCGCGGGCAGGCTGGTCATGTCGCAACCACCTTGCGGCTGGCGTCCGGCGTATGCATACCCGCTTCCAGGGACAGCGGGTCGATGCGTGGCGTCAAGAGGATAAACGTCAAGAGCGGTTTCGCTCGCAAGCGAGCGAGCCCTTTTCTCTTGCGCCGCCAAGAGAAAGGGGCGAAAGAGAAGGCGAACCCCGGTGCCGCGCATTTAGGCCATCCATGGTCAGAAAGTCCGTTCGGCCCGGACGGGCTTGCCGACGCGCCTTCCGTGGCGCGGCGGCAAGTGGGCGCAATCCATTGCGCCCACCCTGCGGGCCTGATCGTCCGGGCCTCACCGCGGCACAGGGGCTCCATTGGCGCGCTTCCTGCGCGCGGAACGAACAAAGCGGGTTGCGGACGCTTGCTTCGAACGAGGCCATGGATGGCCATGATCGAGGTGGAGCTTTTCTTCGCGCCGTTGCATGACGCTGCGGTGCGCAGACGAACGGCAGAGCAAGCGCCGCATGTTTGAGGCCATGGATGGCCGAGTTCGGCGCGGCTGCCGTACGGCGAGCACCAAGGGAAGTTTCGCCGGCACGACGTCGGCGAAACCGTCATGCCCGGTGCAATGGCTTTGGTTACTTTCCCCGAAAGGAAAGTAACCCGCGCGCAAGGACTGCGCGCGGAATCAAGACAGAGATGTCGAAGAACCGGCAGTGAGTGCAAAGCAAACGATAAACCAGGCCACTGGATCCCGGCCTGCGCCGGGATGACAGCGGGGAGGCGACGTCGTGCTGTCCGGCGATACGGAAACGACATCAGAACGGCCAGATCTTCGGAATCAGGTACATCGATAGCGCACAAAAAAGCGCGATAAGCGGAATGCCCACGCGCGTGAAATCGGTGAAGCGATAACCGCCAGCGTAGTACACCATGGTGTTGGTCGGATACCCGACCGGTGTCGCGAACGAGGTTGCCGCGGCGAACGCGACAGCCACCACGAAGGGTCGCGGGTCGGCGTGCACCGCGTGTGCGACGCTGGCGGCGATGCCGACCATCAGCACCACCGACGGGTTGTGGCCCATCAATTCCGTGAGCAACGCGGTGAGCAGATAGACCATCAAAAGCGCTGCCAGTGGCCCATGGTTGCCGACCACGTCGAGTGCCGCGCCGACCACCACTTGGGCGAGCCCGGTCTGCTCGATGGCGATCCCGAGCGGCAGGATCGCACCGAGCAGGATGATGATCTTCCAGTCGATCCCCTGGTACACATCCTTGCGTCCGAAGCAGCGTGTCAGCGCCATCGCGGCAACGCCACAGATCGCGGCGATCGGAATCGGCAGCCAGCGCAGCGCGGAGACCGCCACCACCGCAAGCATGATGCCGACCGCAACGAAAGCCTTGTATGGCGGCCGGCGCGCATCATCGCGTTCGTTCAGCACCACGAAACGGTCGTCGCCGCGCAGCCGCTGCACCGCTTCGGCGGGCAGCATCAGCATCAGCACGTCGCCGGTCTGGAAGGCGACGTCGCGGATCTTGTCGCGCAGCAGGTGACCGCGGCGGTGGATGCCGAGTACGGTCGCGTTGTAGTTTGGCAGCAGGTCCAGGTCGCGCAGCGTTCGGTCTTCGGCAAGGCTGGCCGGCGCGATCATGGCCTCGACCAGCACGTTGCCCTTGTCGCTGTCGCCGGCGTGGGTGAATTCGGGATTGAGTTCGAGGTCCTGCTGCTTGCGGAATTCTTCCAGCTTGTCCCATTCGCCGCGCACCAGCAGCACGTCGCCGACGGCCAGCTTCTGGGTGCGCGGCGACCACATGTGCTCGTCGCCGCGCAGCAGTTCCAGCGGATACACGCCCTGGTCGCCCAGCTTGGCTTCGGCGATGGTCTTGCCGACCAGCGGGGAATCCGACATCAGCTTGAGTTCGGTGACGTACTTGCCGACCAGCAGCGGACCGGCGACCTCGTTGTCGAGGCGTCGCGGCAACAGCCAGCGACCGAGCACCATCAGATAGATGACGCCGGCGATCGCCAGCAGCACCCCGAGCTTGGTGAATTCGAAAATACCGAACGGCACCAGACCCTGTTTCTGCGCCAGCGAGTCGACCAACAGGTTCGACGAGGTGCCGATCAGCGTGCACACGCCGCCCATCTGCGCCGCAAACGCCATTGGCATCAGCACACGAGAAGGCGAGGTGCCTGTGCGCTGGCACACCCGCAGCGCCAGCGGCAGGAAGGTGGCGACCAGTGCAACGTTTTTGATGAACGCGCCGAGCGGTGCGATCACCAGCATCATGCCCAGCGACAGCAGCCATGGCTGCCGGATGCGCGAGAGCAAGCCGATAACCGGGTCCAGCGCGCCGGAACGCTCGATACCCAGCGACAACGCGAACATCGCCGCGACCGTCACGGTTGCCTCGTTGCTGAAGCCGGACAATGCCTGCTCGGGCGTCACGATCCCCAGCGCAACCAGCAGCGCCAGCGTGATCAGCGCCACCACGTCCACCCGCACCTTCTCGCTGGCGAACAGCGCCATCGCGATCACGATGATCGCGGCGGTCGCCCAGGCCTGCCAGGTCATGGGCGTCGCTTCCTCGTGATGGCCTGTGCAGTCACCCGGATTCTCCGCGTTGCAAGTACAGCGTTGCCCGCAGGGGCGATCGCCCCACGGTGTTTCGATCGTGCCGGCGCGTATGCGGCAGCGGCGATGTCACCCCCTGCAGCTTGCCATGTTTTCGCAAAAAATTCGTTCAGACGTCCGTTGGCTCGAAGCGATGACCCGGCACGTCCGGCTCGGGGTCGTGTTCCAGGCGCACTTTCAGGTCGAACCATGCAGCCTGTCCCGTGACGGGATCGCCATTGGCGTAGCGTGCGTCGTGCGAGCGTTCGCCGATCAGATGGTTCAACAGGAAACCGTCCACGAATTCGGGCGCCCGGTTGCCGAGTTTCCAGGCGCCGCGTTTCTTGCCGATCGCATTCCATGTCCACACCGTGCCGGGCGCACAGCCCGCGTGTGCGCGCACTTCCACGCGGATGCGCCCGCGCGACGACGCGATCCACGCCCAGTCGCCGTCCTCGAGCGCATGCTCTGCGAGTGCGCGCGGGTGCACGTACAGCACGTTGCGCGTGGCGATCTGGCGCAGCCAGCGATTCTGCGAACCCCAGGCGTGGTACATGAACATCGGGCGTTGCGAGATCGCGGAAAGCGGGTAGGCCTGCGCGGCAAGTTCGGGGCGGCATGCGGTCGTCTCGATGTCCGCGTACCACATCGGCACCGGGTCGAAGAAGCGTTCGACCCGCCCGCGTTCCGATTCCGGCGGCCGCACGTCGCCATGGCCGAGTGCCGCCAGCCGAAAGCGTTGCAGCACTTCGCAATACAATTGCATCGTGACGGGTTCGGTCGAGGCGGCGAAGCCCATCGATTGTGCCCATTTCAGGTAGTCGCGATTGGCGAAGCGGTAATACGCGCCGGCTTCCGGCACGCGCGTCTCGAAGAAACAGCCGTGTTCGATGTAGCGCTGCAATTGATCCGGGTTCGGCGCGCCCTTGCCCGATTGCGCGCCGTCCCCGCCGCGCCAGCCGGCCAGCATGCCGATGCCCGGCGCACGCTCGTGGCGCACGATGTAATCGGCGTAATCCTTGTAAACAGGCTTGCCGTCTGCATCGGTCATGCCTGGCAACCTCAACCGCGCGCCGAGATCCAGCAGCACGTCCTGGAATGGCCGCACGTCGCGATCGGGCGCGACCACCGGCTGGCGGATCGCATCGGCTGCGCATTCGGCGTCGCTGATCGGGCGATCCAGCAGGCTGATGCAGTCCCAGCGCTCGAGATACGTCGTGTCCGGCAATACCAGATCGGCAAACGCGACGGTCTCCGAATCGTAGGCATCCACATAGATGACGTGCGAGATCGCATACTCGCCGTCGGCGTCGCGCGCACGCAGCAGCTCGCGCGTGGCGGCGGTATCCATGGCCGAGTTCCAGCCCATGTTGGCCATGAACAGGAAAAGCGTGTCGATACGGTGCGGGTCGCCCTCGACCGCGTTGCGGATCACCGATTGCAGCAGGCCGTGCGCGGCCAGTGGATGATTCCAGCTGAATGCGTGGTCGATACGGCGCGGCTTGCCTTCGGCATCGACCAGAAGGTCTTCCGGCGATTGCGGATAGCCCAGCGGATTGCCGGTCAGCGAACCATCCGGCTTGCGCGATTTGGCCGGTTTGTTGGCGGGTGGCGCGGACTTCGGGTAGGGCGGCTGGTAACGGAAACTGCCGGGCGTGTCGAGCGCGCCCAGCAGCATTTGCAGCACATGGATCGCGCGGCACGTGTGGAAGCCGTTGGCGTGTGCGCTGATGCCGCGCATCGCGTGCATCGAGACCGGGCGGCCGATCATCGATGCGTGTTGGCGGCCGTGGGTATCGGTCCACGCGATCGGAACTTCGATGGCTTCATCGAATGCGGTGCGCGCGAGCTCGGTGGCGAGGCGGCGGATCGTTGCCGCATCGACACCGCAGCGCGCAGCCACGCTTTCCGGCGCGTAGTCGTCCGCCAGAAACCGCCCCGCGATAAGCTGGAATGCGGGCACCGCGGTGCGGCCGTCGGGCAACGCGTATTCGCCCACGATCAGCGGCGCGATGTCGGGCTGCGTGGCATCGGTGATCGAGTAATGTCCTGCCTCCCCCGTGTGGCCCTCGCCGGGATGACGAGCGGGAGCACGTGCCGCGCACAATGGCTTGCCCTCCGCATCGCGTGCGATCAGTCCGTCGTCGGCCGCGCCCGGGTCGCGAATGACCAGATGATGCGCGTTGCTGTAGCGCACCAGGTAATCGAAATCGACGCGGTCGGCAAGCAGCAATTCATGGATCAGCGCGCCGGCCAGCAACCCATCCGTGCCGGGGTTGATGCCGATCCACTCGTCGGCGATCGCGCCGTAGCCGGTGCAGACCGGATTGACCACCACGATCTTCGCCCCGCGCGCCTTCAGCTTGCCGAGCCCCAGCTTGATCGGATTGGAATCGTGGTCCTCGGCCACGCCCCACAGCATCAGGTATTTCGTGCGTTCCCAGTCCGGTTCGCCGAACTCCCAGAATGAGCCGCCGAAGGTGTACATGCCGGCAGCGGCCATGTTGACCGAGCAGAAGCCGCCGTGTGCGGCGTAGTTGATGGTGCCGAATTGCTGCGCCCACCAGCCGGTCAGCGCCTGCGACTGGTCGCGGCCGGTGAAGAAGGCCAGTTCGTCCGGATTGCGCGCGCGGATGTCGGCAAGCCATTCAGTCGCCAGCGCCAGCGCCTCGTCCCATTCGATCTCGCGGAATTCGCGCGCCCCGCGTTCGCCCGTGCGCAGCAGCGGCTTGTGCAACCGCGCCGGCGAGTAATGCTGCATGATTCCGGATGCGCCCTTGGCACAGATCACGCCGCGGTTGACCGGGTGATCCGGATTGCCGTCGATGTAGCGGACGCGGCCGTTCTTCAGATGCGCTCTGATGCCGCAACGGCACGCACACATGTAGCACGTGGTTGTCTTGACCTCGTCCCCGGTCGGTTCGTTGAGCTTGAGATTCTCGTGCGGCATGGCTGTGCTTGTTCGACGAAGCATGGTAGCCGATGCGCCCGTGCTTGCCGCCAATGGCGCGGCACGGCATGCTGGTGGCAACAGGTCCCGGTCATGCACCAGTACGAACGCGTCCTCAAGCTGCACGGCATCTTCAAGTCGCACCGGCGGCCCGTCGGCGTGCAACGCCTGCGCGAGGAGCTGGGCTGTTCGCGTGCCACGCTGTACCGCGACATCGCCTTCCTGCGCGATGCGCTGGGCGCACCACTGGACAGCGATCCGGAAGGCGCGGGTTTCGCCTACGACCAGGCCGAGGGCGAGCGTTTCGAACTGCCTGGCCTGTGGCTGACCAGCGAGGAACTGTCGGCGCTGATGGCGCTGGAAGCGCTGGTCGCGCGCTCCGATCCGGGCGTGCTGGCCGACGCGCTGGCGCCGTTCCGCGTGCGCGTCGAAAAAATCCTCAACGAACAGGCCGGCACTGCCAAGCAGCCGCTGGAGCGCATCCGCGTGGTGCCGTGGGGATCGCGCAAGCTCAACCAACAGGTGTTCCGCACGGTTGCCGGGGCGGTGTTGGCCCGCCGTCAGTTGAAATTCCGCTATCGTGCGCGCACCACCGGCGCCGACAACGTCCGCCACGTGTCACCGCAGCGGCTGACGCACTATCGCGACAACTGGTACCTCGATGCCTGGGACCACGATCGCGAGGCGCTGCGCAGCTTCGCGGTGGACCGCATCGGCCAGGTCGAGCAACTGGACAAGGCCGCGGTCGACCGCGACGAGAAGGAATTGAACGACACGCTGGCGTCGAGCTACGGCATCTTCGCCGGCGCGCCCAAGGCCTGGGCGACGATCCGGTTTTCCGCGCGCGCGGCGCGCTGGGTGGCCGACGAGCACTGGCATTCGCTGCAGGAAGGCCGCTGGCTCGACGATGGCCGCTACGAACTCAAGGTGCCGTATTCGCAATCGCGCGAACTGGTGATGGACATCCTGCGCTATGGGCCGGACGCCGAGGTCGTGGCGCCGCAGTCGCTGCGCGAGGAAATCCGCATCATGCACAAGCTCGCGCTGGACGAGTACGACCACGCCAAGCCGTGAACGATCATCACGATCTCGAAGTTGCGCACGCCGCGCGGCCCAGCGTGGCGCTGTCGCTCGGTGCCGGCGGCGCGCGCGGACTCGCCCACATCGGCGCGATCGAGGCCATCGAGGCCGCCGGCTACCGCATCAGCGCGATCGCGGGCAGCTCGATGGGCGCGCTGATCGGCGGCATCCATGCGGCAGGCAAGCTCGACGTCTATCGCGACTGGGTGTGTGCGCTGCAGAAGATGGACGTGCTCAAGCTGGTGGACTGGACGCTGTCCGGCGCCGGCCTGATCAAGGGCGAACGGATCAGCGACGTGCTGCGCGACCTGATCGGCGAGGTGAACATCGAGGAGCTGTCGATGCCCTTCACCGCGGTCGCCACCGACCTCGACCGCCAGCGCGAAGTCTGGTTGATGCACGGACCGTTGTTCGACGCTATCCGTGCCTCGATCGCGATTCCGACGATCTTCCGGCCGCATTCGATGAATGGGCACCGCCTGGTCGACGGTGGACTGATGAATCCCTTGCCGCTGACGCCGCTGCTGCGCTCGCACAGCGACTACACCATCGCTGTCAACGTCAACGGGCCTTTCGAGACATTGCCGGCGGCGCAACCACCGGTTGAATCCAGTCCGCGCAACGGGTTGCGCGGCAGGATCGCGGAGTTCGTCAAGCGCACCGTTGGCAACGACGGTGGCAAGGAATCGGCGCCAGGCTGGATGGCGACGTTGACCCAGTCACTGGAACTGATGCAGGAAAACCTCACCAGCTTCCGTCTTGCCGTCGACCGGCCCGACCTCGTGATCGAGGTACCGCGCAACGCCAGCGCGGTGTACGAGTTCTACCGCGCGTCGGAACTGATCGAGCTGGGCCGCGAGCGCACCGAGCGCGCGCTCACGGCGTGGCAGCCGGGCGCGACGATCACGACCTGATCGTCATCCCGGCGCAGGCCGGAAGCCGCTTACAAGATCAGAGCGGTTTCGCTCGCAAGCGAGCGAGCCACTTTCTGCCGAAACAGAAAGTGGCCCGCGCCGTTGGACGGCGGGGAAAAAGACAGGGATGTCGTGCAACATTGCGCGAGTGCGTACCCTCACCCGGCGCTGCGCGCCACCCTCTCCCGAGGGGAGAGGGTTCAAAGCGCCGTGAGATTCGCGTACGCGGCGACGAGCCATTTCGGACCGACATCGGCGAAGTTGACCTGGATGCGGGTGTGCGCGCCGGAGCCCTCGGCGCTGACCACGACGCCCTCGCCGAAGCTGGCGTGGCGTACGCGCTGGCCAAGCTTGATCGGCAGGGTGTCGTCGAGGTCCGCGAGTCCGCGCGATGCGCGGGTCGCGTACACCGGCCGCGAGATCTTCGCGCGCGGGCGCACCTCGGTGAGCAGGTGCGCGGGAAGTTCGTCGAGGAAGCGCGAGGGTCGCGACAGGGTCTCGCTGCCGTACTGGCGGCGCGATTCGGCGTAGCACAGCACCAGCCGTTCGCGCGCGCGGGTGATGCCGACGTAGGCGAGCCTGCGTTCCTCTTCGAGACGCGCAGGATCTTCGACCGAGCGCTGGGTCGGGAACAGGCCGTCTTCCAGGCCGACCAGGAACACCACGGGAAACTCGAGGCCCTTGGCCGAATGCAGCGTCATCAACTGCACGCAGTCGGTGCCGGCGTCGCCCTGGCCTTCGCCGGCTTCCAGCGCGGCATGCGCGAGAAAGGCCGCGAGTTCGGACAATCCCGCTTCGATGTCCTCGGGGGTGGGTTCGAAGCGGCTGGCGACGTTGACCAGTTCGTCGAGGTTCTCGACGCGGGCCTCGGCGTTGCCGCGGCTGTCGCGTTCGTAATAGTCGCGCAGCCCCGAATGCGTGATCGCGTGTTCGACCTGTTCGGCGAGATTGATATCGGCGAAATCCCTGGCGAATCCCTCGATCTGCGTCATGAATCCGCGCAGCGCGTTCTTTGCGCGCGTGTTCAACCCGTCACCGGCCAGTTCGGCCAGCGATGCGTCCCACAATGAAAGGTCGTCGCCGCGCGCGCGCCGGCGCAGTCCATCCAACGAGCGTTCGCCGACGCCGTGCGGCGGCGTGGCCAGCGCGCGCTCGAACGAGGCGTCGTCGCCGCGGTTGGCGGCGAGCCGCAGGTAGGCGAGCGCGTCCTTCACCTCGGCGCGCTCGAAATAGCGCTGGCCGCCGTAGACGCGATAGGGAATGTCGTGCTGGTGCAGCTGTTCCTCGAAGTTGCGCGACTGCGCATTGGAGCGGTACAGCACCGCGATGCCGGATGCGTTGCCGCCGGCGTCGAGGTATTCGCGGATGCGCTCGATCACGAAGCGCGCTTCGTCCTGTTCGTTGTAGGCGGCGTACAGCGAGATCGACTCACCCTTGTCGCCCGCCGTCCACAACTTCTTGCCGAGCCGCGACGGGTTCTGCGCGATCACGGCGTTGGCGGCTTCCAGGATCGTCGCGGTGGAGCGGTAGTTCTGTTCCAGCCGCAGGGTTTTCGCGTCCGGGAAATCGCGCAGGAACGCGCGCATGTTCTCGACCTTGGCCCCGCGCCAGCCGTAGATGGACTGGTCGTCGTCGCCGACCGCGAAAACCTTGCCGGTGTGGCCCGCGAGCAGGCGGATCCACGCATACTGCAGCGCGTTGGTGTCCTGGAATTCGTCGATCAGCAGGTGCCGCCAGCGTTCCTGGTAGTGCGCGCGCAGGGCGTCGTTGTCGCGGAACATCTCGTGCGCGCGCAGCAGCAGTTCCGCGAAATCGACCAGGCCCGCGCGCCGGCAGGCCTGCTCGTAGGCTTCGTAGACCTTGAGATAGGTGCGTGCGACGGGATGGTCGCCGGCTTCGATGCCGTCCGGACGCTTGCCTTCGTCCTTCCAGGCATTGATCTGCCAGCAGGCCTGGCGCGGCGGGAAGCGTGCTTCGTCGATGCCGAGCCCGGCCACCACGCGCTTGACCAGCCGCTGCTGGTCGTCGGCGTCGAGGATCTGGAAGGTCTCCGGCAGTTGCGCCTCGCGCCAGTGCTGGCGAAGCAGGCGGTGCGCGATGCCGTGGAAGGTGCCGACGGTGAGCCCGCGCATGCCGTGCGGTAGCAGGTTGGCGAGGCGTCCGCGCATTTCGCCCGCGGCCTTGTTGGTGAAGGTGACCGCGAGGATCGACCATGGCGGCGCGCCTTCGGCCTCGATCAGCCAGCCGATCCGGTGGGTGAGCACGCGGGTCTTGCCCGAACCCGCGCCGGCCAGCACCAGGTAATGCCCGGGCGGGGCGGCGACGGCTTCGCGTTGCGCGGTGTTGAGCGGGTCCAGCAGGTACGAAACATCCATCGTTGCCATTGTAGCTTTTCGCCCGCGTGACACGTCGCGGTGTTAAGGTCGCGAATCTGGCGTTTCTCGACTGGCCGAACGAAGGGGAAACATCATGTCGATTCTGGATGCGTTGAAGGACTTGGCGGGCGGCGAAGGCGGTAGTAGCGGCAATCCCACCTTCGACGTGATCGGTGGCCTGATCCGGAAATCAGGCGGCATCGGTGGCCTGGTTTCGACCCTGCAGCAGGGCGGCCTGGGTGGCGTGGTCAATTCCTGGGTCGGCAACGGCGCCAACCAGCCGGTGAACGGTCAGGAGCTGGGTCAGGCGCTGGCAGGCACCGCCGCGGGCCAGCATGTGGAAGAGATGGCGCAGAAGCTCGGCGTCGATCCTTCGCAGGTACTCGGCCAGTTGGCGCAGCACCTGCCGGATGTGATCAATCACCTGACGCCGAACGGGCAGGTGCCGGAAGGTGGCGGGAATGGTTTCAATCTGAGCGAACTGTCGGGCCTTGCCAGCAAACTCGGTCTGTAGTCGGGTCGCAGAAACGAAAGCGCGGCCTCGAGGCCGCGCTTTCCCGGATGATGTTGCCGGTGAATTACTTTTTCTTCATCGCCCCGACCACGATCAGCACGCCCCCGATCACGATGCCTGCATAACCAATGGGTGCCGGGACGGGCTTCTGCGACGAGGCCTGGATCTTGACCGGGCCGAACTGGGCCTTGGTGCTGTCGTGGTTGTAGTGCGCGTCTCCCAGCGCGACCCACACGCCGAGTGCCAGTAGCACGATGCCTGCAAGGATGATCGCGATTCGCATGCTCGTCTCTCTCCGTTTCGGGTGTGCTGAAAGGCTACGCGAACTTGTATGAAGGCACCATCAACCATCAGTGCGAGCTGCTCGCACCGGCAGGCGCGGAAGCCTGGGCCGTGGTCGCCGAGTTCGCGATGTCGACCGGCTTGGTGAAAGCCTGCCTGGGCAGCACTTCGTGGTCGAGCTTGGAATCCTTGCCGAGCATCACGACTTCGTCGGCCATGATGTGCGCGGCTTCGTCCAGCTCGGTGTCCTTGGCTGCCTTCGCCGCTTTTTCGCGTGCAACCGACTGTTTGACGTTCTGCTCGCCGGGAGACAAGCCGTTGTCGAGTTCGAGGTTGACGCCGCCGACGTCACCCAGCGCCTCGCGGCGCTTCTTGAAGGCGGCATCCTGCGCTTCCTGCTGCTTGCGCTCGGCCTCGCGCACCTTGTAATTGAGCGAGACGCTCTTCTGGTCGGCCAATTTGCGTGCGGCGGCCAGTTCGTCCAGTAGCAGCTTCCATGCGGGATCGCTCTTGGCGCGCGCGTCGTGCTCGGCCGTCAGCGGCGCGATCAGCGGTTTCTGGTCGGCGACCGGCGTGTAGTCGGCCGGTGCGATGTGGCTCCACTTCAGTGCGTTGTCGTAGCTCGATTCACCGTAATCCTTGTAACCGATCGAGTGCGGGAACTGGATGTCGGGAGTGACCCCGCGCAGTTGGGTCGAATCGCCGTTCACGCGGAAAAACTCGTCCACGGTCATCTTTAGCTCGCCGAAGCTCGGTTTGGCGTTCATCGCCAGCTGGTCGAGGCTGGTGAGGGTCTGCACGGTGCCCTTGCCGAATGTCTGTTCGCCAATGATCAGGCCGCGCCCATAGTCCTTGATCGCGGCGGTGAAGATCTCACTGGCCGAAGCCGAGCCGCGGTTGACCAACACCGCCAGCGGTCCGGGCCATAGCATCGTCTGGTCCGAATCCTGTTCCTGGACCTGGTCGCGGCTGTCGCGCACCTGCACCACCGGACCCTTGCCGATGAACAACCCGGACAGATTCACCGCTTCGCTGAGCGAGCCGCCGCCGTTGTCACGCAGGTCGACGACCACCGCGGAAACGCCGGCGGCCTTGAGTTGCTTGAGCAACTTGGCGACGTCGCGCGAAGCGCTCTTGTAGTCGGGATCACCACTGCTGCGCGCGCCGAAATCCTCGTAGAAGCTTGGCAAGTCGATCACGCCGATCTTGAGCGTGCGGTCGCCGTTCTTGACGTCGATGATCTTCTTCTTGGCGGCCTGGTCGGCGATCGCGACCTTCTGGCGCACCAGCGTGATGATGCGGGGTTTGGCATCCGGGCCACCTTCGGCCGGCTGGATCTCGATCCGGACCACGGTCCCCTTCTTGCCGCGGATCCTGGCGACCACGTCGTCGATGCGCCAGCCGACGGTGTCGATGATGGGCCCGCATTCGCCCTGGCCCACGCCCACTATCTTGTCGCCGACCTCCAGCTTGCCGGATTTGGCGGCAGGGCCGCCCGGCACGATCTCGCGGATCACGGTGTATTCGTCGTGTTCCTGCAGCACCGCGCCGATGCCTTCCAACGACAGTTTCATCGTGATGTCGAAGTTCTGGCTGGCGCGTGGCCCGAAGTAATTGGTGTGCGGGTCGATCGCCATCGCGTAGCTGTTCATGAAGGTCTGGAACACGTCCTCGCTGTCGAGCTGGTGCACGCGGTCCAGGTAAGTTTCGTAACGGCGCGACAGCGTCTTGCGGATCTCGGCGGCGTCCTTGCCGGCCAGCTTCAGGCGGATCCAGTCGTTCTCGACGCGTTCCTGCCACAGCTTGTCGATCGCGGCGGTGTTGGTGGCCCACGGAGCCTTGTCGCGGTCGAAGGTGTAGGTGCCACTGCCGTCGAGGTCGAAGCCCTTCTTGAGCAGCGCCAGTGCATAGGCGGTGCGTTCGCCGGCGCGCTTCTCGTAGAGGTTGAAGATCGCGAACGGGATCGACATGTCGCCGTTCCAGATCGCGTCGTCGAGCTTGGTGCGGTCGGGCGCGAACGTGTCGATGTCCTGCTGGGTGAAGAACAGCTTGCTGCCATCGAGGGCCTTGAAATAGGCGTCGAAGATCTTCGCCGACATCGCATCGTCGAGCGGCAGTGCCTCGTACTGGAAGCGTGTCAGCAGGCGCGCTGCCAGGATCGCGGCCTGGCCCTGCGCCGCGGTCGGCTTCAACACCGGTGCCGGCGTCATCTTGTACTGGCCGATGGGCGTTGCCGCCACGCTCGACGATGAAGCCGGGCAGACCGAAGTGGAAGCCGCCGGCGCGGTGGTTTTGGCGTGCGCACCGAGCGAGAAGAGGGTGGCGATCAGGACGACGAAGACACGCTGCAACATGGACTTTCCTTGGTTGGCCGCGATGCGGCGGCCGGGTGCGCCCGGGGGGCGCGTACGGGGACGAAAATGCGCCAGTGATTCGCTGGCGCGCCCGGGTGCGTGGTACGGGCGATCAGGACTCGTCGCGGCACGACCCGAGCCTACGTTATCGGAAACCAACGACGCCGGATATGGCCGCAAGTCATGCTGCGGCGCGGGGCAGGGCGGGGTCCGCATCCTGCGGCGACAGTCCGAATTGTCGGCCCAGCTCGGCAATCAGCGCATCCTCGACGTCGGCAAGCCGCGACGGACCGCCCAAGTCTAGCATCCGTACAACCTGAAGCCCCGCATAACCGCAGGGGTTGATGCGGGCGAACGGTTCCAGGTCCATCGCGACGTTGAAGGCGAGCCCGTGGAACGTGCAGCCGTGGCGAACGCGCAGGCCCAATGCCGCGATCTTGGCATCGCCCACGTATACGCCGGGTGCGCCCTCGCGACGGTCGGCCACGATGTTCCATTCGGCCAAGGTGTCGATGATCGCCTGTTCGATGCGGCGGACGAGCTCGCGCACGCCGAGTTTCAGCCGGCGCAAATCCAGCAGCGGATAAGCCACGATCTGGCCGGGGCCGTGATAGGTGACCTGGCCGCCGCGATCGACGTGGATCACCGGGATGTCGCCCGGAGCCAGCACGTGCTCGGGCCTGCCTGCCTGGCCCAGCGTGAACACCGGATCGTGTTCGACCAGCCACAACTCGTCCGCAGTGTCGGGTCCGCGCGTGTCGGTGAATGCCTGCATCGCGTGCCAGACCGGTTCGTAGGGCTGGCGGCCGAGGTGGCGGACGAGCAACGGACGTTCGCTCACAATGTGTACCGGATATCCGGATCGGCGCGCAGCGCGGCGTGTGCGGCTTCGTGCTTCTGGCGCGACGGACAGTTGAACATCACGCTGACCGATACGTAGTTGCCTTGGCTCGACGGACGCTCGCGCACGCTTGCGTCCAGCACCGTCAGGCCCAGGCCACGCAGGATTTCGGGCACGCGCTCGCGCAGGTTGGCGCTGGCGTTGCCCATCGCGGTGATCTCGAAGCTGCCGGGAAACTGGAAACCCTGGCCTTCCTTTTTTTCGATGTCGTCGAGGTCGCGCATGCTGCTCCTCAGTTGGATGCGGCCGGTGCCGAGACCGGCGTGGCGGACGACACCGTCACGGTAGGCGCCGGCGTGGTGGTGGTGCCGTTGCCGTGATGGAACCACAGCAGGATCGCATCCCACAAGCGTTTGAAGAAGCCGCCCTGCGGTGCGTCCTTCAGCACCACCAGCGGTTCGGTCACCAGCGGCTTGCCGTCGAACGTGACCTTGAGCGTGCCGAGCTGCTGGCCTTGCTTGTAGGGGGCGATCAGGCGCTGCGGGAATTCCAGGGTGGCCTTGAGCTTGTCGTACTGGCCACGCGGGATGGTCACCACGGCGTCGTGGGCGATGCCGAGTTCGAGCGTGTCGGCTTCACCCTTCCACAGCCTTGGCTTGGCCAGCGTGGTGCCTGCGGCGTACAGGGTGTGGGTGCGATAGAAATTGAAGCCCCAGTTGAGCAGCGCTTCATCGCCGCTGGTTGCGGCATTCATGTCCGGGCCGCCCATCGTCACGGCGATCAGGCGCATGCCGTCGCGCACCGCCGAGGCGGCAAGGCAATAACCGGCTTCCTTGGTCGAGCCGGTCTTGATGCCGTCCACGGTCGGGTCGCTCCACAGCAGCGTGTTGCGGTTGTGCTGGGTGATGCCGTTCCATTCGAACGACTTGATCGCCGAGATCTTGTATTCCTCGGGGAAATTCATGATCAGCGCCCGCGACAGGATCGCGATGTCGTGCGCGCTGCTGTAATGGTCGGGCGCGGGATAGCCGGACGCGTTCACGAAATGGGTGTTGTCCATGCCCAGCCGCTTGGCGTAGGCGTTCATCATTTGCGTGAACGCCTGCTCGGAGCCCGCGACGTGTTCGGCCAGTGCGATCGCCGCGTCGTTGCCGGACTGGATGATCATTCCGTACAACAGGTCCTTGAGCGTCACGGAGGAATGCAGCTTGAGGAAGCTGGTCGAGCCGTCGGTACCGGCGCCGCCGGCCTTCCACGCGTGGTCGCTGATGTAGACCTTGTCGTCCATGTGGATCTTGCCGGCCGCGAGTTCGGCGTCGACCACGTATTCGGTCATCATCTTGGTCAGCGACGCCGGCGCGCGGCGCGCGTCCATGTCGTGCGACGCCAGGACCTGGCCGTTGGCGTAATCCATCAGCACCCACGCCTGCGCGTTCGGCTGCGGTGGTGGCGGGATCGGGGTCTGTGGAATGGTCGGCACCGGCTTGGGTGGCGCCGACGGTTTCGGCGGCGTCGCCGTCTGCGCGAACAACGCGCCGGTGAATGCGACGAGGGAAGCCAGGATCAGGGGACGCGCGTTTTTCATTGAATGCTCTTCATCATTATGTGCGATCGTCCATGATCGCTGCACCACAGGGCTGTTGAAGGTACGCGATCCACTTGCGCACTTGGAAAACCAGGACGGCCATCCATGGCCTGACTTTTCGCAAAAGCTTTGCGATCCTCCGTGATCGCCGCAATGGCAAACTGCGTATCGTACGTGAGCCGTTTGCGGTCATAAAGATCAGAACGGCCATTGAAGCCGTCATCCATGGCCAAAGCTTCGTGGCCTGGCTTTCCGCAAAACTGCTCCGCATGGAGCATTGTTGCATTCACTGTATCGCGACACTCGCATGCGGCAACCCCGCCGCATCCAGGCGCGCGGTGGTGCGATCGACCGCGTCCACGTCGGGCAGCGGCCCGATCTGCACGCGTTGCAGGGTGCGTCCGCCGACATCGGCTTCGATCACGCGCACCATACCCAGACCCATTCCTCGCAGTTGTTGCGCCAGCCGTTCGGCGTTGCCGGCATCCGCGAACGCACCGACCTGCACGTACAGCCGCGGCTGCCCGCCGGTCCGCGTTGTGACCGCGGCGGCGGCCGGGGGTTCCGCCTCGGGATGCGCGGGATCGATGCCCCGGACTTCGACGAGGCCGGTGCCCCTGGGCCAGATGCCGATGCGCACCGCCGCCGCCAGCGACAGGTCGATGATGCGGTTGGGCACGAACGGGCCGCGGTCGTTGACGCGCACGATCACGCTCTTGCCGTTCTCGAGGTTGGTGACGCGCGCGAAGCTCGGCAGCGGCAGCACCTTGCTGGCCGCCGAGTACTTGTACATGTCGTAGGTCTCGAAATCGGACGTCTTGTAGCCGTTGAACTTGCTGCCGTAGTACGAGGCGATGCCGCGCTCGTCGTAGCCGGCGGCGGTCGGCAGCACATGGTAGGTGCGCCCGTCCACCCGGTACGGCGACTTGTTGCCGTAGTGCGAGCGCGGTTCGGCGCTCGGCACCGGTTCGGGGATCTTGTTGAAATCGACGCCGGCGATGTTGGGGGTCGAGTCGTCGCGCTGGCGGTAGCGTTCCGATTGCGACAGGCCGGTGTCGTCGTGCCAGGGCGCCGAGCCGTAGTCGCCGCGGTGACCGGGCGAAGGCTGCGCGCGGCGGGCGGGATTCGACGAGCACGCCGCCAGCGCCAGCAGCGCGAGCGGCACCAGAACGCGCCACCAGCGATTCATTGCGTGGCTGGCGCGGCGGCGACGCCGTGCGCGATCGCGTCGGCGAGTTGGGTCACCGCCAGCGCGTACATCGGGCTGTGGTTGTAACGGGTGATCACGTAGAAGTTCCGGAAGGTCAGCCAGTATTCGGGACCGTCGGCGCCGTCCAGCGTCAGCAGGTTCGCGGGCAGCGCGGGGTCTTCCTGCGCGGTCGGCGCGTAGCCGTCGGCGGTGAATGTTTCAAGTGGCGTGACCGGCATGGCGTTTTCATAACTGGGCGGTGGCGCGGCGTTGGCGCCCGGATCGGCCTGCACCGCGATCGGCTGGCCGGTCTGCCAGCCGTGGGCGCGGAAGTAATTGGCGATGCTGGCGAACGCGTCGGGCAGCGACGCGGTCAGGTTGACGTGCGCGTCGCCATCGGCATCCACCCCGAAATCGCGGATGCTGGACGGCATGAATTGCGCCAGGCCCTCGGCGCCTGCGTAGGAACCATGGATGTCGGGGATCGGGCCGGGCAGCTTGTCGTCGGGCAATTCCAGCAGCGTCTTCAATTCACCGCGGAAGTATTTGGCGCGCGGCGGATAGTGGAAGGCCAGCGTCACCAGCGCGTCGAGTACGCGGTAACCACCGGTGTTGGATCCGTAGTCGGTTTCGACGCCGATGATCGCGACGATCAGTTGCGGCGGCACGCCGTACTGCTTCGATATCTCTTCCAGCAGCGCGCGATGGCGCTGGTAGAACGAAATCCCCTCGGCGATCCGCTCCGGGGTCATGAAGATCGGGCGATACTGGTTCCAGGGCTTGCTTTCGGCCGGGCGGTTCATCGCATCGATGATGCTTTGCTTCACCACCGCGCCGTCCAGCAGCGCATTCAATGCCACGGGATCCTTGCCGGTGGCCGCCGCGACTTCGCGCACCAGTGCGGCCTGGTCCGGATTCGACGCATCCGCCGCGACGACGGGGGGCGAGGATTGCGCAGAAGCCGGGTTCGCCTGGGTTCCGGCCGGGGCCAGCGTCGGGATTCCCGCGGCGAGTGCCAGCAGCAGCCACGGAAGTCGGTGCATTCGGGTCATGGATGGGGCGGTCTTGCGGCGTTCGGGCGACAGGCGGCAGCCTAGCATGCGTCGCCGGCCGTTTAACCGTCTCCAAACGTGCGACGGCGGTAGGCTACAAGGTCCGGACCTGGCGATTTCCGGACGTCATGACCCTGCGCAGCCTGTTCGTCGATTTCAACAGCTATTTCGCCTCTGTCGAGCAGGAGGACGAGCCGCGCCTGCGCGGACGGCCGGTCGCGGTGACGCCCGTCATCGCGCCGACCGGCTGCTGCATCGCCGCCAGTGTCGAAGCCAAGACTTTCGGTGTGCGTACCGGTTGCCTGGTGCGCGACGCCAAACGGTTGTGCCCGGAGATTGCGATCGTGGAAGCGCGACCTTCGTTGTACGTGGCCTGGCATCGGCGCCTGATGGCCGCGATCGACCGCGCGGTGCCGATCGCCAAGGTGCATTCGGTGGACGAGGCCGCCTGCGAATTGATCGGCCGCGAGTGTCGTCGCGAAAACGCCATCGAGCTGGCGCGCGCGGTCAAGCGCGAAGTCGCGGCTGCCGCACCCAACGGCGCGATCCGTTGCTCGGTCGGCATCGCGCCCAACCACTGGCTGGCCAAGACCGGCACCGACATGCAAAAGCCGGACGGCCTGGTGGTGATCGAGCAGAAAGACTTGCCGCACGCCCTGCATCGGCTGGAACTGACCGACCTGTGCGGCATCAGCACGTCGATGCAGGCGCGGCTGCATGCGGTCGGCATCGACACCGTCGCGCAACTCACCGCCGCGGGCAAGCACATGCTGCGCGTCGCCTGGGGTGGCATCGAGGGCGAACGGATGTGGGCGCAACTGCGCGGTCAGTGGCTGCCCGAGCGCGAGTCACGGCGGGGATCGGTCGGGCATTCGCACGTGCTGGCGCCCGAGCTGCGCACGCCGCGCGCCGCGCGCGCGGTACTGACCAAACTGCTGGTGAAGGCCGCGATGCGGCTGCGCAGTTACGAATTGCTCGCGGGCGCGTTGTCGCTGCGCATCCGCTACCTCGGCGTCAAGCAGCGCTGGGAGCACGACGTCGCGTTCGATCCCACCGACGACAGCCGCGCCTTCCTGCAGCGCATGAACGAGGCTCTGGACCGGGCCGCGCGGCGACCGGGCGGGTTGCCGTTCCCGCACGCCAAACCGCTGTCGGTCAGCGTCACCCTGCATCGCTTGCTGCCGCGCGCCGAGGCATCGCGCGACCTGTTCGACGACAACCGGCGCGGCGAGGCGCTGTCGGTGCTGCTGGACGGCGTCAACGCGCGCTTTGGCCACAACACGTTGTATTTTGGCGGCATGCACGCCGCGCTTGGGGCCGCGCCCATGCGCATTCCATTCACGCGCGTGCCGGAACTGGAGCAGGAAGAGGACCACGAACTGTGGCTGACCGCGATGAACCGGGCCAAGGTACTGGCCGAGGCCGAGCACCGCCGTTTCGAGCAGGAACGCGCGGCGCGGATCGCGCGTGCCAGAAAGCCCGTGCCGCGGCCGTCACCGAACCATCCCTGAGGGAGTGCTTTCCATGATCATGCGCATCTGGCGTGGCATCACCTCCAGCGAGCGGGCCGACGCCTACCTCGAACACCTGCAGCAAACCGCGTTGCCCGCATTGAAGGGTTTCAAGGGCCAGCGTGGCGCATGGGTACTGCGGCGGGTGCAGGGCGAGCAGTGCGAATTCCAGGTGCTGACGCTGTGGGATTCGATGAAGTCGCTGCAGGTCTATGCCGGCAAGAAGCCCGAGCGCGCGGTGTACTACGACGAAGACGACAAGTTCCTGCTGGACATGGAACCGCTGGTGCGCCTGTACGAGGTGGCCGACACGGTTGCGCCGTCACGCTGAATCCGCAGGCACGCCAGAAGGGGAGAACCGCATGTCGCAGAGCAATCCGTCGCATCCCGAAGTCGAATCGTTCTTCCACAACGACACCGGTACGTGGACGCATGTCGTGCACGACGGCGCCACGGCCGCGATCGTCGATCCGGTACTCGACTATGACGCTGCGGCGGCGCGTACGTCCACGGCCAGTGCGGAAGCGGTGCTGGCGTTCCTGCGCGAGCGTTCGCTGCAGGTCGCATGGATCCTGGAAACCCACGCCCATGCCGATCACCTGAGCGCGGCGGGCTGGCTGCATGACACGCTCGGCGCGCCGGTCGCGATCGGTCGCGGCATCGTCGCGGTGCAGGCGCATTTCAAGCAGGTGTTCGGACTCGGCGATGGCTTCATCGCCGACGGCAGCCAGTTCGACCGACTGCTCGACGACGGCGACGTACTGGCCATCGGCACGCTCACGTTGCGTGTATTGGCGACGCCGGGCCATACCCGCGACAGCCTCACCTACGTGATCGGCGATGCCGCCTTCATCGGCGACACCCTGTTCGCACCGGACGTGGGGACCGCGCGCTGCGATTTTCCGGGCGGCGATGCGGAGCTGTTGTATGCGTCGATCCGCCGCATCCTTGCGTTACCAGGGTCCACGCGGTTGTTCCTGTGCCACGACTATCCGCCCGCGCAGCGCGGGCCGGCAAGCGCGACCACGATCGCCGCCGAATCGACCGGCAACGTGCAGGTCGGCGGCGGTGTCAGCGAAGATGCCTTCGTCGCGAAACGCCGCGCGCGCGATGCGACCCTGCCGGTGCCGCGCCTTTTGCTGCCCGCGCTGCAGGTCAACATCCGCGGTGGACGCCTGCCACCGGCGGACGGCGATGGCCATCGTTACCTGCGGTTGCCGTTGAACCGGCTCGGTGCGGAATCCTGAAACCGCGCTTGCCGGAAACGCGCGGCTACGGCTTCTCGGCCAGGCTGGCCAGGAACGCTTCCAGCAGTGCGCCTTGGTAACGGTCGCGGTGCAGCACCAGCGAGAGCGTACGGCGCAGGTCGAGGAATCGCGTCTTCAACACCTGCAGGCGGCCGGCGGCCACCGCGTCGATGACCGCGACCTCGGGCAGGAAGGCGATGCCGAGGCCGGCGATCACCGCCTGCTTGATCGCCTCGGTCTGGTGCAATTCCAGCACGGTCTCGCCGGGCGGCAGCAGGGACAGCGCCTGCGCGCTCAGGGTGCGCGTGCCGGAGCCGGGTTCGCGCAGCACCCAGCGCGCGCCGGCGAAGTGCGTCGGCTGCAGGCGGCGGCGACGCGCCAGCGGATGGCCGGGCGGCGCACACACCACCAGCGCATCGCGGCGCCATGGCCGCGTTTCCAGCAACGGATGCGTGACGTGGCCCTCGACGCAGCCGGCATCGAGGTCGTGGCCGAGCATCGCGGTGACGATCCCTTCGGTGTTGGCGACGCGCAGACCGACCGACACCTGCGGATGCCGGCGCACGAACGGTCCCAGCAGTTCGCCGACGCGGTAATTGCCGATGGTGTTGCTGGCGCCGATGCGCAGCTCGCCGCTCAGCGTCGCGGTGTCGTCATGGCTGCGACGGCCGAATTCGGCGTAGCGTTCCAGCAGCTCCCGCGCCAACGGCAGCAGTTCGCGTCCGCGTGCGTTCAGACGCAGCCGGCCCCGCTCGCGCGCGAACACCCGCGCATCAAGTTGCCGCTCCATTTCCGCCAGCGCCATGCTGGCGGCGGGCTGGGTCAGGTGCAGGCGTTCCGCGGCGGCGCGCACGCTGCCGAGCTGCGCGACTTGCACGAATACCTGGAGCTGGCGTGGACTGATGTTGATCATCAGCGTTACTTATACATGAAATAAACAATATGAAGTTTTATTGATTTACCGACAGATCGACAATGCCGGCCTTCGCATCGCGGCCGTGCACCATGAACGCCTCTTCCGAATCGCTTTCCGAACGCGCCATCCCGGATGGCATGTGGCCCGGCCTGCTGCTGTCGGTCGGCCTCGCGCTGGTTGCATGGTGGCTGGGACGCAGGCTGCCGCTCATCGGCGGCCCGGTGTTCGGCATCGTGCTGGGCATCCTGGTGCGCAACCTGCTCGCGCCCGGTCCGGCGTTCGCGCCGGGCATCCGCTTCGGCGGCAAGCAGGTGCTGCAATGGTCGATCGTCGCGCTCGGTTTCGGGCTCAGCCTGACCCAGGTGGCGAAGACCGGCCTGGAATCGCTGTCGGTGACGCTGGTGACGATGACGGTGGCGTTCGTCACCGCGCTGTTGCTGGGCCGCATGCTGAAGGTGCACGGCAAGCTGCAGGTGCTGATCGGCGTGGGCACCGCGATCTGCGGCGGCTCGGCGATCGCGGCGGTGACGCCGATCATCGGACCGGACGACCACGACACCGCGTTCGCGATCTCGACCATCTTCCTGTTCAACCTGGTGGCGGTGCTGCTGTTTCCGTTGCTCGGCCACCTGCTGCACCTGTCCGACCTCGGCTTCGGCCTGTGGGCGGGCACCGCGATCAACGACACTTCGTCGGTGGTCGCCGCCGGTTACAGCTACAGCCACGCGGCCGGCGACTTCGCGACCATCGTCAAGCTGACCCGCGCCACCCTGATCATCCCGGTGTGCCTCATTCTCGCTTTCGCGATGGCCTGGCGTGCGAAGCGTGCGGCCCGCCACGCCGACGAACCGGTGAACTTCAGCCTGAGCCGGATCTTCCCGTGGTTCATCCTGTGGTTCCTGATGGCCTCGGCGGTACGCACCGCCGGATTCGTGCCGTCCGCGATCCAGCCGGTGATCCACTTCGCGGCCACCTTCATGATCATCGTGGCGCTGACCGCGATCGGCCTGTCGGCCAACCTGCGCCGGATGGCCGCCACCGGCCATCGTCCGATCCTGCTGGGCCTCGGCGTGTGGGCGGCGGTGTCGGTCAGCAGCCTGCTGGTGCAATACGTGATCGGAAGTTTGTGAGGTCGCCGCGCCCGTGCCATTGGTCGCATGGCACCGACGTGCGCCCGCGCGCTACCATCGCAAGGTTGGACGCCCGCTCGGCGTGAAAGTCGAACCCGCGCCCATTTCCTCAGGCCGAACGGGTTCGCACACCATGATCGACACACGCACGCCTTCCTGCGCCGCGCCCGCAGCGCGGGTCCTGCCGGGCACCATCATCGCCGCGCTGCTGGGCATCACGCTGCCGCTGGCCGCCATCGCACAATCGCCGTCGCCGGCCGGCGATCCGGCCGCGCTGGTGAATCCCTTCATCGGCACCGGCAACGGCGGCGCGGTCACCGGCGACGTGGATACTTTTCCCGGCGCGGACACGCCGTTTGGCATGTTGAGCTGGAGTCCGACCACGCCATCGCGCCCCGAGGGCGGCGACTACGCCTACAAGGACCGTGCAACCGACGGCTTCAGCCTCACCCACGTGTCGGGTCCGGGATGCTCGGCGGGCGGCGAGGTGCCGGTCCTGCCAACCACCGGCGCGATCGGCGCGACGCCCGGCAAGGCCTCGCAATTGTTCGATCACGGCCACGAAAGCGCCAGCCCCGGCCGCTACACGGTGATGCTGGCGCCGGGCACGCTGAAGGCAATCGATGTCGAACTGACCGCGACGCCGCGCAGCGGCCTCGGCAATTTCCGGTTCCCGGCCACGGCGCAGGCGAATTTCGTGTTCAAGGTCGCCGACGCACAGGCCGGCAGTCCCGCGTCGAGCGTGCGCATCGTCGGCAACGATGAAGTGGTCGGCAGCGTGACCGCCGGACATTTCTGCGGCACCGCCAGCGGCAGCACGCTGTATTTCGTGGCCGCATTCGACCACCCGTTCGATGGTTTCGGTACCTGGCAGGGCGGCGACGTGCAGTCCGGCTCGCGCGGCAGCGAAGGCGCCGATACCGGCGCGTGGGTGTCGTTCGATGCACGCAGGCAACGCGACGTGAAACTCAAGGTGGCGATCTCGTACGTCAGCACCGCCGACGCCAGGCAGAATCTCGACAAGGAAGATCCGGGCTGGGATCTGAAGGCCGTGGAAACCGCGGCGAAGCAAGACTGGAACCGCGAGCTTTCGCGCATCACGGTAAGTGGCGGCAGCCATGACCAGCAGGTGCAGTTCTACACCGCGCTGTACCATTCGCTGCTGCACCCGAACCTGTTCTCCGACGTCAACGGCGCCTATATCGGCTTCGACCGCAAGCTGCACCAGGTGCACGCCGGACAGTCCGCGCAGTACAGCAATTTCTCGGGCTGGGATATCTATCGATCCGAGACGCCGCTGCTGGCGCTGCTCGATCCGCGGCGCACCAGCGACATGATGCGTTCGCTCTTGAACGACCAGAAGCAGGGCGGCTGGCTGCCGAAGTGGGCCTACGACAACGACTACACCGGCGTGATGAACGGCGATGCCGCCGACCCGGTGATCGCCGAGGCCTGGACCTTCGGCGCGCGCGACTTCGATACCAAGGCCGCGCTCGCGGCGATGGTCAAGGGCGCCACCCAGACGCCGGAACCCGATGCCTGGTCGGGCACCTTCGCCGAACGCCCGAACCTGCACGCCTACGACCGCCTCGGCTACGTGCCGGGCAATGCGTCGGAAACGCTGGAATACGCGGTGGCCGATTACGCGATCGCCGGTTTCGCGCAGGCGCTGGGCGACCAGGCCACCTACCAGAAATTCCTCAAGCAATCGGGGCGCTGGCGCGGCACATTCGACATGCAAGCCGCCTTCCGCGGCTTCAAGGGTTACTCCGAACCGCGCGACGTGGATGGGAAGTATCCGGCCGGCGCGGGCTTCGACGTCCATCCGAACGCCTATGGCCAGCGCGGTTTCGAGGAAGGCAACACCATCCAGTACACGTGGATGGTGCCGCAGGATTTCGCCGGCCTGATTGACGCGATGGGCGGCGACAAGATTGCGGTGAAACGCCTCGACACGCTGTTCGGGCAGCTCAACGTCGGCCCCGACAAGCCCTACTACTGGGCCGGCAACGAGCCGGCGCTGACCATGCCGTGGGCCTACGACTACGCGGGTGCGCCGTGGAAGACGCAGGCCATCGTGCACCGCCTGATCAGCGAGGTGTACTCGAATTCGCCCGGCGGCGAACCCGGCAACGACGACCTCGGCGCCATGAGTTCGTGGCTGGTGTGGGCCTACCTCGGCGTGTATCCGGAAACCCCGGGCGCGCCGGTGCTGGTGCTGGGCGCGCCGGTGTTCCCGCACGCGACGCTGCACCTCGGCAACGGCCATGACGTCGAGATTGCCGCGCCGGGCGCCTCGACCAAAAGCTACGTCGCGGGCTTGAACATCGATGGCAAGCCGTGGAGCAAGGCCTGGTTCTCGTCGTCGCTGTGGACCGATCCGCACGCCGCCAGGACCACCAGGCTCGACTTCCGCATGCAGGACACGCCGGACAAATCGTGGGGCGCGGCCAGACAGGATCGGCCGCCGTCCTATGCCGCGGCTCCGGCGCAGCACGGATGAGGCCCATGCGCCACCGCGCCGGCCGGCTGCATTCGCTGACGCTTGCTTTCTGCGTGGTCGCGCTGGCATGGATCGCCCCGGCGTCGCACGCGGCCGAACCACTGCGCGTGATGACCTTCAACGTGCGCTATCCGGCGCCCAATGATGGTCCCGAGCGCTGGCAAGCGCGCCGCGACTTGTTCGTGAAGACGATTCGCGAGCAGCATCCGGACGTGTTCGGCACCCAGGAGCTGTACACGGAGCAGGGCGACTACGTCGTCGCGAAATTGCCGGGCTACAAGTGGTTCGGCATGGGCCGCAAGGGCGACGGCGACGAGCACATGGGCGTGTTCTACCGCACCGACAAGCTGCGCGTGCTGCAATCCGGCAATTTCTGGCTGTCCGACACGCCGGACGTGCCCGGCAGCGACAGCTGGGGCACGCCATTCCCGCGCATGGTGACCTGGGCGCGCTTCCAGCGAAAGAGCGATGGCCGCACCTTCGTCCTGTTCGACACCCACCTGCCGTATCGCGACCAGGATGTCGCCGCGCGCCAACGCGGCGCGGCGGTGATATTGAAGCGCATCGCCAAGCTGCCCGCCGACGAACCGTTCGTGCTGACCGGTGATTTCAACACCACGCCGGACAGCAAGGTGCATGCGATGCTCACGGCGACACTGCACGACGCGTGGCAGGTCGCGCCGCGCCGCAGCGGACCCGACAAGACCTTCCACGCCTTCACCGGCAAGCCGACCGAGCGCATCGACTGGATCCTGGTGCGTGGCTTCCGCGTGCGCGACGTGCGCACCGTCACCACGCACCAAGGCAAGATCTATCCTTCCGATCATTTCCCGGTGGTGGCGGATTTGCGGTGGCCGAAGGGCAACCGCGCGAAACCCTGATGGCATGCAGGCAGACCGCCGCGAATCAGCTCAAGTTCAAGTGGGTGTACAGCAAGAGGATGTAGGCAGCGAGTGCGATCGCCGCTGCCGGCGCCAAGAGTTTGTGGTACCACTCACGCGCGGTCCACGCACCGATCGCCGCGCCGGTCGCGAAGAACACCTGGAACCCGAAATCCAGGGGCCCCGACCAGGTGCCGACGAAAACCCATGCCCTGAGAAAGCCGATCACGACAAGCAGCACGATCAGCGAGAAAAACCAGCGATGATGCGCGTAGTAATGCTCGCGCAGGTCGAGGTTTGCCGAGCCATCGAAATCGGGCAGGATCAGACCGGCCAGCAGGTACACCGGCACCGTCTGCAGCAATACGAAACCGAAGTCGGGGAAGGTCCAGTGGGATAGCGAGCGTACGCGCAAGCCGTACATCGACCACCATTCCTGCGTCGCAATCACCAGCACCAGCACCGCCCACACCAGCGCCGGCCAGTAGCCGCGCACCCGCGAGCGCGCCAGCATCAGTCCGCGAAAACCCTGCAACACCTGCGTGACCGCGAGGCCCAGGATGATCGAGATCAGTACCGAGAGATAGCTGAAGGCGTCCATGGCGCGCGGCGTGGAAAAAGGATTGGCGTGCAGGATACGCGATCATGGGCGGCCGGATTTGTGATCACGCCAAGATCCACCGGACCTCGCCGTCCCGGCGCACCGCCGTGATCCGCGCGAGCTTTCGTCATCCCGGCGCAGGCCGGGATCCAGAACAATCGGCAAGGATTCGTGTGGCTGCGTGGAGCGAGGCATTCGAGAGCGCTCGCGCTTGACGCCTGCGTTCAACGCACCTCGCCCGTTTCCGGATCGACCGCCGGCACGTAGTCATCCAGCTCGCGGCGTTCGGCCTGCACGCGTTCCAGCTTCGCCTGCAAGGCGTCGATCTCGCGCTGCAGCTTTGCCTTCAGGGCGTCGATTTCCCGTTGCAGCCACTCGATGCGGGTGTCGAGTTCGGTGCGGCGGTTGTCGAGGATGGTCATGTCGCTTCCCGCAAGCCGGAGACTAGAGCGCGCCATCCAGCATGCCGCGCAATTGCGTCTTCGAGACCAGCCCGACCTGGGTGGCCTGCACCGCGCCGTCCTTGAACAGCAGCAGGGTGGGCGCCGAGCGCACGTGGCATGCCAGCGCGGTCTTCGGATTGGCGTCCATCTCCACCTTCACGACCTTGACGCGCCCGGCGTATTCGCCGGCCAGCTCGTCCAGCATCGGCGCCATCGCCTTGCACGGCGCGCACCACGTGGCCCAGAAATCGACCAGCACCGGCGTGTCGCAGGCGCGGACTTCGGTGTCGAAGGAGGTGTCGGTGGCGTCCTGAGTGAAATTGCTCATCGGTGTTCTCTTGGGAAGCGCTGTAGATGAGAGCAGGCGGGTACCTGTTAGGTACGTCTCGGCAAATACCTGGAATGCAATTACGCCGGATTCCATGTCATTGCATCCGAGTCAAACGCTTTATGCAGGTCGTGTGATGATGCCAATGAGTAATGCGATCGCTAAGCACGACGTTGCAACAAAGGTCGTCGCTATCTTATTTCGCACAATCCGTCTATCACGGTAATTCGTGGTTTCGAAGAAGAGCAAAAACGCATATATCGACGCGGCCGCAACGCCATATAGGATGATCTGGCTGATCGGTTGACGCAGGAAGATGGCAAGCGGAGGAAAGAGAAATAGCATTGATTGAAACGGGCTAACGGCGCTTCCTCCGGTAAGGAAGATAAGCACACCGGAGACGCCCAGATCGCATAGAAACACCAGCGTGAGCGCGGACGTCCACGCCAAGCCTCCTGGTGCTTTGCTTCCAAACACCGGCCCCCAGAGTTGTGCAAAGGCGTCTGAAAAAAGTAGTGGGGCAAATGTAACGAGTAGTAGGAAGATTAGTACCCAAGCACCAAAGGAGGTTTGGAAGGACTCGCCTTCTCTGAATCTTCCACGAGACGCGAAGGGGCGTGCCAGCATAGCCAGCGCTATGGCTAAGACGATTACTAGCATGAGTTGGGTCAACAGCGCTGCACCCACAATATTTGGTGCCGCGATTTCCATGACTCCCCCCGAGTCAAAAAGCCCGATGCGTCACCCGCACTTCGAATAGCCGCAGTTGAGGCAGGTCTGGCAGCCGTCGAGCAACACCAGCGCTTGGGTATTGCACTTGCCGCACATCATCGCGCCGGGCGGGAAGCTGCCGGCGGTGTCGGTATCGGAGTCGCCGGGTTCCGGCGTGCGCCGGGACGAAGCCGCGGACGGGTCGGCGTCAAGTTCGACGGCGCCGGGTTCGACCATCGCGCCGCCCATTTCACCGGCGGTGCTTATTTCAGGTTTTTTTTTTGCGCTCTTGCGCTCGTAGGCGGCGCGCTTCTCGGCGATCAGCTTGCGCTGCGCGTCGGACAGTTCGGTGTCCTTGATCAGGCCGATCATCTTGAGGTGCTGCTCGATGATGTTGCCGAGCTCGGCCACGATCGAGGGCATGTACACGCCGCCGGCCTTGAAGTAGCCGCCGCGCGGGTCGAACACGGCTTTCAGTTCCTCGACCAGGAAGGTGACGTCGCCGCCCTTGCGGAACACGGCGGACATGATGCGGGTGAGCGCCACGATCCACTGGAAGTGGTCCATGTTCTTCGAGTTGATGAAGATCTCGAAGGGGCGGCGCATCTCGAATTCGGTGCCTTCGTTGAGCACGATGTCGTTGATGGTGACGTACAGGGCGTGCTCGAACAGCGGCGACTTGATCTTGTAGGTGGCGCCGATCAGGGTCCCCGGACGCTCGAGCTTCTCGTGCATCTGGATGACCTTGAACTCGTTCTCGACGGGCGCTTCGGTCTGCGCGGTTTCGGTTTCCGGCGCGGCCCGGGCTTCGTTGCCGAGGACCTGGTAGCCCTTGATCTTCTTGTTGATGCGTACGGTCATGGTGTGCGTTCCTGCGCCCTGTTCGAGAAGGCGTGATCCAAAAGACGACGCCGGCCCGGCTGGGGCCGGCGTCTTGCTTGCAGCGTGATTACTTTTTCTTGCGACGTGCGGGTTTCCTGGCGGCCTTCTTCGCGGCCTTTTTGGCCGGCTTCCTGGCTGCCTTCTTCTTGGCGCCGCCCTTCTTCACGGCCTTGCGCGCGCCCTTCTTGACCGCCTTGCGGGTGGTCTTCCTGGCGGCCTTGCGTGCGCCCTTCTTGACTGCCTTGCGGGCGGTCTTCTTGGCGGCCTTGCGTGCGCCCTTCTTCGCGGCCTTCTTGGCCGGCTTCTTGGCGGCTTTCTTCTTCGCAGCCTTCTTGGCCGGCTTCTTCGCCGCTTTCTTGGCGGCAGCCGGTTTCTTGGCCGCTTTCTTTTTCTTCGCCGGTTTCTTCTTGGCGGCGGCCGGGGCCGGTGCGGCCGGGGCCGCGGGTTCTTCGGTGATGCTCCACGGGAACGTTGTTTCGTTGCTCATCGGATGCTCCTCCGGATGGATCGTTGACAGTGGACCACTGATTGCATCTGCAAACGGCGACGCGCGTCGCCGTGACCCATTCTCACACAACGACAGCGTGGTCGGCGCATTTTTTGCGCGGTCTTCCGTGGCCACGTTCATGCGATCGTCCGTGGTCGTGTTCATGCGATCGTCCCTGATCGCCTCTCCCCGATACTTTCTGGCGAACCTTGCAGCCTCGTTTCACGAGACATCACCTCGGCCATCCGTAGCCTGACTTTTCAGAAACGGCCGCTCCGTGGACGGCTCCGTCCATACTGGTCAGAATTTCCCGTAGTAACCCTCTTTCAGCGCGTCGAACAGGTTGGCGGCGGTGTGGGTTTCGCCGTCGTATTCGACTTCCTCGTTGCCCTTGACCTCGACCACGCTGCCGTCTTCCAGCTCGAAGCGGTAGGTGGTGTTGGCAAGGTCGGCATCCTTCACCAGCACGCCCTGGAAGGCGGCCGGGTTGAAGCGGAACGTGGTGCAGCCCTTGAGGCCCTTCTTGTAGGCGTGGACGTAGATGTCCTTGAAGTCCTCGTAGGGATAGTCGGTCGGCACGTTGGCGGTCTTGGAGATGGACGAATCCACCCACTTCTGCGCCGCGGCCTGCATGTCGACGTGCTGCATCGGGCTGATGTCGTCGGCGGCGACGAAGTAGTCCGGCAGCTTTTCGCCGGGTTCGTCGGACCCCGGTTTGGCGTCGGCGTTGATCAGCGCGCGGTAGGCCAGCAGCTCGTAACTCAGCACCTCGACCTTCTCCTTGGTCTTCTTGCCGGGCCGGATCACGTTGCGCGAATAGCTGTGCGCGAACGAGGGCTCGATGCCGTTGGAGGCGTTGTTGGCCAGCGACAGCGAAATGGTGCCGGTCGGCGCGATCGATGTGTGGTGGGTGAAGCGCGCGCCGGTTTCGGCGAGCTTGTCCACCAGCTCCGGCGCGACTTCCGCGACACGCTGCATGTAGCGCGAATACTTGGCGTGCAGCACGCGGCCGGGGATGCTCATCCCGATCTTCCAGCCATCGGCGGCCATCTCGGGGCGCTTGCGCAGCATGTCGCCGGTGACGGTGTAATCCTGCATCAGGATCGGTGCGGGGCCTTTTTCCTCTGCCAGTTCCAGCGCCACTTCCCAGCCGGCCAGTGCCATTTCGCGCGAGACTTCCTCGGTGAACGCGACGCCCTCGGGCGAGCCGTAGCCCAGCTTCAGCATCGCCAGGGTGGAGCCCAGGCCCAGGAAGCCCATGCCGTGACGGCGCTTGGACTTGATTTCTTCGCGCTGCTTGGCCAGCGGCAGGCCATTGACCTCGACCACGTTGTCGAGCATGCGGGTGAACACCTTGACCACCTCGCGGTACTCGTCCATGTCGAAGTGCGCCTTCGGGCCGAACGGATCGCGCACGAAGCGGGTCAGGTTGACCGAGCCCAGCAGGCAGGAACCGTAGGGCGGCAACGGCTGTTCGCCACACGGGTTGGTCGCGCGGATGTTCTCGCACCACCAGTTGTTGTTCATCTCGTTGACGCGGTCGATCAGGATGAAGCCGGGCTCGGCGTAGTCGTACGTCGAGACCATGATCATGTCCCACAGGTGCCGCGCGCGCACGTGGCCATACATCTTGCAGGCGACCAGGCCGTCCTCGCGCACGATGTAGTTGTCGTGGCTGGGCCATTCGCGCCATACGACCTGGTCCGCGTCGGCGAGGTCGACTTCGTCCTTTTCCTTGACGTGCACCGGGAACACCAGCGGCCAGTCGGCGTCGGTTTCCACCGCCTGCATGAAGCCGTCGGTGATCAGCAGGCTGAGGTTGAACTGGCGCAACCGGCCGTCCTCGCGCTTGGCGCGGATGAACTCGCGGACATCGGGATGCGACACGTCGAAGGTGCCCATCTGCGCGCCGCGCCGCCCGCCCGCCGACGACACCGTGAAACACATCTTGTCGTAGATGTCCATGAACGACAGCGGGCCGGAGGTGTACGCGCCGGCGCCGGACACGTAGGCGTTGCGCGGGCGCAGGGTCGAGAACTCGTAGCCGATGCCGCAGCCGGCCTTGAGCGTCAGGCCGGCCTCGTGGACTTTTTCCAGGATGTCGTCCATCGAATCGGTGATGGTGCCCGACACCGTGCAGTTGATCGTGGAGGTGGCCGGCTTGTGCTCGCGCGCGCCGGCGTTGGAGGTGATGCGGCCGGCCGGGATCGCGCCGTGGCGCAGCGCCCACAGGAAGCGTTCGTGCCAGTGCTTGCGCAGTTCCGGGGTGGTCTCGACATCGGCCAGCGCGCGCGCGACCCGCGACCAGGTGTCGTCCACGGTCGCGTCGACCGGTTCGCCCTGCTTGGTCTTCAGCCGGTATTTCTTGTCCCAGATGTCCAGTGATGCCGGTTGCAGGGGGACCTCGGTTGCCACCCGTGCAATCTGTTGTACCCGCGCCGTACCCATTTCGTGTGCTTCCTCCGTGTCCGCTCCGGGTTCTTGTTGTCGATGCCCGGATGTCGACGACTCCGCCCCGCGCCGCGCTTTTGGCGCCGCGTCAGGACCCTTGTTCAAATGATGAGACGTCGATGCATCGGTTCCCGATGCCCGTCAGACGCCCCGTTCAATCGCCAGATCACCATCTTTTGACCACCCCTGCTCGAAACTGTCTTGAAGCCAAACCCTTGGGCTCTTGTGCGGCCCTGGACACAAGATGTTGTGATCACGAGCGGGGACCAACCCTACGCTGACCGACCGGGGCTGTAAAGGGGGCCGGGCAAAAAATTTCAATCTCGTGACGCAGAAACCGGATCGCGGCTGTCCAAGGCGGTGACATTGCCCCGTCGCCCTGTCCGATAATGGGCGGATTCGGATTCAAAAGAGGAGTGGTCATGTTGTCCGCAACGCGCATTCGCCCGTCCGCCCGCATCGCCGCCGCCATGCTGGCACTGATCCTGACGTTGCCGGCCATGGCCGGCACCCTGCCGGAAGCGGTGGGCGGACAGCCGCTGCCGTCGCTGGCGCCGATGCTGAGCAAGGTATCGCCGGCGGTGGTCAACATCTCCTCGACCAGCCACCGGCGCGTCGCGGTGAATCCGTTCTTCAACGACCCGATCATGCGCCAGTTCTTCGGGCTGCCGGCGGTGCCCTCGCGCGAGCTGGTGCAGCAGTCACTGGGCTCCGGCGTGATCGTGGACGCGCAGAAGGGCTACATCCTCACCAACAACCACGTGATCGCCGGTGCCGACGACATCAAGGTCACGCTGACCGACGGCAAGTCCTACAAGGCCAGGCTGGTCGGTACCGATCCGCAGACCGACATCGCTGTGATCCGGATACACGCGCCGAACCTCGTGGCATTGCCGCTTGCCGATTCGTCGAAGCTTCGCGTGGGCGACTTCGTCGTGGCGGTCGGCGATCCGTTCGGACTCGGGCAGTCGGCGACGTCGGGCATCGTGTCCGGCTTGCAGCGGCAGGGTCTCGGCAAGAGCATCGTGCAGAATTACATCCAGACCGACGCCTCGATCAATCCCGGCAATTCGGGCGGCGCGCTGGTGAACCTCGACGGGCAGATGGTCGGCATCAATTCGATGATCTATTCGCCCTCCGGCGCGAGCGCGGGACTGGGTTTCGCGATTCCGTCCGATCTCGCAGCCGACGTCATGAAGCAACTGATCGCGCACGGCAAGGTCGAGCGCGGCAGCCTCGGCGTGGACACGCAGGACCTCACCGCACGCGTGGCCGCGGCGCTTGGCATCAAGGCGGCGCACGGTGCGCTGATCACCAACGTGCTGCCCGACTCGCCGGCCGCGAAAGCAGGCCTGAGACCGGGTGACCTCGTCACCAGCGTCAACGGCAAATCGATCGCGGACGCGCAGGATCTGCGCAATGCCCAGGGACTGGCGCCGCTGGGCAGCACGCTCGCGCTGGGCGTCGACCGCGGCGGCAAGCAACTCGCGATCGACGCCAGGTTGACCGCGGTCAGCGGCCAGGCCGCCGGCGCGTCGCTGGATGCCAGGCTGGCCGGTGCAGGTTTCTCCGATGCGCCGTCGGACGGCGGAATCGAAGGCGTGACCGTCACCAGCGTCGCACCGGGCAGCCGCGCGGCGCGCAACGGACTGGCGACCGGCGACATCGTGGTCGGCGTCAACAACGTGGCGACGCCCGATCTCTCGCAACTGCGCCGCGTGTTCGCGTTGCATCCGCGCGTGCTGTTGCTGTCGCTGGTGCGGCAGGGGCAGCTTGTGCAGATCCAGCTTGGCGGATAAGTGGGTCGGCGACGTTAGGTGAGCGTTCGATCGCATGCGATCGCAGGATGGCATGGCGCCGTTCAAGCATCGGAGCGTCGGTCGCCGGACGCTGGACTGGTTCGCGCATGCCGATTGTTTCCCGGAAGCGTGAACCACATCCATACTGCGGTCGCGTCTACCTGAACGGCGTTGTCACGGATTCAAATGATTCCGCCATAATCGAAACGAATACTTCCCGACCCGTCACCCGGTGCCTAGTTCATGTCCCCACGTTCATTGAGTCTGCTCGCCACGTCGTTCTCGCTCGTCATTGCCGCTGCCGCTGTCGCGGCTCCCGCCAGGCACGGCCATCACGCGGTCCGCCATGCCCAGGATCCGGGCTCCACGTTGGTGGTGCGCGGCGATCAGGTCAGCACCGAAGGCCTGGTCAGTGCGGTCGCCAAGGCGTTTGCCGAAACCGGTGACGGACACCTGGAGGTGCAACCCTTCAACACCATCGACGGCATCGACCAGGCGCTGGCCGGAACGGTCGATCTCGCCGCCAGCGCGCGTCCGGCCTACGAGGCCCGTGCGCAGGAAGAAAGCCTGACTTTCACCCCGGTGGCGTGGGACGCGCTGGTGCTGATCACCAACACGTCCAATCCGGTGAACAACATTACCTTGAAGCAACTGCACGATATCTACTACGGCAAGATCAGGAACTGGTCAGAGCTTGGCGGTCCGGACGAGCCGATCGATCTCGACGGTGTGGCCTCGCCACTGGACGGGGTGCAGTTCAGTTATCGTCGCCTGCTGTTCGGCAATGGCGACAATCCGGTCGCGGTGCCACGCCTGTTCATCAACATCGATTCGCTGCAGTCCGAAATTTCTCTGGACGGCAAGGCGCTGGCGCTCAGCACCCTGGTGCACGCACGCAACCAGAAGGACATCAAGATCATTCCCATCGAGGGCGTGGCGCCGAGCCTGGCCACGCTGGAAAACGGGACCTATCCGCTGCCCCTGAAGATTTACCTCGCCTACAAGCCGGACAGTCCGAAGATCGCGACGATCCAGAAATTCCTGGCGTTCCTCGGCGGCGACAAGGCGGCCCGGATACTGCGCAACAATGATTTGCTGCCTTACGCGCAGGCCTATGTGCTGAACGCCAAGACCGAACTGGACCGCATCAACACCATCGGCGCGCGCATGGTGGCCGAGGGCCTGCCGCCTGAATACGCGCCCGGCAACGAGTTTGCGCGGCTCGCCAAGGAGTACCCGGATCTCGAACACCACATGCGCTTGCAGCAGGTCGCGGCCGAGCAGGTGGCCAAGGCGGACGCGCAGCAGATCGCGCTGAGCCAGCAGGCCGGCGTGGACCCATCGCCGGCCGCCGCGCCAGCCGCATCGCAATCTTCCGAGTACACCGTCGTCAGCGGCGATACGCTTTCCAAGATCGCGCAGAACCACTCGGTCAGCGTCGAGGATCTGCGCAAGTGGAACCATCTGCACGGCGACATGTTGAAGGTAGGGGAGGTGTTGAAGGTGTCGACCGGGCATACAACCGCCTGCGCGGCCTCGTGTTGAGGACCGGGTGATGAGAAACGCGAACGGCTTTGCCGGTACGGGGTTGCGAATCCACGCTGTCATGGGATGCGACGCGTGCTCGGCCTGAGCGCGGACCGGCGCGCGCGCCGCGCCGTGCCGCTGACGCCGGTCACCCGGGCCGCGTGGAAGAAATTCGCCGCAACACTCGGCGCACGCCAGCGACGCTGGGCTGAATCCAGTGGCTTCGTCGGGCAGCCTGGCGCGTTTTGCCTGTTGCCGGATGCCCGCGGCGAGACCGCGCGGGTGGTCTGCGGCATCGATCCGGCATCGCCGCCGTTCGCGCTCGGCATGTTGCCGTACCGGTTGCCCGCCGACGATTACCGTCTGGATGGCGATGCGCTCGGCCAGCACGATGCCGCGCTTGGCTGGGCGCTGGAAAGCTACCGGTTCGCGCGCTATCGCAAGCCGCGCGCGGAACCGGCGCGGCTATTGCTGCCGCGCAATGTGCTGGACGAGATCGCCCCCGTCGTGGAGGCCGTCACGCGCGTGCGCGATCTGGTCAACACGCCGGCGCAGGACCTGGGTCCCGCGGAGGTCTGCGCCGCGGTCCGCGAGGTCGCCGAACGCCATGGCGCCAAGTGCCGCGAATGGAGCGGCGACGGCCTGCTCAAGGCCGGTTTCCCTACCGTGCATGCGGTGGGCCGCGCCAGTCCGCGCGTGCCGCGCGTGATCGAACTGCGTTGGGGCAATCCGAAACATCCATTGCTGGCGCTGGTCGGCAAGGGCGTGTGCTTCGATACCGGCGGACTGGACCTGAAAAGCCACGACGGCATGCGCTGGATGAAGAAGGACATGGGTGGCGCCGCGCATGCGCTGTCGCTCGCGCAATTGGTGATGGCATCGAAGTTGCCGGTGCAATTGCTGCTGGTGATTCCGACCGTGGACAACGCGGTGGGTGGCGATGCGCTGCGTCCCGGCGACGTGATCCGCACCCGCGCCGGCATCACGGTGGAAGTGGACAACACCGATGCGGAGGGCCGGCTGATCCTGTGCGATGCGCTGGCGCTGGCGGTGGAAAGCAAGCCCGATCTGCTGATCGATTTCGCGACCCTCACGGGTGCCGCGCGGGTCGCGCTGGGGCCGGACCTGCCGGCGCTGTTCGCCAATCGCGACGAACTGGCCGACGCGTTGCTCGACGCCGCGCGCAGCGAATGCGATCCGGTCTGGCGACTGCCGCTGTGGCAACCGTACCGCGCGATGCTGGTGTCCTCGATCGCCGATACCTGCAACACCGGCGCTTCGCGGCATGCCGGCGCGATCACCGCCGCGTTGTACCTGCAGCATTTCGTGCCGGCTTCGCAGCCGTGGCTGCATGTCGACGTCTATGCGTGGAACGACGGCGATCGCCCCGCCCATCCGCGCGGCGGCGAGGCGCAGTCGCTACGTGCCTTCCACGCGTTCCTGCGGCGACGCTACCCGCGCGCCTGAAACCGGCGGGCGGCGACATAACGCTCAGGTACAAACCACGCTGCTTGCGGAACAGGCCGCCGTGGTCGCGGCGCTGGTCGCCGCCACCGTCGATGCCGTGATCGCGGCCATGGTCGCGGCGGTCACCGCGGCCGTCTCCTCGCGCGCCACCATGCTCGCCACTGCATTGGCGCCCGCCACGCCCGCATCGTCCAGCCCGGCGATGCGCGCTTTGATGGCCTTGTGTCGTGCTTTCGGATAGATCGCGTCGAGCACGCGGCAGGCGGCCGCGAGGTGGATCAGGCACGCGGTGCCGGCATCGGGCGATGTGCCGTGCAACAGGGCATCGTCGACGCGCATGCGGATGTCGTGCTCGACCCGGCCATCGCGTTCCGGGTACACCTTCCGGTGGAACAGCAGCAGCACCCGCGTGTCGCGCTGCTCGAGCGTGCCCTGCGCGACAAGCCGATCCAGCAGGCGCTGGCGCAGGCCGCCGAGATCGCGGGACAGGTGCCATACCCAATGAGAAAGATCCTTGCCGGGTTGGGCGGCGATCGCACGCAGCGCGTCGTTCAGCAGGGCGTCGTCGGTGATGGCGCCGGCAGCGGAAACCTTGTCGCCGTCGACGCGGAGGCGGCCGCGCAGCGCCAGTTCCATCACGATCGCGCCGGCCAGGCCGTAATCGAGTCCGAGCGCGGCCGCTGGCAGCACCGTGCCGCTCGTGTCGTCGAGTGCCAGCAGCAAGAGATCGGTCGCGAGCATGGGCATGACTCCTGATGATCGACTACAACACTGGGGCTTCGCGCGACTGATTACAATGCACGCATGCGCATCGCTTCCTGGAACGTCAATTCACTGAAGGTGCGGCTTCCGCAGGTGGAGCAGTGGTGCCGGGATGCACGACCGGACGTGCTCGCGCTGCAGGAAACCAAACTCGAGGACGACAAGTTTCCGCGCGAGGCCATCGAGGCGCTCGGCTACCACGTGGCGTACGCTGGCCAGAAAACCTACAACGGCGTGGCGATTCTCGCGCGCGCACCGCTCGAAGACGTGGTCGCCGGGGTGCCGGGATTCGATGATCCGCACAAACGCGTGCTGGCCGCGACGGTCGATGGCGTGCGCATCGTCGACCTGTACGTGGTGAACGGCCAGAGCGTCGGCAGCGAAAAATACGCCTGGAAGCTCAAGTGGCTGGACGCCGTCACCGCATACCTGCGCGCCGAGTTGCGGCGTCACGCCAAACTGGTCGTGCTGGGCGACTTCAACATCGCGCCGGACGATCGCGACGTGCACGATCCGGATGCGTGGCGCGACCAGGTGCTGTGCTCGGAACCCGAACGCGCGGCTCTGCGCGGCATTCTCGATCTGGGTTTCGCGGATTCGTTCCGCGCCTTCGTGGAGGATGCCGGACATTTCAGTTGGTGGGACTACCGACAGGCCGCGTTCCGTCGCAACCTCGGCCTGCGCATCGACCTGATCCTGGCCAGCGACGCATTGCGCGATCACTTGTCGGCGGCATCGATCGACCGCACGCCGCGCACCTGGGAACGGCCTTCGGATCACACGCCGGTACTGCTGGAACTTGCGAACCCGGCGGTGCGCCCCGATCATGCCGGTCATGGATGAAACAACCGCCATTCGCGACATCATCGACGACAGCGAGCTGGAAGTGCTCGACCGGTATCTGCGCGGCCATGCGCAGGATTCCGACCAGACCATGTTGCTGGACGGCGTGCATGGCATGCTGACCGCGCTAGCCATCGGGCCCGATCCCGCGCTGCCCGAGGAATGGTTGCCCGAGGTATTGCATGCGCCGTTCGAAAATCCCGAGCAGGGCGCTGCGGTACTGCAACTGCTGGCCAAGCTCAACGACTCGATTCCCGCCGAACTCGAGGGCGAGATGTACGAACCGGTGCTGGGCGAGGTCGATGCCGAGCAAAATGCACACAGCGACTTGAGCGCAGCGGGCTGGTGCGAGGGTTTCAGCCGCGGCATCGACCTGCGCGCGGCGATCTGGGAGACGCGCCTGGCCGAGGACGGCGAGCTGCTGGAAATGCTTAGCCCGATCATGGCGCTGGCGGTTGACGAGGGCGTGCTGGCCGCCGACGTACCCATTGCCAAGCTTGACGACAACGAGTACGAAACCTGTCTCGCCCAGATTCCGGACGTGGTGGAAGCGGTCGCGCACTACTGGCGCGTGCGCCCGCCGACCGAGCGCGAACGCACCGCTGGCGGCGGTGCCTCGTCGAGCGCGTTTTCAAACCAGCCGGCCAGGCGTGGCGGGCGCTGGGTGCACTAGTTGTGCGTTCATCCCTGAACGCCGCTTCGCCACATGTGCTTGCGAGCAAGAACTCGTCGAATTTTTCGAGACCACGACGGCCTTCCGTGGCCTGACTTTTCACCAACAGCCACTTCGATCGACACGCCCCGCACGAGGGGTCCGGGCGATGGCGAGAGCGTGGTGTGCCATGCAACCTGATTCAGGAGCACTCATGGCTGCTGCCATGTTGTACGAACCGATCAACAAGCTGAAGCCGGTCGCGCCTGACATCTGGATCGTCGATGGTCCGGTGGCGCGCATGGCGACGCCGTTCGGTGGCATGCCGTTCTCCACCCGCATGACCGTGGTGCGTTTGCAGGATGGCGCGCTGTGGTGCCATTCGCCGATCGCGCCGGATGAAAATCTGTTTGCTGCCATCGAGGCACTGGCACCGGTGCGGCATTTGGTATCGCCCAATTTGCTGCACTACGCATCCATTGCGGCATGGAAGCGGCGCTACCCCGAGGCGATTGCCTGGGCATCGCCGGGCGTGCGCAAGCGCGCGGCATCGCAGAAGATCGACGTGGCGTTCGACGCCGACCTGTCCGATACGCCGCCCGACGCCTGGGCGGCGGATCTGGATCAGCTGCGATTCCGCGGCAGCCGCGTGATCGAGGAGTTCGTGTTCCTGCACCGATCAAGCCGAACCGTGATCCTCACCGATCTGATCGAGAATTTCGAGCGCGCGAAACTCGGTCGCGGCATGCGCTGGGTCGCGCGCCTTGGCGGCGTGCTCGATCCTGACGGCAAGGCCCCGCTGGACATGCGGGCGAGCTTTCTCGGTCACCGGCGCGGTGCGCGCGAGTGCTTCGAGAAGATCGTGGCATGGCACCCGCGCAAGGCGATCATCGCCCATGGGCGATGGTACGCGGACAACGCCGAGGCCGAATTGCGACGGGCATTCCGCTGGACGGGTTGAGGCCCGTTGCAGTATGTGAACGCTGTGTTCCCACGTCGGGCATTGCGCTATGGACCGGGCGGGCGCATCTTGGGCTTGGGCAACCCTGAGGAGGCACCCATGTCTTCCCGCAACATCACCCGCCGCGTACACGGAATCCCGACGTCCGACGGCGCCGGCGTCAAGCTGACCCGCGTGATCGGCCAGCCCGTGCTGGATTCGCTGGATCCGTTCCTGCTGCTGGACGAGTTCGGTTCGGATGCGGCCACCGATTACATCGCCGGCTTCCCGGACCACCCGCATCGCGGTTTCGAAACCGTTACCTACATGCTGGATGGACGCATGCGCCACCGCGACAACCACGGCAATTCCGGCTTGCTTGAGTCGGGCAGCGTGCAGTGGATGACCGCCGGCCGCGGCATCGTGCATTCGGAAATGCCCGAGCAGGAGCATGGCCTGATGCGCGGGTTCCAGTTGTGGGTGAACCTGGCTGCGAAGGACAAGATGATCCCGCCGCGCTACCAGGACATCGCGCCGGACAAGATCCCGACCGCCGAACCCGCGCCGGGCGTGCAGGTGCGCGTGGTGGCGGGCGAAATGTTCGGCGCGCGGGGGCCGGTGGACGGCATCGCGATCAGACCGGTGTACCTCGATATCGCTCTGGCGCCGCGCGCCAGCTTGTCGGTGCCGTTGCCCGAAGCCCACAGTGCGTTCGCCTACGTGTTCGAGGGCGACGCCGTGCGGGTCGGTGGCGAGACGCTTGGCTTGCGCGAACTCGGCGTGCTGTCCAAAGGCGACAGCGTGGATCTTTCGGTGGCCGGCAATGCCAGCCCCGCGCGCGTGCTGCTGGTCGCGGGCCGGCCGCTCAACGAGCCGGTCGCACGCTACGGCCCGTTCGTGATGAACACGCCGGAGCAGATCATGCAGGCGATGCAGGATTACCAGTCGGGAAGATTTTGATGCGGTCGTCCCTGATCGCTGCACGGTGGGTCACGCGGTTGGTCACGAGCTTTTCGCGCAGCGGATACCGGAACGACCATCAAAGCTGCCATCCATGGCCAAGGGCTCCGTGGCCTGACTTCTCACAACAGCCGCTCCGATCGAAACACTGATGGCGCCCATAAAAAAACCGGACGGCGCTGGCCGTCCGGTTCGAGTCGCGCCGCAGGAGGGAGGGGGATCTCCGCCGCGCGTACTTTCTTGATACCCGTGGTATCAGCGCGCCTTCTTGGCGGGCGCGGCGGCGGCGTCGTTGGCCGCCTTCAGACCGGTGCGGGTCAGGTTGCCGAACTGCTCGGCCGTCTTCTGCGCGACGCCCAGGATTTCCTGGCCGGCTGCGTAGGCGGCTTCGACGCTGTCACGCGCGAAGTCGAGGCCCTTCGGCCACAGGGCGGTGACGTCCTGGGCTTCGCGGACTTCCATCGAATCGGCAACGAATGCCATGTTCGACTTGGCCTGCGACTCCAACGCCTTGACCTGCAGGCTCTGGATTTCAGCGATGCCCTTCAGCGCAGCGATCTGCGCCTTGTAGGCCTGCTCGGCGAACTGCTTGCCGAGATCGAGCGACTGCTTCTGGAACTGGCTGTACATGATGTGCTCCCTCTTTGCAGGAGTGGCTGGGACTGGGGAGAAGTCTAGCGCGTGTTTTTGTGCAATGCAACATAAAATTCGATTGATTCAGGATGGATTTATATATTTCATTATTTATCAGATATATAAAATGAACAATTTTCACGTAAATCATGCTGTGCCGCAGCGTTTCGGCACCGGGTAGACGGATGCCGGCTGACACCATTCCGGATCCGCGTGTTGTCCTGCGGCACCGGCGCAAGCAGACGCGGGTCGGCCCCTCAATGCCTCAAGGCTCCCAGCAATCCGTCCAGCGGCAGGGTGTTCAGCACGTCTTCCCTGCTCAGCCACGCGCGTCGTGCCTGATCGACGCCATGGCGCATGTTGGCGAGTCCGGCCGTGCCATGCGAATCGGTGGAGATCACCAGCTTGCAGCCCGCGTCGCGCGCGGCGTGGGCGTGGATGTCGTCGAGGTCGAGCCGGTCCGGGTGTGCGTTGATTTCCATCGCCACGCCACGTTCGGCGACGGCGGCAAAAATCTTGTCGAGATGCATGGCGCATTCGGGGCGTTCGTTGATCAGGCGCGTGGTCGGATGAGCGAGGATGTGTACCCTGCGGTTGTCGAGCGCCTTCAACACCCGCGTCGTTTGTTTTTCGACCGGCAATCCCAGGCGGTAATGCAATGCCACCACCACCACGTCCATTTCGGCGAGCACGGCGTCGGGCAGGTCGAGCCGGCCATCCGCGAGGATGTCCACCTCGGCGCTTTTCAGCAGCCGAAACCCCTTGAACTTTCCGTTGAGCTTGTCGATCTCGGCGAACTGGGCGCGCAATGCCTTGGCGTCGAGTCCGTGCGCCACGCGCACCTGCCGGGAATGATCGGTGATGGCGAGATAGGCATGTCCGAGCTTGCGCGCCGCCTCCGCCATGGCTGCCAGCGAATCGTGGCCGTCGCTGGCGGTGGTGTGTGCGTGCAGATCTCCGCGGATGTCGCGCGGTTCGATCAACACCGGCAGCCGTCCTTTGCGCGCGGCTTCGATCTCGCCGCGGTTTTCGCGCAATTCGGGTGGAATGCAGGGCAGGTCGACGGAGGCGAAAAGCTCCTCCTCGCTGCGGCCCGCGATACGTCGCTTGCCGCGATAGACGCCGTATTCGTTGATCTTGAGCCCGCGCGCGACGGCGATCTTGCGTACTGCGATGTTGTGGGCCCTGGAGCCGGTGAAGTAGTACAACGCCGCGCCGTAACTCACGTCAGGCACCAGCCGCAGGTCCACCTGCATGCCGCTGCGCAGTCGCACCGAAGCGCGCGTGGTGCCTTGCGACAACACCTCGGCCACCGCATCGTAAGCAACGAAATCGCGCATCACCGGCGTACCACGCTTCGCGGTGACCAGGATGTCGAGATCGCCCACGGTGTCGCGCCGTCGGCGGTAACTGCCCGCCACGGTGACGGTCTTGATGCCATCGATGCCGCGCAGATACGCGAGCAACGGCGCGGCAACCTGCTCGGCGTCGGCCAGCTTGAAGCGTTGCGGCGTCGTATCGCGGCTTTCCAGGGCCGCCTTGATGCGTGCCGCGGTCTTGGCGCCGAAACCATGCAGGCTCTGCAACGCGCCGGTGCGGATCGCGCGCTTCAGATCCTCGAAGCTGCGGATCCCGAGTTCCCGGTACAGCGACTTCACCCGTTTCGGGCCCAGCCCGGGCAGATTCATAAGGTCGCTGAGCGCGCGCGGGACGCGGGTTTCGAGCTGCACGAGCTGCGGCAACGCACCCGTGCGGACGATGGTCTCGATCTTGGCCGCGAGATCCTTGCCGATGCCGGGCAGTTCGTCGAGATCACGTCCCTCGGCGACGAGGTCCGTCATGCTCCGCGACGAACTGCCCACCACGCGCGCCGCATTGCGATAGGCACGCACCCGGAACGGATTGGCATCCTGGATCTCGAGCAGATCGGCGTAGCGGTCGAAGAGCTCGGCGATTTCGGTGTTGTCGATGGCCAAGACCACACCTTTCAAGCCAGCCGGGTGCGATAGGCAGCGATACTAGCGCGAACGCCTGCGCCAACCGCTCCAGACCGGCATGCCGTTACCTTCGCGAAGCTTCAGCACGTTGCCATCCTTTTGCACTTCCGCGGCGATGATGGCCGGTTTGCCATCGAAGGTGATGCGCGAGCCCGTGACCTTCACCGTGTCTTTGGGTTCGATCTTCAAACTCTGCTTGTCGATGAACCACGCAGGCCCCAGGTGAACCGAGATGGTTGCCTTGTCGGTCTTCACCATCAAGTGGATGCCGGTCGACATGCCGCGCGCGGGGGTGAATCTGTCGACGCTGATGACTTCACCCGCGATGGTTTCGACTGTCGCAGGGTTGTACATCCTTCCGTAGCGTGACCCTGGCCCCCACCCGCCACGGCCATTGCCGCTCTGTGCGAATGCCGCAGTGGTGAGCGCGAGGCCGGCAAAAAGGAATCCGATGACGACGATGGAAAGTTTGCCCTTCATGTTGATGTCCTCCAACAATTTGGCCATGTTCGGTTGGTTTTGCTTCAAGCTGCCGCGCGCCCCGTTCGGAACGCGTGAAGCAGCAGATCAAGTCTGGCCGCATCGCTGTTGCGAGTATTGAGCTGGATCAAGCAAATGGCGTAGCCCCCGCCTATGCTGGTTCCGACAGCACCGTGCATCGAAGATGCGAAGAGGACGGTCGATCATGGTCACCCAGTCTCCGGGCGCCACAATGGTCTCCCCCTGGCGTTCTGATCTCTTCATTTTCGTCGTCTGCCTTGCCGCCCTCCTGCTCGGGCTGGCGCTATGGTTTGCGAACCAATTTCTGGCTGCAGCATGGATATGGGCCGTGGCTGCCGCGCCCGCAGGCGTTTCGCTTCTGTGGCGGATAGTTGGTGCGCTGCGACGGCACGAAACGGGCGTGGATCTGCTGGCGCTGGTAGCGATCGTGGGCGCCCTTGCCATGCGTCAGAATCTGACTGCCGCGGTAATAGCGGTGATGCTGGCGAGTGGCAGGCTGCTGGAGAGCTACGCCGAACGGCGGGCCGGACGCGAGATGTCGGCATTGCTGGCGCACGTTCCGCGCACCACCCACCGTTACCGCGACGGTGCGCTGGTCGAGACATCTCTCGATGAAATTCGCTCTGGTGATCGACTGCTGGTTCGCCATGGCGAGGTGATCGCCGTGGATGGCAGCGTGGATGCCGAACGCGTCGTGCTGGACGAGTCGGCGCTCACCGGCGAGTCACTGCCGGTGACCTATTCGCGTGGCGCGCTCCTGCGCAGCGGTGCCGTCAATGCGGGCGACGCATTCGAGATGGTGGCCACGGCGACGGCGGCGGACAGCACCTTCGCGGGGATCGTGAAGTTGGTGGAGACGGCGCAGCGTTCCAGTACCCCGGCCATGCGGCTTGCGGATCGTTACGCATCGTGGTTTGTTCCGGTATCGCTCGGGCTCGCAGGAATCACATGGTTGATCAGCGGCGACCCGATGCGCGCGTTGGCCGTGGTCGTGGTGGCCACGCCGTGCCCGCTGATCCTCGCCGTGCCGGTCGCGATTGTCTCGGGCATTTCGCGTTGCGCCCGCCGCGGCATCCTGGTCAAGGGTGGGGCGGCGCTGGAAACCCTGGCGCTCGCGCGCACGCTGTTTTTCGACAAGACCGGGACGCTGACCGCGGGACGTGCGCGACTGGTTGCAATCGAGGGAGTGGTTGCGGGAAGCGGAAACGAATTGCTCGCGGCTGCCGCTTCGCTGGAGCAGACGTCCAACCATGTCATTGCCGGTGCGATCGTTGCTGCCGCCCGGGAACGCGGTCTGGTACTGCATGTTCCGGAAAAGGTGAGTGAGATCGCGGGTGCCGGCATCAGTGGTGAAGTCGGCGGTATGCACGTTGCGGCGGGCTCGAGCGCCTACATCGAGCGCGCTCTCCCGCTGCCACAAGGTGTGCACGATTTGCTGGAGCGCGTGGCAAGCGCGGAGGTTTCACCGGTGCTGGTGGCGATCGAGGGGAAATTCGCTGGCGTGCTGCTGCTGGCGGATCAGTTGCGCGTGGAGGCGCCGCGTGCCCTCAGGCTGCTGCGGCGTGCGGGCATCCGGCGCATCGTCATGTTGACGGGTGACCGTCTCGATGTCGCCGAGGCCATCGGTGCCGGCCTGGGCGTGGATGAAGTTCTGGCGGAGCGCACGCCGACCGACAAGCTGGCGGCGATCGTTGCTTCCCGTGAAACAGGGCCGACGGTCATGGTCGGTGACGGTGTGAATGACGCACCCGCACTGGCTGCGGCCAGTGTCGGGGTGGCGATTGGCGCGCGTGGCGCCACCGCTTCGGCCGAAGCCGCAGACATCGTGCTGATGGCCGATCGGCTCGACCGGCTCGCGGAGGCATTGCACATCGCGCACGGGATGCGCGCCATCGCCGTGCAAAGCGTGATCGCGGGAATGGCATTGTCGCTGATGGCGATGGGGGTCGCGGCCATCGGATATCTGCCGCCGCTGTACGGCGCGGTGTTGCAGGAAGCGATCGATGTGGCGGTGATCCTCAATGCATTGCGGGTTCTGCGCATTCGTCCCCTGCGCGCCAGCCGCTACACGCTCACCCCCGCCGAGTCGGAACGCCTGCGCGCGGAACACCGGGAGCTTGCGCCGGTGCTGGACCGTCTGAGCGCCGTCGCCGAGCATCTGCCCCTGCTTCACGGGGCGGATCTGACCGAAGCACTGCGCAATCTAGACGCGATGTTGCGCGAACGGCTGTTGCCGCATGAAAGCACCGACGATCACGAAGTGTATCCCGCAATCGCCACGCTGCTGGGTGGTGACGATCCGATGGTTGCGATGAGCCGTACCCATCGGGAAATCTTCAAGTTGTACCAGCGGCTGGATGCCATCGTGGAGCGGCTGCCGGCGCAGGGGCCCGACCCCGGCACACTGCATGACCTGCAGCGCATCCTGAACGCATTGGATGCCATCCTGCGGCTGCATTTCGCCCAGGAGGAAGAGATATACGAGAGCCTGGCGCAGGATTGAGCATCCCGCCTTGCGCAGGGAAATCCCCCATTCCCTGGTGCACGCTTCCGGATCAGGGCACCAGCACGGCGGCGCCGCTGAGCCTGCCTGCGCGCAAGTCGGCCAGGGCTTCGTTGGCCTGTTCCAGCGGATAGGGTTTCACCGTGGTCCTGACATCGGCGGTGTCCGGCGTCGCGAAGAAGGTGCGCGCGTCCTCGCGGGTGAGATTGGCGACCGAAACGATCTCGCGTTCCTCCCACAACAGGCGATACGGGAAGGCCGGGATGTCGGACATGTGAATCCCGCCGCAGACCACGCGCCCGCCTTTGCGGATCGCCTTCAGCGCGGCGGGAACCAGCGCGCCGACCGGGGCGAACAGGATCGCCGCGTCCAGCAGCCTGGGCGGCATGACATCGGAGCCGCCCGCCCAGGCAGCCCCGAGTGACAACGCGAACGATTGCGCTGTCGCATCGCCGGGCTGGGTGAAGGCATGGACTTCGCGACCCTGACGTACCGCCACCTGCGCGATGATGTGCGCGGCGGCGCCGAAACCGTACAGGCCTATGCAACGTGCATTGCCCGTGCGCTGCAGACAGCGCCAGCCGATCAGTCCGGCGCACAGAAGCGGTGCGGTAGACACCGCATCCACGTCGTCCGGCAAGTGGACACAGTAATCCGCGCGCGCGACCACGTGGGTGGCGAAGCCACCGGGACGCGTGTACCCCGTGAACTCCGGGTGGTCGCAGAGATTTTCGCGGCTGCTCCTGCAATACGGGCAGCCACCGCACGTTCCGCCCAGCCACGGCACTCCGACGCGCTTTCCGGGTGCGAGTTTGCCGACGCTGCCCGCGACGGCTTCAACGGTGCCGACGATTTCGTGCCCCGGGATGATGGGCGGCCTGACGTGCGGCAGTTCCCCATCCACCACGTGCAGATCGGTGCGGCAGACTCCGCAGGCTTCGATGCGGATCAGCACCTCGCCGGCCAGCAGGGAGGGTGTCGCCACCTCCTTCAGCACCAGCGGTGCACCCACCGTTTCCAGAACCATCGCGCGCATCACGAACTCCGAAGTCTAGGCACGCTCCGTCAATGCCGCATGAATAGCGGGGTGTGCGTCGCGACCCGTTCGGATTCACCGGCAGCGTGGCCGATTCCAAGTCAACCAAAGGGTATCGATACCGCTGCGGCCGATGTTGACGCGCATCAACCGTACGACATCCGCGGCACGAGCTGCAGCGCGTTCTGATGATCAGGATCAAGTCGGGCATGGCCGGGCTGCCTATGCTCGATGGCGTGGCGTTGCATCGCGCCTGGCAGATTGTTCGGAACACCCGGAGGTTGCGTGCATGCAAGCGATCCTGATCATGTTGCCGATACTCGTCTACGCATTCCTGGCGGGAGTACTGCTGGCTTATGTCCTGTTCGCGGTTCTGCCGCGGATGCGGCGGCGCGCACGCCACCGCGCGACGAGTCAGCGTCGCGGTTCGCGGCAACCCTGAAGTCCGCGCTGGAGCGCGGCCACGTCGAGCAGCACTACCGCGACTTGGCATTGATCGCGCCGTTCCGGTTTCTCGGCATGCCCAACGCGGCGCTCGGTGTGCACTTGCAGGGAACGGTTATCCGAAAATTGCCGAGAACCTGAACCAAGAGAGCACGGAAACCGTCTGTGGCGAGTTGCCGCAGTCACTGTTCCGGGCGCGTCGGATTACCGCTGGCCCGACGCCGCCTTGCTGATCGACGTCGAGTTGCGGCGATTCGGCAACGGCAGGAGTGAGCTCGCGTGCTTTCGATCGGCACACGCCGAAGGACGGCTCGATGACAGGCGATCCCGCGTTCGCGCGATGCCGATGCGTCGACTCAATCGGCGGGGTTGGTCCACGCGAAATGCGCGACCAGCGGTTTGGCATGTGTCTTGGTCTTCACGTACACGGTGATGCGATAGCGGCCGGATTCGTGCATGTTGAAGATTTCGCTGTAATCGGGTACTCCGCTTGTCACGCGTGGCACCAGTTGTTTTGCCTCCACGATCCGGTTCGGGCTCCGGACCTCGACGCGCACCTCGGCACCGGCAAGGTTCGCCCCCGTTTTGACATCGGTGATGCTTACGACCAGATGATGCGCGTGGTCCGCTTCGCCGAGGCTCGGATGCGAGGCGGACTCTTCCTGGAAATGTTCTGCCCACGCGGTCGTCACGACGCCGATGTTGATGCGCAGGCCGTCAACGGTTTCTGCCTGCTGCGCGCGGCTGGCAAGCGGCGTGGCGATCATTGCAGTGAACAACGCCACTGCCAACCACGGAATCCGGTCTCGAACCCGCAAAGGCATATTCATGATGGCGTTCTCCGTTCTCTTCCGTTCGAACCGGGATGGCGCCATTGAACACAGCAAGCTCGCGGACCAGATTGATTCAGATCAAACGCCTTGGATATCGCCGCGGCAGCGGCAGGTGATCAAACATCCGGCGGATATACCTGGTCCCCGCTGCCATCTTGCACGCGCACGGTCACGGGTACGCCGCTACGCACGCTTTCCGTGACGACGCAGAAGTCCTCGAACTGCGCCAGCGCGCGTTCGAGGTTTTGCATCGACGCGGCCGGATCGGCGAGCTGCAGGTCGACTTCCATGCCGACCACGCGCCAGCGGCCACGTTGGTTGCGCGCGATGCGCGCACGCGCCTTGGCGCGCAGCGGTCCGGGCGCGTTGTGGAACTTGCGCAGGGCGAACAGCAGGCTCGCCGTCAGGCAGTTCGCGGTCGCCGCCAGCAAAAGTCGTGCGGGGTTCGGGCCGGCGTCGCGACCAAGGGGCGACGCTTCGTCGGTGGTCAGGTCCGGCAGCGTGGTGCCGTCGAAACGGACGCGGAACTCGTAATCGTCGATCTGCTCCAGACTCAACTCGAAGCTTTGTTCTTCGCTCATGGCTTGCCTCCGCGACCGCGGTTGTCGGCCATTGTGCCCCAGACGGGGTCAAGTCCGCACCGATCGCGGGCTTGCCAACGAGATGGTCGGTGCGTCTATGGGGTTTGGGTGGTGGCTAGGGGCGGAATCGAACCGCCGACCTCAGCATTATGAGTGCCGCGCTCTAACCGTCTGAGCTACCTAGCCGATACTTTTGCAGGCGTCCGGAGTCGGCCCCGGATTTCGCGCGTGGGCCATTGCCGCCACTGGCGTGATTGCGCAAACAGCCGAGCAGTCTAGCCAAAGCGCCTCCGGTGTCAAGGACGGTGGGTGCCGGCAAGCGCATCGTCTTGCGCGATGGCGTGCGCGGCGGCCGGCGGATCGCCGCTGGCCGCATCGGCTTTCGCGGCCTTGCGCTTGGCCTCGTACTCGGCTTCGATCTGTTCGGAAAACGCGTGGTAGACAGGCTTCTTGCAGAACAGCGCGGAGGCGGCACGCGCGATCAGGCAGACCGCGAGGATCGGGATCACCATTGCCTGGTTGGCAGTCATTTCCATCGTGATGACGGTGGCGGTCAACGGCGACTGGGTCACGCCGGTGAGGTAGCCCGCCATGCCCAGCAGCGCCACCGTGGCAACGGGCGCGCCCGGTACCAGGTGCGCGATGTCGCGGCCGAATCCGGCCCCTACCGCGAGCGCGGGCGAGAACAGGCCGCCGGGAATGCCCGACCAATACGACACGACATTGGCCAGGAATTTGAAGGCGCCGAAGGTCTCGCTGGGCGGATGCGCGCCGTGCTGCAGGATCGCGCGTGCCTGCTCGTAGCCCGTGCCGTATACGGCGTTGCCGCTGGCCAGGCCGAGCAACGCCAGCATCAGGCCGCAGCCGAAGGCGAATACAACGGGCGAGCGCGAGCGCAGCGCCGCGATCCGGGACAACACGCGTCCACTGAGCAGGATGATCCGCGAAAACAAGCCGCCGGCCATGCCGCACAGCACCCCGCACAGCAGCACGGCGAGCCAGCCCTGCTTGATGGTCAAGGCCGCCTGAACCGTACCGAAGTAGGAATAGTTGCCGAGCAGGCCGAGGGTGATGATGCCGCCGATGATGACCGCGGTCATGATGGCGCCGGACATCCGGTCCTCGTAGGCGCCGGCCATTTCCTCGATCGCGAACACGACCCCGGCCAGTGGTGCGTTGAAGGCCGCCGCCAGTCCAGCCGCCGAGCCGGCCAGCACGAAGCGGCCCGCCGCGGTCGGTTCGGAGAACCCGAAGCGGCGGCCGATCGAATACATCAACGATGCGCCGACGTGTACCGTCGGTCCTTCGCGGCCGACCGATGCCCCACCGAGCAGTGCGGCGAACGTCAGCGCCATCTTGCCCGCGGCGACGCGCAGCGAAAGCATGTCGAAGCGGAATTTCTCGTCCTCGATGTGCAGCGAGGCGATCGCCTGCGGGATGCCGGAACCACGCGTCGCCCGCAGCTTGCCTGCGGTCAGGTAGGCAAGGCCGGCCATCACGCAGGGCGTGATCACCAGCGGCCACCACGAACCATAGGTGAACACGCGGCTGAAAGTCGCGAAGGCCCAGATGCACCCCTTGATGAACACGGTCGTGGCCAGACCCACGGCGACCGCACCGGTCCACAGCAGCAAACGCCTTTTCCACTGCGGCGGCGAAAACCATTGATGGTCTTTCAGCAAGCCGAAGGGTCGGAACATCGAGGCCATGGAGGTGCGAGGCGCGTTGCGAGCGAGGCACAAAGGCGCTCTAGTGTACAGGCGTCGCCGATGCCGGTGTCGGCCTCGACGGGGGCACGTGGATGCGTGGAATCGAAGCTGCAAGCCGGATGCTGCGATGCCTTATACTTCGTGGTTCGCGCGCTCGCAGCTCAGCTGGTGGTTTTTGCGAGCGTTGGCGGCTGTCCGGTGGACAGTCGCGCGAGCTAAACCGGGGAGGCGTGGATGCCAACTGGACGGTTGCACCATGGACGGTTTGCCGAAGAACTTTCATACGCGCTCGTAGCTCAGCTGGATAGAGTACTGCCCTCCGAAGGCAGGGGTCGTGGGTTCGAATCCCGCCGAGCGCGCCAAAAATCCCTCGTCGTTTCCGTCCAAGCCGGGTCGTGGGTTCGACAAAATCGTCGGGAACGATTTTGAACGACCGCACGGTCGGCCCCGAATGGGTGAGCATCAGGGATGATGCGAATACAAAATCGCCGGGAGCGATTTTGAACGACCACCGGGTCGGCCCCGAAGGGGCGCAGGGCAGGATGCCTGGAGTCATCCCGCCGAGCGTGCCACTCCCAGCGACGAATGTGACTAGCGAACAACTGCGCGATCGCGCGCCTTGCTGTCCCATTTAGGTGCAGCGCGGATCGCGGGCACCACGTCTTCGGGCGTGGCCACGCGCGACCACATCGCGGCATGTTCGGGGTTCATGAAGCGTTGCTCGATCACGGTGTGCAGGAACACGTCCAGCGGCTGCCAGTAGCCGAGCGTGTCGAGCAGGACGATGGGATTGAAGTAAAGTCCCAGCCGTTTCAGCGTGATCGCCTCGAACAGTTCCTCCAGCGTGCCGCAGCCGCCCGGCAATGCGACCACCGCGTCGGAACCGGTGAGCAGTTGATGCTTGCGTTCGCGCATGTCCTCGACCAGTTCCAGTTTGGTCAGCCCGGGATGTCCCCATTCGAGGTCGGCCATGAAGCGCGGCAGGATGCCGATGACCTTGCCGTCTTGCGACAGCGCACCATCGGCGAGGGCGCCCATCGAACCGGCCGAGCCGCCGCCATAGACGATGGTGTGCCCGTCGTCCGCCAGCAGTTCGCCGAGCCGGAATGCCGCTTCACGGAAACGCGGATCGGCCTGGTTGCTGGAAGCGCAGTAGACGCAGATGCGCATGGCGTTGCCGAGGACAAGGCGAGGATTGCCATTATCGCCCATGGTGAATTAAGTCACCAATGGAACCACTGGCATTCGCGGACTAAAAAGCCGGCATGAAGCCGGCTTTTTCGCGAGTCATGACGACAGAGCAACATCACCGCTTCATCGCATTGAAGAACTCGTCGTTGGTCTTGGTGTTCTTCATCTTGTCGAGCATGAATTCCATCGCGGCCAGCTCGTCCATCGGGTGCAGCAGCTTGCGCAGGATCCAGATCTTCTGCAGCATGTCCGGCGGGATCAGCAGTTCCTCGCGGCGGGTGCCGGAGCGGTTGATGTTGATGGCCGGGTAGACGCGCTTTTCGGAGATGCGGCGATCGAGGTGCACCTCCATGTTGCCGGTGCCCTTGAATTCCTCGTAGATCACCTCGTCCATCTTCGAGCCGGTATCGATCAGCGCCGTCGCCAGGATGGTCAGCGAGCCGCCTTCCTCGACGTTGCGCGCGGCGCCGAAGAAACGCTTCGGGCGCTGCAGCGCATTGGCGTCGACGCCGCCGGTGAGCACCTTGCCGGAGCTCGGCACCACGGTGTTGTAGGCGCGCGCGAGGCGGGTGATCGAGTCGAGCAGGATCACCACGTCCTTCTTGTGTTCGACCAGGCGCTTGGCGCGCTCGATCACCATTTCGGCGACCTGCACGTGGCGCACCGCGGGTTCGTCGAAGGTGGACGACACCACTTCGGCGTTGACGCTGCGCTGCATCTCGGTGACTTCTTCCGGGCGCTCGTCGATCAGCAGGATGATCAGGTGCACGTCGGGATGGTTGTGCACGATCGCCTGCGCGACGTTCTGCAGCATCATGGTCTTGCCGGCCTTGGGCTGGCTGACGATCAGGCCGCGCTGGCCCTTGCCGACCGGCGCGATCAGGTCGAGGATGCGGCCGGTGATGTCTTCGGTCGAGCCGTTGCCGCGTTCGAGGTGGAACGACTTGCGTGGGAACAGCGGGGTCAGGTTCTCGAACAGCAGCTTGTTCTTGGACGCCTCCGGCGGATCGCCGTTGATGTCGTCGACCTTGAGCAGCGCGAAGTAGCGTTCGCCTTCCTTCGGGTGGCGCACGCGCCCGGTGATGTAGTCGCCGGTGCGCAGGTTGAAGCGGCGGATCTGCGAGGGCGACACGTAGATGTCGTCGGGTCCGGCGAGGTAGGACTCGTCGGCCGAGCGCAGGAAGCCGAAGCCGTCCTGCAGGATTTCCAGCACGCCCTCGGCCCAGATGCTGCCGCCGGATTTGGCGTGGGCACGCAGGATGTGGAAGATCACGTCCTGCTTGCGTGCGCGCGCCACGCCTTCCTGGATGCCGAGCTCTTCGGCCATTTCCAGCAGCTGCACCGAGTTCTTGCGCTTGAGTTCGGTGAGGTTGATCAGGCGTTTCGGATCGCCGGCATCGGCTTCGTCGCCGGACACGTCGGCCGGCAGGCCGTTCGGGTTGCCGCCCTGGCCGTTGCCGCCGCGCGAATGGCGGCCGCGCCGCCGCCGGCTGCGGTCTGGCCGGTTGCCGCGCTGCGACTGGGATTGCCCTTCGCCGCCATCGTTGCCGGCGGAGGCGCTGGATTCGGGATTGGGTGTGGACGCGCGGGCGTCGTCGCCCTGTACGGTGTTTTCGTTATCGGACACGGGAAAGCCTCGTCGGCGCTCGGGGCGCGGGAGGAAACAAAAGGGAGAGGGCCGGGCAAATGCACCACCGGCCGGACATCAATCTAGCATCACGACAGGGCCCCGACAAGCGGGGAAACGTGGAGGTTCAGTTTGGGACTCGATGCGACCACCCGTTTCGGGTCTGCAACCGAGGCGGTAGCCGGGGGAAATCAGGCCGCGGAGCCGTTGGCCACGATCGCCTTGTCGATCATCTGGGTGAGCTGCCCTTTGCCGACGGCACCAATCTGGGTGGCTTCGACCTTGCCGCCCTTGAACACCATCAGCGTCGGGATGCCGCGGACACCGTAAGTCATCGGCGTCTTCTGGTTCTCGTCGATGTTGATCTTCACGACCTTGAGCCGGCCGGCGTAATCCTTGGCGATGTCGTCCAGCATCGGTGCGATCGATTTGCACGGCCCGCACCACTCCGCCCAGAAATCCAGCAGCACCGGGGTCTCGGATTTCAGCACTTCGGCTTCGAAATCGGCGTCTTTGACGTGGGTGATGTTTTCGCTCATCGTGGGGCCTGCAACGGGAGGTGTGCTGACAAGGTGGGGGAGCAGCCGAAGGATTGCAAGCGTGGATCGGTGGTCGCCCTGCTACAATGAAAACAGGCACTTCGGCCCGGGGTGCAGATCACGCACCCGTATACTGCCATATTGCCGTGCCACGCGTACGCGTGGCATTTCATCGCAACCCGCCGGGCGGATCAAGCGTGCGAATCCCGGGCCCACCACCAGCCATTCGCGGCGACCGCAAGGCGCCGTCCGTGGCCGAGAAACTCAATGGCCGACCAAGTCCTCACCGATACTTTTTTCGAACACTTCGACCTGCACCCCCATCTCGCCGCCGGCGTTGCCGATTGCGGTTTCACGCGTTGCACCCCCATCCAGGCGTTGACCCTGCCGGTTGCGCTGGAAGGGCGCGACGTGGCGGGTCAGGCCCAGACCGGCACCGGCAAGACCTGCGCGTTCCTGGTCGCGGTGATGAATCGGCTGCTGACGCGGCCTGCGATTCCGGAGCGCAAGGACAACGATCCGCGCGCCGTGATCATCGCGCCGACCCGCGAGCTGGCGATCCAGATCGACAAGGACGCCCAGGCGATCGGCCGCCACACCGGACTGCGCGTCGCGCTGATCTACGGTGGCGTCGACTACGACAAGCAACGCCAGCAATTGCGCGACGGCTGTGACGTGATCGTCGCGACGCCCGGCCGCCTGATCGACTACTTCAAGCAACACGTCTTCAGCTTCCGCGCGGTCGAAGCTTTCGTGATCGACGAGGCCGATCGCATGTTCGACCTCGGCTTCATCAAGGACGTGCGCTACCTGCTGCGCAGGATGCCGCCGCGCGAGGAACGCCAAGGCATGCTGTTCTCGGCCACGCTGAGTTACCGCGTGCTGGAACTCGCCTACGAACACATGAACCAGCCCGAGAAACTCGTGGTCGAGACCGAGAACGTCACTGCCGACCGCGTGCGCCAGCAGGTGTATTTCCCGGCCAAGGAAGAAAAAATTCCGCTCTTGCTGAATCTGCTGGAGCACTGCGATCCGCAGCGCAGCATCGTGTTCGTCAACACACGCGCTGCGGCCGAGCGCGTCACCGAGCGCCTGAAACGGCACGGCTTCCGCGTCGGTGCCTTGTCCGGCGACGTGCCGCAGGCCAAGCGCCAGAAATTGCTCGAACGCTTCAAGAAGGGCGAGGCAGAAATCCTGGTCGCGACCGACGTGGCCGCGCGCGGCCTGCACATCCCCGACGTCAGCCACGTATTCAACTACGACCTGCCGCAGGACGGCGAGGATTACGTACACCGCATCGGTCGCACCGCCCGGCTGGGCGCCGAGGGCGACGCGATCAGCTTCGCCTGCGATTTGTATGCGATGAACCTGCCGGACATCGAACGCTACATCGGCATGAAGATTCCCGTGCTCGCGATCGAGCCGGCATGGTTGAGCGCGCCATCGCCGCGCGCGATGTTGCATCCACGGCCTTCCGATTCCGATGATGCCGAAGCGAACGCGCCGGCACAGGCAGCCAAACCGGCCGCGGACAGGAAACGCCGGCGCCGCCGCAAACCGACGGGTCAACCTGCATCGCCGGCAGCCAACGCCTGAAGCGGACCGCCCTGATGCCCGGTCCGTTGGCCTCGCGGGAAAGCGGACGCCTTTATGCTTGGCTCCGGTTCCCGTCGTCACAGCCCACGTGATCCGCTTCGATTCCGTCAGCAAACGTTATCCCGAGGGCCGCGAGGCACTGATCGACCTGTCTTTCCAGGTTGAAGCCGGCGAAATGTTGTTCGTCACCGGGCATTCGGGTGCAGGCAAGACCACCTTGCTGAAACTCATCGCGTTGATCGAACGTCCCAGCCGCGGCGCGATCGAAGTGCACGGCCGGAATCTCGCCCGTGTCAGGCATCGCCAGATTCCGCGCCTGCGCCGCGAAATCGGCATGGTGTTCCAGGATCACCGCTTGCTGATGGACCGCAGCGTGGCCGACAACGTCGCACTGCCGCTGGTGATCGCGGGCATCCCGCGCGAGGAACGCGGCAAGCGCGTGCGCAATGCCCTGGAAAAGGTCGGTCTGGAGGGGCGCGGCAAGAATGCGCCGGCCGGACTTTCCACCGGTGAGCAGCAACGCGTGGGAATCGCGCGCGCGATCGTGGCGCGTCCGGCGCTGATCATCGCCGATGAGCCCACCGGCAACCTCGATCCGCAGTTGTCCGAGGAGATCATGCAACTGTTCGTGAGTCTTGGGCAGACCGGCAGCACCATCCTGATCGCCAGCCATGACCTGGCATTGCTGAAACGCATGAAGCAGCGCGTGGTGGTACTCGATCATGGTCACCTGATCGATGACGTGCCGGCGAGCGAGGTCGCATGAACACACGCGCGGCGATGGCCAGTTCCGTGCGTCATACGCGCCTGGCGATGTGGCGTCACCAGCACGCATGGTGCCTGCGCGACAGCCTTCGCCAGATACTGCGGCATCCGCTGGGCAGCCTGCTGACCATCGCGGTGATGGGCCTTGCGCTGGCGTTGCCGCTGGCGTTTTATCTTCTGCTGACCAACGTGCAGCACTTGGCCACGGCGCTGGGCGACTCGCAATCGGTCAGCGTATTCCTGAAGCCCGATGCCGGAGCGGACGCCGCGGCAAAATTGGCAAGCAACCTGCGCGCGCGCGCGGACGTCGGGGCGGTGGTGATGCGTACTCCGAAACAAGGAATAGCGGAACTTGCTGCCATGCAAGGCTTCGGCGATGCGATCGAGTCGCTGCCCGACAACCCGTTGCCGTTCGTGTTGTTGGTCCAGCCGAAAGCGGGCGCCGGTCGTGCGCAGATCGAAACGATGGTGCACGCCGTGCGCACGTTGCCCCAAGTCGATCTGGTGCAGGACAACGGCCGTTGGCGTGAGCGTCTGGATGCGCTGATCGGGTTGGGCCGGCGCGTCACGGTGTTGCTGGCGTTGCTGCTCGGCGCGGCGGCGGTGCTGGTGATCGGCAACACCGTGCGACTCGACATTCGCAGCCGTGCCGATGAAATCGTGGTACAGCAACTGATCGGTGCCGGTTCGGCCTTCGTGCGTCGGCCCTATCTTTACGAGGGGGCGTGGTACGGTCTGGCTGCGGGTGGGGTGGCGGTATTGCTCGTGCTGCTGCTGGAAACCGTGCTGGCGGTGCCGGTGCGTGACCTGGTCGCCAGTTATGCCGGGCGATTGCATTTCGGCGGGCTGTCCTGGGCTACGCTAGGCGTCAGCTGGATGATTGCAATCGCGCTGGGCTGGCTGGGTGCCTTGCTTGCAAGCAGCCGCCACCTGATTCGTCTGCGCGCCTGAAACACGCTATCCCGAGTGCCGCGCGTTGCCCTACGAACACGCGGACACGCAAACCGAATTCCGAGACCATGAACGACGTTCTCCGCCACATCACCAGTGACAATCCGCGCGTGATGGTGGTGGATGGGTCCAAGGTGGCGCGCACGTTGATCACGCGGGTGCTGGAAAAGGATTTGCCGGGCGCCACGGTGATCGCCTGCGCCAGCGGCGCCGAAGCCGAGCAGGCACTCCACGAGGGTGTGGTCGACCTGATGACGACCGCGTTGCGCCTGCCCGACATGGACGGCGCGGTGCTCGCGAAATACGTGCGCGAACACGCGCCGCAGGCCTACATTCCGATCGTCGCGGTCTCCGGCGACGTGCAGGAACGCCTGCAGAATCGCGAGATTGGCGACGAGATCACCGATTACTTCGACAAGGCTGCAGGCTATGACGCACTTGCGGATTTCATCCGTGGTTACGTGCAGCCCAGCGAGCACGTCGAAGGTATGGTGTTGTATGTCGAGGACAGCCGCGTGGTGGCGCTGTCCACCAGCCGCCTGCTGCAACGCCACGGGCTGAACGTGCACTTGGCCGGAAGCGCCGAGGAGGCCGTGGAGTACCTCGGCGCGGCGCGGGATCGCAGCGAGGTCGGCGCCGACGTGGTGCTGACCGACGTGAGCCTCAAGGGCGAGATGTCCGGTGGCGATCTGCTGGAATGGATCCGCTGCGATCTCGAGCTCGGCAAGCGCCGGCTGCCGGTGCTGGTGATGACCGGCGACGAGAATCCCGCCAATCAAGCCGCGCTGCTGAAAGCCGGTGCCAATGACCTGGTCGAGAAGCCCGTCGATGAACGCTTGCTGATGACCAAGCTGTTGTTCCAGTTGCGGGTGGCGAGACGGTTGCGAGGTTGAAAGCGCGCTGCGTCCGGTGGCCTGCGAGCCGGCGACGATGCTGGCCATGCTTGCGTGACGGCGTGTAGGCTCAGGTGTCTGCGCTGGCCATGTCACGCAATCCACCTGCGTCCGCAATGGCTTTCGATCTTCGCACCACTGTCTGCGGTAGAAGCTGATGACTGACGAGAGGCTGAAGCTGGAGCCGTCGTGGAAGGCGCGCGTCGGCGATTATTTCGACCATCCGGATATGATCGCGTTGCGCGCGTTCCTGTTGGCCGAGAAGCGTTCCGGCAAGCGCATTTACCCGCCCGGGCCGCAAATTTTCGCGGCGCTGGACACGACGCCTTTCGATGCGGTCAAGGCGGTGATCCTCGGGCAGGATCCGTACCACGGCCCCGGTCAGGCGCACGGCTTGTGCTTTTCGGTGCGGCCGGGCGTGCCGGTGCCGCCCTCGCTTCAGAATGTCTTCACGGAAATCGAAACCGATCTCGGCATCCCGCGTCCCGATCATGGCTTCCTGACGCCGTGGGCGCGGCGCGGCGTGCTGTTGCTGAACTCGGTGCTGACCGTGCAGGCGGGCATGGCCGGCTCGCACCAAGGCAAGGGCTGGGAAGGATTTACCGACCGGGTGATCGATGAATTGAACCGGGGCCGGGAAGGGCTGGTTTTCCTGCTCTGGGGCAGTTATGCCCAGGCCAAGGGCAAGCTGATCGACACCCGTCGGCATTGCGTACTCAAGGCGCCGCACCCTTCGCCGTTGTCGGCCCATCGGGGATTCATGGGTTGCCGGCATTTTTCCAAGACAAATCAGTATCTTGAGGCCGAAGGGCGGGGGCAGGTGGATTGGTCGCTGCCGCCACGTGCGAGCCTTCCCAAAGACGTTTGAGTTACCGTCCCTGGCTAAGAGCTCCGTGGTCGCTACCACCACGTGCGAGCCTCCCGGAAGACGGCTGAGTTACCGTCCCTTGGAAGAGCTACGTGGTCGCTGCCGCTATGCGCGAGCCTCCCGGACGACATTCAAGGTGGCATCCTTGGCGAAGTGCTCCGCGGTCGTTGTCGTCACGCCAGAGCAGCGTGCAGGAAAACGGTTGACCGCCGTATCCGGCCGAATCTGCGTGACTTTTGGCCGCTTGCCTTTCCTATACTGACGAGTATAATTTGTGGTATCGCCCTTGCGACGAAGTGGGTTCCGGTCCCGGCGCCCATGGGAACCTTCACGAGGGCTTGGCACTCGAATATCTAGAGTGCCAAAACAGACGAATGGGGTACGACGATGAGTGAAGCCTTGGTCGCGAACAATCTGCCGATTCCCAGCGTGGTCGGCAGCCTCGATGCCTATATTGGTGCGGTGCACCGGATTCCCGTGCTCGCCGCCGAGGAGGAGCACGAGCTGGCACAGCGTTATCGTGAAGACGAAGATCTCGACGCGGCGCGCAAGCTGGTCATGTCGCACCTGCGTTTCGTGGTGCACGTCGCGCGCGGCTATTCCGGATACGGCCTGCAGATGGCAGACCTGATCCAGGAAGGCAACATCGGTCTGATGAAGGCCGTCAAGCGTTTTGATCCCGATCACGGCGTCCGGCTGGTCAGCTTTGCGGTGCACTGGATCCGCGCCGAGATGCACGAGTTCATCCTGCGCAACTGGCGCATCGTCAAGGTCGCCACCACCAAGGCCCAGCGCAAGTTGTTCTTCAACCTGCGCAAAAGCAAGAAGCGTCTCGGCTGGATGAACATGGAAGAGGTCCGCAAAGTCGCCAAGGACCTGGGCGTACCGGAAGCGACCGTGCTGGAAATGGAATCGCGCCTGTCGGGCCGCGACGTCGGCTTTGATGCGCCCAGCGAGACGGACGACGACGCGCCGCCTGCGCCGGTCGCCTATCTGGAAGACCACGGTGCCGACCCGTACCTGCAGGTCGCCGATGCCGACCAGGAAGAGCACCAGCTCGATACCCTGCAACAGGCGCTGACGAGACTGGACGAGCGCACCCGCGACATCATCCGCCGCCGCTGGCTGGTCGAGGACAAGGCCACCCTGCAGGAGCTGGCCGACGAGTACGGCGTGTCGGCTGAACGCATCCGCCAGCTGGAGGCGAATGCGATGAAGAAGATGCGGGGCGCGTTCGCGGCCTGACCGCTGCGCTTGTTCGATTCACGATGAGCAGAAACGGCCGCTTTAAGCGGCCGTTTCGCTTGGGCGCAGTCGACATTCCGGAAGACTCGATGCTTCCAGGCTGCTGGAAGCATTCGCTTGGCGCCGGTGGAACGACCTACTCGTTTGATTTACCGGTGTCTTCGTTGGCGGATTCGACAGGTTTCGATTCGGCCGAGCGTTGCTGCCGCAAAAAAATGCTGAGGACGATGAACAAGGCGATCGTCAGATATTCGGCCTGCCAGGTTTCGAGTGTCGACGACCAGAAATCGGCCGAGAGCAGGTAAGCGCCGATCGAAACCTGCGGCTGGTGCAGGAGCGCAAGTTGCTCGTTGTAGGCGAACGCGCCGGAAACAATGTGCAGCGCCAGTGCAAGCAGGAACAGCAGCACGAACGTCACCGACAATGAATGTCGATAGAGCCACGGGAAACGTGCATTTTCGATGCGCTCCTGGCGTTTGCTTTGCCGCTTGTCCGGGTCCCGGGAGTGCGAAGCGCCACGCTGATAGAAGATGCCGCTGAAAACGATCAGCGATGCCAACTGCAGAAGCGCGGCCTGCCAATTGCTGGCGAGTTGCTGGAGAAAAGCACTGCTGAAGACATTCCGCCAATAGCCGATGACCGGTTTTCCGTGCGCGGCCAACAGGGTGTTGTGAAGCCGCCAACTGGCTACGCTGTGGCCGGCAATGCAAATCGCGAAAAGTACGAACATGGCGATCGAGAGGGAATTGTCCCTGATCAGCCGGGCCAGTCTTTCCACGCCGCACACCATGATTGGGATTGTGTCTGGTCGGGCATGATCGAAGCGGGTGTGATCGTCGTCAAGCGTGCCGAATCAGGACGCTCCCGCGTGAATGGCATCCATGGCCGCAATGTTTGCTGCCGTCCGAGAGAGTGTCGGGGGCGCCGCTGGCCCGGTCGATGCTAAACATACTGCACGCACGACACATCGGCTGGGGAATCTCAATACAAATCCACGGGATCGACATCGATCGACCAGCGCAGTCCGCGCGGCTGCGGCAATTCGTGCAAGAGCGGCAACCAGGTCGTCAACGCGTGGCGCAACGGCGGCCGTTGTGCCGATTCCAACAATAGCTGCGTGCGGTGCCGACCTGCGCGCAGTGGCATCGGAGCGGCGAACGGACCGTTGATCCGGATGCAGGTGCCTGCCGATTGCGCACGCGCGACGCGGACCAGTGCATCCCGAGCGGCCGCGATGAATCCATCCAGTACATCGCGTTGCCGGCATTCGCCACGCAACAGCGCCATGTGCGCGAACGGCGGTAGCTGAGATGCCAGCCGTTCACCCAGCTGCAACGCCGCAGCGGCGTCGTAACCGCCGCGCAGCAGCGTGGTCAGCAAAGGGTGTTCGGGCTCGTGGGTCTGCAACCAGACCTCGCCGGGCCTGTCGGCGCGCCCCGCGCGCCCCGCGACCTGCACGATCAGTTGCGACAGGCGCTCGCCCGAGTGAAAGTCGACGCTGTGCAGGCCCTCGTCGACGCCGACTATTGCAACAGTCGTGAGCTTGGGCAGGTCGTGGCCCTTGGCCAGCATCTGTGTACCGACCAGGATCGCAGGTTTGTCGTCGGACAGCCGGTCGAGCAATTTTCCGAAAGCATCGCGCCGGCGAGTGCTTTCACGGTCGATGCGCAAGACGGGAATGTTTGGATAGCGTGCGACCAACGCCTCTTCCAGGCGCTCTGTGCCCTGTCCCTGCGGGATCAAGGCGGTCGCATGGCAATTCGGGCAGGTTTCAGGAGCATGTTCGCCGTGTCCGCAGTGATGGCACAGCAGTTGCCGCCTGCCGCGATACAGCGTCAGCGGTTTCGAGCAGTTCGGACAGGTCGCGTGCCAGCCGCAGGCATGGCACAGCAGCACTGGCGCATAGCCGCGGCGGTTCTTGAATACCAGCGCCTGTTCGCCGCGGGCGATCGTCGCGTCAAGCGCGTCCAGCAGCGCGGGCGAGAGGCCATGCGCGAGTGTGAGACCGCGCAAGTCCAGCACGTGCACGGGCGACGGCGGCCGTGCGTGCACGCGATGGCGCAGGCGCAAACGCGTGTAACGTCCGGCTTCGATGTTCGCCAATGTTTCGAGCGACGGCGTGGCGCTGCCCAGCACGATGGCTACGCCCAGCGATTGTGCACGCATCAGCGCGAAGTCGCGGGCGTGGTAACGAAAGCCTTCATGCTGCTTGTACGAGGCGTCATGCTCCTCGTCCACCACGATCAGCCCGGCCCGGTGAAGTGGGGCGAATACCGCCGAGCGCGTGCCCAGCACGATGGCGGCCGCCCCGGAGCGCGCATCTAGCCAGGCGCGTGCACGTTCGCCATCGGCGAGGCTGGAGTGCAGCACCGCGATGCGTGCTTGGAATCGCGCGCGCAACCGGCGCAGCGCTTGCGGAACGAGGCCAATTTCCGGGACCAGCCACAACACCTGGCGACGCTGTTGCAGGGCGCGTTCGGCCAGCCTCAAATAAATCTCGGTCTTGCCGCTGCCGGTGACGCCCTGCAGCACGAAGGGATGAAAACCATCGCCTGTGGACAGCACGTCGGTCAGTGCGTTGACCTGCTCGTCGTTCAACACATGCGCAACGCCATCACGGGTACGCGGCGGTTCGACCGGGATTCGAGTGCGCTCGATCAGTCCGGCGGCAACCAAACGCCGGGCCGCCGTGCGCCACTCCGGCAACAGGGTGTCGAGTTCGCTGGCCGACAGCGGACCCTCGCTCAAAGTTTCCAGCAGCGCGGCGGATCCGCCACGGCGTGTACGTGCATCGCGTGCCGCGGTTCCCGCTGGCGTCATCCGCCACGCTTCCTCGGCGAAATCGGAGGAAGAATGCCCCTTGCGCAGCGCCAGCGGCAGGGCGCCGAACATCACCTCGCCGAGCACACCGCACCAGTAGTCCGCCGCCCGGCGCAGGTTCACCAGCAGTTCGCCGTCGAGCAGGGGCTCGGCGTCCAGGAGTGCTTCGACGGGTTTCAGGCGGTTCGCCGCAATGCCGGGCGCAACACCGGTTTCGACGACGATGCCGACACGGTGCGTGCGTCCGAATGGGACCCGTACGCGCGCGCCCGCGCGCAGTGCGTGCGTGCCGGACAGGTAGTCGAAGGTTTGCGGTACCGGCAATGGCAGAACCACCCGCACGACCCCAACTGATGCCTTCGCTGGTTGCCGTCGAGGCATGACTTACGGCAGCTTGTTGTCAGGCGATGCAGGAAACCGTGACAAGTTGGTGACGCATTGGTGATTTTCCCGTTTATCCACAATCGTTGTGGATAACGTTGTGGAGGAACAGCGAGCAAGCGCTCTCCGAGGCTCATGCGGGCGGACTGCCACACAGGTTGGTGAAAAATTCATCACACCTATTTTTGAATATAATTCAATCACATAACTACTGATTGCCGACCCGGCCCAGCCCGTTTGACGATTTTGTTTCATCCATGGCGGTGCAGGGTGCAACTGTGCACAAAGGCTTGGCAAGCCCTCATTCGCACCGATTCCGGGATGCACTGCGCACGGCAGACGTATTCGTGCCGCCAAGGCATCCGCTGCATGCGCCGGTGCGCCTGTCCCAGGCTCGAGCGCGTGCAGGATCATGCGCCGGTCAGGCTGATCAGCATGACGAACACGAAACCGAACCCGAGCAGGATCGTGTAGCAGAACCCGAGGCTCCAGTATTTCAGGTTGGTCATGAACCAGCCTTGCCGGTAGACGCGCTTTTGCATCAACCACAGGTACACGAAAAGCCATGTCCATGCCGCCAGGTGCAGCAGAATGAACGGCAACTTCATCCAGTGTGCATGCGGCACGATAAGACCACTCAGCAGGTCGAGCGCCACCAGCACCAGCATCGACAGCATCAGGAAGGCGTGGCTGTGCATGGCGACGATCAGATGCTCCATGTACAGACGGCGCTTGAAGATATAGAAAATCTTAAGCATCAGCGCGAACACCGGCAGTAGCACGAACAGTACCGTGGGTGCGGCTGCGAACATGCCCAGCGTGAACTTGCGGCGGGCGGCTTGCTGGTCCGCCCAGGATCCCGCGTTCATGGCATGCAACTGTTGTTGCGCGTTCGATATCAGGTCGTTGAACCAGTCCATCACCACACCCGGCAGCCAGCCCACCTTGAGTGGCTTGGCGTCGCGGTTCCAGATCACCTTGTCGCCGAGCGTGATGTTGCCGTGCGAAAACGCGTCGCTGTCCGACGATATGGGCGCTTGTATCTGCTTGGGCGTGGGCACCACCGAGACCGTCGGCCTGCCCGTATTGGTCGATATTGCAATTGACTTCGCCGGCAGGTGCCCATACCCGGCTCGAATCGTCAGCTGGATCGAGAAGAACGCCACGATCGCCAGGAAGAACACCAGCCGGAACGGGGTGACGTAGCGCGCGCGCTTGCCTTCGAAATAATCCAGCGTGAGCTTGCCGGGCCGCAGGTACAATGGCAGCAGGGTCTTGAAGACCCGCTCGTCGATGTTCAGCACGCTGTCGGCGATGTCGGAAAGGATGCTGCCGAAGTGCCGCACCATGCCCGTGGTCGGCTGGCCGCAGGCATAGCAGTACTTGCCGTACAGCGGTGCGCCGCAGTTCTCGCAGACCTGGCCGGGCTGCGATTCGGCCGGTGGCGCGGTTTGCGCCGGTGGTTTAGACGTATCGGGTTGCATCGGATCGTTCCTGCAATGTCCCAGATTCTAGCCTTGGATCGCGCGCATTTCGCGCGTGATATTCGCGCGACGGTGAAACTGGCGCTGCCGCTGGTCGCGGGACAGCTGTCCGCGGTCGGCATGAGTGCGGTGGACGTTGCGCTGGCCGGGCATTACAACGCACACACCCTCGCCGCGGTCGCGGTGGGCGCCAACGTGTGGGTGCTGGGACTGGTCAGTGCGGTCGGGGTGATGATGGCCTTGTCGCCCTCGGTGGCGCATTTGGATGGTGCGAACCGACGCGGTGAAATCGGCCCCTTGTTCCGACAGGCATTGTGGCTGGCTGCCGGCCTGTCGGTGCTGCTGTGGTTCGGTGCGCGTCATGCGCTGCCGTTGCTGCACATGCTGGGCGTCGATCCGGCACTGTTGGCGGATGCGCAGGCGTTCCTGCGCGCATTGAGCTGGGGCGCGCCGGGTTTGTGTGGCTATTTCGCGTTGCGTGGGCTGTGCGAAGGAACCAGCTGGACGCGGCCAACGATGCTGTTCGGGCTGTTCGGCCTCGTGGTGTTGGTGCCGCTGGACTGGATTCTGATCTATGGCAAGCTCGGCGTTCCCGCGCTGGGCGCCGAGGGCAGCGGTATCGCCAATGCGCTGGCGTTGTGGCTGCAACTGCTGGCATTCGCGGCATACCTTAAGTTCGGCAGGCGTTTCCGCAGTTTCGAATTGTTCGCGCGCATGGAGCGGCCTGACTGGCACCAGCTCGGGCACCTTTTGTGGATCGGGGTGCCAATGGCGGTGACGCTGCTGATGGAAGCCGGGCTGTTCGTGGTTTCCGCGTTGCTGATCAGCCGCCTCGGTACCGTGGCCATCGACGGACACCAGATTGCGATCAACGTGGCGTCGGTGACTTTCATGGTGCCGCTGGGACTCGCTTTGGCGGTGACGGTGCGGGTCGGCAACGCTGCCGGTCGCGGCGATGCCCATGCCTTGCGTTACGCCGGATTCTCCGGCATCGCCCTGTCCCTGGCCACGCAGGCGGTATCGGCGACGCTGATGTTCGCGATCCCGCACGCCATTGCACGTGTCTATTCGAGCGATCCGCCCGTCATCGCGCTGGCCGCGCAGCTCTTGATCCTGGCCGGCATCTTCCAGTTCTCCGACGGCATCCAGGTCGTTTCCAACGGTGCACTGCGCGGCCTCAAGGACACCCGCATGCCGATGCTGATCACGGTGTTCGCGTACTGGCTGGTGGGTATGCCGGTCGGTGCATGGCTGGCATTCGGCGCGGGCTATGGCGTGCGCGGCATGTGGGTGGGCCTGATCGCGGGGCTGACCGTGGCGGCGGTACTGCTGCTGGCTCGTTGGGTGGCGCAAACACACGGTGAAAAGTGGCGGAGGTTTTCATTAACTCGATACGAAGCGGCTGTTGTGGAAAGTCAGGCCACGGAGCTCTTGGCCAGGGATGGCGGCTCTGATGGCCGCTCCGGGGTTTGACACGCTGGAACGCTTGCCTTTCGGTGCGCTCGATGCGGCAGCGATCATGGACGATCGCATAAGTATTGCCGCACGGTTACGCTTGACGAAACCGGTCGGCCATTCAGGCGCACTTGCATGAACAACCCGGCACCTCGCGGCTTCGCGGGTTTCGTCCGCATCCTTGGGCGCGGCATCAACATCACGCGATTGGTGATCATCAACGTGGTGTTCTTCGGTCTTTTGTTGCTGATCCTCGGGTTGTTGTTTCGCGGCACGCCCACGGTCGCTCCGGACACGGTACTGCTGTTGCAGCCCGAAGGCGCGCTGGTCGAGCAGTACAGCGTGGACCCACTCGCGCGTGCCATGGCGCGTGCCTCGGGTGATTCCAACGGGCAGGTTCGGGTGCGCGACCTGGTGGCTGCGATCGACCATGCCGCGCATGACCCGCGCATCACCAAGATCCTGCTCGATCCGTCGAAACTCCAATTCGGCGGCATGGGTGCGCTCGAGGAAGTCGGCGCGGCGCTCGACCGTTTTCGCGCGTCCGGCAAGCCGGTCATCGCGTGGGGCACCCAGCTCGACCAGATGCAGTATCTGCTGGCCGCGCATGCCGATGAAGTGTTGCTGGATCCCGCGGGGTCCATTTCGATCACGGGCCTTTCCGACTACCGCAGCTACTACAAGACCCTGCTGGACAAGCTCGGCGTGACCGCGCATCTGTTCCGGGTGGGCGCTTTCAAGTCGGCGGCGGAACCGTTCATCCTCGACCAGCCTTCGGCGGACGCACTCGCGGCCGACAAGTACTGGATGGGTGGCCTGTGGAACACCTGGCTGGACGAGGTCGGCAAGCTGCGCCACATCGATTCCGCCACGCTGGGCCGGGAGATCGACGAACTGCCCACGGAAATTCCGGCCGCCAACGGCGACGTGGCGCAACTGGCGTTGAAGCTGCACTGGGTGGATGCCTTGGCGACCCGCGAAGACATCGTGAAAATGATGCAGAAGCACGGCGTGGTCACCGACAACGGCATCGGCTTCCGTGCGGTCGATCTGGCGAAATACCTGCCGCAGACGGTCGACCTTGGGCTCGGCAAGCCGCAAGTCGCGGTGATCGTGGCCGAGGGCGACATCGTGTCGGGCAGGCAGCCCGCGGGCAAGATCGGCGGCGAGTCCACGGCCGCGTTGATCCGGGCCGCACGCGCCGACCGCAACGTGCGTGCGATCGTGCTGCGCGTGGATTCGCCCGGCGGCGAGGCGTTCGCGGCCGAACAGATCCGCCGCGAAGTGGTGCTGGCCGAACAGGCCGGCAAGCCCGTGATCGTGTCGATGGGCGATGTCGCCGCAAGCGGCGGCTACTGGATCTCGATGAACGCCAACCGCATCTTCGCAGAGCCCGACACCATCACCGGATCCATCGGCATCTTCGGCCTGTATTTCACCGCAGCCGATGGCCTCGCCAAGCTCGGCATCAACACCGCCGGTGAAGGCACCACCCCGCTGGCCGGCGCGTTCGACGTGCGTCGCCCACTGGACCCGGCGCTGGGCGCGATGATCCAGAGCACGGTGGACAAGGGCTATCACGATTTCGTGGACAACGTCGCGCGGGCACGCGGCCACAGCTTCGCCGATATCGACGCGATCGCGCAGGGCAGGGTATGGACCGGCGCGCAGGCCTTGCAACGCGGCCTGGTCGACCAGCTCGGCGGTCTGCACAGCGCGATCGGTTACGCGGCCAAATCCGCGAAGCTCGGCAACAATTATGCGGTGCGCTACATTCAGGCACCGGTCAGCGTGTGGCAACGCTTCCTGCTGGGCGTCGGCGACAGTGCCTCGGTGCGCATGCTCACTTCGCTGGGCTTGAGTGTTCCCAAGTCTTGGTTGCTGGCTGCGCCGGAATTGCTTCCGGACCTGGGGTGGTTACGTTACGCCACGCCCGGCAAGCCGGTCGAATACGCGTATTGCTTCTGCCGGTTGCAGTCTTGACGATTCTGGTCGGACTCACCGGCTTGCGTGAGCGTTATCACGATTCCAGGCAAGCATGCCGCGTCCGCGTTACATCGACACGCCGAGCCCGTACGGATCGTCCTGCGGCAGGTCGGTGCCGCTGGCGCCTTCGGCAAGGCGGATCTTGAGTGCGAGGCCGTCGCGCGAATCGGCTTTCGACAGCGCTTCTTCCAGGTCGATCGTGCCTTCCTTGTACAGCCTGAACAGCGACTGGTCGAAGGTCTGCATGCCTTCCTCGAGGCTGCGCTCCATCGCCAGCTTGATTTCGTGGACCTCGCCACGGCGCAGCAGGTCGCGGATGTGCGGGGTGTTGATCAGGACCTCGGTCGCGGGTCGGCGGCGACCGTCCTTGCCGATCACCAGGCGCTGCGAAATGATCGCCTTCAGGTTCAGCGCCAGGTTCATCAGGATGTTCTTGTGCGCGGCTTCGGGGAAGAAGTTGAGGATGCGCTCGATGGTCTGGTCGGCGTTGTTGGAGTGCAGCGTCGCCAGGCAGATGTGGCCGGTCTCGGAGAAGCCGATCGCGGCATCCATGGTGTCGGTGTCGCGGATCTCGCCGATCAGGATCACGTCCGGCGCTTCGCGCATCGCGTTCTTGAGCGCCTCGTGGTAGCTGTGCGTATCGAGGCCGACTTCGCGCTGGTTGACGATCGATTTCTTGTGGCGGTGCAGGAACTCGATGGGATCCTCGATCGTGAGGATGTGGCCGGCTGCGTTGGTGTTGCGGTAGTCGATCATCGACGCGAGCGTGGTGGACTTGCCCGAGCCGGTCGCGCCGACCACCAGGATCAGGCCGCGCGGTTCCATGATCAGCTTCTTGTAGATCTGCGGCAGCAGCAGCTCCTCGATGGTCGGGATGTCGCTCTTGATCGCGCGGATCACCAAGGCGACTTCGCCGCGCTGCTTGAACACGTTGACGCGGAACCGGCCGACGTCCTTGACCGCCAGCGCCATGTTGTATTCCAGTTCGCGCTCGAACTTGGGCACCGAACCCTCGTCCATCAGCGAATAGGCAATCTTCTTGACCATGCCGGACGGCAGCGGTGAAGTGCCGAGCGCGGCCAGCCGGCCCTCGATCTTGATGTGCACGGGCGTTCCGGTGGAAAGGAACATGTCCGATGCACCACGGTCCATCATCAGCTTGAGGAAATATCCGATGTCCATCATTGATCCCCGGTCTCAGAGGCCGATGCAGGTCGCCCGTCGGCATTGCAATGCCAAAATGTTACGCCGACAATGCACTGATGCGCTCCCGCAAGTGATGTTTATGACACGCACGCGTCCAAAAATCCATGCCCTCGCCCTTATCGGGCTCTGCGCGTTGGCCGGTTGCGCCACCGTGCCGCCGCCCATCCAGTTGATGGATCACGCGCAGGCCGAGATCCGCGCTGCGCGCAACGCCGGGGCTGCGACCACCGCACCGGAATCCCTGGCCGCAGCCGAACGCAGGCTGGCCGCGGCACAGCAGTTCAGTGCCAACGACGACAACGGCAAGGCCACCGACAAGGCCCAGGAAGCCGAGGCCGCGGCGGCAACCGCCCGTGCGCGGGCCGAGGCAGCGCAGCTGGGAAGCCAGATCCGCCAACAGACCGCCGTCAACGAATCCCTGAAGGCCGACCTGCAGCGTCGTCAGGCCGCGGCCGCCGCCGCGCAGCAGGCGGCCATAGCACCCGCGCCAGCCGCCTCTTCGGTCGCCCCGGCATCCGCCACCAGCGCGGGACAAGTGACCCTGCCGGCCATCCAGTTGGGCCAGCCTGCCACGCCGGCACCCGCGGCCAGTACTGCTGCGCCGCCTGCGCCTGCGAGTACCAGTGGCAACGAAAATGCGGGGGTGCAGCCATGAAGCGCATGCTCGTAGCGGTCGCTCTGTTTGCCATCCTGCTCGCGACAGGCCTGATGCCCGTGCAAGCGTACGCGGCATCCGACAAGGATGCCGACGTCACGCGCCTGTCCGCGCAACTCGAGCGACTGGACACCGATCCCGTGCTAGGTGAATACGCCACGGCGCAACGGACCCTGGCTCGCAATGCGATCGCGGATCTGCAGAACGCCGGCCATGGCGAGCGTGATCACGCCCTGTTCATGGCCGAACAGCGGGTGGCGCTGGCGCGTGCTGCCGCCGAGGTCGGCGCCGATCGTGCCAAGCTCGACCAGCTGCAGCGCGAGCACGACCAGATCATGCTCGATGCGAGCCAGGCCGATGCCGCGACCGCGCGTGCGGAATTGGCGCGCCAGCGCCTGCAATACGAAGCCGCCGTGCAACAGGCGCAGATGCTGCAGCAACAAGGGGCCCAGGCGACCCAGCAAGCCCAGCAGGCTCAGGCCGAAGCTGCGCAGGCGAAAAAACTTGCCGCGGCGCAGGCACACGCCGCAGCATTGGCCCGCAAGGAGGCTCGTCTTGCCGAAGCCGCCACGCAGGCCCTTCAGAGCAACGGCAGCAGCGCGCCTGCCGGAGGCGGTGGGCATGCCAGCCTGCACCTGTCGGCGTCGTCGTTCGGATCGGATTCCGACAACCTTACGGCCTCAGGGCGTCGCCGGGTCGCCGATTTTGCGCGGTCGCATTCGAAACAACCCATCGTGATCGAGCCTCGCGGGTCCAGCTCGGCGCGAGTGCTCGCCGGGCGACGTGCGGTCGCGGTCGAGGCTGCACTGGAAGCCGCAGGCGCCAGCCAGGTATCGATCCGGCCCGTCGGGCATGCGGCGAAAGGCGCCGAGATCGAACTTCGTACGCAGTAGTTAAATCTTTGAATATCAAATGCTTGAATACAGATCGAGCCTTGGGCCAAAGTCGGTTTCAAGCAGGTTGCCAAGTCCCCCCGGTCGGAGTAGGGTCAACGCCAGGGTCGGCCCTCTGCCGGCCCCGAGGCGCCATCGCATGAACCCCGCATCATTCCGGTTTCCACGCCCCGCACCCGCGGCGCGTGGATGTGATTGCGCGCGCACCATCATCCGTCAAGCGCTGCCCATTCAAGAGGAGGCTGCTCCATGTTCGAACACCAGCAGAAAGACCATATAGACGCCGTGATGAAGGCGAATCCCGAGTTTCGCCGCCTTTATCAGTACCATCAGGAGCTGGACAGCAAGGTGCGCGACGCGGAACTCGGTGTATTGCCGCTGCACGACAACGAACTGCATGGCATGAAGAAGGAAAAGTTGCTGCTGAAGGATCGACTTACCCGCATGTGGGGCGAGATCGGCAACGCCTGAGTTTGCCGCCAAACCATAGAATCCTCGCCGGCCCGCCCCTGTGCGGGCCGGTTGCTTGGTACTTGCGATCACCATTGATCGCCGATTCGCCGGGCACGCTCGCGGGAATGACATCTACTCTTCGGAAGATGGCCACGTCATTCAACGCCGCCGCCCATGGCCAGGAGCTCCGCGGCCCGATTTGCCACAACAGTCACTTCGCACGGCACAATCAACATCGTGCCGCTTTCCACCTCCATCGTCCTGTGCACCTGCAACGGCGCGCGCTTTCTCGAGGCGCAGTGGAGCAGCCTGCTCGCGCAATCGCGATTGCCGAATGAGATCGTCGCACGTGACGACGCTTCAAGCGACGCGACCCCCGCTCTGCTGGAAAAGCTGCGTGTGCGGGCCGAGGCACGCGGAGTCGTGGTGCGCATCACGTGTAATCCGCGCAACCTCGGCTACGTTGCCAACTTCGAGACGGCGCTACTGGATGCTTCCGGTGACGTGGTGTTCCTGTGCGATCAGGATGACATCTGGCATCCGGACAAACTGGTCACGCTGGTTGCCGAGTTCGAGCGTCGACCGGGGATGTTGCTGCTGTGCAGCGATGCGCGACGGATCGATATGGCGGGTGAGGGCATGCGGCGATCGCTGTTCGACGTGCTGAGGGTGTCACGCCGCGAACTGCAACGCATCCATGCGGGCGAAGGTTTCGCTGTATTGCTGCGACGCAGCCTGGCAACCGGTGCGACCGTGGCATTGCGGCGGCCTTTGCTCGTGGATGCGTTGCCGTTTCCTCCCGGATGGGTGCATGACGAATGGCTGGCTATCATGGCTGCAGCACTGCGTGGTTTCGATTGTATCGAGGACGCACTGATCGACTATCGCCAGCACGATGGCAACCAGTTGGGCATGCCCGAGCGCGATCTTGCCGAGAAATGGCGTGATCTCCTCAGGCCGCAGGCCGCGTGCATTCAATCGCTGGTCGCGCGCAAAGAGACATTGCGGGAACGCCTGCACGTGCTCGGCACACGTGTGCACCGCGCCGACCTTGGCCACGTGGAAGAAAACCTTGCTTATTTGCATGCGCGCCTTGCACTGAGGGGAGGGGCGTGGCGAAGGACGGGCCCGGTATTGCGGGAAGCTGCTTGTGGACGCTACCGGCGCTACGCAACAGGGTGGCGATCGATGCTGCGCGATTTGCTGCGACGTGGCTGAATACTGAATGCGAATGTGGACACGGGGTGCGCCGTTGCCTCTCGGGTATCATGTTGCCCCCGGAATGCGCTGTGCGCGTGTTCCGAACCAGACCCATCCTTTTTGACCGCGTTCCGGAGTTCCATGATCGTCGACAGCGTCCTCGAATTGATCGGCCATACGCCGATGGTGCGCGTGCGCCGGCTCGATGCCGGCCCGTGCGAGCTGTTCCTGAAGCTGGAATCGGCCAATCCGGGTGGTTCGATCAAGGACCGGATCGGGTTGTCGATGATCGAGGGCGCCGAGCGCGCCGGGAAAATCAAACCGGGCGCGACACTGGTCGAAGGCACCGCCGGCAATACCGGCCTGGGCCTGGCGCTGGTCGCGCAGGCCAAGGGTTACAAGCTGATCCTGGTCGTGCCCGACAAGATGAGCCGCGAGAAGATCTTCAACCTCAAGGCCATGGGCGCCGAGGTGGTATTGACGCGTTCGGACGTCGCCAAGGGTCATCCCGAGTACTACCAGGATCTTGCCGCGAAGATCGCTGGAGAAACCCCCGATGCTTACTTCATCAACCAGTTCGGCAATCCCGACAACCCGGCCGCGCATGAGGCCACCACCGGCCCGGAAATCCTTGAGCAGATGGATGGGCGGGTGGATGCGATCGTGCTCGGCTGCGGATCGTCCGGCACCTTGGCGGGCTTGTCGCATTATTTTGCTAAAGCCTCGCCCGGCACCGAGTTCATCCTGGCCGACCCGGTCGGCTCGGTGCTGGCCGAATACATCAACGAAGGTACCCTTTCCGAAAAGTCCGCTTCGTGGATGGTGGAAGGGATAGGCGAAGATTTTTTGCCTGTGATCAGCGATTTTTCGCGGGTCAAGAAGGCCTACTCGATTTCGGACAAGGAAAGTTTTCTTACCGCGCGCGAATTGCTTGCGAAGGAAGGCGTACTGGGTGGTTCGTCGACCGGCACGTTGCTGGCAGCCGCACTGAAATACTGTCGCGAGCAGACCACGCCGAAGCGCGTGGTCACGCTGGTCTGCGACACCGGCAACAAGTATTTGTCCAAGCTGTACAACGATTACTGGATGCTGGACAACGGCTTCCTCGATCGCCAACCGACCGGCGATCTTCGCGACCTGATCCTGCGCCCGTATGCGCAACGTGACACGGTGGTCGCGTCGCCGAACGATTTGCTGGTGACGGCCTACAACCGCATGAAGCTGTACGACGTCTCGCAGCTGCCGGTGATGGATGGCGAAAAGATTGTCGGCATCATCGACGAATCGGATCTGCTGCTGCACGTATACGGCGACGAGAAACGTTTTCTCGATCCGGTCTCGACGGCAATGATCACCACGCTGGAAACCCTCGACGTCAAGGCGCCGATCGAGAATTTGCTGCCCGTTTTCGATCAGGGTCGCGTCGCGATCGTCGTGGATGGCGACAAATTCCTGGGCCTGATTACCCGGATCGATCTGTTGAACTACCTGCGTCGGCGCGTGGCGTGAGTGCGCCGGACGAAACGGAACCATTGCCATCATGCATACACCTCATCCGCCACTGGATCAGGTTCCAGCAACCGAAGATGCCGCTGCCTGGGCCTATCGCCTCATCCTGGGACGAGAACCGGAAAGCGAGGCGATCGTGCGCGACCATGCGCGGCAAAGTCGGTCGCTCATGGACCTGCGTGAACGCTTTCTCGAGAGTTCCGAGTTCACGCAGCGCTACCGCGTGGTCGAGCGCGAGCGCGGGCGGAATGTCAGCGTATTCCCGCCATGTGCGATACAGACCTGTGTGGATGACGACACTGCTACGCGTCTGTTCGAACGGGTCGCGCGCAGCTGGACGCGGTTTGGCAACAGTGAGCCGTACTGGTCGGTCCTGTCGGAGCCGCAGTACCTGATGGAAAAAATCGGGGAGACTCGTGAGGCTTTCCTCGAGTCCGGCCGCGAAAACATGGAACGATTGTTCGCCACCTTGCGGCGAAACGGCATTGCCATCGATCCATCATGGGAAGTGTTGGAACTGGGCTGCGGGTTGGGTCGCACCACCCGTTGGCTGAGCGAACACTTCCGCCGGATTGTTGCGATGGATGTTTCTGGCTCGCATCTTGACCTTGCGCAGCAGCTCAATGCAGACGCGCCACACGTCGATCGGATTGCCTGGACGAAGCTCGGTTCGCGGGAAGACCTCGCGGCGATGCCGGCATTCGATTTGTTCTTCAGCATGATCGTGCTGCAGCACAATCCGCCACCCGTGATAGGCATGGTGCTGGAGAGCGTTGCGGAAAGGCTGCGGCCCGGTGGCTTTGCATTCTTCCAGGTGCCCACCTACCAACGTGGCTATTCATTCGATGTCGATTCGTACCTGTTGCTCTCCGCCCACGAACCCAACATCGAAATGCACGCGTTTCCGCAGGGCGAGGTGTTTCGCATTTTTCGTGAGCGTGGCTGTATACCGCTTGAAGTGTTCGAGGACGGCCTATCCGGGCACCGCGACAATCATCGTTCAAATTCATTCCTGTTCCGCAAGCTGACAGATGACGAGAATCCTGCGCAGCTGCTTGAGCGGTCGCAAGCGTATGCCCGATCGCTGGAGAGCGATATTGCGCGCATGGACGCGGCCGCGCGCTCGGAGCATGCAGCGGCGCAAGCGGCGCTCGCGGAGGCCGCATGTTATGCGGCGACGCTCGAAGCGGAGCGGGAAGAACTCAAGCGTGCACTCGCGACTGCGCAACACCCTGTCGACCCGAAACCCGATTGCGAGAACCCATGATTACCAAAAAAGCTTCCGACAGCGCGCAGGCGCTCGCCACCCGCGTGATCCACGCCGGCCAAGCGCCGGATCCATCGACCGGCGCGATCATGACGCCGATCTACCAGACCTCGACCTACGTACAGGCCAGCCCTGGCAAGCACCAGGGCTTCGAATATTCGCGCACGCACAATCCGACCCGGTTTGCCTGGGAGCGTTGCGTCGCTGACCTGGAAGGTGGCGTCGCGGGTTTTGCTTTTGCATCCGGGATGGCTGCGATCGCGACGGTACTGGAACTCTTGGATTCCGGCAGTCACGTGATCGCGATGGACGATCTGTACGGCGGCAGCTATCGGCTATTCGAGCGTGTGCGCAAGCGCAGCGCGGGACTCGATTTCAGCTTTGTCGACTTGGGCGACCCAGATGCCCTGAAGGCTGCCTGGAAGCCGAACACCCGCATGATCTGGGCCGAGTCGCCGACCAACCCGATGTTGAAACTCGTCGATCTCGCGAAGGTCGCGAGGTTCGCCAGAAAGCATGGATTGCTGTTGGCGGTCGACAACACTTTCTGTTCACCGATGGTGCAGCGCCCGCTGGAATTCGGTGCCGACATCGTGGTGCATTCCGCGACCAAATACCTCAACGGCCACTCCGACATGGTTGGTGGCATCGCCATCGTGTCGACGCCGGAGTTGGCTGAACGCATGGCGTTCCTGCAGAATTCGGTCGGTGCCATCGCGGGGCCGTTCGATTCTTTCCTCGCCCTCAGGGGCATCAAGACACTCGCGCTGCGGATGCAGGCGCATTGCGCCAACGCGCTGGAACTGGCGCAGTGGCTGGAAAGACATCCGGCCGTGCAGCGCGTGATCTACCCCGGCCTCAAATCGCATCCGCAACACGCGTTGGCTCGCCGCCAGATGAGGGGCGGTGGCGGCATTGTCAGCATCGAGGTGAACGGGGGCTTGAATAAGGCCCGGCGCATGCTGGAGCGCTGTCACCTGTTCGCACTGGCGGAGTCCCTCGGCGGAGTGGAAAGCCTGATCGAACATCCGGCCATCATGACCCACGCCTCGGTGCCGGTCGCCAATCGCCAGCGGCTCGGCATCAGCGATGGTCTGGTTCGGTTGTCGGTGGGTGTTGAAGAAGTTCGGGATCTGCGTGCGGAACTTGCGGCAGCGCTGGCATAGATGCCAAGAATCTGGATATCGATGATGTCGTCTTTTCTGCAGCCAAACATTACAGCTTCCCTGGGCGACCGCCCGATTGGCAGGATGACACATGACTGAGTTGACCGCCGTGCGACGACCGGCGGCCCCGTTTCGGTTGTTGTTGCGCCCCCTTGCGCTGGTATGGCGGCAGCGCGTGCTGCTGCGTCGCATGACATGGCGTGAAATTTCCTCGCGCTATCGGGAATCCGTGCTGGGCACGATCTGGGCAGTGGTCAACCCGTTGCTCATGTTGTCGATCTATACCTTCGTGTTCGGCTACATGTTGAAATCGCGCTGGCCCGGCCAAGGCGACAACAAGCTGCTGTTTGCGGTCACCTTGTTCGCCGGCCTGATCGTCAACACGATGTTTGCCGAAACCGTCAACAGCAGCACCAAGGTGATCGCCGACAACGCGAACTACGTGAAAAAAGTGGTATTCCCGCTCGAGATGTTGCCCCTGGTGCTGCTTGGCAATGCCTTGTTCCATGCGGTGGTCAGCTTTGGCATCCTGATCGTGGCCAATACACTGGTTGGAACGGGCTTGCACTGGACAATGCTGCTATTGCCGATGGTGATTGTTCCCATCGTGCTGGCGACGGCGGGAATCGCCTGGGTGCTTGCTTCGCTGGGCGTGTTCCTGCGCGATGCCAGCCAGATCGTCGGCTTCGTAACCGCGTTCATGATGTTTCTCAGCCCCATCTTCTACCCGCTCGCGTCATTCCCGACCGCCATGCAGAAGTGGTTGTTCGTCAATCCACTCACGTTGCCGGTAGTGCAGGTACGCCAGGTCGTGATCAACGGGGCGTTGCCTGGGTGGGGGGAGCTTGCCATATCCTACGCAGTTGGTCTGGCAGTTGCGGCGATCGGTTTGTGGGTGTTCGAACACACGCGCAAGGGTTTCGCCGATGTCGTCTGAGGCGATCATCACGGCCACATCCCTGGGCAAGTGCTACCAGATCTACGCGAATCCCGCGGAGCGCTTGAAGCAGATGGTTTATCCGCGCCTGATGCGGGTGGCCGGACGGCAAGCCGCCCCGCGCTTCAGAGAATTCTGGGCGCTGCGTGGTGTGGATTTCGAGATCAAGCGCGGTGAGACGGTAGGCATCCTGGGTCGCAACGGTTCCGGCAAGACCACCCTGCTGCAGTTGCTGTGCGGCACGCTTCCGCCCAGCGAGGGTGTGTGCGACGTGCAGGGGCGCGTCGCGGCGCTGTTGGAACTTGGTGCCGGTTTCAAGCCGGAATTCACCGGTCGCGAGAATGTGCTCATCAACAGCGCGATCATCGGCGTTCGCGAAGAGCAGGCATTGGCTCGCATGGATGAAGTGATTGCGTTTTCAGAGCTCGGGGACGTGATCGACCAGCCGGTCAAGACTTACTCCAGCGGCATGTACGTGCGTTTGGCATTCTCCGCGGCGATCCACGTGAACCCAGACATCCTCGTAGTCGATGAAGCCCTGGCAGTCGGTGACGCAAGATTCCAGGCCAAGTGCTTCCGTCGCATCAATGAAATGAAGGACAGCGGCGTCACCATCTTGTTCGTCAGTCATGCCACAGAGCAGGTGGCGATGCACTGCACGCGGGCGTTGCTTCTGGATCAGGGTCGGCTGATCGAAGACGGGCAGCCACGCGAAGTCTGCAACCATTATCTTGATCTGTTGTTCGGGCAGCGCGGCAAGGAACGGTCGCAAATCGCCGCCAGCAATGCCGAAGCCAAGCGCAACGCATTGACTGTTGAAGCAGGGTTGAAGGCCGAGCAGGGAGCAGCGGCGCATGCGCTGCCGGAAGTGTCGGCCTTCATCAACGGTGCGGCCGGCCCCGGATTTTCCGGCCGCAGGGCCTACCACGACGCAGAGTACCGATGGGGTAATGGTGGCGCCGAAATCATGGATTACCTGCTTGTCAGCGGAAATCGAGTGGAGTCGGCCAACCTGTTCGCCGACGAGGACGCCGAGCTCTACATGCGCGTTCGCTTCCTGCGCGACGTCGCAACCCCGGTGTATGGTTTCGCCATCAAGAACATCCAGGGGCAGATGTTGAGCGGGTGCAATTCTCGCGATCACGGCGTACGTGCGTCGGCTCGGTATAGAGCGGTGTCCGCCGGGGAAGTCGTGGTGTGTTGTTTCAGATTCAGGCCGAAAGTCGATTCCGGCGACTATCTGCTGTCCATCGGCGTTTCCGAGGATCACAGTGGTGATCTGAATCCGCTGGATCGACGTTATGATTCGATCCTGGTCAAGGTTGAACGGCGTGGGCCATACTTCGGGCTGGTCGATATCGGCGCCAATTGCCAGATCGTGCGCACCCTCGAGGCGAGGTAAGGTCGATGACCGGCGTTGCCGAATTGCTCACACTTCATGCGTCGCTGCCGGAGCCGCGACAGCCTGCGTGGGGTCTTGGTGCCGGTCCGGATGCCGCGAAGCGTGCGCATGACGAACGACTCAATGTCATCTTGCCGTTGCTTGAGGCACTGCCAGGCGAGGGTACGCTGCGGATCCTCGACGTGGAATGTGCACAGGGATATATCAGCTTGGCAATCGCGCGCGCATTGGCTGCGCATGGTCGGGCCGTAGAAGTGGTCGGCATGGATCGGCACGAGGAGAACATCAAGTTCTGCGATGCGCTCGCCGCACACCATGGTGTGACTGCGCGCTATATTTGTACGGCTTTCGACATGGAGTTCCTGGATCGGCAGGAACATGCGCGATGGGACGCGGTGCTGGTATTCGGCGATTCAATTGCCGCTGCAGACGCGGAAGAAGAGGAAATGCGCGCCGCGTTTTCGGCTCTGCGGACACATTCGCGCGTCATGTTGTGCGAAGCGCCGGAGGAACGTTGGCCGACCGGCCCGGAAGCCGCATGCCATGTGTGCGCAGATCGACAGCTGACTACCCATGCATTTTGCCGACGGTTGACTTCATTTGTCCGGTTGCCGGGCAGTGCACCGCGGAACCTGTACGCGTGCAGCGATCATCTCGCATGGGTGGGCACGCAATGGTTTGCCTTTGATCGCGTGACCGATCGCTCCCACGCTGGTGTATCCGATTCGTTCTCGGGGCAACGACGGTTCTTCCTTGGCGCGGATGTCGTGATCAAGGCGTTCCGAGGTGACGGCCGCCATGGGGCCTTTAATCGGGCGGAACTCGCAGCCGAGGCCGCGGCGCTGCAAGCGCTGCAGGGGGAATCCGGTCGCTATCCCGCCGTGCTGGCGCAAGCGGACGATGGTGATGTGGTCTGGCTGGTCCGCGAGTCTTTGCCTGGCGAACTGCTGTCAGAGCGAATTGCGTCTGGTGGCGTCGACCGAGATGCCGTGGCGCGCGGTTTGCTGGGTGAGCTGGCCCATCTTGAATCCCGGGGCTTTTATCACGCCGACCTGCGTTGCTGGAATGTGCTCCTGAACGATGGCGAGGTGCGGCTCATCGACTTCGGCGCGCTGGTTCGAACGCCCTCCGCGCTGCAGCGCCTGGCGCTGTGCGCAGTGCTGCTGGAGGTGGCCAGCGGAAAAGTTGGTCATGAGCAACCCTTCTACGTGTCATTGCCACCGGTCGACGCGTATCCATCCTTATGGCAGCCGCTGCTTCGTTACCTGCTGGGCGCGACTCAATCTGCATTCCGCTACGACGAAGCGCTGCGAATACTGCAATCTTCCCTGGACGGCGCGACGAGTCGAAAGGCCGCGGCAGGCACGGGGCTGAATTTGGATGAAGACCTGCTGTCGTCCGCAACGCAGGAGCATTGCGATGCCTTCCAGCGCCTGCGCGAGCACGACGAGGCTATGGAACGCGCCCTTTCGTCTGCCGAGCGCACACATGCTTCCGAGCTCGCGGAGGTGAGCAGCCTGCGTGCTCGCGTGCGTGAACTGGAACAGGCGCTGCAGGTTGCCGAGCGACAGCACGTGATGTATGCCGATTCGCTCAAGAACGCACTGGAGCAATCTCAAACGTATGCAACGTCGCTGGAAACCAGGCTAGATCGTGAATCTGCCGATGTGCGCACGGAGCGTGAAGCGATGGAAGCGGCCCGGCGCGCCGCGACCGACTATTCCGATTCGCTCAGACAGTCACTGGACAAGTCGCGGGAATATGTCGATTCGTTGCGGGATGCATTGGGACAATCACAGGCGTACGCGAGCTCGCTGGAGGACCGCATTGCGCGCGAGTCGGCGGATGCACAGCAGGTGCGAGAGGCGTTGAAGCGGCAACTCGACACAGTGCGGTTGGAACATTCGCGCATGCAGAGGCGTTTCCGGTTGCTCAAGTTCCTGTGGCCGCATGAACCTGATAATCCGAAGGAATCGGAATGACCGAGCCAGTCTTTTTCACCATCGTTTCGCGCAACTATCTGGCCTATGCGCTGACACTGATGCAGTCGCTGGCGCAGCAATATCCGGACGCTCCGCGCTATTTGTGCCTGGCCGATACGCGCGCGGACGATCCCGCGCTGGATACTGATTTGTTCGAAACGGTGACCATCGATCAGCTGACGTTGCCCCACTTCGACGCGTTCGTGTTTCGCTACGACATCATGGAGCTGAACACTGCGGTCAAGCCGTACATGTTTGCGTGGCTGCGAGAGCGGTACCCCGGTGCGGGCCTCGTTTACCTCGATCCCGACATTCTCGTGTTGCGCAGCCTGAAAGAAGTCGAGCAGGCATTCGTGCGGGGTGCGCTGGCCGTATTGACGCCACACCTCAATCGTCCACTTGAGGATGACGGCAAATTCCCGACCGAGCTCTCGTTGATGCGCACGGGGGTCTACAATTGCGGATTCGTCGCAATCAATGCGGCCCATCCCGACAGCGCACGGCTGATCGATTGGTGGTCGCGCAAACTGGAGTTCGACTGTTTCGTCGATCTCGAAGCCGGGTTGTTCACCGACCAGAAATGGATGGACATGGCCCCGGCGCTGTTCCCGGACGTGTCGATCCTGCGTGATGATGGGTACAACGTTGCGTATTGGAATCTCGCTAACCGACACGTCACCCGAGCTGCAGATGGTGACTACAGCGTCAACGGTATGCCATTGGTGTTTGCCCATTTTTCCGGCATCGATCTTGCCCGACCTGAAATCTATTCCAAGCACCAGAACCGGTTCGACCTGGAACGCATTGGCGGATTGCGCCCGCTGTATGAAGAGTACCTGGGCAAGTTGCACGACAACGAGCACCCAATGCATGCCTCCAAGCCGTATGCGTATGGTCGCTTCGCCGATGGGGCCGCCATCAGCAAGCCGTTGCGGAATACCTATCGTCGACACTTTGACATAGGTCGCGACCAGCCCGTTTCGCATCCACGGCATATGGATCGCGCATGTTTCAATGCGGCGTGTCCCGAGCTGGTGGATATGCCGACGTTGCCGATCAGCCATGTGATGTACACGGTGTGGCAGATGCGCGAGGATCTGCAGGCTGCCTTCAGCCTGCGTACCGATGCCGGTCGGGCGGGTTTCATCGAGTGGTACCTGGCTTCGGCGACACGCGAAATGGGGCTGGATGACGCCTATATCCAACCTGTGCGCGAGCGTTTCAAGCCCGTCAGGCCTGGCTCGCGCGGTGGCCGTGCGATGCTGCGCTTGTTCAATTGGGCCAAGCGACGCAGTAGGCTCGCGCAACTTTATGCACGGGTACCGTTCTCGTGGCGGATGTGGTTGCGTCATCGTCTTCACGACGCCAGCGGCGTACCGATGCCGCCCATGCCGCTGGTTTCGGCAGAGCGGCGGCAACGGCGCGATACCACGCAGCAAACCGGAGCGCGGGAGCTGCCAGGGGTCAACCTGCTGGGCTACGCCCGCGGTGAATTCGGCATCGCGGAAAACGTGCGCTCTTATGCGCGAGCGCTGGAACGCGTCGAGTACCCGTTCCTGATTTACAACTTCGATGTCGGCGCCGCGAGTCGCCAGGAAGACCGCTCGATGGAGAGGTGGTTTTCCGAGACGCTGCACTACGGCCACAATGTGTTTTTCATCAATGCCGACCAGATGCAGATTGCGCGCGACGTATTGGGTCGCGAGACGTTCGCCGGTCGACTCAACGTCGGGTTCTGGTTATGGGAACTTGAAAAATTTCCTGCGGCGTGGCAAGGCGCATTCGATCTGGTTGACGAGGTATGGGCGCCTACCGAGTATGTCCGCAAGACGATTGCAGCTTGCACGGACAAGTCCGTGCTGCGCATGCCCAAGGCCATCGAGTTTTCTGCCCCACAGGGCATGGGCCGTGGTTATTTCGGCTTGCCGGATGACGAGTTTGTGTTCCTCTACAGCTACGACTTCAACAGCTTCACGGCACGCAAAAATCCCGAGGCTGCGATTGCGGCATTCCGCAAAGCATTCGCCGACGGGTCTCCCCATGTGCGGCTGCTGGTGAAGTCGATCAATGGCGAACGGCACCCAGAGCAACTGGTGGCGCTGCAACGTATGGTCGCCGATGATCCACGCATGGAAGTACGCGATGGGTTCCTCTCGCGCGCAGAAATGTTCGGGCTGCAGAACGCCGTGGATTGCTACATCTCGCCGCACCGTGCCGAAGGCTTCGGACTGGGGATGGCTGAGTGCATGTATCTTGGCAAACCGGTGATTGCGACCGGTTATTCCGGCAACCTCGATTTCATGGACCGCTACAACAGCCTGCTTGTGGATTACCGCATGGTGCCGCTGCGCGAGGGGGATTATCCATTCTGGCAGGGCCAACATTGGGCCGACCCCGACGTCGACCACATGGCGACGCTGATGCGGCAGGTGTTCGATGATCGCGAATTGGCATGTCGGATCGGCGCTGTTGCGGCACAAAGTATTCGCCGCAGCAATTCGCGCGCGGCATGTGCGGCCGCTGTAACGTTACGCCTGACGGCAACGCAGGAACAGGGACGCCAAGGGCGCGAAGCGGTCTTGCGGAGGCGGGCAGGCTGAATGTCTCCTCCCATTGCACTTGATGCGGGCGAACGCGGACAGGACTGGCTTGGTCGGGACATCGATTGTGGGTGACGATCTCATGGCGGACGGGAAGGTGGTCTTCGTCTATTCTTGCTTCCGCGCGGCGAGTACGTGGTTCTGGTCGCGGCTGCGCGAGCATCCTGAATTCTGTTGCTATTACGAGGTATTCAACGAGCAGTTGGATTACTTGTCTTTAGCGGACATACCGGCCGTTGGCCCCGACAACTGGCGTTCACATCACCCTGACAGCGGTCCATATCTGACGGAATTTGCGTCTCTGCTGGGGACCACGCCGGGCATAGCCGGCTTTCCTACTGAAAGCCCGTTGGGCAGCCGGTTCATCGGACGTGCGGGCATCGAAGGTCCGCTTGATCATGACGTGGAAGCCTATCTTGCGCGGCTTGTGCAGAGTGCCAGAGCATCCAGGCGCGTGCCCGTCATCACGTGCACGCGCCTGCTCGGTCGTGCGGCCGGCTTGCGCATGGCTTTCGCTGGTGCGCATATCCTGCTGGTGCGCAACCTTTTCGAGCAGTGGAATTCGGTATGTGGCCAGCTGCGCTCGGGAAATGACTATTTCCTGCGCATGCTGTTCAATCAACTGAATTTTGGACGACAAGACAGGTTTTTCTCTTACTTGATGTCGATGTTCGAGGCTCGCGACCAGGAAAGCTTCGAGAGCTGGGCACGGGATGCGAATTCGGATGCCGTGTTCTGCTGTTACATCGTGTCGCGAATTTACCTCTTGTTGATCACCAGGCGACATTGCGATGTGGTGGTGGATGTCACGAGTCTGGGCAACCCGGTGCGTCGTGTGGAAACCGAAGCGGCGCTGTCCCGGTTGCTCGATGTGAACATGAGCCTCGGAAACTTCGAACAACGAGTCGACTATCCAAAGCGGATCATCCAGTCGCCAATGGACTGCCGCAAGATGATCAAAGAATTGCTGGAGCGGTGCCTGTCAGAGATCGACGCCTCCGGCGACGAGCGCGAGTTTGCGCATGATCTCGTGACGGCCACGTGGGGTGCCCATAAGTCATTCATGACGTATACGTCGGGCGCTCGCGAAGTGATCGAGCAGGATGCGGTGCGGATCGTCGATCTGCGCGACACCATGGAATCATTGAGGAATCAGGTGCGGGATCTTGAGAATCAAGTCGCTCGGCAAGGACATGAGGCCGCTGCCCTTCGGCAGGCGGGGGAGGCGCAGCGAATGCGGGCCGAAGCGGTCGAAGCCAACCTGCGCAATTGTCTCCAGGACATGGCAAGCCTTGAGGCACGGCGGGATCAGGCCCAGCCCGACTCAGGTTGATGCAGAACCCGTCACATCCCTTCACAGCAAGAACGGCATGCCGAATATACTTGAGCGGTGTTGTGCCTGCGCTGCGTGGATGGTGGAACGAACCGATGACGGTTGCAGGCCACAGCGAATGTTCCGGTTGGTAGAAGGAGACGCTGGCCGTTTCCGAGATGGGTCATACCGCGAGGCTGGACTGGCGCGGCAGTTACACGTTGATCGAGATTTGCATACAGGTTGACGCAAGCGCCGTGCTGAGTATGCACCGCATGAACCAGCATGAGGCACGTGCGATTGCGGTGACGCCACGCCTCGTGGAAATCCGTGGCCGAGGAGCAGTTCTGTTTGGCCGGTTTGATGTCGCGAGGATCTATTTCAGTTGAGGATGTTGAGATGTTGAAGGGATCGATCGATGCGGTGCACAACGGCTACTGTTACGGATGGGCGATGGACACCAAGGTACCCATGCCTATCGCGGTCGAGGTATTCATCGATGGGCACCTCGGTGGTCGCGGCATGGCTGATGGCTATCGAGCGGACCTCGAACAGGCGGGTCTGCGTGATGGACGACTTGCCTTTTGTATCGAGATGCCTGACGCCCAGCGCGATGGACGTCATCACCGGATCGAGGTGCGTGCTACGGATGGGCGCGCGGTGGCGGCGAGCGATGCGATACAGATCGTGCCGAAGCTCACGGCGGCTGAATTCGAACGCCGCGGCGCCTGGATCGATGCAGACGATGCCATCTTCGAGTCCAGACTGGATGCGTTGAAGCATGCCGGCGCGATCGACGATACCGACGAGGCGAACCTCCGCTTCTTTCGTCAGCACGGCTGGCTGAAGTTGGAGCAGGCGGTGCCCCATGCGCTGATCGATTATTTGCTGGAGGACGTCGAAACTGCTTGGCATGATCTGCCGCCGCAATTGGTACTCAGCCAGGAACTCACGCTTCCCGTGCCGATGCGGGAAATGGCGAACCGGGCCGGGTTCAGGAATACGTCGGTGCGCTATCTGGATTTCCACAATGCCTCTGAGGCGGCGGCGGAAATCATGATGTTGCCTGCGGTCCTGCGATTCGCTGAACTATGCTTCGACGAGAAAATCGCTGCGATGCAGACGTTGCTGTTCGAGAACGGAACCCAGCAGGCTGACCACCAGGATTTTGCGTTCGTCCACTCGCTGCGACCTGCTTGCCTGATGGGCGCATGGGTGGCGCTGGAGGATGCGCACGTGGATGCCGGTCCACTGTTTTACTGGGACGGCTCGCATCGCGTGGTGCCAAAGTACGTGTTCGACGATGGTTCGGTGTTGGCAGAGGGCAACGGTCCTCACGTGCGTGCGTTCGAAAAGTATCTGGGAGCGACCTGCCGCGAACTCGGGTTGGAGCGTCTGATCTTCACGCCACGCAAGGGTGACCTGCTGATCTGGCACTCGGCACTCGTGCACGGCGGTATGCCGCGCAATGACCCGTCCTTGACCCGGCGGAGCATCGTGTCGCACTACACGACGCATGCGGCGTACCCCTATGATCGTCGCAGCCCACGTGAAAAACCCGTTGCCATTGAGCGCAATGGGGGCATCTACTACGGTGCGCGACGCGCGGGGCATGTCGAAAATCGCTATGCCTTGCGTCGGAACAGGCAAGCTGGACCCTGATTCGGCCGATCGACTCTACATTGCATCCTGGTATTCGGAATGGTCAGGGCCTGCACGGCAACGCTCGACGTACCACGGGCGGTTGCGCTGTAGCGCTATGCAAATAAACGGGTACGAAACTGGCGTATGAGCAAACGGGACATCATCCCATCGTGGACGTTTGCCTGGTTTCACTTCAGGGCTCGAAATATTTTTGCTTCGCACCGGCTTCTGGCCGGCAAACAAGCGGTGATTGATTGGCGAAATTCATGGGAGAGGTGGCGACCATCATGTGTACGATAAAAATGGCGCTGCGAAACATCACGGTCATGCTTGGCCTTATGGTTGCAGCCTGCTTGGTTGCGGGGTGCTCGCGACAGACGGTCGGCGTCCACTACACCTATGATATTCAATCCACGGGGTGCTGCACGCTGGTCGCGCACGCGGGTGGAGACATCGACGGCAATCCCTACACAGATAGCCGTGAAGCACTGCTGCTTTCGATCCGGAACGGCTTCCATCTCGTCGAATTGGATTTCGTGAAGACGCGGGATGGCGATTGGTTTATCGCGCATGACTGGAAAGGATGGGCATTGCAGACCGGATATCACGGCGAGCTTCCCCCCACGACGCGGTCCGTTGAATCGCTTAAACATGCACTCAAGGTCGATCATTCGGGATATTCGATACCTGGTACTTATACAACCATGTCACTGGATGATCTGATCCAGATTCTGATCAAGCACCCGAATGTCAAGATCATCACTGATACCCATAGCCTCAAGGAGGCGATGGATCTGATCCACGTCCTGAAGGGTACTCGCGTATTCAAGCAATTCGTCTTTCAGGTATATTCGATGGACGAATTGAAGCGAGCCGTGGCGATGGTGCCGGAACGCCAATTGATTCTTACGGCCTATCTTATGCGGGACTGGTACGCACCAGACGGTTTCGACGCCAAGATCCTCTCCAAATTGCAAATGTACCCACATCTGTTTGCGCTCACGATACCGATGTCCACGGCATCGCAACAGCCGAAGATGCAACGCCTCCGGAACGCGCTGTCCATTCCCATTCTCGTGCACGGCAACCCGCCATTCATCAATAACCGGAATCTGCATTTACAGTTGGCCGACTGGGGCGTCAACGGCATCTACGTGGATTGATCACCGGGCTGGCTGGAGCGCATTTAGCGGAAACCGGATCAACGGACAGGCACACGTCGTGTGCCACGCAGCATCGGCGAGTCTCCGAACTGATGCGTGGAGTGCGAGGATGTTGAAGCCACGTTTGTCAGTGTGTGCTGCGGGCGTGCGAATCTGGCTCTGGAGAGGTCCGATGTGTGCTTGCGTATTCCGGGCTTGAGCCACGCTTGTAGATCTTGAGGATGCAAAACGACATTTCCCGACAAGTCGCTGGCGTGATCGTATTCTGGTGCCAAAGCCGAGTACGCGGGGAGCATGGTTCGCGCGTCAACTCCGGATCGGGCACCATTCATGTGGCTTGCAACCAGTTCATGCCAGCTTGCGATATCGCGTTTCCCGAAGATGATGACTGGCTCGCGTTCCACCGGCTGCATGCCAACATGCCGGCAGCATCGCAAGCTTGTCCCATGGTGACCAGCAAATCCTTCTGAGCTAGCATCTGTGTGCGAGCAGTCGGGCGGACCTGTTGCGGTTCCGGTACCGGTGCCCCACTGCCGGAATCCACGGGGAAAGTTTGGTGCAAGTAGCGAGCGTACGAAGCTGGATCAGCCTGACCAGCACCATCGGTCTCCTCGCGTCGCCGGTATTTGGTGTGCATGCGTGGATGGCGGCGACATTTTCGTCCTATTTGCATGGCGAGTTCGGGCAAGACCTGGTATTCGCATTTGCATGGTGCGCCCTGCTGACGCTCACCTCGCGCTGGCGATTGCTGGGGCTTGTTTCCGTGCCTCTTGCGCTGCTGGCCTATCTCGCCTGGTTGTTCATGGTGCTGGGCGAAGGTATTTCGTATTACCTGCAGGCCGACACCTTCAATGCGCGTTTTTTTGCGCATCTTGATCCAGCAAACCTCGCGACCGGACTGCGCGCATTTCCGGCGATGATCGGCGGGGGGCTGGCGGTATTCGCCTTGATGCTTGTGCTTGGCGGCTGGCTGTTGTTCAACGCGGCGCGCGCGGGGCGGGAGAGGTCATTGGCCATACCGACCGGCGGCAAGGTCACGATGGTTCTCATTCTGGCGCTGGCTGTAATGGGGCTCGATTCGGCGCCGCGCCGACTGATCGGTTATCTGTATGAAGTGCATGAAGCCGCCCATTTCGCGGACTCCCCGCAGGGACGCGCGGTGAGATCGCTACTGGATTTGCACCCGGTCCCGCCCAAGCGGCTGGTTGCCGTACCCGGCAAGAATCTCGTGTACATCTACCTCGAGTCGCTGGAGCGTATCTTCTGGGATCCGAGTGTGTTTCCGGGCCTGACGCCAAACCTGGATCATCTTCGGAAACAGGGACTGGATTTTTCCGGCCTCGAACAGATTTATGGCGCCACCTACACCATCGCCGGCATGTTTGCCTCGCAGTGCGGCGTGCCGCTGTTTGCCAGTCCGTTCGCGGGGCTGGACAAAATCACCGGCAACGATACTGACGTTGCCGCCTTCCACCCCAAGATTGCATGTCTTGGTGATGTATTGCACAAAGCCGGTTACACACAGATGTACCTGGGCGGCGCGCCGATCAGCTTTTCGCACAAGGGACTGTTCTATCGTTTGCACGGATACGACCAGGCACTCGGACTGAAGCAGCTCGAGGCCGAATATGGCGGCAAGCTTCCCGAGGCCGGTTGGGGGCTGTACGACAGCGCACTGTTTCCCTTGATGCTGAAGCGTTATCGAGAGCTTGAAGCGACCGGCAAACCGTTCAACCTGACCATGATCACGCTGGACACCCATCCGCCGGACGGAAGGCCGTCACCGGATTGTCCAAAATACGCTGCCAATTCCAACAGCATGCTGCAAGCGGTGCACTGCACCGACTATGAGGTGGGGAAGTTCGTCGATGAGCTGTCGAAGGAACCCGGCTGGAAAAACACCGTGGTCGTGATCATGAGTGATCACCTGATGATGCGCAATGACGCCGAGCCGCTGTTTCCGAGGGGTTACCATCGCCAGCCCGCGCTATTGGTCCTGAATGCCGGGCAAGGTGTGCGTGCGATGCCGATGTATCACATGGACGTTGCGCCGACCCTGCTTGATCTGATGGGGGTGCGCAGCAATGCGACCTTCATCGCAGGGCGAGATCGCAGCACACCGAACGCCAAGGGGAGCGCATTGGCCGACAACCCGGTCACCGAAGCAGTGCTGCGCAATGCGTTGTGGTCAATGAGCAATGAATTTCATTTGTGCAAGCGCGACACACTTATCGGCTGGACCAAGGATGGCGGATTCGATATCGGCGGGCGCGAATTGAAGATGAGTTATCGGGGTAAGCCATCCGTAGCCATACGGGCGGATCAGACCCTGGATTTCTTCGTCGACAACGCCAATGCCAAGCTGGTCATCGTCGATGCCGACGAACAGAATCATCTGCTGGCTAGGCGTGGGGATACCAGTGTGCTGACCATTCGGCCGATTCAGGACGAGCACGGCGGATTCTCGGTGGACTGGTTGGGCCGCGACGGGGGATGGTCGCATCTTGCAACGATCCCGCGGCTGGCCGGGCTCACGATTTCGTCGCCTCATTGTGGCGACTTGATTCGGCGTGCAGATATCCTGCCGTCAGGCAGTCGCTCCGACTTGAGTCACGACTTCTCGATTGAGACCGCGCCATTGCCGGAAGCGCCTGAATCCGAAGAGGCGGTGAAATTCGACAAACCTGAAGCACTCGCATTCGAGAGTGGCTTGGGCTGGTCCCGTACAAGCACATGGGGGAGTTTCAGTAGGGGCTCAATGGCCGGATTTGGCTTCCTAATGCCGTCGGACATGTGTCGTACGGGTGCAGTGCTGACAATGAAGGTCGATCCGTACCTGCCATCGTCGCGCAGGCAGCTCGATACCCATGTCTGGATCGATGGCAAACTTGCGACGACCTGGCATTTCAGGGCATCCGACAAGGGCGGCCCGGCAGGCGACAAACATGACATATTGACCGTTACGGCCCCCATTCCCGCGAACCTGCCTGATTGCAAGGCGCGGGTGCGGCTCCACTTTTTGCGGCCTGGACCGCAACCTGTTCATTACCCGAACGGTGAGGATCCGCGGACGCTGCAATTACGGGTGTTGGAAATGCGTGTGATACATCATTCCGGGGACGGAACCTCACATGCGAAGACGGTTGCGAATCACGACCGGCCGTAAACATCCTCCAGTCGCACGATGTCGTCCTCGCCGAGATAACTGCCAGACTGCACCTCGATCAGTTCCAGCGGCACCTTGCCGGGGTTGCGCAGGCGGTGCACGGCGCCGAGCGGCAGGAATGTGCTTTCGTTTTCGGCCAGCAGGAAGACCTCTTCGTCGCGTGTCACCTCCGCGGTGCCCGACACGATTACCCAGTGCTCGGCACGGTGGCGGTGTTTCTGCAGGCTGAGTGCGGCGCCGGGTTTCACCGTGATGCGCTTGACCTGGAAACGTTCTCCCATGTCGATGGAATCATAGTTGCCCCAGGGACGGTATACCTTGCGATGGAACATGTGTTCCTGGCGTCCGTCGGCCTTGATCCTGTCCACCAGTTGCTTGACGTCCTGTACGCGCGCACGCGGCGCGACCAGCACCGCGTCCGGCGTATCCACGATCACCATGTCCTCCAGGCCCAGGGCCGCGACCAGTCGTCGATCCGTGCCGCGCACGAAGCAGTTGCGGCTATCGATGGCGATCACGTCGCCTTCAAGGCGGTTGCCATCGTGGTCGCGCCCCGATGCTGCCCACAGCGCATCCCAGGAACCGATGTCGCTCCATGCACAGCTCATTGGCACCACCGCGGCGCGTGCTGTCTTTTCCATCACGGCATAGTCAATGGAATTGTCGGGCGAGGCAGCGAACGCATCTTTGTCGATGCGCACGAAATCCAGATCGGTCCTGGCCTTGTCGAAAGCCGCCTTGCTTGCGGCGTGCATCACCGGCGCGTGTTGCCGCAATTCCTCAAGATAGCGCGATGCCTTGAACAGAAACATCCCCGAATTCCACGCGTAATCCCCGGCGTCGACGTATTCCTTTGCCTTTGCGGCATCCGGCTTCTCCACGAAACGTTCGACGCGGAAGCCACCAGGGCCGATTTCTTCGGCGCGCTTGATGTAGCCGAAGCCGGTCTCCGGCGCTTCCGGGCGGATTCCGAAAGTGACCAGCCAGCCCTGTTCGGCCAGAGGCTGCGCTTTACCCACCGCTTCGGCGAAGCTGGCGGTGTCGCCGATTAGATGATCGGCGGGCAAGACCAGGAGCGTCGCGTCGACGTCATTCGCCAGCGCCTGCCACGCGCCAAGCGCAATCGCCGGCGCGGTATTACGGGGCACCGGCTCGAGCAGGATGGACGCTCCTTCGACATTCAGTGCGCGCAGCTGTTCGGCTACCAGAAATCGGTGCTCTTCACTGCACACCACGATCGGAACGGTGATACTTCCCAGCGCATGTGTCCGTTCTACGGTCTGCTGGAACAGCGTGGTGGTTCCGCTCAAGGCCAGGAACTGCTTGGGCAGATTCTTGCGCGACAGCGGCCACAGTCGCGTGCCACTGCCTCCGCTCAGGATGATGGGTATCACCGAGGGGCGGGCTATGGAGCTATGGTTCATACAGGAAGGGCGGGAGTCGAAGGGGGCGTTGCAGTTTCATGTCACCTGCAAGATTCAGGGAGACCGTGGCCGTGAATCACGACCGGCAGACGGGCGCGAGAGAGTAGTACGCGTAGTATTGATTGTTCTGTAATGGAGTCTGATGAGACTGGAGATAATTCACCATAGAAACGTCCTGGTCACGTATCCCGCGCTTGAATACCAGAATTCCATCGAACTTGGCCGCGCAAAGGGTGCTCAACATCTGCGAGGGTGGTTTTCTTGCCGTGGCAGCAAGCCATTTCGCCGCCTGTGTACCCGGTGCGCCGCCGTAGCTGGTGATCAAATTCGGACTGGCGATGAGTGGATGGTAGGCAACCGTGTAGTATGCCTTCGCGTAGAAGCCGACGAACAGGGCGCATGGCCGGCCAGTAAAACACGCGGTAGCGGCCAGCGTAATGCTGGTCGAGCCTGCCGAAGAACGATTTGTCTACCAGGTAGCGTCTATTATTACCGACAAGCCAGCTGTGGCGTACCGGCGGAATCTGGTCGAGCATGGCCAAGCAAGTCACGACCACGACCACTGCCACACCAAGCCAGTACGGAAACCTGATCCTGCCGAAGATGCGTCTGCGCTCGCCCAGCCCGCGCAACCAGTGGTCAACATGTGCTGCCAGGAAACCACCACCACAAAGGCGAGAAAAACATAGACACGGTTCCAGCCACGCGCTTGCGACAGTGGGAATCTGCTGCCGAAAATAGACCAGGAGACTTCGCTGATGATGGTACCGATGCCTCCCATCGCGCCGACGAGGATGGCGAACAGCAGGTTCTTTTCCAGAAACCGGTCGCGAATGCCTTGATCCGGCCGGCCAAACAGGGATCTGGCCAGTAGCACCAGCATCGCGATTGCCAGTACCACTCCCAGTACGGCGTAGCTATTCTCGTTGACCAGCGGATGCGAATTACTGTATATCTGTTCAGGCGACCAGTGCATGCATCGCGGTTGATGAGGTCCGGGCAGGATCATCTGGATCAGTTTCAACGGATACTGCTCGTCCTCACCGTAGCCGGTCAATTGAAATGTGCCGAACGAAACCCCGGCATTGGCGCCCCAGCTCATGTGCACCAAAGCTCGCCGCAGACCAAACGCAATCATCAGTCCGACAGTGACGCCGGCGGCCGCATAAATCGGGTGCAGGCTGCGATTGCGTGTGCTCGAGAGAAAGGCGGCCAGCCACGCGAACAGCAAGAACATGAAAGCGTAGTAGTCATTGGTGAGGCCCCAGGCCAGGCAAATCAGCAACACGAATGCCGCCTCGCGCCAAGGCAGTCGTTCGGGGAGCACGTTCGCGCCAGCAGCACCCGGATGATGGTCGTGGATCCATGCGCAGACCAGCATGAACAGCGGGATCAATGAATAGTTGGCGATCGTCAGATGATTGACGTTGCGCATGAAGTGGTAAGGCAACAGGGCGAACAGCACTGCGCCTGCGCCTGACGCAAGCCACCCGACGCCGAACCGCCTGAGCGCGTAGAGCGCGGTCAGCCCGCAGATGAAGTACACCAGAAGGTAATAGATGTTCACGATCGTGATGGGATCGTGCTGGAACAGCCCCGTGGTACGGAGGATGCTGCATTCCATGCTGAACGCGTAGCAATGCAGATCGTCCGGAATACGGTTGAGCGGATGGTTGAATGGTGCGGATATTCGGTCGGCGTAAGGAAGGCCCGCATCGCCTATACCACGCATGCCGTACATGGCAGCTGCATCGGCCATGTAGCCGATGGGGGCATCCAGCGAAACCATCTCGCGATATCTTCCGAAGATGAAAACGCCGACCGCGATGCTCAACAGGACGGCGATTGTCGTTAATAATGTCCTCAGGACTCCGCTTTTTGCATATGAATTCATGGCTACCCCTTATTTCGTTGCAGCACCTGACTTGCGACGGCCAGGATGCGATCCTGCTGTCCCCCCAGTCCGACCCATAGCGGCATTCTGACCAGCCGCTCGCTAGTTGTATCAGTCACGGTAAGCTCGCCAGCGGTGCGGCAATACTTGCGCCCTGCCGGCGACGAATGCAACGGAATGTAATGGAAAACGGCGCCGATGTGTTCGGCCTTCAGCTCGGAGATGAAGGCCGTACGCGCTTGAAGATCGGGCAGCAGCAGGTAATACATGTGCGCGTTGTGCGTGCATTCGGCGGGAATGATCGGACGACGGACCATGTGTTCGGCTTCCAGTGGTGCGGCCCACGCGTGATAGCGATCCCAGATCGCCAACCGTTGCCGGGTGATGGCGTCGGCCTCGTTCATTTGCGCGATCAGGAATGCGGCGATGATTTCCCCTGGCAGATACGACGATCCAATGTCGACCCAAGTGTATTTGTCGACCTGGCCGCGGAAGAACTTGCTGCGGTTGGTACCTTTCTCGCGAATAATCTCCGCGCGCTCGACGAAACGCTCATCGTTGATGAGCAGGGCGCCGCCTTCGCCGCTGATGATGTTCTTGGTTTCGTGGAAGCTCAGTGCGCCAAGCTGGCCGATGCTGCCCAGCGGCCGGCCCTTGTAGGTGGACAAGATGCCCTGCGCCGCGTCTTCGACGACCGGCAATCCATGCCTGTCCGCGATCTCCATGATCGCGTCCATCTCGCATGCAACGCCGGCGTAGTGCACCACGCAGATGGCGCGGGTACGTGGCGTGATGGCGGCCTCGATCAGGTTCTCGTCGATGTTCAGAGTATCGGGGCGGATGTCGACGAACACCGGCACCGCGCCGCGCAACACGAAAGCGTTGGCAGTCGAGACGAAAGTGAACGACGGCATGATTACTTCATCGCCGGCTTTCAGGTCCAGCAGCAGCGCCGCCATTTCCAGCGCCCCGGTGCATGAATGCGTCAAGCAGTGCCTTGCTGCAACCAGTGCGCTGTTCCAGCCAGGCGTGGCAGCGCTTGGTGAACGCGCCGTCGCCCGAGAGATGTCCGTTTTCGTGCGCTTGCGCGATGTATTCGAGTTCGTGGCCCGTCATGTAGGGACGATTGAACCTTATGCCACTCATGGAAATGCACCCAAATTGAAAATGACGACACCCGCAAGGATAAGCGCCAAGCCTGCCCATTGCTGGCCAGAATATCTTTCTTGAAAAAGCTTCAATGACATCATCACCACGATGATCTGCGAGAGCGCGGTGCTGACGTAAACCGTTGCAATGGAAAGTTGACGCAGAGCGAGGAATGATGCAATCGGCGCCGCGCAGAAAATGGCCGCGGCAACAATCGTTTGGCGTCGCGAGCGACGAAGGCTGGCATGCTTGAAGACCAACTGGCCAATCGCCGTAGCCAGAAGCGTGACAGCCAGCCATGACCAAGCAGCTGTCATGAATCCATGTCCCTATTGCGGACGGGCCGCGCGGGCACGTCCGCCACGATGTCGTCCGTTGCCACATCGCGCGAGACAACTGCGCCGGCGGCAACGACCGCACCATGTCCGATGCAAACACCGGGCAAGACGATCGCGCAAGCGCCGATCCCGATATCGTCCACGATCACGATGCTTGCAGCGGTGTCTGCAAGGTGCGCGTCGTCGGGATCGTGGCCGGCCGCGTGCAGGCGAGAGTATGACGCGATGCGCACACGGGTGCCGATGTGGATTCGCGCCTTTCGCATCATCCCAGGATAAAACTCCGCGCCGCGATTGGTGCTGGCGTCATCGCCGAGGTCTACCAGCTTTGGATACTTGAAGTACACGTGATGATTGATTACCACCCGGTGGCCGCAATATGCAAGAAATGGACGCCATATGAGTGATCCGAACGGGCCGGGCAAGCAATCGAGCACGAAACGCAAGACCTGGATAACCAAGATATACAAACCGCTGAGCAATCGCTTTTCGCGTTGGCGGTTGACGTCACTGGTCATTGTCCAGATCCGCCCGTGCGCCCGTACCGAGCGCGAGCGCGCCCAAGGTTATCAGCAGAGTTCCGATGAGTTGTCGCGACCCCAATACATCACCATGCAACCAGGATAGGGCAAGGACGCATGGAAAGAACAAGGCCGTGAGCGGATAGGTGTGGCTCAACGGGTATCGGCGATGCGTGTAGCCCCATACGGCAAATCGGCACAGGTTGAGCCCGATGGCAGCGGAGACGGCGGCTCCGGCCAGGATCAAACCGGAGCGCGGGAATGTCGCAGCCACACTGCCAAGCAGCCAAGCAACGACAAGTTGCATTGCGATGGTCGTGCAAACCAGCGGCAGCGGCCCAGGTTGCCAGAATCGGTTGATCTTCATGACCAGTGGCTTACGTCCACGCCCCAGTGTGCGTGGAGCTTGGCGTTGCTCTCGGCAAATTCGGCGCGCAGGCGCTCACGTACCACCCGACTCATGGGGGGGTGGTCGCCATGACTGGCATTGACAGGCCCCGTATTCCGCAGACGGATATCGCGAACACCAAGCTTGGAAAAAACCTCGCGAATGTGCTCCGGATTGGCAAAGATATCTTCGCTGGTCATGATGATGAAACGGTCGCGCTCGAAGTGACGTGCCCAGCGTTCGAGATGGCGCTCGTAATGACCGCGTGCGACATACGCGAAAGGATCGACCGAGACGGTATCAATTTTTCCTCTACGGAATCGATGGTTCTCTGCGTCGAGGGCTGCGGCGAAGCCCAGGTTTTCCAAGCCGTGCATGCGACTGAAGCGCCAGTTCGAATAGGCGCGCATGACTGGATCGCGCAACACGAAAATCAGTCTTGCCCGAGGCAGCATGCTGCAGATGCCCAGCATGGCGTCATCGCGTTCTATGTAGGACGTGCTTTTCTCGCCAAGGACCTGTCCTGGCTGGCGGTGCCGGAAATGCCTGCGCAGGTATTCGCCATAGCCATTAGCGACTGCTGTGGTTCCAGAAAAAACTTCGGTTCCGGACGCAACGGCTTGGCAAGGCAGATGTCTGGATGCTGCTCCAGGAGTCGATAGACGTGAGTTGTCCCGCAGCGTTGCGCGCCGGCGATGATGAAATGCTCATTCATCGCTGTTGACGCATTCTCTGACAATGTACGGGTCCGAGTTGCTGATCTGGCTGACGATGCGGATGATGTATTCGCCCAGCATCGCCAGCATGGTAAGGACCACGCCGTTGAAGAAGGCCAGCAATACCACGATTGTGGTCCATCCCGGAACGGAATCATGGTGAACGAACCTGGCGATGAGGTAGTACAGGCCCAGAACGAAAGAACAAGTTGACACGATTCCGCCCGCGAAAGCCACGAAACGCAGCGGCGCAGACGAATAGTTGAACAGGATGGCCGCCACGAGGTGCAATATCTTTCGCCAGTTGTAGTTGCTGCGGCCCACTCTGCGCGGGTGGTGCTCAACCAAGGCATTGCCGCGCTTGTGTGAGTACATCAGGCACAATCCGGGAACGTAGGGGTATGGGCCGCGGTAAGCGCAGATGCGGTCGATTACGTCACGACGGATCAGGCGGAAATTGCTCAGCACCAAGTCCTTTTCCTGTCCGAAAATGCGGCGATTGAGCAGGCGAATGATTTTGCTTCCGATGCGCCGGTAAGAGGCATGCTGCTTTTGTTCGAACTCGCCCAGCACCAGGTCGTAACCTTCTTTTGCTTTCGCGATAAGTTTGGCAATCTCTTCAGGCGGATTCTGCAAGTCGTCGTCCATGGTCACGATCCATGAGCCGGCAGCATGACGAAAACCGCACAGATTGGCAGCGTGCTGCCCGCTATTCCAACAGATCAATGGCCGTCACATGCTCATTGTCATGCGCCAGTCCGGCGATGGTATTCCAGCTGTCGTCCTTGCTGCCGTCGTTGACCAGGATAATTTCGAAATCGTCGCCCAATGCTTGCATGGCTGCGCGGGTACGGCGCACGGTTCGCGCGACGAGGTCAGCACTGTTATATACGGGGATGACGATGCTGTATTTTGGTGTAGTGTTCGAAATGTTCACACGGGCAGGTCTCGGGGAGAGGCAGCAATGTCGGCGCATGCCAGACTGCCGAGCACAGACTCGACGTGTACGCGTTGCCGCGAAGTATAATGCTCCGTGCATCTGGTTTGCGGGGATGGCATGGACGGCGATCTGGTGCCCAGATGTCTCATCAGGGATGGCCGGCGATACTTGATCGCGGTATCAGTGCCACCCCTTGGCGCGCCGATGCCTCGTTGCCGCCGCATATCAGGCGCAATTCCACAGGTTTGGACGTGTTCGCGGCTTTGCATCTGCGCCCGGAACCGGAACCGCAGGAGATAGCCTACCGGTGCGCGGCAGGCGTTGCGGCCGCAACACCCAACGCATGCGCTTGTGTTGTTTGGCGTGCGCGCAGCTGGCGGCACGCCGCCGCCACGGTCCTTCGCGTTCGTGGCTCTGCCGCATCCGGATGTCATGCCGCCTGGCCAACCTCACCAGGTTCTTGCGCGTTACCTCCAGCAAGGGGCTATCGGGCGGGTAGGCGCCTTCGACAAGCGGCTGGTGGAAATGGGCCGGACCTTGGGTGTAGAGACTGCACTGCTTGGATAAGGGGGCATTTTCGGGACTACGGGTATCAGGTGTCCCGACGGGCCTCGACCACGATGTGCGTGTAAGGGATCCGCAACAGCCCGGTCAGGATGTGGGTGTCGAAGTCCCGGAACACTTGGGAAAACAGCAATTTCCATTCCGACTCGTAACGCAGGTTGCGCCCGCGGTCCTGGTTCACGATCCAGCGCGCCATCGGCGCCTGCGACCGCAGGAGGCAGTTTTCGTATGAGACCAGCCGGCCGCCGGGGGCAAGGCAGGCTCGGGCCAGCCTGAGCGCAGTAGTCGCCTCACCATCGTCGAGGTGGTGGAGCACGCCATTAATGAGCACGAGATCGGCATTCGCCATGGCTGATGGCAGATGCTCGATGAAATCCTCCGACCGGCCGACCAGAAAGGTGCGACGTGGCTGACCAGCGTGCACTTCCCGCGCGTGTCGGATGTACTCGTCGCTGACATCAAAGCCGACGTAGTCGATATCTCCGCGCAGGAAGGGTAGTACGATGCCAGGACCACATCCGATGTCCACCACCTTCTGTCCGGGCTGTACCTGCCAGAACTCGCGGCTCATCCAGTTGTACGCACGGCGGTTGCCGAGCGCGCGTTTGAATAAGCTGTAGGCCCACGAAAAAGTGAGAATCTTTTTCAGGCCGCTGTCGTCTTGCAAGGCGTTGGCTCCGTGGCGGAAGGAGTGCGATCAGTGCTTGCGCGCGGCGACCAGGCAGCTGGCGCCGAGTGACATGGCTTTGCCGGCAGATACCTTGGCTACTTCCCCGCGTAGCATGCGACCCAGCATGCGGGTCATCATCCCGTTGCCGGTGCCGTGTTCAGTCTCGGTAGCCAACACGCCTCTGCGGCGTTGGAAGCCAAGCCGGTAGGGCAGCGCACGCAGTGTCAGTAGCGGAAGTATCAGTGGCTGGAAAAAGTAACTCATGTAGGCGATATCGTAGGCCGGTGTGAGCAGTGTACGCAGGGTGGCGTATGTGTGCCTGCGGTAATGGCCGGCGATGACATCCGCACGCGACCATAACCACCCGTGGCACGGAACGGTCAGGTACAGCATGCCGCCGGAAGGGATCAACCGACTGGCCTCGGCAAGAAAAGCGCGGTCGTCCTCGATGTGCTCGATCACGTCGAACATGCCAAGCGCGGTGAACGACTCCGATTTGAATCCGGCGTCTCCGATCGTGGCACAGATTACGACTGGCAGACCGCGGCCGAGACGAGCATTGGCCGCACCGGTCGGCCCCGGCTCGATCAGTACGACGTCGTATCCTTCGTTTTGCAGACGCTGGCTAACGAAGCCGTTGCCGCCACCGATGTCAAGAAAGGAGCCAGGCGGTGGGGGATTGCGCTGGACCATCGCCGCGATGCAATCGTTGCGATGGGCGAACCAGAAGGAATTGTCCTCGATCTGGAAGCAGCCTGCATGACCATCCGCCGGGTAGGATACGCGGCCACGTTGTGCCGATGACCAGATGCCTTCGGGCGACAGTTGCAGTTGTGGAGAGATGTTGTCGATCTTCATCCAGGCTTCTCGAGCGGACACTGCCTGACCCTGATCGGCGGCGGTGCCAGTGGGGCAGCGGAATGAGTAGCCTACAAGCTAATAGTTCCCAATGGCACGGATCCGGCGCCACGCGAACTCAAGCCCGCAATGTCACGGAGGACATTGCATCACGGCTGGAGTTGGCTTCATGGAACGGTTACCGGAGCGTGTCGGCCAGAGCGCGGTATGCGTCCAATGCCTTCGCATTGGCTAGCGCGTCGGTGTTCTTGACTGGTCCTCGCCGTGGATCACGGCACGCACCGCGAGTTCTGAAATCTTGCCTGAGATGGTGCGCGGAATGTCGGCGACTTGCAGGATCTTCGCCGGCACGTGGCGTGGCGTGGTGTTGTCGCGGATCTGCTTGCGGATGCGTTCGCGCAACGCATCGTCCAGTTCGAGCCCGGTTGCGCAGGCGCACGAACAGCACGATGCGCTCGTCGTCCTGCCAGTGCTGGCCGACCGCAACCGATTCCAGTACCTCCGGCAATTGCTCGACCTGCCGATAGATTTCGGCGGTGCCGATGCGCACGCCGCCGGGATTGAGGGTGGCGTCGGAGCGGCCGTAGATGATGATGCCATCGTGACGGGTCAGTTCCGCGCGGTCGCCGTGGCACCATACGCCCGGAACCTTGGAGAAGTAGGCGGCGCGGTATTTCTCGCCATCCGGGATCGTTCCAGAACCTGACCGGCATCGAGGGGAACGGTGCCGTGCAGGCAAGCTCGCCGGGCTGCTCGCGCACCGGCTTGCCCGCATCGTCCAGGATCTCGACCTTCATGCCGAGCCCGCGACATTGCAGTTCGCCGCGCCAGACCGGAAGCAGCGGGTTGCCCAGCGCGAAGCAGGAAATGATGTCGGTGCCGCCCGATATCGACGCCAGCAGCACGCGCTCCTTCACGTCACGATAGACATAATCGAAACTCTCCGGCGCCAGTGGCGAGCCGGTCGACAGGATGGTCTTGAGATGGATGAGCTTGTGGCGTTTCGCGCGGTTTCACGCCCATCTTGGCGGTGCCGTCGATCCATTTCGCGCTGGTACCGAAGATGCTGATGCCGACCTCGTCGGCGAGCTTCCACAATGCGTTGCCGTCCGGGTACGTGGGCGAACCGTCGTACAGGACCACCGTCGCGCCGACGGCGAGGCTGGATACCAGCCAGTTCCACATCATCCAGCCGCAGGTGGTGTAGTAGAAGATGCGATCCTCGCGCTTGAGATCCGTGTGCAGCACCAGCTCCTTGAGGTGCTGCAGCAGCGTGCCGCCGGCACCGTGCACGATGCATTTGGGCTTGCCGGTCGTGCCCGAGGAATACATGATGTACAGGGGGTGTTCGAATGGCGTGGGCGTGAACTCGATGGGGAGATCCTCGCTGGCGGCGAAATCGTCCCAGGCGATCGCATCGCGCAGACCTTCGAGTTGCAGCGGATCGCCGGAATAGGGGATCACGACGCACTTCTCGATCGAGGGAATGGCCGCGAGCACCTCACGTACCTTGGCCAGGCAATCGTGGCGCTTGCCGCCATAGGGGTAGGCGTCGGCGCAGAACAACACCTTGGGTTCGATCTGGCCGAAGCGGTCGACCACGCCGTTGACGCCGAAATCCGGGGAGCATGACGACCACGTCGCGCCCAGCGATGCCGCCGCCAGCATCGCGATGATGGTTTCCGGCAGGTTGGGCAGGAAGCCCGCCACCCTATCGCCCTTGACCACGCCCGCCTGTTTCAGGGCGTGGGCGACGCGGCCGACCATGCCATGCAGTTGCGCATAAGTAATATCGCGCCGATGGCCCCACTCGTTGCGGAAAATCAGGGCGAGCTTGTCGTCCCTGAAACGCAGCAGGTTTTGGGCGAAATTGAGCTGCACGTTCGGGAACCAGCGGGCCCCTGGCATCCTGTCGCCGTCGACCAGCGCCGGCTCGAATTCGCCTGTGGCCCTGACGCCGCAGAACTCCCACACCAGTGGCCAGAACTTCTCGGGATGCCGGATCGAGAAATCGTACAGGGGCGCGTAGCTGCCGATGTCCCCGTTGCCGGTGGCTTCGCGTACGAAGCGGACGAAACGATGCAGATTGGTGGCATCCCGGCGCTCCGCGCTCGGGGTCCACAATGGCGCGTCGTTCGACATGCGTATTCCGGTTCGAAAAGGTCGGAATTGTAGCGGATTGCCCGGAAATGCTCCCGGTATTCAGCGGGCGTTTGGCCAGCTCGCACCTCACCTCAAGTGTCGCCCAGCGCACCCGGAAAGTGTGATCGCGGACCGCCATTCGGGGGCTGCGCCTGCAATGCAGCCTGAATCGTGCGCGACACCACAGCAAAAAAGCAGGATTATGCTGGTATAAAGATACATTCATTCACATTCTCGCGGACACTCCCCTCATGTCACGTCGTTCGTTGCGTGTTTTCGGTCGTATTTGGTCATTTTTCTGCTGATTGGCGCCGCGCCCGCCATGGCGGCGACTCAGCCCACCCTGTTCTCGATCACATCTGGTACGGCCACGTATCTCGCGCGGGGAGCACAAAAATCCTGGCCCATCAAGGTCAGTGAAACCAATGCCTTCGATGCGATTTTCCAGGGCGGTATGTGGCTGCCCAACCCGAATGGCGGGCGTATCTATGCCAAGTACCAGCGACACATCATCCATGCCAACGGTACCTGGACCTGGGTCGGGGAGGCCAAGACTGTGCACGGCCAGCAGCCGGTAGTGCTTACTTTCGGCAAGGACAGTGTGTACGGCGAAATTCCGCAGGCTCAGGGTTATCCGCTGCGGATCGTTACGGATGCGAGCGGAAGCCGGGTGGTCGCAACATCGGCGCAAGCTTTGGCTTCCTCCGCAGAGGCATTGCGGCTGCACAGCCAACCCGACTTTCTGGTTCCACCACGCGTGGCGCCCAAGGGCGGGGCCAATACATCCTCGCCGCGAACTGCTGGCGAAGCGGCAGCGCAAGCGTCCTCGTCGGCCACGGTCACCATCGACGTCATGGTGGCTTATACGACTGGTTTCGTGAGCGAGTTGGGAAGTGCGAGCAATGCGCTGACCCGCATCCAGAACTTGGTCGATCTCACCAATCAGGCTTACATCGATAGTCAGGTCAACCAGCAGATACGCTTGGTGCACACCGTCGAGGTCAACTACCCCGATAACACGTCAAACGATAGCGCATTGAACGATATCACTGGCGTCGATCAGAATGGCAACCCGGTACCGATTCCGTCTTCCCTGCAATACATCGCGTCGCAGCGTATCCAGTATGGCGCGGATCTGGTGACTTTGATCCGCAGCTTCGACGACACCACACAAGGCAACTGTGGCGTCGCCTGGTTGATCGGCGGCAACGAGACGCCAATCGTGCCATCGCAGTCGAACATCTACGGTTACAACGTGGTCAGCGACGGCACAAGTCGGCATCTATTATTGTCTTGATACCACGTTTGCACACGAGCTCGGCCACAACATGGGTAATGCGCACGATCGTGCGAATGCCGGCGGCACGCCGGGCGCGTATTCTTACTCCTACGGTTATCTTGGAAACGGTACCAATGGATTTTCCACCATCATGGCCTATGGCACGGCTACGGATACGCCTCTCAGCGTGTTTTCCAATCCGAATATTTCCATTTGCCAGAGCACGCCTTGCGGAGTCGCTGACAGCTCGTCCAGTTCGGCCGACAACGCCCACAGTATGAACAATACCGCATCGCTGATTGCCCAGTTCGAGCCCACGGAAGTGGGTAACACGGCCAAGGTCGTGCACAACGACATCAACGGGGACGGCAAGACCGACTTGTTGTTCTTACAGTCCGACGGACCACAAGTTCGTGTACTGGATCATGTCGGGGCCAAGGTTTACGGGTGGTTGGCGGGACTTCGCGGTGAATTCGACGTACAGTCCGTTCGGCACGGGCGACCTCAACGGAGACGGTCGGGTCGACTTGCTTTGGAGCGATGGCAGCATCCCTGTATGTCTGGCTCAACGACGGGAACGGTGGTTTCACAGCGAAGACGATCTTGCCGTACGCCGAGTGGTGGCTGGTATGTGCTCGGAACGGGAGACGTCAATGGGGATGGCAAGGACGACATAATCTGGTACAACCAGTCCCAGCACAAACTGGTCTACTGGCTGATGTCGGGCTCGACCTACCGCGGCTACAAGGATTTTGCGGTGGCGTCCAATTTCACGCCTGCGGGCATCGGGGATTTGAACGGAGACGGCCACGTCGATCTGCTGTGGACCGACACGTCCAACAACATCTATGCATGGCTCGACAACGGCAAAACCTTTACCCAGAAGAAGATCTTGACATATGCGACAGGTGGCTGGTCGGTGGCAGGGGTTGGCGACGTCAACGGGGATGGGAACAGTGACATCATCTGGTTCAACCCGAGTCAGCACAAGCTCGTCTACTGGCTGATGAACGGAGCGACCTATCTGGGGTACAAGGATTTCGCGGTTGATCCGAGTTTTCAGTTTGCCGGTGTCGGTGACTACGATGGCAATGGCGACGCTGACGTGATCTGGACGACTTCGGCGAACAACCTCTATATGTGGCTCGGGAATGGCTCGAACTTTACCCAGGATCGGGTCAGCGTGCCGAGCTTCGCATCGGGTTATACGCTGTTGCAGTAAGGCAAAGGATCGACGCCGCGACAGTGATCGGCCGGCGTGGTGGTGCTATGTTTAGACAGTCGCTTCCAGCTCCGGCACGAGCTTGAACAGGTCGCCGACCAAGCCAATGTCGGCGACCTCGAAGATCGGCGCTTCCGGATCCTTGTTGATCGCGACGATGGTGCCGGCGTCTTTGATGCCGGTGAGGTGCTGGATGGCGCCGGAGATGCCGATCGCGATGTAGAGCTCGGGCGCGATGATCTTCCCGGTCTGGCCGACCTGCATGTCGTTCGGGCAGTAGCCGGCGTCGACCGCGGCGCGCGAGGCGCCCGCGGCAGCGTGCAGCTTGTCGGCGAGCTTGTAGATGATTTCGAAGTTGTCCTTCGAGCCCAACCCGCGTCCGCCGGATACCACCTTTGATGCACTCTGCAGGTCGGGGCGTTCGCTCTTGGCCTGCTGCAATTCGACGAAACGGGTGTGTGCTGGGATGGCCGCGTCGATCGACAATGACTCGGCCGGCGCCGGATCGGCGGCTTCGCCGACCGCGGGCCATGAAGCCGTGCGCACGGTGCCGACCACGATCGCGTCGGACGGTGCTTCGACGGTGACGATGGCGTTGCCGGCGTAGATCGGTCGGGTGAAAGTGTGCGCGCCGGCAGCCGACATGATGTCGCTGACTTGGCCGACGCCCAGCAAGGCGGCTACGCGCGGGGCGACGTCCTTGCCGAAGGTGGTCGAAGGCAGCAACAGGTGCGAGTAGCCGTTTCTGGCGGCGGCCGCGATCTGTGGTGCCAGGACCGCGGCCAGCGCATGCGCGTTTTCGGCGCGCGCGGCGGTCAGCACCTTGTCGACGCCTTCCAGCTTCGCGATTTGCGCGGCGATCGTGTCGGGCACATCACTGAGAACCAGCACGTGGATGGCGTCAGGTTTGATTTCCCGCGCGCAAGCGACGCAGCGCGCGGTCGAGCTGTTGAGTTGGCCGTCCAGGTGTTCGGCGACGATCAGGATTTTGCTCATTTCACACCAACCCTTTCTGTTTCAGAAGCCCGACCAGTTCGGCCACGTCCTTGACCATCACGCCGCGCGAACGCTTGGCGGGCGGCGCGTACTGCGTGGTCTTGATCTCGCCGCCATGCTCGATGCCGAGCGACGACAACTCGATGGTTTCGATGGGCTTGGACTTGGCCTTCATGATGTCCGGCAGCTTGATGAAGCGTGGCTCGTTCAGGCGCAGGTCGGTGGTGACCACGGCGGGCAGGTCGACCTCGATGGTTTCGAGCCCGGCATCGACTTCGCGCGTGACCGTCGCCTTGTCACCGGCGATCTTGAGTCTCGAGGCAAAGGTGGCCTGTGGACGATCCCACAGCGCCGCCAGCATCTGGCCGGTCTGGTTGCAGTCGTCGTCGATCGCTTGCTTGCCGAGGATCACGAGACCTGGCTGCTCCTTTTCGATCAGCTTCAGGAATGCCCGTGCGGCCGCCAGCGGCTGCACCGGATCCGGCGTGACCACGTGGATCGCGCGGTTGGCGCCCATCGCGAGTCCGTTGCGCAGGTGCGGTTGGGCGTCGGCCGGCGCGATCGTGGCGATCACCACTTCCTCGGCGATGCCTTTTTCGCGCAGGCGCAGCGCTTCTTCCAGCGCGATGTCGTCGAACGGGTTGGGCGAGAGTTTCACGCCGTCGGTGACCACGCCGCTGCCATCCGGTTTCACCTGGATGCGCACGTTGTAATCGACCACGCGCTTGTAACCGACCAGTATCTTCATCGGGCTTCCCTTGTCTAAACGGCGCCAGCAAAAGGCATCCGCCAATTGTAACCGACTAGGGTTCGCGCACTTGCGCGGCCTCGGTGTGGCTGAAGAAGTGCACGTATAGCACCAGATATGCAAGTTGCAAAGCGGCACCAAGCAGGAATGGCAGTGCCAGATAGCCCGCATGGAACAGTGCGCCGCCGATCACCGGGCCGACCGCGCGCGGCAATTGCATCGAGATGTTCTGCAGGCTGCTGGCGAGTCCGCGCCGTTCCGCACGCGTTAGCCCCGCCGCCAGGGCCTGGCGCACGCCGCCGGTGCCGCGGTTGGAGATGCCGCGCGCGATGTACAGCGCCATCGCCGGCCAGAACCACGGCACCAACGGCATCGCCACCAGCAGCAGGACGCCTGCGCCGCGCATCCACACGATCGTGTTCATGATGCCGTGACGGCGCGCGATCCAGCCCGCGAGGAACGAGCCGGCGCCGCCGGCCAGCAGGCCCAGGGCGATGCCGGGACCGATTTCGATCAGCCCGCGCTGGAACTTGATCGCGAACCAGTACGCGATCAGCGGACCGATCAGGCCGATCCCGAGTCCGTTCAACGAATTGGCCAGGACCAGTTTCGCGAGCAGGCGGTTCTCCTCACGGCGCATGCCGAGTGCATCGTCGCGACGCGCGGTTGGCGCGGATACGGCCGGCTCGCGCGCCAGCCACATCAAAGTGAAGCTCGCGAGCGAGCCTGCCAGCGGCAGCAAGAACAGCAAGCGGTAATCCGCGGCGCTCATCGCGTGGCCCAGCCACCATGCGGGCAGCGCCGCCAGCAACGCGCCGACGCCCATGCCGGTGAAGCCCACGGCGCTGTTGGCGCTGAATACGCTGCCGCGACGGGCCGCTGGCAGTTCGATCGCAAGCCATGCCTGTTCAACCGGCGAGAAGGGTCCGGCCGAGCCGTTCGCGCCGCGCCCGAATCCGCCGATTACCGCTGCCGCGACCAGCAGCGAAGGCGTCGTGGTCACCATCGCGACCACTGCGACCAGCGCTTGCACCATGTCGTAGCCGAGCAGAAATGCACGCCTTCCCCCGCGGTCGCTCAACGGACCGACGATGATGGTCAGCAAGGTGCCGAACAGCAGCGCGCCCATCAGCACGACGCCGATCGCCGGAGCGGTCCAGCCGAGCGCGTGCAGGTACAGCGTGAACGCCGCGACCATCGCGCCCTGTCCGATGCTGCGGGATGCGCGCATGCCGATCAGCAGTCGCACGTTGCGGGGCAAGTGCGGACGTCCAGGGGTCATCGACCAACCATGATGACGGCGTGGGGCAATTCATGCCGGGGCATGTGCGCGGCCCATGATCGCACGTGCGAATCGCGTCGCCGCGCCCTCTGCATGGGCCACGAATACCGACGGCTCGACCAGTTCCAGTTCCAGCACGCGTGGCGCACCATCCTGGTCATGGATCAGGTCCACGCGCGCATACAGCAGCGGCCATCGGAACGGGATGGCCTCCAGCGCGTGCCGAGCGAGGGTCCGTTCGTCCGCCGACGGCGTGCGTGGCGTGATGGTTTCTTCCGCGTACAGTCCGGCGGTCGATTCTGCGTTGCGCCTCAGCAGCGGACCCTTGCGGATGGCATGGCTGAAGACACCGTCGAAATACAGCAAGGCGGTTTCGCCGTGTTCGTCCACGCGCTCGAGGTAGGGTTGCATCAGCACGCTGCGGTTGGCGTCGAGCAGACGCCGCACGTGCGTGACGATCGCGTCTATCCGGCTCCGTTCATGCCTTTGCGCGTCGCGCGATCCGGCACCGACGGCGGGTTTCACCACCACGTCGATTGCATCGGGACGCGCCGATAACCAGGCATCGACCGCTACATGCGGATCGTCGCCTGGTTCGATGAACCGGCTCGGCACCACCGGCACGCCGGCGTGTTCGAGATGCACAAGGTAGTGCTTGTCGGTGTTCCAGCGAATCATGTCGAGGGGATTCAGCAGGCGCGTCTTTGCCGACACCCGCGCCGCCCAATCCAGGAACGCAGGCAACCGTTCAAAATAATCCCAGGTCGAGCGCAACAGCACGAGATCGAAGCGCGACCACTCGACCGCAGCGTCGTCCCAATCGACTTCGCTTGCGTGCGCGCCCGTATCGCTCAGTGCCGCCAGCAGCGGTGGCATGTCGTAATCGGTGCCGCGCGCCACACGCGCGGTGACGAGCGCGATGCGCGGCATGTCAGAGGTTCTGGTAGTTCGGGCCGCTGCCGCCTTCCGGCGTTGTCCAGGTGATGATTTCGTAAGGATCCTTGATGTCGCAGGTCTTGCAGTGCACGCAGTTGGCGGCATTGATCTGCAGGCGCAGTGACGGTTTTTCGCCACCGGGTTCCTCGACGATTTCGTAGACGTTGGCGGGACAGAAGCGGGTGCACGGATTGGCGTATTCGCTGACGCAGCGGTCCACGCAGATCGAGGGATCGGCCACGCGCAAGTGAATCGGTTGGTCTTCGTCATGTTCGGTGGCCGCGAAATACACGCCCGCGAGACGATCGCGCGGTGGCAGCGTGCGCTCGATCCAACCGGGTTCAAGCGGCGAGGGTGCACTCGGGCCCGGGCGGTGTGCCTGCGTCGCGGGCGGTTCGAGTTTCTGCAGTGCCGACCAGTCGGCGTGATTCTTCAGTGTCCACGGTGACAGGCCGGCGGTCGCGGTTTCCCAGGCCGCGTTGGCGAGGCCCCGCCACATGCCTTTGCGAAAACCGGGCCGGATGTTGCGGACCTTCTTGAGTTCTTTCGCAATGCCGGATGCGCGCAGGCGCGCATCGAAGCCTTCGCTCGATTGCTGCTCTACCCAATGTTCGGCTGCCAGCATGCCCGAACGCAGCGCCTGATGCGTGCCCTTGATCTTGGGCACATTGAGAAGTCCCGCGGCGTCGCCGACCAGCAGCGCGCCGGGCATCTCGACCTTGGGCAGCGACTGCAGCCCGCCCTCGATCAGCGCGCGCGCACCGGCCGAAATGATTTGCCCGCCTTCCAGCAGCGGCTGGATGCGCGCGTGGTTCTTCAGTTGCTGGAAAGCTTCCCATGGCCGAAACAGCGGGTCGGAATAATCCAGTCCGGCGACGAAACCGATCGCCACGCGATCCTTGTCGAGTTGGTAGATGAAGCTGCCACCATAGGTTCGGTTGTCCAGCGGCCAGCCGAGGGTGTGGGTGATGTGGCCCGGCCTGACGCGGCCTTCCGGCAGCTGCCACAGCTCCTTCAGCCCGATGCCGTAGGTCTGCGGGTCGCAGTCCTTGTCGAGGCCGTACTTCGCGATCAGCTTCTTGCTGACGCTGCCGCGGCAGCCCTCCGCCAATACCGTGAGTTTGGCGAGGATGTCGATGCCCTGCGTGTAGCCGGGTTTCTGCGACCCGTCCCTGGCGACGCCCATGTCGCCGATGCGCACGCCCATAACCGCGCCCGAATCGTCGGACACGGCATCCGCCGCGGCGAAGCCGGGAAACACGTCGACGCCCAACGCTTCGGCCTGGGGCGCCAGCCAGGCGCACAACGCGCCGAGCGAAACGATGAAGTTGCCGGCGTTATGCATCTGCGGCGGTGTGGGCAGTCTGGTTGCGCGCCTGGCGTCGCGCAGCAGCAGGAATTCATCGTGCGCCGCGGGGACGCAGATCGGCGGCGGGTCAGCGCGCCAGCCGGGCAGCAGCGCATCCAGCGGGGCGGGCTCGACGACCGCGCCGGACAGGATCTGCGCGCCGACGGTCGAGGCTTTCTCGATCACGCATACCCGCGCGTCCGGCTTGAGCTGTTTCAAGCGGATCGCGAAGGCCAGCCCGGCCGGTCCGGCCCCGACCACGACCACGTCGTATTCCATCGTTTCGCGTTCGCTCATGGCGGCTCCCGTGGTGGCCCTGCGTGCAATCGCCATTGTCTTGGGTAAGCGGCCGGCCGGCAAACCGGCCGCGCATCGCGCATAATCGGAAAACCGGAGGATGCATGAGCGCAATCGAAGACGGAGAAATGCTGGGACCGGATGCAGTGCGCCGTGGCGGGGTATGCCAATGCCTGCACTGGCTCGCCGCCGGGCTCGCCACGCCCGAGGCATTGGCCGAGGCTTGCCTCGCCGCCATCGCACGACTGAATCCCGAGCTGCATGCCTTCGTCGACGTGCGTCCCGGAATCGTGCGCGACCAGGCCGCCAGCGCGGGGCGTCGCCGGCGCGAGGGTCCGATCGGACGGCTCGACGGCATTCCGGTCGCGATCAAGGACAATTTTGACGTGGCGGGGTATCCCACCCGCTGCGGCTTGCCTTCGCGCGAGGGCAGCGTGGCGCGCGACGACGCCCACGCGATCGGGCGCTTGCGCGCGGCCGGCGCGGTGCTGCTCGGCAAGACCAATCTCGACGAGGGCGCGCTGGGTGCCGCGACCCGCAATCCGCATTTCGGCACGACGCGCAATCCGTTCGACGTGAACCGGATCGCCGGTGGTTCTTCGGGCGGTTCCGCCGTTGCGGTGGCGTCGGGCATGGCGCCGGTCGCGATCGGTTCGGACACGCTGGGTTCGATACGGATTCCCGCCAGCTACTGCGGGGTGTTCGCGCTGAAGCCTACCCATGGCGAAATTTCCGCGCGAGGGCTGGTGCCGGCCGCGCGCCGGCTGGACGCTGTCGGCATCCTCGGGCGCAGCGTGGGCGACCTGGTCGTGATGCTGCAGGTGCTGGCCGGCTACGACGCCGACGATCCGCGTTCGCGCCGGCGCCGCGTGGCGCTGCAGCCGCCGGACTGGAACCCCACCCAATTGCGCTGCGGGATATTGCCCGACCTGGCCGGGATCGGTGTGGAAGCACCTGTTATCGAGGTGTTCGAATCCGCGCTGGCCAAACTCGAGCGCGAGCTGGGCGAACGCCAGGTGCTGGATTTTTCCGACTGGCCGTTCCAGAAGATGCGACGCGCGGGCCTGCTGCTGATGGAAGCCGAAATGCGCAATACCTTTGCCGTCGATCTTGCCGACAGCTCGCATCCGGTCTCGGCGGATTTCCGGCGCATGCTCGACTACGCAGCCCACAGGTCCGCGGCTGATTACGTCAGGGCCGACCGCATGCTCGATTTCGCGGTACTCAAGGCACGGCGGGTGTTCTCGCGCGTCGACGTGTTGGTGTTGCCGACCACGCCGCAGGGTGCATTTCCAGTTGATGGGCCGGCGCCCGCTTCGCAGGCCGACCTCACAGCGTTCGCCAGCCTCTCGGCGTGTCCCGCGGTCAGCATTCCGATGGGTACGTTGCCCGATGGCATGCCGATCGGCATGCAGTTCGTGGGCGCGCCGGGTTCCGATCTGCGCCTCCTGGAGCTCGCGGAAATGTGCGCGTCGGCGCTTGACGCCGCGCCGGCATATCCCGTCGGGGCGTGAACCGTCATGCGGTCATCGCGGCTTGATGCCGTCGTTTCGGCGCGGGGCGTATCCTCCAGCCCTTGCGGCTGAAGGGGCCCGCGCGCCTTGGAGGCGCGCGGAATCAGGACAAGGATGTCATCCCCACCGCGTTAGCGGTGCCAGCGTTCGTGGGTGAAGGGGATGCCGACGGATCAGCGTTGCCGAGACGGTTCGTCATCCGCGCCGGCCGGATGGGCGGCACGATCCCGATTCGCGATTTCGATCGTCCATGTGACGACCTGCCGCGCGAGCGCATCGTCGGCTGCGCCGAAGGCCGTGACGATTTGCGGTACGTCTACGCCCGCGGGATTCTGCGTCACGACGAAGCTGCGGGTCGCGAGCAGGTTGCGCGAACCGCCGCGCCGCAATTGCGCATCGAAGCGCACCACCACGACCGGCGAACCGGATCGATACTCCGACCGGAATGCGCGCAGGTCGCCGCTGAGGGAGTAGTCCGCAGAGAAGTGATCGTCATCCGTGGTGACCGCGGGCAGCTTCGCGGCCATGAACGCATCGACCATGCGGTGCCGCACCAGCAGTGCCGGTGACTCGCTCCAGCGTGCGCCCTTGTAGGTGCTGACCTGGCCCGGTTCGGGCATGACCACGATGGCGTTCTGATCAAGCACGCCGCTGGTGTTGGGCGTGTCGACGCGCAGGCTGAAATCGGCTGTTGCTGTCGTCGTCGCCGGTTCGGCCGATTCCTGCGGCTGCCAGATCTGCACCGGCTCGCGCTCGGGCAATACCGAACACGCGGCCAGCATGGAGATGGCGCACAACATGATCGGCATGCGCGCGGCAGAGAACGACTTGGGCATGGTCATGCTGGCTACCTCAGTGTTTGGGTGTGAATTCGGTGGCCTGATCGCGACCCAGCAGATAACCCGCGGGATTGGATTGCAACTGATTGGTGATCCCGTGGATGTCGCGCAGCGTGGACCGCAATTCGCGCAGGGTCGGGCCAAGCTGATCCACGCCGCGCAAACCGGATTGCAGCGATCCCTGATTGTCCGCAAGCAACTTGTCGAGGGTTTGCGTGGCCTGCTGCAGGGACGCCATCGCCGCGGCCGCGCGGTCGAGTGTCTGGCGTCCGGGACCGTTGACCAGCTGGTTGGCACCAGCCAGGGTCTGGTTGAGTTGTTTCGACGCGCTTGCGGTCTGCCGGATCAGGTCGCGCAGGTCGTTGCGTTCGGCCGCCAGCATGCTGGTGGTCTTGTTGATGTTCTCGAGGGTGCCGTTGATGCGGTCGACGTTCTGCTCCGACACGAGCTTGCCAAGCCGGTCGAGAATGCCGTTCAACGAAGTCACCACGTCGCTGCCGGACGAGAGCAGCTTGGTCAGCGCCGAGCTTTCCGACTTGATCTCGGGAACCGGATCGTCGGGCGTGGGCATCAAGGACTTGCTGGAGGGTGCGCCACCGGTCAGTTGCACGAAGGCGACACCAGTAAGGCCAAGCAGGCCGAGCTTGGCCCGGGTGTCGACCTTGATCGGGGTATCGGCGGCGACCTGGATGCGTGCCAGCACCTTGCGCGGATCCTTCGGATCGAGTTTCAACTGGCTGACCTCGCCGATCTGGATGCCGTTGTACTGCACCGGGCTGCCCTTGGACAGACCGGTCACGGATTCGGTGAACACGATGCTGTAATAGTGGTACTGCCGGTTCAGACTGGTCTTGCCCAACCACAGCGCGAACAACAGCACCAGCATCACCACCACCAGGGTGAAAGCGCCGATCAGTACGTGATGAGCCTTGGTTTCCATGTCGCCACCTCATGCAAGCGCGTGGATGGACTCTGCCGCCCGCCCGCGGGGTCCCTGGAAGTATTCGCGTATCCAAGGGTCGTCGAAGCGTTCCACCTTGTCCAGCGTATCGGCCACGACCACGCGCTTGTGTGCCAGCACCGCGACGCGGTCGCAGATGGCGTGCAGCGAATCGAGATCGTGGGTGATCATGAATACCGTCAGCCCCAGCGCGTCGCGCAGGGTGCGGATCAGCTCGTCGAACGAGGCCGCCGCGATCGGATCCAGCCCCGAGGTCGGTTCGTCCAGGAACACGATATCCGGATCCAGCGCCAGCGCGCGGGCCAGCGCGGCACGCTTGCGCATGCCACCGGAAAGCTCGGAGGGATATTGATGGCGCACTTCGGGGGCGAGGTCCGCCAGCGCGATCTTCAGGGCCGCCACGCGCAGGGCGTCGTGCAGACTGAGCGAGGTGTGCTCCATCAGCGGCACCCGCACGTTTTCGCTGACCGTGAGCGAGGAGAACAGCGCGCCGTTCTGGAACAGCACGCCGCAGCGACTCTCGATGGCGACCCGCCGGTTTTCCGGCAGGTCGTGCAGGTTTTCTCCGAACAGCTTGACGCTGCCGGCATCGGGTCGGCGCAGGCCCAGGATCGTGCGCAGCAGCACCGACTTGCCGGTGCCCGAGCCGCCGACGACGCCGAGGATTTCGCCGCGATAGACGTCGAGGTCGAGATCCTCGTGCACGACCTGCGCGCCGAACTGGCTGCGCAGCCCGCGCACTTCGACCAGCGTTTCGCGGGGCGCCGCGGCGTTCACCATTTCATCTCCATGAAGAACAGAGCAGCCAGCGCATCCACCACGATCACCAGGAAGATCGATTGCACCACACTCGAAGTGGTGCGCTCGCCCACCGATTGCGCGCTGCCCTGCACCTTGAAGCCCTCGAGACAGCCGATCACCGCGATCAGGAAGGCGAAGATCGGCGCCTTGGACAATCCCAGCCACAAATAGCGGAGCGGGGTGTCGGTCTGGAACACCGACACGAACATCGTCGGCGTGATGTTGAGCGCGAACCAGCACACCAGTGCACCGCCGATCACGCCCGCCATGATCGACAGGAAGGTCAGCAACGGCGTCACGATCACCAGTGCCAGCACGCGCGGCAACACCAGCAATTCCATCGGATCCAGGCCCATGGTCCGCATGGCGTCGACCTCCTCGCCGACCTTCATCGAACCGATCTGCGCGGTGAACGCGCTGGCGGTGCGCCCGGCCAGGATGATCGCGGTCAGCAGCACCCCCAGTTCACGCAGGAACGCGTAGGAAACCAGATCGACGGTGAATACGGTCGCGCCGTAGCGCTGCAAGGCGGTGGCGCCCAGGAACGCGATCACGGCGCCGATCAGGAACGACAGCAGCGCCACGATCGGCACGGCATGCAGGCCGGTCTGCTCCATGTGCGCGACCAGCGAAGTGGCGCGCCAACGCTTGGGTCGCCAGACGATGCGCGCGAAGGTTTCCAGCGTCATGCCGATGAAGGCCAGCAGTTTCGCGCCGAGCTGTCCCACATGGATAACGCTGACGCCGATGTCGGCCAGCAGATCCATGAAGCCGAAGTTGCGCGGCGGCGGCGGTCGATGTGCGTAGATTTCCGCGACTGCCTCGCTGACGGTGTCGAGCAGGCCGCGCAATTCCTGCGGCACGTCGCGATCGTGTTCGGCCAGCCACTGCAGGCACTTGGGCCCGAGTGCCACCGCGATCAGCCCCGCGCCCGCGGTGTCGACCCGGCCGACCTCGTTGAAATCCACGTCGGGCGTTTCCGGCAACCGCGGCTTGATCGCATCCAGCTGCGCCTCGAGTTGCGAAAAGTGCGGCAGCGTCCAGTCGCCGGTGAAGCGCAACACCCCCTCGGCGCCCTTCGGCTCGAGCCATTCCACCATGCCGGGTGTCGTCGGGGGCCGATCCATCCGCGCAATTTAGCAGCACTGGCCTGCCCGAAGTGTTTCGACGTGCGATTCGGCGCGCGCACCGCGATAATTCCCGTTCATTCCAGCGGACGCTCGACACGCATGCAGCTTGACGGCACGCATGCGTTCCGGGAACGTTCGATCGCCACTGAAGTTGGCGCCGCTGAACCCGCGTTGTCCGACGCCATCCGACGAGAAACCATGCCATGACCAAGCAGACCATCCTCAACGCCACCCACCGTGCCGCGGGCGCGAAAATGGTGGACTTCGGCGGTTGGGACATGCCGCTCAACTACGGTTCCCAGATCGAGGAACATCGCGCGGTGCGCCGCGACGCCGGGATGTTCGACGTCTCTCACATGACCGTGGTGGACCTGCGCGGCGCACGCTGCCGCGAATTCCTCCGGCATCTTCTGGCCAACGACATCGGCAAGCTCAAGAAGCCGGGCAAGGCGCTGTATTCGTGCATGCTCAACCAGCGCGGCGGCGTGATCGACGATCTGATCACCTATTTCCTTGCCGAAGACTGGTTCCGGATGGTCGTGAATGCCGCGACCCGCGACAAGGACATTGCATGGATCGAAAAGCAGGCCGCCGCGTTCGACGTCAGCGTCAGCGAACGACCCGAGCTCGCGATGATCGCGGTGCAGGGACCCAACGCGCGCGCGAAGGCGCTGGAGCTGATCGAGCCGGCCGACCGCGAGCGTGCGGAAAAACTCGGCAGGTTCGCCGCCGCCGAGATGCGCGGGCCCGACGGCATGCCGCTGTTCGTGGCGCGCACCGGTTATACCGGCGAGGACGGTTTCGAGATCATCGTGCCCGAAGCGCAGGCGCTGGCGCTATGGAATGCACTGGCGACGGCGGGCGTGCACCCCGCGGGGCTGGGCGCCCGCGACACCTTGCGCCTCGAGGCCGGCATGAACCTGTACGGGCAGGACATGGATGAAGATGTCACGCCATGGGAGGCGGGCCTCGGCTGGACGGTTTCGCTGGACGCTGGACGCGATTTCATCGGCCGTGCGGCGCTGGAAAGGCAGCAGGCCCACGGCGTGCCGCGTGAGCTGATCGGCGTGGTGCTGGATGAAAAGGGCGTGCTGCGTCATGGCCAGCGCATAGTCACGGACGACGGCGATGGCGAAATCCTTTCGGGCATCTTTTCTCCCACGCTGGGCAAGGCCGTCGGCTTCGCCCGGGTGCCTGCCGGTGCGCGCGAGCACCTGCGCGTGGACATTCGCGGGCGCGAGCTGCCGCTACGCGCGGTGAAGTACCCGTTCGTGAGGGACGGGAAGGCCTGCGAGGGTATCTAGAACCAAGAGTGCGCTGTCTCGGCCGCGGCTTTTTCAGAGCCCGGCAACGTGGCTAGAATCAGCATTTCCGTACTGCCCCAAGGACACGAACGATGAGCGAGATACCGGGTGACCTCAAGTTCCAGAAATCGCACGAATGGGTGCGTGTCGAGGACGACGGACGCGTACGCGTCGGCATCTCCGATCACGCCCAGGGTTTGCTGGGCGATCTGGTCTACGTCGAATTGCCTAAAGTCGGCGACAAGGTCGAGGCCGGTGTCGGGTGCGCGGTCGTCGAATCGGTGAAGGCTGCTTCGGACGTCTATGCGCCGGTGAGTGGCGAGGTGATCGAGGTGAACGATGCGCTCGCGGACAAGCCTGAAACAATCAACGAGGATGCGTTCGGCGACGGCTGGTTGTTCGCGATCAAGCTCGACGATCCGGACGAACTGGATGCATTGCTCGGTGCCGATGAATACGCGGAACTGATGGAAAGCGACGAGCACTGAGGCGTGTCGCATGCGTCACGTCGCGCACTGCCGAAGCATCGAGTCGGGTCCGTTTGACGCAAATATGCATGCCGAGCGAAAAAAATTTTGCACGCGAATTTGCCCGCCGTTCAGCGTGAGATGGCAGCTTCGTGCAGCCTCCTCTTCTTGTTGCGTCGCGATTCAAGCATGTGCGCAACATGTTCGACGATGCACGGCGTGCGCGACGTGAAGGTCAATGCCCGTGCGGGTTTGCGCGCGCGCGTACGAAATGCGACCTGCCATGTGTTTGGACGTCTATGTGTCTTTATGCTTGCGTGCGATGCGACGATACCGGTAATTTGGACGGCGTGTCCGGGTCGCCATGGCGATCGCAAGGGCTTCATTTGCCGAAAAAAACCGATTGACACCATGATTGCTTGGGGCTAGCTTTCCGCCCGACGACATGTCGCAAGACGGAAACATGCCGACTGCCAAGTACATCAAGCCGTATATCGAGCACGGTCAGAAAGCCGAAAAGGTCCGGAAGATCACTGTCTCGGTTCCGATGCATGTACTCCGGCTGCTTTCCGACGAGCGAACACGTCGTCAAGTGTCCAACCTGCGGCACGCCACAAACAGTGATCTTTTGTGCGAGGCGTTTCTGCATGCGTTCACTGGGCAACCACTGCCAACTGATGAGGAGCTGAGACGAACCATGGCTACCAAGAAAGCTGCAAAACGGAAACCCGCCAAGAAGGCGGCCAAGAAAACTGTCCGCAAATCCGCCAAGGCGAAGAAGACCACCAAGGCACGCAAGACCGCACGCAAGACGGTGCGCAAGGCGGCGAAGAAAGCCACCAGGAAGCCGGCACGCAAACGTGCGGCGAAGAAGACCGCGCGCAAGCGCACCGCGAAGAAGGCCGTGATGGCCAAGACATCACGTGCGAGCAAGACCAAGCGCACTGCCAAGCGTGCGAAGAAGAAATAAGCAAGCTGTTCGTAACTGTTTCACGTTTTCTTAGACAACATAACGACAAGCCTGCCTTCCCCGTGATGCCCAGCACGGGGATGCAGGCAATCGGTCCAGGTGTTGGCCCCGGTTCTGCCGGGGCTTTCCGTTTCTGGACTGCGGGCAAGCGAGCGGGATTGCCGCGTATCGTCGGGTCGAAGGGAGACGAATGGCCAAGTCGCGAACGGGTCGCATGCCATCGTTAATGTCGAACGCATCACATCCCGTCGATGAAGGCTGGGGCAATCTGATTTTGGGCCCACGTATCGTGTCGCGGATGGAACGATTCGTGCATACCCTCGGAACCTGAATTTCTCCTTCGCACAGGTGGGCGCATGATCACTTTCGATTCAAGTCGTTCCCAATCAGGTTCCTGGGGGTTTGCCAGCGCGCTGCGCGGCATGGTCGTGATGGCAGGCGCGGCCGCGCTGCTGGCGGGTTGCGGAAAAGGGCAAAATCCGGCGTCATCGGCTCCTGCCACATCGGCCAAGCCGGCTGCTTCGGCGCCGGCCTCGGCACCCGCCCAAGTGCCGGCCTCGTTGCCTGCCGCATCGGCTTCCAGCGCAAGTGCACAGGAACAAGCCGCCGCCCAGGCCAAGGCCAAGTTGTCGGCCATGAGCGTCGCCGACCTGCTGTCGGCGGCCCGCAACGCTTACGCGCAGCACCGTCTCGTCGCCCCGGCTGGTGACAATGCGATGGAGTATTACGAAGCGGTGCTGGCGAAGGACCCGAACAATCAGGTGGCCAAGGACGCATTGCGCGAGATTTTCCCGTTCGGCGTACCGGACGTCGAGAAAGCCATTTCCGACAACAATTTCGCCGAGGCCAACCGTGAAATCGACGTGCTGGCCAAGGCCGATCCCACCAACTACACCCTGACGCTGCTGCGGTCCAAGCTCGACGCCCAGCAGAAACTGCAGGCGCGCCAGCAACAGGCTGCACAGTTGAAGGCCCAGCAGGCTGCGGAGCTTGCCACGCAGCAGGCAACCGCTGCCAAGGCTGCGGCCGAGAAAGCCGCTGCTGCCAAGTTGGCCGAGCAACAGCAACAACAGGAACAGGCGGCGGCTGCAGCCAAGGCCAAGGCTGCAGCGCCTACGCCCGTTGCGCCTCCACCGAAGCCGGTTGGGGAAACCCGCGCCGCCAAGGTCGTGTCGGTGGCCGCACCGAACTATCCACTGCAGGCTGCTCGCAACCAGACTTCCGGTTACGCCGTGGTCCAGTTCACCGTATCGTCGACGGGCGCTGTCGAGAATCCGCACGTCGTCGACTCTTCACCGCGTCGCGTATTCGATGATGCCGCCATCAATGCGGTCAAGCATTCCAAGTTCGAGCCCGCGCTCAAGGATGGCCAGCCGGTGGACAGCGTCCTGCAGCGTCGCATCGATTTCAAGTTTGGTGGGTGAGCAATGTGGCGTGTGCGCGATGCCGGTGGCATCGCGCGCCACTGCGAACGCCCGAGGCAGGATGCCAAGGGCTGGAGTTGCTTGGCGAGATCAGGATGATCGAGCCTAGCAACTTTGTTCCAAACCGTAAGAAACGGCCGCACGGTGTTGCAACACCAGGGATGGTTGCTTGCACCGAGTCCAATATCGGCGGCTGTGACCTGCCGGGCCTGGCCTGAGACTCGCGAGTTGGCTGCACCCCGACCGTGTCGCGTGCCGCCACGACAGGGCCGGTGTCTCAGTGCTTGTGACGCGGGTGCCACACGTGTCGAGGTTTGCGACGCGCCGGATGCTCGGGCCGATCGAGTTCGGCCCAGTCCTCGTGCGGCAGTCCAAGTAGCGCATCCAGCAGCATCGGCATCAGCCCGGATGGTGTGTTGCTCTCGCAATTCCACAGCATCACGACCCCCGCGTGGTATTTCGGGAAGAATCCGATCATCGAACGGTAACCTTTCACGGCCCCGGCGTGAAAGATAAGCGTTTCGCCCGCGTAATCGTAGATGCGCCAGCCCAGAGCATACGAAGCCTTGTTCACGCGTGCGCGCCGCCAGTTGGAGAACATCCGCTCGGTGGGCGTGTCGACGATCGGCGCATGCAGCACGTCAAGCAGCGAGTCGGGCAGCACCATCGGACGTCCGCCCATTTGCGCGATCAGCCACTGCTCCATGTCGCGGATGCTGGCATTGACGCCGGCTGCCGGGGGCACGTAGAAGTTGTCATTGGGTTCGTAGGCGACCCATTCCTTGCCGTGCTTGTAGTGCGGCCTGGCCCAGCTGCGGCTCGATTCGAGGCCGTCGCGGCCGTAACTCGCCGTAGTCATGCCTAGTGGCAGGAACAGGTACCTGTCCACCAGCTGGATGAAGAACTGGCCGGTTTCGGCATGGATCACGTCGCCGATCAGTGAAAAGGCGACATTCTGGTAACCGTAACAACTGCCCGGATCGCAGGCCAGCGGCACGTTGGCGAGCTTGCGCTCGAGTTCCTGGTATGGCACGCCGTCCGAAAGCAGATTGTCGTAGGCGTTGTGCGGCAGGCCGATGCTCTGGCTGAGGATGTCGCGCACCGTGGCTTGCTGCGCCGCATGGGCATCACGCAGCTTGAAAAACGGCAGCACCGTCGACAGCCGCGTATCCCAGCTCAGCACGCCCTGGCGTACCAGCACCCCGGTCAGTGCGGTGGCGAACGCCTTGGACAGCGAGGCCAGCCGAAACACGGTGTCGGGTCCCACCTTGGCGCCGGTGTTCGCATCGGCGTACCCGATGGTGCGTTCATAACGCACCTTGTCGTTGATCACGACTGCGGTGGCGAGGCCGGAAGTACGGTTGTCCGCCGCCAGCTGGTCGAGCCAATGATCGTAATCCTTGAGCGCCGCATTGATGCGGGCCGCCGGAAGCCCGGCCCGGTGCACGCCGGTGTGCACCACGTTGGGTTCGGGCGGCACGGGATTGCCGTGGCTTTGGGCTGGCGGTGCGGCCTGCAGGGTGCAGGCAAAAAGAATGCAGGTCAGCCCTGCACAGAAAGCGGATAGACGCATGCTATGCTCGAAATATGGTGCGATCATCCCTGATCGCCGCAAGGTGAAGCCGGCCGGTTGGCGCGACCTTCCGGATTTGGTGAAGACCAGAACGGCCGTTCTTTGCCTGACTTTCCACAACAGCTACCTTGGGCGAAACATCCAAGAAGGAGACGACAATGACGGGTCTGATCATCTTCCTGATCATCATCGCGATCATTGTGATTTACCTGATCGCGATCTACAACGGTCTGGTCACGTCGCGCAATGCGTACAAGAACGCATTTGCGCAAATCGACGTCCAGCTTACCCGCCGACATGACCTGATTCCGAATCTGGTCGAGACGGCCAAAGGGTACCTTGCCCACGAGCGCGGAACCCTGGAAGCGGTCACGCAGGCGCGCACGGCGGCGGTGAACGGGCTGGCCGCCGCCAAGGCGCAACCGGGTGATCCGGATGCGATGAAGCAACTTGCCGGCAGCGAAAACCAGCTCACCCAGGCGCTGGGCCGGCTGTTCGCGGTCAGCGAGGCTTATCCCGACCTGAAGGCGAACCAGAACATGATGCAGTTGTCGGAGGAATTGACATCCACCGAAAACCGCGTCGCTTTCGCGCGGCAGGCCTTCAACGACTCGGTGATGAACTACAACAACAAGTGCCAGGTGTTTCCGTCCAGCATGATCGCGGGGCCGTTCGGCTTCAGCCCGGCCGAACAGCTGGCGATCGATGATCCCGCGAAGCGGGAGGCGCCGAAAGTTTCCTTCACTTAAGTTTGTGCGGACGTCCCTGATCGCTGGCTGACGGGTGCAATCGATAAACGGATGCGTTCATGCGCCGCGACCATCGGAACGGGCTTCAAGGCTGCCCTCCCTGGCCGAGAGTTCCGTCCCTGATGCGCCACGACAACCGCTTCGAGCGGGGTACCCGATAACTTGCCATGGATTTCTTTGCCCAACAAGCCAAGGTCCGGCGCTCCAGCCGCACGCTGGTGTGGTTGTTCGCGCTGGCCGTGTTCGCGATCGTGGTTGCGGTCGATCTGGTTTGCGCATTCGTGCTGGGCGTTGGCCCGCGGCCATTGCCGTTGTTCGGAATATCACTGGCCGTGCTGGCGGTGATCGGCCTGTGCTCGGCCTATCGCGTGGCCAGCCTCGCCGGCGGCGGCGCGGCGGTGGCGCGCGAGATGAACGCGGTCGAGGTGCCGGCGGACACCACCGATCCGCAATGGACGCGCCTGCGCAACGTGATCGAGGAAGTCGCGATCGCCTCCGGCGTACCGGTGCCCGGGATCTACGTGATGCAGGACGAGGCCGGCATCAACGCCTTCGCTGCCGGCTTCAGCCCGACCGACGCGGCGGTCTGCGTGACCCAGGGTTGCCTCGACAAATTGAACCGCGACGAATTGCAGGGCGTGATTGCGCACGAATTCAGCCACGTGCTGAATGGCGACATGCGGCTCAACATCCGGTTGATGGGCCTGCTGTTCGGGATCATGGCGATCTGGGTGATAGGCCGTTTCCTGATGTGGGGCGGCTATTTCGGGCTCGGCGGCGGCCGCAGGCGACGTGACGGCGGCAGCGGCCAGGTCGCGCTGGCCGGCGTCGCGCTGCTCGCCATCGGTGCGATCGGGGTGTTCTTCGGGCGGCTGATCCAGGCCGCGGTTTCGCGTGCGCGCGAATCGCTGGCCGACGCCTCTGCAGTGCAGTTCACGCGCCAGACCGACGGCATCGCCGGTGCGCTGAAGAAGATCGCGGTGTTCGAGGAAGGCTCGGCATTGCAGGCGCCGCGCCGCGACGAGGTGCGCCACATGCTGTTCGGCGATGCCGAGGCCAGTTCCTGGTTCGCGACCCATCCACCCATCATCCAACGCATCCAGGCACTGGAGCCCGGCTTCAAGCCCGAGGAACTGGATGCCTACGTCAAGCAGTGGCTGGCGTCCGGTGGCGATCCCGATTCGATCGACCTGCACGCCGAGCAGCACCCCTGGGAAAAGGCCGTGCACGAATTCGCGCGCGCCGACGGTGACGTGGATATCCAGGGTGGCCCGTCTGTCACGGCCGCGTCCGCGAAGACGGGAGCCATCGGCGGCATGATTCCCACGCGTGGTGCCGAACTTGCGATCACCGCTGCGGGCGTGACCGCGCAGGTCGCTTCACCCGGTACCGACGACTATCGGGCCGCGACCACGCTGCGGGCCCAAATCCCTGCGGCGTTGTCGGCGGCCGCGCGCGATCCGCGCGGCGCGTTGGCGACCGTGTTCGCGCTGGCCATTTCCGAGCACCCCGATTTGCAGTCGCAGCAGGTCCAGTCCGTGGCGCAGGCCTTCGATGCCGCGCTGGCCGACACGGTGCGCAGCCTGGTCGAACAGATGGCGGACCTGCACCCGATGCTGCGGCTGCCGCTGGCGCAACTTGCGTTCCCGGCCTTGAAGCGTCGCCCGCGTCCGGAGATCGACCGTTGCGTGAAGACGCTCGACACCCTCATCCATGCCGACGGGCGCGTGGACCTCGACGAATACTGCCTGTCCAAGCTGGTGCAGGCGCAAGTGGTCGCGGCCCTGGACCCTGCGGCCGGTTTCAAGTCCGGTACGCTCAAACTCGCCGCCATGCAGGACGAGTTGCGCGATCTCGCCGCACTGGTTGCGCATTTTGGCAACGACGATGACGCAACCGCGCGGCGTGCCTTCCAGGCCGCGATGCAGGAAGCACTGCCGAACGCCTCGATCCTGTATGCGGTCCCCGACGACTGGCAGGCCGGACTTGACCGTTCGCTGGATGCGCTCGCGCGCCTGACGCCCGAAGGCAAGCAACTGACCGTGCGCGCGCTGACCCGTGCGATCGCGGCCGATGGCAAGGTCACCGTCGCCGAATCGGAATTGCTGCGCGTGGTGTGCGCGGTCCTGGGTTGCCCGCTGCCGCCGTTGCTTTCCGGTCAGGCGGGGCAAGACGTGTCTATGCCGTCCGCCCCAGGATCAGGTCCGACGCCAGTTCCGCAAGCATGATCGTCGGTGCATTGGTGTTGCCCGACGGCAGTTCCGGCATCACCGACGCATCGACCACGCGCAGGCCTTCGATGCCGCGCACGCGCAATTCGGGATCGACCACCGCGCCGTCGTCGCGACCCATCCGGCAACTGCCGACCGGGTGGTAGATGGTTTCGGCCTTGCGGCGGATGAAGGCCTCGATCGCGCCGTATCGTCGCGCACGTCCGCGCCGGGGAAAATCTCGTCGCCGCGATAGGAATCGAACGGTGCCTGCGCGAGGATCTCGCGCGACAGGCGCACGCCTTCGACCAGCATCTTGAGGTCATGGCCCTCGGGGTCGGACAGATAGCACGGGTCGATCCCGGCTGGGGCGCTCGGATCGGCCGAACGAAGTCGTATCGTGCCACGGCTGCGCGGTTTCAGTGCACAGGCGTGCAGGGTATAGCCGTTGCCGTCCAGACGGCGGCGGCCATGGTCGTCGAGCAGCGCGGGCAGGAAATGAAGCTGCATGTCACAACTCGCGTCGCTCGCCAGGCGGCTGCGCACGAAGCCGCCGGCTTCGGCAAGGTTGGAGGTACCAATGCCGCGCCTCCGCAACAGGAATTGCAACGCGACGAGACTGTCGTGCAGATGGTCGTAGGTGACTGGTTGCGTGCAGCGGACCAGCGTGCAGATGTCGAGGTGGTCGGATACGTTCACGCCGACGCCTGGCAGGTTCCGAGCGACCGCAATGCCATGTTCGCGCAAGTGATCGGCCGGGCCGATGCCCGACAGCAATAGCAGCTGTGGTGAGTTGATCGTACCGCCGGCGAGGATCACCTCGCCCGCTTCGATGCGCTGCGTGCGCCCGCCACGCCGGTGCAGTTGCACGCCGACCGCGCGGCCGCGCTCCAGCAATACGCGTTCGCACAGCGCGTGCGTCAGCACTTCGAGATTGCCGCGCCCGCGCGTCAACGACAGGTACGCCGTCGCCGCCGAACAGCGCGCGCCGTTGCGTTGGGTGACCTGGTACAACCCGAAGCCGACCTGGGTCGCGCCGTTGAAGTCATCGTTGCGGGGATGGCCTGCCGCGACCGCGGCCTCGACAAACATAGCGGAGAGTTCGTTGTGATGGCGCAGGTCGGCAACCGCGAGCGGCCCGTCATCCCCATGCAATGCACTGGCACCGCGGCTGTTGCACTCGGCGCGCAAGAAATACGGCAGGACGCTGCGCCAGTTCCAGCGCGCATCGCCAGTCATCCGCGCCCACTCGTCGTAATCGGCGGGTACGCCGCGGACGTAGCACATCGCGTTGATCGAGCTGGAACCGCCAAGCACCTTGCCACGCGGCCACCACAGCCGGCGTCCGTCCAGCTGTGGCTGTGGTTCGGTGTAGTAGTTCCAGTTGATGTCGTTGCGCCTTACCAGTTTGGCGAGGCCGGCAGGCATGTGGATGAACGGGTGCCAGTCGCGCGGGCCCGCCTCGACCAGCAGCACGCGCCGCGCCGGATTGGCGGACAGGCGTGCCGCCAGCACACAGCCGGCCGAGCCGGCACCGATGATGATGTGGTCCCAATCCATCGCGGATCGCTCCCGGTGAAATGCATTCTGGCACGGCCGGGCGTGCTAGCCTCGCCCGGCGCGCGACGTGCGCGGAACCCGAAGGCAAGGCATGCAAATACGCGATGTCGCACCGGCGGGTGAACGCTGGATGGTGGTGCTGGCCGCGCTGGCGTTCTGCTTTGTATTGGCCGCGTATTACGTGATCCGCCCGGTGCGCGACCAGCTCGCGGGTGCCACCGGTTCGATCGCATTGCCGTGGTTCTACGCCGGCACGTTCGTCGCCACGCTCGCGGTCGCTCCCGCATTCGGCTGGCTCTCGGCGCGCCTGCCGCGACGTGCATTGCTTGCCTGGAGCTATGGCTTCTTCATCCTGTGCCTGGTCGCATTCGTGCCGTCGTTCGCGAAACAGGCGCAAATCGGAGCGCGCGGTCTCGGCATCGTTTTCTTCATTTGGGTCAGCGTGTTCAACCTGTTCGTGGTGTCGCTGTTCTGGAGCCTGATGGCCGACCTGTTCGATCCTGCACGCGCACGCAGCGTGTTCCCGCTGATCGCGCTGGGCGGGGCGGTCGGTGCGCTGGCCGGCCCCGCGTTGACCTCGCTGTTGGTCAGGGCAATCGGGGTGGCGCCCCTGCTGGCGGTGTCGGCAGTGCTGTTGTCGGGCGCGCTCGGCCTGATGCTGTATCTGTCTTCGGCGAGCAGCACAGCTCGCGTCGAAGCCAGGCCCATCGGCGGTTCGCTGCTGGCCGGTTTGCGTGCGACCTTCGTCGATCCGTTCCTGCGCCGGATGGCGCTGCTGATGCTGTTCTCGGATGGCGTGGGCACGCTGGCCTATGCATTGGTCGCCGATTATGCCAAGGCGCATTTCGCGGAAGCCGCCGCGCGCACGGCCTTTTACGGGCACATCGATCTCACCGTCAACGTGCTGCAGATGGTCTTGCAGGTCGGGCTCACGCGCTGGATGCTGCCGCGCTTCGGCGTCGTCTCGGGCCTGGTGCTGCCGGCGCTCGTGAACGTGGCGATGCTGCTGGCGGTGGCGCTGTTCGGCGCCACGCCGATCGGCGTCGCCGGGTTCGCCGTCGCGCTGGTGCCGCTGACGTTGGTCGTCACCCGCAGTTTCGCCTACGGCGTGGCCAAGCCGGCATCGGATGCGTTGTACACGCGCGTCTCGCGGGAAACCCGCTACAAAGGCAAGAACTTCGTCGAAACCGCGGTGTGGCGGTTTGGCGATGTCACGGTGGCCAGTGCATTGGACGGCATGCGGGCGTTGGGCGCGACGCTCGGAGTGATCGGAGCCGTTTCCGCCGCAGCGGCCGGAATGGCCGGCTGGTTCGGCTGGCGCGCGGTCGTGGCAAGCCACGCCGCCGTTGCCGATCACCCCGGCAACAATTCGTCGCGCAAGGTTTCCGCCTGAGCGAGGAGTTGGGGAAAGAAGGCATCGAAATGCTTCTGCAGCAGACTGTCGCGAGCGCGCAGCGCGGGCAGGGCGTTGCCCAGGGGCGAGGGACGCGACAGACGCCGCGCGAGGCCGCGCAATACCAGCTCGAGGGTGGCCTCGTCGCCATAAGCCGCAGGCAGCCCGTGTGCATGCATCCAGGCCAGGAACGCACGCAGCGGGTCGGGCAGGTCCGCCGCGCGCTGGTCGAGCAGTGCCAGCCAGCAGCGCGAGAATCGCCCGAGTGATTCGCCGGGGTGGTAACGATCCCATCCGCGCACCAGCAAGTGATCGAACCAGACGTCCAGCATGATGCCCGCGTAGCGGCGCAGGGGCGGATCGAACAGGTTGCGCGCCGCCGCGACCTCGGGGTGAGCGTCGGTGTAGCCGTCGATTGCGCGGTGGAAACGCAGGCCCGCCCGGCGTGCCGCAGGCCACGCCGGATCCGGGCGGCCGTGGACGAAATCGCCCATCGCGCTGCCGAGTGCAAACTCGGCGCCGCCGGTGTCGGCGAGCAGGGCGTGGGCGAGATGGTTCATGGCTGTATCATGCGCCGATGGCCAACGACTTGCCGCCGGCACCGGCCGGCTTCCCCGACGCCCCTGCCGTCTTCGCGCTGCCCGGTCCCGCCGGCACGCTGGAAGTGGCGACCGCCTTACCCGAGCCGGGTCAGGCGCGCGCGGGCACCGTCGTGATCTGTCATCCGAATCCGCAGCAGGGCGGCACCATGCGCAACAAGGTCGTCACGATGCTGGAGCGCGCCCTGCGCGAATCCGGGTTGGCGACGGTGCGCTTCAATTTCCGCGGTACCGGCGCGTCCAGCGGCGAATTCGACAACGGCGACGGCGAGAGCGGCGATCTGGTGGCGGTGGCGCAATGGGTACGCCATGTGCGGCCCGGCGACGCACTATGGCTGGCGGGGTTCTCCTTCGGCAGCTACATCGCGCTGCGCAGTGCGCGTTCGCTGGGGGCGGATGTGCTGATAACGGTGGCGCCGCCGGTCGATCGCTACGAGTTCGCGGAACTGGCGATGCCGACCTGCCCGTGGCTGGTGGTGCAGGGCGAGGACGATGAAGTGGTCGATCCGCAAAGCGTGTTCGACTGGATCGAAACGCTGGACCCCAAACCGGTCCTGATCCGCATGCCCGAGACCGGGCACTTCTTCCACCGCCGGTTGATGGATCTGCGCGGCGCGGTCAAGAACGCCGTACGCGGCTGGTTGCCGCCGCCGCCTTGAGTGCATTGAAACCTGCCGAGCCAGACAGCTTGCGCGCCGGGGGCTCGCGCTGTGCAGGCAGGATGCCGGAGCGAACATTCGCGCAGCGAAAGGCCGCGGAGCTTTGGTCCACGAGTGTCAGCTTTGCGGCGAGTTATCTTGACTTGCCGACGTGTACGCTCCACATGCTGCGCTGAATCACACGTCTACCTGGCTCGCCCTGCGGGCGTCAAGCAATCTGCCTTCGCTCGCGACGATTTCGATGCACTCAATACCAATGGACGAAGCGGCTTCTGGCAGCGTTGATTCACCAAGCACGCGTTACGCGCGCGGCGTCACGCACGGCCTTTGGCATCACGATCATGCCCAGCAGGCCGCGCTGGCCGCGTTCGATCGGCTGCACGCGGTGTTGCTGGCGCCGCAACCGAGCGTGTTCGTGCGCATGCGTGAGCGAATGACGGGAAACGCGACGGTCGTGCGCGGCTTGTACTTGTGGGGTGCGGTCGGACGCGGCAAGACCATGTTGATGGACCAGTTCGTGGCTTCGCTTCCGCAAGGCGTGGCGCTGCGCGTGCACTTCCATCGGTTCATGCTGGACGTGCAGGCGCGCTTGCGCGCGCTCGGCGATGTGCGCGATCCGCTGCAAAGGGTCGCCGCGGACATCGCTGCGCGCGCGAGGGTGCTTTGCCTCGACGAATTCATGGTCACCGACATCGGCGATGCGATGATCCTGCACGGCCTGCTGCGGGCGCTGTTCGACCGCGGCGTCGCGCTGGTCGCGACTTCCAACACGCCGCCGCGTGATCTCTACCGGGACGGCCTGCAGCGCGAGCGGTTCCTGCCCGCGATCGCCCTGCTGGATGAACATTGCGAGGTCATGGAACTGGCTTCGCCACGCGACTGGCGACTGCGCGCGCTGACCCGGGCGCCGGTATACCTCACGCCCGACGATGCGCGCGCGGAAAACGCGCTCGAGCGGCTGTTCGGCGAGCTTGCCCAGGGGCCGATCCAGCGGGACGTCCCGCTCGAGATCAACGACCGCATGTTCCGCGCGCGCCGCACCAGCGCGCAGGCGGCCTGGTTCGATTTCGCCGCCGTGTGCGACGGCCCATATGGCTCGGCCGATTACATCGAGCTGGCGCAGACCTATGCCGCGATCCTGATTTCCGGCGTGCCGCAATTCACGCCGTTCAACGAGGACGCCGCGCAACGCTTCGTGCACCTGATCGACGAGTTGTACGACCGCCGCGTGAAGCTGGCCGCGACGGCCCAGGTGCCGGTGGTCGAACTCTACGACGGCAAGCGCCTGCGCATGGATTTCGCCCGCATCGAAAGCCGGTTGATCGAAATGCAGAGCCGGGAGTACCTGTCCGAACCGCACCGCTGACGCGGCGGGCCCGATGGGCTGCGCGACAACCTGTCGTGGCCGACGGCATCGTCGTGCCACTTGAAATGTGCTTACATTTAGTGTTAACTATTTACATGTTCTGAAACTAATTGGAGCCTGTCATGTCGAACCCGGCCTTCCCGCGTCCATCCTTCATCCCGTCCGTCATCTACAAGGACAACCGTGCCGCCCTCGAGTGGTTGCAGAATGCCTTCGGCTTCGAGCCGAGCGAGGTGCTGACCGATGCCGACGGCAACATCGTGCATGCCGAGATGAGCCACGGCGACGGCGTGGTGATGATCGGCAACGAGTGGACCGACTGGACGCGCAGCCCCAAGGCCGTCGCCGGCGCGAACACCCAGCGCATCCACGTGCGCATCGATCGCGACATCGACGCGCACTGCGAGCACGCGCGCCGCGCCGGCGCACAGATCGCGATGGAGCCCGCCGACCAGTTCTATGGCGATCGCACCTACATGGCCGTGGATCCCGAAGGCCATCACTGGACTTTTGCCCAGTCGGTCAGGGAGGTCTCCCTGCAGGAAATGGAAGAGGCGACCGGCTTCAAGTTCAAGCGGCTGGCGTGAACGCCGCGAGGCTCGACCGCACCCTGGCCGCGTTGGCCGTGCCGTGCCGGCGGCAGATCGTCGATCTGTTGCGCGAGCGTCCGCGCCGTGCCGGCGAACTTGCCGATGCCACGCGCACTTCGTTCCCCGCGATGAGCCGGCACCTGCGCGCATTGCGCGAGAGCGGACTCGTTGACGAGCAACGCGATGCTTTCGATTCACGGGTGCGAATCTATCAATTGCGGCCACAGCCCATGGCCGAATTGAAGGCCTGGCTGGAGCAGACTGAGACCGCGTGGGCGAGCCAGCTCGTGGCGTTCCGGGAGCACGTGCGCAAGCGATGACGTCGAAGGTCTTCCTCGCCATTCGCGTGCCGTCCGATCCCGCGCGCGCTTTCGACGCGTTCACCGGCGAGATCGCCGCGTGGTGGCGCCCCGACGATCTGTTCCGGATCACGTCGCGCGGCGATGGCCGGTTGGCGTTCGAGCCGGGTGCCGGGGGCCGGCTCTACACCACGTTCGAGGACGGCGAGGAATTCGAGATCGGGCGAATCTCGGTATGGGAGCCTGGCAGCCGCCTGGTCTTCGCCTGGCGGCAGGCGAGTTTCGCACCGGAGCAGTCGACCGAGGTCGAGGTCCGTTTCGAGCCCGTCGGGGACGAGACACGGGTTTCAATCGAGCACCGCGCCTGGGACACGATTCCGCAACGGCACGCTGCCCGGCATGGTTTTCCCGAGCAAGCTACACTTGCACGAGCCGCCGACTGGTGGCGAGTTTCGCTGGCTGCGTTCCGCCTCCGGCTCGCCGCGCGTTCGGGCCCCGTGCCCGGGCGATAGCTTGCCGATACGAGCGATGCGAGCGCTTGTCGAAATCAAGTACCGTCACTCGTCTACAGGGTGTCGCAACGGCCGGCTGACGATTGTCATGTCGAAAAGCAGGACTTTCGACTCTGTGCAGCCGCGCGCATCGGGTGTGAAATGCGCACGGTCCCGTGGCATTCCTGCAATGCATGACGGTCAGCTGGAAAGCTGCCCGGCCGGATGCGGGTCGGGGTGGGTCGAAATGTTGCATTGCACGACCCAAGTAAATACAATACCGCACAGTTCAGTTATATGAACCGCCCAACGGGCGCCCTCCACCACACTTCAGACCGTTCCCTAGCCTGAATGACGCAGCCCATGATCCAATCGAGATCCGTCGCAGGGCGGGTCGCCACGGTGGCGGCCGTGCTCGCACTGGCCGGATGCGCCGTCGGCCCGAATTTCCGGGAACCGGCCGCACCGCATGTCGATCGCTACACTGCGGCGCCGTTGCCGCCGGCGACCACCTCGACCAAGACCGCGGGCGGCGATGCACAGCGCTTTCTCGCCGGCGAGAAAGTGCCGCGGCGCTGGTGGACCACCTTCGGCAACGCCGAACTGGACCGCCGCGTGCGGATGGCGCTCCAGCACAGTCCGACCATCGCTTCGGCCGAGGCTTCGCTGAAGGAAGCCGAGGAAAACGCCAGGGCGGCGGGCGGCGCGCTGTTCCCGGCCCTGGATGCGCAAGCGGGTGTGACGCGGGAAAAGCAATCCGGCGCGGCGTATGGCGGCGCCATCACCTTTTCGCCGTTGACCGTCTACAACGCCTCGGTGAACGTGAGCTACACGTTCGACTTGTTCGGCGGCGTGCGCCGCACCATCGAGGCGCAAAAGGCCCAGGCCGACTACCAGCGCGCGCAACTCGACGCGACCTATCTGACGCTCGCCGCGAATGTCGTCACCGCCTCGCTGCAGGAAGCTTCGCTGCGCGAGCAGGTCCAGGCGACCCGTGACATCCTCGATTCGCTCAAGAAAGAACTCGACATTACCCAAAAGCAGCAGGCGATCGGCGTCAAGTCGCTCTCCGACACCCTGGCGGTGCGTTCGCAACTGGCCGCGACGCAGGCGACACTGCCGCCGTTGCGCCAGAAGCTCGCCGCAACCCAGACCCAGCTGGCGACCTATCTCGGCGTCACGCCGGCACAACTGAAGTTGCAGCCGGTCACGCTGGCCGATGTCACCCTGCCCACCGACATTCCCGTCAGCCTGCCTTCCACGCTGGTCGCGCAGCGTCCGGACATCCGTGCCGCCTCGGCCTTGCTGCATGCGGCAACGGCCCAGGTCGGCGTCGCGACCGCGAACATGCTGCCGCAGATCACCCTGTCCGGCAGCGGTGGTTCGACCGCGTTGCATGCGGGCGATTTGTTCTCCGCCGGCACCGGTGCGTGGTCGATCGGACTGAGCCTGCTGCAACCGCTGTTCCACGGTGGCGAACTGCTGCACAAGAAACGCGCTTCGCAGGCCGGGATGCAGGCGGCGCTGGCCGACTGGCAGGAGACCGTGCTCAAGGCTTTCCAGAACGTCGCCGATTCGCTGCAGGCGCTCGAGTTCGATGCGCAATCGCTGAACGCGCAAAGCGCGTCCGAGCAGGACGCGGCCAGGTTGTTGTCGCTGACCCGCGACCAGTACCGGATCGGCGCCGTCGATTACCTCACGCTGCTGTCCGCCGAACGCCAGTACCAGCAGGCCCGGATTGCCGCCATCACGGCGCGCACGTCGCGTCTGGCCGACACCGCGGCGCTGTACGCCGCGCTGGGCGGCGGCTGGCAAGGCTTCGTGGAAAGTCAGTCCACGGAGGGGCGTTCCGGTGCCACGTCGACGCGAACCCTTTCCACCACCGTTGCTGATCCTGATCGTGGCGATCAGGAACGATCGCAAGAATGATGAGAGCTTGATGATAAAGGCCGGGCCAAACAGGGCTTGACCGGGGATGGCGGTGGCGATGGCCCTTTCCGACTTCATCGATAAAAACACACAATCAATACTGGCGTCCCTGATTGCAGCGATCGGGGCGATCGCAAACAAGAGATGACCCCATGAATGCATACCAACCTTCCGCACGGCCCAAGTTGCGCAAGCGCCTGATCATCGTGATCGTCGCGGTGGCGATCCTGTTCGCGCTGCTGATCGGGTTCAACACCTTCAAGGGCATCATGATCGGCAAGTTCATGAAGTCGATGGCCAGCCAGCCGCAGACGGTCAGCACCATGACCGCCGAGTATCAGGACTGGCAACCGCATGTCCAGGCGGTCGGCAACGTGCGCGCGGTCCACGGCAGCGATCTCGCGTTCGAACTGGCGGGGATCGTGGAGAGCGTGGACGTGAAATCCGGCGTCGACGTGAAGAAAGGCCAGGTGCTGATGAAGCTGGTGGATGCCCAGGACCGGGCGACGCTGGCCTCGTTGCAGGCCAACGCACGGCTGGCCGAGTTGACCGCCGATCGCGCCAAGAAACAGTTGGCGGTGCAGGCGATCAGCAAGGCGCAGTACGACACCGACATGGCCAGCCTCAAGAGTGCCCAGGCGCAGGCCGCGGCGCAGGCCGCGCTGGTCGCGAAGAAGACCCTGCGCGCGCCATTCTCCGGACGAGTCGGCATCATCACGGCCAACCCCGGCCAGTACATCAATGCGGGCACCTCGGTGGTCACGCTGCAACAGCTCGATCCGGTATACGTCGATTTCACCGTGCCGCAGTCGTCGCTGAACATGCTGAAGCTCGGCGGCAAGGTCGAGCTCAGCGTGGATGCCTTCAAGAACAAGACTTTCACGGGCGAAGTCAGCGCGACCGATCCGAAGGTGGACTTGTCCACCCGCAACGTCGGCGTCGAGGCGACCGTGCCCAATCCCGACAAGCTGCTGGTGCCCGGGATGTTCGCGAACGTCGCGGTGGATTCGGGCAGCCAGAAACGCTACCTGACGCTGCCGCAGACCGCGATCTCCTACGCGCCGTACGGTGACACCGTGTTCGTGGTGCATGACGGCACGCCGCCTGCACCCAGCGCCAGCGGCGAACCGGCCACGCCCAAGTCGTCCGGCCCCGCCGGCAAGGACGACAAGTCCGCGCATTACGTGCGGCAGGTCGTGGTGACCGTCGGGCCCACGCGCGGCGACCAGGTCGCGGTGCTCTCCGGCATCAAGCAGGGCGACGTGGTCGTCACCAGCGGCCAGTTGAAGCTGAGGAACGACTCGCCCGTGGACTTCAACAACAAGGTGCAGCCGGCCTTCAATCCGAATCCACATCCGGTGGAAGAGTGATTGGCAATTCGTCATTCCGGATCGGCGCCAAGTCGGCGTCCGGAGAGACGGAAGTGTGCATGGCCCTCCCGGAATAATTTGCAGCAGGCCTTTCCATGAAATTCACCGATCTTTTCATCAAGCGCCCGGTGCTCGCCGCCACGGTCAGCCTGCTGATCCTGGTGCTGGGCCTGCGCGCGGTGACCTCGCTGCCCATCCGCCAGTATCCGAAGACCGAGAGCGCCACCATCACGGTGCAGACGGTCTACTACGGCGCGAATGCGCAGACCATGGCCGGGTTCATCACCCAGCCGCTGGAGCAGGCCATCGCCCAGGCGCAGGGCATCGATTACATGACCTCGTCGTCGACGCCGGGCGTTTCGCTGATCACGGCGACGTTGCGCCTGAACTACGACGGCAACAAGGCGCTCACCGAAATCTCGGCGCTGGTGAATTCGGTCAAGAACCAGTTGCCGGCACAGGCACAGCAACCGGTGATCACGCTGCAGACGGGCGAGCAGGTCGCCTCGATGTACCTCGGGTTTTCCTCGAACACGCTGGCCTCGAACAAGATCACCGACTACCTCACGCGCGTGGTGCAGCCGCAACTGAGCGCGGTCGAGGGCGTGCAGAGCGCGCAGATCATCGGCGCGCGCACCTTCGCGCTGCGTGCCTGGCTGAATCCGGTGAAGATGGCCGCGCACGGCGTCACCGCCACCGACGTCAACCAGGCGCTGGCGGCCAACAACTTCCTGTCCGCGGTCGGCACCACCAAGGGCCAGATGGTCAGCGTCAACCTGACCGCGGCCACCGACCTGCACACGGTCGACGAGTTCAAGAACCTGGTGGTGAAGTCCGACGGCACCAACATCGTGCGCCTGCAGGATGTCGCCGATGTTCAACTGGGCGCGGAAGACTACAACTCCGACTTCGCCTTCGACGGACAGCACACCGTCGCGATCGGCATCAAGGCCGCGCCCGACGCCAACGTGCTGGACGTGATCTCGCGCGTGCGCAAGCTGTTCCCGGAAATCCAGTCGCAGTTGCCCGCGGGTCTCTCCGGCCGGATCGCCTACGACGGCACCGACTTCATCCGCGCCTCGATCAGCGAAGTGGTGAAGACGCTGGCCGAGACGCTGATCATCGTGACGCTGGTGATCTTCCTGTTCCTGGGCACGCTGAGATCGGTGTTGATCCCGGTGCTGGCCATGCCGCTGTCGTTGATCGGCGCCTTCGTGGTGATGCTGATCCTGGGCTATTCGATCAACCTGCTGACGCTGTTGGCGCTGGTGCTGGCGATCGGCCTGGTGGTGGACGACGCGATCATCGTGGTCGAGAACGTCGACCGCCACATGAAGGACGCGCACTCGCCCTTGAAGGCGGCGCTGCTGGCGGCACGCGAACTGGCTTCGCCGATCATCGCGATGACCATCGTGCTGATCGCGGTGTACGTGCCGATCGGCTTCGTCGGCGGCCTGACCGGCGCGCTCTTCACCGAGTTCGCGTTCACGCTCGCGGGGTCGGTGGTGATCTCGGCGATCATCGCGCTGACCCTCTCGCCGATGTTGTGTTCCAAGGTATTGCGCGAGTCGGATCACCAGAAGCCATTCGTCAAGCGCATCGACGTAGTGTCCAACTGGGTGCGCGACCGCTACCGGCGGATGCTGCACTCCTCGCTGGATACCTGGGTGGTCGCGATCGTGTTCGGCGCGCTGATCCTGGCCGGCAACGTGTACCTGTTCAAGACCGCCAAGTCGGAACTGGCGCCGCAGGAAGACCAGGGCATCGTGCTGGTGCAGACGCAGGGTCCGCCCAACGCCACCATCACCCAGATGGGCCTGTACACCAAGCAGGTCTTCGACATCGCCAAGGCGCTGCCGGAATACACCCACATCTTCCAGTTCACCGGCATGGGCGCGGTGAACCAGGGTTTCGCGGGCATCATGCTGAAGCCGTGGGGTGATCGCAGCCGCAGCGCGACGCAGATCCAGCAGGCGATCCAGCCGAAGCTCAACAACATCGCGGGCGCGCAGATGGCGGTGTTCCAGTTCCCGTCGCTGCCGGGCGCGTTCGGCATGCCGGTGCAGTTCGTGATCAAGACCACCGAGCCGCTGGAAAACCTCAACGACGTGGCCAAGCAGGTGCTGGCCAAGGCGCAGGCTTCGGGCATGTTCTTCTTCGTCAACACGGACCTGAAGATCGACCAGCCGCAGGCGACGGTGGCGCTGGACCGCGACAAGGTCGCGGCGCTGGGCATGACCCAGCAGAGCGTGGGCGCGGCGCTGTCGGCGGCGCTGGGCGGCAATTACGTCAATTACTTCTCGATCTCGGGACGCGCGTATCGCGTGATCTCGCAGGTCGCGCAGGTCGATCGCCTGAACCCCTCGCAGCTCGACAACTACTACATCAAGACGCCGTCGGGCGGCATGATCCCGGCTTCGACCGTCGCGCACCTGACCTACCAGACGGTGCCGGAATCGATCAACCACTTCCAGCAGCTGAACTCGGCGACCATCTCCGGCGTGATCGCGCCCGGCGTGTCGCTGGGGCACGTGCTGACGTTCATGCGGGATACGCTGAAACAGGTCGCGCCCACCGGTTACGACGCCGACTATGCGGGCGAGTCGCGCCAGTTCATGCAGGAATCCGGCGGCTTCCTGTTCACGCTGATGTTCGCGATCATCATCGTGTTCCTGGCGCTGTCCGCGCAGTTCGAGAGCTTCCGCGATCCGCTGGTGATCCTGGTCGCGGTGCCGATGGCGACCTTTGGCTCGTTGCTGTTCATCAACCTCGGCCTGTCTTCGCTCAACATCTACACCGAGGTCGGGCTGGTGACGCTGGTCGGCCTGATCAGCAAGCACGGCATCCTGATGGTGGAGTTCGCCAACGAGGCGCAGTTGTTGCGCGGCATGTCCAAGCGCGAGGCCATCGAGGAAGCCGCGGCGGTGCGCTTGCGTCCGATCCTGATGACCACGCTGGCGATGGTGCTGGGCGTGGTGCCGCTGGTGTTCGCGGGCGGCGCCGGCGCGGCGGGGCGCCACGACATGGGCCTGGTGATCTTCACCGGCCTGTCGATCGGCACGCTGTTCACGCTGTTCGTGGTGCCCGCGGTGTACCTGGTGCTCGGCGAGGATCATGCCGCCAAGCGCTCGGATGACACCGACGACATCGAGGCATTGCCGCCGCCCGAACCCGCAGGCTGATAGATCCCCGCTTTTTCTTGCAAGGGCTCGTCCGTTATCCACGGATGAGCCCTTGCACGTCATCCCGGCGCAGGCCGGGATCCAGTTCGTCCGTGAAAGCGTTGGGCCCCGGCCTCCGCCGGGGCGACGGCGTGGGACAATCAGGGCAGGGTGCTATCGTTTGGTGCTTGCGCGTGATCCGCCAAGGTGATCCAACGCAGGCAGCATGAGCACACTTGGACTCTGCCATGACCGACGCCACCGCTACCGTTTTCAACCAAAACGTCGCCGCCGCGCGGCCCGGCGTGCGCAGCGATGCCGAACCGCCGGTCAGGCACGTGGTGGTGGTCGGCGGCGGCACCGCCGGATGGATGACCGCGCTGCTGCTGGCCAACTCGGCGTACGGGGAACGGCTCAAGGTCACGGTGCTGGAATCACCGCAAGTCGGCGTAATCGGCGTCGGCGAGGGTTCCACGCCCTGGTTGCGCGGCTTCTTCGAGGGCCTCGGCATCGAGGAAGCGGAATGGATGCCGGCCTGCCACGCCACCTACAAGGCCGGCATCACCTTCGAGGGCTGGTCCACGCGGCGCGGCCACGCGAGCTATTTCCACTCGTTCGCGTCGATGCTCGACAACATGACGATGGCGCCGTTCATCGACAACGTGCACGCGCGCCTCGATCGCGCCGACGTGCATGCGCATCCCGACCGCTTCTTCATTTCGGCGCGGCTGGCGCAGGCGTGCAAGGCGCCGCGGCCGCGCGAGAGTTTTCCGTTCGATGTCTGGTACGGCTTCCATTTCGATGCCGTGTTGCTGGGCAAATTCCTGCAGAAGAAGGCGGTCGAGCGTGGCGTCAACCACGTTGTCGGACACGTCACCGACGTCAAGCTCGACGAACGCGGCGACATCGCCTCGCTGCGTCTGGCCGATGACGCCACGCTGGCTGGCGATTTCTACGTCGACTGCACCGGCTTCGCCTCGCTGCTGTCCGGCAAGGCGCTGGGCACGCCTTACGTGTCGTTCAAGGACAACTTGTTCAACGACGCCGCCGTGGCGATCGGCACGCCACATGACGGGCCAATCCAGCCCAAGACCATCTCCACGGCATTGCGCCACGGCTGGGCCTGGAAGATCCCGCTCACCAACCGGTTTGGCCACGGCTACGTCTACAGCTCGGATTTCTGTTCGCCGGACGAGGCCGAGCGGGAACTGCGCGAGCACCTGGGATTGCTCGATGCCGACGTGCCCGCGCGACATCTGAAATTCCGTCCCGGCCGCGCGGCGCAGCCGTGGAACCGCAACTGCGTCGCCAATGGTCTGGCGCAGGGTTTCATCGAGCCGCTGGAAGCCACCGCGCTGCTGTTCGTGCAGCGCACCGCCGAATTGCTGGTCGCCGCGCTGGAAAAGGGCGACCTGGGCGAGGCCGTGCGCCGACAGTTCAACGACACCCTCAACGGACGCATCGAGGGTACGCGCGACTACATCGTCACCCACTTCAAGACCAATACGCGCAGCGATACCGACTACTGGCGCGCCAACGCCGCTAATACCCACTTGTCCGCGCCGCTCGAACAACTGCTGCGCACCTGGCTCGCGAGCCGGCCGATCACGGCCGGCATCGCCCAAGGCAGGTTTGGGCGCGGCTATCCGATCATGTCGTGGTACAGCCTGCTGGCCGGCGTCGGCCTGTTTCCCGACGACCGCGAAACGCGTCCGCCGACGCCGCAGGAAGCGAAGTACGACATGGCCGAGATCGACACGTTGATCGAGCGCAGCGCGATGAATTTCCCGGACCACCGCGAATTCCTGCAGGCCATACCGCCCAAGCCGAAGCCCGCGTCGTTGCAGGTGTATTTCTGGTAGCACGCTGCGCGGGTCGGTCGCTGGTCCGCGACGTACGCTGCTATCTTGGGCTTTTGCATTTGCCGCAACGAGGCTTTCCCATGCGCACGATCCCGGTTGCCTTCCGCCTGACCTGGCTGACCCTGCTGCTTGCGCTCGCCAGCGCGCCCGTTTTCGCGCGGAGCCTGCCCCCGACCCGATCGGGGGACGCGTTGCCTGCCGACCTGTCCGCGAAGATCGACAAGATCGCCAACGACGCACTGGCGAAGTCCGGCGTGCCCAGTGCTTCGATCGCGGTGGTGCGCGACGGCAAGCTGGTCTATGCCAAAGCGTATGGCGACGCGCGGCTGGATCGGAAAACGCCGGCCACGCCCGCGATGCGCTACAGCATCGGTTCGATCAGCAAGGAGTTCACCGCCGCGGCGATCCTGATGCTGCAGCAACAGGGCAAGCTCAGCCTCGACGACAAGGTCGCGAAATTCTTCCCCGATCTCACCGACGCCGACCACATCACGATCCGGCAACTGCTTTCGCATACCTCCGGTTACCAGGATTTCTGGCCGCAGGATTACCTGATGCCGATGATGAAAAAGCCGACCACGCCGGCGTTCATCATGGACACGTGGGGCAAGAAGCCGCTGGATTTCGCCCCGGGCTCGCAGTGGCAGTACAGCAACACCAATTACGTGATCGCGGGCGCGATCGTGCAGAAGCTGACCGGCCTGATCCCGTTCGAATTCTTGCAGAAGCACGTGTTCCCGCAACTCGGCATCCACGACGCCTGGGACAGCAACCTGCATGCGCTGCCGGCCACCGACGCGCGCGGTTACTCGCGCAATGCACTCGGCCCGTTGCGGCCGTCCGAGAAGGAAGGCGTGGACTGGATGTACGGTGCCGGCGAGCTGGCCATGACCGCCAGCGATCTCGCCAAATGGGACATCGCGATGATCGACCAGACGCTGCTGCAGCCGGCGTCGTGGCACGCGATGCAGACCGAAGTCGTCTTGAACGACGGCCTGGGTTCCGGTTACGGCCTCGGCGTGTTCGTCGGCAAGCTGGACGGCCATCGGATGATTTCGCACGACGGCGAGGTGATGGGCTTCACCGCCGGCAATTCGATCTTCCCCGACGACCACATCGCGGTGGTGGTGCTGACCAACCAGGATGCGGTCGGCACCTTCGGCGTGATCGGCAAGGGCATCGCCAAGGCGCTGTTCGCCGTGCACGATCCGGCCGCCGACCAGGCGCTCGCGCAGGCCAAGGCGATTTTCGCGAACCTGCAGAAAGGCAAGATCGATCGCAGCCTGTTCACCGCCGACGCCAACAGCTATTTCGACGCCACCGCGATGCACGATTACCAGACCAGCCTGGCACCGCTTGGAAAGCCTCGGTCGTTCACGATCCGCGCGGCGCGCAAGCGTGGCGGCATGCAGATGCGCGGCTACAGCGTGACCTTTCCCAAGGTCAAACTCGACATCACCACCTACACGATGCCGGATGGCAAGCTGGAGCAGTACATCGTTTCCTCCGCGGATTGAGTGCGATCTTTCGGTTTGATTCGTCGTCCCGGAGTCGTAAAGCGACATCCGGGACGCAGTGCCTTTTGTGATCATGCACTCCAAGAAAAGTTGCCGGATTATTCGTGCCGCTTGAGGCGTTCAAATCGGCAATCCTGCCGATTTAGTCACGACGGTTCTGCAACGATTGCGACTTGACGAAAAACGGGAATGATTGAATCGACTTCTCCATTGGGCCGAGATTCCGCCTACCCGACCACGGTCGATCCCGCGGTGCTGTTCGCGGTGCCGCGCGCGGAGGCGCGCAAGGCGATCGGGCTGGATGCCGGCGCGTTGCCGTTCACCGGCGCCGACATCTGGAATGCCTGGGAATTTTCGTGGCTGGACGTGCGCGGGTTGCCACGCGTCGCGGTGCTGCGGCTGAGCGTGCCATGCACGTCGCCGAACATCGTCGAATCGAAATCGCTGAAGCTGTACCTTGGCGGCTACGCGATGACGCCGTTTACCGGCCCGGAAGCGGTGCGCACGCGGGTCGAGCGCGACGTATCGGCGTGCGTGGATGCCAAGGTCGCCGCCAGCTTGCTCGACCCGCGCGAGCTCGAACGCACCGGCATCGCCCCGCTCGCGGGCGAATCGCTGGACGACCAGCGCATCGAGGCCGATGCCCACGGGCCGCCGCGTCCCGAACTGCTGCAGGCGCGGGTCGGCGCGCCGGTCGAGGAAACCCTGTCGACGCGGCTGTTCCGCTCGTTGTGCCCGGTCACCGGCCAACCCGACTGGGCCAGCGTGGTGCTGCACTATCGCGGCCACGCCATCGACCACGCCGGATTGCTGCGCTATCTCGTTTCGTACCGCGACCACCCCGACTTCCATGAAGCCTGCGTCGAACGCATCTTCGCCGACGTCACGGCGCGCTGCGCGCCGCAGGCCTTGAGCGTGTATGCGCGCTTCCTGCGCCGCGGCGGCATCGACATCAATCCCTGGCGCGCCACCCCGCGTTTCGCCGGGGCGCCCGGCAATCCGCGCGAAGCGCGGCAGTAGCGATCACCTGACCCGGCGCTTTCGGGCCGCGATCCGCCGCACGCGACTTCTTCACGTTGCCGTGCGTATGCTTGGAACTCCGTGCGTCCTGTATGGAGACCGCCATGCAACACGACTTCGACTACCTGATCATCGGCGCCGGCATGGCCGGCGAGGCCGCGGCGCAGGCGCTGCGCGAAGCCGACGCCGATGCGACCATCGGCATGCTCGGTGACGAGGCGCAGCCACCCTACGACCGGCCGCCGCTGACCAAGGCGCTGTGGAAGGACGGCAAGGAAGCCGATATCTGGCGCCCGATCGACAAGGCGCGCGCCGCCATCACGTTGCAGCGCCGTGCGCTGAAGATCGATCGCGACGCGCACACGGTCCAGGACGATGTTGGCGACACCTGGCAATACCGCAAGCTGCTGATCGCCACCGGCGGCACGCCGCGTCGGCTGCCCTCCGGCGGCGACGATTTCATCTACTACCGCACCTTCGCGGACTACCAACGACTGCGCAAAAGCGTCAAGCCCGGCGCGCGCATCGCGGTGATCGGTGGCGGCTTCATCGGCAGCGAGATCGCCGCCGCGATGGCCATGAACGGCTGCAAGGTCACCATGCTGTTCCCCGACGACGCGATCGGCGCGCGCGTCTATCCCGATGCGCTGGCCGACGCGATTACCGCGTACTACCGCGAGAAAGGCGTGGACGTGCGCGCGGGCATCACCGCCAAGGGCGGAGCGGCCGACGCCGACGGCGTGACCATCGAACTTTCCGACGGCGACACGCTGCGCGCCGACGCCGTGGTCGCCGGACTCGGCATCACCCCCAACACGCGCATCGCCGACGAAGCCGGCCTCAAGGTCGGGAACGGCATCGTGGTCAACGACCATCTGCAGACATCCGACCCCGACATCTACGCCGCCGGCGACGTCGCCTCGTTCCCGGCGCCCGCGCTCGGCCATCGCCTCCGCGTCGAACACGAGAACGCCGCGGTCACCATGGGCGCGCGCGCCGGCAAGTGCATGGCCGGGCAGGACGCGCCGTACGACGAACTGCCGTTCTTCTATTCCGACCTGTTCGAACTCGGCTACGAAGCCGTCGGCACGCTCGATTCGCGCCTGGAAACCGTCGAGCAGTGGGTCACCCCGTTCCGCGAGGGAATCGTTTACTACCTCGACGCCGGCCGCGTGCGCGGCGTGCTGCTGTGGAACACCTGGGGCCAGGTCGACGCCGCGCGCAACCTGATCGCCGCGCCCGGACCGTTCGATGCCGAAACCGTGCGTGGACGCTTGCCGGCGATGGCGTGAGCGCGCGGGACATCGCGCGGCGTGCACATCCGGGTCGATTTGATTGGTGCGAGGCTTGCGGCCTGGCGGCTTCGCTTGCCGTCGTGTGCGCTAGGTGGGAAGATCAAGGTCGATGTTCCGCAGCCATGGGGAAATACGACAAGATCAGGTGGCGGGATTGCATCCCATTTTCAAACCAACTTTAAGTTAAGCGGCAATGAGATTCCTTCCTGATGAACTACATAAAGAAATCGTCGATGCAGCAAGCGTCGAAGATACATTGCCGGTTTTGGAATGTTTGCTCAGCGGCGGCTATAACGTGTGGTTGGATGGCCGTCTTTACTTCATCAAAGAGCTTGTTGAACGTGTTAACGGGCTCAGCATCTATATATATCCGAACGATCATCCGCCGCCTCACTTCCACCTGCGGGGCGGCGGGATTGATGCATCATTCTCGATCCATGATTGCATCTTACTCAAGGGTTCCGTTGGCCCACGACACAAGGCGTTGATCAAGTGGTGGCACCTGCGGGCTAAAGATAAACTTCAGACTGCTTGGGACAGGCTGTCGGCCTAATTCATGCTGGTGGTCTAATAGGTCATCCGAACTGCCGGACCGGCGCCGATTAATTCGGCGTTAAGTGCCCAGCTAAACCTAATCGAGGTGAAGTGATGAGGCGATTGGGTATCCTGAATAGAGCAAAATTGCTGAATATTCTGAGCGCACTAGGGCTCCTTGCAGCGTTAGTCTACGCCGTCAGCATGTTCATATACCCTTGTATTAGGGCGCGTGGAAGCTGGTCAGCTGTCCAAGACGTGTGGGATCGCTGGCAGCCGCTCAACGTAGGAATGCTTGCGTTCATTTCTAGTGTCATTGCATTCAACATTGCACGGTTCAACGCAAATGACCAACGTCAGAGAAATTTCCGTGCGTCTAAGGCATTCCTGCCGGCGGCGCTAAGCGAACTAGTTTCCTATTTTCATGCGAGTGCAGAGGTGTTGGTCAGCGCATGGGAGAGCAATGGTGCTCATAACAGTAGGCTACAGACTCCAATTCTTCCTCAAGAGTACAAGTCCATATTTAAAGACTGTATAGCACATGCCGAGCCAAACGTTGGTGACTACTTGGCGCGAATATTGGCGTGGTTACAGGTACATGATGCACGCATAAGAGATTTCGTTCGGCAACAAAACGACGTTGGATATATTAGTCCGGATAGACACAATCTAATTACATACTTTTATCGTCTCGGTCAATTGCAGGTTCTGGTAAGCAAGCTATTTGACTTCGCGCGTAATACGGATGCGTTCGATAACACGCCGCTGACTTGGGAAGACTTTCGAAACGCTTACGGAAATTTGGACATATGGATTGACACTGTTCATATCGACGACACATTCAATCTCAAGGCATTCACAGAGCGCCGTCTTGCAATGGATTCTGGGTTGGACACATAGCTTTCTCTCAAGTGGATGCCGTCGCACTATGCGGGTCTGCGCTGGTTAGCTCCGACGTCAGGCAACCCAAACAAGCATCTAATCCGATTGCGCTGGATTAACCGGCACCAACCACGGATTACCCGGTCGCGAGCGTGCATCGAGATGGTTGGCGTTGCCGGGACAGCCCTTGCCTGCGCTGAACTTGGTCAGGCGTTCGTCGCGTGACTGGATCGCGGTGCGGTAGCAACTGCCCAGCGAATCCGTAAAGCTGACTTGTTCGCTGCCGGCTTGGTGGTGTGGGAAGGTGGTGCGATCGAGCGGCGGCGGGATCGTTTCGCCCTTGGCGTGGTCGCGGGTAGCGAGCCGTTCGTCCAGCACGGCGTGGTAGGCGGCGCCGTGCGCGTCGGTCCGCCGCGTTTCGATGCGATGGCCCTGCTTCATCGCCACCCAGGCGGTGAAGTGCTGGCCCGTGGTGATCATGGTCTTGCGCGAGGACAGGTACAGCGGATCGCGCTGCTCCACCGTGTAGCCATCCAGCGGATGGCCGTCCAGCGTGCGTGCCACCGCCAGCGACAGGCTGCCGACCTGGTCGATGGTTTCGTCGTAGCGCTTGGCGCCCGGCCGCTTGAAGGTCTGATGGTTGTGGAAGCCGCCGCTGTAGTGAACCGTGGTGACGAGCACGCCGCGTGGCGTGTGCAGGCGTCCGGCGATCACGTAGTGCCGGGTCTGGTCGGTATCGATGCTGCCGACGATGCGCCCTGCCGCATCGGCGTGCAAGCTGTCACGCACGCTCGGTGCGGCTGGTTGTTGCGCGGCCAAGGTGTTTTGTGACACTTCACCGCTCAACTGGCTGGCGTGCGGATCGCGATAGACCAGCAGGTTGGCCGCGACGTTGAAGAAGTGGTCGGCGCCGGGCACGCGCACCGCGATCGTGTGCGGGCGGCCGTCGTCGAGCAGGCCGGCGAACGGCGTCAGGTCGATGCGTGCCGGAATGAAATTGATGGTCTGGATGGCGGGTGTCGGCAGCCACAGGTGCGGTGCCACGCCGCCGGTGAAGATCCACGGATACACCGGCGCGAGCCCGGCCGGCTTGCCGTCCACCAGCACTTCGATGCCGCGGAAGCTGCCGCCGTCGCAGGCTTCGAACGATTCCAGCGACCAGGCGCGGGTCTTTTCCAGATACTTCTTGTCGACGCAGGTGTACCAGCGCTCGTCGTGGGCCTGGCTTTGCGCGATCACGTCGGCATACACGCGCTCGACATTGCGCGGGAAGGTGAGCGTGCGCGACAGGCTGTCGCTCGACGTATTCAACGCCGTCTGCTCGCCGCGCGGGTCGTCGCTCAACGGATAGACATGATCGGCCGCTTGCGCGGCCGGATGCGCGGCATCGGCCGGATAGAACAGCAGGCGCACGTCGGTGTAGATCGGCTGGTTGGTGGTGGGGCTGACCCAGTTGTTGAGGATCATCTGTCCCGCGTGGGCGTCGCGGAACAGCGAGGCGTAATCGGTGAGGTCGCGTTCGGCCCGCCAGTGCTGGGCCACGTCTGGTTCGGGCTCGATGGTGGTGCCGAAATACAGGTTCACGCCGCCCAGCCACAGCGCCACCGTGCGGTCGTACTGGCGGCCGGCCGGCACCGAGAAATCAGCCACCAGCACCACCTTGCTCCAGCCGCCCTTGCAGCCCGTGGGAGGTTGGAAATCGAAGCGGTGCGGGCGCGCGGCCATCGACGAACCGTCGCCGCGGTCGTCGAAGGCTTCGTGCTTGAAAAGCGTGACGACGCAGGGTTTGGTATCGGGTCGCGACACCGGTGGCTCGGCCGTCGCCATCACGCGCGAACCGAGGGTGAAGCGCAAGGGCGTGGCCGCTTGCAGGCCCGTGCTCGCACACATTGCAAGCCACACCATGACCACGGTCAAACCACGCTGCGCCATTGTTCTCGTCGTCACGATCGTCATCGCTCCCCGGCCGGAAAAATTTCGCGGCGCACCGTTCTCTCTGCGCCGCCGCCCATGCTAGCGGCGGGAGGTCTGTCATGTTCCTGTTGCGCAGTTGTCACGCAGATGTCTCTCGCGAGGGCTAGTTTGAAGTGACGCCGCGGGTCACGCGGCATGCAACAAGATTCCATGCCCGCGAACACGCTGCGCACCGCGCTCCTGTCGGACATCCGCCTCGGCTCCCCGCATTGCCATGCCGCCGAACTCGCCCGGCTTCTCTCGCGCTTGCGCTGCGAACGGTCGTATCTGGTCGGCGACATCGTCGATTTCTGGTGGTCGGCATCGCATCGCGTGTCGCCGCGGTTGCACGATGGCCTGGTCCACGCCAACGACGGCGACTGGGTCGAGTCGTTGACTGCCTTGGTCGAAGACGTCGACGGCGGCCTGCGGCCGCTTGCGCACACGCACGACACCCTGGCCCGGATATCGCCGCGACGTGTGCCGGTGCTGGCTGCATCTTCAATGGAGAGGGCGGCATGAACGCGAAACCGGCGGTTTTGCACCCGTCGCGACCTGCCGAAATGGGCAGGCGGGTGCTGATGCTTTCCGATGTCTACTTTCCGCGCATCAACGGCGTCTCCACGTCGATTCGCGCGAGCGTCAAGTCGCTGGTGCGTGCCGGCCACGCGGTGACGCTGGTCGCGCCCGATTACGGCAGTCCCGCACAGCGACGGCACGACGACGAATTCGGTGATCGCTTCGAGGTATTGCGCGTGCCCGCGCGGCGCATCGTCTTCGATCCGGAGGACCGCCTGATGCACAAGGATGCTTTGCAGCGCCTGATGCCGCGGCTGGCCGCAAGTGACTGGGATGCCATCCACGTGCACACGCCTTTTCGCGCGCACAAACTCGGCGTCCGCCTGCGCGCCGCGACCGGCCGCCCGGTGATCGAGACCTACCACACCTATTTCGAGGCCTACATGGGGCACTACGTCCCGTGGCTGCCGCGCATCCTGAGCGAGGCTTTCGCGCGACGCGTGTCGCGCAAGCTCTGCAACGCCGTCGATCACCTGGTCGTGCCGACCGAGGAGATGCGGGCGGTGCTCGCGCGCTACGGCGTGTCGACCGCTAACACGGTGCTGCCCACCGGGCTGGATCTGGACGAGTTCCGCGCGGGCAGTGGCCATGCCTTTCGCGTGCGGCACGGCATTCCGCGCGATCGGCCGATGCTGCTCACGGTCAGCCGGCTGGCGCGCGAGAAGCAGATCGATTTCCTGTTGCAGGTCGTGCGCGAACTGGCGCCACGCATTCCCGATCTGTTGCTGGTCGTCACCGGGGAAGGCCCGGACGCGCCGCGCCTGAAATCACTGGCGCGGCAACTCGGGTTGGGCCCGAACGTGCTGTTCCTCGGCAACCTCGATCGGGGCAGCACGTTGCTGGATTGCTACCGCGCCGCGGACGTGTTCGTCTTCGCATCCCCGACGGAAACGCAGGGCCTGGTGCTGATCGAAGCGATGGCGCTTGGCGTGCCGATCGTTTCCACCGCCGTGATGGGAACCGCGACGGTGCTGCGCGGGGCGCACAGCGCCTGCATCGCGCCGGAGGATGTCCCCGGCTTTGCCGATCGCGTCGCCCGCGTGCTGGAACAGCCGGAGCGGCGCGCCGGCATGGCGGCAGCCGGTCCGGACGACGCGCGCGCGTGGGGCGTCGACACCATGACGCGGCGTCTGCTTGAGGTCTACCGCACCTGCGCAGCACAGCCGGCGGAGCAGCCGGGACGGTGACGCGCAAGCTGCGCTCATCCGCCGCGCCAGGGATGCCCTGATCAATGCCGTTCGACGTCGCTCCGGCCTGCGCCGGCATGACGAGCAAGGTCAGCGTTGCCTTGGTGGGTGTTACCGCGAGGACACGTATTTCTCGCGCCGGATGTGCTTGATCGGCATGCCGGTTTCCTTCAGCAGGGTGAAGGTGGCGTCGATCATGTCCGGGTTGCCGCACAGGTAGGCGATATCGTGTTCGGGATCGGGTGCGAGTTCCGGCAGTGCATCCTGCACGTGGCCGCGACGGTCGTTCGGACGCGGCGTCGCGCGGGCCACGCGCGACAGGCAGGCGTGGAAGGTGAATTCCGGGTGCTTGTCCGCGAAGGCCTCGAATTCCTCGCCGTACAGCAATTCCTGTTCGTTGCGCGCGCCGTACAGCAAGGCGACGCGGGTGCCGCGCGCGGCGATGAGTTTCTCGATGGTCGGCAGCATCGCGCGGTAAGGCGTGATGCCGGTGCCGGTCGCGACCAGCAGGTAGCGCCGGTTGGCGTCGTCGTCCATCAGGCAGAAACGGCCATAGGGACCGCTGGCCTCGACGCCGCCGCCGTGTTCGAGGTTGCCGAGCAGCTTGGTCGCGGCGCCGCCTTCGACGTAGCTCACCGCGATTTCCAGTCGTTGCACCGTGTCGCCCGCGGACTGCGTGCCCACCGAATAGCTGCGCTTGGTCGGCTTGCCGTCGTCGTAGTTGAAATGGACCTGGATGAACTGGCCGGGCGTGAACTTGAACGGCGCGCCGTCGGCGCGCTCGAACGCGAGATGGCGGACGCTCGGCGCCAGCATGTGGCTTTCGACGAGGTTGAGTTGGAAGTGTTCGATCATGGAGCTGTTTGCATGGACGTGAATGACAAAGCTTGCCGCAGGGGCCATCGGCGTTCGCCGGCGCGGCACCCGCCTGCCGGCATGGGGTTACGTGGGCGAAACTTCTATAATAGGGGATGGTCGCTGATTCCGCTTTGCCGAATTCAACCCCACCCATGCCTGCTGCCAAGTCTTCCGACGCCGTTCCGGCGCTCGAAGTCGATAGCCTGCGCAAGACTTATTCCAATGGCGTCGAGGCGCTGAAGGGCGTCTCGCTCGAGGTCGCGCAGGGCGATTTCTTCGCGCTGCTCGGGCCCAACGGCGCGGGCAAGTCCACCCTGATCGGGATCCTTTCCTCGCTGGTGAACGCCTCGGGCGGCGACGCGCGGATTTTCGGCGTGTCGGTCAACCGGCAGCGCAACGAGGCGATGAAGCTGATCGGGCTGGTGCCGCAGGAAATCAACTTCAACCAGTTCGAGAAGCCGTTCGATATCTGCGTCAACGAAGCCGGCTTCTATGGCATCCCGCGCAAGCTCGCGGCGGTGCGCGCGGAGAAATACCTCAACGAATTGCGCCTGTGGGACAAGGCCCATCGCCAGGCGCGCGAAATGTCCGGCGGCATGAAACGCCGCCTGATGATCGCGCGCGCAATGATGAACGAGCCGCGTCTGCTGATCCTGGACGAACCGACCGCGGGCGTGGACATCGAGATCCGCCGCTCGATGTGGCACTTCGTCACCGGCATCAACGCCGCCGGCACCACGGTCATCCTGACCACGCATTACCTCGAGGAAGCCGAGCAGTTGTGCCGCAACATCGCGATCATCGACCACGGCAGCATCGTCGAGAACACCACGATGAAGCGGCTGCTGGCCAAGCTGGACGTGGAGACCTTCGTGCTGGACACGGCCGGCGAAGTGGCCGACCTTCCTGCACTGGACCGCATCGTGCTGCGCAAGGTGGATGCACACACGCTGGAGGCAGAGATGCCTCGCACGCAGGATCTGAACTCGCTGTTCGCGGGGCTGTCGGCGCACGGCATCACGGTGACCTCGATGCGCAACAAGACCAACCGCCTGGAAGAGCTGTTCGTGCGCCTGGTCGAGGGTGGTCGCAACGGCAATACGCAGACCGGGCCGGAGGCGTCGGCATGAGCGCCAACCTCGCCGCCAATCTGGTCGCGCTGCGCACCATCGCGCGGCGCGAAATCGTGCGCATCCTCCGGATCTGGACGCAGACGCTGATCCCGCCGGTGATCACGATGACGTTGTACTTCGTGATCTTCGGCAAGCTGATCGGCAGCCGTATTGGCACTGTCGAGGGCGGCTTCAGCTACATCCAGTACATCGTGCCCGGGCTGGTGATGATGAGCATCATCAACAACAGCTACATGAACATCTCCAGCTCGTTCTTCGGCGCCAAGTTCCAGCGATCGGTGGAAGAGATGCTGGTGGCGCCGATGTCGAACTGGACGATCCTGACGGGTTACGTGATCGGCGCGGTGACGCGCGGCCTCGTCGTGGGGCTGCTCGTGCTGCTGGTCGCGTTGTTCTTCACCCATTTGCACGTGGCGCATCCGCTGGTCGCGCTCACGGCGGTGGCGCTGGGCGCGACCATCTTCGCGCTGGCCGGCTTCATCAATGCCATCTACGCCAAGAAGTTCGACGACATCGCGCTGGTGCCGACCTTCGTGATCGCGCCGCTGACCTATCTGGGCGGCGTGTTCTATTCGGTCAACATGCTGGCCACGCCGTGGCGGCAGATATCGCTGGTCAATCCGATCCTGTACATGGTCAACGCGTTCCGGTTCGGCATCCTCGGCCTCAGTGACGTGCCGGTCTGGATCGCCTACGTGGTGATGCTGGCGTTCGTGGTCGTGCTGGGCGCGATCGCGCTGTGGCTGTTGCAGCGGGGCGTGGGCTTGAGATCGTGACAATGGTGCTTCGGTACCGACCCCCATCCCCATCCAGACACTCCCCTTGAGTGGGACGGGCAGGACCGTTTCACCATCGCCGGATGGACGTGCGCGTAAGATTGCAGGATGAAGTTTGCGCTTGCCGCCGTCGTGATCGCGGTCTTCACCGTTTGGTGCACGGGTGCGCATGCGCAGGTGTTCAAGTGCACGGCCGCGAACGGGACGGTGAGTTTCCAGGACCACGCCTGCGCGCACGGGCAGCGGCAATCCATCGTTGATGTGCCGAGCCGTGCGCCTCCGGGTTACGCACCACCGCCGGCCGCAACGACCAGCTCACCGTCCGCGGCCGAGAGCGCGCCGCCGACTGCATACGCTCCGCAGCCATCACCGCTGCCGACGATGTACCTGTGCGTGGGTGCGGTGAACGGCAAGCATTACCTGACGCATTCGCCGCCGCCACCGTATCTGGCGCCGCTGGGCGTGATGGGCTATCCGCCGCAGAGCCTGTCGCGGGCCTACCGCACGCCAGCCACCACCGGCATGTCGACGCCGGAATTCTCCAAACCGCCGATCGGCGGCCCACGCATCGCGGCCGGCATGACCGAGGTCCAGGACTTCTGCCTGCCGGCGACCCGCGCCCAGGTGTGCGGTTACGTGCAAAGCGAATACGACGAAAACCACCGCAAGCTGCGCATGGCGATGCCGCACGAACAGCCACCGCTGGAACGGCGCGAGCAGGAGTTGACGGATCAATTGCGCAACTGCAATTGACCGGATCTGCTGCGCTGCTCCCCCCCTATGCGGTCAATGTGAGTTTCGGCACCGGTGCGTGCTTGCGTTCGTGTGCGAGCAGCCAGCGCTTGGCCGGCAGGCCGCCGCCATAGCCGACGAGGTCGCCGTGGCTGCCGATCACGCGATGGCAGGGCACGATGATCGCGAGCGGGTTGGCGCCGTTGGCGGCGCCCACCGCGCGCACCGCGCGGGGACGCCGGATGCGGCGCGCGATGTCGGCGTAGCTCACGGTCTCGCCGTAGGGAATCGCGAGCAGCGCACCCCAGACTTCCAGCTGGAACGGCGTGCCGCCCGGATGCAGCGCCAGGTCGAACTGCCGGCGCTTGCCGGCGAAGTATTCGTCGAGCTGGCGGCGCATGGCATGCAGTTTCGATTGGCTCTGTTCGCCATCGGCCGGCGGCGAGGCGGCCTTGCCGCGCTGGGGCAGGCCCAGCTCGACCAGTCCGGCGCCGTCGCTGACCAGCAGCAGCGGACCGATGGGTGTCTCGACGTGGTCCCAGTACACCATGTGATTCAGAACCCGTAATGCGAAAAACCGCCATCTACCGCGAGCACCTGGCCGGTGACGTAACTGGCTGCCGGCATGCACAGGAACGCGACCGTCGCGGCGACTTCTTCCGGTTCGCCGATGCGCGCCATCGGCGTGCGGTCCAGCACTTCCTCGAGATAGTCGGGATCCGACAAGGCCTGGTCGGTGCGGCGGGTACGGATGTACCACGGCGCCACGGCGTTGACGCGGATGCCGTCCTCGGCCCATTCGCAGGCGAGGTTGTATGTCATCTGGTGCAGCGCCGCCTTGCTCATGCCGTAGGCCACGCCGGTACGTACGTGGGTCATTCCCGAGACCGAGCCGACGTTGACGATCGCGGCGTTGCCGTGTTGCGCGAGATGGGGATGCGCCAGCCTGCACAGGTCGAACGCGGCGATCCCGTTGAGGCGCAACACTTCCTCCATGTCGTCGGGTTCGCAATCCAGGGTGGGCTTCTTGATGTTGCCGCCGACGTTGTTGACGAGCAGCGACAGTGGCAGGTCCTGGTCGGCGATCCAGTCGAAGATCGCAAGACGATCTTCGGCGTCGCCGACATCGGCGGAAAACACTTGTGGTTCGCTGGCGGGGAATTCCTCGCGCAGCTCGTCGCAGACCGTCTGCAGTTCGGTTTCGTCACGCGCGACCAGCAGCGCTTGCGCGCCCAGCGCGGCCAGCTCGCGCGCGCACGCGAACCCGATGCCGCGGCTGGCGCCGGTGATCAGGCAGGTCTGGCCATCGAGTCGCCAGCGGCCGGGAGAAGCGTTCACGCGTATGCTCCGCGGTGATTTCCCCGCAGCTTAGCGCAGCTTGCAAGGCGCCGCCCGTCGCGCGACACTGCGCGCCATGATCAGGGTATTCATGCTGTCGTGTCTAGTCGCCATGCTGCTTTCGGCGTGTTCGCCGCAGCAGACGTCCGCGACGTCAACCGCAAGCTCGGCCGCGCCCGCATCCGCCGCCACCAATGCGCTGGCCGGCACGCCGATGGCCGGCTATGGCCATGCCCTCAACAAGGCGAAAAACGTGCAGAACATCGTCGACCAGGCCACCGCGAAACAGGCCGCGCAGATCGACGCCGCGACCGGAAGTTCTACCCACTGATTTCCCGGGTCCTGCAAGATGCGGGTCCGGACGCGTGCACGCCCGGACCCGCGTGGCCGCTCGTGGCGGCGGTTGAGGTCAGAACCGGATTTCCGCGTTGGCGGAGAGCAGGCCCGTGGAGAGGTTCAAGTCGCTCTTCTTGGCGCGGTAATAGTCGTATCCGAGACCGACCCCGAACTTGCGGCTGAAGTCGTAGCCGACCCCGACGCCGCCGTAATAGCCGTCGCCCGAACGACCGGTGCTGATTGGCGTGATGTCACGCGTCATCCCGTGGCCGTTCCACGCGTAAAGACCCGTGCGTGCGGACACGTACCAGTTTGGCGACAGGTTGTACTTGGCGTTGGCGCCGACGGTCCAACCGTGCAGCGAGGCCTTGCCGGGGGCAATCACCGGATTGGAATTGAACGCATTCTTGAGCCTCACGTTGCCGAGATCGTTGTAGCCGATCTCGGGACCGAGCGCGAAGCCCGGGGCCAGCGCCCAACGGTAGCCGCCATTGATTTCGTAGCCGGTATCGCTACCGCTGTTGTTGCCGCTTCCGAAGTAGCTGTGGCCAACGTTGCCGTTGACGAAGAACCCGCTGTCGGCGCCCGAGGCGGTGGCGTCCTGCGCGAAAACGGGGGCCGCCGCGAACGTCGCGGCGATGGCGAGGACGATTGCTGTGTTGCGCATGATTGTCTCCATCGTGGTTTTTCACGCATGCGTTCTTTTGCGTGCGCTTGGCAACTGAGACTGGGGACAATCGGCAACGTTCGTTAAGGTTTCGGTAGTTCCTCAGGGATCGTTCATCCCATTCATGAAAACGTGATTTGGTTACACATGAAACTTTTTTGGTGCTTGCGTGTCACCCGCGCGCGCGTGTTTCCAGTATCGCAACGGCCGGCAGCGTCTTGCCCTCCAGGAATTCCAGGAACGCGCCACCGCCGGTCGAGATGTACGACAGCTTGTCGGCGACGCCGTACTTGTCGACCGCAGCCAACGTGTCGCCGCCGCCCGCGATCGAGAACGCGTCCGAATCCGCGATCGCGTGCGCAAGGGTTTCGGTGCCATGTCCGAACGCGTCGAACTCGAACACGCCGACCGGACCGTTCCACACCACCGTGCCGGCCTTCGCGATCAGCGCCGCATAGCGCTGTGCGGTCTCGGGACCGATGTCGAGGATCATTTCGTCAGCGCCGACCCGATCGACGGCCTTGACCGTGGCGGGTGCATCGGCTGCGAACGTCGGCGCGACCACCACGTCGACAGGAATCGGTACGTCCGCGCCGCGCGTTGCGGCCAGCGCGATGACCTTGTGCGCCGCATCCAGCAAATCGGGTTCGGCCAGCGACTTGCCGATCTTGTAGCCGGCCGCGGCGATGAAAGTATTGGCGATGCCCCCGCCCACGATCAGTTGGTCGACCTTGTCGACCAGGTTTTGCAGCAAGTCCAGCTTGGTGGAAACCTTGGAGCCCGCGACGATCGCGAGCAGCGGTCGCGCGGGGTGTTGCATGGCCTTGCCCAGCGCGTCGAGTTCTGCGGCCAGCAGTGGACCGGCGCAGGCAGTTTTGGCGAACTTCGCGACGCCGTGGGTGGACGCCTGCGCACGGTGCGCGGTACCGAACGCGTCCATCACGAACACGTCGCACAGCGCCGCGTATTTTTTCGCCAGCGCCTCGTCGTCGGATTTCTCGCCGACGTTCATGCGGCAGTTTTCCAGCAGAACCACTTCCCCCGGTTTCACCGCGACGCCGTCCAGGTAGTCGCGTGCGAGGCGCACGCCCCCGCCCAGCTTTTCCGACAGCCATTGCGCGACCGGCTTCAGCGACTGCGCTTCTTCGAACACGCCTTCCCTGGGGCGGCCGAGATGCGACATCACCAGCACCGCGGCACCGGCATCGCGTGCCATGCGGATCGTCGGCAGCGCCGCGTCGAGCCGCTGGGTCGAGGTGATCATCCTGTCATGAGTCGGGCCCTCCTGGATCGGCACGTTGAGGTCTTCGCGGATCAGGACGCGCTTGCCGGAGAGGTCGAGGTCGGTCATGCGTACGAAGGCCATGGGCGGGCTCCAGGGATCGATGCGGTCGCGGACCGCGCATTGTCGATGGCACGCCATTGTCGCGCAATTGCGTTACCCTCGGGATTTACTTCCCGCGGGAGCCTGCATGCGAACCTTGTACAGCTACTGGCGATCCAGCGCGGCGTACCGCGTGCGCATCGCGCTGAACCTGAAAGGCATGGAATACGTGATCGCGCCCGTGCACCTGGTGCGCGATGGTGGCGAGCAGCATCGCGAAGATTACCGCAAGTTGAATCCGCAGAAGTTGGTGCCGACCCTGGTGGACGGTAGCCACGTGCTGCGCGAATCCATGGCGATCATCGAATACCTTGAGGAGGCATATCCCGCCACGCCGCGCCTGTTGCCGCGCGCCGCGCTGGCCTGCGCACGGGTACGTGAACTGGCGCAGATGGTCGCCTGCGACATCCATCCGGTCGGCAACCTGCGCGTGCTGCAATACCTTCAGCGCGAGCTGGGCGCCAGCGACGAGCAGAAGCTCGCCTGGTCACGGCACTGGATCGAGGTCGGCTTCGATGCCATCGAGGCAGTTCTCGCATCCGGCAAGCATGCCGGCGAGTTCTGCGAGGGCGACACGCCCACGCTGGCGGATTGCTGCCTGATTCCGCAGGTGTACAACGCGCGACGTTTCGAGGTCCCGCTGGCGCGCTATCCGACGATCGTGAGAATCGACGCGGCCTGCGCCAGGCTCGAAGCGTTCCAGCGCGCCGCGCCGGATGCGCAGGCGGACGCCTACTCGGCGCGCTGAAAGCCGCCGTTGCGGGGGTCCTCGCAGCGCAATCCGCCTGCGGTATTGTTCGCCTCCTCGTTGCAGCGAAGGCTGTCAACGCGCTCGAGGCATCACCCGGCTCGCGCCTAGGTGACGGCAGCGATGTCAGTTCGCCGCCACCTTGCGTGCCGGCGCCGACTCGGGTTCCGCCCGGGCACTCAGCGCGTCGACGATGCGCTGGTGTTCGGCCTTCAGCGCGCTGGGCAGGCGAGCGCCGTAGCCCGCGAGGTACTCGCCGATCGCTGCCAGCTCGTCGCGCCAGTCGGTAGTGTCCACGCGGAACAGTTCGTGCAGCGCGCCGTCGGCGAGTTCGAGGCCGTCGAGATTGAGGTCATCGCTGCGCGGCAGGTTGCCGATCGGCGTTTCGACGGCATCGGTTTCGCCGGCTACCCGTTTCAGCATCCACTCGAGCACCCGCATGTTGTCGCCGAACCCGGGCCACAGGAATTTGCCGTCGTCGCCCCTGCGGAACCAGTTGACGTGGAAGACCTTCGGAAGTTTCGCGCCGGGCTGGTCGAACGACAGCCAATGCGCGAAGTAGTCGCCGAAGTTGTAGCCGCAAAAAGGCTTCATCGCCATCGGGTCGCGGCGGATGTTGGGACCGGCATCGGTGGCGGCGGCGGTGGCTTCGGACGCCATCGAGGCGCCCATCAATACGCCGTGGGTCCAGTCGCGCGCTTCCATCACCAAAGGCACCAGCGAGCCGCGGCGGCCGCCGAACACGATCGCGTCGATCGGCACGCCCTGGTCGTTCTCGGCTTCCGGCGACCAGCTTGGGCACTGGTTGGCGCGCACGGTGAAGCGCGAGTTCGGGTGCGCGGCGGGGCCATTCTCGGGGTCGAAGTCGCGACCCTGCCAATCCTTGGCCGGCGACCGGTTGTCGAGGCCTTCCCACCAGGGTTGGTCGTTGTCGGTGACAGCGACGTTGGTGAAGATGGTGTCGTGTTGCAGCATCGCCAGCGCATTGGGATTGGTCCTTTTCGATGTGCCAGGCGCAACGCCGAAATAGCCGGCCTCCGGATTGATCGCGTACAGGCGGCCGTCCCTGCCGGGGCGCATCCAGCAGATGTCGTCGCCGACCGTCCAGATCTTCCAGCCCTCGCGCCGATAACCCTCCGGCGGGATCAGCATCGCGAGGTTGGTCTTGCCGCAGGCCGATGGAAAGGCCGCCGCGACGTAGCGGATTTCATGCCGCGGGTTCTCGATGCCCACGATCAGCATGTGCTCGGCCAGCCAGCCTTCGCTGCGCGCCTGCGACGAACCGATCCGCAATGCGTGGCATTTCTTGCCCAGCAGCGCGTTGCCACCGTAGCCCGAACCATAGGACTTGATGGTGAGCTCCTCGGGGAAGTGCATGATCCAGCGGCGCCCGGGATCGAGTTCACCGATCGAATGCAAGGCCTTGATGAACGAGCCTTCGCGCTCGATGCGTTCCAGCGCGGCGGTGCCCATGCGGGTCATGATGCGCATGTTGGCCACCACGTATGGCGAGTCGGTGATCTCGACGCCGCAGCGCGACAGCGGCGATCCGAGCGGGCCCATGCAATACGGCACCACGTACATGGTGCGGCCCTGCATGCAGCCCTCGAACAGCGCGTCGATCCTGGCGTTGGCCTCGGCCGGATCCAACCAGTTGTTGTTGGGGCCGGCGTCGTCCTTGTTTTTCGTGCAGATGACGGTGAGCTTTTCGACGCGCGCGACGTCCTTGGGGTCCGATCGGTGCAGGTAGCAACGCGGATGGGTCCTCTGGTCGAGTTCGACCAGGTCGCCGGATTCCAGCATTTCTTCCACGAGCTGCTTGTATTCGGCTTCAGAGCCGTCGCACCAGTGGACATGGTCGGGCCGGGTCTTTTTGGCCACGTCATCGACCCATCGGTTCAGCGCTTCGAGTTGGCTTGGCATCGGTGGTGATACTCCAGAAGGAAATCTTTATGGTGTCTGCATCAGGCACCGCGGCCGTGGCGGTCGCAGCGGGACTGTTTTTTTTGATGACCTAGCTTCCCCGGCGGTGAAGTCGGAGCGGCCTGATGTCACGGGCGGAGTGGATGGCGCCTCCGGAAACGTGCGTGGAAGTGACGGTAGTCTCGGCGCAGATTGAATGCAACACAATCGCGGACGCACGGATTGTGCGTCGCAGCATTCCATGAACCTGCGCGGGATGTCTGGCCGCGGCGTCACGCTCGAAACGGCTGTCGCTGAAATCCAGGACGAGGCAATGGCCACGGAAATCCCGGCCAGGGATGGCGATTCTGCTGGCGGCGATGACGACTTGCTTGTGTCACGGGTTTCAAACTGCCCGGGTTTGCTCGCGGGATTTGCGCAGCGGCGATCAGGGGTTGCCGCACGAAGACGGCACCAGCGCGGCGATCACGTGCTCGACGTAGGCTTCGTACTGTTCGTGCGAAAGGTGCGGCAACTCCAGCGTGAGGTTCAGTTGCAGGAAACCGACATAGGCCGCATAGGTCAGCCGCGCGCGATGGCGCGCAGCATCCGGGTCCAGGCCTGCCTGCCGAAACGCCAGTTCGAGGAAATCCATGCGCCTTTGTGACACCCGGGTCATCATGGGCTTGACCAGCGGGTGGTCGAGCGCCTGCAGCAGCGCAGCATAAATGCGGTGTGCCTGGGTTTCGCCGGACACCCAGCGGAACAGCGCATCCAGCCGTTCGCGCGGCTGCTCGCCGGCGTCGCCAAGGTGCTTTTCCAGTTGCCGGTCGTCATCGGTTTCCCAGCGGTTCAACGCGGCCTGCAACAGGGCCTCGCGGTTCTTGAAGTGCCAGTAGAAACTGCCCTTGGTGACGCCGAGCCGCCGCGCCAGCGCCTCGACGGCAACCGCCGCCACGCCCTCCTCGGCAATCATTTCCAGAGCGCCGCGTTCCCAGTCGCCGGCCGAAAGCCGCGCGTGGGCACGGTTGCGGCCGCCGGTTTCGGTACGCGCAGGCGAAGCAGGGGAGTCGGCGGACATGACCGTACTGTAGCGTATTGACACGCGTCTGGCACAAATCCATACTTTTGCGTATGGAAGATCAAGCACTTCAGCCGATCAGGGTTGCCGGCCGGCTGCTGACGCGGGACGGCTTGTCGCTGGCGTACGAGACGCGTGGGCGCGTCGCCACGCCGGCACTGGTATTTGCGCACGGCTTCGGCCAGAGCCGCCATGCCTGGACACGCAGCGCGGAAGTTCTTGCCGGGCAAGGCTGGCGCACCGTGACTTTCGATGCGCGCGGTCACGGCGACAGCGACCGCCTCGCGGACGGCCGCTATCTGCTCGAACAATTCGTGGATGACCTGCTGGTGGTCGCGAACTCGCAGGACGCGCCGCCGGTGCTGATCGGCGCGTCGATGGGCGGCTTGCTCGGCCTGGTCGCCGCTGGCGAAATCCGGCCCGGTGCGTTTCGGGCGCTGGTGCTGGTGGACATCACGCCGCGCTGGGAAAACCAGGGCGTGGAACGCATGCTCGGCTTCATGCGCGCGCATCCGCGTGGATTCGCGTCGCTCGACGAGGCCGCCGAAGAAGTGGCCGCGTACCTGCCGCAGCGGCGCCGCCGCAAGGACCGATACGAACTCGCGCAACTGCTGCGGCGCGGTGACGACGGGCGCCTGCGCTGGCACTGGGATCCGGCCCTGCTGGAAACGATCGCGCACGAGGGCGAGCGCCACCAGCAGCGTCTGCTGGTCGCAGCGCGCAACATCGACGTGCCGGTGCTGCTGGTGTCGGGCGGACGGAGCGATATCGTGTCCGGGGACACGGTCAGGGAATTCCTGCAAGCCGTGCCGCACGCCACGCACGTCGAGATACCGCACGCGACGCATACCCTCGCGGGTGACGACAACGCCGCGTTCACGTCCGCTATCGAACCATTCCTGAATACACTCGGCTTCGATGCCGCCCCAGCGCCGCCTGCACGCGCCGCGAGTCCGCGAGGTTTGCCATGAACACCCTCATCATCCTCATTTGCGTCGCCATCGTCGGCATGGCTTGTGCGTATTTCCGCAGTCGCCTGGGGTTGTGGACGTTGGCAACCATCGTGACGATCCTGGTTGTCGGCGCCTTGCTGCATGCCTGGACGCCGACCTGGGTGCTGCTCGGCATTTTCGTGGTGCTGTTCGCGTTGCCCTTGAACGCGACGCCGCTGCGCCGCGCGCTGTTTGCCGGGCCGCTGCTGAAACTGTTCCGGCGTGTGTTGCCGAAGATTTCCGAGACCGAGCAGGTCGCGCTGGATGCCGGCACCGTGGGTTTCGAGGGCGAGCTTTTCGCCGGCAAGCCCGACTGGTCGAAGTTGCTGTCCGAACCGAAACCGCAGCTTTCGGACGAGGAGCAGGCTTTTCTCGGCGGACCGTGCGAAGAGTTGTGCCGGATGGTGGACGACTGGCAGATCACCCACGAGCTGGCCGACCTGCCGCCGGAAATCTGGGATTTCGTCAAGCGCAAGGGTTTCTTTGCGATGATCATTCCCAAGCGCTATGGCGGGCTGGAATTTTCCGCCTTCGCGCACTCGGCGGTGTTGCAAAAACTGTCCAGCATTTCGGCAACGTTGTCGTCGCTGGTCGCGGTGCCGAACTCGCTCGGACCGGCCGAGTTGCTGTTGCGCTATGGCAGCGAGGAACAGAAGAACCATTACCTGCCGCGCCTCGCCGACGGCCGCGAGGTGCCGTGTTTCGCGCTGACCGGTCCCTACGCCGGCTCCGATGCCACGTCGATCCCCGATTACGGCATCGTCTGCAAGCAGGTGGTGGACGGCACGGAAACGCTTGGCATCAAGCTGACCTTCGACAAACGCTACATCACGCTGGCGCCGGTCGCGACATTGGTCGGGCTGGCGTTCCGGATGTACGACCCCGAACATTTGCTGGGCGACAAGGAGGACCTGGGCATCACGCTGGCGCTGATTCCGCGTGAAACCCGGGGTCTCGAAATCGGACGTCGCCATTTCCCGCTCAACATCCCGTTCCAGAACGGACCGCTGCGTGGCAAGGACGTGTTCGTGCCGGTGGAGACCCTGATCGGCGGACCGCACATGGCCGGCCATGGTTGGCGGATGCTGGTCGAGTGCCTGTCCGTGGGGCGCGGCATTTCGCTGCCGTCGAATGCCACCGGCTTCGTGCGCATGGCTGCCGCCGCAACCGGTGCCTACGCGCGCATCCGCAAACAGTTCGGTCTGGCCGTGGCGCGCTTCGAGGGCGTCGAAGAGGCCCTGGCCAGGATCGGCGGCCATGCCTACGCGGTCACGGCGTTGTCGCGGGCTTCCGCGGCTGCGGTCGATCGCGGCGAGAAGCCGGCCGTTGCTTCCGCCATCGCCAAGTGCCACGCGACCGATCTCGGCCGCATCGTGATCCAGGACGCGATGGACGTGCACGGCGGCAAGGGCATCCAGCTGGGGCCATCCAATTATCTCGGGCGGATGTGGCAGGGCGCGCCGATTCCGATCACGGTGGAAGGCGCCAACATCATGACCCGCAGCCTGATGATCTTCGGTCAGGGCGCGATCCGCTGCCATCCGTGGGTGCTCAAGGAAATGCATGCGGTGCACGAGCCCGATCGCAGGAAGGCGCTGCGCGAACTGGACGCGGCGCTGTTCGGACACCTGGGTTTCGGCATTTCCAATGCGGTGCGCGCGTTCGTGCTGGGCATCACCTTCGCCAAGTTCGGCAAGGCGCCGGGCGATGCCTACACGCGCCGCTACTACCGGAAGTTGAACCGTTATTCGGCCTGCCTTGCGCTGCTGTCCGACACCGCGATGGGCGTGCTGGGTGGCAAGCTGAAGTTCAAGGAAAAGATTTCCGCGCGGCTCGGCGACGTGCTGTCGTATCTCTACATTTGTTCGGCGATGCTGAAGCGCTACGAGGACGAAGGCCGTCCCGAAGTCGAGCGGCCGATGCTGGCGTGGGCCTTTCACGAATCGGTGTGGCGGATGCAGATGGCGCTGGACGGCGTGATCCGCAACTTCCCGGTGCGGCCGGTCGCGTGGCTGGTGCATGTGCTGGTGTTCCCGTTCGGCCGTCGCGAAGTGCCGCCGTCCGATCGCCTCGGCCGTCGCGTGGCTGCGCTGCTGACGGCGCCGAACGCCGCGCGCGACGCGCTGGTCAAGGGCATGTACCTGACCTCCGAACCGAACAATCCGGTCGGCCGGATGCATGCGCTGCTGCCCGACGTTGTCGCCGCCGAGCCGGTCGAACGCAAGTTCCTGAAGGCGGTCAAGTCCGGCGAAATCCACGCGCACGATTACTTCGAGCAGCTGGCCGAGGCGCAACGGCAGGGCGCGATCAGCGAGACCGAACGCGCGCAGCTGGAACGGCTCCGGCGGATCACCGCCGAATTCATCAACGTCGACGATTTCGACCCCGAGGAGCTGCGCGCGGCGGTGGTGCATGACAGCAAGGATGCGAAGCGCTCGCTGCACGTGGCTTGAGGCGGGAACCTGGCTCACCGTGGACCCCGGTCGTTCGGTGGTGTTCGTCTTTTCGGAACATCAATCCGTGAGCGGTTTTCCGCGCGCCTCTTCGGAATGAAAGGTGTTCATGAGACCTGATCTTCCCGCGTCCTGCATTCAACCGCAGAGCGTGTCGCGATAGCATGACCAGAGACGGCGATGCAGCTTCTTTCGCGATCTGAAAACATGTTCGCTCGTCTCCGCCACGATGACCGAGATCCTGCCCATGGATTCGCTGTCGTATCGGTTGTGCTGGAAGTGCCGGGCGTCACCGCGGATGGTGAAACGCCCGCATGCGGCAGAATCCACGTGATCACATGCCGTGCGTACACAGCCACGGGCTAGGAAACCATGCAGCACCTGGGTCGAACCAATTTGGGCAGTCCCCTGCGGCAGCGAGATGTTGGCGGCATGCGCGTTGCGGCCACCGTCTACGCCGGCTCGTCGGCGCTTCCCATCCACGAGCACGGGCATGCCTATCTGTGTCTGGTGGCCGCGGGCGGTTATCGGCAAAGTTGCCCGGGCAGGAATGACGAATGCACCCGCGGCCTGCTGCTGGTACACCCTGAAGGCCACCGCCATGCCGACCGGTTTTACCCGCAGGGCGCACGCTGCCTGGACTTGTTCATCCCATCGGCCATGTCGCAGAGTCCTAGCGTGCACCACTTGCTGTCGGACTATCGCCAACTGCGTCTCCCAGGTGCCGAGAACCTGCAGTCACGCATCGAGCGCGAACTGGCTGCGAACGACGATGCCGCGGGCTTGGCGCTGCAGGCGGCGGTATTCGATCTGTTGCCCAGGCCGTCCGGTTCGCGGATGACGCCCATCGCCCGGCATGGATGCCGCGGGTCATCGAACGCCTGCGGGACGCCCCGCAAGCGACGCCTTCGCTGAGGGAATTGGCCAACCTTGCGGGCGTGCACCCGGCGCATCTGGCGCGCACGTTCCAGCGCGTGCACGGTGTTTCCGTCGGCGAGTACCAACGCGGTCTGCGCATCACGCTTGCATGCCGGGCCTTGCGCGACCGCTCCCGCTCGATCACGGATATCGCCATCGAAGCCGGATTCAGCGACCACAGTCATTTTGCCCGGGTATTCCGCAGGTTCACCGGGCAGACGCCGGGCGCCTATCGTCTCTCCGTGCAAATTCCGTCCCGGTAAGTCACCCGCGTTCTAGACGCGACGACGACACCCGTTCACCATGACGGAATCGATTGGCATGGTGAATTCTGCATGATGGTACGCAGTGCTCTTCTTCGCGGATTGGCAGTATCGGCTGCCTTGCTGTCCCTGCCTGCCTTGGCATCGGGGTCCTCAGCCCAACAAGCACTGGAGGCCCTCGGGCAGGCGGCGGGTGGTGCACATTGGAAGGACGTTGCCGTCGTCGTCGCCGACGGCAGCGAAAGTGTCGACGGTCTCGCATGTCGGGTGCACTCCATGACCGATGTCCGCGACGGACACTGGCGCGAAACGATCCGCTGCCCGGTATTCACCACGGCTCAGGGCATCGATTCCAGAGGCGCCTGGAGGCAGGATCGATCCGGTCAGGTGCATTCCCTGGACTCGCCGGAAGCCAAAAAACTGGCCATCACCGATCGCTGGCTGAACCGCAACGGCCCCTACTTTCCCCACCGTCAGGAGGCCACGCTGACACCGGTGCCGGCGACCACCGTGAACGGGACGGCCTATCGGCGTGTCAAGGCGGCACCGCCCGGTGGCCGCGGCGTAACGTTGTGGCTCGGCGGCACGCCCGGGCGGCTCGCGCGGACGGTCATGTTGCGTTCGTTCCAGACCGCGACCACCGAATACGGCGACTACCGCGATGTCCAGGGCGTGGCGCTGCCGTTCCGCGTCGCAACGAGCGTCGGCGCCGATTCCAAACCCGACGTGGAAGCCATTACTCGCTACCAACTACTGCGTTCCATTCCGAAGCAATCGCTGGAGCGCCCGAGCGACCGCATCACCGATGCCAGGATGCCTGCCGGGGGAGCCCGGATTCCTTTTGAATTCTCACTGTCAGGCAAATTGCTGGTGGAAGCGCGCATCAACGGCAAGGGTCCATTCCCGTTCGTGCTCGATACCGGTGGACACGCGATACTCACACCCGAGACCGCGAAAGCGCTCGGGTTGAAAACCAGCGGCGGTGGCGTCAGCTACGGCGCCGGCGCCGGCAGTACGCCCCTCAGTTACGCGCGCGTGGATTCCATCGGTCTGGGCAAGGCACGCATCGATGACCAATCGGTGCTGGTCATGCCGCTGTCGCCCACGATGATCGATCGCGGCAACAAACCGCCGGTTGCGGGGATACTCGGTCTCGAAATCTTCGAGCGGTTTGCCGTCACGATCGACCCTGCGCAAAAGACGATGACCCTGCGGTCATTCCAGTCATTCAAGCCGCCCGCGCAAGCCGTCGCCCTGCCGATCTACTTCACCGACGACATGCCGCTGGTACATGCCGCGCTCGACGGAAAGGATGGTCTTTTCGGCATGGATACGGGCAACAGCGGCCCGCTGATGCTGTTTCCCAGCTGGGCCGCGCGTAACGATCTGACCCGTTATTACGGGGCCGGGATATCGGAACAGGATGGCGGCGAAGGTGGCATGTTCACGGCACACATGGCCTATATCCATTCACTGAAGCTCGGCGGACTCGACGTCCCGGGCGAACAACTGGGCCTGCTGACACCGCACGGCGTCGGTGCCACCAGCAATCCCAGCGAAGCCGGCAACCTGGGCACGCCGGTGTGGCGCAGCTTCACGTTCGCTCTCGACTATCGCAACGAACGCCTGTACCTCTCTCCGCGCCCGCACTACATACCCCGACAGCCCACGGCCTCAGGCGGGTTCAAAGCGATAAAGCTCGTCCCGAAGGCATTTACCGTTATCGAGGTGGCGCCGAACGGCCCGGCTGCGGAAGCCGGTCTCAAGCAAGGCGACCGGATCGTCTCGGTCGATGGCGTCAAGGCCGAAGACCTGGCCAGCCTTTATTTGATGGTGCGCATCGCGAAGAGCAAACCGGGCACGCACCTGAAACTGACCCGCAGCGATGGCCGCACCGTGGATGTCGTGCTTGCCTCCGATGCGGCGATGCAGAATGCCTTGCGGCCACATGTGCATTAGGAAAGCAGCGCAGAAGCGCAGCACGCGGTGTGCGGAGGGTGGACGGCGTCAGGTGCACAACACCGCGGCATGATGCCGCAGGTGGTCCTCGATGAAGCTCTGCACGAACCAGTAGCTGTGGTCGTAGCCGGGCTGCATGCGCAGCGTCAGCGGCTGGCCAGCTTCCCGGCAGGCCTGCTCGAACAGTTCGGGCCGCAACTGTTTCGCGAGGAAGGGATCGTCGCCGCCCTGGTCGATCAGGATCGTGCCGTCGAAGCGTGCGCCGGTGCGCAGCAGTTCGCAGGCATCATGGCCGGCCCATTCGGCGCGCTCGTCGCCAAGGTAGAGCGGAAAGGCTTTCTGGCCCCACGGCACCCGGGTCGGGGCGACGATCGGTGCGAACGCCGACACCGAGCGATAGCGTTCCGGGTGACGCAACGCCAGGGTCAACGCGCCGTGGCCACCCATCGAATGGCCGGTGATGCCGCAACGTGTCAGGTCGGCGGGAAAACACTCGGCGATCAATGCCGGCAATTCCGCCACGACGTAGCTTTCCATCCGGAAACGCTCGGACCAGGGTGCCCGCGTCGCGTCCAGATAGAAACCCGCGCCTTCGCCGAATTCCCAGTCGCCGGTCGCGCCGGGAAAGCCGGTGTCGCGCGGACTGGTGTCGGGCGCGACCAGCATCATGCCCAGTTCGGCGGCGACGCGTTGCGCGCCGGCCTTGATGGGAAAGGTTTCCTGTGTGCAGGTGAGGCCGGCGAGATAGAACAACACCGGCACCTTGCCGCGTGCAGCCTGGGGCGGCGCGTACACCGCGAAGTTCATCGTGCCGCCGCAGGCTCGTGATTCGTGTCGGTAGAAACCCTGGGTGCCACCGAAGCAGCGCTGTTCGGAGACGGTTTGCATTTCAATACACGACCACGCTGCGAATCGATTCGCCTTTGTGCATCAGTTCGAAGCCATCGTTGATGTCTTCGAGCTTCAGCGTGTGGGTGATCATCGGGTCGATCTCGATCAGGCCCTGCATGTACCAGTCGACGATCCTGGGCACGTCGGTGCGTCCGCGCGCGCCGCCGAAGGCGCTGCCGATCCAGCGCCGGCCGGTGACCAGTTGGAACGGACGCGTCGCGATTTCCTGTCCCGCGCCGGCGACGCCGATGATGCACGACACGCCCCATCCCTTGTGGCAGCACTCCAGCGCCTGCCGCATCACCTTGACGTTGCCGATGCATTCGAACGAGTAATCGGCGCCGCCCCCGGTCAGCGAAACCAGATAAGGCACCAGGTCGCCTTCGACTTCGCCCGCATTGACGAAATGGGTCATGCCGAATTTTTCGGCGAGTTCGCGGCGTTTCGGGTTGAGGTCGACGCCCACGATCATCGCCGCGCCGGCGAGGCGCGCGCCCTGGATCACGTTGAGCCCGATGCCGCCGAGGCCGAACACCACGACTTTCGCGCCGGGTTCGACTTTCGCGCTGTTGATCACCGCGCCGATGCCGGTGGTGACGCCGCAGCCGATGTAGCAGACCTTGTCGAACGGCGCATCCTCGCGGATCTTCGCGACCGCGATTTCCGGAAGCACCGTGTACTCGGCGAACGTCGAAGTGCCCATGTAGTGGTGGATGGTCTCGTTGCCGAGCGAGAACCGGCTGCTGCCGTCGGGCATCACGCCGCGCCCTTGCGTCTCGCGGATCGCCTGGCACAGGTTGGTCTTGGGATTCAGGCAGTATTCGCACTCGCGGCATTCGGGCGTGTACAGCGGGATCACGTGATCGCCCTTGTTCACCGATTCCACGCCCGGCCCGGTTTCGACCACGATGCCGGCGCCCTCATGGCCGAGGATCGCGGGGAACAGTCCTTCCGGATCGTCGCCCGAAAGCGTGTAGGCATCGGTGTGGCAGATGCCGGTGGCCTTCAGTTGCACCAGCACTTCGCCCGCGCGCGGGCCGTCCAGGTCGACGGTCTCGATGCTGAGTGGTGCGCCGGCCTTGTGCGCGACGGCGGCTTTTACTTTCATGTGTCCGGTTCCATGCAATGCGAATTCCGAGTGTAACGCCGAGCGTGGATGATGTTCGTCCCATACCAGCAGCGGCGGGCCGGAAACGTTCTTGCACATGCGTCGGGCTAGACTTGGGGGCCGTTGCGGCGATCATGCAATGACGAACGAGAGGAGGCATCGATGGATCCGGGATTCGCCATCAAGGTATTCACGGCGTTGTTCGCGATCATGAATCCGATCGCCAACATCCCGGTTTTCCTGTCCCTGACCGACGGGGCATCGGATGCGGTCCGGCGGCGAATCGCGCTGACTGCTTCGCTGGGCGTGACGATCGGCTGCATCGTGTCGGCCGTGGCCGGACAGGCGATCCTGCGCGTGTTCGGTCTCGACATCAATGATTTCCGTCTCGCGGGCGGCCTGCTGGTGCTGTTGATCGCGTTGTCGATGGTGCAGGGGTCGGCCAGCAAGCAGCATGCGCCGACCCATTCGGAAAGCGCGGATATCGCCGACGGCGATGCCGAGGACGTGGCGATCTATCCGCTGACGATTCCGCTGCTGGTCGGTCCCGGCACGATTGCCAGCATGATCGTGCTGGGCCAGGATGCCTTCGCGCACGGCCTCGAACTTTCACTCGCGATCGGACTCGGCGCGTTCCTGATACTGCTGTCTGCGGCGTTGTTCGCGGCGCCGCTGATCGGACACTATTTGTCGAGCAAGGTGACCGCAATCACCCAACGCCTGATGGGCATGATCCTGGCGGCGATCGCGATGCAAATGATCCTGACCAGCCTGCGCGGTTTTTTCGGTCACGCATGACCGGATGACCGCGCGCGAAGGTCAGGCCAAGACGGCGGCGGCGTGCTCGCGGGTGTCCGTGAACATGACGTCCGGCCAGCGTTCCTGCGCAAGCTGCAGGTTGACGCGCGTGGGCGCGATGTAGACCAGCCTGTCGGCCGCGTCCAGCGCGAGATTCATGGCGTTGCGTTCGCGGAAATCTGCAAGCTTCTTCGGGTCGTCGCAATGCACCCAGCGGGCGGTCGCGACGCCCACGTTTTCGAATGTGCAGTCGACGTTGTATTCGTCCTTCAGTCGGTACGCGGCGACATCGAACTGCAGCACGCCGACCGCGCCCAATATCAAATCGTTCGACATCAACGGACGAAAGAATTGCGTGGCGCCTTCCTCGGAAAGTTGCGCGAGCCCGGCGCGCAATGCTTTCATCTTCAGCGGATCGCGCAGTTGCGCGCGCCGGAAAAGTTCGGGCGCGAAATTGGGGATGCCGGTGAAGACCAGTTTCTCGCCTTCGCTGAAACTGTCGCCGATCGAAATCGTGCCGTGGTTGTGCAGGCCGATCACGTCACCGGGGTAGGCGGTTTCGACGATGTCGCGCTCGGAAGCCATGAAGGTCAGCGCGTTGGCGAATTTGACTTCCTTGCCGGTGCGCACCTGCAGCGTCTTCATGCCTTGCCGGTAGCTGCCCGAGCACACGCGCAGGAAGGCCACGCGGTCGCGATGCGCCGGGTCCATGTTGGCCTGGATCTTGAACACGAAACCGGTGAGTTTCTCCTCGTCCGGCGACACCGTGCGCGTCGCGGCCGTGCGTGGTTGCGGCGAGGGCGCGTGCTCGACGAAGAAATCCAGCAACGGCTGCACGCCGAAGTTGTTGATGCCCGAGCCGAAGAACACCGGTGTCTGCTCGCCCGCCAGGTACTTTTCGAGGTCGAACGGGTGCGAGGCGCCCTGCACCAGTTCCAGTTCCTCGCGCAGTTCGGCCAGCGCGTCGGCGCCGATGCGCTGTTCCAGCGCGGGATCGTCCAGGCCTTTCAGGATCGTCGAATCCTGCCGCGTGAAATTGCGTCCGCTCTCGTACAAGTGCACTTCGTCGTCGAGCAGGTGGTACACGCCTTTCAGGCGCTTGCCCATGCCGATCGGCCAGGTCACTGGTGCGCACTGGATCTTCAGCACCGATTCGACCTCGTCCAGCAGCTCGATCGGCGAACGTCCCTCGCGATCGAGCTTGTTGATGAAGGTCATGATCGGCGTGGCGCGCAGCCGGCACACTTCCATCAGCTTGATGGTGCGTTCCTCGACGCCCTTGGCGCAATCGATCACCATCAGCGCGGAATCGACCGCGGTCAGCACGCGGTAGGTGTCCTCGGAAAAGTCCGCGTGGCCGGGCGTGTCCAGCAGGTTGACGATGCGGCCTTCGTAGGGAAACTGCATCACCGAACTGGTGACCGAGATCCCGCGTTCCTTCTCCAGTGCCATCCAGTCCGAGGTCGCGTGGCGCGCCGCCTTGCGCGACTTGACCGAGCCGGCCATCTGGATCGCGCCGCCGAACAACAGCAGCTTTTCGGTCAGCGTGGTCTTGCCCGCGTCCGGGTGCGAGATGATCGCAAAGGTGCGGCGACGCGACGTCTCCAGGCGGTGGTGTTCGGCGGCGTGGGCGGACATGGGTTTGCAGCGGTCGGCAAACCCGCCATTTTAGCGGCCCCGTGCCCTGGGGTCACTTGTCCTGCACGGCCTCGACCTGGATCTGCATGCGGACCTGCATGTTGAAGCCGAAGGACTCCCCGGCATCGATCCCGAACGCCGCGCGGTCGAAGGTCGTCGAGGCTTCCGCGCCGCAACGTTCGCGCGGTTTCAACATGGGGTCCGGGATGCACTTCAAGCGCTCGATCTTCAGATCCAGGGGCCGGGTCACGCCGTGCAGCGTCAGTTTCCCGGTGACGCGCGTGGGTGCGCCGTTGACGAAATCCGCCAACTTCCCGTCGTAGACAACCGTCGGGTATTTCGCGGCATCGAAGAATGCGCATTGCGCCTTGCACAGGCTCGCGGGAATCGCATCGCGCTGCACCAGTTGCGTCAGCGGCGGGTTGCCGAAATCGATGCTGTCGATCCGCGTGACGATGTGCACGCTGCCGGCCCGCCTGGCACGATCCAGCTCGATGCCGCCGACGCTGTGGTCGAACTTGCCACGCCAGGTCGACAGGCCCATGTGGTCGGCGGCGAAGCTCGGGTAGGTATGGTCCGGGTCGATGGTGTAGTGGACGGGCGCGGCGGCAGCGGTACCGGCAGCGAGTGACAGCATGAGGGTCGGCAGGCGCATGGATCTCTCCGTGGTCGCGGGTTTTCGCAGGGATACGGCAAATCCGGACCCGGGTAGCGGCGCGATCCGTCCGCGCGGGTCGGCGTGCACTCAGGATTCGTATTCGTCGTGCAGGCGCACCCAATTCATGGTGCCGTCGTCTTCACTGCGCCCCCCGGGGACGAGGTCGAGCCAGTTGAACGCGCCGACCAGCAGTTCGGCACCGCGGTGGTAGGTCGAGTAGGTGTGGAAAATGTCGCCGGATTCGTCCTTCACGAAGATGCTGACGCCGAACATGTCGGGGCTGGTGCGGATCGGCGTGAGGCCGTAGTTGTAGGTGGCCCGGCCCGCGGCGCGATCCTCCTCGCGGAACGACACGCCGAAGTCGTAGTTGAAATCGCCGTCTCCCGACGAAACCCAGCGGAACGTCCAGCCCATGCGTTGCCTGACTTGCTCGATCCGCGCAACCGGTGCGCGCGAAGTCGCGGCGAACGCCAGGTCCGCGTGCTCGAAGTGGCGCCGCGCCGCGTCGACATGGTCCATGAGGAACGAGCATCCCGGGCAGATGTGGTCCGAGCCTGGCGTGAGCATGAAGTGGTAGATCGCCAGCTGGTTGCGGCTTCCGAACAGCTCGCCGAGGCCGTACTCCCCGTCGCGGTCTTCGAACACGTACGGCTTGTCGATCTTCACCCAGGGCAACTGTCGCCGCTCGTCGCGCAATGCATCGAGTTGATGGGTCATGGCGCGTTCCTTTTCCAGCAGCGCCTTGCGTGCGTGCAGCCAGGTTTCGCGAGAAACGACAGGCGGACGTTTCATGATTGGCGCTCCGTTTGCGGCCGGTGGCAGTTGATCATCCAGAATGCGCCGAAGCGGTCGGTGAACATGCCGAAGCGTCGTGCCCACGAGGTTTCGCCGATGGGCATCGCCACGTCGCCCCCGTCGCTCAACGTCCTGAACAACTGCTCGGCTTCGTCGGGGGTATCGACGGTCAGCGACACCGCATTGCCTTGGATGCCCGGATATGGCCGGGGTGCGCACCAATCCGAGCCCATCAACACCGCGTCACCCACCTCGAGCCGTATGTGGGCGAGCTGGTTTTCGGCTTCCGGTGGCCAGCCGTCGCTGCCGGGCATTTCCCCGTAAGTCACTTTCATGGCGATTTTGCCGCCCAGACATTTGGCGTAGAAATCGAATGCTTCCGCGGCACGGTTTTCGAAAAACAGGTAATTGGCGAGATGCATGGAGGATTCCTCGGGTTTTGATCGATTCATCGGGACGACGAATGGGGTCGCGCGAAAGCGACAACCATCCGCGACGACGTTCAGGCCGCTGCAGTCAATGCGGGGAACGGTTCGCGCCAGGCTTCCAGTTCACACAGGCGCTCGTGCCAGCGCCGCACCGCCGGGAATTCGTCGAGTGGCAGGTGCATGCGTTTGGCATAGGGAAGTGCGGTCGCGACCGCGAAATCGGCCACGCTTATCGAGCTGCCGACCAGCCAGTGGCGGCCGCGCAGGTGGTCGTCCAGGATCGCGGCCAATCGTCGCCAATCTCCGGTGGCCTGCTCGACCTCGGCACGGTCGGGATCGCCGAGACCGAAACGCGGTTTGATGACGTACTCGAAATACAGCGCGCCGCCGCTGCGGTAGAAGTGCGCGAGGTCCCAGCTCAGCCAGCGCAGTACTTCTATCTGACGATCATCCTGTGGCCACAGGTCGGAATCCGAGCGCGCGGCGAGATGACACATGATGGCGTTGGATTCCCAAAGCGCGCGGGCACCGTCGACCAGCGTAGGTACCTTGCCGTTGGGATTGAGGGCGAGGTATTTCGGCGTCTTGTGGTCGCCGCGACCCAGTTCGAGGTATGCGTACTCGACTGGCGAATGGAGGTATTTCGCGAGCGCGCAAACCTTGCGCGGGGACAGTACGTCGGACCAGTAAAGTTTCATCGCTTGGTCTCCTTGCCGGGGCGTGTCCTGGGTGGCGGGACCTCCATCGCGCACGGGCCACCCGCCAGCTTGCGGAGAGTTGCCGCGGTCTCCTCGCCTATCTCGGTCGTCAGCCTCAGTTGGGTCTCACGCCAGGCGGGCAGGGCCGCTGTCAATGCGCGCAACCCCTTGGTCGTGATGGCAGCGATGCGCGAACGCGCGTCGTTCCGGTCCGCACGCAGCGTCACCAGCCCGTGACGTTCGGTCACGGCCAGGTTGCGGGTAAGGGTGGTGCGGTCGGCGGACATCAGCTCGGCCAGGCCGCCGATCGGTTTCGGTCCGGCAAGTTGCAGCGCGGCCAGCAACGTGAACTGGGTGGCGCGCAACTCGTGCCCACGCAGCGCGTTGTCGAACTCGCGCGTGATTGCACGCGCCGCGCGGCGCGCGGCAAGGCACAGGCACTGGGTCGTCTGGAGGACGGCGGGATCGGGATGCATGACATATGTGTATATGCACATAAATATCTTGTCAAGCTGCCAGGCGTGGAATGGACTGCTGCAACAAAACGACGATTGCAAATATGGACGTCTAGACGTCCAAAAAACCGTTGACATCATGAAAATCCGTCGGTACAGTTCGGGCCACAGCTCATCGAGACCGGCTGAGGGACAGGCCCTTGGAAGCCGGGGCAACCCGCGAAACCCGCAAGGGTTCCGCATGGTGCCAACTCCTGCGGAGGCGTTCGATGCCTTCCGAAAGATGAGCCGCGCCGTCCCGCCCGCAGCGGGACCGGTCGGCCGCTTTTGGTTCTCCGCATGACTCGATGTCCGATGTCGCAAGGAGAATCGCATGAGCCTCGCCGTTGCAAATCCGCCTTCCGGGTCTTTCGCCGAACAACCGCGTCGTGCACGACAAGTGGCCGCGCCGTTCACTTGCCAGCGTGGCACGCGGCGTGTGCGCATCTCGCCGCACTACGGCGAACGTGCCGTCGGTGCCGAGGTGCGCTACCTGTGGGCTGGAGCCCCGGGCGCGCCGACCGTGATCGTGCAGGGCGGCATTTCCGCCGACCGCGATGTGTGCGCGACGAGCGAACGCCCGCTGCCTGGCTGGTGGGAAACCCTGGTGGGTGCCGGTCGTGCGGTTGACCTCGACGGCGTGCGGGTGCTCGCGATCGACTGGCTGGATGCGGAAGGCCTGGATGTACTGTCGGTGTCCAGCGCGGATCAGGCCGACGCGCTGGCCGGCTTGCTGGATGTGCTCGGCATCGCGCGCGTCAAAGCCTTCATCGGCTCGTCCTACGGCGCGATGGTGGGTCTCGCCTTCGCGGCCCGGCATGGTGGCCGACTTGGCCGGCTGGTCGCGCTGGCTGGCGCGCATCGGCCACACCCGTTCGCCAGCGCGCTGCGTGCGGTCCAGCGCGGCATCGTCCGGCTCGGCATCGAAAACGGTTGTGTCGACGAGGCGTTGTCGTTGACGCGCCAGCTTGCACTGACGACTTATCGCAGCGGCGCGGAAATCGGGCGGCGTTTCGCCGGTGGCGCCGAGTACAGCGGCGGCCGCTTCCGGTTGCCGGTGGAAGGCTGGCTGGAACATCAGGGTCGCAAGTTCGTCGCGCGCTTCGATGCACTGCGCTATCTCGCGCTCTCAGAATCCATCGACCTGCACGACGTCGATCCGTGCCGGGTGCGCGTGCCGACGACGCTGATCGGTTTCGCCAGCGACCAGCTGGTACCGCTGGCCGACCTGTGCGAACTGCAGCAACGCCTCGGCGCACCTGCCAGCCTCGACGTGATCGAAACGCCCTACGGCCACGATGGTTTCCTGAAAGAACACGAGCGCCTCGCGCCGCTGTTGCGCGAAGCCCTGCAAGCTTGTGGAGGCTGACATGACGAATTCCATTGCTCCCGGTACCCGCGCGGTGCGCGCCGGCATCGAGACCGACACGCAGCACGGCGCGGTGGTGCCGCCGTTGCACCTCTCCACCAATTATTCGTTCGCGGGCTTCAACCAGAAGCGCGAATACGACTACTCCCGCAGCGGCAATCCCACCCGCGACCTTCTGGCGGAAGCGCTGAGCGATCTGGAAAGTGGCACCGGCACGGTGGTAACGGCCAGCGGCATGGCCGCGGTGGCGCTGGCGCTGGAACTGGTTCCGCCGGATGGCCGCGTGCTGGCTTCGCATGACTGCTACGGCGGTACTTGGCGCTTGCTCGACGCATGGGCCCGAAAGGGCCGGTTCGAAGTGCGCTTCGCCGACCTCACCGATCCCGCCACTCTGGCCGCGGGCCTCGCCGAACGTCCCTCGCTGGTGTGGGTGGAGACGCCGTCGAATCCGTTGCTGCGCATCACCGACATCCGCCACGTCGCGCAGGCTGCGCACGCGGCTGGTGCGGTGTGCGTGGTCGACAATACGTTCCTGTCGCCCGCCTTGCAGCAGCCATTGACGCTGGGTGCCGACTTGGTGGTGCATTCGACCACCAAGTACATCAACGGCCACAGCGATGTGGTGGGCGGCGCGGTGATCGCGCGCGAACCTGAAATTGCCGAACAACTGAAATGGTGGGGCAATTGCCTCGGGCTCACCGGCGCGCCGTTCGACAGCTGGCTCACCTTGCGCGGACTGCGTACCCTATCGGCGCGCCTGCGGGCGCATCAGGAAAACGCCGCCGCACTGGCCGATCTTTTGAACGAACATCCCGCGGTTACCCGGGTGTTCTATCCGGGACTCGCGTCCCATCCGCAGCACGCGCTGTCGAAGCGCCAGCAGTCCGGGTTCGGCGCCATGCTGAGTTTCGAATTGGCAGGTGGAGAGGACGCGGTGCGTGCGTTCTTGGACGGCTTGCAGTGCATCACGCTGGCCGAATCGCTGGGCGGCGTGGAGAGCCTCGTCGCGCATCCCGCGACCATGACCCACGCGGCGATGGCGCCGGAGGCACGCCGCGCCGCCGGGATCTCCGACACGCTGCTGCGCCTGTCGGTGGGCATAGAGGACATCGCCGACCTGTCGCGCCACCTGCGTGCGGCGTTGGTGCGCGCAGCCGCGGCCATGCGCGAGCGCCGGGCGATCCCGGCATGAACGCGGTGCTTGCGGAACCCGAATGTCCGCGCGCGACGGCTCGGCGCGAGATCGCCGTGGTGCTGCTGGGAACCGGCAAGGTCGGCGGTGCGTTCCTGCAACTATTGCGCACGCCGGCCGGTGCCGATCTGCGCTTGGTCGGCGCGGCGAACTCGCGGCATCAACACACGCAACCTTCCGAATTGGCCGAGCGGCGCCTGCGCGAGCGCCTCGACGTCGCCGGCGAGGTTCGTGACGATGCCGCGTTGTTGCATGCCTTGCATGGTGGTGACGCACGCGGAAGGGTGATTGTCGATGCGACCGCGTCGAACGATCTCGCGGCGCGGCATCCCGAGTGGCTGGCCCGCGGCGTCCATGTGGCCACCGCCAACAAGGCGCTCGCGGGCGGCGAACTGGCCGGCTGGCACGCCTTGCAGGCGGCCCGCACGCAAAGTGTCCGCTACGGGGACAGCGCCACAGTGGGCGCGGGCCTGCCGGCCCTTGCCACGCTGCGCCGCTTGCACGCCTGCGGCGACAGGGTGAACAGCATCGAGGGCGTGTTCTCGGGATCGTTCTCGTACCTTTTCAACCATTACGATGGCAAGCAGCCGTTCTCGACACTTCTGCGCGAAGCTTGCGCGCTCGGTTACACCGAGCCCGATCCGCGCGTCGACCTTTCCGGCGAGGATGTTGCCCGCAAACTGTTGATCCTCGCACGCACGGCGGGCTTTCCGTCGCGGCGTTCGGACATCGAAGTCGAAAACCTGGTGCCCGAATCGTTGTGCGGCGTCACGCAGCGCGAATTCCTTGAACGACTGGATGAACTCGATGACGCGATTGCCGCGCGGCATGCGGCTGCCTCGACCCGTGGCCGCGCACTGCGCTACCTGGCCCGTTTCGAGGCCGAAGGCATCGCGCGGGTGGGCCTGGCCGAAGTGGATGCCACGCATCCGGCGGCGCACCTGGCAGGCGCCGACAACCTGTTCGCGTTCAGCACTTCGCGTTATCGTGATCGTCCGCTGGTGATCCAGGGCGCGGGTGCCGGCCCCGAGGTGACCGCGCAGGCTTTGCTGGGCGACATCCTGGCCTTGCGCTGAAAGCGTGCGACGGCTGCCCGCTCTTTCAGCCGACCGTCATGTCGCGGCGTGTTGCCTGGCGGCTTCCTCGACGTCAGGCGTGCGCCAGCCGCAGGCCAGGCCCCAGACGAAGAACACGATCGCGACCGCCGCGACGATCGCGAGATCCCAGCCGTAGGGCATGTACCCATGTCCCCCGAACCTCGCGCTGCCAGCCCATGACAGCGCCGCGATCGCGGGCAGGTAGAAGATCAGCCATAGCGCGCCGCGCACTTGCAGCATCAGGTCCGTGCCGCCGCGCCGGGTCGCGTACCAGAGCCAGACCGGCAAAGCGACCACCATCAGCAGGATGATCTCGCCGGTCCGTGGCCAGCGTGCCCAGTACAGCAGCTCGGTCGCGAACACGAAGGCGAGACACGAGATGATGTGCAGCAGCGGCACGCGCAGCGGCCGGTGGATTTCCGGCGCGGTGCGTCTGAGCACCGTGACGCTGACCGGGCCGGTGAGGTAGGAAATGATGGTCGCCACCGAAATCACCTCGGCCAGCGTCGCCCAGCCGCGGAAGAAAAACAGGAAGACGAAGGCGACCACGAGATTCAGCCACATCGCCGGACGCGGAATGCCGAAGCGCGGATGCACCGTGCCGAAGATCTTCGGCAGCGTGCCGTTGCGTTCCATGCCGAAGATCATGCGCGCGGTGGTCGCGGTGTAGGTCGCGCCAGTGCCGCTGGGGCTGATGAACGCGTCGGAATACAGCAGCAACGCCAGCCAGTTGAGGTTCAAGGCCAGGGCCAGTTGCGCGAACGGCGAGGAGAAGTCCAGCGCATACCAGCCGCCCTTGGCCAGGTCCGCCGGATCCATCGCGCCGATGAACGCGACCTGCAGCAGCAGGTACACCACGGTCGCCAGCAGGATCGAACCGATCACGCCGAAGGGCACGTTGCGGCCCGGATTGCGTGCTTCGCCCGCGAGGTTCACCGGACTCTGGAAACCGTTGAAGCTGAAAACGATGCCGCTGATCGCGACCGCAGTCAGGATTGCCGACAGGCTGTACGCATGCACGCCGCCGTGTGCGCCTACGTGGAAATTTTCGGGATGGAACGAAGTCGCCATCAATGCGATCGCTGTCAGGGCCGGCACCACCAGCTTGTAGATCGTGATCCATGCGTTGGTCTTGGCAAACAGGTTCACGCTCCAGAAATTGAGCAGGAAATACATCACCACCAGTGCCGCCGCGATCACGAGGCCGGTCGCGCTCAAGCTGCCGGCGCCGCCCGGCGCCTGCTGGTACAGCGCCTGCGCCCAATGCCAAGGCCACGAGGCCATGTATTGCACCGAGGCTTCCGCTTCCACCGGAATCACCGAGACGATCGCGATCCAGTTGGCCCACGCCGCGATGAAGCCGACCAGCGTGCCGTGCGAGTACTGGCCATAGCGCACCATGCCGCCGGATTCCGGAAACATCGCGCCGAGTTCGGCATAGGTGATCGCGATGAACAGGATCACCACCGCGCCGATGATCCACGCCCAGATCGCTCCCGGTCCGGCCAGTTGCGCCGCACGCCATGCGCCGAACAGCCAGCCCGAGCCGATGATCGAGCCCAGGCCCGTGAACATCAGCGCCCACGCGCCGACGTTGCGGCGAATCGAGTTTTGGTTGCTCATGCTTACATCCATCCCCGGAACACCGCCCGATCATCGCAGATCGTGCCGCGTGTGTCCGGTGGCGATGGTCATGCGCATGGGCTCTTCGGTTCCTGCAAACAGCCCGACGGCGCGACAGGGTGCGCGACGCAGTCAGCGATCTTGCCTGGGCGAAGGGCTTGGATCGACATGGGTGTCATCGGAGCCGCGCGAGACCCGGTGCAGGTGTTCGGTCAGGACGTTGGAGATCAGGTTGATGCCGATGCCGGCCGACAGCAGCGGCAGCAAGTAGAGCGTGAGCGAGAATTCCGAGGCGAACACCTTGTCGTCGAACACCGAAGGCGTTGCGCGCGCGATGCCGGCGAGGTGCTGCAGCAACAGCACATCCACCGTGGACAGCAGCAGCAACGCCACGGCGAACAGCAGGATGCTGTGGCGCGAAATCCGGCGCACCCACAACAGCCCGAAATAGATCATCAGCGGCACCGCCAGTGAAGCCAGCAGCAGCAACCAGAACTCGATGTGGAAGAAAGCGCTGTCGCTCATCCGAACCACTCCGCGCGGACTGTCAATGAGGTGGCGGTACCGCCGTCGCGAATGCTTCGCGCGTCAGGTTGAGCGGATCGCCGTCGGTGCACGCCACGTCGTCCTCGATGCGGATGCCACCGTATTTGCGGAACGCATCCACCTTGTCCCATGCGACATGCTTCGCAGCGGGCTTCGCTTGCAACTGCGCGAGCAGCATGTCGATGAAATACAGCCCCGGTTCGATGGTGACGACCATGCCGGGTTCGAGCGTGCGGGTGAGGCGAAGGTAGGGATGGCCTGCCGGCTTGGGGAGGGCATTGCCCGCCTCGTCGCGCACGCAACCGGCGACATCGTGCACCTGCAGGCCGATCAGATGCCCGAGCCCGTGCGGGAAGAACGTTGCGGAGATGCCTTCGGCCACCGCGGCTTCCGGCGAGCAGGTGACGAAACCCTGGTCGCGCATCGCCTGCATCAACACGTGATGCGCGTGCACGTGCAGTTCGGGGTAGCTCTGGCCCGCGCGGACCCTGGCGCAGAACCCCTGCTGTGCGGATTCCACCGCATCGATCAAGGCCTGGAATTCACCGGCATCGGGCGCGGCATGGGTGCGCGTGATGTCGGACGCGTACCCGTGGAACTGGCCGCCTGCATCGATCAGGAACGAGTGCGCGTGCACCGGGGGATTGCGGTCGTAGTGCATGTAATGCAATACCGCGCAGTGTGTGTCCAGCGCGATGATGTTTCCGTACGGGAGCTGCGATTCGGCAAGCCGCGTGGCCTCCAGATACCTGCAGTGGATATCGAATTCGGACAGTCCGTCGCGGAATGCCTTTTCGGCGGCGCGGTGGCCGTGCACGCCGATCCGGCTGGCGACCCGCATCATGCTTATTTCATATGGCGTCTTGAACGCGCGCCGGTAGTGCAGGAGATGCAGCGCTGCAGCGGGATTGTCCGGCGCGAAATCGCCGACGGCGGCGTTGGCCTCGCCAACGATGGCGCAGCGCGCCGGATCCTTGGGCAGGTATGCGCGTGCTTCGTCCGGCTTGCGGATGGTCACGATGTCGAAATGATCCGTCCAGTAACCGGCCGGCGCGGCGGGGATGACGTGCCAGTAGTCGTGCGGCTGCAGGAAGATCAGCTTCGGTTTGCTGCCGGGGGTGTGGACGATCCAGCTGCCCGGTGCATCGATCAGCGGCAGCCAGTGCAGGAAATGCGGGTTGGTCTTGAACGGGTAATCCTGGTCGTCGAGGAACCAGCCGTGCGGCAGGCCGGCGGCGACGGCCAGCGTGTCGCGTCCGCATGCGGCGAGCGCGTCGGCGCTGCGTTGTTCGATTTCGACGAGGTGCGCGGGGTACAGCGCGGAAAGATTGTCTTGCGGCAATGCGGTCATGGCGGTGCGGCTTGCGATCGGAAACGCCATGATGCGGCGAAGCGCGTCGCAACGCAAAGACCTGGCGCCGAGGGCGCCATTTACTCGAGCGTCGACTCGTCTAATCCCGTTCGATGCGGCTGTTGTGGAAAGTCAGCCCACGGAGCTCTTTGCCATGGATGGTGGCTTTGATGGCCGTCCTGATGTCGTTTGACCAGGATGCTGGCTTGTTGCGAAGGCCTTGAACGAGACAGCGATCATTGACGAGCGCGAAATCATGCCGCGCCTTGCGTCAGCCAGCGATCCAGCGACGCGGCCGCCGCGCCGCTGATGGAGATGATCCGCAGGCCCGACCACTGGTAACCGTTGGTGGCGGCCTGGTCGGTCCACATCGTGTGTACGCCGGTTTCGATTTCGTCCTGGTTGCCTTGCGAACGGGGCAGACGGAAGCGTATTTGGTAAAGCGCGTCGTCCCGCAAGGGATGGTGGCAGATCAGCATCATGCCGGTGCGGGAGAGGTTGCCGATCCGGCCGATGTTTTCGCCGGTGATGCTGTCGATCACCTCGATGGGGATCGTGGTGGGTTTGCGCGGGGCGCTGCGACGCTCGTCATTCATGTCGCGGGGTCCGTGGTTTCACTGGTTTTGCCGAATTTTCGCAACCCTGCCATCAATGCGTTCCAGGCGCGGTCGATCATACCGCCATCCGGGCGCTGCATGGGGCGAACCTGGCCGCGCGCCATCTTTCGCGCGATTTGATCCAGCATTCGTTCAGGTGCCGCCGTGCCGCGTGCGTTGACCAGCAGGCAGCGGCCGCTGGTGGGCGCGTACCAGGCGAGTTTGCGCGCGATTTTCTGGCCCTGCTGGTTGACCGTGAATTCCAGCCAACTGCCGAACGGCAGCTTGGTCAGGGTATCCATGGCCCGGCGTTCGCTGGGTGTCAACGGCAGCTTGCGCGGCCCGGAAGGCGCCGCCGCTTGGTCTTCGCCCGGCTTGTGACGCGACTTCAGGCGGATCAGCAACTCGGTCTGGCTCGGCGGAGGCGTGCTGGTTTGCTGGGTGGACTGTTGTGGCAGCTCGAGCGCGTAGCGTGTGATCTGGTCGGCTTCGGCCGCCTGCAGGCCGACTTGTGTCAGGCCGTGGTTGAGATCAGAAGCGAGCCGGCTGTCGTCGCGTTCGACCGGAGAGCCGAGCAACTGGTCGACGGCGGCCAGTCGGCGGCGGTAGGTTTCGCTGTTCTCGCCATCGCGCAGCCGCGTAAGGGTGAGCGCATCGGTCCAGGCGTTTTCGAGCAGCGCCCGGACCAGCGGCGTGGTTTTTTGTTTCGCCAGTCGCGTTTCGATGGCCTTGGCGACGGCAGCGCGTGATTCATGCAGGCGGTCGCGGCCTTGTGCGGCTTCGACTTGCCGGCGCTCGGCTATTTCCGCGCGCCGCGTGAGCAGCTTGAGGTGGGTGTCGAGATCGTCGGCCTCCTTCTCGACTACCTGCATGTCGCCCTTGTACTCGTCAACGACACGCTTGACGCTGCGTTGCAGGCGCTGGTTGAGCGCGGTGTCGAATTTTTCGTCGCTGCGGTCGAGCCAGAGGTTGGCGGTTTCCAGCACCAGGTTGAGCAGACGTCGCGCCGGGTGGTTGCGTACGGTGAAGAAGTTGCTGTCCTCCAACGCGATGCGCAACAACGGCACCTGCAGGTTGGCCAACAGTTGCTGCGCGACGCCTTCGCTGCGCGTTTCGGTCAGGAGCTGGTCGTAGAGCAGTCCGATCAGGTCCAGCGCGTCGCGGTGTTCGGGGTGGAGCTGCACGTCCTGGCTCGGCGACGCACGGCGCAGTTCCGCCATCAGTTCGCCGGCCAGGTTCTGGCCGGGTTTCGGACTGGTCTTGCGCGAGGGCAGCGCTTGCAGGGCGGACAATGCCTCCTGCAATTCGGGCATCGATGCGAACTGCGCGGATTGCGCGGCAGCGGCCGCGGCTTCGGGATTCAGCGCGCGTCGGCGGGCATCCAGCATCGCATGCAGTTCGCCCATCGGCGGCGCGGCCGGTGCGGTGAAATTGATGGCCGGCGCGATCGGTGCCTCGGCATTGGCTGTAGCAGACGCAACTTCGGTGGGTGTCTGGGGTGGCGGCGCGGAAGATGCACGCTTGGGCAGATAGTTGCGCAGGTCGGGCAGGATGCCGGAGGTCTTGAGGTGGTCGTTCAGCCGCGCGTAAAACGATTCCGCCGCGGCGAACAGGCGGCGATCGCAGAGGCGATAGAACAGCAGGCGATGTTCGCGCTGCAGGCCGATCTCGGTCGCAGCCTCGCCCAGCACGGTCGCGAGCGCATGCGGGCCCGAGGGCAGGACCTCGCTGTCCAGCACCGGCGACGCGATCAACACCGCGTAACGGTGGCAGAGGTCGTAGATCGCGTTGCCCGCGTGCAGCTCGGTGCGCGTGGACAAATCTTCCAGCGCCATGGTTTCGTCGAATTCGTGCAGATCGACCAGCGACAGGTCGTCGCCGGCGCGCGCATCGTCGTTGCCAGTTGCTGCTTTGGCTTGGCCGATGCCTGCGAACCGGCGCTCCAGCAGGGCCATCAGGCGGCCCTGGAAACGCGGCCGCGTGCGCTTGATTTCCTTCAGTGCCTCCATGGCCTCGTGCTGGGCCTGTCCGCCGCTGGATTGCTCGGCGATCCGGAACAGTTCGTGCTCGAGATCGTCCAGCACGTTGCGCAACAGGGGTTCGAGCAAGCCGTCGCATTCTGCAAGTTGCTGCGCCAATAGATGCCTGGCGCGCGGCGCGAGGTCGCTGCGTTCGGCGAGTGTGGGCATCTGCGGCTGCTTGTCCATTGTTTCCCCCGTGGACGTGGATGCAAGCTCCCTGCCAACCAAACCGTCCACCATGCACGGATTCTATGCAAGCCCGCGGGAAAGCGCCATGGATGCGTTCCGGATCACTCGTCGCCGGTGCGAACCCGGACGGAAACCGCAGTGCCGTCGACCTCGACGTCCACCTGCATGGGGCGGCAGCAAACCGGGCAGTCTTCGACGTAGGCCGCCGGTCCCGCGGACTCGTCGACGACCAGTTCGATGGGTTCGCCGCAATACGGGCAGCCGACGGCCACGAATTCAGGCATGGCGCCGTTCCAGCCCGGAGGGCGGCAGAAAGGTTTCGATCAGGTCGTTGAGGAAGCGTCGGCCAAGCGGCGTGGCCTGCAGCCGCACCGGATCGTCGATCAACCAGCCGCGGCGGCGTGCCTCGCGCAGGGGCGCCGAGATGGTTTCGACCGGCAAGCCGGTGCGCGCCGCATAGTCGGCCAGCGGCACGCCTTCATTCAAGCGCAACGCGTTCAGCATGAACTCGAACGGCAGTTGTTCCTGAGCAACGGTCTCGTCGCCGCCGACGCGCTGCGGGGTATCCGCGTGTTGCAGATAGGCGCGCGGCGACCTGACTTTCCAGCGGCGATGGATGCTTGGCGCGCCGGTGAGTTTCGCATGTGCGCCCGCGCCGATCCCGAGGTAATCGCCGAAGCCCCAGTAGTTGAGGTTGTGCCGGCAGCGCCGGCCCGGTTGCGCGTACGCCGAGACTTCGTATTGTGTGTAACCGGTCCCGGCCAGACGTGCCTGACAGGCTTCCTGCATGTCCCAGGCCGCGTCGTGGTCGGGCAACGGCGGAGGGCGTTTGGCGAATGGCGTGCCCGGTTCCAGCGTCAACTGGTAGTGCGAGATGTGTGCCGGGCCCAGGGCGATGGCGCGTTCGATGTCGGCCAGCGCGCCGTCGAGCGTCTGCCGTGGCAATGCATACATCAGGTCGAGGTTGATGTTGGCGTAACCCGCATCCTGCGCCTGCTTGATCGCCGCTTCCGCTTCACTCGCCAAATGGATGCGGCCCAAAGCGCCGAGCTTTTCATCGTCGAAACTCTGTACCCCGAAACTGATGCGATTGACGCCGGCTTTCAAATAACCGTCGAAACGGCCGTGCTCGACCGTGCCGGGGTTGGTTTCGAGCGTGACCTCGCAGTCGCGCGCGAGCGGGATGCGTGCATGGGCGCCATCCAGAATCGCGGCGATCGAGTCGGGGGCGAACAGGCTGGGCGTGCCGCCGCCGAAAAACACACTGATGATGTCGCGCCCGGCCAGCGCATCGCCGAAATCACGCAAATCGCCGTCGAGGTCGGCCAGCAGTGCCGTGACGTATTCGCTTTCGGGCATCGGCGCGCGCAAGCCATGCGAATTGAAATCGCAATAGGGACACTTCTTCACGCACCACGGGATGTGGATGTACAGGGACAGCGGGAGCGTCGGGCGGGTGGTGGTGCGAGGATCAGACATTCAATGCGCCTCCGCTGCCAATCCCCCGTCCCCGATTCCGGGCGTGCCAGCCGCCTGCATTTGCGACGCAAGGTCTCGTCGCAACTGCGCCAACGCCTGCCCGCGATGGCTGATGCGGTTCTTCAGTGCGGGATCGAGTTCGGCCGCGCTCAAGCCATGGCCGTCGTCGGGCAGGAACAGCGGGTCGTAACCGAAGCCTTGTTCGCCGCGCGGCGCGTGCAGGATGCTGCCCGGCCAGCGGCCGGTTGCGATGATCGGGTCCGGATCGCTGGCGTGACGCAGCAATGCGAGCACACAGACGAAGTGCGCCGTGCGTCCCGGGTCCGGAACACCTTCGAGTTCGTGCAGCAGCTTGGCGTTGTTGCCGGCATTGTCGCCGTGCGTGCCTGCGTAAAGCGCGGAATACAGGCCCGGTGCGCCGTCCAGGGCGTCGACGCAGATGCCCGAATCATCGGCCAGTGCGGGCAACCCGGACGCACGCGCGGCATGGCGTGCTTTCAGGATCGCGTTTTCGACAAATGTCAGCCCGGTTTCCTCGGCGTCTTCGATGCCGAGTTCGGTCTGCGCAACGAGTTCGATGTCGCTGCCGGCCAACAGTTCGCGCAATTCCACCCGCTTGCCCGCGTTGCCGCTGGCCAGGACCAGTTTCATGTCGCGAGCGCTTTGCGCTGCGCGTCGATCAGCTCGCCGATGCCTTTCTGCGCCAGCGCCGTCAAGGCATCCAGTTCCTCGCGCCGGAAAGCATGGCCTTCGGCGGTGCCTTGTAGTTCGATGAAACCGCCGCCATCGTTCATCACCACGTTCATGTCGGTGTCGCAGTTCGAATCTTCGGCATAGTCGAGATCGAGCACGGGCGTGCCCTGGTAGATGCCGACCGACACCGCGGCGATCGCTCCGTGGATCGGATTGTTTTTCAAGGCGCCGCGCCGCATCAATGCGTTCACGGCATCGACCAGCGCGACCCAGGCACCGGTGATCGAGGCCGTGCGGGTACCGCCGTCGGCCTGCAGCACGTCGCAGTCGAGCGTGATCACGCGTTCGCCCAGCGCGGCGCGATCCACGCAGGCGCGCAAGCTGCGACCGATCAACCGCTGGATTTCCATGGTGCGGCCGCCCTGGCCGCCACGCGCGGCTTCGCGCTGGGTACGGTCACTGGTCGCACGCGGCAGCATGCCGTATTCGGCGGTGACCCAGCCTTCGCCCTTGCCGCGCAGCCACGGCGGTACACGTTCCTCGACGCTGGCGGTGCACAGCACGCGGGTATCGCCCATGCCGATCAGCACCGAGCCCTCGGCGTGCTTGGTGAAATGGCGTTCGATCGTGACGGCGCGCAAGTCGTCTGGCGCGCGGCCGGAAGGGCGGGTGATGGCCATCGGAAAATGTCCGTACAAGGCGTGACAGTTTATCATCGCGGTTTGTCGCGCCGACCGGGAACGCCTCGCATGATCCGCAGCATGACCGCCTACGCCAATACCGAGGCCACCACGCAAGAAGGTTGGCTGGCTTGCGAAGTACGCGCGGTGAATTCGCGTTTCCTCGAAACCGGCGTGCGCCTGCCGGATGAGTTGCGCACGCTGGAACCGCAACTGCGCGAACGCATCGCGGGGCGTCTGGCGCGCGGCAAGGTCGATGCCACGTTGCGTTATCGTCCGCCTGCCGCGGCCAGCGATTTGTTGCTGGACGAACGCACGGCCACGCAACTCGCGGTGCTTGCGGATGCGCTCAAGTCGAGCTTTCCGCAACTCGCGACCGATTTCGCGGGTTTGCTGGAATGGCCGGGCCTGCTGGTGAAGCCCGAGCTCGATCAGGCCGGGCTGGTCCAGGCCGCGCTGGACTTGCTTGACCGCACGCTCGACGAATTCGTCGCCGGGCGTGAACGCGAGGGCGAGAAACTTGCCACCGCGCTGCGCGAACGGCTGGACGGCATCGAGCGCATCGTGTCCGAGGTACGCGCGCTGCTGCCCGATATCCGCAAGGCGCTGCGGGCCAAGCTGGAATCGCGGCTTGCCGAGTTGGCGCGGGATGCCGAGCCCGGTCGTCTTGAGCAGGAACTGGTACTGCAACTGTCGCGCATCGACGTCGACGAGGAGCTCGATCGCCTGGCTACCCACGTTGCCGAGGCGCGCCGGATCCTGGCACTGGACGAACCGGTCGGAAGGCGGCTGGATTTCCTGATGCAGGAATTCAACCGCGAGGCCAATACGCTGGCGTCGAAGTCGGTCGACCAGCGTGCCACCCGCGCCGCGGTGGACCTGAAGGTGCTGATCGAGCAGATGCGCGAACAGGTGCAGAACCTGGAATGACCGGCACACCTGCACCCGGAAGGCTGTTCATCGTCGCCGCGCCTTCCGGCGCCGGCAAGTCCACGCTCGTGAACGCGCTGCTGGCGCGCGAACCCGACATGGCATTGTCGATTTCGCACACCACGCGCGCGCCGCGTCCCGGCGACATCGACGGCGTGCACTACCACTTCGTCGATCGCGCGACGCTTCGAGCGGATGGTCGCGCAAGGCGCCTTTCTCGAACACGCCGACGTGTTCGGCAATTACTACGGCACTTCGCGCGACGCGGTCGAACCCATCCTGCAATCCGGCCGCGACGTTTTGCTGGAAATCGATTGGCAGGGCGCCGAACAGGTGCGGCGCGCGATGCCGGAATGCGTGTCGATATTCATCCTGCCGCCCTCGCGTGCAGAACTGGAACGCCGCCTGCGGGCGCGCGCCACCGACAGTGAAGCGACCATCGAGAAGCGGCTGGCGGCCTCGCGCGAGGAAATCGCGCATGCACATGAATTCGATTGCATCGTGGTCAACGACAAGTTCGAAGATGCGGTCGCCGGGTTGCAGGCGATCGTGCACGCGGCGCGCGCGGGACAGCGGCTGCCCGGCGAGGCGCGCCACGCGGCGTTGATCGGGCTGTTGCTGGCTTGATGTCTAGGCGTTGCAACGACGCTCCGCTACCCTAGTGAACTTGCAAGTTCGGTTATCCCCATTTCGCCATGAACCTCGCCCAGCCCGAATCTTCGGCCGATGCATTGGTACAGGTGCGCGGCCTGCGCACGCGCATCGGTGGGAAAACCATATTCGACGGGCTTGACCTGGAGGTGCCGCGTGGCAGTGTCACCGCGATCATGGGGCCGTCCGGCACCGGCAAGACAACGCTGCTGAGGCATATGACCGGACAGTTGCGTCCCGATGCCGGCAGCGTGCTCGTGGACGGCGAGGATGTCGCGCGCCTGTCTCGACGCGCGCTGTTCGGCTTGCGCGAACGAATCGGGTTCCTGTTCCAGAACTCGGCACTGCTGACCGATTTCAATGTGTTCGAGAACGTCGCATTTCCGCTGCGCCAGCACGCCAGGCTGCCGGAGGAATTGCTGCGCGACATCGTGCTGACCAAGTTGCAGGCGGTGGGTTTGCGTGGTGCGGCGGGCTTGATGCCCAGCGAACTGTCCGGCGGCATGGCGCGCCGTGTCGCGCTGGCGCGCGCGATCGTGTTCGACCCGATGCTGATCCTGTATGACGAACCCTTCGTGGGGCTGGATCCGATCGCGCTCAACCAGGTGCTGCGCCTGATCCGCACGCTCAACAAGACGCTCGGGATCACCTCGATTCTGGTTGCGCATGAATTCGCCGCGATCCGGCGCATCGCCGATCGCGTGTACCTGATCGCCAACGGCAAACTGGTGGCGCAGGGTGCGCCGGACGAACTGGAGAACCGGGATTCGCCGTGGACGCGGCAGTTCTTCGGCGGCGAGGCCGACGGCCCGGTGCCGTTCCACTACCCCGCCCCGGACTATGCGACCGAGCTCGGACTTGCGGGGCGTGATTCGTGAACGCCAACATCCGTCGCCATTGGTTGTTGCAAGGCATCGCCTCGGTCGGCGAGTGCGGGCTGTTTTTCGTGGCGGTGCTGGGCGCCGTGCCGAAGAGCCTGCGCTACTGGCGCGAACTCGCCCGGCAGGTCTGGTTCGTGGGTGCGATGAGCCTGGTGATCGTGATGACCTGCGGCTTGTTCGTGGGCATGGTGCTGGCGCTGCAGCTTTACTACACGCTCTCGATTTTCGGGGGGACCGCTGCGCTTGGCACGGTCGTGGCACTGAGCCTGTTCCGCGAACTCGGACCGGTGATGACGGCGCTGCTGGTGGCGGGCCGCGCGGGCACCGCGGTAACCGCGGAAATCGGGTTGATGCGCGCGACCGACCAACTGGATGCGATGTCGATGATGGCGGTCGATCCGCTGGCCTACGTCGCTTCGCCGCGTTTTCTCGCCGGCCTGATCGCGATGCCGTTGCTGGCCTGCGTGTTCAATGCGATGGGCATATTCGGCGGCCACCTGATCGGCGTGACCTGGCTCGGCCTCGACAATGGTACCTTCTGGGGCAACATGACCGCGACGGTGTCGCTGCACAAGGACATCCTCGATGGTCTGTACAAGAGCATCGTGTTCGGTGGCGTGGTCAGCCTGATCGCGGTGTTCCAGGGGTACACCGCACCGCCTACCAGCGAGGGCGTGGCGTATTCGACCACCCGTACCGTGGTGTTTTCCTCGATCGTGATCCTCGCGACCGATTTCGTGATGACGGCGTTCATGACATGACATGCAACGGTCGTCTTTCCGGCAATGCAGGCCATTCATGACCTGCCTCTTGGGTGATTTGAGATGAATCCACGTCCTTCCTATGCCATCGGAACAGGATTGTTCATCCTGCTTGGCTTCGCCGCATTGGCCTATCTCGCCACCCAGACCACGTCGGTGGCCAACATCCACAGCGGCAACAGCTATCTGCTCAAGGCGCGCTTCCAGAACATCGGCCAGCTGAAGGAGCGCGCGCCAGTGAAGATCGCGGGCGTCCGCATCGGCGACGTGCAATCGATAACGTTGGAGCCGCAGCGGATGGATGCGCTGGTGGTGATGTCGATCGACAAGCAATACAACGACATTCCCGACGATTCCTCGGCGGCGATATTCACCAGCGGTTTACTGGGCGACCAGTACGTTGGCATCGAGCCCGGCGGGTCGCCGACGTTCCTGAAAAACGGCGACGAGATGGTCCTGACCCAGTCGGCCATGAGCATCGAAAACCTGATCGGCAAGTTCCTGGTCAACGGCGGCCCGAAATCCAGTGGTTCCGATTCGGTACCCGCGGCCAGTGCACCGCCGGCATCGGGCAAACCCTGAACATGTTTTGCCCCGCGACGCCGTTGCGGTGCGTAAGGAGAAGTTCATGCTGAAACGTTCGACGTTCCTGTTCGCAGCGATGTGCCTGCTGGCGGCATTCGCCGCGCCCGCTTTTGCAGCTGGCGAACAGGCGCCGCAACAGATCGTGCAGTCGATCGCCGATCAACTCGGCAATGCGATCCAGGGGCGCCAGGCGGAACTGCGCCAGGACCCCGATAAAGTGATCAAGATCATCGACGGCATCGTGCTGCCGCATTTCGACATGGACTATGCCTCGTTGTTGGTGCTGGGGCGGCACGCGCGCGAAGCCACGCCGGCACAACGTGTTGCGTTCGCACGCGCGTTCTACAACGCCTTGACCCGGCGTTATGCCGAGGGTCTGGTCGCCTACACGCGCGGATCGGTGAAGGTATTGCCCGCGCAGGGTCCGCTGGACCAGCGGCGCACGATCGTGCGGACACAGGTGTTGCTCGACAGCGGCAAGAACCTGTCGGTGGATTACGCGTTCCGCAAGACGGCGTCCGGCGAGTGGAAAGCCTACGACGTGATCATCGAGGGCATTTCCTACATCACCAATTACCGCAACCAGGTGGATGCCGAGATACAGAAGGAAGGCATCGAGGGTCTGATCAAGCGCCTGCAGACCGAAGGCGCCGGTGCGATCGACCAGATGAAGCATCAGGCCGGCGGCCACTGAGGGGGATGCGCAGTGAGTGAATCCGGCGACCCGCTGAAACTTGCGCAGCCCGATCGGGACACGCTCGCGTTTGCCGGGGCGCTGACTTTCGCCACCGCGGCCCGCGCATTCGCGGAAGGCGGACGCGCGCTGGCGGCGGGTACGCAGACGCGGCTTGATCTGGGCGGGCTTACACGGGCGGACAGCGCGGGGCTGGCATGTGTGCTGGCGCTGGCCGCTGCGGTCAGTCGCGCGGGCAGGCGGTTGGCCGTGGTGCACTGGCCGGAGGGACTGCGTTCCCTGGCCGACGTGTGCGATGTCACGAATCTGCTTGGTCCGCCCGGCGCGACCAGCTGACGGAAATCAGGCGCCCGAGCTGGCCGGCGTGGGATTGATGCTGGATGCGGGCGCGGGTTGTGTGGAAGCGGCTGACGAGGGCAAGGCCGCAGTGGCCGCGGAAGCCGGTGTCGAAGCGGACGAGGCGGGCGCGGCGCCCTCGTTGATGCCGTGCGATTTCTCGTACGCGTGCTGTTGCTGCAACAATTGGTCGATGTCCTGATCGCCCTCTTCGCTCGGGCTGCTGCCCTGCAATTCCTCGATCGCCGACATCGGCGGATTGCCGTAGTAGATCTGGTACAGCCGGTGTTGGCGGTATGCATCGCGTACGAATGCGTAGGGATCGTAGGACGAATCCAGCGTCGAATCGAGCGGCAACGCACTGGCGCGCAGGGTCACGAGATAGAACACGGAAGGCAGGTACTGGGCGTGCCACTCGAAATGGTGGTCGCGCGCGTACCAGCCCATGGGATCGAAATAGCTGTCCACCGGCAGCCGCCAGACGTCGCGCAGGGTCGTCGGGCCGATGAATGGAAGCACGAGGTAGGGACCCTCGGGTAGCCCCCAGTGCGCCAACGTCACCCCGAAATCGGTCGGATGCGCCGGCAGTTTCATGTCGCTGGCCGGATCGAAGAACCCGAGAAACCCGACGGTGGTATTGATGAGGAACCGTCCGGTCGATTGCAAGGCCGGTACCGGTCGACCCTGCAGCACCTCGTTGACGATCGTGACCGGCTCGCGCAGGTTGGCGAAGAAATTGCTGATCAACACGCGTTCCTTCGGCCCCGTTACCTTGACGTAAGCCTTGGCTACCGGGCGGATCGCCACCTTGTCGGCGAACGCGTTGAACTTGTAGACCTTGCGGTTGAAGTGCTGCAGCGGATCGTCCGTGCGCGGCGGTGCGACCGCGCAGGCAGCCAGGGCAGCCGTCAGGCCGGCGACGAGGGCGCCTCGCGCCATGCGTGAACCAGAAGATCGGGACATGGCCGATGGATGTGGTCGTTTGCGCCGGGATACAAGGTCGTAATTGTACGGGCTGTGGCTGTTGGATTGCTTTGGACGTGCGGGACAACGATGGGCCCGGTTCAGGCAGGCCCCGGACATGATCGGCACAGTCGGCGATCCGGTCGACAATCGACGAGGTGCTGGTACAATTCGGAAGTTTGCGACATTAAACGGAAACGCACATGGCACGCATCACCGTGGAAGACTGCCTGCAGGTGGTCGACAATCGTTTCGAACTCGTCCTGATGGCGACCCGCCGCGCGCGCCAGCTCGAGAACGGCGTCGAGCCGACCATCAACCCGGAGAACGACAAGCCGACCGTGCTGGCCCTGCGCGAAATCGCCGATCGCACCGTCGACATGCCGACCATCGACGAAATCGACAGGGTGGAACGTGAGCGGCGTGATCGCGAGGCCCTGGAATGGGCCGCCGCCGAGGTCGACGAAGACATGACCAAGGGCCTCGACGAGGCCTGATTCGTCTGCAGTTTCTGAGCGCAGCCCCAGGTGGGCCGGGCGCCGCCGATGCACATGCGTCACTCAGGACACGTCCGCGCAGCGGGTATCGGCCCCGTGCGATATTGACTCGCGCCCCGCGCCTGTCTAGCTTGCCGTCATGCGCAAGCGGAAGTTGAAAAAGCAATCGGCCACCAAGGTGCGGCCGGCAGCGGAGTCTGCCGACGGCACCGGCATCGACGCGCTCGCTGCCCAGCTCGCGGGCTACCTTGCGCCCGACCAGGTCGAGCGCGTGCGCGGCGCCTACGCGGTCGGCGCGCACGCCCATGCCAGCCAGCGTCGCAGGAGCGGCGAACCCTACATCACCCACCCCGTCGCGGTGGCGATGATCCTGGCCGATTTGCGGCTCGACGCCGAAACCATCATCGCGGCGATCCTGCACGACACGCTGGAAGACACCGGCATGACCCGGGTGCAGCTCGAAGCCAGCTTTGGCCCGGTCGTCGGCGAGCTGGTCGAGGGCGTCACCAAGCTGGATCGCGTCGACTTCGCCAGCCGGCTGGAGGCCGACGCCGAGAGTTTCCGCAAGATGTTGCTTGCGATGGCGCGTGACATCCGCGTGATCCTGATCAAGCTGGCCGATCGCCTGCACAACATGCGCACGCTGTCGGCCATGGTGCCGGATGCGCGCCGCCGCATCGCGCGCGAGACACTGGAAATCTACGCGCCGATCGCGGCGCGTCTGGGCATGAATGCAGTCAAGGCGGAGTTGCAGGATCTCGGGTTCCGCAGCCTGTATCCGGACCGCTACAAGATCATTGCCTCTCGCATCCAGCGCACCCTCGGCAATCGCCGCGAGTCGATGCAGAAGATCGAAATGTGGCTGGCTGAACGGCTGGCGTCGGACGGCATCCCCGTGCGCATCATCAGCCGGATCAAGTCGCCCTACAGCATCTGGTCGAAGATGAAGAGCGAGCACAAGACCTTCGATCAGTTGATGGATGTGTACGGAATTCGACTGGTGACCGACTCGGTCGCGCATTGTTATCAGGCGTTGGGTTCGGCGCACTCGCTGTTCAAGCCGGTGGAGGGGCGTTTCAAGGATTTCATCGCCATCCCCAAGGCCAACGGCTACCAGTCGCTGCATACCGTGCTGTTCGGTCCGTTCGGGGCACCCATCGAGATCCAGATTCGCACCGAGGAGATGGACGCCGTCGCCGAGCGGGGCGTGGCCGCACACTGGTCCTACAAGCAGGACGCTTCTCCCACGAACAGCGCCCAGGCCCGCGCGCGCGCATGGGTGGCCGGCCTCGCCGATTCGCAGGCGGAGACGCCGTCGTCGCTGGAATTCATCGAGAACGTCAAGGTCGATCTGTTCCCCGACGAGGTCTACCTGTTCACGCCCGCGGGCGACATCCAGGCATTGCCCAGAAACGCGACCGCGCTGGATTTTGCGTTCGCGGTGCACACCGACGTGGGCATGCACGCGGTGGCTGCGCGCATCGACGGCAAACTCGCGTCACTTCGCGCGCAGCCGGCATCGGGACAGACCGTGGAAGTGATCACCGCGCCGTCGGCCGCGCCCAATCCGCAGTGGCTGGATTTTGCGGTGACCGGCAAGGCACGCGCCGCGATCCGGCACTACCTCAAGCACCTGCAGCACGAGGACGCGATCGATTTCGGGCACCGCATGCTGGAAACCGCTCTCGATGCCGGTGGATCGAGCCTGGATGCGATTCCTCCGGACGTGCTGGACCGTTACCTTGCCGACAACAACCTGCGTCGGCTTGAAGACCTGCTCTCCGACATCGCATTGGGCAACCGCATGCCGGATTCGGTGGCGGAGAAATTGATCGCGCTGGGTGGATCGGTCATCGGAACCGCGCAGCATCGTCCGGAAAAGATCCGCATCAGCGGCGCCGAGCGCGGCATCCTCAGCTTCGGCAACTGCTGCCATCCGGTGCCGGGCGACGACATCGTGGGTTATCTTTCGCCCGGCAAGGGCATCGTCGTCCATCGCGTCGAATGCCCGAATGTCGTCGAACTGTCAAAACAGCCCGAACGCCGCGTCCAGATCGGCTGGGACAGCGAAGTGCAAGGCGACTACCGCGTGGAGTTGCGCGTCGAGGTCGTCAACCGGCCTGGCGTGCTGGCAACGGTCTCGGCCGCGATCGCGGAGGCGAATTCCAACATCGACGATGTCAAGTACATTGAACGCGGCATCCAGGCCGCCACCCTGATCTTCGCGATCGAGGTGAAGCACCGCAAACATCTGGCCGACGTCATCCGGCGAATCCGCAACACGAAAGTCGTGAATGGCGTGTACCGTTATCCATTGTGAAGCGACGGGGAAGGGAGATGGGAGTGGGGGTGAGGAACGGAGAAAGCTTGCCGGCGATCAGCTCCTCCCCTGTCCCCACTTTTTCTATCCCCGGCTAGACTGCGAGTCTCTGCTTGCAGGAAATAAACATGTCCCGTACCCCGATCCATTCCGATTCCGCGCCGCAGGCGATTGGACCCTATTCGCAAGGCGTGCGTGCAGGCGACACGCTGTACCTGTCGGGCCAGATTCCGCTCGATCCGGCCACCGGGGAGATCGTCGCAGGCGACATCGCCGCGCAGGCGACGCGCGTGTTCGAGAATCTGAAAGCCGTGCTCGCGGCGGGCGGGGCGACGTTCGACGATGTGGTGCGGGTCGGCATCTACATGACCGATCTGGGCAACTTCGGTGCCGTGAACGAGGTGATGAAAAAGTATTTCCGCGAGCCGTATCCCGCGCGGTCGACCATCGGCGTGGCGTCACTCCCCAAGGGCGTCGCGGTCGAGGTCGACGTGATCGCGGTGACGGCTCGTTGAGGTCGGGATCGGCGCGCTGCGCTTGCACGCATGGCAGCATCGGCTGACGCGAACACGGCGAACACGACCGATCCCGGTCGGCAAGCCGTCACGACGTTGCCGGGCGTCGGTCCGGCGTTGGCCGAAACCCTCTGCAAGCTCGGCATCCAGCGCGTCCGGGACCTGTGGTTCCACCTGCCGCTGCGTTACGAGGACCGCACCCGCATCACGCCCATCCGCGACCTGGAAGCCGGCGAATCCGCCCAGGTCGACGGCGTGGTCGAGGCGGTCGAGACGGGTTTCCGGTATCGCCCGCAGTTGCGTGTCGCGATCACCGATGCATCACGTGAAACCCTTGTGTTGCGGTTCTTTCATTTCCGGCGCCAACAGGCGCGGCAGTTTGGTCCCGGCACGCGCTTGCGCTGCTATGGCGCGATTCGGCATGGACAGCACGGACTGGAGATGGTGCATCCGCAATATCGCATCCTGCAGGGCGATGTCGCGGTCGAGGCAACACTGACGCCGATCTATCCGGTGACCGAAGGGTTGGGGCAGCAGCGTTTGCGTGGCGTGATCGAAAAAGCCCTGGCTCGCCTGCCCGGCGAAGCGGCACTGGAGCTGATCCCCTCCGAGCTGCTCGAACCGCTGGGTTTGATGCCCTTGCGCGACGCGCTGTTGGGCGTCCACCGACCGCTGCCGGATGCGGACGTGGCGGCCTTGCTGGCCAACCTGCATCCGTCGCAGCAGCGCCTCGCCTTCGAGGAATTGCTGGCACATCACATCAGTCTGAAACGTTTGCGTGCGCGGTTACGCAGGCATCGCGCGCCGCCGCTGCCGGGCGATGCCGCATTGCGACACCGCTTTCTCGATGGCCTGCCGTTCACACTCACCGGCGCGCAGGAGCGGGTGGCCAGGGAAATCACGCTCGACCTCGGCAAACGCATGCCCATGCTGCGGCTGGTGCAGGGCGACGTGGGTTCGGGCAAGACGGTGGTCGCGGCGCTGGCCGCCCTGCACGCAGTGGCGAACGGTCGCCAGACTGCACTGATGGCGCCAACAGAACTGCTGGCCGAGCAGCATCTGCGCAGTTTTCGCGAATGGTTCGAGCCGCTAGGCATCGACGTCGTGTGGCTGGCCGGCAAGGTGACCGGCCGTGCGCGTTCCGCGGCGCTGGCTAAGTTGCTTGCCGGTGCGCCGATCGCGATCGGAACCCACGCATTGATGCAGGAAGGCGTCGAGTTCCGGCGGCTGGGCCTCGTGATCGTGGACGAACAGCATCGCTTCGGCGTGCAGCAACGCATGGATCTGCGCGACAAGGGTGCCGGCGCCGGCGGGGTGCCGCACCAACTCGTGCTGACGGCGACCCCGATTCCGCGCACGCTGGCGATGAGCGCTTACGCGGATCTCGACGTGTCCACGCTGGACGAGCTGCCGCCCGGGCGCACGCCGGTTCGCACCGTGGCGGTTGCGAACACCCGTCGCGGCGAAGTCGTCGAACGTATCCGGGCCGCATGTGCGGAAGGCCGCCAGGCGTATTGGGTATGCACGCTGATCGAAGACAGCGAGATGTTGCAGGCGCAGGCCGCTGAAGTCGCCTACGCCCAGTTGTGCACGGCACTGCCCGGATTGACCGTGGGACTGGTGCACGGCCGCATGAAGGCGCGGGACAAACAGGCGGCGATGGACGCGTTCAAGAACGGAGCCACGGCGTTGTTGGTCGCGACCACGGTGGTCGAGGTCGGTGTGGACGTGCCCAACGCCAGCCTGATGGTGATCGAAAATGCCGAGCGACTGGGACTCGCGCAACTGCATCAATTGCGCGGCCGGGTCGGGCGCGGCGCGCAAGCGTCGACCTGTGTACTGCTCTACCAGGCGCCGTTGTCCAAACTGGCCCGGCAACGTCTCGAAACCTTGCGCCAGACCAACGACGGATTCGTGATCGCCGAACAGGACCTCAAGCTGCGGGGTCCGGGCGAGTTGCTGGGTACCCGCCAGACCGGCGAGATGGGTTTTCGTGTCGCGGACATCGTGCGTGATGCATCCCTGATGCCAGCCGTCCAGCGGGTGGGGACGACGATGCTGGAGGCGCATCCGGCGCTGGCGAGGCGCCTGACGGAGCGTTGGATTGGTGCGGCGGCGCGTTTTGCGGAGGCCTGACGGCGGCTTGCCCGGCGGACTTCTCCCGGGTTACAATTCCACCCTTGCCCGAAGCATTTCCGAGCGGACGAACACCCATGAAAGCCGACATCCACCCCAAATACCAGCCGGTGGTCTTCCAGGATCACGCGTCGGACTTTGCGTTCCTGACGCGCTCGACGATGACCAGCGATGAAACCATCAAGTGGGAAGACGGCAACGAATACCCCGTGATCAAGGTCGACATTTCCTCGGCTTCGCACCCGTTCTACACCGGCAAGCAGAAGGTAATGGACGCTGGCGGCCGCATCGACAAGTTCAAGCGACGTTACTCCGCCGGCAAGAAGTAACGCGCTTCATCCGCGTTCGCGCGGCGCATGTTCGCGGCAATCACCGACGCCTTCCCTGCGTGAGCACGGAAGGCGTTTTCGTTGTGCATGGCCGGTGCGCGGGCTGCGTACGCGTCCGTATCGTGCGATAATTGATCGCTTGATTTGAACGATCACGCGCACGTCGCAGTACCCAAGGAGTTACCCGTGTCCAGCAACAACGTCACCTTGACCACCCCCGATCATTCCGTGTCCCTGCCGCTTGTGGAGGGCAGTCTTGGGCCAAGTTGCGTGGATATCGGCTCGATCTATCGTGAAACCGGGCATTTCACGTTCGATCCGGGCTTTGCTGCTACCGCATCGTGCAAGAGCGCGATCACTTTCATCGACGGCGAAAAGGGCGTACTGCTCTACCGCGGTTACCCGATCGAGCAGCTTGCCGAGAACTCGCGTTTCCTCGAAGTGGCCTACCTGCTGCTGGAAGGCGAGCTTCCGAATGCGGCCGAGATGGCCAGGTTCGAGGACACGGTCACGCATCACACGATGATGCACGAGTCGCTGAAGAACTTCCTGCATGGCTTCCATTACGACGCGCATCCGATGGCCATGCTGTGCGCATCGATCGCGTCGCTCTCCGCGTTCTACCACGACACCCTGGACATCAACGATCCGGCCCAGCGCAAGCTCGCGGCCGTTCGCCTGATCGCCAAGATGCCGACCATCGCTGCGGCAGCCTATCGCTATTCGATTGGCTGGCCGATCCGTTACCCGCGCAACAATCTCGAATACGTCGACCGCTTCCTGCACATGATGTTCGAGGTGCCGAGCGAACCGCTGGAAATGAACCCGGTGGCCGCCAAGGCGCTCGACCTTTTGTTCATACTGCACGCCGACCACGAGCAGAACGCCTCGACCTCGACCGTGCGGCTGGTGGGTTCCACCGGCGCCAATCCCTACGCCTCGGTCGCGGCAGGCATCGCCGCTCTATGGGGCCCGGCCCACGGCGGCGCCAACGAAGCGGTGCTGAAGATGCTGGCCGAGATCGGTGACGCGAAAAACGTGGAGAAGGCCGTAGCGCGTGCCAAGGACAAGGACTCCGGGTTCCGCCTGATGGGGTTCGGTCACCGCGTGTACAAGAACTTCGATCCGCGTGCCAAGATCATCCGCGCGATGTGCCACGACGTGCTCGACAAGCTCGGTGTCAACGACCCGTTGCTCGATGTTGCCTTGAAGCTGGAAGAGGCCGCACTCAAGGACGAATATTTTATCTCGCACAAGCTCTATCCGAACGTGGATTTCTATTCCGGCCTCATCTACAAGGCGCTCAAGATTCCGACCGAAATGTTCACGGTGATGTTCGCGATCGCGCGCACGGCTGGCTGGATCGCGCACTGGATCGAGCAGCACGAGATGCCTGGCGGCCGCATAGGCCGGCCGCGCCAGGTTTACGTCGGTGCGACGCCGCGAGATTACACCGCGATCGACAAGCGCTGATTCGAGCCGCCGAATACTGCTTCGCCGCATCCCGGTGGCTTGCCGCCCTGCGGGCCGCCTGGGGCGTTCAACCCGGCAATCCTGCCGGATTGGCCGGCGGCTTGCGCACCGGCGATGCCCGCCCGTGTCGCCAGCAAGGATCCGCGCACGAAGCAACGATCAGCGGCGGTCGCAGAGCAACGCGTTCAGGGCGGCCAGTGACGCGCGCTGTTGCGGACGTTCGTCGACCCGGTTCAGCGGCGCCTGTCGCAGCGCATCGCGCGGGAACACGGTCACGTCCATGGCCACCCCGTCGGCGTCGAACAGCAACACCGGGAATTCCGCGCTGCGCTCACGATCCAGTCTGAAAGTATGCGCACGCGTTTCAAACGCAACGCCGTGGTCGTGCAGATAACCGGCCACGCTTTCAGGTGAGTCGTCGAAGACGTGCAGATTCACCGGCGAGTGGCTGTCCGCAGTGCCGTCGAGCACCGGTCCGACCAGGCGCGGTTCGAAACGATCGAGAAAATGCATGGCCTCGCGAGCGGCTTCGCGGCGGGCGTGCAAGGCACGGGATTGCTCATCGGCGCGGAACAAGCGTTGGTGCTCGCGCAGGGCATCCTCGATTTCGCGGTTGCGTGGCAGGTAACCCTCGTCACTGACGCCCACGTGACGGGCGGCCTTGCGCTTGGCCAACTGGTAATCACGGATGCCGTGTTCGCTGATCAAACGAGCGGCCTCGAGTGCCACCCTGCGGCGTAACTGATGGGCACGTCCCTCGGCGTGGATGCGGTGATACCCGGCGGTCTTGTGCATCGTGAGTAACACCCGTAGCCGCGTCGGAGTCAGTGTCGCAAAAAGCGGACACAAAAAGCAAAGGGCCGCGACACGTGATGCCAAAAGCCAGAAATGCCTCGGTCAGAGCAGCTTTGGTGAAAAATCAGGCCAAGAAACTCTTGACCATGGATGGCGGCTCCATGGTCGCCCGGGTGTTTCCACGGTTCGGAGTGATCGGGTTGTGCAGTCGCTCCGCGAGGCAGTGATCACGGACGATCACATCAAAAGATGTCGTAGGCCGGTGCCTGGTTCTTTTGCTGCTTGGCCAGCTCGCGCAGACGGTCCAGATCCTCGACCTTGAACATTTCAGTCATGGTGTTGGTGTCGCCCGGCGGCGCGGGCAGGCCGGTGGTGCGATCGATGGTCGCGGTGACGATGCCCGGCGGTCTGGGCAGCGTCGCTTCCGGCTGGCCCTGCAGCGCCGGGCCCATGAAAGCCATCCAGATCGGCAGCGCCGTCTGCGCACCGAATTCCTTGTGGCCAAGCGATTTGAAATCGTCGAAACCGACCCAGACGGTCGTGACGAGGTGGTCGTCGAAGCCGCAGAACCAGCCGTCGTGATAATCGTTCGAAGTGCCGGTCTTGCCAGCCAGATCGCTGCGGCCGAGCTGCTTCGCGGCATAACCGGTGCCGTGATCGATCACGCTTTGCAACAGCGACGTGATCAGGTAATCGTTGCGCGGCGCGATCACGCGTGGGGCCAGCAGCGGACCCTTGGGCGCATCGGTCGCCAGGGCATTGGCGGTATTGCCGAGCGCACCGGGATCGCCGGCGGCAGCGTCGGGCTGGTTCGGCGCCGCGGTGGTCTTGCCCTCGTCGAGCAGCCTCCCCTCGCAGTTCCTGCATGCCCGCACCGGGTCGGCCTTGTAGATGGCCTTGCCGTCGCGGTTGTCGATCTCGGAAACGTAGTAGGGCGTGACCAGGAAGCCGCCGTTGGCGAACACTCCGTAGGCCCGCGCCATCGCCATCGGCGATACCGAAGCGGTTCCGAGTGCCATCGTCAGGTTTTCCGGTATTGCGTCGAGCGGGAAGCCGAAGCGCGTGACGTAATCTCGCACGTAATGCACCCCTACGGCGTCGAGCAGACGGATCGCGACCAGATTGACCGATTGCGCCAGCGCTTCGCGCAAGCGCATCGGGCCGCGGAATTTGCCGTCGTCGTTCTGCGGCGTCCACAATCCGCCCGGTTTGGAAGGATCGGGCAGTGCGATCGGGGCGTCGTTGATGATCGACGCGGGCGTGTAGCCGCGGCTGAAGGCCGCCGAATAAATGAAGGGCTTGAAGCTGGAACCGGGTTGGCGTGCAGTCTGCACCGCACGGTTGAACTTGCTCAACTGGAAACTGAAACCGCCGACCAGCGCCTGGACCGCGCCGTCATCGGGAGACAGCGACACCATCGCCGCCTGTGCGGCGGGAATCTGCTCCAATTCCCAGTGCTTGGTTATGGCGGTTTTTGCTTTGGCCTTTGGCGCGGATGTCGATGCCGTTTCGGAATCGCCCACTTCACGCACCCGGATGATGTCGCCGGGACGCAGGATCGAGGCCGCGCCCTTGTCGCCGGTGCCGGCCTTGTGCGCGAACCCCAAGGCCCATTTCATGCTTGCGACCGCCAGCGAGACGGTTTGGCCACCCCGGACGTACACCGATGCCGATTCCGTATTCACGCCGGTGACGATCGCGGGCCACAGACCACCCACGGAGTTGTAGCTCGACAAGGCCTGTTCGAGGGCAGTAGGTGTGGCGGGATCGGGTAAAGTCACATGGGCTTCGGGTCCGCGGTAGCCGTGGCGATGATCGTAATCCTCGAGCCGGCTTTGCAACGCACGATCGGCAAGATCCTGCAAATGGCTGTCGATCGTGGTTCGGATCACGTAGCCGTCGGTCAGCGCCTGGTTGCCAAGTCTCTCGATCGCCTGCTGGCGCACCATCTCTGCGAGATACGGCGCGTCGACTTCCACCGGGGCGTCATGGGGCGAGGCATCGTCGGGCGAGGCAATGGCCTGTTGGTATTGGTCTCGGTCGATGAAGCGATGCGCAAGCATCTGGCCGAGCACCCAGTTGCGGCGCGCGATCAGCCTGTCCTTGTGATCGATCGGATTCACCGCGGACGGCAGCTGGAAGGACGAGGCGAGTGCGGCGCACTGGGCGACCGTGAGTTGGTCGAGCGTCTTGCCGTAGTAGTACTGGGCGGCTGCCGCCACGCCATAGGTACGATGCCCCAGGAACATCTTGTTGAGGTAGAGCTGCAGGATCTGGTCCTTGGTCAGCTCCTTCTCGATCCGGAACGAGGTCAGGATTTCGATGATCTTGCGGGTGTAGGTTTTCTGCGGGCTGAGGAAGAAATTGCGCGCGACCTGCTGGGTGATCGTCGAGCCGCCCTGGACTTTCTCGCCATGATGCAGCACGACTTCGACGGCTGCGCGCAACGTCGAGGTCACGTCGATGCCGGAGTGGTGGTAGAAATCGGCATCTTCGGCCGCCAGCACCGCGTCCTTGAGCTTGGCAGGCACGTTCTGGATCTGTATCGGATTGCGGCGCATTTCGCCGTACTCCGCGATCAACTTGCCATCCGCGCTCAGGATCCGCAGCGGCACCTGCATCTGCACGTCCTTCAGCGAAGTGACGGACGGCACCCGTGGCTCCAGCAACCACCAGGCGACACCGCCCGCGATCACGCCCAGCAACAGCATGCAAAGCACGCCGATCAAGCCGATCAGCATCAGTCGTTTCAGGATTCTCATGCGGTTTCCGGAGCTTGCACTGCGCCAGCCTGTAAGGTGGACGCCGTTTGTTGGGTCGAGTCGGTTCGGATGACGGATTCCACGGCGGGCGCGATACGAAAATCCGGACAGTCGCGGGATGAAAGCACAAATTATAGAGGCATGCTTCGGATCCGCGTTCCCGTTTCGGCCGGACCCTCGTGCATGGGGCTCGGGAGCGGGGTATTGCCAGCTTCGCATACATGACGGAATCAGGCTCGAAAGTTTCTTGGCGATTTGTGACGCACTTCCAGCAAGAATCGGTACTGAAGGATGATCATTTAATAACCTATCTGTAGAAAGTTCATCGGCTTGCACGCACTTTGCAAGGTTATTGATATTTCGTTAACTTTCGTATCTAATGCAGTCGCGCATGATTTTGCGCAAGCGGGCACGGGGAAGGGGAATTCCAGTGGGATTACTGACAACCAATGCTGCGCCGCTGATTGGCGTCGACATCAGTTCGACCGCTGTCAAGTTGCTGCAGTTGAGCCAGGCCGGCTCGCGTTTCCGCGTGGAGCACTACGCGGTCGAGCCCCTGCCGCCCAACGCCGTGGTCGAAAAGAACATCGTCGAGGTCGAGGCGGTCGGTGATGCGATCCGGCGCGCGGTGCAGCGCTCGGGTGCGCGCACCAAGTTCGCCGCGGCCGCGGTGGCGGGTTCGGCGGTGATCACCAAGGTGATCCCGATGCCGGCCGAACTCTCGGAAGATGACCTGGAAGGCCAGGTGCAGGTCGAGGCCAACCAGTACATCCCCTATCCGATCGAGGAAGTCAGCCTCGATTTCGAAACCATCGGCCCGGTCAAGGACAATCCGGAGATGCAGCAGATCCTGCTGGCCGCATCCCGGACCGAGAACGTGGACATGCGGGTCGCGGCGCTGGATCTCGGCGGTCTCACCGCCAAGGTGATCGACGTCGAGGTGTTCGCGATGGAGAACGCATTCCGCCTGATCGCCGACCAGTTGTCGGTGCCGCGTGATGCGCTGGTGGCGCTGGTCGACGTCGGTGCCACCATGATCACGCTGTCGGTGCTCAAGAACCAGCGCACCATCTATTCGCGCGAGCAGGTGTTCGGCGGCAAGCAGCTCACCGACGAGGTGATGCGCCGCTACGGCATGTCCTACGAGGAAGCCGGCCTCGCCAAACGCCAGGGCGGGCTGCCCGAATCGTACGAGATCGAGGTGCTGGAACCTTTCAAGGAAGCGATGGTGCAGCAGGTCAGTCGCCTGCTGCAGTTCTTCTTCGCCGGCAGTGAATTCGGCAAGGTCGATCAGGTCGTGTTGGCCGGCGGTTGCGCATCGATTCCGGGCGTCGCCGACATGGTGGTCGAACAGCTCGGCGTGCCGTGCGTGGTGGCCAATCCGCTCGCCAGCATGTCGTTGTCCCCGCGGCTTCAGGCCCAGACGCTCGCACAAGACGCACCGGCCCTGATGATCGCCGCCGGACTGGCCTTGAGGAGCTTCGACTGATGGCCAAGATCAATCTCCTCCCGTGGCGCGCGGAACGGCGCGAACGCCGCAAACGCGAATTCTTCACCCACCTTGGTCTCGCCGCGGTCGCAGCCATCGTGCTGGTGTTGTTGTGGGGGTTCTGGATGAGCCTGCGCATCGACAACCAGAACGGCCGGAACGCCTACCTCAAGGACCAGATCACCCAGCTGGATGCCAAGATCACCGAGATCAAGAACCTGCAGAAGGTCAAGGACCACTTGCTGGCTCGCAAGCGCATCGTCGAGAAGTTGCAGTCCAGCCGCTCGCAGATGGTGCATCTGTTCGACCAGATCGTCCAGACCATTCCCGCGGGTGCGCGTATCACGTCGTTGAAACAACAGGGTGACAAGCTTACCTTGAACGGCGTTGCACAATCGAATGCGACCGTTGCCGAATACATGCGCAACATCGAGGCTTCGCCGTGGATGGGGCCTGCGACGCTGGTCAAGACCCAGAACGTCCACACCGATTCGAATACACCCTATGAATTCGAATTGGTGGTGAAGCTGGGTACTCCGCAATCCGATACCAATGGCGGTCCGGCTTCGGGGTCGTCGACTGCGCTGCCCGCTGCGGGCTCCAGCGCCGGCGTGCCGATGAATTCGTCGGTCGCGGCCACATCGGCAATGAGCGCGCCGGCTGCCTCGTCATCAAGCCGGGTTGCGGCATCGTCCCCGGGCGCATCCTCGGTGCAACCCGGTGGGTCGGCGGCCGCAGAGATGTCCCAGAAGCCCGTTGCGGCCACGAGCAAGGGAGGGGCCAGGCCATGAAATTCTTCGATGACCTGCGCAATCTCGATCGCAACAACATCGGCGGCTGGCCCAATTCGGTCAAGGGCTTCTTCATCGCCATCGTGATCATCGTGATCGTGTTCGTAGGTTGGTACTTCTACATCAGCAACCAACAGGACACGCTTGCGTCGGCGCAGCAGCAGGAAGTGAAGCTGAAGCAGGAGTTCCAGGACAAGCAGGCCAAGGTGGTCAACCTTGATGCCCTGAAGGCCCAGCTTGCGCAGATGAACGAAATGCTGAGCCAGATGCTGCGCGAGCTGCCCAGCAAGACCGAAATGCCGGCGCTATTGGTCAATATCTCCCAGACCGCCCAGGCTGCCGGTATCGAAACGGAACTGTTCCAGCCGAAGCCCGAGGTTCCGGAAGAGTTTTACGCGATCCAGCCGATCGCGCTCAAGATGCAAGGCACCTATCATCAGTTCGGTACCTTCATCAGCGGGGTCGCGTCGCTGCCACGCGTGGTGATCCTGACCATGCATGATGTTTCGCTGAGCGCGGCCAAATCGGCTGGCAAGGATGCACCCCCGCCAGGCGGCGAGTTGATGCTGGAAGGTACGGTCCAGACCTATCGCTATCTCGGTGACGAGGAAGCGAACGGGAAGAAAGGCAAGGTTCCGGCCAAGAAGGGAGGGAAGTGATCATGCGACCCACCCTTACCCGAGTCGGTTTAGCGCTGGTCATCCTTGCGATGATCTCCGGACTTGCCGCTTGCGGCGGCCACGGCGACCTGCACGAATGGGTCGCACAGGTCAAGGCTCGCAAGGGCGCGCCACTGCCGGCGCTGCCGGTCGTCAAGACCTTCGAAACCTACATTTATCAGGACCAGGACAAGCGCGATCCGTTCGAGCCGGCGCCGCCGCAGCCGAATTCGAACGACTTGGCCGGGCCGCATCCCGATCAGAACCGTCCGCGTGAGCCACTCGAAGCATTCCCGCTCGACAGCCTCAAGATGGTCGGCACGATCGGAGCCAAGGGCAACATCGAAGCACTGGTCAAGGATCCGCAAGGGGTGATCCATCAGATTCGCGTCGGTGATTACATGGGCCAGAACTACGGTCACGTGACTCAGGTGACCAACAGCGAGATCGACATGGTTGAGTTGGTGCCGAATGGTTCGGGCGGCTGGATGGAACGCGACGCGAGCGTCGCTCTGGGCGACAAATGACGATTCATCGGGGGTTACGTTCATGATGATCAAACCTGCTCAATACACCGGTCGCATCCACGGCGACCCTGCCCGACCCGGACGCGGATGGATGGCGTTGCTGGTGTTGCTGCTGCTGGTCGCAGGGCCGGCCTTGGCGGCGAACACGCTGCAGAACGTCAGTGCGGCCTCGTTGCCCGGCGGCAAGGTGCAATTGACCCTCACGTTCTCCGGGCCGGCCGCCACGCCCCAGGCGTTCAGTACCAACACACCCCCGCGCATTGCGATGGATTTCGCCGATACCAGCAATGGACTGGCGCAGCGTTCGTACAGCATCGGGCAGGGCACCGCCCAGGCGGTCAGCGCGGTGGAGGCCAACGGCCGCACACGTGTTGTCGTCGACCTTTCCCAACCGTCCCCCTACGTCACCAGTGTGCAGGGCAACGAGTTGCTGGTGACCATCGGCGATGGCATGCAGACGGCTGCAGCGGCAGACCCGCAGCAAGGTCCTGCGCTCGCACCGGTACCGCCGCCACCGCCGAGCCAGCGTGCGCTTGCACAGGTCACCGCCAATCCGGACAAATCGGTCGCTATGGCTGGCAGCAATGTCATCACGGGAGTCGATTTCCAACGCGCCGAACACGGGGCAGGCAAATTGGTGATCGATTTCAGCCAGTCGGGAGCGGCGACCAGCATGCATACGACCGGCGACACCACCACCATCGACGTTGCCGGGGCCAATCTGGCGGCCTCGCAGGCGCGTCGACTGGATGTGACCAGTTATGCGACCCCGGTACGCAGCATCAATACCCATGCTGTGCCAGGTGGCGCGAAAATCGAAGTGGGTACCCGTGGCGTAGTGCAAACGGCGGCCTATCAGACCGGCAACCAGTACGTCGTCGAGTTTTCCCAGCCCGAGTCCAAGTCGAACAATCTATTGGGCGCTCCCAAGCCGATCGTCTACAAGGGCAGCCGCGTCACCTTCAACTTCCAGGACATCCCGGTTCGTTCCGTGTTGCAGCTGCTGGCCGATGTGTCGAACCTCAACATCGTGGCGTCGGACAGCGTGCAAGGCAACGTCACCCTGAGGCTGGTCAACGTGCCGTGGGACCAGGCACTCGACGTGATCCTGCGTGCCAAGGGTCTGGCCAAGCGCCAGAACGGCAACGTGATCTGGGTTGCTCCGCAAACCGAAATCGCGAAATACGAGGAAAATGTCGCCTCGGCGCGCCAGAAGGAGCTCAACAGCGCGCAACTGGTCACCGATTACATCCCGATCAACTACGGCAATGCCAAGCAGATCGCCGATCTCCTGACCCAGGGCGCGAAAGCCAGCAATGTGGGTGGTGGTGGTGGTGGGAGTAATACCGAACGCGGGTTCCTGTCGCCACGCGGGAGCGTCTCCTACGACGAGCGCACCAATACGTTGCTGGTCAACGACACGCCCGAGAAGGTGCAGGAAATCCGCCAACTGGTCTCGGTGCTCGATCGCCCGGTCAAGCAGGTGCTGATCGAATCGCGGCTGGTCGTCGCGACCGACAACTTCACGCGCGAGCTGGGTGCCAAGCTCGGCGTCGGCATGTTCCACGTCAACCCGAGCGGGCAGACCCTGTTCACCGGACCGACCACCAGCAGCATCACCAATGCCAGTGGCACGGGGAGCACCACCACGAGCACGACTGGCGTCAGCATACCGGCGGGCCTGAATGTCAACCTGCCCTCGACGACGACTGGTAGCAGCAGCGTTGCATTCGGCATTCTGGGGAGCGATTACATGCTGAACCTGGAATTGTCGGCGGCGCAGCAGGAAGGTCGCAGCGAGACCATCTCGCAGCCGAAGGTGGTGACTGCCAACAACCAGGAAGCCACGATCCAGCAAGGCCAGCAGATCGGCTACCTGACCTTCCAGAACTCTGGTGCAGGCGGTGGTGCAGGTACTGCGACCGTGCAGTTCAAGAACATCGTGCTCGAGCTCGACGTCACCCCGACCATCACTTCCGACAACCGCGTGTTCATGAAGCTCAAGGTCATCAAGGACGCGCTCAACTCGCTGGTACCGAACCCGGGTGGCGGTTTCGTGCCGCAGATCGATCACCGCGAGATCGACAGCTCGGTGCTGGTCAACAACGGGCAGACCGTAGTACTCGGCGGCGTGTACGAGTTCACCAATGAGCATGACGTCACCAAGGTGCCGTTCCTTGGCGATATCCCGATTCTCGGCGCCTTGTTCCGTGACAAGAAGAACATCAACAACAAGGCCGAGTTGCTGGTATTCATCACCCCGCACATCCTGGGACAGGATACGACCGTCGAATGACATACCGGTCACGGGCAACACGCAAACGGCGCGGTTCTTTCGCGCCGTTTGCTTTTGACGGGTTGTACTGCATCCGATCCTGACAAAACTTTTGCGCCGTGCTGTGGTCTACTTGGCGCATGCAATCCGGATCAGCCAACGAACAATCGGCTTTCGAGGCGCCCATTGAATCGTCTCGGCCTGCCGACATCAGCAGCTTGCACGCCCGATTCGCAGAGCTGCGGGATGCCTTGCAAGCCGAAGTCATCGGCCAGCCGACGCTGGTCGATCGGCTTCTGATCGCGCTTCTGGCCGATGGGCACTTGCTGGTCGAGGGCGCGCCGGGACTGGCCAAGACCACGGCGATCAAGGCTCTGGCCACGCGCATCGAAGCCGACTTCCATCGCGTGCAATTCACGCCCGACCTGTTGCCGGCCGATCTCACCGGCACCGACGTGCTGCGGCCGGCGACGGGTGAATTCGAATTCGAACCCGGACCCTTGTTCCACAACGTGGTGCTGGCCGACGAAATCAACCGCGCGCCGGCCAAGGTGCAATCCGCGCTGCTGGAAGCCATGGCCGAACGGCAGGTCACGATCGGTCGTCGCTCGTGGCCGTTGCCGAAATTGTTCCTGGTGATGGCGACGCAGAATCCCATAGAACAGGAGGGCACCTTCCCGCTGCCGGAAGCGCAGCTCGACAGGTTTCTCCTGCACGTTCCGGTTGGCTATCCGAAGGCCGATTCCGAACGCGAGATCATGCGGCTGGCACATGCGCGTGCGAGGGACGAACTCGGCCCCCATTCGCCACCGCAACCTTTGCTGGCACAGCACGATCTGTTTGCCGCGCGCAAGCAGGTCCTGGATCTGCACATGGCCGATGGGCTCGGTGATTACATCGTGCAACTCGTGCTGGCGACACGTGATCCGCGACCGTGGGCCCCCGGGCTACGCGAAAAGATCGCGTGGGGCGCAAGCCCGCGCGCCAGCATCGCGTTGGAACGTTGTGCACGCGCCGCGGCATGGCTCGCCGGACGGGATTACGTGTTGCCCGAAGACATCCAGTCACTGGCGCCGGACGTGTTTCGGCATCGCGTCCTGCTGGGTTACGAGGCGGAAGCCGAGGGTCTGCGTGTGGATGATGTGGTGCGGCAGTTGCTGGAACGCGTGCCGCTGCCCTGATGACTGGGAGCGCGCGGTCTTGCATCAAGGCTCGCGCATGCGCCCCGATCCCTGGGTCACGGTGGATACGCCCAGGCCGTGATCCGGCTCCGCTCGCGGAAATGCAAACGCGAAAGCAGAAGATGGTTTGCACGGCGGGCGCCATCGACGGGCAAATAAATCCGCCGCCATTGCCGCTTTCGCGACCATGGCAACACTTGAAATGGATTCGAATCCCTGCGTGCGATCATGATGAATGTTGCAGTCAAAGGCATTCAGGCGTCGGCAACGGACAGCGCCACCCAAGTCGATCTTGCCGAATTGATCGCACTGCGCGTGCGCGCCGGAAAGCCCGGCATGCCCGCGCTGCGCAAGCGGACGCCGCTTGCGGGCGGACATGCTTCGAAGATGCGTGGGCGCGGCATGGACTACGCGGAGTCGCGCATCTATCAGGCGGGTGACGATGCGCGCAACATCGACTGGCGGCGCACCGCGCGCAGCGGCAAGTGGCACACCAAACTTTTCGAGGTCGAACGTGAGCACAGCCTGCTGTTGCTGTGCGATACCCACGCAACGATGCGCTTTGGTACCCGCGCTCGTTACAAATCGGTCGCCGCGGCGCGTGCCGCGGCGTGGCTGGCCTGGACCTGCGTGCGTGGCGGCGACAGGGTGGGGGCCATGGCATTCGGCCATGTGCGCGCGGCGGTCGATCCACAGGCAGGCAGCCGGGGGGCATTGGCGGTACTTGGTGCCCTGGCGCGCTGGGACGATTGGCGGCGGTCCGATGGCGAAGCTCCCGGCGAAGCCTTGTCGGCGGTTATCACCAGGACGCGCAGAACGGCAGCGCCCGGCAGCCAGGTGTGTTTGCTGTCCGACGGCTGGTGCGTGGACGCCGCTGCTGCGCAGGCTTTCGTGCGCCTCTCGCGGCACGTCGATGTGCGTGTGGTCATCCTGGTTGATGCTCTTGAGGATGCGCTCGCGCCTGCTGGTTCCTATCTGTTCGAGACCGGTGCAGGGAAACGGCGTGTCGACGCATCCAGCCCTGCCGCGCGCGCAGCCTTGCGCGACAGTCTCGCCCAGGGCTGGCGACGGCTGGCCAAAATCTGTGATGAAACATCGGTGCCCTGGATGAAATTCGCGACCACCGATGAGCCTGATGTCGCGTTGCCGGCACTGTGGCGCAACCGGGCCGGGAGGCGCGGTGCATGAATGGGCCGGTCCTGCGGGACATCCATCTGCCGCACGCATCGTGGTGGCCACCGGCTCCGGGCTGGTGGTTGCTCGCCGGAGCATTGTTGCTGCTCACGGTTGGCATCACCTTGTGGATCCGGCGACTCCGGCGACGCGGCCCCTTGCGGGCGGCCTTGCGCGAGATCGATGCGCTCCAAGCCGCACATGTCCGTGACGCAGACGATGCGCGCCTGATCGACGGCGCGTCGCGCCTGATGCGCCGCGTCGCGCTCCGCACCGCGCCTGAAGTCGGCGCGCAGGCGGGCGAGGCATGGCGTGCCTTCGTGCGATGTTACGCGCGCGATGCCGCGACGATGGAGACCCTTGATCGTCTGGACGTTGCCCGTTTCCGGCCACGGCCGGAAGTGGATGCATCGGCCGTGGTTGCCGCACTGCGTTCATGGTGTGCCGATGCCCTGTGCGGTCGTGTCGCCAACCGTGCAGGCAGTCTGGGGTCGTTCCGGCGGGCGGCTTCCGCATGACCTTCGCATGGCCATGGATGTTCCTGCTCTTGCCATTGCCATGGCTGGTGTGGAAATTCCTGCCGCCCGCTGCACCCGGCGCGGCGTTGCGCCTGCCGCAGCCGGCTTCGCTTCCATCGGGTACCAAGGGAACTGGTATGCGGCGGCCACGCATCCTGCTGGCGAGCCTGGCTTGGATGCTGCTGGTATGCGCTGCCGCGCGCCCACAACAACTGGCGCCGCCACAAGCGATCACGCATAGCGGTCGTGCGTTGATGCTGGCGGTCGATTGCTCCGGCAGCATGGCGATCGAGGACATGCGTTTCGGCGACACGGTGGTCAGTCGCTTCGCCGCGGTCAAGGCCATCGCACAACGCTTCATCAGGATGCGCTCGGGCGATGACGTGGGCCTGATCCTGTTCGGTACCCGTGCCTACCTGCTGACGCCGTTGACGTTCGACGTCGATGCGGTTGCCAAGCAAATGAGCGGAGCGGCGGTGGGACTGGCGGGCCGCGAGACCGCCATCGGCGATGCGATCACGCTGGCCGTGAAACATCTTGATGCACTGCCCGCGCGTGCCAGGGTGCTGGTGCTGCTCACCGACGGCGTCAACACCGCCGGCAGCGTGACGCCGCTGGATGCGGCGAAGCTCGCGAAGGCGGCGGGCGTGCGCATCTACACCATCGGTGTGGGGTCCGAAACGCAGTCCGTCAATGTGTTCGGCATGCAGTTGTCCGCGCCGGACAATGCCCTCGATGTGCAGGTGCTGACGCACGTTGCGGATGAGACCGGCGGACGCTTCTTCCGTGCGGCCAATGGTGACGAGCTCGCTGCGGCCTATCGCACCATCGATGCGCTTGAACCGCTGGCGACCGGACACGCGCTGTTGCGTCCAGATCACGAATGGTATCCATGGCCGCTGGGGCTGGCGCTTTTGCTGGGCTGCACCCTGCTGCCGTGGCGAGTCCCCGTGCCGCGCAGGGCAACCCCCGCATGAGCGCGCTGGATATCCATCTGCATTTCCTGCGTCCATGGTGGTGGCTGGCGCTGACGCCGTTGCCGCTCGCATTGTGGGCGCTGGCGCGCAGCGGTGGAGGCCGTGCCACATTCGCAAGGTTGGTCGATTCCGCACTGCTGCCGCACCTGGTCCACGATGCCGGTGTGCGCCGACGGTTCGCATTGTCGCTGTTCTCACTTGCATGGGCGACGGCCGTGGCCGCACTATCCGGACCGGCGTGGCAAAAGGTGCCTGCGCCGCTCTATGTCACCGGCGCCGCGCGCGTGGTGGCGTTGTCGCTGTCCGACGACATGCTCGCCCAAGACCTGCAGCCCGACCGGATGACCCGTGCACGCTTTGCGGTGCGTGACCTGCTGGACGATGCGGGCGACTCGCGCACGGCACTTGTCGCCTACGCCGGCGCGGCATTCACGGTCGCGCCATTGACCGACGACAAGCACACCGTGCTGAACCTGTTGGGCGCCCTGCAGCCGGACGTGATGCCGGTACCGGGAAATGATGCCGCCGCCGGCATCGAAAAGAGCGTTGCCCTGCTCGAGCAATCGCATGTGAAAGGTGGCGAGATCGTGCTGGTGACCGATACGGCGGATGACGCCGCAGTTGCCGCGGCCAAGGCCGCCCGCGCACGTGGCATCCGAGTGAACGTGCTTGGTATCGGTACTTCCGAGGGTGCGCCAGTGCCGCGACACAATGGGGGGTTCGCCAGCGATGCCCATGGTGTGTTGATGGCGCGTCGTGACGATGACGCCTTGCGCGCGGTCGCCCGTGCGGGCGGCGGTCGTTACGTGGTGCTGAACGACGCTGGCACCAGCGTTGCGGCACTCGGCAAGCCGGCGGCGGAATCGGCTCGCGCCAGCGACGGCGAACGTACCCGGCTTTGGCGCGATGGCGGAATCTGGCTGCTGCCGGCCTTGCTGTTGCTCGGTGCCCTGGCTTTCCGGCGCGGCTGGCTGTTGGTGCTGGGCATGGCACTGCTGCCGATCGGCATGCCGGTTGCGCGCGCGGCGACGTGGGACTCGTTGTGGGCCAATCGCGACCAACGCGCGCTGCAAGCGCTGCGGCATGGCGATGCGGCGAAGGCACGACAGTTGGCGACGACGCAAGCCATGCACGGCGCGGCGGATTATCGCGCCGGCCATTACGCCGAGGCGGCCAAGGCGTTTGCGGGCAGCGATGATGCGCGTTCGCGCTACAACCTCGGCAACGCACTGGCCAGGCAGGGCGATTACCAAAAGGCGATCGCCGCATACCGGGAGGCCTTGAAGCGCGATCCGCAGTTTGCGGACGCGCGCGCGAACCTCAACGCCGTAGAGGACTGGCTGAAGCGGCATGCTCCGCCGCACCAGCAAGGCAGCAAAAACATTGGCGAAAACCGGAAGGGGAACCGTGCGTCTTCATCCAGCAAAGGGTCGCCCGCGCAGAACGACAACGGCCAGCAGTCCGGGCGGGCTGGCTCGCAAGATCGGCAAGCCTCGGCAACGGATCGAAAATCCTCGCAATCGAACGTGGGCAGCGGAGCGCAGAAGCAGGGCGCCGGGCAGCAGAATGGCAAGGGCGACAACGCGCAACCGAATGGCGGCGAAGCCTCGGTCGGTGAAGCCGCCAGGCAACAACAACAGGCCAAGCGCGCCGAGCAGGGACTTGCAAGCGAATTGCAAAAGGCGAAAGGTTCGAAGCATTCCGGCGACCAGGGCGGCGCGCGTGCATTCGCCCTAGGGCAGAACCCGGCCACGCAGGATGGTCGATTCAACGGGCAGCAACGCGCGATGTTGCAAGCCGTGCCGGACGATCCCGGTGCCCTGCTGCGCAGGAAGTTCCGGCTGGAATGGGAACTGCGGCACGGACAAAAGCAGGAGGAACCGCAGCAATGAACCGTCGATGGTGGATTCTGTGGCTGGTCTTGCTGGCGCCGTTCGCGCGCGCAGCCAACGTCCACGCATTCCTCGATCGTACCCACGTCAGCCTGGGCGATACGGTCACGCTCAACATCCAGTCGGACGGCAATCTCGACACACCTGATCTGTCGTCGCTGCAGCAGGATTTCCAGGTGCTCGGCACCTCGCGTTCCAGCAGCATGCAGATCGTCAACGGCAAGACCACCAGCACTTCGCAACTCGGGATTGCGTTGAAGCCATTGCATGCCGGCACGTTGACGATTCCTTCGCTTGACGTTGGGGGCGCCAGAACACGACCTTTGACGTTGCAGGTCGGCGCGGCGCCATCCGGTGGCACCGGCAAGGTCGGCGACCCGGTGTTCATGGAGACCGGCGTGCTCTCCAGTTCGCCTTACGTCGGACAGCAGACCGTCTACACGGTGCGCCTGTTCTATCTGCCGGGCGTCGATGGTTCGCTCAGCGATCCCGTGGCCAATGGCGCCCGCCTGATCAAGCTCGACCACGACCACGATTACACCGTCGATCGCAACGGCTACACCTACAAGGTGATCGAATACGAGTGGGCGTTGATCCCGCAGAAAAGCGGTTCCATCACGGTGCAGGGTCCGACCTTCCAGGGCCAGAATCTGGCGGTGGGCAATCCGGGCGCGTTTTTCAACAACCCCAATGCCTTGTTGAATAATCCCAATGCGGTGATGAACGGCCAGATCCCCGGCTTCGGCAAACCGGCGAATGCCACCGCACCGGCAACGCGCCTGGATGTGCGAGCCATGCCGGCCAACGCGGGCAAACCGTGGTTGCCCGCGCGCGAAGTGGAGCTGAAGCTGAGCGGATTGCCTGCGAATGGCCAGGTCAGCGCAGGCGTGCCCTTGACGGTGACATTGAGCATCAGCGCGAGCGGGCAGCCTGCCGATGCACTGCCGGAACCCGAGTTGCCTTCCATCGCGGGCGCGCGCGTGTATCCCGACCAGACGCGCGACACCACGGACGACAGCGGCCAATGGTTGCAGGGAACCCGCACGCGGAGTTTCGCGATCGTGCCGCAGCACGGCGGCAAACTTTCATTGCCGGCCATCACGCTGGATTGGTGGGACGTGGTGCACGACCGCGCCGAACAAGCGAGCTTGCCTGCCCGCACGTTGCAGGTCAGCGGTGCCGCGGCCGCAACCTCGGGTGCAAGCCCGTCGCCATCGACAGTCGCCGCCTCGACCGACCATCCGCTGTCGGCATCCTCATCGGGCACGACCGCGGTGGCCGCCACCTCGCATGTGGCGACAGCGGAGCCTGGTTTCTGGCGCATCCTCGCGTTGGCGAGTCTGGCGCTATGGCTGATTGTGGTCATCACGGCATGGGTGTGGTGGCGATTGCGACGCAAGCCCCGGGTCGCGCAAGATAGCCGCGAAATGCGCAACGTCCGCGGTGAAAGTTCAGATTCCTCGAGCCAGCCGGAAATGGTCGTCACCGCGAAACCGGATCACCGGACGCTGCAACGACAGGCTCTCGATGCTGCCCGGCGCGGCGATGCCGCGGCCTGCGAACACGCGCTGCTGCTGTGGGCACGTGCCACGCACACCGGGATTGTCCAGACGAGCGCACTGCGTGATGCCCTTTCCGACCCTGCCCAGTGCGATGCGCTGGATGCCCTGCAGCGTGCGCGCTGGCAAGGCGACAATGTCCAGAAAGCCTGCGCTGCCGTTGCCGACGCCTTCGCGAACGGCTTTGCCTGGCGCGATCACCAGAACAACCCGCGTTCCCGTGACGCAGGTCTGCCGCCGTTGTACCCGACGCGTGACTGAAGGATGCCTCGTTCAGCGGTATGCACCGGCACGCGTTGGCGGCCTTTTCGCAAGGCACGGGGCCGGGTTTGTTTGCCGTCAGGGCTTGATCGCAACGTGCAACCGATCCGCTGCTTGTCGCCAGGCCTGGGCCATGTCGCGATCGAAGGCGCACAGCACGATGCGGTGCGGCGTGCGCATCCGTGGCTGCTCCTCGGCCAGGATTGCCAGTGCCGTAACCGCTGCGGCATCGCGTGGATAACCGTACACGCCACAGCTGATCGCGGGGAACGCGAGGCTGTCGATCCCGTGTTCGCGCGCCAGCGCCAGCACGTTGCGATGGCAGGCCGCCAGCAGGTCGGGTTCGCCGTGATCGCCGCCTTGCCATACGGGTCCGACTGCGTGGATCACCCGACCCGCCGGCAAGGCGAAGCCGTTGGTGATGCGCGCTTCGCCGGTCGGACAGCGCACGCCGGGTTGCACCTCCGGGATCGCGCGACATGCCTCCAGTAACCGCGGACCCGCCACGCGATGGATGGCGCCGTCGACGCCGCCACCCCCAAGCAATGTTTCATTGGCCGCGTTGACGATGGCGTCGACGTGCAGGGTGGTGATGTCGGCCTGGACGATTTCGATGGGCACGGTCACCGCAGCGGAGACAAGCCCTCCCCTTCAAGGAGAGGCTATGGGTGGGGATGGGTTGGAATCCGCTCCGCTCAAGCTTGCTGCTTCAGCAGATCGCGGATCTCGGTCAGCAACGTGACTTCCGGTGGCGGTGCGGCGGGCGCGGCTTCCTTCTTCGGCATCGCCCTTTCCATCAGCTTGATCACCAAAAACACCGCAAGTGCGATGATCAGGAAAGTGATGATGGTGTTGATGAAGCTGCCGTAGTTGATCGCGACCACTTTCTTGGGATCGGTCGAATCGTGGATGATCCATTTCAGCCGGGAAAAATCGATGCCGCCCACCAGCACGCCGATCGGCGGCATGATGATGTCGTTGACCAGCGAGGTGACGATCTTGCCGAAGGCGCCGCCGATGACCACCGCGACGGCCAGGTCGACCACGTTGCCACGCATGATGAACGCCTTGAAATCCTTCGCGAAGCTCATTGCGTACTCCTTTTGTGCTAGGGGTGGATGCTTACCGGGCCACGATGCGGCGGGGCCATTTAGGCAGCTCCTTGCACGGCGCGCAAGCAGCGCCAATTCAGACGATGCGACCTTCCAGCGCCGCGATGCCCTGCAATTCGGCGCGAAATCGATCGCCGCGTTGCAGCGGGCCCACGCCGGCGGGGGTGCCGGTAAAGATCAGGTCGCCCGGTTTCAGCTCGAACAGCTTCGACAATTCGGCGATGATCTCCGCGACCGGGAAGATCATGTCCGCGATGTCGGTGACTTGGCGCGGCTCGCCATTCACCGTGAGCGTCAGGCGGGCGTGATGCGGGTGCCCCGTTTTCTCGACGGTGTGCAATGCCGACACCGGCGCGGAGTGATCGAAGCCCTTGGCGACGTCCCACGGCAGTCCCTTGGCTTTCATGGCGGCCTGCAGGTCGCGTCGGGTCAGGTCCAGCCCGACGCCGTAACCGAACACGCATCCGAGGGCCTGGCCGGCATCGATGTCGCGTCCGCCTCTTGCCAACCCCACCACCATCTCCACTTCGTGGTGCAATTCCTTCGTGGCGGATGGGTAGGGAATATCACCACCTTCTTGCACGATCGCATCGGCCGGTTTCATGAAGAACACCGGGTTGGCGCGGCTGGTCGGTTCCGAACCCATTTCCTTCGCGTGTTCGGCGTAGTTGCGGCCGATGCAATAAATTCGGTGCACGGGGAACCGATCGCCGCTGCCGGTGACCGGCAGGCTGGTGGCGCGGGGCGGGGCGAAAACGCAAGACATGATGCGGGACTCCGGGGCAGAATCGTGGATTGTAGGCGCATGGCGCGTTAACAGGGCATCCCGGGTTCCACGATGGATGACAGCTGTCAGGCGCGACGCTTGATGCCTGCCGGTGGTGGTTTCACGATGGCCACGGCAAGCTGTGGCACACTTGCGCGATCGCTGCATACGCGCACGGGGACGCCAGGTGAACGATCAGCCATCCAGCCACGATCTGCTGCATGAACTGCGCATCGACCGCTCGCAGCGCGATGACGACGGCTCGCGCCCTCGCTGGCCGTGGGTCGTGGGCATTGTCGTCGTGGTACTCGTCATCGGGGCGGGAGCGTCGATTTTCGCGCTGCGCGGACACGCGCAAACGGTGGAAACGTCGACTGCGGTGGCGGCGGCATCCAGCGGCGATGCCGCGGTGTTGCAGGCGACCGGTTACGTGGTCGCGCGGCATGAAGCCACGATTTCGGCGCAGCTCATCGGCACCCTGACATCGGTTTCGGTGGAGGAGGGCGACCACGTCAAGAAGGGACAAATTCTTGCGCGGCTCGATCCCACGGCCTATCAGGCGCAACTGGATTCGGCCAAGGCGCAATATGCCGCGGCGCAAGCGGGTATCGTGAAGGCGCGCGCGACGCTGCAGCAGGATCGAGCCAATGCCGCACGCCTGAACGCCGTGGTCGCGCGCGGCTACGTGTCGAAACAGGATGCCCAGCAGGCCAACACGCTGGTTTCGACCGACAAGGCCGGGCTGGATGTCGCGATCAAGCAGGCACAGGCCGCGCAGGACCAGGTGCAGGCGGCACAGGTCAACCTCGATTTCACCATCATCCGCGCGCCTTTTTCGGGCGTGGTGACCGACAAGGCTGCCGAGGTGGGCGAGATCGTGTCGCCGTACACGGCGGGCGGTGGTGGCATCGCCGGGGGCCTCGCCACCATCGTGGACATGAATTCGCTGGAAGTGGACGTCGACGTGAATGAGGCCTACATCAGCCGGGTCGTGCCCGGCATGCCGGTCGAGGCGGTGCTGGATGCATATCCGGACTGGAAGATTCCCGCGCACGTGATCGCGATCATCCCGAGCGCGGACAAGAGCAAGGCCACGGTCAAGGTGCGCATCGCGCTGGACCAGAAAGACCCGCGCATCATCCCGCAGATGGGCGTGCGGGTGTCGTTCCTGGAAAAGAGCGACAAGAATCGCAAGCCGTTGCCGGGCGTGCTGGTGCCGAAGTCGGCGATGGTCCAGCGTGACGGCAAGGACGTGGTGTTCGTGGTGAAGGACGGCCGCGCCACGCAGACGCCGGTCACGGCCGGGGCGGATTTCTCCGACATGCAGCAGATCACGCAGGGTGTCAGTGCGGGCGAAGACGTGGTGACCACGCCGCCCGCCGATATGAAGGATGGCGAAAAGGTGCAGGTGAAGTCGGGTGGCAGTTGACGGAACCCCTCTCCCGCCGGGAGAGGCGGAGCGGAGCGAACGCGCGCGTAGCGCGAGGGGTGAGGGTACGAACTTCGTGCAAGGCTGGATTTTGCGCGGAGCCGATCCTCATCCGGCCCTTCGGGCCACCTTCCCCCGAAGGGAGAAGGATTCATGCACAGGAGACGAACATGAACGCAGCAGTCGCTGAAGTGCAAGCCAACAAGGGCCCGCTGGTCGAAATCCGGGGGTTGTCCAAGACCTACACGCGCGGCAGGGAAAAGCTCGAGGTCCTGCACCACATCGACCTCGACATCGCGCGCGGCGATTTCTTCGCGCTGATGGGCCCGTCCGGTTCCGGCAAGACCACGCTGCTGAACCTGATCGGCGGACTCGATTCGCCGACCGAAGGCAGTCTGGTCGTCGACGGCAAGCGCATCGACAAGATGGGCGAGGGCCAGCTTGCACGCTGGCGTGCCGGCAACGTCGGCTTCGTGTTCCAGTTCTACAACCTGATGCCGGCGCTGACCGCGCAGAAGAACGTCGAGTTGCCGCTGCTGCTCACCAAACTTTCGGCCGCGCAACGCAAAAAGAATGCGGCCATTGCGCTGCAGCTCGTGGGCCTGGCTGACCGTGCTTCGCACAAGCCGAACGAACTGTCGGGCGGCCAGCAGCAACGCGTCGCGATCGCGCGCGCAATCGTGTCCGACCCGACCCTGCTGGTCTGCGACGAACCCACGGGCGACCTCGATCGCCAGTCCGCCGAGGAAGTGCTGACCCTGCTGCAGCGGCTCAACCGCGAGCACGGCAAGACCATCGTGATGGTCACGCATGATCCCAAGGCCGCCGAGTATGCGTCGCACACCCTGCACCTCGACAAGGGCACGCTCGTCGAACAGCAGCGTGCCGGCTGAAGGAGGCTGCGATGAAATACTTCCAACTGGTCTGGAGCGCGCTGTTCCGGCGCAAGACGCGGACCGTCTTCACGCTGATATCGATCATTGCCGCATTCCTGCTGTTCGGCCTGCTCAACTCGGTGCGGGTGGCGTTCACCAGCGGCAGCAACAGCCTGGCCGGTGCCGAGCGACTGGTGGTCGCCTCGCGGTTTTCGATCATGACCGGGCTGCCCGAGAGCCTGCAATCCCGCATCGCGGCGATCCCCGGCGTGCAGGGCGTCGGGCACGAGAACTGGTTCGGGGGTGTGTACCAGGACCCCAAGAACGTAATCTTCAGCTTCGCGGTCGACGATGCCTACCTGGACACCAACCGCGACATCGTGCTGACGCCAGCCGAGCGCAAGGCGTATGCCGAGACGCAGGATGGTGCCCTGGTCGGCGCGGCGCTGGCCGCGCGTTACCACTGGAAGGTGGGGCAGCAGGTGCCGCTGAAATCCCAGATCTTCCCGCGCAAGAACGGCGACATGACCTGGCCGTTCACCATCGTCGGCATCTACAAGACCACCAAGGATGCGCCCAACGGCGCCGACCAGTTGTTCTTCCTGCACTGGAAGTACTTTGACGAGGGCAACCTCTACAGCCAGCACACCGTGGGCTGGTACGTGGTCAAGCTCACCAGTCCGAAACTGGCCGACAAGGTCGCGCGTGCGATCGACGCGCTCTCGGCCAATTCCGACCATGAAACCAAGACCCAGACCGCCAATGCCTTCAATTCATCCTTCGCCAAGCAGATCGGCAACATCGGCCTTATCGTCGAGGCGATCATGGCGGCGGTGTTCTTCACCCTGATCCTGCTGACCGGCAACACCATGGCGCAGGCTGTGCGTGAGCGCATCCCGGAACTCGCGGTACTGAAGACCATCGGGTTCTCCAACCGCAGCGTGCTGCTGCTGGTGCTGGCCGAATCGATCCTGCTGCTGCTGATCGGCGGGGTGATCGGCGTGGCACTCGCAAGCGTGATCGCGCCGGTGCTGGCCAAGGGCAGCGGCGGCATGATCCAGTTGCCGTCGATCAATGCCGTCAGCTGGATCGAGGGCGTCGTGCTGATGATCGTGATCGGCATCATGGTCGGCGTGCTGCCCGCCCTGCGCGGCATGCGGCTGAAGATCGTCGATGCACTGGCCGGCCGCTAATCGAGGAAACGCCATGAACAACTTTCTGTCCGGTCTGGTGCTGTTCGGGATCGTGATCGTGTGGCTGGTTGTATGGATCGCCTTGCCGTGGATAGTGATCCTCGCACTCGCGGTGCTGCTGGCCCTGTGGCTCGGATTGACCCGCGGCGGCCGGCGCACGCTCTCGGTGACACGGGTGGGGTTGAGCACCCTCACCCAGCGCCTCGGTTCGACCGCCGTGATCGTGGTCGGCATCGCCGGCGTGGTCGGCGTGCTGGTGGCCTTGCTGGCCATGGGTGATGGCTTGACCGCGACCCTGCAACAGACAGGCAGCGACGACACCGCGATCGTGTTGCGCGGCGGCGCCGGGGCGGAGAGCAACTCGGTGCTGACGCGCGACCAGATCGACGTGATCGAGAATGCGCCCGGTATCGCCAAGGACGCGCAGGGCAAGCCGATCGCGTCGGCGGAACTGGTGGTCGTCGCCAACGTGCCCAAGAAGAGCGATCCGACCACCGATTCCAATGTCGCGATCCGCGGCGTGGGCGAGGAGGCCTGGAAGGTCTGGCCGAACGTGAAGATCATCAAGGGACGCAAGTTCACGCCCGGCATGCGCGAACTCGATGTCGGCGAGAACGCACAGCGCCAGTTCGTCGGCCTGGACGTCGGCAAGCAGTTGCGCCTGGCCGGCCAGGACTGGACCGTCGTCGGCGTGTTCGCCTCGGGCGACGCGCATGGCTCGGAGTTGTGGGGTGATTCCAAGTCGGTCGCATCGGCCTATCGGCGCGGCAGCAGTGCGGAATCGGTGATCGTGCGGCTGACTTCGCCCAAGGCTTTCGGCCAGCTCAAGGCGTCGCTGGCCAGCGACCCGCGCCTGAAGGTGGACGTCAGCACCACGCGCGATTACTTCAACAAGCAGTCCGAAGGCCTGAGCAAGGTCATCCGCATCGTGGGCATCACCATCGGCATCATCATGGCGATCGGCGCGATCTTCGGCGCGCTCAACACCATGTACGCGGCGGTCGCGGCGCGTGCGCGCGAAATCGCGACCATGCGCGCGATCGGTTTCCGCGGCCTGCCGGTGGTGGTGTCGATTTTGCTGGAAACCATGCTGCTGGCGCTGCTGGGTGGCGCGATCGGCGCCGTGATCGTGTGGCTGGTGTTCAACGGCTACACGGCCTCCACCGTGGGCGGCAACTTCAGCCAGGTGGTGTTCCAGTTCCGCGTGACGCCGGCCCTGCTGTGGACCGGCATCAAGTGGGCGCTCGCTATCGGCTTCGTCGGCGGTTTGTTCCCGGCAGTGCGCGCCGCGCGGCTGCCGGTGACGACAGCATTGCGCGAGTTGTGATGCGGCAGCTGAAGCCCGGCGGCTTGCCAACGGGTGCCGGGCTTCAGCCGTAGTTGTTGCGTTGAAGTAGCGTGGGTGAACCCATACCAACGAGAGGGGAACGTGCCGTGTCCTTACGTCTTGCTGTTTGCCTGGCGACCCTTGCGCTGGCCGGGTGCGGAACCAGATCCTTTGTCATGCCTGCGCGCGATGGGGCGTTCTGGGTCACCGGATCGTCCGCGCATTTGACCGGCGCCGAAGAGAAGGCCCGTCTGGTCAAGGACGCCGATGACTATTGCACGCGACGCGGCAAGACTGCCGTCGTGGTTGCTTCCAGTCAAAACGACGCCACGTCCGGAACACTCGCCGCGCCCGGCAAGCTGGCCCGCGCGACCGTGCAGTTTCGCTGTCAGTAACGCCGGATCCCCTTCGCAAACGCGCTGGTTTCGATCGCCATGTGGCGACAACGCGCCGTGCGGCTGTCAGCTGTCGGCCAATAGCAGACATGCCCGAAGCATCATCCAGTTCACGGTTCATGCCTAGACTTACGGCTTCATTGTGCCCTCGGCATGAGGCGTCGATACCGGCCGAGCGGCGCGAAACTGGGCCCACATGAAATGTTTGGGTACGCCATTTTCGGCTGGCGTCCTTTTGAGGAAAGCCGCTGCCGCTGCGTCGTGTTTCAGGTAGTCGTCCAGGAAATTGAGCGTGTAGCGCATGACCCAGGCGTGGCTCGTGTTGGCGTCGGCCCGTCCGTAGTCGGCGACCTGGTCCTCTGCGAAGCGCTTTGCACTCTTCCTGCGTTGAAACATGGAACTGAATTCGCCGTGCGCCATCCCAAGCATATTCACGGTGAAGAGATCGCCATGCCAGGCGTTGAGTACATTCGGACCTACGAGATACGCCTTCGGACCGTCGTACCACTTGTCGATGTCCTCCAGCAGATTCGGATCCCCCGCCGTGAAGAAGAGCAGCGGGATGCTCATCGATTCCGGATGCACGTCACCCGCCATTTTCACGAGGCCCTTGAAAATCCGGAAACTGCCGTCGAAGGAAACCATCGCATCGATGCGCTTGTCCCGCGCGGCAGCGAACAGGCTCGAAGCGCCTCCCCAACTCCAGTTCACCACGGCGACTTTGGACATGTCAGCGCCGGAAAGCGAGCTTGCATAAGCGACGAGAAACGTGATGTCGTGCGCCTGGGCATTGATCCCGGCGAGATCGTCCGTCATGTCCCGGGTCGAAACCCCCATCGACGGACTGGCAAGAACGACGTAGCCATGACTGGCGAGATACTCGCAGAAATCGGCGTTCTCCCATGCAATGGAAGAGTCGCTGGGCGCATAGATAATGACCGGATAACGTCCTGTCGCCGGTTCCGCATCGCGCACGGCCCACAGCCGAATATCGAACGACGTCTTTAACGACGAGCGCCAGCGATTGTTCTTTTCGTCCGGCGCGTTGAACCGAAGCTCCGTGTCGGCCAGTTGGACGTAGTCGCCGACAGTCATCGGCGTGGCCGTGCTTTTTCGCGATGGATACCAGATCAGCGTTTGCAACGGACGCGCGCAATCCTTCTGCCCGGGCTTGCCCTCGAGCGCACAGGGAAAGGTACGCGAATGGTCGTATTGGTCCACGACCTTCAGACCGACCGGATACGGTCCCGGACTGTCGAGGAATTGGAACGGGTTCGTTTGAGCATGGAGCGTAGATGCGCCAAACAGCGCAGTCAGCAAACCCACCACGAAAATCAATGCCCTCATTTCTAGATCCCTAGTGGAAATCGGCGACAGCTAAGCTAGATCTGGTTCCGGCGATACGCATCCGCTGGAAGTCACGATCCCGGTACTTTTTGCTATCGAAGTTGGATGCCGCAGCGGGCTGTTGCCACGCGGCACGAATGGATGCTTCGGGTCGAAAGCTGCCTTCTGACTCGCGTGTCCGAGCTGCGTCAAACGCTCACAACAACCGCCACGGCACGAAGATGGCCGCAAGGATCGCCGCGAAGATCGTCCACTTGGTGGCGTAGTACAACTTGCGGTTGCGCTTTTTCAGTTTCTTGCCCACGTGGCGGATGGCGTAGGCGTATTTGAATATCTTGTTGACGCCGCCGGTGCGATCGCCTTCCTGGTTGGGCGAGGCGCCGGCGGCGAGCAGGGTGCGTGCGACGGCGTGGTTGAGCGCAGTGGCCCAGCGATATTTCATCGGGCGCTCGAGGTCGCAGAACAGGATGATGCGGTCCTGGTCGGTTTCGTTGGCGGCCCAGTGGACATAGGTTTCGTCGAACACCACGCCTTCGCCGTCGCGCCAACTGTAGGGGTTGTCGTCCACGCGGATCCAGCAGCGGTCGTCGTTGGGCGTGATCAAACCCAAGTGATAGCGCAACGAGCCCGCGAACGGGTCGCGGTGCTTGCCGAGGTTGCTGCCGGGCGGCAATTGCGTGAATGCGGCCGCCTTGATGTTGGGCGTGCTGCGCAGCAATTCGACGGTGCGCGGGCACAGTTGCAGCGCCGACGGATGCGGCGCGTCGTCGTACCACTTGAGGTAGAACCGCTTCCAGCCGGTGCGGAAGAAGGAATGGAAACCGGCGTCGTTGTACTGGTCGGAAGCCTTGATGTGGCTGGCCTTCGCAAGTGCGACCGCCTCGTCGCGGATGACCTGCCAGTTGCTGCGCAGGTTTTCCAGCTCGGGAAAATCCGAAGGCGCGAGATACGGCGTCGCGGGCACGCGCGAGAACGCGTACATCAGCACGTTGATCGGCGCCATGAAGGTCGAGTGGTCGGTCAGCTGGCGCAGGAAACGGTGCCGCACCTTGCCGCGGAAGTGCACGTACAGCGCACAGGCGACGAGGATGGCGAGGACGATCCACTTGATCATGATGTGGACGGAACCGGAAGTCGTGTACAGGCGCTTATTTTACCGCTGCTTATCGGGTGCGACGCCTGCGACGAACGCCGTCGTTCACCAGCGTTCACGCTCTTGACCCGGTGGCCCCGATCAATGGCGCCTCGATTCGACCACGCTTGCGTCTGGATTCTCGCTGGCGCGGATGCTGGTGGTGCCCGAGTCGCGTGTCTCTGGCGGGTCGCCCGCCATGCAGTGTGTTGCGGGGTGTCCGCAGCCTGTCCGCGGACACATTCTCGCACGGAGATCAATCTCCAAGTCGTTGAATTAAGGCAAATAAAGAGCCGAGTTTCATTGGCACCGGACTTGCTCGAAGAAAGGCGTGGCCGCGCTGCTGCGGCCGGAGACCTTGAATGAGCATTCGTGACACATCCGCCACCGACCGCGTCATCGAGAAGCGCGTCAGCAAGAGGAAGCTGGCGATCTTCGGCGGGATCGGGGCTGTGGTATTGATCCTGCTGGTCTGGTTGCTGCCCGGCGCGTTGCGGCTGTTCTCGGCCGGATCTTCGGTGAGCGCGTCGCGCCTGCAGATCGCGACCGTCGAGCGCGGCTCGTTCGTGCGCGACATCGCGGCGGACGGGCGCGTGGTCGCGGCGGTCAGCCCCACGCTTTACGCGAACGCCGCCGGCGCCGTGACCCTCAAGGTACATGCTGGCGACAAGGTGAAGAAGGACCAGGTGCTGGCGGTGATCGCGAGCCCGGAACTCACCAACAAGCTGGCGCAGGAAGAGAGCAACGGCGATGCGTTGCAGGTCGGGTACCAGCAGGCCAAGGTCGACGCCAACCAGCAGCGTTCCAAATTGCAGGAGGCATTCGAGAACGCCAGGATCGACGAACAGAGCGCGGCACGCGATCTCAAGCGTTACCAGGAAGCCTACACGAAAGGTGCCGTATCGCAGCTCGATGTCGATCGCCACAAGGATGCGCTGGAAAAGGCCCAGATCCTGCTGCGCCACGCGCAGTCCAATCTCGGCATGGATGATTCCAGCCTCAACCTGGAAATCCAGGCCAAGAAGCTGGCCTACGAACGCCAGAAACTGCTGGTCGCGGACCTCAAGCGCCAGGTCGGCGACTTGAACGTGCGCTCGCCGGTGGACGGCCAGGTCGGCCAGTTGTTCATCGCGCAGACCGCGACAGTGCCGAAGGACGCCAAGCTGCTCACGGTGGTCGACCTGTCGGCGCTGGAAGTGCAGGTGAGCGTGCCGGAGAGCTTCGCGCGCGACCTGGCGCCCGCCATGCCCGCCATGATCAGCGGCAATGGCCAGGACTGGAAGGGTGCGGTCAGCGCCATTTCGCCCGAGGTCGTGAATGGCGAAGTGATCGCGCGGGTGCGCTTCGAAGGCAAGAAACCGGAGCAGCTGCGCCAGAACCAGCGCCTGTCGGTGCGCATCGTGCTCGACCAGCGCGAAAACGTGCTGACCGTCGCGCGCGGATCGTTCGTGGATGAATCCGGCGGCCGCTACGCCTACGTCGTGCGCGACGGCATCGCCTACAAGACGCCGGTCACGCTGGGGCCAAGCTCGATCGACAAGGTGGAAATCCTGCAGGGCCTGAAGGCCGGTGACAAGGTCGTGATCTCCGGCACCAGCAACTTCAACGGCGCGGCGAAAGTCGCGATCAGCGACTGACGGGAAAAACATTGTGCCGACCGCTCTTCGCCTCCCATCACCCAGATAAAGCAACGCAGTCACCCAACCCGCAACTCCAACGAAGCCGAGGTACCTGAAATGCTCAAGATGACCCACCTGTCCAAGGTCTACCGCACCGAAGTGGTGGAAACCTACGCCCTGCGCGATTTCAACATCGACGTCAAGGAAGGCGAATTCGTCGCGGTGATGGGGCCATCCGGTTCCGGCAAGACCACCTTCCTGACCATCGCGGGTTTGCTGGAAAGTTTCACCGGCGGCGAATACCTGCTGGACGGCGTCGATGTCAGCGGGCTCGGCGACAACGCGCGCTCGAAGATCCGCAACGAGAAGATCGGCTTCGTGTTCCAGAGCTTCAACCTGATCCCCGACCTCAACGTGCACGACAACGTCGAGGTGCCGCTGCGTTACCGCGGCATGAAGTCGGCCGAGCGCCAGCAGCGCATCAAGGACGCGCTGGAGCGGGTCGGGCTGGCGTCGCGCATGAAGCACTACCCGGCGGAACTGTCGGGTGGCCAGCAACAGCGCGTCGCGATCGCCCGCGCACTGGCCGGTTCGCCACGCCTGCTGCTCGCGGACGAACCGACCGGCAACCTCGACACGCAAATGGCGCGTGGCGTGATGGAGCTGCTCGAGGAAATCCATCGTGGCGGGGCGACCATCGTGATGGTCACCCATGACCCGGAGCTGGCCGCGCGCGCGCAGCGCAGCGTCCACATCATCGATGGCCAGGCGGTCGACATTTCCGAGGAGCCGCGTTTCCACGCACACGCCGAACGCACCGGCACCAGCGATGGGCAGGCCAGCGTGTGATGAACAACGAGGGGGATGGGGTCACTCGCTCTTCGAGGGTTGCAAACATGATCCGCAAACTCATCGCCATCGTCCTTGCCGTGCTCATCAACGGCGCAGTGCTGGCCTGGTTCCATGCATGGAGCTCCGCCGCCGTGGCCAGCGCCGCAGCGGCGCACGGGCAGGCGCCGACCGTCATCACGCTGCCCGTCACCACCGTGCATCCGAGCGCCGAGCAAATGCGCAAGCTGCGGCAGGCGCCCTCGCACGCCACGCCGGATCAGGCCAGCGTCGGGGGCGGTCCGGCCTGCCTCGTCATGCCCTACTACTCGTTCGCGACGCAGTGCGAGCAAACGGTGAGCGGATGAGGAGTTCCCCAGCCCGATGCCGGGTGGAGTGAGCTGATGTTCGGCTATTACCTCGACCTCGCCCTGCGCAGCCTCAAGCGCAATCCCGTGCTCACCGCGCTGATGGTGGTGGCGATCGCGCTGGGTATCGGTGCCAGCATGACCACGCTGACCGTGCTGCACGTGCTTTCCGGTGATCCTTTGCCCGGCCGCAGCGGCACGCTGTATTACCCGCAGATCGATCCGCGCGACATGACCGGCTATGTCGCGGGCAAATCACGGCCGATGGACCAGGTGACATGGATCGACGGCATGAACCTGCTGCGCGCGAAGCGTGCCGGCCGCCAGGCGCTGATGACCGGCGGCATGCTGGCGGTACAGCCGGATTCCTCGACGATCGATCCGTTCTACGAGGCCGCGCGTTACACCACCGCGGGTTTCTTCGCGATGTTCGGCGTGCCTTTCGAGTACGGCCATCCGTGGGACGACGCCGACGACGCGGCAAGCGCACGCGTGGCGGTGATCAGCGAAGCCCTCGACAACAAGCTCTTCGGAGGTCAGGACAGCGTCGGCAAGACGTTGCGCCTGTCGGGTCATGCCTTCCGCATCGTCGGCGTGCTCGGCGACTGGCACCCAAACCCCAATTTCTACGACCTCAACCGCGGGAGTTACAACGAGGACGAGGGCGTGTATATCCCGCTGTCCACGTCGCAGGCTGTCGGGATGGATCACGACGGCAGTGTGGATTGCTGGGGCAACGGCGGCGGCGGCATGCGGCCAAGCCACACCGGACAGTGCGTGTGGCTGCAGTTCTGGGTGCAGCTGGACAGCCCTGCCAAGGCGGCCGCATACAAGCAGTTTTTGGTCAATTATTCCGCGCAGCAAAAGGCGCTGGGGCGTTTCCAGCGGCCGCCCAACGTGCAGTTGCGCAATCTCATGCAGTGGCTGTCCTACAACCAGGTCGTGCCGGACGACGTGCGCCTGCAAGCATGGTTGGCGTTGGGGTTCCTGCTCGTGTGTCTGGTCAACACCGTCGGCCTGATGCTCGCGAAGTTCATGCGTCGCGCCGGCGAGCTTGGGGTACGCCGTGCGCTGGGAGCGTCGCGGCGCGCGCTGTTCGCGCAATTGCTGACCGAGTCCGGGGTGGTCGGTCTGGTTGGCGGTGCGGGTGGAATGCTGCTCGCCTTCCTGGGCTTGTGGCTGGTGCGGCAACAGCGGGCCGAGTACGCATCGCTGGCCCACTTCGATCCGGTGATGTTGCTGGTGACGTTCGCGCTCGCGATCGGCGCCAGCCTGCTGGCAGGCATGTTGCCGGCATGGCGGGCATGCCGGATCGCCCCCGCGCTGCAACTGAAGAGCAACTGACATGGACATCCTGCCGATCCTCTCCACATTGCGGCGGCACAAGGTGACATCGTGTCTGCTGATCCTCGAGATCGCACTGACCTGCGCGATCGTGTGCAACGCGGTCTTCCTGATCGGGCAGCGCCTGCAGCGCATGAACCTGCCGAGCGGCATCGCCGAGCACGAGCTGGTCCAGGTCCAACTCGGCTACCTCGGCAACACGCCCGATGCGATGGCGCAGACGGAGACCGATCTGGCCGCGTTGCGTCAGATTCCCGGCGTCGAACAGGTCGCCATGGCAGGCCAGCTGCCTTTCAGCAGTGGCGGGTCATCCAATACCGGCGTGAAGTTGAGCCCGCAGCAACAGCAGGACACCCTCAATGCGACCACGTACTTCGGCCAGAACCTGCTGCCCACGCTCGGCTTGCGGCTGGTCGCGGGGCGCGATTTCCGGCCCGACGAATATGTCGACATGGATAGCGCCGTGGCGGCATTGCGCGCGGGCAATCTGAAAGGATTGCCGCATACCGTGATCGTGACGCGCACCATGGCCGAACGCCTGTGGCCAGGCAAGCGCGCGCTGGGCCAGACCATTTACATCGCCGACGGTATTCCGTTCCGAGTGATCGGCGTGGTTGCCAACCTGGCGCGACCGAACCAGATCCACAACGGCGTCGAGTACAGCACGTTGTGGCCAATCAGCGCGACGTCGGCGGAAGGCGCCAGCTACGTGCTGCGTTGCGCGCCGCAGGATCGCTGGCGTGTCCTGAATGCCGCCGTGGCAACTCTCAAGAAGCTCGGGCCCAATCGCGTGGTGCTGAAGAAGCGCACCTACGATGAGGCGCGTCGCACGTTCTTCGCCAACGATCGCGCGATGGCGGGCATGCTGGTTGGCGTGATCGTGGCATTGCTGACGGTCACGGGGCTGGGCATCGTCGGGCTGGCCAGCTTCTGGGTCGGCCAGCGGCGCCGCACCATCGGCGTGCGCCGGGCGCTGGGCGCCACGCGTGGCGACATCCTGCGCTATTTCCAGACCGAGAATTTCCTGCTGGCCACGTTCGGCATCGTGCTGGGCATGCTGTTGGCGTACGGCATCAGCCTGTTCCTGATGCTGCATTACGAACTGCCTCGGCTGCCCCTCATCTATTTCCCGGTAGGCGCCTTGGCTTTGTGGCTGCTTGGGCAACTCGCGGTGCTGGGGCCAGCGCTCCGCGCTGCCAACGTGCCGCCGGTAGTGGCGACGCGCAGCGTGTGAATGCCGATCGCTTGAACGAATGGTGCGAGTAAAACGGAGTCTCGAACATGTTTGCCTACTATCTCGATCTCGCATTGCGCAGCCTGAAGCGCAACAAGGCGCTCACGGGGCTGATGATCCTCACCATCGGTTTCGGCGTGGCTGCGTCGATGACCACATGGTCGGTGTTCCGGGCGGTGTCGGGCGATCCGATTCCGTGGAAGTCGTCGAAGCTGTTCGTGCCGCAGATCGACAACTGGGGTCCGACTGGACATTCGCCGGGCAGCAAGAGTACCGAGCCGCCCGACGCGATCGATTACACCGACGCGCTTGCGTTGATGCGGGCGCACCGTGCCAGGTACCAGTCGGCGATGTACCAGATCGCGACAGCCGTGGTGCCGCAACGCGTCGGCCAGCATCCGATCGTGGCTGTCGGCGAGGCGGTGTACGGCGAATTTTTTCCGATGCTCGACGTGCCTTTCAAGTACGGCAACGGCTGGAGCAATGCCGACGATGCGCATCGCGCGCAGGTCGTGGTGATCAGCGGCCACCTCAACGACCGCGTTTTCGGTGGTGGCGACAGCGTCGGCAAGACCCTGGACATGAATGGCCAGGAATATCGCGTGGTCGGCGTGCTCGACGACTGGCGTCCGCAACCGCAATTCTACGACGTGGTCAACACGGGAGGCTTCAATGCCGGCGGTGGCGATCTCTTCATTCCGTTCACTACCGCGATCGCGTCCGGAATGTCCAACTCGGGCAACACCAATTGCAATGCCACGCCGAAGGAAAAGGGATTCGTGGGGCTGCAGCAATCGGAGTGCGTGTGGATCGCGTTCATGATGCAGCTGGATGATTCGGCGGCGGTGCAACGCTACAAGCAGTTCCTCGACAACTATGCCGCCGAGCAGCAACAGGCCGGCAGGTTCAACTGGCCGGCCAACACGCGCCTGCGCGGCTTGATGGCGTGGCTGGACTATGAGCACGTGGTGCCTCCGGATACCAGGATCTCCCTGTATGTCGCGCTGGGATTGCTGCTCGTGTGCTTGGTCAACGTGGCGGGACTGCTGCTGGCCAAGTTCATGCGTCGCGCGTCCGAAATCGGTGTGCGTCGCGCGCTGGGCGCCTCGCGCCGCGAGATCTACACGCAGTTCCTGATCGAGGCGGGCATGGTCGGTCTGGCTGGTGGTGCGCTGGGACTGGTGCTGACCGGCTTCGGCATCGCCAGCCTCGGCTGGGTGCTGCCGCACGATATCGCCGCGCTGGCGCACCTGGATGTGTCGCTGCTCTTCACCACGCTTGTGGTCGCCGTCGTGACGACGGGGCTTGCGGGCTTGTATCCCACCATGCGGGCAGCGGCGGTGCAGCCCGCGTGGCAGCTGAAATCGAATTGAAGCATGGCGTCACCCCGGTCACGGATTGGCCGGGACCCAGTACCAGGGATGGCAAGTCTCAAGCGTTGCTGGGATTCGGCATTCTCCGCCATGACCAGCAAAAGAGGACGCAAAAATGGCACTCCATCCCATCCTGGCAGCACTCAAAAAACACAAGGCGGGCGTCATCCTGATCACGCTGCAGATAGCGTTGACTTTGGCGATCGTGTGCAACGCGGTGTTCATCATCGGCCAGCGATTGGAGCGCGTGAACCGGCCGACCGGGCTCGACGAAAGCAACCTGTTCGTCATCGAGCAGGCGTATGTCGGTGCGCCGACGGGCGATGATCCGGCCTCGATCGACAAACTGGATTCGCTGCAGCTCGGCGACCTGGCCACCCTTCGCCAGTTGCCTGACGTGGAATCGGTGGCACCCATCAGCTCGATGCCATTGCTGAATTCGTCGTGGAACAGTGGCGTAGGCCTCAAGCCCGACCAGCAACACAGCACCGCGCAGGCTGCCTATTACTTTGGCGATGACCAGATGATCAAGACGTTGGGGTTGCGCCTGATTGCCGGTCGCAATTTCACGTCCGACCAGATTGGACATCGCGGTTTCCGCAGTGTCGGCCAACCGCCGGTGGTGATCGTGACAAAGGCCCTCGCTGACAAGTTGTTCCCGCAAGGCGACGCACTGGGCAAGACGATTTACCTGAGCGGCAACGCCGTCCCTTCCACAATCGTCGGCATCGTCGCGCGCATGCAGGCGCCTAGCGTGGAGAGCTGGAGCAACAGCTTCGCGTGGAATTCGGTGTTGCAGCCGGTGCGCATCGATTTTCAGTACACACGCACCGCGGTCCGGGCGAAACCCGGGCGGCTGCAAGCGGCCATGCACGAGGCGAGGAAGGCGCTTTATGCCGCCAACCCGATGCGGGTGGCGGACGGCGGCCTGGACACTGGTCTGGGCATCCATTCGTTTGCCGAAATCCGGGCGCGCGCTTACCGCGCCGACATCGGCATGGCCATCCTGATGGGCGTGATTTGCCTGATCCTGCTGTGCGTCACCGGCGCCGGCATCGTGGGCTTGACCAGTTTCTGGGTGGGACAGCGGCGCAAACAAATCGGCATTCGTCGTGCACTCGGTGCGACCCAGCGCGACATCCTGCACTACTTCCAGACCGAGAACCTTATGATCGCCGGTGTCGGCGTGGTACTCGGCGCGATCCTCGCCGTCGCATTGAACCTCTGGATGATGAAGCAGTTCGCGATGGACCGGATGTCGTTGCTGTACGTGCTGGTGGGCATCGTCGCGCTGATGTTGCTGGGGCAGGGGGCGGTGTTCGCGCCGGCGCGTCGCGCGTCGCGCGTGTCGCCGGTCGAGGCGACGCGCAGCGTGTAAGCCATCAAACCTTGCCCCGGGACGGGGGATTGATTCGGAGTGAATGAAGATGTTCGGTTATTACCTCGATCTGGCCATTCGCAGCCTCAAGCGCAACAGGCTGCTGACGGTGCTCATGGTGCTGGCGATCGCGATCGGCATCGGCGCCAGCATGACCACGCTGACCGTCATGCACATCCTGTCCGGGGACCCGTTGCCGGGGAAAAGCGCGCACATCTTCTTTCCTCAGGTGGATCCCACGCCGGCCGATTGGTACAACAGCAGGCACCCACTCGCGCTCATGGACTATCGCTCGGCCGTGGATTTGTGGAGCGCGCATCGTGCCGACCGCCAGACGCTGGTCGTGCAAAGTCCGGTGAAAGTCCGTGCACCCGGACTGGACAGGCCGCCGATGATGCTGACCCTGCTGGCGACCACGTCGGATTTCTTCCCGATGTTTGATGTGCCGTTCGAATACGGCGGCGCATGGCCGCCATCCGACGAGGCCGGCCGTGCGCGCGTCGCGGTCATCTCGTCCGACCTCAACGACAAGCTGTTTGGCGGCAAGGACAGCGTGGGCAAGACCTTGCGCCTCAAGGACAGCGAAGTGCGCATCGTCGGTGTACTGAAGCCGTGGCGGCCGCACCCGATTTTCTACGACGCGGAAGGCAGCATTACCGGAAACATGGCTTCAATGGGTTATTACGGCAAGCCGGAGGATGTGTTCATGCCGTTGCAGTCGGCACTGGAAGTCAACGACGGCAATTTCTTCCAGTTCACGTGTTGGGGCAGTGGCCCGGCGGTCCCGGGTCACCTGGTGGGTTCGCCCTGTCTGTGGGTCGCGCTTTGGGTGCAACTGGACAGCCCGGCCAAGGTCGCCGGCTACCGGGCGTTCCTCGAAGAACTACGCCGAGCAGCAGAAAACGCTCGGGCGTTTCGCCAACACCGACACGCGCATGCTGGACCTGATGCAGCGGCTGGATTTCGAGCACGTGGTTCCGAAGAATGTGCGGTTGCAAACCTGGCTGGCGTTCGCGTTCCTGGCCATCTGCCTGTTCAACACGGTCGGCCTGTTGCTGGCCAAGTTCCTGCGTCGAGCCGGCGAGATCGGGGTACGCCGGGCACTGGGCGCGTCGCGCCACGCGGTATTCGCGCAGTGCCTGACCGAAGCGGGCCTGATCGGTTTCGTGGGTGGCATCGGGGGCTGGCTGCTGACGCTGGCCGGCCTGTGGCTGGTGCGCCGCCAGCAGACCCCGTATTCCGATCTCGTGCATCTCGACTTGTCGATGTTCGTGGTGACCTTTGCATTGGCGATCGCCACGAGCCTGTTGGCCGGCGCGCTGCCGGCCCTGCGCGCCAGCCGCATCGCGCCGGCGCTGCAGTTGAAGACGCTGTGAGGACACCCGACATGCATATTCAGACCCATCCTGTCGCATTGCGCAAGCACAAGCTGGCGACCGTCCTGATCGCGATGGAGATCGCACTGGCCTGCGCCGTGCTGTGCAATGCCGTGTTCCTGATTGCCGGACGGTTGTCGGCGATGCATATCCGAAGTGGCGTGGACGAAGCGTCGCTGGGTTCCATCGTCGTCACGGGGTTCGACTCCAAACAAACGACCGATCTGAATGCGCGGATGCTCGCCGGCCTGGACGCGATTCCCGGGTGTCGAATCGGTGCACGCGATCAGCTCGGTGCCGTTTGGGCCGCAATGGGGCGTCATCGGCATGACACTCGATCAAGCCGGCAAGAAGCCCGGGGCGGTGGTCGAGTTTTACCTTGGCGATGCCGGTACGCCGAAGGCGCTGGGCTTGAAGCTGGTCGCCGGACACCTTCCGTCCGCCGATGACTATCAACCGTTGCAGGGACAGGATTATTTTCCGGCATCGTCGCGCGTGCTGGTCACGCAGGCGCTGGCGGACAAGCTGTGGCCGGGGGAGAACCCGCTCGGCAAGCAGTTCTGGGCGGCCAAGTGGCGGTTTCGCGTGATCGGCGTGGTGGCGAACCTGGCGGTGTCGCAATACACCGAGAATGGTGAACAGGGTGCCGAGTGGTGCGTGTTCGTGCCGACGCAGCCGGGCGGGCAGCTCGCCGGAACGTATCTGATTCGCGCGAATCCGAAGGATTTGAATCGCGTGATGACCGAAGCACGCGCCGCGGTCGCCAAGATCGCGCCGGACGTGGTGCTGGATCATGATTACAGCCATTCCATCCCGACCTTGCGCGCCAAATTTTTCGCGACCGACCGCGCCATGGCAGGCTTGCTGGTGGGCGTGATCGTCGCACTGCTGGGCGTCACCGCGTTCGGCATCGTGGGACTGGCGAGCTTCTGGGTGGCGCAACGGCGCAAGCAGATCGGCGTCAGGCGCGCGTTGGGTGCCACGCGCGCGGACATCCTGCGCTATTTCCAGACCGAGAATTTCCTGATCGTCACGTGCGGCATCCTGGTCGGCATGCTGGCCGCGGTCGGCATCAACCTCGGGTTGATGAAGCTGTTCGAGCTGCCGCGGCTGCCGTTGTGGTACCTGCCGGTGGGTGCCGTGGCGTTGTGGCTGCTCGGACAACTTGCAGTGCTGGTGCCGGCGTTGCGTGCAGCCAACGTACCGCCGGTGGTGGCGACGCGCAGCGTGTGAGATTCGGAGCCTTTCCCCTGGAGATCAGGGATGGTCAATACGGAGCCAAGTGAACATGTTCGCCTACTACCTTGATCTCGCGCTGCGCAGTTTCAAACGCAATCGCGTGCTCACCGCGCTGATGGTGCTGGCGCTCGGGCTCGGCATCGGCGCGTCGATCACCACGTTGACCGTACTGAAGCTGCTCTCGGGCGATCCGTTGCCGCAGAAGAGCGCGCGCATTTTCGCGCCGGAAATCGATCCGCTGACCGCCAACAGTACGACGCCTGCCGACCGGCTGTTCCGCAACTGGGGCAACCTGATGACCTACACCGATGCGATGAACTTGCTGCACGCGCGCAAGGGCAAGCGGCAGGCGGTGATGGCACTGGCGGCGGACAAGGTCTCGCCCAGCGAACCGGGCCTGCATCCATTCTTCAGCGACGGCGTCGATCACGACCTCGGATTTCTTCGCGATGTTCAACGCCGATTTCCAGTACGGCAGCGGCTGGAGCACGCAGGACGACGACAACCGTGCACGTGTCGCGGTGATCGCGGGTTTCCTCAACGATAAATTGTTCGGCGGCAAGAACAGTGTAGGAAACACCATCCGCGTCAATGACCACGACTACCGCATCGTCGGCGTGCTGAAACCGTGGGCGCCACAGCCAAGGTTCTACGCGGCCAACCTGGGCGGCCACGGCTACGGGAATGGTGACGCGATTTTCCTGCCCCTGCAGACCGCGATCGTGGACAAGGTGAATACGCAGAACGTCAATTGTTTCGACACGGGCGTGGACATCAACCATCTGGAAACCGCGCCGTGCGTGTGGGTTGCGTTGTGGGTGGAGTTGGCGAATGCATCCGACGCGTCCGCTTACAAGTCCTTTCTGTCCAATTACGTGGCGCAGCAGATTTCGCTGGGACGCATGCATCATCCCGAGGTTGCCTTGCCCAACCTGATGGCGTTCCTTGCCCAACAGCAGGTTGTACCCGACGATGCACGCCTGCAGGCCAACCTGGCATTCGGGTTCCTGTTGATTTGCATTGTCAACACGGTCGGCCTGTTGCTGGCCAAGTGCCTGCGGCGTTCGCGTGAAATCGGCGTGCGCCGTGCACTGGGTGCGACGCGCGGCGCGATCTTCGCGCAGTTCATGGTCGAGTCCGCGATGGTCGGCATTGCCGGCGGAGTGCTGGGACTGGTCTTCGCCGAGCTCGGCCTGTGGGCGATCCGCCACCAGCCAGCTGAATACGCGAAGCTGGCGCATCTCGATGTATCGATGTTTGTCGCCACCTTCGTGATCGCATTGATCGCCAGCCTGATCGCGGGCCTGCTGCCGGCCTGGCGCGCCTGCGTGGTCGCGCCGGCGCCGCAACTGAAATCGGTTTGAGGAATCCCGTCATGGAAATCCAGCCCATCCTCGCGGCCCTGCGCAAGCACAAGATCCCGGCATTCTTGATCGTGTTCGAGATCGCGCTGGCCTGCGCTGTCTTGTGCAACGCGGTGTTCCTGATCGGCCAGCGTATCGGCGAGATCAACCTGCCGAACGCCATCGACGAAAACGGACTGTCGGTGATCAGCGTGCAAGGCATCGATCCCGACACGGCCGGTTCCGAGATTGCGCGCGACATTGCCGCCCTGCGCGAAATCCAGGGCGTGACCGCGGCCGCCACGGTGAACATGATTCCGCTGGGCTCAAGCAGCTGGAATACGGATGTCGGCACTTCGCCGAATGATCTGCTGACCAAGGACAGTCCGAACGTCGCCGAATACATGTTCACTCGAAACGGACCCGAGGCGCTCGGCCTGCGCCTGCTCTCGGGGCGCTTTTTCAGCGACGACGAATACGCGGGCAGCAAGCTTGGCGACAACTATCTGCCCGACGCGCACACCGTGATCCTGACCCAAAGCATGGCTCAACGCCTGTGGCCCGGACAGAATGCGTTGGGCAAACGGGTCTGGGTGGGCAAGGACAACGACTACACCGTGGTCGGTATCGTCGCCGATGTGTTGCGTCCGGGCGAAAACGGCGGCGGCGTGGGGCATTTCCATTGGTCGATGTTCTTGCCCATCAGCCCTTCCTTGAACATCCAGGACTTCGTGGTGCGCAGCGCGCCGCAGGATCGCATGCGGATCGTGAACGAGGGCGTGAAGAAGCTCGAGACCCTGTCTCCCAGCGTGGTCGTGAAGGGGCGGACTTTCACGGACATCCGCGACAAGTTTTTCGCCAACACCCGCAGCATGGTGTGGATGCTGGTGCTGGTGTGCGTGGTGATGCTGGCGGTGACCGCATTCGGCATCGTGGGTCTGACCAGTTTCTGGGTCGGCCAGCGGCGCCGGCAGATCGGCGTCCGCCGCGCGGTCGGGGCGACCAGGCAGCACATCCTGCATTACTTCCAGACCGAAAACTTCCTGCTGAGCACGGCCGGCGTCCTGCTGGGCATGCTGCTGGCGTTCGGGATCAATCTGTACCTGATGCGGCATTACCAGACCGATCGCATGCCCTGGTTCTACTTGCCCGCCAGTGCGATTGCGTTGTGGTTGCTCGGACAACTGGCGGTGCTGGGGCCCGCCTTGCGTGCGGCCAACGTGCCGCCGGTGGTGGCGACGCGATCGGTTTGATGGACAACAAAGGGGCACGGCATGTTCGGTTATTACATTGATCTTGCATGGCGCAGCCTCAGGCGCTCGCCGGTCCTCACCGGCCTGATGGTGCTGGCGATCGGATTGGGCATTGGGGCATCGATGACCATGATCACGGTGCTGCACGTGATGACGCAGGATCCGCTGCCGGGCCGCAGCGGGCGACTTTATCGTCCGTATCTCGACCCGCTTCCGAAAAAATTCCACACGGTCGCGATCGCGGCCGATCCGCGCGACAACCTTACGTGGCCGGATGCGATGGCATTGCTTAAAGCGCATCGCGGCGTGCGCCAGGCAGCGATGGCTGGCGGCAGTCTTCTGGTCTGGCCACAACGGTCCGACCTGCAGCCGTTCTACGTCGACGGGCGCTATACCACGCCGGATTTCTTTTCGATGTTCGGTGTGCCATTCATCGCTGGCAGTGGCTGGACGAAGGCGGAAGAGGATGCCCAGGCGGACGTCGTCGTGCTGGACGAATCGTTCGCGAAAAAATTGTTTGGCGGCGCGAATGCCGTGGGTCGCAGTGTGCGTCTGGGCGACAACAATTACCGAGTGGTGGGCGTCACCAGGGACTGGGCACCGGCACCGATGTTCTACGCGGACATTGCGAACCAGAAATATTCCGACGGCGACAAGTTTTTCCTGCCGCTTTCGGTGGCGGTGCAGCGCAAACTGCAGCTCAATGGCAACGTCTCCGGCTGGGGCAAGGACGGCGCGCCCGACGACAGGCGCGATCCGAGCACGAGCTGGCTGCAGTTCTGGGTACAGCTCAATACGCCTGAGCAGGCGAAATCGTATCGTCGATTCCTGGTCGATTATTCCGCGGACCAAAAGGCCTTGGGCCGCTTCGAGCGGCCACCCACCAATGCAAGGCTCTTCAGCCTGATGGGCTGGCTGGCGCATATGAACCTGGTGCCGGACGACGTACGCCTGCAGTTCTGGCTGGCACTCGGCTTCCTCGGTGTCTGCATGATCAATATCGTGGCGTTGCTGCTGGCCAAGTTCCTGCGCCGCAGCGGCGAGATCAGCGTGCGTCGCGCGATGGGTGCACGCAAGCGCGACGTCTTCGTGCAGTTCGGCATCGAATCGGCACTGATCGGCGCGGCAGGCGGCGTGCTTGGTCTGGCTGATCGCGGAACTCGGCTTGTGGAGTGTGCGCCGGCGTCCGGATGACTACGCGCACCTGGCGCACATGGATGTCTCGATGTTGCTTGGCACGGTGGCGCTGGCAATCGCTGCCAGCGTGCTGGCCGGACTGCTGCCGGCGTGGCGCGCCTGCCGGGTGCCACCGGCACTGCAACTGAAAACGCTTTGACGGGAGACGACCATGCAGATCCAGCCGATTCTCGCCAGCCTGCGCCATCACAAATTGACGGCCGTCCTGTTGGTCTTGCAGGTGGCTTTTACCTGCGCGATCGTATGCAATGTCGCGTTCATGATCGCCAACCGCATACGGCGCGTGACGATGCCGACCGGCATCGCCGAAAACCAGTTGTCGGTGATCGCATTCCAGCGGCATCGGCAAGGACGACAATCCGTGGGCACGGCACCAGACCGATCTGGCTGCGCTGCGCGGGATTCCCGGCGTGAAATCGGTCGTGGCGGTGAGCTACTCGCTACCGCTAGACCAGAGCGTCAGCATGTATGGCGTGTGCCCGGATCTGGCGGCCGTGAAGCGGGTGATGCAGCGCATGTCGACCCAAGGCTCGGGCTGCATCGAGCCAAGCGTATACGACGGCTCGCCCGGACTGGTGCACACGCTGGGACTCGACCTCGTCGCCGGTCGTGATTTCCAGTCCGGTGACTATGTCAAGGATCAGAAGGACGTCGCGGTAGCGATCATCAGCCAGGCGTTTGCCCAGCAGTTGTATCCGGGCCAGAACGCACTGGGCAAGGAGATGTATGTTGGGCCCAAGCACATCGTGCGCGTGGTCGGCATCGTGAAGACACTGTTGAGCCCCGTGCTGCTGGGCAAGGGTACCGACTATGACACGATGATCTGGCCGCAGCTGCCGAACAACGCGGGCGTGGATTATGTTCTTCGCAGTGCTCCGCGGGATCGTGAGCGTGTCTTGCAGGCCGCGAAAGCCACGTTGCTGAAGCTCGATCCCGAGCCGCCTCATCGCCGACGAGCCGGATGCAGACCTATTCGCAGATTCGTGCGAAATTCTTCCAGCGCGACACCACCATGATCAGCCTGCTGGTCGCCTCGGCGCTTGGCTTGCTGTTCGTCACCGCGCTCGGCATCACGGGTCTTGCCAATTTCTGGGTGCAGCAACGCACGCGCAGCATCGGCATCCGGCGCGCGATCGGCGCCACGCGCAGCGACATCCTGCGTTACTTCCAGACCGAGAATTTCCTCATCGTCACGTTTGGCGTGGTGCTGGGCGTGCTGCTGGCGGTCGGGCTGAATCTGTTGCTGATGAAGCATTACGAACTGCCACGGCTGCCGTTGTGGTATCTGCCGGTCGGTGCGGTGGTGTTGTGGGTGCTGGGACAGCTTGCGGTGCTGTCACCCGCGCTGCGCGCGTCCAACGTGCCGCCCATGGTGGCGACGCGTTCCGTGTAATCGCGATCTCCGGTTCATCCGGACATTCTTCGAAGGAGGCTGAATCATGAAATGCAGATTGTTTGGAATTTTTCTGCTGGCCGGCGTTTGCGCCATGCCTGCCATGGCCTCAAGCCTGTCGGTGCATCAGGACAATGGCACGGGCAGCCTGAGTTGGCACGACGGCAATCACGCCTTGGTCATGGAGTCGAGTGATCGGGAGGGCATCCGGGTCCTCGAAGCGCGGCCCGAAGGCGTGCTGGGTCTGCGCAGCTCCGACGTCGTCCTGGCCGTGGATGGCTACCCGGTAACCCGCATCGGCGGCATGCTCGACCGGCTGCGTGCGGACAAACCCGCCAATGCCAGGTTGACCGTACGCAGGGACGGCAAACCGCAAGTGGTGACCGTGGCCGCGCGCGACTACATGCGCTTCATGCCACCGCCACCTCCGCCACCTCCGCCACCTCCGCCACCTCCGGCGCCACGTGCACCGCCCGTCAGTGGGTCATGACGCTTGTTAACATGACCGGGTCCGAACAGGCTCCGTCTTGATGCAAGCCATTGCCAGAATCGCATGCGCACCGTACTGATCATCGACGACCAGGGCGCGGTGCGCGATGCGCTGTCGCTGCTTTTGTCGCTGCACGAGATTCGCCCGTTGACCGCGTCGATGCCGGAAGAAGGTCTGGCGCTGCTGGCGCGGGAGCGCGTGGACGTGGTGATCGCGGACATGAACTTCAGCGCCGACACCACTTCGGGCGAGGAAGGCGTCGCACTGTTCCATGCCATCCGCGAACGTCACCAGGATTTGCCGGTGATCCTGCTGACCGGCTGGTCCCATCTCGAAACCGCGGTGCAACTGGTCAAGGCCGGCGCGGCGGACTACCTGTCCAAGCCCTGGGACGACGCCAAGCTGCTGGCAACGGTCGAGAACCTGCTGGAGCTTTCCGAGAACGCGCGCGCGGCGGCGACCTCGCGCATCACGCGCCGCCGCCGCCGCGAACAACTGGAACGCGAGCACGATCTGCGCGGCATCGTGTACGCCTCCGACGAGATGCTGCGCGTGCTCGAGCTTGCCTGCCGGGTGGCCCGCGCCGATGTGCCCGTGTTGATCACGGGCCCGAACGGCGCGGGCAAGGAACGCATCGCCGAGATCGTGCACGCCAATTCGTCGGTACGCGACAAACCATTGGTGACGGTGAACTGCGGGGCGTTGCCGAGCGAACTCATCGAAGCCGAACTGTTCGGCGCGGAAGCCGGCGCGTACACCGGTGCGACGCGCGCCCGCGAAGGCCGGTTCGAAGCGGCCGACGGCGGTACGGTGTTCCTTGACGAGATCGGCAACCTGCCCCCGGCCGGCCAGATGAAGTTGTTGCGGGTGCTGGAGTCGGGCGAGTTCGAGCGACTCGGTTCCACGCGCACCCGCAAGGTCAAGGTGCGCGTGATCAGCGCGACCAATGCGGATCTCTCGGTGATGATCCGCGACGGCACGTTCCGCGAGGACCTGTTCTACCGGTTGAACACCATCGAGATCGCGTTGCCACCCTTGGCCGAACGGCCGGACGACATACTGCCATTGGCCGAACATTTCCTCGATGACGGTGCGGTGCTGTCGGACGATGCACGCGATGCCTTGTTCGCCTATCCGTGGCCCGGCAACGTGCGCGAACTCAAGAACACGATCGAGCGCGCCAAACTGCTGTGCGGCCGCGACGAGATCAAGGTGGATCACCTCGGGTTGCAACCCGTTTCGCTTCCGACCACGCGCAGTCTTGATGATCCGCCGCGCGAGGCGGTCGAGGAGGCCCTGCGCAAGGCCGGTGGCGTGATCAGCCGCGCCGCGCGCTCGCTCGGCCTGTCGCGGCAGGCGTTGTACCGGCGCATGCAGCGCTACGGCATTTCCGAAACCCAGGGATGACCCGCCATGTCGGGCGGTTTGCGGGTGCGGGCCCATCTTCGACGTGTAGACTGCTTGGCCTGTGCATCGGTCATACGCAATGCGCGGTTGCCCGCGACGGTCATCAGAAGGTTTCCCGCCAATGCGATTCTCTTCCCTAGAAGGCAAACTCGCGCTGTTGCTGTTCGGGGCCGCCGCGCTTGCGGCCGTGCTGGCAGCCGCACTCACCGCGTGGATGCACAGCGCGTGGCTGGCAGTGGCGCTCGCGATCGCGGCCTGCCTGGCGCCGCTCGCATGGGCGGCGCATGCGTCGATGCAGCCGGTGCGCCGATTGCTGCGCGCATTGTCGGGCAGCGTTGCCAGTTACCGGGACGGCGATTTCAGCATTTCACTGCGTACCCGCCGCCGCGACGAGCTGGGGCAGTTGATCGAAGCGCACAATGAACTCGGGCACGCGCTGCGCGAGCAGCGCCAGAACCTGGTCCAGCGTGAATTGCTGCTGGACACCGTGGTACAGCATTCGCCGACCGCATTGGTGCTGACCGATGCCGGTGATCGCATCGTGTACGCGAACCTTGCCGCGCGGCACCTGTTCAATGAAGGCCGCAGCCCCGCCGGACTGCATTTCGAGGACTTGCTGGATGCGTGTCCGGAGCCGATGCGGCAGGCCCTGGCCGCCAGCGAAGACAGCCTGTTCGGCGTCGAGATGGACAACGACGAGGAGTATTTCCATTTGTCGCGGCGGGACTTTCGATTGCAGGGTCGGCCGCATCGCCTGTATCTGGTGCAGCGCATGACGCGCGAGCTTTCCCGCCAGGAAGTCGCGGTCTGGAAACGCGTGATCCGCGTGATCAGCCACGAACTCAACAACTCACTGGCACCGATTTCATCACTCGCGCATTCCGGAGCGGAACTGGCGCGTCGCGGCGACCTGGCGCGATTGCCCAAGGTGTTCGAGGGCATCGGCGAGCGCGTGCGACACCTGCATTCGTTCACGGCCGGTTACGCGAATTTCGCCAAGCTGCCGCAGCCGAACCCGGTGCCGGTGGAATGGGCGGCTTTCCTGGATTCACTGAAAATGCACTGCGAATTCCGCCTCGCCGGGGAGGTGCCGGTCGACCCGGCGCAATTCGACGCTGCGCAGATCGAACAGGTACTCATCAACCTGATCAAGAACGCGGCGGAGGCGGGGGGCGACCCGGAAGAAGTCACGCTCACGATACGGCAGGCCGTACAGAACTGGCGCATCGAAGTGGCCGACCGCGGGCCGGGCATGAGCGACACCGTGCTGGCGCAGGCGTTGCTGCCGTTTTATTCCACCAAGCGCTCGGGCACCGGCCTCGGCCTCGCGCTGGCCCGCGAAATCGTCGAGGCACACGGCGGTCGCATCAGTCTGGCCAACCGCGAGGGCGGCGGCCTGCGGGTGACGGTGTCGCTACCGGTCGTGAAGGGCTGACTACGCGAACGTGTGTCGTCGACGCTGGCTATACTTCCGCGAACCAACAGAAAGGGGAGCGAGTCATGGGGCCATCGGTCGCAACACGTGCATGATCGAGTCTGTGCTCTCGGTGCCCTCGCGAGACCAGATCGCCATGGACAAGGCGGTGGCGCGTGTGGTGGGCGTCCCGCTGCAGGTGCGCGCGGTTGCATCGTGATGCGTTCACCGAACCAGGCACGCGCATGACCCCTTCAACTCACGAATTGCCCCCGCGCATGGTGTCGAACGACGAGCGCGTGCGCGAACGCATCGCGTTCCTGATCGAACTGGCGCGTCGGCTGCATCAGTACGGTGCGGCGGCTCCCCGTCTCGAGCAGGCGATCGGAAATGCCGCGCAGCAACTGGGATTGGCTTGCGACGTACTGTCGACGCCGACGTCGATCGTGTTGTCCTTCAGCGACCCGGGTGGCGACGGTATCGCCGAACTCACGCAGGTCGTGCGCATCGCCCCGGGCGACGTGAATCTTGCCCGGCTGTGCCGCGCCGACGAGGTCGCCGACCAGGTAGCGAATGGCACGCTGGAACCGCGCCGTGGAATGGCGCAGTTGCGCGCGCTTGGACGCCCGCTTTCGCGGGCCGCTTTGCGCGCCACGGTGGTCGGTTACGGATTGTCCGCGGCGAGCGTCGCGGTGCTTTTCCATAATGCGATGCCCGATGCCCTGGTCGCCGGGTTGATCGGCCTGCTGATCGGCGGCCTGATGGTGGCCGGCTACGGACGCCCGCGACTGGCTGCTGCCAACGATGCCATCGCGGCGCTGGTCGCGACCTTCATTGCGACCATGGTCAGCGCCTGGCTGGTGCCGCTGGCCCTCAAGCTGGTGGTGCTGTCGGCGCTGATCGTGCTGGTGCCGGGCATGTCCCTGACCAACGCGGTGCGCGAACTGACCAGCCAGCACCTGGCGTCCGGTGTCGCGCGCTTCGCGGGCGCGGCGGCGACCATCCTCAAGCTGACGTTCGGCACCATCGCAGCAGCGCAGATTTGCGCCGTCGTGCACATCGTGCCGCCCGATCACTCCCTGCCGCCGCTGCCGCTGTGGACGCAGTGGCCGGCACTGGTGGTGGCGGCACTGGCATTCGCGATGCTGTTCCAGGCCGCATTGCGCGATTACCCGCTGGTGCTGGCGTCGGTTTTCGTCGGTTATCTGGTGACTTACTGGAGCGGCAACGCACTGGGTGCGCCTTTCGGTGTGTTCGCGGGCGGTCTGGTGCTGAGTGCCGGCAGCAATCTGTACGCGCGCGTCATGCATCGTCCTGGTGCCCTGGTGCGTGAACCCGGCGTACTGTTGCTGGTGCCGGGCAGCGTGGGATTCCGGAGTGTGTCGGCGTTGCTCAACAACCAAATCGTGAGCGGCACGCACATCGCAGTGCTGCTGGTGACCATGCTTATTTCGCTGGTCGCGGGGCTGCTGTTTGGGGATCTACTGGTGGCGCCGCGGCGCAGTCTTTGATCGTGCGATCAATTCCGGGCGTTGCGCCGCCCGGCCGGCTGAAATTACGCGACTGCCACGAGCCGTGAAAATCGGAATGGCCATCCGTGGCCCTGTCTTTCACAAGTCCCGCTTCCGGCTTATTACAAAGATCGGCTGCTATTTGATCAGCAGGTCTTTTTCTTTCTTGCCGGACTTCAGCGCCGCCAGATACCAGCGCGGACGCTTGCCGCGGCCCGACCAGGTTTCGGTGCCGTTGGGATTGCGGTATTTCGGCGCGACCTTGCCGGTCTTGCCCCCACGCCTGCGGCCATAAACTTCAGCGAAGGTGACACCTTCGGCCTTGAGCAAGGCGTCGATCTTGGCCTTGACCTTGGCGATTTTCTCCTTGTCGATGTTTTTCATGCGTCCATTTGCCTTGCGAATCAAATCCCTGAGCTGTTTCTTGTTGAGTGTACTGACGTCAATGGCCATGTTGACTCCGTGGAGAAAGAGGGAATGAAAACCCGGGTCGAGCGGCATTCGATACCGTCGACAAATCCCATTTTCACTGAAAATGGTGCTAGTTGCAAAAAAACGCGCGGATACGGGAATTAATCAGCAGGCGACAAAAGCGCCATTAGTGCATCCCGATCCAGGTTCCGGCTTTCGCTTTCACGCCGCCCCCGATATTCAAAGGTGCCTGCCGCGAGTCCGCGTTCGCTGACCACCACGCGGTGCGGAATGCCGATCAATTCGAGGTCGGCGAACATCGCGCCCGGCCGCATGCCACGGTCGTCGAGGCAGGTTTCGATGCCGCGCGAATTCAGTTCCGCATGGAGTGATTCGGCAGTTTCATTGACTGCCCGATTGTTCTTCGGATTGATCAGGCAGACCACGACACGCCAGGGCGCCATCGGTTCGGGCCAGACGATGCCGGCATCGTCGTGATTCTGTTCGATCGCGGCCGCCACGATCCTGGAGATGCCTACGCCATAGCAACCCATGTGCAGCAGGCGGTTTTGCCCGGCGTCGTCGAGCACCGTGGCGCCCATGGCTTCGGAGTATTTTGTGCCGAGCTGGAACACGTGGCCGACCTCGATGCCGCGCGCGATGCCGAGCGTGCCCAGGCCGTCGGGCGAAGGGTCGCCGGCAACCACCTTGCGCAGGTCCGCGACACGGGTGATGCGCGCGTCGCGTTCCCAGTTGGCGCCGGTGTAATGGGTGCCCGCGGCATTGCCGCCGCAGACGAAATCCGCGACGACCGCGGCGCTGGCATCCACGATCACCGGGATATCGTCGGGCAGTCCGACTGGCCCGAGGAAACCCGGCACGCAGCCGATGCGCTTGACGATCTCGGCTTCGTCGGCGAGCACCGATTCGCCCGGCAGCTCGGGCAACTTCGCGGCCTTGATCTCGTTAACCTCGTGGTCGCCGCGCAGGCACAGCGCGACCAGGCCCTCGTTGCCGCGCACGATCAGGGTCTTGATGCATTGCGTCGGCGGGACGTCGAGGAATGCACTCACTTCTTCGATGGTTCTCTGAGTTGGCGTATCGATACGCGCCAGCGCCTGCGATGGCGCAGGTCGCGGCAGCTTGGGCGCCAGCGCCTCGGCGCGCTCGACGTTGGCCGCGTAGTTGGAGCCGTCCGAGAACGCCAGTGCATCCTCGCCGGAGTCGGCCAGCACGTGGAATTCCTGCGAGGCGCTGCCGCCGATCGCGCCGGTGTCGGCCTGCACCGCACGGAACTCGAGCCCAAGCCGCGTGAAAATGCGCGCGTAGGCATCGTGCATGTTGTGGTATTCGCGTTCCAGGTCCTCGGAAGTCAGGTGGAACGAATACGCATCCTTCATCAGGAATTCGCGCGCGCGCATCACCCCGAAACGCGGTCGGATTTCATCGCGGAACTTGGTCTGGATCTGGTAGAGGTTCAATGGCAGTTGCTTGTAGCTGCGCAGTTCGTTGCGCGCGAAATCCGTGACCACTTCCTCGGCGGTCGGGCCATAGCAATATTCGGCTTCCTTGCGGTCCTTGATCTTCAGGAGCTGGCCGCCGAACTTCTGCCAGCGCCCCGTTTCTTCCCACAATTCTTTCGGCTGGATCGTGGGCATGGAAAGTTCGATCGCACCGGCGCGGTTCATTTCCTCGCGCACTGCGGCCTCGACCTTGCGCAACACGCGCAGGCCCAGCGGTGACCAGGTATAGATGCCCGATGCCAGCTTGCGGATCATGCCCGCGCGCAGCATCAGCTTGTGACTGGCGATTTCCGCATCGGCGGGCGCCTCGCGGGTGGTGGCGAGGTGGAATTTCGAAAGGCGCATCGGTGCCCCATTGCCATCGGAAACGGCGGATTGTAGCGGTGACGCAGGCATGCGTCGGGGTGGGCTTGCCGCAGTCGCGCGCTGTCACTGCATCCCGGCTATGGGTTCCGGTTGCCAGTCATCGGCGTGCCGGAGCGACCGCTTATCAGCCCGTCGATTGCGCCGATGCGCGCTCGATCCGGCGGACTCATTCCGCCGTGTCGAGATTCCGGCCAGTTGCGGCGGAAGCCTTCGATGGGCGCGTCCAGGAAAGCATTTCCCTGAATTTGGGTGGTGCGCCCGTGTTGAGCAGCCCGCGTCGGAAGATGCGTCCCGAGCCCCACAATGCCGCGATGACGGTCGCCAGCAGCAGCGCCGTGGTCGCAACATAATCGACCGTCGGCGGCGGTGCCCCGGAGCGGGACATCATCAGGAACGGTGTCAACGGTGGAAAATAGGAAAGTACCCGCGCCCAGGTGGCAGTCGGATCTTTCGCGACCGGCACCATCAGGATCAACGGCACGACCATCATCAGCGTCACGGGTGTCATGAAGGGCTGCGCCTCGCGGATGTTGTTGACTGCGGCGCCGATGGCGCCGGTCACCGCCGCGTAGAGCAGGAAACCCAGCACGAAATACACCATGAACCAGAAGATATTCCATGCGCTGATGCCGGCGAGTATCGCCGAGACGATGCCGCCCATGTGAAATGCATTGCCGAAAATCGAGAGCAGACCCAGGATCAGGAACAGCCATCCGCCGACCATGGTCACGCCCACGCAGGCCACGCCCAGGGTTTTCCCGGCCATGATGTCGGACGGCTCCAGTGCCGCAAGCAGCATTTCCGCGATGCGGTTGGATTTCTCTTCGATGGTGGCCATCATCAGCAACTGCGCGATCTGCATGATGGAAATGAAAAGCAGATACACGTAGCCGACTGGCAACCATTGTGCGGCTTCTTCCGCCGGTGTCGCGGTCGTCTGTCCTTGCTGGGTGACCAGTTGGTTGCCGAAGTCCACCGTCTGGCCGATCAGCCGGGCCTGCGCGGGCGACAATCCGGCCTGTGAGGCGCGTCGCGCCTGCACTACCGCCGAGACCTGCGCGCCGAACCAGTCGCGCAGACCGGTATCGGTCAGATTGTGCGAGGCATAGGTGAACGCCGCGTTGGCCGCGAGCGGATCGGCAGGCAAGACAAAGTACGCGTACAGCTTGCCTTGCGCGACTGCTGCATGCAGTGAGTCCGGCGCCAGATGGACGCGGTGGTAGCGCGCGATCGCGAGGCCGCGATCCACGCCAGCCGCTTGCTCGGGTGTGGCTGTGGCATACCAGTGGGCCAACTCCGTGCGGTGTTGCCAGATCGCGGCGGCATCCGGATTGTCAGGCACCGGGTTGCCGGCGACGAGTGCCTGGGCAAGTGCGTCACGGTCTCGCCGGTCGAGCCTGGCTGCGTGTGGGGCGATCGCAGCGAGTATCGGTGGCAGGTTTTGCAACGTTTGAGGTGAGGCATGCGCCGCCAAATCCAGCAATTTGGCGTAATCCTCTCCGGCGATGCGCTGTTCGACCGCCGACAACAACCAGCCGGAATGGTCCACCACCGCGTACTCGTGCGCGCCGCTGTAACGCTGGATCAGCGGGGGCACCAGCATGATGGCAAGCAGGATTGCCGGCGACAGCAGCAGGCTGATCCAGAAGCGTCGCCGCATCACGTAGGCAACGTAGTCGCGCCGTGCCACCATCCAGACTTTAAGCGGCGTCACGTTCGGCCCCCACTGCATCAAGGAAAACCTGCTTGAGCGAAGCTTCGCGGGTGTCGAACCGGCGGATCTGGACGCGTTCGACCAGTGTCCGCAGAAGCACCTGGGTATCCGCACCCGGCGCCAGGCGCAATTCCGCATGCTGCCCGGCATCGTCCACCCCGATCACGCCGGGCAGCGTTCCGAGCTCGCCGGCATCGCCTTCGTAGTCCACGATCACGCTGCGTTCGGATTGCGCCCTGATTTCCGCGAGCGGCCCCGCGAGTTTGCGCCGCCCACGGTCGATGATGATGGCTGCATCGCAGATCTGTTCGGCGTGCTCCACCACGTGCGTGGAAAAAATCACGGTACGGCCTTGGCGCTTGAACTGCCTGATGATGTCCAGCACCATTTCGGAGTTGACCGGATCGAGGCCCGAGAACGGTTCGTCCAGTACCACGAGTTCCGGGTCATGCAGCAGCGTGGCGATCACCTGGGCTTTCTGTGCCATGCCCTTGGACAAGGTATTGCACTTTGACTCCATCCGTTCGCCCAGGCCGGCCGCCGCGAGGCGCGTACGCGCGCGGGCCTGCGCCTCCCGGCGGTCGAGACCGCGCAACTGGCCGAAGTAGGCAACCATGTCCAACACCCGCATGTCCTTGTAGAGGCCGTTTTCCTCGGGCAGGTAACCGGTGCGCGTCCGTACGGTCTTGGGTGCGCATCCACCGAGTACGCTGACGCTGCCCGAGTCCGGATCGAGGATGCCGGTGATCATGCGCAGCGTGGTCGTTTTGCCGGCACCGTTGCGGCCCAGAAATCCGTAGATACTGCCGGTGGGCACTTCGAGCGACAGTCTGTCCACGGCAGCGTGCGTACCGAAATACTTGCTGGCGTCGTCGATCGAGATCGCTGCGGTCATTGCCACGGCTCATGCAACACGAGCCGGCGATTATACGGAATGCTTGCGCGCTCTCACGAACCCGATTCGCATGACAAACGTCATGATGGCACCCGCGCGGGTCCAGCAACGCGCGCGTTGCTGTCGATGGTTGCCGGAAATATGCGGTGCCGCCGATGCCCGCTGCAGTTCAAGTGCCGTCCGAAGAGCAGTACCGTGCCTGTTGCGCGCGCGCCGTGGCGAGCTGCTGCTCGCGTGCGCTGTCGCTCATGACTTGCTGCTTGCCATTGCTGCCAGCGGTGACCACGGGTTGCTTGCTGCTGAGCACGGCAATGTTGGAACTCAACTGCTTGCAGAGCTGGACGCGATTGGATGGCGTGTCGGGCTGGGTGTTGCCTGAAGCCGCGGGCTGGGGCGCCGGGTTGTTGTCGGCCTGATTGTTGTCCGCGCCGGCGGCAGTCGGTGGATTGGACGAGACTTCAGGTGCGCTGGTCAGGCTCATCTTGCTGTAGTGCGTGCCCGCGGCGGGTGGCGTCTGCGAGAAGTGGGTGACGCCGTTGGCATCCTTCCACTTGTAGATCTGTTGCGCGCCGGCAACGCCGGCCAAGCAGGCGAGTGAAAGACCGACGACCGACACGGCAATCAGGATGCGCAGTTGCATGGAAGGTCCCCGAAACGCTTGGGCAATGGCGCGAGTATGCCACACTCGTTACTGGGCATCCGGAAGGGCGTCACGCTGCCGCCGGTGCGCGACGGCCCCGCTGGGCATGGGCTAAACTGGTTGCAGGCTCGAAGGGGCGATGGCCTTGACAGATTCTGGCATGACCGACCCGGTTTCCCGCAAAGTCGCGCGGCGCGGCATCTACCTGCTGCCCAACCTGTTCACGACCGGCGCGATGTTCGCGGGTTTCTACGCGATCGTGGCCGGCATCCTGGGATTTTTCTCGCACGCCGCGATTGCCGTATTCATCGCTGCGCTGCTTGACGGCATGGACGGACGCATCGCGCGTCTCACCGGCACCCAGAGCGAATTCGGGGTGCAGTACGACTCGTTGTCCGACCTGATCAGTTTCGGGTTGGCGCCCTCGCTGGTGCTGTACACGTGGTCGCTGGAATACCTGCGCGACTACGGCCCGGTATGGAGCAAGGTCGGCTGGTGCGCGGCATTCCTGTATGCAGCTTGCGCGGCGTTGCGGCTGGCGCGTTTCAACACCCAGGTCGGTGTCGCCGACAAGCGCTATTTCCAGGGCCTGGCCAGTCCGGCGGCGGCGGGACTTTGCATGTCGTTCGTGTGGACGATTGAAAATTTTCGCGCGCAAGGGTTTGCCGTCGACGGGCAATCGCTTTGCTTCTTTACGCCCATCCTCGCGGTCATCGCGGGTCTGCTGATGGTCAGCCGGTTTCGCTACTTCAGCTTCAAGACCTTGCCGATCGGTGACCGGGTGCCATTCGTGTGGATCATCCTGGCAGTCCTGATACTCGCGGCGCTGGCACTGAACACCCCGCTGGTGCTGTTGGTGCTCGCCACCGCCTATGCGCTGTCGGGCATGGTGATCACGCTGTGGGGCTTGCGCAGCCGGGCATCGCGGAGACGGTTGCGGGTGGCGCGACGGCATGCGCAACCCCCGGAAGCGAACCCATGAATGCCGCCGCGCAGGAACTGCGCAGTCGTCGCCTGCGCACGCTGGGCGTTGAGCCCCTGCGGTTGCGGACAGCTCCCGCGACCACGTTATCGCTGTCACGCACGGCTCGGACCGATACGACCGGCACGCCTGTTGTCGCGCCTGCTGTGCCTGTCATCCGGCGGCTGGCGCTGCAACCGGATCCAGCGGAACTCGAAAACCTGGCACTCAGGAAGATGTACGAGGCTTTGACCGAAGCCGTGGGGAAGGCCGGGTTGCAATGCGTGCGGGTGTGCGACGTCGCCGAAGACCCGAGCGCGGCGGTGATGGTGTTCGGCGCAGCGGTGTTGCCGGATGCTGTGCCCGCGATGCGTGTGTTGCGTGCCGATCCGCTCGGCGTCTTGCACGGCGATCGCGAGCTCAAGCGCCGATTGTGGGAGACGATGCAGGCGCTGGGTCGCGCCAGCAGGTCCTGACATGGTCGCGGTCGCGCCGCTGGAAGCCGCATTGCGTCCAATGACGCACCAGGATGTGTCGGCGGTCGCCAACATCGAGGCTGCTGCCTACGAGTTTCCGTGGTCGCGCGGCATCTTCCGCGGTTGCCTCGACAATGGTCACCGTTGCTGGGTGCTGGAAGAGGCCGGCACGATCATCGGCTACGGCATCCTTTCAATCGGCGCGGGTGAAGCGCACATCCTGAACGTATGTGTGTCGCCGTTGCACCAGGGGCGCGGTCACGGGGCCCATCTGCTCAGGCGCATGCTCGATCTCGCGCGCTGGCATCACGCGCAACGCGTATTCCTGGAGGTGCGTCCCTCCAACGCACTGGCGCACGCGATGTACGAGCGCGCCGGCTTCAACGAGATCGGCCGCAGGCCCGGCTATTACCCTGCGCGGCGCGGCCGCGAGGATGCGATCGTGATGGCGATGGAGTTGCTGGAATCCTGAGTGCGGATCTCAGGCATTTACAAGACCATCAGGTCGTGTCCGATGATCAGGCGGCCCTTGAAGTGCGGCTTCACCGCGTCGTACCAGACCTGGTCCGGAATCGGCGGCGTGCCCGGCACGAAGTGGTTGAGCACCAGCGTCTTGACGCCTGCCGCCGTCGCGATCTGGCCGACCTCGGACATCGGCGTGTGCGCGGCTTCGAGGTGCTGCCGGAGACGCGTGGCCATGGCCTCGTCCTTGACGACCTGGTCGATGGCCTGCAGGTCGATGACTTCGTGCACCAGGATGTCGGCGCCGCGCGCCAGTTCGATCAGGTTTTGCGAAGGGCGCGTGTCGCCCGAGAACACGATCGAGCGATCCGGACAATCGAAACGATACGCGAACGCGGGCTTGACCGGCGGGTGTTGCACCAGCGCGGCGGTGACCTTGACGTTTTCGTCGTGCATCACCGGGCCGCCATGGGTGATTTCGTGCGGGACGATCAGTGGCGACAGCGGCGGACGGCCTTCGTCCTTCTCGCGGATGCCGATGTCGTAGGCATCCATTTCCAGGAACAATTCGGTCATCCGTTTCAGCGGCGGCGGCCCGTAGGTGTCGACCGGCGTCTTCAGGTCGGTTTCCCAGGCCAGCAGCAACAGGTTGCCGTAATCGGCATCGTGGTCGGAGTGATGGTGGGTGATGAACACGTCGCGGATGCGGCCGAGGTCGAGGCCGGCCTTGACCATCTGTCGCGCCACGCCGTTGCCGCAGTCGATCACGTAGATGTCGTCGCCGACCACGATCGCGTTGGCCGGCGCGGAACGATCGACCTTGGGTGTCGGTCCGCCGGCGGTGCCGAGCAGGATCAGCTTCGAGTGCTTCGCGGGGTGGGTTTGGGTCACGGCAGCCGCCAGTCTACGCGCGTTGCCGGTGGCCAGCGCCGCCAGCGAGAGACCGGCGGCCTGCAGCAGGCGGCGGCGAGAAATATCGAATGTGTCGTGCATGACGTTCTGCTTCGCCATGGATTCGTGTGGACTATGCCATGACAATCAAGGCGCAGGTCATGGATGGCCGTCATCGAAGCGAAAATCGCACCGTTGCGCGACGCCGAGAAGCGCAGCCGATTGCGTGGGAAAAGCGCGCATGTTTGAGCACATGGACGTGCGAGTTCGCGCTGGCACGTAATCGGCGAGCATCGCAGGGAAGTTTCGGCGACACGACGTCGCCGAATCCGTCGCGCTGGTGCAATGGCTTTGGTTACTTTCCCCGAAAGGAAAGTAACCCGCTCGCATTTCGAGCGGAATCCATCACGCGAGTTTCTTGTACTTCACCCGATGCGGTGCTGCGGCTTCCTCGCCGAGACGGCGCTTCTTGTCGGCCTCGTACTCGTTGTAGTTGCCGGGGAAGAATTCCACGTGCGAGTCGCCCTCGAAGGCGAGGATGTGGGTGGCGATGCGGTCGAGGAACCAGCGGTCGTGCGAAATCACGATCGCGCAGCCGGGGAATTCCAGCAGCGCCTCTTCCAGCGCGCGCAGGGTTTCCACGTCGAGGTCGTTGGAAGGTTCGTCCAGCAGCAGCACGTTGCCGCCCTCGAGCAGGGTCTTGGCCAGGTGCAGCCGGCCGCGTTCGCCGCCCGAAAGCTGGCCGACGATCTTCTGCTGGTCGGAGCCCTTGAAGTTGAAGCGGCCGATGTAGGCGCGCGACTGGATCTCGAAGTTGCCGATCTTCAGGATGTCCAGACCACCCGACACTTCCTGCCACACGTTGTGCTTGTCGTTGAGCATGCCGCGCGACTGGTCGACGTAGGCCAGCTTCACGGTCTGGCCCAGTGAGACCTCGCCCGCGTCTGGCTGTTCCTTGCCCATGACCATCTTCATGAAGGTCGACTTGCCGGCGCCGTTGGGGCCGATCACGCCGACGATGGCGCCGGGCGGAATCTTGAACGACAGGTCATCGATCAGGCAGCGGTCGCCGAACGACTTGGAGACGTGCTTGAACTCGATCACCTCGTTGCCGAGCCGCTCGCCGGGCGGGATGAAGATCTCGTTGGTCTCGTTGCGGCGCTGGTAATCGACCGCGTTCAACTCCTCGAAGCGGGTGAGGCGTGCCTTGCCCTTGGACTGGCGGCCCTTGGCGGCCGAGCGCACCCATTCCAGCTCCTTCTGGATGGCCTTCTGGCGGGCCTTTTCGGTCGAGGCTTCCTGTTTCAGGCGGTCGTCCTTCTGCTCCAGCCACGACGAGTAATTGCCCTTCCACGGAATGCCGCGGCCGCGGTCGAGTTCGAGGATCCATTCGGCGGCGTTGTCGAGGAAGTAGCGGTCGTGGGTGACCGCGACCACGGTGCCCGGATAGTCGTGCAGGAATTGCTCGAGCCAGTCGACCGATTCCGCATCGAGGTGGTTGGTGGGTTCGTCCAGCAGCAACATGTCGGGCTTGGACAGCAGCAGGCGGCACAGCGCGACGCGGCGCTTCTCGCCGCCCGAAAGCGTCGCAACTTTCGCGTCCCACGGCGGCAGTCGCAGCGCATCGGCGGCGACCTCGAGTTGCCGCTCCAGGGTGTGCGCGTCGCCCGCGGCGAGGATGTTCTCGAGTTTCTGCTGCTCGGCGGCGAGGGCGTCGAAATCCGCGCCTTCCTCGGCGTAGGCCGCGTAGATTTCGTCGAGGCGTTTCTGCGCGTCGAGGATTTCCGAGAGGCCTTCCTCGACCGATTCGCGCACGGTCTTGTCCGGGTCCAGCTGCGGCTCCTGAGCAAGGTAGCCAATGTTGATGCCGGGCGCGGGCCGCGCTTCGCCCTGGATGTCGGTATCGACACCGGCCATGATGCGCAGCACCGTGGACTTGCCCGCGCCGTTCAGGCCCAAGCAGGCCGATCTTGGCGCCGGGGAAGAACGACAGAGAAATGTCCTTGATGATCTCGCGCTTGGGCGGGACGATCTTGGACACGTTGATCATGGTGTAGATGTATTGCATGTTTGCCTCATGTCGCCCAGCTGATGTCTGGGGCAGGTTGGTTGCTCGTCACGCAGGCCATGGATGGCCGGCATCGCAGCGTCAAATGGCGCCGTGGGCGGTGCCGAGCATCGCAGCGCCGAGCGGGAGCAAGGCGCGCATGTTCGAGCACAGGGACGTGCGAATTCGCGCCGGCCCGCTTGGCGCGAGACGCGCAGGGAAGTCGAGACAACACGACGTTGTCGAGACCACCGCCCCGGTGCCTAGCCTTTTCCGTCTCTTTTCGGGCAATGCCAAAAAGAGACCCGCGCCGTTGGACGGCGCGGAAAAAGACATGGATGTTGCTGCGTGATCCAGCATTATCACGTCACACGCTGTCCCGCGCCAGCGTTTCGCTACCATGTCCTTGCACCGCCGGGGAACTCGCATGCCTTGGAGTGAAACAAGGGAGGGCAAGCCATGATCGCCGCCTTGCGCGCGGTCCGGCTGGGCTGGCACGGTGTCGACCGTCGCATCGCCGCTCATGTGGCGTGCCGCGGCCGGCTGGCGGTGTTCGCGCACGAGCTGGTCTGGTTCGGCGCCAAGCAGGCCTGGGCGTGCCTGTTCGGCGCGCTGATGCTGGCGCTGCTGACCACGACCTGGATGTTCTGGCCGGCCGGCGCCCCGCTGGGGCGCTACGACTTCGTCACCCTGATGGCCGTGGCGATCCAGGTCACGTTGTTGGCCACGGGCCTGGAAACCCGGCGCGAGGCACTGGTGATCGTGCTGTTCCATGTCACCGGCACCCTGATGGAGCTGTTCAAGACCGCGACCGGTTCATGGGTGTATCCGGGGCATTCCATCCTCCACATCGGCGGCGTGCCGCTGTTCACCGGCTTCATGTATGCCTCGGTCGGCAGTTACATCGCGCGCGCCTGGCGGCTGTTCGGGTTCCGGTTCACGCGGCATCCGCGCTGGCGCGATACGGCCTGGCTGGCGGCAGCGATCTACCTGAACTTCTTCGCCGACCACTACGGCTACGACTTCCGCTGGGTGTTGTTCGCCGCCGTGGCGTGGGTATTCGGTCCTTGCTGGGTCCATTACCGGGTGCGCCGCCGCTACCGGCGCATGCCGCTGCTGCTGGGATTCGTGCTGGTCGCGACTTTCATCTGGTTCGCCGAGAACCTCGGCACCTTCACCCGTGCCTGGTATTACCCCGCGCAGCACCGGACCTGGCACATGGTGCCGCCGGAAAAGATCGGTTCGTGGCTGCTGCTGATGATCATCAGCTACGTGCTGGTTTCCATGCTCTACCGGCGGGAGCTGCCGGGCGCGGCGGACCGGCAAAGCGGCTAGAATCCTCGGGTTGCCACACGCCTGCCAGAGGATCGCGATGTACAGCCACGAAATGCGGATTGCCGGTTACGACGACGCCCTCGCCAGCGCGATCATGGAGGAACGCCAGCGGCAGGAAGACCATGTCGAACTGATCGCCTCGGAAAACTACGCCAGCCCGCGCGTGATGGAAGCGCAGGGCAGCGTGCTGACCAACAAGTACGCCGAAGGCTATCCCGGCAAGCGTTATTACGGCGGCTGCGACTATGTGGACGTGGCAGAAAAGCTGGCGATCGAGCGCCTGAAGAAGCTGTTCGATTGCGATTACGCCAACGTGCAACCGCACTCGGGTTCGCAGGCCAACCAGGCGGTGTACTTCGCGTTGCTGAATCCCGGCGACACCATCCTTGGCATGAGCCTCGCGCACGGCGGGCACCTGACCCACGGCGCCAAGCCGAACCTTTCGGGCAAGATCTTCAACGCGGTGCAGTACGGCGTGGACGACAACGGCATCGTCGACATGGACGAAGTCGAGCGCCTCGCCGTCGAACACAAGCCGAAGATGGTCGTGGCTGGATTCAGTGCCTATTCGCAGATCATGGACTGGGCGCGTTTTCGCGCGATTGCCGACAAGGTCGGTGCGTACCTGTTCGTGGACATGGCGCACATCGCCGGGCTGGTCGCCGCCGGCGTGTATCCGTCGCCGCTGCCGCACGCGCACGTGGTGACGTCGACGACGCACAAGACATTGCGCGGGCCGCGTGGTGGGCTGATCGTCGCGAAAAATGCGGCGATGGGCGAACACGCCGAGGACATCGTCAAGAAACTGCAGTCGGTCGTGTTTCCCGGCATCCAGGGTGGTCCGTTGATGCACGTGATCGCGGCCAAGGCCGTGGCCTTCAAGGAAGCGCTGGAGCCGGAGTTCAAGCTCTACCAGCAGCAAGTGGTGAAGAACGCCCAGGCGATGGCGAAGACGCTGACCGAGCGTGGCTACAAGATCGTCTCGGGCGGTACCGAGAACCATCTCCTGCTGGTCGACCTGATCGGCAAGCCGCTCACGGGCAAGGACGCGGAAGCCGCGCTCGGCAAGGCCCACATCACCGTCAACAAGAACGCGGTGCCGAACGATCCGCAGAAGCCGTTCGTGACCTCCGGCCTGCGCATCGGCACGCCGGCCGTGACCACGCGCGGTTACCAGGAAATCGACTGCATCGAACTCGCCGGCTGGGTCGCCGACGTGCTGGATGCGCCGAACGACGACAAGGTGATCGAAAACGTGCGCGCGCTGGTCAATGCGCAGTGCGCGAAGTTTCCGGTTTATGGGTGACGTAGCATGAAATGTGTATCAGGTGCTTGGTTCCGGTGGCAGACAATGCATGTTCGCGAACGTTGCACACGCTGGACAGTTTGCGACGCTGCGATGATCATAACGTTGCGATCGTAGTCCTGACTCACCGCCTTTGCCTCCGGCACCGCCGTATCCTGTTCCCAACCGCAGGTGGCGGCTCCAGTCTTTTCCGATACGACCGGTGCTTATCAATGCTCGATCGGCAAGGCCATGAGCGCAGGGCCGAAATACAAGGCGTTCATCAAAATGTACGGCGTGGGGCAGCCAGACCCATATCGCATTACTGATTGGAGTAAGATTTGCTTGACCCGAGCTTCGCATTGAACGAGCCAAGCAAGGTTTTGTATCAGTACTGTAGCATCGAGTGCCGATAATAAAGTGCGTCGATACTCTTGTGGAGTGACAGATTTTTCGGACCCTGACGGGATGCGAGAGTCGTGGCTGTATAAAAGCATCGACATTTCATTCAGCGATGAAGATCGCAATTGCGCTCCATGGCACTGAAAGAGTGCAGTATTGGCTCAGCTTCGGCATGATTGCAAAACATGCACTGCCCGTTCTGCCAGAACATCGATACCCGCGTGATCGACTCGCGCGTTTCGGAGGAAGGCTCGACCATCCGCCGGCGCCGCGAGTGCCCGTCGTGCGGCGAACGCTTTTCCACGGTCGAGACGGTGGAACTGAAGCTGCCGGCGATCATCAAGGACGACGGCCGGCGCGAGGCATTCGATGCACGCAAGCTGCGCACCGGTTTCGACCGCGCGCTGCACAAGCGGCCGGTGACCGAGGAGCGCATCGAGGCGGCGGTGCGCGCGGTGGTGCGCCAGTTGCGAGTCTCGACCGAACGCGAATTGCCGTCGCGGCGGATCGGCGAACTGGTGATGGCGGAATTGCGCAAGCTCGATCATGTCGGCTACGTGCGCTACGCGTCGGTGTACCGTTCGTTCGAGGACGTGGCCGACTTCCGCGAGGAGCTCGACCGGCTCGAGCACGAACTGCCACACAGTGACAGCCAGTTGCCGTTGATAAGTGGCGCCGTGGTGCCTTTCGGCAAGACCACCGACGGCAACAAGAAGCGCTGATGGCCGGTTTCTCCGCAGCCGATCACGCCATGATGGCGCGTGCGCTGCGGCTGGCGGAACGTGGCTTGTTCACGACCCAGCCGAATCCGCGCGTCGGCTGCGTGATCGCGCGCGACGACGAAGTGGTCGGCGAGGGTTGGCACCAGCGCGCTGGCGAAGCGCACGCGGAAGTGTTCGCGTTGCGCGCGGCCGGAGGACGCGCGCGCGGCGCCACGGCCTACGTGACGCTGGAACCCTGTTCGCATTTCGGCCGCACGCCGCCATGTGTCGATGCGTTGCTTGAATCCGGTGTTGCGCGGGTCGTCGTGGCGGCCGAAGACCCGAATCCGGAGGTCGCGGGCGGTGGACTGCAACGCCTGCGCGACGCCGGCATCGAGGTCGAAACCGGCCTGATGCGCGACACCGCGCGCGAGCTGAATCGCGGGTTCTTCGCGCGCTTCGAACGTGGCCGGCCGTGGCTGCGGGTAAAGCTGGCGATGAGCCTCGACGGCCGGACGGCACTCGCGAATGGTGAGTCGAAATGGATCACCGGCGAAGCCGCGCGCGCGGACGTGCAGCGCTGGCGTGCGCGCAGTTCGGCGATCCTGACCGCTTCCGGTACCGCGCGGGCCGACGATCCGCGCTTGACGGTGCGCTTGCCGGATGGGGTCGGGTTTGTGCCGCCACTGCGGGTGGTTCTCGATCCGCATCTGGACGCATCGCAAGCGGATGCGAACCTGCTGGACGGCGGCGCTCCGACGCTGGTGCTGCACGCGCCCGCCGTGGAAGCATCCGATGACCGCTACGCGCGGGTCGAGCTTGCTGCGGTCGATCCCGACGCCGACGGTCGGCTCGATCTGCTCTCGATCATGCGGTTACTTACGAAACGGCAAGTCAACGAATTGCAGGTCGAGGCCGGTCCGCGCCTGTGCGGGGCTTTGCTCAAGGCCGGACTGGTGGACGAGCTGTTGCTGTACATCGCGCCGACCCTGCTGGGCGACGACGCGCGGCCGCTGCTGCACCTGCCGCTGCTGGCTTCGATGACGGAACGGCGCGATTGGCGCGTGGTCGACCGGCGCATGCTGGGCGTCGACCAGCGCCTGTTGCTGCGTCCCGCGGCGCTATAATCCCCAAACCGGTTATTACCGGCAAGACGTCTTCAGGGCGGGGTGCGATTCCCCACCGGCGGTAGGTGTCCGATGGACACGAGCCCGCGAGCGCTCCCGGCGACAGCCGCGAGGTCAGCAGATCCGGTCGAATGCCGGAGCCGACGGTGACAGTCCGGATGAAAGAAGACGGTCGCTTGCGTGGCTTCGGCGGCGCGACGGCCTCATGCCTTGGGGCGTTCTCGCCATTCGTCACGCGGAGAACGTTCATGCTTGTCCATTCGTGTTTCGCCGCCGCCGTTCCTGGGACGCGCTGATGTTCACCGGCATCATCGAGGCGACCGGCACCGTGCTGCGCGCGGAGCCGCGCGGTGGCGATCTGCGCTTCACCATCGCCATGCCGGCACTCGATCGCGAAGATGTTGCCCTCGGCGACAGCATCGCGGTGTCCGGCTGTTGCCTGACCGTGGTGGCGATGGATGGCCACGCGCTGGCCTTCGATGTTTCCAACGAAACCCTGTCGCTGACCACGCTCGGGGATTTGCGCGAAGGCGACAAGGTGAATCTGGAAAAGCCGCTGCGGCTGTCGGATCGGTTGGGCGGCCACCTGGTCTCCGGCCACGTCGACGGCGTCGGCACCATCGCCGCGATCGATCCCGACGCGCGTTCGCAGCGCTGGCGCATCGCGCCGCCGCGCGGATTGATGCGCTATATCGCGGCGAAAGGTTCGGTGTGCGTGGACGGCGTCAGCCTGACGGTCAATGCGGTCACGGACGAGTCCTTCGAGGTCAACCTGATTCCGCACACGGTGGCCGCGACCACGTTCGGCGATCGTCGTGTCGGCGATCGCGTGAACCTGGAAATCGACATGCTGGCGCGTTACGTGGAACGGCTTCATTCCTGCGATCATCCGTGATCGCGTAAATCAAAGCCGGACATCCATGTCCGACTTTCAACAAAAGCATTCTCCGATGAGTTTTTCTGCCATTCCCGAACTGCTCGAAGAAATCGCCGCCGGTCGCATGGTGGTGATGCTGGACGACGAGGACCGCGAGAACGAGGGCGACTTGATCATGGCCGCCGGCAAGGTGCGCGCGGAAGACGTCAATTTCATGGCGCGCGAGGGCCGCGGCCTGATCTGCCTGGCGCTGGACCAGGCGCGTTGCCGGCGACTGGGGCTGCAGCCGATGGTGCGCGACAACGGCTCCGCGTACCACACCAATTTCACGGTCTCGATCGAGGCCGCGACCGGCGTCACCACCGGCATCTCGGCGCAGGATCGTGCCCGTACCATCCAGGTTGCCGTGGCGGCCGACGCCAAACCGGCGGACCTGGTTCAGCCGGGTCATGTGTTCCCGTTGCAGGCGCAGGCCGGCGGCGTGCTGGCGCGCGCCGGCCACACCGAAGCCGCGGTCGATCTGGCATCGCTGGCTGGTTGCGAACCGGCCGGCGTGTTGGTCGAAATCCTGCGCGAGGACGGTTCGATGGCGCGGCGTCCCGATCTCGAAGCCTTCGCCGCGAAGCACGGCCTCAAGATCGGCACGGTCGCGGACCTGATCCGGTATCGCCTCGCCACCGAGAAGACCATCGAGCGCGTGCACGAGGCCGACGTCGACACCGAATTCGGACGTTTCGGCCTGGTCGCGTGGCGCGATCGTTTGCACGGCGACCTGCACTTCGCGCTGGTGCGCGGCGAAGTCGACGACGGCAAGCCGGTGCTGACCCGCGTGCATGTCCGCAACACGCTGTCCGACGTGCTGCACCTGCAGCGCGACGACCTCGGCATGACCATGACGGCGGCTCTGCGCAGGATCGCCGCCGAAAACCGCGGCGTGGTGGTGGTGCTTGCCTCCGCCGAGGATCCGGATGCGCTGCTCGCGCGGCTGAACCGCGAGCCGGCGGTTGCCCGGCACGCGACCCGAAACGCTGCCGCGCAGAGTGAATGGCGCGAGCTGGGCCTCGGCGCGCAGATCCTTGCCGACCTCGGCGTGCGCCGGCTGCGCGTGCTGGGCACGCCGCGCAAGCTGGTCGGGTTGTCCGGGTTCGACCTCGAAGTGGTCGAGTACGTGGACGCGCCAGCCATGGCGGCAGGAAAATAGGGCGTTGCACGCGCCGCTGCTACGCTTTCCCATCCAGTCCTTCTCGTTCCAGCCATGTCTGATCAAGCCGCCCATCCCACGGATTCATTGCGTTCGCCTCCCGGCGCGCGCTACGCCGTCGTCGCCAGCCGCTGGAACGGCGAGATCGTCGACGTGCTGGTCGATGGCGCGCGTGCCGCGTTCGCCGCGCACGGGGTGTCCGATGAGGCGTTTGACGTCGTGCGCGTGCCCGGCGCGTGGGAGATTCCGGTGGTGGCAAAACGCCTTGCGGCACAGGGCCGTCATGCCGTGATCGTGGCGCTGGGTTGCGTGGTACGCGGGGAAACCCGTCACTACGAACACGTCGCGGACGAATGCGCGCGTGGCTTGATGCGGGTGGCGCTGGATTCCGGCGTGCCGGTGTTGAACGGCGTGCTCGCGGTCGATGATGAGGCCGACGCCTGGGCGCGGGCGGGTGGCGCACGCGGCAACAAGGGCGCGGACGTGGCCTTGTCCGCGATCGAAATGGCAATGCTGCTGCAGGAGCCTTCGGCATGACCGGCCCGCGCCGCCACGACGGCATCGATCCCGCCGCACGTAGCCGCGCCCGCCGGCGCGCGGTGCAGGCGCTGTATGCCTGGGAACTCGGCGGCAATCCGATGCGCAAGGTGATCGAGGATTTCCGCCACGAGCAGGACATGCAGATCGCCGATCTCGAGTATTTCCAGGACCTGTTGCGAGGCGTCGAGTCGCATCGCCTGGAACTGGATGCCGGGCTCGCGCCGTTCCTCGACCGCGACATGGAACGCGTCGATCCGATCGAGCGTGCCGTGTTGCGGCTTTCCGCGTTCGAACTGAAATATCGTCCCGACGTGCCCTATCGCGTGGTGCTGAACGAAGCCGTGGAAGTCACCAAGCGCTTCGGTTCCGAGCAGGGCCACACCTATGTCAACGGCGTGCTGGACAAGCTTGCCGGTGCGTTGCGGGAAGTGGAGAAGCAGGGCTGATGGCCGCGGCCGGCGAGGCGTTGCCGCTGGCGCCGCTGCTGGAAACGGAGCGCCTGCGCCTGCGCGGGCATCGACTCGACGATTACGCGGCGCTGGCCGCGATCTGGGCCGATCCGCAAGTCGTGCGGTACATCGGCGGCAAGCCTTCCACGCCGCAGCAGTCGTGGCAGCGCCTGCTGCGCTACGCGGGGCTGTGGCATCTGCTCGGTTACGGATTCTGGGCCATCGAAGAAAAATCGAGCGGGCGCATGCTGGGCGATATCGGTTACATGGACGTCAAGCGCGACATCGTGCCCGCCCTGGATGGCATGCCGGAAGTCGGCTGGGTGCTGACGCCCGAAGTCCACGGCAGGGGTTACGCCAGCGAGGCGTTGACCGCCGTGCTGGCCTGGGGCGACGCGCATTTCGGTGCGCATTGCGCGGCCTGCATCATCGAGCCCGGCAATGCGCCATCGATCCGGTTGGCCGGGAAAGCCGGATTCCGGTTGTCCCATGAAGCGACCCTCGACGGCGAAATCCTGCAGGTTTTCGTTCGCGAAGCCGGGTGACGGAAGGTCGGCGTGGAATTCGACCTGATCGAGCGAATCCGGGAGCGCTGCGCGTCGAAGCGCAGTGACGTGGAGCTGGGCATCGGCGATGACGCAGCCGTGCTCGATGTTCCATCAGGACGACGACTCGTGGCCTGCACCGACACCCTGGTCGCGGGCGTGCATTTTTTGCCCGCGACGATCCCCGAAGACATCGGCTGGAAGGCGCTGGCGGTGAATCTTTCCGACCTTGCGGCGATGGGCGCCGAGCCCGCCTGGGCCTTGCTGGCGCTGACACTGCCGGAATCCGACATGCATTTCGTCGAGCGCTTCGCCGATGGAATCGCCCGACTCGCGTGCCAGCACGGCGTGGCTCTGGTCGGCGGTGATACCACGCAGGGACCGTTGTCCGTCACAGTCACCGCATTGGGTTTTGTCCCGGCGGGAGCCGCGCTGACGCGTGGCGGCGCACGCGTGGGCGACGCCGTGTTCGTTACCGGCACGCAGGGCGATGCGGCAGGGGCGTTGCAGTTGTTGCGCGATCGTCGTGACGTGCCGGAAGTTCTGCTGGCGCGGATGCAGCGTCCGCAGCCGCGTCTTGCCGCCGGGCTGATGTTGCGTGGTCTCGCCAGCACGTGCATCGATGTTTCCGATGGGCTGTTGGCCGATCTCGGCCATGTCTGCGCGGCCAGCGGTGTTGGGGCCGAGCTGGATGCGGATGCGCTGCCGATATCGTCGGAACTTGCCGGCACGTTCGATGCCGAGACGTGCCGTGGATTCGCCCTCTCGGGTGGCGACGATTACGAGCTATGTTTCACGGTCCCGGATTCACGTGTTGCGGAAGTGAAAGAAGTATCGACACGCGCAGGATTGGGAATGACACATATCGGCCGTATCGGCTTGGGATCGGGCGTCCGCGTCCACGACGCGCGCGGCCAGGATGTGACACCTGAGCAGGCAGGATGGGAGCATTTTTCGACATGAGCGCACCACTGACCGCGGCACAACGCCGCACGCTGCTGTCGCATCCGGCCGGATGGATCGCCACTGCGTTGGGCGCGGGGTTGTCGCCGAAGGCGCCCGGCACCGCCGGCTCGCTGGTCGCACTGTTGCCGTGGTGGTTGCTGCTGCGGGGGTTGCCCTTGGGCTGGTATCTCGCGGTGCTGGCCGCGGGATTCCTGTTGGGCGTATGGGCCTGCGGGGTCAGCGACCGTCGGCTAGGCATGCACGATCAGGGCGCGCTAGTGTGGGACGAGGTGATCGGCATGTGGATCACGCTGCTGGCCGCGCCCCAAGCGTGGTGGTGGATGGTGGTCGGTTTCCTGCCTGTTCCGCCTGTTCGACATCTGGAAACCTTGGCCGGTGAGTTGGGCCGATCGTCGGGTACGGGGCGGCATGGGCGTGATGGTGGATGACGTGATCGCAGGCATTTATGCGCTGGTCGTCCTGCAAGTCGCTGCGCTGCTGATCACTGCACTGTCCTGACGCATTTGCAGCCTGGCGGGCTTCAATCCCGCAGCAACCGGCGCACGCGCTGGCGCAGTGCGGCCAACACCTCGGCCTCGAACCAGGGGTGGCGCTGGAACCACGCGATGTTGCGTGGGCTGGGATGGGGCATGGGCAGCATCCCGGCATCCAGATATTCCCGCCATGCCATGCAGGTTGCGCTCAGGTTGGCCTTGCGCATGGAACCCAGCATCGCGCGGATCGCGTAGCTGCCGATGGCGAGTGTCAGCTCGACGTTTTGCAGTCGTGGCAGGACCTGCGGATACCACAATGGTGCGCATTCGGGACGCGGAGGCAGGTCGCCCGAGCGGCCCTTGCCCGGGTAGCGAAAGCCCACCGGCAAGATCGCGATGCGGTGCAGGATCGTGGAAGACATCCTTGTCGATGCCGAGCCAGTCGCGCAGCTTGTCGCCGCTCCTGTCGTTGAACGGAATGCCGGTCTCGTGCACCTTGCGGCCGGGTGCCTGGCTCACGATCAGCAGCCGCGCATCGGGATGGGCCTGCAGCACTGGGCGGCAGCCGTGTGGCAAGCTGGCGCGCACACACCCGGCACGCATGGATGCGTGACATCAGGGCGCCGAAGGATTCAGCCATGCGTGGTGTCGGGCAGCAGCTTGCCGGGATTGAGGATGTGCCCGGGATCGAACAAATCCTTCAGCGCGCGCATCATCGACAGCGCGCCCGGGTCCAGCGCCTCGGACATGAAGTCGCGCTTGGCAATGCCGATGCCGTGCTCGCCAGACAACGTGCCGTCGAGTTCGATCACGCGCTTGAATACCAGCGGCAGGGCCTGTTCGGCGCGCGCGCGTTCAACGGGGTTGCGCGGCAGCAGGTTCACGTGCAGGTTGCCGTTGCCGGCATGGCCGAAGCTGACGATGGGAATGCGGTATTCATCCGCGAGCGAACGCAGGGCCGCGATCAGCTCGGGCATGCGGCTGACCGGCACCACCACGTCTTCGTTGATCTTGTCTTCGGAGATCGAGCGCAGCGCTGGCGAAAGGGCCTTGCGCGCAGCCCACAGCGTCGCGGTTTCCTCGGCATCGCGTGCCGCGCGGAGTTCGACCAGGCCCTCGCCGCGCGCGGCCTGTTCGATCGCGGTTTGCGCGGCGTCCAGCGCGTCGGGCTCGCCATCGACTTCGATCAGCAGCAATGCGTTCGCCTCGACGGGTGCGTCGCCGCCGCGTTCACGCACCAGCTTCAAGGCCGCGTCGTCCATGAATTCTAGTGCGCGTGGCGTCACCGGCTGCGCCATGATCCGGGCGACCGCATCGGCAGCGGATTGCATGTCGGCATAGCAGGCGCGCAGGGTACGCACCGCGCTCGGTTTGGGCGTCAGTTTCAGCGTCGCCTCGGTGATCAAAGCCAGCGTGCCCTCGGACCCCACGATGATGCGGGTCAGGTCGTAACCGGTCGCGCCCTTGGTGGTGTGCGTGCCGCAGCAGAACGCGGTGCCATTGCCCGCGACCGCGCGCAGGCCGAGGATGTTGTCGCGGCTGGCGCCGTATTTGACGGTGTGCGGGCCGCCCGCGTTGCAGGCGAGGTTGCCACCGATGGTGCAATAAGGTGCCGAGGTCGGGTCGGGCGGCCAGAACAGGCCATGCCCGGCGAGCGCCGTTTGCAGGTCGGCATTGAGCACGCCGGGCTCGACGATCGCGAGCCGGTCGCCGGGTTCGATCCGCACGATCCGGTTCATGCGCTCGAAGCTGGCGACCACGCCTCCGGCGAACGGAACCGTGGCACCGGTGGTATTGGTGCCGCGTCCGCGCGCGGTCAACGGCACGCGATGCGCGGCGCAGGCGCCGACCAGCGCCACGACTTGCTCTTGCGCGGATGGAAACACCACCGCGTCGGGTAGCGCCTCGCGCCGCGAGTTGTCATAGCCGTAGGCGGCGCGGGTGGCTGCATCCAGGGCCATCGCGCCGGACGCAAAGATTTCGCGGAGTCGATCGACGAATTCGGCGGGGAGCTTCATCCCACAAGCTTACGCCATCCTGGTGGCGGCAAAGCTGATGCTTGCAATCAATCCGTGTATTCGAACACCTGGATGACCTTGTGCACACCGCCCACGTTGCGCACGACATTGACGACCGCATCGGCTTCCTTGTGGCTGACCAGGCCCATCAAGTAGACCTTGCCATGCGCGGTGCTGACCTTGACGCGGCCGGGGTCGAAGCCGGGCAGGTCGATGTGCAGAAGTGAGGTCTTCACCCGGGCCGTGAGCGATGCGTCGAGCGCGGTACGCCCCACCGATTGCAACGGCATCACGTCGATCAGGTTGACCACACGTTGCACGCCTTCGTAACCGGTGACGTCGGCCTCGGCGCGATCTTTCACCTGTTGCGTGCTGGCCTCTCCGATCAGCAGCAACACGCCGTTGTAGACGTTGGTGCCGATGTGGGCGCGACCGCCGAGCTGGGGATCGTCGTCCAGTGCACGTTGCGCCGTGATCTGCACGTTGCGGTCGTTGAGGACACGGTTGAAGCCGCGGCGCGGCGTGAACAGGCTGCATGCGCCCAGGGCGATACAGAATGCAATGGCCGTGGTGATGAAGATTGTCTTGCGCATGTCGGTTTCCGGAGTCAGTCAATCTCGAACGCGGCGCGTTGCCAGTCGCAGGCGGGCGTATCCGCATCGCCGTCGAACGCTATCACATCGAACCTGCATGGCAGCGAAGCAAATCTTGGACGGGTTTGCAGGAATCCCTGGGCTGCACGCACGAGCTTCTCGCGCTTGCCGTGGCCCACCGACGCCGCGCCTCCACCGAAGCGCGGATCGCGGCGGTAACGTACCTCGGCGAACACCAACGTTGCACCATCGCGCATGATCAGGTCGAGCTCTCCGAAACGGGTCCTGAAGTTGCGTTCGACAAGTTTCAGGCCGGCACGTTCCAGATGCTCCAGCGCGAGCTGCTCGAAACGCGTGCCGACCGAACGGGTCGTCATGGCCCCGTGGGCGTGGTGTCCGTGACGGGCTGGGCCTCGAGGCCGGCCGCGACCGGCCGTGCAGTGCCGCCCTGGAATTCTACCCAGATCGGCGTGCGCTGCACGCGCCCGAATGGATCCATCGTCAGTTGACCGGTGGCGCCCGCGAGATAGCTGCCCGGATGGCTGCGCAACCAGCCGAGGTAAGGCGCCAGTGCGTAGGCATCCATCCCGAACGCGAACAGGCGTGCAGCCGGCCCGTCCGCGGTGGACAGTTGCGAAGCCAGCGTCGCATGGTTGGGCAAGCCGGCCTGCGCATCGTACAGCCAGGGTTCGTCGCAAAACTGGACGCCGTCGAGGTCGCCGTTGGCGGTCACGTTGTCGTCGCCCGAATAAATCATGGATGTCGCGAATACCGGCAGGGTCGATCTTGCCAAGTGCAACTGCGGCAACAACAGGCGTGCCTGCAAGGGACGCAGCAGCGCCACGATGCCGGTCTGGTCGCCCGAGCCGGCCAGCGCGGCCTTGACCTGGTCGGCGAAGTCGATAGTGCCGGGTTGCAGCACGATGTCATTGGCCACCTGGCCGCCGAGGCTTTCGAATTCCAGCTTGAACGCCGAGAACGTGCGGGCGGCGGTGTCGTCGCTGCTTTGGAACACGATTGCCGCGTGCAGGCCCGCGGTGATCATGTGGGCCGCGAGTTGTGCACCTTCGGTTTCGGGCAGCAACGCGAATTCGGCGCTGCCGGGCGGCACGGGTTGATTGCCCTGGGCATGATTCAAGGCCAGCACCGGCACCGGCAACGACGGTTGCGAAAACAGCGTCCCGACGGCGCCGCGGCCGAGTGGTCCGACTACCAGCGTGGCCCCGTCCGTCACGGCCTGCTGGTAGGCGGCAATCGCACCGTCCGCGCTGTCGCCGGTGTCGTAAACCTTGATGGAAGGACGTTGTTCCTGGGTCTGGGGCGTGTGGAAGTAGGCAGTGAAGAAACCATCGCGGACCGCGGCACCGGCCACCGCCACGGGGCCGGTTGCAGGCAGCAGCAGCGCGATATGCGTCGGCATCGCGAAGCCCTGTGGCGTGGACGCCGAGGAGCCGCTCAGGGTACCGACCGGTTCGTTCAACTGTGGCAGGGTTTGCGGCACGGCCGTACCGGAGCGCGCAAGTGCCTGGCTGGCGTAAGGCCGGATTGGATCGTCGTTCGCGAGGGTCGGCAACAACGCATTCAACTCGTCGTTGCCCATGCCGGCCAGGATCGCGACGACCCGCTGGTGTTCGGCTGGCTGGGCAGCGGGCGGCAGAAGCGTTGCGCGTTCCGCCAGCGAGCGGGCTGCCGCGAGGCGGTTGCCCATGGCCAACTGCGCACGTGCCCGGACATCCAGCACCTGTTGCTGTGCATCGGGCGGCAATGATGCAGGCAGGTCGGCGAGTTGCTTCAAGGCCGCATTGGCGTGGCCGCTTTGCAAGGCAGCGTTGGCCCTGTGCACGCTGTCGAGCGCCTGCTGTGTCTGCTCCGCCGGATTGATGGATTGCGACGAGGGACCGAGCGTGGCGCACCCAGCCAGCAACAGCAGCAGCGCCATTGCAGCGAGAACCCGATGCGTGGAATGACTGGTCCTGAACATGCGTTTTCCATGCGCGCAGGCTGCGCGCTCCGTTTTGGGCGATGATAGCGGATCGTTTCGCACAGACAGGATTCGCACCATGAACGCCGGCAAGCCGGGAATGCTGTGGGTGGTCGCAACGCCCATCGGCAACCTTGGGGACCTCTCGCAGCGGGCGCAGGAAGTGCTTCGCGACGTGGACGTGATCGCTGCAGAAGACACCCGCCACAGCAGGCCGTTGCTGAACCACTTCGGCATAGCCACACCGATGACGGCACTGCACGAACACAATGAGCGCGCGGCGGTCGAGTCGCTGGTCGAAAGACTGCGCGTGGGCGAGCAGGTTGCGCTGATATCCGATGCCGGCACCCCGCTGGTCAGCGATCCGGGTTTCCGGCTGGTGCGCGCCGCGCGCGAAGCGGGCATTGCGGTGTCGCCGGTACCGGGAGCGTGCGCGGCAATCGCGGCGCTGTCGGTGGCCGGTTTGCCCAGCGATCGTTTCGTGTTCGAGGGGTTCCTTCCCACAAAAGCAGCCGCGCGCCGCGCGCGATTGCTCGAGCTTGCGGATGAGCCGCGCACGCTGGTGTTCTACGAGTCGTCCCATCGGCTCGCCGCATCCTGTGCGGATCTGCGTGATGTTTTCGGCGGCGAGCGCGAGGCGCGTCTGCTGCGTGAACTGACCAAATTGCACGAAACCTGCCTCGGTTCGACGCTGGTCGAGATTGCCGAACGCGTCGAGGCCGATCCCGAGCAGCGGCTGGGCGAATGCGTGCTGGTGGTCGCGGGGCGTGGCGAGGAAGCCGATGCGAAGCTTGCCGAAGGTCGACGCGTGTATGCGCTGCTGCGCGCGGAACTGGCGCCGACGCAGGCCGCGAAACTGGCTGCCGCGATCAGCGGGGCACCGCGCAAGGCACTGTATGAGCCATGAGTGGCGAGGGCCGGGTGGCGAGTGAGGATCCATCGTATTCACCCCTCGCTCCCGCTTCTATACTTGCAGGCGGAGTCGGCCGGACAGTCGCGTCATTCTCATGAATGCCGAGGAAAGTCCGGGCTCCGCAGGGCAAGGTGCCAGGTAACGCCTGGGCGGCGCGAGCCGACGGAAAGTGCAACAGAGAGTAGACCGCCGATGGCCCCGCACGGGGATCAGGCAAGGGTGAAACGGTGCGGCAAGAGCGCACCGCGAGTCGGGCAACCGACCGGCACGGCAAACCCCACCTGGAGCAAGACCGAATAGGGGAACGATGGTGCGGCCCGCACCGTTCCCGGGTTGGTTGCTTGAGCCCGATGGCGACATCGGGCCTAGAGGAATGACTGTCACGCCGCGAGGCGCACAGGACCCGGCTTACAGGCCGACTCCATTTTTTGCCATCATCCTTGATGGCGGCACGACGCCACGTTGATGCGAGACGGCGTTCTCTCGCGCCACATAGCGCCACCTCGGCCATCCGTGGCCTGACCTTCCGCCGACCGCCGCTTCGGTTTGGAGCTCCCGCATCGCGCCCTGTTTCGGGGAAATTGCGCGTCTCGTGCAGCCACTCGTCGACGCGCGCTGCCCGGAAGCTGACTTGCGACTGAACTCGGGGCTTGCATTGGACACGTTCCAAGACGTGCTTTCAATCGAATCGGATAAATCGCGAAGGCGTGAAATCTTTTGTATTCAATAACCTTGCGATGACAGCTCAGAGAACACCTGAAATTCGGCCAGAACTTCGCCTTTCCCATTGATCTAAAAGCGAAAATTTCTTGACAGTCTCATCACCTGCGACTAAGGTGGGCCCACGTGTAGTTTTGTGGGAAAACGTGGGAAATCTAACCGCATGTTCCAGGGCGAGACCGCAATCAGCGTCGACGACAAGGGCCGGCTGGCGATTCCCACCGCCTACCGTGAGCCGATCGCGCGCGTCTGCAACAACCGCCTCGTCATCACCTACAACCCTTTCGAGCCGGGCTGCCTGTGGGTATTTCCCCAGCCCGACTGGGAGCGGGTGCGCGACCAGGTCAACGCGCTGCCGAGCGTCAAGCGCGTGCATCGCGACCTGCAACTGAAACTGGTCGGTGCGGCCGCCCAGGTCGAGCTGGACGGTGCGGCGCGGGTGCTTCTGCCGGCCAGCCAGCGAGCGGCATCGGGCATCGAGAAAAAAGCGGTGTTGCTGGGCATGGGCAACAAGTTCGAGCTTTGGAGTGAACAGGCGCACCTCGCGAAGATCCACCAGACGATCGGCGAGGAGGAAGTCAGCGAGGAAATGGCGGGACTCAGGTTGTGACACCAGCGTTCGGCGAACGGCGATCGGCGCCGGGCCGGACGACGCGGATGGGATACGGACAGCGCACACGACGTGCGCGGGTACGGCGGATGGACGGGACGTGGGCGATGACGGGCAGCCAAGCGCTGAAGCACATCCCGGTGATGCGGGACGCCGTGCTGACGGGTCTCGCATTGCGGCCGGCCGGACGTTACCTCGACGGTACCTTCGGGCGCGGCGGCCATGCGCGCGCGATTCTTGAATGCCTCGGTGCCGAAGGTCGCCTGTTGTTGATGGATCGTGACCCGGAGGCGATCGCGCATGCGCGGCGCGAATACGGTGCGGACTCACGCGTCGCGATCCGGCACGCGAATTTTTCCGAACTGGGCGAATGGGACGAAGCCCACGCCGGTCTCGATGGCGTGCTGCTGGACCTCGGCGTGTCCTCGCCACAGCTCGACGATGCCGCGCGCGGTTTTTCGTTCCAATCCGACGCGCCGCTGGACATGCGCATGGATCCGGGCGCGGGCGAGAGCGCGGCGGACTTCATTGCGCGTGCCGAGGAACGCGACATCGCGGACGTGTTGTTTCGATACGGCGAAGAACGCATGAGCCGGCGAATCGCGCATGCGATCGTCGCGGGTCGCGCGGAATCGCCGATCCGCACGACCCGCGAACTGGCCGGGCTGGTCGAGCGCACGTTGGGACGACGCGAGCGTCACAAGCATCCCGCCACGCGCACCTTCCAGGCGCTGCGTTTGCGCGTCAACGACGAGCTGGGTTCGCTGGAACGCGCATTGCCGGCCGTGGTTTCGGTATTGAAACCGGGTGGCCGGCTGGCCGTGATCAGCTTCCACTCGCTGGAAGACCGCATCGTCAAGCAATTCATCCGCGGCGAAGTCGCGGCACCGGTGCGGCGCGGGTTGCCGCCGCCCGTGGTCGAGGCGCCGCCGCTGGTAGCGGTCGGTCGCGCGCAAAAACCTGATGAAGAAGAAGTGATGCGCAATCCACGCGCGCGCTCGGCGGTGCTGCGGATCGCCGAAAAGGTAGGGGTGGAGGCCGATACATGAAGGCGATCGGCATTCTGGGGGTGGGCGTGCTGCTACTGGCGGTGGTCGCGAGCGGAATCGCCGTGGTGTGGGCGCGCCACCAGGATCGCCTCGCGTTCGTGCAGTTGAGCAAACTGCAGAACCAGCGCGACGCCTTGAACGTCGAGTTCGGCCGGCTCGAACTCGAGCAGGCAACCTGGGCCAGCCCGTCGCGGATCGAGCACGTGGCGCGCGAGCAATTCGGGATGATCAGTCCGCCCGCGTCCAGCGTGGAGATGATCCACGAATGAATCCGCGCCGCCCGTTCGAATCCACCACGCCGCCGTCGCGCCGGCGGCGTCCGGACACGCGCAAACGGCTCGTGCTGGTGGCGTGCGTGCTGGCGTTGGTGGCGTTGGGGCTGGTCGCGCGCGCGGTCGACCTGCAAGTGGTTCACCAGGCATTCCTGCAGAGACAGGGGGATGCGCGCTTCCTGCGTGAAGTGGAGATTCCGGTGTCGCGCGGCACGATCTACGACCGCAACGGCGTGCCGCTGGCGGTTTCTACGCCGATGCTTTCGCTGTGGGCCAATCCCGACGAATTGCTGCAACACAAGGATCGCATTCCGGAATTGGCCAAGGCGCTTGCGGTGAATCCACTTGCCCTGACCCGCAAGCTGCAGTCGCGCGACGATCGCGAGTTCGTCTACCTGCGCCGCCTGATGCCGCCGGAAGCCGCCAAGGCGGTGCTGGCACTGAACATCCCCGGCGTCAACGCGCAACGCGAGTACAAGCGTTACTACCCCGACGGCGCCGCGACCGCGCACGTGCTCGGCTTCACCAACATCGACGACCACGGCCAGGAAGGGCTGGAGTTGGCCTACGACGGCTGGCTCGCCGGCAAGCCGGGCGAAAAGCGCGTGATCCGCGATCGCCTCGGCCACATCGTCGAGAACGTCGAGCAGGTCCATGCGCCGGTGCCGGGTCACGACCTGACGCTCAGCATCGACAGCCGCATCCAGTACCTCGCCTACCAGGCGCTCGCGGATGCCGTGGCCAATCGCCATGCCGCGTCGGGTTCGATGGTGATCCTCGATCCGCGCAACGGCGAAATCCTGGCGATGGTCAACGTGCCGTCCTACAACCCGAACGATCTCGACAACAGCAATCCGGCACAGCGCCGCAACCGCGCGGTCACCGACGTGACCGAACCCGGTTCGACGATGAAGCCGTTCACCATCACCACCGCGCTGGAATCGGGCAAGTGGACGCCGACGACGATGCTGGATACGGATCCCGGCACCTTCACCATCGACGGGCACCTGATCCGCGACGACAGCAACAACGGGCGCATCGACGTCAGCCAGGTGATCACCTATTCCAGCAATGTCGGCGCATCGAAGATCTCCCTGACCCTGACGCCGCAACAGATGGACAAGGTGCTGCACCAGTTCGGCTTCGGCGCCAGCACCGGCAGCGGATTCCCGGGCGAGGTGGGCGGTTACATCCCGCCCTCGCGCAGCTGGGGCGATTTCGTCAAGGCCACCATCGCATTCGGCTACGGCCTGAACGTCACCGCGCTGCAGCTTGCCCAGGCCTACGCAACCATCGCCGATGGTGGCATCCGGCACACACCGACCTTCGTCAGGGGCGACGACAACCCGGGCGTGCGTGCGGAGCCCGCCGACATCGCCGACGAAATGATGGCGATGTTGCGTACCGTGATCGGACCGCCTCCTGCCACTGCACCGCAGGCAGCCATCCCGGACTACACCGTCGCCGGCAAGACCGGCACCGCGCATATCGCGATTGCGGGCGGTTATTCCCGCGATCGTTATGCCGCACTGTTCTGCGGAATCGTGCCCGCCAGCGATCCGCGCCTGGTCGGCGTGGTGGTCATCCGCGATGCCGGCGGACGCGGCGGCGAGTATTTCGGCGGCCAGGTGTCGGCCCCGGTCTTCCGCGAAGTGATGACCGGTGCGCTGCGGCTTCTGGACATTCCACCCGACAACGTGCGGCAGTGGTACGCGGGCGGCCCGGTAACACCGGCGCAAGCACGGCCGCCGTCGTCTGCGGTGGCGTCCGCGCGCCCAGTGCAGGGGGGCACACCATGAGCGCGATGCGGCTCGACCGGTTATTGGATGGTGTCGCGGTGTCGCCGGACGTGAACGATATCGTGGTGTCCGGCCTGACGCTGGACTCACGCAGCGTGCGCGCGGGCGATGCCTTCGTCGCGCTTGCGGGTGCGAGGCAGCACGGGATCGAATTCGCGCCGTCGGCGATCGAGCGGGGTGCGGTCGCGGTGTTGGCCGAAGCGCCGATGGTCGCCGATGCGCAGCTCGCCGCTCCCGTTGTCTGGGTCGAGCATCTGCGCGGGCATCTCGGCAGGATTGCCTCGCATTTCCACGGCGATCCGTCGGCGTCGATGCTGCTGGTCGGCGTGACCGGCACCAATGGCAAGACTTCGACCGTGCAGTTGCTGGCGCAGGCTTTGGCACATCTGGGCCGGCGTACGGCCACCATCGGCACGCTCGGCGCCGGCTTGCATGGCGCCATCACGACGGGAGAACGCACCACGCCCGACGTGATCCGCGTACACGGGCTGCTGGCGGAATTCCGCGCCGCGGGCGCGACCGCCGTGGCGATGGAAGTGTCCTCGCACGCGCTCGACCAGCACCGCGTCGACGGCGTGCACTTCGATGTCGCGGTGTTTACCAACCTGACCCGCGACCATCTCGATTACCACGGCACGATGGAAGCCTATGGCGAGGCCAAGGCCAAGCTGTTCGAGTGGCCGGACCTGCGCGCCGCGGTAATCAACGTCGACGATGGATTCGGCCGCGAGCTTGCTGCGCGCACTCCAATGGGCACGAGATTGCTTCGCTACGGGATCGAATCCGCCGATGCCGACGTGCGCGCAAGAGACGTGCGCACGCATTCCGAAGGCATCGATTTCGAACTGATTATGTCCGGAAGTGCCGGCCAGGTACGCAGCCGCCTGCTGGGCCGCTTCAACGTCGCCAACCTGTTGGCTGTGGCGGGCACGTTGGCCGCGCTCGACCTGGCGTTCGAAAAAATCGTGGAGACGCTGGAAGCGCTGGAACCCGTCACGGGAAGGATGAATCGATTGGGCGGCGGTGCCACGCCGCTGGTCGTGGTCGACTACTCGCACACGCCCGATGCGCTCGAGCAGGCATTGACGACGTTGCGCGCACATTGCGATGGCAGGCTGATCTGTGTGTTCGGCTGCGGTGGCGAACGCGACGCAGGCAAGCGTCCGCTGATGGGCGCCATCGCCGAACGGCTTGCCGATCTCGCGATCGTCACCGACGATAACCCGCGTGGCGAGGACGGCGATGCGATCGTCGCCCAGATCGTGGCGGGCATGCGTGCCCCGGGCCACGCGGTGGTCGAACGTGATCGCGCGCGCGCAATCCGTTTCGCGATCGAACAGGCCCGTGCCGGCGATGTAGTCCTGATCGCGGGCAAGGGCCACGAGACTTATCAGGAAATCGCAAGCACCAGGCGTCCGTTCGATGATCTTCAGGTGGCGCGCGCCGCCCTGGAGGCGCAGCCATGCTGAATTTGCGCCTGAAGGAAATCGCGGTCTGGACGCACGGCAATCTGCAAGGTGCCGATACGCAAGTCAGCGGCGTTTCCACCGATTCGCGCACGCTCGAAAAAGGCCAGCTGTTCGTCGCGATCGCGGGGGAACGGCACGATGGCCACGACCATGTCGCCGCGGCTGCTGCGCGTGGCGCGGCGGGCGCGATCGTGGCGCGGCGCATGGATGTCGAACTGCCGCAAATCGTCGTGGCCGATACCCTGCACGCGCTCGGTGATCTGGCCAGCGCGGTGCGCGCACAACGCGATGTCACGGTGATCGGCATCACCGGGTCGAACGGCAAGACAAGCGTCAAGACGATGACCGCGCGGATCCTCGCGCGTCATGGCAAGACCCACGCCAACAGCGGCAGTTTCAACAACGAGATCGGTTTGCCGTTGACGTTGCTGTCGATGCCGCAGGACGCCCTATTCGCGGTGCTGGAGATGGGTGCGGGCAAGCCCGGCGACATCGCCTACCTCGCCGGGATCGCGCGTCCGCGCGTCGGCCTCGTCAACAATATCGGGCCGGCGCATCTGGAGCGCATGCACACGCTGGAGGGCATCGCCGAAACCAAGGGTGCGATGTACCAGGCGCTGCCCGCCGATGGCGTGGCAGTGATCAATGCCGATGATGCCTTCGCGATGTATTTCGCGGGCCTCGCCGGGTCGCGGCGCAAGCTGCTGTTCGGACTGGATGCGCCGGCGGACGTGCATGCGGCGGACATCGTGCTGGATGCGCAGGCCAGTCGCTTCACCTTGCGCACGCCGGTCGGCAGTGCCGAAGTCCGGTTGCCGCTGCCGGGTCGGCACAACGTCGCCAACGCGCTGGCCGCCGCGGCGCTGGCGCTCGCGGTGGAGGCGCCGCTCGACGACATCGTCGCCGGGTTGCAGGAAGCCGAATCCGTGCAGGGCCGTCTGTTGCGGCACGCGTCGCCGCAAGGCTGGATCCTGTTCGACGACAGTTACAACGCCAATCCGGGCTCGGCGCTCGCGGCGGTGGAAACCCTGGCCCTGCAGCCGGGTGAACGCTGGCTGGTGCTGGGCGACATGGGCGAACTCGGCTCCGACGCGGCGGCACTGCATGCCCGCATCGGACAGGCCGCGCGCGAGCAAGGCATCGTCCGCGTCTACACGGTCGGCAAGCTGGCGGCGAATGCAGCGGAAGCGTTCGGCAAGCATGCCCGCACGTTCGCGGACCAGACGGCCTTGATCGCCACGTTGCGGCAGGAATTGCATGCCGGGGTCAGCGCACTGGTGAAAGGTTCGCACGCGTCGCACATGGAACGCGTCGTGGAAGCGCTGCTCGACGGCGATGAAGGGGGCGACCGGCATGCTGCTTGAACTCGCGCGATGGCTGGAGCATTACTATGGTGCGTTCCGCCTGTTCGACTACATCACGTTCCGCACCATCATGGCGGCGCTGACTGCGCTGCTGGTCGCGCTGTTCTGTGGCCCCGTGGTGATTCGCCGCCTGACCGAACTCAAGGCCGGCCAGGTCGTGCGCGACGACGGCCCGCAAACCCACCTTTCCAAGGCCGGTACGCCGACCATGGGCGGCACGTTGATACTGGCCGCGATCGTGATCGCGACCTTGCTGTGGGGCGACCTGCGCAGCCGCTACCTGTGGGTGGTGCTGCTGGTGACGCTCGGTGCCGGCCTGATCGGCTTCTACGACGATTACCGCAAGCTGGTGTTGAAGGATCCGCACGGCCTGCCGGCACGCTGGAAGTATCTTGCGCAATCGGTGGTCGGGCTTGCCGCCGCCCTGTTCCTGTTCCATACGGCGAACGTGCCGGCGGCGACCGCATTGTTCGTGCCCCTGTTCAAGCACGTCGCGATTCCGTTGGGTGCGGGTTTCGTGGTGATCGCGTACCTGTGGATCGTCGGCTTCTCGAATGCCGTGAACCTCACCGATGGTCTGGATGGCCTGGCCATCATGCCGGCGGTACTGGTGGCCGCGGCGCTGGGCGCATTCGCGTATCTCGCCGGCAACGCGGTGTTCTCGGCCTACCTCGGCATCCCGTCGATCCCGGGCGCCGGCGAACTGAGCGTCTTCTGCGGCGCCCTGACCGGATCGGGACTCGGGTTTCTGTGGTTCAACACCTATCCCGCGCAGGTGTTCATGGGCGACGTCGGCGCGCTGGCGATCGGCGCGGCGATCGGTTGCGTCGCGGTGATCGTGCGCCAGGAAATCATCCTGCTGGTGATGGGTGGCCTGTTCGTGGTCGAGACCGCTTCGGTGATGCTGCAGGTGGGCAGTTTCAAATTGCGCGGCAAGCGCGTGTTCCGGATGGCGCCGATCCATCACCACTTCGAATTGCTGGGCTGGCCCGAGCCGCGCGTGATCGTGCGCTTCTGGATCATCTCGGTGGTGCTGGTGCTGGTCGGTCTTGCAACGTTGAAGGTGCGCTGAGCATGGTCTGGTTCGGTCAATCGCAGGCGGTTCGCAGGTACGGGCCCGAGGGCCGCCACGATCCGTGGTTGCTGCTGGCGATCACGGGACTGGTCGCGTTCGGCATCGTGATGGTCGCGTCGAGTTCCATTGCCGTGGCCGACGGACAGCACATCGGCGAGTTCCATTATCTGAAAAGGCATCTCGCGTTCCTGCTGGGCGGTGGATTGCTGGCATGGCTGATCGCCAGCCGCGTCGAGCTGGATTGGCTGGAGCGCTATTCCGGATGGCTGATGCTGGCCACGTTGTTCCTGCTGGCGCTGGTGTTCATCCCGCACGTGGGCATGCGCATCAACGGCGCGCGGCGCTGGATCAACCTCGGCATTTCCGGCTTCCAGCCGGTCGAACTGGCCAAGCTGACCGTGGTGCTGTACGTCGCGAGTTACCTGGTGCGGCATCGCGACAGCGTCGAGACCCGCTTCCTCGGCGCCGTGAAGCCGGTACTGGTGGCCGGCCTGACCGCGACGATGCTGCTGGCGCAGCCCGACTTCGGATCGGCGGCGTTGATCGGCGTGGTGACGATCGGCATGCTGTGGCTGGGCGGCGCGCGCATGCGCAACCTGGTGATCATGGCCTTGCCGATGATTCCGCTGGGCGCGTACCTGGCCTTGTCCACCGACTACCGCGTCAAGCGCCTCACCTCGTTCCTCGATCCGTGGAAGGACCCGTTCAACAACGGCTTCCAGCTGACCCAGGCACTGATCGCGGTGGGGCGCGGCAAATGGTTCGGCGTGGGCCTGGGCGGCAGCGTGCAGAAATTGTTCTATCTGCCCGAGGCGCACACCGATTTCATCCTGGCGGTGATCGCCGAAGAACTCGGGTTCGTGGGCGTGCTGTTCGTGCTGGCACTGTTCGCACTGCTGGTAGGGCGCGGACTGCAACTGGGGCTGCGCGGTGTCGAGGTGGGTCAGCATCGCGCCGGTTACGTCGCGTTCGGCATCTCGCTGATGGTCGGCCTGCAGGCGCTGGTGTCGGTGGGCGTGAACCTCGGCGTGTTGCCGACCAAGGGGCTTACCCTGCCGCTGATCAGTTCCGGCGGCTCGAGCACCTTGCTGACATGCGTGATGCTGGGCGTGTTGCTGCGCGCGGCCTATGAAATCCATCGCGCCGAGGACGCGCGGCGGATGGCCACGCGACGCTCGCAGACGGACACTCGCCATGCCACGCACGATCGCCAGTCACCCGGACTGCCGCTGGCCGCGCGGGTACGGGTCGAACCCTCTTTCGAGGAGGTGCGCGCATGAGTGGCGATGTGCAGGCACCCGTGCTGATCATGGCCGGTGGCACTGGCGGCCATATTTTCCCCGGCCTTGCCGTGGCGGCGGCGTTGCGCGCGCGCGACGTGCCCGTGCTGTGGCTGGGCGCGCGCGAAGGCATGGAAAACCGGATCGTGCCGGAGCATCACATCGAGATACATTCCCTGCCGGTCAGGGGTTTGCGCGGCAAGGGTTTCGGCCAGCGCCTCGCCGCGCCATGGATGCTGGCGCGCGCGTGCCTGTCGGCGTGGCGTGCGTTGCGCGACATCCGTCCGCGCAGCGTGCTGTCGCTGGGCGGTTACGTGGCCGGCCCCGGCGGTGTCGTCGCGTGGTTGCAACGGCGTCCGCTGCTGGTGCACGAGCAGAACCGCATCGCCGGATTCACCAACCGGGTGCTGGCGAAGCTGGCGCGGCACGTGATGAGTGGATTCCCGGATGCCTTCCCGGTGCAGCGGCATGCGGAATGGACCGGCAACCCGGTGCGTGCGGAGATCGCGGCGCTGCCTGCGCCCGCGACGCGTTTCGCCGGCCGCAGTGGTGCACCGCGCCTGCTGGTCCTGGGCGGCAGCCTGGGTGCGCGCACGCTGAATCTGGGTTTGCCCAACGCGTTGTCGCGGATTCCCGCCGGTCGCCGGCCCGAGGTTCTGCACCAGTGCGGCGCCACGCACAGCGAGACGACACGTGCCGCCTACGCGCGCGCGGACGTGGAGGCAAAGGTCGAGCCATTCATTGCCGACATGGCATCGGCGTACGGATGGGCCGACTTCGTGATTTGCCGCGCCGGTGCGCTGACGCTAGCCGAACTCGCGGCAGCCGGCCTGGGCGCGATATTGATGCCGTTCCCGTACGCGGTGGACGACCACCAAACCAAGAATGCCGAGGGCTTCGTCGAGGCCGGTGCGGCCGAGCTGGTGCAGGACCGCGATTTCGATGCGTCGCGTTTTGCCGGGCTGCTGGAACGCCTGCTGCGCGACCCGGACAAACGCCTCGCGATGGCGGATGCCGCGCGTTCGCTGGCAAAACCGGACGCCGCCGACGTGATCGCGCAACGTTGCCTGGAGGTGGCCGCATGACGCCGCATCGCCTCCCGCCGCACGGCGACATCATGCAGAGCTTCCGGCACGTGCATTTCATCGGCATCGGCGGCGCCGGCATGAGTGGCATCGCCGAGGTGCTGCACACGCTGGGCTACGCTGTGTCGGGGTCCGATCGTGCGGCGTCGCCGGTCACGGAGCGGCTGGCGAAGATGGGCGTGGACGTCGCGATAGGCCATGACGCGGCGCACGTCGCCAACGTCGACGCGGTGGTGGTGTCGAGCGCGATCAAGTCGGACAACCCCGAACTCATGGCGGCCGAGGCGCGCCGCATTCCGGTGGTGCCGCGTGCGGAAATGCTGGGCGAGCTGATGCGCTTCCGGCGCGGCATCGCGGTGGCCGGTTCGCACGGCAAGACCACCACCACCAGCCTGACCGCCAGCGTGCTGGCCGAGGCCGGCTACGACCCGACCTTCGTGATCGGCGGGCAACTGCTGTCGGCGGGCGCCAACGCACGACTCGGGGCGGGAACCTATCTGGTGGCCGAGGCGGACGAATCCGACGGTTCGTTCCTTAAACTGTCGCCGGTGATCGCGGTGGTCACCAACATCGACGCCGACCACCTCGATCACTACCACGGCGACTTCGCCGAACTGAAGCAGGCGTTCGCCGATTTCCTGCATCGCCTGCCGTTCTATGGTCTGGCCGTGCTGTGCGTCGACAACCCGGAAGTCGCCGAGCTGGCACATGGCACGCCGCGCTCAACCCTGACTTATGCCATCGACGCCGCGGCGGACGTGCGCGGCGCCAATCTGCGCGCCGATGGCGCGCGCACCCATTTCGACCTGATGCTTCCGGACCAGCCCACGCTGTCGGTCACGCTCAATCTGCCCGGCCGGCACAACGTGCTCAACGCGCTGGCCGCCGCCACCATCGGCTGGCATCTCGGCGTCGAACCGTTCGCTATCGCGCGTGCGCTGGAACGCTTCCAGGGCGTCGGCCGGCGCTTCCACATCAACGGCGAATTGGCGATCGACGACGGCAAGGTGTTGCTTGTCGACGACTATGGCCATCATCCACGCGAAATCGCGGCGGTGATGGAAGCCGCGCGCGACGGCTGGCCCGAACGCCGGCTGGTGATCGCGTTCCAGCCGCATCGCTATTCCCGCACGCGCGACCTGATGGACGACTTCGCGAATGTCTTGTGCGAAGCCGACGCGCTGGTGCTGACCGAGGTGTATCCGGCCGGCGAGGCGCCGATCGCGGGCGCCGACGGTCGCGCGCTGGCGCGCGCCGTGCGCGCGCGCGGCAAGGTCGACCCGGTGTTCGTCGAGCATCCGCGCGAATTCGGCGAAGCGCTGCCCGCGTTGCTCGACGACGGTGACCTAGTGCTGTTGCTCGGTGCCGGTGACATCGGCGCGACGGCCGCCGAACTCGCGCGGCATGGGCAACTGAAATCGGAGCGCGCCGCATGAACGCGCCAACCACGATGCGGCGCATCAGCGACGCACGCGACTTCGGGCGCGTCGCGGTGGTGATGGGCGGCAGCTCGGCCGAGCGCGACGTGTCGTTGATGTCCGGCAGGGGCGTGCTGGATGCGCTCAAGAGTCGCGGTGTCGACGCGCATGCGATCGACGGCATTCCCGCGCTGCTCGATGCGGTGCGCGCCGGTCATTTCGCGCGGGTGTTCAACATCCTGCACGGCCAGCACGGTGGCGGCGAGGACGGCGTGCTGCAGGGCGCGCTGGATTCGTTGCATGTTCCCTACACCGGTTCCGGCGTGCTGGGTTCGGCGCTGTCGATGGACAAGGTGCGCAGCAAGTGGGTGTGGACGGCGCTCGGCCTGCCGACCCCGACATTCGTGCCGTTGCCGCGCGGCGCGGACCCCGGAACGGGTCCGGGGCAGGCCGTGCACGCCGCGGCGCGCAAGCTCGGGTTCCCGCTGATCGTGAAGCCCGCCTCGGAGGGTTCCAGCGTAGGCGTGTCGCGCGTGTTCAAGGAGGAAGACCTGGATGCGGCGGTCGCGCTGGCCGAACGCTATCCAGGTGATCTGCTCATGGAAACGTTGATCCAGGGCGACGAGTTCACGGTGTCGATCCTCAAGGACGAAGTTCTGCCCAGCATCCGGATCGTGCCGAAAGGCGAGTACTACGACTACAACGCCAAGTACGTCGCCGAAGATACGCAGTACATCTGCCCGGGCCTCGACGGCGACGCCGAAGGCAACTTGCGCCTGCTGGCGCGCCAGGCCTTCGATGCGCTGGCCTGTTCGGGTTGGGGCCGGGTCGACGTGATGCGCGACCGCGATGGCCGCAACTGGCTGCTGGAAGCCAACACCGCGCCCGGCATGACTTCGCATTCGCTGGTGCCGAAGGCGGCCGCGGCGGCCGGCATCGACTATCCGGAACTGTGCTGGCGCGTGCTGGAAACCAGTTTCGACGGCCATGGAGGCGCGACATGAAAGGTGCCATCGGCCTGCGCTTCGCCGCCTGGATCATCGCGATAACGCTGGTCGCGCTGCCGGTGGTCGGCGTGTTGCAGGGCTGGTTCGCCTCGGATCGCTGGCCGGTGCGGCAGTTGCAGGTACACGCGACATTCCGCCACGTCAGCGCAGCCGAACTGCGCGCCGCGGTGGCGCCGTCGCTGGGCGCGGGATTCTTCGCGATCGACCTCGACAAGGTGCGCGACGCGGTCGCGGCGCTGCCGTGGGTGGCGCGGGTCGAAGTGAGCAAGCACTGGCCGGACGCGCTGGACATCACCGTCACCGAAATCGATCCCGTCGCGCGCTGGGGCAGCGATGCGCTGCTCGCCCGCGACGGCCGCATCTTCAAGGTGCCCGATCCGGGCATGGTGAACGGGCTGCCGCAGTTCAATGCGCCCGACGACCGGGTCGCCGACGTGATGGCGTTCTACCGCACCGCCCTAGGTCGACTTCGCGCCCTACAGCCTGCGCGTGGCCGAAGTGGACCTGTCCGCACGTGGAAGCTGGAACCTGGTGCTTTCCGACCAGGGGCGCGTCGACGGTCGGCGACAAGCAGCCCGACCAGCGTCTCGCGCGATTCGTCGCGGCATTGCCGGTCCTGATGCGCGGCCGCAGCGACGGTTTCGTTTACGCCGATCTGCGTTACAGCAACGGCTTCGCGGTGCGCTGGCCCGATGCGCCGGCGGCACCCGCTCCCAACCAACCTGCCAATGGGGTGATTTCCCATGTTGTTGACGGAAACGTTTAGACCCATGAATCGCAAGAGTGACAAGAACCTGATCGTCGGGCTCGACATCGGCACCTCCAAGGTGATGGCGATCGTCGGCGAATACATGCCGGGCGAACCGATCGAGGTGATCGGCGTCGGCAGCCACACCTCGCGCGGCATGAAGAAAGGCGTGGTGGTCGAGATCGAGTCCAACGTCAACTCGATCCAGCGCGCGGTCGACGAGGCCGGGCAGATGGCCGGTTGCGACATCCGGTCGGTGTGCGCGTCGATTTCCGGCAGTCACCTTGAAACCCACAACTCGCGCGGCACTGCCGCAATCCGCGACCGTGAAGTCGCGGCCGGCGACCTGGACCAGGTGCTGGAATCGGCCAGCGCGGTCGCCATCCCGGCGGACCGCAAGGTACTGTTCAAGGAACCGCAGGAATACCGAATTGACGGCCAGGATGGCATCCGCCACCCGGTCGGCATGAGCGGCGTGCGCCTGGAAGCGGGCGTGCATTTGGTGACCGGTGCGGCCTCGGCGGTGCAGAACATCACCAAGTGCATCCAGCGCTGCGGCCTGGCGGTGGACGACCTGGTCCCGTCCGCGGTGGCCTCGGCCAAATCGGTGCTGACCGACGACGAGCGCGAACTGGGCGTGTGCGTGGTCGATCTCGGCGCCGGCACCACCGACATCGCGATCTACACCCACGGCTCGATCCGCTACACCAAGTCGCTGCCGGTCGGCGGCGACCAGGTGACCTCGGATATTTCGCAGTACGTGCAGACGCCCACCGCGAATGCCGAGGAAATCAAGGTGAAGTATGGCTGTGCGCTGGCGCAGCTCGCGCGCGGCGAGGAAACCATCCAGGTGCCCAGCGTGGGCGAACGCCCGCCAAGGCGCTTGCAACGGCAGGCGCTGGCGCAATCGATCCAGGCGCGTTACGAGGAAATCTTCGAGATGGTGCAAGACGAGATGCGCCGCTCGGGCTACGAAAACCTGCTTGCGGCCGGCGTGGTGTTGACCGGCGGCGCGTCGCGCATCGAAGGCGCGCTTTACCTGGCCGAGGAGGTGTTCCACAAGATGGTGCGTCTGGGCGTACCGCAACACGTCACCGGCGCGACCGAGGTGATCGCCACGCCCGCCAACGCGGCCGGCGTCGGCTTGCTGCTGCACGGCTCGCGCGTGCACGGCGGCAGCCGGGCGATGGGCGGTGCGGTCGGCGACAGCGTGGTCGGCGCGATCGGCAGGGTGAAGGGTTGGCTGCACAGGAATTTCTAGAACCATGGTCCATTCCCGGATGGAATGGACCGCGGCGGCACTGCGGTGCCGGAAGCCCCGCGAGGGGCAACCCGACCGAAACGGCGGGTCATCACGACGGGCGGTATCACATCCGCAGCAACACAACGGCAGTATGGAGGACGGGTCATGTTTGAACTGGTAGAGCAACTGGCACCCAATGCGGTGATCAAGGTGATCGGTGTGGGCGGCGGCGGCGGCAATGCAGTCAGCCACATGGTCAATTCGGCAATCGATGGCGTGGAGTTCGTCTGCGCCAATACTGATGCGCAGGCGCTGAAAAGCTCCGGCGCGCGTACCACCCTGCAACTCGGCGAAACGGTGACCAAGGGTCTCGGCGCCGGCGCCAATCCCGAGATCGGCCGTCAGGCCGCGCTGGAGGACCGCGACCGCATTGTCGAGGTCCTGGACGGCGCCGACATGGTGTTCATCACCTGCGGCATGGGCGGCGGCACCGGCACCGGCGCGGCGCCGGTGGTGGCGCAGCTGGCCAAGGAGAAGGGCATCCTGACGGTGGCGGTGGTGACCAAACCGTTCCCGTTCGAGGGACGCCGGCGCATGCAGGTGGCACTGAAAGGCATCGAGGACCTGTCGCAATCGGTCGACTCGCTGATCACCGTGCCGAACGAGAAGCTGCTGACCGTGCTCGGCCGCGAAGTTACGCTCCTGAATGCGTTCAAGGCTGCCAATGACGTGCTGCAGGGCGCCGTGCAGGGCATCGCCGACCTGATCACCCGCCCGGGCCTGATCAACGTCGACTTTGCTGACGTGCGGACCGTGATGAGCGAGATGGGCATGGCCATGATGGGCACCGGCACCGCGCGTGGCGACGACCGCGCGCAGGCGGCCGCCGAAGCGGCCATCAACAATCCGCTGCTGGAGAACGTGGACCTGTCCGGTGCCTGCGGCATCCTGGTCAACGTCACCGCGGGTCCCAACCTGACCATGCGCGAATTCGACGAGATCGGCCGCGTGGTGCACGACTTCGCCAGCGAGGATGCGACCGTGGTGCTGGGTACCGCGCTCGACCCCGACCTGTCCGACGACGTGCGGGTCACGGTGGTCGCCACCGGCCTCAATCGGGCCGCGAAGCCACAACTGCGGCCGGTTGCCAAGCCGGAAATGGTCGAGATGCCACAGCCACGACGGGTGCTGCGCACCGGTACCGACAACGGCGTGGTTGGCTTTTCGGCCCAGCCCGAGCCGGTCTCGGCGCCGGCCACCAGCCGTAATCCTGCTCCCGCACCGGCGGGCAAGCCGGCTGCGGAGACCGCGGGTGTTCCCGATTATCTGGACATACCGGCGTTTCTGCGCCGCCAGGCGGACTGAAGACATGAGGGTGGCCCCACTGGGCTTCGCAGCCTTCAGGCTTGACCCGGTTCGACGATGCAGCGGGGCGGGCACGGGAAGCCCGTTTCCCCGGCGGCGCTCGCCGTGACGCCGTTTCCCGACCCGTGCTGCCGGATTCCCGTCCCCGGCAGCGCGGGCGGATTTTCGACGAGGGGAACCTCGGCGTCTTGGTGCGGTCCGTTTCCACGGGGCCGTGTTTCGTCACCCAATGCCGGGGTGTACTTCGGTAAACCGTTGCGGCACTCGTCGCATGCCGAGTAACTGAACGCACGAGTCCACTTTATTCGGGCTGTCAACCATGATAGGATCGCCCACGTTTTAGCGTTGTTCTAACGGGATTCCAACAAAAAATGATCAAGCAGCGCACGCTCAAGAACGTGATCCGCGCGACGGGCGTCGGCCTGCACACGGGTGAAAAGGTGTACATGACGCTGCGCCCCGCAGCTGTCAACACCGGCATCGTTTTCCGGCGCACCGACTTGCCGGAACCGGTGATCATTCCGTCCCGTTGCGAATACGTTGGCGACACCCGCTTGTCCAGCACCTTGATCAAGGGCGACGTGCGCGTGGGTACCGTCGAACACCTGTTGTCGGCGATGGCCGGCCTCGGCATCGACAATGCCTATGTCGACCTGTCGGCGCCGGAAGTGCCGATCATGGACGGCAGCGCGGGACCGTTCGTGTTCCTGTTGCAGTCGGCCGGCATCGAGGAGCAATCCGCGCCCAAGCGCTTCATCCGCATCAAGAAGCCGGTCAAGGTCGAGGAAGGCGACAAATGGGCCGCGTTCGAGCCGTTCGACGGCTTCAAGGTCGGTTTCTCGATCGATTTCGAGCATCCGATTTTTTCCCGCCGCGCGTCGCGTGCCGAGATCGATTTCTCGACCACCTCGTTCGTGAAGGAAGTCAGCCGCGCACGCACCTTCGGCTTCATGCGCGACATCGAAATGCTGCGCGAGAAGAACCTCGCGCTCGGCGGCTCGATGGACAACGCCATCGTGCTGGACGATTACCGTGTCCTCAACGAGGACGGCCTGCGCTACGAGGACGAGTTCGTCAAGCACAAGATCCTCGATGCCATCGGCGATCTTTATCTGCTCGGCCACAGCCTGATCGGCGCGTTCTTCGGCCACAAGTCGGGTCACCAGCTCAACAACCAGCTGTTGCGGGCGCTGCTGGCCGACAAGTCGGCCTGGGAAGAAGTCACTTTCGACGATCCCGCGCAGGCGCCGATTTCCTACGCGCATCCAGCCCAGGCTGTTTGAAGCCCCTGCATACCTTCGATCATTCCTGATCGAGACTCGTGCGTCCGGGGGGCGGTCGGACTGACTCTGCGTGTCTGGCCGCTTCAGAGCGGCCCTTCATGGGCTGGCTTTTCACGACAGGTGCGGCGCATGCGGCGTTTCCGGGGAGCGGTCGCTTCCTTCCCGCGCGAGCGTGCCTTGCTCCACATTTCCATGCAGCGTGCCGATTCAGGTTGGCGCGCTGCAGCCTGCGTGTGTTATAAAGTTTGCTTCCGCCAGCGGAAAGAGGGGGCGGGTTGGCCCGCATGCGTCATGGGGTCTTCGGGTTGTCCGCAGCCGCGGCCATCTCGAGGAACAAGGCGCGCAGATCCGGGTCGGAAATGGCCATCGCCGCAGCGCGTATGCGTTGCGCGGCACGCGGCGAAGGCGGTTGCACGGTGGCGGAGTCCCCGTTGGATGCCGGGAGCGGCATCATCTTGGCCGTGACGGAAGTCGCGGCCAGTCCGAGGCTGCGCACGGCGGCAAGGATGCGCGACTGGTCGATGCGGACCCGTGTCGCCCAGACAGGCGATTCGACCAACAGCAGGACGCGGTCGTTGCGCAGCCCGGCATGGCGGACATGCTCGCGCAGTGGTGTCGGCAGCAACGGAACGATTTGCCGGCTCAGATGGTCAAGTTCGCGTGCCCGGGCGGCCAGGTCGGCAACCGGCGCGCACTGTGAAAGAGGCGTCGGACCGTGGGTGTCACGAGGTGGCAGCGGTCGGGCAGGAGACACGATGATGAACATTCGAACAGTTTGTTGACATGGGCATGATACTGGTTGCCCGTTCCCCACGGTGTGCCCTCTCGGATGCCTGCCTCGCCGAGCGCTGGCTTGCCAACCGCCGGCTGTACAAGCGCATTGCGCTCGGCATGGCCGTGTGCGTGGTTGCAAGTGCAGGGCTAGCGGTGTGGATCGCCAGCCCGGGCAGCCGTACCCTGGCCAGGGTCGAGTCGATGCGTCAGCAGATTGCGGCCCAGAAAGCCGAGCTGCAGCAGGTGCGCGACAACGCCCAGCAGGACATCGGCCGGATGGCGATCAAGCTCGGCGAATTGCAGGCCGATTCGGCGCGCCTGGATGCGCTGGGGCAGCGTCTGGTGGTGTCGGGCAAGCTCGATCCCGCTGAATTCAATTTCAACCAGGCGCCCGGCCTCGGTGGTCCCGAAAAGGCTGTGCCGCCGACGCGCTCGCTGCCATACGACCTGTCCGTCAGCATGCAGCAACTGGCGCAGCGCTTCGATACCCAGCAAACCCAGTTGGGTGTGCTCCAATCCCTGCTGACCGACCGCCAGGTCACCGCCAGCCTCATTCCATCCGGGATGCCGATCAGGGGCGGATACATCACCTCGCCCTTCGGGGAACGCATCGACCCGTTCACGGGGCGCGAGAGTTTCCACCCGGGGCTGGACATCGGCGCTTACCGGGGCGAACCGGTCCGCTCGGTCGCCGCCGGCGTGGTGACCTATGCCGGCGTGCGCGACGGTTACGGCAATGTGGTCGAAATCGACCATGGCGATGGGTACATGACTCGTTATGCCCACAACAGCAGGCTGATGGTCCACGTGGGCGAGCACGTGCATGCGGGCGAGGTGATTTCCGATGCGGGTTCCACCGGCCGTTCCACCGGCCCGCACGTGCACTTCGAGGTGTGGCACGACGGGAAACTGGTCAATCCCATTGCCTACGTGCGCAGGTAGTAACCCCTGTACAACTTGCTGCGCTCGGCGGCTTGCGCGCCGGCGGTGCCCGCCATGCTTGTTTACTGACGTGTGCGCTCAGGCTGGGCTTGCCAAAGCCAAGGCAAGTGCGCAGGGGCAGCGAAGCCAATCCGGCCAGTTTGCACGACAATGGCGGCATGACCGCCGAAGCGGGATTTCCTTGAAATCCGCCCGATTTGCCGCCATCCCTAGGCGTGGACGGCGTGTCCTTTTATGATGCCCGATTGACTTTCAACCGTAGCCGCGGAACCGCGAACCCAGTCCGATGCCCAATATCCTGACGAGTGTCTTCGGCAGCCGCAACGAGCGCGTGCTCAAGCAGCTTTCGAAAGTCGTGGCGCGCATCAACGCGCTCGAACCCGAAATGCAGAAGCTCGACGACGACGCGCTGCGCGGCAAGACCGCCGAGTTCAAGCAACGCATCGCCGACGGCGAGAGCCTCGACAAGATCCTGCCCGAGGCCTTTGCGGTGGTGCGCGAGGCCAGCCGCCGGGTGCTGGGGCTGCGCCACTACGACGTGCAGTTGATCGGCGGCATGGTCCTGCACCAGGGCAAGATCGCCGAGATGCGCACCGGCGAGGGCAAGACGCTGGTGGCGACGTTGCCGGTGTACCTCAACGCGCTGGAAGGCAAGGGCGTGCACGTCGTCACCGTCAATGACTACCTGGCCAAGCGCGACGCGGCATGGATGGGCAAGGTGTACAACTTCCTCGGCCTTACGGTCGGCGTGGTCTGGCCGGGCATGGACATGTCCGAGAAGGCCGCTGCGTACAACGCCGACATCACCTACGGCACCAACAACGAATTCGGTTTCGATTACCTGCGCGACAACATGGCGGTATCGAAAGACCAGCGCCACCAGCGTGGCCTGCATTATGCGATCGTGGACGAGGTCGACTCGATCCTGATCGACGAAGCGCGCACGCCGCTGATCATTTCGGGGCCCGCCGAGGATTCGCCGGAGCTGTACATCCGCGTCAACCGCCTTGTTCCGAGCATGACCCGGCAGGCCAAGGAACCGCTGCCCGGCGAACCGCCGGAGCCGGGCGATTACTACGTGGACGAAAAGCAGAAACAGGTGCACCTGTCCGAGGAGGGCATGGAGCACGCCGAGCAACTCCTGCGCCAGGCCGGCATCCTCGCCGAGGACTCCACCTTGTACGACGCGCGCAACCTTGCCGTGGTGCATCACCTCAACCAGGCCCTGCGCGCGCACGCGCTGTACCAGCGCGACGTCGACTACATCGTGCGCGACGGCGAAATCATCATCGTCGACGAATTCACCGGTCGCACCCTGCAGGGCCGGCGCTGGTCCGAAGGCCTGCACCAGGCCGTCGAGGCCAAGGAAGGCGTGCCGATCCAGCGCGAAAACCAGACGATGGCCACCATCACCTTCCAGAACCTGTTCCGCATGTACGACAAGCTGGCGGGCATGACCGGCACGGCGGACACGGAAGCCTACGAATTCCAGTCGATCTACAACCTGGAAGTGGTGGTGATCCCCACCCACAAGCCGATGATCCGCAAGGACAACGCCGACCTGGTGTTCCTCAAGCCGGAAGCCAAGTTCAAGGCGGTGCTGGAGGACGTCCGGGATTGCCACGAGCGCGGCCAGCCGGTGCTGGTCGGCACCGCATCCATCGAGGTGTCCGAACTGGTTGCGGGCCTGCTCAAGAAGGCAGGCGTACCGCACGCAGTGCTGAATGCCAAGCAGCACGAGCGCGAGGCCCACATCGTCGAACAGGCTGGGCGTCCGGGCGCGGTCACCATCGCCACGAACATGGCCGGCCGCGGCACCGACATCGTGCTGGGCGGTTCGCTCGACGCCGAACTCGCGGCACTTCCGGCGGACGCCACCGACGCCGACCGTGAACGCGTGCGCGCCGACTGGAAAAAGCGCCACCAGCAGGTGCTGGAAGCCGGCGGCCTGCACATCGTCGGCACCGAACGCCACGAATCGCGGCGTGTCGACAACCAGTTGCGCGGCCGTTCCGGGCGCCAGGGCGACCCGGGTTCGTCGCGCTTTTACCTGTCGCTGCAGGACAACCTGATGCGCATCTTCGGTGGCGAAGGGCTGGTCCGCTGGATGCAGCGTTTCGGCATGAAGGAAGACGACGCGCTCGAAGACCGGCTGGTCAGCCGCCAGATCGAGAAGGCCCAGCGCAAGGTCGAGCAGCACAACTTCGATATCCGCAAGCAGTTGCTGGAATTCGACGACACCGCGAACGACCAGCGCAAGGTGATCTACAAGCAGCGCCTGGAACTGCTGGAATCCGACGACGTCTCCGAGACCGTGCGTGACATCCGCCACGACGTGTTCGAAACGCTGGCGCTCCAGCATGTGCCGCCGGACACCGTTGACGAACAGTGGGACCTGGCAGGCCTCCAAGCCACGCTGGAGTCGGACTTCGGCATGAAGCTCGATTTGAAGCGCTGGCTCGAAACCTCCACCGAAGCCGACGCGGTGGCCATCCACAAGCATGTGGTCGACGCCGCCGACGAGCTGTTCGCGGAGAAGGAAAAACAGGTCGGTTCCGAGGTCATGCGTGCGCTGGAGAAGCACGTGATGCTGACCGCCGTCGACGGTGCGTGGAAGGATCACTTGGCCAACATGGATTACCTGCGCCAGGGCATCTACCTGCGTTCCTACGCGCAGATCGATCCCAAGCAGGAATACAAGCGCGAGGCCTACCGGCTGTTCGAGGACATGCTCAGCCGCATCAAGATGGAATTGACGCAGACCCTAGCGCGCGTGCGCATCCGCAGCGAGGAAGAAGTCGCCGCGATGGAAGCCGAGCAGCGCCGCCTCGCCGCAGCGCGCGCGATGGACTTCCAGCACGCGCAATCGACCGGCTATGATCCCGCGCCATTGCCGCCCGGTGCCGAAGCCGAGGGCCAGGCCGGTGCGGCGGTTGCTGCCGCAGCGCCCGTGGTCCGCAGTGGTCCCAAGGTCGGCCGCAACGATCCTTGCCCGTGCGGCAGCGGCAAGAAGTACAAGCACTGCCACGGGGCGCTCAGCTGACGGTCCACCCCGGCACAGGCCGGGCCCACGCAAGACACGCACCTTCTCTCATGTTGGCGGAGGCGGGCACTCGGCGCACGCGGCTTCCCGCGCCAAGTTCACCGTGCCTTTCACCTTGGGCGGCTTCGCCGTCCTAGCCGGACACTGTCGTTCCATGGACCGCCCGGTCGCCGGCAGCGCCGGCGTATAGCGTTTACCTGGGCTAGCCCAGGTACCAGTGGCATGCGGGCATGGTTCCCGACCGGGCGCCGTGAGCCAAGTCCCAGGTCCCTGTGGTTCGCCGTTGCTGCAAATGTTCTCGATGGTTACTGGATCTGGAGGGGTGCCGCCGGCATTCGCTCGTCCGTTCCGTCAGCGAGCACGACGGAATGCAACCGACTTGCCTGCAGCTTGGTATTCAGGGCTTTCAGTTCCCGAACCTTGAGCGACTGCCAGCGTTTAACGATCGCCTGCATTGCCTGATGGTACTCGGCGTATTCCGCGTAGAACTGCGCAGTCGGTGCGTTGGCCGACATTACGTTGATCTCGTTCGACAAATAGGCGATCCGCACGTTCAGCCGAACCGGATAGTTGAGTAACCCGATGCCGGTCTTGGCCTTGTATTGATACAGCTCGCCTTGCAGGGACCGCGCCTTCGCATCCAGCCCGGCAACCAAGTTCAGGACGCCCTTGTTTCCGGCCGCCTTTGGTTCCAGGGCCCGCAACTGGTGGCGCAGGTCCAGTATCTGGTTGATGACGGCATGGTTTTGCCACAGCAGGTTCTGCGCCTTGTTGGACAGATTGAACTGCTCGACGAGATCGGCCTGCGTGGCCTTGGAGCGCGGGTCATTCTTGACCACCAGCATTTGTTGATACGACTTTCCATCCACCGTCAGCACGACCCTGTAGGTGCCCGGAACGACATACGCCCCGTTCGGCCCCCTGCCTTCGTCGTAGGCGACCTTGTCGTGGATCGGCGGCGCTGCCGGAAACCTCAAGTCCCAGACAAACCGGTTGATGCCTGGATGATCGGTCAGCATGGTGTCGCCGACCGGATGGCGCATGAAGCCACCCTTGTTGGATTTCCAGGACGCATCCTCGACATTGTTGAAGGAATTGACCAGATTGCCGGCACCATCGTAAATAGCCAGAGTGATCTTTCCGGCCGGCTTCGTCTTCAAGTAATAGGCAATGACATCATTGGGAGGGTTCTTGCCTGCCTGATTGCCCGCGGCATGGTGCCCGTCCCCGTGCATGCGCAGGATCACTGCGGATGCGGACTTGAACAGATGGGCCGGGCTTTGGATGACCGCGTCGCTGAGCTCGCGCAACGCGGATATGTCGTCCATGCCCCACGCCGAACGCCCATGTGTCGCCACGATGAGATCAGCGCCCTTGATCGCGATGTCGCGAACCTGCGAAGTGGGAAGGTTCAGCTGCAGCGACTGCCACTTCCTGCCGCCATTGAACGAGACGTCCGCGCCATTCGCCGTCCCGGCGAACAGCAGGTTCCTGTTTACCGTGTCCTGCCTGACCACGTAAACGTAATTGGGCACGCCCAGTCCGTTGACGAGGCTTGACCACGTTGCACCGTAATCATGCGTCACGAACACGTAGGGCGCATCGTCGCCCAACTTGTGGGCGTCGACCGTGACAAAAGCGGTACCAGGATCGAAATGGGATGCCTCGATGGAATCGACGCGGCCCCACCGCGGCATGCCGGGCGGGGTGATCTTCTTGTAGGTCTTGCCGGCGTCCAGCGTCAACCAGACCAGCCCATCATCCGTCCCCAACCAGATTTCGCCCTTGCGCAGCGGAGACGGCGCGATCGCGTAAATCACGTCATAGTATTCGACGCTTGCATTGTCCTGGGTAATCGGTCCGCCTGATGACTGTTGCTTGGACTTGTCATCGCGAGTCAGGTCCTTGCTGATGACCGACCAGCTCTTGCCACTGTCGTTGCTCACCATCAGGTACTGCGAGCCCAGGTAGAGCGGGTGCGAACCTGCGTCCTGCCAGGGTGCAAACGCGAAAGGGTCGGTCCAGGTGAACCGGTACTTCACATCCTTTGCCGCATGCCCGCCATTCGCATTCGACCACGGGGCGATGTCCTGGATGGTCCGGGTACGCATGCTGTAACGGGTCAGGCCACCGGCATAGCCTCCCTCCACGATGTAGTCGGCATCGTTCGGGTCGGCAAACACGTAGCCGGACTCGCCATCGTCCCCGCCTACATTGAAGACATCCTTTGCGGAGATTCCGTCAAGGCCGCGGCTCGCCGTGCCAAAGGCACACCCGGACGGGCAATCCTGATCGGAAGCGAAGATGTTGTAAGGGAAGCGGTTGTCCGTGGAGATGTGGTAAAGCTGTGCGATCGGCAAGTTGTAGTATTTGCCCCAGGTCTTGCCGCCGTCCACACTCGTCACCACCCCCTGATCGTGTCCCTGGATCATCAGATCGGGGTGTAGCGGATTCATCCAGAAGGCGTGATTATCACCACCCGGGATAGCAACCGGATGCCAGGTGCGGCCACCGTCGGTCGATTTGAAGAAGCCCGTATTCGTCGCATACAGCGTATTCGCGTTCGTGGGGTCGGCGAATACGTTGGTGAAGTACCAGGCGCGCGCGCGGATGCGTGGATCGGCACTGATCAATTTCCATTCCGTCCCTCCATTGTCGGAACGATACAGGCCGCCATCCTTGGCCTCGATGAGCGCATAGACAACCTGGCCACGCGAGTTCCCGCCGGCCACAGCCACCCCGATTTTGCCCAGCACGCCGGAAGGCAGGCCATGACCCTGCAAACGCTTCCATGTCTTGCCCTCGTCGGTCGATTTGAACAGGCCGTCGCCGTCGCCGCCGCTCGAAAAATGCCATGGGTTGCGGTATATCGTCCACATGCCCGCGTAAACGACCGAAGGATTGGCAGGGTCCATCGATAGATCGATGCCACCTGTCTGGTCGTTGACGTACAGGGTCTTGGTCCAGGTCTTGCCGCCGTCGGTGGAACGGAAGATGCCGCGTTCGTCGCTGGCGCCGTATATGCGACCGAGTGCGGCCACCATCAGCACGTTCGGGTCTTTCGGATCCACCACGATCTTCGCGATGTGCCGGGTAGCCGCGAGACCGACATGGGTCCAGCTCTTGCCGCCATCGGTCGATTTGTAGACGCCGTCGCCGAAGGTCACGTCACCGCGGGGATCCGCCTCACCCGTGCCGACATAGACGACGTTCGGATCGGATGGAGCCACCGCAATCGCGCCGATTGAAGCAACCGGCTCGTGGTTGAAGATCGGCTGCCACGACAATCCCGAATTGGTCGTTTTCCACACCCCGCCGTTGGCGCTGCCGAAGTAGAAGGTACGTGGCTGGGTCGGCACGCCAGTTACGGCAAGCACGCGGCCGCCATCGAATGGCCCGACCAACCGCCAACTCAGGTTTGCATACACGCTCTCGGGTACGGTTTGTGCCGTGGCACTCGCGAGGAACAACAAGGTGAATAGGCACATGCAGAGCTGCATGCATGTCTTGCTGGCAAAGTTCATGAGGACAACCTTCGATGGTGGATTTGCCGGTACCGGACACGCGGCGTGGCGTGCCGTTTCGCTAGCCGAAGACTTGCATGGTACTGTGGCGCGATGGCGAATCGAGCGGGACGGATGTCCACCACGGGGAGCACGGCAGTCGAAAGCTTCACGATCTGATATTACGAGGCGGATACTCCAGCGCGTCTGCCCTTTTGGTCACGTCTGCGCAGCACTTTGTAGTCATGCCGACACAGGCCGGGATCCAGGCCGGCATTCCGAAAGTGCGAGGCATCTTGGCCCTGGCTTCTCTCGCCCCTGCGTGCTCGCCGATCGCGCGCCGGCGCGTACTCAAGCTTGAGCGGCTGCGCATCCAGTTCCACCGCCCAGGTCCGGTGCAGTCATCCTTGGACTGCCCGTTCGCCGGCGTGACATGCCCTTGGCAGATCACGAAAGTCTCGGGTCGCCCCGGGCTTGAACGTGCGCGCCTTGCTCATGCGGGCGGCTGCGCGCCGCGGCGCCACGCAACGGCACGGTCATCATTCCGATGACCGCCATCCATGGCCTGCGCCATTTTTGCGGCTCCACCAACCATGATTCACGTGGATTCCAGTCATGCGTGCGCGAACACGGGCCGCGGCCTTCAGGCGCGCTAACGGTCTGCGGGTAGATTGATGCCGAAGGTCCATTCCCACGCGCCACCCGCTTTGACGTAAACGGACGTTCCCCAGATAGGTTCGACCTTTTGGCCGAAACAGGTGCCGTCGGCACTTCCGTCAAATGTCAGGATGCCAACCGTCGGCGAGGGCATCGTGGCCGCAGCGTTGGTGATGCTGACGCTTCGAACATTGCATCCGTTCCCGGTCCAGTCCTTGACGGCAGCGGCCTTGGTGGCGAAGTGGTTGCCGAAGATATCGATGAAGGAAATATCCCTGGTGGTCAGATGCTCGATCTTGTTGGCATCGTGGTCTTTCCACGCTTCCCAAAGGTTTTTTTCGTTTGCGACCAGTACCCGGGTGCCCGCATCCTCGGCGGCGGAGTTGGCCTCATCCATCATCGGCGCTTCATGCTTGTCTTTCGACTGTGCGGAAGCCGTTTCGGGATCGACAATCGCGGCCTCGGCGTGAAAGGCCAATTTCCATGTATCGCCGCCGCGGACGTAGATGCTCGCCGCCCACCATTTGGCGGGGACTTTTTGTCCACCGCAGGTGCCCTCGACGGCCACCTTGTACGTGAGCAATGCCACATCCTTTTTGCCGAGCGGTCTCACCTGCTCGTCGGACAGCGTGTAGCGCTTGATGTTGCAGTCGGCGCCAGCGTATTCCTTCATCGCTGATGTCTTGTCGAGCTTGCCGGACGAACCGTAGCCGACGAACTTGTCCGAAAGAAAAGTGCCCCAGAATTTCGCGTCCTTCGATTTGAAGGCCTAGAGTGCACTTTTTTCGAGCGCAGCGAGCCCATTCTTTGCACCTGCGGCCTGAGCGGCCGTGCTGGCAGTGTGCGGATTGTTGGCTCGTGCGTTCCCGGCGCAAGCGACGAGAACGAGTGTGGTTGCCGCCGTTGCAACGAAATACTTGACCCTGGTCATGGGTATCCCCTGGCAACGAGCAATGCCGCCGCCGAACGTCTTGGACCTTAGCACGGAGAAGGAATCGGGGTCCCTTTGGCTTTGGTGATTTTCGCCGTAACGAAAGTCACCTGTGCGTCAGGCGACGCGTGGAATCAGAGCAGGGATGTAATCCCCCCGCGATTACATCGCGACCTCCTTTGTACCAAAGGGGATGTGAGTCGCGGAATGGCTGCGTTTCCTCGATGCCGGCCTGCCCCGCATGGTGGAAATGAGCATATGCAGCCTGCTGCCCGCCAGCTGCCGACAGTCCAACTGATGCGGACTATGTCTGCACGATGCCGTGCGTCGTGTCAGGCCATTAAAGCCGCGACGTGCGCCGCAGTGCACTCGCGCAGGGCTTGCAGGTCGTAGCCGCCTTCGAGCATGGACACCACGCGGCCCTGGGCGTAGCGGTCGGCGAGTTCGCACAGGCGTCGCGTGACCCACGTGTAGTCTTCGGTCGTGAGCTGGAGGTCGGCCAGTGGATCGCGGGCGTGGGCGTCGAAGCCGGCGGAGATCAGCAGCAGTTGCGGCCGGAACAAGTCCAGCTGGGGCAGCAGCCTGGTGTCCCACACGGCGCGGAATTCGATCGATCCCGCGCCGGGTTGCAGCGGTGCGTTCACGATGTTGCCGGCGCCATGTTCGTTGGCGGCGCCAGTGCCTGGGTATAGCGGCATCTGGTGGCTGGACATGTACAGCAGGCGCGGGTCGTGGCGGAAGATCTCCTGGGTGCCGTTGCCGTGGTGGACGTCGAAGTCGACGATGGCAACGCGGTGCAGGCCGTGCGCAGACAAGGCATGCGTGGCGGCGACCGCGACGCTGTTGAACAGGCAAAAGCCCATCGCCTGGTTGCGCGTGGCGTGGTGGCCGGGCGGGCGTACCGCGCAGAAGGCGCGCCGGGCTTCGTTGGCGAGCACGGCATCCGTCGCCGCGCACGCCGCGCCGGCCGCGCGCAGCGCGGCTTCCAGCGAGCCCGGCGACATCACGGTGTCGGGATCGAGTTGCACGCGCCCATCCGATGGAGCGCTTGCGAAGACCTGGTCCACGTAATCGGGGTTGTGCGCGCGCTCGAGTTGTTCGCGGGTCGCCCGTGGTGCCTCGATGCGCCCGAGCGCGGCGAAGCGTGGATCGTCCAGCGCCTCCAGCACCGCGCGCAGGCGTGCCGGCGATTCCGCATGCCCGCTACCGGGGTCGTGTTCGAGACAGGTTGGGTGGGTATAGATCTGCATGCACGTTCACCGCGATGCCGCCGCCGCGTCTAATCCGGACGCGCACGTTTTTCGTGCCGCCACAGTACCTCGCCCTGGCCGTCGGCGCGGGCCAGCACCCGTGCCAGCACGAACAGCAGGTCGGACAGGCGGTTGAGGTATTGCACGACTTCCGCGCGTACCGTTTCGTGACGCGCCAGCGTGACGGTGCGGCGTTCGGCGCGCCGGCATACGGTGCGGGCGACGTGGCATTGCGCGGCCGCCGGGCCGCCGCCGGGCAGGATGAATTCCTTGAGCCGCGGCAGGTCGGCGTTGTAGCGGTCGAGCGTCTCTTCCAGGCCCGTGATGTCGGCAGCCTGGATCATGGCCATGCCGGGCACGCACAATTCGCCGCCGAGGTCGAACAGGGCGTGCTGGATGCGTACAAGCAGTTCGCGGATGTCGTCGGACACGCCGTCGCAGGCCAGCAGCACGCCGAGAGTGGAGTTCAGTTCGTCGACGCTGCCATAGGCTTCGACGCGCGCGGAATCCTTGGGCGTGCGCGAGCCATCACCGAGACCGGTCGAGCCATCATCGCCGGTGCGGGTGTAGATCTTCGATAGGCGATTACCCATTTTCAGCAACTCGCATAACGCCCGCTGCGCGGACGGACGGTGTTGCTAGGTTCGGCCATCCAGGCCTCGCCAAGCAACCCGGCCCTTCGCGTCCTGCTTCGGGCGTTCGCCGGCGCGAGATGCCCCCGGCGTCTCGCGAAAGCTCCGGCTCGCCCGTCGTCTCCAGTTTTCGTGTAAATCTTCGAGAGGCGGTTACCCACGGCTCATCGTCGTCGGGATCAATGGGCCGCGGTCAGGTGCAACACGTTCCAGCGGCGGCCCATCAGCGCGAAGCCGCCGAACAGCAATGCGCTCCACAAGACCGTGCCGGGCAGGCTGCCGTGCTCGTAGAACGGCCAGCCGGCGACGTAGCACGCGACCAGGCCGCCGAACGTGTGCGGATACATCACGGTGGTCGCCCAGGTGAAGAAATTGGTGACCAGATAAAAGCCGGTCGCGCTCGCGATCGCAGCCAGCAATACGTTCCACGCACGCACGCGTCCACGCAGGGAAAAACCGGCGAAGGCGGTCATGATCACGCAGGCGTAAATCACGGGCGCGACCATCAGCCAGTCGGCGACCTGCGATGCCGGCAGCGCGACGGCGATCACGACATCCGCGCACGCCATCGCGATCAGCGGCACGGCGATGGCCAGCCTGCGGTCGGCGAAATACGCGCCGCCGAACAGCGCCATGGCCTCGACCGGGGTGAAGTTCCAAGGCAGCGCGCCCGCCGTGAAGTGCACCAGCAACCGATAGACGACGGTGAAGGCGACCATCCCGCACAGCACCAGCGTGCCGGGGGAAACGATGGTCGATGGCGTGGAGCGGTCTGGTTGCGGCATGGAATCCATCCTCGGTTCAACTTTGCTCGAAAATCTCCGCTCAGCATCCGCGAGCGCAGCGGGTCGAGCGGAGGTTTCCTAGCTTACCGCAACACGCCGCCGTCGGGCCCGCGGGCGCCGACCGGCTATCATTTCACAATGACGCAACGTACCGAAATCCTGATCGTGGGTGGTGGCCTGGTCGGCAGCAGCCTGGCACTGGCGCTGGACGCGGTCGGCCGCGAAGCGATACTGGTCGAGGCCTCGCCGCCACGTGCCGCGATGCCTCCTGAATCCGACGACAACGACCGCAATCTGGTGCTGGCGCGAGCTTCGGTGAATGCCCTGCGGGCGCTTGGCGTGTGGCCGCACCTGGAAAGCGTGGCCGGCACCATCCGTCGCGTCGAGGTCAGCCGGGCGGGCGAGTTCGGGCGTGTCCGGATGACGGCAGCGGAACTTGGCGTGGACGCGCTCGGGCGCGTGGTTCCGGGACGCGTGCTCGGCGCCGCCCTGGAACGGCAGCTTGCCGATTGCAGACACGTGCAACGACTCGCACCGGCCACGCTGCTCGCGCTCGCTCCGGCGGATTCGGCATGGCGGGCGCGGATCGCGACGGCCGAAGGCGAGCGCGAGATCGAAGCCAGGCTGGTGGTCGGTGCCGACGGCAGCGCCTCGAACGTGCGCAAGCAGGTCGGCATCGGCGCGCAGGAGCACGATTACGCGCAAAGCCTGTTCGTGAGCACCATCAACTGCGAACGCGATGCGCCGGATTGCGCGTTCGAACGCTTCACGGATGATGGTCCGGTCGCGCTGCTGCCGTTGCCGAACCGGCGGCGCGGCCTGGTGTTGACCGTCCCGGCCACGCGTCACGATGAAGTCGTGGCGATGGACGACGCAGCATTCGTCGCGTTGGCGCAGCAGCGCTTCGGCTGGAAACTCGGCGCGTTCGGCCGGCCGGGAAAGCGTTTCCCGCATCGCATCCGCCGGGTGTTGGCCGACGCCTTGACCGCGCCGAGGGCGGTACTGGTCGGCAATGCCGCGCAGACCGTGCATCCGATCGGCGCGCAGGGTTTCAATCTGGGATTGCGCGACGCGCTGACGCTGGCGGAATTGATCGCGCAGGTCGACGATCCCGGCGCGACGGCATTGCTCGAAAAGTACGCATCGCGCCGTCAGGCCGATCGCGATGGCGTGCTGGCCTTCAGCCACGGCCTGGTTTCGCTGGCCTGTCTTGCCCGGCCGGCGCTGGCGCCGCTGCGTTCGCTGGCGATGCTGGCGCTGGATGGGCTGCCGCCGCTGCGGCGTGCGGTCGCGCGTCGCGGCATGGGGTTTCGCGGTGAACTGCCGGCCGCGACCCTGGACGCGGGCCCATGAACGCTCGGCGTCCCGCGCTCGACATAGCCATTGCCGGCGGCGGCATGGTCGGGGCGGCCTGCGCGCTGGCGCTGGCGCGGCGCGGCTTCGCGGTGGCCTTGCTCGAAGCGCGCGAACCGCCGGCGTGGCAGGCGAACCAGCCGGAAGATCTGCGCGTGATCGCGCTGGCGCCGTCTTCGGCGCGGCTGCTGGACGAAATCGGCGCGTGGCGCGACATCCGTGCGGCAAGGGTTTCGCCGTATCGCCACATGCGCGTTTGGGACGCGGCGTCCGGCGCCGAACTCGGCTTCGATGCGGCACGCGAGGGACGCGCGCAGCTTGGCTGGATCGTCGAGAACAAATTGATCGCGTGGACGCTGTGGCAGGCGCTGGAACGTGCCGGCGTGCGCCGCATCTGTCCCGCGCAGGTGGAATCGTTCACGCAGCGCGAGGACCGTGTCGCGCTGGAACTGGGCGATGGCGAATCATTGTCGGCGGCGCTGCTGGTGGTCGCCGACGGCGTGGGTTCGCGTTTGCGCGAGCAGGCCGGCATCGCGGTGAGCGGTCGCGATTACCGGCAGCGCGCCGTGGTCGCCCACGTCGCGACCGAGCGCGCACACGAGCAGACCGCATGGCAGCGTTTCACCCATGAAGGCCCGATCGCGCTGCTGCCGCTGGTCGACGGACGCGGTTCGATCGTGTGGTCGCTGCCAGAGGCGCGTGCGCGAGAAGTGCTCGCGCTGGACGACGCGGCGTTTTGCGAGGCAGCCGGGATTGCCTCGGACTTTCGTCTCGGCCGAATGACCGCGACGACGCCACGCGCATCGTTTCCATTGCGCCTCCAGGTCGCAGAAAAATTCCTGTCCGGCCGTTGCGTATTGATCGGGGACGCCGCGCATGCGGTGCATCCGCTCGCGGGTCAGGGAGCGAACCTGGGCTTGCGCGATGTTGCGGAACTGGCTTCGGTGCTGGGCGAAGCGCGCGCCGCGGGACGCGATTTCGCCACGCCGCACGTGTTGCAGCGCTATGCGCGCCGGCGTCGCTCGGCCGGCACGCTGGACGCGTGCGCGTTCGACGCGATCGAACGGATGTTCTCGGTGCAGGCACCGGCATGGTCTGCGTTGCGTGGGCTGGGGATGCGAGCAGTGGATGCGATCGAACCGTTGAAGCAACGCTTGGCAGCACATGCCCAAAGTGGAACCTGAGAGGAGACGATCATGCACAAGATATTCTTCGTGGCATTGATGCTGTTCGGCACGGCTTCGCTTGCGCACGCCGCAATGCGTACGCAAACCATCGGCTACAGTGTCGATGGCAGGGCCATGCAGGGCGTGCTGGTCTGGGATGACGCGGTGCAAGCGCCGCGGCCAGGCTTGTTGATGGTGCCCGACTGGACCGGCATCAACGCGACCAACATCACGTTCGCCAAGCAGATCGCAGGCAAGGGGTACGTGATCTTCATGGGCGACATGTACGGCAAGGACCTGCGCCCGAAGGACAATGCCGAGGCGCGCGAGGCGGTCAAGCCACTGCTCTCGGACAGACCATTGCTCCGGAAACGTGTCGTCGCAGCGTTCGATCAACTGAAGGCGTTGGCGGCGCAGCACGCCGCGCCGATCGATGCTTCGAAGCTTGCCGCGATTGGCTTCTGTTTCGGCGGCACCTCGGTGCTGGACCTGGCGCGCAGCGGTACCGACGTCGCGGCGGTGGTGAGTTTCCACGGCGGCCTCGGCACTGACGACCCCGCGCTCGCGAAGCAGATCAAGGCGCGGGTATTGGCGATGAACGGTGCGGACGACAAGGGCACCATGCCGGATGCGCCGGCCTTCATGCGGGAGATGCAACAAAGCCCGGCGCCGTGGCAATTCGTGGCATTCGGTGGCGCAGTGCATTGCTTCGCCGAACCGCAGGCACATTCGCCGCCCGGCTGCCTGTACGACCCGCCGGTGGCGAAACGCGCATTCGCGCTGATGCATGCGTGGCTGGACGAGGCCTTCGCCAGCGAAGCCTGAAAAGCACGTTCTCCGACGTACTGTCAGTTATTGCGATTGACGGCGTAGTCGGCCAGGCAGCCGTTACGACAGTTGGGCAGGCCGTATCTCGGCAAGTCCGGCCATCGCGATGCTGAGTCCCCGGGGGTGCACGCACCGGATGCGACTGCGAAAAGGTCCGGTCCGATTGTGTGCACCGGATAGGTGTGCTATCCCTTCCCGCGTGGCGGTGTGCAAGGGGATGTCATGACGACGCTGATACGTAGCTTGCAGGTGGTGCTCATTTGGATGGTCTCGGCGACGGCGTTCGCCGCCCCGGTCTCGTTTGCTGACCTTGCGCGACATGCGCAGTACCAACAGGCCAAGATTTCACCCGACGGACGTTATATCGCGGTCACGGCAGTGGTCAGGGACCATACCGTGCTCGCCGTGCTGCGACTGGCCGACATGAAGGGATTCGATCTCGAGACCCACGATAATGGAGACATCGTCGATTTCTGGTGGGTCTCGCCCAACCGGATCATCTACACCCAGGGCGTTCGCGACAGCAATTTCGATGCGCCGCTGTCGGATGGGCAACTTTTCGCAGTCAATGCCGATGGCAGTGGCCGGGACTTGCTGTATGGCTATGGTTCCTACAATCCGTATTACGGCCCCGCGGAATTAATTGCGACGCTGCCGAATGATCCCCGTAACGTCCTGGTCTCGTTGGATGACATGGATGCGGCCACCGAGGACGGAGTGAAGCCGGTGGTCGAGAAGATGAACGTAACGAGTGGGCACATGAGGAAGATCATGACCGCTCCCGCGCGCAACGTCGAGTTTCTCGCGGACCATGCAGGCAACATCCGGTTTGCCTACGGTGTCGACAACAACGACCGTGCAATCGTCTACAGCCATCCGCCGGGTGATGGTGCCTGGCAGCAGATGCCTGACGCTGAAGCCAATCGCGACTTTCCAATGGCGTTCGCTGCGGACGACCGATTGGCCTACTTCTCGTGCAAGGTTCCAGCAGGGTTCGGCGTGTGCACGTGGAGTCAGGCAACGCGCAAATTAACCCCGGTGTGGACCAATCCGCGGGTCACCGCCACCGGTCTCGCTGCCGGCCCTGCCGAGGATCGATTCATCGGTGTGGACTTCGACGATGGCCGACCGGGGGTGGCTCTGTTCAACCCGCAGTCACCCGCGGCCAAATTGTTCGTCGGGTTGATGCAGCAGTTTCCGGGGGAGAGCGTGCAGTTCGCTTCATCCACGCGTGACGGGTCACGGGCCATCGTGGCGGTTTCGGCCGACGCCGACCCCGGCACGTTCTATCTGTATGACCGTGCCACCCGCAGATTGACTTCGTTGCTGAGGGTGGCGCCCTGGATCGATCCACAGAAGATGGCGTCCAAGCAGCCGTACCAGTTCAAGGCCCGAGACGGCCTGGGGTTGCAGGGCTATGTCAGCTATCCGCCGGGAATGGAAACAGCAAGACACATGCCCATGGTGGTGTACGTGCATGGCGGACCTTTTGGGGTGCGTGACTGGTGGGATTACGACCCGGATGTGCAGGCGCTCGCTACCCGTGGTTATGTGGTACTGCAGGTAAACTTCCGCGGATCGGGGGGCTATGGATACGACTTCGAGAAAGCCGGTTGGAAACAATGGGGCCGCAAGATGCAGGACGACGTGACTGACGCCACCCGTTGGGCCATTGCACAGGGCATCGCCGATCCGAACCGCATTTGCATTTACGGCGCGAGTTATGGCGGATATGCGGCCTTGGAGGGCGCGATTCGGCAACCGGGGTTGTACAAGTGCGCAATCGGTTATGTCGGTGTATACGACCTCGACCTCCTGTACTGGCGTGGTGACATTCCGGATTCGACCTATGGCAGGAACTATCTGAAACGCGTGTTGGGCGATGACAAGGCACAACTGGAGAGGATTTCACCCGTGGATCAGGTGGGTCGACTCAAGGCCCGGGTCATGTTGATAGTCGGGGGCGAAGATGGGCGGGTGCCGCCTATCCAGGGCGAGGAAATGCGCAAGGCGCTGCGCGAGCAGGGCATAGACTGCGAGTGGCTGTACCGGCGCAGGGAAGCACACGGCTTCTACAAAGAGTCCAACGTTGCCGACATGTACGAAAAAGTTGATGCATTCGTGGCAGCGAGTATCGGTCCGGGAGGGACAGCCACGTCCGGATCGATGCAAGCGACGCCGCATTGAACCGATGGCACCTGTCGGATGCACAGACGGGTACATGCTTGCGGCGGTGATCAGGACGGGCGATTGACGGCGTAGTCGGCCAGTCCGGCCAGTGCGTCGCGGTATTCGGAAGGCGGCAGCGTCGCCAGTGCGGCGTGCGCGGTGTCGGCATGCGCTTGCGCGCGCGCGCGGGTGCGCTCGAGCGCACCGGACTGGCGGATCGCGGCAACGATCACGTCTAGCGCGGCGAGTCGCTGGCTGGTGATTGCATTGCGCAGCAGTTCCGCCTGCATCGGGGTCGAGCGTTCGATCGCGTAGATCAGCGGCAGGGTGGGCTTGCCCTCGGCCAGGTCGTCGCCGATGTTCTTGCCCAGCGTGTCCGCGTCGGATACGTAGTCGAGCAGGTCGTCGGCGATCTGGAAGGCCGCGCCGAGTTCCATGCCGTAACGCCGCAGCGCCAGGCACTGCGATTCCGGCAGTCCCGCCAGCACGCCGCCGAGCTGGGTCGCGGCGGCGAACAGCACCGCGGTCTTGCGCTCGATCACGCGCATGTAGGCCGCTTCGGTGGTCTCGGCCCGGCCGATGTTGAGCAGCTGCAGGACTTCGCCTTCGGCGATGGAGTTGGTGGTGTCGGCCAGGATCCGCATGACCTGCATGCGGTCCAGCTCCACCATCATCTGGAACGCGCGCGAGTACAGGAAGTCGCCGACCAGCACGCTGGCGGCGTTGCCCCAGGCAGCGTTGGCGGTCTTGCGTCCGCGCCGGAGGTCGGATTCGTCGACCACGTCGTCGTGCAGCAGGGTGGCGGTATGGATGAACTCGATTACCGCGGCCAGCTCGACATGGGCATCGCCCCGGTAGCCGGCAGCATGCGCCGCCAGCACGTGCAGGGTGGGCCGCAGGCGCTTGCCACCCCCGCCGACGATGTGCTCGGCGATCGCATTGATCAGCACCACGTCCGAGTGCAGGCGCTGGCGGATCATGGCGTCCACCTGTTGCATGTCGGGTGCCGCGAGATCGCGCGCCACGACGAACGCGTTGGCGGTTTCGGGTTGCTGGGCGGCGTTGGGACGGTTCATGGGCATCGGCGCTGCGGCAAGTGACTGATTATAGTGCGTTGCCGTGAACCGTCGGGATGCGCCTACGCCCATGCGGGAATTGCGCCGGCAGACGCGAAGGGGTGCTGGTACGATGCTTGATTGGGTTGATTCAAATTCGAGGGTCGCACCATGGCACGAGGCGTCAACAAGGTCATCCTGATCGGCAATCTGGGCGCGGACCCGGAAACGCGCTACAGCGCATCCGGCACCGCGATGTGCTCGGTCAGCCTGGCCACGTCCGAGAACTGGAAGGACAAGCAGACCGGCGAAATGCAGGAACGCACCGAGTGGCACCGCGTGAAGTTCTTCGGCAAGCTCGCCGAGATCGCCGGCGAGTACCTGAAGAAGGGCCGGCAGGTGTACATCGAGGGCTCGATCCGCAGCAGCAAGTACACCGACAAGGAAGGTGTCGAGCGCTGGAGCACCGACATCATTGCCAACAACATGCAGATGCTGGGCGGTCCCGGCGATGGCGACACGCGCGGCGAGGGTGGCGGTTACCGCTCGCGTCCGTCGCAGGGTCGTCCGTCCGGCGCGCCGTCGGGCGGTGGATCGCGCGCGTCGGAACCGCCGCCACCTGACAACGGCGGTTTCGAGGACGACGACATACCGTTCTGACCCCAGGGTCGCAGCACTTTCCAGATCTTCAACCGAAGCCCGCCGTCAGGCGGGCTTCGCGTTTGCACGGGTGCCATTCGTGCAGGCGAAGGTGCCGATCTTGATGCCATCTTGATGTCCTTGCCGGCAAATCCTGCACCGGCTTGATGCGCGGATTCCTAGGCTGTGCGTTGTCGATTCGCTTCCCGGGAATGCCGCATGGACATCGTGTACCTGCTGTTGATTGCCGTACTCGGTCTGTCGCTGCTTGCACTGATCGCGGCCTGCCGCGCACTGGAGGAACGCCGCCATGGCCGCTGAGCCCGGCTGGGTGTATGCGCTGGCCGGCATTCTGTCGGCCGGGTTGTTCGGCTACCTGCTGTACGCGCTGATCAATCCCGAGGACCTCGAATGAACGCCAATCCGTGGTTTCAGGTCGCGTTGTATCTGGTCGTCCTGTTGCTGCTGGCGTGGCCGCTGGGGAAATGGATCGATGCGGTGCTGGCCGGGCGTCTGGCCGAACGCTGGCACTGGATGGGCGCGCTCGATCGCACGCTGCTGCGCCTTGCTAGTGCGAAGGCCGACGAGGACATGCCATGGTGGCGTTACGCGGGCGCGATCGTGGTTTTCAACCTGATCGGGGTGCTGGTGGTGTATGCGCTGCAGCGCCTGCAGGCATGGTTGCCGGTCGATCCCGCGCATCTCGGTGCCGTTGCGCCCGACTCGGCGTTCGATACCGCGGTGTCGTTCGTCACCAACACCAACTGGCAGGACTATGCCGGCGAATCGACCATGAGCCACCTGACCCAGATGGCCGGGTTGGCGGTGCAGAATTTCCTTTCCGCCGCCACCGGCATCGTGGTGGCGATCGCGCTGATCCGGGGATTCGCGCGCAGCAGCGCGAAAGGCCTGGGCAATGCCTGGCTGGATCTGGTTCGCACCACGCTGTGGATTCTGTTGCCGATGTCGTGCGTGCTGGCGGTGTTGCTGGCCAGTCAGGGTGTGCCGCAGACGCTGGCCGGATCGGCCACGGTGCACACGCTGCAGGCGAAACCCTATCAAGTGCCGCTGACGGACGCTTCCGGCCACGTCATGCGGGACGCGCACGGCGCGCCGCGCATGCAGGACATGACCGCGACGACGCAACGGATTGCGCTGGGGCCGGTGGCTTCGCAGGAAGCCATCAAGGAACTCGGCACCAACGGCGGCGGTTTCTTCAACGCCAATTCGTCGCATCCGTTCGAGAACCCGTCGCCGCTGACCAATTTCATCGAGATGCTGGCGATCCTGCTGATCCCGGCCGCGCTGGTATTCGCGTTCGGCCGGATGGTCGACGATCGCCGCCAGGGCATCGCGGTGCTCGCGGCGATGACGGTCCTGTTCGTGGCGATGTATGCGGGCGGGGTGGTCGCGCAGTCGCAACCCAATCCCTTGATCGCGCATCTCGGTGTCTCGGGGCCGAGCATGGAGGGCATCGAGACGCGTTTTGGCACGGTCGCGTCGATGATGTTTGCGACGATCACGACGTCCGCGAGCTGCGGCGCGGTCAACGCGATGCACGACAGCCTGATGCCGCTGGCGGGTGGCTCGCCGCTGTTCCTGATCCAGCTCGGCGAGGTGGTGTTCGGCGGGGTCGGTTCGGGCCTGTACGGGATGCTGATCTTCGCGGTCCTCGCGGTATTCATCGCCGGGTTGATGATCGGCCGCACGCCCGAATACCTCGGCAAAAAGATCGGCATGTACGAAATGAAGATGGTGGCGATCGCGATCCTGGCCGTGCCGTTGCTGGTGCTGGCCGGTACAGCGATCGCGGTGATGGCGCAGGCCGGCCGCGCGGGCGTGCTCAATCCTGGCGCGCACGGGTTTTCGGAAATCCTGTACGCGTTCTCGTCGGCCGCCAACAACAACGGCTCCGCGTTCGCCGGACTGTCGGTGGATACGCCGTTTTACAACGTGCTGCTGGCGATCGCGATGTGGTTCGGCCGCTTCCTGATCATCGTGCCGGTGCTGGCACTGGCCGGCGGCTTGGCCAGGAAACCGCGCCTTGCGGTGTCGGCCGGAACCATGCCCACGCACGGCCCGTTGTTCGTGATCCTGCTGATCGGCGCGGTGTTGCTGGTCGGCGCGCTCAACTACGTGCCGGCGCTGGCGCTCGGACCCGTGGTCGAGCATCTCGCGTTGTTCCACGCGCACTGACCGGAGCTTGCGCATGTCCCATGCATCCTCGCGGGCGCTGCCCATGTTCGACGCCGCGTTGCTGAAGCCGGCGCTCGCCGAGTCGATCAAGCGCCTCTCTCCGCGCGCGCAATGGCGCAATCCGGTGATGTTCGTGGTGTGGATCGGTAGCGCCCTGACGACGCTGCTCGGTCTCACCGCGTTGCACGACCATCGCTTGCCCGCGCCCGCGTTCACGCTGGCGGTGGCGGCGTGGCTGTGGCTGACGGTGTGGTTCGCCAACCTGGCCGAGGCGCTCGCGGAAGGCCGCGGCAAGGCCCAGGCCGCGGCGTTGCGTTCCGCGAAAAAGCGCGTCTACGCGAAGGAATTGCAGGAACCGCATTACGGTTCCTCCTGGCTGCCGGTACCCAGCGACGAATTGATCACCGGCCGCGTGGTGCTGGTCGAGGCCGGCGACACCGTGCCCGCCGACGGCGAGGTGATCGAAGGCGTGGCGTCGGTGGACGAATCGGCGATCACCGGCGAATCCGCGCCGGTGATCCGCGAATCCGGCGGCGACCGTTCGGCCGTGACCGGGGGCACCAGGGTGCTGTCCGACTGGATCGTGGTGCGCGTCACTGCCAAGCCGGGCGAAGCATTCCTCGACCGCATGATCGCGATGGTGGAAGGTGCCAAGCGTTCGCGCACGCCCAACGAGATCGCGCTGACCATCCTGCTGGTCGCGCTGACGCTGGTATTCCTGGTGGTCTGCGTCACGCTGCTGCCGTTTTCGCTGTACAGCGCGCAGGCCTCAGGCGGTGGCGCCGTACCGGTGCCGGTACTGGTGGCGCTACTGGTGTGCCTGATCCCGACCACGATCGGTGCGTTGCTGTCGGCGATCGGCATCGCCGGCATGAGCCGGATGTTGCGCGCCAACGTGCTGGCGATGTCCGGGCGCGCGGTGGAAGCCGCGGGCGACGTGGACGTGCTGCTGCTGGACAAGACCGGCACGATCACGCTTGGCAACCGCCAAGCCACCGCGTTTCATCCCGCGCCGGGCGTGACCGCGCAGCAACTTGCGGAAGCCGCGCAGCTTTCCTCGCTGGCCGACGAGACGCCGGAAGGCCGTTCCATCGTGGTACTGGCCAAGCAGCAATACAACCTGCGCGGGCGCGAGTTGCACGACGTGCAATTCGTGCCGTTTTCGGCGCGCACGCGCATGAGCGGCGTGGACGATGGTGCGCGCCACATCCGCAAGGGCGCGGCCGAGGCGATCGCGGTTTACGTGGCGGCACTCGGCGGTCGCATGTCCGACGCCGTGCGCGAACGTGTGGAGGAGATCGCGCGCGCTGGCGGCACGCCGCTCGTGGTCGCCGATGGCGCGCGCGTACTCGGCACGATCGAACTCAAGGACATCGTCAAGGGCGGCATCAAGCGAACGTTTTGCCGAACTTCGCCGCATGGGCATCCGCACCGTGATGATCACCGGCGACAACCGGCTCACCGCCGCCGCGATCGCGGCGGAAGCGGGCGTGGACGACTTCCTCGCCGAAGCCACGCCGGAAGACAAGCTGGCGCTGATCCGCCGCCACCAGTCCGAAGGGCATCTGGTCGCGATGACCGGCGACGGCACCAACGACGCGCCGGCGCTGGCCCAGGCCGACGTCGCCGTGGCGATGAACAGTGGCACTTCCGCGGCCAAGGAAGCCGGCAACATGGTCGACCTCGACAGCAATCCGACCAAGTTGCTGGAGGTGGTCGAGGTCGGCAAGCAGATGCTGATGACGCGCGGCTCGCTCACCACCTTCAGCATCGCCAACGACGTCGCCAAGTACTTCGCGATCATCCCGGCTGCGTTCGCGGCCACCTATCCGCAATTGCGGGCGCTGGACGTGATGCACCTGCATTCGCCGCAGTCGGCGATCCTGTCGGCGGTGATCTTCAACGCGCTGATCATCGTGCTGCTGATCCCGCTGGCACTCAAGGGCGTGGCGTATCGCGCGCAGCCGGCCGCGCAACTGCTGCGCCGCAACCTGCTGATCTATGGATTGGGCGGCCTGATCGCTCCGTTCGTCGGTATCAAGCTGATCGACCTGGTCCTGACCTTGCTGCACCTGGGTTGAGCGAGCCATGACCATTCAATACAAGTATGTCCTCGCGCTCGCATTCCCGCTCGTGCTGTTCGCGCACGCGGCCGCCGCGCAGGACAAAGACGATTCCGGCGTGCAGGTCAGCGGCAACGTGGCGCTGGTCAGCGATTACCTGTTCCGCGGCCTCAGCCAGACCTGGGGACAGCCCGCGCTGCAGGGCGGCGTGGATGTCGACGCCGGCCGCTGGCACGTCGGCGCCTGGACATCCAATGTCAGTCGCAACAGCTATCCCGGCGGCGGCGTGGAACTGGACTTGTTCGGGGACGTCGGCGTGTTCGCCCGCGGCGACTGGAGCGCGCGTGCCGGTTTGTACGGTTATTTCTATCCGGGCGCCAACCTCGACCGCGCACGGCCGGCACTCGGCAGCCGTTCGCTGGATACGGCGGAAGCCAATCTTGCGTTGACCTGGCAGGCCTGGACCCTGAAATATTCGCGCGCGTTGACCGACTATTTCGGCGCTGATGTCGAGCAAGGCTATACGGGTGGCACGCGCGGCACGCAGTATCTGCAGATCGATGCCGACATTCCACTTGATAACGCCTGGAGCCTGCAGCCACATGCCGGATATACCGACTACGCCACGGCTTTGCGGACGCCGTTGTCCGGCGGTGCGCGTGATCCGAGTTACGCCGATTTCGGCCTCGCACTGAAATTTGCACCGAGTGACAGGTTCGCCGCCAGCCTCGGCGTGACGCACGCGACCAGCGCGGCGTTCTACCGGCACGCCACCAGTTTCCTCGATGCCTCCAGCCAGAAAGACGTCGGTGGCACGCGGGTCGTGCTCTCGCTGTCCACCACTTTTTGAAGGAACGCAACCATGACTTCACTGTTGAGACCCGCGCTGGTGCTGTTCGCGTTGCTCACGCTGATCACCGGCATCGTCTATCCGCTGGCGATCACCGGCGTCGCGCAACTGGCTTTCCCGCATGCCGCCAACGGCAGTCTGGTCGTGCGTGACGGCAAGCCAATCGGCAGCGAACTGATCGGCCAGTATTTCGATGCGCCCAAGTATTTCCAGGGCCGACCCTCGGCGACCTCGCCGATGCCGTACAACGCGGAAGCTTCCGGCGGCAGCAATCTGGGGCCGACCAATCCGGCGTTGCTGCAAGCCGTGCGGCAACGCGTCGCCGCCTTGCGCGCGGCCGACCCGGATGCTGTCGGTCTGGTGCCAGGCGATCTGGTGATGGCTTCCGCCAGCGGGCTGGATCCCGACATCTCCCCGCGTGCCGCGCACTGGCAGGCACCGAGGGTGGCGCGTGCACGCGGCTTGCCGCTGGCGCGGGTGAACGCGTTGATCGACGCGCAGGTGCAAGGCCCGACGCTGGGGCTGTTCGGCGAGCCGCGTGTCGACGTGCTTGCCCTGAATCTTGCGCTCGACGACGCGACGCGCGGCGTGGAGGATAATCCGCGCCGATGAGCGCCACGCGCCCCGATCCGGACCGACTGCTCGCCGAGGTGAAGGCGGACCAGCAGCGGGCCGCGCGCGGCAAACTGAAAATCTTCTTCGGTGCCTGTCCGGGCGTGGGCAAGACCTACGCCATGTTGCAGGCGCTCCGGCAACTCCACGCAGAGCACGGCCAGGTGCTGGTCGGCGTGGCCGAGACGCATGGTCGTTCGGATACCGCGCGTCTGCTGGAGGGCTTGCCGCGGCTGGCGCCGCGCCGGATCGACTATCGCGGCCGCACGCTCGATGAGTTCGACCTCGATGCCGCGCTGGCCGCGCATCCCGCTTTGATCGCGGTCGACGAGCTCGCGCACACCAACGTCGAGGGCAGTCGCCACCGCAAGCGCTGGCAGGACGTCGAGGAACTGCTCGAAGCCGGCATCGACGTCTGCACCACGCTCAACGTGCAGCATCTGGAAAGCCTGAACGACGTGGTCGGACGCATCACCGGCATCCGCGTGCATGAAACCGTGCCGGATCCGGTATTCGACAACGCCGACGACGTGGTGGTCGTGGATCTGCCCGCCGACGAACTGCTCAAGCGTCTCGCGGAAGGCAAGGTCTACCTGCCCGATGCGGCCGCGCGCGCGCGGGAGAACTTCTTCCGCAAGGGCAACTTGATCGCGTTGCGCGAACTCGCGTTGCGGCGCGCGGCGGATCGCGTCGACGCACAGATGCGCGATTACCGGCGTACCCGTTCCATCGACAATGTGTGGGCTGCACGCGAACGCCTGTTGGTCGGTCTGTCCGGGACGTCCGGCGACGAACGCCTGGTGCGGCATGCGGCGCGACTGGCGCAGAAGCTCGAGGCGGACTGGATCGCCGTGCACGTCGATGTCGCGCAATGGCGACGCGGCAAGCAGGCGCGCCGACAGGTCGCGAAGACGCTGGAACTGGCCGCCGGGCTGGGCGCGGAGACGGCCACGTTGCCGGGCGAAGATGTCGCCGAAGCCCTGATCGGCTGCGCGCGGGAACACAACGCCAATCGCCTGCTGCTCGGGCATCGACCGCGCTCCGTGTGGCATTTCTGGCACACCTCCACGATCGATCGGATCAGCCGGGAACATCCCGACATCGACCTGATCGTGATCGCGCTCGGCGAGCCGCAGGTGCGCGCCGATCGCGCGGAGAGGCCGGAGCGGGGCATCGACTGGTCGTCCTATTTGTGGGCGAGCCTGGCGTGCCTTGCCGCGACGGTGATCGCCACGCCGTTGCTGCGTGTGTTCGACCTGGCCAACGTGGTCATGCTGTTCCTGCTCACCGTGGCGCTGGTTGCCCTGCGCTTCGGGCGTGGCGCCGGCGCGTGGGCAGCATTGCTCGCGGTCGGGTGCTTCGACTTTTTCTTCGTGCCGCCGCGCTGGACCCTCAGCGTCGGCGACACGCAGTACCTGTTCACTTTCGCGTTGATGCTGGGCGTGGCGCTGATCATCGGACAGCTCACCGCACGCTTGCGCCACGAGGCGCGGGTCGCCACCGCGCGCGAGAAACGCGCGACCGCCCTGGCACGCCTGGCCCGCGAGCTGTCGGGTGCACTGACCGTCGAAAAGATCATCGAGATCGCCGTGCACGAATTCGCCGGATTTTTCCAGGCGCGCGTCGGACTGGCGCTGCCCGATTCCGCCGATCACCTGCATGCCGTGTCGGCAAGTGCCTGCGCGGTGGACGCCAGCATCGCGCAGTGGGTCTACGACCACGACCAGCAGGCGGGTTTCGGCACGGCGACCCTGGCCGCCGCGCCTGCACGCTACCTGCCGTTGAAGGCGCCGATGCGGGTGCGCGGTACCCTGGTGCTGGAATTGTCCGACCCGGACTCGTTGCACGAACCGGAAGAGCAACGGTTGCTGGAAGCGGGCTGCAGTCAGCTCGCGCTGGCGCTGGAGCGCGTGCATTTCGTCGAAGTCGCGCAGAGCACGCTGGTGCAGATCGAGGGCGAGCGCATGCGCAACACCCTGCTGGCCACCGTGTCGCATGATCTGCGTACGCCGTTGACGACCATCATGGGTGCGGCCGACGCCGCGGCTTCACGGTTGCAAGGTGACGCCGTGCAACCGCTGCTGCAATCCATTCGCCGGCAGGCCGGATCGATGCTGCGGCTGATCGAGAACCTGCTGGACATGGCGCGCCTGCAGTCGCAGGGCACCAAGCTCGATCGCCAGTGGCAGTCACTGGAAGAAATCGTAGGCAGCGCGTTGCGCGAATTGCGCGGGCCGTTGCAGGAACATCCGGTCACCACCGACTTGCCAGCCGACCTGCCGTTGGTCGAGGTGGACGCATTGCTTATCGAGCGCGTGCTGGTGAATCTGCTGGAAAATGCCGCCAAGCACACGCCGCCCGGGACGCCGATCGGGATTGCCGCGCGCCTGCGGAACGACCGGGTGACGGTCCAGGTCAGCGACGCGGGGCCGGGGCTGCCGGAACTCGCGCCGGACAAGTTGTTCGAGCCGTTCGAGCGAGGCCGCAAGGAATCGTCGGTGTCGGGCATCGGATTGGGCCTGGCGCTGGCGCGGCGCATCGTCGAGGCGCACGGCGGACGCATCGAAGCGCATGCGCGCGCACCGCACGGAGCAGTATTTTCCTTCAGCCTTCCCGTCGGTGAACCGCCCAGCGTGGAGGCGGCATGAGCGGTGCACGCATCCTGCTGGTGGAGGACGATGCCAACATCCGGCGCTTCGTCGGCGCCGCGTTGCGAGACGAGGGTTTCGAGGTGTTCGAAGCCGAGTCATGCAAGCGCGCGCTGATCGAGGCGTCGACCCGGCAGCCGGACCTCGCGATCGTGGACCTGGGCCTGCCCGACGGCGACGGCAAGAGCTTCATCGCGGAACTGCGCGGCTGGTCGGCGCTGCCGGTGCTGGTGTTGTCGGCGCGCGAACGCGAGGAGGAAAAAGTTGCCGCGCTCGACGCCGGCGCCGACGACTACCTGGTCAAGCCGTTCGGCGTGCCGGAATTGCTGGCGCGCCTGCGCGCGCTGCTGCGCCGCAGCGCACAAGCGGATGCCGCATCCGGATCGAGCGCGGTCCGATTCGGCGACATCGAGGTGGACCTAGCCGCGCACGAAGTGCGCAGGCACGGCGAGGTGGTGCGCCTGACCCCGATCGAATTCCGCCTGCTCGCGGCGCTCATTCGCGGCCACGGCCGCGTGCTCACCCACCGGCAGTTGCTGACCGAGGTCTGGGGTCCGGGCCATGCCGAGCGCACGCACTATCTGCGCGTGCACATGGCCAACCTGCGCCACAAGCTGGAAGACGATCCGGCGCAGCCGAAGCATCTGATTACCGAATTGCAGGTCGGCTATCGGCTCATGGGTTTGTAGGGTTGTCCCGTGCGTTCACCACGTCGTTCGGTCGACGACATTCAGCACTTCGTAACACGCGCCCATGTTGTGGTAGTCGGTTTTGCCGGCGGGGCTTTTTTCGTCGTCGTATTTGCGGCCGTCGCGGGTGAGGATTCGGTACCAGCCACCGTATTCGTGATCGACGAAGTGCGTCCAGGCGTATTGCCACAAACGCCGGTACCAATCCCGGTATTTTCCGTCGCCGGTGCGCTCGGCCAGCAGCGCGGCACAGGCCAGCGATTCGGCCTGCACCCAGTAATACTTGTCATCGTCGCAGACGGAGCCGTCCGGTGCGAAGCCGTAGCACAGACCGCCGAATTCGTCGTCCCACGCGCGCGCCACGGCGGTGTCGAACAGGTGGCGCGCGGTCGGCAACAGCCAGTCGGCTTCGAGGTGCCGGCCCAGGATCAGCAGCAGCTTGGCCCACTCGGTCTGGTGGCCGGGCTGGAAACCCCACGGACGGAACAGATCCTTGGGGTTGTCCTTGTGGTAGTCCCAGTCGATTTCCCAGTGTTGGTCGTAATGTTCCCACACCAGGCCGTCGGCCTTGGCGGCCTGCCGGCGTGTCATGTGATCGGCCAGCGCCAGCGCGCGATCGAGGTAGCGACGCTCGTGGCTGGCTTCGTATGCGGCCAGCATGGCTTCGCACATGTGCATGTTGGCGTTCTGGCCGCGATAGTTCGAGAAATGCCATTTGGCGTCGGCCTCGTCGCGGTACAGCCCGGCATCGGCATCCCAGTAGCGTGTTTCCAGCAGCGACCAGTGCTGATCCATCCACGCCGCGGCTTCGTCGATCCCGGCCATGCGCGCATGCGAGTACGCGACCAGCACGAATGCGGCGCCGTAGCAGTGGTTGGTGGTGTCTTCCGGGCGGCCGTCGCGCAGCGTCCAGGCATAGCCGCCGGTGGCGGGATTCAGGTGCGCGTCGCGCAGATAGGCGACGCAGTGGCGCGCGGCGTCGCGGTACTCGCCGCCATCGAAGTGGCGTGCGTACATGGCATAGTCGAACACGAACCGGGCGCTGCTGACCAGGTGCCGGTGCGAGCGGTCGTAGATCTCGCCATTGTCCTTGTAGTAATGGAAGCAGCCGCCGGCCGGATCGAGGCAGTGCGGGTGATAGAACGCCATGGTGTCGCGGATGTGCCGGCGCAGGAATTCGGGCGAACGGATATCGGGAAAGTCGTTCATGCGTGGACCTCGAGGAATGTTTGCACGGCGTGCAGCGTCGGCATTGCCGCGAACGAGCCGGCGCGCGTGACGGCCAGCGCGCCGCAGGCGGAAGCGAAACGCAGCGCGGCATCCAGCCGGTCGGGGTCGGCAGCGAATCCGGCCAGCGCCTGCGCGTCGAGATGCGCGTCGGCGAACCGGTACAGGCAGCCGCCCACGAAGGCGTCGCCGGCGCCGGTGGTGTCCACGGCGCGCACGGAAAACGGGGCATGTTCGCCACGCGCCAGTGGCGTAAACCAGCGCAGGCCATGTTCGCCGTCGGTGACGATCACGAGTTTCGCGTCGGTCATCCACAGGCGCGCGAGCACGGCGTCCTCGCTGCCCGCCGACCCGGAGAGGAAGGCAAGTTCCTCGGCGCTCAGCTTCACGAAATCGGCAAGCGCCAGTGCACGCCAGATCGTCGGCGCCGGGTCTTCGCCGTGCGGCCACAGCGCAGGACGCAGGTTCATGTCGAAGCTGACCAGCGCACCGGCTGCACGCGCGCGGGTCATGCCTTGCAGCGTGGCCGCGGCCGCGGCGGCTTCGGTCATGCTGCACGAACCGGCATGGAACTGGTTGCCGGTGGAGAAAGTCGCGCTATCGAAATCGCTATCGCGAAACAACAGGTCGGCCGCGGGTGGTCGATAGAAACTGAACTCGCGTTCGCCGTTCGCAGCGTGCGAGACGAACGCGAGCGCGGTGTTGGCGGCATCGGTGCGGCGCGCGTGCGTGGTGTCGACGCCAGCCTGCACGAGTTCGCGCAACAGCAGGTCGCCGAACATGTCGCGGCCGAACATGCCGACGAATGCCGCGTGGCCGCCCAGCTTGGCCACCGCAACCGCGACATTGGCGGGCGCGCCACCTGCGTGCGCGGTGAACACCGGCGCGGCACCGGTGGGCGTACCGTGGAAGTCGATCAGCGCTTCGCCGAAGCAATGGATGTTGTTCATGCCGCCCGCGAGCCCTTGAGCCCGTAGAAGATGATGTAGAGGTAACAGAGCATCGGCAGCACGAAGGCATGGTGGACGCCGATCTGGTCGGCCAGCGCACCCTGCAGCCACGGGATCACGGCGCCGCCCACGATTGCCATCACCAGCAGGCTGGAAACTTTTCCGGTAAGTGGGCCACAATCCTCGATGCCGAGGGTGAAGATGTTGGGGAACATCACCGAATTGAACAGGCCGATCACGACAACGCTGGTGACCGCGATGTTGCCGTGCGCGAGCATGGTGGTGGCCACCAGCAGCACCGCAATGCCCGCGTTGAAGGCCAGCAGCTTGCGGGTGTCGATGCGCGTCAGCAGCGCCGAGCCGATGAACCGCCCTACCATCGCGCCGCCCCAGTAAAGCGACACGAAGCCGGCCGCGCGCGCTTCGGTCATGTGGCCGATTTCAGGCAGCGCCAGGTAGTTGATCATGAAACTGCCGATCGACACCTCTGCGCCGACATACAGGAAGATCGCCAGCATGCCGAACCACACGCGCGCGTGTTGCAACGCATCCGCGAAGCGATGCCGCGAGTCGTCGGCCTCATCCGTGTTTTCAAGTTGCGGCAGGTGGCACAGCCACACCAGCAATGCCAGCGCGAACAGCACGATTGCGATGACGACGTACGGGCCCTGCACGCTGTGCGCCTGCTGCAGCTTGTAGGCGGTCTGTGCGGCGGGCGAGAGCTTGGCCAGTTCGACCGTGCCCAGCACCGCGGTCGACAGGATCAACAGTCCGCCAAGCTTGGGTGCGATGGTGGTGCCAAGCGAGTTCAGCGCCTGGACGAGGTTCAGCCGGCTCGACGCGAGCTTGGCCGGTCCCAGCAGGCTGACATACGGATTGGCCGCGACCTGCAGCAAGGTGATGCCGCTTGCCAGCACGAAGAATGCGAACAGGAACAGGGGATACGATTGCGCCTTGGCCGCCGGCAGGAACAGCAAGGCGCCGATGCCGGTGACGATCAGGCCGGCGATGATGCTTGCCCGATAGCCGAAGTGCGCCACCACCTTGCCCGACGGCAACGACATGATGAAGTAGGCGCCGAAGAACGTGGACTGGACCAGCATCACTTCGGCGTAGTTCAGCGTGAACATCGACTTCAGATGCGGAATCAGTACGTCGTTGAGGCTGGTGATGAGGCCCCACATGAAAAAGATCGTGGTCATCACCGCCATCGCCGCGCGATTGCCGGTACTGCGCGTGGACGGCGGCGGTGTCGCCGGCAGGGCTGCGTTCGTCGGGGTCGGATTCATCGCGGGAAATTCCTGTCGGTCGGGTGCGCCGATGATGCCAGTGTTCGCAGTGCGTCGACGCGGGCGCGCACTTCGGTTGCGTCGGTCTGCCAGTCGATTGCCTGCATGTCGCCGAGGGTCGGTGGCGCATGGCGCATGCGCCCGGGCACGCGGACCTTGGCCGAAGCATGCAGCTCGCGGGCACCCGTGGCTTGAGCAACGGCCGCGATGTTGTGTGCGGTGATGCCGCCGCCGGGCATGATCGTGACGCGTCCCCGCGACCGCTCGATCAGGTCGCGGATCAATGGCGCGCCGGCCAGTGCGTCGGCGGCCTGGCCCGAGGTCAGCAGGCGATCGCAGCCCAGTGCGATCACGGTTTCGAGTGCCGCGAACGGATCGCGCGCGTAATCGAAGGCACGGTGGAAGGTCACGGACATGCTGCGTGCGGTCTCCACCAACGCGCGGCAGCGCGCCGCGTCCACGTCGCCGTCCGGGGTCAGCACTCCCAGCACCACGCCGGCGCAACCCAATGCCTTGCAGGTTTCGATGTCGCGCCGCATGACTTCGCATTCGAGATCGTCGAACACGAAATCACCGGCGCGTGGGCGGATCAGCACGTGCACGGGAATGCGCAGGTGCCCGAGCGCGATCGCGATGGCGGCGTGCGACGGCGTCAGCCCGCCTACCTCCAGTGCGCTGCACAGTTCGACGCGCGCCGCACCGCCGGCCTCGGCCGCGCAGGCCGAAGCAACCGAGTTGGCGGCAACCTCCAGCAATGCGCCGGTCATGGGCGGATCGCGCCGGTCACGGGAGGCGCCGCGGCAACGCGCGGCCTGGGGGGATTCGGCAAGCGGTAAGGCTGCATGGTGGCCTGTCGGCTGATCAGCGACTCGGGAAAGCGGAAGGATAGCGCCACGACTGTCCGAAGGGTGCCATGCGTTTGTTGCGTATATGGAGATATAATCCATCTATGAAACGAAGGAATCCAGCCCCCGTGCGAACGGGAGCTCGCCACCATGGCGACCGACGCGGCCTCCTGCGAACCCCTCGCCGATCGGCAACCCGAGGTAATCCAAATGAAACTTGCCCGGCGGCGATTCCCGTTCGATGCTAGCTTGTGGATCACAACGTTGTAAATACGAAATCAAGCTTCGCCAATGCATGAGTGATGTGTGATCGTTGCGGCGCCTTTGGATGCGAGGGGACAGACATGACCGGCAAACCCGCCAAGTATCGCGCCCCCGCGCTCGACAAGGGTCTCGACATCCTGGAACTGCTGGCGCGCGCGCATGCCCCGCTTTCGATGACCGGCGTCGCCGCAGCGATCGGTTATTCGAAGGGCGAGATCTTTCGCATGTTGCAGGTGCTGGAAGAGCGCGGCTACATCGCCCGCGAGAACGAGTCGGGTTACGTGCTGACCAACCGGCTGTTCCTGCTGGGCATGGAGCGGCCAGCGGTGAAGTCGCTGGCAGAGGCGGCGCTGCCGGTGATGCACCGGCTGGCGCGCGAAACGCTGCAACCCTGTCACCTGGTGGTCGCCTCGGGCGACCAGATGGTGGTGATCGCGCGCATCGATCCGCCGGACGACCTGGGTTTTGTGGTGCGTGTCGGACATCGGTTGCCGCTGTCGCGCTCGACTTCCGGCGCGGTGCTTTTCGCGTTCCAGGGCGAGGAAGTGCGCGGGCACTGGCTCGAACTCATGGATGCGGCCGGCACGCTTTACCGACGCAAGCGGTTCGTCGCGCGGGCCGACGCCATCCGCACGCAGGGCTACGCGGCGATCCCCAGCAGCGACGTGGATGCCGTGACCGACCTGTCGGCGCCGGTCCTGCGGCATGGTTCGGCCGCAGGCGTGGTGACGATTCCCTATGTCGAACGGCGTCCAGGCAAGGTGTCGATGAAGGCGGCACTGGAGCGCTTGCGAGCCGCTGTCGACGCGATTTCGCGGGAACTGACGGCGTGACCACGACATGAAACGATTCTGGCTGGCGGGATTCGTGTGCGCATCGTCCGCGTGGAGCGTTTCCGTTCCGGCGGCCGCGCCGCCGGCTCCTGCCTCGGCGGCGGCGCAATCGACCGATGCCCTCGACGCGCGTATGCGATGTTTCGCCGACGCCAATCCTGCCCATTTCGCGCGCGCCCGGTTCGCCAGGGCCAGCAGCCCGTTCGGTAAACTGGTCATCGACGTGGCCGCGCGTCATGCCGGATTGCTTGTGCACGCGTAACGCGTTGCGACCCCTTTCATCAGACACGAGTCCAGGAGCAAGAACGATGGTGACACGCAGACGATTCCTGCAAGGCGCGGTGACGGCGGCATTGCTCGGCCGTATCGATCCGCGTGGCGCCTGGGCATTGGCGCACGGTCCCGGGAAAGACGGCACGCACGTCGACGTAGCCGATGGTGTGTCGCGCTACGTGGACGTCTTTGTCGGCACCGGCGGTCACGGCCACACCTTTCCCGGCGCGACGCTGCCGTGGGGCATGGTGCAGCTTTCACCCGACACCAATAATCACGGTTGGGACGCCTGTTCGGGCTATCACCAGGCCGACGGCTCGATCATGGGCTTCTCGCACACGCATCTCTCCGGCACCGGTGGCGCCGACATGCTGGACGTGCTGGTGATGCCGGCGCAGGGGTCGGTGCTGCTCGATCCGGGAGCGCGTGGCCTGCCCGACGAGAACTATTACTCGCGCTACGACGGCGCGGCACACGGCCCGCGGCTGGCGGCGGATGTGGTGGCGCATCCGGGCAAGGGCCATCGTTCGCGCTACGACAAGGCGTCCGAACACGGCGTGCCGGGCTATTACCGCGTGCACCTGACCGACCACGACATCCTCGCCGAACTCACCGCGACTGCGCGCGCGGGCCTGCATCGCTATACGTTCAACAGGCAGGGCGCAGGCCATCTGCTGGTCGATCTGGCGCACGGTTACCAGGACAAGGTAAACGAGCCATGCCAGGTCAGCGACGCCGAACTGCGCGTGGTCGGCCACGACACGCTGGTGGGTGGTCGGCGCGTGCACGAGTGGGCGGACGGGCGCTACGTTTTCTTTGCGATGAAGTTGTCGCGGCCTTTCACGCGCGCCGAACTGTTTGCGGACGACAAATCGCTGGCAGCCGCGACGCACGCGAACGGCAATCATCTGAAGGCGGCTCTGCATTTCGACGATGTGGCGCAAGCGCCGCTGCTGGTCAAGGTCGGCATTTCGGGCGTGGACGTCGACGGCGCGTTGCGCAACCTCGATGCGGAGATCCCCGGCTGGGATTTCGAGCGCGTCAAGCTCGATGCCGCGATGGCGTGGGAGCGCGAACTCGGACGCATCAGGATCGAAAGCCGGTCCGCGGATGTCTTGAAAACGTTCTACAGCGGGCTCTACCACGCCATGCTGGCGCCGACCCTTTTCAGCGACGTTGATGGCCGTTATCGCGGCATGGACCTGAAGGTGCACACGCTGCCAAAGGGGCAAAACAACTACAGCACCTATTCGCTGTGGGACACCTACCGCGCGCTGCACCCGCTGTACACGCTGTTCCAGCCGGGCAAGGTGCCCGATCTCGTGCAGGGCCTGGTACGCATGGCCAACGAAAGCCCGGCGGGTCCGACCGTGTGGCCGCTGCAGGGCGTCGAGACAGGCACCATGATCGGCTACCACTCGGCCGTGGTGATCGCCGAAGCGAACGCCAAGGGCTTCACCGGCATCGATTACGCACAGGCGTGGCCGGTCTATCGCAAGCGCGCGATGAGCGATGACTACCGCGGCCTGCCGTGGTACCGCAAGCTCGGCTACATCCCCAGCGACAAGGATGGCGAGGCGGTCAGCAAGACGCTGGAATATGCCTACGACGACTGGGCGATGGCTCGCTTTGCCGAAGCCGTCGGCGAGCGCGACGACGCGAGATTGCTGCGCGATCGCTCGCGCAACTATCGCAACGTGTTCGACCGCAAGCTCGGTTTCATGCGTCCGCGCGGTGCCGACGGCAAGTGGCTGGAGCCGTTCGCGCCGAACGAGATGGGACATTCCGACAAATGGCGCGATTACACCGAGTCGAATCCCTGGGAAGCGACCTTCCTCAACCAGCATGATTTGTACGGTTACATGCCGATGTTCGGCGGTGATGCGGCGTTCGAGCGCAAGCTGGACGAACTGTTCACCACCAGCTCCGCGCTGCCCGCGAACGCGCCGCCCGATATCGCGGGCATGGTCGGCCAGTACGCGCACGGCAACGAACCCAGCCACCACGTCGCTTACCTGTACGCGTACTGCGGCGCGCACCACAAGACCCAGGCGCGCGTGCGCATGCTGCTGGAGACCATGTACCGTCCCGCACCGGACGGCCTTGCCGGCAACGAGGACTGTGGCCAGATCAGCGCGTGGTACATCCTCAGCGCCGTGGGTTTGTACGCGGTTGATCCGGTCAGCGCGAACTGGGTGTTCGGAAGTCCGCTGGTCGATCGCGCCGAACTCGACGTCGATGGCGGGAAGCTGATCGTGGAAGCGCGCGGCAACGGCCATGGGCGGCCCTACATCCAGTCGGTGAGCTGGAACGGCAAGCCATGGACGAAAAGCTGGATCCCGCACGCCGAGCTGGCCAAAGGCGGTACGTTGGTGTTCGAGATGGGCGACAAGCCCAACCTGAAATTCGCGACGGCGCCGGAGGACAGGCCGCCCTCGTTCGGACATACGGCGACCACTGCGTAGGGAAATCGAAAAACCTGGCAACGGCCTGCATCCTGCGCAAGCCGGGATGATGATCGAAAAATCAGGCTATTCGGAAGGCCCGGCGTGCCCGGCGGGCTGGATGTCCATTGCTGCCGCGCCGATCACGCCCAATTGCCCGTGTTCGATCAGCCGCACGGGGACGCCCGTGAGGAACGGACGCATCAGGCCCTTGTTGAGGAAGCGTGCCCGGAATTCGCTGGCCAGCAGGAAATCGCGGATGGCCGGCAAGATGCCGCCTGCAAGGTACACGCCGGCACTGGCCTTGAAGATGACCGCGAGGTCGCCCGCGAGGCTGCCCAGCATCGCGCAGAACATCGCCAGCGTCTCGCGCGCGAGCGGATCACCGCCTTGCGTGGCGGCGGCACTGATGCTGGCAGGCTCCTGGTGGATCATGCCCGCGCCCTCGATTTCCGCCAGCGCGCGATACAGGTTCACGAGGCCGGGTCCCGAAAGCACGTGTCCCGTGTGCACGTAGTCGCGGTCGCGGCCGAGGCGACGGAGCACTTCGATCTCGCGTTCGTTGCCGGGCGCGAGCGCGATGTGGCCCGCCTCGCTCGGCATCACGATGGTCGCGTCACCGCGCGGCAGCAGCACCGAGCAGCCGAGACCGGTGCCGGGGCCGACCACGACGGTCGGTCCGGGCGCGCCTCGTGCGTCGATCACCGCGATGCTGTCGCGCGCGGACAGGAATCGCGTACCGCAAGCCAGCGCCTCGAAATCATTGACGATGTCGAGGCGATCCAGCAGCAGCCGAGCGCGCAGTTCGGGAATGCGAACCGCCCAGCGCAGATTTTCCGCCACCAACGTGTCATCGCGGACATAACCCGCCACCGCGAGTGCGCACCGCGCGATGCGTTGCCGCTCGCCGGCATGGTGATCGAGGAAATCCTCCAGAATCTCACCCAGCCCGGGCCAACGCGCGCACTCATAGACTTGCCAGGCGAGCACGCTGACCGGAGATGGCGCATTCGACCGCATGCGAAGCAGGCCGATGCGCGCGTGCGTGCCGCCGACGTCGGCCGCGAGCACCACCGTGGCATCGTCGGCTGCGTCCTGCGCGCGCGAATCCGGCCGGGCCGTCGCGAGTCCTGGATCGGGTTCCACGAATTCCCCCATTATGTTTTACTCATAAATTAGCGTGCATATACGAAAATAGGCATCGTGTGTATTGAACGGACGATGCGATGATTCGGCATGGTTGACCGGAAACACCAGTAGCCCGGCAAGCCTCCGGCAAGTTGTCCAGCCGGATCGTCGGCCCCGGCCGCAGGCCCGTGCCGGCGAGGTGTCCTGTGTCTCCGCCCGCTCGCGCCGCTGGTCATCATTACCGCCGGTGCCGAAGCGAGCGTAGCGACGCGATCCGCCCGCGTCGAGCAGTGCCGATTGCCAGCGGGGCCACGCTTGCCCGATCGGCACTGCTCGGCGCGGGCGGCGGGTTGCCCTGGAAGAACAATGTCATGGCGATCGGCACGGGTGGCCCTGCTGTGACCGCGCTACGATTACGTAATGCGGCGTCTCCATCATTTCACTGAGGTCACCATCATGCCTTGTGTCCGAATGTCGTCGATTTTTGCCACCGCGATGGTGACGCTGGTATCCATGCTTGCACTGCCGTGCGCGGCAGCGACCGAAGCGTACAACCAGGCCGACCCGATGGTCGGCACCGGCGGCGGTGGTCACACCTTTCCCGGCGCCACGGTACCGTTCGGGATGATCCAGTTGAGTCCCGACACGGCAATGCCGGATTTCAAGCACGCCTACAAGTGGGCGGCGGGCTATCAATACGGCGACCACAGCATCCTCGGTTTTTCCGAGACGCATTTCTCCGGCAGCGGCCACTCCGACCTGGGTGACGTGCTGATGATGCCGGGTGTCGGCAAGGTGCAGTGGGATCCGGGCGATCCGGAAAAGCCCGGCAGCGGCTATCGTTCGGATTTCAGTCACGCGACCGAAGTCGCGCAGCCGGGTTACTACGCAGTCACGCTGGCAACCCCCGGCGTGCGGGTGGAACTCACCGCGGGCCGGCGCGTCGGCTGGCACCGCTACACCTTCCCCAAGGGCGAGGCCGCACACGTGTTGCTGGACCTGCGACCGAGCATCTACAACTATCCGGGCAAGGTGTTGTGGGCCCGCCTGCGCGTGCGTGCGGACGGCACGGTCACCGGGTATCGCGAAACGCGCGGCTGGGCGCCCGGACGGCAACTGTATTTCGCGATCCGTTTTTCACGGCCGATGACTTCGCACGACTTGGTGAACCGTGAAACGGATATTCCCTACAAGGGCTTCAAGGGACCAGCCGCCAACCCGACCGGCGTGGATGCGATCGCGGGCAAGCAGCTGGAAGGCGCGTTCGAGTTCGGCAATCTGTCCCGGCCGCTGCTGGTGAAAGTGGCGATCTCCACCGTGAGCGAGGACAACGCGATCGCCAACCTCGATGCCGACGGCAAGGGCTGGGATTTCGATGCGCGTCGCGCCGAGGCGCGGCAAGCCTGGTCCAAGGCGCTTGCGGCGATCGATATCGACGCGCCAGCCGAAGTCGAAAAGAGTTTCTATACCGCGATGTACCACGCGCTCATTGCGCCCAATCTCGCGATGGACGTGAACGGTGAATACCGCGGTCCCGATTACGCGGTTCACACGACCAAGAACTTCACCTTCTACTCAAGCTGGTCGCTGTGGGACGTGTATCGGGCCGAAATGCCGTTGATGGCGTTCATCCAGCCGCCGCAACGGGTCAATGATTTCGTGAACTCGCTGATCGCAGCCCAGCAAGACAGCCCATATGGAATCCTGCCGGTGTGGGCCTATCAGGGTCTCGAGACCTGGTGCATGATCGGCTACCACGCGGTGCCGGTGATCGCCAACGCCTACATGCAGGGTTTCCGCGGCTTCGATGCGAAGTCCGCGATGAAGGCGATGCTCGCGAGCGCGACCTACGCGCCCTACGGCGACCTTCGCGACTACATGAAACTCGGCTACGTGCCGATCGACAAGGAACCGGAAGCCGCGTCGAAAACCGTCGAATACGCGTTCGACGACTGGACGTTGGCGCGGATGGCGCAGTCAATGGGTTACAAGGGCGTCGCCAAGGTCTTCTTCAAGCGGGCGGAAAACTGGCGCAACGTGTTTGATCCGAAGACCGGCTTCATACGGGCGAAGAAAAGCGACGGCAGTTTCCGCACGCCGTTCGATCCGGCGGCGGCGGGCTACGGCAGTGACTATACCGAGGGCAACGCCTGGCAGTACTCGTGGTACGAGCCGCAGGACATCGGTGGCCTGATCCGCGAACTCGGCGGCGACGACAAGCTGGTCGCCAAGCTGGATGCGCTGTTCGACGCCAAGGTCGATCCCAAGGAGTTCGCCAACGTCGAGGACATCTCGGGCCTAATCGGCTACTACGCGCACGGCAACGAGCCGAGCCACCACATCGCCTATCTGTATGACTATGCTGGCGAGCCGTGGAAGACGCAGCAGCGCCTGCAACAGATCATGGACAGCGAGTACGCGCCCACGCCGACCGGGCTGGTCGGCAACGACGATCTCGGCCAGATGTCGGCGTGGTACATCTTCACTGCGCTGGGCTTTTATCCGGTCGCGCCGGCCAGCAACCAGTACGTCATCGGCCGTCCCTTCGTGCGCCGTGCAGTGATGCATTTGCCGAACGGCAAGACGTTCACCATTATCGCGGACGGCCTGTCGGGGGAACATCCATACATCGGCTCGGTCACGCTGGACGGCAAGCCGTTGCAGCGCGATTACCTGACTTATGCCGACATTACGCGCGGCGGTACACTGCATTTCACGATGCAAGCCGAGCCGAACAAGACATGGGCGACGGCGCCGCGGGACAGGCCGTATTCGATGACGGCGTATCCCTAGTCGATGCCGAGCTTCTTCAACTTGTAACGCAGCGCGCGGAACGTGATGCCGAGTTTCTTGGCGGCCGCGGTCTTGTTGTAGCGGGTTTCCTTGAGCACCTTGAGGATGGTTTCGCGCTCGATGTTGGATATGTAGTCGTCGAGGCCCATGGCGCCGTCGCTGCCGCCGGGCGAAGCATCGTCGGTTTCTTCCTCGTCGATATCGGCGTCGTCGGTTTCGAGTCCCGACGGTTCCAGCATCAGGTCCGGTGGTTCGATGAGGCCACCCTCGCATAGCGCGATCGCGCGTTCCAGCACGTTTTCGAGTTCGCGCACGTTGCCGGGGAAATCGTATTCGGTGAGCGCCTGCAACGCAGCCGGCTGCAAGGTCGGCATGGCAATGCCGGCCTGCTCGGCAAGGCGCTTGAGGATGTGCTTTGCCAGCACCGCGACGTCGCCGTCGCGTTCGCGCAGCGGCGGTACGCGCAACTCGATCACGTTGATGCGGTAGTACAGATCCTGGCGGAAATGGCTGGCCTGGACCAGCCGGCCAAGATCCTTGTGCGTGGCCGACAGGATTCGCACGTCCACCGGAACCTCGCCACGGCCGCCGATCGGGCGCACTGCTTTCTCCTGGATCACGCGCAACAGCTTGACCTGCATGTGCAGCGGCAGCTCTGCGACCTCGTCGAGGAACAGCGTGCCCCCACTGGCGGTCTGGAACAGACCTTCCTTGTCGGCATGAGCGCCGGTGAACGAACCTTTCTTGTGGCCGAAGAATTCGCTTTCCATCAGTTCGGACGGAATCGCACCGCAGTTGACCGGCACGAACGGCCCGGAAGCGCGCGGTCCGAGTTCGTGGATGGAACGGGCAACGAGTTCCTTGCCGACGCCTGATTCGCCGCTGATGTAGATGGGCGCCTGGCTGCGCGCGAGCTTGGCGATGCGCGCGCGCACTTCCTGCATGACCTCGGACTCGCCGACGAGACGGCTGGCCGTTGCCTGCTGGTCGCCGGTCCCGGCGGCCGACTGGCCCGCGCGCAACGCGCTCTGGACCAGCCGGCGCAGCATGTGGATGTCGACCGGTTTGCTGACGAAGTCGAAGGCGCCGGCTTTGAGCGCGTCGACGGCAGCTTCGACGTTGCCGTAGGCGGTGATCATCGCAACCGGAGTCTCGGGGTAACTGCTGGCGATCAGTTCGATCAGCTCCTGTCCGGTACCGTCGGGCAGGCGCATGTCCGTGAAGCACAGGTCGTAGCGAGTTTCGGCGAGCATTTTCTTGGCATCGCCGACATTCGCAGCGGTCTCGACATCAAGATCCATGCGGCCAAGCGTGATGGTCAGCAGTTCGCGGATGTCGCGTTCATCGTCGACGACCAGTACCGTTTGTTTGGCCATGCTTCCCCGCCTCGCATCGCAACCACTCTTGGGAGAGGTTAGCGCGCCGTCCGCAAGCTTGTCACGCGGTCGGCTCGCCGCCGCATCATGATTCCTGGCCCACGGGCATGCGTGCCGGGGCTGTCAGGGTTATCCGGAAACAGCTGCCGCCACCAGCGACCGGCACGTATTCGAGGCTGGCCTGGTTGGCCTCGCACATCTGCTTGGCCAGGTACAGGCCAAGTCCCGTGCCGTATTCGTGGGTGGTGAAGAACGGTTCGAAGATCTGCGCGGCGACCTTGGGAGGAATGCCGGGTCCACGGTCGATGACCTCGAGCAACGGCGGACCATTGTCGCTGGCCAGCCGCGCCACCACCATCACCCGCGCCGGTTCGCCGGGCAGCCGTCCGTAGCGCAGCGCGTTCTGCACCAGGTTCCAGACCACCTGCTGCAAGTGCTGCGAGTCAGCCAGCGCCTCGACCGGACGTGGGTACAGCAGGGGGCGCAGGCTGTCCTGGCCGACGTCGTTGGCCTCCTTGTATTCGTCGACGAATCGCACCGCCCAGTGATTGAGGTCAAGCGTCTCAGGTCGCGAGCGCTCGCGTCGCGACAGTTGCAGGATATTCTCGATGATTTCGTTGACGCGTCCGCAGTGGTTGTTGATGATCTCGACCATGCGCTGGTCGGCGTCATTGAGGCCCTCGGATTCGGCCAGCAACTGCGCCGAGTAGCGGATCGCCGCGAGCGGATTCCGGATCTCGTGCGCGATCGACGCCGACAGCCGTCCAAGGGTCGTGAGCGTGAGCTGCTCGGCGCGTTGCGACACCAGCGAGGTATCGTCCAGAAAGATCAGCACGAAGGAGTCATCGTGCGACGACAGGCGCGTGAAGCGCGGGATGATCTCTGGCGTTCCCTCTGCCAGCGCGACCGCGCTGGGGTCGTATTCGTGGGTGCTGCGCCAGTGGTACAGGCGACGGGAAAGCTCGGGCGCCAGGGTCCCCAAGTCACGCTGCTCGACGCCCGGATTTCCCATCAGCATCCACGCCGACTCGTTGATCTGGTGGATGTGGTTGGCGTCGTCCACCAGCAGCACGCCGGTGCGCATGCGCCGGATGATCAGGTCGTTGACCTGTGCCAGGTTGGCGAGGTCGGTGCCGCGCTGTTCGGCCAGCGCCTCGCTGGCGCGCATCTGGCTGCCCAGCGCAAAACACAGGGCCGCGGTGGCGAAATACGCGACACCGAAAAGGCCGGCCTCCAGCAGCATGGCGCCGGTGTCGCTCGCAGCCGGGGCAAGCAGGGCTTGCGCGACTATCGCGATGGTGGCGAATGCCGCGATCAGGCCACCCACGCGTGGAGCCAGCAACAATGCCGCCGCCCCGACGTTGATCACCAGCATCGCGGCGATGCCGGTGTGCGCCGCGGGTATGGTGACCGCGGTCAGAAATGCCGCCACGACGTCCACGCACAAGAGAAGGCTGGTGCTGTTGAGCAGCGCGCGTGGGCTGCCCAGGTCGCGTGCCAGCGCGACCACCGCAAACAGCATGTACACGATGGCGGTCACCCGGGCGACCACGGGGTCGCGCAGCGGCATCACGGAAAAGACGAGGCTGCTCAGCGAAAGCACCACATAAACCAGCGCCTGGAATATGCGGTAGACGTTGAGCACGCGCAGTTCGCGCCGGATATGATCCATCTTGCGGGTCGCGCGGGTATCCGGTTTGGCTGGGATCGTGGTCACCGCGCCGATCATGCTTTGTGTCGGGCGCACGCACAAGACCTTGCGGCGAACCAACGCACCGTTCGGCGCCCATTCGTCACGCCGGCCTTCGCATTGCGCACCTGCAGGGCCGCCCGTAAACTAGCTGGCCGCCCATGCCGGAATAGCTCAGCTGGTAGAGCAACGCATTCGTAATGCGTGGGTCGGGGGTTCGATTCCCTCTTCCGGCACCATCGAATCGTTCTTGGACATCCCGGGTCAACCCGTCAGTCCTCTACAACCCGCGCAAGGCGCGGGTTCTTTGTGCCTTGCTGTTCCACGTAACCTCATTGCTGCGCGGTCGGCGTGGTAGTGGTTTGACAACAACTTGTTAGGTTACGGCCGGCTCCGGGGAGAGGTGCTGTCATGTTGACCAATGCCAGGCTGCGCACCGTGAAGCCGATGGCCAGGTTGCACCGGTTCTCCGCCGATAACCCGGAGAGGGCTGGCAGTTTGCGAAACCTCTGCATGCCGCCGCTAACGAAGTGAAGTGACCCGCTTGGAGCTTGCCGGGTAACCTCTCGCCCGCCGGGACTGGTTGATCAGGAGCTCCGCAAGCGCAATCTGCAGGCGCTGGGCGATCCGCTGCAGGCGCTGAATAGCATATGCCCCGAGAAATCTTCCGCGTGCCGCTGGAATCCACGCGCAACGAAAACCGCGACCCGACTCGAAGCGGACGAAGCGGACATCGCCGTCACTGAACCTGACTCCGATGTTTGGCCGGTTTGCTACTTCGTCATTTCCATGCCCATCCCGGCGCCGTCGTCGACTGTTTCGTTCAACCGCACGCGCAGTCCCAGGTCGGTGCGTGAATCTGCGTTCTGGAGAGCCTCTTCGAGGGTGATGCGCCCTTCGCTGTACAGGCGAAACAACGATTCGTCGAATGTTTGCATGCCAACATCGATTCCCTGTTTCATCGCATCCTTGATCTCGTCGATTTCGCCCTTCTGGATGAGGTCGGCGATGTAGGCGGTATGCAGCATCACCTCGACGGCGGGCACACGCTTGCCGTCGATTCCCTTGACCAGGCGCATCGCCACCACCGCCTGGAGATTGAGTGACAGATCGATCAGGAGCTGATGCCTGGCGGTGTCCGGAAAAAAGTTGATGATCCGGTCGAGGGTCTGGTTGGCGTTGTTCGCGTGCAGGGTCGATAGGCACAGGTGACCGGTTTCGGCATAGGCGATCGCGTGTTTCATGGTATCGCGGTCGCGGATCTCGCCGATCAGGATCACGTCCGGCGCCTCGCGCATGGCGTTCTTGAGCGCGTTTTCGTAGTTGAGGGTGTCGATTCCGATCTCGCGTTGGTCGACGACCGACATGTCGTGCCGGTGCAGGAATTCGATCGGCTCCTCGATCGTCAGGATGTGCCCGTTGCAGCGGTGATTGCGGTAGTCGATCATCGAAGCGAGCGTCGTCGATTTCCCCGATCCGGTGCTGCCGACAACCAGGATCAGGCCGCGTGGCAGCATGATCAGGTCCTTCAGCTTCTCGGGCAGTCCGAGCGTGTCGAGGGCCGGGATGTCGCTGGTGATGTACCTCAGCGCGATGGCCACGCTGTCGCGTTGCCGGTAGACGTTGACACGAAAGCGCCCTACCTCCGGCAGGCTGATCGACAGGTTCATCTCCATCGTTTCTTCGTACACCGACTGTTGCTTGTCGTTCATGACCGAATAAGCCATGTTGTGCACGTCTTCGCTGCTCAGCGGGACTTCTCCCAAGTGGATGGTGTTGCCTTCTATCTTCATCGAGGGCGGTGCGCCCGCGCTGAAGAAACAGTCGGACGCCTTCTGCTTCGCCATCTGCCTCATGTAGCTGGTCAATTCGAGCATGGTCCTTACTCCAGTCGCGTCATGTACGCTTCCTGCAGCGGAATCTCGCGAGCCCGCGCAAGGCTGATCGCATGCTGCGTCAGCGGGATCATCCCGTCGCGCAACGCTTGTTCCTGCAATGTCGCCTCATCGACGCCGGTCACGATCAGCTTGCGCAATGCCGGGGTCGCGACCATGTACTCGTAGGTCATGCGGCGCCCGAGGATGCCGGTGTCGCCGCATTCGTCGCAACCGGCGCCGCAGAAGAATTCCTCGTTCGTCCCGACTCCCAGCAATTCGCGCACGTGAGGGTCGACCACCTCGGGAACCAGACAGTGCGGACAATTGCGCTTGACCAGGCGTTGCGCGAGGACGCCGAGCAGGGTGGCCCTGAGCAAATAGCTCTCGATCCCCATCTCGATCAATCGGGAGATCGTCGATGTCGCCGAATTGGTATGCAGCGTCGAGAGCACCAGATGGCCTGTCTGCGCGCTCTCGACCGTGATCCGCGCGGTCTCCTTGTCGCGGATCTCGCCGACCATGATCACGTCCGGGTCGTGCCGCAGGATGTTGCGCAGGGCCTTGGCGAAGGTCATGCCGATTTCGTCGTTGATCGGGATCTGGGTGATGCCGGGAATGTGGAACTCCACCGGGTTCTCGACGGTGATGATGTTGACGTTCTGGTGCATCACCGCGTTGATCGCGGCGTACAGCGTGGTGCTCTTGCCTGACGACGTCGGGCCGGTGACGAGGAGCATGCCGTGGCTGCGATCCAGCGCATCCTTGAGGTGCTGGGTATCGAATGGCGAAAGCCCGATGGCATCCACGCCTTGCATGCCCACCCTGGCCGAGAGCAGGCGCATGACGACGCTCTCGCCCTCGATCGAAGGCAGGATGCTGATGCGGACATCGATGGCCTTCTGGTCCATGCCGATGCGCAACTGGCCGTCCTGCGGCAGGCGGTGCTCGGTGATGTCCATCAGGCTGAGGACCTTGATGCGGCCAACGACGCCCGGCAGCAGTTTGCGCGGGAACCGGTGCACGGGAATCAGGTCGCCGTCGATCCGGAAGATAAGCTCGACATCTTTCTCGCCCGGCCGTATATGGATGTCCGACGCGTGCCGGTGGAGCGCCTCCAGCAGGATGTTGCTGACCAGGCGTACCACCGGCTTGGCGTTGAACAGTGTTTCCGATTCCTGCGCGTTGCGGATTTTGTCACGCTGCTCGAAAGACGCCTCGATGGCTGCTGCCTCGAGGGCCGCGAAATCCTCGTCTCCGGAGAGAAATTCGTAGGACGCCTCGATCTTCCGGACCAGATCGGCTTCGGACGCGACTTCGATCAACAGCGAGCGTCCGGTCAGGAATTGCAGCAGTTGGATCGTTTCGCTGTCGGTGGGTTCGGACATCGCCACGCGGAGATGTTTGTTGCTGTAGCCAAGCGGCAGCACCATGTGATCGCGAGCGACGACCCGGGGTATCTCGGCGAGGACGTCTTTGGGGATGGGCGAGCCGAGCGGTGCCATCGGCAGACCGAAGATCCGCGCCAACTCGGATGCCGACTGGTCGCGCATGGGCGGCGGTGCCGGTGCAGACACGTTGGCCTCACGGGCTGGAGGGGCTTTCATGCGGCACCCATCGGGTCCATTGGACAGGCGGCGCGATCGCAGCCGCATGCACATGGCGGGATTGCCGATGAGTCGCGTTCACAGACTTCCGTCCTGTTCCGCTTCCGACCGACCGATGCGCTTCCCGCGCCCGACCGTCCAGTACTGGACAGTTCCGCGGGCCACCGATGGATGAGGCGTGTCATGGAAGCGATCACTCGATTCTGGAATGACCCGACGGCATCCATTCCCGGGCCGACTTCACGGCGTGGCACCCGCCGCCGCCGAGATCACATCTTGCACCGACCTTTTTGCATGGCAAGTGTAGACCCTGCGCGCCCGGCGCAGTTGACGCGCGTCAATCATGCCACCAGCTTTACAGCACGCACCCGGCGGAGTCATTGATCCACGTCAATGTCATCTGCCTACCCATTCGCGATTTCCGGCCACCCCGCGCTTGTGACCTGCCTGCAGGCGCGGTAAGTTTGTGCTTTCACGCCTGCCGGGGAGCGACGATGAACCTTCGCCTTGCTGTCTGCATGCTCGTGCTGGCCGTCGCATCGGGAGCCGCCATGGCTGCGCCGCATCCGTTCAATGCACACGATCTGGCGATGATGGATCGCGTGTCCGATCCACATCTGTCGCCTAGCGGCAATGATGTCGCCTTTACGGTGCGCAGCACCGACTGGGACGCCAACAAGGGCGTCACCAGCGTGTGGCTGCTTGACCTTGCCCGCAAGGGAGCCGAGCCGCGGCGGGCCACCGATTTGAAATTGAACGCCAACAGCCCGGCGTTCTCGCCCGACGGCAAGACCCTTTATTTCCTCGCCACCGACAAGGATTCGACCCAACTGTGGTCGGTACCGGTCGCGGGTGGCGAGCCGGTGCAGGTGACCCATCTGCCGGTCGACGTCGACAATTTCAAATTGTCCCCGGACGGCAAATCGCTGCTGTTTTCGGCGCAGATGTTCGAGGACTGCACCACGCTGGAGTGCACGCGCGAGAAGCTGGATGCGCGGAAGAAGCAAGTCGGGACCGGCCGCCTTTATCACCGTCTTTTCGTGCGGCACTGGAACGAATGGTCCGACCATCGCCGCGGGCAGTTGTTCGTGATGCCTCTGGAAGGTTCGGCCAAGCCGGTGCTGCTGACCCGCGGCATCGATGGCGACGTGCCGTCCAAGCCCGATGGCAGCAACGCCGAGTACGCGTGGTCGCCGGACGGCAAGACGATCTATTTCGACGTGCGCATTGCCGGCAAGACCGAGCCATGGTCCACCAATTTCGACGTGTATTCGGTGCCGGCCGACGGTTCGGCCGCGCCCAGGAACCTGACCGCCGCCAACAAGGCATGGGACGCGTTCCCGCTGCCCTCCCACGACGGCAAGACGCTTTACTACCTCGCGATGAAGGTGCCGGGATTCGAGGCCGACCGCTTCGGCATCATGGCGCTGGATCTCGCGACCGGCGCGACGCGCGAAATCGACCCGCACTGGGATCGTTCGGCGGGTCCGCTGGAATTGTCCGCCGATGGCAAGACGCTTTACACCACGGTGGCTGACCAGGGCAACGTCGCGCTGTATGCCGTCGACGTCGCCACCGGCAAGCCGACGAAATTGCTGAGCGACGGCAGCCTGCTCGGTTTCGACGTGGCCGGCGACAAGATCGTAGCCGCGCGCCAGGATTTCACGCATCCGACCGACTTGTACACGTTGACCGCGAATGGCGGCGATCTCGCCCGGGTCACGCATTTCAATGCCGCGCGTCTTGCCGATGTCGAATTCTCCAAGGCGCACTGGTTCACCTTCAAGGGCTGGAACGGCGACACCGTGCATGGCTATGTGATGCCTCCGGTCGGCGCCAAACCTGGCCGGAAATATCCCGTCGCGTTCCTGATCCACGGCGGGCCGCAGGGTGCGTGGCCGGACGAGTTCCATTACCGCTGGAATCCGCAGGTGTACGCGGGCGCGGGGTTCGCGGTGGTCACGATCAACTTCCACGGCTCGGTCGGTTACGGCCAGGCATTCACCGACGCGATTTCGCGGCATTGGGGCGACCGTCCACTGGAAGACCTGCAAAAGGGCTGGGCCGCGGCGCTGAAGCAATTCCCGTATCTCGACGGCAACGACGCCTGCGCGCTCGGCGCGAGCTATGGCGGCTACATGGTCTACTGGATGGCCGGCGTGTGGAACAAGCCCTGGAAGTGCTTCGTCGATCACGACGGCGTATTCGATGCGCGCATGATGTACTACGCGACCGACGAGTTGTGGTTCGAAGAACACGAGAACGGCGGTACGCAATGGGAGCATCCGGAGAACTACGAGAAGTTCAATCCGATCGATCACGTCAAGGAATGGCGCGTGCCGATGCTGATCATCCACGACAGCCTCGACTACCGCATCCCGGATTCGCAAGGCATCGGCGCGTTCACCGCGCTGCAGCGGCGCGGCATCCCCAGCGAGTTCCTCAACTTCCCCGACGAGGACCACCTGGTATTGAAGCCGCAGAACAGCGTGCAGTGGCACAAGGTCGTGATCGATTGGCTCAAGAAGTGGACGGGACCGGAAGATTGAGAAGGGAAGATTCCGGGTTCTGCGTTTCGCGCAGCGTCCGGAATGACGTCAACGGGGACTCTCGTCATTCCCGGCCGCCGCGGTTTCATCGCGGCGGAACCCGGAATCTGCTTTTTGCGAGTCGCCAAACGAGCGCGCTAAATGGCGGTACGCAGGGCGGTTGCCAATTGCGGAAGACGCGCAAGGATTGCACGACGGATTCCGTCGACATCCAGCCCAGCCTCGGCCAGTAATTGCCCGCGCGAGGCGTGTTCGAGGAACGCATCCGGCAGGCCGAGCTGCAGCAGCGGGATTTCGATGCCGTGCGCGGCCAACAGTTCGTTCACGGCCGATCCCGCGCCGCCGGAGACGGCGTTGTCTTCCAGCGTCACCAGTGCATCGTGGGTGCGCGCGAGTTCCAGCACCAGCGCCTCGTCCAGCGGTTTGACGAAACGCATGTTGACGACGGTGGCGTCGAGTTCATCGCCGACGTTTTGCGCGGGTGCGAGGGTGCAACCGAATGCGAGCAGCGCGATGCCGTGTCCGTGTCGGCGCACTTCCGCCTTGCCGACGGGTAGCGTCGCCAGCGTCGGTTCGATCGCGACGCCCGGACCGCCGCCACGCGGATATCGGATTGCGGCGGGTCCGCTGTGGCGGAAGCCCGTGGTCAGCAATTGCCGGCACTCGTTTTCGTCGGCCGGTGCCATCACGACCATGTTGGGGATGCAGCGCAGATAAGAGAGATCGAAACTGCCCGCGTGGGTCGGGCCGTCGGGGCCGACCACGCCGGCGCGGTCGATCGCGAAGGTGACATCGAGATTCTGCAGCGCAACGTCGTGGATCAATTGGTCGTAGGCACGCTGCAGGAAGGTCGAATAGATCGCGACCACGGGTTTCATGCCCTCGCAGGCCAGGCCTGCGGCCAGCGTCACCGCATGCTGCTCGGCGATCGCGACGTCTAAATAGCGACCAGGGAAATCCTGCGAAAAGCGCACCATGCCGGAGCCTTCGCGCATCGCCGGGGTAATCGCGACCAGATGTGGATCGTTCGCGGCCATGTCGCACAACCAGTCGCCGAACACCTCGCTGTAGGTCGGCGCTTTCGCCGTGGCGCGGGCGACGCCTTGTGCGGGATCGAAACGGGCGACCGCGTGGTATTTGATCTGCGCCCGCTCGGCGTGGGCGTAGCCCTTGCCCTTGGTGGTGACCACGTGCAGCAATTGCGGGCCGCTCCGGTCCTTCACCGCGCGCAGCGCGGCGAGAAGCGCCGGCAGGTCGTGCCCGTCGACCGGCCCGGAATAGGCGAAGCCGAGTTCCTCGAACAGGGCTTCCGGATGCGGTCCGGATTCACCGGCCTCGCCCGCGCGCAGGCGCGCGAGGGTGCGGTCGAGGCCGCCGACGTTCTCGCTGATCGACATGCCGTTGTCGTTCAGCACCACCAGCATGTCGGGTGCGACGCCGCCCGCGTGGTTCAACGCCTCGTAGGCCATGCCGCCGGTGATCGCGCCGTCGCCGATCACGGCCACCACCTTGCGGTCGTCGCCGCGGCGTTGCAGTGCGATCGCCATGCCCAGCGCGGCGGAGATCGACGTGGAGGCGTGGCCGACGCCGAAAGTGTCGTACTCGCTCTCCGCGCGTGACGGAAATGGTGCCAGGCCATCCTTTTTCTTGATGCTGGTGATGCGGTCGCGGCGGCCGGTCAGGATCTTGTGCGGATAACCCTGGTGGCCCACGTCCCACACCAGGCGGTCACGCGGCGTGTCGTACAGGTAGTGCAGGGCGATCGTGAGTTCGACCACGCCGAGACCCGCGCCGAAGTGGCCGCCGACGCTGGCGACCGATTCGATCAGGTAGGCGCGCAGCTCGTCGGCGACCTGCGGCAGTTCCGTGTCGGGCAGAAGCTTGAGGTCGGCCGGCGAATCGATGCGGGCCAGCAGTGGATAGCGGTTGCGGTCGATCATCCGCGCATTGTCGCGCAGCGCGGTGGTTCGCGCATGCGGCGTGCGCCGTTCGGGTGGGCGTCAGGCCGCGGGCCGGCGGTCCCGGGGCAGGTGATGCACCAGAAATTCCATCTGGTCGGCCAGGATGTTGCGGTTGGACAGGATCAGGTGTTCCACCCAGCTCGGCTTGTAAGGCACCGCCAGCAGCGGCATGCCCGCCTGCTGTGGATTGCGGCCGCCCTTTTTCAGATTGCAGGCAAGACAGGCGGATACCACGTTCACCCATGTGTCGCGGCCACCGCGCGATAGCGGCATCACGTGGTCGCGCGTGAGTTCATTGCGTGAGCAATGCTTGCCGCAGTAAAGGCACAGGTAGCGATCACGTGCGAACAGCGCGGCGTTGCTGAGCGCGGGCGAGGGATCGATCGCACTGCTGTGGCAATGGCCGCGGCTGGCCACGATCGGATGCAGCGACAGCAGGCTTTGTTCGCCGGTATCACGGCTGCAACCACCGTGCAGGGTCAGGCAAGGCTCGCCCAGTGTCCAGGCGACCGCATCACGCACGTACAGGCACGCGGCGTCCTGCCAGCTGATCCAGTCGAGGATGCGCCCGGCGGCGTCGAGCGAGAGCACGCGGGTGGTGTGCAGATCCGCGACGGCACGCCCGGCGTGTTCGATGGAGCTGGCTGTGTGCGAGTCCATGACCTGCGCAGCATAGAACAATTTTGTTGCGAAGCGGTAGCGGGGTCAGCGCAATGATTTTGTCATGCGGACTAGATCGGTCGCGAAGCCGGATCGTTCGTACAGGGAGCGCGCCCGCGTGTTTCCGGGGAAGACGCTGAGCGTCAGCAGCTTGCAACGGTGGGCGCGCGCCCAGGTTTCCGCGTGCGCAAGCAGGGCGCGACCGATGCCGCTGCCATCATGTCCGGGGGCGACCGCGAGATCGGAGACATGGCAGGCGCGCGCGCCCGAGAAAAAATCGCGTTGTACCTGCAGGTGCAGGAAACCGACGCGCGTCGTGTCAGCATCTTCGGCGACGAAAAAATGATCGCTGGGAGGCGCCTCGTCCCAGGCATGCTCGATGTCGGCGCGAATGGCTGCCTGCGTCTCGCCTTTGCGCCGGCCCTTTGGCAAGTCGAAGGATACGAAGCGTGGCGTCAGCGACAGGATGAAGTCCTTGTCGTCGGCGATGGCGGGGCGGATGCGGATCGCGTCGCTCACGCGGAGTTATCCGAACAGCGCATCCGGCATCGCGAACAGGCTGTCGGCGCCGGCCTGCATCGCCGCGAGATGCGCACGCGTGCGCGGCAGGATCCGGGCGAAGTAAAAGCGTGCGGTCAGGCGCTTGGACTGCTTGAAGTCGTCGGATTGCGATGACGCATCCGCCGCGGCCACGCTGCGCACCCAGGCCTCGGCCAGCGCGATGTAGCCGGAATAGAAAAGGTAATCGTATGCGGCCGCCCCGATCTCGTCGGGATTCGCCGCCGCGCGCTTGGCGAGCACCCGGGTGACCTGGGCCCATTCCTTCGCCAGTGCCGCGAGCTTGGGCATGAATTCCTTGAGCGACTCGTCCTTGGCGTGGTGCGCGCAGAACGCGCCGAGTCCCTGCACGAACAACCGCATGCCCTCGGCCTTCTGTTGCATGATCTTGCGGCCCAGCAGGTCCAGGGCCTGGATGCCGGTGGTGCCCTCGTAGATGGTGGTGATGCGCGCGTCGCGGGCGTACTGCTCCATGCCCTGTTCGGCGATGTAGCCGTGGCCGCCATAGATCTGCAGCGCGAGGCTGGTGCATTCGTTGGCATTCTCGGTCAGCAGGGCTTTCACGATGGGCGTCAGGAACGACACCAGCGCCTCGGCGCGCCTGGCTTCGGCTGCGTCCTGCGAACGATGCTGGACGTCGACCAGCTTGGCGGCGTACAGGCCGAGCGCGCGGCCGCCCTCGATCAAGGACTTCTGGGTCAGCAGCATGCGGCGCACGTCGCCGTGCACGATCAGCGGGTCGGCGGGCTTGTCGGGAAACTTCGTGCCGGAAAGCGAACGCATTTGCAGGCGTTCGCGCGCGTAGCTCAGGGAGTTCTGGTAGGCGCGCTCGGACAGCGCGAGTCCCTGCAAGCCCACCGCCAGCCGCGCGGTGTTCATCATGGTGAACATCGCGTTCAAGCCCTTGTTGGCCTCGCCGATCAACCAGCCCTGCGCGCCGTCGAAATTCATCACGCAGGTGGCCGAACCCTTCAGGCCCATCTTGTGTTCGATCGCCCCGCAGCGCACTGCATTGCGCTTGCCGACCTTGCCGTTCTTGCCGACCTTGAGTTTCGGCACGATGAACAGCGAGATGCCCTTCACGCCTTGCGGCGCGTCCGGCAGGCGCGCCAGCACCAGGTGCACGATGTTGTCGGTGAAGTCGTGCTCGCCCGCGGTGATGAAGATCTTGGTGCCGCTGATCGCGTAGCTGCCGTCCTTTTTCGGTTCGGCGCGGGTCTTCAACAGGCCGAGGTCGGAACCGCAGTGCGGTTCGGTCAGGCACATCGTGCCGGTCCACTCGCCGGCGACGATGCGCTTGAGGAACGCTTCCTTCTGCCAATCCTCGCCGTGCACGCGCAACGCCTCGATCGCGCCGTGCGACAACAGTGGATAGGTACCCCAGGCGAGGTTGGCCGAATCGATCAGTTCCTTGACCGGCGCGCCGATCGCCTCCGGAAGCCCTTGCCCGCCGAACGCTTCCGGCGCCGTCAGGCCGGCCCAGCCGCCCTCGACGAATTGCCGGTAGGCCTGCCTGAAGCCATCCGGCGTCTTCACTTCGCCGGTGTCCTTGTCGAAGCTGCAACCCTGCCGGTCGCCGGTTTCGTTGAGCGGTGCCAGTACCGCTTGCGAGAACTTCGCGGCTTCCTCCAGCACGGCATCGATCAATTCACGGTTGAGGCTTTCGCAGCCGGGCAGTTTCGCGAAGGTCTTTTCCACCTGCAGCAGATCGTAAAGGTCGAAGCGGATATCGGCGAGCGGCGCGGTGTAGTTCGTGGTCATGGGCTCAATCCAGGCAATCCATGGTGCAGGGGAGGCATCTCGGGGTGCGGGCGATGACATACGTCCGTCGCCGCAGCACAACGCATGGAGGGTACATGCAGCGTCGCGGCATGACGAGTGCTGCCGCGTTGAGGTTCCTCAGCGCCAGATGTTGGACACTCCCGGAACCGGGGAAATGTAGTCCTTGTGGTCGAGCTTGAACGGTTGCGCGCCGCCCTTGTCGCCCTTGCCGACGGACAGCGTGCCCTTGAGTTCGTACTGGACGGCATTTTTCTTGGCGGCGGCCAGCGCGGCCGCACCGGCCGCATCCGGCTTGAAGGTGGCGGTGGCGATGTCGGCGTCCATGGCAGGGATGTCCAGTGCCGGCGAGATCGCGACGTGTCCCGCGGGCTTGCCGTTGAGGGTCAACGTTGCGTCGATGGCGTACACGTGCATGCCGGTGTCGTAGCTGTAATTCTGGAAACGTACCACCGTGGTCCACGTGCCGTCGGACTGTACGGCCAACTGCTGGATGCTGGCCGTCGGGGGTTGCAGTTTGGTGGTGTTGAAGCATCCGGACAGGATCAGCGATGGCGCCTGCGAGGGACAGCAGCCCCAGCGTCCGGGAAAGGATTCGCGGCGGGGAAATTTGCATCGATCGATACCTCGCATACAGGTCTGGCCGCGGACACTTTACCCGGTCGCAGCGATGTCCGGCGCATCCGCGAGCGACCTCTTGAACGTTGCCACGCTCTCGATGCCGGCGAGGCGTCCGTCGGCGATGTGCGCGACGCTGTCGGCCAGCGCGATCACTTCGTCAGGCTGGTGGCTGACCAGCAGCGTTGCAACCGCGAACTCGTGCTTGAGTCCGCGCAGATGTTCGAGCACCTCCGCGCGTGCCTCGCGGTGCAAGTTGGCCAGGGGTTCGTCCAGCAACAGCGTCTGCGGCTGCCGCAACAGTGCGCGCCCGATCGCGACGCGCCGGCCCTGCCCGCCGGAAAGCTGGCCAGGCTTGCGTTTCAGCAACGCACCCAGTTTCAGCAACTGCACCACGTCCGTGAATAGCGTGGACGGTGCCCCGTGCAACATCCCGTAGCGCAGATTTTCGCGAACCGTGAGGTGCGGGAACAGCCGCGTATCCTGGAACACCACGCCAAGATCGCGGCGCGCGGGCGGCAGGTCGACATGCGCGGCGCTGTCGAACAGCACGCGGCCATCGATGGCGATGCGACCGCGCCGCGGATGCAGCAAACCCGCGATCGCGAGCAGTAGCGAGGTCTTGCCGCAACCGGAATCACCGAACAGCGCCAGTGCTCGCGTGGGCGAGGCCAGTGCGAGTTCCAGCGTGAATTCGCCGCGTTGCACAGCCAGATCCAGTTCGATCATGCTTCAGCCTCGGCACTGCGCGCGCCACCGCGCAGCAACATCGTCGCGGCAATCAGCGACGCCAGCAGGGCCACCATCACCGCGACCAGCGTAAGCCGCAGCGCGCCATCTTCGCCACCGGGGGTGGAGACAAGCTCGTAGAGCGCGATCGGCAGGGTGCGCGTCTGCCCGGGAATCGACGATACGAAGGTGATGGTCGCGCCGAATTCACCGAAAGCGCGCGCGAATGCCAGCGCAAGGCCCGCGACCAGTCCGCGCAACGAAAGCGGCAACGTGATGCCGAAGAAAATCCGCCACGGCCCGGCGCCCAACGTGGCGGCCGCGCTCTCAAGCTTGCGGTCGACCGATTCGAACGCGTTGCGCAGCGCCACTACCAGCAGCGGAAACGCCATAACCGCCGCGGCCAGCGCGGCGCCGGTCCAGCGGAACGCGATCGACAAGCCCATCGCATCAAGCATGCGTCCGATCGGGCCGTGATGGCCGAACACGATCAGCAGGATATAGCCCGTCACCACCGGCGGCAGGATCAGCGGCAACAGCAGCAGGCCCTCGAACAAAGGCTTGCCGATGAACCGCTTGCGCGCCAGCAACCACGCACATGCGATTGCGATCGGCAGCGAGCACACCACGCCGGTCAGCGATACCTTGAAACTCAGGGCCAGCGCAGCGGTTTCGGCGGGGTCGAGCAGCATCCTCAGTGCGCCAGTACCGTGAAACCCCAGTGCGCGAATATTCTGCGCGCGCGTGGCGATTGCAATGCGGCGAGCATGGCGCGTGAGCCGGGGTTGTCGTGGCCTTTGACGATGGCAACGGGGTACACGATCGGCTTGTGGCTGTCCGCGGGGAACGTCGCCAGAACCTTGACGCGCGGTTCCGACACGGCATCGGAGCGGTACACGATGCCGAGCGGGCATTGCCCCAGCACCACCAGATTCAAGGCTGCGCGCACGTCGCGGCCGCTAGCGGTGCGTGGCGCCAATGCCTGCCACATACCGAGCCGGGCGAGGGATTGTCTGGCGTAAATGCCCGCCGGTACCGAGTCGGGCAGGGCGATCGCGAGGCGGCCGTCGCCGCCCAGTGCCCGCAACAAGGGCGCCGCGCCATGTGCGAGGTCGGCCGTCGCACCCGAATCCGCCGGCGCGATCAGCACCAGCGCATTACCCAGCAGGTCGCGGCGCGTAGCGACGACGATCGCATGGTGTGTGGCCGCATCGTCCATCCAGCGTTCGTCGGCGGAAATGTAGAGGTCGGCCGGGGCACCGTTCTCGATCTGTCGCGCCAGTGCGGAGGAAGCGGCATAGACCAGTCGTGGCGCCGGATGCGCCCAGCATGCCGTCGTGCGCCATCTGGTCGAGCGCGGGCTTCAGGCTGGCCGCGGCGAAAATCGTCGGTGCCGCGGCGCTCGCGGCGACGGACGTCATCGCAGCGATGACGGCGAACAGGCAGGTAGCCAACAGCCGGATGCGTTTCATCGTCGAGATGTCCGGGATTTCACGACGACGATTCTAGCCGTGACGATCGACGATATCGTATCGCCGCGCGGTGTCAGTGGCCCCAGGTTGTCGTGAGCGTGGCTTTCGCCAGCGCATGCTTGCGGATGGCTGCCAGCGCGGCATTGCGATCGAAGTGCGCGACGATGCCGAGTTCCGGCACGTCCAGCGCATACACCGTGATGACGTAATGGTGCGGTGGGCCGGGTGGCGGGCACGGCCCCGAATAACCCTCGTTGCCGAAGTCGTTGCGGAGTTGCTCGGTGTCGCCGGGCGCGTTGCCGCTGTGCGGCGTGCCCGCGCCGGTGTTGAGTCCGTGCGCACCGACCGAGATGTCGAACGCGACCCAGTGCCAGAAGCCGCCCGAGGCGTCCGGATCGTACATGGTGACGGCATAGCTTTTCGTCCCGGGCGGGGGATCATGCCAGCGCAGCGGCGGTGACTGATCGCCGCCGCCGCATTTGCCGTAAACGTTGGCCAGCGGCATCGCCGCCCCGGCATGCAGCGTCGGGCTGTCGAGCGTGAAGCTTTGCGCGGCCGTCGCCACGGCCGGCACCAGCGCCAGGCACACCGATAACAGCGCTCTTCGCATGAATGCATCAGGGTGCGGCATGTCTCCGACTTCCTTCGCGCAAGTATTCGGCCAGCACCGCGGCATTGTTGTGTTCCTCGTCGCGCGCCGCGAACAACAGCGTCGCCTTGGGGTATTGCTTCAGCAACGCCCGCAACTGCTTCACGGCAGTGGAATTGGCGTCCAGCTCGGAGCGATAGCGATTGCGGAACGCTTCCCACTTTTTTGGATCATGCCCGAACCACTCGCGTAGCGCGGAGCTGGGCGCGATGTCGCGCAGCCACGCGGTCAGTTGCAGCTCGGCTTTCGACTGCCCACGCGGCCACAGGCGGTCGACGAGAACGCGCGCTCCATCGGTCTTGGTCAACGGTTCGGTCACGCGTTTGATCTTGAGCACCATCGCAACCTCCATTGTGTGAGGGCTGCATGGCAAGGCATCATACGCGTTTGTCCGCGAAAGATTCGTCATGACCCGTCGCCTGATCGTTCGCCGCTCGCCCATCCACGGCAACGGCGTGTATGCCGCCGTCGATATTCCTGCCCGCACCGTGCTGATCCAGTACAAGGGCCGCGTGATCACCCACGCCGAAGCCGATCGTCTATACGACGACGGCGCAGACACCGGCCATACCTTTCTGTTCACGCTCAACGACGAGTACATCGTCGATGCCAACCAGGAAGGCAACAGCGCGCGCTGGATCAATCATTCCTGTGTGCCAAACTGCCGCGCCTACATCGAGGAAGTGGACGGCGCGCGCAAGGACAAGGTCATGATCGAGAGCCGGCGCGCGATCAAGGCCGGCGAGGAGCTGACCTACGACTACGGCATCGTGTTGGACGTGCCGCACACGCCGAGGATGAAGAAGCTGTGGGCGTGCCGTTGCGGAGCAAAGCGCTGCACCGGCACCATCCTCAAGCCCAAGCGCTGACACCGAAGCATCGAGCGGACCGTGTTGTTGCGTCCGCTCGTGCATGGCGCGACGAGCACGTCGCCGGTGCCCGGATCATCCCGCCGGCCACAGCCACATGAAGGTGAGCCCGGTGATGGTCGCGTACACCAACCCGTCGACCATGTATTTGAACGCGGCCTTCCACGGAAACACCCGCCAGATTCCGTCGGTGAGACAGCCGAACGCGTAGCCCATCAACGCGGCCAATGCGACGGTATGGAACACGAGGTGGCGACCGGTTCCGACCGGCAACGCGATTGCGATGAACGCGCAAACCAGCGACACCAGCAGGCAGAACAAAAACCATTGCAACAGCGATGCACCCATGTTCATGGCACCCGGTTGTCGCAGGTACACCATTCCCACCGGACCCTGCCTGAGCTTTTCCTGCATTGCCGGTTCCTTCATCGCTTCCGGCGTGCAGTAGGGCAACGCGTACTGGCCCGGCGTTGCCGGGTTGCCGTTGCGGATCGCAGCGCGGATTTCGTCTTCGTTCGAGAACTTGCGGTAATCCGGTGCGTGCCAGAACTTCAGCAACATGTTGATCAGGGCGCTCGCGACGAACACGAACACCGCGGACAGCAGGATCGGCAACCAGAGTGCGGTCAGCATGACACGTCCCTCCACGTGGTTTGACAGCTGCTTCGGAAATCAATCCTCGTCGGGCCTCGGCCTGTACGAATCGCCGAGTTGCTTCTGGATCTGCGCCGGCACAGGATCGTAGTGCGACAGTTCCATGGCGAAGCGGCCCTCGCCGCCGGTGAGCGAACGCAACTCGGTCTGGTAATCGACCACTTCGGCCAGCGGCGCCTGTGCCTTGATTACCAGCATGCCGCCGCGCAATGCGTCGGTGCCGTGGATGCGCGCGCGTTTCGTGGCCAGGCCGCCGGTGACGTCGCCCATGTATTGCTCGGGAACGTTGACGTCGAGGTTGACGATGGGTTCCAGCACGATCGGCCTGGCCTTCGACACCGCGTCGAGGAAGGCCTTCTTGCCGGCCGCCACGAATGCGACTTCCTTGGAATCGACCGGGTGGTACTTGCCGTCGTAGACCACGACGCGCACGTCCTGCATCGGATAGCCGGCGATCGCGCCGTGCTCCAGCACCTGACGCACGCCTTTTTCAATCGCCGGGATGAACTGGTTGGGAATCACGCCGCCCTTGCTCTCGTCGCTGAATTCGAAGCCCGCGCCGCGCGGCAGGGGTTCGACGCGCAGAAACACCTCACCGAACTGGCCCGCGCCGCCGGTCTGCTTCTTGTGGCGATGATGGCCTTCGGCCCTGGCGCCGACGGTTTCGCGGTACGCGATCCGCGGCGGGTGGGTGACGACCTCGACGCCGTACTTGTCGTGCATGCGCGCCAGCGTGAGTTTCAGGTGCAAGTCGGACAGGCCGCGCACCACGGTTTCGTTCAATTCCTTGTTGTGTTCGACGGACAGGCAGGGATCCTCCTCGGCAAGTTTCGCCAGCGCGGTCGCGAGCTTCTGGTCCTGGCCCTTGTGTTTCGGTTCCACCGCGAGGCCGAACATCGACAGCGGATATTCCAGCGGCCGCAGGTGGATCGTGTCCTCGTCGTGGGAGTCGTGCAGTACCGCGTCGAAGTGGATGTCATCGATCTTGGCGACGCCGGCGATGTCGCCCGGTATCGCTTGCGCGATCTCGACGTGATCCTTGCCCTGCAGCCTCAGCAGGTGGCCGACCTTGAACGGCTTCTTGCCGTCGTCGATGAACAGCTGCGAATCCTTCTTCACCGTACCCTGCCAGACCCGGAACACGCTGAGCTTGCCCACGAACGGATCGTTGATGATCTTGAAAACGTCGGCGATCACGTGCGCGTCGGGATCGGGCTTCGCCTCGATCGGCCGCGCGTCGGCGCCGGAGCCTTTGACGAACGGCGGCGGGTTGGCCTCGCCGGGATGCGGCAGGAGCTTCTGCGCGATGGCAAGCCACTCGGCGACACCCGTGCCGGTGCGCGCGGAGGTGAAGCAGATCGGCACCAAATGCCCTTCGCGCAGGCACTGTTCGAAGGCGTCGTGCAGGTCCGCGCTCGAGAGTTTTTCCTCGCCGTCCTCCAGGTAGCGACCCATGAGTCGTTCATTGATCTCGACCACCTGGTCGATGATGCGCTGGTGCGCGTCGGCCACGGGTCCGATGTCGCTGGCACCCTCGTGCGAGAAAAAGCAGTCCACCACCTTTGTGCCGTTTTCCGCGGGCAGGTTGACCGGCAGGCATTCCGGGCCGAACTCGTCGCGCAGTCCCTCGACGAGGGCGGCGCAATCCACGTCCTCCATGTCGATGCGGTTGACCACCAGCATGCGCGCCAGGCGCCGCTCTTTCGCGTAGTGCATCAGCCGGCGGGTGCCGTGTTCGATGCCGTTGGTTGCGTTGACCACCACTGCACAGGTTTCGACCGCGGTCAGTGCGGCCAGCGTCTCGCCGCGGAAATCGGCAGAGCCCGCAGTGTCGATCAAATTGATGTGGCAACCCGCAGCATCCACTGCTGCGATCGCCGCATGGATCGAATGCTGGCGTTCCTTTTCCTGATCGTCGTAGTCGGACACCGTGTTGCCGCGTTCGATCGAGCCCGCCGTCTGGATCGCGCCACCGGATTGCAGCAGGGCTTCGAACAGGGTGGTTTTGCCCGCGCTGGCATGGCCTGCCAGGGCCACGTTGCGGATGTCCGATGTGGTGTAGGCACCCATGCTTACCTCGCTTTGCCGATGGCGACGGACTCAAGACCTTGCTCCCAAACCCGCGCGCGGTCAAGCGCCGCGGAACCCAGGGCGCGCAAGAGGGTCTGAATCCCCGCCCGACGTCATTGCGAACGGGGTTCATGGCGTATCGCCTACACTTCTTCGCTGCGCGCAAACCGGCTGGCCGCATGCCCCGCAAAGATGGACTGGAAACCGAAGTGCAGGCGCAACCGCCGGATCACGGGGTTGAACGCGATGTCGCGGCCGAACTTTCCAGCCTGCCTTACGTGCGGCTCACCCAGCGCGTTACGCCGCCACGCGAACGTCGCAGTCTCTGGGTGTTGCTCGCGATCGTGTTGCTGGCGCACGCGGTGCTGGTGTGGCTGGCATGGCTGGTCCTGGGCCCGTCGCCGTATCACCACGAGGAAGGCGGCGTGATCGCGGTCAACCTGATCGAGCCCGTCTCGAATCTGCCGCCAGCGCCGCCGTTGGTCGAACCGCCGCCGTTGCCCGGACAACCGCCACCACGGCGCGTGCCCTACGAACCGCCTGCCAAGGGCGCGATCAGCGCCACGCTGGAAGGCACGAAGGAACCGCGTCTGGAGTTGTACCGATCGAATGGCCAGATCCGATTGCCGCCCGGGTCCGGGCAGGCGACGCCGGCACCGGCCTACAGCGCACCGGCGATACAAAGCTCGCAGATCTACAGCGGCAAGTCGCCGATTCCCTACAAACCAACCCGCTTCAACAAGGATTGGGCGCCAGACAAGGAAAGCCTGGGCGCAAAGACGATCGGGCGTGCGTTCGACAAGGCAGTGGACAAGACCACGCTGAAAAAAACCATCCACCTGCCCGGCGGCATCAAGATTCACTGCGCGATATCGCCGCTCATCCTGTTGGCGGGTTGCGCGGGCGATGCACCGCAGCCGCCGGCCAGCAACGAGGACGACATCCGCTTGTCGATGCCGCCGCCCGAGACGCTCACGGGCAAAAAGGTGCCGGTGCCGAAATCGGCGTCGAGCGCGCAACCGGCACCTTCCAGCTCACGGTGAACCGCGGTGACCGGGAACCGTCACGCACGTGCGGCTACAATCGGCTGATGCGTACACGGCCCGAGATACTGGCCTGTCGCGTTGCACGCGACAGCCGCTTCCTGCATGTCGAGGAAATCGATCTCGAGTTTTCCAACGGCGCGCGTCGCACCTTCGAACGCCTGACGGCGTCCGGGCGCGGTGCCGTGTTCATTGTCGCCATGCAGGACCACGACACGGTGCTGCTGGTTCGCGAGTACTGCGTCGGCCTCGACCGTTACGAGCTGGGCGTGCCCAAGGGTCGCATCGATCCGGGCGAAACCGCGCTGGAAGCCGCCAACCGCGAATTGCAGGAGGAGGCGGGCTTCGGCGCACGCAAGCTGACGCCGCTGATCACGCTGTCGCTGCTGCCGGCCTACATGACCCACAAGGCCCAGGTCATCCTGGCCGAGGACTTGTATCCGCAACGCTTGCCCGGCGACGAGCCGGAAGGACTCGACGTGGTGCCCTGGAAACTGTCCGAACTGCCGGCGTTGCTGGAACGCGACGACGTGTCGGAAGGACGTTCGATCGCAGCGCTGTACATCGCACGCGATTATCTGGCCGGCCGGTTTCGGCCGGCGCAATGATTCAGAACAGCCTGTCAGGCCGATGGTCCTGTAGACAGATAGGTGTCGTGAACAGTCGAATACTGGCGATCATGGGCATGCATCGTTCCGGCACTTCGGTCGTGGCCCAGTGGTTGCACGCCTGCGGCCTGCACATGGGTGAGACGTTGATGGGACCGGGTGTCGGCAACATCGAGGGTCATTTCGAGGACGAGGAGCTGTACGGATTCCATCGTGCATGGCTTGAGCAAAACCGGTTGTCCTACACCGGATTCGTGGACAAACCGATTCCGAGGCTCCCGGAAGACAAGCGGCAAGAGCTGCGCGAACTGCTCGAAGCGCGCAACAAGCGCCAGGAGGCATGGGGCTGGAAGGACCCGCGTACTTGCCTGTTCCTGGACGTGTATGCGGAGTTGCTCCCCGACGCGCATTACCTCGTGGTGTTGAGGGACTTTCGCGTGACCGTGAGCTCGCTGATCCTTCGCCGAAGGAGGCACAAGGACCGCAAGTACGCCGGCAAGAACTTACTGCAACGCTGGTTGTGGTTCAATGTCGGGCGCGGCATGAAACGACGCGAAGCAAGCCGTTTCCTCAGGGTCTGGATTTTCTACAATCGGCAGATACTGAAACGGCTGCGGAAGCTGGATCGGAAATACTACGCCGTGGTCGATTGCGAAACGCTGTTGCGGCGCGATCGTGATGTATTCGATACCTTGACGAAGCAATGGGGCTTTCCGCTCCACTACGTTCCGTTCCGGGATATTTACAAGTCCAGCCTGGTCAGCGCGCCACTTGATATCGAGGATTGCGTCGACCCCGGCTTGTGGCGCGAGGCCGAGACATTGCAGCAGCAATTGCGGGCATTGCCCGGCGAGGCGAATTCAATGTCGATGCGACGGTGAGCAGATGGCACGCCAAGGAAATCCATCGTCCCGGAACCGGATGCTTCGCGTGCCGGCCGCAGTTAACCTTCCGGTTCGATTCTCCGAAGCCAAGCAGAGGGGCCAACTGCATCCATGAGTACCCTTGAGCGCATCGCGCACGCAAGTTGCCTGCTCGCGCGTCAGGCCGGCGCCGCCATCCTGGAGGTGTATGCCGGCAGTTTCGCGGTCGAGCAAAAGGCCGACGATTCGCCGTTGACCGCCGCGGACATGGCTTCGCACCGCGCGATCGTCGCGGGCCTGCGTGAGCTCACCCCGGAGATTCCGGTGCTGTCGGAAGAATCCAGGGACATTGCCTGGAGCGTGCGCCGAGGCTGGCAGCGTTACTGGCTGGTCGATCCGCTCGACGGCACCCGCGAGTTCATCAAGCGCAATGGCGAGTTCACCGTGAACATCGCGCTCATCGAGGACCATGCGCCGGTGCTCGGCGTCGTGCTGGTTCCGGTGACGGGCGAGTTGTATTACGGCATCGCGGGCGAAGGTGCGTTCCTGGAATCTGCGCCGGGCGCCTTGCCGCGGCCGATCGCGACGCGCGCGGCGGCAGCGGTTCCGGTTGTCGCAGGCAGCCGCTCGCACGGCAACGAACGCCAGGCCACGATGCTGCAGAATCTCGGCGAGCACATGCTGCTTCCGGTGGGATCGTCGATCAAGTTCTGCATGGTCGCGCGCGGCGACGCCGACCTGTATCTGCGGCTCGGCCCGACATCGGAATGGGACACCGCGGCCGCGCAATGCGTGCTCGAGCAGGCCGGCGGCGCGGTGGTCGATCTGCATGGCGAACCGCTGCGCTACAACGCCAAGGAGTCGCTGCTGAATCCGGAATTCCTCGCCCTCGGCGATCGTTCGGTGGCCTGGCTGGCCAGGCTCGGGTTGCGCAGGTGACGGACGAACACCGCGACAAGGTTGCCGTGCTGCTCGCGATCATGGCGCGCCTGCGCGATCCCGAACATGGCTGCCCGTGGGATGTCGCGCAGACCTTCGACACCATCTCGCCGTACACCATCGAGGAAAGCTACGAGGTCGCGGACGCAATCGATCGCAAGGATTTCGTGGCACTCAAGGACGAGCTGGGCGACTTGCTGTTGCAGGTGGTGTTCCACGCGCGCATGGCCGAGGAACAGGGGTTGTTCGATTTCGGCGACGTGGTGGCTGCGATCAACGCCAAGCTGGTGCGACGCCACCCGCACGTGTTCGCGGATGCGCGTTACGCCGACGCCGCGGAGCAGTCGCGCGCGTGGGAGCAGATCAAGCGCGCCGAACGCGCCGAACGCGGCGAGGACGACGCCAGCGTGCTCGCGGGCATTCCACGCGGACTGCCGGAGTGGAAGCGCGCGTTGAAATTGTGCGACCGGGCCGCGACCGTCGGCTTCGATTGGCCGGGTCCGGAACCGGTGCTGGACAAGGTGCAGGAAGAAATCGCCGAAGTGCGCACGGAATTCGCCGCGGGCGCCGACCACGAGCGCCTGCTGGACGAGATCGGCGACGTCGCCTTCGTTCTGGTCAACCTCGCGCGTCACGCGAAGGTGGATTTCTCGCAGGCCTTGCGTCACGCGAACGCCAAGTTCGAGCGCCGTTTCCGGCGCATGGAGACGCTGGCTGCCGAAGCCGGCGAAGCCCTGGCTGGCAAGTCGCTGGCCGAGCAGGATGTGCTCTGGGACCGCGCCAAGGCGCAAGAAAGCGGTCGCTGAACAACTAGGCCGCAAGTCACGCAGACTTTGGGCACATGAGCGCAGGATGCGGGCGCCCTATGCTTCGGCCAACCCACCGCGAAACGGTGCTGGAGGAGAGTAGCCCATGCGCAAATCCATTGAATTGCTGGCAGGTGCCGCGTTGCTAGCGGTGTCGTTCGGCGCCTTGGCGGCGGAACGCTGCCAATACAGCGCGCCGCGCAACGCCGAACTCGACGCCGCGGGCTTGAAGGCATTGTCCGTCGAGATCGGTCCCGACGATCTCGTGATTCACGGCGAACCGGGGCTTACGAAAATCGTGGTGCACGGCACCGCCTGCGCATCGAAAGAAAAATGGTTGCAGAACGTGCAGGTCGAAACCGCCAGGCATGGCGACACCGCCAGCGTGATCGCGCGCGATGGTGGCCACGACATCGTGTTCTCGCTGTTTGGTGGTTCCTATGCGTACCTGAAACTGGACGTGAGCGTGCCGCCGTCGTTGGCGGTCAAGCTCCAGGAAGGTTCCGGCGATGCCAGCGCCGACCGGCTTGCGGCATTGGAAGCATCCCTCGGGTCGGGCGATCTCAAGGTGAACGGCGTCGCGGGCGCATTCGGCTTGAGCGTGGGTTCGGGCGACGTGGTCGCGCATGATGTCGGCAGCCTCGACATCTCGAGCCTCGGTTCCGGCGACGCGAGCGTGGACGGGGTGCATGGCGATGCGCACGTCGGTTCGGTCGGTTCGGGCGATCTGTCCCTGGGCAACGTCAAGGGCCACGTGTCGTTGGGATCGCTCGCATCCGGTGACGTGAAGATGAACGGCGTGGGCGGCAGCGCCAAGGCCGGCGGTATCGGTTCGGGCGACCTGATCGTCCGCAACGTCACGGGCGACGTCACGGTCGGATCGGTCGCGTCGGGTGACGTCAGCATCGAGCAGGCCGGCGGCAACGTGCATGCGGGCAGCGTCGGTTCCGGCGATTTCCACGCGGACGGCGTAGGCGGCAACTTTACTGTCGATTCGCTCGGCAGCGGCGATGCCAGCCACCACAACGTGAAGGGCACGGTCAGCGTGCCGCACGACGACGACTGACCTCGGGCATCCGGACTGTTCTGTCCGGATGCGTGCATCAACAGGCGCGACGGGTGGAGGGGATGGCCACCCGTCGCGCGGTCACGCGTGATGCCAGGCGGTCGTTGCCCCGCCTGTGTACGTGAACGCATGCTCCGCGGTTCGGTTGACAACGGCGATGCCTGCGATGGCTACCGAAGCATTCACAGAATGATCACCGGCGCGCCGGCAGATTGTCGGGCGGCATAGCAATGTGCGCGGATGGCGAGGAACCGGGGGAAAACGCGGATGACCGAGGCCGAACTCGAAAAACAGACGGGACTGGTCCTGCTGGTCGAGGACAACAGCGGCATTGCCGAAATGGTGGGCGAGTTCCTCGAGCGGCGCGGCTACACGGTCGATTTCGCGGGCGACGGCGTCAGCGGCCTGCACCTGGCGGTCGCCAACAGCTATGACGTGATCGTGCTGGACCTGATGTTGCCCGGGATGGACGGACTGGACGTCTGCCGCAAGCTGCGCGGCGAGGCCAAGAAAGCGACGCCGGTGCTGATGCTGACCGCGCGCGACACGCTGGAAGACAAGCTGGTCGGGCTTGACGCGGGTGCCGACGATTACCTGGTCAAGCCATTCGAACCACGCGAACTGGAAGCGCGCATCCGCGCATTGATCCGGCGAGAACGCCGGCAGGTTTCCAGCGAAGTCTACGAGGTCGGCGGTCTTGCGCTGGATACCGCGACGCTGCGCATCACGCGCGACGGCGAGGAGTTGCAGGTTTCCCCGATCGGTCTCAAGCTGCTGGCCATCCTGATGCGGGAATCGCCGCGGGTGGTGTCGCGGCATGACATCGAGCGCGAGATCTGGGGCGACACGTTGCCCGACTCCGATACGCTGCGTTCGCACCTGTACAACCTGCGCCGCGTGGTGGACAAGCCCTACGCCAAGCCGCTGGTGCACACGATCCACAGCGCCGGGTACCGTATCGCCGATCTGGATGCCGAGGCCGAAGCCAGCGCTTCGGCAGCGCAAGGCTGAGCGTTGCGCCTGGTTGCGCCACACGCGCGATGACACCCACAATCCGGCGGCAGGCACGAGGCGGCGCGGAGCGGAGCGGACAGGGCGCATGGCCAGTTACACAAGCATCGGCCACCGATTCTGGGTGATGTTTTCGCTGTGGGTGGCGGCGATCAGCGTGGTCACGGCGTTGGGTGTCTACGCGGCAGCCAGTTCCAGTCGCAAGGCACTCGCCCGCCAGGAACTGGACAGCGAGGCCTTGTACTACGCTCGGCAACTCGCGCACGATCCCGATACACCACTGCCGGACACCTGGCTGTTGCGTGGTTATCTGCGCAAGCCCGGTGGCGGCGCGTCTTCGTTGCCTGCCGGGTTTCCGGGATTGTCGCTCGGTTATCACCAAGTCGAACTACCCGGCGGCACGCACGGTACCGTGCTGGTCACGGATACCCCACGCGGCCGCCTGTTCCTGCTCTTCAACAACGACCGGCCGAATCGCGTGGTGATGCTGTTCGGATTGATTCCGGTCGTGCTGGTGGTCTTGATCATCTACCTTGCGACGTGGCTGACGTATCGTGCGTCGCGCAAGGCATTGTCACCGGTGATCGAGCTGGCCAAGGTGGTGCGGCGCTGGAATCCGGATCATCCCGATCCCGCCTCCCTGGCTCCCGACAAGCTCCCGGCTGCCACCGACAGCGACGTCGAGGTGCTGGTTGCCGCGCTCTACAACTTCGCCAACCGGCTGGATGCCTTCGTCGAGCGCGAGCGCAATTTCACCCGCGACGCCAGCCACGAACTGCGCACGCCGCTGACGGTGATGAAGGTCGCGGTCGACGTGCTGGCGGACGAGGACATGAGTCCGTTCGCGCAGCGTTCGCTGGCTCGCCTGCGGCGCTCGGTGCGCGAGATGGAAGCACTGATCGAGACGTTCCTGGTGCTGGCGCGTGAGTCGGACACCGGCCTGCGCGACGAGGATTTCCTCGCCAACGATGTGGTCGGCAGCGAAGTCGCGCGCTATCGCGAATTGCTGGTGGGCAAGTCCGTGGATCTGCAGCTGGTCGAATACGGACGCTTCGCGCTGCACGCCCCGCCGCGCGTATTCGGGGTCATGGTCGGCAACCTGATCCGCAATGCCTGCCTGTACACCGAACAAGGCAGCGTCACCGTCGCGGTGGAGGAGGACAAGGTGAGCGTGATCGACACCGGCACCGGCATGAGCGAGGAAGACCTCGAGCGCGCCTTCCAGCCGTTTTATCGCGGCAGCCGTACCGGCCGGAGCGGGCATGGCATCGGGCTCGCGATCGTGCGTCGCATCGCCGATCGATACCAGTGGCTGGTCACGCTCGAGAGCACCCTTGGCGAGGGCACCACCGCCACCGCGCATTTCCCCGACGCGCGGCCGCCGGATGCCGCGTTGCCCGGAACCGCCAATACCGAGAATTCAATGACCGATGCCAGCACCCGGCGATGAAATGCACGAGGGGATAGATCCGGTACTGCTGATCCATGGTGGTGCCGGGGTGATCCGACATGACATGGACGCGGACACCGAGCGCGCGGTCCGCGGTGCGCTGGCGGATGCGTTGCAGTGCGGCCACGCGCAGCTTGTGCGGGGCCGGCTCCGCGCTCGATGCCGTCGCGGCGGCGGTGGTCGTGCTGGAAGACGCGCCGTATTTCAACGCCGGTCGCGGTGCGGTGTTCACTCACGACGGCGGCCACGAACTCGACGCGGCGATCATGGACGGTGCCGGCCCTGCGCGCCGGCGCGATCGCGGGCGTGCGGCACGTCAGGAATCCCGTGCTGCTGGCGCGCGCGGTGCTGGAGCATTCTCCGCACGTGATGCTTGCAGGCGAAGGGGCCGAGGCGTTCGCACGCGAACAGGGCATGGCGCTGGTCGATCCCGAATACTTTCGCACCGAAGTGCGTTGGCGGCAGTTGCAGGACGCACTTCACAAGGCCGGAAAGGGTGAACGCGTGGATCATTTCGGCACGGTCGGCGCGGTGGCACTGGATACGCACGGCAACCTCGCCGCCGCCACGTCGACCGGCGGCATGACCGACAAGCGCTGGAGACGCATCGGCGACTCGCCCCTGATCGGTGCCGGAACCTATGCCAACGCGGCGTGCGCGATGAGCGGCACCGGTTGGGGCGAGTTCTACATCCGCACTGCGGCCGCGCATGCAGTGTGCATGCGGGTCGCGGCGATGCGTCAACCCGTGGGCGAGGCGGCGCAAGTCGTGGTCAACCAGGAGATTCCGGCACTGGGAGGCAACGGTGGCGCGATCGTGCTGGGTGCCGATGGCGCATTCGCCATGCCGTTCAACACCGACGGCATGTTCCGCGGCCGCATCGGCACGGACGGCGCGCCGCATGTCGCGATCTGGGCGGACGAAGAACCTGGCGCGTGAGGTTCCGGCGGCGCTTCGTGCAGCATTTGCCGACCGGTGGACAGGAAGGACGACAGCGCCGCACGATCACGCGCCGGCAACGGCCGGGTGAAACCGCATGACTGGTTGCCCTTGTTGCGGCCATGCCCGCCGCAGTATGTTCAGCGGGTTGCCTGCCCAGGAAATTCCGTCATGTCCAAGTCCCGCTTCAGCCCTGTTCGCGGCTTTGGCCGCTGTCGCACTCAGTTTCGCCGCTTTCGCGCAATCCCCGACACCCGCTTCGTCCGTTTGCCGGTGACCTGCACTGGCGCCTGCTGGGGCCATTCCGCGGTGGCTGGTCGACGATGGCGGAAGGCGTTCCCGACAAGCCGAACGAGTTCTATTTCGTGGGCGCCGGCAGCGGTGTGTGGAAGACCGACAACGCCGGCCGGACCTGGACTTCGCTGGGCGATGATCTGGGCGCTTCCGCGATGGGGGCGATCGCGATCGCACCATCCGATCCCAAGGTCATCTACATCGGCAGCGGCCAGGTCGCCGCGCGCTGGGACATCCAGTCCGGCGACGGCGTGTACAGGTCCGCGGACGGCGGTGAACACTGGCAGCACGTCGGACTGACCGACACCAAATACATCGGCAAGATCCTGGTCGATCCAAAGGATCCGAACACGGTCCTGGTCGGCGCACTGGGGCATTACTTCGGTCCCAACCACGAGCGTGGCGTGTTCCGTTCCAGTGACGGCGGCAAGACCTGGAAGCAGACGCTCTTCATCAACGATGACACCGGCGTGGTCGACCTTGCGCGTGATCCCGTCCATCCGGACGTGATCTACGCCGCGGCGTGGCAGGTGCGCAATTACCCGTGGTTGTCCTATTTCAAGCCGAACAACGGCCCCGGCAGCGGCGTCTACAAGTCGGTCGACGACGGCAGGACGTGGAAGCGGCTCGATGGCAAGGGTTGGCCTCAAGGCGAGCTCGGCCGCATCGGGCTTGCCGTGGCCAGCAATGGCCGCCTGTACGCGGTGGTCGATGCCTCCGCGGCCAGCGGCAACGTTCCGCATGCGGCGTCGCATGACGAGGGCGGCCTCTACGTTTCGCGCGATGGTGGCGCGACTTGGCAACAGGTCAGCAGTGAAAGCTGGCTGGAGAACGACTACTTCGGGCGGATCACGGTCGATCCGCACGATCCCGATGTCGTCTACGCAACCGGCCAGTCGATCCGCAGATCCACCGATGGCGGCAAGACCTGGCACGCGTTCAAGGGCGCACCCGGCGGCGACGATTACCATTTCGTCTGGATCAATCCGTTGCATCCCGACCACATGATCGCGGCCGTGGACCAGGGCACCACGGTGACGGTCGACGGCGGCAAGACCTGGTCAAGCTGGTACAACCAGCCGACCGCGCAGGTCTACCACCTGGCCGCCGACAACCGGTTCCCGTACTGGGTGTATTCCGGCCAGCAGGATTCCGGCACGATCGGCATCGCCAGCCGCAGCGATTATGGCCAGCTCACCTTCCGCGACTGGCATCCGGTCGGCGGTGACGAACGCGATTGGGACGTACCCGATCCCAACGATCCGATGATCGTCTATGGCTCGGGCCTGGGCGGCCGCATCAGCCGCTTCAATGCTCACACGGGGCAGGTCGCCAACGTGTCGCCGTGGCCGATCATGTCCTACGGCGCGCGTCCCGACACCACGAAATACCGTTACACGTGGATCACGCCGCTGGTGGCGACCAAGGACAAATCCGGGGGCACCGAGCTGTTGTTCGGCGCGCAGGTGCTGTTCCGTTCGCTCGACCGCGGCGAGCACTGGAAGGTGATCAGCCCCGATCTCACCGGCCAGCAGAAGGACGCCAAGGGCTGCAGCGGCGACGTGTCGATTCCGGATGCGCGTGCCTGCGGCTACGGCGTGATCTATTCGATCGCGGTCGCGCCGGGTCATCCGGACGAGATCTGGACCGGCAGCGATTCCGGGCATGATCTATTACACGCGTGACGACGGCGCGCACTGGAACGACGTGACGCCGCGGCGGCATCCCGACCATGACCAAGATCTCCTCGATCGACGTGTCGGCCGAGGATCCGTGCTCGGTCTACGCAGCCGCCGACAACCATCGTCACGATGACTTCGCGCCGCACGCCTGGCGCACGCATGATTGCGGCAAGACCTGGCAGGAAATCGACAACGGCATGCCGAAGGATCACTACGTCAGCGTGGTTCGGGCCGATCCTGTGCGCAAGGGCCTGCTGTACGCGGGTACCGACGCCGGCGTGTATGTGTCGTTCAATGACGGCGGCCACTGGCAACCGCTGCAGTTGAACCTGCCGACGGCGTGGGTGCGCGACCTGCTCGTGCACGATGATGATTTGATCGCCGGCACGCAAGGCCGCGCGATCTGGGTGCTGGACGACCTGGCGCCGTTGCGCCAGTGGAGTGCCGAGGTCGCACGCGCGCCGGCGTACCTGTTCAAGCCGGCCGACGCAGTCCGCGTGCATCCCGACAACAACAAGGACACGCCATTGCCGCCGGGCACGCCGGTCGGCGAGAACCCGCCGGCGGGCGCGATCATCGACTATGCGCTCGGCCCGGATACGCACGGTCCGGTGACGATCGACATTCTCGACGCGAAGGGCAAGCTCGTGCGTCATTACGCGAGTGATGCTGCGCACCCGCACCTCGACGCCTTCCGCTATTTCACCAGGGAATGGTGGATCGCTCCGTCCGTGAACCCGGCTGCCACGCCGGGGTTGCACCGCTTCGTATGGGATTTGCACGTCGCCCGGCCGAGCTCAACCAGCTACAGCTATTCGATCGCGGCGGTGTTCGGCAAGGACACGCCGATCCTGCCGGAAGGGCCGTTGGTACCGCCCGGACAGTACACGGTGGTGTTGAAGGCGGACGGCCGCACGTCGAAGCAGCCGTTGACGGTAACCATGGATCCGCGCGTACACACCAATGTCGCCGACTTGCAGGCGGCGTTTGCGTTCTCGCAATCCGTCGACGCCTCGTTGGAGCAGGCCGCCGTCGGTGCGGCGCAGCAGAAGGCCGTGGCAGCGCAGCTCGGCAAGCTGGAAGCGAAGCTGACCGACGACAAGGCACACGCCGCGCTGCTGGCCGACGTGCGCGCGTTCGAGGCCAAATTGCAGGCATCGTCTGATGCGAAGCTCGAGGAGAACGCCCACTTCGACGCGATCGGCGGCACGCTCGCGGGCATCGAGTCGGACATGGAATCGGCCGACGTCGCGCCCAGCCAGGGCCAGCGCGAGGTGCTGGCCAATTGCAACGATCGTCTGCGGCGTGCGCAGGCTGACTGGCAATCGTTGCAGGCGAACGACCTGGTGAAGCTCAACGCGCGACTCGCTGCCGCGGGCTTGCACGAGGTCAACGTGCCCGCGCCCGACCAACTGCGGATGCCGGCACGCAAGAACGATGGCGGTGACCTGCCGTAAGTCGCGGAAGGATGACGCCGGGGGCTGGTTCTGACACCATTTCCCGGCGTTTCCCGACCGTGGATTGCACATGGAGCCTGCCACGCCCGCGCGACCGCTTCCGGATCATCGCAGCCAGCCGTATTTGCATGCGGGTTTCTGGCGGCGTGTGGTGGCCTGGTTCATCGATGTCCTGATCCTGTCCGCGATCCAGTGGATGCTGGCGGTGTTCATGGGCACTTGGTTGCTGGTGCCGTGGGCGCTGCTGGGTAGTAGCCACGGCGACGCGATGGCGCGTTTGTTCGATGCCGGCCTGCAGCCGTTCGGCATCGTGCTGGCGTGGCTCTACTTCGCACTGTGCGAGGCCTCGCGCTGGCAGGCGACGCCCGGCAAGCTGGCGCTGGGACTGCAGGTCACCGACGAATACGGAAGCCGGATCGGCTTTGGTCGCGCCACGGGACGGTTCTTCGGCAAGTTCGTATCCGCTTTCATCCTGTGCGTCGGGTTCCTGATGGCCGCTTGGACCGCGCGCAAGCAGGCCCTGCACGATCTGATGGCCGGATGCTGCGTCGTGCGCAAGCATGGTTTGGTCGCGTGGCAAAACGAACAGGCATCGTCACGCGGGGCCGAAACGGCCTGGACGGCATCGCACGGAGCGCCGCTGCAGACGGGCATGCCGGGATGGGCGATAGCGTTGGTGGCACTCGGCGCCGGTTTGTTCCTGGTACTTCCGCTCATGGGGATCCTCGCGGCAATCGCGATTCCCGCATACCAGGGCCATGTGCTGCGCGCACAGGTGGCGCAAGGTGTCGACATGACGGTTCGCGCCCGCGCACTGATCGCCGAATACATTGGCAGGCGTGGTGCGCTGCCAGACGACAACGCCGCGCTGGGGTTGCCCAGGCCCGATGCCATCCATGCCCGCTACGTCACCAGCGTGCGCGTGGCCGGCGGCAAGGTGATCGTCACTTACGGCAACCAGGCGAACGCGTTGATCCGTGACGGCCATGTGGTGATCTCGCCGACCGGCAACGCCGCCATGTTGCACTGGCATTGCAGCAGCCCGGATATCCGGGACCGCTACCTGCCCGAGAGTTGCCGTTGATCCGGGGTTTCGCCAGAATCCGCGTGGGGACTTGATCCAGGGGGACAATCGATGGAAGACACGCACGCCGGCACGGCGCAGCCGCTGCCCGATCACTTGCACGCTCCGTTTCTGCATGCCGGTTTCTGGCGACGTTTCGCCGCGTTGATCATCGACTCGTTCATCCTCGGCGCGGCGGCATTCTTGCTGTACATGCTGCTGGCCGTGGTCGTGATCATCCCCGCTGCCGCGTCGGGCGGGCGCAACGCCTCCGAAGACGCCGCGGCAGGACTTCTGGTGCTGTTGTTCTGTGTCGCGTTGATCGTGATCCGATGGCTGTATTTCGCGCTTTGCGAGTCGTCGCGCTGGCAAGCCACGCCGGGCAAACTGGCGTTGAGCCTGTGCGTGACCGACATGCATGGCCGTCGCATCGGATTCGGCCAGGCCACGGGTCGCTATTTCGGCAAGATCCTGTCGGGACTGATTTTCGACATCGGGTTCATGATGGCCGGCTGGACTGCGCGCAAGCAGGCGTTGCACGACCTGTTGGCGGGATGCTGCGTGGTACGCAAGGAGGGTCTGGCGGCTTTCGAACGCGGCGAACTCGAAAGCGATGCCGCGGCGCAAGGATCCGGGATGCCGGGTTGGGCGATCGCGTTGATCGCTATCGGCGGCCTGTTCATCACCGTGATCCCGGTGATTGCCATACTGGCTGCGATCGCAATCCCGGCTTACCAGAACTACCTGATCCGTGCGCAGGTGGCCGAGGGCATGCAGCTTGCGCAGGGTGCCAAGACAGCGGTGGTCGAGTACGTGGAGAACTCCGGGTCGGTGCCCAGCGACAACGCCGCTGCGGGCTTGACCGATCCCGACGCGATAAGCGGGCAATACGTGACCAGCGTGGAGGTAAAAAACGGCAGTGTCTTCGTGACCTTCGGCGGCAAGGCCAATTCGCTGATTGCCGGCGACCACCTGGTGTTCAGTCCCTACGGCAGCCGCGACCTTGTGCGCTGGCACTGCACAAGTCCGGACATCAAGATGCAGTACCTGCCATCGACGTGCCGCAAATGACGTGATTGCTGCTGCGGGAAGATCGAGACGCCGCGCGCTCAGGCGGCCTGGCGCGAGGCGCGTTTGCGGTCGTTCTCGGTGAGGTGTTTCTTGCGCAGGCGGATTTCCTTCGGCGTGACCTCGACCAGCTCGTCGTCGTCGATGAACTCCAGCGCCTGTTCCAGCGACAGTTTCACGTACGGCGTCAGGGTCAGCGCGTCATCCTTGCCGGAGGCGCGGACGTTGGTGAGTTGCTTCGCGCGCAGCGCGTTGACGGTGAGGTCGTTGTCCTTGGCGTGGATGCCGACCAGCTGGCCTTCGTAGATCTGCACGCCGGCATCGATCAACATGCGGCCGCGATCCTGCAGGCCCCACAGTGCATACGCCGGTGCCGGCCCGGTGCCGTTGGAGATCATCACGCCGTTGGCGCGCTTGCCGATCACGCCTTCCGACCTGGGGCCGTAGTGGTCGAACACGTGGAACATCAGGCCGGTGCCGGCGGTGAGCGTGCGGAACTCGGTCTGGAAGCCGATCAGTCCGCGCGCGGGAATGATGTATTCCAGTCGTACGCGGCCCTTGCCGTCGGGTTCCATGTTCTTGAGCTGGGCGCGACGCGTGCCCAGCTTTTCCATCACGCCGCCCTGGTAGGGTTCTTCCAGATCGACGACGAGTTGCTCGTACGGCTCCTGCAATTTGCCATCGATCTCGCGCACGATGACTTCCGGGCGCGACACCGCCAGCTCGTAGCCCTCGCGGCGCATGGTCTCGATCAGGATCGAAAGGTGCAGTTCGCCGCGCCCCGATACCTTGAACTTGTCGGGGTCGGGCGTGTCCTCGACCTTGAGCGCGACGTTGTGCAGCGTCTCGCGGCCCAGGCGCTCGCGGATCTGACGCGAGGTCAGGAATTTGCCGCCGGAAAGATCCTTGTTGCCTGCGAACGGCGAGTTGTTGACCTGGAAGGTCATCGAGATGGTCGGCTCGTCCACGGTCAGCGCCGGCAATGCTTCGACCGCCGATGGATCGCAGATCGTGTCGGAAATGCTCAGCGCCTCGATGCCGGAGACCGCGATGATGTCGCCGGCTTGCGCTTGCTCGACTTCGCGGCGCTCCAGGCCCATGAAGCCCAGCACCTGCAGGATCTTGCCGTTGCGGCGCTTGCCCGCGTGGTCGACGATCGCCACTGGCATGTTGCTGTGCACAGTGCCGCGCTGCACGCGGCCGACGCCGATGATGCCGACGTAGCTGGAGTAGTCCAGCGACGACACGCGCATCTGGAACGGTCCGTCCAGGTCGACCTGCGGCGGCTGCACGTGGCTGACGATGGCCTGGAACAACGGCGTCATGTCGCCCGAGCGCACGTCGGGCTGCAGCCCGGCATAACCGTGCAGCGCAGAGGCGTACACCACCGTGAAATCGAGTTGCTGCTCGCTGGCGCCGAGGCGGTCGAACAGGTCGAAGGTCTGGTTCACGACCCAATCGGGGCGCGCGCCCGGACGGTCGACCTTGTTGACCACCACGATCGGCTTGAAACCCATCTGGAAGGCCTTCTGGGTCACGAAGCGGGTCTGCGGCATCGGGCCGTCCATCGCGTCGACGAGGATCAGCACCGAGTCGACCATCGACAGTACGCGCTCGACTTCGCCGCCGAAGTCGGCGTGTCCGGGCGTGTCCACGATGTTGATGCGCCATTCCTCGCCCTGCGGGTCGGTCCAGCGGATCGCGGTGTTCTTGGACAGGATGGTGATGCCGCGTTCGCGTTCGAGGTCGTTGCTGTCCATCACGCGGTCGGGCACCACCGCGCGCTCCGACAGCGTGCCGGACTGTTTCAGCAGCTGGTCGACGAGGGTGGTCTTGCCGTGATCGACGTGGGCGACGATCGCGATGTTGCGCAGGTTCTGGATGGACATGAGACACACGTTGACGACCGCACGATGGCGGTCGGCGAGCAAGGGAAGAGAAGACAAGGGGCGCACCAAGCGCCGCGAGTCCCGCGATTATACCGATGTCGCCGGTCGGGTGCTCGTGCCAGTACGGACTGTTAAGCTATGCGTTCATTTTCAGGGATTCAACCATGACCGACCTCACCGCCACCTTCCAGACCTCGAAGGGTCCGATCCACGTCCGGTTGTTCGCGGACAAGGCGCCGCTGACGGTCGCCAATTTCGTGAACCTGGCCCGACGCGGCTTCTACGACGGACTGAATTTCCATCGGGTGATCGCCGATTTCATGATCCAGGGCGGTTGCCCCAGCGGCACCGGCACCGGCGGCCCGGGATATCGCTTCGAAGACGAGTGCCGCCCAGACCTGAAGCATGATGCCCCCGGCAAGCTGTCGATGGCCAACGCCGGGCCCGGCACCAACGGCAGCCAGTTCTTCATTACGCATGTGCCGACCCCGTGGCTGGACGGCAAGCACACCATTTTCGGCGAAGTGGACGCCGCGGATGATCAAAAAGTGGTCGATGCGATCCGCCAGGGCGACGCGATCGAGAAGGTCACCATCGAGGGCGATGCGGAGTCGTTGTTGACGGCGCATGCCGACCGCATCACGCAGTGGAACGCGGCGCTGGATGCGAGTTCCCGAGCGTGAACACGAGGACGCAATGAAAAAGGGCGGCCTTCGGGCCGCCCTTTTTGCTTCGGTTCCCGTGTCCGGAGTCAGATCCGCTTAGGCTTGAATACCAGCCGGTAGACGATCAGCAGGATGATTGCGCCGATCACGCCGAAGACCAGCCCCCAGAATCCGCCGATACCGGCGCCCTCCGCGGTCGCGCCGACGCCGAAGCCGAGCATGCCGGCGATCCAGCCGCCGATGAACGAACCGATGATGCCGATGATCGCGGTGATGATGAATCCACCCGGATCCTTCCCGGGCATGATCATCTTGGCGATGATGCCGACGACCAGACCGATGATGAAAATCCAGAGCCAGTGAAGCATGTGGTTTCTCCTCTGCAGCGATGGGGGCACACAGGCGCCATCATTGGTTCATGGCAGCGGCATTGTGCACCTTCGCGACCCATCCGTGTGAATCGCATGGGATCGGCTTTCGTGACGCATTGCAGCATCGCTGTGATAAAATAGAAGGCTGTATTTTCGAGGTCTTCGCCATGCCGAAACTCGCCGCGCGCACCGGTCGCGCCAAGCCCAGCGCGATCATGGTGATCGCGGACACCGCCAGGCAGTTGAAGGCGGATGGCAAGGACGTCGTCAATTTCTCCATTGGCGTACCGAATTTCCTGCCGGGTGGGCACGTTTATGCGGCGGTGCGCGACTGGATGCCGCGCGACAGCGGCGGCTACGGCACCAATCGCGGCGCGCCGGCGCTGCTGGACGCCATCGTTGCGCATTACAAGCAGAGCGGGCTGGACGGCTACACGCGCGCCAACGTCACGGTCGGCATCGGCGCCAAGCAGGTGCTTTACAACCTGTGCGAGGCGCTGCTGGACGAGGGCGACGAGATCGTGTTCCCGGCGCCGTACTGGACCAGTTACGTCGACATCGCCGAGATCCTCGACGCGAGGACGACGATCCTGCAATGCCCGCCCGAGCAGCATTACAAGCTGACGCCCGCGCAGCTCGACAAGGCGCTGGCGTCCAATCCCAAGGTGTTCCTGTTCAACAACCCGTCCAACCCGACGGGCATGGTGTACACGCGCGACGAGATCGCGGCGCTGGCCGAAGTGCTGGTGAGGCACCCGGACACCTGGATCATCACCGACGACATCTACAACCGTCTCGTCTTCGATGGCATCGGTTACCACAACTTCGTGCAGGTCAAGCCGGAGCTGCGCGCGCGCACCTTCATCATGGATTCGCTGTCCAAGACATACGGCATGCCGGGCTGGCGCGTGGGTTTCGTGGCCGGTCCCGAGGACGGCGTCAAGGCGCTGGTGACGCTCAATTCAAACCACATCACCTGCCTGCCGGAAATCACCGAAGTCGCTGCCATCGCGGCGCTGACCGGACCGCAGGACGTGCCGAACGCCAAGCGCGAGGATTTCTCGAAACGCCGCGACGAAGTGGTCAGCGCGCTGCTCGCGATTCCCGGTGTGAAGTGCCCGCGCCCGCAGGGTGCGTTCTACGCGTTCCCGGACGTTTCGGTCGCGTTCGGCAAGACCCACAAGGGCAGCAAGATCGCCAATGACGTCGACTTGTGCAAGGCGTTGCTCGAAGACAAGTTCGTCGCGACGGTGCCGGGCTCTGCTTTCGGCGAGCCGCGTTCGCTGCGCATTTCCTACACCTGCGCGCCGGAGCAGTTGAAGAAAGGCCTGCAGCGCATCCAGGAATTCTTTGCCGAACTGAGTTGAGCCGGTTCGGTGCATGCCAGGTCGTCGCGGCATCCCGCGACGGCAATCACCGCTTATTGCATGTTGGAGTGAAACCATGAAAGCACCCGTTCGAGTTGCCGTCACCGGCGCCGCCGGCCAGATCGGCTACGCCCTGCTGTTCCGCATCGCCGCCGGTGACATGCTGGGCCCCGACCAGCCGGTGATCCTGCACCTGCTGGAAATCACGCCGGCGCTGCCGGCGCTGGATGGCGTGGTGATGGAACTCGACGATTGCGCGTTCCCGCTGCTGGCCGGCATCGTCGCCACCGATGACGCCAACGTGGCTTTCAAGGATGTCGATTACGCGCTGCTGGTCGGCGCGCGTCCGCGCGGTCCCGGCATGGAACGCAAGGACCTGCTGTCCGCCAACGGCGCGATCTTCGCGCCGCAGGGCAAGGCGCTGAACGCGCATGCGAAGCGCGACGTCAAGGTGCTGGTGGTGGGCAACCCGGCCAACACCAACGCGCTGATCGCGCAGGCCAATGCGCCGGACCTCGATCCGAAGTGCTTCACCGCGATGGTGCGCCTGGACCACAACCGCGCCAAGGCCCAGCTTGCCGCCAAGGCCGGTGCGCACAACACCGACGTCGCGAAGATGATCATCTGGGGCAACCATTCGTCCACCCAGTACCCGGACATCCACCACGCGACGGTCAAGGGCCAGCCGGCGATGTCGCTGGTCGACCAGGACTGGTACGAAAAGGAATTCATTCCGACCGTGCAGCAGCGCGGTGCGGCGATCATCAAGGCGCGTGGCGCGTCGTCGGCGGCATCGGCCGCATCGGCCGCGATCGACCACATGCGCTCGTGGGCGCTGGGCAGCGCCGAGGGCGACTGGGTATCGATGGGGATTCCGGCCGACGGTTCCTACGGCATCGAACCGGGCGTGATCTACGGCTATCCGGTGACCTGCAAGAACGGCAAGTACACGATCGTGCAGGGTCTCGACATCAACGATTTCTCGCGTGCGCGCATGGACGCCACCGACAAGGAACTGCGCGAAGAGCGCGCATCGGTCGAGCAGTTGCTCGGCTGATCCAATCACCACCGCATGAAACGAAAGGGCGGCCACGGGCCGCCCTTTTTTGTGCCCGTGCGAACTCCCCGGGAAATCCACGGGTGGGGCTGCGCATGCGGGAATGTTACATTGGCCCGGGGCTTGGAATTCCGGGAGCGGGGACACCATGCACACCAAGGGGTTCTGGCAGGAACTGAAACGCCGCCATGTCTATCGCGTGGCCGTCGTGTATGCCGTGGTCGGCTGGCTGCTGATCCAGATCGCGACCCAGGTGTTCCCGATCTTCCACATGCCGGACTGGACCGCCCAGCTGGTCGTGCTGCTGATCCTGGTCGGGTTTCCGATCGCGCTGGTGCTGGCCTGGGCCTTCGACGTGACGCCGGCGGGAATCCAGCGAACGGATGACGAAGGCCAACCGGTGTTGCGGCGGGCGCGCCACGGGACCCTGAGCATTGCATTGCTCGGCATTCTCGTCGCCGCGCTTGCCGGGTTCGGCTACTGGTGGTGGCTGCGGCCGGGTCCATCCGCGCAAGCCACGGCTGCAGCACCGATAGCATCGACATCCGCGCCAACATCGGCGATCACGCAGAAAGAACCCGAGCCGATCGCGGCGGGCCGGACGGTTTCGCCCCAGTCGATCGCCGTGCTTCCGTTCGAAAACGAGAGCGGCGACAAGAACGAGCAATTCTTTTCCGATGGCTTGTCGGAAGACCTGATCACCGCGCTCTCGCAGTTCAAGGGCCTCAAGGTCATCAACAGCGATTCGTCCTTCCGGTTCCGTGGCAGCCACGACAGCGTGGCCACCATCGCAAACCGTCTTGGCGTCGCGCGCCTGCTGGAGGGCGGCGTACGGCGGCTGGGCGACGAGGTGCGCATCCGCGCCGAGCTGGTCAACGCTGCCGATGGCAGCACCTTGTGGTCGCAGCACTACGACCGGCCGTACAAGGACCTGTTCAAGCTGCAGGACGACATCACGCACGCGGTCGCCGATGCCCTGAAAGCCAAGCTCCTGGACCACGCTGCCGAGAACGACCGGCCGCCCAGCGGCAACCTCGACGCCTATGCCGACTATCTCAAGGGCAAAGCCCAGCCCAATACGCCTGCCGGCGCTCGCAGGAGGATCGCGCTGTACACCAGGGCGACGCAGATCGATCCGGATTACGCACAAAGCTATGCGGTGATGGCCATCGCCTGGATGTACCAGGCGGCGGTGTTCAGTTCCAACGACGCCGATGCCCGACAAGCTGTCCAGCATGCGCGCATGGCCGCCGATACCGCGCTGCGGCTGGATCCCGACCTGGCGGCGGCGCACTACGCGCGTGCCTTCATCCTGCTCAATGCCGACCTGGACTGGCAGGGCGCGCTCGACGAGGCGGACAAGGTCGTGTCACTGGCCGCCAACAAAGTCAACGGCATGGACATCAAGGCACAGGTCTTGACGGCTTTGGGAAGGGCAGGCGAGGCAGAAAGCCTGATCCGCAAAGTGCTCGCATTGAACCCGCTCAACGCGGGCGAGTACGAGAATCTGGCGCTGATCCTGCGCGTGGGACGGTTGGATGAGGCGCAGGCGGCCTTGCACAAGGCCATCGAACTGGCGCCGGGGAGCAGCCGACTGCACGCGAACCTGACGCTGGTCGAATTGCTGCGCGGCGACCAGGCCGCGGCCGATGCGGCGGCGCAGGCCGAACCGCCTGGCTTCTGGCACGACTTCGCGCAGGCTGCCGTGCTGCAGACGGGCTCCGACCGTGGCGCGGCCGATGCCGCGCTCAAGAACATGGTGCAGAAGTACACGGACACCGACGCCTACCAGATCGCCGAACTGCATGCCCTGCGCAAGGATCCCGACGGGGTGTTCCGCTGGCTGGACCGTGCCTGGACCAATCGCGATCCCGGCATCCAGCACCTGCTCACCGATCCGCTGATCCTTCGCTACCGGGACGATCCACGTTTTGCCGCGTATTGCCGCACGGTCGGACTGCCGGTCCCGGCCGGGACGGACCAACCCGCGACCAGCAGATGATCCTCTCCCGCATCGCCCGGCACATGAAGCAGCAGCACTGGACCGGCGTGTTCATCGAGCTGGTGATCGTGATCCTTGGCGTGTTCATCGGCTTGCAGGTCTCGAACTGGAACGAACAGCGCCAGGATCGCGGGCTGGAGAAGCAGTACCTGCAGCGCCTGCATGTCGACATCCAGCGTTCCATCGACAGGGCGAACTACAACATCCGCGACATGCGCATGCAGTACCGGCTTGAGTCAGACATGCTGGCCGACCTCGCTTCATGTCGGCTCGACAAGGACGGAAGGAAGCGCTTCGCCACCGGCGCCTACTTTTTCGGCATGATCGATTCTGCGCCCCTGGTTCGCGGCACGATCGACGAATTGCGCTCTTCAGGGCGCATCGGGCTGATCCGGGATGTGCGCTTGCGCACCAAACTGGCCAACGTGGTGGTGGAATCGGACATCTTCAGCCGGGACATGCCCATGATCGTGGCCCACGTTTCGCGAGCGATCTTCTTCCTCCAGAAGCGGGTCCAGCTGGACTCGCCTCCGGAGGGTCTTCTTTACGACACCATCGCGTCACAAGGCATGCCGGAAGGCAGTTACACATTCGATTTTCCCGCCTTGTGCAAGGATCCCCGTGTTGCAGCGGTCGTCTCCAACGTGCAGGTAACAACGTTCAATTTGATCGGCATGATGCAATCCCGGCTCAAGGGCTACAAGGAGTTGCTCGGGCTTATCGACAGCGAGCTTTCCAGGATGAAGGGAGATCGATCCAGGTGATCATGCGCCGCATCGCCCAGCACATGAAGCAGCAGCACTGGACCGGCGTGTTCATCGAGTTGGTGATCGTGGTGCTGGGCGTGTTCCTGGGCCTGCAGGCGCAGGACTGGAACCAGACGCGCCAGGATCGCGTGCTGGAAAGGCAATACCTCCAGCGCCTGCATGATGACATCACGCAGTCCATCATGCTCGCCAAGTCCAATGTCCAGCGCATGCAGAGGCAGTACCGGCTCGAGGGTGCGATGCTGGACGACCTGGCCCGTTGCCAGCTCGATGCAGCGGCCAGGAAGCAATTCGGCGCCGGCCTGTTTCTGTTCGGGCGAATCGAACCACCACCCCTGGTTCGCGGCACCATCGACGAGCTGCGTTCGACCGGCCGCATCGGGCTGATCCATGACGTGGCCTTGCGCACGGCGTTGGCCCGTGTCGTGCAGGTCAACGATGCGGGTAACAGGGTCCTGAACATGATCATCGCGCGGGCGACACCCGCGATTTCCCATATCGACGCGCGTGTCGTGTTCAAGCAGCCGCCGGGTGGGTTCGACCCGCCTGACATCGAGAAGCACGGTATGCCCGATGGCGGGGCCATCTACGATTTCCCGGCCTTGTGCAGGGACCCGCAATTCGCGCCGGCCGTCTCCACGGTGCAGAACCTGACGCATGTAGAGATCCAGATGAACCAGGGCAAGCTTCGACGGTTCCCGAAGCTACTGGACAACATCGACCGCGACCTCGACGGCATGAAGAAGGATCCACCATGAACCGCACCCGCCCTGGACCCATGGACCCGCCGGGAGGGCGGCCGTGATTTCCCAACGATTTCTCAACCATCTCAAGCAGCAGCACTGGACCGGCGTGTTCATCGAGCTGGTGATAGTCATCCTGGGCGTGTTCATCGGCATGCAGGTGCAGGACTGGAATTCGGCACGCATCGCACGCACCGAACTCAACCAGCAATTGATCAGTCTTCGGAAGCAACTGGAAGGCAATCAGGCGTATTTCAAGGATTTTCGAGCCCAACTGGTCGGGCAGCAGCATGATGTAAAGGCCTTGCGGTCCGCCTTCAAGGAAGACCCGCCGACGATTTCCGGCAAGGAACTCAATCAGAGATTCCTCAACGTGAATCGCATCTATGTATTTGCACCGGATCTCACGACGCTGAATGAATTGACCGATACCGGCGGCCTGCGCCGAATCGAGAACCCGAAGATCCGGGAAGCCATCGGCCGCTGGCAACGTGATCTTGACGAAGTCAATCGCCTGTATTCCGACGCGCTGCGGCAAAGAGACGGCGTGTGGGACCCGTTCCTGATGAAGAACATCGCTTTCGGAGCGTTGCTGGAGCAGTCCTACATCGTCGGCAAGGACGTCGGGACATCGAAATTCCGCAATGACATCGCGGCGCTTGCCGGGAGCCGGGAGGTCGATAATGAACTGGCCTACCGATATGGCATTTGCGGCGCCGAAGTCCATGCGCTTGACGCGCTGGATCGCGAGACCACGCGGCTGATCAATTTGCTGGTCGGGCGTGAGCAAGCGTCATGATCCTGCGCCGCGTCATCAACCACATGAAAAACCAACACTGGACCGGCGTGGTCATCGAGCTGGTGATCGTCATCCTGGGCGTGTTCATCGGCCTGCAGGTGCAGGAGTGGGCCAACGCGCGCGCCGAGCAGCACCGCGCCGACGTGCTGTTCCAGCAGGTGCGCGGCGACCTGGACAACGAGAAGCTCAGCCTGGAGGCGTTCAAGGCCTACCTGGAGACCGTGGCCGCCTATGCGAGGACCGCCGCGCAGGGCCTGCAATCGCCGGACGCCGTCGACCCGGGCACCTGGGTGGCCAGCGTCTACCAGGCCACCCAGACCTTCACGTCATCGAGCAACCGCGCGACGTTCGACGAGATGGAATCGACCGGCGCCATCGATCTCATCCGCAACGCCCGGATGCGCGTCCTGCTGGTCAACTATTACGCCTTCCGATGGGCGGACTCGGACATCGCCACCGCCAAGTCACCCTACCGGCAACTGGTGCGCAGTGTCCTGCCGTTCAAGTTGCAGAAGACCATCAAGGCCGCCTGTGGCGACCAGGTCGAATTCGTCAACCACCTGCTCATCATGCGCTTGCCGAAGACCTGCCACGCCGACCTTGCGCCGGCGGACATCGCCCGTGCCGCCGCAGCCCTGCGGGCCACCCGCGGTCTGCAAGCGGACCTCAACTACCAGTCGAGCATCATCGAAAGCAAGATCGAGATGATCGATCAACAGCAACAACAGCTGGACGCGGTGATCGCAGCGGCCAGGGAGAACCCATGAGACTCGCGCGCGTACTCCAGCACCTGAAGCAGCAGCACTGGACCGGCGTGCTGATCGAGCTGGTGATCGTGATCCTCGGCGTGTTCATCGGCCTGCAGGTGGACAACTGGAACCAGGCGCGGCAGGACAACGCTGCGGAGGTCGTCTATCTGCGGGCGCTGGCCAGGGATTTCGATTCCATACAAACCTCGGTCCAGGCCCAGATCGGGTTTGAAACGACCATCGCGCACGACATCAACCGGTCGCTGGACGAGATCGATGCCCCGCCGTCGAAGGACCGGACGCTTCGCCTGGGCATGCTGTTGAGCCAATTGGTGGCGCGCAGCACCCTGAAGATCGAGAGCCCGACCTTCCAGGAACTGCAGAGTTCGGGGCACCTCGGCCTGATCCGGGACCGGGCCCTGCGTGGCAGGATCGTCGAGTATTTCTTCGAGATCCGGCGCTGGGAATCTGCACTGGACCGGAACAACGAGGTGTTCGTCGACAACGGGTTCGGCGTCTTCCTGCGCACGCATGGCGTGGAGCTCGTGCTCTGGGATCCGGCGGTCATGCACGGGCCCTCGGCGTTGCCGCCCATGTTTGCAGCCGACTACCTGAAGCTGATGCATGCGCAGTATGGAAACCGCATCCTGGCGGGCCACAATCCGGTGCTCGACCGCCCGCCGGGCGACCCGTTCTGGGACCGGCTGCGCCAGCAACTGAACTGGCGGGCGATCATCGCCGGGAGAAATGAAATCATCGCCATGCACATCAAGAAGATGACCGAGACGGTCAAGGCGAAGACACTCGCCTATCTGAAGGGACATCGATCATGATTTTCTCCCGTTTCGCCCAGCACCTGAAGCAGCAGCACTGGACCGGCGTGCTGATAGAGCTGGTGATCGTGATCCTCGGCGTGTTCATCGGCATGCAGGTGAGCAACTGGAACCAGGCGCGGGTCGATGCGCGGCTTGGACACGATTACGCCAGGCGGCTGACCCGCGACCTCGCCGAAAACCTCGCCGGTGTGCGCGCGCAAAGCACCTACTACCAGGCCGTGCTCGATAGCGTCCGGCGGACCGATGCGCTGCTGGATTCGCCTGCTTCCGATCCACGCGAACTAATCGTCAATGCCTATCGTGCCAGCGAAATCACCTATATCGCACCAGTGCGCGCGACCTGGGACCAGATCGTCTCCTCCGGGCATCTGGGTTTGTTGCCGCGGGCGGCGGTGGACTCCGGCCTGTCGCGATACTACGCGTTCGACGTCGCGCGATCCGTCTACGACATGGGCGTGGTTTCGGACTATCGAAAGTTGGTGCGCGGCATCATTCCGCTCGGCATGCAAATGGCCATGCGCGCGGGCTGCAGCGATGTGCGCAATCGACGCGGAAACATCATGGGCTTCGCCAGGCACTGCCAATTCAAAGCCGATCCCGCGGCGCTCGCCAGGGTTGCCGGCGTGCTGCGCAGCGATCCGGCCGTCGCCGCCGACCTGCGCGACCAGTACTCGTACGCCGCCAACGCGACGGCCAATATGCACGGTGTCGAGGTGAATCTCGAAGATGCATTGCGGGCGCTCGGCGCCAAACCGGAACCCGTCCGGCATGACTGATTTCTGGCAGCGCATGAAGCAGCGCAAGCTGGTGCAGTGGGCGCTGGCCTACGTGGCCGGCGCATTCGCGCTGCTGCAGGGCGTGGACATCGTCGCCGAGCGATTCGGCTGGCCCGCCGGCATCGAGCGGGGACTGATCATTGTCGCGTGCATCGGTTTTTTCGTTGCACTGGTACTCGCCTGGTACCACGGCGAACGCGGCGCGCAGCGCGTGACCGGGATGGAAGTGATCGTGCTGGCGGTGTTGCTGGGGATCGGCGGCGGTTTGCTGTGGCGATTCTCCGGCTCGCTGTCGGCGTCGAATACTCCGTCAGCGGCACAGGCTCCACCGCCAGCCGGGCAGTCATCGAGCGCGATGGCATCATCGTTTCAATCGAGGCCTGCGATACCGGAAAAATCCGTCGCCGTGCTGCCGTTCAACAACGACAGCGGCGATCCGCAGCAGCAGTATTTCTCCGACGGCCTGTCCCAGGACCTGATCATTGCGCTGAACCAGTTCAGGGGCTTGAAGGTGATCAGCCGGGACTCCTCGTTCCAGTTCCGCCGCAGCAAGCTCGATCCCCGGGTCATCGCTCGGCAGCTCGGGGTGGCGCATCTGCTGGAAGGTTCGGTGCAGAAGCAGGGCGGCGAGGTGCGGGTCAGCGTGACGCTGGTGAATGCGGCCGATGGCAGCTCGCTGTGGTCGCAGCGCTACGACGAGCCGTACCGGGACCTGTTCCAGCTGCAGGACGACATCACGCAGGCGGTTGCCGGCGCCTTGAAGACCAAGCTTCTCGGTCGAGTGGTGCAGAACGACCGGCCGCCCAGCGGCAAGCTCGCCGCCTACGAGGCCTATCTCAAGGGCAATGCCCAGCCACAGACGGAAGCTGGCGACCATCGGGCCATCGATCTTTACGCCGAGGCTGCGCACATCGATCCCGGCTATGCGCGCAGCTATGCGGCGAGCGCGACTCGCTGGGGGGACCTGGGTTTGGTGTATGCCAACAACGGTGGCGAGCTTCGGGAATACATCAAGAGCGCACGCGCGGCGGCCGATACCGCGTTGCAACTGGACCCCGACCTGCTCGCCGGACATTATGCGCGGGCCTTGATCCTCCTGGGCGCCGACCTGGACTGGCAGGGTGCGCTGGACGAGGCCAACACGATGGTGGCGATGGCGCCAGGCGCGCTGTCCAGTATCGATATCAAGGCACAGATCCTGCGGGCGATGGGACATGCCCGCCAGGCCGAAGCGCTGGACCGCAAGGCGATCGCGCTCGATCCGTTGAGCGCCAAACGCTACCGGAACCTTGCCTTCGACTTGCGTGGCCAGCCGGGGCGGCTCGGCGAGGCGGTGGCGGCATGGCGGAAGGCCATCAATCTTGAACCGGGCAGGGCCCCTTTTCGTGCACGCCTGACCCTGGCCGAATTGTCGCGTGGCGACACGGCCGCCGCCGAAACGGCGGCCAAGGCGATACCGCCGGGCTTCTGGCACGAATTCGCGCGGGCCGCGGTGTTGCAGACGGGTACCGATCGCGTTGCCGCCGATGCCGCTCTCAAGGACATCATGCACACGTCCGCCGACACCGGCGCCTACCAGATCGCCCAGCTGTATGCGTTGCGCAAGGACGCCGACGGGATGTTCCACTGGTTGGACCGCGCCTGGATCAACCGCGACGCCGGAATCCAGCGCCTGCTTACCGATCCGATCCTCCTGCGCTACAAGGACGATCCGCGTTTCGCGGCCTACTGTCGCAAGGTCGGTTTGCCGGTACCGGGAGGGAAGACATGACTGATTTCTGGCAACGCCTGAAGCAACGCAAGCTGGTGCAGTGGGCGTTGGCCTACGTGGCCGGTGCCTGGGCGGTGTTGCAGGTGCTGGACCTGGCGGCGCAAAACTACACCTGGCCGCACCTGGTCATGCACCTGGCATTCGGGCTGGTGGCGCTGGGTCTGCTGGTGACGCTGGTGCTGGCCTGGTACCACGGCGAGCGCGGCGTGCAGCGCGTCACCGGTCCCGAACTGCTGATCGTGGCGCTGTTGCTGGCGATCGGCGGCACGCTGCTGTGGCGATTCACGCCGCGAGGCACGCCCGACGTGCCGCGCCACGCGACCGTGCCCCCGTCACCGGCCAACACCGGCTCCGCTGCGGCAATACCCGCCGTCACAGCGCCGGCCTCGAGCATCCCGGCCAAGTCCATCGCCGTGCTGCCGTTCGAGAACCTGTCCTCGGACAAAGATAACCAGTACTTCGCAGACGGCATGCAGGACCTGATCCTGACCAAGCTGGCGGACATCGGCGACCTGAAGGTGATCTCGCGCACCTCGACGATGCAGTACGGAAGTCACCCGCAGAACCTGAAGAAGATTGGCCAGGATCTGGGTGTGGCGACGCTGCTGGAAGGCAGCGTGCAGAAGGCCGGCGACCAGGTGCTGGTCAACGTGCAGCTGATCGACGCGCGCACCGACGCGCACCTGTGGGCCCAGAGCTACCAGCGCAAGCTGGAGAACGTGTTCGGCGTCGAGGGCGAGGTCGCCGAGAAGATCGCCAGCGCGCTCAATGCCAAGCTCTCACCGGACGAAGGCCGGCGCATGGCCTCGCAACTGAGTGACGATTCCGCAGCCAACCTGCTGTACCTGCGCGCCCAGCATGAAATGGATACCCGCCTTTCCTCCAAAAATCCAATCGAGGCCGTGAGTCGCGCCATCGACCTGTATCGCCAGGCCGTGTCCCGCGTGCACGGCTTCGCGCTGGCGCGGGCGAAACTGTCCTACGCCGAGAGCGTGATGGTCACCTATGGTGGGGGCGGACAAGACGTAGCCAAGCTCAGGGCCGATGCCCGCATGCAAGCCGAACAGGCGTTCAAGCTGGCGCCGTCGCTACCCGAGTCGCACCTGGCCCTGGGCTATGTCGCCTATTACGTCAGGGAAAACTACGGCGCGGCACTGGACGCGTTTGACGCCGCCTTGCGCCTGCGGCCCAACGATGCCGATGCGTATGCCGCGCGCGGTTACGTGCTGCATCGCCAGGGCAAGTTCAGCCTGGCCGTCGAGGCTTTGCGCAGGGCCTTGTCCCTCGATCCCAACGCCCGGAATATCCCGTGGAACCTCGCCAGCATCTACATGGCGCTTGGAAACTACGCCCAGGCGAACATGACCTTTCGAAATGCACTCGCCCTGCAGCCGGACAACATCGATACACGCTACTACTATGCCAATAGCATCATGCTCTCCACGGGCAACCTGGAGCGGGCCCTCGCCGAGTTGAAGGGTCCGGGTAACCTTCTGGCATTGGCACGATCCATCGTCCTTGTCTATCAACACAAGTACGACCAGTCCATTGCCCTGGTCAAGCCCCTCCCCGATTCCTTGTTGAGCTATTGGCCCGGGGGGAAGAACATGCGACTGGCAAGCCTGTACCAGTCGGCCGGGGACATGCCCCGCGCACGGACGCACGCCTGCCAGGGCATTGCCCGGGCTGCGTGACCGCTTGCAGGCCGAGGCCGGTCATCCCGGGGAGGCCTCGCGGACCCTGTCCGCGATGGCCACGGCCCAGCTGATCCTGGGCAAGACCGCGCAAGCGATGGCATCCATCAAGGCCATGCTGGCCGCAGGGGAGGCGTCCAGGGATCTCAGCGCGCGACCCAATGTGGTCTTGGATGCCGCACAGGCCTATGCCATGGCCGGCCGGCCGGACCTTGCCGTACCCTTGCTGACCCGCGCGCTGGCCATGCCCGGGATCGGCGAGTGGTACTCCCCGGTGATGCTCTGGATCGATCCCGTGTGGGATCCGATCCGCAAGACGCCTCAATTCCAGGCGTTGCTGAAAAAATACGCCCGCTACCGCCCGCCGCTGACGCACTATCCGGCGCCGTCCAGTTCGAGCACCGGGTCATGACGGACCTGTGGACCAAGCTCAAGCAACGCAAGCTGGTGCAGTGGGCCTTGGCTTGCGCCGCCTTTGCATTCGCGATGCTGCAAGGGGAGGACATCACGGTGCGGAGCTTCGCCTGGCCTCCCGCGATCTAGCGTGGGCTGATCGTTGCGCAAAGCGTCTGCTGCTTCGTTGCACGGCTACCTGCCTGGTACCTGGGCGAGCATGGTGCGCTGCATCCGGTTTCGCGTCGGATGCTGCGGTGCGGCAGCCTGTTTGGTTTCCGATCGCGACGCATCGGCGCATAATCGGCGACCGTGCGCCCGGCACCAGCGATGCCAGGCGGTGATCCCTGCAGGAGGTGCGCGATGACGTTTCCGACCCGTTTCCGTCCCCGAGTCTGCGCATGCGGTGCGATCCTGATCGCGCTGCTGGCGCCCGCGGCGGCGCTTGCCCAGACCGTTCCGTTGCAGGCGATGATGGGCAAGCTCGAGTGGCGCAGCGTCGGGCCGTACATCGGCGGGCGCGTGGTGGCAGTGGACGGCGTGGCCGACAAGCCGGACCTGTTCTACATGGGCACCGTCGATGGCGGCATCTGGAAGAGCACCAACTACGGCGTCAGCTGGAAGAACATCAGCGACGGTTGGCCGAGCACCAGCGACAGCATCGGGGCGCTCGCGGTTGCGCCGTCGAATCCGAAGGTCATCTATGCGGGTACCGGCGAGAGCGACATCCGCGGCGACATGATCACTGGCGACGGCGTGTTCAAGTCCACCGATGCCGGCAAGACCTGGAACTTCGCCGGCCTGCGCGACACCCACACGACGATGGGGCTGGTCGTGGATCCGAAGAATCCGGACGTGGTTTACGCCGCTTCAATGGGACATGTTTTCGTACCGGGGCCGAACCGAGGCGTGTTCAAGACCACCGACGGCGGCAAGACCTGGCACAAGATCCTGTTCATCAACGATAAGACGGGCGTGGTCGACCTGGTGATGGATCCGGCCAATCCGAATGTGCTGTATGCGGCGGCCTGGCAGGCTTATCGCACGCCATGGCGCCTCGACAGCGGCGGCCCCGGCAGTGGTCTGTACAAGACCACCGACGGCGGCGCGCACTGGACCGACATCTCGCGCAATCCGGGGTTGCCCAAGGGCGTGCTGGGCAAGATCGGCGTGGCGGTTGCCCCGAGCAATCCGGGCGTGGTCTACCTGACCATACAGGCGAAACAGGGCGGGGTGTTCAGGTCCGACCGACGGCGGCAAGACTTTCAAGCGCGTCAACAAGGAATGGAAGCTGCGCCAGCGCGCGTTCTACTACATGGCGATCTTCGTCGACCCGAAGGATCCCGACACGGTCTACATGCCGCAGGTCGATGCGCTGTTCGTCTCGCACGATGGCGGCAAGTCGTTCAAGAAACTGCATACCCCGCATGGCGACAACCACATCGTGTGGATCAATCCGCGCAATACCGACATCCTGCTCGAGGGCAACGACGGCGGCGCGACGGTCTCGACCGACCGCGGCAAGACCTGGAGCACCGAACACAACCAGCCGACCGGGCAGTACTACACGGTGAGCCTCGACGACCGCTTCCCGTTCCATATGTACGGGTCGCAGCAGGACGAAGGTTCGTTCGAGGGACCGAGCGCGACCCCGGAAGGCAAGATCCCGCTGTCCGCGTGGAAGCGCGTCGCCTACGGCGAAAGCACTTTCGTGGCGCCCCAACCGGGCAACCCCGACATCACCTTCGGCAGCGGCTACTACAGCATCCTTCTCACGCACGACATGCCGTGACCGGACAGCTGCAGAGCGTCAGCCCATGGCCGAACTACCAGGAAGGCGCGTCGTCGGGCGAACTGAAATACCGGTTTGCCTGGACCCATCCGATCCTGTTTTCGCCAGCCAATCCCCACGAATTGCTGGTCGGTTCGCAGTACGTGATGAAGAGCGACGACTTGGGCCGCACCTGGAAGACGATCAGCCCGGACCTCACCCGCAATGATCCTTCCACCGAGGCGCCGACCGGCGGGCCCGTGGACCTCGACCAATCCGGCGCCGAGATCTTTCCCTACGTCTCCGCGCTGGCGGTCGTCGCCGCTGGACGGCAAGGAGATCTGGGCGGGCTCCAGCGATGGCCTCGTCCACGTGACCACCGACGGCGGCGCCCACTGGAATGCGGTACGCCCGCCCGCGTTGCCGGACTGGTCGCGGATCAGCGCGATCGAACCCTCGCACACGGCCAAGGGCACGGCCTGGCTGACCGCCAGCCGCTACATGTGGGACGATTTCAGGCCCTATGTCTACAAGACCACCGACTACGGACGGCACTGGACCGCAATGACCGATGGCCTGCCCGATGACCAGTACGTCCTGGCATTGCGCCAGGATCCGGATGCTTCGAACCTGTTGTTCGCGGGCACCAAGAACATCGGTGTACGTGAGTTTCGATGGCGGCGCGCATTGGCAACCCTTGAAGCTGAACCTGCCGCACGTGCAGGTGCGCGCCCTCGCGATCAATGCGCGCCAGGGCGCGCTGGTGGCGGCCACCCACGGCCGCGGGTTCTGGGTGCTGGACAACCTTGCGTTGCTGGAGCAGCTTGCCAAACAGCCGCAGTACGCGGCCGACGCCCCGTCCCTGTTCGCGCCGCAGCAGGCCTGGCTGACGCATGCGTACGGCAAGCCCGAAGAACCGCGCGCGGCGAAGGGCGCGGGCAAGAACCCGCCGTTCGGTGCGACCGTGTTCTTCCGGATTCCGGCCAACTACGACGGCAAGACGCCGGTCACGCTGACCTTCGCGAATGGCGATGGCACGGTCGTCCGCAGCTTCGATCTTCATCTCAAGGCGAAGGCAAGCAAGAGCGACAAAGGCCGACGAGAGCAACCTGAGTCCGGCCGAGCGCAAGGCCCGCGCCGAGCGCAAGCTGACCGCGATCGAGCCGGGCATGAACCGATTCCAGTGGAACCTGCGCTACCCCGACGCCACCGAAGTGAAAGGATTTTACGTGCCGATCGCGGCCGGGGGACTGCCCGACGAGGTATCCGGTCCGGTGGTCGTCCCCGGCACCTACCGTGTCACGCTCGATTACGGCGGCAAGAAGGTTACACAGGATTTCACGGTCGCGCTGGACCCGCGGATCAATGCCGACCAGTCGGACCTGGCGGCGCGGCTGGCGTTGCAAATGCAGGTGCATACCGCGCTCGACACGCTGGACAAGGCCATCAACAAGGCGATCGAGGCACGCGACCACATGCAGAAAAACGCGTCCGGCCACGGCGGCACAACGAGTGGCGAAATCGATGCCCTGAACCAGGCCATCGATTCCCTGGTCCAGCTCAAGGTGCAGTCGAGCGAGGGAACCCTGTTGCACGAAGCCAGGCTCCGCAGCCATTTGGCCTACCTGCAGGCCGATATCGGCTTGGCGTATGCCAGGCCCAGCGCGGCGCAGTACGCCGTTTACAAGGAACTGGCGCAGCAGGCCAAGGCCGGCGAGAGCAAACTGGATTCGGCGACCAGCGCGGTCAAATAGCCGTGCAAGGCCGATGGCGGTGCACGCGATCAACGCGTGCACCGTCGGCCGCATCCCGTGATCGGGAGTCATGTGGATTTTCATGCGGTCCAGGCGGATCGTCCCGTGCTCCATTCGATCGCGCGCGACCGGCCGCTGGGACTGCATATTCGGTTAGTCTTGACGCATGCCGGGCAGGTTTGCAGACGCGGCGCACAAGCTGCAGCAGCGAAAACTGGGGCAATGGACACTGGCTTACCTGACCGGTGCATTGGGGCTGCTGCAGGTTCTCCGTCCGGCCGCGGACAGCTGCGGCTGGCCGCAGGTGGTGATGCGCGCGTCGTTCGGGCTTGTCGCACGGGGATTCGTCGTGACGCTGGTTCTTGCTTGGTACCACGGCGAGCAGGGCCGGCAGCGGGCGAGCAGCACCGAGCTGCTCATCACCGCCCCGCTGCTTGCGATCGGCAGCGGATTGCCATGGCGGTTCGCGCCGCATCGCATTGCGGTCAAGGGGATAATGCGGGCGCCGAAAACCGTCGCGGTTGTGTCAACCGGGAGCACGTCGGCACTGCTTCGGCTTGAGCCTGTCCGGGGTCCGCTGCGAAAGACGCCGGGCCTCGATGCGCTGTTGCACGGCGTGCCCCCGCAAACCGCGGCGGGCCAGTGACGTGGGTATCCTTGCAGAGCTGAAGCGTCGCAACGTCCTGCGGGCCGGCGTGCTCTACATCGGCGCGGCATGGGCGCTGACACAGGGGCTGGCACAGCTGTTTCCCGTCTTCGGCATCAACGATTGGGTGGTGCGCTGGATCGTGATTGCTGCGGTGATCGGCTTTCCGTTCTGGATCGCCTTCGCGTGGTTCTACGAATTGACGCCTTCGGGGCTGCGACGCGAAAGCGACATCGACCCGGCCGATTCCGCCGCGCACGCGACCAACCGCAAGTTCGACTTCGCCATTATCGGCGTGCTGGCGATCGCGGTGGTGCTGCTGCTGACCAACACCCTGGTCTGGCACAAGGGGCGGGGTTTGGAAACCGGGTCCGGTACCAGCGCGCCACCCCTGTCGATCGCCGTGCTGCCTTTTGTCAACATGTCCCCGGACAAGCAACAGGACTATTTTTCCGATGGCTTGTCCGAGGAGCTGCTCAATCAGCTGGCGCAGGTTCCCCAGTTGCGTGTCATCGCGCGCACGTCCTCGTTCTCGTTCAAGGGCAAGGAAGTCGATATCGCCACCATCGCCAAGGCATTGCATGTAGCCAACGTGCTCGAGGGCAGCGTGCGCAAGGATGGCGATACCTTGCGCATCACCGCGCAGCTCATCCGTGCCGATGACAGCTCGAACCTGTGGTCGCAGACCTACGACCGCAAATTGACCGACATTTTCAAGGTGCAGGACGAGATCTCGAGCCAGGTCGTCGCGGCGCTCAAGCTCAAGCTGCTGCCGGCGCAACAGCCCGGCAGTCTGCAGCACACGCACAATGCCGGTGCCTACCAGTTGTACCTGCTGGGCAAGCAAGTTGAACGGCGTGATGGTGACCACCCGCGCGCCGTGAGATTGCTGCGCGAGGCCGTTGCGATGGATCCGGACTACGCCAATGCCTGGGCCGAACTTGCCGTCGCCACCGACGAGCTGGCGAACAACGAAGACAGTCCGGTGAGGGCAGAACAGGACGTGAAGACGGCGTTCGCCGCCGCCGACCGTGCCATTGCCCTGGCGCCTAATCTTTCCGATGGCTACGCCAGTCGCGGTTTGTTGCGCTACAACCGAAGTTGGGACTGGCGCGGATCGCTGGCCGACTTCAAACGCGGTCATGCGCTCGATCCCAGCAACGTCGCTTTGCTCAATTACTACGCGACCAGCCTGTTCTTTGTCTTCAACCGGCATCGGGAAGCCATCGTCATGAGCCGTCGGGCCACCGTCCTTGATCCGCTGTCGATCCACGCCTGGGAAGGACTTGGGCGACTGCTCCAGGCCGACGGGCAGATTCCCGCCGCGGACGAAGCATTCCGCAAGGCCATCGACATCAATGCCGGCGCAACCTGGGGCAATTATCTGCTCGGCTATGACGAACTCGCAGCCGGGGACGCGAAAAGCGCACTGACCCACTTCCGCCTGATTCAGGAGGATGCGTGGGTGCTGGCGGGCACGGCCGTGGCCGAATATTCCCTGGGACACGCACGCGCATCGCAGCAGGCACTGGACAGGTTGAAGAGCCAGTTCGCGGCGGGATACGCATTCCAGATCGCGGCGGTGCATGCCTGGCGTGGCGAAAAAGACCAGGCCTTCGCATGGCTGGACCGTGCCCTCGCGCAGCGCGATGTCGGCATGGCGCGCTTGCGCCAGGATCCCACGCTTGCCAAGCTTCACGGCGATCCCCGTTTCGCGGAACTGGTCGACAAGATGGGCTTTCCTGAGTGACGGCGTGCAACCGCTGATCGAGTTCAAGCGTTGCCACGTGAATCGCTTGGCGATGGCTCGCGCCGCATTCGATCGTTGCGATCGAGTAATCAATGGCGGGCGGGGCTTGAATCGGAGGAGTACTGCAGAATGATCTTCACGTGCACACGCGTACAACCCAAGCAGTAGCACAGGGCCGGTGTGTGCAAACCATCAACGTGGAGTCGTGCGTGACCGTCCCCGAACCCCAGGCTTTCAGATGGGTCCGGGCGTGACAAACCACGGGCAACGCGGAGAACACGGATGCGGTGGGCGCTGGCATACGTGGCCGGCACGTTCGCAACGCGTTGGCTGGCCGCGGGCCGCTTGTGCGGTGTCGGGCAGCAGGCCGCGCGGGACCATGCAAACCGGTCCCGAAGCTCCGGATCGGCTAAAATCGCGCTTTTGCCGGAGTCCGCATGAGCGCCTCTCCTTCTGCCGGCGCGCGTTTCCGCGCCGCGCTCGCTGCCGAATCGCCGCTGCAGGTGGTCGGCGCCATCACGGCGTATGCCGGTTTGATGGCGAAGCGCGTCGGCTACAAGGCGTTGTACCTGTCCGGCGGCGGTGTCGCCGCGAACTCGCTGGGCATGCCCGACCTCGGCATCTCGACGATGGAAGACGTTCTCACGGATGCGCGCCGCATCGTCGAGGCCACGCAATTGCCGCTGCTGGTCGACATCGACACCGGCTGGGGCGGAGCCTTCAACATCGCACGCAGCATCCGCGCGTTCGAGCGCGTAGGCGTCGCCGCCGTGCACTTGGAGGACCAGGTCGGCCAGAAGCGCTGTGGCCACCGTCCAGGAAAGGAAGTGGTGCCGAAGGAAGAAATGGTCGATCGCGTGAAGGTTGCGGTGGATGCGAAAACCGACGACGACTTCGTGATCATGGCGCGCACCGATGCCGCCGCGGTCGAGGGCATCGACGCCGCGATCGAGCGTGCGGTGGCCTACGTCGAGGCTGGCGCAGACATGATCTTTCCCGAGGCCATGAAGACGCTGGACGACTACCGCAAGTTCAAGGCCGCGGTGAAGGTGCCGATCCTGGCCAACCTCACCGAGTTCGGTTCGACGCCGTTCTTCACCGTCGATGAATTGCGTTCCGCCGACGTCGACATCGCACTGTACTGTTGTGGCGCTTATCGCGCGATGAACAAGGCCGCGCTGGGTTTCTATGAAACCGTGCGCCGCGAAGGTACGCAAAAATCCGTCGTCCCGCAGATGCAGACGCGCGAGGAGTTGTACGACTTCCTTGGTTACCACGCTTACGAAGACAAGCTCGACGAATTGTTTACCGACAAGAAGTGAGTTGCAGCATCCATGTCCGAATCGCAAAACGACGAGAACCAGTCGGCACCGATGGTCAGGAAACTCGGGCGTGAGATCCGATGGGATGCGGCAGCTGCGGTCATCGCGGCGCTCGTGGGTTTGCTGGCCCTGTTTGTCGCGGGCTATACCGCATACATCCAGCGCCAGCAGGTACGCGCGCAGGTGTGGCCGTATCTGTTGATGGCGAACAGTGACGATTCAGCCGAATACATGTGGTTCAACAAGGGCGTCGGCCCCGCACAGGTGAAGAGCGTGCAGGCCTTCGTGGATGGGAAACCGCAACGGAATTGGGCTGCGGTTTTCGGGTCGATGCGGCTTGAAAACCTGAACTACGGACAGAGCACGTTGAAGGGCGACGTGCTGTCGCCCGGCGAAAAACTCGACTGGCTGCAATTCAAGGAACATGGTGACTTCAAGCGGTTTCGCGACACGGCCCATCGGATGAAACTCGATTTCAAGGTGTGTTACTGCTCGGCATTGGGTGATTGCTGGATGAACGACTCGAGTCGTGGTTGGAACGATCGGCGGCCTGTCGGGACATGTCCGAAGTTGCCGGAATCCGAACAGTTCGACGATTGATGCAAAATGACCGAACCGCACGACCAACAAGGCAGATCGTCCCCGTCGCGCCGCGAGATCAAGTGGGATGCGGTCGCCGCGATCATCGCCTCGCTGGTCGGGTTCCTGGCCCTGATCGTCGCCGGCTACACCGCTTACGTCCAGCGATACACCGCCGAGATCCAGCGCCAGCAGGTGCGCGCGCAGGTGTGGCCGTATCTGATCAGTGGCAATGATGACGTGACCCATGCACTGACCGTGGACAACAAGGGCGTGGGACCGGCGATCGTGCGCAGCGTGCAGCTCAAGCTTGATGGCCGGCCGCAGAAAGACTGGAAACACGTGCTGGGTATCATGGGAATACCGCCGCATAATTTCGTCCAGACAACGATCAACCGCGACGTGCTGAGTCCGGGTGAAAAACTGCAGATCATTCGGTTCCCCGACCCGGATCTCTGGAAGCGATTCCATGATGCCGCCATGAATCGGGTTGCGTTGGACATCTGTTTTTGCTCGACCCTTGACGATTGCTGGATATCCAGCAACGGCAACGTCGTTCCGCCAACGTCGATGGGGCTGCAACTGCGCGTGAAACCCGTCGACCGGTGCCCGCGATTGCCACCAGCGGACGTATTCAACAATTGAGAGGATGAATGCAATGAGCGACAACGCACAGGTTCTTCCAAAGGCCAAGAAATCGGTGGCGCTTTCCGGCGTCGCCGCCGGCAATACCGCGTTGTGCACGGTGGGCCGCAGCGGCAACGACCTGCACTACCGCGGCTACGACATCCACGACCTCGCCACCAAGGCGACGTTCGAGGAAATCGCGTACCTGCTGGTGCACGAGCACCTGCCGACCTGGGCCGAGTTGAATGCGTATCGTGCCAAGCTGAAACGCCTGCGTGGGCTGCCGCAACCGGTCAAGGCCGCGCTGGAACTGCTGCCGGCGTCCACCCATCCGATGGACGTGATGCGTACGGGTTGCTCGGTGCTGGGCACGGTGCTGCCGGAAGCGGGCGACCACAACGTCACCGGCGCGCGTGACATCGCCGATCGCCTGATGGCGAGTTTCGGGTCGGTGCTGCTGTACTGGTTTCACTACAGCCACAACGGCCGCCGCATCGAGGTCGAAACCGACGATGAAACCATCGCCGCACACTTCCTGCACCTGTTGCATGGCAAGCCGCCCAGCGAATTGCATGCGAACGCACTGGACAAGTCGCTGATCCTGTATGCCGAGCATGAATTCAACGCTTCGACGTTCACCGCGCGCGTGATCGCGGGCACCGGCGCGGACATGTATTCGGCGATCACCGGCGCGATCGGTGCGCTGCGTGGCCCCAAGCACGGCGGCGCCAACGAGGTGGCGATGGAGACCATCAGCCGTTACCGCTCCGCAGACGAGGCCGAGGCAGACATTCGGCAGCGCGTCGCCAACAAGGAGATCGTGATCGGGTTTGGCCATCCCGTGTATACCATCGGCGATCCGCGCAACCCGATCATCAAGGAAATCTCGCGCAAGCTGTGCACGGACGGCAGCAATCCTCGCCTGTTCGAGGTGTCCGAGCGCATCGAGAACGTGATGATGGAACTCAAGAAGATGTTCCCGAACCTCGACTGGTATTCGGCCAGCGTCTATCACATGCTGGGCGTGCCGACCGCGATGTTCACGCCGCTGTTCGTGATTGCGCGCACGTCGGGCTGGTCCGCGCACGTGATGGAGCAGCGCACGGACGGCAAGATCATCCGTCCGAGCGCGAATTACACCGGACCGGAAGACCAGTCCTACACGCCGATCGAGAAGCGTTGAGACCTGAAGCGCGGCTGCGACGGTCGTCCGAGGGTTTGCCACGGGAGTTACCGCCATGCGCCTGCTTGCCGTGTCGATGTTGCTGGATGGCGTCGTGCAAGGCGCCATTTCGCGGGTCTCGGAGTACGACCATTGGGGCGTGAACCTCCTGGTGGCAGGCGCTACCGCTCTGACCGTCGGGGCGTGCGTGCTGGTCCACTATGAGGGTCTGTCTTTCTTGTCCCGTCGCCTGGCAAGGATGACGTCGTACGCGCGCCGGCGCGTTCTGCTGGGAATCTTCGGCGTCCTCGTGCTGCATGTGGCCGAGATATGGTTGTTCGGCCTGGTGCTGTTTGCCCTGGGATGGGCCACGCCGCTGGCCGGAAGCATCCATGGGATTTTGTCGGGGTCGATCCTGGATCATGTCTACTTTTCAGCGATGACCTACTCGACCGTCGGTTTCGGCGATGTCATCCCGACCGGGCCGCTACGCTTCATCAGCGGTACCGAGGCGCTGACCGGTTTCGTGCTGATTACCTGGTCAGCTTCGTTCAGCTACCTGGAAATGGTGCGCTACTGGAAACGCGATTGAGCGCTGCGGCACGCGGCCGCGCGATGCGCGGCCGCTCCGTCCAAATCGCAGGGCCAGCCGCTCAGGCTGCCTGGTCGATGCCTTCGTCCTTCAATACTTTCTGCACGTCCGCATCGGCACGCATGCGCTGCTCGAACTTCGCGAGGTTGTCGAGGCCCGACAGGTCCACCTTGAGGCCCTTGGCCCAGCGCAGCATCACGAACAGGTAAGGGTCGGCGATGGAACGCGTGCCGGCCAGCCAGTCGTGCTTGCCGAGTTGCGCATCGCAGCGCTCGAACAGGCCACGCAATTGCTTGCGGGCGTTGCCTTGGGTCTTCTCGATCGCGGTCTTGTCCCCAAGATAATTTGTCGCGCCGAACAGGGGCTTGAACGCCGGGTGCATGTCGGCATTGAGGAAGCCCAGCCAGCGGTTCACCTCCGCGCGGCCCTTCGGCGTGCCGTCGCCGCCGAGCTTTGCTTCGGGAAACTTGTCGGCGAGGTAATTCAGGATCGCGGCGTTCTGGGTCAGCACCCAGTCACCGTCCTCCAATACGGGCACCGCGCCCGCGGGATTGAGCTGGCGGAATTCGGGGGTGGCGCGCTCGTCGCGGCTGACGATATGGGCGGTATAAGGCTGGCCGATCCATTCCAGCACGATGTGGTCGGTCATCGAGCAGGCACCGGGTGACGTGTACAGCTTCATCAAGAACTCCTTGGCAGGTTGAACAACCTTTTGAATATGCGTTCAGGCGGCGCATGTATCAAGCTGCAGGCGTGAACGCAGCGTTCGTGGCGGCGAACGCAGATTCAGAGCGTGTCGGCGAGTTCGGTCGCCTGCCTGATTGCGCGCTTGGCGTCGAGTTCGACCGCGACGTCGGCGCCGCCGATCACGTGCACCGTGGTGCCCAGTGCCTTCAGTTCATCGGCGAGTGTGCGGTTGGATTCCTGCCCGGCGCAGATGATCACGTTGTCCACGGCGAGGGTCCGCGGCTGGCTTTCGATCGTGACATGCAGGCCCGCATCGTCGATGCGCTCGTAAGCCACGCCGCCCAGCATCTTCACGCCCTTGGCCTTGAGCGCGGCGCGGTGCACCCAGCCGGTGGTCTTGTTGAGCCGCTTGCCGGGCTTTCCGGGCGTGCGCTGCAGCAGCCAGACTTTGCGTGGAGACGCTTCGGTATGTGGTCTTTCGAGTCCGCCGCGGTGCTTGAGCGTGGCGTCCACGCCCCACTCGCGGGTCCAGCGCCCAATGTCGGTTGTCGGCGACGGCGCGGGCTGGGTCAGGAATTCGGCCACGTCGAAGCCGATGCCGCCCGCGCCGATGATCGCCACGCGCCGGCCGATTGCGCGTCCACCTGCTATCGCATCGTGATAACCCAGCACCATCGGGTGGTCCTGTCCGGGTATGTCCGGATCGCGCGGCGTGACGCCGGTGGCGATGATCACGGCGTCATGGTTGCCAGTCTTCAACCTCGTGGCATCGACGCGCGTGCTCAAATGCACTTCGACGCCGAGTTCCGCGAGCAGGTTGTTCCAGTAACGCATCGGCTCGGCGTATTCCTCCTTGCCAGGGATGCGCATGGCCAAGTTGAACTGCCCGCCGATTGCGTTCGACTGTTCATACAGGGCAACCGCATGGCCGCGCTGCGCCAGCGTGATCGCGGCGGTTACGCCGGCCGGCCCGGCCCCCACCACCGCGTAGCGTTTCCTTTTCGTGGCCGGCGTTTCTACCAGCTCCGTTTCATGACACGCACGCGGGTTCATCAGGCAACTGGCGCGCCTGTCTTCGAACACGTGATCGAGGCAGGCCTGGTTGCAGGCGATGCAGGGGTTGATCGATGCTGCACGTCCACTGCGTGCCTTGCTCACCCAGTCGGGATCGGCCAGCAGCGGGCGCGCCATCGATACCATGTCGGCGTCGCCATCCGCGAGCACGCGCTCCGCGACTTCGGGCATGTTGATGCGGTTGGTGGTGATCAGCGGTATGCGCACGTGTTCCTTCATGCGCCGCGTCACCCAGGTGAACCCGGCGCGCGGAACGCTTGTCACGATGGTCGGGATGCGCGCCTCGTGCCAACCGATACCCGTGTTGATCAGGGTGGCGCCGGCGACTTCGACCTGTTTCGCCAGCGCGACGATTTCGTCCCAGGCTTGCGCGCGGTCAACCAGGTCCAGCATCGACAGGCGATAAATGATGATGAACTCGCGGCCGACTCGTTCGCGCGCGCGGCGCACGATTTCGACGGGAAAACGCATCCGGTTTTCCGCCGAACCGCCCCAGCGGTCCGTGCGCCGGTTGCTGCGTTCTGCGAGGAACTGGTTGATCAGATAGCCCTCGCTGCCCATGATTTCCACGCCGTCGTAGCCTGCGTCCTGCGCAAGCTTCGCGCAGCGCGCGAACGCATGGATCGTGCGTTCGACGCCGCGGTCGCCCAGCGCGCGCGGCGTGAACGGCGTGATCGGCGACTTGATCCTTGATGGCGCGACGCTCAACGGGTGATAGCCATAACGTCCCGCGTGCAGGACCTGCAGGCAGATGCGCCCGCCCACGGCATGCACGGCATCGGTGATGCGGCGATGCGGCGCGACCTGCCAGCGCGATGACAATCGACTTGAAAACGGTTTCAACCAGCCCGTGATGTCGGGTGAAAAGCCGCCGGTCACCATCAACCCGACGCCGCCGCGTGCGCGCGTGGCGAAGTATTCGGCGAGCTTGCCGAAATCGCGTGCGTGGTCCTCGAGACCGGTATGCATCGATCCCATCAGCACGCGGTTGGGCAACGTGCAGAAGCCGAGGTCGAGCGGTGCGAGCAGATGTGGATAGGAACCGTGGGGCGTGGCCATTGCGACGAGCATGCCGCCGCAGTGTGGTGTCGGCAAGTGCGGCGCGCGCTATGCTTGCCGGAACGCGCCCGAGGCGGCGCAGGGTTTCGATCCGGGGGCTTCATGAAACGTTTGCGTGCCTGGTGTCTGGCGGTGTTGGCGGTATCCCTGATCGGCGTGCCCTTGGCGTCGCTCGCGGCCACGCCCTTCAAGCTCGATGACCTGCAGAAACTGGTCCGGCTCTCCGATCCGCAGTTCTCACCCGATGGCAGGTCCGTGGCCCTCGTCGAGTCCACGCCGGTCTGGAAGACCGACAAGCGCGACACCGAGATCGACGTGGTCGACGTCGCGAGTGGCACGAAGCGTGCGCTGACCCGTGATCGGGAGGACGTGTCCTCGCCGCGCTGGTCGCCCGACGGCACGCGCCTGGCATTCCTGGCGAAGGACTCCAAGACCAAGCAGTCGCAGATATACGTGATGCCGCTGGCGGGCGGCGATGCGCAGCGCATTACAGACGCGAAGCAGGGCATCGACGAATTCACCTGGAGCCCGGACGGCAGCCGGATCGCGTACATCACCCAGGATCCGCCGGTCAACGAAAAGGCGATCAAGGCCCACGACAAGGCGTTCCAGGTCACCGCCGGCAACTTCCTGCTGCGCAAGGACCTGGCCTCCTGGCACCTGTGGGTGGTCGACGCGGCGGGTGGCAAACCGACGCGCCTGACCGAGGGGGACTATTCGCTGCAGACCGACCAGGAAGGCGCGACGCCGCTGGCCTGGAGCCGCGACGGCAAGCGCGTCGTGTTCACGCGGTTTCCGGGTCCGTACTGGGGACCGTCGTTCCATTCAGTGATCGACGCGGTGCCCGCGGACGGCAAGGGCAAGCCGGTGACGCTGGTGTCGGACCAAGGCTCCAGCGATTTCGCCTACGCCGCTGGCGGGAATGCCTATGCGTTCATGCGTCCGCGCAACGGCGACCAGAACAACGGCAACGCGGTGTACGTCGGCGGCGACGGTGCGACACGCGATGCCACGGCGGCGTTGGCGCGCAATTTCAATGCCTACGCATGGTTGCCGAACGGCAAGGCGCTGCTGTTGCAGGGCGAACTCGGCACCCATTCGGTGTTGTGGACGCAGCCGTTGTCCGGGTCCGCGCGATTGCTCGATCTTGGCGGTGTCGAGGCTGGCGGCGAGCTGAGTGTCGCGAAGAACGGAGCGATTGCGTTCATCGGTTCGACGTCAACGCACCCGGGCGAGTTGTACGTGATGGGCTCGGCGAACTCGAAGCCGCGCCGGCTGACCGACGTCAATGCGTTCGTGGACAAGCTGGACCTTGGCCGCAGCGAGCCGGTGCGCTGGACCCTGGACGGGTTCGACGAGGACGGCGTGCTGACGTATCCGCTGGACTATCGCAAGGGCGGAAAGTATCCGCTGGTGCTGGTGATCCACGGTGGCCCCGAGGGCGCATCCACGCAGGTGTTCTCGCCGCTGCCGCAGTTGCTGTCGGCGGCGGGGTTCCTGGTGTTCCAGCCCAACTACCGCGGCAGCACCAACCTGGGCGATGCCTACCAGCACGCCATCTTCCGCGATACGGGCGAGGGTCCCGGCAAGGACGCGATGGCCGGATTGGCGGCGGTCGAGAAACTCGGCAACGTCGATGAATCCCGCATCGGGGTGTCCGGCTGGTCGTACGGCGGCTACATGACCACCTGGCTGACCGGCCACTACGACACATGGAAGGCCGCGGTGTCCGGCGCGGCACTGACCGACTGGGTGATGGATTACACGATCGCCTACTACCAGACCGGTGACCTGTATTTCTTCGGCGGTTCGCCGTGGACCGAAAAGTACTGGGACATCTGGCGCCAGCAATCGCCGATCGCGTCCGCGCGCAACGTCAAGGCGCCGACCCTGATCATGGGCGACGTGGGCGACCCCAACGTGCCGCTGGTCAACAGCTTCGAGTGGTACCACGCACTGCGCGACAATGGCGTTACGGTGGAATTCTGGGCGTATCCGGCCGACACGCATTTCCCGGGCGACATTGTTCAGCAGACCGACGTCTTCCGACGCTGGGTGGGCTGGATGCAGAAATACCTGAAGTAGTGCTGGCGCAACAATGGCGGCGTCCCAGGTGACGCCGTCATGCTCTCAACCACGATCGGGGGTAATGCCGACATGGGCAAATTCGCACGAACCTGGCAGTTGATGGGCGCGTCCTGGCGGATGCTGAAGCAGGACAAGCGCCTGATCGTGTTTCCGATGATCTCGGGGTTGGCACTGGCTTTCGTCATCGCGTTGTTCGCGGTGCCGGCGTTCGTCGCGCTGGGCGGGCAGCCGAGGACGGGCGGGCCGGCGCAATTGTCGTTGCCGATGTACGCGGCGATGTTCGTGTTCTATTTCCTCAACTACTGCGTGATCGTCTTCTTCAACTCGGCCCTGATCGCCTGCGTGTTGAAACAGATCGACGGCGAGCAGCCGACCATCGGCTACGGACTCGCATTCGCGTGGCAGCGATTGCCGCAGATCCTGGGCTGGGCGCTTCTGACCAGCACCGTCGGCATGCTGTTGCGCTTGCTGGAGGAGAAGGTGGGATTCGTTGGCCGCCTGGTGGTCGGATTGCTCGGCATGGCCTGGTCGGTGACATCGTTCCTGGTGGTACCGGTACTGGTGGTCGAGGGCAGCGGTCCGATCGAGTCCTACAAGCGCTCGGTGGAAATGCTCAAACGCACATGGGGCGAGCAGATCATCGGCAACGTGAGTTTCGGATTGATATTCGGGCTGTTCGGCATCGTGCCGGCGATGATCGTGTTCTTCCTTGCGATCAAGGCGGCCCCGGCCGTCCTGCTTGCGGTCGGCGCTGTGCTGGTGGTGTGGCTGGTTGCGCTGGCGCTGGTGCAGTCCACCCTGCAGACGATCTATCAGGTCGCGATCTACCTGTATGCCGCGAATGGGGAGGCACCCACCGGGTTCGACAGTCAACTGGTGGCCGGCGCGTTCCGCGAAAAGTCCGCCAAGAGCTGGCTGTGAGCCAAGCCCGTGGATTCGCAAGACGTCCTGCATTTCTGGTTCGGCGAGGCGGCGCCCGAGCAGCATTTCGGCAAGGATGCCGCGTTCGATGCCGTGATCCGGGAGCGTTTTGCGGAGCTTCACGCCAAGGCTGCGCGTGGCGAACTCGCGGCGTGGCGTGATTCGCCCGATGGCCGGCTGGCCGAGATCATCGTGCTGGACCAGTTCTCGCGAAACCTCTTCCGCGATGGCCCGCGGGCGTTCGCGACCGACGGCATGGCGCTGGTGCTGGCGCAGGAGGCCATCCGTGCGGGTGCGGATCGCGACATGCCCGCGGCGCGCCGTGCATTCCTGTACATGCCGTTCATGCACTCTGAATCACGTGAAATCCATGTCCAGGCCGAGCGCCTGTTCCGGCAGCCGGGACTCGAGCACAATCACGGGTTCGAGCTCAAGCACAAGGCGATCGTCGACCGCTTCGGCCGCTACCCGCACCGCAATGCGGCGCTCGGGCGTGCTTCGACGCCCGCCGAGCTGACCTTTCTTGCCGAGCCGGACGCTTCGTTCTGACTGGCGTCGGCGGGTGCGGTTTCGTTGATGCAGGTCAACAAGTACGGGTCGTCGTGCTCCATCCTGTAGCGAATTGCGGAGGACGGCACATGGGCAGGTTGGCGGGCAAGGTCGCGATCGTGACTGGGGGCGCGCAGGGCATCGGTCTTGCGTGCGTAAGGCGCATGGCCGAGGAAGGTGCCCGCGTGGCGATGGCAGACGTGCTCGACGCCCAGGCCGCGGCGCGCGAGGCCGAACTGCGCGCCGAGGGGCTGGAAGTGCGCCGGTTCCATTGCGATGTCGGCGTCGAGGCCGACGTGGCCGGAATGATTGCCGGCGTCGCCGAGGCCTTCGGACGCATCGACGTGCTGGTCAACAACGCCGGTATCGCCGGGGCCAACAAACCCACCCACGAGTTGACCGAAGCCGAGTGGGACCACGTGCAGGCCATCAACGTGAAGGGCGTTTTCTTTTGCACCAAGCATGCAATCGCGCACCTGCGCAAGGCCGGCCGCGGCAGCATCATCAATTTATCCTCGATCTATGGTCTGGTCGGTGCGGCGGACTCGCCGCCCTACCACGCGTCCAAGGGTGCGGTGCGGTTGATGAGCAAGACCGACGCGATGCTGTACGCCGGCGACCGCATCCGCGTGAATTCGGTGCACCCGGGGTTCATCTGGACGGACATGGTGGAGCAATTCCTGCGCGGCCAGGGCGGCGACCTCGAGCAGCACCGACGCGAAATCGGCGCCCTGCATCCGCTCGGGCACATGGGTGAACCCGATGACATTGCCTGGGGCGTGGTGTACCTGGCTTCCGACGAATCGCGCTTCGTCACCGGTACCGAACTGGTGATCGACGGCGGCTACACCGGCCGCTGAGGCACACGGATGCACGGCCCGCGAGCGGCGCCTTCGGCGAGTTCCGGGTCCAGTGGATGATCGGGTCCGCCTCTCTCAGTCGGTGAGCACGCGCCGGCGCCGCCACCAGCCTGCGCCGGTGATGCCGAGGATCAGCAAGGCATCCACGGCGTAGCGCAGCGGATCGTGTGCATTGAACCATGCGTCCACCAGGTCGTCGCGTGTGATCATGCGCGCGGCAGTCCATGCGATGGCCGCTGCGCCGATGTAGATGATGGCGGAGTGGCGTTCGATCAGTTTCAGCAGCAAGGTCGAACCCCAAACCACCAGGGGAATGCTGACGAGCAGGCCCAGCACTACGAGACCGAGATGACCGCCGGATGCGCCGGCGATCGCCAGCACATTATCGAGCCCCATCAATGCGTCGGCCAGCATGATCGTGCCGATCGCGCTCCAGAATCCGGTGACCCGGGTGCCCAGGTGCGAGCCTTGGTCGTCGTCCTGTTTCAGCAGGCGCCAGGCGATGGGTATCAGGACGAAACCGCCGATCAGCATCAATCCGGGAATCCTGAGCAGCCAGATGACACCGGCTGTCATGGCCACGCGTACCGCGATCGCGCCGGCCGTACCCCAGAAGATCGCGCGGAACTGATGGTGCCGGGGCAGGTTGCGTGCCGCCAACGCGATCACGATGGCGTTGTCCCCCGCCAGCACCAGGTCGATCAGGATGATCGATCCGAGGCCCCTCCAGAATGCGGCCTGGAGCAGGTTCTGGAAGACTGATTCGATGAGGCTCATGCAGTTCTCCTTGGCGGTGACGATCGAACCTCCCGCGGTCGCAGTGCGGAACGGGATGTCGAAAGTCTCGCGCGCGGTGGGGAACCGCCGTGGCGACCGGAACCGTGAAGGTTCGTGTTGACGACCGCCACGCGAACCCGAGCGGGCGGGTCCGGTGCTACTCCCTTTCTGAGACAGCGAACCGATTGTCACCGCTTGTCGCTGCAGCCGTCAAGACGCTGCATGCTCTGGCAAAATAGCGGGCTGCCTTCGCCAAACAGGACATGCCCGTGAGCCACGCCGATATCCGTTCCGCGAACCGCCCCGCCCCCGACCAGCCGCTGGTCGACGTGGCCGACTACGTGCTCGATTACCGGATTGAATCACAAGAGGCTTGGGATACGGCGCGCTACATGTTCATGGATGCCCTGGGCTGCGCGATGCTGGCGATGAAGTTTCCGCAGTGCGTGAAGCACCTGGCGCCGATCGTTCCGGGCGCGACGCTGACGGGTGGGGCGCGGGTGCCGGGCACCGCACTGGAACTGGATCCCGCGCAGGCAGCGTTCTGTATCGGGACCCAGATCCGTTGGCTGGATTTCAACGATACCTGGCTCGCAGCCGAGTGGGGTCATCCGTCGGACAACCTCGGCACCGTGCTGGCCGTGGCCGACTGGCTGTCGCGTGCGAACGTGCGCAACGGTGACAAGCCGATGACCGTTCGCGATGTGCTGGGCTGGGCAATCAAGGCGCACGAGATCCAGGGTTGCTATGCACTTGGGAATTCCTTCAACCGTGTCGGCATGGATCACGTAATTCTGGTGCGGCTGGCTTCGACGGCGGTGGCGACCGCGATGTTGGGCGGCAGCCGCGAGCAGGTGATCACCGCCGTGTCGAACAGCTGGATCGACAACGGCAGCCTGCGCACCTATCGCCACGCGCCCAACACCGGACCGCGCAAGAGCTGGGCCGCCGGCGATGCCTGCCGGCGCGCCGTGATCCACGCCCTGAATGCGTTGACCACCGATGAGCCGAGCTATCCGTCCGCGCTGAGCGCCAAGACCTGGGGTTTCTACGACGTCGCTTTTGGCGGCAAGCCATTCGAATTCGAGCGACCCTTCGGAAGTTACGTGATGGAAAACGTACTGTTCAAGATTTCCTATCCGGCCGAATTCCATGCGCAGACGGCGGTGGAGTGCGCGATGAAGCTGCACCCCGAAGTGCAGGGCCGGATCGACGATATCGAACGCGTCGAGATCCAGACCCAGGAGGCCGGCTCACGCATCATCGACAAGACCGGGCCGCTGGCCAATTATGCCGATCGCGACCATTGCATCCAGTACATGGTCGCTGTGCCGCTGATCTTCGGACGCCTGACCGCTGACGATTATTCCGATGCTGTCGCCGCCGATCCGCGTATTGACGCTTTGCGCGCGAAAATGGCCGTGAGGGAAAACCCGCAGTTCACCAAGGATTATTTCGATCCGGACAAGCGCTACATCGGCAATTCGGTCCAGGTTTTCTTCAAGGACGGCTCGAAAACAGACAGGATTTCAATAGATTACCCGATCGGCCACCGTCATCGGCGCTCCGAGGGCATTCCCGTCCTGCTGGACAAGTTCCGCAAGGCGGTGGCCGGATATCTGCCACGATCGCAGGCCGATGAGATCATTCATGTTTGTGAACAAAAGGGCTCCATGTTGGAAATGCCGGTGCCGGAATTCATGGAACGGTTCGTGTTTGACTGCCAGTCCTGAGTTCCAGATGAACGGTCGGGCCCATCCGCTACGAAATTGTTTGTTTTTTGCTAAACTGGTGCTGCAGTAGCGGAATAGGCGGGTACTGGATGGATCGCATTCCGCGCAGTAGTCTTGCGATTTGGGAAACACGGCAACGCGCCAAATCGGCCGTAGCCTGAAGAATCAACAACGAGGAGACTTTCCGATGAAACGTAACGGCTTGTTCGCGGTCATCGCGCTGGCCTTGGGTACTGTAGGCGTGATGTCTGTCGCGCACGCACAGGACACGAGTGCAGCGATGGAAACATCGGGTAGCTTGACGAGCCCGAACTACAGCAACTGGTATATCGTGCCGCGTGTTGGTGTCGCCGTGGGCGACAGCAGCCGGCAGGTCCAGTCCGATCCCATCGCCGGTCTCGGGGTTGGTTTCTGGGTGAACCCGCACTTCACTTTGGACTTGGAAGCCACGTCCGACAATGCGGACTACAAGAGTTCTTCCATCCGGGCAGGCCACCAGTGGGAGACCCTCGGTGTGGATGTCGCGGCCCGTTATTACTTCATGGATCCGTCCTCGCAATGGCGCCCGTACATCATGGGCGGCGTCGGCATGTGGCGTCATGCCGCGGTGTCGCAGCAGCTTGCTGATGCGGGCGGCGTGTGCGGTTGCATAGTGGGGCAGTACAACTCTGCCAGCTGGGGCCCGGGTGCAACGGTCGGCGTGGGCGTGCTGTACAACGTCAACGATCGCGTGGCCCTGCGTGGTGAGATCGCTGCTCGGTACTATCGTGACACTTCATCGGCCCAGCTGGCCGGTTTGGCTGGCCCGGGCTTGCCGCACACCTATGGTCCGAAGCAGTGGCTGGACAGCATGGCCACGATCGGCTTGGTCATCAACATGGGGCATGCTGCTCCGCCTCCGCCTCCGGCTCCGCCGCCACCGCCGCCGGTTGCACCGCCACCGCCACCGCCGCCGGCGCAGAACGTGGTTATCGATCTGCGTGGCGTGAACTTCAAGTTCGATCGTCCGAAGAAGGGCGAGCACAACATCGGTCCGACGCTGAAGCCGCCGGCATCCGACTCGCTGGCGATCCTTGATCAGGCGGTCGATACCTTGAACCGCTATCCGCAGGTCAACATCGAGATCGACGGCTACACCGACTCGATCGGCACCGACAAGTACAACCAGGGTCTGTCGGAGCGTCGTGCCAATATCGTCGATCAGTACCTGACTTCGCACGGTATCGACGCGAGTCGCATCACGGCAGTCAAGGGCTTCGGTGAATCCGATCCGATCGACACCAACAAGACCGCGGCTGGCCGTCAGCGCAACCGTCGTGTCGAGTTCAAGGTCGAGCAGCCGCAGAACGGCAGCATGTAAGTCGTTCCGGATGATCCGGCGGGATGTGCCGGGGATTCCTGTCAAGCATGAAAAAGCCCGGCGCGAGCCGGGCTTTTTCTTTCTCCGGCATGCCAGGGTCACGCGAAAATATTATTGATGGGTTCTCCTTGTCCATCGCATCCCGCGCATGACATGACGAAGTCGCGACATGGCCTGGCACGCGTGTTGTCCCGGATGGGTGTGTGTTCGCGCAGCGAAGCGGCACGGCGAATCGCTGCGGGCCGGGTGTGCATGAATGGTGAGGTTGTACGCGATCCGGAAGTGCCGGCCGATCCGACTGCCGACCTGATCGAGATGGATGGCGTCGCGCTCCGCGCGTCGGAACGCATCTGCATTGCGGTCAACAAACCACGTGGGCTTGTGGTCAGTGCATCGGATGAACGGGGGCGCGACACGGTATATGCATTGCTGAGTGACACGGGTCTGCCATGGCTGGCGCCGGTCGGCAGGTTGGACAGGGCCAGCGAGGGTCTTCTGCTGATGAGCAACGACCCCGTCTGGGCGGCGCACATCACCGAACCCGGAATGCATGTCTCGAAAACCTATCGCGTGCAGGTGCGTGGATTGCCCGATCAGGCGACCCTGCAGCGGTTGCAGTCGGGCGTGATCGACCGTGGCGAGCGCCTGTCCGCGAATTCGGTACAAGTGATCGGTGGTGGCCGGAAGAACGCGTGGCTTGAAATCGTGTTGGTGGAAGGACGCAACCGACAGCTCAGGCGCATGTTGGCCGCGTGCGGGCATGAGGTGCTGCGCCTGATGCGGGTTGCGATCGGTTCGCTCGAACTCGGGGGTCTGCCCAAGGGCGCCTGGCGCACCCTGACCGAAGCAGAGATTCGCACATTGTCCGGTGAGCAATCCTGAGTCGATGACGACCGAATCCTGGGTGTCAGGCAGCTTGCATCGCGCCATCGATCCAGGTTTCCGTTACGCGCATGCTGTGATCGATCACCGTGAAATTGGCGCGGCAGCCGGCCTGGATGCGTCCATGGGTGGCACCGAGGCCGAGGAAATCGGCGGGATACGTTGAAGCCATGCGTACGGCCTCGTCGAGCGGGACGCCTAGCATGCTGATGGTGTTTCGAACCGCTTCAATCATGCCGAGTGCCGAGCCCGCCAGAGTCCCCGCGGATGTTTGACAGATGCCGTCGCGTGCGGTGATGCGCTCCCCGTCCAGGATGAAGGACGGGTCGGTCGCGCCGACGGGCGGCATCGCATCGGTCACCAGGAAAATCTTGCCCCGGGGTTTGGCCTTGAGCGCGACGCGCAGGCTGACCGGATCGACGTGGTGGCCATCGACGATCACGCCACACCAAGAATCGGGATCGTCGAGTGCTGCACCCACCATGCCGGGTGCGCGGCTTGCGAGCGGTGACATTGCGTTGTAGAGATGGGTGAAGCCGCGCACGCCGGCATCCAGCGCCGCGCGCACGGTCGCGTAGTCGGCGTTGGAATGGCCCGCCGAAACGATCACGCCTGCTTGTGCAAGACCGCGAATCCCGTCTGGCGCGACACATTCAGGGGCCAACGTCAACAATGTCACGCCATCCAGCAGCGATTCGGCGACACGCAATTCGTGGGCATCCGGTGCATGCAGGTACTCGGCCGCGTGAACCCCCCTCCGCTCGCGACTTATGAACGGGCCCTCGAGGTGGATGCCTAGCACACCCGGCACGCCCTCCGCGATCGCGGCTGCAACGGCGGCGATCGCGGCGCGCATCGCATCCAACCTGTCGCTGATCAGGGTGGGCAGGAATCCCGTGGTTCCATGGCGCCGGTGCGCAGCGCCGATCGCGCGGATGCCGGCCACGTCGGGACGGTCATTGAACAGCACGCCGCCGCCGCCGTTGACCTGGCAGTCGATGAACCCCGGCAACAGGACCAATCCCGACAGATCGCGCTTGCTGGTTTTCGTGTCAACACGCGGCGTCGTCGTGATCTCGGCGATCATCGCGTCTTCCACGATGACCGTGGCGTCATCACGCCAACCCTGCGGCGTGAGCACGCGTGCATTGACGAGGGCCGTCCGCATCACACGGTCTCGGTAACCTTGGCGAGGTGGGGGGGATGATCGGGATCGCGGCCGCGTCGAATCGCCAATGCGTTCACGGCGCGATAAAAACTCTGGATCGCCAGAATCGGCGTGCACATGGGTTGGTCCGTCGCCACCACCGGCAGGGCACCGTGGCCAGCCGCACCGGGCGCGGCCGTCCATACTTCAGCGCCGCGCTGGCGAAAATCGCGCGCGGTGGCCATGACCCCGGTCAGGGCGTCGTCCCGTTGCGCGAACAGCAACACCGGCAGTCGCGGTCCGATCAGTTCCATGGGACCATGGCGTACTTCCGCGCTGCTGAAGGCCTCGGCGTGCAGGGCGCAGGTCTCCTTCAATTTCAACGCGGCTTCCTGCGCCGCACCCAGGCCGTAGCCGCGGCCGAGCACGAACAGGTCGTGCATGTCGACAAGGCCCTCGACCAGCGGTGACCAGTCCAGCTCGAACGCGCGGTGCAGCTGGTCCGGCAGGTGATCCAGCGCTTCGACCAACGGTGTGTCCTGCCGCCAATGTGCGACGAGGTGCAAAACCGCGGTCATCGACCCGATGAAACTCTTGGTCGCGGCCACGCTGTGTTCCGGGCCCGCCTGCAGGGGCAGCACGGTATCGGCAAGTTCCGCGAGCGGCGAGTTTGCCGCGTTGACCAGCGCGACCACGTGGGCACCGGCATGGTGAGCGGCTTCGGCGCTGCGCAGCAGATCGGGACTGGCGCCCGACTGGGAAATGACCAGGTAAAGCGCGCCTCGCAGCGCAAGCGGCACGGCGTAGATCGATTCGATCGACGGCGAAGCCGATGCGGTCACGCAACCCGTCTGGGTTTCGATCACGTATTTCGCGTAGGTGGCCGCATGGTCGGAGCTGCCGCGTGCACAGGTGACGACGAAGGGCGGCGGGTTGTCGCGCAACCGGGCCGCGAGTTCGCGCACGCCGGCGTCGTTGCGCTCGAGTTGCCTGGCCACCGTGTCGGCCGCTTCGGCCGCTTCACGGTGCAGGGCCGTCGATTCCGGGCGGATGTCGAGCCCGGGCTTGCGCGAGTGGGTGGCGAGTGGCGTCGTCATGGCCGCGGCCTCGGTGGTGCGGTCGAACCGCGCACCACCAATTCGGGACTGAAGCCCTCGTTTTTCACGTCGCTGCCATGGATCTCTGCGATCAGCAGACGCGTGGCGTGCTCGGCAATCACTTCGGTGCGTTGCCGCGAGGTGGTTAGCGACGGCCACGAGTGTCGCGAAAACGGGCTGTCCTCGAATCCGGCCACCGACAAATCGTAGGGAACATGCAGGCCGGCGGCGCGCGCAGCCGCGAGCACGCCGGCCGCGATCTCGTCGTTGGAGCCGAAGATCGCGGTGGGCGGTTCGGCGAGCCCGAGCAGGCGCCGCGCCCCGCGAAAGCCGTCGTCGAAGGAATAGTCGCCTTCAAGCACCAGTTCGTCGGACATCGGGACGCCGTAATCCTGCAGGGCCTTTTCGTAGCCCTTGTAGCGTTCCGGGCTGGAGCGATGCTGCTTGCCGCCCCACAGGAAGCCGATGCGCACGTGACCCAGCTGGATCAGATAAGCGGTGATCGCGTAGGCGGCATCGCGGTCGTCCACGAACACGCACGGAAATCCGTCGTGTGGATCCCCGGCGGCCGAGATGATGCGTACCAGCGGGATATCGTACGCGGAGAGTTCACGCAGCAATCCCATTCGCTCGGACATGGGCGGTGCCAGCACCAGGCCGGCCAGGCGCGACCTGTGGACCAGATCGCGTAATTCCTCGGCCAGCCTGGGGGCACTCGAATCGCATGGATGGATCTGCAGGCCGAAGCCCATTTCGCGGCAGGCTGCGAGCGCGCCCTGTTGCACCGCAATGATGTAATAGGGATTGGGATTGTCGTAGACCAGTCCGATCGCGTAGGCCTTGGCGCTGCGCAAACTGCGCGCGGACAGGTCGGGGCGATAGTCGAGTTGCTCGATGGCGCGCAACACGCGTTCGCGGGTCTCATCGCGTACCGAATCCTCGCGGTTGATCACGCGCGACACGGTTTTCAACGATACCCGGGCCTGCTTCGCGACATCCCGGATGGTGGCGGTTCCCAACGCTGTGGCTCCTGATTGCGTGCAATGTGTCGCGTGCGGCCCGACTCAGGAAGTCAGGGCAGGGGAATCGACCACCCCGGCTTGCCCGGACTGGCCGACACGGTAGCCGGACAATCCGTAAAAAAGAATGTAAATGTATCCGGGCACCATCACCAGCAGAAATGCCAACTGGAAGTTGATGGTTTCCTCCAGGTGTACAAAGATTTGCGGAATCAAGGCGCCGCCCGCGATACCCATGATCAGCAGCGCCGAACCAAACTCGGTTCGATCGCCCAGCCCCTTGATCGCGAGCGGAAAGATCGCCGGCCACATCATCGCATTGGCAAACCCAAGTGCCGCGACGAAGCCAACCGACACCGTGCCATGGGTCTGCCACGCGCCCAGGGCGAACAGCACGCCCAGCACCGCTGAAATCGCCAGATAGCGTTGCTGCGAGACGAACCGCGGAGTCAAGCCGACGCCCGCCAGATAGCCGATCAACATCCCGACCATGACCCAGGAAGTCAGGTGTTTGGCCGTGTCGAGCGTCAACCCCGAAGCCTGCCCGTAGATCACGATGCCGTCGCCGACCATCACCTCCAGGCCCACATAAACGAACAGGCACACCACGCCCAGCCACAGGTGCGGGAAACTGAAGATGCTGCGCCGGATGCCGTGATCCTGGAGTGCCTGGTGGTTGCTCTCGGGCTTTACGTTCGGAAGCGAGGAAAAGACCACCCACACCGCAAGTAACGCCAGCACGACAGCCATCACCACGTATGGCATGACGGCGCGCGACACGAACGCGTGCTGCAGCATGGAACGCGTTTGCGGTGAGGCGGCGTTCCTGATCTTGGCGGCGTAGGCGGTGGCGCCGCTGAGCAGCAACGCGCCGAAGACATATGGCGCGACGCCGCCGGCAAATTTGTTGCAGATTCCCATGATCGCCACGCGTTTGGCGCCGCTCTCGATCGGGCCCAGGATGCTCACGTAAGGATTGGATGCCGTCTGCAACAACGCCAGTCCGGCGCCGATCACGAACAGTGCCACCAGCGCCCCCGCGTAGCTGTAGCCGCCCATGAAAATGGCGAACAGGATGGAGCCGACGGCCATGACCAGCAGGCCCAGTGCCATGCCTCTTTTCATGCCGGTGCGTTTGAGCACCACGGCCGAAGGCAGCGCGAGAAAGAAGTACGACAGGTAGAACGCCATCGGTATGAGGAAGGCACCGACGTTGTCGACGTCGAATCCCACCTTCACGAACAGGATCAGTGACGAGTTGAGCCAGGTAACGAATCCGAAGATGAAGAACAGGACGCCGATGATCACCATCGACATGACGTAGTGCGACGGTTGCGGCGGGCTTGCGGCGGGCGTCATGGGTCGGGCCTTTGTACGCGTCAATGGGTCGGGATTATGCGATGACCAACGTTGTCAGATCCGTGTCTTGTGTCGAGTATCGCATGTCCTGACCATCGAAAAACAGACTACCGGCCGGTCCCTTGATTTGGTGCAACGCAACACACGAAGGCTCTGAAAACGGGCGTGCCTGGCCATTATTCCAGCTTCCGGCGAGGTCCGTGTCTCTACAGGATTGCTGCGATTGATTTGTTGCGCTGCAAATTGACAACGTTGTCACGCATGACCAAACTGGCGCCCGTTCCGGACGCTCGAGAGCAGGATGAGTGTGGCCGCCAGTCATTTGAGCCAGCACGCCAGTCTCCATACCCAGCCGTTCCTGGCCGCGGATGTGGGCGGAACGCATGCGCGGCTTGCACTGATGCGTGCGGCCAATGGCGGCGAGCGCGAGTTCGAGGTGCTGGCTTACCGCAAGTACGCCTGCGCGGATTTCCCGGGACTTGCCGAACTGCTGAAGGCATTCGTCGACAGCGAAGCGACGCTGCCGGTGCGCCGCTGCGTCATCGCATGTGCGGGTCAGGTCATCGATGACGCCATCATCAACGACAATCTGGCGTGGCGGGTCAATGTGTCGCAACTGCGTGACGCACTGGCGTTCGACGACATTGCCTTGCTCAACGACTTCGAGGCGCTCGCCTACGCCCTCGAAGACGTCAAGGAAGCCGGCAGCCTGTTGCTGTGCGGGCCCGACACATACTCGGATGGAGCGGCGCTCGTGATCGGGCCGGGAACCGGTTTGGGTGCGGCCGTGCGTTTGTCGGGCTCACCTGAAGTCCGCGTGCTCGCGACCGAAGCAGGGCAGATGGATTTCGCGCCGGGTACTGCGCGCGAGCGCGCAGTACTGGCACACCTGGCGCCGGGTGGCGAATACGTTCCCTACGAACGCATCCTTTCCGGTCCCGGGCTGCTGACCTTGTATTCGACCCTGTGTGCGCTGAGCGGGCGGGGACCGCGGCTTGCGACACCCGAGGCCGTCACCGCGGCTGCCGGCGCAGGCAGCGATGCCGATGCCGTCGAAACCGTGGAAATGTTCTGCGCCGTGCTGGGCAGTTTCGTAGGCAACCTCGCGATGGCTTTCATGTCATATGGCGGCGTGTACCTCGCGGGGGGCGTCCTGCCCAAGGTTCGCAAGCAGCTTCAGGAGAGTCACTTCGGGCAGCGTTTCCTGAGCAAGGGCGGCATGCGGAAATACTTGCAACGCGTGCCGGTGCGCCTGATCGAGCACGGTCGTCATGGCGTCACGGGCGCGGCACTTTGGTATCTCGAAGAACACGTGCGCAGTTCTGCGCACTGCCGTGCCATGGGCGACGGGACGGCGGCATGAAGGGGTTTTCCGCAACACATCCATTCGGGCGCTTCGGCACCCATCACCTGGTGAGCGAGAGAAGGGGTACGTCATGAAATTCCGCAAGAGCATGCTTTCGGCGAGCATCGCCACAGCGCTGTTGTTCGCAGCAGCAGCCCAGGCCCAGAACGCCTCGCCGCAGAGCCAGAACAGCGATACCGATCAACAGCAGGCGCAGGCGAACAAGGACAAGAAGGATACCCTGCAGACGCTGGGCACCGTGCAGGTGGTCGGCGTGCGCGCCGCGCAGGCACTGTCCCTGGAAACCAAGCGCGCGGCAAATTCGCAGGTTGAAGTCGTGTCCGCCGTAGACATCGGCAAGTTGCCGGCCAAGAACGTGGCCGACACCATCGCCCAGTTGCCGGGCGTGAACATCGCCGACGCCGCCGGCGCAGAGGGTGGTTTCGACGAGGCCGACCGTGCCAGCATCCGCGGCAGCGCACCATCGCTCACGCTGACCACCATCAATGGCCACGCCGTCGCGTCCGGTGACTGGTTCATCCTGGGAAGCGGCGGCACGCGCAGCGTCAGCTATTCCATGCTGCCTTCGGAAATCGTCAACCAGGTGGTAGTGCACATGACGCCGGAAGCCAAGCTGCTGGAAGGCGGCGCGGCCGGCACGATCGACATCATCACGCGCAAGCCGCTGGATTTCAGCAAGCCGTTTTCGGCCGAGGCCAGCGTGGGCGCCGTGTATGCGGACCTGCCCGGCGACACCAAGCCGCAATTCAACGGCCTGCTCAACTGGAAGAATGCCAGCAACACCTTTGGCGTAATGGTGCAAGGTTTTTATGAAGAACGTTCACTGCAACGCGAGGGCCAGGAGATCCTCGGCTACTCCTACATTCCGACTGGTTCCGTAGCGGCCAATTCACTGGGCCTGTCGGCCGCGACGCCGGGCAGTGCCAGCACCGGCGTGTTCTACCCCAACTTGCCGGGCGCCGCGTTGTTCACCCAGACGCGCAAGCGCAAGGGTGGGTCGATCGACGTGCAATGGCGGCCCACCGACAACCTGACCTTCAACCTGGATGCGTTCTATTCCAAGATGGACGCCAGCGACTACAACCGCAACTACATGTTGCGCACGCGCGACCAGCTGCCGAAGCAGGCCGTGACCGGAACGATCCAGGGCAACATCCTGACCAGCGCCAATCTGCCCGGTGACCCCTCGATTTCGCAGGGCATCTACGACATGATCTCGCGCCCGGGCGAGAGTGAATCCAGCCAGTTCGTCACCCTCGATACGGATTGGCAGGCCAGCCAGAACCTGGACTTCAAGTTCCAACTGGGCACCACGCGTGGCACCGGCAACACCCCGACCCAGGACGTGATGGAGATGGACACGGGTTATGGTTCGACCGCCAGCTATGCGATGAACGGCACCGGCGCTCCGCTGAACTGGTCGATGAGCGGCAACAATTCCGCCTTCAATCCGGCGACGATGGGGCTGGACTGGATCTTTGGTGACCAGGGCGTGCACGTGGTCGACAAGGAACGCTGGTTCCAGGCCGACGGCGAATACGATTTCGACAACGCCGGCGCCCTGTCCTCGCTTGACTTCGGCGTGCGTTACGCCAAACACAACCACGACAGCCCGACGGCCGTGGCCCAGGGCCCGAATTTCGCATCGGCAGTTCAATTCGGACAAGGTTCCACGATTTATCCGTCGGCCGGCGGCAATTACCCGAGCGACTTCGCCAGCAACGTGGGCGTGGGCCAGATGCCGACCAACATCTGGTACTGGACCCCGGCTCAGCTTTCACAGTTGAACGCGTTGTATGCCAATCGTGCGGTGACAGGCGATACCAGCTCGCGCTTCTATCCGAATGACATCTACTCGATGTCGGAGAAGAACGGTGCTGCCTACATCCAGGCCAATTTCAGTGGCGACAGGTGGACCGGCAACGTGGGCCTGCGCTACGTGTCCACCGACGAGAACATCGGCTACACCAGTCCCGGCATCCAGGAATCCAGCTATTCCGGCCCGTTCCTCAATTCCGCGTTCTATCCGGGCGGCTGGTACTGGAATTACTACAAGCACAATTACAACAAGGTATTGCCAAGCTTCAATTTGAACTTCAAGCTCGATCAGGATGGCGACCTGTTGGCCCGTTTCGCCGCATCGCAGACGCTGACGCGGCAGGACTACAACCAGTTGGCCGGCTTCCTCAACCTGACCGACCCGACCACGCAGGGCGCGATAGGCGCGGGTAGCGGCGCCAATCCACGCCTGAAGCCCATTCTTTCCACCAACTTCAGTGCGTCGCTCGAGTGGTATTTCGCCAAACGCGGCCTGTTGGCGGCCAGCGTGTACCAGATGGATTTGCACAACTATTACGACTATGGCTCGACAACCGGCACCTATCTCAACAATTACCTGACCTACAACAAAGCGACCAATCCGTCGGGCGCACCCATCTACAGCCAGTACCTGGTCAGCATCCCGATCAACGTCGACGGCACCCTCAGGGGCGTGACGCTGAACTACATCCAGCCGATCGGCGACCACTTCGGCGTGTCGTTCAACTACACCTACGCCCAGGGACACGCATCCGGGGGCACTTACCTTTACAACCCGGACGGAACGCCCGGCAACAACGTCGCAGCCGGCAACCGCCCGTTGTTCGGTACCTCGAAAAACACCGCCAACGCGTCGGTCTATTACGAAAACACGCACTGGAATGCCCGCATCAATTACACCTATCGCTCCAAGTTCTACGACGGCGTGATGAGCAACTCGGGGGCCGGCATGCCGTTGTTGCCGTACTGGCAACAAGGCCAGGGCTACCTGTCGTTCTCCGCGGGCTACACGCTCAACGACCACGTGAGCTTCACGTTCGACGCGATGAACCTCAACAACCCGAAACTGCGCTATTTCATCAATGGTGCGCAGGCGGGACTCGGGTTCAGCACCGCACCCGAGGCTTTCTACGTGAACGGTCGCCAGTACTACCTCACGGCGAACTTCAAGTTCGGCAGCGCACCGGCTGCTCCGTTGCCGCCGGCGACACCGCCGCCGCCACCGCCGCCGCCGGCCGCACCGCCACCGCCGCCGCCACCGCAAAAGGTGGTCATCGACCTGCGTGGCGTGAACTTCAAGTTCGATCGGCCCAGGCCGGGCGAGACCGACATCGGTCCGACGCTGATGGCGCCGGCTTCGGCATCGATCGCCATCCTGAGCCAGGCCGTGGATACGCTCAACCGGTATCCGCAAGTCCAGGTCGAGATCGACGGCTACACCGATTCGCGCGGCAGTGCCGCCTACAACCAGAAGCTGTCGGAGCGGCGTGCCGGCATCGTCGACCAGTATCTGACCGGGCACGGCATCGATGCCAGTCGTATCACCGCGGTCAAGGGATTCGGCGAATCCGATCCGATCGATACCAACAAGACTGCGGCCGGGCGCCAGCGCAACCGTCGCGTCGAGTTCAAGGTCGGAGGCGAGGGTATCGAGCAGGGACAGCAGTAAGGCGCCGAAGCGTCGGTGGCGTGCGCGCCACCGACGCCGTGGTCATGCATTTCAGCGTCTCCGCGTGATGTGCTGTCGTTGCGGAGACTGCCGGGTTTCATCGGGAGGAGCCACTTGCTCTCCAGCGTTGCGGGCCGGTATGGCATCCCGGCCCGTTTTTTTTGGCGACGATTGGGCGCACCTTCCGTTGCGGCAACGCGCCGCACCAATCGTGGAGGATGGAAATCGTGCAAGGCATGCGCCGACTGTTTGCCTTGATGCTGGCGGCGAGCCCGTGTTGCGGAATCATGGTGGCACCGTCGACCGCACTCGCCGGGCAGGTTTCTGCACCGCAACGTCCGCTGGTGCTGGTCGACCAGGTCGGTTACGACACGCTAGGCGCCCAAGCACGCGATCGTGCAAGGCTCGGACGACGACCGTTTCAACGCATTCGAGGTCGTCGATGAACAGGCCGGCAAGGTGGTCTTGCGGGGCGTTCCACGGGCGGCGGGGCAGGTCGACCACTGGCACGACTGGCATTACTGGACGATCGACTTTTCAGGGCTGAAAACGCCGGGCCGTTATCGGATCGAAGTCACCGGCAACGCCAATGTTTCATCATTCCCGTTCCGCATCGCCGACGTCGTGCTGGACCGCTACACGCTCTCGAACGTCATTTACTACTTCAAGGGCCAGCGCGTCAGCGGCGATTTCGATCGCGCCGATGCCCATCTGAAGAATCCCGATCCGGCCGGGCCGGCATACGTCGACCTGCACGGCGGCTGGCTGGCGGCGACCGGCGATTACGGTGTGCATCTGGCGGAGGGCAATCACCAGGAAGTGTCGCTGGTGGCGTGGACGCTTGTCGCCACCTTGCGCAATCTCGAAGCCACGCACGATCCGAACTTCAGCCAGTACCAACGGCGCTTGCTCGACGAAGCAACCTATGGCGCGGATTTCCTGGTCCGCATGCATGTGCCGGATGGTTCGTTCTACCAGGGCATCAGCGCACCCGGACGAGGCAAACTGGCGAAAGATCGCCTGATCGAGCCGACCAACGTCCGCCAGGTGATCAAGACCACCCCCGGTAGCGCCGGCTCCGCCGAAACGGGCAAGCCGGTATGGCCGCGCGATTACGAAGCCAGCTTCGGCACCGGCGGCGGCCTGGCGATCGCGGCGCTCGCCGCGGCCAGCACGTTGCCGGAGCATGGCGATTATTCCAGCCAGCGTTATCTCGAAACCGCCGAGCAAGCCTACCGGTTCCTTGAGCACCACGATCGCGAAGTGCTGGACGACGGCAAGCCGGATATCGTCGACGATTTTTGCGCGTTGCTGGCGGCAACGGAGTTGTATCGCGCCACGCACGACGAGACTTGGCGCGCGCAGGCGAACGCCTGGGCCGATCGGCTGATCATGCGGTTGACGAAGCACGATGGGCATCGCGATTACTGGCGTGCCGGCAACGGTGATGCGCCATTCTTCAATGCCACCGACGACGGCATGCCGGTGGTGGCGCTGGCCGAATATGCGACGATCGCCACGCCCGCGCGCAAGCTGCAAGCGCGTGATGCGATCCGCCGCTCGATGGCGTTCCAGTTGCGCATCACCGCCGACGTCAACAATCCGTTCGGCTACGCGCGCGAACTCGTACAACTCAGGGGCGGAAAGTCCGTCGTGAAATTCTTTTTCCCGCATGGCGCCGCCGGCACCTGGTGGCAGGGCGAGGATGCGCGACTCGCATCGCTCGCGGCCGCGGCACGGGTCGCGGCGCCGCTGTTCGCCGACGACCCGACGTTCCAGGCACAACTGCAGGACTACGCGTGGAACCAGTTGCACTGGATCCTCGGTCGCAACCCCTACGACACCTGCATGCTGATCGGCAGCGGCCACCGCAACATCCAGTACATGTTCTTCGATTCCTGGGAATACACCAGCGCGCCCGGCGCCATCATCAACGGCATCACCGCCGGCTTGCACGGCGAGGACGACGGCATCGCGTTCGACCTCGGTTACGCCCAGACCGGCAAGGACGACGACTGGCGCTGGGGCGAGCAATGGCTGCCGCACGCAGCGTGGTACATGTATGCCATCAGCCTGCCGCACGATTGAAGCACGGAGTGTCGAAAGAATGACCGCCGGGAGTGAACGAGCAGTGACGACGTCCGGCAACCGACTCGCATCGGTGGACGCGCTGCGTGGAGTCACCGTGGCGGCGATGCTGCTGGTCAACGATCCCGGCGACTGGAGTCACGTGTTCCGGCCGCTCGACCACGCCGCGTGGAATGGCTGCACGCCGACCGATTTCATCTTCCCGATGTTCCTGTTCATCATGGGTGTGTCGGTCGCGCTGGCGATCTTGCCGCGGCTGGAAACGCGAGAGGACAGATCCGCGCTGCGCAACGCCGCGTTGTGGCGCGCGCTGCGCATCGTCGCGTTGGGCCTGCTGATCAATGCGCTCGCTGCATGGTTGCTGCCGGGGCGCGACATGCGCTGGGCCGGCGTGCTGCAACGCATCGGCGTGTGTTTCGCGGCCGCCGCGATGCTGGCGATCCACGCGCCGCGCCGGGTGTGGTGGGCCGCGATCGCGGGGCTGCTGATCGCCTACACGCTGATCCTGGCGTCGGGCGGCACGCTGGCCAAATGGGACAACGTCGTCGACCGCGTGGACACCTGGGCGTTCGGTCGCGACGTCTGGAATTTCAACGCGGCCACGGGACAGGGCCACGATCCCGAAGGCCTGCTCAGCACGCTGGATGCGATCGTAACCAGCCTGCTGGGACTTTGCGCCGGTGCGTGGCTGCGACAATCGCATCTGCGTCGGCTGTTGGTCGGCGCATTCGTGCTGCTGGTCGCGGGTTGGGCGTGGCACTACTGGATGCCGTTCAACAAGAACCTGTGGACGCCGTCGTTCACCCTGTGGACCGCCGGCTGGAGCGTGCTCGCGTTGCTGGCCTTCCATTGGCTCATCGAACTGCGCGGCTGGCCGCCGTGGGGTCGGCGCTTCGGCATCAACGCCATCACCGCCTATGCCGGATCGGAAATCATGCAGGTGTTGCTGCCGGCGACCGGTCTGGACGTGCTGCTGTACCGGCCGATCGCACACCTCGTCACGCCGCTGGCCGGGCCGTATGTCGCTTCGCTGGTGTTCGCGCTGTTGTTCGTGCTGCTGTGGTGGATCATCGTGTGGAGCATGGACCGCCGCGGCTGGTATCTGAAGATCTGAACGGTCCCGAGAAGGACCGGATGTATCCGGGAGAAAGTTCGTGCACAAAATCCGTTCATTGATCGTGGTCTTGGTCGCGCTTGTCGCGTGCCATTGCGCCCAGGCTGCGTCGCCGGTCCCCGCGTGGTCGTTGTTGCCGCAGCCTGCCGAAATGCATCCGGCCGGACAGGGCTCGGTCACGGTCAAGGACGGTGATCGCGTGCTCGTGCAGTCGGCGGGCGATGCGCAGGCTCCGGCCATCGCGCGGCGATTTGCCGCGCTGGTCGCGGACACAAGCGGACTGCGCTTGAAGGTGGAGACGGCAGCCGGCAAGCAGTCGCCGGCCACGATCGTGTTTCGCATCGATCCGCACGCGGGCATCGCCGACGACGCGGGTTATCGCATCGCGATCGGCAATGGTCGCATCGTCGTCACGGCCGGCACGCCGCGTGGCCTGTTCTACGGAAGCGTGACGACATGGCAATTGTTGACGCCGCACGCCGAGCACGGCGCATCCGTGCGTGTTGCCGACGGCAGCATTGCCGATCATCCGCGCTATGCGTGGCGCGGTCTGATGCTGGATTCCGCACGGCATTTCCAGAGCGTCGCCGACATCGAGAAACTGATCGACTGGATGTCGCTGCACAAACTGAACGTGCTGCACTGGCACCTGACCGACGACCAGGGCTGGCGGTTGCAGGTTCCGCAATACCCGAAGCTCACGCAAATCGGTGCCTGCCGCAAGGCGGTCGGTCCGGATGCGGCGTTGACCGGCAGTCCGGACAAGCCTTATTGCGGCTTCTATACCGAGGCGGATGTGCGCAAGATCGTGCGTTACGCGACCGAGCGTTTCATCACCGTGATACCGGAGATCGATGTTCCCGGGCACTCCCAGGCGGCAATCGCCGCTTATCCGTGGCTGGGTGTCACCGGCAATCGGCCGCCGGTTTCGACCGATTGGGGCATCAACACCTGGTTGCTCGCGCCGGATGCGCGCACGCTGCATTTCCTCGACACCGTGTTCGCCGAAGTGATGAAGCTGTTCCCGTCGAAGTACATCCACATCGGCGGCGACGAAGCGGCCAAGGACCAGTGGAATGCGTCGCCCGCGGTACGTGCGAAGATGCAGGAACTCGGCCTCAAGGACATGGATCAGTTGCAGGGTTGGTTCACCACCCAAGTCGCCGATTACCTGTCGAAGCATGGACGCACGGCAGTGGGCTGGGACGAAATCCTGCATGGCCATGTTCCGGCCTCCGCGGTCGTGATGTCCTGGCATGCACCGGCGGGCGCGCTGCAGGCGATCGAGAAGGGCCACGACGTGGTGATGGCGTCCTCGCCCACGCTGTATCTCGATCACTATCAGTCGAATCTGCACGACGAGCCGCCGGGCCGGCCGGATGTCGAATCGCTCAAGGATGTCTACGACTACGATCCGGTGCCGCACGGCGCGACGCCCGCGCAGACGCGGCACATCCTCGGCGTGCAGGCGAACCTGTGGGCCGAATACATGCCGACCTTCGCGCGCGTCCAGCACGCGGTGTTCCCGCGCATCGCCGCGCTGGCGGAAGTCGCGTGGTCGCCGGTCGCCGCGCACGACTGGCACGGGTTCCTTGCACGCATGCCGGCGGAATTGGCGCGTTACCGAGCACTCGGCATCGACTATGCCGACAGCGCATTCGCGCCGGCGTTCGCGTTGAAGGCGGGCACGAACGGGACCATCGACTTGGCCCTCTCGGACCAGACGCACTTAGGCTCGATCCGTTACACCACCGATGACAAGACGCCGACCATGGCATCGGCGGAATACACCAGGCCGTTGTCCTTTCCTTCGAACGGGACGACCACGCTGAAGGCTGCGACATTCGCGCCGGACGGTTTCGAACTGGCCGCGCCACGCACGCGGATCATCGATGCCGCGGCATTGCTGGCACGCAACAGTGATCAACTGGATACCTGCGGCAAGCCCCGGATCGTCCTGCGGCTGGAGGACGATCGCCCGCTCGATGGACCGCGACCGGTCTATCGCCTGGATATCGCCAATATGTGCTGGCAATGGAAGGACGCGCCGCTGGATGGTGTCGGGCACATCGCGCTGACGGTCGGCAACCTGCCGTGGAACTTCGCGTTGTGGACCGACGACAAGAACGTGGTGGTCAGGCCGAAGGCGACGCCGGCCGGCGAAATCCAGGTCCACGAGGACACTTGCGACGGTCCGTTGCTGGCGACGCTGTCGCTGGCGCCCGCGACGCGCAGCAAACTGCAGACCACGCTCACGGCCGACATTCCGCCGGTGGCTGGCAAGCACACGCTGTGCATGTTCGCGACCGGCGATCCGCGCGATGGCCTGTGGGCGATCGACAAAGTCCGGTTGCTGACGCGTTAGGCAACCTCCGATTTTGCTCGTCATTACAGACCGCATCCTGCGGTCTGCCCTTCGGGCCATCGGCTACGCCGATGTTCGCTCCGGCATCCTGCCTTCGCAGTCCGGCGCAGTCCGGCTCAGGCCGGGCGGCGTTGATCAGAGGTTGCTTGCAACAACGGATGTCACCACCATCCCGGCGCAAGCCGGGATAGTGTCTGTCCGTCACCCGTGGGTGGCGAATTCCTGCCCATCCATGGCCGGATCACGAACCCGGAGCGGCTCAGCCTTTCAGCAATCCCGTCGCGCGCCCGACCTTGGTGAACGCCGCGATCGCGCGGTCGAGGTGCTCGCGGGTGTGCGCCGCGCACATCTGGGTGCGGATGCGCGCCTTGCCCTGCGGCACCACCGGAAAGAAGAAGCCGATCGCGTAGATGCCTTCGTCCAGCAGGCCCGCGGCCATCGCCTGCGCCAGCTTGGCATCAAAGGTCATCACCGGCACGATCGGGTGGTTGCCCGGCCGGATGTCGAAGCCGGCCTCGGTCATCGCGGCGCGGAAATACTGCGTGTTCTCCACCAGCTTTTCGCGCAGGTCGCCGGCCTCGTCCAGCATCTTCAGCACTTCGATCGACGCCGCGACCAGCGCCGGCGGCAGCGAATTGGAGAACAGGTACGGCCGCGAACGCTGGCGCAGCATGTCGATGATTTCCTTGCGGCCGGTGGTGAAGCCGCCGACCGCGCCGCCCAGCGCCTTGCCCAGCGTGCCGGTGAAGATGTCGATCTTGTCCATCACGCCGTTGACCTCGGCCGAGCCGCGCCCGGTCTTGCCGAGAAAACCGGTCGCGTGGCACTCGTCGATGTGCACCAGCGCGCCGTACTTCTTCGCCAGTTCGGTGATCTTGTCCAGCGGCGCGACCACGCCGTCCATCGAGAACACGCCGTCGGTCGAGATCAGCTTGGTGCGCGCGCCCGCGGCGTCGGCGGCCTTGAGTTGCTTTTCCAGATCGGCCACGTCGCCGTTGGCGTAACGGAAACGCTTGGCCTTGCACAGGCGGATGCCGTCGATGATCGAGGCGTGGTTGAGCGCGTCCGAAATGATCGCGTCATCCTCGCCCAGAAGCGGTTCGAACAAGCCGCCGTTGGCGTCGAAGCAGGCCGCGTAAAGAATGGAATCGTCGGTACCGAAGAACCTGGCGATGTCGGCCTCGAGCTGCTTGTGCAGGTCCTGGGTGCCGCAGATGAAGCGCACCGAAGCCATGCCAAAACCGTGCGTGTCCAGGGCTTTTTTCGCGGCCTCGATCAGGCGTGGATGGTCGGCGAGGCCGAGGTAATTGTTGGCGCAGAAGTTCAGCACCTTGCGGCCATCGGCCAGCGTGATCTCCGCCGACTGCGGCGAGGTGATGATGCGCTCGTCCTTGAACAGCCCGCTGGCGCGGATGTCGGCAAGCTCGGCGGCGTAACGGTCTTGTGCGGGGTAGGTCATGGCGGTTCCTTCAAAGACGTGATGAGGGGTGGGTCGCGGAGGGACTCACACAATGCGGTTCGGCGGATTCGATAGCGGATGCGCATCCGATTCTGCGGAAGCCTCGTGACGGCGTACCCACGGCCCGCACCCGATACCCGCTCATCAATTCCAGCTGCACACCACCTTGCCGCATTCGCCCGACGCCATCAGGTCGAAGCCCTGCTGGAAATCGTCGATCGAAATCTGGTGCGTCAACACCTTTTGCAGCGGAAAACCGGTCAGCAGCATCTGGGTCATCTTGTACCAGGTCTCGTACATGCGCCGGCCGTAGATGCCGTGCAGCGTGAGGCCCTTGAAGATCACCTTGTCCCAGTCGATGCCGGAACCGTTGGGCAGGATCCCGAGCAGCGCGATCTTGCCGCCGTGGTACATGCACTCGAGCATGTCGCCGAAGGCGCGGGGGTTGCCGCTCATCTCCAGGCCCACGTCGAAGCCCTCCATGTGCAGGTCCGAGAGCACATCGCGCAGCGACTGCTGCGACACGTTGACCACCCGCGTCGCGCCCATGTCGGCAGCCAGTTTCAAGCGGTAGTCGTTGACGTCGGTGACCACCACGTTGCGCGCGCCGACGTGGCGCGCGATGCCGGCGGCGATGATGCCGATCGGACCGGCGCCGGTGATCAACACATCCTCGCCGACAAGGTCGTATTCCAGCGCGCAGTGCGCGGCGTTGCCGTAGGGATCGAAAAACGCCGCCAGCGACGAGGGAATCGGGTCGGGCACCGGCCACAGGTTGGTGGCGGGCATCGCGATGTACTGCGCGAAGGCGCCGTTGCGGTTCACGCCGATGCCGATGGTGTTGGGACACAGGTGCGGGCGCCCGGCACGACAGTTGCGGCACATGCCGCACACGATGTGGCCCTCGGCCGACACGCGCTGGCCGACGCGGTAACCGCGCACTTCGTCGCCGACCGCGACGATCTTGCCGACGAATTCGTGGCCGATCACCAGCCCCGGCTTGATGGTGCGCTGGGCCCATTCGTCCCAGTTGTAGATGTGCAGGTCGGTGCCGCAGATGGCGGTTTTCTCGACCTCGATAAGCACGTCGTTGTGGCCGTATTCCGGAACCTCCACTTCTGCCATCCAGATGCCCTTGGCGGCGTCGCGCTTGACCAGCGCCCTCATCATGTTCGGCATGTCGATCGGCCTTGCTGCGTGGTGAATCCCCGCATTATAGGCCTGCTCCCGCCGGCGCCGCCGCGCGCCGCCCGTACAATCCCGCGCATGCCGCACCCGACCAGCGCCAGCGACCGCCGTCCGCCCGCGATTTTCCTGATGGGGCCGACCGCGACCGGCAAGACCGCGCTGGCGTGCGCGCTGGCCGACCGTTTCCCGGTCGAACTGGTCAGCGTCGATTCGGCGCTGGTGTATCGCGGACTCGACATCGGCGCGGCCAAGCCGGATGCGCAAACCCTGCAGCGTTACCCGCACGCGCTGATAGATATCAGCGATCCGTCCGAACCCTACTCGGCGGCGCAATTTCGCGACGACGCGCTGGTCGCGATGCAGGCGGCCACCGCGCGCGGCCACGTGCCGCTGCTGGTCGGCGGCACCGGCTTGTACTTTCGCGCGCTGCAACAGGGGTTGTCGGCGATGCCGTCGGCCGACGCCGAGGTGCGCGAGCGCCTGCGTGCCGAGGCCGAACGCGACGGCTGGCCGGCATTGCACGCGCGACTGGCCGCGCGTGATCCGCAGGCCGCCGCCCGCATCCGTCCCGCCGATGCACAACGCATCCAGCGTGCGCTGGAAGTCATCGAATTGTCCGGCAGCACGCCCACTGCATTGCACGCGGGATCGCGGGCCGGGAATCGACTGCCTTTTCGGGTCCTGAAACTGGCGTTGATTCCACCCGATCGCGGCGTATTGCGCGAACGCATCGCGCGGCGTTTCGATGCGATGCTCGCCGCCGGTTTTCTCGACGAAGTGAAACGCCTGCACGCGCGCGGTGATTTGCATGCCGATTTGCCGGCAATCCGCGCGGTCGGTTATCGGCAGGCCTGGGAATATCTTGGCGGCGCCTGTTCGCTGGACGAATTCCGCATGCGCGCGATCCACGCCACGCGCCAGCTGGCCAAGCGCCAGACCACGTGGCTGCGCGGCGAACTGGATGCCCGCGCATTGGATCCGGAACGCGCCGGTTGCCTTGAATCGGCCGGCGCCGCGATCGCGCAATTCCTGCCCGTGAAAACCGGTTGAAACGGCCAAAATCGGGTGATTCTGCGTTACCATTTGCCTCCGCGATGATTCCGCGCGGGAAACCCGGATCGGAAGGCCATAAAAATGTCCAAAAGCCAATCGTTGCAGGATCCGTTTTTGAATGCCTTGCGGCGTGAACGCGTGCCGGTCGCGATCTATCTCGTCAACGGCATCAAGTTGCAGGGCGTCGTCGAATCGTTCGACCAGTTCGTGGTGCTGTTGCGCAACCAGGTCAGCCAGATGGTCTACAAGCACGCCATCTCGACCGTGGTGCCGAGCCGCGCGGTGAAGGTCGGCGGCGGGGACGACGACAAACCCGCCGAGGCCGCCGAGTCGCCGGCGGAGGACTTGATCCCCCTGTTCGAGCGCAAAAAGAAGGGCGAGCGTGCGCTGCTGATATTGCCGTACACCGGCGGCGGCAACACGCGGCGTGCGCAGGAATTCGCCGAGCTCGCCAAATCCGCCGGCGCCGAAATCCTCGGCACGCTGCACGCGCGCGTGGATCCGCCCAACCCGAAGTTCTACATCGGCACCGGCAAGGCCGACGAGGTGCAGGCCATGGTGCGCGCGCTCGGCGCCGACCTGGTGCTGGTCGACCATGCGCTGACGCCGGTGCAGGAACGCAACCTGGAAAAGCATTTCTCCGCGCGCGTGATCGATCGCGCCGCGCTGATCCTGGATATCTTCGCGCAGCGCGCGCAATCGCACGAGGGCAAGCTGGAAGTCGAGCTGGCGCAACTCAAGCACATGGCGACGCGGCTGGTGCGCGGCTGGACCCACCTGGAGCGCCAGCGTGGTGGTTCGATCGGCCTGCGCGGTCCCGGCGAAACCCAGCTGGAAACCGACCGCCGCCTGCTGCAGAAGCGCGTCGAACAATTGCAGAAGCGGCTCGACAAGGTCGGCGTGCAGCGCGACCAGCAGCGCCGCGCGCGCCTGCGCAACACGCTGCCGCGGGTCGCGCTGGTCGGCTACACCAACGCCGGCAAGTCCACGTTGTTCAACACCGTCACGCATGGCGCGGTGTACACCGCCGACCAGTTGTTCGCGACGCTGGATCCCACCGTGCGGCGGCTGGAAGACCTCGATTCCGGCCCGGCGGTGCTGGCCGACACCGTCGGCTTCATCCGCGAATTGCCGCATGACCTGGTGGCCGCGTTCCGCGCCACGCTGTCCGAAGCGCGTGACGCCGACCTGCTGCTGCACGTCACCGACGCCGCCGACCCCGAGCGCGACGTGCTGGTCGGCGTGGTCAACGGCGTGCTGGATGAAATCGGCGCGGGCGACGTGCCGCAACTGATGGTTTTCAACAAGATCGATTTGCTGGACACGCCCCCGCGTATCGACCGGGATGCCGCGGGGCTGCCGACCGCGGTGTGGTTGTCGGCGGCGACCGGCGCGGGCCTCGACCTGCTGCGCCAGGCCATCGGCGAACGCCTGGCCGGTACCCGCGTGCACGCGGAACTGCGCCTGCCGCCGCGCGCCGGGCGCCTGCGCGCACGCCTGATCGAACTGGGCGCGGTCAAGGCCGAACGCTACGACGAGGAAGGCTGGCGGCTGGACATCGACGCGCCGCGCGAGTTGCTGCTGCCGCTGACCGGCGATGCGCGCGGCGACGACGGGCGCATCATGCGCGATTGGCTGGATGTGGCTTGAGTTGTGCGATCGTGCCTGGTCGCTGCTTCGTGGTGCGTTTGAGCGATTTGGATGCTGCCGCTCGGCACACACCACCACGGGCCTTACAGCTGCCATCCCTGGCCAAGAGCTCCGTCCCCGACTTTCCGCAACGGCCGCTTGGAACCAACCCCGAAGAAGCATCCGGACGCTCTGATAACATATGCCGTTTGCGCCGCTTTCGGCGTACCGATCCATGAAGTCCGAGGTTGCAAGCGATGCCCTGGAAGGAGCCCGGTGACAAACCGCGCGAGCCCCGCGGCCGGGAGCCGTGGGGTTCCGGGCACGACGGGCAGGGCGGCGGTCCCGATCTCGAGGCCTGGTTGCGGCGGCTGCGGCGCCGGCTCGGGCCGTTCGGGCGCGGGCCGACCGGTGCGCTGGCGCTGGTGGTGCTGGCGATCGTGCTGTGGTTCGCGATCGGCGGCTGGACCTCGATCGGCGCGCAGCAAGTCGGCGTGCTCGTGCAGTTCGGCCGCTTCGACCGGATCCTGCAGCCGGGCCTGCACCTGCGCTTCCCGTCGCCGATCGACCGGGTCCGCAAACTCGATGTCGGGCATGTGCGCAGCGTCGGCGACCAGGCCCGCCTGCTGACGTCGGACGGCCAGCTGGTGCTGGTCGATTACGCGGTGCATTACAAGATCACCGATGCGCGTGCATTCCTGTACGGCAGCCGCGATGCCGAGGAAATCGTGCGCGATGCGGCCACCTCCGCCGCGCGTGCCGCGGTCGGCGCGAACACGTTGCAGTGCCTGGTCGCCGGTCTCGATCTTGCGTGCACGTCGGGACAAGTCGACACCGACAAGCTGGCCGGCGCGATCCAGTCGCGGTTGCAGGCGTCGCTGGCCGACGCGCAAGGCAAGATCGGTGTCGCGGTCACCGGCGTCGACGTGCAGAGCGTCGGCGTGCCGTCGGATGTCAAGCAGGCTTTCGACGCGATCGCCAAGGCGCACGACAACGCCAAGACCGCGAAGGCGGCCGCCGAGGCGGATGTCGCGCGCGGCAAGATCCAGGCCACGCACCAGGCGGAATCGATCAAGACCGATGCCGAGGCTTACCGGCGCCAGGTGGTGGCCGACGCCAAGGCGGCGGTCGCGCGCTTCGGCCAGATCCTGCCGCAGTACCAGGCCGCCCCGCAGGTGACCAAACACAGCCTATGGCTGGATGCGATGCACGACGTCCTGGTCCAGAACCACGTGGTCGTGAACACCGGCTCCGGCAACGTGGTCGTGCAGTTCCCGGTCCAGCACACCGCCGCACCCGCCGCGGCAAGCAGCAGCGCGCCCGCCGCGTCCAGCGCCGCGCCGGCGTCCTCGACCTCGGTGGACTTCCCGGTCACTTCCGGTCCCGACGAACAGGGAATGGACTGATGAAATACGCCATTCCCGTCGTGATCATCCTGCTCGCGCTGCTCGGCGCCAACGGCATCTATGTCGTGGGCGCGGGCCACGCGGCGACGCTGTCGCGCTTCGGCGAGATCGAAGCCACCGGCATCGGCCCCGGGTTGCATTTCAAGCTGCCGTTCGTGCAGGACGTCAGCGTGTACGACGCCCGCGAGATCATCTCGCAGGCCGAGCCGGGCGACTGCAAGACCCGTGACGGCCAGTCGGTGCGGGTCGGTTTCCACGTGCTTTGGCAGATCGCCGATCCCGCCACGTATTTCAAGGCGACCTCGGGCGACGAACTGCAGGCCACGCAACAGATGGAACCGATGGTGCGCGACGCGCTGCGCAAGCAGGTCGCCGGCCAGGACCTGTCCCGCCTGCTGGTCGCGACCGATCACGGCATCGGCGACCAGGTCCGCAGCGCCGTCGGCGAAACCATTCGCAAGAAGTTCGGCATCGACGTGCTGGACGTCGCGGTCGGCCGGGTACTGCCGCCCGAGGATGCGCTGGCATCCGTCTACAAGCGCATGACGGCCGAAGCGCAGGCGGCGGCCGGCAGCGTGCGCTCCGATGGCGACGCCGCGGCGGCCGCGATCCGCGCGCAGGGCGACGCCGACGACGAACAGGTGCTCGCGGCCGCCGACCAGGCAGCAGCGGCGATCCGCGGCCAGGGCGACGCGCAGGCGGCCAAGGTCTATGCAACCGCGTCCGCCAAGGACCCGCAATTCTTCAATTACTGGAGCAGCCTGTACACGTGGCGCAAGAGCTTCAGCGGCGGCGGTGCCGTGGTGGTGCTCGACAAGGGCTCGCCGTTCATGCAGGCCATCGATGCCGGCGTGTCGACCAACAACACCACGCCCAAGAAGCACTGAGTCTGGTCACCGATCGTCGCCCCACCACCAATCGAATGATCGAAGCGAGAACATCATGGGACAGTCAGTCGTAATTCTTGGCGCGCAATGGGGGCGAGCGACTGCGTTGGCGGACTGCCGGGGGCAGTCCGCGCAGGCGTGAGCGCCCGAGGCAGGAGCCGAGGGCCGGGTGACTTGGCGAGATCAGGACGATCGAGCGTAGTCACCGATCGTCGCCCCACCACCAATCGAATGATCGAAGCGAGAACATCATGGGACAGTCAGTCGTAATTCTTGGCGCGCAATGGGGCGACGAAGGCAAGGGCAAGATCGTCGACCTGCTGACGCAGGATATCGGCGCAGTGGTGCGTTTCCAGGGCGGCCACAACGCCGGCCACACGCTGGTGATCAAGGGCAAGAAGACGGTGCTGCACCTGATCCCGTCCGGCATCCTGCGCGAAGGCGCGCTGTGCCTGATCGGCAACGGCGTGGTGCTGTCGCCGGCGGCGCTCAAGAAGGAAATCGGCGAGCTGGAGGACAGCGGCGTCGAAGTGCGTTCGCGCCTCAAGATTTCCCCGGCCACGCCGCTGATCATGCCGTACCACATCGCGCTGGACCAGGCGCGCGAGAAGGCCGCCGGCGCCGGCGCCATCGGCACCACCGGGCGCGGCATCGGCCCGGCCTACGAAGACAAGGTCGCGCGCCGCGGCGTGCGCGTCGCCGACCTCAGCTACCCCGACGAGCTCGCGGAAAAGCTGCGCGAGGTGATGGACTACCACAACTTCGTGCTGACGAAATACCTCAACGCCGAGGCCGTCGACTTCCAGAAGACGCTGGACGAAGCCGTCGCCTTCGGCGAATACGTCGAGCCGATGAAATCCGACGTCGCCGGCATCCTGCACGACCTGCGCCGCCAGGGCGAACGCGTGCTGTTCGAAGGCGCGCAGGGCGCGCTGCTCGACATCGACCACGGCACCTATCCGTATGTCACTTCATCGAACACCACCACCGGCGGCGCGCTGGCCGGTGCCGGCGTCGGCGCCGACTACATCGACTACGTGCTGGGCATCGCCAAGGCCTACGCCACCCGCGTCGGCGGCGGCCCGTTCCCGACCGAACTCGACGACGCCATCGGCGAACACATCCGCAAGCGCGGCGACGAATTCGGTGCCAGCACCGGCCGTCCGCGCCGCTGCGGCTGGATGGACATCGTCGCGCTCAAGCGCGCGGTGCTGATCAACGGCATCAGCGGCCTGTGCATCACCAAGCTCGACGTGCTCGACGGCATGGAAAAACTCAAGGTGTGCATCGCCTACGAATACCGCGGCAAGCGCACCGAATACGCGCCGCTGGACGCCGAGGGCTGGAAGGAATGCACGCCGGTGTACCTGGAATTCCCGGGCTGGGAAGAATCCACCCACGGCGTGACCGAGTGGAGCAAGCTGCCCGCCGCCGCGCGCGCCTACCTGCGCGCGCTGGAAGAACTCGCCGAATGCCCGCTGGCGATCGTCTCCACCGGCCCCGACCGCGACGCCAACATCGTCCTGCGCGATCCGTTTGCCTAGCCCGTCATCCCGGCGAAAGCCGGGACCCAGCGCCTTTGCTCTTGCTCGTCACGCCAGCGCAGGCCGGCATCCAGCTCTTTGCTCCAGCCCGTCATCCCGGCGCAACCACGTAGGGCGGGAGCAGTGCAGCGAATCCCGCCGCTCCGAAATACCGGTGAAAGCCGATTCTTGCCCGTCATCCCGGCGAAAGCCGGGACCCAGCGCCTTTGCTCTTGCTCGTCATGCCGGCGTAGGCCGGCATCCAGCTCTTTGCTCCATCCGGTCATGCCAGCCACGAGCTGCCAATCCGTGGCCAAAGGCTCCGTGGCCGTCATCAAGCGCTTGCTACATCTCGTCATCCCGGCCAGGTCTGCCATCCATGGCCAGGAGCTCCATGGCCGAGCTTGGTGCATTCGTACCCGCCCCGGCGCAGGGCTGGCCGCAGTTCCCGCTTCAGCCGCAAGGTCCGAAACGGCTTCCTTGCGATGCAACGGGTCAGGTGCTAATATTTTACGTAAGTAAAACATTCCCCGAGGTATCGCCATGAGCGCCACCGCGACGCTGCGCCAATCAGGGGGGTCCATCATCCTCTCGATTCCCAAAGCCATCGCCAAAACCATGGCCGTGGACGCGGGTTCGGTCGTGGAGTTGATGCTGCAGGACCGCACACTGTCGGTAACGCCGGCACGCCGCACGCTCGCGAACCGACTGGCCGCGAGTCCCAAGTCTCCGGCCGAGTGGCATCGCGACCAGGCATCGCTTGATGATCGTCCGGTCGGACGCGAACTGCTGTGAGCCGCGGCATTCCCGCGCGTGGCGACATTCTCGAGCTCAGCCTCGATCCGACGAAAGGGCACGAAATCCGCGGCACCCGCCCGGTACTGGTCCTGTCCGCGGATGCCTTCAACAAGGCATCCGGCCTGCTGCTGGTCGCGCCGATCACGCAAGGTGGCATCGCGTCGCGCGAAACCGGTTTCAGCGTCACGCTGATGGGCAGCGGCACGAAAACGCAGGGCGTGGTGCTGTGTGACCAGACCCGCACCATCGACGCACGTGCGCGCACTTTCAAGCGCGTCGAAAAGGCGCCCCCTGCATTGCTCGAAGAAGCACTCGATGCGGTCCGGTCGATCTTGGAGTGATGCGTCATCCAATCTGTTGGCTCCACAGGCCCGCTGGAGCATCATCCGGCGCGCAGCGCCGTCTTTTCATTTGCGCGAGCCGCTTTCGCTCGTCACCCCTGCGAAAACCGGCATCCAGCTCTTTGCTCCGTCCGGTCATCCGGCGCGTAGCGCCGCTTTTTTGCAGGCATGATCGAGTGACGTTCAGAGGGCATGAGTTGGGTTAGTACTTCGAGAGCCGGGAATCGCTAACTTCGGTTAACAGGCGCAAGGCGTGCTTTGAAGTAGTCAGCGGCGTCCGGGTCACAGAAGTAAACGTAGCAACCCTTCATGCCTCTGGTCATTAGAGTCTTGTAGGTGTTTCGGATGATTCGATCGACACGTTGAATCGTCTCTTCTGGCGACCGTTTCATCATGGTTTTCCATCCCCTGATAGAACGGTCCATGCGCGATCGTGCCTCAGGGACAGTTTCAAGCTTTTCTTTGCGTGCGATGAGATCCTTACCGATGATGACGCCTACGTAGTCCAACTCCAACCCTTGGCAGGTGTGGATGCATCCGACTTCGTTGATGGATGCTTCCGAGACTATCCAAAGACTTCCGTCCTTGCTGAGATTCCACCGTTTGGCGTAGTCGTGTTCCGGGATCACGATGTCGTAGCGATCCGGGTCCCTCTTGCTTGCCCAGTCCCAACAGTAGCCCGCGACGACCCGGGATTTGTTATTGACGGCGTTTCGTTTTGCGATTAGTTCGTGGAGTTCCTTTGGCGAATCAACGATGCGGAAGTCGAATTCTTCACGCTCCAACAATGTATTGGCCGATTCTCTCAGGCCTAGCGTGTTGTCAAGCCATGCCACATAGGCGTCTGAGCCGCCACATCGGAACTGAGAAGCGAGTTCGAGCCGCGTAATTTCGGCGCCGGCGGCCATGGCCCATTTTTCAAGTTCGCCACTATGGCCAATATCGGAGAGTGTCACGATCTGGTCGTCGTCGACGAAGAAGATGGAGACTTTGCTACTGTGGATGAGCTCCTTGACCTGATTCTCGCCAAGGTTTCCGTATAGCCCCGATTTCTCGTTGAGCCGGTGAGCTTCGTCGATGACAAGCGCATCAAACGCATTTGCACTTGTTTCTGTAAACGCTCCTGACCCCGAGAATAGGTTGCTTATCGCCGTTTTGCGGAGAGTGCCGGTTAGCCTCGAGCGATACACTTCGCGGGGGGCGGCATTCTTCGAAACGTACTTGGTGACCAAGCCCATCTTGGAGAGCTTTACCAGCAAATTGACTGCAATGACGGATTTGCCGGTACCAGGGCCGCCTTTGATGATCGCTACCTGCTTGCTCGCGTCGGAGCCCTTGGCTGCCAGTCCGACGGCACTTTCAAAAGCAACCTTCTGGTCATCCACGAGTACGAACTCGCGATTGCCTTTGAGCATACCTACGAGGCTGTCGACCAATGCCTTGGAAGGACGTATCCGCCCATTCTCGATATCGAAGATGAGTTGCGCATCGTCACCACTGCGGATGTGATGCTTGATAAAGTCGCGAAGTCGCTCGAGTTCCGACTCGCCTTTGAGGAACAAGGGCGCTTTCTCGATGTAATCGCGATAGTGCTCATGATCTATGACGCCATCGCGGATGTAGTTGTGCAAGTACGCGCACGGGCTTAACGCCACGCGCCTCGCGTATACGGTTTCATTGAAGCCCTCAAGCAGGGCTGCATACGACCAGGCCTGATAGCAGGGATGAGTGCCTTCCCGCTCCGCTGAACCGCCGCGACGAGCAGCGATGATGCCATCTTGTACACAGAGCCTCGCCTCAGACCATTGCTTGAGTTCGACAATGATCAGATTTGGGTGCTCATCTTTCGATGTGCCGGACAAGATGAAGTCGATGCGCTTGGCAGTCTGTGGTATGCCGAACTCGACGCCGACACCGACGTTGTCCAGAATGCCTGGATCACGAAGCACTCTGGCCATTTCGGTCAAAGATGCTTTCCAGGAGCGCACCTCGGCCTCATGAGCGTAGCGTCCTACATGCTGGACGTACTTGGAGGCGATGATTTCCTCAATTTCACGATTGTCGCAGTCCCTGAGGAATCCACGTTTGGTCGCCTGATAAACAATCACGGCGCCGCCCCCTTTGCCTTGGCGTCAAAGCTCAGAATATTTCTTGCTGTTGCCCCGCGAGCGTTCAACGGGGTACTTCTTGGCATTAGCTTTAAGCTTGTTGCGGGCGGCATCCATGATGTCAATTTGTAGCTTGTCCGTTAATTGCAACAGGTAAAGCAGAACGTCCGCCATCTCTTCCGCGACGTCTGTGCGCTTGTCGATCGGCAAGTCACGGCTTTGCTTATCCGTGAGCCACTGAAAGTGTTCGAGTAGTTCGGATGCTTCTACAGAAAGAGCGGTCGCCAGATTCTTGGGGGAGTGGAACTGTTCCCAATTTCGCTCTTTGGCGAAAGCTCGTAGCGAATCTTGCAGTTCTTGGATCTCCTTATTCATATTCTCAGCAGTTGGCTCAGTAAACATTGCTTCGAAGCATAGGCGCCTCGAGGCTGGTTGCCAATATCGCCGTTCGTCTGTACCGATTGCTGACGCATGGCTTGACGCCGGCCGTCCCCGGACTCAACGATTCAGCATGTGCATCCCCGCGCCGGCGAGGTAGCGATGTTCCTTCGGGTAGTTGCCCATGCCGGACGTGATCGGGCGCATGTTGCCGAGCGTGCCGGGCAGCGGGCCCTGGATCGCGTGGCGCAGCATGAAGGTGATGGCGTCGGGATAGTCGGCCTGGTCGATGCTGACGGCATGCCCGCTCTGGCGGTCGTGGAAGATGAAGTGGCTGCCGTCGAAGGCGACCGCGCTGCCGCCGAACAGCAGGGCGACGTGCCCGTGGACGGGCGCGCCGCAACGCGGGCAGTGCATCAGTTCGAGGCCGTGGCCGTATTGCCACCAGTTGCACGCCGAGCAGGTCTGCATCAGTTGCCCGTGTTCGTAAGGTTCGCGATTCTTCTGGTAGGTGTTCATGCCGCCCCCTTGGGCTTCCGTATCGAGTGCCCGCGATGCGGGTTGCGGTGCAGGCTAGGGCCGGCGCATCTCAGGCGGCGAGACGGTGGCGGAGGGCCTGGGTGCCGGGCTTGCGTCGGGATGACAAGCAAAGCGGCGCTATGATCCGCTGACGTTTCGCGGACATCGGTGCCATGAGAACGGACGACGATGCTTGCTGGCCCGCGTTGCCGTACGACGCGTGGAAGGACACCTACGCCACGTTGCATCTGTGGTCGCAGGTGGTGGGCAAGATCGCGCTGGCGCAGGCACCGCCGCTCAACCATTGCTGGGCGGTGGCGCTGCGGGTCACGCCGCGCGGCCTGACCACGCGGCCGCTGCCGCATGGCGAGCGCAGTTTCACCATCCAGTTCGATTTTCTGGACCACCGCTTGCTGATCCGCGCATCGGATGGCGAGACGCGCTCGTTGCCGCTCGAACCGCGCAGCGTCGCGGATTTCCATCGCGAGTTGATGGCGACGCTGCAGGCGATGCGCCTGCCGGTGAAGATCCGCCCGCTGTCGACGGAATTGCCGGAACCGATCCGGCTGGATCGCGACACGCAGCACCACAGCTTACGATCGCGAATACGTGGATCGACTGCGGCGCATCCTGGTGCAGGTGGATCGCGTGTTCACCGCCTCGCAATGCGCGTTCGTGGGCAAGTGCAGCCCGGTGAATTTCTTCTGGGGCAGTTTCGACCTGGCGGTGACGCGCTTCTCCGGCCGGCGCGCGCCGCCGCGCGACGGGCCGGCGTTCCAGCGCGACGCGTATTCGCACGAGGTGATCAGCCACGGCTTCTGGCCCGGCAGCGGGCCGGTGCTGGAACCGGCGTTCTACGCCTACGCCGCGCCGGAACCGGCCGGCCTGAAGCAAGCGCGCGTGCAACCGGATGCCGCGTACTACCACCGCGAACTCAACGAATTCATCCTGCCGTACGAGGCGGTGCGCCAGGCCGACGATCCGGATGCGATGATCCGCGCGTTCATCGACAGCACCTACGCGCAAGCGGCGGAATTGGCGCACTGGGACCGCAAGGCGCTGGATCGGGTGGTGGCGGGATAAGCGCCATCCCGGCTTGCGCAAAAGACAAGACGGCGCTGCGCGCCGGGCGACGAGTTTTTACTTTGTCATGGCTGCGAAGGCCGCAATCCAGGGTTTGTAGGTTGGATTGAGCGCGGGCTTTATCCGTGCGAAGCCCCACATGCGTGGGCCATTGTTGGGCTTCGCAAAAAACGCTCAGCCCAACCTACGCATTACAGGATGACGACAAACGAAGTGTTGGCTCAGCCGCGTCTTGCCGCTTCGATGGCGGCGATGTCGATCCTGGTCATCGTCATCATCGCGTCGAAGGCGCGTTTGGAGGCGGCGCGATCGGGGTCCGTGAACGCGTCCATCAGGGCGCGCGGGGTGATCTGCCACGACAGTCCCCACTTGTCCTTGCACCAGCCGCACGCGCTTTCGCTGCCGCCGTTGCCGGTGATCGCGTTCCAGTAGCGGTCGGTCTCGGCCTGGTCGTGGGTGTAAACCTGGAACGACACCGATTCGTTGAACTTGAACTGCGGGCCGCCGTTCAGGCCGAGGAATGGCATGCCCAGCACGGTGAACTCCACCGTCAGCACGTTGCCCTGCTTGCCGGCCGGGTAGTCGCCCGGCGCGCGGTGCACGGCATCGACGTGCGAATCCGGGAAGGTGGCGGCGTAGAAGTTGGCGGCTTGCTCGGCCTCACCGTCGAACCACAGGCAGACGGCGATGTTGCTGGATGCGTTGGATTGGGACATGTCTCGATCCTCTCGCAGGTGGCGGCGGCAGTGCGCCGAATGTACGCCGTGTCGCGGGCGCTTGCCTGACTGCGACGAGCGTGGATGGCGGGAATCGACAGGCTTTGCCTCCACAGTCCGGCGCTGGCCTTCGTGCCGGGATGATTGCGAGGCCTTACTTGCGCGCGCGGTATTGCCTGGTGCGCGGCTCCTGCACGCGCTTGCCGGGTTTCATCCTGATGTGTTGGCGCAGCCAGTTGGCGAAGGGCTTTTGCTTGAGCGTGCCTTCGGCGAGCGCGATGTAGATCGGGTACAACTCGACGTTGTCGGCTTCCAGTTCGCCGTCGTTGAGCATGATGAAGGTTTCACAGGCGACCGCGGCCGTGCGCTTGTTGCCGTCCACGAACGGATGATTGCGGGCAAGGCCATAGGCAAGGCTCGCCGCGAGGTCGGCCAGGTCCGGCGGCGGATCGCCATAAGCGAACAGTTGTTGCGGACGCGCGAGCGCCGACTCGAGCAGTTTTTCATCGCGCACGCCGGTGCCACCGCCGTGTTCGGCGAGCTGTCGTTCGTGCATCGCCAGCACGAACGGCTTTTCGATCCAGACGATCAGCGGGTCGGTCATTGCGCGAGTTTGCGCAGGAGGCTGCGGCGCTTGCGCATCACCTTCTCCGCCACTTCCATTTGCTTGGCGAGGGTGGGGTCGTAGCTGGTGAGCTTGATGCCGTCGGGTGTTTCCAGAGCGTAGAGTTCGTCGCCTTTCTCCACGCGCAGGCGCGCCAGCAGTTCCCTGGGCAGGATCACGCCGGCGGAATTGCCGATGGCGGTGATTTTCAGTTTCATGGCGGACCCGCGGATGAAGTTATAACGAACGTTATACTAGCGAGGTTCGTTGCGACCTGCCAGCGGCCAGCTTTTGCGGTTCAGCCTCCGCAGTCCGGCCTGCGCAAAAAGAAATGACGGCGTTGCGCGCCGGACGACGGCAAGAACCAGATACCCCACACGCCCGTCATTCCGGGGCCGGTCACGGCTTCATCGGGAGCGGAACCCGGAATCCATTTTTTGCGGTTCGTTTAACGTCGGGCCTCGTCTGAAGATGGATTCCGGGTTCGCTCCTGCGGAGCGCCCCGGAATGACGACAAGGTTTGCGATCGCGGGTCGCCCGGAATGGCGGCAAGGTTTGCAATCGCAGGTCGCCAGGAATGACGACAAGGTTTGCAATCGCAGTTCGCCAAGTAATGACGACAAGGGTTGCAGTCGCGGGGCGCCCGAAATGGCGGCAAGGACGAAAGCCTGTGCCGGGACGACGAGTTGGTTCAGGGATGCGCCGACGCAGCGTTGGTGTTCGTCGCGAGTTTGTCGCCGGTGCATGCGGCCGTGGCGGCTTCCGCACTGACGCCCACGCACGGCGTGAAGCCTGTCGGCTGGTTGGTGTCGACCAGGCGTTGGCCGACCGGCAGGCCGAATGCATGCACGGGTTTGCCGGTGCACGCGGCAGCGTGGCAGTCGTCGGCGTAGATGGCGTAGTGGCACACGCCGCTGGAGCTTGCGATGCAGCGGAAGGTGGCGACGCCCTGCGCGACGTTGACTTCGCTGTGCAGGGTGGCGCGGCCGTCGACGCTGGATTGCACGATGGTGGTCTGGCCGTGCGGGTTGCAACCGGCCAGCGACAGGGCGAACCAGAACAATGCGGCGAGCTTGGTCATTGCGGGTCTCCTTGCAACGGGGTGCGCGTCACAGGGCCTTGAACAGCGCCATGAACGGGGCGCTCACGGCCAGCGTTTCGTCGCGGCCTTTCAGGCGCAGGCTGCCGCGGCCGCTGTCGTCGCGCACGATCGAGGCGACCGCCTTGAGGTTGACGATGGTGGAGCGGTGGATCTGGCGGAACGCCTGCGGGTCGAGCGCGGCCATCAGTTCGCGCAACGGCTTGCGCAGGACGGCTTCGCCTTCGGCGGTGACCGCGATGGTGTATTTGTTGTCGGCGCGGAAATACAAGACGTCGTCGACCATCATCAGGCGCGTTTCGCGGCCGCTGCTGGCGGTGATCCAGGTCAGCGGCGGGGCGCCGTGGCCGTTGCGTTCGCGCGCCAGTTCGCGCACCAGCTCGGCCAGCGCGGCGGCGTCGGGATGGCTTTGCGGCGCGCGCGCCTTGATGCGTTGCACCGCGGCGGCGAGGCGTTCCGGCTGGATCGGTTTCAGCAGGTAGTCGATCGCGCCGCGCTCGAATGCGGCGATCGCATACTGGTCGTAGGCGGTGGTGAACACCACCTGGGTTTCCGGGCTGCTTTCGGCGGCGGCCGCGGCGACATCGAGGCCGCTGAGGCCGGGCATGCGGATGTCGAGGAAGGCGGCGTCGGGGCGGTGCTCGGCGATCGCCTCGATCGCGGCGGCGCCGTCCTCGCACTCGATCACCATCTCCAGTTCCGGCCACGCGGAGTCGAGTTCGCGGTTGAGCTCGCGCCGCAGCAGGGCTTCGTCTTCGGCGATCACGGCCTTGATCATGGCGTCACCGCCTCGGGTTCGACGGTCTTGGCGGCCGCGACCGCGGGCACGGTGATGGTGGCGGCCACGCCTTCCGGCGCGTTGGCGACCACCGACAACGTGGCGCGCTCGCCGTAGATCAGGCGCAGGCGTTCGCGCACGTTCTTGAGGCCGATGCCGGTGCCGCCGCCGGCCACGCCGAAGCCGAGTCCGTCGTCGGCGACGGTGATCGCGACGCGGTCGTCGTCGCGGCGCGCCAGCAGCCACACGGTGCCGCCGCCGGGCTTGGGTTCCAGGCCGTGCTTGATCGCGTTCTCGACCAGCGTCTGCAGCATCATCGACGGCATCTGGATCGCGCGCAGTGCATCCGGCACGTCCACTTCCAGCGCCAGCCGCGGTCCCATGCGGATGCGCAGGATCTCGAGGTAGGCGCGGGTGCGTTCCAGTTCGTCGCCGAGCGTGGACATCGCCTCGCCGGTGCTGGGCAGGGAATGCCGCAGGTACTGGATCAAATGCCCGAGCATGCGGTCGGCCTGTTGCGGTTCGCTGCGCGTCAGCACCTGCGCGTTGGCCAGCGTGTTGTACAGGAAGTGCGGTTCGATCTGCGCGTGCAGCAGGTTCAGGCGCGCGACCGACAGTTCCTTTTCCGTCGCGGTCTGCTCGGCGGCGCGTTGCTCGTTGCGACGCCGTTCGGCGATGCGGCGCGTGATCGCGCGGGTGATCGCCTCGGCGTTCTCGAAGTTGGTGCCATCGTCGACCCGGAACCAGTCGGACCAGGCGCCGGCTTCCGGTTCGCAGATCAGGGTGACGCTGCCGGTGCCGTCGCCGGGCGTCACGGTGGCGGTCACCTGGTTGCGCAGGTTGCCGAACAAGTTGGCCGGATTGAGGCGCGCCAGGCGGCTGCGGCCGTACACGTGCGGGCGTTCGACCTTGGCGCGCAGTTGCAGGCTGTCGCGCGCGCTTTCGATTTCCTGGCTGCGCGGGATTTCGCGCACCGCGGCGTCGAGCATGTCGAAGGCCTCGCCGGCCTCGAACGGGATCTCGATCTGGCGCCGCTGGCGGCTGCGCAGCGTGTTTTCGTCGACGCGTCCGGCGATCAGGCGCACCCGGCGCACGTGCGAGACCGCGCCGGCGACCACCAGCGTGCCGAGGATGAAGGCCAGCAGCAGGAACGGCCCGGCGCGGTCGCCGCCGTCGGACACGTTGAGCACGATGATCAGCAGCGCGATGAACAGCAGCGTCCAGGCGATGGCGATGCGCAACACGAAGAAGGTGCCCTTGAACATGTGCGTGCTCCCGATGCGATGGGCCGGAGCATAGCCGCCTGCCGCTGCGAGGGAAGGGGCATGCGACGAACGCGCGGATCGGCGGCGCGAAACGCGGGTAGCGGGGCGCCGATGCCCGGGGCGTCTGCCCGGTCTTCACGCCGCGTACGACCCGGGCGGACTAGGCTGGCGGCATTCGGCACAAGCATTCGGAGTGGAACGCATGAAGACGCGTGCATTGGGGCCTTCGGGCCTGCAGGTTTCGGAAGTGGGGCTGGGCTGCAACAACTTCGGCGGTCGGCTGGACGAGGCGGGCACCCGCGCGGTGGTCGATGCGGCACTGGAGGCCGGCATCAACTTCTTCGACACCGCCGACGTGTACGGCGAGCGCGGCGGTTCCGAGACGCTGCTCGGGAAGGTCCTCGGCAAGCGCCGCAAGGACGTGATCCTGGCCACCAAGTTCGCGTCGCCGATGCGCGACGATATGCGCCGCGACGCCTCGCGCCGCTACATCGTGCAGGCGGTGGAAGCGAGCCTGGCACGGCTGCAGACCGACTGGATCGACGTGTACTACCTGCACTGGCCCGATCCGCTGACGCCGATCGAGGAAACCCTGCGTGCGCTGGACGATTTGATCCACGCCGGCAAGGTGCGCTACATCGGCGCCTGCAACCTCGCGGCCTGGCAAATGGTGGATGCCGACTGGATCGCGCGCGAGCTTCGGTCTCAACCGTTTCATATGTGCGCAGAACGAGTTCAGCCTGGTCGAACGCGATGCACGCGCGGAACTGCTGCCGGCGCTGGCCGCGCACGACCTGAGCCTTGTGCCGTACTTCCCGTTGGCCAGCGGCCTGCTGACCGGAAAATACCAGCGCAACAAGGAAGCGCCCTCCGATTCGCGTTTCGCCAACTGGAAGCACTTGGGCGAACGCTACCAGACCGACGCCAACTGGGACTGCGTCGAGAGACTGGAAGCGTGGTGCAAGACCCACGACCGCTCGATGCTGGAACTGGCGTTCGCGTGGCTGCTGGCGCACCGCGAAGTCGCCAGCGTGATCGCGGGTGCGACCCGGCCGGAGCAGGTCGCGCAGAACGCCAGGGCCGCGAACTGGCGGATTGGCGCCGAATTGCTGGCGGAAGTCGACGCGCTGTTCCGGGATTGAAGCCGCGCGCAGCGGTTCCCATTTAGGCTGGATGTTTTTCCGGACGCACCCGCGCCCGCAGTGCGCGGGCGCGAAGTCCTGACAAGGAACGGCAATGCATGACCGATTCGGATCTGTTGGTGATCGGCGGCGGCTCGGCGGGCGTGGCCACCGCGATCCGGGCAGCGCGGCACGGCGCGAAAGTAACCCTGTTCGAGCCGCACGAGCTGGGCGGCACCTGCGTCAACCGCGGCTGCGTGCCCAAGAAGGCGATGTGGCTGGCGGCGGAATTGGCCGAGTCGCAGCAGATGGCACGAGCCGTCGGCTTCGACGTGCAGCCGGGCAAGCTGGACTGGCCGGCGTTCGTCGCGCACCGCGAAGCCTACGTGGCGCGCGCGCGCGGTTCCTACGACAAGCGCCTCGCCGATCTTGGCATCCGGGTGGTGCGTGCGCCGGCGCATTTCATCGATGCGCACACGCTGCACGCGGACGGCGCGGATTGGCGCGCGCCGCACATCGTGATCGCGACCGGTTCGCGTCCGCGCCCGTTGGCGTTGCCGGGCGCGGAGCTGGCGATCGATTCGGACGGTTTCTTCCGGCTGGATGCGCAACCCGCGCGGGTCGGCATCATCGGCGGCGGTTATATCGGCGTGGAGCTGGCCGGCGTGCTGGGCGCGCTGGGATCGAAGGTCGAGCTGATCACCCGCAAGCAGGGCTTGCTGTCGCATTTCGATGCCGACCTCGGCCGCGTGCTCGGTGAAATGATGCAGGCCGAAGGCATCGCGCACCACGAAGGCTGCGCGGTGCAGGGCGTGCGCCGCGATGGCGATGCGCTGTGGCTGGATTGCAGCGACCACGCACCGCACGGCCCCTACGACGTGGTGGTTTCGGCGATCGGCCGCGTGCCCAACGTCGAGTCGCTGCGGCTGGACGCGGCGGCATGTCGCGCTGAACCGCGCACGACGAGATCGTCACCGATGCATTCGAGAACACCTCGGTGGAAGGCATCTACGCGCTGGGCGACGTCAATGGCAAGCGCCAGTTGACGCCGGTCGCGATCGCCGCGGGCCGGCAACTGGCCGAGCGCCTGTTCAACGACAAGCCCGATGCGCACCTGGATTACGCGAACATCGCGAGCGTGGTGTTTTCGCATCCGCCGATCGGCAGCGTCGGCCTGTCCGAAGCCGAGGCGCGCGAACAATACGGAGATACCGTGAAGGTACGCAGTGCGCGCTTCACGCCGATGTCGTGGTCGCTGGCCGGACGCGAAGGCAAGACCTTCATGAAGCTGGTGTGCGCGGGTGACGACGAACGCGTGGTCGGCCTGCACGGCATCGGGCCGGGCCTGGACGAAATGCTGCAGGGCTTCGCGGTGGCGCTGCGGATGGGCGCGACCTATGCCGATTTCCTCAAGACCGTGGCGATCCATCCGACCTCCGCCGAGGAATTCGTCACGATGGGCGTAAGTGGACTGCGGTTGCTGCCGCCCGTGATCGGGTTGCGCGCTTCCGATCAGGCTGCCGTCGTGCCGGTGCGTGCGGGTCTCATGCGTATCGCGTCAAACCAACTTGCCGTCATGCCGGCGCAGGCCGGCATCCAGATGGACGAACAAGGCGCCGGGTTCCGGATCGCGCCCGCTGCGCGGGTTGGCCCTGGGTGATGGCCGGGTGGTTTAGGCTCTCTGCATCACGGCTTCGCGATCGGACGCGTCGAACATGGCCGCCTTGTCCATCCTGCTCGTGCACCTCGCGGTGATCGCGTTCAACGTCGCCGGTTGCGTGCTGATCCCGATCGGTGCGTGGCTTCGCTGGCGCTGGGTACGCGAATTCTGGTGGCGCCTGGCGCACCTGGCGAGCCTTGCCGTGGTGGCGCTGCAGGCATTGTTCGGGCGCGCGTGCTTCCTGACGATCTGGCAAGGCGATTTGTCTGGACACGCGCAGGTGCAGCCGTTGATCGCCGGCTGGATCGACCGACTGGTCTACTGGCCGCTGCCGCTGTGGGTGTTCGCACTCGCGTATGTGCTGGTGTTTGTCTATGTGATCGCACTGTGGGTATGGGTGCGTCCGCGCATGCCGGGCCGGCAGCATTGACGCGCGCGGTGAAATCGCCGGGCCGGTACAGTGGTGGCATGCCGGATATCGCGGAATCCAGTTTGAATGCCGTCGCTCGCAAATCTGCTGATGAAGCCGTTGCCGAGCGCCTCGCGGCATGGTTGTCCGATCGTCGCAGTCTCGCGGTGATCACCGGCGCGGGCGTCAGCACCGGCTCGGGCATCCCCGATTACCGCGACGCCGACGGCAACTGGAAGCGTTCGCCGCCGGTGCAATACCGCGACTTCGTGCAAAGCGATGCGGTGCGCCGGCGCTACTGGGCACGCAGCCTCGCCGGCTGGCCGATGTTCGCGGCGGCGAGGCCGGGCGCGGCGCACGCGGCATTGGCGCGTCTCGAAGAAATCGGGCGCGTGGCGCAAGTCGTCACCCAGAATGTCGACCGCCTGCACCAGCGTGCGGGCAGCCTTGGCGTGATCGACCTGCACGGCCGGTTGGATGTGGTGCGTTGCCTTGCGTGCGACGCGCGCACGCCGCGCGATGCGTTCCAGCAACGTCTGCGCGCGGCCAATCCGGACTGGGACGTCGCGGCGGAAAGCATCGCGCCGGATGGCGACGCTGATTTGCGGGATGCGGATTTTGATGCGTTCGAGGTGCCGCCCTGTGATGTCTGCGGCGGCATCCTGAAACCCGACGTGGTCTTCTACGGCGAATCGGTGCCGCGCGAAACCACGGCGGCGGCGTTCGACGCGGTGCAATCGGCCGACGGCGTGCTGGTGGTCGGCTCGTCGCTGATGGTGTGGTCCAGCTTCCGGCTGGTGCGCGCCGCCGCACAACACGGCATACCTGTCGTCGCGGTCAATCGCGGTCGCACCCGCGCCGACGACCTGTTTGCCTTCAAGTGCGAGGGCGACTGCGGCGAGCTGTTGGCCGCGGCGCTGGCAACGCTGGATCGGCGGACGATGCCGGCGTGACGCCGTCCGCCGTGATCAGGACACGTTGGGTTCGCTGAACGCTTCCGGCTCGTCGGCGAAGTCGCTGGTCGGGATGCACGTACAGAACACGTTCTTGTCGCCGTAAACGTTGTCGACGCGCGCGACCGGCGGCCAGTACTTGACCTGTTTCAGCGAAGCCAGCGGATACGCCGCCAGTTCACGCGGGTAGGCATGGGTCCACTCGCTGGCGGACACCGCGCTGGCGGTGTGCGGGGCGTGCTTGAGCGGATTGTCCTCGCGATCCAGCCGGCCGTCCTCGATCGCGCGGATTTCATCGCGGATCTGGATCATCGCGTCGATGAAGCGGTCGAGTTCGTGCAGCGATTCGGATTCGGTCGGCTCGACCATCAGCGTGCCGGCGACCGGGAACGACAGCGTCGGCGCGTGGAAACCGAAATCGACCAGGCGCTTGGCAATGTCCTCGGCGGCGACACCGCTGGTTTTTTCCAGCGGACGGATGTCGAGGATGCATTCGTGCGCCACCAGCCCGTTGCGGCCGGTGTAAAGCGTCTTGTAGTGCGGCGCCAGACGTTTCGACAGGTAATTGGCGTTGAGCAGTGCGACCTGGGTGGCCTTGAGGATGCCCTCGCGACCCATCAGGGTGATGTACATCCACGAGATCGGCAGGATCGAGGCGCTGCCGTACGTCGCGGCACTGACCATGCCGCCGCCCCGAACATCCGATGCTTCACTTGCGGAGCGGCTGTTGTGGAAAGTCGTGCCATGGATGGCCGGCTTTTCTTCGCCGGCATGGAAGCCGGCTGGTAAAAATGGCGCGAGATGCGACTTGACCGCGCACGGCCCGACGCCGGGACCGCCGCCGCCGTGCGGGATGCAGAAGGTCTTGTGCAGGTTGAGGTGCGAGACGTCCGAACCCCAGCGGCCGGGCCGCGCCACGCCGCACAGCGCATTGAGGTTGGCGCCGTCGGTGTAGACCTGTCCGCCGTGCTGGTGCACGATCTCGCAGATCTGCGCGATCTCTTCCTCGAACACGCCGTGCGTGGACGGATAGGTCAGCATGATCGCGGCCAGGCGGTCGGCGTATTTTCCGGCCTTGGCACGGATGTCCTCGACGTCGACGTTGCCGTTGGCGTCGCACTTGGTCACGACCACGGTCATGCCGCACATCTGAGCGGACGCCGGGTTGGTGCCGTGCGCGGATTCCGGGATCAGGCACACGTCGCGTTGCGATTGCCCGTTGGCGCGGTGGTACGCGCGGATCGCCAGCAGGCCCGCGTATTCGCCCTGGGCGCCGGCGTTGGGCTGCAGGCTGACCGCGTCGTAACCGGTGATCGCGATCAGCATCGCTTCCAGGCCGTCGATCAGCTCCTTGTAGCCGCGCCACTGCTCGGCCGGCGCCAGCGGATGGATGTTGGCGAACTCGGGCCAGGTAACCGGGATCATCTCGGCGGTCGCGTTCAACTTCATGGTGCACGACCCGAGCGGGATCATGCTGCGGTCGAGCGCGAGATCCTTGTCGGCGAGCTGGCGCAGGTAGCGCAGCATCTCGTGTTCGCTGCGGTAGCTGTTGAACACCGGATGCGTGAGGAACCCGGACGTGCGTTGCAGCGACGCCGGCAGCGCGTCGGGCGTGTCGCGGTCGAGCGCGTCGAGATCGTCGATGCGCGCGCCGAACAGCGCGGCAAGCTGGTGCACGTCGTCACGGGTGGTGGTTTCGTCGAGGCTGATCGCCAGCGATGTCGCATCGATGTGGCGCAGGTTCACGTGCGCGGCGTTCGCCATCGCGTGGATGGTGTGTGCGTCGATGCCGGTGACGTGCAGGGTGTCGAAGAAGTCGCCGCCGACCGCGATGCCGGCCTTGCGCAAGGCAGCGGCGAGGATCGCTGCGAGGCGGTGGGTACGGCGCGCGATGCGGGCCAGTCCTTCCGGCCCGTGGTACACAGCGTACATCGCGGCCATCACCGCCAGCAGCACCTGCGCGGTGCAGATGTTGCTGGTGGCCTTCTCGCGGCGGATGTGCTGTTCGCGCGTCTGCAGGGTCAGGCGGTAAGCCTTGTTGCCCTGCGCGTCGACCGATACGCCGATCAGGCGGCCTGGTAGCGAACGCTTGTAGGCGTCGCGGCAGGCCATGAACGCGGCGTGCGGGCCGCCGAAGCCGAACGGTACGCCGAAGCGCTGCGAGTTGCCGACCACGATGTCGGCACCCCATTCGCCCGGTGGCGTGACCAGCGTCAGCGCGAGCAGGTCGGTGGCGACCGCGACCAGCGCGCCCTTGGCGTGCGCGGCGTCGCACAGCGCCTTGTAGTCGCGCACGGTGCCGAAGGTGTCGGGGTATTGCAACAGCACGCCGAAGCAATCGGCGTCGGCCGCTTTCGCCTCGTCGTCGATGACGAGTTCGATGCCCAGCGGTTCGGCGCGCGTCTTCAGCACCTCGATGGTCTGCGGATGCACGTACTTCGATACGAAGAACACGTTCGACTTCGACTTGCTCGAGCGTTTCGCCAGCGTCATCGCTTCGGCCGCGGCGGTGGCCTCGTCCAGCAGCGAGGCGTTGGCGATTTCCATGCCGGTCAGGTCGGCGCACATGGTCTGGAAGTTGATCAGCGCTTCCATGCGGCCCTGCGAAATCTCGGCCTGGTACGGCGTGTAGGCGGTGTACCAGGCCGGGTTCTCGAGCACGTTGCGCAGGATCACCAGCGGCGTGTGGGTGCCCGAATAGCCCTGGCCGATGAACGACTTGAACACCTCGTTCTCGTCCGCGATCGCGCGGATCTTCGCGAGTGCTTCGGTTTCGGTGATGGCGGCCGGCAGCGCCAGCGGATTCTTCTGGCGGATCGCGGCGGGCACGATCGCGTCGACCAGCGCGTCCAGCGAGTCGCAGCCGACCGCCTTCAGCATGTGCGCGATTTCGTGGTCGTCCGGACCGATGTGGCGCGTGATGAAGGCGTCGTGCTGCTCGAGATCGTGCAGGGAAGGCGTGTGCTGGGTCATGGCGGCGATTCCGATTCGGACGTGGGGCAACGCAACAGCACCGTCTGGTGCCTGTGCGTCGTCAGGCAAAATCCCGATCGACGCAGCTGTTGTGGAAAGTCAGGCCAGGGAGCTGTTGGCCATGGATGGTGGCTTTGGCCGTTCTGGTCTTCGTGGACTTGGAACGATCCGGGCGTGCATCCGACAGCAGTTGCGGCGATCAGGGACGATCGCACTAATATGCCCCTCTGTCCGTTTGCCTGAGAGTTTGGAAACGCGGGTCTCGACGACCCTTGTTTCTTGCCCCTTCGGCGCCGGTCGCCGCTGGCGCGGTCCGGTCTCTCCAGAGTTTTGAATGTGTGGGTGGTATCGGGCCTGAGCGATTACGGGCGTTGCGCCTTCGGCAGCAGCAGGGCTGCTTCTTCCACCACTTGGCGATTATACAGGTCGGCGCGCCGGCGATCGTTTAGGATGGACCCGCGCATTCAGTCGATTTTGGGTCGCCATGTCCGTTCCGTTCCGCCTCCGCCAGCTCGACCACGTGGTGCTGCGCGTGCGCGATCCCGACGCCATGCGCCGTTTCTATTGCGAGGTGCTGGGTTGCACGGTCGAACTGCTGCAGGAGCGGGTCGGACTGACCCAGCTGCGCGCAGGTGCATCCTTGATCGACCTGGTGCACGTCGAGGGCAGGCTGGGCCGCAAGGGCGGTGCCGCGCCCGGGCCGGAGGCCCACAATGTCGACCATGTGTGCCTGAGCGTCGACGGTTACGACGAAGCAGCGATCGTCGCGCACCTGGAGTCCCATGGCGTGAGCGTCGGCGAGATCGGCACGCGCTACGGGGCGGAAGGCGAGGGGCCATCGATCTACCTGTTCGATCCCGAAGGAAACATGCTGGAATTGAAGGGGCCGGCGATACCCGGTTCACGGATCGGCGGCGCCACCTGATCCCGACGACGTCACGAGGAGTTAGCCATGCCTTGCCTGATGGTCCTGTTCGCCCTGTTCGTGCCGCGCGTGGTGATCGTGCTGCTGTGGCTGTTCACGCACTGGTTCAGCGGCATCTTCCATATCGCGCTGTGGCCGGTGCTCGGGTTCATCTTCCTGCCGACCACGTTGCTCTGGTACACCGTGGTGATCCATTGGTTCGATGGGCAGTGGACCCTGGTTCCGATCATCGGCATCGTGGTCGCGCTGTTGATCGACTTGTCGCCCGCCTCCGGACGCCGTCGCCGCGTGCTGCGTTGAGGCGCCGCCCGGGACTTTCGGCAGGGGTACGTGGCGACTGGCGGGTCTAGGATCGACAGGTTGCGTTGCCGGCTTGTCGGTTCGGAGAAGACCATGTCGTCGATTCGCGGGATGGCTTGCGTGTTGCTGGCGGGTTCGCTGGCAGTGAGTCTTGCGGCGCGGGCGCGCCAGTTGACCGACCAGGATTACGCGCGGGCGGTGAGGTTCCTCGCGCAGAACGTCGATCCGCTGGTCGACCACGACGTGCAGCGGGTGAAATGGCTCGACGGTACGCACTTCTGGTACGTGGACCATGACGCATCGGGCGATCACGTTCTCGAGATGGGTGCCGCCGGCGGCAAGGTCGCGCCGGCATTCGACCAGGTGAAACTCGCGGCGGCGCTGGGCAAGACACGCGGCAAGCCGGTCGATGCCAGGCGATGGCCGCGATCCTTCGATTTCCGTCCGCTGCCGGGCGGCGAGCTCGACGTGCGGCTGGACAAGCACTGGTACCGCTGCGACCTGTCCGGCGTCGGCGTGTGCACGGCGCGCGACAAGTTGCTTGGAACCGGCAGCGAGCCCGGCGCGCTGTCGCCGAACGGTCGGCTGCTGGCGTTCGTGCGCGACTGGAACCTGTGGGTGCGCAACCTCGCGACCGGCAAGGAAACCCAACTCACCACCGACGGCATCAAGGACTACGGTTACGCGACCCAGAACGCAGGCTGGGTGCATGGTGACGGCGCGGTGGTGCGCTGGTCGCCGGATTCGACCCGGATCGCGACCTACCGCCAGGACCAGCGCAAGGTCGGCGACATGTACACGGTCGACACGCGAGTCGGTCATCCGAAACTGGCTGCGTGGAAATATCCGCTGCCGGGCGACAAACACGTGTTCATGATCGAGCCGGTGGTGATCGACGTCGCCACCGGCAAGCTGGTGCGGTTGAAGATGGCGCCGGAGCAGCGGCTGTCGTCGCTGTGCGACCAGCTCGCGTGCGATGGAGACAAACCCTACCGCTGGGACGACGTGAAGTGGGCACCGGACGGGAAGACACTGGCACTGGTCTCCACTTCGCGTGACCGCCAGCACGAATGGTTCCGCATTGCCGATGCCGAAACCGGCGCGGTGCGCACGGCGTTCGAATTCACCGCCAAGGATTACTACGAGAGTGGCCACGGCGCGGTGAACTGGCAGTACCTGCCCGGCAGCGACCAGGCGATCTGGCCGTCGGAGCAGACCGACTGGGCCAACCTGTACCTGTACGACCTGAAGACCGGCCAGCCGCAGCGTGCCATCACTACGGGCGAAGGCAATGTCACCGAGGTGCTGCACCTGGACCGCGATTCGCGCACGCTGTGGTTCGTGGGCGTGGGCCGCACACCGGGCGTGGATCCTTACTACCGGCAGCTTTTCAAGGTGGGCATCGATACCGGCAAGACCACCTTGCTGACGCCGGAAGACGCCGACCACACCATCACGATGTCGCCGGACGGGAAATATTTCGTCGACAGCTATTCCACGCCAACCACGCCGCCGGTGACCGTGTTGCGCTCGTCGGACGACGGCCATGTAATCGCGACCGTGGCGAAGGCGGACATCACGCGATTGAAAGCCGCCGGCTGGGTGCCGCCGATTCCGTTCACGGTCAAGGCGCGCGACGGCAAGACCACGCTGTACGGGATGATGTTCAAGCCGACCGACTTCGATTCCGCGAAGAAATATCCGATCGTCGATTACGTCTATCCCGGTCCGCAGACCGGCTCGGTGCGCGGGCGCAGTTTCCTCGCGGCGCGCGGCGACAACCAGGCGCTGGCCGAACTGGGCTTCATCGTGGTCGCGATCGACGGCATGGGCACGCCGTGGCGTTCGCGCAGTTTCCACCACTACTGGTACGGCGACATGGGCGACGACACGCTGCCCGACCAGGTTGCGGGCATCAGGCAACTCGCGCGGCGTTACAACTGGATCGACCTCGACCGCGTCGGCATCTGGGGCCATTCCGGCGGCGGCAACGCGACCGCCGACGCGATGTTCCGCTATCCGGACTTCTTCAAGGTCGGCTGGGCCGAGAGCGGCAACCACGACAACCGCAACTACGAGAACGACTGGGGCGAGAAGTACCAGGGCCTGCTGGTCACGAACAAGGATGGCACCACCAACTACGCCAACCAGGCCAACGAGGACATCGCGAAAAACCTGAAGGGCCACCTGATGCTGGTGCACGGCCAGATCGACGACAACGTGCCGATGAGCAACACCATGTTGGTGGTCGATGCCCTGATCAGGGCGAACAGGAATTTCGACATGATGATCCTGCCGAACGAGCATCACGGCTACGGCAAGGACACGCCGTACGTGATGCGCCGGCGCTGGGATTATTTCGTCAAATGCCTGGCGGGCGATACGCCGCCGCACGAATACATGATTCCAAGTCCGAAGACGGGAGATTGACCATGCAAACCACGATTCGTCTGTTGTCCGCCGCGGTGCTCGCGGCGTTGTCCGCGGCGGCGCTGGCGCAGGCCCCGGCGCAGAAGCCCGATTACCCGGTGGCGCACCAGGACAAAACCGTCGACAACTATTTCGGCACCAAGGTGGCGGCGCCGTACCAGTGGATGGATAACCTGACCAGTCCCGACCTGCACAAGTGGGTGGACGCCGAGAACAAGCTCACCGACGATTACCTGTCGAAGATCCCGGTGCGCGGCTGGATCAACCACCGCCTGACCGAGCTGTGGAATTACGCGAAAGAAGGCACGCCACGCCAGCTCAAGAACGGCATGCTGTTCTTCGGCAGGAACTCCGGGCTGCAGAACCAGAGCGTGGTGTACGTGCAGGATTCGCCGACCGCCAAGCCGCGCGTGCTGATGGATCCCAACAAGCTGTCGCCGGACGGATCGATCGCGCTGGCCGGCACCGCGCCGTCGCCGGATGGCAAATACATGGCCTATGCGCTGTCCAACGGCGGTGCGGACTGGCAGACGATCCACGTGCTGGACGTCGCCACCGGCAAACCGACGTCCGACGAAGTGCGCTGGGTGAAGTTCTCCGGCATTTCCTGGACCCACGACGGCAAGGGTTTCTTCTACTCGCGCTACCCCCAGCCGCCCAGCGGCGAGAAGGCGATCAGCCAGGCGGTGGTCAACCAGAAGCTGTATTACCACAAGCTCGGCACCCCGCAGTCGCAAGACAAGCTGGTCTACGCGCGGCCCGACCTGCCGCACGCCTTCCTCGGCGGCAGCGTGGGTGAGGATGGCCGTTATCTGTACGTCTATTTGCAGAACAATGCGATCAGCAAGAACGAGCTGTACTACGCGGATCTCGGCAATCCCGACAAGCCCGACCTGGCCGCGAAGATCAAGCCGCTGTTCACGAAGAACGACGCCTCGTATTCGCCGATCGGGCACAAGGGCGACACCCTGTACGTGCAGACCACCCAGGGTGCGCCGCGCGGCCGGATCATCGCGGTGAAGTTCGACGATCCCGCTCCCGCGCACTGGCGCACCGTGGTGCCGCAGGCCGCGGGCGTGTTGTCGGGCGCGTCGATGGCGGACGGCGACATCCTTGCCGATTACCAGGACGTCGCCAAGAGCAAGCTCGACTTGTTCGACACCGGCGGCAAGCTGCTGCATACGCTGGCGTTGCCGACGATCGGCACCGTGGGCGGCATTTCCGCGCGCGACGATTCGTCGACGGTGTATTACGCGTTCACCTCGTACCTGTATCCGACCACGATCTACCGCTACGACGTCGCCACCGACAAGACCACGGTGTCGTTCAAGCCCGACGTCAAGTTCGACCCGTCCGCGTACCAGACCAGGCAGGTGTTCTACACCTCGAAGGACGGTACCAAGGTGCCGATGTTCATCGTCGCCAGGAAGGGCATCAAGCTCGACGGCAGCCACCCGACCGTGCTGTACGGCTACGGTGGTTTCGACATCACCATCACGCCGAGCTTCAACCCGATCCTGCCGGTATGGCTGGAGATGGGTGGCGTGTATGCGGTGCCCAACCTGCGTGGCGGCGGCGTGTACGGCGAGGCCTGGCACCACGCCGGCATGCTGGGCAAGAAGCAGAACGTGTTCGACGATTTCGCCTGGGCCGCGAAGTACCTGATCAAGCAGGGCTACACCTCGTCCAGGCACATCGGCATCCAGGGTTATTCCAACGGCGGCCTGCTGACCGGTGCGTCGATCACCGAGCACCCGCACCTGTTCGGCGCGGCCTACATCGGCCACGGCGTGCTGGACATGCTGCGCTACCAGAAATTCTCGGGCGGTTCGTTCTGGGTGCCCGAGTACGGCAGCGCCGACGACAAGCAGGCGTTCCAGTGGCTGATCAAGTATTCGCCGCTGCACAACATCCACGCGGGCACCTGCTATCCGCCGACCCTGATCACGACTTCGTGGGACGACGACCGCGTGGTGCCCAGCCACGAGTTCAAGTTCGCCGCGAAGATGCAGCAGGCGCAGGGCTGCGCCAACCCGATCCTGCTGCGCACCACCGGCAGTACCAGCCACATCTACATGCCGACCGACAAGCTGATCCAGCAGGACGCCGACGTGTGGGCGTTCGAGGCCTGGAACCTCGGTGTCAGGCAGGCGCCATCGCAACAGGACGGATCGCCGGCGGCGCATTGATCCCGGATCGTGGTCGCGCCGTGCCCGGCGGGAGGGGCGCGGCGCGGCCACGACGGATCCCGATTCCAGATTTGACGCTGACTCGGCTGTGTTGCTAAGGTAACGATATAACATTGCATTCCTTCACCGCCCGGGTCCCGCAACACGCGGGCGCGGGCTCCCAGTAATGGACCCTTCGGACCGGTTACGGCTGGCCCGCCTGCAAGAGAGCCGTTTGTCGATGGGTGTCGAATCGCAGTTTTCGGTGGCCATGCGGCGTGCCGTCCCGGTTGCGGCGTTGGTGTTCGCATTGGCGGGCTGCGCGGCCGGCCCCGACTTCAAGCCGCCGGCGGCGCCCGAGGTCACGGGTTACACCGGGCATTCCCTCGCGAATCCCGCAGCCACGCCCGGCGTCGCGGGTGGCGGCGCGCAAAGCTTCGCGCCGGGCGGGGACATCGCCGGTGACTGGTGGACGCTGTTTCATTCGCAACCGTTGAACGCGCTGGTCACTCAGGCGCTGAAAAACAACCATGACCTGAAAGCAGCGCAGGCTGCGCTGCGCGTCGCCCACGAGGACGTGCTGGCCCAGCGTGGCGCGTTCTTCCCGAGTGTCTCGGCCGGGCTCGATGCCAGCCACCAGAGTGCGCCGATCACGCTTGCGCCCACACCGAATTACCCCGTGGTACCGCAGGAGTACCGCTACGACCTGTACACGCCGCAACTCAGCGATCAGCTACACGCCGGATCTGTTCGGCGAGAACCGGCGTTCGGTGGAATCGTTGCAGGCGCAGGCGCAGGCCGCGCGCTTCCAGATGATCGCCACATGGAACACGCTCACCACCAACGTGGTGGTGACGCGCGGTGCAGGAAGCGTCATTGCGCGAGCAGGTGCGGGCGACGCGGGAGCTGGTCGCGCTGGAAAAGAAGAGCTTCGCGATCCTGCGGCTGCGGTTCGACAAGGGCGACGCCAGCAAGCTGGACGTGGCCGCGCAGCAGTCGCAGCTCGCGCAGACCGAAGCGGGGTTGCCGGCACTGGTGAAGCAACTGGCCGCGACGCGACACGCACTGGCCGTGCTGGTCGGAGCATTTCCGGATCAGGTGCCGGCTGGATCCTTCACGCTTGCCGACCTGCATCTTCCCGCAAGCCTTCCGGTGAGCCTGCCCTCGAAGCTGGTCGCGCAACGGCCGGACGTACGGCAGGCGCGCGCGAACCTGCACGCGGCCAGTGCCGCGATCGGCATCGCCGCCGCCCAACGCCTGCCCAGCATCACGCTGAGCGCGGATGCCGGCAGCACTGCGCTCGCGATCTCGAAAGTGTTCACGTCGGGCACCGGTTTCTGGGGCATCGCCGCATCGCTGACCGCGCCGATCTTCCAAGGCGGCCAGCTGATGCACCAGGAGCGCGCCGCCAAGGCCGCCTACGTCGAAGCGGCCGAGCAATATCGAGGCGCCGTCCTGACCGCTTTCCAGAACGTCGCCGACACGCTGGTCGCGCTGCAGCAGGATGCCAGCGCGCTGCAGTCCGCTGCGACCGCGGAGCGGGCCGCGCAGACCACGCTGGATCTCTCGCAGCTGCAACTCAAGCACGGCTACATCGGCAGCTTCGAACTGCTGTCGGCCGAGCAGGCGTACCAGCAGGCGCGCATCGCGCTGGTACAGGCCCAGGCCGATCGTTTCGCCGACACCGCGGCGCTGTACCAGGCGCTCGGCGGCGGCTGGTGGCACCACAAGAATCTTGCAAGGCAGTGATCACGATGAATCGATACCACGGTCGAATGCCCGCCGTGCCGCGTGTTGCAACGCTGGCGATGGCGTTGCTGGTCTTCGCGTCGCTTGCCGGTTGCTCGGGCAAGTCGCCGCAGCAACAGTCGTCCACCACGCCGCACAACGTCACGTTGACGAAGGCGCAGCAGAAAAGCATCCACATCGACACGGTGGAACCCGCGCAGTACCGCACCACGATCACCACCACGGGCATCGTCGATTTCGATCGCAATCGTGCCACCGACATCCTCGCGCCGTTTTCCGGCGCGGTGACCAAGGTCCTGGTGACGCTCGGTGCCAAGGTCGGGAAAGGGCAGGCCCTGGCGGAAGTCGCGTCGCCCGATTTCGCCGCGGCGGCCGGCGCCTATCGCAAGGCGGTACTGGCGGCGCAGGCGGCCGATGCGGTGGCATCCAACGATCGTGATCTGTTCGCGCACCAGGCGATTTCGGAACGCGAGAACGCGCAGGCGCAGGCCGATGCCGCCAGCGCCGACGCCGATCGGGCCGCGGCGCTGCAGGCGCTGGTCGCGCTGCACATGGACACCAGGATGATCGCCGACGTCCGCGCCGGCAAGATGCTGTCCGGCGGGCAGGGCGTGATCCGTGCGCCGATCGCGGGAACCGTGGTGGAGAAGTCGATCGCCCCCGGACAGACGCTTGCCGCCGGTACCTCGCCGTGTTTCACCATCGCCGATACCTCGCGGATGTGGGTGATGACCCATGTGTTCGGTGACGACTCGACGCGCGTGCAGGATGGCGACGCCGCCACGATCGATACCGGAGACGGCGGCAAGCCGATCGCCGGTACCGTGACCAATGTCGGCGCGGTGGTCGACCCCGACACGCGTTCGGTCAATGCACGCGTCCGCGTGGACAATCCGGATGGCCTGCTCAAGAAGCAGATGTACGTGACGGTGAACCTGCGATCGCACGATGCGCGCAAGGGTCTGCTGGTTCCGGTTTCCGCGGTTTTGCGCGATGACGAGGACTTGCCGTTCGTGTACGTGGTCGAGTCCGACGGCAGCTACGCGCGGCGCTCCGTTTCGCTCGGCACGCGCGTGGGCGACCGCTACGTGATCCCCGAAGGACTCCACCCCGGCGACAAGGTGGTGGTGGACGGCAGCATCTTCCTGCAATTCATCCAGAGCCAATGAGCGCGCAGCTTCCACAAGGCGAGGCGCCGCGCAAGGCGTCGCTGATCAACCGCATCGTCGCGTTCGCGCTGGAGCAGCGCCTGCTGATCGTGCTGCTTTCGCTGGCCCTGGCGGCGGCCGGCGTGTGGGCCTGGAAAGTGCTGCCGATGGATGCGTACCCGAACCTGTCGCCGCCGATGGTGGAGGTCATCGCGCAGTGGCCCGGCCATTCGGCGGAAGAGGTCGAACAGCAGATCACCGTGCCGATGGAACTCGGCATGAACGCGATCCCGGGCCTGGTCACCAAGCGTTCGATTTCGCTGTACGGCCTGTCGGACGTCACGCTGACGTTTACCGATGGCACCGGCCAGTACTTCGCGCGCCAGCGCGTGTACAACCGGCTGCCCGGCATCACGCTGCCGGACGGCGTGTCGCCGTCGATCTCGCCGATGTCGCCGCCCTCGGGGCTGGTGTACCGCTATGTGCTGCAGAGTTCCGATCGCTCGCCGATGGAACTCAAGACGCTGGACGACTGGGTGATCGCGCCGCAGTACCGCTCGGTGCCGGGCGTTGCCGACGATTCGGGTTTCGGCGGCGGCACCATGCAGTACCAGGTGTTGCTGAATCCGGTGAAGATCGCCGCGCTGGGCTTGAGCGTTTCGCAGGTCGAGTCTTCGCTGTCCGCCAACAACAGCAACGCCGGCGGCGGCTTCTACCAGCAGGGCGGACAGTTCTTCTACGTGCGCGGTCTCGGCCGCATCAAGACGCCGGAGGACATCGGCAACATCGTGCTGGCGATGCACGACGGCACGCCGGTGCTGGTGAAGGACGTCGCCAGGGTGAAGATCGGCATCGCGCCGCGCCTCGGCGAATTCGGCTACATGAACCAGAACGACGCCGTCGAGGGCGTGATCCTGGCGTTGACCGGCAGCAAGACCGAGGACGTGCTGAAACGCGTCGAGGCCAAGACCAAGGAGCTCAACGACACGATCCTGCCCAAGGACGTCAAGATCCATCCGTTCTACGACCTGACCACGCTGATCGACCAGACCAAGGGCGTGGTGATGCACAACCTCACGATCGGGTTGGTGCTGGTGGTGGTGGTGCTGGTGTTCTTCCTGTACGACCTGCGCGCGGGGCTGATCGTGGCCGTCACGATCCCGCTGGCGTTGCTGTTCGCGTTCCTGTGCCTGGACCTCAAGAACGCCTCGGCCAACCTGCTGTCGATCGGCGCGGTGGATTTCGGCATCCTGGTGGATGGCGCGATCTTCATGGTCGAGAACATCTTCCGCGAACTCGCCTTGCGGCGCGGCACCGACTACAAGATCGGCGAGGTGATCCTGTCGGCCGCCGCCGAAATCGACCGGCCGCTGGTGTATGCGGTCGCGGTGATCGTCGCCAGCTTCCTGCCGATCTATTTCCTGACCGGGCCGTCCGGCACGCTGTTCAAGCCGATGGCCGACACCATGATCTTCGCGCTGATCGGCTCGCTGGTGGTGACGCTGACCCTGCTGCCGGTGTTGTGCGGCATCTTCATGCGCAAGGGCGTGCGTGAACGCCGCAACGCGATCTACGAGAAATTCAAGGCGTGGTACGTGCGTAACCTGGAACGCGCGCAAGGCATGCCGTGGCGGGTCACCGCGGCCTCGGCGCTGTTGCTGGGACTGGCGTTCCTGATGATGCAGGGCATCGGCGCGGAATTCATGCCCAGCCTCGACGAGGGCGCGCTGTGGGTGCGCGCGACCATGCCGTACACGATCTCGTTCGAGAAGGCATCGCAAATCTCGCCGGAAATCCGCAAGGTGCTGATGTCGTTCCCGGACGTCACCACGGTGACCTCGGAACTCGGCCGTCCCGATGACGGCACCGATTCCACCGGGTTCTTCAACGACGAATTCTTCGTCGGCCTGAAACCTTATTCCGAATGGAAGGGCAAATACCGCAGCAAGCAGGCGCTGATCGACGCGATCAACACCAAGCTGCAGAAATTCCCCGGCATCCAGTTCAACTACACCCAGCCGGCCGAAGACGCGGTGGACGAGGCCGAAACGGGCCTGAAGAGCGCACTGGCGGTGAAGCTGTACGGGCCGAGCCTGCGGGTGCTGCAGAAGGAAGGCAAGGCGATCAAGGCGGTGATGGAGAAGGTGCGCGGCATCACCGACATCACCCTGGTGCACGAGCTTGGCCAGCCCAACCTCGCGATCGACATCGACCGCGCCAGGATCGCGCGACTGGGCCTGAACGTCGATGACATCAACGGCCTGATCAACGCCGCGATCGGCGGCGACGTCGCCACCCAGGTGGTGCAGGGCGACAAGCAGTTCGACCTGATCGTGCGCCTGCAAAAACGTTTCCGCGACAACCCGACCGAGATCGGCGACATTCCGGTGGCGACGCCGGGCGGCCAGGAAATTCCGTTGAAGGAGCTGGCCGACATCAAGGTCGAGAACGGTGCGTCCTTCATCTATCGCGAGAACGATTCGCGCTACATCGGCGTGCAGTTCTCGGTGCAGGGCCGCGACCTGGCCAGCGCCGTGAACGACGCGATCGCGCAGGTCGCGCACGACGTCAAGCTGCCGCAGGGTTATCGCCTGGAATGGGGCGGCGAGTACAAGGAATACACCGCCTCGCGCGCGCAGATGCGGGTGATCCTGCCGCTCACGATCGTGGTGATCTTCGGGCTGCTGTTCGTGCTGTACGACAACTTCAAGTTCCCGCTGATCACGGTGATCGGCGTGCTGCTGTCGGCGCCGTTCGGTGCGGTGTTCGCGATGTGGGTCACCGGCACGCCATTCTCGGTGTCGTCCGGCATCGGCTTCATCGTGCTGTTCGGCGTGTCGGTACTGACCGGCGTGGTCTACATTTCCTGCGCGAACGAGCTGCGCCTGGGCGGCATGGACAAGTTGCAGGCGGCGCACGAAGCGGCGGTGCTGCGCCTGAGGCCGATCCTGATGACCGCGCTGGTCGCCGCACTGGGCCTGCTGCCGGCCGCGATCGCGCACGGCGTCGGCACCGACTCGCAGCGTCCGTTCGCGCTGGTGATCGTGGCCGGCATGATTTCGCGGCTCGCGATCGGCATCTTCCTGATGCCGGCGCTGTACAAGCTGGTCGCGCGCGACGGTGATCGCCTGCAGGTGTAGGCCCGCGCAACAAAAACCCGCGCAGTGCGCGGGTTTTGCTGGATGACCTGGTGCCAGGAAAGGACTCGAATCACTTTCCCAACGCATTGAAAACAAGCATTTTAGCGATTTGCAAGTATCTTGGTATCCCTACCTGTATCCCTACGCGTTGTCTCATTGCATAAGACGGTGACGCGTAATGTTGGGCCAATCCTACTCATGGAGGCCCAGCATGCCTTACATCAAAATCCCGCGCATCGACGCGGATGCAGTCCTCGCCCGCATACAGGCGGAGGGCCCTGATGCTCTGCTGACGCGTGGAGAAGCAGCCGCTCTTGTCGCGGCCAGAACGATGGGTGCCCACGATACGCGACAGACAGCGCGAAATCGAGTAGGAATGCAACTTGACCGTGCTGCGAAACGGGGCAGAGAAGGGCACGACATTTTCACCGGTGCCATATCCCGTCTAACTGACGGCAGGATGACGGCTGACGAGCTGCGTCGATGGGGTAACGCCGAGTACGGCCCGATCTTCAATGACCTTCCGCGTGGCGCGCCCCGTGGAGTGCTGGTCAATTGTGTCGAGAACGTCAATCTAGCTGGACAAGTGCCCGATGCGTTCATGGTGCCGGGCGATCCAGTGCGCAAGGACGAAATGATTCATCGCTTGCATGCTGCATTGAACGACTTGAAGGCTGCTGCTGTTGCCGACGAAGCAGAGCGGAGACGGAAACTCGCGGCGCGCCTCAACCGAAAACATTGAACACAAATCGACGCGTCCTTTGGCGCGCCAGCTTTGTGTTCTGACAATGCCATGGCTGTCCCCGCGAATCCCCGCGGGACTAAGGACAGCCAAAATGAAACCATCCAAGTCCGATTTGCCCGTTGGTTGCTCGGCGGGTCCCATGCGCGGCCGCGTCGCGCGCAGTCGCAGCAAGCAACAAGCGCCATCCAGCACGTTCGAGCCCGGCCGCGACCGGATCATCCGCCGCCGTGAAGTCCAGCGAACGACAGGACTCAGCCGGTCATCGCTGTATCGACTGATTGCAGCGGGCAGCTTTCCTCCGCCGATCCGGTTATCCACGAACGCGGTAGGGTGGCTGGCGACCGAAGTCAGCGCATGGATCGCGGGGCGCGTCGCTGCGAGCCGTGATGGCGACGCGAGGCCGGCATCAATGCCGGTTGATCCGTGAAGCCGCGTCGGCAACGTAAGCGACGGAAGTTCAACCCGAGGCAGATCAAGATTCACCGCAGCTATACGGTCCACGAAGCGGCTCGTCGCCTTGGTATAGAGAAGTGCACCGTGCGCCGCTGGATCAAGGCGGGGCTCGAGTGTTGCGATGACCGTCGACCGCTCTTGATACCCGGGCAGGCTCTACGCAATTTTCTACAACAACGTCGGGATGCCAAGCGGCGTACGTGTTCGCCCGGGGAAATCTATTGCGTAGCTTGTCGAGAACCGGTCTGCCCAGCTACGGGCAAAGCGAATTACGTCCCCATCACCGACACCTTGGGCGACTTGGTCGGCCACTGCCCACGCTGCGGCCATGCAATCCACCGGCGGGTCAATATCGCCAAGCTACCTCTCGTGCGTGGAAACCTCTCGGTTGCACTGGAGGAGGCCGATTCACGACTAGACGATACCTCTTCCCCCACTTCGAATGCGCACTTCAGCATGGGTCGCGAGCGCGGCTCTAAACGCTCGAGGAAGAATCCGAAGGGTCCAGCCGCTGCACCTGCAGGAAATCGTGCCCCGCGCTCCTCAAATGCGAACTTCGACCAATCGAACAAGGGAAAACATCATGAAAAGCCCAGCGATCTGCAACGACCGTATCAAGCACCGTTATTTCCAGTATCTGAAGGAGGCTGAAGGTAACGACGAGGCCACCATCGACGCGGTGGCCAAATCACTCGCCCGGTTTGAGTCCTACACGAAAAGGCGCAATTTCAACAGGTTTCACATCGAACAGGCCCGTGGCTTCAAGCAATACCTGGCGGATCAGCGAAACGTCGGGACGGGCAAGCCATTGAGCAAATCCACGATCTACGCCACCTTGACGCAACTGAAGAAATTCTTTGTCTGGTTGGCGGATCAGCCTGGCTACCGGTCCCGGATCCGGTATGCGGACGCCCAGTATTTCAACCCATCGGAGAAGGATGCGAGAGTTGCCACCGCTCGGCGCACACCGCGTGCCCCGACTCTGAACCAAGTCATGCACGTGGTCGAGCAGATGCCTGCCACGACGGCCATTGAGCAGCGCGATCGCGCGCTGATTGCCTTCATGGCCATCACGGGGGCCCGCGATCGGGCGGTAGCCTCGATGAAGCTGAAGCACGTCGACCTGACAGAAGGTTGCGTGCATCAGGACGCACGGGACGTGCGCACCAAATTTGCCAAGACCTTTGATACCTGGTTCTTTCCCGTATGGGACGAAGGTCGGACCATTGTCGAGGACTGGCTTCGATACCTTGGCACCGAATTGCTGTTTGGCAACGACGATCCGCTTTTCCCGGCGACCAGTGTCGAATTGGACGGCAACGGCAGGTTCGCGGCTGCCGGCTTGAGCAAGACTCACTGGAGCAGCGCCGCGCCCATTCGCAAGATCTTTCGTTTCGCGTTCCACCGGGCGGGGTTGGCCTATTTCCATCCACACAGCTTCCGCCACATGCTGACCTTGGCCGGCGAACCGCTCTGCCAAACCCCAGAGCAATTCAAGGCATGGAGCCAGAATTTGGGCCACGACAGCGTGGCAACCACCTTCAACAGCTATGGCCCAGTTTCACCTCGGCGCCAGGCGGAGATCATGTCGCAGCTGGCGCCGCCAACCGACCAACTTCAGCGGACCCCTCGTCGACGTGAGTCTGCCAAGTGAACCTTTTCCTGGATTGTGAGTTCAACGGGTTCAATGGCGATCTGATATCCATGGCGCTCGTGGCCGAGGATGGCCGCGAGTGGTACGAGGTCGTACCGTGCAGGCGCCCAAAGGCCTGGGTGGCGGAACACGTCATCCCCATACTCGGGAGACGCGCGTTGCCCAGCAGACGTGCCCTGACCATGAGCTTGTCCACGTTCCTGGGTCAGTTCGATTCGATCCACGTCGTGGCCGACTGGCCGGAAGACCTTGTCCACTTTTGCGACGCATTGATCGCAGCCCCTGGCTATTGCATCAATACGCCCGCACTGACTCTCCAGATATTTGACGTCGATGCCACCAGCGCGCAGCCACATAACGCATTGGCTGATGCAAGGGCATTGCGGGAGGCGGTTATGGCCGCGTCCGCATCATGAATCCTTGAAGCCCTTTCGCAACCATTGGTCTGGAATCTCTGCGTTCCATCCCGGGAAGCACTCCGTTCCTCGATGGTCGCCAAAGACGTACACGCGGTCTTCGTCGGCCCCTTCGCCGGCAGGAATCTTCCACATGAAGCTCACCGCGCAATCAAGCGATGTGCCGTTTTGTCCTGACCACTCTTCGATATCGGTCGACGAGAATGCGGGTGTCACCGGCACCCTGAACCAGGCTTCCGTCTTGCATGCAGGCAAGACGCCCTTGGAGTAATCGACTCCGGCGACGTGGACTGCAAAGGCCGGGAGCTCCTCCCAGCGTTGCGCGACGATCAGCTCCTGGTACTCGCTGATGTTGCCGGGTATGAACAAGGCGCGCACATAGGGCGACAAGAGCGCCGCGATTTCGTCGAAGTTCCGGTTGCCGTCCTGGTCCCAGAGGGACTTGGCCCTTGCGAACGCCTCCGGCAGTTCCGAGAAATCGTCGGGGGTTTCCTCGGGTTCCCACCAATCCATGTTGCCGTAGAAGACGACGGTCTCCGCAGACTCGCCATGGCCCTCGGCTTTCGAGGGCGGGTGCGCCACCGGAGCCATGTGGCGGCCTGCAAGAAAAGCCCACAGCCGCACCAGTGCCTCGGTATCCCGACCACAGTAAGTCAAAAGCTGGTCTTCGATGATGGCCTTGCGAGCACTGTCCGTGTCGGACGCCGTTGCCTCGTAGTAGGCATCCATGGCCGCACCGCCTTCACTGATGCCGTCCAGCAACTCATAGCTCAACTCCGGGGCGATACACGGAAGCAGTCGCTTGATGCTCCAGCTCCCGCGCCGGTCAGGGTGGTAATAACGGTTTCGCGCTCGGCCTTCACCGCCGCGTAGAGCCGGTCGAGGTCGGCTTCATCGGACACCGAGCCCTTCACCGCGCGGGCATTGGGCCCAAGGTCGGCCACCGCGGCGTCGAGCACTTCCTGCCGGCGGCCGAAGATGAAGACGACAGCGCCCTCTTCGATGAAGCGCTTTGCCGCCGCGCGGCCGATGCCGGTAGCGCCGCCGGTGATCACGGCGGTCTTTCCATTCAGTGTGTTCATATCATGCATCCTTTGTTGGAGTTGTACGGAATCAGGGAACTGCTTGCTTGAGGAAAGCGAAGCGAATGCCTTAGCGCGCCGTCATGCCGCCATCGACGCGGTAATTCGCACCGGTCATGAACTTTCCGCGATCCGACACGAGCAGCGCGACGGCCTCGGCGATGTCCTCGGTGGCGCCAATGCGGCCCAGCGGAATATTTTGAATCCAGGCATCAGTGGAAAATCCCGGAGTCGTCCTGGCAAACTCGTCGGAACCCGGCGTTGAGATGACGCCGGGCGACACCACGTTCACACGGACGCCGCTCGGCGCGAGTTCCATCGCGAGCGTGCGCGAGTAGTACTCGAGTGCCGCCTTGGCGGCGCCGTAGTGCGCAAAGGGACCGAACGGCATCGTCGCTGCCGCCGACGAGATGTTCACGACGGCTGCGGCCTTCGACGCCCGTAGCGCCGGTAGAACCGCGTTCGTGAGGCGGATCGCGGCGAAGAAGTTGAGCGCGAAGCTGTCATGCCACGCCTTGTCGGGAATCGTCCATGACCCTTCCAGGAACGCGCTTCCACCGCCCGCGTTGTTCACGAGAATGTCCACGCCGCCGAGCGCAGCAATCGCTTGTTTCGCGATTGCTTCGACGCCTTCACTGGTGGTTACGTCGCCAGCTACGAACGTTGCCGCCGCGGGCATCTCGTCGTTGCATGTGCGCGCCGCGACCACGACGTTGGCACCACCATCGAGGAGGCGCTGCGCGATGGCCGCGCCAATGCCGCGTGTGCCTCCGGTGACCAGCGCACGGCGGCCGCCGAGTTCTTTCGAGAGATCGAGTTTGTTGGACATGAGATGTACTTCGCGGATGGGATGGTGTTTCCGGAGCCGTGATCCAGGCTGCGGGGTGATCACGATCTTGCAGCGGTCGCCGCAGGCTCGGGTTCCTTCTTGAACAGGTCCTGGAAGATCAAAGGCCCCCAGCTCTTGTCCCCGCGCGCCTGCACAAGCGCGCCGCCCTCTTCGATCTTGCCGAGATTGACGGGCGCGAAACCGAGTTGCTCGGCGAGCGCTGCCACCGACGCTGCAGCCCCTTCGTCGTCGCTTGACAGGAACACGGCCCGCCGGCCGCCCTTGACGCGCGGGTCGGTGGCCAGGGTGCGGGCGAGGAGATGATTGAAGCCCTTCACCAACCGGGCACCGGGGAAGGCTTTGGCGACGACGGCAGAGGAGACGCCAAACCCGTTCATCGCGTCGATGATCGTCTTGCCCTGCCAGCTCGCCAGATTTTTGCCGACCTCGCGATGCCCCTCGAAGAGAACGGCCAGGAAGATCACATCCGCCTTGAGCGCTTCCTGCAGCGTCTTTGGAACGACGGTGGGTCCGATCGCCTGTGCCTGTGACAACAGTGCTTCGGGCGGCCGCCGACTGGCGACCGCGACTTCGATGTTCCTGCGGGCGAAGGCGCGGGCGAGCGCTTGGCCCACTGCGCCGAAACCGATAATTGCGTAGCTCATGATTGTCTCCTTTTCAGTGCTTGGATTGAGTACGCGATCAATCTGGACCTCTTGACACATCAAAACAATTGACGAAACATTGCACAGTACGATCTATTCTTTGGATGTGCATGCTCGACAACGTCACCATCAACCAACTGCGTGCGTTCGTTGCGGTATGCGATCAGGGAAGCTTCTCGGGTGCGGCGCGGAAGCTCAGGCGCGCGCAATCGGCCATCAGCCATGCGATCAAGGCGCTGGAAAGCGCGTTCGACGTCGAACTGTTCGAGCGCAATACACGGAAGGCGCAGCTCACCGCGGCGGGACGCAGCCTCCTGCCGGACGCGCGCGCGGTGATCTCACGGACGGAAGAAATGAAGAACCGCGCCGGCGCGATCGCCCGAACCGGGGCGCCGCAAGTTTCGGTTGCCATCGATGCCTACTTCCCGCGCGCCCACCTGATCGACTGCTTGCGGACGCTGCAAGCGGAGTTCCGTACCGCGACGATCAACCTGCGGATCACAAGCATGCAGGGCGGCGAGAAGCTGGTGCTCGAAAGGGTGTGTGCCTTGGCAGTCACGATCGAGAACGTCCCCGAAGTGGACCCGGACGCCATCGAACGCAGTTGGCTATGCGAAGCGGAGATGGTGACGGTATGCGCGCCCAACCATCCGCTCGCTTCGACACCGAACCCCATTCCCATGGACGAGTTCGGCCGACACATTCAGATCGTCGTGACGGACAATCAGCCCGGAGCGGACAAAACCCAACAGGGTGTCGCGGGCAAGCGCCAATGGCTCGTCAATGATCTCGGCGCCAAGCGTGATCTTCTCAAGGCCGGTCTCGGCTGGGGACACTTGCCACGTCACCTCGTCGACGAGGATCTTGCTAACGGACAGCTCGTGGAACTCCAGCGCCGCGCCTGGCACCTCGGTCATCTCACGTTCGTGACTTCGCAGCGCCGGGGCTACGATCTTTCACCATGCGAGTCGCGGCTGGTCGAGCTTCTTGGAGCCTCAGAGCATCCCAAAGAAAATCGGCCGGCCCCTCGTTCTGGCAAACGCAAAAGCCCGAAAGCTCGCCGTGCGTGAACAACAGTTCGTATGGCTGACTGTTCGCGGACGAACGTTCGCAATGTAGATCAAAGGCGGGTTGTTTTCTGAATCTTCAATGGCCGCTTCGGGTCGCCTTCGGTCTGTGGCTGATCGTATCGTCCGGTGGCCTCGCCATCGCCGATCGATCGCGCGGCGCATTCGCTTCGCTGCTCGCAGCCTATCTCGACCTAGCGCGCCGTACCGGTTGCGACATGAATCGTCGCAGCGCCGTTCCACCATGGGCCTGTCCAGAATGCAGCCAGCGGGATGACCGAGATGCAGCGAAAGGCGCACGCCAGCCAGCTCCCGGAGCTGACGCCCGGCGATGCGCCCACTGTCCTGCGCCGCCTGCAGCTCATGGGCGATGCACCGTCACTAGAACAACTGGTGGCCGCGCTAGCCCACTAATGCCGTCTGAAGCCCGGTAGGTTGCGCCGGATCGGGTTCCTGCAGTGACGTCCGACAAGAGCCTCAGCGAGTTCGGGCGGTTCGATCCGAAGGGCTGCACGTCGGCCGAGGACGCGCCATGCGCGCGCTAGGTGATCCGCAGGCCGTCGGTTAAAGCCTGGCGCGCATTGAGCGACTCGAGGTGGCTCTGGTCAAGCGTGCGACGCTTATCGGTTCCCTGCGCAGGCTGGTCAAATTACAGCGTGAGGCTCTGGGTTCGACACCACGTCGGAGACCATAAGGTCAGACCGAGTGAGCAGCTTGATGCTCTGGCAAATGGGCGGTGGTGAAATCGGCCTGCCGAGCCACAAGGGATACCGGCGACGCAGAGCGCTGGACAGAGGATTGAACGACAATTGGTTATTCATGGTTGCGTTCAGCACAACCTGGAGCGCGGTGGCTACTTCTGCACAGGGGCACTGGCCGCGGGGGCCGCAGGCTCGATCGTGGCGTTGAACCCACAATTGGCCATGCGGAGGCAGCCGTCCCAATAGGAGACTTCGACAGGGTCTTGCATCCATCGCGCTGGCAGCCGGCGCAGATGTGGAAGGCTGACAATTACCCCAACGAGCCAAGCCTCACGGCCCGTCGCCGGTACCGGCAAGGTCTTGTCCGGAAGATGGAATCGAAGCGCGGTCCCGTCGAAGTGCACCCTGCAGGTGTCCGTGTCGCGAGCGAGTAGCGCATCCGCAGCGAGACGTTTCCCAAGAACCCGCATCCAGTCGCGATCGACGGATGCCTGTGGACGCTCGTTATAGGCGGCTCGTTGCCGCTCCCACGGCAGGCGGTGTTGCGTTTGTCGCCCTTCTTCGAGCCAGCTGGGCGTGATCGCAAGAGGAATCTGCTGACCGATCCCGAACGCAAGCCATGCAAGCACCTGGGCTCTCGATTCAATCCGCTCCGGCACTTCGAACAGGATTTGTGCCACCGTGCGGCCGTCGCCGTAAAGTCCTTCGAAGTTCACGACGGGCTGCAGGTAAAAGTTCGTGAACGTGGTAGCCACCAGTTCGAAATTTCCAAAGTTGAATTTGAACGCCGGGCTTTCCGTGACCGTGACTTCAGGGGCGGGCACCCAGCCAATCTGGGCAAGCACCTCCATGACGGGTATCAGCGGACCTGGTGCGGCAGTCATTCTGCAGCCCTCGTCGCCTGGGAAAATATTTCCTTGCGCGCAGCATCGACGCGTTGCGCGGCGAACAAGCTGTCGCCATAGAGATACTGCTCGCTTGCTCGGGTGGGAATCAAATCGCGAACCGCGTCGCCATACCGGGCACGAAGCAACTTCGCGACGTTGATGAAGCGCTGGTAGCCCTCGTAACTTGCGGGCTCCCGAACGATGATCTTGCTGCCCAATGTGATCAAGGTTTCGTAGCGCGCTGTATGGTTCGGCCGCGCATTGTCGAGGTCCCAGGCTAGCGTGAAGGAAGGCAGGTCGATGTCGGCGAGCTGAGCCGGGTCTCGAAGCTTTAAGGCTTCAAACTCGGCCAGGAATCGCTCCCTTGTGGTCAGTTGCGCCTTGTCCAAGTCCGGCAACTTGTCCCAATTGGTTCGCGTCTCGCTCATCGTCGGATGGTCCACGATTGCAAGGATGGGAGCTTCAAGGGGATCACAGCACGGACACGAGGAGTCCTGCAGCTGGTCGTGGTACTCCATGGATCCGTGCTCGAATGTGCCACTCCAGCCACAGTTTGGACACGTCAAGACCGCAGATTGCCAGCCGTCGTAGTAGCTGAACTGCTTTGCCATCGTCGAACCTCCTCTGCCAGGGGTGAGCGTGCTTTCTGCCTGTTGCATTCGATGCACGGCGTGAGTCGGGGCGTCGCCTTTCGCACATGGCGGGCTTCGATCGGGGCTGCGATCACGCCGCGTTTCGGAGGGACGCACGAGCGCGTGCCGCGCCGGCAGATACGCGCTTCCGAACTGCTTGCTTCGGGTTTCGGGAATCTTGTGTAGGTTGAGCGACTGAGCGGGATTCACCCGCTTCACGAGGGGCGCCGCCACGCGGCTATCGTCGTAGCCGGCAGGCATCATCAGGCAGGTCGCGCAGCACCAAAGGTTCAGGCATCTCGAACTCTCCAGCGGGCAGCGACAGTATACATGGGGACGCCAAGCACTGCCGCGGGAAGTCGGACTAGCAGGCTGTTGAGAATCGCCGTTCGTTGCAGCTTGGCATAGCTTGCGTCAATCATTCGTCGTTGCCGCGGCCTGATCAAACCCCCGTTTTCCGATCGCCGGACGCACCTTCCCTCAGGTCGGCGACGGGTTCCACCACTCGCCGATGCCGCCGATTCGGATCAGGTTGTAAGCCGCGAAGTTCCAGTGCGCCCAAGCGCTCACCTTCGCAAGGCCCCGCAGCGGCAGCTTGCGCAAGTCGCCCACGGTCTTGACCCAGCCGAAGCCCTGCTCGATGCGCTTGCGCACCTGCAGGCTCATCTTGTAGCCCTTGCCGTTGGCACTGCGGCGGTCAATCGCGCTGGTGCGCCCGTTGGTGGTGTTGCGCGCGATGTGCGGACGGACGCCACGCCGCTTCAGCTCTTCGACGAAGTCCTCGACGTCATAGCCCTTGTCCGCGCCGAGCGTGTCACCCGCCTTGAGATGCGCATCGATGAGTTCCAGCGCGCCGTCGCGTTCGCCGGTGCCGGTTGCGTGCCGCACATCCACCCCGATCAGCAAACCGTTGCGGTTCTCCATCAGGGTATTGGCCAGATAGCACAGCTTGGCTTCACGGCCCTTGCCCTTGCGCAGCAAACGCGCGTCCGGATCGGTGGTGGAGGCGTGTGTGGCATTGCTGCGCTGCTCACCGTGGAAGTCGCTGCCATCGCCACCCCCACCGTCCTTGGGACGGAAGCTCTTGTGCGAAGCCCACGCCTCCAGCAGCGTGCCGTCCACCGAGAAGTGTTCATCGCTGGCGAGTTCTCCCACCTTCGCCAGCAACACCGTGTGCTCGAAGAACCGCTGCGCGATTTCCGTGTCGAACAATCGTTCCCGATTGAAAGAGAACGTCGAGTGGTCCCACACCGCATCGTCGATGTTGAGCCCCACGAACCAGCGGAACAGCAGGTTGTACTGCAACTGCTCCATCAACAGCCGCTCGCTGCGCACGCTGTAGACCACCTGCAGCAGCGAGGCTCGCAGCAAGCGCTCCGGCGGAATCGAGGGCCGTCCATCTCGCGCATAACGTTCCGCGAACACCCCGTCCAGCTCGCCCAGGATCACGTCGACGAGCAGCCGCAGCTTGCGGATCGGATGATCCGCCGGCACCCGTTCTTCCAGTGACACGTACGAGAACATCCCCAACTGCTGCAAGTCCGCTCCACGCATCCCGGTATCCTTCAGCGATAGCTCGCGTCTATGACAAAATCGACGCGCGGGAGTTTCTCAACAGCCTGCTAGGCGCCGGGCGTGTGGCTTGGCGACAATGCCTCACGCCCGCGCATTCGCTGATCAGTTGGATCAAGCCCAGTTAGACGCGCTAGTGCCGATCGGCGCAACGACGACGGCTTCGGCGCGCGCACGCAATTCAAGGTTGGCCAGCCGATGCACGTGGTCATCGGACGGCCATCGCGCGGGTGTGCAGGCGCATCATTCCACGATGGGTGGCTGGATAAGAAACACGGCCAGATGCTGAGCAGGCGACGACTCAGATGGGCACAGCGCCACGCAGACACAGTGTCTGCTTCCATGCGGAACCCGTTACATTGCCCCCATGGGAACCATCCAGGTCGGCACCGCGTCCTGGACCGACAAGAGCCTGATCGAGTCCGGGCGGTTCTATCCGAAGGGCTGCACGTCGGCCGAGGACCGGCTGCGCTACTACGCCTCGCAGTTCCCGATGGTCGAGGTGGATTCCAGTTACTACGCGATGCCGTCCGCGCGCAATGCCGAGCTGTGGGCGCAGCGCACCCCGCGCGAGTTCACCTTCAACGTCAAGGCGTTCCGGATTTTCACCGGCCACCAGACGCCCGCGCAGGCGTTGCCCAAGGACATCGCGGCCGCCCTCAAGAGCCACTTCGCGTCCAAGAAGAACATCTACTACAAGGACCTGCCCGACGAGATCCGCGACGACCTGTGGGCACGGTTCGAGCGCGGCATCCGTCCGCTGCACGAGGCCGGCAAGCTGACCGCGGTGCACTTCCAGTTCCCGCCGTGGATCGTGCCGGGCAAGCCGGGCTATGCGCTTATCGAAGAATGCGCGGCGCGGTTGCCGGGCTACCTGCTGGCCACCGAGTTCCGGCACCGCTCGTGGTTCGATGACGAGCACCGCGACGCGACCCTGGCGTTCGAGCGCGAGCACGGCTTCGCCCATGTCGTGGTCGACGCGCCGCAGGGCTTCAGCAACAGCCTGCCGCAGGTGTGGGAAGTCGCCAACCCCAAGCTCGCGATCGTGCGCATGCACGGCCGCAATGCCGAGACCTGGAACGTCAAGGGCCAGACGGCCGCGTCGGACCGATTCAACTACGACTATTCGGACAGCGAGCTGAGCGACCTTGCCAACAAGATCCGCGTCCTGTCCACGATGGTCGAGCTGATCCAGGCGATCTTCAACAACAACTACGGCGATCAGGCGCAGCGGAATGGGAAGACGCTGCAGCGAGATCTTGCGTAGCCGAGATCCGGCTGCAAGTAAGGGAGAGCAAGTAGCGCCACGAGCGGTCCTCTCCGACTCCTACACGGGCAGGCCGGTTTCGACGTTACGCAGGAAGCCGACGATCTACTGTTCGGAAAAGCGCTTCTTCACCGCCAATCTCCTTTGCTTGCGGGATTGGAGTCCAAACAGCCCTGCTACTCAAAACCGTGGGGACGACGAAGTTACCGTTGTTCCACGAGGGCATTTTTTGGCTGCCATGAGGCGGACAGCACTTCGGCCTGCAGCAACACCGTCTGCACAGCCTCATCCTGCAGGTCGGGCGGATAGCCGTATTTACGCAGGATGCGCTTGACCAGAACACGCATCCTGGCCCGCGCTGATTCGCGGTGCGCCCAGTCCACCGAGACATTCTCGCGCAAGCTGACCAGCAACTCGTGAGCAATCACGCGCAATTTGTCATCGCCCATGACCTCCACGGCGCAGTCGTTCTCCGCCAGCGCGTCATAGAACGCCACTTCGTCCTCGGATAGGCCCTGTTCCTCGCCACGCGTTCGAGCAGCGCGGATGTCCTTGGCCAGCTGGATCAGCTCCTGGATCACTTCGGCCGTCGTGATGGCGTTGGCGTGATAGCGCGCGACGGCATCTTCCAGCCGCTGGGAGAAGGCGCGCGTTTCGACCACGTTGGTCCGGGTGCGGGAACGGATGCTGTCGTTGAGCAGCTTGCGCAGCGCCTCCATCGCCAGGTTCTTCTTCTCCATCTGCTGGACTTCGGCCAGGAACTCGTCCGACAGAATGGAGATGTCCGGCGACTGGATGCCCGCCGCCGCAAGGATGTCGACGATTTCGGTGGAGACCACGGCGCGACTGACCATCTGCTGGACCGCCAGTTCACGGTCCTTCTGGGCCGTGCCTGTCCGGCAGCCGTTTTCACCAGTGCAGCGCGCACGGCCTGAAAGAAGCCGACTTCCTCGCGGATCGTCTTCGCCTCATCCTGAACTCGCCGCCAGGGCAAATGCCTTGGACAAGGCCAGCACGGCATCCTGAAAGCGTCGTTGCGCCTGCTTCTTGGCTTCCTTGGTCTTCTCCGCAGCCGCCCACTGCTGCTGCTTGTCGAGTATCCACTCGATGGCGCCGGCCATCATCGCGAGCCGCTCGCTCGGTGTGCCGTCCAGCGCGCCTGCGGTAGTCGAAACCGTGGAACATGTCGCGCACGATCTCGTACTTCTCCAGCATGACCGCCACGGCTTCGGCTTCGTCGATGCCGGTCTTGTCCTGGTCGGGCTTGGAGTATTGCGCCAGCGCGGATCTTCAGGTTCTGCGCGATGCCGATGTAGTCGACGATCAAGCCCGCCGGCTTGTCGCGGAACACGCGGTTCACCCGCGCGATGGCCTGCATCAGCCCGTGCCCGCGCATCGGCTTGTCGATGTACATGGTGTGCATGCTCGGCGCATCGAAGCCGGTCAGCCACATGTCGCGGACGATCACCATCCGCAGCGGATCGTCTGGATCGCGGGCACGCTTGGCCAGCAGGTCGCGGCGCGCCTTGGTGCCGATATGCGGCTGCCACGCCGTCGGATCGGAGGCCGCGCCCGTCATCACGATCTTGAGGCTGCCGGCGTTGTCGTCATCGCTGTGCCAGTCCGGGCGCAGCTTGACGATTTCGTCGTACAAGGCCACGCAAATGCGCCGGCTCATGCACACCACCATGGCCTTGCCGTCGAGCGCCGCCACGCGGTCCTCGAAGTGCTGCACCAGATCGGCGGCCACCAGGGCCAAGCGCTTGGGGCTGCCGACCAGCGTCTCGACGGTGCTCCACTTCTGCTTGGTGCGCTTCGGCGCTGGCCTCGTCGTCATCCTCCAGCAACGCCTCGATCTCGGCGTCGATGCGCGGCTTCTCATCCTCGTCCAGCTGGATGCGCGCCAGGCGGGACTCGTAATAGATCGGCACCGTGGCGCCGTCTTCCACCGCCCGGCTGATGTCGTAGATGTCGATGTAATGGCCGAACACGGCCGGCGTGTTGACGTCGCTCGCTTCGATCGGCGTGCCGGTGAAGCCGATGAAGGACGCATGCGGCAGCGCATCGCGCAGGTACTTGGCAAAGCCGTAGGCGATCTCGCCGGTCTTGCTCGCCACCTTGGCCTTGAAGCCGTACTGGCTGCGGTGCGCCTCGTCGGCGATGACGATCACGTTGCGAGCGGTCCGTCAGCACCGGAAATTCGGTCTCACCCGGCTGGGGCGAAAACTTCTGCAGGGTGGTGAAGATCACGCCGCCGGACGCGCGGTTGAGCAGGCTGCGCAGATGCTCCCGGTCTTCGGCCTGCACCGGCGTCTGCCGGATCAGGTCCTTGCACATGGCAAAGGTGGAAAAGAGCTGGTCGTCCAGATCGTTGCGGTCGGTGAGCACCACCAGCGTGGGGTTGGCCATGCGCGGCTCGGCCACCAGCATGCCGGCGTAGAAGGCCATCAACAGGCTCTTGCCGGAGCCCTGCGTATGCCAGATCACGCCCGCCTTGCGGTCGCCCGCCGGCTGGCTGGCGACACTGGGCAAACCGTACTCGGCCGGGTCCTCCGCCTGCCACTCGGACTGAGCTGGCACGCAGCGTCGACGCCACCGCCTTTCGCACCGCGTGGAACTGGTGATAACCGGCCACGATCTTGATCAGCCCGCTGCTGGCCTCACCGAACACGGTGAAACGGCGCAGCAGTTCAAGGAACCGCTGTTGCTCGAACACGCCCTCGATCAACGTCGCCAGTTCCGGCGGTGCCCTTGGGCTCGATCTGCCGACCGTCCGTCGTGCGCCAGGGCATGAAGCGCTCCAGGTCCGCCGACAGCGAACCGACCCGCGCCGACAAGCCATCGGACGTCACCAGCAACGCGTTGCTGCGGAACAGCGCCGGAATCTGCTGCTTGTAGGTCTGCAGCTGATTGAACGCGCCCACCAGCGTCGCATTCTCGCCGCCCGGCGCCTTCAGCTCGATCACGGCCAACGGCAAGCCGTTGACGAACACCACCACATCCGGGCGACGGTTGACGTGCCCCGACACCACGATGAATTGCTGCACCGCCAGCCAGTCGTTGTTGCGCTGGCGTGTCGAAGTCGATCAAGCGCACCTTGCCCGCCGTCAGCGTGCCGTCTTCGGCGTAATACTCCACATCCGCGCCTTCGATCAGCAGGCGATGGATGCGGCGGTTCTCTTCCAGCAGGTTGGGCAGTTCCGATTGGGTCAGGCGACGCACCGCATCGGCCTGTGCTTCGGGCGGCAACGTCGGATTAAGGCGGGCCACGGCCTCAGCCAGTCGCGACTTGAGCACGACCTCGTCGTAGGCGTCTCGTTCCGGCTGCTTGCCGTCGGGACCGATCACCTCGTCCGAGGCGCAGGCGTAGCCAAGCGCGGCAAACTGCTCCAGCAGCGCGGCTTCCAGTTGGGCTTCAGATAGAAAGGCCATCAGCTCGTTGCTTCCATGCCTTGTGCAGTGGCGGCCAGCGTGTCGATTCCTTCATTGCTGTTGGCAGTGCGGGATGCGTTCAGGGCTTCCACGTACGCCTCGCGGTCAAGCAAATACAGCAAGCGACTGACCTCGACCGAGAGCGGCAGCACGTCACCATTTGGCAAAAGGAATCTCAGACCGATCACGTCCTCATCATCGCTTTCCACGGTCAACCTCACATGTGCATCGATCAGTGTATTCTTGTCAGTGAAGCGCTCCCATGGCTCGCGCGAACTGGTGGGATCTAGTCGCGTATCCAGATAGGCCTTGTGAAGAAAGGCCACGATGGCATCAGCAGCGAGCACCGCAGAACGTCGATGATGAATCGCCAGTCGCTCCAGGTACGGATCCTTGCCATGACTGGCGGGGCCAGCTTGATTGCGTAGATCATTGAGTGCCGCAGCCAGTTTGTGGTGGCTGGAGACCAGTTTCTTGAACTTCTCGTCACGGATATCGCCCAGCTTCAACGCGCGAACGGCGGCGCTCAACCAGTCGGAAAGACTCGGCGTTTCCTGTACTGGCTTGAGCGGCGTCAATGGCGTATGGAAGCTCTCAATGATCACCCGACAGATCACCTCGATCATCGCCTTTGCGCAGTCAATGCAGGCGTCGTTGTCCTGATCGAGCGTATTCTCCAAGGCCTCCAAGCCCTGCTGCAGCATCGGCGCGTCGCGCCAGTGACTGCAAGCTTCACGGATGCCGGGGCACCAGTCAGTGCTCATGCCGATCATTTGATTAGCTTCCGACCACCTGCCACGAACTTTTCCGGTTCCGTCTTTGATCAACTCTATTGATAACGGCGGTGGAATCAAGCACTTCTAGAAACGCCATTTCATGGCCATCGGCAATGACGACTTTGCCTTTCGATACCAGAGACATCAACGCTCTGCTCCTTGCACAGCCCTTGACTGCTGCCTTGTCGATGTCCTTCATTTCCTCTTGCCGACGAATCGAGCGAGATAGCGCGCAGCACGACAATGTCTGGCCGCATACCGCTCGACCCCGCCGGATTCGATGAGGTCAGTTCTGCCTTGATTGCGGCCACATTGCCAGGCACTGCATCGAGGATGGCCTGTCGGAGTTTGCCCGGAATCTCGAAGCCACTCGGCCGGAGAATGTGGACATACTTGGCGGCAATAGAGCAGGTCGAAGTCACTATCCAGTTCGAACAGGGGTCTTCGACAATCCGCATGGGGGTCATCAAACAACGGATCAAGCGTCCCTTGTTCATGACGATACCCTCGAACCGGGTCGCTCGCCGCAAGGCGGCGAAGTCGCGCTGTCTGATCGTCGTCAGCCGGACGAAGCAGCAGGACACATTAGCAGGCGTAGTCAGGGCCGCTGCATCCACGGGCAAGTTCACCGCCTCATGCAAGCCGCGTACCCCGGCCGCCCTGTCGTCAGCTAACGGCAGGTAGAGCATACTCCAGACCACTGTGCTTATCCGAGGGGTCGATCGTTGGGCCGTCTTCGTCCTGCTGCATACGCCGTCGTCGCCTGAACGATCTCACGCAATACGCCTTGAACCTTGGTATCGAACTCGCACCGCTAGCAAAGGAGTTTGTCCATTACCGTTATTATGGCCGACACTGACTTTACAGAGCCTTACCCTGTTTAGATCAAATTCCAGATCATGTGATCCTCCATGTACACGGTATCGCTCAGGCGATAGGCGGCGATTTTTTCACCTGGCGAAAGGCTGACACGGCGGGCGACGACGGTGTCGCGTCTTCCGGTCAGCGGGTCGCGACGAGCGGGCGGATAGACGGTAAATACGCGGTAGCCGAGCACGGCGAACGCTACGTGTCATGTAGCGTAGATTCAGGTGCGCAGAACAGGAAGACGATGAACGACAGCGCAGCGAGCGTCGCGGCCAGATCGCGCAGCGTACCGAGGTCCTCCGAGTAGAAGGGCAGCAGCATAGCGAACAGGTAGACCAGGAGATGGTCGCGATGATCATCGTGCGGGGCCGACAGTCACTTCGCGCCGATCGTTGTTCCGCTTGGCCTTGCCGATACGCAGCCAGAGGAAAGCGTTGGGCAGTAGGACCATCAACCCGCAGAAGACTATGAAGTAATGGTCCGGATCAGGCTGTCGCCACGAATGGCCGAGAGAATGAAACAGCGGCGAGATACTGGTTAGCACCATCAACAGCCTCCGCCTCGAGTCCTTCGCTGCTGGACTTTCTCGGCCCGCGCCGAGGACTCATAGCCCACCTCTCAAGGATACTTCGTCGGCATGGGTCGATGTGAAGCTCGCCGGAGAGATCAGTTTGGAGCAAGGTGTCGTGGGAGTTGAGCGAGGGTGTGGATCTTCTATGTAAACTGCAATTGAACTTCGTCATCGCAAGGCGAGTCTCCTCTCGAACTTCTTCGATCAGCTCGGGGTTCGGGTCGGTGCATCCGAACCGCCATCGATGAGACTGTTCGTCCATCGATTCTGAATCCATGTCACGAGTGCGCCGTCACTGTCGCATGCCCTCCATAATGGCCAGCAGCCCCTTCAGCAAGTAATGGATCGGCGCAGCACAAGTGGACGCACTGCTGCTACTCCCGTCCAAAGAAGCAACTTCCTCTCGATGGAAAACATGGTCGAATTTACCGACAGCGCGAATCTTACCGAACGGTGCCTTTGCATCGGCGACCCTCTTCCCTCAGGTTCGCCGAGCAGCACTTCGATTTCTTCTGGAGCCCAGTGAAGTCCGCCAGAACCGTCGACCCTGAAAGAACTCAAGTGATCTGCCGATGTCGTTGCAGCTTTCACCCGCCGGTAATGATCTTCCGATCGCAAGACGGAGCATCGCCAGAAACACGCTTCTTTTCCCATCCCTCCGGCTTGCCCTCGTCGTCGAGGCGATCGGGGAAGAGCTGCCAGAGGTCGGCGGGGAGGTAGGGGGCGCGGCCTTCCATCTTAGCGCGGACGGGGCCGAAGTCGACGAACCAGTCCTTGAACAGGGCGCGGGCCTGCCTCCAGGGTCTGGTTGCGACGGCGGTTGAGTTCGATCTTGTCGTCCAACGTGCCGAGGATGTGGGCGATGGCGCGTTGTTCGATGGGGCGGAATTACAGAACTCAAGTGGATTATATCGATTATTCAGATTCGGACATCCGTGCGCCATGCTTGACAATGCATTCTAATTGCGCTCTTTCCGTGATGTCACTCGAGATAGTAGAAGTAGCAAGCTCGGATGAGCCTCCCTTCGGTCCGAGACGGACTCCAGTCACCTGTTCCGCAAACCAGCCATTTTCATTCGCGCAACAGTGCACGCTTGACATCACCGCGCCGGCTATAAACGATTCCCCCTGTCGAACGAAGAGCTACAGCGCGTTGCATCCAGTCGTGATTTCTGCGCTTCGGATTCGCTAAGCGGATCTCGCTCTCATGTCCGCATTCGAAGCGCATTGCATCACCGGAACAACTCGCAGCATGTAATTGACTTCTTCAGGGCCAGGTCTGGAATCTCCCCTCCGCCAGCCGCGCAAGCCATTGCCCGATGTGGTGCATATCCACCCATGGAATGGCCGACGAGTTTCAACCGCCATACCCAAGCTCCCTCAGGTTGGTCTCGATCGCCGCGTTCAACCGCGCCGCCTCCGCTTGCTGCTCACGCCACTGCTCACTGAGCCGCCGCATCTTGTCCTCGAACGGCTCGCCATCGTCCTCCGGTCGGCTGCACCAACGTAGCGACCGGGCGTAAGCACATGGCCGTGCTTGCGGATGTCCTCCAGGCTGCGCTCTTGCAGAAGCCAGGCACGTCCTCGTACTTGCCCGGCGTCCTTCTCGCCGCCGCCAGGCATGGTAGGTGTCGGCGATCTTCTGGATGTCGGCGTCGCTGAGTTCGCGCCGGGTGCGGTCCACCAGCGTGCCCAGTTGCGGGCGTCGATGAACAGCACTTCGCCGCGCCGGTCGCGCAGCGTGGCCTTGCCGCGCTTGCCATTGGACTTGTCGCGGGCCAGGAACCACAGGCAGGCGGGAATCTGGGTCGAGTAGAAGAACTGGCCCGGCAGGGCCACCATGCAGTCCACGGCATCGGCCTCGACCATGGCCTTGCGGATGTCGCCTTCGCCGCTCTGGTTGGAGCTCATGGAGCCGTTGGCCAGCACCACGCCGGCGGTGCCGTAGGGCGCCAGATGCCAGAGGATGTGCTGCAGCCAGGCGTAGTTGGCGTTGCCCACCGGCGGCACGCCGAACTGCCAGCGCGGGTCTTCGCGCAGGCGGTCGCCGCCCCAGTCGGAGATGTTGAACGGCGGATTGGCGAGGATGTGGTCGAAGCGCAGGTCGCGCAGTTCGTCCTTGTGGAAGCTGCCCTCGTTGTTCCAGCGGATGTCGGCGTCGATGCCGCGCACGGCCAGGTTCATCTTGGCCAGGCGCCAGGTGGTGTAGTTGCTCTCCTGGCCGTAGATGGCGATGTCGCCGATGCGGCCGCCGTGCTCGCGCACGAACTTGTCGCTCTGCACGAACATGCCGCCGGAGCCGCAGCACGGGTCGTAGACGCGGCCGTGGTAGGGCTCGAGCATCTCCACCAGCACGCGCACCACCGAGCGCGGGGTGTAGAACTCGCCGCCGCGCTTGCCCTCGCTGCCGGCGAACTGGGCGAGGAAGTATTCGTAGACGCGGCCGAGCACGTCCCTGGACGGGCTGTCGCCTTCGCCCAGCGCGATGCCGGAGATCAGGTCGATCAGCTCGCCCAGCATCACCTTGTTGAGCGCGGGGCGAGCGTAGTCCTTGGGCAGCACGCCCTTGAGCGACTCGTTGCTCTTCTCGATGGCGCGCATGGCGTCGTCGATGAAGTTGCCGATTTCGGGACGCTTGGCGTGGGCCTGCAGATGCGACCAGCGCGCATCCTTGGGCACCCAGAAGATGTTGTCGGCCAGGTATTCGTCCCTGTCCTCGGCCGCCTGCGGGTCGTCGGCCAGCAACTCGGCATGGCGCGCCTCGAAGGCGTCGGAGATGTACTTCAGGAAGATCAGGCCCAGCGCGACGTGCTTGTAGTCGCTGGGCTCCATGTTGCCGCGCAGCTTGTCGGCGGCCTTGAACAGCTCGGCCTCGAAACCCAGATGGGCGTCGCTCTTGGCATTCGCGGTCTTGCCGCGCTTTGTGGCCGAGGCCTTGTGATTCTTTTTAGAAGCACCTTCCTGAGTCGGTTTGTCGTCGCTCCCTTCGATCGCATGCTTCACGCGCTCTGCAAGGATCACGGAACCGCCGCGCCCGCGCCCGGCTCGAATGAATCCCGCCTCGATGAGGCCCGAGCGGATACGCTCGTATGCTTCCTCGGACCATTCCAACTCTGCCCGAAGGCTGATATTGCCCGCCGAACCGCCGCGTGCCGCGAGCGCCTGGATGAAGGAAGCTTCCTGCGTCGAAAGTTTTGTGTCAGACATGGTTGCCTGCTTGTTGTTATCTCAGCCCGGCGCACCGGCCGCGCCGCTTGCGCAAGTGAAAACCTCGCCGGGACTGCCATGGGTATCTCAGTCGCCGGCGGCGAGAAACCAGACAGGCTTGAGAGGAAGTCGACGGCGCGCCGAGTCATCCAGCTTTTCGTAGTGACTCGTCCACAGCTCAACGAGTTTGGACGTATCCACCAGCGTGATGCGCCGGTGCGACTGGCGTGCTTCTAAATCCGCATCCTTGGTGAAACCCGATAGGGCCACGTACAGACCGACGTCGCCCTCGCCCAGCACAGCCATGAAACTGCGCAGGCCTACGACATCGATCTTTGCGGAATTGGCGTTGCGTTTGACCTGCACCTTGATGCGCGGCGGCTTGGTGCCCAGTGGGTCGTTGTAGGCGATGACGTCCACGCCGCCATCCTTGCCGGGCGGTGCGATCCATGCCACGTGGTACCCCATGGCCTTGAGCAATTCGCCCACCAGTTCCTGGAAATCGTAGGGCGGCATCTCGGCCAGATACTCCTCGATTTCCTTCCACGCCATTTCCTCGGCCTGTTCGAGTGTGATGACGGCCAGCTTTGGCGGCCTCGTCGCTTTCGCTCTCTTCGGCCGTCGTCGGTTGGGCCTTGCGCCACTTCCAGTACAGGCGAACGGCCTCCGCACTCGAACGCCGCCGGATCCGGGAACGCCTGCATGGCAGCCTGCCCTTCCTCGGTCGCCGCCACGTCCCTTGCGCTTGGCCAGCCAACCGGCCTTGACGCATGGAATCGTGGCGAAGCGAACGATGCGCTTGAAGCGGCGGCCGCCGGAAGCGTAATCGCCCGCCTCGTGCTCGGTGAGTCCTACGGCCTGCTCCAGTTGGACCAGCGCGTCCGAAGCCCGGATGCCATCGGGATGGGCCACGAGGATCTCGAAGAGCTTACCAATGAGTTGGCCTTTCCTGGCCGCGCCGATATCTGCCACGACGGTACCCCCTTGAGTGCTCAGGGCACTTTACGGGGACGGACCCGGATGCTCAATGTGCCGGGCGCTGGGTCAGCGCGTAGCTTGACGCTTCGCGGCCATTGCTTGGCACGCGTCGATGGAACCCATTGCCAGCCGCTCGCCCGCTTCGACCAAGTCCTCGTGCCGCGCTTGTAGCGCCTTGGAAAGCTTAAAGCCTCACATGGACAATCCGGCACTGTGTCCGTGCGGTCAACGCCCGCAGCTATGAGGGCGACGGTGCTGGCCTCAAAGCGGCTCTGTACCCTCATTCAGTAGCGCAAGATAGCGGTCGTATGCATAGACGCGATCACGCTGCCGGCCCGTTAGTTCACGCACCACGCCCAACCCGGACAATGTTTTATCGCCTTCGCGGCTGTGGGATAGCACCACCGGTTCTGGTCTCCAGATCCCGGATGGTCGCCACCGGGCGCGTGCAGAGTGCGTTGAATACGCGCAGGGTATTGGCTGCGCTACGGCCCAGTTCCTGGAGACGGTCGCG
>CAVYUN010000001.1:0-818857 GCA_963771735.1 uncultured Pseudomonadota bacterium | reverse complement strand
GCTGCTTACCTCAAGCTCGCCTGACAAGAGTATTTGGCCAGTCGACAGGGATGGAAGGAACCTCGCATGGTGCATCCGTGATGTGGCGTCCCAACTTCCTAACGCGCTAGTTTGGTTCTCGCAGTTGGACGATCGGAGGGAGGTATTCCGTATACTCCGAGATCAGGACGAGCAAATGGGCCAACTCTGGGGGTTTGGTCGTAATCCATCTCCTGTTCGCTCCTATCTTCTCGGCTACGCTGCCCTCGCGTTAGGTGAGCACACGTTAGCCGAGACTAAGTTGCAGGAAGCGGTAGACTCAAAGTGCTTCGTGCAACTTTTCTCAAGCGTAGACGGGGCGTTGCGGCGGTGCCATCTAACCAGTCGTCCAAGCGGACGCGCGAAAAGCCGCGGCCGCTTAACTCCAGCGTTAGAACTACATGATGACAATACGCCGACACGTGACAAGAAGGGCGCTTTTATGTATGGCGGTGGCCGTTGCGTCCTGGCTACTCTTTATCGCGAGCGGTGTGTTCGCGAGGTTCTTGCATTACCCGGCTCTCACCATAATTGGCTTCGCAGGTTTTGCCGGGGCGATCCTCGGCCTAGTTTTTTTAGTTCGTTGTCCGCGTTGTGGCGGCATCCTCGGAGGCTTCCCATTGTCCTTTGGCAAAATGCGTGTCAACTTTTGCCCGTATTGCGGCGTCTCCCTTGATGAGCAGTTGTAGTTCTAACCATTCATTCCAGCGGACGCGCTGCGCGCGCCGCTAAATTCGGGCGTTAGGCAGCACAGGAACCAACGTCCTCAACACTCAAGCGCCGTCCGCCGCGCAGCTCACTGGCCCATGAAGCAATCGCAGATCGCAGGCAAGAAATTCTCATTCGAAGCAGTCTTGGAAGACTGGGCCGAAGGTATGGATTACTGCGCCGTTCCAGTCCCGGCCGCGGTCACCGAAGACCTCGGCACGAAGGGCCCCGTCCTCGTGTTGGCGCGCGTCAACGACTCCGAACCCTTTCAGGTAAGCCTCTTCCCGGTTGGAGGTGGCCAGCACTACATCCGCATCAAGGCAAAGGTTCGCAAGGAGACGAACACCAAGACTGGCGACCGCATTCGCGTGCGCATCGCAGTCCTTGATCGCAACAGCGTAGAGATACCGGAAGATCTGCTGATCGCGTTGCGCGCCGAAGGTGTAGCTCAGGCATTCCAATCGCTACCCCCGGGCAAGCGGAACTTCATGATCCGACGCATCGACGAGGCCGCCAAACCAGAAACACGCGCCAGGAGAGTTCAAGAAGCCGTTCTCGCCGCCCATCAGCAACGAGAGAAGCAGAGCGAGCGGTCGTAAACCGTCCCCAGCGTGCGGTGCTGCCTAACCCCTCGCTCAAGCGGAGCGCCAACGGCAGGCCACCAGGCCCGGCCTGGGGTACGCGGTACATTTTCCCCAGCCCGGGCCTGGCGGCCTGCCGTCGTCGCCCGCTTAGCTCGAACGTTAGGCGGCTCGTGTTGCAGATTTTCCCAGCATCAGGGGTGGCACTATCGAAACATGCACGTGTTGCCATAGCTCCGGTCAGCGTGGCTTTCACGTTCAGTGCGTCGCCAGTGCTAGGTAGCCGGCGTCGTGGCTCATGGGTCTGACCAGGCGCCAGCGTTCCCATTCGTTCGTTGTCGCATGCCTGCCTGCGGGTGTCATCTGCCGGCTACGCATACTCATGTCTAGCGGACGCGCTCGCGCGCCGCGAATCCAAGCGTTGAGGGCGGTTAGCTGTTTTCATTTCAGGGCTTGCACGTCGATACATGCAGCGCGTCGCATGCTCCAACTTCAGCGCTCGGCTTTGTTCGGCGGCAATCGGCCACGCCCATGTGTTGCGTTGGCCTACATTCTCAACTCGGCCGCATCGCTTCGTCCGTTGCTTCGCAGCACAGTATTCTGACCACGTCGCCGTCTAACTACTCATTCCAGCGGACGCGCTACGCGCGCCGCTAAATTCAGGCGTTAGATGCCTCATGCTTTCAGCGCTAGCTGCAATCGCAATTGCTGTTGGTAGCTGGCTTCACGTGCCAGGCGGTACGTGGCAGCCCAATGCAACGGTCGTCGCGGAAGCGAGAGCGCAGCTTCCGGCTTATGCCAAACAGCAAGCATCGTCCAAGGGTCTGCACCTACGCACGTGGTCCAGCTATACCTTTCAGTATCAGGGCCGCGCCCTTCCAAAGTCTGGGCACCGCGTGGTGTACGTCAACGCGTTTTGCACTCCGCCGCCAAGTTACGCAGCGCAAGAGTTTGTGCGCATCACCGACGGCGGCACATGCTACTTCGAGGCGTACTATGATCCGGCCAGCAAGCGTTTCATCGGCATTGCATTCCACGGGCTCGCGTAGGCGGCATCTAACTACTCATTCCAGCGGACGCGCTGCGCGCGCCGCTAAATTCGGGCGTTAGGCACCGAGAAAGCATCTATGTCCAACACGACTCGCTTATCGGACCCTGTCTTCGATACTCAGCTGACGTTGCGTCAAGCGTTTCAGGTGCTCGTAAAGTACTTGGAGCAATACAACGCCCGTTGCCCTCAAGAAACTGACATCATGCAAGCAGATCTCACACTTGAGGCTGATGGCTGCACAACTGATCCCGCGCAGCTAGATGACTTTCTTAAGAGCGCCAGCTCTGTGGTAGAGCTGCGGCATAGTGCCTAACTACTCATTCCAGCGGACGCCGGCCCATCGCTTGCGCTTCTTACAAACCTTGCGGCGCCGGCGCCGCTAAATTCAAGCGTTAGCCCGCACGGGGTGCTCCTCGGCGGTGTAAGAAATACTTGACATGGCTCTGAGACAAGTCTAGTCTCCCGCATGTAATGTTTCTTTGACATTACGCGGTCACCTCACTGGAGCCTACCCATGAGCATCACGTTCCGCGAAAAGAGCCTGTGGCTCTTGCTGGTCAGCCTTTGTATCGCGTTTGCCGTCTACTTCGCGTTTGCCTTTGCGAATGTGTCATCGCAGGTCGAGTCCAAGGAAGTAGGGGCGTTCATCGGCATAGTCGTTGTACTCATCGTCGTTCAGATCATTGGTCATACCTTGCTTGGAATTGCGAGCCGTCGCGAACTCGCAGCGGAAATACAGTCCGACGAAAGGGACGCATTGGTTCGTCTCAAAGGTACGCAGCTGGGTTCCTACGTGCTGACGGTTGGCGTTTTCTTCTCGCTATGCGTGGGAGTCTTCGTGAGGGGCAACTTCGCCTTTGTCCATGTGCTGCTGGCGTTCTGGGTCTTGGCTCAAGCTACGGAGTATGCAACCCAGTTAATTTTGTACCGGCGGGGCTGACTCGTGGGCAAAAAAACTCACAAGCTCACCAACAACCTGCGCGAGCTGCGGCAGAGCCATGGCGGTATCACGCAACTAGATCTTGCAAACCGTGTAGGCATCACGCGCCAGACAGTCATCGCCATTGAGGCAAATCGCTACTCGCCATCCTTGGAGGTGGCTTTCATGATCGCGCGAGCTTTGGGGGTAGGTATCGAAGATGTGTTTCAATTCGGTGGCGATGCGGGCTAACATCTCGGTCAACCGGACGCAAATCCCGCTACGCGGTCTTTGCGCCGGTTACCTCGGGCGTTAGTGCGCATGATTAGTGTATTTCGCACATTGATAGTTCTTTCTATCGTCACGCTTGGTGTCGCGCTTGTTCTGCCGCTGCAACACACGGTCCCAATCCACATCAGTCTCAGTGCGCCACCGCCCGCCGTGCTTTTCTTGGCTCCTGCAATGCTTTTGGTTGGCATCGTTACGCTGGTCGCAGCTGTGGCTCTGCTAATGTTTCGTCGGTGGGGGCGTTGGCTTGGTGCTCTCGCGCTGTTGGGTGGCTTGGCCGTATCGTGGTTCGCATCTGTGCAAGGCACCGGCTTCACTTTGGCTGCTTCCGCCCGGGAATTGCTGGTGTTGTCGGCGCTCACTTGGTTGGGTTGCTTGCTTGCATCCCATCATCCCAAGATTGCCGCAAGGTTCCAGCATGCGCCGTAGCATCAAGTTTGAAGTGCACGGTTGATCGGTTTTTGGCGAAATGTGCCCGAGATGCCGAGCCCCAATCGCTGCCTCGCTCGATGATTCATCGCGTCGGCACGGGCGCGTGCCGGTCAATCAAGCATCCAGCACTTCCAGGAACGATTTTCGCCACGCCGCGATGTCGTGTTTCGAGAGGTATTCGAACATCGCTTCCCAACGTTCGCGACGTTCTGCCAGCGGCATCTCGAGTGCATGGGCGATGGCTTCGACCATGCCTTCGGGATCGTAGGGGTTGACCAGGATGGCCTGCTGCAGTTCGGCGGCGGCGCCGGCGAAGCGCGAAAGCACCAGCACGCCGGGGTCCTCCGGCTGTTGCGCGGCCACGAACTCCTTGGCGACCAGGTTCATGCCGTCGCGCAGCGGCGTCACCAGCCCGAGTTGCGCGATCCGGTAGAAGCCGGCCAGCGTGGCGTGCGAATAACTTCGATTGACGTAGCGGATCGGCACCCAGTCGGCCTCGGCGTTGCGGCCGTTGGTGGCGCCGGCGTAGCGTTCCAGGCGGGAGCGCAGTTCGCCGTATTCGGGTACTTCTTCGCGCGAGGGCGGTGCGATCTGCAGGAAGGACACGCGTGAATGCCACTCGCGATGTTCGGCGAGGAAGCGTCCGAACGCCTCGAAGCGATGCGGCAGGCCCTTGGAATAATCCAGCCGGTCCACGCCGATCGCCAGCTTGCGCCCGTGCAGGCTGGCGTGCAGGCGCTTGCTGGCGGCGCCGCCGATGGAAGCGCGCGACTGTCGGGCGACCTCGGCGGTATCGATGCTGATCGGGAATGGCACGATGCGCGTGCGCCGGCCGTCGAGTTCGATCGCGTCGTCGACGCGATCGCTGCCGAGTACGCCCAGGAAGTAATGGAACAATGCGCGTGCGTCGTCCCGGTTCTGCACGCCGACCAGATCGTAGGCCGCCAACGTGGTCATGAGGTCGGCGTGGCAGGGCAGGTTGATCAAAAGTTCGGGCGGCGGCAGCGGGATGTGCAGGAAAAAGCCGATGCGTGCCCCGATGCCGAGGGTGCGCAATTCCGCGGCCAGCGGAATCAGGTGGTAGTCGTGGATCCATATGCGGTCGTCATCGCGCAGCAGCGGCGCGAGCCGTTCCGCGAACATCCGGTTCACCGCGCGGTAGCCCGCGTACTGCGCACGGCTGTACTGCATCTTGGTGGGCTGGAAGTGCAGCAATGGCCACAGCGTGCGGTTGGCGAAACCGAGGTAGTAGGCGTCGTATTCCTCGCGCGTCAGGTCCAGCAGGGCATAGTCGATCGCGCCCGCGGATTCGCGGTGCAGCGTGCGTTTCGCGGCCGTTACCTGCTTGCCGCTCCAGCCGAACCACAGGCCTCCGTGTTCCTTGAGCGCCGCGCGCATGGCCGCGGCGAGACCGCCGGCCCGGGTTTCCTTTGGTTGCGCAACGCGGTTGGAAACGACGACCAGGCGACTCATACAACCTCGTCCCAATCGGTGGACAGACCGCGCGCGGCGTTGATCAGCCCGACCATCGAATAGGTCTGCGGGAAGTTGCCCCACAGTTCCTTGCTCTTGGGATCGTAATCCTCGGACAGCAGCCCCAGCGGATTGCGGATGGCCAGCAGTTTCTCAAAGAACTTGCGGGCTTCGTCCTTGCGGCCGACCGCGATCAACGCCTCGACGTACCAGAAGTTGCAGACCAGGAAGCTGGTTTCCGGCGCGCCGAAATCATCCGGTTGCGCGTAGCGCAACAGGAATCCGTCGCGCATCAGGGTTTTGCCGACCGCATCCACGGTCTTGACGTAACGCGGATCGTCGGCATCGATGAAACGCAACGGTGCCAGCAGCAGCAGGCTGGCATCGAGCTGGTCGCTGTCGAACGACTCGACGAAATGCCCGTCCGCGTGCACGGACCGCTTGAGGATTTTCCTGCGGATGCGATCGGCGCGCTTGCGCCAGAACGCCGCGCGATCGTCCAGATCCAGCCAACCGGCGATGTTCGAAAGGCGGTCGCAGGCGACCCAGCACATCACCGCGGAATAAGTGTGCACCGATTCGCGGCCGCGCAGTTCCCACAGGCCCGCATCGGGTTTGTCGTGCAATTTCCAGGCGGCGTCGCCGCAGCTTTCCAGTCGCCGGAACTCGAGTTCGCCGCCGCGGTTCACCAGGCGCCGGTCGCGGAACATCTGGGTCGCCGCCAGCACCACGCTGCCGTAGATGTCGTTCTGCTTCTGCCGCCAGGCCTCGTTGCCGACCCGCACCGGGCCCATGCCACGGTAACCGGCCAGCGTGGATTCGTGGCGCTCCGGAAGTTCGTCCTGGAAGTGGATGCCGTAAACCGGCGCCATCAGGTCGTCCTTGACCGCGAGGTTGAAGATGTAGCGGACGTATTCCTCCATCGAGCGCGTGGTGCTCAGCGAATTCAGCGCGCGCACCGACAGCGCCGCATCGCGCGGCCAGCAGTAGCGGTAATCCCAGGTGCGCACGGTGTCGGGTGCTTCCGGAATCGAAGTGGTCATGGCCGCGACGATCGCGCCGGTGCCCTCGTACTGGCACAGCTTGAGCGTGATCGCGGCGCGGATCACCACGTCCTGCCATTCGACCGGGATCGATAGATAACGCGACCATTCGTGCCAGTAAGCCAGCGTCGCGTCGAGTGCTTCGGAAAAATAGCGGCGCGGCGATTCCTGCAGGGTTTCGTCGGTGCCCATCACGATGTGCACGTCGCGGTCGAGCAGGAACGGCAGGCCGTCGCGCAGCATCGGCAACTGGGCGTCTGTGGTTACGCGCAGCACCAGCGGGTCGAGCAGGAAACGGATGTGGTTGGAGCCGAAGGTCGAATCCGGTGTGCGCCTGCCATAACCGGTAAGCGGCTTGAGGCGCAGTGCGACGCGCGGCGCACCTGACAGTGGCCGGATGCGCCTGAGCACCTGCATGGGATGGAAGATGCGTTCGTGTTGCTTGTAGCGCGGCGCGAAGTCGGTGATCTCGACCCTGGCGCCGTCCCTGGCGGTCAGGGTGGTGACCAGCACCGCGCTGTTGTCCACGTAACGCTGTTCGCGATCGGTTTCATTTTCCAGCGCGATGTCGAAGAAGCCCGCGTCCTCGTGTTCCGGCTCCAGCAGCGAGCAGAACACCGGGTCGCCGTCGAACGCGGGCACGCAGTGCCAGGCGATGCGGCCGCGCGCATCGATCAGTGCATTGATGGTGCCGTTGCCGATGATGCCGAGGTCGAGGCTGGCGCGTGGTCGCGATTTCGCGGCTCGCCGCGGTTTGCGCTTGGAGCGCGTGGCTTGGTCCTGCTTCTTGGACTGGTTTTTCTTTGGGGTCAACGGTTGCTCCTTCTTGTCAGCAGATGTCGGAACCGGCGAGGCGATGCAGCCACGCGCGCACCGCGGCGGGGTCGGGTAGTGCGTGATGCGCGTCGGTGGGCCTGCGATTACCCACGATCACGCTGACGCCGCCGGCTTCATTCACGCTGGTGAAAGCGTCCTCGTCGGTCAGGTCGTCGCCCAGCATCCACGGCGTGCGGCCGCGAAATGGCGTGGCTTGCATCAGCGTCGCGAGCGCGCGTCCCTTGTCGACGCCGGCCGGCTTCAATTCGATCACGTGGTCGCCATGTTGCAGCACGTATCCTGCGCCGGCGGCCCGCGCCAGCTCAGTGGCGAGGTGCTCGACCCGCACGCGCGCAGCGGGTGCGTGCCGGAAATGCAATGCCAGCGCGCGCTGCTTGTCTTCGAACAGCACGTCGGACAATTCGGCGACGCTTGCTTGTGCGCGTGCGCGGATTGCGGCGAATGCGGCAGCGTCGCCGGCGAGATGCATGTGTCCGTCCGGCATCCGCAGTTCGGCGCCGTGCAGGCCGGCGGCCGCGCGATCTTTCCAGCCGAACAGTGCGTCCAGGTCGGACAGCGGCCGGCCGCTCAGCAATGCCACCGCGTTGCCGAGCTTCGTCGCGATGCGTTCGAGGTCGTCCAGCAAGGCCGCTCCAACCTCCACATCTTGGGGGTGGTTGGCAAGATCCAGCAGCGTTCCATCGACGTCGAGAAACAATGCCCAGCCGGAAGCGGCGCCCACCTCGGATGGCGCGGGCAACTCCCCGGCAATGTCGACGCGCGCTGTGGACACCTCGGCCCGGTATCGGCGAACGGACTTCGTATTGTGCCCGAACCGGCGTGAATGCCCCATTCACGGGCCGTGGCGCCCGCCATGCATGGTCGCAACGGCGTCGTGTGCGCGGCGAGCCAGCGCGTGGCGGTCGCCCGCGTGCATGCCGGCGGTCGCGATCGGTTCGCCGATGCGGACGTCGGATTATGCCGGGCCGAACCCTGAAGCCCGAGGCAGGCAGCACCTTGCCGGAGCCCTCGATCGCGATCGGCACGATCGGCACGCCGGCCTGCAACGCAACCTGGAACGCACCGCCCTTGAACGGCCCCACCGAACCGTCGCGGCTGCGGGTGCCTTCCGGGAATGCGCACAGGCTTTCGCCCGCGCGCACCAGCGCGACCACGCCGTGCAGGCGTTGGGCGGCCTCGCGTGCATGGCCGCGTTCGATGAACACCATGCCCATGGCGCGCGCGTACCAGCCGATGAACGGCACCCTGGCCAGTTCCTGCTTGATCACGAAACGGATCGGGACGGGCAGGGCGCGGAACAGCGCGCAGATGTCGATCATGGACTGGTGGTTGGCCACGAAAACGTGCGGTTTCGAGAAATCCACGTGTTGCAGCCCCGTGACCCGCAGCTTCGCGCCGGCGCCAACCAGCAGGCCCGGCGCCCACAGCCGCGAGGCCATCCGCAACGGGATGCGGCGATTGCCGCCGGTCAGCAACAGCACCAGCAGCGCCAGGGTGATGCACCCTGCCGACCATCCGATGGTGAAGACCAGTTGCACGATGTTCCACGCGCGCCATCCCCACGACGCGGGCGTTGCAGATCCCATGTGTATCCCGTTCATGCCATTGCCGACCCAACATTTTAAACTCGCGGGCGACGGCCGGCAGGCGTTGAAGCCGCGCCGTTTCGACCCTATTTTGTGGTGGTCTGCGGCCCCGCCGCCCTTTCCTTCGGGGATACCCACGTGAGAATGGACAAACTGACTTCGCGTTTCCAGCAGGCGCTGTCCGACGCGCAATCGCTGGCGGTAGGACGCGACCACAACATGCTTGAACCGGTGCATGTGCTGACCGCGCTGCTCGACCAGCAGGGCGGCTCGACCGCGCCGATGCTGGCCCAGGCCGGCGTCAACGTGCCGCTGCTGCGCCAGCGTATCGGCGAAATGCTGGACCAGTTGCCGCGGGTGTCGGGCCAGGAAGGCAACATCAACGTCTCGAATGAACTGACGCGGCTGTTGAACGTGACCGACAAGCTGGCCCAGCAGCGCGGCGACCAGTTCATCGCTTCGGAGCTGTTCGTGCTGGCCTGCGTCGAGGACAAGGGCGATGTCGGTCGCGCGCTGAAAGCCGCCGGCGCCAACAAGCAGAACCTCGAGGCCGCGATCGAGAAGATGCGAGGTGGCGAGAAAGTGCAATCGGAAGGCGCCGAGGACCAGCGCCAGGCGCTGGAAAAATACACCATCGACATGACCGCGCGTGCCGAGACCGGCAAGCTCGATCCGGTGATCGGCCGCGACGAGGAAATCCGCCGCGTGGTGCAGGTACTGTCGCGCCGCACCAAGAACAATCCGGTGCTGATCGGCGAACCCGGCGTCGGCAAGACCGCGATCGTGGAAGGCCTGGCCCAGCGCATCGTCAAGGACGAAGTACCGGAAGGCTTGAAGAACAAGCGCCTGCTGGCGCTGGACATGGGCGCGCTGATCGCCGGCGCCAAGTTCCGCGGCGAGTTCGAGGAACGCCTGAAAGGCGTGCTCAACGATCTGTCCAAGCAGGAAGGCCAGGTCATCCTGTTCATCGACGAACTGCACACCATGGTCGGCGCGGGCAAGGCCGAGGGCGCGATGGACGCCGGCAACATGCTCAAGCCGGCCCTGGCGCGCGGCGAGCTGCATTGCATCGGCGCGACCACGCTGGACGAATACCGCAAGTACATCGAGAAGGATGCCGCGCTTGAGCGCCGCTTCCAGAAGGTGTTCGTGGGCGAGCCGAGCGTGGAGGACACCATCGCGATCCTGCGCGGCTTGAAGGAACGCTACGCCGTGCACCATGGCGTGGAGATCACCGATCCGGCGATCGTTGCCGCGGCCACGTTGTCGAACCGCTACATCACCGACCGCCAGTTGCCGGACAAGGCCATCGACCTGATGGACGAGGCGGCCAGCCGCATCCGCATGGAGATCGATTCCAAGCCCGAGGAACTGGATCGCCTCGAGCGCCGGCTGATCCAGCTCAAGATCCAGCGCGAGATGCTGAAGAAGGAGAAGGATGCCGAGTCGAAGAAGCGCCTGGCCGACCTTGAAACCGACATCGAAAAGCTGGAGCGCGAATTCTCCGACTTGAACGAGGTGTGGAAATCGGAGAAGGCGACCCTGCAAGGCGACACCCGGATCAAGGAGGAGATCGAGAAGGCGCATCTGGAACTGGAAGCCGCGCAGCGCCGCCAGGACTACGCGCGCATGAGCGAAATCCAGTACGGCACGCTGCCCGAACTGGAGAAGCAGCTCGCGGCCGCGCAGTCGACCGACCAGCGTGAGTTCAAGCTGGTCAAGGACAAGGTCACGGACGAGGAAATTGCGGAAGTGGTATCACGCTGGACCGGTATCCCGGTCAGCAAGATGCTGGAAGGCGAGCGCGAAAAACTGCTGCAGATGGAGTCGGCGCTGCACAAGAACGTGGTCGGCCAGGATGAGGCCGTCAAAGCCGTGTCGGACGCGATCCGGCGCGCGCGCGCGGGCCTGTCCGATCCCAATCGTCCCTACGGTTCGTTCCTGTTCCTCGGGCCCACCGGCGTCGGCAAGACCGAACTGTGCAAGGCGCTCGCGAGTTTCCTGTTCGACACCACCGAGGCGATGGTGCGGATCGACATGTCCGAGTTCATGGAGAAGCATTCTGTCGCGCGGTTGATCGGTGCACCTCCGGGTTATGTCGGTTACGAAGAGGGCGGCTATCTCACCGAGGCCGTGCGACGGCGTCCGTACAGCGTGATCCTGCTCGACGAAGTCGAGAAGGCGCACCCGGACGTGTTCAACATCCTGCTGCAGGTGCTCGACGACGGGCGGCTTACCGATGGCCAGGGCCGTACGGTGGATTTCCGCAACACCGTGATCGTGATGACTTCGAACCTCGGCTCGCAGCAGATCCAGGACATCGCATCCGCGGCATCGACGAGGATTCACCCGAGGCCTACACGCAGATGAAAGCGGCGGTGATGGGCGTGGTACAGGCGCACTTCCGACCCGAGTTCATCAACCGCCTCGACGAGATCGTGGTGTTCCATCCGCTCGACAAGGCGCAGATCCGCGAGATCGCGCGGTTGCAGACCAACTATCTGGCGAAGCGTTTGCAGGAACGCCAGATCGATCTCGAGATTTCCGACGGCGCGCTGATGCTGCTCGGCAACGTCGGCTTCGATCCGGTCTACGGCGCGCGTCCGTTGAAGCGCGCGATCCAGACGCAACTGGAAAACCCGCTTGCGCAGAAAATCCTGGCCGGCGAATTCGTCGGCGGCGACACCATCCGCGTCGAAGCCGAAGGCGGCAAGCTGGTGTTCCACAAGACATGATGCGATGACGATGCCGGGTGAAAGACGCCGGTGCATGTGTGCAGGATGGAGTTGACCTGCAGCGGCAGGTGGAGAATTCGCGCGATCGTCGCGACTTGTGTATCGGGACTACCAGCCTGAAGGCGGTTCGGTGGGTGCCGGGTAATCTGGATCGTCGCCCACCGTGTAGTGGTAGCCGAGCTCGCCGGCACCGACGAAATAGGAATCCGGTTGCGGGCGCTGGCGGATGTTCTGCCAGTAGCCGGTGCGCAGAAGCGAGAGTGCGGTGAATTGTTGCAATTGCCCGACGCTGGTCATCACCAGCGATGTGCCGCCTTGCGTTTTGCTGGCATTGCCGCCAGCAGCTTCCACAGCGGCGGCCAGCCGGGTGATGCGGGTGATCACCGGTTGCAGGGTTGCGCGGATCTTTTCGAACAGCTCGCGCTCCTCTGCCAGTTCCGCAGTGGCCAACTGGCGGTGCGCTTCGATCATTCCCGGAACGCGCGCATTGATCTTGGCGATGCACGCCGGCAGCGGCGGACAATCGGTGTCTCCGCATGCATTGCTTGACCGCGGTATCGGTGGGCAGGCCTTGAGCAGTTCACGCATCTGCTTGTTGAGGTCCGCGTGACGCGTGTCGAATTTTCGGGCGATTTGCTGCATGGCTTTGTGCAATTGCGCGCGCTGGGCGCTGACGATGTGCCCGCCATCACCTTGCACGTAGCCTTGCAGCGCGACCTCGGCGCGGATAGCCGCGGTATTGCCGGGCTGCATCGATGCGCGCTGGGCCGCGGCCATCTGCATGGCCATCTGCATCTTCTGGGCCTGCGTCATCGAGGCCATCTTCTGTTGTACCTGCGCGGCGTAGGCCGGATCGTTCTGCATGCGGGCGATGTCGATGCCGGCCGCGGCGCCCGCCGCACTGGCGGCGCCGGCATTCATCGCTGCTTGACCCGCCTGAAGTTGGTGGTGCGATTGCAGCAGCGCGGCATCGGTCGGTTCGAGCACCGTATGGCCCTTGTCATCCTTGCTTGCAGCGATCATGCCGCCGGCTTGCGCCAGACTGGCCGGTGGTGCGGGGACGCGCTCGAACAACTTCTGCCATTGTCCGGCCTTCCAGGCGCCGGCAAACGCCGTGCTGCAAACCACGCTGGCAGCAGCGCCAATCAGCAATGATCTTGATATTCGATTCATGTGTGCACCATTGATGGGTTGTGTGGGGGTTGCGATGTCGCAAATGCTGCGTGGCTTTGTCGCGTCATCCGGCGTCGTGCAACACAGGCGTTCCGGTGTGTCTCAACGCAGCAGTTCAATCAGGGCGTCCGCACGTTTCACCCGGCGTGTCTCCATGCCGATCAGCTTGTCCACGGTCGCTTCCGGGATTCCCGCAGCGATCAATTCGCTTTGCGCCTCGGGCAGGTTGTTTTCGGCATCCCCAACCCGGTCGACTGCATCGATCATGGCGTCGTACGCCGCCTTGTTCTGACGCTGCGTCCATTGGTCGGCTGCGGGATTTCTGGGTGTCGCGGCATAGGCGCCGTTGGCGCGCTCGATGGCCGTGACCAGCGCCAAGGCATCTGCGGTTACCCAATCGAGGTCGGTCAAGACCGCGCGGTACGCGGCCCATGTGATCGGCAGGCGGGCCAGTTCGGTCAGCGCCGGGAGACTGCCGCCCTCGCCACCACCGTGTAATCCGGGATTCGGCGGATCGTGGGCCAGGCGCCGGTTGGCCTGCATGTCGCTTTCTTCCGACTTGATGCTCAACTCGTAGCCGATGCAGGCGCCTGCCTTGCCACTTCTGTAATCCATTGATCCGTGCAGCCTGCCAATACCGCACATGGACTGGTAATCGGGTCGCTCGATCTGCAATTCCTGTTGTTCCCATTTGGCCATGTCCGCCGCCGCTTTCTTTTGCTTTTGCCTGAGGCAGGCCGGATCGGTCGGGCCGATGCCGACCCAGGCGGAATTACCACAACTGTTGGTGCCGACGACCTCGAAGCGGATGTCGGTCGCGGCGTCGGCGCCGTCGCCCGCGGTGGCAACCCAGCCGCCGGTGAATTCGAATACCTTGTTGATTCGCACGTGATGCACGCGCATCAGCCAGATGCCGCGATCGACGGCCTTGATGCCGGTCAACGATGGATTGAAGTTGTAGACACAACGGGTTGGCCCTGGGTCCTCTTTCTGGTTTCTCTTGTTGGCATTGCCGACCGGATCTTGCGACAGTTGCCCATGGCTGTCGACCTCATAGAACTCGGTATGCACATCCATGCCGATGTACGGTGTTCCGTTTCTTTCGGGGCCCCAATTCTGGATATTCTCGGCCGGCGGCGGCGTATAGCTGCAAGGGGCATTCAGCAGCGTGCCCTCGTGGATGATTTCGCCCGCACTCGGAATCACTCCTCCTGCCACGGCTTGACCGACTGCGCCCACAAGCGCGCAAGCAAGCACACTGCAGGTCAGGGTCAACCGGTAGCGACGACGGCGATTGCTTCGTGCGGCCGGATCGGAGGGTGCTGCGCAAGTCGTCCGGTCGAACGAAACAGGATGATGGAATGTCGGTTGGATATGTCCGGTCACGAGAACTCTCCATGACGCCGTCCGGATGTGCATGGCGTGATCAATCCTTCACCAGCTCGACCCGCCGGTTCTTGGCGCGGCCGGCGGTGGTGTCGTTGTCGGCGACCGGTTTGTCCGGCCCGTTGCCCGCCGAGGTCAGGCGATTGGCGGCAATGCCGGCCTTGACCAGCGCGGCGACCACGGCGGCGGCACGCTGCTGCGACAGCTTGACGTTGTAGTCATGGTCGCCGACGTTGTCGGTGTTGCCCTGGATCGACAGCTTCAGGTCGGGGTTGTCTTTCAGCAGCGCGACGATTTGCCCGATGATCGGTGCGGCGTCGGGACGCAGCGTGGCCTTGTCGAAGTCGAAATGGATATCAAGGGCAACGTGGCCGTCCTTGTCCAGTGCTGCCTTCATGGCGCCGGCCTGCGGCGGCTTGATCGAGGCCTGGAATGCCTTCTCCTCGATCACGTGCAGGTTGATGATGTCGTCCCACAGGTTGATCTTGAGCCACACCGTCTGCCCGTTCTTGTCCAGCTGGGCATCCAGGTCATCGTCGGCCCGGTAGACGATGCGCGCGCCCAGTTTGTTCAGCGCGTTGACGTAGTTCGTCATGACTTCCAGGTGCGTGTAGGGTGGCGCACCGTCCTTCAGTTTGTAGTTCGCTTGATACAGGGAGCCCTGCACGTTGACGTCCTTGCTGCCGTCACCGTCCTTGATGGTGAAGGTGTCCTGGTCGAAGTTCTCTTTCTTTGGCGGATCGTCTTGCACGTAGTTGGGCATGTGCCCGAGCGGCGCGTAGTCGACGCCCGATGGTGTATCGATGAAGGTCTGTTTGAATGGCTGCTGGTTCAGCACCGTGACGGTGACCTGGGTGCTCCACGTAGTCACCTTGATCCATTGGGTATGGCCGCCCTTGGCCAGCTTGGCGTCCGTTTCGTCATCGCCTGTGTGCGTCGTGGTGGCGCCCAGCTGGTCCAACTGGGCGCGGTAGTTCATCTGTCGTTCCAGCTCGCTCATCGAAGGCGCGCCATCCTTGGGTGCGTAAGCCTGCTTGCAGAACTGCCCGGCGACGGTCACGTCACCCTTCCCGGTTGAGAAAGTCGCGCTGGCGTAAGGGTGATACTCGTGGGCGTCCACGAAGGTGTAGCCCGGCAGCGATCCCATCGGCGGACAATCCTTGCCTCCATCCGCGGCCCACGCCGGCATCAACGCTGCAAGTGCCAGCAACAAAAGGGCGCAGCGTGCGGAGAACCGTACACGTGACGCCATCGACGAAATCTGCATGGACATGTTCTGACTCCTCTCCGGGTTGTCGCCGTCCGGCGAAAGGGAAGACGGCGTGCGCAAGGCCTGCGATGTTGGCAATCGCGTCAGCCGATACGGTTTGTGCTTGTGGCGCCCAGGGCGACGTTCTCGTGGGACTGCAACGGCACGCCGATGAAACGCGCGATTCCTTCGGCCTCTACTTTCAGTGGTACCGCCTGGAGCAGTGCGCCGATCATGCCGTCGATGTTCATGGCGCGGATCTGGTTGCCGATCTGCATGCGCTCGGTGCCGCGCAGCATCAGGAACAGGTTGGAGGCCACCCGCGTTTCGTAACGCTGCGAGCCGTCCGGTCCCCTGGCCATTTGACGCGTCTGGCTGGTTTCGAGTTGCACCGAAGTGACGTCGGCCAGCGCGAACGAAGTCGATTTCGACTGGGTGAACAGCGTCTTCGCGGCGATGCTGCTGTCACCCGACCTGGCCAGCACGATCTGCGTGCTCTTCGAGAACGCTATCACCACTGCGCCGACCACCAGCAGCGCCAGTCCGAGCAATGGCAGCCACCACAGGTGATTGAGGAATCCGAGGATGCCGATCCCGATGCCGCCCACGCCGAGGATGACGCCAGTGGCGACCGGCGTGACCAGCGAGTTGTCGACGACCAGCCGGTCGGCCGATTCACGGATTTTCATGGCAACGGATTCCCGGGTTGGTTGGGTGCATTCGACATGCGGATTTCCGGCGTGGCTGCCGACGCATCCGGGCCTCGCGCTCGCGCTGTTTCGCTCATTGCTTGCGATAAACCAGGGTGTCGGTTTGCTTGCTCACGCTGGTCCGCTTGCTGGCGGAGGTTGGTCCCTGCGTGACCGTGCCGTCGTGTTCGGCAATCCGGCTGCTACCCGAATAGCGGACGTGCTCGGTTTCGTTGACGACGGTTTCGGTGAGCGTGCGGCCGTCAGCGGAGAGCGTGAACGTCATGGGCGTGGTGGAACCGGCGACAGTCGAGATGCAATCAAGCGTGTCCGGTTTGCCGCGATGACACGTCGTACTGACGGGTCCGATGGCAGAGCGACTGGCGTGTGGTTTGCCGTCCGGGACTATCGCGAAGGTCACGGTCATCGGGCCCATCGTGGTGACGAATGTGTAGCCGCCCGGTGCCGGCTTGACCGTGAGGGTCTGGCTGCCCATGCCGTGGCCGGGCGGGGCCGTCCACGTGCCTACCAGCGGATCGGCTGCCGCTGCGCGGGCGATACCTGCAAGCAACAAGGTCGTGACGAACAAAGTCCGGATTTGCATGGTGTCTCCCTGGCGTATAAGCGCTGTGGTAGTTGCGTTTCGAAGATCGTGTTGGTCAGGATTTGCCGCTGCGCACCACCGCTTGCAGCGAGCGGATTTCCCCGGCGTAGGGTGCGAGAAGTTCCTTGTTGCGCGCCACGCCGGCTTCGTGGACCTTTTCGTGCTGCAGTTGCTCGGCGCTCAAGTCGGCCCGGCAGTCACCACAATCGCCGACCGCGGTACCGGGCGGTACGTAGATTTCCTCGATGACGCTGACGATGCGGCCATAGCGATCCGCATCGAGATGGCGCTCGGCCACGATTTGCAGATCGGCCTGGCCGCTGGACAGGTTCATCGCGCGCGTGGAAACCGCCGGATCCAGCGGAGCGACGACCTGCAACGAACTGCTGGTCGCCTGCAACTGCTTGCGCGCAGCAACAGCCAGGGCCTGTGCCCTGGAAACATCGCCGCTTTGCATCGCCGCTTGCAATTGCTTCTGGATGGCACCTGCTTTTGCCATGAGCGGCGCATTGGTCTTACCCGCAGCCTTCGTCGCGGCCGCGTTGTCCTTTTCCTGCTTGATCGCGGCGAGATCGGCGGGCGTCGGATGTCGCACGCGTGCGGCGGCGGCGCGCATCACGTCCAGGTACAGATCGATGTCGACAGTAGTAAGCGGGGTGAGTTGTGGATCGACATAGGCGGTGGATGCTTGCGCGCTGCCGGCCGATGCTGCCTGCGAATTGCGCGATGCTGTTGATTGTGATCCGGACACTGCGGTCTCCGGATTCCTGCCGCCGTGCCCGCAGCCGCCCAGCGCAACGGCGGTCATCATTAAAGGAAGGAGCGTGCGACGCGAACCTGTGGCTTTCATGTTTTCTTCCGTGTGCGGACGCATGGGGGGCCGTCCTGAATGCTCGAACTGCGAGCACGAATCATCACCAGTTGAACCCGACGCCGGCGGAGACGCTGTGCTGGTTGCCGGTGGCAGAACCGCCAAACGAGAAACTGGCGTGCTGGCCGAGGGTGCGCTTGTAGCCGACCGCGATGGCCTGCTCGCCACCCTGAGATCCGAAGCCGATCCCGATACCGTTTGCACCTGTGCCAGATGTGTTCTGGGCCAAGCCGGCCCAGGCGGCGCTGGCCGCGCCGTTCTGGTTGATGCGCTTGTCGACTTCGTTGAACTGCGCATTGACCTGCGACTCGAACTGGCTCAGCTGGTCGGTGGTCACATAGCCCGACAGTGCCTGGTCGGTATAGGCATTGGCGGCCGACAGGGTCTGGGCGTTGGATGCATCGGTGTAGGTCTGGGCCGATCGCAATGCCTCCTGCGTTTCCTTGTCCGTGTAGGTGCTGGCCGTGGTCACCGCAGTTTGCGTTGGGGTATCGACGGGCGCCTGCGTGGCAGGTGCGGTCGATGCCACCGTCCGCGGTACGGGCCCGTCGCTGGCCGGGCTCGGACCCGTCGCCGTCGTCGCCACTGGTGGTGCAGCCGCGTCCGACGACACTTGCGATGCATCGTTCGCGCCCGCCACTTGCTTGTACAACGCGGTGATCTCCGCCAACAGTGATTGCGTGGAGGTGTAATGGGCCTGCAGATACTCGAGGTTGACTGCCGAGTGCGCGGCGGTCGGATCGGCGATGTTGACCAGTTCGCGGTACACGCCGTTGCCGCCGAAGGAGACGGTATAAGCACCGTTGGCCACCGAGCCGAAACCGATGGCTACGGAGCTGGTGCCGGAAGCCACGGCCAGGCTACCGATGGCGGAAGCACCGGCGCCGGTCGCATCCGCCTCGGCACCGACTGCCGTGGCGTTGGTCTGGGTTGCCTGTGCTGCGGAGCCAAGTGCCATCGACAGGCCGCCGGTGGCGGCGGTGTACTCACCGGCTGTAATCGTGCCATCGCCGTTCAGGTCGATGGCGCCGCCCAGTGCGGTGGAATTGCTGGCAGTCGCCCGCGCATACGGACCCAAGGCGAAAGCCTGGACGCCACTGGCACTGGCGGTGTAACCGATCGCGACCGACTTGCGGGCCGCCGCGTCCGCCGATGTGCCGAACGCGCTGCTGTAGGCACCGGCGGCAATGGCCTGGTACCCGATCGCGCTGGCCTTGTTGGCGGATGTCCGGGCCGATGCGCCGATGGCAACGCTGCTGATCCCGCTGGCACTAGCCTTGTAGCCGAATGCAGTGTCGGCAAAATCAGCTGTACTGGCGAGCGTACCTATGGCGGTGCTGGTGTTGCCCATTGCGGCGGTCTTGTAGCCAAGCGCGACGGTGTACTGTCCGGTTGCGCTGGCGTTGGCGCCGATGGCGGTGCTGTAGTCACCGCCCGCAGCGGCCTTGTAGCCAAGTGCGCTGGCGAAATAGCCGTCTGCTCGGGCTTCGGCGCCGATGGCGGTGGTTGCTTTCCCGGTGGCTTGGGCTGCGGCACCGAAGGACGAAGCGTAGGTGCCGCTGGCGGTCGCGGTTTCGCCGGGATCCACGTAACCGTTCGCGTTGATGTCGGCCGCTGCGCCGACCGCGGTGCTGCTCTTGCCGCTTGCGGCAGCGCCGTAGCCCATGGCGGCACCGTAAATGCCGGAGGCAGTGGCGGAGCCGCCCAGCGCCTCGGTACCGGCGCCGGATGCGCTGGCCGATCGGCCGATGGCAGTGCCGATGCGGCCACTTGCATCGGCAGTGAGGCCGAGAGCGGTGCTGAAGACACCGCTGGCGGTGGCCCGGTTACCCAGTGCGGTGGCGCCGGTCCTGCTGGCCTTGGTGTCAAAGCCGATCGCGGTACTGTACGGGCCACTCGCCGCGGCATAAGAGCCGAGTGCCGTGGCGCCGGTGTAGGACGCACTGGCATTGAAGCCGAGCGCCGTGGCATCGTTGTAAGACGCACTGGCATTGGCGCCGATAGCCGTGCTGTAGTAACCGCTTGCGATTGCGCCATGGCCGAATGCGCTGGCGTAATTGGCGGATGCGTTGGCATAGGAACCGACAGCTGTGCTGTTGATGTAACCATTCGCGGCGGCACTGTCGCCAAATGCACTGGCGCCGAGGCCGGATGTATTGGCCTTGACGCCGACCGCGGTATCTCCACCACTGCTTGCCGCCGCCTGGTAGCCAACCGCGGTGGTGCTACCGCCGGATGCGTGGGTGTCGGTGCCAATGGCGGTGCTGTTCTTTCCTGTGGCATACGCGGCGTCGCCAAGTGCGATGCTGTAGTTGCCACTCGCATAGGCGCGGTCGCCGCCGGCGGTGCTGTAGCTGCCCATCGCGACAGCCGCTTCGCCAAGTGCGGTACTGTAGTTCGCGTAGGCGTGGGCGCCGCCGAGTGCAACGCTGAATGTGCCGGTCGCGTGGGCACCCGCCCCAAGCGCGGTACTGCCGAAGCCGTACGCATTGGCGCCGTCGCCAAGTGCAGTGCTGCTGCTGTTGCTGGCAGTGGCGTAGGCGCCAAGTGCAGTGCCGTTGTTGCCGGACGCGCTGGCCTTGTAACCGAGTGCGGTGCTGAGGGTGCCGCTGGCGCTGGCGTTGTCACCGCAGGCCGTGCTGTCGTTGCCGCTGGCCGTCTCGCCGGTGAAACCCGAGCAGACGCCATTCCCGGTAGCCAGGGGACGAACCGAACCGTCGGGCGCGGCCGCGATCGCGTCGGCGAACACGGCAGCGTTGTTTTGCGCACTTTTTGCATAGACGGACACCTGTGCGGAAAGTGCATCGGTGCATGCCTTGGCGACGTTGACGTGTGCCGTCGTTCCGTCGGCGTTGACGCAGGCATTGGGAGCATCATTCGTGCGCGCGCGAAGACTGGCATGTGGCGTGACGTGCGTGAATTGCGCGATATCTTGCGCATGCGCGGTGACAGCCGGTGCCTGCGCAAAGGCGGGTGTGGCGCAGGCCAGCAACAGTGCAGCGGCAAGCGTAGTGCGGCGCAGGGAGCCGCACGCGCAGGCGACGACCGATGCGCCTCGCGGCTTGCCGGCGGCGAGCTCGGATGCAACCGCGATCTGGCCGAGCGACGCGTTCCAGACGAGGCTGTAGATGCGCTTGTTCATGTGGGTCTCCGTGGGTCAACCGTGGCCGTGGGCTTTGCCGGCGGTGCTTGCATGCGCGGCAGATGAACCACGTGCAGTAGTAGGGACGCGTGGCGCGCGCCCGCTTCCGGACGACTGGTTTGAGTCGTCCAGACCGCCTGTGCGCACGGTGGTTTCCAATGCAAGGATTTCACTGGCGTGTGGTCGCAGGAGGCGTCGATCGCGCGCAGCCGTTTCATCTGTTTGCCGATGTTTGGCTTCGTCCGGGTACGACGAAATGTCGACTTTGCAGCTGGCGCCTGGCGCGCAGGACAGGGCGTCCGGATGCAGCGGGATGATCGCTTCGATGGTGTTGCGAATCCGCTGATAGCGCGACAGGTCGATGCCGTGTTCGCCGACGATCTGAAGGTCGGTCATGTGGCCGGTCAGGTTCGCGCTGCGTTCGAGGATCGCTTCGTCGAGTGGTGCAGGCAGCTTTGCGTGTTCGCGTGCGGCGGCATCCAGCGTGGCGTTCCACGCACGGGTAGCCCCTAGCGCGATGACATCGAACGTGGTCGGATGACGCACACGCTCGGCAGCTGCCCGCATCACCCTCAGGTAGAGCTGCACGTCGGCAGGTTCGAGCGGCATCAGTGGCCGCGCGGCCGAGTCTCGAACCCCACGGGGCGCGATCGATCGAAGTGACGGCGTGGTCGTGGTCGCCCTGGATGAATCCGGGTGAGGTGCCGCGAGGTTTGCCTGCGGCGCGACATCGCTACCGGGTCCATGCACGCAGGCACCCAGGGCAACGGTGCAGAACATGATCACTGGCAATTGACCGGCCAAGACATCGGTCTTCAGTGCGCCTTCGCGTGCGGCTGGTAGTCGCAACTGCCGATGCGCCTGGACTCGAAGGTCTGGTCGCTCACCATGCGCGTGCCCTGACCAGTAGTGGTGGAAGCATGGATGGTTCCGTGCGCGCCATCGGGCAGCAGGGTCACGTCGACGTCGGCCGTGGTGCGCTTGCACACCACATGCGCGGTGACTTCCGTCCTCGAACGGTGGACGTTGCTGACGGTGCAGTCGCTGTCCCTGACCCACTGCCGCGGATCACGGAGTTGCTGGTTGCTTGCGACGCATTCCTGATGGGTGATCGTGCGCGGTAGCATGCCCGCGTATTGCGCGGGCATGCCGGTCATCTGCATCTTCATGTGCATGGTGGTACGCATGAGGTCGCCGGTCGCGGCACCGGCGAGCAGCGGCAGCAGCGCGATGACGGCAAGTGGGGAAAACGTGCGCAGCAGGTTGCAAATGGACATGGGTGTGCTCCGATGGAGGTGGAATCAGGGCGCGGGACCAATGGATGCGGCGATCTGCAGGGCCAGGGCTTCCCGTCCCTTGCGAAAAGAGATCTGCGCTCCGCAGACGTCGCCATGACGGCCGGGTACGCCGGCGTACAGGCCGAACTTGCCGGTGCCGGTCCGGTATTCGTAGACGAGTCGCCGGGACGAGTCCTCGAAGACGTGTTTGGGCGGATAAGTGCCTTCCATCACCTGTTTGGAGAGGGCAAGGCTGGTGTCTGCGGCGCTGTTCGAGATCACTGCGCTCATCGAGTGATCCGGCGAATGCGCAGACGATTTCACGAGATGGTCGATCTGCCAGTTCGCGGGTACCGTCATTTGGCAGGTACGCTTGTGCGACAGTAGCGTCTGGCCCGCGGCAGATGCGGTCGCGGCGACGCAGAGCGCGAGCGCCGCGAGTGCAAAAGGGATGCGGCGTGACAGGGTGGTCATGCAGTTGTCTCCGGTCATTTCCATTCGAAGCAGGCGTGCGGAATCGCGCTGTCCGTTCGAAGCCATGCTGGGCTTGTGGCGTTGCGCTTGTCACGTCACGAAACGTCGGGGAAACGTCACCCGAACGTGATTCGACGGCACGGAACGGCTTGTTCGAAGCGCAGTACGTGTCACGGGACAGATGGGCTAGAATCGCGAGACACGATGACGGGGGCGATGCCGTGCAGGGATGGCGGTCCGATGGCGAACCGGCTTTGGCTTGGCGTTGGGGCGAATATCAGCTGAGTCCGGCTCAACGGCGATTGCGGTGTGGCGAAGCGCCGGTCGCAGTCGAGGATCGGACACTCGATCTGCTCTTGTTGTTGTTGCGCAATCGCGACCGCGCGCTGGACCGGCAGGAAATCATCGGTGCCATCTGGGGCAAGCGCCCGGTCAGTGACGCAACGCTGCGGCAACTGGTTTACAAGGCGCGTCGCGCAGTCGGCGACGATGGCGAGAGCCAGTCGGTCATCCGCACGCTGTACGGACGCAGCCTGCAATGGGTCGCGCCGGTACAACACATGCCGGCGGCCGATGCATCCCTGGCCGAGGGAGCAACGGATGCGCAAGCGGCAGGTGGAATCGAGCCGGTGGGCGCGCCGCGCAAATCCGATGCGGCGTTGACCGTATCCTCACGCAGGCGGCTTGCGTGGCTGCTTTCGGCGGTTCTACTGTGTGCACTGGTTGGCGTGTTTGCGTGGATGCGCTGGCACACCAGGCCCTGGACGACCCGGGCACCGGCGCCGAAGGCGGGCGCCGTGACCACGCTGGCGGTGCTGCCGTTCGATGATTCCGATCCACGACAGGCCCAGCGCTACATCAGTGACGGATTGACCGAGGAACTCATCAATCGGCTCGCGCGCATGCCGCAGTTGCGCGTGACGGCCCGCACCTCGTCATTCGCGTTTCGTGACAAGCCGGTGGACGTGCGTGAAGTGGGGCGCCGGTTGGGCGTGGAGCACGTGCTGGAAGGCAGCGTGCAGCGTTCCAACGACAAATTGCGCGTGCGGGTCGCACTGGTCGATGCGTCGAATGGTTACGATCTGTGGACCGGCGAGTACGACACCCCTGTCGGCGACGTACTGGGCATGGAGGACCAGATCACACGCAATGTCATGGCGACGCTGTATCCGAAGTTGGCCGTGCCGTCGTCGTTGCCGGGGACAAAACCTGGCGTGCAACCCGCCGCACACGATGCGTATCTGGTTGGCCTCGAATACCTGAACCGACGTACCCGCGCCGATCTGGATCAGGCGATCGTGTATTTCCAGCATGCCGTGAGCGATGATCCCTCCTACGCCGATGCCTGGTCGGCACTGGCTTCGGCGTATGCGGTGTCGAGCGATTACGACAGCGACTCACCCCCCGATAGACATTACGACGACGCACTCGCCGCGGCGCGGCACGCGGAGTTGCTCAACGCGAACCTGGCCCACGTGCATGCGGTGCTCGGGTTCCTGTACGCGGAACACTGGCAATGGAAGCAGGCGGCGAGCGAGTATGCGCGCGCGTTGGCGCTCGATCCCAGCGATGCCAATGCGCACCAGTGGTACGGGATGTATCTGTGGTTCATGGACGATGACAATGGCGCGCTTGCGCAGATGCAGACAGCCGCCAAGCTCGACCCGCTGTCACCCGTCATCAACGTGGATCTCGGCCGTGCGCTCCAGTATGCGGGGCATCCCGACGAGGCGCTGACCCAATATCGCGAGGCTGTGGCGCTGGCTCCAAGGTTTCCGCTCGCGCACATCCTGTTGTCCGAGGGCTACATGCAGAACAACCGCTATCCGGATGCCTTGCGGGAAATGCGCACTGCCGTCGCGCTTGCGGGCTCGCCCGTGCCATCCAGCTATCTCTCGATGCTGGGCATTGCGTTGAGCCTGAACGGCGATGACGCAGGCGCGCGCGCGCAACTCGCGACTCTGGAATCGCGCAGCCGCCATCACTACGTCTCGGGTGTTTCACTGGCTTCTCTGTCCACACAACTTGGCCGGAACGACAAGGTTTTCACATCACTTTTCGCGGCCGAAGCCGCGCACGATCCATTGATGCTGCCTGCAATTGCCGACCGTACCGCACCCTGGTATTCCGATCCGCGAATCACGCAGGTGCGTGCGCGGATGGGTTTGTCGTCGCATTGAACGATCCACAGGCGTTGGCGATGCGCAGCGTATTTCAGGAATCCACCTGTGCGCTCGATGCGCGCATCCGTTCCGGCAAGTCGCGCATGGCTTTTCCGTGTGGCGCCTGTTGAGTCCTTGGTTTGATGTCGTCGAACGGACGGATGGATCATTCGCCTTCGCGTGGTGGAGTCGGTACGCGCAGCAGCCGCATCACGATCGGCGTGGTGCGCAGCATCGGATGGAACCGGCGTGCGCGCAGCGGCTCGCGGCGACGCGCGCCATAGCGATACGCTGCGTAGCCTGCGAGCAACGCATGGATGGCGGCGAACCACGCGAACAACGACCATGCGCCGACGGCCGCGATCAGCGCGCCGGCGATCAGCGGACCCAGCGCCGAGCCGACCCCGTAGACCAGCAACACGCTGCTGCTTGCCGCCATCAAGCTGTCCTGCGGAGTGTGCTCGACCAAATGCGCGACCACGATCGGATAGATGGAGAAGGCCATGCCGCCGAACAGGAATATCAGTGCCATGGCCGGCCACACGTCACCATCCGTCGCCAGTGCGGCCAGTGCTGTCAGGGCGGCCAGAGCGGCCACGCCCGCCAGGACGACGCGACGATCATGCAGGTCTGACAATCGGCCCAGTGGCCATTGCAACGCCGCGCCGCCCAGGATCGCGACGCTCATGTAGGTGCTGACCATCGCGGTGTCGAATCCGACCCGGCGCGCATACACCGGCAGCAGGCCCCAGAATGCGCCCATGGCCAGGCCGGAAAGCAGCGCGCCTGCGCCCGCGGTTGGCGCGATGCCGAACAGCAAGCCGAGTTGCAGTTTTGGCGTTGCCTGTGGCTGCGGTTGCGCCTGGCGGGTCAGCAATACCGGCAGCGTCGCGGCGCATATCGCCAGCGCCACCACGGTGAACAGCACGAAGGTCTGGCCGCCGATGCGCAGCAACTGCTGGGCCAGTGCCAACGAGCATAGATTGACCACCATGTAGGCCGCGAACACGGTGCCGCGTTGCGCGGGCGCCGATTGCGCGTTGAGCCAGCTCTCGATGATCGCGTACAACCCGACCAACACGATGCCGGTCAGCAATCGCAGCAGCAGCCATGCGATCGGATTACCGCCCAGCGCGTGCAACAGCACCACGCAGGCGGCGCATGCGGCGCAGAACGCGAACGCTCGGATGTGTCCGATGCGGCGCACCAGCGGCGGCATCGCGAAGGTGCCGATGAAATAACCGGCGTAATACGCCGAAGTGAGGCCGCCGAGCAGCGTGCCGGAATAACCGGCTGCCATGCCGCGCAACGGGATCAGCGTGTTGAGCAGCCCCACGCCGATCAGCAAGAACGCGGTGCCGGTCAGCAGCGAGGCAACGGGTCGGAGGGTGCGCAGCATGTCGTCCGGAAGGGGGTCTGTATGGGCGTGGATGGAATCGCGAACGCGCAGCATGTCGCACGCCATGTGGACATTGCGTGACCTGCCGCGAACTGATGCGCGTCGCGTCGTTTCAATCCGCGGCGACTTCGAGCATACGGAGTGACACGCGTCGTCAGCGAGCCATGATTTCGCTGAACCATGCGCTGCCCGGCTGGTGCCGGGCAGCGCATGCTGGATCACCAATTGAACCCGACGCCGGCGGAGACGCTGTGCTGGTTGCCGGTGGCAGAACCGCCAAACGAGAAACTGGCGTGCTGGCCGAGGGTGCGCTTGTAGCCGACCGCGATGGCCTGCTCGCCACCCTGAGATCCGAAGCCGATCCCGATACCGTTTGCACCTGTGCCAGATGTGTTCTGGGCCAAGCCGGCCCAGGCGGCGCTGGCCGCGCCGTTCTGGTTGATGCGCTTGTCGACTTCGTTGAACTGCGCATTGACCTGCGACTCGAACTGGCTCAGCTGGTCGGTGGTCACATAGCCCGACAGTGCCTGGTCGGTATAGGCATTGGCGGCCGACAGGGTCTGGGCGTTGGATGCATCGGTGTAGGTCTGGGCCGATTGCAATGCCTCCTGCGTTTCCTTGTCCGTGTAGGTGCTGGCCGTGGTCACCGCAGTTTGCGTTGGGGTATCGACGGGCGCCTGCGTGGCAGGTGCGGTCGATGCCACCGTCCGCGGTACGGGCCCGTCGCTGGCCGGGCTCGGACCCGTCGCCGTCGTCGCCACTGGTGGTGCAGCCGCGCCCGACGACACTTGCGATGCATCGTTCGCGCCCGCCACTTGCTTGTACAACGCGGTGATCTCCGCCAACAGTGATTGCGTGGAGGTGTAATGGGCCTGCAGATACTCGAGGTTGACTGCCGAGTGCGCGGCGGTTGGATCGGCGATGTTGACCAGTTCGCGGTACACGCCGTTGCCGCCGAAGGAGACGGTATAAGCACCGTTGGCCACCGAGCCGAAACCGATGGCTACGGAGCTGGTGCCGGAAGCCACGGCCAAGCTACCGATGGCGGAAGCACCGGCGCCGGTCGCATCCGCCTCGGCACCGACTGCCGTGGCGTTGGTCTGGGTTGCCTGTGCTGCTGAGCCAAGTGCCATAGACAGGCCGCCGGTGGCGGCGGTGTACTCACCGGCTGTAATCGTGCCATCGCCGTTCAGGTCGATGGCGCCGCCCAGTGCGGTGGAATTGCTGGCGGTCGCGTGCGAGTAAGGTCCAAGCGCAAAGGCCTGCACGCCGGCTGCAACTGAGTTATAACCGATCGCGACGGATTTCATTCCGATTGCCTGCGCTTCCGCACCCAACGCAGCGGCGTAGTTGCCTGATGTGGATGCGGAGCTCCCGATGGCCAGGCCGCTGCTGGAGGATACATAGGATCCGGATCCCAGAGCCACGTCGTGGTTGCCGGTTACGGAGCCGACAATTGCAACGCTATACGTTCCCGACACGGAGCCCTGGATTGCAACACTGTTGCTTCCGGTGATGCTGGACCCCACACCCAGTGCGGTGTCGTTGTTGCCGCCAAGGTCTATCCCAAACCCAACGGCAACACTCCGGTACCCGAAAGCCCTGGATTGGGAGCCGACGATCGTGTCGTCAATTGCAGCGTATGAATTTTCGCCGAGCGCGACGCTATCTGTGCCGGCGGCGGCAGACCTAGCTCCCAGCGCAGTTGCTGAATCTGCATTCGCCCCGGCGTGGTATCCGATTGAGACACCATAAGATCCGTTCGCTGTTGCGAAGCTGCCGAACGCTGTGGCGCCTGTATTGCGGGCGGCAGCATTAGCGCCGATAGCGGTGCCGTAGGCACTACTGGCAGTCGCGCTGGGTCCTGCTGCGGTTGAATCGGTGCCCGTCGCTGACGCGTTGTCGCTGCCGTCGTTCGCACCATTGGCGACGAAGTAGACACCGGTCACATCAGGACTGACGGAAGCATTGCTGCCATCCAGGCTCTTCTGGAAAGCATTGAGTTCCGCGGTGAGGCCGGCGAAGGCGGTCTTGCTGGTGTAGTTGTTTTGCAGGTATTCGAGATTGACGGCCGAATGCGCGGCGGTCGGATCGGCGATGTTGACCAGTTCGCGGTAGGTGCCCGCCGCGGCGTTGCCGAACGACACGGTGTTTGCAGTGTCCGCGATCGAGTTCCAGCCGATCGCGACCGAACCGCTCGCCGTGGCTTGTGCGCCGAAGCCGAGCGTCGCCGCCGCGGTACCCGAAGCAATCGAAGTGCTGCCGACCGCGGTGGCACCGACGCCGGTCGCCTGCGATTCGGCACCTACCGCCGTGGCATTGGTCTGGGTGGCTTGCGACGCCGAACCCAGCGCCATCGACAGGCCGCCGGTGGCGGCGGTGTACTCGCCGGCCGTGATCGTGCCATCGCCGTTGATGTCGATCGCGCCGCCCAGCGCGGTCGAGTTGCTGCCGCTGGCGTGCGCATACGGTCCCAGCGCAAAGGCTTGACCGCCGGATGAATAGGAATTGAGGCCTATCGCCACGGATTTCTTGCCGGCAGCCGATGCCTGGGTTCCGAGCGCGACTCCGTACGCTCCCGCTGCCGTGGCGCGTGCCCCGAATACACTGCTGCCGATGCCCTCCGCGGAGGACTGATAGCCCACGGCGATGTCGAGTGAAGTGCCCGCGTAAGCCGAAGCGCCGATGGCGATGCTTTCCGTGCCGTATGCGTCGCTGCCCAAGCCAAGGGCGACGCTGAAAAAGCCGGATGCGCTGGCCGCGCCCCCGACGGCGGTGCTCTCCGGCCCGCCGGCATAGGCGTCCTCGCCGAGCGCGGTACTGTAGTCACCAATGGCGTTGCTCTGTCTGCCCATCGCGGTGCTCGAGCCGCCTGTTGCGGTGGCACCACGGCCGATCGCGGTACTGGAAAAGCCGTCGGAAGAGGCTTGATATCCGACCGCGGTGGTGTAATTGCCATCCGCGCTCGCGTGGTCGCCAAGCGCAATGCCGGCACTTCCTGCGGCGTTCGCATACGCGCCCGCCGCGAAGCTTGCGCCGCCGGTCGCGCTGGTGTTGTTGCCGATTGCCGAATCGGAGCCTGCGTAGCTGCCCGCATACGCGCCCAAGCCAATCGCGATGTTTTTGCCATGGCCTGCGGCGGTAGGGGTGTTCGTATCGTGGCCGATCGCGATGTCGCCGTAACCCGACGCGCTCGCGAAGTTGCCCAGCGCCGTGCTGAATTCGCCTCCCGCATGCGATTCGAATCCAAGCGCCGTGCTGTATGTGCCGGATGCGTATGCATGCGGCCCCGCCGCGGTCGTATCGGTGCCGGTGGCCGAGGCATTGTCGCTGCCGTCGTTCGCACCATTGGCGACGAAGTAGACGCCGGTCACGTCGGGGCTGACGGAGCCATTCGTGCCATCAATGCTCTTCTGGAAGGCGTTGAGTTCAGCAGTGAGGCCAGCGAACGCGGTCTTGCTGGTGTAGTTGTTCTGCAGGTATTCCAGATTGACGGCCGAATGCGCCGAAGTGGGATCGGCGATGTTGACCAGTTCGCGGTAGGTGCCCGCCGAAGGATTGCCGAACGACACGGTGTTGGCGGCGTCGGCTATCGAGTTCCAGCCGATCGCGACCGAACCGCTCGCCGTGGCTTGTGCGCCGAAGCCGAGCGTCGCCGCCGCGGTACCCGAAGCAATCGAAGTGCTTCCAACCGCCGTCGCGCCAACGCCGGTTGCAGCGGCTTCCCCGCCCACCGCCGTGGCATTGGTCTGGGTGGCCTGCGAAGCGGAACCCAGTGCCATCGACAGGCCGCCGGTGGCGGCGGTGTACTCGCCGGCTTCAATGGTGCCGTCACCATTCTTGTCGATCGCACCACCCAGCGCAGTGGAATTGCTGGCGGTGGCTTGCGAATACGGTCCCAAGGCAAAAGCTTGCACGCCGCTTGCAACAGAATTCAGGCCTATCGCGACGGCTTTGTTGCCGCTGATGTTGGCGCCCTCACCTATTGCGACAGCATCGGAGGCGGTCACACGTGGCGCGTAACCGATTGCGATAGATCTGTTTGTACTTCCGCCGACATATGCAAAGCTGCCGATTCCGAGAGAATTGGTTCCGCGTGCAATGGTCGTATACCCGATTGCGATGCTGCCGATCTCTTTGGCGTAGGCATTTCCTCCCAATGCAACGTCGTGGTTGGTGAATGCGGCAGCAGATTCTCCTATGGCTACACTGCTTGCGTAGGCACCGGCATGAAAACCAACTGCTATGCCGTCCGTCTGGAAGGATTTGGAACCGGCTCCGATGGCAATGCTGCCGCTGTAGGATGCTAATGCGAACGAGCCCATCGCAATGCTATCCATGGCGGATGCTTTCGTGTTGTAGCCTATCGCGTTTGCCCGTTCGCCATCCGCAATCGCAGCATCTCCTATTGCCAGCGAATAGCCTCCACCCACCGACACATTACCTGCGCGGGCGTTGTATCCGATAGCCACGGATGCTGCAGTCCCAGTGTAGGAGCTTGCGCCGAGAGCGGTACTGTTGTTTCCGATGGCCGAAGAGACACGACCAAACGCCGAGGTGTCATTACCGGAAGCAGTGGAACCATTGCCAAAAGCCGTACTCGACTGACCGGAGGCAAGTGCGTTTACTCCGACGGCAGCGGCCAGTTTTCCGGCAGTAGCACGGTAACCGACGGCTGTTCCGAATTTATCGCTGGTCGCCGAAGCGTAACCAATCGTCGTACTGCTTTGCTGTGAAGCATTGGCGTTGGCACCGATCGCAGTGCTGTAGTAGCCGGCCTTGGCGTTCAGGCCGACCGCGGTGGCATATGTGCCATTGACCATCGAACCAACTCCGATCGCAATGCCGTACACACCTGTCACCCTTGCGCCGGAACCAATGGCGATGCCTTGCGTCGGCATTGTCGCGTAGCCTGCGGTGTAACCTCCCGTTCCGGTCGCGGCCACATAGGAATTCTTGCCGATTGCAATCCCGGCATCGGACGTCCCTTGTGCATTCTCGCCGAGCGCTATCGAACCGGAGCCGGTTGCGGCCGACTTGTAGCCTGAAGCCGTGCTTGTGGTGCCACTTGCTGTGGCCAGTGGTCCCGCTGCCGTGGAGTCCATGCCCGTCGCCGAAGCGTTGTCGCTGCCGTCGTTCGCACCATTGGCGACGAAGTAGACACCGGTCACATCAGGACTGACGGAAGTATTGCTGCCATCCAGGCTCTTCTGGAAAGCATTGAGTTCCGCGGTGAGGCCGGCGAAGGCGGTCTTGCTGGTGTAGTTGTTTTGCAGGTATTCGAGATTGACGGCCGAATGCGCGGCGGTCGGATCGGCGATGTTGACCAGTTCGCGGTAGGTGCCCGCCGCGGCGTTGCCGAACGACACGGTGTTTGCAGTGTCCGCGATCGAGTTCCAGCCGATCGCGACCGAACCGCTCGCCGTGGCTTGTGCGCCGAAGCCGAGCGTCGCCGCCGCGGTACCCGAAGCAATCGAAGTGCTGCCGACCGCGGTGGCACCGACGCCGGTCGCCTGCGATTCGGCACCTACCGCCGTGGCATTGGTCTGGGTGGCTTGCGACGCCGAACCCAGCGCCATCGACAGGCCGCCGGTGGCAGCGGTGTACTCGCCGGCCGTGATCGTGCCATCGCCGTTGATGTCGATCGCGCCGCCCAGCGCGGTGGAGTTGCTGGCGGTGGCGTGGGCATATGGCCCGAGCGCAAAAGTCTGGACGCCGGATGCGTAGGCGCTCAGGCCCAAGGCCACGGCTTTTTTTCCGTCGGCATGTGTCGCATAGCCCATTGCCGCACTGTAGTCGCCGGTGGCAAAGCTCTCCATGCCCAGTGCCATGCTGGATTTGCCATCTGAATGTGACAGGCTACCCACGGCGATCGCGTTATAGCCCGAGGCGCTGGCCTGGCTTCCGACCGCGACCCCACGGAAAACGCTGCTCGCACGATCACCCAGTGCTGTGCCGTAGTTGCTTGCGTAGGTTTGTGAGCCCATCGCGGTGCTGTGCGGGCCGTACCCTTGTGCGTGGTCACCGATGACGACGCTGTATGCACCCAGAGCCGAGGCAAGCTCGCCCAGTGCAATGCCGCTGTCGCCGTTGACAAACGCGACATAACCGAGGGCAATGCCATTCGTGCCGACGGAAGAGCTGGACTCGCCCAGTGCAATGCCGTGGAGCCCTCTGGCTTGCGCCTTGGCGCCGATCGCCACGGCCGCGACGCTGCCGCTTCCGCTGGCGTAGGCGCTGTATCCGATCGCGACAGCCCATGTGCCGATCGCGGAGGCGCGATAACCCACCGCAGTGCTGTAGGTGGCTCCAGCCATACTGTCCGAACCCAGGGCGACGCCACCCCGGTCCACGGCGTAGGCGCCCGAACCCGCGGCGAGGCCGTAATTCTGAATGGCCTTGCTGTCGAGGCCAATCGCGGTGCTGTAACTGCCACTGGCATCGGCGTTGTAGCCGCAGGCCAATGATCCCGTCCCTGCGGTTTCGCCGCCGATCCCCGAGCAGGTCGAAGCAGGCAGCGCCAACGGATGCACCCCTTGGCTTTGCACTCCAGGAGCGTCCATGGAAACCCCGTCGACACCTGCCTCGGAACGCGGTGATGTTTCCGCGCCGATTGTGCTGGCACCACGGCGCGATCCCCAAGTTTCCCGCGACTGCCTTGCGCTGGACGTGATGGTAGATGAGGCTGGAGTAGCGGCGTTCGCGCCGGCATCGGGTGTCTGCAGCGAATCGATCTGGTTCTGGAGCTGGCCGATCTCGTCCAGTAGCGATGAAGTGGACGTGTAGTTCGCTTGCAAATATCCAAGGTTCACGGCCGAATGCGCCGACGTCGGATTGGCGATGTTGACCAGTTCGCGGTAGGTGCCCGCCGCGGCGTTGCCGAACGACACGGTGTTGGCAGCGTTGCTCGAAGGGAATGCTGCATGTGATGCGAACGCGTATTCCGAAGCGCGTGGATTCCCGGCCAACGCGGCAAGTGGAAGCGTGCCGACAGTCACCAGCACCGCCAGAGCCAGACGCATTCGCCGCAAGCCGGAGGTCCGTCTGGTTCCGTTCGATGAGGAACCGGTGGTTTTGCACTTCGCCAACTCCGACGCCACGACCACCTGACGCAACGACGCGTTCCATACCAGGCTGTAGATCTTGCGGTTCATGCTGTTCTCCTGAGCAACGATTGGACGTGGTCGTCCCCCCGGCGGGATGACCGCATGGGTGCATGCAGGAGGTCGCTTCGCGCGCAGAAACGAAGCTGTGGCGTGGATCCCCTGATCCCCGGCATCGCAACCCCGTGAAGCCCTGATGCGATGCCGTTTGCGATCCTAGTCCGTGCCGCGACCGCCGTAAAGCATCCCGAGCCACGGGATCGTGACCGCATCGATTCGCGGCTCGGCTCCGTGTAACCGGATGACTCGACGACAACCCGTCATTCACGGTGTCTCTGCGCATGGCGCGCCTAGGACCGATCGTCTATGATGTCCGTCGCCCCAAGGTGACCATGCGCGCAAGCGGGTGGTTGAAACGGGAATCCGGTGACGACGTTCCAGATAAATGGACGTCCATTCCGGAGCTGCCCCCGCAACGGTAGGCGAGCAAGACGGTCCACACGAGGCCACTGAGCGCAGGCTCGGGAAGGCGTGGACCGGGGAGGTGACGAACCTTCGCTCGCGAGCCCGGAGACCGGCCTTCGGGTAATTACCGGACAAGCGGCGGGCTGTGTCACGGGGTCATGCGACATCGCGCATGGCGCCGCACTCCTTCCCCTGTCCTTGACGCCCACTTAACCGCGCGGGCAGGCGCGGACAGGAGTGTTTCGTGAAATTGCATCGTCATTTGCCCGGCCTCTGCGTGCTGGCCGCGCTCACCTGTGTTTCCGCCACGGCTCTCGCCGATGACGCTCCCACCACGCTCGACAAAATCGTCGTCACCGCGACCCGCACCGCGCAGACCGAGGACCAGACGCTGGCGCCGGTCACCGTGATCACGCGCGCCGAGATCGAGCTGTTGCAACCGTCGTCGCTACAGGATCTACTGAACGACACGCCCGGCATGGCGATCAGCAACAACGGTGGTCCCGGCAAGGTGACCGGCCTGTACCTGCGCGGCACCAATGCCAACCAGGTGCTGGTGCTGGTGGATGGCATACGGGTCGGCAACGCGACCTCGGGCACCACGCCGGTCCAGGACATACCGGTCGACCAGATCCAGCGCATCGAGATCGTGCGCGGGCCGTTCTCCAGCCTGTACGGCTCCGAGGCGATCGGCGGCGTGATCCAGATTTTCCTGCGGCACGCGCCGGGCACGTTCACGCCGAACGCGAGCGTGGGCATCGGCAGTTGGTCGCACTGGCGCGCGTCCTCGGGATTCTCGGCGGCCGGAGACAAGGGCTGGATTTCGGTGCAGGCCACGCACGACCAGACCAAGGGCATCAACGCGTGCAGGGTCGGCGCGGCCGAGGTCTTCGCCGCGTGTTTTGCCGACCAGCCGGATCGCGACGGCTTCCATGACAACGCGTTGACGATCCACGGTGCCTACCAGTTCGACGCTCGCTGGAGCGCGGACGCGCTGGCGATGCGCACGCAAGGCTTCGACAAGTACGACGGCACCTTCAGCGATTCCGAGCATTACGTGACGCAGGTCGTGGGCGGCCAGTTGCATTTCCGCCCGAACGACAAGTTGAACCTCTCGTTGCGGGTGGGCGGCAGTTCCGATTTCGACAAGGATTTCCTGCAGGGCGTGTACGTCGACCACTACGACACCCGGCGCACGCTGGGTTCGTTCCAGGCCGATATCGCGGTGGCCGGCGGGCTGCTGAGCACGGGTCTGGACTGGCAGCGCGAAAGCGTGGCCAGCAGCACCGCGTACACCGTCGATGCGCGCACCGATCGCGGCCTGTTCGCGCAATGGCAACGCACGTTCGGTGCGCAGTCGCTGCAGGCCAATCTGCGCCGCGACGACAACAGCCAGTTCGGCGGCAAGACCACCGGCAGCCTGTTGTGGGGCTGGGATTTCGCGCGCAACTTGCGAGTGACCGCGAGTTACGGCACCGCGTTTCGCGCACCGACCTTCAACGATTTGTACTACCCCGGTTTCAGCAACCCCGATTTGCGGCCCGAGAGCTCGCGCAATGTCGAATTGGGGCTGCGAGGCACGCCCGCGTGGGGGCACTGGTCACTCAACGTGTATCGCAACGACATCCGCGACATGATCACCTTCGACGGCACGACATTCCTGCCCGCCAACATCGACCGCGTGCGCATCACCGGCGTGGAAGGCGTGGCGGGCGGCAAGCTGCTGGGTTGGGACGTGCGCGCGACCGCAACCTTGTTGAATGCACGCGACTCCGCGCCGGGTTTCAACGACGGCAACCAGTTGCCGCGGCGTCCACGTCGCAGCGCGCGCTTCGATGTCGACCGCGGCTTCGGTCGTTTCAGCATCGGCGCGAGCTGGTACGTCGCTGCCCACACTTACGACGACCTGGCCAACCAGGATCCGCTGGGTGGCTATGCGTTGACCAACCTGCGTGCTGGTTGGCAGGTCGGTCGGGACTGGAAGTTGCAGCTCGCGCTCAATAATGTGTTCGACAAGAACTACGAGACCGCCTGGTATTACAACCAGCCGGGACGCAATGTGATGCTGACGCTGCGCTGGAACCCCGGTCGTGATTGAGACACCGTCATCGCCGTGAACGATGTACCGAAGCCCATCCTGCTCTCCTGGAGTGGCGGCAAGGATTGCCTGATGGCGCTCGCGGCGCTGCGCGACGATCCGGCGTGGCGGGTCGTGGCGTTGCTCACGACGATCACCGCTACGTTCGAACGGGTTTCGATGCACGGCATCCGGCGCGACGTTCTGCAAGCGCAGGCTGCAGCCATCGGGCTGCCCCTGATCGAATGCAGGATCGATTGGCCGTCCAGCAATGCCGCCTACGAAGCCGCGCACGAAAACGTGCTGAGGCAAGCCCGCGTGCGCTGGCCCGATCTCCGCCATTGCGCCTTCGGGGATCTGTTTCTCGCCGACGTACGCGATTACCGCGAACGGCAGCTTGCGAGATCCGGATGGTCCGGGGTGTTCCCGTTATGGGGCGCGGATACCCACCGGTTGTCGCAAAGATTCCATGCGCAGGGGCACCGCGCGGTGCTGACATGCGTGGATACCCAGCAGCTCGATGGATCGTTCAGCGGCCGCGAATACGACCCGTCGCTGTTGCGCGATTTGCCCGCTGGCGTCGATCCCTGTGGCGAACGCGGCGAATTCCACACGTTGAGCCATGCGGGGCCTTTGTTTGGCACGCCTTTGCATCTCAAGCGCGGCGGTTCGAATTTGCGCGACGAGCGGTTTCAATATACGGACTTCACGTTGTCGTGCGATCGTCCCTGATCGCCGCCTGTTGGAGAAGCGTACCAGCGTGACGGTCCGAGCCACGGACACCAGAACGGCCATCCGTGGCCTGACTTTCACAACAGTCGCCTCTAACCGACTATTGGGTTTTCGCGCTGCCGGCGATGTAGCGCCAGTGCCACGGCTCGTATTCGTAGCCGTACTGATTGCCGCGCGGGAACGACAGGTGGAAGCCGTATTCGGCCGCGTGTTGCTGCATCCAGGTGAATGCCTTGCTGTCGCCGAAGCTGACGTCGGCAGCCGGCACGCCGGGCGTGGTCAGGTCGATTGCGCAGCCCGTCTGATGTTCGCTGTAGCCGGGCACCGCGTTGATCTTCAACGCCTGCATGATGTTCATCCCGCGGTTTAGCTTTTCGCGCACCAGATGGGTCTGGTAGGCAAAGCTGCGGAAGCCCGACACCGTCTCCAGTTTGATGCCGTCGCGCGCGGCGACCGCGAACATCCGCTTCAACGCGGCGGCGGCGGGCGCCACCATCTCGACCTTGCGTCCGTAAACGTCGCGCGGCGCCTGCACCAGATGCTTCCCCTCGGGCAGCGGTACCAGGTTATGGCGTGCGGCGTAATCGGGCGGGATGCCGAGTCCACGATTCACTTCATTGATGTGCGCGACCCACGCGGCAGGTTGCGACGGCCACGTGGCGGGGCACGGCGGTTCGGTCGCGAGGGCGACGGAGGCGAACGGCAGCATGGCGGAGACCAGGATGGCGAGGTGTGCGGAACGAACCGGATACATCAAGTTTCCCGTGCGGTAAAACCACCATGATAAGCGGCATGTCCGAATACGCGCGGAACGACGCGTCAATCGGCGTCCGGTGGCGTATCATTGCGCGATCCATTCCAGGCTTTGCGAACGATGCCCATCTACGTGTTCCGCTGCGATGCCTGCGGCGAGCAATTCGACCGCCTGCAGAAACTCTCCGACCCCGATCCGGACACCTGCCCGCATTGCGGCAAGCACGATACCGTGCACAAGCAGGTGACCGCGCCCGCGTTCCGTCTGGCGGGCAGCGGCTGGTACGAAACCGACTTCAAATCCGACAAGGAAAAGAAACACAACCTCGCGGGCGATGCCGGCAAGGGTGCGGACAAGGCACCGGCATCCGGTGACAAGCCGGCCGAACCTGCCAAGGCGGCCGCCAAGGAACCGGCCAAGCCCGCAGTGGCCGAAAAAACCGCGAAGGCGGCAGGGGACTGAACCGTGCTTTTCGTGCCATGATGCGGTGCCAGCCAGCGTAAAGTTGCCGATAGGGAAACTGGCTCTACCAAACGGGAGGGCATGTCATGCGCAAGATCGGATGGATGTTCGCGGCTTTCGTGTTGGTGTTCGCGGGCGTGGCCAGCGCCCAGGTTACGTACGGCAGACCCCCGCCGCCTCCGGGTTATCCGGCTCACGGCAACCAGACCATTTCCTGCGGCAGCCCGCAGCACCGGCTCGCGCGTTGCCGCGTGCCCGGCTACTGGCGTGATGCCCGGATCGTCAGGCAGACCTCGAAGGCGTCCTGTGTGCGGGGGCGGAGCTGGGGCTTCGACCGGGGCGCGATCTGGGTGGACAAGGGCTGCGGCGGTGTGTTCGCGCCGGGCAACTACCACGGCGGATGGCGGCCGGGTCCGGGCTGGAATCGCGATTTCGTGGTCGGCTGCGGCAGCCCGCAGTACCGCTATTTCTTTTGCCAGGTCGACGTCGGTGCGCGCGGTCGCGTGGTGATGGAGCGGCAGACTTCGAACACGCGTTGCATCGAGGGACGCAACTGGGGCTGGAACCGTGCCGGAATCTGGGTCGACAAGGGTTGCGGCGGCCGGTTCAGGGTCATACGACGTTGGTAGGACGGCTCGTCGATGCAGTCCGCGGATCAATGCCGTGGACTGCATGGGGCAATCGCGGCTGAATCGTCGCGTGCGTACGCATGGATCGGCCACGGCTATCCGTTAAACTGCTCCGACGCCCTGCTGGATAGACCCTTGTCCTGGTTCGAGCGCGTGCGCCGGGTGACCGCCCGGACCTGGCCATTCGCACGCTGGCCCATTTTCATTGGTATCGGATTCGCGATCGGCTTCGTGGTGCCGTACACGCTGGTCCTCGATCATCGCGTGAAAACGCGCGTCAGCGAGATCGACTTCACCCAGCCGACACGGGTGTACGCACGTCCGCAGTTGCTGCAGGCCGGCGTGCCGATGAACAGGGCGACGCTGAAACTCGAACTGCAGATGGCCGGCTACACCGAGGCCGCGAAGACGGCGCAGGTGCCCGGCACCTGGAGCGCGGACGGCGACAAGTTCATCATTGCCTCGCGTGGCTACATGGACCCGATCGGCGGCGAATTGCCGCGCCGGGTGCGCGTGACGCTGGGCGTCCGGCCGCATCCAGTCGGTGCTCGACCTCACGGCGAACAAGCCGCTGCACAAGTCCCACCTCGATCCCGCCCGCATCGCGACGTTGTACGGCGCCGAGCAGGAAGAACGCATCGTGGTGACGCTGTCCGAACTGCCGCCGCTGCTGGTCGAGGGCATCCAGGCGGTCGAGGATCGCGACTTCAAGAACAATCACGGCATCGACCTGTCCTCGATCGCGCGCGCCGCACTGGCCGACCTGCGTGCGGGCCACGTGGTGCAGGGCGGTTCCACCATCACCCAGCAGCTGGTGCGCAACCTGTTCCTGGACCGCAACCAGACGCTGGTGCGCAAGTTCAACGAGGCGCTGTTGTCGATCCTGCTGGACGCGCATTTCAGCAAGGGCCAGATCCTCTCCGCCTACTGCAATGAAGTCTTCATGGGCCAACAGGGCGGTCAGGCCGTGCACGGATTTGCCGCGGCGAGCTGGTACTACTTCGGGCGTCCGGTGCAGACCTTGCGCCCGCAGGAAATCGCGTTGCTGGTGGGCATGGTGCGCGGTCCGAGTTACTACGATCCGCGTCGCAATCCGCAACGCGCGCTCGACCGCCGCAATGTCGCGCTCGACGCATTCCACGCCACCGGCCTGCTGAACGACGCGCAGTGGAAGGCGGCGCGCACCGCGCCGCTGGACGTGACGCCGCAACCGCAACTGGTAGTCGACCGCTTTCCGGCATTCATGGACGTGGTGCGCGGGCAGTTGAAGCAGGATTTCAGTGACCAGCAGCTGCGCAACGGCGGCCTCAAGGTCTACACCACGCTCGATCCGGCCGCGCAGGACTACGCGGAACAGGCGCTGGACGAGACACTGCATGGTCTCGGCAAGCGCGGCAACGACCTGGAAGGCGCGGTGGTGGTGGTCGATCCGGGCGACGGCGACGTGCTGGCGATGGTGGGTGGACGCAAGTCCGATCGCCACGGTTTCAACCGCGCCTACGACGCGCGCCGGCCGGTCGGTTCCAGCCTGAAACCTTTCTACTACCTGATGGCGCTCGCCGATCCGGCGCACTGGAACGTGGCGTCGCTGCTGGACGATGCGCCGATCTCTCTGCGGCTGCCGAACGGCAAGCTGTGGACCCCGCAGAACGACGACCACCAGTCGCACGGCGAGGTGCCGATGGTCGAGGCGCTGGCCAAATCGTACAACCTTGCCAGCGTGCATCTGGGCATGCAGCTCGGCGTGAATCGGGTCGCCGAATTCCTGCGTTCGTTCGGACTCAAGGACGTGCAGGCCAATCCGTCGCTGCTGCTGGGTGCGGTCGACGTGTCGCCGTTCCAATTGGCGCAGCTGTACGAATTCATCGCCGACGACGGCCATGCGCTGCCGTTGATGACCCTGCGTGGCGTGCTGGATGCCAAGGGCCACCTCATCAAGCGCTACGCTGTGCAACCCGGCAAGGGCCGGTACCAGAGGCCCGTCGAGCTGGTGCGCTGGATGATGCAACAGGTCACGCAGTACGGCACCGCCGCCGCGGTCGGCCATTCCCCGCTCGCCGACCTGCACGTCGCGGGCAAGACCGGCACTTCCGACCACCAGCGCGATTCGTGGTTCTCGGGCTTCACCGGCGATCGCCTCGCCGTGGCGTGGATGGGCCGCGACGACAACCAGCCCACCCACCTGTGGGGCGCAACCGGCGCATTGCAGGTGTGGATGAAGCTGTTCGGGAAACTGCCGAGTGCACCGCTCGGCACCTCGCTCGGCCAGGGCCTGCAATATGCTTGGGTCGATCCGTCGTCCGGCCAGGGCACCTTGCCGCAGTGCGACGGCGCGCAGCAATATCCGTTCATCGAAGGCTACGCGCCACCGGTGCAGAATCACTGCTACCTGCAACGTCTCGAGAATATCTTCGGGGGCCACGGCAATGCCAACGGCGATCAGCCCGCCGCGAATTCGCATCCATGACCGCGACGGCCGAATCACGGAGCACAGCATGATCCGCAAATTCACTCTCGCCGCGATGGGTGCGGCTGGCGTCGTCCTGTTGCTGGCGGGTTGCTCGCATCCGCCGCTGCCGGCGCCAAGCACGAACCGCCCGTCGCCGACCGCGATGGTCGAGGCGATCCTTGCCGCGCGCGACCGGGACGAATCCGTGGTGCAGGTCACGCCCCTTCGCGATCCGTCGGTGGACGGCTATCTCGACGGAGCGCATGCCGACGAAAACACCGGCAAGTACCAGGATGCGTTGGACAAAGTGGATGCTGCGCTGAAACTCTCGCCGGACGCGCCGGACATCCTGCAATTCCGCGCCGAAATCGAAATACTGTTGCGCGACTACCCGGCCGCGGATGCCGACGCACGACGGTCGTATGCGCTGGGTTCCAAGGTTGGCGGCCTGTGTGCCGGCAACTGGCAGACGGTGCTCGAAATCGCACTGGCGAGAAACGATCAGGCTGGCGCGGCGTTTGCTCGCAACGCACGCAAACAGTGCCACAAGGCCGGACCGGTGCGCATGTGAGTCGGCTCCGGTTGGTCGCGTGGTGCGCCGATTCAATCCGTGAACATGAACATGATGACCAGCAAGGCGATGCCGAACAGCGCCACCAGCAGGGCGGACACGAATCCGAAATTCGGGCCATGGCGGTATGGCCACGTGTGGGTGCGGCGATATGACCGCGCGTAGGCCACGTAACGAAATCCGCTGACCAACGCCAGCAACATCCCGAGTGCGACGAGCGCCGCGCCGCCCGAAGTCGAAAGGGCATTGGGACTGATGTGCTCGCGCAGCGGCGGCAGCGGCAACCGGCGCAGCAGCAATCCGAAGCGGTCGACCGCGATGCCGAAAATCATCAGTGACAGCGCGGTGCGGATCCACACCAGCAGATTGCGTTCGGCATTCAGGTACGTGCGCTGGGCCGACATCTCGACCAGGCGCTGCATCATCTTGATCTGATCGGGTTGGGTTTCCTCCGGCATGCCTGTCTCCGGTCGGGCGCCAGCGTTCGCGGCGCGATGATTTGGCGGATGCTCACTCCAGTGTACGCCCGTCGTCCTGCATGACGCGGCCGGGGAACCAAGCCATGCCGAGATCGTCCTCGAATTTTCCGTCGATCCGTCGCACGCGCTTGATGAAACGCGCTTCCTCGGTGAAGCCGAAACTGCGGTAGAGCTGCTGCGCGCGCAGGTTGCCGGCGCGCACGTTCAGCTCGACCTTGCCGACGCGCTCATCGACTTGCGCCCAATCCAGAAGATCGCCCAGCAGCGCGCGGCCGGCGCCGCGTTCGACGTGCCCCGGGTGCACCACGATGGTCAGCAGGAATACGTGCGCATTCGCGCGCATGGGCATCGGGTCGAGGAAGGCGTGGCCGGCCAGTTCGCCTTCGTCTTCGGCCACGATGTAGCGCCCCGCGCTTGCCAGCCTCTCGATCTTGGTGCGGTAGGCGTCGACCGGAATCTCGCCGGGCCAGCCGACCAGCAGTCCCGGCGTGTGCTGGGTTTCGGCTTCCGCCGCTGCGATGGCCGCGGCGTCCGCCGGTGTGGCAGTGCGGATCAGCATGTCGGACCTTCGGTTTGGTGATGGAGCCGCCGTCGGGACGTATGGCAACCGGCAAACAGCCGCCCGCGCTGGCAAAATAGCGGGTTCGGAAGACGAATGCCGGAATGTACGCGATCAAGGAAATCTTTCACACCCTGCAGGGCGAGGGCTTTCACGCCGGGCGCCCGGCCGTGTTCTGCCGGTTCGCCGGCTGCAACCTGTGGTCGGGCCGGGAGGCCGACCGCGCGGGCGCGGTGTGCGATTTCTGCGATACCGATTTCGCCGGCACCGACGGTGAACGCGGCGGCAAGTACCCGGACGCCGCGACGCTCGCCGATCGGATCGCCGCCCTGTGGCCGCAGGATCAAACCGAAAACCGTTTCGTGGTGTTTACCGGCGGCGAGCCGCTGCTGCAGCTCGACGCACCGTTGCTCGAAGCCATGCACGCGCGTGGTTTCGAATGCGCGGTGGAAACCAACGGCACGCTGGAAGCGCCGGCCGGGCTCGACTGGATCACCGTGAGTCCGAAGAACACCGCGCCGGTGAGACTGCAACACGCGAACGAGCTGAAACTGGTCTATCCGCAACCTGCCGCGCTGCCGGAGCGCTTCGCTGGTTTCGCTGCGACGCACTTCTTCCTGCAGCCGATGGACGGACCGCGCGCCGCGGAAAATACCCGCGCGGCGATCGATTACTGCAAGGCCCATCCGCACTGGCGCTTGAGCCTGCAGACCCACAAGTACCTTGGCATCCCATGAGCGAACACGTCTTCACCGTCTGGAAGGAATTCCGCTTCGACGCCGCCCACCAGCTCGACGCTGGCGACGACGGTGATCCGCGCTACCGTCGCGTGCACGGGCATTCATACCAGGTGGAAGTGTGGGTGCACGGTCCATTGAACGCGCGCGGCTGGGTGGTGGACATGGGCGACCTGGAGCGCCGCATCGGGGTCGCGCGCGACGCGCTCGACCACCGCATGCTCAACGACGTGGAAGGCCTCGGCATCCCGACCATGGAAAACATCGCCCGCTTCGTGTGGGAAAAACTCGGCGACCTGCCGCAACTGCAACGCGTGGTGGTCAAGCGTGCGCAGAGCGGCGAGGGTTGCGAGTATCGCGGCTCCGCGATGGCCTGAGCCAGGCGCAGAGCCGGCGCGGACTCAGGCCAGCCAGCCACGCGCCATGCCCTTGAGGCTGAGCACGACCAGCCCGATCCCGACCAGCAAAACCAGAATCTGCAGGATTACCGCTGCCGGTTCGGCCACGCTGGCACCATTGGCCAGCACGAACAGTGCGAAGTCCTGGACCAGGATGCCGGCCAGCGACAACAGCAGCAGGAAGTAAGCCCACTTCTTGCCCAGCAGCAGACCGAGGCAGCCAAGCGCGCCGCCGATCACCGCAAAGGCCGTTGCCGCCACGGCCCAGAACGGCCGCGTCTCGTACAGCGCGCGTTGCGCATCGGGCAACTTCGCAAGATCCTCGGGCTCGACGCGCAGGTCGGAAGCAAACGCGAGACAGCCGAGCAGATTCCAGAGCAAGGCCAGCATGGCGACGGCCTTGAACCACCTGGGCGACGACGTGTTCATGCGATTTCTCCCCGATCCCGACTCATGGCGCGGTTGGCGGTTTCCATCGCGCTGTCGACCCGAGGAGGGGACGGTTGGATCCCCGGCGAAGGCAGTTGTTGAACTCCCAGGGCACCGATCATATTCCAGGATTTGTTAAAGCCATGCAGTTGCCCGCGGGCGCCGGCCCGGACGCCCGTCAGTTCTGCTGCGACGACCCGGCGATGCGGCAAACGTGTCCGTCCGGACACATGTCAACGCGTGCCGTTCATGCCTGCCGGCTCAGGAACACATGGGTGGCGCGTTCGCCCGGCACCACGCGGTCGCAGGCGTAACCAAGTGCGCGCAGGTCGATACCCTGCCACAGGTTTTCGCCGCGTCCCAGCAGTACCGGCCTGACTGCCAGGTGCAGCTCATCGACCAGGCGTGCCGCGAGGAACTCGCGCACGGTCGCCACGCCGCCGCCGAGCCGGATGTCACGTTCGCCGGCGGCCTGCCTCGCGGCATCCAGCGCGGCATGGATGCCGCCGGTCACGAAATGGAAGGTCGTGCCGCCCTGCATCGGCAACGGCTCGCGCGCGTGGTGGGTGAGCACGAACACCGGCACGTGGTAGGGCGGCTCGTCGCCCCACCAGCCTTTCCAGTCGTCGTCCGGCCATGGTCCACGAATCGGGCCGAACATGTTGCGGCCGAGGATCCACGCACCGAGGTTCGCGAAGCCCTGTTCGGCCATCTGGTTGTCGACCCCGGTCTCGCCGCCGGATTCGCCGTGCATCGCGCGCCACGCCTTGCTGTGGAAAAACCACTCCATCAAGTCGGGACCGCCAACGCCCAGCGGATTCTCAAGGTCCTGGTCCGGACCCGCGCCGAAACCGTCCAGCGAAACGGCGAAGCTTTGCACTTTCAGTCTGGACATGCGGTACCTGTCGATGATCGGTCAATGAGATGGGCGGCCCGACGATACGCGAAAATCCGGACCAACGACGCCCGCCGTCATTTCAGTCCGTCAACAGCGTGACGGGTGCACCGGACCGGACGGTATTGTGCACTTCCGCGACCGCGTCGGTCTCGCGCAGCAACTCGGTGATCGTTCCGGCATCGGCCGGCGAAGTTACCCTGGCCCGATAGCGGATGTCGGTGGCGGCGAGGCCGACACCGGGAAACGTGGCGCTCGCCTCGACCTCGACCGCCTCCAGCGCGATACCCATGCGCGTGGCCTCGCGGTACAGATCGTTGCAATAGCAGGTCGCCAGCGCCAGCAACAGCAACTCGCCGCCGTTCACGCCGGAACCCGGGCCGGAATCCTTTGCGGGAATCGCGAGCGGGCGTGCTTTGCCGTCGGTGCAAACCGCGACGGCGTGTTGCGTGCCCGAGTTGTTGACGGTTGCGGAGATTTTCATGGTCGCATCCGCGCGCTGGGGCTTGAATCAAGCGGGGCCGAAATCGTATCTGCCCGGGCCTTGCGCTTCAAACTTGATGCTACTTGCGCCAGCGCCGCCGAACGCGTCGAGCAACACGCCGTAACGCGGGGCACTATGAGTCACTCGAAGAGCTGCACGTCTGCGACGAGCTGACCGCTCTTTTGATCTGGGAGCACAACGACCCTGTGAATTTGGTTTGCGTGCGCGGCAAGCGGAAATGTAAGACGTACCAACGAATCACCGAGTGCGGTTTGCAGCCAAGATTATGCCACGTGGCGATGGGGCTTTGAGCCGCGACAAGCGCCCCTGTGCAGCCATAGATCACCTGCACCATGCCGCGAACTCTCGCTGGACTGCGTTGTAACTTGCGGCATGCTGCTGGCTCGCAAGCTCCGCAAGACGTGAATCAGCCTTGTATTGGATTGGCCCCGAAGGGACATGTGACGATCCGGGCGAACTGTCGATGCCACTTTTGATTCGATGCCGACGCGAGTCGGCCGGCGAGCAGACATCGGACCAAGATTGGATATTTGGTGAGCGGCAGCTCAACAGTCACTTCGTCGCCGTTGCGCATCACTACAAGGTTGGCTACGTTTTGGGCGCACTCGGCGTGCTTGACTTCGAGACTGAAGTTGCACCGAAACTTAACCCTGACCAGCCTGAGCTCGCCCCGAAGCACAGCCCGTTCGACTTTGTTTGTTACTTTGGCGCAGTCGGGACTGCTTGCTTGTGCAATTCCAGTGTGCCACCTAACCCGTAGGGATATGTCTCTAGAAAGACCTTCGGTTGCGCCGCAATATATGCACGTGCCGTAAGGCGGGTAGCTGATCCGCTCTGTTTTCTTCAAGATACGGTTCTCCCATAGCAAGCTAACGCTTGAGCTTAGCGGCGCGAACCCGCGTAGCGGGTAAGCGTCCGTCTGGAGCGAGCAGTTAGATTGCGCTTACTGGGCTGGAACAAGCAGACGACAGGCATACTTCTTTGGCCCCCGACTCGAATGCAAAGGTATCCGAAACTTCGTGCCAGAGGCCGCCAGGATGCCCTAGGTCCCATGGTTTGCCCCCATGCAAGAACACTCGCAATGTAGACCTTCGGCATTTCAGCACGCTGGAGCACACTTCTGCTGTTCCCGATTAGAGCTGCACCAAGTATGCACTTGCAAATTTTTCGACAAGCTCGCCGTGCAAGCCAGTCGTACCAAGCAACAGGGACTTCCCAACATTTGAATTGCTTATTCCATTGCGGCTTGTGTCGCTTGTCGCCACGAAGCCAATCGAAGTTGTTGGCGGCGTATGGAAGGCGCACGAGAAGTGGATTTCCGGAACCACGCCGAAAGACTACGGGTGGATTAGCCCGGTGCCAAATGTCGCGAAGCCGTGTGTTGTATGTCTCCATGCGAATAGAGTTTGCAAAGTAAACTAACGCTTAGTAGACCCCGAATCCGGGGATATGCACACATCCTTGCGCGCTGCGTTTGGCACGTCAAGCGGAAAAATCCTGCGCAACGTCAAGCGCTTGCGTTGCAGGCATGTCGCGAGGTGCGGGGCAATCCTGTTTTGCATATCGCGCAATGTGGGGTGCTAAAGGTTTATTTCCCCAGAAACGGCGATATGCACTTCGTCGGTTCAGCGGAACATGGCAGTGCCACTGCGCGCGGACGACGCGGGCGTTCCGCATCGGCGATACTTGCGCGATGAATCCGACTGTCGATGATCCCGTTGCTTCCGCGTTGCTTGGCGCGGACGGCCCGTTTGCGCGCGAGGTGCCGAATTTCGCGCCGCGCGAAACGCAGCAACGCATGGCCGACGCGGTGGCGGTGGCGATCGACGACCAGGATGCGCTGGTGGTCGAGGCCGGCACCGGCACCGGCAAGACGTTCGCGTACCTGGTACCGGCACTGCTTTCCGGCAAGCGGGTGATCGTCTCGACCGGCACGCGCAACCTGCAGGATCAGTTGTTCCACCGCGACCTGCCGCGCGTGCGTTCGATCCTCGGCGCGAAGGCGGACGTCGCGCTGTTGAAAGGCCGCGCCAATTACCTGTGCCGTTACCGCCTGCAGCAGACGGTGGAGTCGGGCCAGTTCAAGTCGCGTGCACAGGTCGAGGATTTGCAGAAGGTGCGCGGGTGGGGCGCACGCACGCGCAGTGGCGATCGCGCCGAACTGGCCGAGGTGCCGGAAGGCTCGCCGTTGTGGCCGCGCGTGACCTCGACCGCGGAAAACTGCCTCGGCACCGAATGCCCGTTCTACGACGACTGCTTCGTGTTCAAGGCACGCCGCCGCGCGCAGGATGCCGACCTGGTGGTGGTGAACCATCACCTGCTGCTGTCGGACCTCGCGCTGAAGCGCGAAGGCTTCGGCGCGATCCTGCCGGAAGCCGAGGCCTACGTGCTGGACGAGGCGCACCAGTTGCCGGAGCTGGCGGGCCAGTATTTTTCGGTCGGCATCAGCGCGCGCCAGATCAAGGAGCTCGCGGCAGACACGCTGGCCGAATGCGCCGGCCAGCCGGGCGCGCTGGCGCTGCTGCAACCGTCGCTGGACAACGTCAACGACGCGCTGCGCAAGGCAAGACTGGCATTCGATACGCTGCCGAAACGCGGCGCGTTCGCGCAACTGGAAGCCGACGCGGGCGCGGGCGAGGCGCTGGAAAATCTCGGCGACGCGCTGGACGACCTGGCCGGCGTGCTGGTGGGGCAGGCCGAGCGCTCGAAGGGACTGGCCAGCGTGCACGCGCGCTGCGTGGTGCTGGATCAGCGCCTGCAGCGCATCACCGGCACCGATGGCGAGGAAGAAGTGCGCTGGTTCGAGTTGTCCGACCACGGTTTCGAGTTGAGCGCGACGCCGCTCGATCTCGCGCCGCAGTTGCAGGCGCTGCGCGCGGCGACCGATGCCGCGTGGATCCACACCTCGGCGACGCTGGCGGTGGCCGGGCAGTTCGAGCATTTCACGCGCCAGATGGGGTTGGTCGATCCGGTGACGCTGGACCTCGGCAGTCCGTTCGATTACGCACACCAGGCGTTGTGCTGGCTGCCGCAGGGCCTGCCGGAACCGGCCGCGCGCGATTACACCGCGCGCGTGATCGAAACCGTGCGGCCGGTGCTGGAAGCATCGAATGGCCGCGCATTCCTGCTGTTCACCTCGCACCGCGCGCTGCGGCTGGCGTCCGATCTGTTGGCCGATGCGCCGTGGCCGCTGTTCGTGCAGGGCACGGCGCCGCGCCACCAGTTGCTGTCGGATTTCCGCGATTCCGGCAACGGCGTGCTGCTTGGCGCGGCCAGTTTCTGGGAAGGCGTGGACGTGGCCGGCGAAGCCTTGAGCGTGGTCGTCATCGACAAGCTGCCGTTCGCGTCGCCGGACGATCCGGTGTTGCAGGCGCGGCTGGACGCGGTGCGCCGCGCCGGCGGCAATCCGTTCCGCGACTGGCAGATTCCGGCCGCGGCGATCGCGCTGAAGCAGGGCGCGGGCCGCCTGATCCGCGACGTGCACGACCGCGGCGTGCTGGTGCTGTGCGATCCGCGCATCGGCACCCGTGCCTATGGCAAGCTGTTCCTCGCCAGCCTGCCGCCGATGCCGCGCACGCGTGCATTGGAAGACGTGCAGGCGTTTTTCGGAGAGTGAGCCATGGGCAAAGTCATCGGATTCGGCGGCATCTTTTTCAAATCCCGCGATCCGCAGGCGCTGCGCGCGTGGTATGCGAAGCACCTCGGCATCGAGGTGAACGACTACGGCGCGAGCTTCGCCGAGGACGCCACGCGACCGGGGTCGACGCTGTGGGCGCCGTTCGGGATGGATACGCAATATTTCGCGCCGAGCACACGGGAATTCATGCTCAACTTCCGCGTCGATGACCTGGACGCATTGCTCGCGAAGCTGCGTGCCGAGGGCATCGAAGTCGACCCGAACGTGCACGCGGACGAAAACGGACGCTTCGGCTGGATCGTGGATCCGGACGGTACGCGCATCGAGTTATGGCAGCCGCCGTCTGCGAAAATGCCCGGATGAACCTGCTCGCCATCGAAACCGCCACCGAAAACTGTTCCGTCGCGTTGCTGCGCGACGGCGTGGTGATCGACCGCAGCGAGCTGGCACCGCGCCGCCACGCCGAACTGGTGCTGCCGATGGCGGAAGCGCTGCTGGCCGAGGCCGGCATCACGCGCCGCCAGCTCGGTGCGATCGCGGTGGGGCGTGGGCCCGGCGCGTTCACCGGCGTACGCCTGGCGATCTCGGTGGCGCAGGGCCTGGCGCTGGCACTGGACCTGCTGGTGGTGCCGGTGTCGTCGTTGGCGGCGCTGGCGATGCAGGCGCCGAAGAATGGTGCGGCGATCCTCGCCGCGATCGACGCGCGCCGCGGGGAAATCTACGCGGGCACGTTTCGTTTCGATGCTCACGGACTTGCCGAGCCGCTTGACGCGGAACGCGTGCTGGCGGCTTCGGACTTGAAGTTGCCGGAAGCCGAGGCATGGAACGTGATCGGTACGGGCTGGCATGCCTACGCCGATGCGATCAGCAGTCGTTTGCCGTCGGCGCCATCGTGGACCGACGGTGGCCGTTATCCGCAAGCCAGCGACATCGCGCGCCTGGCCGTGCCGCTGCTGGCGGCGGGCGAGGGCGTGCCGCCGGAACAGGCACTGCCGGTGTACCTGCGCGACAAGGTGGCGTTGACGCTGGAAGAACAGCAGCGTTCCTGACGGTCCTGTTGCCCGCTCACGATACCTGGGTCCGCTGGAAGCCGGTCCGGATCGGGGTGAAGAACCGGCCCGACATTCGGTCCTGAAAAGTACAAGCCCTCCCCTTCAGGGAGAGGGATGGGTGGGGATGGGTTCAATCGCCGCAAGTCTTGCGGATCGCGTCCGGCAGCGGCACCGAGCCGCCGGTCGCGGGATCGATCCACACCATCACCACATTGCCGTCGGCGTACACGATGGATGCGTCATGGCGGTCCACGATGCGGTTGCCGATGGTGACCGAGGATTTGCCGAGTCGCTCGCAGCCCAGCTGCACGTCGACTTCGGCGGGCCATTCGATCGGCTTGCGGTAGTGCAGCTCCACCGCGGCCATCACCGGCATCGCATGCGCGTGGAACCATTCGCCCGGCACCGTGCGCAGCCATTGCAGGCGTGCTTCTTCCAGGAACGTCAGGTACGACGAGTTGTTGACGTGGTTGAAGGCATCGAGGTCGCGCCAGCGCACGTGCATCGGGATCACGGCGAGCATTGGCGCCGGTGACGACGGTGGCTCGGATTGCGTCGGCCGTTCGCGCTTTGCTTGCGGTGCGGGCTGCGCGCGGCTGTCGCGTTTTGTTTCCGGCGCGCGCGCTGGCGCCTTGGCCTTGGCGCGTTTGCGGGGTGCGCGGCGGGAAGTTTTTTTCTTGTTGTCGTCGGTCATGCGGTTTTACCTTTCGTCTTCCCGGCGAAGGCCGGGATCCAGGTCGGGGCAGGTCAAACAAAAATGGAATCCGGACTTCGCCGGGACGGCGCGCAGGCAGCCGGATTCGCGCCAGCGTTTGTTTCACGCGCGTTTCTTCCTGCGCGAGGGTTTGGCGGCTTCCGCGACGCCCAGCACCGGTGCGAGGAATTGCCCGGTATACGAGTCCAGGCGTCGCGGCAACGTCCTCGGGCGTGCCGTTGGCGATGATGCGCCCGCCGCCTGCGCCGCCCTCCGGGCCGAGGTCGATGATCCAGTCGGCGGTCTTGATCACGTCGAGGTTGTGCTCGATCACCACCACGGTGCTGCCGCCGTCCACGAGACGGTGCAGCACGCGCAGCAATTGTTCGATGTCGTGGAAGTGCAGTCCGGTGGTCGGCTCGTCGAGGATGTACAGGGTGTTGCCGGTGTCGCGGCGCGAAAGCTCCTTGGACAGTTTCACGCGCTGGGCCTCGCCGCCCGACAGCGTGGTCGCGCTCTGGCCCAGCTTGATGTAACCGAGGCCCACGTCCATCAACGTTTCCAGCTTGCGCGCGATCTGCGGCACCGGCGCGAACACTTCCGATGCCTGCTCGACGGTCATGTCCAGCACGTCGGCTATCGTGTAGCCCTTGTAATGGATCTCCAGCGTCTCGCGGTTGTAGCGCTTGCCGTGGCAGACGTCACAGGGCACGTACATGTCAGGCAGGAAGTGCATCTCGACCTTGATCAGGCCGTCGCCCTCGCAGGCCTCGCAGCGCCCGCCCTTGACGTTGAAGCTGAAACGGCCCGGCTGGTAGCCGCGCGCGCGCGACTCGGGCACCTGCGCGAACAATTCGCGCAGCGGCGTGAACACGCCCGTGTATGTGGCCGGGTTGGAGCGCGGCGTGCGTCCGATCGGCGACTGGTCGATGTCCAGCACCTTGTCGAACAGGTCCAGTTTCTCGATGGCGGCGTAGGGCGCCGGCTGCGCCGACGCGCCGTTCAATTCCACTGCGGCGATCCGGAACAGGGTGTCGTTGACCAGCGTGGACTTGCCGGAACCGGACACGCCGGTGATGCAGGTGAACAGGCCGGCCGGGATTTCCAGGTCGACGTGCCGAAGGTTGTTGCCGTGCGCGCCCTTCAGTTTCAGCACAGCGCTTCGGATCGGGCTGGCGACGCAGCTTCGGCACTTCGATGCTGCGTTTGCCGGACAGGTATTGTCCCGTCAATGAGCGTGGCGCCTTGAGGATGTCGTCGAGCTTGCCCTGCGCGACCACTTCGCCGCCGTGCACGCCGGCGCCGGGACCGATGTCGACGATGCGGTCGGCGGTGCGGATCGCGTCCTCGTCGTGCTCGACCACGATCACGGTGTTGCCGAGATCGCGCAGGCGCGTGAGCGTGCCGAGCAGGCGCGCGTTGTCGCGCTGGTGCAGGCCGATCGAGGGCTCGTCCAGCACGTACATCACGCCGACCAGCCCGGCGCCGATCTGCGAGGCCAGGCGGATGCGCTGGGCTTCGCCACCCGACAGCGAATCGGCCTTGCGGTCGAGCGTGAGGTAATCGAGGCCGACGTCGATCAGGAAACGCAGGCGCTCGCGGATTTCCTTGACGATGCGTTCGGCGATTTCGCCGCGCCAGCCGGCGAGTTGCAGGCCTTCGACGAATGTGCGCGCATCGCCGATCGCCAATGCGGACAAAGAGGGAAGATTGCGTTCGCCCACGAACACGTTGCGCGCCGACTGGTTCAGGCGCTCGCCGTGGCATTCGGGGCAGGGCCGTTCACTGATGAAGCGCGAGAGTTCCTCGCGCACCATGTTGGATTCGGTTTCGCGGTAGCGGCGCTCGAGGTTGGGAATGATGCCCTCGAATTTGTGTTTGCGCGTGACCGCGCCCTTGGCGTGGCCGGGCGTGTACTTGAAGGCAATGGCGTCGTCGGAACCGGTCAGCACTGCATCGCGCGTGGCTTTCGGCAGCTTGTTCCAGGGCGTGTCCGGATCGAATCCGTAGTGCTTCGCCAGCGACTGCACCATCTGCCAGTAATAAGGGTTGCGCTTGTCCCAGCTGCGGATCGCGCCGCTCGCGAGGCTGCGTTCCGGATGCGCCACCACCCGCGCGGGATCGAAGAACTGGGTGACACCGAGGCCGTCGCACTGCGGGCACGCGCCGACCGGCGAGTTGAACGAGAACAACCGCGGCTCCAGTTCCGGCAGCGAGTAGTCGCATTGCGGGCAGGAGTAACGCGACGAGAACAGTTGCTCCGGCGCCTTCGGGTCGTCCAGGTCGACCAGGATCGCGAGGCCCTCGCCCAGCCGCAACGCCGTCTCGAACGATTCGGCGAGGCGTTGTTTCAAATCCGCGCGCGGCCGGAAGCGGTCGATCACCACCTCGATGGTGTGCTTGATGCGCAGCCCCAGCGCCGGCACGGCGTCGAGGTCGTAAACCTCGCCGTCCACGCGCGCACGCACGAAACCCTGCGCGCGCAATTGCTCGAACACCTGCACGTGCTCGCCCTTGCGCTCGCGGACCACCGGCGCCAGCAGCATGAAGCGCCTGCCTTCCGGCAGCGCCAGGGTCGTGTCGACCATCTGGCTGACCGTTTGTGCGGCCAGCGGGATGCCGTGGTTGGGACAGCGCGGCGTGCCCACGCGTGCGTAGAGCAGGCGCAGGTAATCGTGGATCTCGGTGATGGTGCCGACGGTCGAGCGCGGGTTGTGCGAAGTGGACTTCTGCTCGATGGAAATGGCCGGCGACAGGCCCTCGATATGGTCGACGTCCGGCTTTTCCATCATCGACAGGAACTGCCGTGCGTACGAGGACAGCGACTCGACGTAGCGGCGCTGGCCCTCGGCATACAGCGTGTCGAAGGCGAGCGAGGACTTGCCCGAACCCGACAGGCCGGTGATCACGATCAGCTGGTCGCGCGGCAGGTCGAGGTCGATGTTCTTGAGGTTGTGGGTGCGGGCACCGCGGAGGCGGATGGTGTCCATGGGGATGCGTGCGGCAAAGCCCGTTACTATAGCGACCCGCCTGATTTGGGGTTCATGCGGCCGGATTTCGATGGGCGTCGGGGTGGCCGGACGCCCGTTTGGTTGTCCCGGCGCAGGCCGGGACGCATTTTCCCGACTGGATTCCGGTCCACGTCGGGATGACGGCCCCGGGGCCGCGCGGCCCGCACCCCTTGTACTCGCTCCCACTGGCGGGAAGGCGGCTTGCCCAAAGCCCCGGCATCACGCTAAAATCGGCGGTTCGCGCGCGCGGATGCGTGCGCGTGACACCCAGAATAACGACAGAACCCGAGAGCCAAGATCATGTACGCAGTCATTGTTACCGGCGGTCGCCAGTACCGCGTGATGCAGGGCGAAGTCCTGCGCGTCGAGAAACTGGATGCCGAACCCGATGCCGCGATCACGTTCGACAACGTGCTGCTGGTCGGCGAAGGCGACAGCGTCACCGTCGGCACACCCGCCGTGGCGGGCGCCAGCGTCTCCGCCAAGGTGCGCGGCCACGGTCGTGCCGACAAGGTCCGCATCGTCAAGTTCCGCCGCCGCAAGCACCATCGCAAGCAGATGGGCCACCGGCAGCATTACACCGAAATCGAAGTGACTGGCATCAGCGCCGGCAGCAAGTGAGGAGAAGCTAAATGGCACACAAAAAAGGCGTAGGTTCCTCGCGCAACGGCCGCGACTCCAACCCGAAATACCTCGGCGTCAAGTTGTTCGGCGGCCAGGTCGTCGAAGCCGGCAACATCATCGTGCGCCAGCGCGGCACCCAGTTCCATCCGGGCGTCGGCGTGGGCCTCGGCCGCGACCACACGCTGTTCGCGCTGGTCGACGGCAAGGTGGAGTTCACCACCAAGGGCCCGAACGGCGGCCGTCGCACCGTGAACGTGGTCGCGGGCTGACGTGAACCGACAACGTTAATCGGAAGGCCCCGCTTCGAGCGGGGCTTTTCGTTTGAGCAGTCCATCGATTTCCGGCGTCATTCCGCACGCGGCGCAGCCGCGATCCGGAACCCCGTGACTCTGATCTTGCGGAGCAAGACACTGGGTTACTCGCGCCATCCTTGGCGCTCGCCCTGCGGGCCATCGGCTACGCCGATGTTCGCTACGGCATCCTGACTTCGCAGTCCGGCTTTCGCCGGAATGACGACAACTTGTTACGCTTGCAAGCGTTTATCGCTGTGGGTCGCCATGAAATTCGTCGACGAAGCCATCATCAAGGTGCAGGCCGGCAACGGCGGGGACGGTTGCGCCAGCTTCCGGCGCGAGAAATTCATTCCGTTCGGCGGCCCCAACGGTGGCGATGGCGGCGAGGGCGGCAGCGTGTGGCTGGTCGCGGACGAGGGCCTGAACACGCTGGTCGATTTCCGCCACCAGCGGCATTTCAAGGCGCAGCGCGGCCAGAACGGCATGGGCAGCGACATGTACGGACGCGGCGGCGAAGACACCACGATCCGGGTCCCGGTCGGCACCTCGGTGTTCAATCTCGATACCGATGAGTTGATCGGCGATCTCACCGAGCATGGCCAGAAACTGCTGGTTGCCAGGGGTGGCAAGGGCGGGCTCGGCAACATCCATTTCAAGAGTTCCACCAACCGCGCGCCGCGCCGCTTCACCCACGGCACCCCGGGCGAGGAGCGCGAGCTGAAACTGGAGCTGAAAGTGCTGGCCGACGTCGGCTTGCTGGGATTCCCGAACGCCGGCAAGAGCACCTTCATCCGTGCCGTTTCCGCCGCCACGCCGCGGGTCGCGGATTACCCGTTCACCACATTGCAGCCGCATCTGGGCGTGGTCAGCGTGGGACCGTCGCAAAGTTTCGTGGTCGCGGACATTCCCGGCCTGATCGAGGGCGCCGCCGAAGGCGCCGGGCTGGGCATCCAGTTCCTGAAGCACGTCTCGCGCACCAGCTTGCTGCTGCATATCGTAGACGTGGCGCCGCTGGACGGGGCCGACCCGGTGGAGCAGGTGCGGATCATCGAGGGCGAACTGCAGCGCCATGATCCGGAGTTGTTGCAGCGCCCGCGCTGGCTGCTGTTGAACAAGATCGACCTGTGGGCACCGGAAGAACGCGAGGCGAAAGCAGGCGACATCGTCACGCGGCTGGGTTGGCAGGCGCCGTGGTTCGCGATCTCGGCGGCCGAGCGGATCGGGACACGCGAGGTTTGCCTCGCGGCCCAGCGTTTCTTCGACGAACGCCGGGCGGAAATGGCGGAGTCGGCGCAGTGACGGCAGAGGGTATGTCGGAGCGTGGGGCTAAGAAAAAGCCGGCTGGCGCCGGCTTTTTCGGGATCACGGAGCGAACCGGCTCAGCCGATCGCCTTGATGTGCGCGATCAGGCGGCTCTTGTGCCGGGAGGCTTTGTTCTTGTGGATCAGGCCACGGCTGGCGTAGCGGTCGAGCACCGGCTCGGCGGACTTGTAGGCGGCTTCGGCGCCGGCCTTGTCCTTGGACTCGATGGCCTTCAGCACCTTGCGGATCGACGAGCGCAGCATCGAACGCTGGCTGGCATTGCGCATGCGGTGCGCTTCGGCCTGGCGGGCGCGCTTCTTGGCGGACTGGATGTTGGCCACGGGGTGACTCCAAACGAATTCGGCAGAATGAAGCCGGGTAGTATCGCCGGTGAGACCGCGACAGTCAATTGCCCGGCGCCTTCGAGGGTGGGGGGCAGGGGATGAAGCCTGCATCGCCCGGTCGCTCCAAATCGCCCAACCTGCTGCGGGGCGTGTTTTCGTTCAGCAGCATGACCATGATTTCGCGCGTGCTGGGGCTGGCGCGCGACATCTCGATCACCCATGTGTTCGGCGTCGGCGCGGCCACCGACGCCTTCGTCATCGCGTTCCGCATCCCCAACTTCATGCGCCGGTTGTTCGCCGAGGGCTCGTTCTCGACCGCGTTCGTGCCGGTCTTCACCGAGGTCAAGGAAACCCGCAGCCACGCGGAGTTGCGCGAACTGACCGCGCGCGTGGCCGGCACGCTCGGTGGAGTGCTGCTGCTGGTCGTGGCGCTGGGCTTGATCTTCGCGCCGCAGGTTGCAACGGGGTTCGCGCCCGGCGCGTTGGACCAGCCACACAAGTTCGACCTCACGGTCCATCTGCTGCGCCTGACGTTTCCGTACCTGTTGTTCGTGTCGCTGACCGCACTGTGCGGTGGGATACTCAACAGCTTCGGCAAGTTCGCGCTGCCGGCGCTGGCGCCGGTGATCCTCAACCTGTGCCTGATCGCGGGCGCGCTGTGGTGGTCGCGGCACTTGGCGGTGCCGATCGAGGCGTTGGGCTGGGCAGTACTGGCGGCAGGCATGCTGCAATTGCTGTTCCTGTTGCCGTCCATCGCGGGACTGAATCTTCTGGCGTTGCCGCGCTGGGGCTGGAACCACCCGCTGGTGAAACGGATCATGCGCCTGATGGTGCCGACCTTGTTTGGCTCGTCCATCGCGCAACTCAATCTGCTGCTCGACACCGTGGTTGCGTCGCTGCTGGTGACGGGTTCGCAGACTTGGCTGTACCAGGCCACGCGTTTCCTCGAGTTGCCGCTGGGCGTGTTCGGGGTCGCGCTGGGCACCGTGATCCTGCCGGCGCTGTCGCGGCATCACGTGACCGAGGATCGGGAAGGTTTCTCGCGCTCGCTCGATTGGGGCCTGCGCACCACGCTGCTGATCGCGCTGCCGGCGATGTGCGGGCTGCTGTTGCTGGCCGAGCCGGTGGTGGCGGCGTGCTTCCAGAATGGCCGCTTCAACGCCTTCGACAGCCACATGACCGCGATCACGATCGTGGGCATGGGTTGCGGGGTGCCGGCGATTGCGCTGACCCGCACGTTGCTGCCGGCGTTCTATTCACGCCAGGACACCCGGACGCCCGTGCGCGCGGGCGTGATCGCGCTGGTCGTCAACATGATCGCCAATTTCGCGTTGATTGCGCTGCTGTTCGAGCTGTGGGCGCCGGCAGGCTTGAAGCAGTTGCCGTGGCTGGCAGGCATCGCACGGCAGCCCGGCTTGCAGCTCGGCATGGCGATCGCGAGTTCGATTTCGAACTACCTGCAATTCGCGTTGCTGTGGCGGTACCTGAAACGTGCCGGCGTGTACCGGCGCCAGCCGGGATGGGGACGCCATTGGTTGCGCATGCTGCTGGCCTGCGCGGCGCTGGTGATCGTGGTCTGGATCGGGCTGCGCTTCTGGCCTTGGCAGCAGTGGACCCACGAACGGATCATCACACGCATCTGGAAACTCGCGGCGCTGGTGTGCGCGGGTGGTGCGGCGTACGCCGGTGCGCTGTTCGCGAGCGGATTCAGGATGCGGGACCTGCGTGGGGTGTGAGCGCGATTCCCCTTGTGGCTGTTCTGCATTGGTCGTTGAGCCTGCCAACGGGCGTCATAGCCGCCATCCCTGGCCAGTACTCCATGCCGGCTTTTCATGACGGCCGCTTCAACCGGGGCGGTTGGCGGCAACCCGTGGAACGGCGATAATGCGGGATTGCCCTGGAGCGCGCCCATGTACGTTGAGTCCGCCGACGCACCCCGACGCAAGCCGGTGACGGTGCCGGGGCTGCGCGCGATGAAGGCGCGTGGCGAGAAGATCGCGGTCCTGACCTGCTACGACGCCAGCTTCGCGGTGCAGATGGAAGCCGCGGGCATCGACGTCGCACTGGTCGGTGACTCGCTGGGCAACGTGGTGCAAGGGCAAACCAGCACGCTGCCGGTGACGCTCGACCAGATGGTGTACCACGGCTCGCTGGTTGCGCGGGGCCTCGCTTCCACGCTGCAGGTCGCCGACCTGCCGTTCATGCAATACCGGGAGCCGGCCATCGCGCTCGCTGCCTCGGCCCGGCTGATGGCCGAAGGCGGTGCCGCCATGGTCAAGCTTGAGGGCGGTTCCGGTTGGGCCTGCGACGTGATTGCGGCGTTGACGTCCCGTGACGTGCCGGTGTGCGCGCACCTGGGCCTCACCCCGCAGTCGGTCCACAAGCTGGGTGGCTACCGCATGCAGGGCAAGACCGAGGATGCGGCAGCGCGTCTGCGTGCCGAAGCGAAAGCCGTCGTGGACGCCGGCGCGGAATTGCTGGTTCTGGAATCCGTGCCGGCCGCTTTGGCGGGCGCGATCACCCGCGAGTCGCCGATTCCCATCATCGGCATCGGCGCCGGCGTGGAATGCGACGGCCAGGTGCTGGTGTGCTACGACATGCTCGGCATCACGCCTGGCCGGCGGCCCAAGTTCAGCAAGGATTTTCTGGTGGGGCGCGGCTCGGTGCGCGATGCCTTCGCCGCGTATGCCGAGGACGTGCGCGCCGGGCGTTTCCCGGGACCTGAACAGATTTCGGGCTGATGCGCACCGTCGGCGACCTGCGTTCGCTGCGTGCCTGCGTGCGGGCGTGGAAGCAGGAAGGCCACCGCGTCGGTTTCGTGCCGACCATGGGCAACCTGCACGCCGGCCATTTTTCGCTGGTCGACCTCGCGCGCCGGCACGTCGATCGCGTGGTCGTCAGCGTGTTCGTCAATCCCACCCAGTTTGGACCTGGCGAGGATTTCGCGCGCTATCCGCGCACGCTGGCCGACGATAGCGTTGGTCTGGTCGAGCACAACTGCGACCTGCTGTTCGCGCCTTCGGTCGAGGTGATGTATCCATTCGGACCCGAACATGCGCTGCGCATCCACGTGCCCGGGATCGGCGATGCGCTCGAGGGCGCGCACCGTCCGGGCCATTTCGACGGCGTGGCCACGGTGGTGGCCAAGCTGTTTGCGATGGTCGAGCCCGACGTGGCCGTGTTCGGGCAGAAGGATTGGCAGCAGTTGCTGGTGGTGAGGCGGCTGGTAAGGGAGCTGGCGCTGTCGCCGGAAATCGTCGCCGGCCCGATCGTGCGCGAGCAGGACGGGCTGGCGATGTCTTCGCGCAACCGGTATCTCGATGCGCAACAGCGCGCGTACGCGTCGGCCCTGCACGCGACGCTGGAATGGATGCACGAATCGTTCGTCGAGGGCCACGCCCGGGCCGCGATCGAAGGCGCCGCCATGCGGCGGCTGGAACGCGCGGGGTTCACGCCGGACTACGCCGTTGTCAGGCGTGCCGAAGACCTCGCAGTCCCCCGCAAGCACGAACGTGTCGGCCTCATGGCCCTGGTCGCGGCCAAACTGGGCGATACCCGCCTGATCGACAATCTGGCCTTCGACTGACGATTTGGTCGACCCTTGGGTTGTGCGGCGCAGCAAGCGACGTGTTCAGCGGTTATAATGATGAGCCACGGCACTCTTCAAGCCGGAGGCAATCCATGCAATTGAATATGCTCAAAGGCAAGATCCATCGTGCGACCGTGACCCACGCGGAACTGCATTACGAAGGGTCGATCGCTATCGATGGCGTGCTGCTGGACGCGGCCGGTATCCGCGAGTACGAGCAGATTCATGCCTGGAACGTCAACAACGGCGAGCGTTTCGTCACCTATGCGCTGCGCGCCGAGGAAGGCAGCGGCATCATCTCGGTAAACGGCAGCGCCGCGCACCGTGCCCAGCCGGGCGACCTGTTGATCATTGCGGCCTTCGTGTCGCTGACCGAGGCCGAAGCCGCGCAGCACCGGCCGCAGCTGGTTTATGTCGACGCCGACAACCGCATCGCGCGCACCAACACGTCGATTCCGAAGCAGATGGCCGCGGCTTGATATGGGCGATCGTCCCTGATCGCTGCTTCGATCGGTCGCGCTGCAGATTTTGGCCGCGTTGGTATCTGTAGACCACGACGGCCTTGAAGCCGCCATCCCTGGCCAAGAGCTCCGTGGCCTGACTTTCAACAACAGCCGCTCGCGTAGCAACCTGTGCGGGCTATGTTGGCACCACGACGGTGCCTTGGTGGAACACGGCCTGCCAGTCGCCATCGACGCGCCGCCAGATCGTGCTGCGCCGGGTAAGCCGCGCGCCCTGGCGCAGGGTATAGGTCAGTAGATACAGGTCCGGCGCCAGCTCGCGGCAGTGCAAGTCGCCGCTTTCCCAGTCCGACTCGTCGACGGGGTGATGACGGCGCGCTTCGAGCACCTCGAACACATGTTCACGGCTGTAGCGCTGGCCGGAGGCGCCGATTTCCCAGAAATCCCCCGCGGTCATTTTTTCGTAGTCGGCGCGCTCTGTGCCGAGTTCCGGATGGTGGAAGATCGGTTCGCGTCGCCGCAGTTCCTCGAGTACTCCGGCGAGGTGCGGCGGCGTGGCCAGGTCGGGTTCGATGCTCATGCTTCGTGTGCCTTTTCGGTTTGGCGTGCCAGCGCCCACGCCACGTGCTCTCGCACCAGCAGCGACGGGTCGGCGGCGCGCGCCTCCAGCGCCTGAATGACCTCGGCCGAACGGGGCGCGTTGCCGAGCGCCACCGCGACATTGCGCGAGAACCCGGCGTACCCTGCACGACGGATTGGCATGCCCACGGTTTTTTCGAGGAACTCCGTTTCTGTCCAGGCAAACAGCTCGACCAGTTTCGCGCGGTCGAGGCCGTGGCGCGGTGCGAAGTCCTCTTCGTGGGTGGGCTGTGCGAACTTGTTCCAGGGACACACCAGTTGGCAATCGTCGCAACCGAACACGCGGTTGCCGATCAGCGGTCGCAGATCCTCCGGGATCGCGTCCTTCGACTCGATCGTGAGGTAGGCGATGCAGCGGCGCGCGTCGAGCTGGTACGGGCCGGTGATGGCCCGGGTCGGGCAGACATCGATGCAACGTGTACAGGTGCCGCAGTGCGCACCCGATGGTTCGTCAATGGGCAACGGTAAATCCGTGTAAAGCTCGCCGAGGAAGAACCACGAGCCCGCGTCGCGGTCCAGCAGCAGGGTGTGCTTGCCGATCCAGCCGAGGCCGGCGTTGCGTGCCAGCGCCTTTTCGAGCACCGGCGCGGAGTCGGCGAAGGCACGGTAGCCGAAAGGCCCGGTTTCGGTGGCGATGCGGTCAGCGAGTTTCTGCAGGCGGTTGCGGATAAGCTTGTGGTAGTCGCGGCCGAGTGCGTAGCGAGCGATGTAGGCACGTTCGCCGTCCCGCAGGCTTGCCCACGCATCATCGGCGTCCGTGTCACGCGGGAAATAATCCATGCGCGCCGAAATCACCCGCAGCGTGCCCGGCTGCAATTCCGCGGGTCGGCTGCGTTTGCTGCCATGGCTTTGCATGTAGTCCATGCTGCCGTGGCGGCCCTGGCGCAACCATTCGAGCAGGCGCGCCTCGTCCTGCTCCAGCTCGATGCCGGCGATGCCGGTTTTGGCAAAACCAAGCTCCATGGCCCACGTCTTGATGCGCCGCGCGAGTGCGGTGAAATCGATGCCCTTGACGGGAGACGCGCTGCCGGTTTGCATCGGTCCATTGTAGGATCACCCGATGCCGAGCACCGATCCACAGACCGCGCTCTACACCACCGCGCAGGTGCGTGTGCTCGACCGTGCCGCGATCGATGGTGGTATCGCCGGTATCGAGTTGATGGAGCGTGCTGCGCGCGCCGCCCTCGACACGCTGCGACGGCGTTGGCCGGACGCACGTGAGGTTTGCGTGTTGTGCGGTCCCGGCAACAATGGTGGCGATGGCTTCCTGCTCGCTGCGCTGGCGCGTGCGGCCGGGCTGCACGTTGCCGTTATCGCAACGAGCGATCAGTCGGCGGGCGATGCCGCGCTTGCGCGAGAGCGTTTCACGCGCGAAGGCGTCGCGGTGTCATCGGCTGATGCAGCGCTGCCGGATGCCGATGTGTACGTGGACGCACTTTTCGGTTCCGGCCTGAGCCGGGCCCCGGACGGCGCCGCGGCCCGGCTGATCACGGCCCTCAACGCCCAATCGAGCCCGGTATTGGCGCTGGATGTGCCGAGTGGCCTCGCTTCCGACACCGGCGTCGCGTTCGAGTCGTGCGTGCGTGCCGCGGCAACTGCGAGTTTCGTCGGCTGGAAGCGCGGGATGTTCACTGCGCAGGGGGCCGACCAGTGCGGGCAGCGGAGCCTTTCGACGCTGGACATTTCTGAGCGCGTGTATGCACAAACAATCCCCGACGCGACATTGCTGACGCCGCGGGCTTTGCCGGCACGACCTCGCGACAGTCACAAGGGGCGCTACGGGCATGTGCTGGCGATCGGCGGCGATCTTGGCGCGGGCGGCGCGGTGCGGATGTGTGCCGAGGCGGCGGCGCGGGTCGGCGCCGGGCTGGTCAGCGTCGCCACGCGCGAGGCCAACGTCGGTCCGATCCTGGGTGCGCGTCCCGAGTTGATGCCGCACGGCGTACACGTGCCGCGCAATCTCGAACCGATGCTGGCCCGCGCCAGCGTGCTGGCGGTCGGACCAGGCCTGGGTCAGGACGACTGGGGGCGCGGCTTGTGGCAGGTCGCACTGGACGCGGACAAACCGACCGTGTTGGACGCGGACGGATTGAACCTGCTTGCGGCAACGCCGCGTGCGCTGCCGCAAGCCTGCGTGCTGACGCCGCATCCTGGCGAAGCCGCTCGCCTGCTGGAGGCCTCGACCGGCGACGTGCAGGCGGATCGTTTTGCCGCTGCGCGTGCCTTGGCGAAGAAGCATCACGCCATTGTGGTGCTTAAAGGCATGGGCAGCCTGATTGCCGACCCCGCTGGTCATCTGGCGGCGTGCCCGTGGGGCAATCCGGGCATGGCCTCGGGCGGCATGGGCGATGTGCTCACCGGCGTGATCGCGGGCCTGCTGGCGCAAGGCCTGAACCCATGGGATGCGGCTTGCCTCGGGGTCGGCCTGCACGCCCGGGCAGGCGACCTGGCGGCGCGCGCGGGAGAGCGTGGATTGCTGGCGACCGACCTCTTCATTTATCTGCGCGCATTGGTGAATGGACGTGCCTGAGCTGGACCGGGCCATGACGCTGGCGTTGCCCGACGAAGCTGCGACGATGGCGCTGGCCCAGCGGCTTGCGCCGGCCCTGCTGGATGGCGGGGTGGTGTTCCTGCGCGGTGAATTGGGTGCAGGAAAGACCACTTTCGCGCGCGCGCTGTTGCGTGCGCTGGGGGTTGGCGAGCGCGTCAAGAGTCCAACCTACAGCTTGCTCGAACGCTACCCGGTCAACGGCCACGACGCTTTCCATCTCGACCTCTACCGGATCGCCGATGCAGGCGAACTGGAATGGCTGGGCCTGGACGAACTGGGCGAACCCGAAACGCTGGTACTGGTCGAGTGGCCGGAGCGGGGCACTGACGCACTGCCCGCGGCCGACCTCGACGTTGCGCTGGAACACGCGGGCAGTGGCCGCATGGCCCGGCTGTTGCCGATGTCCGCCCGCAGCCGACGTTGGCTGGAACGGCTCGGTTGACCGCCAATCAATGGGTCTCATGCATCTATAGTTGCCTGTGTTTTCTTACCGAGAATCTATAAAGCACGCGCAGCCGTCGGATAACAAAGGGAAAAGCACTTGCAATCCGGCGCCGCATGCGGTTGAATCAGCCCCCATGAGGGGGATCCTGCGCCCATTGCTGTCGGTTTTCGTCTTCGTCTGCGGGGTTTGTGCCTGCGCAGCGGTCGTGGATGCGGCACCTGCGGTCGCATCCAGCACGGTCCGTGCGGTGCGTATCTGGGGCGGTCCCGATTCGACCCGGGTGATCTTCGAACTGTCCGGGCCGGTGGATTACCAATTGTTCCAGTTGGGCAAGCCCGACCGGGTCGTGATCGACCTGGACAACGGTGATTTCGGCAAGGGCGTGGGCGCCAAGCCCGGCAAGGGCGTGGTCAGGGACATGCGCATCGGCCATTTCCAGGGCAAGGCGCGGATCGTGCTCGATCTCGACAAGCAAGCGCATCCCAAGAGCTTCCTGCTGAATCCGACGGCGCAGTACGGTTACCGGCTGGTTGTGGACCTCGGCACGCCCGACGGCAAGCCTTCCCGAATCGTGCAAACCATTGATCAGGACATTGAGCACGGCCAGCCTCGGCCGGTCGTGATCGCGGTCGATGCCGGCCATGGCGGTGACGATCCCGGTGCGCGCGGCAAGGACGGCACGCTTGAAAAGAACGTCACCCTGGAAATTGCCAGGGATCTGGCCAAGCTGATCGACGACCAGCCCGGCATGCACGCCGTGCTGACCCGCAAGGGCGATTATTTCGTACCGCTTCAGAAACGTTTCGAGATTGCACGCGAACAAAAGGCCGACCTGTTCGTGTCGATCCACGCCAATTCATGCCCTGATTTCTGCGATGCACATGGCGCATCGGTGTGGGTGCTTTCGACACACGGCAAGCAGAGCGAGGCGGGCCGCTGGCTGGCCAACAGCGAAAACTCCTCCGATCTGATCGGTGGCGCGGGTGGTGTGTCACTGGACGACAAGGGCCACATGCTGGCTTCGGTGCTGCTGGACCTTTCGCAGGGCGCCAGCATGCATGCGGCGCACGAGGTCGGAGGTGACGTGCTGGCTGCGCTGGGCAAGATCGGCCCCCTCTATCGCGATACCGTGCAGGGCGCCAACTTCGTGGTCCTGCGTTCGCCCGACGTGCCTTCGATCCTGGTCGAAACCGCCTTCATCAGCAGCCGCCAGGACGAACGTCGACTGGATAGCAGCAGCGACCGCGAGCAACTTGCCGACGCCATCCTCACCGGTGTCAAACGGTATTTCGAAACCACGCCGCCGCCGGGCACCTGGTTTGCGATGGAACGCAACAAACGCCTGCACCTGACGATGCAGGCGGACAGCGAAATCGCCACCGCTGGCGATACTGTCAACGGAACCAAAGCCGCCCGAGCGCATGCGCCGGTCATGCTGGCGTCTGCGGGCAAGGCATCGAAAACGGACGAAGCCTTCCAGGACATGCACAAGGTTTCGCGCGGCGAAACCCTCTCGGGTATCGCCCGTCAGTACGGGGTCAGCATGAACGCCTTGCGCTCGGTGAACTCGAGCAAGATCCAGGCCGGCGGCGGGATTCAGGCAGGGCAGGTGTTGTTCATTCCGGGTTCGTAAGCGTGCCGGCTTTTGCCTGATTACCGCCACGCAGTCGCGCGTCGCCCCTCGTTGTGCCGGTCGACGAGCCTGGTGCCGTCAACTTCCGGCTGGCACTCCGGACTCGTCGGCAGTAACCATTTCGCGGAAGTTTTTGACAGCGCTATTTGCTGCCGCGATAATGAGCGGCTGACTTGCCCGAATAGCTCAGCTGGTTAGAGCACTAGACTGTTAATCTGGGGGTCCTTGGTTCGAGTCCAAGTTCGGGCGCCACTTTCGAGAGGCCGGCGGAAACCGCCGGCCTTTTTTGTTTATGTTGGCGCGTCCATAGCCGTTCACACGGCCGGTCTTTCCACGCATACTCGCACGCTTCATATTTCGAGGCGGGAGCACTCGTGACCGAACGTTCTGCAGCGAATCCGTCCGTCGGCATCGGTGGCATGGCCCTCTACGTTCCACCGTACCGGATCGATCTGGAGCGATGGTGCGCGTGGACCGGGGACGATCCCGGCAAGACAAGGACAGTGATCGGTCACGCGTTCAGAATGCCTGCGCCCGACCAGAACGTCTACACGCTGGCTGCGAACGCGGTGTTGCGGCTGATCCGGCAATACCAGGTCGATCCGCGTCGCGTTGGCTACTTTGCGCTCGGCACCGAATCGAGTATCGACAATGCCGCCGGGGCGGTCATCGTACGTGGCATGGTGGATGTCGCGCTGGCGGCGGAAGGCAAGCCGCAGCTTGCGCGCGATTGTGAAGTGCCGGAATTCAAGCACGCTTGCCTGGGCGGCGTATACGCGCTGAAGGGTGGCCTGCGCTATCTCGCCTGCGACGGACGTGACCGGCAGGCCATCGTGGTGAGCGCCGACATCGCCGAATACGCACGCGGCAGCAGTGGCGAGCCGACCCAGGGCGCAGGCGCGGTGGCGATCTTGCTGGAAACCGAGCCGCGCCTGCTGGAACTGGATCTGGCGGCGAGCGGCAGCGCCTCGGAATATCGTGGCCTGGATTTCCGCAAGCCGTTCCTGCGATTCGCGGGACAAACACCCGGACGGCATGGGCGCCTCAGCGACTTGCCGGTATTCAACGGCAAGTATTCGACCGATTGCTACACCGACGCGACGCTGCGTGCCCTGGATTCGATGTTCGTCCGGCGCGGCGGATCGCGCAGCGCGTATTTGCGTGGATTGGCTGCCGTGTTCATGCATCGGCCCTATCACCGGATGCCGCGCAATGCATGGGCGATGGCCTATCTGGCTGCGCTCGGCCATGACGCGGCGCAGGGTGATGAAGATGCCGGACGCGAATTGTCGGGCTATTGCGCTGCGGCCGGCGTGTCACGGGACGATGTTATGCATGAATGGCAATCCGGGGTGGACGCGGCGATCGTGGATGGCCTACCGCCCGAGGCTTATCCCGCGGCGTCGGCGTTGAACAGGGCATTTCGCAAAGGCGATGCGTATGAAAGCATGGTGGAACACATGTTGCGGACCGGTTCCGATGCGATGATGGAACTCGGCAATCTGTACACGGCTGCATTGCCGGCGTGGCTGGCGGCCGGGTTCGACGATGCGGTTGCGCGCGGCATCGAATTCGAAGGTCGTGATGTACTGGTGCTTGGTTATGGGAGCGGCGACGCGGCCGAGGCGATTCCAGCGCGTGTCGCACCCGGGTGGCACGATGCGGCAAGCGCGATCCGTTTTCGGGATGCGCTCGTGGGCGCGGTGGATCTGGATCGCGAAGGCTACGCGATGCTGCACGACACCGGCACGCTGGATGGTTCGCATACGCGAGAGGTGTCTGGACTGGTCGTCGACCACGTGGGTGTGAGCGATGGGCCCGCATTCCAGGATCACGGCATCGCGTACTACCGGTATTGCGGTCATCCGTGACCGGGATGGTGCGATCCCGGCTCATGCAAGTGGCGCACTTTTTATCCTGCAGCGCGTTGCTCATGGCAAGCAGAGCGGCCCGGGAAATCCGCCTTCAGCTGGCGCCAGCTGCCATGGTGATTTTCCTGAACGGTTTGTATGCCGCGGAAGCAGTCACTGAACAAGCGCAAGGCACGCCTGCAAATGCTGTGAGTCCGCAGTGCCGAGTCGCACGCGCCCCGAACTGGCTACCACCACCGATTTGCCTTCGTGTTCGCGCGCATGGCAAATGGTGAAGTTGGCGTTGCTGCCGGCCGCGTCGCCGTCCGGATGGAACGCGATCCGGGTGCGTCCGATGCTGGTGATGACGGCGGTGCCAGGCGGCATGGCAGCCTGCACCGCGATCAAGGGCACGCCTGCGTCAGGCTGTCCATCAAGGTTCGCATCCCGCGCGATGATCCAGCCCTGTTGCCAAGCGTCGCCACGATGGCAGCGGTCCCCGTCGAGACTCGGACAGACCAGGATCCGGGTGTTGTGCATCACTGCCGCCGTGCGCGCGTTCCGCAAGGTACCGGCAATCGATGCCTCCGCATTCGCGTCTTGCGTCCGGGCGAGCAGGCTGCCCATTGCCGGTACGCCGATCATCGCGAGGATGCCCGCGATGGCAAGCATAACCAGCAGTTCCGTCATGGTAAAACCGCTTTGCAGACGATGCGCTTGTTGCATGACCATTCCCTCCGTGTGACGGGAACAGTTTGCGCAACGGGAGTCGTCGCAAGCATCGGTTGCATTCCATGCATGGCGTAAGGCAATGCTGACGCGAGCTGTCAGCAGGACAAACGTATAATGCGCCGATGCACGCAAACCGCGTCACGCACAACGACGACGAACGTTTCGAGCTGGTCGCGCCGTACCAGCCGTCGGGTGACCAGCCGCAGGCGATCGCGAAACTGATCGAGGGCTTCGATGCGGGCCTTGCCGCGCAGACGCTGCTTGGAGTCACCGGCTCCGGCAAGACCTTCACCATTGCCAACGTGGTGCAGGCGGTGCAGCGGCCCACCCTGGTATTGGCGCCCAACAAGACGCTGGCTGCCCAACTTTACGGCGAATTCCGGCAGTTCTTCCCGCACAACGCGGTCGAATACTTCGTCAGCTACTACGATTACTACCAGCCGGAAGCCTACGTGCCTTCTTCGGACACCTACATCGAGAAGGATGCCTCGATCAACGACCACATCGAGCAGATGCGGCTGGCCGCGACCAAGGCGCTGCTGTCGCGGCGCGATGCGCTGATCGTCGGCACGGTATCGGCGATCTATGGCCTAGGCGACCCCGAGGATTACCTGTCCCTGCGCTTGATCCTGTCGCTTGGCGACCGCGTGGACCAGCGCAAGCTGATCCGGCAATTGACCGAACTTCAATACACCCGCAACGAAATGGAGCTGCACCGCGGCACCTATCGCGTGCGCGGCGAGAACCTCGACATCTTCCCGGCCGAAAACGAGACCGAGGCCTTGCGCATCGAGATGTTCGACGGCGAGGTGGAGAAGATTTCCATGTTCGATCCGCTGACCGGCGACATCCTGCGCAGACTTCCGCGTTGCGTGGTGTATCCCGCAACGCATTACGCCTCGACGCGCGAAAGCGTGTTGAACGCGATCGATACCATCAAGGAAGAGTTGCGTGAGCGGCTGGAGGTGTTGCGTGGCGCGGGCAAGCTGCTGGAAGCGCAGCGCCTGGAGCAGCGCACGCTGTACGACGTTGAAATGATGGCCGAGGTGGGTTATTGCCAGGGCATCGAGAATTACTCGCGGCACCTGACGCGGCGCGCACCCGGCCAGCCGCCGCCTACGCTTTTCGATTACCTGCCTTCGGACGCGCTGCTGGTGGTGGATGAATCGCACGTCACCATCCCGCAGCTCGGCGCGATGTACAAGGGCGACCGCTCGCGCAAGGAGACACTGGTCGAGTTCGGGTTCCGGCTACCGTCGGCCCTGGACAACCGGCCGTTGAAGTTCGAGGAGTGGGAGCAGCGCGAGCCGCGCACGATTTTCGTGTCGGCAACGCCCGGACCGTATGAAATGCGCCAGTCCGGCGGCAGCGTGGTGGAACTGGTGGTGCGCCCGACCGGACTGGTCGACCCCGAAGTGGAAATACGGCCCGTGCGTTCGCAGGTCGATGACGTGCTTGGTGAAATCCGCGAGCGCGTGAAGCTGGGCGACCGCGTGCTGATCACCACGCTGACCAAGCGCATGGCCGAGAACCTCACCGACTTCCTGGCGGAGCAGGACGTGCGCGTGCGCTACCTGCATTCGGACATCGAAACCGTCGAGCGCGTGGAAATCATCCGCGACCTGCGGCTCGGAAAGTTCGACGTGCTGGTCGGCATCAACCTGCTGCGCGAAGGGCTGGACATGCCCGAGGTATCGCTGGTCGCGATCCTCGACGCCGACAAGGAAGGCTTCCTCAGATCAACCGGCTCGCTGATCCAGACCATCGGTCGCTGTGCCCGCAACCTGCGCGGCAAGGCGATCCTTTACGCCGACACCGTAACGCGATCCATACGCGCCGCGATCGACGAAACCGATCGGCGTCGCGCCAAGCAGGTCGAATACAACCTCGAGCACGGCATCATCCCGACCACCATCGTGCGAACCATCGCCGACGTGATGGAAGGTGCGCGCGAGGAACCGGCGGCGCGAGGTCGCGGGCGCGGACGCGGCAAGGGCCAGTCCGCGCCATCACGCAAAGTAGCCGAGGAAGCGGCCAACTACGCCTCGCTCGATGCACACGCTGCCGGCGCGCTGATCAGGAAACTGGAAGCCGACATGTACAAGCACGCGCAGAACCTGGAATTCGAGGAAGCCGCGCGCCTGCGCGATGAAATCCACCGCGTGCGCGAGCAGGCATTGCTGCAGTAGTGTGCCTGCGGCGTTGCGACATTATCCGGTCAAACGAAAGATGATCCGATGGCCCCGATGATCGTGATCGGCAGTTACATTTCGCCCTATGTGCGCAAGGTGCTGGTGTTTCTGGAGACCAAGGGGTTCGATTACGAAATCGACCCGATCGCGCCCTTCATGGGCGACGAGGTATTCGCGCGGTTGAGTCCACTGCAACGCGTACCGGTGCTGGTCGACGGCGATCTGGTGCTGAATGATTCTTCGGTGATCTGCCAGTACCTCGAGGACCGATGCCCGGAGCCGTCGCTGTATCCGCGCGATATCGCGGATCGCGCCCGCGCCCGCTGGCTGGAGGAGTTCGCCGACACGCGTCTGGCCGACGGCCTGATCTGGCGCCTGTTCTACGAGATTTCGATCAAGAAGCGGACGACCGGCGTGCCGGCGGATGACGCCGTCGTGCAGCATGCACGCAACGTGGAAATCCCGGCGGCGCTCGACTATCTGGAAACACAAATGCCAGCCGAAGGTTTCATCTTCGGTGAACCGTCCATTGCCGACATCAGCATTGCCTGCTATTTCCGGACCGTTTCGTTCGTGGGCTACGCGGTTGATGCCGCCCGTTGGCCGCGCATCAACGCACTGCTCGCACGCACGTTGATGCTGCCGGCGTTTCGCAAGCTGGCACGCTTCGAGGATTGCATGTTGCGGGTGCCGCTGGACGCGCAGCGCGCAGCATTGAGCGCCGCGGGGGCGCCGCTGACGGCTGCAACCTTCGGGAATGGCCCGCTTCGGCCCGTGGCGCTGCGTTCGACGTGAAGGGCGAACGTCAGCCGGATGCTGCTGCCCGCGCGGCCACCGCCGCGCCCAGCAAACCGGGATTGGAGTGCGTGATCACCTGCACGGCCATGCGTCGCATGTAATCCCTGTGGCGCCCTTTGGCGATGAAGGCGTCCATGAATTCGCTGTTGCGGAAGAAGTCGAGGAAATGCAGCACCACGCCACCCGCGATCAGTACCGTGCTGGCGCCGTGCAACAGCGCGGCATCGCCCGCCACGGCACCGTAGATCCTGCAGAAGCACCGCAGCGCATGTTCCGCGTCCTTGTCATTGCCCGAGAGCGCCGCATCGACTACTTCCTTGGATCGCCGCGAACCGGGCTGGACGGCCGGGGCCGCGACGGGTTCGATGCCGCGCAGGCAGGCATCGATGTTGGACAGCCCGTGGCCGCTCAGCAAACGTTCGTTGGAGACTCGCCCATGGCGTACGCCAAGCCATGCCGAGATCGCGCGTTCTTCGTCACTGATGGGCGCGAAGCTGGCGTGGCCGCCTTCGGTGGGCACGACGTGCCAACCCCGGTCGGAGGAGCCCGTGAGCATTGCGACACCAAGGCCGGTACCGGCGCCGATCAGCGTGACCGGGCCGCTCGGGGGGCTCGCAATTTTGCCATGCACCGGCATGCGGTCGTCATCGCCGAGATGCGGGGCGGCCCATGCGATTGCGGCAAAATCGTTGATCAGCTGCAGATCCTCGAGGTCAAGCGCATCTTGCAGCGTGTCCCGGTCAAATGACCAGTCGCGATTGGTCAGCGTGATCCGGTCGCCTTCGATCGGGGACGCAACGGCCAATGCCGCGCGCTCCGGCTTTACACCCGTGCTGTCCAGGTAATGGCGCGCGGCGTCGCGCAAGCTGTGGAAGCCTGCGTCGGTATAGGTGTCTTCATGCAGTATTTTCGGCGCGTCCGACTTGAGATCGGCGAGCGCGAACCGCGCATTGGTGCCGCCGATGTCGCCGATGAGTGCCAGCTTCTGCATCGTTCAGTCCTCTCGATGGTGTTGTTCGGTGCGGGCAGCTTCCTGCCAAAGGCTCGAGCGCCGCACTATCAGTTTCATCGGCAGCATCTTGCTTGCCGCCGGTTCGCTGTGGATCAGGCGTACCAGGCTGTCTACGAGCATTTCCCCTGCACGGCGGGTATCCTGCTGCACCGTCGTCAGCGACGGATTGACAAAGCTGGCCATCGGGATGTCGTCGAAACCGGCCACGGCCACTTCGAATGGTACGTCGATGCCCTGCGCCGAGAGGGCGCCTATGGCGCCGATCGCGATCAGGTCGCTGGCGGCGAATATGGCGTCGAGGGTCGCGCCGCTCGCCAGCAATGTTTCAGTCGCTTGACGCCCGGATTGCTGGGAACTTTCCGCGTCGATCTGCAGCGCATCGTCGGGCTCAATGCCATGCGCACGCAATGCCTGCAGGTGACCGCGGTAGCGCTCCTGGAATTCCGGGAAATGGCGGGATGCGTCGCCGAGATAGGCGATGCGCCGGCAACCTTGTTCGAGCAGGTGCTGCGTGACCGCGTAGCCGCCTTGGTAATTGTCGCAGCCGATGGTGACGCAGGGTTGCTCCGCCATCACGGCTCCCCAGCTGACGATGCGGGTGCCTTGGGAGCGCAATTTTTCGAGACGGCTGGCGTGTGCCAGGTAGTCGCCATAGCCGAGCAGGATGATACCGTCGGCTTTCTTGCTTTCCGCGAAATCGGCATGCCAGTCGCGCCCGAGTTCCTGGAACGAGATCAGCAGATCGTACCCGCGTCGCGCGCACGAGCGGGTGATCGAGCCGAGCATCGACAGGAAGAACGGATTGATGTGAGAGTCGTCCGGCGTCGGATCCTCGAAGAACAGCAGCGCGAGGGTGCCGGTGAGCCGACCGCGCAGGTTCGACGCGTTCTTGTCCACGGTGTAGTTGAGCACCGCGGCCGCCGCCTCCACGCGCCTGCGGGTTTCTTCGCTCACGGAAGGGTCGCCGCGCAGCGCGCGCGACACCGTGGCCTGGGAAACCCCGGCCTTCTCGGCAATGTCGAACGACGTGATGCGCTTCTTGCTGTGCACGCGATGTCGGCTTTCGGATCCCGCGATCCGGCGATCGAGGTTCACGATGCTAGCCAAATTCGCGGGCCGCTGCCGAGCGGGGACATGGACCTGCCGCCAGCAAGCTAGCCCGGCATGTCTTCCAGTTCGACTCCCCGTGTCTCGCGCACGGAGCGCAGCACGAACAGCAGTGAGGCGAACGCGAAAGTCGCGTAGACACCGTAAGAGAACGGAAGGCTGAACTGTGCCATCACCGGGAACGAGCTGGTGATCACGAAATTGGCCAGCCATTGCGCCGCGGCTGCGACGGCAAGTGCCATCGCGCGGATCCGGTTCGGGAACATTTCGCCCAGCAACACCCAAACCACCGGCCCCCAGCTGACGCCGAAGAAGACCACGTAGGCATTGGCCGCGACCAGGGCAACAGGCCCCCATGCATGCGGCAGCACCAAGTCGGCGCCACTACCGGTCGCTTGCGAGAAACACCAGGCCATCAGGCCCAGCGTTATCGCCATGCCCGCGGAACCGATGACCAGCAGCGGCTTGCGGCCGATACGGTCGACCAGCGCGATCGCGACCAGCGTGACCAGCACGTTGACGACCGAAGTGATCACCGTGATGGTGAAGGAATCGGCCTCGCTGAACCCGACCGAATGCCACAGCATCGATGAGTAGTAGAAAATCACGTTGATGCCGACGAATTGCTGGAACACCGACAACACGATGCCGACCCACACCACCGGCAGCAGTCCCGTGCGCGGGCCAAGCAGATCGCCCCACGATGGGCGCTGCTGCATGCGCAGGGTCCGCGCGATCTCGTCCAGCTTGCGCCTGAGCGCGCCTTCATCGGTCATTGCCAGCACCTTGCGCAGCACGCCCATCGCTTCTTCCGGGCGCTGCTTGGCGACGAGGTAGCGTGGCGATTCCGGCACCAGCAGCGCCAGCAGTCCGTAGAGCAGGGCCGGCGCCACCATGGCCAAAAACATCCAGCGCCAGGCTTGCAGTCCGGACCACAGGATGTGGTCGGCGCCTCCTGCCAGGCCGCGCAACCAGGCATCGCTGAGCAATGCCGCAAAAATGCCCAGCACGATCGCCAGTTGCTGCAGCGAACCGAGCCGGCCGCGCGTGTGCGCCGGCGAAACTTCCGCGATGTAGGCGGGAGCCACCACCGAGGCGATGCCCACGCCGATGCCGCCGACCACGCGCCACAGCACCAGCACGCCCACGCTGTAGGCCATGCCCGAGCCGACCGCGCTGACCAGCAACGCCACCGCGGCGACCTGCATGGTGCGCAGGCGCCCGAAACGGTCGGCGAGGCGGCCGGCGTACCACGCGCCCAGCGCGGAACCGAGCAGGGCACACGACACCGCGAAACCGGTTGCCCCCGCGCTCAATCCGAACACCTGCCTGATCGAATCCACGGCACCGTTGATGACGGCGGTGTCGAACCCGAACAGGAACCCGCCCAGAGCCGCCGTCGCGGCGATCAATACCACGCGCATGGTCGTGTGCTGGCGGCTGCCGGCACTGATTTCGGTTGCACTCATCTCCGCCCCTCAGCCCTTGGACCGAAACTCACGCTCGAGGACCTGCGCTGCGGCAGGATCGAGGCCGGCGAACACGGTACCGTAGCCAGGCAGATGCAGTCGAGCATCTTCGATGCTGCCCTGCCGCAAAGCTTGGCAATCCAGCCGCCGTGGCACGATTCCCGCGGGCAGTGGTAGTTCGATCGTGGAACCGGAGAGGTTGAATGCGATCAGCAGACACTCGTCCGGGCATTCGCGGATGAAGGCCAGTACGTGTTCGGGGGTATCGAGGAAACGGATCGATCCCGCATGCAACGCGGGATGCGCGGCACGCCAGCGCATGAAGGTACGAAAGCCGTTGAGGGTCGAACCGGCATCGAGTTCCTGTTGGCTTACCGCCAGCGCAAGATGTTCGCGGGGTATCGGCAGCCAGGGTTTGCCGGTGGTGAAGCCGGCATGGGCATCGGCGTTCCACGGCATCGGCGTGCGGCAACCATCGCGGCCCTTGAAGTTCGGCCAGAAGGCGATGCCGTAGGGATCGCGCAATGACTCGAAAGGCACCTCGGCTTCGGTCAGGCCCAGTTCTTCGCCTTGATACACGCAAACCGATCCGCGTAACGAACACACCATGGCGGTGAGCTGGTTCGCCATCGTCGCCGAGGCGTCGCCGTTGCCCCAGCGGCTCAGCACGCGTTCGACGTCATGGTTGGAAATCGCCCAGCACGGCCAACCGTCCGTCATGTTCGCTTCCTGCTTGCGCACGGTGTCGCGGATGTATGCGGCGCTGAAATCGTCCGTGAGCAGTTCGAAGCTGTAACTCATGTGCAGTCGACGGCTGGTCGTGTATTCCGCCATCGTTGCCAATGAATCTTCCGAAGCGATCTCGCCCAGCGTCGCCGCATCCGGGTAGCGGTCCATGAGCGCGCGCACATCCTCGAGAAAGGCCAGATTTTCCGGCCGCGTGTTGTTGTAGCGGTGATATTGGTAGGCGTAGGGATTGTCGGCACTGAATCCGCGGCCCGTTCGCTCGTCTTTCGGCTTGGGCGGGTTGTCGCGCAGTTGCGCGTCGTGGTAACAGAAATTGATCGAGTCCAGCCTGAAACCGTCGACTCCACGATCCAGCCAGAAACGCAGGTTGTCGAGCATCGCCGCGCGTACTTTCGGATTGTGGAAGTCGAGGTCAGGTTGTTCGACCAGGAAATTGTGCAGATAGTACTGCTGGCGTCTGGGTTCCCACTGCCAAGCCGGGCCGCCGAAGATGGAGAGCCAGTTGTTCGGCGGCGTGCCATCCTCGCGCGGGTCGGCCCACACATACCAGTCTGCCCTCGGGTTGTCGCGGCTCTGCCTGCTCTCGCGAAACCATGCGTGCTCGACCGAGGTGTGGCTGAGCACCTGGTCGATCATGACCTTCAGGCCCAGTGCATGCGCCTTTTCGAGCAGCCGGTCGAAATCATCCAATGTGCCGAACAGCGGATCGACCGCGCGGTAATCGGCGATGTCGTAGCCGAAATCCGCCATTGGGGACTGGAAGAAAGGCGCGATCCAGATCGCGTTTACGCCCAGTCCGGCCACATAGTCGAGACGTTCGATGATGCCGCAGAGATCGCCGACACCATCGCCATCGGTGTCCTGGAAACTGCGCGGGTAGATCTGGTAAATGACGGCGCCGCGCCACCAACGAACATCGGCCATTGAGAACCCCGTGAGATGCGCCGCGCGATGCAGATGCCGCGAGACATGCGAACCGTGCGCAAGCATAACCGCCGGGTGCAGTATTCCCGTGCCGCGATGCATACGTATTCATGGATGTTGCGACTGCAACATGCATGGTCAGCGTGTTCCTTCATCCGGTCGGCCTTTGCATGCTGCTGCGTCGCAACATGCGCGTCATCATGCCGTCATGAATACGTATGCAGCAGACGCGCGGGCGCAAATGTGGCACCTAACATCCGGACACGACCCCGCGCTTGTGGCGCGAGTCGGCACGCGCGGTGCTTACCGGCTCCGCACGCACGCACAACGATGTTCATCTCTGGGGACACGAAATCATGCAACTGAAACGCAATGTGCTGACGTTGGCACTGTTTTCCGCGGGCATCGGTCTCGCCACCTGTGCCAACCTGGCCTTCGCCGCCGGCGCGCCGGCCAGCGGCGCGCGGGACCAGGCCGGGCCACAGACCCAATCGGGTACCGCCGACCAGACCGACACCAAGAAAACCAGGAACGGCAAGACCCGCGCGAAGAAGCAGGTCCAGCAACTGCAGGTGATCAACGTCACGGGTTACGCCGGCAGCCTGCAGAACGCGACCGCCATCAAGCGCAACTCCGATGAGATCGTTGAAGCCGTCTCGGCCGAACAGATCGGCAAACTGCCCGGGACCAGCATCGCCGACGCGCTGGGACGCTTGCCAGGTCTGGCCGTGCAAACCCTCAGTGGCCGCCCCCAGGTGGTCACGATCCACGGCCTTGGTCCCGACTTCAGCACCGCGCTCGTGAATGGTCGCGAGCAGGTCAGCACCTCGAATAACCGCGACGTGCAATACGACCAGTACCCGTCCAGCTGGTTCAACAACGTCGTCGTGTACATGTCACCCAGCGCCAGCCTGATCGGGCAGGGGCTGTCCGGCACGGTGGACATGCGCACCATCCGTCCGCTCGATCAATACCATCCGATCGCCGCGGTCAACGCGCGCTATGTCTGGAACAGCCTTTCCACGCTGGCTCCGGGACCCGGCGTCAGCGATCACGGCTACTCGGTGAACGGCGTGTACGTGAACCAGTTCGCCGACCACAAGTTCGGCGTGACCCTGGGCGTGGACCTGGAATCCAATCCGGCGCAGATCGAACATCAGGCGCCGTGGGGATATCCGAACGACGCCAATGGCGATCTGGTCATCGGCGGCTCCAAGAACTACGGCATTTCCGATCAACTCAAGCGCCTCGGACTGCTGACCACCCTGCAGTACCGTCCGTCCGACAACTTCACCAGCACCCTGGATCTGACCTGGGACAATTTCCGCGAAACCCAGCAGGCCAAGGGCATGGAATTTCCGCTGTACTGGGGCGCCAACGTGGTGCTCACGCCAGGCAACGTGCAGGATGGCTTCGTGCAGAGCGGCACCTACAGCGACGTTTCGCCGGTGGTGCGCAACGACTACAACAAGACCAACGCCAAGGTCTGGAACATTGGCTGGAACAACAAGCTGCGTTTCAACGAGAGCTGGTCCGCCGAGATGGATGCCAGCTACTCGCGCGCCGATCGCCGCGACCTGTTGCTGGAGAGCTATTCGGGCTTCGGCTACAACAAGTCCGGTCCCACCGACACGCTGGCCTTCGAGGAACTCGGCAACGGCCTGTTCTACGTCAACCCGACCCAGGACTACACCCAGGGACTGGTGCTTACCGACCCGCAGGGATGGGGCAGCGGCAACAATCCGCCAGTGGTACAGGCCGGCTTCATCAATGCGCCGCACACCAACGACTACCTCGCGCGCCTGCGCCTGAGCGTCGAGCACGACTTCCTGAGTGGTCCGTTCTCCAGTGTGCAGTTCGGCGTGGACCGCGCCACCCGCGACAAGAACTACAACATCGACCAGGATTTCATCGTGTTGCCGAACGGTGCCGAGAGCGCGGCGATTCCGTCGTACGGAGTCGGCGATCCGCTGGCCTGGATGGGCGTGGGTCCGCAGCCGGTCTACAACCCGTTGACCTTCCTCTCCGACGGTACCTACCAGTTGTTCTCGACCGCGCTGTCGTCGATCGGCGTGCCGCCCAACTGGAAGGTGCGTGAGCTCGACACGACACCGTTCGTGCAGTTCAACCTCGACACCTCGCTGGGCAGCGTGCCGGTGCGTGGCAACATCGGCGTGCAGGTTGCGCATACCGATGAGACGTCGGACGGGCAGCGTGTCGCCGCAGGAACCAGTTCGACGGGCTCTTCGATCGTCACGCTGGTGCCGATTTCGGGCGGCACCAAGTACACCCGCTGGTTGCCCAGCGCGAACCTGGTCTTCCAGTTCACGCCTACTACCGACCTGCGCGTCGGTGCCGCGCGCGTACTGGCACGTCCGCGCATGGACCAGATGAGCGCGAGCCTCGCGATCAGCGGCAACATCACGCAGTTGTCGAATACCAATCCCAACCAGTCGTACTTCAGCGCGCAAGGCGGCAACCCCGAGCTGCTGCCGACGATGTCCACCAACTTCAACGTCAGCCTCGAGCATTATTTCGCACACAACCAGGGCTACATGGCCGTGTCCGGCTATTACCTGAAGCTGACGGATTTCATCAATCCGAACAAGGCCTTTCTGTACAACTTCGCGCCATTCGTCGGTGCGTTCCTGTCGCCGGCCCAGCAGCAGCAACTCGGCACCACCTACGGCATCGTGTCCGGCCCGACCAACGATGGCCGAGGCAGCGTGAAAGGATTGCAGGGCACGATCAACCTGCCCTTCAAGGCCGTCACCTCGGTGCCGGTGCTGGAAGATTTCGGCTTCATTCTCACCGGCGATTACACCAAGAGTTCAGTGGTGTATTCCGGCAATCCCCAGGCGATCACGGTGCCCGGCCTGTCCAAGTGGGTGGCCAACGGCACTCTGTATTACCAGCATGGAGGGTTCGAGGCGCGCGTCAGCGACAGCTACCGCACCAGCTTCCTCGGTGAAGTGCAGGGGATCAGCGCCACCCGCATCCTGCAGACCATCAAGGGCGGCAGCATCTATGACGCGCAGGTCAGCTACACGATCCCGGAAGGACGTTTCAAGGGCCTGACCTTCCTGTTGCAGGGTTCCAACCTCACCAACAAGAGCTTCATCACCTACCAGAACAACGACCCGCGCCAGGTGCTGACCTGGGAGAACTACGGCCGCCGCTACGAATTCGGCGTGTCCTACAAGTTCCGGTAACCGGCGGCTCCCGCGGCTGGGTCTCGCTGCTCCGACCGCAGCGGGGCCCTTCCGTTGACAGCGGGCGGGTCAGGATGACAGGTGCGGGTGTTCGAAACGGTTACTCTTCCGGCAATGACGAATCGCGCCTCCGGCGGATCGTCATCGTCGGCGGCGGCACCGCCGGCTGGATGGCCGCGGCCTTGCTCGCGCGGGCCTTCGGTCGAAGCAACTGACCATCCACCTGATCGAATCCGACGAGATCGGCACCGTCGGAGTGGGCGAGGCGACGATCCCGCAGATCAGGCACATCAACAACTTTCTGGGCATCGACGAGAACGAGATGCTCCAAGCCACCCAGGGCACGTTCAAGCTGGGCATGCAGCTCAACGATTTCGGTCGCCTGGGCGATTCCTACCTGCATGCGTTCAGCGACATCGGCTTGCCGCTGGGCCTGCTCGCCTTTCATCATTACTGGCTGCAGCAGCGGCGGCGTGATCCGGTCGAGTGACCTGTGGGCGTATTCGCTGAATGCGCAGGCCGCGCAGGCGGACCGTTTCGCGCGCATGGAGAAGGTCGGCAGCAGCCCGCTGACCGGCATCAAGTACGCCTACCATTTCGATGCCGGGCTGTACGCGCAACACCTGCGGCGCCATTGCGATCCCGAAGTCGTACAGCGCGTCGAAGGCAAGGTTGTCGACGTGCGGCTGCGCGAACGCGACGACTTCATCGAATCCATGCAGCTGGCGAGCGGCGAGATCATCGAAGGCGATCTGTTCATCGACTGCTCTGGCTTTCGCGGCTTGCTGATCGAAGGCGCGTTGAAAACCGGCTATGAAAACTGGCAGCACTGGCTGCCATGCGACCGCGCCCTGGCCGTGGCGAGCGAGCGCACGAGGGCCCCCTGTACCCGTACACCCGGGCCACGGCGCGTAGGCAGGCTGGCAATGGCGCGTGCCCCTGCAGCATCGCACGGGCAACGGCCATGTCTATTCCAGCCAGCACCTCGGCGATGACGAAGCGGCTGCCATGCTGCTGGCCAATCTCGACGGCAAGCCATTGGCCGAGCCGCGCCCGCTGCGCTTTATCACCGGCATGCGGCGCAAGTCCTGGAATCGCAACTGCGTGGCGCTGGGACTGGCGGCCGGGTTCATGGAGCCGCTGGAATCGACCAGCATCCACTTGATCCAGTCCGGGGTAAGTCGGTTGCTGGCGATGTTTCCCGACAGCCGCTTCGATCCGCTGCTGATCGACGAATACAATCGCCAGACGCGGTTCGAGTACGAAAGCGTGCGCGACTTCCTGATCCTGCATTACAAGGCCACCGAGCGGGACGACACGGCGTTCTGGCGCCAATGCAGCACCATGGAAATCCCGCCTGGCCTGGCCCGCAAGATCGCCCTTTCCGTGGCAATGGCCGATCTTACCGCGAAGCCGACGAACTGTTCACCGAGGTGGCGTGGCTGCAGGTGATGATCGGCCAGCACATCTACCCGCAGGCGCTACCACCCGCTCGCCGACGAGTTGAGCAAGATCACAACTGCACGCTTTTCTGGGCGATATCCGCACGCTGGTCGGCGCGCACGGCGCCAGCTTGCCCGACCATGCGCACTTCGTTGCCGTACCATTGCACGCCATCGGTGAGGCCCGACCCGAGTGATCTTCATCGACGCCTGCGCCTTGCCCGGATTGCACTCGTCAGCCGGCGCGTCGGTTTGTTCCGCCTGCTCTCCGCCGCGATTCACCGGCCTCGGCTGCGTCCATGACGCAGCCGAAGCAGGCTCCCTCTGGCGTCTGGTACGAGATCTTCGTGCGCAGTTGGTACGACACCAACGGCGACGGCATAGGCGACCTCAATGGCGTCACCGCAAAACTCGATTACCTGAAGAAGCTGGGCGTCAGCGGCATCTGGCTGATGCCGATCAACCCTTCGCCGAGCTATCACGGCTACGACGTCACCGATTATTTCGGCATCAATCCGCAGTACGGCACGATGGCCGATTTCGAGCGCCTGGTGAAAGCGGCGCACAAACACGGCATCAAGGTCATCATGGATCTGGTGACCAACCACTCCAGCGAGCGGCATCCCTGGTTCATGGCCGCGCAGACCCGCACAGCCGCTACCGCGACTGGTACACGTGGGCGAAGCCGGATACCGATCTGAAGGCCATCAGTGCCACCGGCGGCTTTGCGTGGCACGCGCTCCCGGACGGCCAGCATTACCTGGGCGTGTTTGCATCCGTCATGCCCGACCTTAACTACGACGATCCCGCGGTGCGCGAGGAAATGATCAAGGTCGGGCGGTTCTGGCTGCGCAAGGGCGTGGATGGCTTTCGTCTCGACGCCGCGCAGCACCTCTATCTCGACTTCGAGACCGATTGGTACAGACCGGGCGTGCTGGAGAAGAATCTTGCGTGGTGGTGCGAGTTCCATCGCGGCATCGACGTGGTCGATCCGCACGCCTGGCTGGTGGGCGAGGTCTGGCCGCCGAATCCGGATCAGCTTGCGCCGTGGATGGGCGCGCTGGACGCGGTGTTCGATTTTCCGCTGGCCACGCGGCTGATCCAGAGTGCGAAACAAGAGCGCGATCGCGATATTGGGGCGACGCTCGCGCGTCGCGATGCCGCCTATCGTGCGGCGGCGCATGGTCGCTTCGACGATGCGCCGCTGCTTTCCAACCACGATCAGGAACGGGTGATGAGCCAGCTCGACGACAACCCGGATCACATGCGGGTGGCCGCCGCGATGTTGCTGACGTTGCCGGGCCATCCCTTCATCTATTACGGCGAGGAACTAGGCATGCGCGGGCAAAAGCCCGATCCACACTTGCGCGAGCCGATGCGCTGGTATCGCGCGGGCAAGGGACCGGGCGAGACGACATGGGAGGGCTGCAGTGCCGGTGACGGTCCCGATGTTTCGGTGCAGGCGGAACAAGACGATCCTTCCTCGCTGCTCGACTGGTATCGGATGTTGATCGGCTGGCGGCGTGCCGTGCCAGAACTGCGCGACGGCGTGCTGCACGATTGGCGCGACGGCAACATGCAAGTGGCCGCGTGGGAACTCGATGATGCGCAAGGCGACGTGCTGGTGCTGCACAATCTGTCCGGCAAGCCACAAACGATCGCGCTGCCGGCGCGGCGGTTCCACGCACTGTTGCGGCACAGTCGCGCGGATACGACGATTGCAGCGGGCCGACTGAAGCTGCCGCCCTACGGCAGCGCGATCCTGCAATGAACGATCAATCAATACTTGTTGCGGCGTCACCTTTCCTTGTCGTCATTCCTGGGGCGTTCGCAATTCCATTGCGGATGGAACCCGGAACCCGGCGTGTTTGCTTTCAATGACAAAGTCACCTGGTTACTCGCGCCATCCATGGCGCTCGCGCTTCGCGCGCGTTCGCTTCGCTCCGCCTTCGGGCCGCCTTCGGCGTTCGTGTTTGCAGTTCCCGGATCAAGTCCGGGACAGGCTCTGCGAACGCGGTCCGGATCACCGCTGCGCGGCGTCCGGAATGACGAGCCAAAGGTCTTGCATCCTGCTTCAGGGAAAAGGACAAATATCGATGATGGCAAACATGCGCATGCGCGTACTCGTGGTGTTGCTGCTGGCCGGGTTCTCCGCAGCCGCCCAGGCGTCTGTCACGCTTGAACTGCGCAGCGTCAACGCGCAAGGCTTCGTACTTGCACAGGACGATGCAACGACGTCGCTGCAAATGGTCGCGCCTGGCGTGCTGCATGTGCACTACGTGCCGCTGGGCCGTACGACACCGCCGAACCTCGTGATCGATCCACGGCCGAAGCCGGCAACGGCCTTCAAGCCCGAGGTATCGCGCCACGGCGACGCGGTGACATTGCGTTCGAAGCAAATGACCGTCGCCTGGGATCCCGAAATCCGACATATTGACGGTCAGCGACGTGCAAGGGCACGCACTGCTGCGGCAATCCGACCTGATGGCTTTGTCTGAAGAACGAATCGTTCTCGGACATGCATCAGGCGACGCGCTGTACGGTGTCGGTGGTTTCGAGGCGAACAAGCCCGTCACGGCGGGGCTGCTGCGCGGCGGCAAGTGGGTGGCGCAGGCGAGCAAACAGGGCCACGCCGGTGCGCCGTTCGTGTGGAGCACCGCGGGTTACGGCGTGCTGGTGGATTGCGGCGGGGCGGATTTCGATCTCGCCAAGGGCCGCATCACGGTCACTGATTTCAAGCGTCCCGACGCCGATTATTACATCCTGGTCGGCACGCCCGCGGAACTGTTCGGTGAACTGGCCAAGCTCAGCGGCCCCGCGCCGATGTTTCCGAAATGGGCAATGGGTTTCACCAACAGCCAGTGGGGCATCGACGAGAAGGAATTGCTCGACATCGTCAAGACCTATAGGGCCAGGCACATCCCGATCGACAACTTCACCCTCGATTTCGACTGGAAGGCTTGGGGGCAGGGCGACTACGGCGAATTCCGCTGGAATCCAGTGAAGTTCCCAGACGGCCCCAGCGGCAAGCTGGCGCGAATCCTGGGCGCCGAAGGCATGCACATTACCGGGATCATGAAGCCACGCATCCACGTGGATACGGCAGAAGGGCGTTATGCCAGCGCGCACGGTCTGTGGATTTCCGGCGAGAAGGCATTCCAGGATTACTTCTCGCACAAGCTGGTCAAGCGCCTCGACTTCGACAAGCCGGAAGCGCGGCGCTGGTTCGGGCATCTCGCGATCGAGTACGGCTTCGACCACGGCATATCCGGCTGGTGGAACGACGAGGCCGACGAGGTCGGTTCGGACACCCAGTTCCTGAACATGGAGCGTGCGTTGTACGACGCCCAGCGTGCGGCCAGCGACAAGCGCGTGTGGTCGATCAACCGCAACTTCTGGCTGGGCGCGCAGCGTTACGCCTACGGCCTGTGGTCGGGCGACATCGATACCGGATTCCCGAGCATGGCCGCGCAGCGCACGCGCATGCTGAGCTCGATCGACGTGGGCGAGATGAAATGGGGCATGGACGGTGGCGGGTTCAACGGCCATCCGTCCGACCAGAATTATGCGCGCTGGATCGAGTTCGGAGCGTTCACGCCGATCTTCCGCGTGCACGGGACCGAAAACGAAAAGCGCCAACCGTGGCGTTACGGCCCGGTGGCCGAAGCGGCGGCCACCCGCGCGATCCGCCTGCGCTACGCACTGATTCCATACATTTATTCGTACCAGCATGCGGATTACGCGCACGGCGTGGGACTGGTCCGTCCGCTTGCGTTCGCATGGCCGCACGATCCGAATGTCCGCAACGACGCCGATGCCTGGCTGTTCGGCCAGTGGCTGCTGGTTTCACCGGTGGTCGAGCAAGGCCAGACCATGAAGCGCATCTACCTGCCCGCCGGCACCTGGATCGACTGGACCAGTGGCAACACCTACACGGGTGGCCACACCATCGATTATCCGGTGGACTCGAAAACGTGGAGTGACATTCCTCTGTTCATCCGTGCCGGCGCGATCATTCCGACACAACCGGTGATGGACTGGGTGGGCGAGCATCCGGTCACGACCATGACGCTGCAAGTATTCCCTTGCGATCATGCCACGCAGTTCAAGTACTACGACGACGGTGGCGATACCTACGCGTACGAGAAGGGCGCGTATTTCCTCCAGCGCCTGACTACCCTGCGCAATGGCAGCGAAGTTTTCTTCCGTACCGATCCGGCCACCGGAACCTTCAAGCCAGCGTTGCGCGACTATTGGGTGAAGGTGCACGGCCTGGAGGCAGGCAGCGTCGATATGGCCGGGCATGCCTTGCGGCACTACGCCTCACCAGCGGCACTACGGAAGGCCGGTGGCGAGGGCTGGGCGACCGACAACGATCGCTACGGCCCGGTTACCGTGTTGAAGCTCGTTGCCGGGGTTGCACGGGAGGTTAGCCTGCACGATTCCTCCAAGCATTGACGTGAATTCCATCCATGACAACGTTGACGGCGAAGGTGCGAGATGACTGGACGATGGTGTTGGGATCGGCCACACTGGCCGGCGAATGTAAACGTTTCCATCGGCTTCACACTGGGATTTGGCCATGAAAACCGCGCCCGTCTTGTTCCGCATTTGTCTCGCGTTGGCAATACTTGCCGGCGTTACGTCGGCCATGGCGGCGACCACGACGCAACCCGTTCGACTGCATCTGGACGCCACGGCGCCGGGCATGCCGTTCCCGCATACCTGGGAGGACATGTTCGGTTCGGGACGCGCGGTGCTCGCGTTGCGCGACGATTACCGCAGGGACCTGGATGCGGTGCACGCCGCCACCGGCTTCGGCTACATCCGGTTCCACGGCATCCTCGACGACGACGTCGGCCTGGTCCAGCGTGACAAGAAGACGGGCGCCATCTCGTACAACTTCTCCTACGTCGACCAGATCTACGATGGCCTGCTGACACGCGGGGTGCGGCCGTTCGTGGAACTGAGCTTCATGCCGACGGCACTGACGTCCGACCCCAAGGCAGTGCAGGACTTCTGGTACCACCCGAACATCGCGCCACCGCGCGACTACAAGGAATGGGACGCCATGATCACGGCGTTCGCGAAGCACCTGGTCGATCGCTACGGCATCGACGAGGTCTCCAGGTGGTACTTCGAAGTATGGAATGAGCCCAATATCGGATTCTGGGCCGGCAAGCCGGCGCAGCCGACCTACTTCAAGTTGTACGACCACACCGCGCGCGACCTCAAGGCCGTCAGCCCGCGCCTGCGCGTGGGTGGCCCCGCCACGGCGCAGGCGGCATGGGTCCCCGCATTCCTCGCACACGTCAGGAAGGACGACGTACCGGTCGACTTCGTGAGCACCCACGTCTACGGCGACGACACCGCCGACAACGTCTTCCACACCCACGAGAAGATCCCGCGCGCGGACATGGTGTGCCGCGCGATCGACAAGGTCGCCGCCGAGATCAAGGCTTCGCCTTATCCGAAGCTGCCGCTGATCTTCAGCGAATACAACGCCTCCTACGCCAACCTGCCGGATGTCACCGACACCATCTACATGGGACCGTGGATGGCCAACACCATCCGCATGTGCGGGGACAAGCTGGCGATGATGAGCTACTGGTCGTTCTCCGACGTGTTCGAGGAGCAGGGCGTGGTGAAGACGCCGTTCTACGGCGGTTTCGGCCTGATCGCGGAAGACCGCATCCCGAAACCCGCCTTCAACGCCTTCGCATTGCTGCACAAACTCGGTGACACGCGCCTGCCGCTGAAAAGCGACAGCGCGCTGGCCACGCGCCGCGCGGACGGCAGCATCGTGGTCGCGCTGTGGAACTACGCGCCGCCGCTGAGCAACACCGCAAGCTACGTCGGCGGCACGCCCAAGGGCCCGGTGAAACACTTCGACCTGAAGATCGCCGACTTGCCGGCCAATGCCAAGGCAACGGTGTGGCGCGTGGATGAAACCCATGGCAACGTGATCCGGGCCTACGACGCGATGGGTCGCCCGGCTTTCCCGAGCCGCAGGCAGATCGAGCAACTGCGCGCGGCAGGCGCCCAGGCCGCGCCCACCGACACCACGCTCGACCACGATCGCCTGAAGGTCGACGTGCCCCCGCAGGGCTTGGCCGTGATCGAGCTCAAGGGATGAACGTGCGCGTCGTCGTCCGTGCCCTCCCGGCGGCGTTGTGCGCGGTGGTGGCTGCGATTGCCATGGCGAAACCCATGCGCAACACCGAAGACGGAATCGCCTGGCATCAGCGCCATGCCGACATGCACGCGGCCGGCGACGGTTTTGTGCTGACCTACGGCGGCGGCAAGCGCCACATTGCCACGAGCCCGGCAAAGGCGCGAACGGCCAGCGTCATGTTCGATGGCCTGTTCGCGATGGCGCAGGACGACCTGAAACTCGATTCGGTCACTTCCATCCAGGATGGCGCTTTCGACCACGGCCAACCGATGCCCTGCCACTGTTTCGAGACCGGCGAAAAGTGGCCATACGTCTGGACGCGCGACCTTTCCTATTCGACTGACCTCGGCCTGTGGCGGTTCGATCCGGAACGTGCGCGCAACGGGCTGCTGTTCAAGCTCTCCGGGGTGCGCGTGAAGGATGTCCCGCAAGGTTTGTATCCGATGCAGGACACTGGTTCCGGCGGCAGCTGGCCGATCAGCACCGACCGCATCGTGTGGTTCCTCGGCGCACGCCACCTGCTCGGCGACAAGGTGTTCGCGGACAAGGTCTGGCAGGCGCTCAACGACACCCTGGCGCAGGACCGCAGGTATGTGTTCGATCCGGCGATTGGCCTATACCGCGGCGAAACCTCGTTCCTCGACTGGCGCGAGCAGACCTACCCGGAATGGACCAGGGACAATGTGGTCTTCATCGCGCAGTCGTTCGCGCTGTCCACCAACGTGCTGCACTACGAGGCGTTGCAGCTCGCCGCGAAGCTGGCGGCACAGCGCGGCGATCCGCGCGCAAGGGATTACTCGGCGCAAGCCGGGGCATTGAAACACGCGATCAACGCGCACTTCTGGAACGCCGGTCGCGGCATGTACATGAGCTACATAGGAGGCGATGGCCTGCCGGTCGAAGCCTACGACCTGCTCGGCATCTCGCTCGCGGTCACCAGCGGCGTTGCCGACCCCGAGCGCGCGCGCGAAACCCTGGCGAACTACCCCGCTTATCCCGCCGGCAGCCCGGTGATCTGGCCCGAGCGCGCGGATGAACCGATCTACCACAACCGCGCGATATGGCCGTTCGTCAGCGCCTATACGCTGCGCGCGGCGCGCGTCACCCGGCAACCGGAAATCATCGCGCACGAGCTGCACTCGCTGGTGCGCGGTGCGGCGTTGTCCGGGTCCAACATGGAGAATTTCGACGTCACGACCCAGTCGACCCGCGTCGACGCAGGCAAGCTGAGCGGGCCGGTGGTCGATTCGCCCCGGCAACTGTGGTCGGTGGCCGGTTACCTCGACATGGTGGTCGAGGGCGTGTTCGGCCTGGAGAACGACGGCAGCGTTCGCCCCGAACTGCCCGCTTCGCTGGTGCCGATGCTGTTCGGCAAGCGCGATCGCATAAGTCTGCTCTTGCCGGGAAGGCGCATCATGCTGGTGCGTCCCGCGCAGCTTGATGGCAACCTGCTGGTGGCGGGCAGCACGAAGCATGCAGGCAACGAAACCATCGTAATGCTCAAGGCGATCTCGGTGCCGCCCACGAAACTGCGCACCGACGCGCCGTTCTACGCACCGCCCACGCCGGCCGCACCGATGGTGACGCGCACGAGCGACCATTGGTTGATCCATGCCGCCATGCATGGCGTGCTATATGTCGACGGCAAGCGATTCGGCAAGACCGACGGAAGAGTTTCGTTGCCGCAGTCCGGCGACCGGCAATGTTTCCGCGTCACCCTTTTGGGCAAGGATGGTCTCGAGTCACTGCCGAGTGAGGCGACCTGCGTCGGCCCGAATTGGTCGGTCGAAGGCGCGTGGCCGCGCAGCTGGAAGGCGCCGCAAACCGGGCGTTACCGGGTCTGGATGGACTATTCCAATGCGCACGGCCCGATCAATACCGGGATCACCGCCGCGGTGAAGTGGTTGCATGTCGATTGCGCGGGAGTTCCATCGCAAGACGTGCTGCTGGTCATGCCGCACAGCGACGGCGTGCAGGCTTCCACCCATGCGGCATTCGATGCGAAGGCGCATGCCGCCTGCCGTTTCACGTTGGGCAACGGTTTCAACATGAGCGACCTCGCACACTTTTCCCACTACACCGGCGGCGAGGGCGGTGCGCATCCGCTCAACGAGGCCGACTACCACGCATTGCGAATCGCGCCCTTCGCGGTGGAACCGACCACACCATGATCAAGGCCGACAAGCCGGCACTGTCGTTCTGGCAGATCTGGAACATGTGCTTTGGCTTCCTCGGCATCCAGTTTGGCTTCGCGCTGCAGAACGCCAATGTCAGCCGCATCTTCCAGACGCTCGGTGCGAGCGTGTCCGAAATCCCCGCGTTGTGGATCGCCGCGCCGCTGACGGGATTGATCGTGCAGCCGTTGATTGGCCACTTTTCCGACCGCACCTGGGGCAGGTTGGGCCGGCGCCGGCCATATTTCCTTGCGGGCGCAGTGCTGGCGACCTTGGCGCTGCTGGCCATGCCTAATTCGCCCGCGCTGTGGATCGCGGCCGGATTGCTATGGATCATGGATGCGTCGTTCAACGTATCGATGGAGCCGTTCCGCGCCTTCGTCGGCGACCAGCTTCCGATGCGTCAGCGCCCGCTCGGCTACGCGATGCAGAGCTTCTTCATCGGCGTTGGCGCGGTGGTGGCCTCGTTGCTGCCATGGATTCTGGCGCGATTGGGCGTTGCCAACACCGCACCGGCCGGTGCGATCCCGGACACCGTGAAGTACGCGTTCTACGCCGGCGGCGTGGTGCTGCTCGGCTCGGTCGCATTGACCGTGCTGACCACGCGCGAGTATCCGCCGGAAACGCTGCTCGGCTTCGATGATGCGCAGACGACGCCCGAGTCAGAGATGCAGCCGTTTCGCCATCGCCATGCGTGGCGAAGCGGGGCGATCTTCCTGGCTGATCGGCTTGATCGGCGCCTGGTTGATCCACTGGCGTGGGCTCGACCACGATCTTTACCTGCTGGCCGGGGGTCTGGTTGCGTACGGATTCGCCCTGTTGTGGCTGAGCCGCGCCCGCAGCCGCGGCACGCTTTACCAGATCATGTCCGATCTGCAGGGCATGCCGGCAACCATGCGCCGGCTGGCGTGGGTGCAGTTCTTCTCGTGGTTCGCGCTGTTCGCGATGTGGATCTACACCACGCCCGCGGTCACGATGGTGCAATTCGGCAGCAGCGATCCGCATTCGGTCGCTTACAACAACGGCGCCAACTGGGTGGGTGTGCTGTTCGCCGCCTACAACGGTTTCGCGGCACTGGCGGCACTGGTGATCCCCTGGATGGTGCGCACCCTCGGTTTGCGCGCGAGCCACCTCATCAACACCTGCCTCGGCGGCGCGGGCCTGATTTCCTTTCTGCTGATTCGCGACCCCGACTGGCTGATGCTGTCGATGGTCGGCGTCGGCTTCGCCTGGGCCTCGATCCTCTCGCTGCCTTATGCGCTGCTTTCCGACAGCCTGCCGGCCGCGAAGATGGGCGTGTACATGGGCATCTTCAATTTCTTCATCGTGATCCCGCAACTGCTCGCCGCCAGCGTATTGGGCGTCCTGTTGAGATGGTTCTTCCACGGCCAGCCGGTGTACGCGCTCGTGCTGGGTGGCGCCAGTCTGTTTGCGGCAGGACTGTGCGTGCTGCGCGTCGGTGAACCGGCGACGGCAGTCGGGTCGGGAGCATGATGCCGGCAGAACCCGGGGACCGGTCTGGTCCGAAGTGACGCGCGAAACTGGTGGGCAGTACTAGGATCGAACCTGTGACCCCTGCCATGTCGAGGTCGACGGCCTTGTCGTCTTTAGCCAGTTGCTCCAACCGTTTGGAGCCGTAAACGCTGGTGCCGGGCATCGACGGACGATGCACGAACACTTCCCAGCCATACATGGCGGTGTCTCCCTGCAGCCCTTCAGCTGGAGGCTTAGTCGAGCTCCCGCGCGCGAGCCACTAGTAATAGACGATCGTCATCCGGCAACCCGCTTGAGGGCTGCAAAGGTCGTCAGGTGAGGTTTGGGCGATGCTGCCAACGGAGCCCGATCTTGTGGCATCGCCCACAGAGATGTGCGATCTGGCGCCTGGGTTGTCGATGCGATAAGGGGACGGGAAGTCGCAGTGCTCGCTCACCTTGACGCTGGCTTCGTCAACCTTCGTGGAGCAACCGGAAACAATGGTGATCGAAACGCCCAAGGTGCCCGGAGCTTCACCGGCAATACTGTATGCAGGCTGCCAGAGCAGGAGAGACACGACCGCAACGATGGCAGCGAGTAGCGTGGGCATGTGCGCAATGTTTGCTTCCTGCGAAAGCAAACCGTGACGGACCACTGAAACCTTTGTTCTCAAGTGTAAACAATGGTTTCGCCACAGTGACCTTCGAAGTGGAACGAGCAGCCGCGCTGGTGTCTCGCGTAACGAAGCTGCCGAGTGTGAAATCCACCCGGCTGTATTGACGGTAGCCGGAGGACAATGCCTGTTACGTTACACGTCGTCCGTCTGGCGTTCCGAGCGTAATTTGCTCGCCGATATCACGGCCGAAAACGCCGCAAAAATCCTTGGGTCGAGCTTTGTGCTCGTCTCTTGGCGCAAGACAGCCATTGCTTCGCTGTGGGACATCGGTCGGCGATACACGCGGCTGGACGTCATGGCGTCGTACTCATCTGCGATTGAGAGTATTCGGCAATTCCGTGGAATTCCGTCGCCCGACAGGCCGTCTGGATACCCGCTGCCGTCAAGTGCTTCGTGATGATGTCTGACGATCGCTGCAACCTCGGTTCGATTCGCCAAGAACGTCTCGTTGACTATTCTCTCACCGAGTATGGAATGCGCTTTGACTTCCTCCCATTCCTCGGGTGTCAACCGTCCCGGCTTGAGGAGAACATCATCCCGAATGCCGATTTTGCCGACGTCATGTAGCTGACTGGCAATACGCAACGCCTCAAGATCGCGTGGCCGCAGATCCAGCGCATTACCAAGCTCCATTGCGATGGCGCAGACCCGATCACAGTGCCCTCTCGTGTACGCATCGCGTACGCACAGTGCGGCGACGAGTGACGGATAAGCCTTCTGCTGGTCCAGCATCGGCGAAGTCCTCGCGAGACCGGCCTGCCTCCAAGTGTAGCGACGTACGAGGGGTGCGGACTTGACGCCAACGGGCGATTCGCGGAGCAGTACACGCGCGCGAGGGTGGAAAAGCCCAGATTCGCAGGCCCCCTCCCTACCATTTCCGTACTGGAATGGCGCAAAACGCCCGTTGCGACTTAACTACTTGATTAAACAGGCGCCCGGTGGTGGGCAGTACAGGGATCGAACCTGTGACCCCTACCATGTCAAGGTAGTGCTCTACCGCTGAGCTAACTGCCCACTGGGAATGCGCTCGCTGGATGCGACACCCGGGCGGTGACCGGGCCGCGCAGTTTAGCCGGATCGCGACCTCAGCTCAAATGCGGCGCCAACGGCGTTGACGCGCCGCCGGGGCTGCACTAACTTTGCTTGCTCATCACATCGGGTGGCCCGCGGAAACGCCGGCTCAGTGTGCGACATGGAAACTACGGTGATTCCAGCCTGACCCGAAGCGCCCGGTCGAACCCGCGAGGGCGCCCGGCGCCCTTTTTTGTTGCCATCGCCGGGACGACGGAACGCCCCCAAGCAACTTTGTGGACTTGTCGGACTGAATGCCGGCCCTTGCCGGTATGACGGATCCTCGAACCTTGCGTAGCCAATGCCATGATCACCATCACGCTTCCCGACAACAGCACCAAATCCTTCGATGCGCCGCCCAGCGTGCGCGATGTCGCCGCGTCGATCGGCGCGGGTCTGGCCAAGGCCGCGCTGGCCGGCAAGGTCGACGGCAAGCTGGTGGACCTCTCGCGCACCATCGATCATGACGCACGCGTCGAGATCGTTACCGAGAAGTCGCCCGAGGCACTGGACATCATCCGCCACTCGACCGCGCACCTGTTGGCACAGGCGGTCCAACGGCTGTACCCGGACACCCAAGTGACGATCGGGCCGGTGATCGAGGACGGCTTCTATTACGACTTTGCGCGCAACGAGCCGTTCAAGCCCGAGGACCTGCCCGCGATCGAAGACGAAATGCACAAGATCGCGAAGGAATCGTTGCCGCTTTCGCGCAGTGTCAAGTCGCGCGACGAGGCAGTGCGGTTCTTCCGCGACATGGGTGAGGAATACAAGGCCGAGATCATCGAGTCGATTCCCGCGAACGAGGAACTGTCGTTGTATTCGCAGGGCGAGTTCACCGACCTGTGCCGCGGCCCGCACGTGCCGGATACCGGGCGGTTGAAGTCGTTCAAGCTGATGAAGACCGCCGGCGCCTATTGGCGCGGGGATTCCGATAACGCGATGCTCAGCCGCATCTACGGCACCGCGTGGTTGAATGACAAGGATCTGAAGGCCTACCTGACGCGTATCGAGGAGGCCGAGAAGCGCGACCACCGCAAGCTGGGCAAGCACCTCGACCTGTTCCACATGCAGGAAGAGGCGCCCGGCATGGCGTTCTGGCATCCCAAGGGCTGGACGCTGTGGCAGCAGGTCGAGCAGTACATGCGCAAGGTCTATCGAGACTCGGGCTACGACGAGGTGCGCTGCCCGTCCATCCTCGACGTGTCGCTGTGGAAGAAATCGGGGCACTGGGACAACTACAAGGACAACATGTTTTTCACCGAGTCGGAGAAGCGCACCTACGCGGTCAAGCCGATGAACTGCCCGGGCCACGTGCAGATATTCAAGAGTGGCCTGCACAGTTATCGCGACCTGCCGATCCGCATCGGCGAGTTCGGCTCGTGCACCCGCAACGAACCATCCGGCGCGCTGCACGGATTGCTGCGCGTGCGCAACTTCACCCAGGACGATGGCCACGTCTTCTGCACCGAGGACCAGATCGAATCCGAAGTCCTGGAATTCCATCGCCAGGCGCTGAAGGTGTACGAGGATTTCGGTTTCAAGGACGTCGGGCTGATGCTGGCGCTGCGGCCCGAGGCCAGGATCGGCGATGACGCGATCTGGGACAAGGCCGAGGACGCGTTGCGCGCGGCCCTGCGCAAGGCCGGGGCGGAATGGACGGAACTGCCGGGCGAGGGCGCGTTCTACGGCCCCAAGATCGAATACCACCTGCGCGATGCGATCGGCCGCGACTGGCAGCTCGGCACCATGCAGGTCGACTTCTCGATGCCCGGCCGGCTGGGGGCCGAATACGTGGGCGAGGACTCCCAGCGGCACGTGCCGGTGATGTTGCACCGAGCCATCGTGGGCTCGATGGAACGCTTCATAGGCATCCTGATCGAGCACCACGCCGGCAACTTCCCGACCTGGCTGGCGCCGGTCCAGGCCGTGGTGCTGAATATCACCGACGGTCAGGCCGACCATGCCCGGCAAATGGCCGCCGACCTGAATGCGGCCGGCTTCCGGGCCCGGGCCGATTTGCGCAACGAGAAAATCGGCTATAAAATTCGCGAGCATACGTTGCAGAAGGTGCCTTGGCTGCTCGTGGTCGGCGACCGCGAGAAGGAGAAGGGCACCGTTTCCGTGCGCACACGATCGGGCGAAGACTTGGGCGGCATGCCGCTGCAAGCCTTCATCGAACGCTTGCAGGCCGAGCCCGGTCCGCGCTGACGGAATGCACGCCAGGCATCGCTGGCGAACTTGAGCAGGAGAAGACGGTATCGTCACCGAAAACAAGAGCAATCGGCGCAACAACGAAATCCGCGTTCCGCGAGTGCGGGTGATTGGCGCCGATGGGGAGCAGGTCGGAATCCTGGAGCGCGACGAAGCACTGGCCATGGCCGAGGATGCCGGCCTGGATCTGGTCGAGATCCAGCCCACCGCCGAGCCGCCCGTCTGCCGGATCATGGACTTCGGCAAGTTCAAGTTCGAGCAGCAGAAGAAGGCCAGCGCGGCGCGCAAGAAATCGAAGCAGATCGAGATCAAGGAACTTAAGTTCCGCCCGACCACGGACATCGGCGACTACAACATCAAGCTGCGCAACATGCAGCGGTTCCTGGACGAAGGCGACAAGGTCAAGGTCAACATCCGTTTCCGTGGCCGCGAAATGCGCCACCAGGAACTCGGGATCGAGCTGGCCCGGCGCATCCAGACGGACATCGCCGAGATCGGCGTGGTGGACCAGTTTCCGCGCATGGAAGGGCGGCAGATGACGATGATGATCAGCCCCAAGAAGAAATAGGGGCGCCCCGTCCGCCGTGGATCGGCGGGCGGCAAACGCGACACCGGGATTGCCCGGTGCGCCACAACAAGCCGGCAAGGGCATGGAAGGAAAGCGTGATCGACAAGATCGCCGCCCGCGCCAGTCACGAAAACCGAAAACGGAGTTGCAGACATGCCCAAGATCAAGACCAACCGGGCCGCCGCCAAGCGGTTCCGCAAGACCGCCACCGGCAAGTTCAAGGCCGGCCACGCGTTCAAGTCGCACATCCTCACCAAGAAGTCGACCAAGCGCAAACGCGGCCTGCGTGCCCCCAACCACGTGCATGAGTCCGACACCAAGCGTGTCGCGCGCATGCTGCCCTACGCGTAAGGAGAGACGACCATGGCACGAGTCAAACGTGGCGTCACCGCGCGCGCGCGCCACAAGAAAACCCTCAAGGCCGCGAAGGGCTACTACAACGCCCGCCGCAAGGTCTATCGCGTCGCCAAGCAGGCCGTCACCAAGGCCCAGCAGTACGCCTACATCGGCCGCAAGCAGAAGAAGCGCCAGTTCCGTGCGCTGTGGATCGTGCGCATAAACGCCGCCGCACGCCAGTTCGGACTGTCCTACAGCCGCCTGATCGCGGGCCTCGACAAGGCAGGCATCTCGATCGATCGCAAGGTGCTGGCCGACTTGGCCGTGCACGACATCGCTGCGTTCGGCGCGATCGCGGAAAAAGCCAAGGCCAGCCTGGCAGCTTGACGCGTTCCGGCGTTTCACGCCGGAAGCTATGATGCAAGCGAGCGGGGAGAAGGCCTTGCCTTCTCCCCGCTTTTTGTTTTTGTGCGCCGAAGGGTGGCGATGGACACATTGACCGAACGCATCGAGGAGGCGCTGGCTGTGATCGCAGCGGCCGACACGCTGGACGCGCTGGAAGCGCAGCGAGTCGCGCTGCTCGGCAAGAACGGCGTGGTGACGATTGAACTCAAGGCGCTCGGCAAGCTGCCGCCCGACCCGCGCAAGGCGCGCGGCGCGGAAGTGAATGCCGCGAAAGAGAAAATCACCGAGGCGATTGCCGCGCGCAGGGAGACGCTGGAACTCGCTGCACTGGAACAGCGACTGGCGTCCGAAAGCATCGATGTCACCCAGCCAGGCCGCGATGGCAGCCGCGGCACGGTCCATCCGCTGACCCGCACGCGCCAGCGCATCGAGGCGATCTTTGCGCAATTGGGTTACGCGGTCGCCGAAGGCCCCGAAATCGAGGACGACTGGTACAACTTCGGGGCGCTCAATTTCCCCGAGCACCATCCCGCGCGGGCGATGCACGACACCTTCTATTTCGGCGACGGCCGCCTGCTGCGGACGCATACTTCGCCGGTGCAGATCCGCGCGATGCAGGGCCGGCAGCCGCCGATCCGGATCATCGCGTCGGGCAAGGTGTACCGCAGCGATTCCGATCAGACCCATTCGCCGATGTTCCACCAGGTCGAAGGGCTGCTGGTGGATGATTCCGCGACCCTTGGTGACCTGATCGGCACGCTCGAGGCATTCGTGGCCGCATTCTTCGGGCGCGCTTTCGAAATGCGTTTTCGGCCGAGCTATTTCCCGTTCACGGAGCCGTCCGCCGAAGTCGACATCCGCTGGGAAACCGAGGCCGGCGCGCGCTGGCTGGAGGTGCTGGGCTGCGGCATGGTGCACCCGAACGTGCTGAAGAATTGCGACATCGATCCCGAGCGCTACACCGGCTTCGCCTTCGGCATGGGCATCGAGCGTCTGGCAATGCTGCGGTACGGGGTCACCGACCTGCGCGCGTTCTTCGAGAACGACGTGCGTTTTCTCGCGCAGTTCGCATGAAGGACGGACGATGAAGTTCTCGATGAACTGGTTGCGCGAGCGCGTCGATATCCCGGCCGATTCGCAAGGTCTTGTGAAGCGTCTGACCCTGAGTGGGCTGGAGGTGGCCGAAGTCACTCCGGTCGGCGCTGCGCTGGACGGCGTGATCGTCGCGCGCATCGTCGCCTGCGAGCCGCACCCGGACGCCGACAGGCTGCGGGTTTGCCGCGTCGACGCGGGCACCGGCGAAGTGCAGATCGTGTGCGGTGCGCCGAATGCGCGCGCCGGGCTGGTTGCGCCACTGGCGATGGTCGGGGCAAAACTGCCGAACGGCGTCGCGATCAAGGCCGCGAAACTGCGTGGCGTCGAATCGCGGGGCATGTTGTGTTCGCCGAAGGAACTCGGCATCCACGACGACGCCTCGGGATTGATGGAGTTGCCGGACGATGCCCCGGTCGGGGAGCCGCTGTCCGCATACCTCGACCTGCCGGACACCACCATCGAGGTAGAGCTCACGCCGAATCGCGGTGACTGCCTCGGCATGCTCGGGCTGGCCGACGAAGTCGCCGCCGAACTCGGCACACGCGCGAAACCGTTCGATCCGCCCGGCGTGGCTGCGGCGATCCAGGCGCCGCGCAAGATTCGCCTCGAAGCTGGCGCCGCCTGTCCGCGCTACCTGGGACGTGCGGTGCGCGGTATCGACATGGCCGCACCGACCCCGGTGTGGATGGTGCAGCGATTGCGTGCGGCCGGCATCGGCCCGATCAATGCAGTGGTCGACGTCACCAACTACGTGATGCTGGAAACCGGCCAGCCATTGCATGCCTTCGACGAAGCGAAGCTGGATGGCGCGATCGTGGTGCGCCATGCGACCGCCGATGAAAAATTGAAGTTGTTGGACGGCAGCGATGCCGAACTCGACACTTCATTCCTGATGATCGCGGATGCGACCAAGCCGCTGGCCGTGGCCGGCGTGATGGGCGGCTTCGATTCGCGTGTCAGCACCGAAACACGCAGCGTATTCCTGGAAGCCGCGCACTTCGATCCCGCCGCGATCATCGGGCGCGCGCGCAAGCTCGGCCTGACTACCGATGCCGCCTATCGTTTCGAGCGCGGTGTCGATCCCGAACTGCCGCGCGCCGCGATCGAGCGCGCCACGGCCCTGCTGATGGAAATCGCGGGCGGCCAGCCCGGCGAGGTCATCGAGGCCGCGTTGCCCGAACATCTTCCGAAACGACCGGTAGTGGCCCTGCGCCGTGCCCGCATCAAGCGTGTGCTGGGCATTGCGATCGAGGATGCGGAAGTCGAGCGTATCCTCACGGCGCTCGGCATGACCGTGGAATCGCAGGACATCGGCTGGCGCGTCACGCCGCCAACGCGGCGCTTCGACATCGAGCGCGAGGAGGATCTGCTCGAGGAAGTGGCGCGCATCCACGGCTATGCCACGATCCCGGCAAGCCTGCCCGCGGGCAGGCCGCCCGCGCCCCGGAACGACGAATCCACGGTGCCCGTGTCGGAACTGGGCGCCGAACTGGCGGCGCGCGACTACAACGAGGCTATCTGCTACGCCTTCGTCGATCCTCGTTTGCTCGAAATCTGGCGGCTCGCTGCGGACGCCGTGCCGCTGGCCAATCCGTTGTCGGCCGACTTGGCGGCCATGCGCACGTCCCTGCTGCCCGGCCTGGTCGAAGCGCTCAGGCGCAACCGCAATCGGCAACAGGCCCGGGTGCGACTGTTCGAAAGCGGCGTGGTCTTCGCGCAAAGGAATGACGCGGCGCCTGCCGAAACTGTGATGCTGGCGGCTGTTGCGTGCGGCACGGCGCATGCGGAACAGTGGGGCGAATCCAGACGGCCACTCGATTTCCATGACATCAAGGGCGACCTCGAAGCGTTGGCGCGGCTGTCGGGATCGCCGCAAGATTGGTCATTCGACACCGTCGGCCTGCCTTCCTGGCTGCATCCCGGCCGTGGCGCGCGCGTGCTGCGCGACGGCGTCGTGGCAGGCGCCGTGGGTGCGCTGCACCCGGCATTGCAGCAAAAGCTCGACCTGCCCGAGACGCATGTATTCGAGGTGAGACTGGACGCGCTGTCCGCCCGGGATATCCCGAAGGCCCGGGTTTTGCCGCACTTCCCTTCGATTCGACGCGACATCGCGATCGAGGTCGACGAAGCGGTGGAGTGGTCGCGAATAGCCTCCGCGATCCGTTCAGACTTGCGAACAATCTTGAATGAACTGGTACTGTTCGACTGTTTTCGGGGTCCGGGCTTGAGCGAAGGTCGAAAGAGTCTTGCTATGGGCTTGATTTTGCAAGATAGTTCGCGCACGCTTACGGATCAGGACGCGGACCGCTGCGTGGCCGATGTGGTCAAGCTGCTGGAAAGCGAATTTGGGGCCAGGTTGAGAGGATGAGATGACGCTGACCAAGGCAGAGATGGCCGAGCGCCTGTTTCTCGACGTGGGCCTCAACAAGCGTGAAGCCAGGGAGTGCGTGGACGCCTTCTTCGAGGTGTTGCGCGAGGCGCTCGAGCGGGGGGAGCAGGTGAAGCTGTCGGGTTTCGGCAACTTCGACCTGCGCAACAAGAATCAGCGACCTGGGCGCAATCCCAAGACCGGTGAGGAGATTCCGATCTCCGCGCGCCGTGTCGTGACGTTTCGCCCGGGACAAAAGCTGAAATTGAGGGTCGAGAACCATGCTGGATCAGGGCAACAATAACGAGCTTCCCGTCATCCCCGCCAAGCGCTATTTCACGATTGGCGAGGTGAGCGAGTTGTGCGCGGTCAAGCCGCACGTGCTGCGCTACTGGGAGCAGGAGTTTCCGGCCCTGAACCCGGTGAAGCGGCGCGGCAACCGCCGCTACTACCAGCGCCACGACGTGCTGATGATCCGCCAGATCCGCGCGCTGCTGTATGACCAGGGCTTCACCATCACCGGTGCCCGCGCCCGGCTGGAAGGCCAGCAGGGCAAGATGGAGGCCAGCATCTCGCAGCAGATCGTTCACCAGATGCGGCTGGAGCTGGAGCAGTTGCTGCAAGTGCTGCGCGAGCCGCTGCGTTAGAAACCAGGGAATAACCCGTAGCGCTCTCGGCAGCTTGTGCGCCAGTGGTGTCCGCCATGCTCATTTATTGGCGTGCACGCTCCGCTTGGTGCGCTCCGGCGGCGCGCATCCGCCATTGCTGACAGCGGCTCTTCAGCGGTTTCCCGTTTGCTGTTGCTGGAGTGTGCCGACTCGTGATCGGCTATCATGTGCGCTTCGGTCGGGGCGTAGCGCAGCCTGGTAGCGCATCTGCCTGGGGGGCAGGGGGTCGTGGGTTCGAATCCCGCCGCCCCGACCATCTTCTTGCGATCATCCATGATCGCTGCCCACGGAATTTCTCGCGAGTGCCGACGTCGGTCGGCCTGCTACGCCAGAACGGCCATCTATGGCCTGACTTTTCACGCGGGCCCTTGTGGCCCGTTTCTTATTATTGATCTTGGTGTGATGAGAAACGGGATTTGCCGGCGCCGGTGCTTCCCTGCTTGGGCGAGAAGATCGGATCGAGAAAGCAAATTCAGTTCGCTCCTTCCCTAGCCGCGATGGCCTCGCCGATGTCAAGTTCGTTGCCGCCCGGATCGACGACCCGGAAGTCCCGCAAGCCGTAGGATCGATCGCCGATCGGCACGGTGATGGCTGCGCCCGCCTGCTTGAGGCGGGCATGCAACGCGTCGATGTCGGTGATGCGCAGGGAGACACGGCCACGACCTTGGGGCTTGTCCTTCCGGGCCATCAGGGTTATTTCAACCGCGTCGCGACAAATCCCGGCCAGATCCGGTGGCTCACCCCAGCACCAGGCCAGAGTAAAGCCCAGCAGGTCGCGGTAGAACGCCAGCGCCTGGTGCAGATCGTCAACCGCGAGGATGGGCGCAAGCGATTCGAATTTTGTTTCCGTCATGCCAGCTCTCCGATGTTCGTTCCGATACGCCACAACACGCCGCTCGGATCGAACAGCGGGAAATCGCGGATGCGCCAGGGACGATCACCCGGTTCATCGACGCGCACGCCGAATGCTTCCACGACGCCGGATGCGAGCACATGCGCGTGCCAGTCGTCCACGCTCTCGACCAGCAGGTGCATCATGAAGTTGCTGGAGTGCTCGGGGACATAAAACGCCTGCAACAGGAAACTGGTGTTGCCGTAATGGACGTACGCCAGGTCGTCCGAAGACCAGGGAATGTTGAAGCCGAGCTGTGCATAGAACGCCTTCGACTGCACGAAATCCCGCGCGGGCACGAAGGCTTTCATTTCCACCGTGGCAAGATTCATGGCGATTCCCCGTTGGCGTTGCGCCGCTGACCAATTTCGATGAGCGCGGCAAGCCCCTTGTGCAAGACGCCCACCGCGCGTTCGCCGATGCGTTCCTTCAGTTCGGCATCGATGGATTCCCGCGCGGCTGCCTGCGTCGCGGCGGCCTTGCGGCCACGTGGTGTCAGGGTCACGACCAGACGGCGGCGATCCTCGGGGTCGACGTTGCGTTCCAGGTAACCGCGTGTGACCAAGGAGTCCACCAGTTGACCCGCGGACTGTTTGGAAATACGCAAATCCCTGATGAGGACGGCCAGCGGCACTTCCTTCCGGTCCATCGCCAACCCGCCGATGACGTACAGCCCGTTCGCGGGGATATCCCCGCAGCCGGCCGCATCCAGCGCCTCGCGCATGGCCGCTCCGTACGTGGTGCGCGCGTGCCTGAGCAACGCGGGCAAATGGACTTCTTCGTACCAGGGAACCGGGTCTGCCATGGTTTCGTTAATTAGTAAAAAACACAGACTATAAATTATTTGGACTAATTCTGCGTGTCAAGCCCGGGTCGCGAGCTGACGTTGCGCAACGCCGGCTTGAAAAATGCCGTGATCGAAGGAGGCGGTGAGCGTTTGCCGGAGCGCGGTGCCAACAAGCTTCAGTAAAGCAATCGCGTCCTGACGGTCCCGGGAATGGCCGACAACTGTTCGCGCAGCGAGTCGGATTGCTCCTCGGACGCCGACACGTCGATCACCACGTAGCCGATTTCGCCGTCGGTCTGCAGGTGCTGGCCATTGATGTTGACGGCGTTTTGCGAGAACACGTCGTTGATGCGCGACAGCACGCCCGGCACGTTGTGGTGGATGTGCAGCAGCCTGCGGCTGCCCGCATGCTCGGGCAGGCTGACCTCGGGGAAGTTCACCGCGGACAGGGTGGAACCGTTGTCGCTGTAGCGGATCAACTTGGTCGCGACTTCGGTGCCGATGTTTATCTGGGCCTCGTGGGTGCTGCCGCCCACGTGCGGAGTCAGCAACACGTTGTCGAATTCGCGCAACGGTGACTGGAATTCCTCGTCGCGGCTCTTGGGTTCCTTGGGGAACACATCCACGGCCGCGCCCGCGAGGTGTTGGTTGCTCAGGGCCGCGGCCAGCGCCTCGATGTCGACCACGTTGCCGCGCGAGGCGTTGATCAGCATCGAGCCGCGGCGCATGCGCGCGATCTCGGCCTTGCCGATCATGCCGGCGGTGGCGGCCGTTTGTGGCACGTGCAGGGTCACCACGTCCGAACGCGCCAGCAGGTCATCGAGGTCGTGTGCCGGGGCTGCGTTGCCCAACGCGAGCTTGGGTTCGATGTCCTGAAACAGCACATGCATGCCGAGCGATTCGGCCAGCACGCCGACCTGGGTACCGATGTGCCCGTAGCCGATGATGCCCAACGTCTTGCCGCGGACCTCATAGCTGCCTTCCGCGGACTTGGACCAGCCGCCGCGGTGGCATTGGGCGTTGCGTTCGGGCACGCGCCGCATCAGCAGGATGGCCTCGGCGATCACCAGTTCGGCCACGCTGCGCGTGTTGGAGTACGGTGCGTTGAATACCGGGACGCCGAGTTCGCGCGCCTGGTGCAGGTCGACCTGATTGGTGCCGATGCAGAAGCAGCCGACGGCCAGCAAGCGCCGTGTATGCGCGATGGCTTCGGCGTCAAGCTGGGTGCGCGAGCGCAGGCCCACGATGTGCGCGTCGGCGATTGCAGCGAGCAGCTCGGCGCGCGGCAGCGCCTTGTCGTGGTGCTCGACCTGGCTGTAGCCGGCCGCATTGAATGCTTCCACCGCGCTCGGATGGATGCCTTCGAGCAAAACGATCTTGATGTCCTTCTTGGGAAACGATGTCTTCATGGCGGCCTGCAAGCGTGGCGGGTGTCTACGATGCTAGGCTACCGGGATTCCGAAAGCCAAAGAAATGCCGCGCATGGACATGCCCAGCGACCGTCGCAATCTTTACCCGGAGATCGAGCCATTCGACAGCGGCATGTTGCGGGTTTCAGACCTGCACACGTTGTATTACGAACAATGTGGCAATCCGCACGGCAAGCCGGCGGTGTTCCTGCACGGCGGCCCCGGCGCGGGTTGCAACGCCAAGTGCCGGCGCTTTTTCGATCCCAGGGTGTACCGCATAGTACTGTTTGACCAGCGCGGCTGCGGGCGTTCCACGCCGCACGCCGAGTTGCGCGAGAACACGACATGGGACCTGGTCGCGGACATCGAGCGCCTGCGCGAGCACTTGCGGATCGACCGCTGGCAGGTCTTCGGTGGCTCCTGGGGCTCGACACTGGCCCTGGCCTATGCCGAAACGCATCCCGAACGCGTAACGGAACTGGTGTTGCGTGGCATCTTCATGCTGCGGCGGCCCGAGCTTGAATGGTTCTACCAGAAAGGCTGCGACATGCTGTATCCGGATGCGTGGGAGAAGTACCTCGCCGCGATTCCGGAAGCCGAACACGGTGATCTGGTCATGGCCTACCACAGCCGGCTCACTTCGGACGATGCCGACGTGCGGCTAGCCGCGGCGCGCGCGTGGTCGGTTTGGGAGGCCTCGACCAGCTTCCTGTTGCAGGACGATGCGTACATCTCCGCGAGCGCCGGTGATGCCTTCGCGCTGGCTTTCGCGGGCATCGAGAACCACTACTTCGTCAACCGCGGCTTCTTCGAGCACGACGACCAGTTGCTGCGCAACGCGCATCGCTTGCACGGCATTCCCGCCGTGATCGTGCAGGGCCGTTACGACGTCGTGTGCCCGCTGCGCAGTGCGTGGGATTTGCATCGGGCATGGCCCGGGGCCGATCTGCGCATCGTCCCGGATGCGGGACATTCGGCTTTCGAGCCCGGCAACGCGCACGAACTGGTTTGTGCGACGGACCGTTTCGCGCAAGCGCTGCACGATTGAAATCCGCCGACACGCCGTGACCGCGTCGCATGCCAACGCGGGCTGGGCGGACGTGGCAACGGGGTGCCCGCGCATGCGCAGGTCGGGTATCCTTGCGGCCACCATGTTTGCCTCGAAATTGACGAAACCGACCCTGGCGGCCATTGCCGCGGCGGGCTTGCTGGCGGGATGCGCGTCGAATCCCGCGCCGGTGGCCAACTACTCGTTCGGCGGCACCAGCCAGCCCGCAGCCGCAACGTCCACGGCACAGCCGGCAACGGGCAATCGGGGCGTACAAACCTTCGGCCTCGGCGGCCACGCCAATGGCACCGTCGGTGCCAGTGGTTACACGGTGGCGCGTGGCGACACGCTTTACAGCATCGCGTTCGCCAACGGCATGGACGTGCGCGAGCTCGCTTCGCTCAACGGCATTGCGCCGCCGTACGTGATCCATCCAGGGCAGGTACTGAAACTGAAACCCGAGCAGGCGACCGCGGCTGGCGGCAGCAAGGTCGCGATGGCTGGCACGACGACAGCCGTGACCACGTCGCAGCCTGCTGTACACACGCAGCCCGCGCAACCCGCCGCGCCCGTGTTCGGGCCGGTGACCTCGCAATCGATGGCGACCCGCGGTGTCGCACCAGCTGGATCGGCGTCGGTCACGGCGACGTCTGCGCCCGCTATTGCAGCGACCGTCGGAGCATCATCAGCGCCAGAAGCGCCGCCGCCACCCGGTGCGACCCGGAATGCGGCGGGCATCACATGGCAATGGCCGGTCAGTGGCAAGGTAGTCGGGGGATTCGAGGCCGGAAGCGGTGGTGACGGCGCCGGACTCGACATCGCCGGCAATCTGGGTGATCCGGTGCGCGCAGCCGCTTCCGGCACGGTGGTTTACAGCGGCAACGGGTTGATCGGCTATGGCGAGCTGATCATCATCAAGCACAACGACACATATCTGTCCGCTTACGGCCACAACAGCAAACGGCTGGTGAAGGAAGGCGAGCACGTCAGCGCCGGCCAGGAAATCGCGCTGATGGGCGCTTCGGGCGCGCCGCGCGTGGAACTGCACTTCGAGATCCGCAGGGACGGCAAGCCGGTCGATCCACTGGGCTATCTGCCGGGACGATGAGGCAAGATGACACGCCTGATCGCGATTACCATTTTACGCCAGCATGCAAGACGGTCTGGATTTGTTCGCGGATGGCATGGCTTTCAAGCTGCTCGATCGCGATGACATGCTGGACGTGGTGGAGCGGGATTCCGCAAAAGCCTATCTGGTGGAGGGCGCGGGATTCGTGGCGAAGGATCGTCCGGAGATCGCGATCGAAACCGACACCATCGAGGATTTGTACGCCGAAATCTCTTCGCGCAATCCTGATCTGCTCCACCCGAACGGCAGCGTGATCAAGCGCAAGCCTTGGGGCGCCCGTGAATTCGCGGTGCTCGACAAGACTGGCGTATGCGTGGTGTTTCGCCAGTGGTGATGAACGCGCGTCGATGTCAGGCAGACAAGATAAACGCCGCAACCACGTTGCGGCCTTCGCTCGCCAGGATGTCCCAGGTCCTTGCAGCGGCCGCGTTGTCCATCACTTCCACGCCGACGCCGACTTGCAGAAACGCAGCCAAAACTGCCTGCGACGGGAATTTCTGACGCTCGCCGGTGCCCAGCAGCACCACGTCGGGTTGCAATGCGAGGATCGGCTCGGCGTGCGTGGGCGTCATCACGGCGGCGTCGGTTACATCCCAGTCCTCGATCACCTTGTCGCGGGCGAGGATGATGCTGGCGGAGAACGGCCGGTCGACGATCACGACTGTCTGCGCGTCGGCTTGGCGCACGAACAGGTAATCACGCGGGCGTTCGAGGTTCAGTTCCATTACCGCGGCAACGCGATCCTCGGTTGTTCCGCGTTGCGCCGGTAGAGCACGGCGATGTGCCCGATCGTCTGCACGGCTTCGGCGTGGCTGGATTCGACGAGTTTGGCGAGGTCGGCGGTGCGCGCGGAGCGGTCGCCGCCGCTCAGCCTGACCTTGATCAATTCGTGGTCGTCCAGCGCCTGATCCAGTTCCTTCAGCACGCCCGCCGTGACGCCCTTGCCTCCCAGCATCAGCACTGGCTTGAGCGGGTGGGCAAGGCCGCGCAGGTAGCGGGTTTGCGAGGAAGTCAGGGCCATGCGTTCAGCATTCGCGCGGGTTCGAAGGGCCTGTCAGGGTATCATGGCCGCCATCATCGTTTCCGATGGAAGTGGCGGCCAAAAGTCGTCCATGGCGAGAAAACTTCGTGGCGAGATCCAAGAGCAGCGCGCGCTGGTTGAAGGAACATTTCAGCGACGAATTCGTGAAGCGTGCGCAGGCCGAGGGTTTGCGCTCGCGGGCCGCGTTCAAACTGGATGAGTTGCTTGATCGCGACCGCCTGCTGAAACCCGGCATGGTGGTCGTGGATCTGGGCGCCGCGCCCGGCGGCTGGTCGCAACTGGTGCGCCAGCGCATGGGCGACGCGGGCCATGTGTTCGCGCTGGACATCCTGCCGATGCAGGGCATAGGCGGAGTCGAGTTCATACAGGGTGATTTTCGCGAAGAGCCCGTGTTCGACGCCTTGATGGCCCGTCTGGATGGCGCTCCGGTGGACCTTGTGCTGTCGGACATGGCGCCCAATATCAGTGGCATAGAAGCGGCAGATCAGGCCCGCGCGATGCATTTGGCGGAGCTGGCGACGGATTTCGCGTCCAAGTGCTTGAAACCCGGAGGGTCGATGCTGGTGAAGTTGTTCCAGGGCCGCGGCTTCGATGATTACCTGCGCGACTTGCGTGCGGGCTTCGCGCGCGTGACACTGCGCAAACCCAAGGCATCGCGCGCGCGATCACGCGAGGTCTATGCCTTGGCGGTTGGCTGGAAAGGTGAGAGATGACAGGATTTAAAACCCATCCACTGGACAGGATTCACGCGGCACCCACGAGCGCGGGTACGCGTGGCCAAGGTGCGCGCGCATGAAACCCCCGATGAATGAACTGGCCAAACAGGGTCTGCTGTGGCTGGCGGTCGCGGTGATCGTGCTGCTGGTCTACCAGAGCTTGAGCCCGCGCCTGGCCGGCGGCGAGCAGCAGATGTCCTATTCCCAATTCGTGCAGCAGGTGAAGAACGACAACGTTGCTTCGATCACCCTGAGCGCGAACCTGCCGACCGTGATGACCGGCAAGCTCAAGGACGGCACTTCGCTGCGCACGGTGGTGCCCGTGGTGGATGACACCACCCTGCTGCCGTTGCTTGAGTCACATCGCGTCCAGACCACCCAGAAACCGGGTGACAACGGATTCTCTTTGTGGAGGCTGCTGCTGGATTGGGGCCCGATCCTGATCTTCATTGCCATCCTGATCTGGTTCATGCGCCAGATGCAGGCGGGCGCCGGCGGGCGCGGGGCGATGAGCTTCGGCCGGTCGCGCGCCAAGTTGCAGGGCGAAGACCAGGTCAAGGTCACCTTCGCCGATGTCGCCGGTTGCGAGGAAGCCAAGGATGAAGTCTCCGAACTGGTGGACTTCCTGCGCGATCCGTCCAAATTCACCAAGCTGGGTGGCAAGATTCCGCGCGGCGTGTTGATGGTCGGCTCGCCCGGCACGGGCAAGACACTGCTGGCCAAGGCCATCGCAGGCGAGGCCAAGGTGCCGTTCTTCTCGATTTCCGGTTCCGACTTCGTCGAGATGTTCGTCGGCGTCGGTGCTGCGCGCGTGCGCGACATGTTCGAGCAGGCCAAGAAGCACGCACCGTGCATCATCTTCATCGACGAGATCGATGCGGTCGGCCGCCATCGCGGCGCCGGCCTGGGCGGCGGCCACGACGAGCGCGAGCAGACGCTCAACCAGTTGCTGGTCGAGATGGACGGCTTCGAGGGCAGCGAGGGTGTGATCGTGATCGCGGCCACCAACCGCCCCGACGTGCTCGACCCTGCGCTGCTGCGTCCGGGCCGCTTCGACCGCCAGGTCGTGGTGCCGCTGCCCGACCTGAAGGGTCGCGAGCAGATCCTCAAGGTGCACATGCGCAAGGTGCCGATCGCGGTTGACGTGGACCCGCTGACCATTGCGCGCGGCACACCCGGTTTTTCCGGGGCCGACCTCGCCAACCTCGTGAACGAAGCCGCGCTGTTCGCGGCGCGGGAGAATGCCCGCGACGTGCGCATGGATTTCTTCGAGCGCGCCAAGGACAAGATCATGATGGGCTCCGAACGGCGCTCCATGATCATGAGCGAGGAAGAAAAGAAACTGACCGCGTACCACGAATCCGGCCACGCGATCGTCGGTTTGTCGGTGCCCGACCACGACCCGGTGCACAAGGTCACCATCATTCCACGCGGCCGCGCGCTAGGCGTGACGATGTTCCTGCCCGAGCAGGACCGCTACAGCCACAGCAAGCTGTCACTCGAAAGCAAGCTTGCCAGCCTGTTCGGCGGCCGCGTCGCGGAGGAACTGATTTTCGGCAGCGAGAAGGTCACCACCGGCGCCTCCAACGACATCCAGCGTGCGACGGCGCTCGCGCGGGACATGGTCACCAAGTATGGGCTGTCCTCGGCGCTGGGGCCCATGACCTATGCGGAGGAAGAGGAAGAAGTGTTCCTGGGCCGCTCGGTGTCCCAGCACAAGAACGTGTCGGACGAGACCGCACGCAAGATCGATGTCGCGGTGCGCGAGGTGATCGACACTGCGTACAACCGTGCGCGCCAGATCCTCACCGACGACACCGAGAAGTTGCACACCATGGCCGCGGCTTTGCTCCAGTACGAGACCATCGACAAGGAACAGATCGCCGCGATCATGGAAGGCCGCGAACCCGGTCCGCCGCGTGACTGGCGGCCGCGCGACAGCAATACCGGGATGGGCGGCGGCAAGCCTGCGGCAGCACCCGAAGCCTCGCCGGCGCCCCCGTCCAGTCGTCCGGCCGGGCAGCATTAGGAGTGTGCGGGTGCGAGGGGTGACCCCCACGCCAGCCCTGCTGCTCCATGAGCGTGTGGCCGATCCTCCACTACGACGACACCCGGGCAGCCAAGCGGTTCCTGCGGGAGGTACTGGGTTTCCAAGAGGCCGTCGTGGCATTGGATGGCGAAGGCGACGTCGTCCATGCCGAGATGTCCTGGCCAGACGGCGGCAGAATCGTGTTCGGATCGACCCGCCATGTCGAGGGGGTCCATGGCGGAATCGGCGCCGGAAGCAGTGCCGCCTACATCGCGACTGACGACGTGGATGGAGTCTGCCATCGCGTCCGCGAGGCGAATGCCGAAACCCTGCAGGGGCCGGCGTCCACGGTTTTCGGTTCCGGCGCAAATGCGTATGCCTTCACCATGCAGGACTTCGAAGGCAACGTGTGGACGTTCGGAACCTATCGTGCCGTTGATGGATTCCCGGGGTAACGCCTGACCAGGCTGTTCCGGATGCGTGCGTTTGCCGAAAGTGTGACCTAGACTGCGCGGATGTTCGACACGGTTCCTGTCCTCGATTGCAACGGTCGTGCGTTGAAGCTCGACCGCCCGCGCGTCTGCGGCATCCTCAATCTCACCGATGATTCGTTTTCCGGCGACGGCCTGCGCGGCGATGTCGAGGCGGCGATCACGCGCGGCATTGACATGGTGGAGCAGGGCGCGGACCTGCTGGATGTCGGCGCGGAATCGACGCGGCCGGGTGCGCAGCCGGTCGACGTGGATGCCGAAATCGAGCGGGTGGTGACGGTGATCGAAGCGCTTGCGAAGCGCGTCGGGGTTCCGATCTCCATTGATACGTCCAAGCCGGAAGTGATGCGTGCGGCGGTCGTTGCCGGGGCGGGGATGATCAACGATGTTTGCGCGTTGCGCCGCGAAGGTGCGCTGGACGCCGCGGCGGAGCTGAAGGTGCCGGTGTGCCTGATGCACATGCAGGGCGAGCCGCGCACGATGCAGGACGATCCGCAATACGACGACGTGGTGGGCGAAGTACATCGTTTCCTTGCCGAGCGGGTATTCGCCTGCGAGATGGCCGGAATCGACAAGCGACACGTGCTGGTCGACCCTGGTTTCGGGTTCGGCAAGACGCTCGAACACAATCTCGCGCTGTTGCGTGCGCTGGACCGCTTTCGCGATCTGGCCGCGGGTGTGTTCGCGGGATTGTCCCGCAAATCGATGATCGGCACGATCACCGGCCGCGAGGGTGGCGCGGAGCGTGCAACGGGATCAGCGGTCGCCGCCATGATCGCGGTGCAGCGCGGAGCCGGGGTGGTGCGCGTGCACGACGTGGCGGCTACCCGCGATGCGTTGGCGGTCTGGCAGGCCGTGCATCAGGGCGATGTGCCAGCGAAAACCGAATCGAAACCGTTCGGTTCGCAACGGTTCGGAGATGATTGATAGAATCCGGTTTCATTCCAGTGCAGGCTGGAATCCAACGTCGGCAAAAACATGGCTGCTCTTGCTGGACCGGCGCCGTGGCCTGCGCCGGGGCGAAGGCCTGATTTCGACCCCTGCTCCATTCGTCATCCATCGTCCGCGGTGCTTCCCATGCCCGAATCACCAGCTCCGAACTCCGATCCCCGTAAATACTTCGGCACCGATGGCGTGCGTGGTCGGGTCGGTGAATGGCCGATCACTGCCGAGTTCATGTTGAAACTGGGTCGTGCGGCGGGCGTGGTGCTGGGTGACGGCCGGCGTCCGCTGGTGTTGATAGGCAAGGACACGCGCGTGTCCGGCTACATGTTCGAATCCGCGCTGGAAGCCGGACTGGTTGCTGCGGGTGCCGACGTCGGCCTGCTTGGGCCGCTGCCGACACCGGGCGTGGCGCAATTGACCCGCGAACTGGGCGCCAGCGCCGGGATCGTGATCAGCGCCTCGCACAATCCCTACGAGGACAACGGCATCAAGTTCTTCTCCGCGGACGGCGAGAAGCTCGATGATGTGGTGGAGGCTGAAATCGAGCGCGAAATCGACGCTGCATTCGTCACCGTCGCACCGGAACGTCTGGGCAAGGCCCGTCGCATCGACGATGCGATCGAACGTTACGCGCGATTCTGTCTCGGTACCCTGGCGTCGCCGCCGGATCTCTCGGGCATGCACATCGTGCTGGATTGCGCGCATGGTGCGACCTACGCGGTCGCGCCGAGGGTATTCACCTCGCTGGGCGCACGCGTCACGCGCATCGGTTGCGAGCCGGACGGCTTCAACATCAACCGGGAGGTCGGCTCGACCCATCCGGCGACCCTGCGCGGCGCGGTGATCGAGCAGCACGCCGACCTCGGCATTGCCTTCGATGGCGACGGCGATCGTGTGCAGATGATCGACCGCAACGGCGAACTCGCCGATGGCGACGATCTGCTCTACGTGCTGGCCCGGGATTGGCTCGCCCGGGGAAGCTTGCGCGGGCCCGTCGTTGGCACGCTGATGAGCAATTTCGGACTTGAGCGCGCCCTGACCGGTGCCGGAGTGCGCTTCCTGCGCGCCAATGTCGGCGATCGCTATGTATTGCAGCAGTTGAAGGAACATGGCGGGATGCTGGGCGGCGAGACGTCCGGCCACATCCTGTGCCTGGATCGTGCCAGCACTGGCGACGGCATCGTCTCGGCATTGGCCGTGCTGGATGCGTTGGCACGCGCGGACGCGGATTTGTGCGAAGCGCGCGCCGGACTCGTCAAGCTGCCGCAAATCACCTGCAACGTTCGCGTGACCGGTGCGCGCGAGGTGGTTGTCGCGGGGCCAGTGCAACACACTCTGGAAGAAGTGCAGCAGGCCTTGCGTGGTCGCGGTCGCGTGGTATTGCGACCGTCCGGGACCGAGCCGCTGGTACGGGTCACGATCGAGGGCGATGATGCGGACGAGGTGGAGGCGCTCGCGGCGCGGCTGGCTGATGCCGTCAAAGCCGCGGGAACCATGACCAGGGTCGCGGGCAAATGAGGGGCGGTTCGGCGAGGAACCTGCCCCAGGCTGTTTGACCGCGGGCAACTGGCCTTTACGCCATCTGGCTGGCCGCGAAGTCCCAGTTCACCAGATTCCAGTACGCGTCGATGTACTTGGCGCGCGCGTTGCGGTAATCGATGTAATAGGCGTGTTCCCACACATCGCAGGTCAGCAGTGGCCGGTCGCTGCCGGTGATCGGCGTGCCGGCGTTGGAAGTGCTGACGAGTCCCAGCGAGCCATCGGCGCGTTGCACCAGCCAAGCCCAGCCCGAGCCGAAGGTGCCGGTCGCCACTTTCCCGAACTCGTCCTTGAACTTGGCCACGTCACCGAAGGCCTTGGCGAGCGCGTCGGCCAGCTTGCCGGACGGATCGCCGCCACCCTTGGGTGAGAGGGAGTTCCAGTAGAACGTGTGGTTCCACGCCTGCGCGGCGTTGTTGAACATGCCGCCGGTAGCCTTCTTGACGATGTCCTCGAGGTTCATGTCGGCGAAATCGGTGCCGTCGATCTGCTTGTTGAGGTTGTCGACGTAGGCCTTGTGGTGCTTGCCGTAGTGGTAGTCCAGGGTTTCCTCGGAGATGTGCGGGGCCAGTGCGTTGCGTTCGTAGGGAAGCGGGGGAAGTTCAATCGCCATGGAGGGCTCCTTGGAAGTTTGCGAAACGGGGTAATGGAGGCGTGCATGAAGTGCGCGCCTGATACAATACGCGGCATTCTCACGACACCAATCCCCATTCTAGACCCATAACGCCATGGACGTAATCGAACGCATTAAGCAAACGCTCACGGAGCATCCCATCGTGCTGTACATGAAGGGCACGCCCGAGTTCCCGATGTGCGGGTTCTCGATGCGCACTTCGCAGGCGTTGGGCGCCACCGGCGCCGAGTATTTCCCGGTCAACGTGCTGGAAGACCCGGAGATCCGTGCCAACCTGCCGCGCTTTTCCAATTGGCCGACCTTCCCGCAGCTGTACATCAACGGCGAGTTGATTGGAGGCTGCGACATCACGCTCGAATTGTACGAATCCGGCGAGTTGCAGCGCATGGTCGACGAGGCCGGCAAGCCGACGGCAGTGCAATGAGTCTTCCGGTCGCGCATCTGCCGGCGGACTGGATGCCCGCCGCGGATGCGCTGGCAGAGCGCGTGGTGCTGATCACCGGCGCCGCCGGTGGCTTGGGCCGTGCTTCGGCGCTGGCCTGCGCGAAAGCAGGCGCCACCGTATTGTTGGCCGACCGCAAGGCGCGTGCGTTGGAACCCGTCTACGACGAAATCGCCGCGCTGCCGGATGCACCGCAACCGGTGTTGCAGCCGATGGACCTGCAGGGCGCCTCACCGTTGGAGTATCAGAATTTCGCCGAATCGGTCGAGCGCCAGTTGGGCCGTCTCGACGGCATCGTCCATGCAGCGGTGAAATGCGAAGGGCTGACACCGCTGGCAATGCTGTCGCCCGAGGAATGGATCACGACGCTGCACGTCGACCTGTCCGCGCCCTTCCTGTTGACGCAAGCGTGCATGCCGCTGTTGCTGGCGCGCGAGGACAGCGCGGTGGTGTTCGTGCTGGATGACCCCGATCGCATGGGCCGCGCACACTGGGGTGCCTACGGTGTCGCCAAGGCTGGCCTCGAGGGTCTTGCCTCGATACTGCACGAGGAAACCGATGAGACCGGCCTGCGCGTGCACACGCTGCTGCCGGCGCCCATGCGCACCGCCCTGCGGCGCACCGTGTGGGCCGGCGAGGATCCCATGAGCATCGCGACACCCGAAGCGGCGGCACAGGCCGTCTTGTACCTGCTGTCGCCCGATGCGCGCGCCGTGCGCGGACAATTGCTCGACCTTCGCGAATCCGCAAGCAGCAAGGGGTAAGCCATGCACACGCAGATGACCGTGTTGTCGGCGGGTGTGATGCTGTTTCTGGTGCTTGACCCGGTCGGCAACGTGCCGTTCTTCCTGTCGATCCTGAAGGAAGTGCCGCCCCGGCGCCGGCGCTGGGTGATGGTGCGCGAGCTGCTGATCGCGCTGGGCGTGCTGGTTGCATTCCTGCTGGGTGGGCGCGAATTGCTCTCGATCATGCAACTGCGCCAGGAAGCGATCAGCATCGGCGGCGGCATCGTGCTGTTCCTGATCGCGATCAAGATGGTGTTTCCGCCCAGGGATGGCGGCATCTTCGGGCCGACTGGCGAGGGTGAGCCGTTCATCGTGCCGCTGGCGATTCCGGGTGTCGCGGGGCCATCGGCGATGGCTGCGCTGCTGCTCCTGACCAGTACCCAGCCGGGCCGCGAAGTGGAGTGGGGCGTCGCGTTGCTGGTTGCATGGCTTGCGACGGCGGCTATCCTGCTGAGCTCGACCTGGCTGTTCAAGTTTCTCGGCGAAAGCGTGTTGACTGCCCTGGAGCGCGTGATGGGCATGCTGCTGATCGCCCTGTCGGTGCAATTGTTCCTGGGCGGGCTCGAAACCTATTTGCACGCGAATTGATGTGGCCGAATGGATGCGATCGTCGATGATCGTCGCAATGCGAAACCATCTGTTATCTCAGGCGGCTTTCGATGCGCGGCAGACCGATCGGCCGTCGGGGCCGCCATCCGCGGCCGGATACTGTATACGCGAATCCCACGAAAGTTGCGGCGAAGAGGCTGCCTTATGAATGATGTCAGTCACCGATCCGATGCGCGACCGGCCACGGTCAACGCCCGTGTCGCACCGGCGGGCGTGCTGGACGTGCTGTCACGCGACGAGATCGCCCGCCTGCATGACGCCACCGGCAAGGGCCTGCACACGCTGTTGCGTTCGTGCGCGCTGGCGGTGCTGACTTCCGGTGCGATGCAGGACAGCGCCCGCGCGATGTACGAGCAGTACCCGGATTTCGACATCCAGGTGCTACAACAGGACCGCGGCGTGATGCTCGACCTCAAGAATGCACCGGCGCAGGCATTCGTGGACGGCAAGATCATCCGCGGCGCCAACGAATTGCTGTTCGCGGTGGTGCGCGACATCGTGTATGAATCCGTCAAGCTGGAGTCGGGGGAATTCAACCTCGAGGATTCCAGCGGCATCACCCACGCGGTGTTCGACATCCTGCGCAATGCGCGGGTGTTGCATGCGCGCTTCGATCCCAATCTCGCGGTGTGCTGGGGCGGTCACTCGATCTCGCGCGAGGAATACGACTACACCAAGGAGGTGGGTTACCAGCTGGGCCTGCGCGGCATGGACATCTGCACCGGCTGCGGCCCTGGCGCGATGAAGGGCCCGATGAAGGGCGCGACCATCGCGCACGCCAAGCAGCGACATTACGACAACCGCTACATCGGCCTGACCGAGCCAAGCATCATCGCGGCCGAGTCGCCCAACCCCATCGTCAACAGCCTGGTGATCCTGCCCGACATCGAAAAACGGCTTGAAGCCTTCGTGCGGATCGGCCATGGCTTCATCGTGTTCCCCGGCGGCGTCGGCACCTGCGAGGAAATCCTGTACCTGCTCGGCATCCTGTTGAATCCGGTCAATGCGGGCGTGCCGTTCCCGCTGGTGTTCACGGGCCCGGCAACCGCGGCGCCGTATTTCGAGCAGATCGACACGTTCCTCAGGCTGGTACTCGGCGAGGCTGCCGTGCAGCGTTACCGCATCATCATCGACGATCCGGTCGAGGTTGCCCGCGCGATCCAGCAGGGCATCGAGACGGTACGCGATCACCGTATCGAGGAACACGACGCTTTCTTCTTCAACTGGGAAATCAACGTCGACCTGCGCTTCCAGCAGCCATTCCGGGCCACCCATGCGGCCATGGCGGCATTGGACCTGCGACGCGGTCGGCCGCCGCACGAACTGGCTGCCGACATGCGTCGCGCGTTCTCGGGCATCGTCGCCGGCAACGTCAAGGAAGAGGGCATGGGGCTGGTGGAAAAAAACGGTCCGTACGAAATCCACGGCGACCCGGAATACATGCATGCGCTCGACACGCTGTTGCGCAGTTTCGTCGCCCAGCACCGCATGAAGCTGCCGGGCAGCAAGTACGTGCCGTGCTACCGGATTGTTTCGGGCGAAGGCGGCCACAAGTAGGGTCGATGTCGATGCCATCCATCCGTCCACTTTCGCCGGAGCTCGTCAACCAGATTGCCGCGGGCGAGGTGATCGAGCGTCCGGCGTCGGTGGTCAAGGAGTTGGCCGAGAACAGTCTCGACGCCGGTGCGCGCCGCATCGACATCGAAGTCGAACAGGGCGGCATGCGGCTGATCCGGGTGCGCGACGACGGGGCCGGCATCGCGCCGGACGAGCTGCCGCTGGCCTTGGCGTCCCACGCGACCAGCAAGATCACCACGTTCGACGACCTGACCCATGTGGCCAGCATGGGTTTCCGTGGCGAGGCGCTGGCATCGATCGCGTCGGTAGCGCGAATGACCATCACTTCGCGGCGTGCGCAGGACGTGCATGGCGCGCGTCGTGGACGCACAAGACGGGCATGCGCCGCAGCCCGCCGCGCACCCCGTCGGCACCAGCATCGAAGTGCGCGACCTGTTCCATGCCGTGCCGGCACGCCGCAAGTTCCTGCGCGCCGAACGCACCGAGTTCGGACACATCGACGAGCTGGTACGCGGGCTCGCGCTGGCGCGCCCGGAGGTCGAATTCCGCCTGGTCCACAACGGCAAGCCGGTACGCATGCTGAAACCGGCGGCCGACGAAGTAGCGCAACTGCAACGAGCGGGGGAATTGCTGGGCGAGACGTTCGCGCAGAATTGCCTGCGTGTCGAACATGCCGCGGCGGGTCTGAGGCTGGCCGGATGGATCGGTTTGCCGACCGCCTCGCGCGCGCAGGCCGACCAGCAATATTTCCATGTCAACGGCAGGCTGGTGCGTGATCGCAGCGTCGCGCATGCCGTGCGCCAGGCCTACGAGGACGTGCTGTACCACGGCCGGCATCCGGCGTTCGTGCTGTTTCTCGAACTGGACCCGGCAGCAGTGGACGTGAACGTGCACCCGGCCAAGCGCGAGGTTCGCTTCCGCGACGCACGGCTGGTGCACGATTTCGTTTTTCATGCGCTGCACGACGCTGTCGCGCATGCACGCGCCGGCGAGCAGGGTGCGGCAGCGGTATCGATTCCTGCGCCCGCGGCGGCGGGTTCGACCAGCGCCTATCCCGCTGCGCCACCCCGGCAGTTCGGCCTAGGCGTGCGCGAAGCGTCGACGGATGCCTACGCCGCGTTGCTGGGCACACATGCTTTTGCGGCGTCGGAGCCCGCGCACCTGCCGGAAACGAGTCCGGGCGAAGCGCCTCCGCTGGGTTATGCGCTGGCGCAGCTCGCCGGCATCTACATCCTCGCCGAGAATGCCCATGGTCTGGTCCTGGTGGACATGCACGCCGCGCACGAGCGCGTCACCTACGAGAAACTGAAAGCGGCCCGCGACGCCAATCACGTGCGTGCGCAGCACCTGCTGGTGCCCGAAGCGATCGCCGTCAGTGAACGCGAGGCCGCGGCCGCCGAGGAGTACTCCGGGATGTTGGTGACTTGCGGATTCGAGTTGAACCGCAGCGGCCCGCGTCAGGTCACGGCGCGCCGGATTCCGGCGTTGCTGGAAGGCGCCGACGTCGCACGGCTCGCGCGTGACGTGCTGGGAGAGCTGGCCGAGCACGGCAGTTCACGACGGCTGGAGGAATTGCAGAACGAGTTGCTGTCGACGATGGCCTGCCATGGTTCGGTGCGCGCGCACCGGCGCCTGACGATCCCGGAAATGAATGCATTGCTGCGCGAGATGGAGGCGACCGAGCGTTCCGGCCAGTGCAACCATGGACGGCCGACCTGGACGCAACTCTCGATTCCGGAGCTGGACAAGCTTTTTCTGCGCGGAAGGTAGAAGTGACGATGGATGTCGATGCGGATTACGAACGGGGCGTCGAACGCTGGCATGCCGCGCGCATCGAACGTCTGACCGCGCCGAACGGCTGGCTGAGCCTGGTCGGACTCGAATGGCTGAAACCGGGCGCAAACCGCATCGGCAGTGCCGCGGACAACGACATCGTGCTGGCCAAGGCGCCGGCACACCTGGGCACGATCGAATGGGCGCAAGATGGAACCCTGTCGATCGTGCTCGATCGGGGCACGCATGCAACCATCGATGGCGAGGCCGTGACGAGTGCGATCCTGCTCGACGACAGCCATGCTGCGCCCACCGCCGTTGTATTCGGAAGCGTCAATTTCATCGTGGTCGATCGCGACGGCCGCAAGGGCCTGCGCGTGCGCGACAGCGAAGCCGGAACGCGCACGCAGTTTGCCGGCATCGAGCGCTTCCCGGTGGATCCGGCTTGGCGGATCGTCGCCGACTGGCAATCGCTGGATCCGGCTTTCCAGCTGGCGACCGGCACCGTGATCGGCACCATCGAGAATTATCCGGCTCCCGGCAAGGCCGTGCTCGAGCGCGACGGTCGGCGATTCGAGCTGTATCCGGTGCTGGAAATGCCCGGCGACGAGGAATTGTTCCTGATTTTCGCCGACGCCACGTCCGGCCGGGAAACCTACGGCGCCGCGCGGTTCCTGTACGCCGAGATGCCCCGCGACGGCAAGATCGTGCTGGACTTCAACAAGGCCTACAACCCGCCTTGTGCCTTCACGCCGTATGCAACATGCCCGTTGGCTCCACCCGAGAACCGGCTGGATTTGCGGGTGACGGCCGGCGAACTGAAGTACGCCGGCAGCCATTGAGACGTATTCGTCGGTCTCCGACATCCAGCGGTCACATTCTTCCCGCACGCCCCGCGCGGCGAACCTGCCGGACAATGAAGGTGAAGAGGCTGTGTCCGCCGGCATCATTGGCTTCCGCAAGCGCGCTGGCACGCCGGGTCTCGCACAACGTCGGGTTTTCACCGGTTTGGCAAAAGGTTTCTCGATCATCACGATGCGATCGGTCGAGCGGCCGGACTTCGCGCCGGCCACCGAACAGGATCCGATACTGCTGATGACGCTTCGGCCTTCGCGCACGGCACAAGGCCCGCGAAAACACTGGAAGCCATTTTCGACCGCGATTGGAACGGCCCCTACGTGACCACCCTGCGACCGGGTACGGAATATCCGCCCTACATCCACTGAGCCGGAATCGCTCGACTTTCCGCTCGTTTGCCTGGCTGGTGGAAACGCACGTCCGGGTCGCGCGCCTGGGGAATGGCCGACCTGGGGTCGCGAGTCGGTCCGTACGGCGGGACGCAGGCAAGCGTCGACCCGCTACCATGGTGGCATGGTCGTATTTGCCAACGCATCGGAGAGGGGGACGACCCGTGCCTCCCCCGCATCCGGGAACCTTTTGCAGCGGCGGGGCATCAAACTGCCATGCCGCTGCAAAGACATGGTTTCGCCCGTGGCGACGTGGGACAAACGTACAATGGATCTGGAACCGGTATGAACAGGATCATCATCGCGATGGTGCTGGTCGTGGGCGCAATCTGGCCACTGGACCGCGCTTTCGCGCAAACGCCTCCCAAACCGGCGACCGCAGCGGCGGCAACGAATCGTGCCGAGGTGTCCTATGCGCTGGGTTACGAGGCGGGGCTCGACCTTGGCCAGCGCAAGCTGGACGTGGATATTGCCACCGTATTGCGCGGCGTGCGCGACGGTTATTCGCGCAAGCAACCCGAGTATTCGCCGCGGCAGATGCAGCTCGTGATCCAGACGATGGAGCGGCAGATGCTTGCACAGGCGCGTGCCGCCTTCGAAAAGCTGGCGGCCGCGAACCTGCAGAAGGCACGCACGTTCTTCGCGGAGAACGGCAAGAAAAAGGGTGTGGTCACGTTGCCGTCCGGCGTGCAATACAAGGTGCTCGCGAGCGGCAAGGGCGGCAAGAGCCCGAACATCAACAGTGACGTGACGCTGCAGTTCAGCGGCGCGTTTCTGGATGGCACGGTATTCAACAGCACCGAAGACAGTGGCAAGCCGGTGGTCTTTCCCGTCGATCGCATGATCCCCGGCTGGCGTGACGTGATCACGCGGATGCACGTCGGCGATCATTGGCAGGTGTTCGTTCCGCCCGACCAGGCTTACGGGATACGCGGCGATCTGCCGCGCATCGGCCCCAACGAGGCGCTGGTGTTCGACCTGCATTTGCTCGACGTCAAACCCTAGCGCGTCCGTATCCGACCGTCGGCCGGGAAGTGGATGTCATTGCCACGCTCCCGCATTGATGCGCTAGGCTTGCCGCATGCAAACCGAATCACCCCGCGTCGACGATGCCGTGCCGTTGAGTCCGTGCATTGGCATTTGCAGGATGGATCCGGATGGCCTGTGCCACGGTTGCCGCCGGACACTGGCCGAAATCGCGCGCTGGGGCGCGATGAGTGACGCCGATCGCAGACGCTGGATGCGCGAGATCCAGCCATTGCGTCCGCCACCACGTCCATGACGGGCCTGATCGATGAAATGGCCTCGGCGTTGCATTCGGTGGATGCTCCGCCGGGGCCGCCCGGCTGGAATCACGGTTATCTGGTCGAATTGATCGGCAATGCCCCGCGGCGCGACGCGGCCGTGCTGATGGCTGTGCGCGATGTTTCCGAACCGAGGATGGTGTTCACGTTGCGCCGCGATGACCTCGTGCGTCATGCTGGCCAGGTCAGCTTTCCCGGCGGCGGGGTCGAGGCAGGTGACGCCAATGCGCTGGCGACCGCCTTGCGCGAGAGCCACGAGGAAATCGCGCTGGCTCCCGGGGCTGCGGAACCACTCGGTTATCTCGATCCCCTGGAAACGATCAGCGGCTATTGCGTGACGCCGGTGGTCGCGCGGTTGGCGCGGGATGCCGTGTTGGTCCCGCAGCCGGACGAGGTTGCGCGGATTTTCGAAGTGCCGCTGCGGTTCCTGCTCGATCCCGGCAATCTCCGGCAATTCGAATACCGCTCGCATGGAGAGCGCCGCAAGGTGCACGAGTACGTCGGCGTCGAGCCGCGCATCTGGGGAGCGACGGCAGCGATGCTGGTGAACCTGTTGCGAAGGATGGGACGGATGCCATGAACGACAAAGATGTACTGATCGAAGCGAAAGCCCTGGCTGCGCTGCCACGGCAATCCGTGCTGATCGTGGATTGCCGGTTCGCGCTGGCCGATCCGGCCAGGGGCGAGCGGGATTTTCGGGAAGCGCATGTTCCGGGTGCGGTATACGCCAGCCTCGATCATGACCTTTCCGATCTGTCGAAAAAAGGGCTGGGGCGGCATCCCTTGCCCGACGTCGATACCTTCGCGCGGACATTGTCGGAATGGGGCTGGGACGAGCGCCAGCGTGTAATCGCGTATGACGATGCCGGTGGAGCACTGGCCGCGGCGCGGTTGTGGTGGATGCTGACGTGCGTCGGTATCGATGCGAGCGTTCTCGACGGTGGATGGCAGGCATGGCAACAGGCCGGCCTGCCGGTCGAGCACGGCGCGGCGAAGCCGCGAAACGCGACACGCGTTGTGCTGGACTTCGATCTGGCGAGGCTGGTGAATTACGAGGATCTGGGGTCGTTGCGTCGGCAATCGTCCATCGTGCTGCTGGATGCACGCGCCGCGCCGCGATTTCGCGGCGAGTCCGAGCCGCTGGATCGCGTCGCGGGTCACATCCCGGGTGCACGCAACCGTCCTTTCTCTCAGAACCTCGCCGACGATGGACGTTTCAAATCGGCGGAAACGCTGCAAGAGGAATTCGCAATGGTGGTCGGCGCGCATGCCGTGGGCGATGTCGTCCACATGTGCGGATCGGGAGTCACGGCCTGCCACAACCTGCTGGCGATGGAAGCCGCCGGACTGCACGGCTCGCGCCTGTTTGCGCCCTCCTGGAGTGGATGGTGCAGCGATCCGTCACGGCCCGTGGCAACCGGAGACTAGAACCGCGCTCCGGCCAGCAACATCGTCTCGCCCCGGTTCTTGCCGCCACCGACAAGGTGGCCATTGGAGATGTGTTGCAGCATCGCGACGAAGTGGCCGTCTTCCCAGCCTGCACCGGTCATGAATTCGAAACGACTGGAAAGCGCGCCTGTGCGTGTGCTGGTGGCGGCCAGCTGTTCGCTTACGAACCAATGATGGTTGGCGGACACGATGCGCACACCGCCTCCCGCAAGAAACACTTCGTTGCGCAGGTTTTCACGATCAGAGTGGTGCGCATCGACCCATCCCAGCGTCGCGATCGGTTCGAAATGAACGGTGTTGTCATGTGCCCTGTCGCCGAAGACGCTCGCGAATGCGGCGGTGGTGGTGCGCTCGGATGACGTGACGGTCGGACCGGCGGCGATGTCGAATCAAGCTGCATGGACGACGAGCGGAAAAGCCGGCAAGGTTGCAAGACATGTCTTGCACAAGAAACCCATCATTCACCCCTGTCTTTCAGGGCACGCATTGGAAGATCGGTTCAATTGGGTCGGCGCGTGTGACGTTCAAGCGACAACGTGACATTGTGACCAGACGGTCACACTATCGCTCGGTACGCGTTTTTGCCTCGAATATAGTTGCCTTGACAAATATATTTTTGGCTATATTATCCGCGGCATGCAAGCTGCCGCCGTGCCATCGCAAACTCCCTTCGGGCTGTGCCGTTTGATCGGCCAGATCCGCGCGGAGATCGTGCTCGGCATTGAGCGGGCGCTGAATGAAGAGGGCGTGGACCTGAATTTCAGCCAGTTTCTCGCGTTGAAGAAACTGGGTGAAGACGGTCCGATGGCGCCAGGCGAACTCGCGCGAGTCCTCGCCTATAGTCCCGGCGCGATGACCCGCCTGCTCGACAAGCTGGAACAATCGGGCTATCTGCAGCGCGCCCCGGATCCCGATGATCGACGCGCGCTGCGACTGGCACTGACGGCCTCCGGCCGCGAAATCCACAAGCGCATCCTCGCCTGTGGCAACGCCGCTTCTGAACGCGCGTTCTCGAAGATCACGCGTGCCGAGCGTCGCGAGTTGCATGGCTTGTTGGTGCGTGTTTTGAACCATATGCGCGGCGAGCGTGAACGGCTTGCCAGCTCCTGAATCGAAAGAATATCCATCGTCATGATGAAATCCGTGCCCACATTGCGCAGCGGTAGTCTTTCTGTTTTGCTGGCGGCCGTTCTGCTCGGCGGTTGCGCCAGCACGGGCGGTCTGCAACCCACCGCAACGCCCATCCAGCCGAACAATCTGCAAACCCGGCGCAGTCTCGCCGGCGTGACTCTGGAGGCCACGGCCTGGCCGCAGGCGGACTGGTGGAAAACCCTCAGTGACCCGCAGCTGGATCGGCTGGTCGAGGAGGCACTCGTCGACAATCCCGACATGACGCTGGTCGACGCGCGCGTGCGTGCCGCGCTGGCTGCGGCGGGCGCAGCCGACGCTGCACGCAAGCCGACCCTGAACGGAGGCGCGAGTACCGCGGGAGCACGCGTGCCGGCATTGCTGCCACCGCTGGCTTCGGGCCATTTCGGTGTGATCCGCTACGGCTATCTGAGTTTCAAATGGGATCTGGATTTGTGGGGCGGCAAGCGCGCCGCCTGGCAGGCTGCCATCGGCAACGCCCGCGCGGCGAAGGTGGATGCCCAGGCCGCACGTCTGAAATTGTCGGCCGACGTGGTGCAGGCCTATTTCAACCTGGCTGGTGCGTATACGCAGCGTGATCTTGCTGATGAAGAACTGAAGCGTGCCGAGAATTTTCTCGAGCTGACGCAAAAGCGAATGGCCAATGGCATCGACAGCAAGTTCTCGCTGGCGCGCATCGAGGGCGAAACCGCCAGCGATCGCGCCCATCTCGAAGCCGCCAAGGACGCGGTGCACACGGCTGGATTGATGCTGGCGGCGCTGCTTGGCAAGGGGCCCGATCGTGCGCTGCGTATCCGGCGTCCGAAATTGCCCGTCATCCCGGCATTGGCGATTCCGAGCGATTTGCCAGCCGAACTACTGGGACGACGTCCTGACGTGGTGGCCGCGCGCTGGCGCGTGGAAGCCGCCGGCAAGGAAATCAAGGTCGCGAAGACCAAATTCCTGCCGAATATCAGCATCAGTTCGCTGGCGGGTTTGATCGCGCCATCCTCGATCAGCCTGCTGTCGTTGAGCAACCGTTTCTATACCATCCAGCCGGCGTTGAGCCTGCCGATCTTCGAAGGCGGTGCATTGCGCGCCAATCTTGCCGGCAAGGACGCTGCACGCGACATCGCGGTGGCCCAATACAACCAGACGCTGGTGCACGCGATCGATCAGGTCGCCACCCAGGTCGATGATCTGCGTTCCCTGGATGCGCAAGTGGAGGATGCCGAAACCGCGCGCAGCAGCGCCGAGGAGGCTTACAGACTCGCGATGCAGCGTTATCGCGCCGGCGTCGGGAACTTCCTCGAAGCATTGAGCGTGCGCCAGGAGTTGATCACCGCCGAACAGCAGCTTGCGGCCCTGCAAACCCGCCGCAGCAATGCGTGGGCTTCCCTCAACGAGGTACTCGGCGGCGGGTTCCGTCCCGCCAGCGACGCGCCACCGCTTGCCGTCACACACCACACCCCATCTGGATTCAAGGCAAATCGATGACTTCCCCCATCAATCCCAACCCGGTTATCGAGGAAGATACCGCCGCTCGACAGAAGACACAGCGGCAGCGCAAGCGCCGTTGGCTGCTGCGTGGTCTCGTGGCCGCGATCGTGGTGGTCGCGATCGGCTGGGCGCTGTATTACTTCTTCATCGATCGTTGGTACGAAGGTACCGATGATGCCTACGTCAATGGCAACGTGGTGCAGATCACCCCGCAGGTACCGGGGACGGTGGTCAGCATCGGCGCCGAGGACAACGACTACGTGCGTGAGGGCCAGGTGCTGGTCAAGCTCGATCCGTCCAATGCCGATGTCGCCTTGACCCAAGCCGAAGCGGCGTTGGCGCAGACAGTGCGCAAGGTTCGCGGCCTGTACAGCACGGTGCACAGTTCCAAGGCCGACGTCGCTGCGCGCGAGGCGGCGGTGCGGCAAGCCAAGGCTGACTACCAGCGCCGCAAGGGACTGGCCGCCTCGGGTGCGATTTCGACCGAGGAACTTTCGCATGCGCGTGACGCGCTGACCACCGCGGAAAGCGCATTGGCTGCGGCGCAGGCGCAGTTTGCCACCACCAATGCGCTGGTGTCGGACACGAAAATCGCCTCGCATCCAGACGTCAAGGCGGCAGCGGCCAAGGTGCGCGCCGCGTGGCTCGACGATCAGCGCACTACGTTGGTCGCGCCGGTGTCCGGCTACGTTGCCGAGCGCAGCGTCCAGGTGGGCCAGCGCGTGCAACCGGGCACGCCGCTGATGGCGGTGGTGCCGCTGCATCAGGTTTGGGTGGATGCCAATTTCAAGGAGACCCAGTTGGAGGACATGCGCATAGGCCAGCCCGTGACGCTGACGTCGGATCTGTACGGTGGCGACGTGACCTACCACGGCCATGTCCAGGGCCTGGGTGTAGGTACGGGCAGCGCGTTCTCGCTGTTGCCCGCCCAGAACGCCACCGGCAACTGGATCAAGATCGTGCAACGCCTGCCGGTACGCATCGCGCTGGATCCGGATGAGCTGGACAAGCACCCGTTGCGCATCGGCCTGTCGATGAATGTCAGCGTGAATCTGCACAATCAGTCTGGCCCCATGCTGTCCACGCAGCCGCCGCAACATCCGGCCCTGAGCACGGACGTGTACACGCGCAATGGAGCCGGGGTGGATGCGTTGATCGCGAAGATCATTCGCGACAACAGCGGTGTCGACGATGGCGCGTCCGATACGCGCGCCGCAGTTCACTGACAGCGTTCGGGGCCGCTGCATCGTTCAACTGGTTCGCGCTGGTCGTGGCATCCGGTCAATGAGTAGCAGAAGGTTCTTCGAAGCTGCCATCCATGGCAAAGAGCTCGGCGGCCTCCTGACTTCCCGCAACAACGGTTTCATCTAATCCCGCAAGGCTTCCATGGCTTCGACTGCCGCCACTGCAAACCAGTCATTCGGCGAATTTCGCCCGGCCAGCCTGCCGCTGGCGACGCTCGGCCTGTCGCTGGCGACTTTCATGCAGGTGCTGGACCTCACCATCGCCAACGTGTCGCTGCCGACCATCGCTGGCAATCTTGGCGCGAGCCAGGACCAGTCGGTCTGGGTGATCACGTCGTTCACGGTCGCCAACGCTATCGCATTGCCGTTGACCGGCTTTCTGGCGCGCACGTTCGGCGAAGTGAAGACCTTCGTCTGGGCCACGCTGCTGTTCACGCTTTTTTCGCTGCTGTGCGGTCTTTCGACCAGCCTCGGAATGCTGGTGCTCTTCCGTGCGATCCAGGGCGCGATGGCCGGCCCGATGTACCCGTTGACGCAAAGCCTGCTGGTATCGATCTATCCGGCCGCGAAGCGCGGCATGGCACTCGCGATCCTGGCCATGGTCACGGTGGTCGCGCCGATCGCCGGCCCGGTCTTGGGCGGCTGGATCACCGGAGATTATTCGTGGGAATGGATTTTCTTCATCAACATCCCCATCGGCATCTTCGCCGCCCTGGTGGTGGCCACGCAGCTGCGCGGCCGGCCCGAGGATATCGACAAGCCGCGCATCGACTGGATCGGTCTGATCACCCTGATCCTGGGCGTGGGTTCGCTGCAGATCCTGCTGGACAAGGGCAACCAGCTCGACTGGTTCCAGTCCAATACCATCGTGACGCTCGCGATCGTCTCGGCGATCTCGTTGACGGTGTTCCTGATCTGGGAATTGACCGACGACCAACCCGTCGTCAATCTGCGATTGTTCCGGCACCGCAACTTCTCGGCGGGCACGCTGGCACTGGTGCTGGCTTACGCCGCGTTCTTCTCGATCAACCTGCTGGTGCCGCTGTGGCTGCAAAATACCCTTGATTACACGCCGGTCTGGGCAGGACTGGCGACCGCGCCGATCGGCGTCCTCCCGGTACTGCTGACCTTCTGGATCGGCAAGTACGGGACGCGCTTCGATCTGCGCTGGCTGGCCGCGTTCTCTTTCGTCGTGATGGGGGTGACGTGCTTCATGCGCGGCGGCTTCACCACCGATGTCGACTTTTACCACGTGGCGATGGTGCAGTTGATCCAGGGACTCGGCATCGCGCTGTTTTTCATGCCGATCCTGACCATCCTGCTTTCGGATCTTTCCGGGCGCGAGGTCGCGGACGGATCGGGTACGGCCACGTTCCTGCGCTCGCTCGCCGGCAGCTTCGCTGCCTCGATCACCACCTACCTGTGGACCCGCGGCGGCGTGGTCAATCACGCCAACCTGGTCGACCGCGTCAGCGTATACAGCAGCGAGGTAAGGAACGCCGTTGCAGCCTCTGGTGGCCATTTGCAACAGTATGCAGCCGGCATCAACCGCGTGATTACCCAGCAGGCAACTCAAATTTCCTTCAATCGCCTGTTCGATGGCCTGGGATTCATTTTCATCGCGTTGGTCGCCGTCGTATGGCTGGCCAAGCCGCCATTCATAGCGCGTCGTGGCCCGGCTGCAGGCGGCGGACACTAGCTTGCGCGGTCGTCGCTGATCGCTGCTTTGGCGGGTGTGCCGATCCTGGTCGCCCTGCTGCTGGACTTTGGACGATAGCCACGGTCGCTGCTGTCATGCCTGACTCTTCACGACGGTCGCTCCGGAGCGACCGTCACTTTTTGCGCAGGCGTTCGACCAGCGCGTGCAAGGTGGCCTGCGCTTCGGGGGCAAACCATCCGTCGAGAAAAGCCTCGACCGGCAACGCATCCGGATCGTCGAACAGGAGCGCAAGGTCGGCACGCGCCAAGGCGCGGGTCGCCAGCATGGCGCGACGCGGTAGCTTCAGCAGCGGTTCCATCCATGCGAGCGTGCGGGTTACGACGTGGTCGACGTCGGTCAACTCGTCGACCAGCCCTGCGGCGAGTGCATCGTCGGAATCCAGCATTGCACCGGCAACCAGGAGGCGTTCGGCGCGGTACGGGCCGACAAGTCGGCGCAGTGCAGCCTGGATGCAGTCCGGCACGGTCAATCCGACCTGCACTTCGTTGAGCCCGATCCTGAATTCGCCGCGCGCCATGACGCGATAGTCGCAAAAGATCGCCAGCACCGCGCCACCGGCCGGACTGTGTCCGGTAATCGCCGCGGCCACCGGAATCGGCGAGCGTGCCAGTGCTGCGCATACGCTGAAGAAATCGCTCCAGAACACGCGCATTGCGTCGCGGTCGAGCTGCAGCAACGCGGGGATGTCGAGGCCGGCCGAGAACAGCCCGGGCGATCCGGACAAGATCAATGCCGAAGCGCCGTCTTTCGAGGCACTTTCGATCGCCGCTTTCAAGGCCGCGACCAGCGCGGGGTCGAGGGCGTTTACCGGTGGTCGCGCCAGTCGGAGTTCGCGGATGCCGTGCTCGTGTTCGATGATGTCCAGCATGTGTGTGCTCACAAGTCGTGTGCGGTCCAGTCGTACTGCACGGTGTAATCGAGCGTTGCACGCCCCTGTGCGGGAATCGGCACTTTGAATTCCAGCAGTTGCGGCGTCTGTTTTGACGGCTTGAGGCTGGAGGAGGTCACGCGCCAAGTGCGCCAGCGGTCGGGATGTTCGCGCACCGTTACCGTGCGCGCGACGTCGCCGCCATTGGTCAGCGTGAGCTTGTACGACTCGTCCATGCTGTGCGCCTTGATGTCGACGTGGAAGGCGGTGCGTTCACGGCTCGCGCGCAGGTCGAAGCTCTGCCCGAGTTGCACCGCAACACGCTGGCCTTTGGGTGTGTCCGCGATGCCGCCTTCGCCCAGCAGGGCCGGTACGCCGTCCCGATCGGTCATCCATGCGCGCAGGGTGCCGGCGGGCAGGGCGTCGGGCGCGTTGAATGCGAGCGTGCTCGCGATCGGTCGATCCTGGTAATCCTGAGCGCCGTAGTCGTTGGTATTCGGCTTGGACGGATAGCCCATGCCGCCGTCTTCGATCACGTACTCGCGCTGGCAGGATAGATCCTGCACCGGATACAGCGGCGTCAACGTGACCGTGCGATTCGGAAGATTCACGGCGCCGGGCAGCGTGAAGCTGCGATAGTCGCCCAGACTGGCTTGCTTTGGCATCGCACGTTCGGCGGCCATCATCGGTGCCGGCGCCGCCGAGCTGTACATGCGCATCCTGCCGCCTAGGTTGGGCTGGCCAGCCACCAATTTGATGTTCGCGCCGGCGTAGTCGCGCCCGCTGCGGTTGGCGATGCTGGCTTCGGACTTGAATTGCATGCGGCAGGCGCTACCACCCGACAACTCGGTGCTGTAGGCCGCACGCCAGCCGAGTCCCGACGTCGTGTAGGTCAACTGGGCATCGCGGCCGCCCGCGGCTTTGGCATCGACATCGAGCAGCAGCGAGCTGCCACCCGAAACCGCGTCCACGGGCAGCGTCACCGATGCATATTGGTGCACGAGATGCACCTTGCCGTCCGCAGTGCGCACGAGCACGCCGTTGTCCGATGCGCCCATCAGCGTACCGTGGAATCCGCCGCCGCCGACGCCGGTCGACAGGCCCGGCGTCAGCACGTCGACGGATTGCCCGATTGCCCCATCCAGGGTGCCATTGGCGTCGGCATTGGCCAGCATCACCCGCTGCCCCAGCACGGTCACGCCGGGACCGGAGCCGAATGCCACCGCGATCGCTTCGGGGTCGAGCGATGCGGGCAGGCCGCCGATGCGCAATTCCTGCGAGCCCGCCCGCATATCCAGCTGGCGCTGCTCGTGCACCAGTGCATGCCCGTCGTTCAGGCTGCCTTGGGAGTTGCCCGAGAACAGGGCGTCTCCGTCGGCGTGATAGATCGTCAGGCTGGCATGGTCGGCCGCGAATGCGGTGGGGGTGGCCAGAAGCGTCGCGAGCGTGGCACAGAGCAATCGGCGTGACATGGCGGTCTCCCTGAAGTCGATGCGTTGAACGATGATAAATGCGGTGCCTGAATCGCAGGCCCGGCCCACGGATCAGCCGACCGAAGTCACGTCGCCGAGCAGTGCCGAGATCTCTTCGTTGTCGTGCGCACGCAACAGACGCGGGGCCAGTGCGCGCAAGCTCCTGCGATCGCAACGCGATAGCGCATCGCGCTGTGCAAGGATGCGGTCCGGGAGCATGCTGAAATCCTCGAGACCCAATGCAAGCAGCAGCGGCGCGAAGGCAGGATCGCCCGCGATTTCGCCGCACAGGCAGACCGGCTTGCCGGCGCGGTTGGCGCGGCCGATTACCCAGGCGAGCAAGCGCAATATCGCTGGATGCGCCGGACGATACAGCCTGCCCAGTTGGTCATTGTTGCGGTCGGCGGCCAACACATACTGGGTCAGATCGTTGCTGCCGATTGCGAGGAAGTCGGCGACGTCCAGCAGAGCCCGCACGTTGATCGCGGCCGCCGGCACCTCGATCATCGCGCCCAGTTCGAACTGGTCGGGAATTTCGTGGCCGGCCGTGCGCAAGTCGCGCGCGCATTCCTCCAACATGCCGCGTACGTCGATCATCTCCGAGGCATCGCTGACCATCGGCACCAGGATGCGCACCGGACCATAGCAGCTAGCACGCAGGATCGCACGTAGCTGCGAGACGAATATGTCCGGTTGACGCAGCGACAGGCGAACGCCGCGTATACCCAGTGCCGGGTTGGGTTCCGATGCCATCGTCAATCCCGCCGCGTCGGCCTTGTCGGCACCCAGGTCGAGGGTGCGGATCGTGACCGGCAGGCCACCGGCGCTGAGGACCGCGTCGCGGTAGCTGGCGAACTGCTCGTCCTCGCTCGGCAAACCGTCGTGGGCCAGGAACAGGAATTCGGTGCGATACAGACCGATGCCCGCAACGCCCAGATTGCGTGCGCGCTCGATGTCTTCCGGGCGTTCGGCGTTGGCGTAAAGGCGCAGCTTGTGATCGTCGCGCGTGCGGGTCTCGGCGCCTGCAAGCCGGGCCAGACGGCGGCCTTCGCGCTGCGCCTCGCGTTGCCAGTTGCGGAATTGGGCGAGATCCTGCGCCGCCGGATGTACCACGACCTCCCCGCGCACGCCGTCGACCAGGGCCAGATCACCGTCGCGCAGGTCTTCAAGCACGCCTCGGACATTGACCAGCATCGGCAGGTGCAGGCTGCGCGCGAGGATCGCGCTGTGCGAATACGGACTGCCGGAATCGGCGACCACCGCGAGAATGCCGTGGCTGGCCAGGTGGGCCAGTTCGCCCGGAGCCACGCTTTCGGTGACCAGGATTTCGCCGACTCGCGTCGCCAGTTTCTTTTCCTCGCTGCTGGCCTGCCGCGCCAGCGCGCTCTGCACGCGCGCGATCACGTGCTCGACGTCTTCGCCACGACTGCGCAGATAGGGGTCGTCCATGGCGTCGAAAACCGCGACCAGCCGGTCGCGTTGCGCTTTCAGCGCGGCGGCGGCGCGGTAATGGCCCTTGCGTATCATCGCGCGCAGGCCCTCGATCAGTTCCGGATCATCCAGCAATTGCGCGTGCGCGTCGATGAATTCGCCCACCTCTCGTGCCAGTGCGCCATGCAGCTTGCGGCGCAATTCCGCCATGTCCTCGCGGGCGGTGGCAAAGGCGCGTTCGAGGCGCGCGACTTCGCTTTCGATTTCCTCGTCCGGTAGCGGCGTGTTGTCGATGCTGAAGCGCGCCGGCCGCTCCAGACGCACTCGTCCAAGCGCCATGCCCGGCGCAGCGGTGTTGCCGGTGAAGACGCGCCTCATGCGCCCTCGTCGAATTTGCGTTCGAACAGGGCCGCGACCGCGTCGATCGCGTCGGCTTCGTCGGGACCCTCGGCGCGCAGGGTCAACGGCGTGCCGATGCCGGCAGCCAGCATCATCACTCCCATGATGCTTTTTGCGTTGACCTCGCGGCCGGCGCTGACCAGCCAGATGGTGGATTTGAAGTCTTGCACCAGCTGCACGAGCTTGGCGGATGCCCGCGCGTGCAGCCCGAGTTTGTTGCTGACAACGATTTCCTTCTCGACCATCGGGATCCGGTGCCTTGGGGATATCCCGCTACGTTACCAAAAGCCGGGATTGGGAACCTGGTCCCGGAGCGTGTCGGGAAGGAAACGGGTGAATCAGGTGGTCAGGCGGGCGGTTTTGCGTTGCGGATTCCCGTGCGAGGCTTACACCTTGTCGATGCAGATCCCGCCGCGTCCGCCACAGGCGGCGACTTCGGCCAGCTCGTCCAATGGCTTGTCGGAGTAATTGAGTACCCGCAGCAGCATCGGCAGATTGAGCCCCGACACGCAGCGCGCGTGTACGCCCGAGTCGGCGAGCTTGTTGGCGATATTGCAGGGGGTCGAACCGTACAGGTCCGACAGCACCAGCACGCCACTGCCGTGATCGAGCGCCCGGGCTGCGCGCACGGCGGAGGCCAGCAACGTCGAGGGATCATCCCGGGCGCCCACTTCAAGGCTGTCGAGCTGGCAGGGCAGGCGCGGCATCACGTGCTGGGCCGCGGTGATCAGCGCGCGGCCGATATCCTCGTGGGTAAGCAGCAGGATGCCTGCCACCGGAGCGGGTGGGTGTTGGAGTGCGGAAGCCGTGGTCATGGTCGGTTTCGGGAAGGAAGTAGCCGTTGGCCTGCAAGATTCGGTCCAGACGCTGTCGCCCGGCTATTCGAGTTCGCGGTGGAAGGTAAGGACCTGGTCCCGGCTGGTGCGGTAATGTTCCGCAAGACGTTCGGCGAGGTAAACCGAGCGGTGCCTGCCGCCGGTACAGCCGATGGCGACAGTCACATACCCCTTGTCCTCGCTTTCGAAACGCGGAAGCCAAGCATCCAGGAACCGCCGGATGTCAGCGGCGTATTGTACTACGAGTCCCTGCCCGTCGAGGAACTCGCGCACGGGTGCGTCCTTGCCGGAAAACGGCCGCAAACGGGAGTCCCAGTGGGGGTTTGGCAGGCAACGTGCGTCGAACACGAAATCGCTGTCGGGGGGCAGGCCGCGTCCGTACGCGAACGACTCGAACATCAAGGTCAGGCCACCATCGCTCGCGCCGAAATCCGTTGCGATCAGACGGCGCAGCTGGTGCACGTTGCTGTCGCTGGTATCGATCGAACGGTTGGCAATGGCCAGTAACGGGCGCAAACGACGGCGTTCCTCGGAGATTGCATCGACCAAGGACAGGCCATCCTCGGACAGTGGATGGCGGCGACGAGTGCTGGCATAGCGCCTGAGCAGGACCTCGTCGCTGGACTCCAGGAATACCAGTTCGGCGTCTGCGCCGGCTTCGGCGAGTCCCGACAGGGCTTCAGGCAGGCGTTCGAGGTCACCACGGCTGCGCACGTCCACGCCCACTGCAATGCCCCGCGGCAAGCCGCGGCCGCCATCGGTGAGTGCGCGATACAGCGAGGGCAACAGGGTGGTCGGAAGATTGTCGACACAGTAGAAGCCCAGGTCCTCGAAGGCCCGCAGCGCGACGGTCTTGCCGGCCCCCGACAGGCCGGTCAGCACCACTACCCGGATTCGGTCATGGGAATTGTCGTCGGTGTGCATGGCGATCAGCTCTGTTGACGTTGCAGGCGCGCCGCCTGGCGGTCCATGAAGATGCGTGCCTGGTCGATGCCCTGCGACTTCAGCATGTGGCTGCGCACCGCGGCTTCGACCAGCACCGCGAGATTGCGGCCCGGTGCGACCGGAATCGTAATCTGCGGAACCTTCACGTCGAAGACCTCGCGCGAGCCGACGTCGCCTGTCAGCCGCACCATGGCGTCTTCGGGTTCGTCGTCGGCAGGTCGCAGGTGCACGATCAGGCGCAGGTACTTGGTGTGCTTGACGGCGGTGTGTCCGAACATCTCGCGCACGTTGAGCACGCCGAGGCCACGCACTTCCAGCAAGTCGCGCAGGATTTCCGGACAGGAGCCATCGATCACGTCGGGCGCGATAAGGGTGAATTCCGGTGCGTCATCCGCCACCAGCCGATGACCGCGGCTGATCAGGTCGAGCGCCAATTCGCTCTTGCCGCTGCCGGGCGTGCCGGTGATCAGCACCCCGATCGAATGCACTTCCATGAACACGCCGTGCAAGGTGACTTGCGGCGCAAGCGCGCGCGCAAGCTTGTACTGCAGGAAGGTCAGCAGATCGTGGCCGCGGCGTGCGCTGACCCACAAAGGGGTATCGGTTTCCTCGGCGGCCTCGCGCAGGTCGGCCGGCACGGCCTGGTCCTTGGTGATGATCAGTGCAATCGGTTGCTGGGCAACGATTTTCTGCACGGTCTCCCAACGTTGCCGCGAATCAAGTCCATCGAGGTAGTTGAGTTCTTCGCCGCCGATGATCTGCAGTTTGTTGGGATAAATGATGTTGAGGTAGCCGACTTCGGATGGCCGCCGCGGGCCCGGGCTGCCCGCCTGCAGGACGCGCTCGGCGCCGCTCTGGCCCGCGACCCAGCGCAACGCCAGCCGTTCACGGGTATTTTCGAATAGTTCGCGTGCGCTGAGTCGGTTCACATTTCGTCCCCGCCCATCGACATGACGGGCGGGGACATTCTGCCAGCATCCGCGAATACCCGCGATGTTGCGGGTTACGCCAGATCCCTTATGTCTTCGCGCCCATGCGAACGCCGCTTGTCCTTGTGCTTGCGGACTTGCGCGTCGAGCTTGTCGAACAAAGCGTCGATTGCCGCATACATGTCCTGTTCCACGGCATCCGCATGCAGCACGGCGCCGGCGGCCGCGAGCGTGCCTTCGGCGCGGTTGACCATGTGGTCTTTCTCCACCTCCAGAACGACATTGAGCGAAGTCAGGTGGTCGAAACGTCGTGCCAGGCGCTCGCGGCGGGCATCGACGTAATCGCGCAGCGCCGGTGTGATTTCGATCTGGTGACCGCTGACCTGAGTTTGCATGGTTGACTCCTGTACGTCGGGATGGAAGTCCGGGATCGTTTCCGGACATGGCGCTTGATCAGACGCCGGTCGTGAAGTGTTTGATGGACTTACTCCTTGAGATCGCGGACGGTATCGAAAGTTGCACGCTTTCGTGAAAAGTCCGGCATGGATGCCGGGTTTCGCTTTTGCGGTCAGGGATGACCGCTGAAATGCAGCGTGCCTCAATTCGCGTGAACTTTCCGTTTCCGGTACCAACGATATTTCGCGTCAGCGCGCGCGCAGTCGCTCGCTAGAACTGGGAATGCGCATCTGCTCGCGATATTTCGCGACGGTGCGGCGCGCAACCTGGATGCCACGCTTGTTCAGTTCCGCGGTCAGGGTCTGGTCGGAAAGCGGTTTCGCAGGATTCTCCTCGTTGACAAGTTTGCGGATCATGGCCTGGATTGCAGTAGCCGAAGCGCTGCCGCCGTCCTCGGTGGCCACGCTGCTCGAGAAGAAATGCTTGAATTCGAAGGTGCCGCGCGGCGTGTGCAGGTATTTGCGGGTGGTGACGCGCGAGATGGTGGATTCGTGCATGCCGAGCTCCTCCGCAAGCTCGCGCATCACCAGCGGCCTCATCGCTTCCGGCCCGAAGTCGAGGAACGCGCTCTGGGCGCGCACGATGGCCTGCGCCACTTTCGACAAGGTGTCGGCGCGCGCTTCCAGGCTCTTCATCAGCCAGCGGGCCTCCTGCAGTTGTCCGCGCATCCATGCCGCGTCACTACGCTGCGCTCGCGAGATCAGGCTGCAATAGTGCTGGTTGATGGCCATGCGCGGCTGGCAATCCGGCGAAAGCGACACGCGCCAGCGACCGCCGACCTTCACGGCGTAGGCATCCGGTGCGATGTATTCGGTCCGGGCGTGGTCGAATCGCGAGCCGGGCCGCGGGTCCAGCGCGCGGACCAGCGTCATTGCGGCGATGACCTCGTCCTCGGGAGCGCCGAAGCGGTGGGACAGTTTGGCGACATCGCGGCGTGCCAGAAGGTCGAGTTCACTCTCGACGATCGCGCGGGCCAGTTCGCGGCCTTCCGTTGCGGGATCCAGCTGTTCGATCTGGGCACCCAGACAATCGCCCAGATCGACGCTGGCGACGCCGACCGGCTCGAAATGCTGGATGCGCCGACGCACGGCATCGGCTTCGTTCTTGCCGATGGGCGGTTCCAATGCATGCAGCGCGGTCAGCACAGGCTCAAGTCCCTCGCGCAGGTAACCATCGTCGTCAAGTGCATCGATGATGGCGCCTGCGATGGCGGCTTCGCGTGCGGAAAACCCACTCAGGTTCGCCTGCCATTGCAGGTGGTCGCGCAGTCCCTCCGGCGCGGCATCCTGCGGCTCCGGATTGTCGTCGTCGTCAAAGCCGCGGCTGGATTGCGCCCATTCGACGACCTGTGGCGAGTTCTCGTCCCAGTATTCGCTGTCGTCGACGGCCTCCGCGGGAGAATCGTCGCCGGAACCCTCGGTGTCGTCGGACGCAGCCGTCTCGGCTTGCTCTTCTTCCGTTTCCGGATCGTCGAGGTCGATCAGCGGATTGGCTTCAGCAAGTTCACGCAATTCGGCCTGCAATTCGATCTGGGACAACTGCAGGAGTCTGATCGCCTGCTGCAATTGCGGCGTCAGGGACAGTTGTTGCGACTGGCGAAGCTGGATGCCTGGTTTCATGGCGACATTCGAGGGCAGTCGCTGGCATCCTATATCACGGTCGGGCCGATGGGTAGTGCAACGGCACGTTTTTTGCTTTAAGGCATGCACGGACGCCGAAGAACCATCGCGGGTCGATCATGGGGGATCGCGGGTTGCCTGCAGCTCAGGCTGCCCGGCGCAGCAGGTCCTTCGGCGTCCGACGCTACATCCTGAATTCGTGCCCGAGGTAAACCTCGCGTACTTGCTTGTGCGAGAGAATTTCGGCTGGCGTGCCGCGCGCGAGGACCTTGCCCTCGTTGAGGATGTAGGCGTGTTCGCAGATACCGAGCGCCTCGCGCACGTTGTGGTCGGTGACCAGCACGCCGATGCCGCGGTCGCGCAGGTGTCGCACGATGCGCTGGATTTCACCCACCGAAATGGGATCGACGCCGGCGAACGGCTCGTCCAGGAGCATGAACCGCGGATTGGCTGCCAGCGCACGTGCGATCTCGACGCGTCGCCGCTCGCCGCCGGAGAGACTGATGCCTTTCTGGGTCGCGATGTGCGCGATCTTCAATTCGTCGAGCAATGCATCGAGTTCGCGCTGGCGCGCGTCGGCGGCCAGGTCGCTGCGCAACTCCAGCACGGCCATGACGTTGTCCGCGACCGACAGGCGCCGGAATACCGAAGCCTCCTGGGGCAGGTAGCCGATACCCTTGCGCGCACGCTGGTGCATGGGCAGGCCGGTGATGTCCTCGCCGTCCAGGGTGATCCGACCGCCGTCGGGCTCGATCAGGCCGACCACCATGTAAAAGCAGGTGGTCTTGCCGGCACCGTTGGGGCCCAGCAGGCCAACGATCTCGCCTTGGCGGATTTCAAACCCGAAATCCTGCACCACTTGCCGGGAGCGGAAGCTTTTTTGCAGCCCCTGCGCGGACAACATGGATCAGTGCGTTCCGGAGGACGATGCAGGGGCGGGCATCTGGGGCGCCTGCATCGGTTTTGCGATAGACGTCGATGCGCTGCCTGGGGATGCGGGGGTTGCCGCCGCCGTGCCGCCGGTCGCGGGCTTTGGGGTTGCGGACTTGGCAGGCGCAGGTTTCGTGCGCGGCTGCAGGGTTATATGCACGCGTCCTCCAGCGGCGGGTGTGCCGGCGATTTCGCCGGTGTCGGTGTTGTACACGAGCCTGTCTCCGTGAAATTCGCCACGACCTTGTTGCACGACCTCGGCATTCCCGGTCAGGATCACGGTGTTCTCGGACACCTTGTAGTCAATGGTGCTGGCCTGGCCATGCACGAGGGTTCCGCTGTCCTGGGTCTGCTGGAAATGCGCAGGGTTACCGGTCAGCACCACGCGCTGCCATTGGCTGGTGTCGTTGGGATCGGTGTAGCCGGTGGCTTGGCCGCCGTCTGCATGGAACGTGCCTTGATCGAGGATCACGCTGCCGGTGAAGACGATCTTTCCGCTGTCCTGGCTGCCGGAGAACGCGTTGGCGTTGATGTTGATCGGCTGGTTCTTGTCCGATTGCCTTGCCTGCGCGAGGCCGCACGCGCCCAGCGCTGCGACGAACAAAATCAAAACATCAATTCGCGCGCGTGTGCGGTTTGAGGGTGCCGTGGACATCGGAGAGCAACTCCAGGGTTCGGGTATTGAAGTCGGCCTTCATGCCGACGCCGCGCAGTATAGAGCCGGGCTCCTGAATCACGCTCGGGGCGGCGGTGGCCATGCGCTTGTCCTGGGTCCACACGGTAGCGTCGGCAGTGTGGATCTCGGCCTCCGAAACGGTCTTGGTGGGCGGCCGGCGCATGTCGACCTTGCCGATCAGCTTGACCAGGTTGTTGTCGGAACTGATCCACGCGTATTGCGAGGTGCCATCCCAGTCGGAGCCGTCACTGGCGACGAAAAAGTATCTGGGCGCGTTCACGTACAGCGAATCGTTGCCTTCGCGGCGTGCCAGATGGGGTGCGGTCATCGTGAAAGCGAGCTTGCCGTCCTGCCCGAATGCGTGCAACGTGAAATTGGTGAGTTCGTAACTCGATCGTGGCGGCCCGACGATCGCGACCGGTTTTGGCGGTGGCCTGAACCACCAGACCAGCAATTGCGTTGTCGCCGCCGCGACGGCCAGCGCGATAAGCCACGTAAGGGTGCGGCGATCCTTCATGCCGGATCTTGTTCCGGCGGCAGCGCCGCGACAATGAAATCGCACACCTCGCGCGCGGCGCCGCGGCCGCCTGCCGTGGCTGTCTGCCAATGCGCCGTGGCGGCGACTTCCGGACGCGCATCGGCGACCGCGATGGCAAGCCCGCAGATCTGCATCGCAGGCAAGTCGGGCAGATCATCGCCGACGTAGCAGGCATGCTGGGCGTTCAAGCCGGTCGCACGCAGGATGTCCTGCAGGCAGCCCAGCTTGTCGGTCTTGCCTTGATAGACGTGATCGATGCCGAGTTGTTCGGCGCGCAATTCGACCGCGTGGCTGATGCGTGCGCTGATCAGCGCGATTTCGACACCGCGCTCGCGCAGCCGCTTGATGCCGAGCCCGTCGTGCACGTGGAATGCCTTGATCTCGCGCCCGTCCTCGGTCATCCACAGGCGGCCGTCGGTCAGGGTGCCATCCACGTCGAAGGCTACCAGCTTGATCTTCGCTGCACGGGCAACGACGTCTTGCGGGATGTCGATAAGTGAACTCATGAATGCGAGGTCGGTGGTCCGAGAGATCGGGTTGAGGCCCATTGCGAGCGATGGCGGATTGCACATCGCCGGAGCGCAGTAATCGGAGTGTACACGCCAGTACACGAGCAGTCCGGGCATCGCTGGCGCGCAAGCTGACCGCTGCAGCACGTTCAGACGGTTTCAGTCAGACTACCCGCGCGCGCAACAGGTCATGGATATTCAGTGCGCCCACCACGCGGCGGTCCTGATCCACGACCAGCAGCGCATGGATCTTGTGCGCTTCCATCAGCTGCGCTGCTTCGGCGGCCAGCTTGTCCGGTCCGATCGTCTTGGGATTACGACTCATGGCCCGGCTGACCGGGGTCGAGCGCAGATCGACTTCGTGGTCGTCGAGGCTGCGACGCAGGTCGCCATCGGTGAACACGCCCAGCAGCAGGCCATCCGCATCGACGATGGCTGTCATGCCAAGGCCCTTGCGCGACATTTCCATCAGCGCTTCGGTGAGGGTGGCATCCCCCTCCACGGATGGAATTGCGGCGCCTGTGTGCATGACGTCAGAGATCTTGAGCAACCGGCGCCCCAGCGCACCCGCTGGGTGCGAGCGCGCGAAGTCGTCGGCAGTGAAGCCGCGCGCCTCCAGCAGCGCGACGGCCAGGGCATCACCCAACACCAACGCCGCAGTCGTGCTCGCCGTGGGCGCAAGTCCGAGCGGGCAGGCTTCGATGGAAACGCTGGCGTCGAGGTGGGCGTCGGCATCGCGCGCCAACGATGACCCCGGGTTGCCGGTCATCGCGATCAGTGCATTGCCTTGGCGTTTGAGGAACGGGACGATGGTGAGGATTTCCTCGGTTTCGCCGGAATTGGAAAGCAGCAGCACGATATCGTGCCGGGTGATCATCCCGATGTCGCCATGGCTGGCCTCGCCCGGATGCACGAAGAACGCCGGGGTGCCGGTGGAGGCGAGGGTGGCCGCGGTCTTGCGCGCGATGTGCCCGGACTTGCCCATTCCGGATACCACCACGCGGCCCGAGCTGGCCAGAATCAACTGACAGGCCTTGCTGAAATCCCCGTCGATGCGTGATGCGAGATCTTCGATGCCGCGGGCCTCGATGCCGATGACCTTGCGCGCGCTGGCCACCAAGGCAGCGCGGTCACGACCGGGAAACGTTGCGGCGGGATATTCAGCGGTGCGCGCGTTCATGATTGTGTACTCCTGTACCGGCGTTCTGCCATCACGCGATTTCCAGTAACATCGCCGACTGGCATTCTACAGGCCGCGCTTGGTCCTTTCCCGCATTCCGGAATGTGAGAAAGGTCACGTCGCCTGCCCTTCGTTAGAGAGCGGTTCATGCAATCCCGCGAGTTGAAATCCCTGCTGGAAGAAGCATTTCCCGGCGCCCGCGTCGACGTCGACAGCCCTGACGACGTGCATTTCCAGGCCCTCATCGTGGCTGATGCCTTCGTCGATCAGCCCACCCTTGCGCGCCACCGCATGGTCTATGCGGTGCTGGGTGATCGCATGGGCCGGGAAGTTCACGCGCTTTCGCTGCGAACGTTGACACTGGCGGAAGCAGGCTGATGGCCAGAATCGTGATTTCGGGCGGCAAACCGCTCAACGGTGACGTGTGGATTTCCGGTGCCAAGAATGCGGTCCTGCCGATCCTGGCGGCCTGCCTGCTGGCGGACGAGCCGGTCACCATCGGCAATGTGCCGCACCTTCACGACGTCACCACCACCATGGAACTGCTCGGGCAGATGGGTGCGGAGCTGGTGGTGGACGAGCACATGCGGATCCGGGTCGATCCGCGTCCAACCCACCGTTTCTTCGCGCCCTACGAGCTGGTCAAGACCATGCGTGCGTCGATCGTGGTGCTGGGCCCTCTGATCGCCAAGTACGGCCAGGCCGAGGTGTCGTTGCCGGGCGGCTGCGCTATCGGATCACGGCCGGTCGACCAGCACATCAAGGGTCTGCGCGCGCTGGGCGCGGACATCGCCGTCGAGAACGGCTACATCAAGGCGCGTGCGAAACGCCTGAAGGGTGCGCGCGTGGTGATGGACATGGTCACGGTAACCGGCACCGAAAACATCATGATGGCGGCGGTGCTGGCCAGTGGTACCACCATCATCGAAAACGCTGCCGAGGAACCCGAGGTGTGCGACCTCGCCGACTGCCTCAACGCGATGGGCGCGAAGATCGGCGGCATCGGCACTACCGAACTCGTGATCGATGGCGTCGAGCGTTTGCACGGTGCCGATTACAACGTCTTGCCCGACCGCATCGAGACCGGCACCTTCCTCGTCGCCGGCGCGATCACGGGCGGGCGCGTGCGCGCCAAGCACACCCGTCCCGACCTGCTGAAGTCGGTGCTGTCGAAACTCGAGGATGCCGGCGCACACATCAATTGTGAGGAAGACGCGATCGAACTGGACATGCGTGGCCACCGTCCACGTGCCGTCGACGTCACCACCGCTCCCTATCCGGCTTTCCCGACCGACATGCAGGCCCAGTTCACTGCGCTCAACTGCGTGGCCGAGGGCACCGGCGTAATCACGGAAACCGTGTTCGAGAACCGCTTCATGCACGTGCAGGAACTGCATCGCCTCGGCGCCGACATCAAGGTCGAGGGCAATACGGCGATCGTGCGTGGCGTGCCGCAGATGTCCGGCGCGGAATTGATGGCGACCGATCTGCGTGCATCCGCTTCACTGGTGCTGGCGGGCTTGGTGGCCGACGGGGACACCGTCGTCGATCGCATCTACCACATTGACCGCGGTTACGAGAACATCGAGGAAAAACTCGGCGGGCTCGGCGCGCAGATCCGGCGGCTGCCGAATTGACACCCGGGACTTTCCCCTCTCGCCGTTGAGGCAAGCGGAACCCAAGCAGAGGCGTTGCATTCTTGCACAGAACCGGATCCCAGCTTGCGCAAGGATGGCGATCAACCGGTACGATCGTTCTCACGGAAAAACAAGCGAAATCAGGTCATTGTGCTGACCAGCTTTCGAGTTCCAGCGAGAAATCGTCCTTGCCGCTTTGTTCGATCTTGACCGGTACCGGCAGTTTGCTTGGCTCGAACAAGGCTTCGAGGGCATCGCCGCCATCGGTGCGCACGACAGGTGTCGCATCGAACGTGCCGGCTGGAACGCTTACGTTTTGTTTGCCGTGCGTGACGTAATGCTGCATTTCGATACGGTTGCGCACCGCGACGGGCAGCGTGAAGCTGGTCTTTCCCGCCGCGAGTCCCGCCGCCAATGCCAGCGGCACGGTGTGGCGTTCCAGCGCACCGGGTTGGGTCGGGAACCGGAACGTGCCCTTGTCGCCCACGGTGATCACGTGGTGCGTCCAGTCGAAACGCACATCGCGACGCTTCTGCTTGATCGCGGTTTTCATGGAGTAGTCGTAGCTGATCCCCTGTGGCAGGTTGCCGACCCACCGGAAGGTCGAGCGTTCGTCGACGCTGGCGCCCAGCAGGGAGGCGAGCCCCGAGGTGCCGCGGCTTTGCGTGGTGTAGGTCCAGGTGTCGACGCCCGTCTTTGCGAGGGTTACGGTCGCGGTGCCGATTTGCGAGCCGCCGCGCAACAACCGGTAGTGCGCCGTGAAGGCGGGTACCGGCGGTGCGGCCAAGGCCGTGCCGCATGCGACGGAAAGGGTGACGGCGAGGACGAAACAAAATTTGCGCAAGGGTTGCATGGTGTTCGAACGTAGCAACGGATCATGGCGTGAAGCCTGACGCGGCGAGGCTGAACGCAGGCTCACGCGGCCGCCAGGTGACCGGCTTGATCGAGTTGCAGTGGCGTCGCGATCGGGCGGTCGCGGAATAAGACCTTGCCGTCGAGTTCACGCACCATGCCACGGGCGATCGCATCCACGCATGCGACCAGCAAGCGATGTTCGCGCGGCAGCAGGCGAGTGGCCAGCAACTCCTCGGTGTCGCCATCACGCACGTCGATGCGAGTCTGTGCGATCACCGGACCGCCGTCCAGTTCGGCGCTCACGAAATGCACGCTTGCGCCATGTTCGGCATCACCAGCCTTCAGCACGCGCCGATGCGTGTGCAGGCCGCGATATTTGGGCAGCAGGGAAGGGTGGATGTTGATCATCCGGCTCGTCCACGCGGCGGTGACCGCGGCATCGATGATGCGCATGTACCCGGCCAGCACCACCAGTTGCGCGCCGCTGGAAGCGACATTCGCAAACAGCGCCTCATCGAATGCTCGACGCGAGGCGAAGCTTTTCGGGTCGAGGGCGAGCGTGGGGATGCCGTGCACTTCCGCGTTGCGCAGGGCAGGCGCATCGGTCTTGTCGCTGGCGACCAGGGTGAATTCAACCGGTAGTGTGCCGGCCGCGCGCGCGTCGATCAGTGCCGCGAGATTGCTGCCCCGGCCGGAAACGAGGACCGCGACGGGCAGGGTCATGCGATGTGGACGCGCTGGTCGCCGGCCGCGGCGACGACCTCGCCGATTGTCCAGCCGGTGAGACCGGATTGCGCGAGTGCGTTGCGCGCGGGGGCCACGTCGCCCGGCGCCAGGATCAGGGTGAAGCCGACCCCGCAATTGAAGGTGCGCCACATTTCCTCGCGCGGTACCTTGCCTTCGCGTTGCAGCCATTCGAACACGGCGGGCATGCTCCAGGTCGAGCTGTCGATCGCGAGACCGAGCCCGTCCGGCACCACGCGGACGATGTTTTCCAGCAAGCCGCCACCGGTGATGTGGGCCATGCCGTGGATCATGCCCGGATGCGTGCTCAGCAACGCAAGGACCGATTTCACGTAGATGGTGGTCGGCGCCATCAAGGCGTCGGCCAGGCTCATGTCACCCAGGCGCGTGTCGAAGGGGCTGCCGGCACGTTCGACGATCTTGCGGATCAACGAGTAGCCGTTGGAGTGCGGACCGCTCGACGCAATACCGAGGATAACGTCGCCTGCCCGGATCGCGCTGCCGTCGATGATCGCCGACTTTTCGACCGCACCGACGTTGAAGCCTGCGAGGTCGTATTCGCCCGGCGGATACATGTCCGGCATCTCGGCGGTCTCGCCGCCGATCAGCGCGCAGCCGGCCAGTTCGCAGCCCTTTGCGATACCGCCCACCACAGCCACCGTGGTGTCGACGTCGAGCTTGCCGGTCGCGAAATAGTCGAGGAAGAACAGCGGCTCGGCGCCCTGCACGAGCACGTCGTTGACGCACATCCCGACCAAATCGATCCCGATGGTGTCATGGCGGTCCAGTTGCTGGGCCAGTTTCAATTTGGTGCCCACGCCGTCGGTACCGGATACCAGCACCGGCTCGCGAAACTTGCCGGCAAGGTTGAAAAGTGCGCCGAACCCGCCGAGGCCGCCCATCACCTCGGGGCGGAAGGTCTTCGCGACCAGCGGCTTGATGCGCTCGACCACCGCATTGCCGGCGTCGATGTCCACGCCGGCGGCGCGGTATGAAAGGGCTTCGTCGGAAGTCACGGCAGGTTCGGGCGATGCACGCCAGTGGCTGTCTGGATCGGCAATGATAGACGCTGACGCCATGATTGGGCAGACTTGGTGTCAATCGCCCGGAGGTGCGTGGCCATGATTCGAGCTTGCATGTTCTTGCTGTGCGCACTGGGTGCGGCGGGCGTAGCCTTGAGCCAGGCCGTGCCGGGCGCGGGCACGGCGTACGCACCGGCGGATGCAGCGAGTCCGTACTCGGTCACGGTGCCGGTCGCCGGCACCAGCGATGCCCAGCGTAGTGACGCGATAGCCGCCGCATTGAAACTCGTGCTGCAGCAGGCCGCGCCGGGGTTCGCGCCGGGCGCCGACACAGTATCGAACGCGTCGGGCTACGTGCGTGGCTACCACTACCGGCGCGCGGCTTCCGGCGGCGGCCTGGAGTTGCAGGTGGATTTCGATCCCGGCGCGATACAGAGCCTGGTCGCCCAGAGCGGCGCAGGCGGTTCCAGTGGCGTGGCCGGCACAACCCCGGCTGCGGCGACATCGGCCGGCGTTGCCGCCGGTGGATCGACTCCGGCCGCCAGCGGCGGCACCGGCACGATCTGGATCGACGGCATCCGCAACAGCCACGCGTTTGCCAGCCTGCTGTCGATGTTGCGCGGCGATCCGCAGCTGCACGATGTGGTGCCCGTGGCGGCGCAGAACGACGGCGTGCTGCTGCAGCTCGGCTACAGTGCGCCGTTGGCGACGGTGCTGGCGGCGCTGGAAACCCCGAACGGCCATCTGGCGCAGGCCGCCGAAGCTCACCCCGGGGCCGACGCGTCACTGCACTGGACGCCCTGAGCGTGGCGCTCCCGTGAGCGGACGAATACCCGCGGGAAAAGCTGCACGCGACGGACCGTTGCGGCATCTGCCCAACCTGATATCCGTGCTGCGCATTGCACTGGTCGCACCGCTGATCATCGCGATCGTGCAGGAAAAGTATGCGGCTGCGCTCGTGGTCGCGATCGTTGCCGGCGTGTCGGACGGCGTCGACGGGTACCTTGCTCGGCATTATCACTGGCAGAGCCGACTGGGTTCGATCCTCGACCCCGTTGCCGACAAGCTGATGCTGGTGGGTTGCATGCTGGCACTCGCATGGCTGCACGAGGCCCCGCGCTGGCTGGTCGCGCTGGTGGTGTCACGCGACGCAGTCATTGCACTGGGTGCGCTGGCCTGGCATCGCGTACTGCGCAATTTCGAGGCGCATCCCAGCTGGCTCTCGAAAACCAACACGGTTGCGCAGATCGGCTTCGTGCTCTGGGTGCTGGCCGATCATGCCTTCGGTTGGCACGCACGGACAGTGGTTCCCGCATGGATCGTTGCCACGCTCACCGTCGCCAGCGGGCTGGATTATGTGTTGCGCTGGGGTCGCCTGGCGCGGCGCGAACTGAAAGGCAGGGGAGCTTCCGGATGAACAACGCGCAGCGCTGGCAGTGGTTGATCATCATCGGCGTGACCGGCTGGCTGGTGTGGCTGCTGTCGCCGGTCCTGATGCCTTTCATGCTGGCGGGCGTGTTCGCCTACCTCGGCGACCCGCTGGTGGATCGACTTGAGCGCTTGCATCTCGGGCGCGGACTCGCTGCCAGCATCGTGTTCCTGGTCATGCTGCTGATCGTGGCGCTGGCGCTCTTGCTGCTGGTGCCGCTGGTCCAGCGTCAGGTCGCGCGCCTGATCGCCGCATTGCCCGCGTATGCGGCTTGGTTCACGCACGACGCCATTCCGTGGCTGGAACAGAAGCTGCACATCTCCGCCAGCGAATTCGATGCGGCCACCCTGATCGCCCGGATACGCGAACACATCGGCACGGTCGGCGGCCTTGCCGCCACGTTGCTTGGGTATGCGACGCGCTCGGGGCTGGCGCTGATCGGTTGGGTTGTCTCGGTGGTGCTGGTGCCAGTGGTGACGTTCTACCTGCTGCGTGACTGGGACAGGTTGGTCGCACACGTCGATGCGTTGCTTCCGCGCGATGCGCAGGACACGATCCGCCGCCTCGCGCGTGATACAGACAGCGTGCTCGGTGCCTTCGTGCGCGGCCAGTTGCTGGTGATGCTGGGTCTGGCGATCTACTACGCGGTCGCGTTGAAACTGGTCGGCCTCGGCGTTGGACCCCTGATCGGCATGATCGCGGGCCTGGTCAGTTTCGTGCCGTATCTGGGTTTCATCATCGGCATCGTCGCCAGCATCATCGCGGCACTGGTGCAGTTCCACGACGTCTTCCATCTGGTGCTGGTGCTGGTGGTGTTCGGGATTGGCTCGGTACTGGAGAGTTACATCCTGGTTCCCAAACTTGTCGGCGATCGCATCGGGCTGCATCCGGTGGCGGTGATCTTCGCGGTGCTGGCGTTCGGCGAATTGTTCGGTTTCATTGGCGTCCTGCTGGCGCTGCCGATGGCTTCCATTGCGATGGTGCTGCTGCGTTTCCTGCGCGACCGCTACGAGGCGAGTCCGTTGTATGCCGGTCACGAGCACCCCACCAGCGTTTCGGCCGAAGGTGATCCGGTCGAGCCCGAAGCGCATCCGCTGCCCGGGGACGGGGAGCCTCCGGCGACGCCATGACTCGGCAAATTCCGCTCGACCTGCGCTGGCCGCCGCACCAGCGGCTCGATGCGTTCTGGCCGGGTGCCAACGTGACCGCGTTGCAGGGTGTCATCGACCTTGTCGAAGGCGGCAAGGGCTGGTCGTACCTGCACGGCGCATCCGGCACCGGCAAGAGCCACCTGCTGATAGCCGCGTGCCGTGCCGCGATCGAATCGCATCGCGATGCACGTTACGTGTCGCTCGCACGACTTCCCGCGCCGCGCAACGAGGCAATCGCGGGCATCGATACGCGGGGATTGCTTGCGATCGACGACGTGCAAGTGATTGCCGGAGACCGCGAGGCCGAGCGCGCGCTGTTCGATCTCTACAATCGCGCGAAAAGCACCGACGCCGGCATGTTGTTTGCCGCTTGCGCGCCGCCCGCCGAGATTGGCATCGGCCTGCCGGATCTGGTGTCGCGGCTCGCGATGTGTACACAACACGCATTGCGTCCGCTCGACGATGCCGGCCGCCGGGCGATGTTGCGTGTTCTGGCCGGTCGTCTCGGGTTGCGCCTCGATGACGAGGTACTGGATTGGTGGCTCGCGCGCCAGCCGCGCGATCCGGCCTCGCTGGTCGCGTTGCTGCAACGCGTCGATCGCGCCTCGCTGGCCGCACAGCGGCGCATCACCATTCCGTTTCTGCGGGAATTGCTGGGCAAGTGAATCGCGGCGGTCTTCCGCCGGTCACTCCCAATCGCGCACCGCACGCGCGGCTGCGGCGTTGGCGGGCCGTGCAAGCAACCCGGTGGTGCTCAGGCTGACCTCGTAGCTGGCGCCATCGCCCATCGGCAGATAGGTGGCCGTGCCGTAGCTTGCATCGACGAACGGCAACCAGCGCGCTTCGCGATGGGCAATCTGCCAAAGGCTCAAGCCGGGGTCCCGCGCCAGTGAAATCGCGCTGGGCGGCCGTGTCAGCGTGTCATGGATGCTGGCATAACGACCGCTCAGGCGCTGCAGGCGGTACAGCGGCTCGAATCCGATGACGGTTGCGACGCCTTTCCACTTGATGATGCGCGCGTCGAGTTCCCATTCGTCGCCGGTCAGCGTCGCCTGCACGGTGCCACCATCATGGCGCACCAGCGTCACGGTATAACGCTGTGGCGAGAGTGCCCGGAAACTGATGGTCGCGACTGGCTGTTCGAAGGTGAAACGCGCGTAAGTAAGCAAATTGATGCCGATCAGCAAAGCGATGACCGCAAGGCACCCGATCACGAGGCCGCCCAGGCCGACAACGCTGCCGCGCCATACGCGCCGGCGGCCCACGTGATGCACGCCGCGGGCGATCAACAGCAGCGCGACGAGGGCGCACACTGCCACCCCGACATCGAGCCATGATGCGGCGCTCATGAATTTTCACTCCGGCTGGCGCGGTTCGTCTGCACGTCCGCCATTATGCGCGCATGTGGATCACGGCATGCTGCCGCGGAGGCCTGCGTCGAGTTGCGCGAGCCTTTGCGGCGTGCCGACGTCGGTCCAGAATCCGCGGTGATGCTGCCAAGTAATTGTTCCGCGCGCGACTGCGGCGCGCAGCAGCGGAGCAAGGGAGAAACGCGGCGGCGTGGCGCGAGCGTCGTCCGAGTCGCCGACAATCGTTTGCCACCCGTCCAGAATTTCGGATCGATAAACGCCGATCCCCGCGAAGGTCAGCGCGTGCGTGGCACCCGGTGAGTCGGCGTGCGGCAGCAACCCACCGTCCGCATCGATGCCGAAATCGCCTTGCCGGTGTTGCGGCGGATTGTCGACCAGCACCAGTTCCGCGCCGCCGCGCGGCGGGTTCGACAACTTTGCGAAGTCGAAATCGGTGAAAGTGTCGGCGTTGATCGCGAGAAACGGTTTCGTGCCCAGCAACGGCAGCGCATGCAAGATGCCGCCGCCGGTTTCGAGCGGAACGTCGCCTTCGCGGCTGTATTCGATGTGCACACCGTAACGCGAACCGTCGCCCAGCGCCGCCGGGAATTGTTCCGCCAGATGTGCGATGTTGATGACGACTTCGCGCACGCCTCCGGCCGCAAGCCTTTCCAGATGCCATTCGATCAGGCGCTTGCCGCCGGCTTGCAGCAGCGGTTTGGGAGTGGCGTCGGTGAGCGGGCGCATGCGCTCGCCGCGTCCGGCAGCAAGCAACAGGGCTTTCATGCAGCGGGTTCCGCCAGGTCACGTTCGCCGACACGGCGTTCCAGCAGCGCAATGAAATCGTGCAATTCGGGATAACGCGACGCCATGCTGCGGACGTAATGCCACACGCGCGGCAGATCGGTCAGGTAACCACGCTTGCCGTCGCGGTACCAGAGCCGGCAGAAGATGCCGAGTACCTTGATGTGGCGTTGCAGGCCGGTCAGGTCGAACCAGCGCTGCCAGCGGGCCGCATCGACCTGGCGATCGAGGCCGCCGGCTTCGACAAGACGCTGGCGGTGCGTCTCGGCCCACGCACGCACGCGCGCTTCGTCCCATGTGATGTAACAGTCGCGCAGCAGCGACACGACATCGTACGTGACCGGTCCCAGCACCGCGTCCTGCAGATCGATGATGCCGGGGTTGTGTCCGGGCACGTACATCAGGTTGCGGCTGTGGAAGTCGCGATGCACGAACACCTGTGGTTGCGCGAGCACGTTGTCGACCAGCAGGCGGAATGCGACTTCGATGACGTCCCATTCGCCGCAATCGACGGAAGCGCCGAGATGGCGTTCGAGGAACCAGGTCGGCATCAGTTCCAGTTCGCGGACCAGGAATGGCTCGTCGTAACGCGGCAGGCCCTGCGGATCGACGCGCGTCTGCATGGTCAGCAGAGCGTCGAGTGCGTCGGCGTACAACGCGTCGGCGGTCGTGTCGTTCAATTCGGCCAGGTAGGGGCGGGTGCCGAGATCGGAGAGCAGCAGGAAGCCCCGATCGAGGTCCGCGGCCAGCACTTCCGGTGCGTTCAGGCCGGCGCTGCGCAAGCGCGCATCCATGTCCAGCCATGCATCGAGGCTGCCTGAACCGGGCGGCGCATCCATCACGATGGCGCTTTCCTTCGCACCCGAGACACGCCAGTAACTGCGCGCGCTGGCATCCTCGGAGGCCGCCGCGAGCGAGGCTTGCGGAGCTCCGCTGGCGGCGCGTGCGAACGCCAGCCGTGCGCTGGCGCGGGCATCGACGGTGGACGGGGAATCGATCACGGACATGGCACGGGAGTATAGAAGCGGGCATGCAGCGGCAGCGTCGCTAAGCAGCGGGTGATTCCGTTATCCTTGCCGCTCGGTTACGCCGCCACGCGTTGCCTTCAGGAAACCCGGAGTTCCAGAACATGAGCGTCACCCGGCTGCACACCCATCTCGACCGGCTCGAGGCCGAGTCCATCCGCATCCTGCGCGAGACAGTGGCCGAGTGCAGCAAGCCCGTGCTGCTGTATTCGATCGGCAAGGACTCATCGGTGCTGTTGCACCTGCTGCTGAAGGCGTTTTATCCGGCCAAGCCGCCGCTGCCGATGCTGCACGTCAACACGACCTGGAAGTTCCGCGAGATGATCGAGTTCCGCGATCGCGTCGCGAGCGAAACCGGCGTCGAGCTGATCGAATACATCAACCAGGAAGGCGTGCGCCAGGGCACCGATCCGGTCGGCGCCGCATCCAAGCATACCCATGTCATGAAAACGCTGGCCTTGCGCCAGGCCCTGTCCGATTACGGTTTCGACGCCGCGATCGGCGGCGCGCGCCGCGACGAGGATCCCGCGCGTGCCAAGGAGCGCGTGTTCTCGCTGCGTGGCGTCGGCCAGCGCTGGGAGCCGCGCAAGCAGCGTCCGGAACCCTGGAGCCTGTTCAACACGCGGCTCGACCAGGACGAAACCCTGCGCGTGTTCCCGCTTTCCGACTGGACCGAACTCGACGTCTGGCTGTACATCCGCCGCGAGGGCATCGAGGTGGTGCCGCTGTATTTCGCCGAGGAACGCACGACCTTCGTGCGCAACGGTGCGCTGCTGGTGCGCGATGACGATCGCGTGCCGATGGAGCCGGGCGAACAACTGGTCGCGAAGATGGTGCGCTTCCGCACCCTCGGTTGCTGGCCGCTGACCGCGGCGGTCGAATCCGATGCCGCCGACCTCGACGCGATCATCGGCGAGATGCTGGATACGCGGCAATCCGAACGCGCCGGCCGCATCATCGATCTGGATCCCTCCGATTCCATGGAGCGCAAGAAGCGTGAAGGCTACTTCTGACGAACGCGATGACGCGGCGGTGACGGCGGACGAACTCGCCGCGCGCCTGGCCGCGCTGGAAAACCGCGACACCCTGCGTTTCGCGATGTGCGGCAGCGTCGACGACGGCAAGAGCACGTTGCTCGGTCGCCTGCTGGCCGAGGCCGGCATGGTGCCCGAGGATCGTCTCGCGCAGATGATCCGCGACAGCAAGAAACACGGCACCTGCGGCGGTGCGCCGGACTACGCGCTGCTGCTGGACGGCCTCGAGGCCGAGCGCGAGCAAGGCATCACCATCGACGTCGCCTGGCGTTACTTCGGCACCGACAAGCGCGCCTTCATCGTCGCCGATTGCCCCGGCCACGCGCAGTACACCCGCAACATGGCCAGCGGTGCGTCCAGCGCGGAACTCGGTGTGATACTGGTGGACGCGCGCGCCGGCGTGCAGACCCAGACACGCCGGCATACCGCGATCCTGGCGATGTTCGGCCTGCGGCGGGTGCTGTTCGCGGTCAACAAGCTGGACCTGATCGAATACAACCATGCGCGTTACCACGCCATCGAACTGGAGTGCGTGAAGCTTGCGCACGATCTTGGCATCGAACATGCGGACGCGGTGCCCGTGTCCGCGATCAATGCCGACAACCTGGTGACGCATTCGTCCAACACGCCGTGGTACACCGACAAGCCGTTGCTGGAATACCTGGAAACCGTGCAGGTCGAGCGGCGCGAAGATGCGGCCTTCGCGCTGCCGGTGCAATGGGTCAATCGCCCGGATCACAGTTTCCGCGGTTACGCCGGCACCATCGCGGGCGGGCGCGTCGCGCCCGGCAACGAAGTGGTGGTATTGCCGTCGGGGCAACGCTCACGCGTGGCGCGCGTGGTCGGCGGCGACGCCGACCTGAATATGGCCGAAGCGGGCCAGGCCGTCACCTTGACGCTGGCCGACCAGATCGACGTGGCGCGCGGCGACGTGATCGCCAATCCCGCGCATCCGCCCGAAGTCGCGGCGCAGTTCGCCTGCCATCTGCTGTGGCTGGACGATGCCGCGCTGTTGCCGGGCCGACGCTACCTGATGAAGTTGGCCACGCGCGTGGTCGGCGCGCAGGTCACCGAGATCAAGCATCGCATCGATCCCGACACCCAGGCGCACCTCGCGGCCACGCGGTTGGTCGCCAACGAGATCGGCTACTGCAATCTTTCGCTGGACGAGGATGTGGCCTACCGGCCGTACAAGCAGGATCGCCGCCTCGGCGGGTTCATCCTGGTCGATCGCGAATCCAACGCGACGGTCGGTTGCGGCACGCTGGATTTCGGTCTGCGCCGTGACCGCAACGTGCATTGGCAGCAGCTCGACGTCGATCGTGCCGCGCGCGCCAAGATCAAGGGCCAGACGCCACGTTGCCTGTGGTTCACCGGCCTTTCCGGCGCCGGCAAGTCGACCATTGCCAATCTGGTCGAGCGCCGCTTGCTCTCCGAGGGTTACCACACCATCTTGCTGGATGGCGACAACGTGCGCCACGGACTGAACCGCGACCTCGGCTTCACCGACGCCGATCGCGTGGAGAACATCCGGCGCGTCGCCGAGGTGGCCAAGCTGATGATGGACGCCGGGCTGATCGTCCTGGTGTCGTTCATCTCGCCGTTCCGCGCGGAGCGCAGGATGGCGCGCGATCTCATTGGCGAAAGCGGCTTCATGGAAGTGTTCGTGGACGCGCCACTGGCCGTGTGCGAGGAGCGCGACGTCAAGGGTCTGTACGCCAAGGCGCGCGCCGGCAAGATCGCCAACTTCACCGGCATCGGCTCACCATACGAGGCGCCCGAATCACCGGAGATCCACCTGCATTCGGATCGCGAATCGGCTGCCGATTCCGCGGCGCGGGTCGCCGAGTTGCTCACCAAGTAGCGTGTGCGCAGGTTTCAATCGCGCACGCGGAAATTCTTCGCGCGGCGACCGACGAGCGCAAGCGCCGCGCGATCGGGCAGCAGGTCCGTCAGCAGCTTGATCGCGCGATTGACGCGCCCGGGCACGTACACCACGCGGCCGCGTTCGACGGCATCGAGGCCTTGCCGCACGACTGCGTGGGCATCCATCCACATCCAGCCGGGCATTTTGGAAACCAGTTCGCGGGCCTGGCTGACGTCGTGGAATTCCGAGTAGGTGAATCCCGGGCACAACGCACTGACGTGGATGCCGTGCGCGCGATTTTCCAACGCCAACCCTTGCGATACCCGAACCAGTAACGCCTTGGCCGGACCGTACAGCGTATTGCCCGGCGTGCCCGGAACAAGGCCTGCGAGCGATGCAACGTTGACGATGCGACCGTAGTTGCGTTCGCGCATGCCCGGCAGCAAAAGGTGGCACAGCCGCAGTGGCGACATGACCAAAACCTGCATGAAGCTTGCGTGCACGGTCCACTCCACCTTGTCGTAACGGCCGGGTACGCCGTAGCCCGCATTGTTGATCAGGATGTCGACGGCGCGGTCCCCCTGCGTGGCGGTTGACATGATGCGCGCGGGTGCAGCGGGGTCGGCCAGGTCATCGGCAATCACGTCCACGTTGACGCCGTGCGCCCCGCGCAGTTCGGCGGCCAGCGCATCAAGGCGATCCTTGCGACGCGCGGTCAACACCAGATCGCAACCGCGCGCGGCGAGCTGACGCGAGAATTCGGCGCCGATGCCGGCAGAGGCTCCGGTGACGAGGGCGCGGCGCCTGGGGGTAGTCTTCATGCGGTCTCGCCGTTCTGGACAGGTCGCGGCATAGTTTGCGTGCGCGTGCGGATGTTGGCTATTCTCGTGGAGCTGAACGATCCCGGAGCAGGGCATGCGCCGCAAGTGGATAGGTGGCAACTGGAAAATGCACGGTTCCCGTGCGATGGCCTCGTCCCTGGTCGGTGCGATCGTCGATGCGAATGTCGCGGATGTCGATGTCGTCCTGTTTCCGCCGTTTCCCTACTTGCGCGAAGTTTGCGCGGAGTGTGCCGGCTCGCGCGTTGCGGTTGGCGGGCAGGACCTGAGCGAACACGCATCCGGCGCCCACACCGGCGAGGTTTCCGCGTCGATGCTGCGCGATGTCGGCTGCGTCGCGGCGCTGGCTGGGCATTCCGAGCGCCGCCAGCACCACCATGAAACGGACGCGCAGGTCGCGGCCAAGGTCGCACAGGCGCTTGAGCATGCGTTGTCGCCCGTACTTTGCGTCGGTGAGACGCTGGACGAGCGTGAGGCCGGCGACACCGCAGCGGTGGTGTCGCGCCAGTTGGGCGCGGTAATCGCGCATTGCGGGATCGCCGCGTTCGAGCGCATCGTGGTCGCTTACGAACCGGTCTGGGCGATCGGGACAGGCCGCACCGCCAGCCCCCGACAGGCCCAGGAAGTGCATGCCCAGTTGCGTAGCCAGCTCGCCCGCGACGATGCTAGAATTGCCGGTTCGACCCGCATCGTTTACGGCGGCAGCGTCAAACCCGGCAATGCCGCCGAGTTGTTCGCCCAAACCGACATCGATGGCGGCCTGATCGGCGGAGCGGCATTGCAGGCCACCGATTTTCTTGCGATATGTGCGGCAGCGGGCTGAAACCCGCGCGTACGGGAATCCTCCATGCTGTTCACGATTTTCAGTGTCTTCTACGTGCTCATTGCCGCGGCGATGATCGTGCTGATCCTGATGCAGCGCGGCGACGGCGCCAATGCCGGCGCCAACTTCGGCGGCGGCGCATCCGGCACGGTATTCGGCGCACGCGGCGCGGCCAGCTTCCTGACCCGGACCACGGCGGCGCTGGCCACGATCTTCTTCCTGCTCAGCCTCGGCATGGGCATGTACCTCAGCCACCATGGCGTGGCGCCCAGCCCGAAACAGACGCTGGGTGTAATGGCCGGCATGGGCAGCTCGGCGCCCGCGACATCCGCATCGGCGGCCACTGTCCCGGCAACCAGCGCAGCGGCAGCGTCGACATCGGCCAGGCATTCGGAAGTGCCGGCAGCGGCTTCCACGCACGCGATGAATCCGGAGGTGCCGATGGCGCCCGCGAAGTCGTCTGCGCCATCAAGCTCTGGACCCGACGCTTCGCACTGATCTGCTTTTGTGAAAATTCGGGCACATGGACGTGTCCGGCGGATCCCATGGATTTTTTTGCTGTTTCGTGAATCGTCGCGCACCAGGGATGTGCGCGGAGTTTCTCAGGGATGAGTCTTCGGCCCAGGTGGCGGAATTGGTAGACGCACTACCTTGAGGTGGTAGCGGGTAACTCCGTGGGGGTTCGAGTCCCCCCTTGGGCACCAACAACGAAAGCCAAGCCTTTGATTGGGTTTGGCTTTTTTGTTGGCGATCCTTTTTCCTGCCTGCTGACCTACCCGTGCTACGAGCTCGTGGCTGCGGCGCGCCAGCGAAGATTGCGGATTGATCCGGCTGAACCACGCGATGCGTTTTCAGCGTATACGGGCGCAAACGCACGGACCCTCGCGGGTGCCCTCACTGGTGTGAGTATGCACATCGATCTTCGGCAGTACTCAAGACCGAGCAAATGCATGCGGTCGGCGAACGGCGTTCAAGCGTGCACGGTGAACACTGGATAGGTACCACAGTGTCCGTTTGCCTTGAGTTGCGGGACTCAACCCGGACTGTGCGGCGCGATCGGTTACCCCGTCGGGCTAGTCTAGTAAGGGCGCAACGTTGCACCCTTAAACCGAGCGGTTGATCGATCGTGCGGCTCAGTCATCTGTGAACCTTTGTGAACTCCCGGCTGAATCCGAGAGATTGTGAGCCAGTCCTCGCAGCGCATGTGGATCGCACGTGAAAATTGTCGCTGTTTGGGGACAGGGACAACATGAAACCGGTCACGATTGCCTTCTGGTGCCTAGCCATCGCGAGTGCGATTTTCCTGGGCGCGGTGGGCATGTATACCTTTGGTCACACCAGCCTTTACCTGGCCTGCTGTGTCGTGCTTTTGCTTGGATGGCTGGTTGTCGGCAGATGGCATCGTGCATCGTCTCGCACGGCTGCGGCTGACACGCCGAGTGCGCATCTACAGCGAACTGAGCTTCCACTTATGCGCAAGGCAGCATCACTCCTGCACACGGATCGACATCCGCGCCCGCCACCTGACAACCCGCAGATGCTCTTCAACGTTGCGCGCCATCGTTCCCGCCTCGACGACAGCGGCACGTAGCGCATGTTCCGTGCAGCGGAATCGGGTTGACCAATAACGGACTTCGTAGGGGTCGTTGAGCTTGATCCGGGAGAGATCGCGAGGGCCGCGCGTGTAGAGATCGGCAAACACTTTCGCACTCCTGCTGACCCTGCGGTTGTAGAGCACCGTCCCTGCGTCTTGGTGTTCGAGACAGGTCGACACGCATCGGAGTCGATTGCGTTCGTGTCGATGGAGCCGTCTTGCTCCCGGCCCGCAGCGACAGGATCGCTCGTCGTGTCGAGATGGTCTGCCCGTGCGTATCCCGGCAATCTGTAGGAATTGCCCTACAGGACAGGGTCTTTGATCGGGCAGGCGGTTAGCTTTGCGTGTGGCTTGAGACTTGACTCCATAACCTCGTTTACGCGACTGCACTTCGCTCTCCGATCTGAAAAACTTGAGTGCATTCAGCCATTCCCTCCTCACGTATATCGTCAAGCGAAGCGGTCCTGGCAGCCGGCTGCAATATCGACGTCATCCTGATACCCGACACGGAAGGGCAGTTCGAGGCAGGTTCATTTTCCGGGGCCCTGATTCGATGCATGTTCATCGGCGCCGCCTAACATGGAAGCTGACAGGGGCATCCGGCACAGCCATCCACGTGCCGCCCACTGGAAACGGGTACAGGGAGGTGCGCGGTACGTGGAAGGCATGTGTGGTCACCACGACAACTTCTCACGAGGTACCGCATCATGAAAACCCGTTTGATAGCCGCAATCACGTCACTCGTTATTGCCTCGCTTGGCGCCACCGCGTTCGCACAGGGCGCGCAGCAGGTGCCGCGGCAGCAGACGCCGCCGCAACAGCAAATGCCCCCCATGACCAGCGGGCAGATGGGGCAAAGCAACAACGCGCCGAGCTCCATGACCGTGAGCAAGATCAGGCGCGCATTGGCGCGCCAGGGCATCACGGCCACCAACGTCACCATCTCGGTCAGCGGTGGCACCGCGACGCTGAGCGGTACCGTCGCCACCAGGCAGGATGTCTCCAAGGCCAAACAAGCTGCGATGCACGTACGGGGCATAACGCAGGTCGACGTTTCCGGCCTTCATGCGCGCTAGGCTCTGGGCGGGCAGATAAGCCGCGATTGATTGATTCCGCCCTGAACCATCGATCGCCGTTCTTGCACGGCGGTGCGGAGTCCATGGCCCCATTCGCGCGAATGGGAATCCTCTGCCCATGATGCACCCCAGCGTGCCCGGCGGGTGAAGGCGGACCACCAGGCGGCCCGGGCACACGGGTAATTCAATTAATGGTGCCTTCGCCCTTGCCTTGGGTGTCCGCCTGACGAACGCGTGGTTGCGATGCATTCGCACCACGCGTTTTTTGCGTCACATTTCCCCGTGCGCAATGTGTGCAGGGCCGGTTTGGTGTGGGCGGGGTGCCGTCCGCGATTGCGGCACGCGCCGGTGCGTGCGAAAATTGCACAGATAACGCGGAACGAAGAGCATGCTCGCAGGCTACTGGCCCATCCTACTGTTCCTCATCGTCGCCGGTGGCATCGGCGTCGCGTTGATCGTGTTCGGCTGGATCGCGGGCCCGCGCCGCCCCAGCGCCGAGAAGTACTCGCCCTACGAGTGCGGCTTCGAGGCCTTCGAGGGCACGCGCATGAAGTTCGACGTGCGCTACTACCTGATCGCGATCCTGTTCATCCTGTTCGACCTCGAGATCGCCTTCCTGTTTCCGTGGGCGACGGTGTTCTCGAAGATCGGCATCACCGCGCTGATCGAGATGTTCACGTTCCTGCTGCTGCTGGTCGTGGGCTACATCTACGTGTGGAAGAAGGGAGCGCTCGAATGGGACTGATTTCCACCGTCGACAAGGTCATGCACAACCCGGTGCCGATCGGGAAGGTGGACGACATCCTGCGCCCCGAAGCCGACAACCCGATCGTGCAGCGCGGTTTCGGCGTCACCACCGTGGATGCGCTGCTGAACTGGGCGCGCACCGGTTCGATGTGGCCGATGACTTTTGGCCTGGCTTGTTGCGCGGTCGAGATGATGCACGCCGGCGCGGCGCGCCTCGATCTGGATCGCTACGGCGTGATCTTCCGCCCCAGTCCGCGCCAGAGCGACGTGATGATCGTGGCCGGCACCCTGGTCAACAAGATGGCGCCGGCGCTGCGCAAGGTCTACGACCAGATGCCCGACCCCAAGTGGGTAATCTCGATGGGTTCGTGCGCCAACGGCGGCGGCTACTACCACTATTCCTATTCCGTGGTGCGCGGTTGCGACCGCATCGTGCCGGTGGACATCTACGTGCCTGGCTGCCCGCCGACCGCCGAGGCACTGGTTTACGGGATTCTGCAGTTGCAGAAGAAGATTCGCCGCACCAACACGATCGCGCGCTGAGCCCACGATGAGCCAGACCACCCCCGAACAACTGGCCGACCGATTGCGTGCGCGGTTCGGCGACCGCATCGACAATGTCGTTGTGTCGCACGGGCTGGCCACGATCGAGGTCGTGCCCGCGCACCTGATCGAGATCTGCACCGCGCTGCGTGACGAAGCGGATTTTCGTTTCGCGCAACTCACCGACCTGTGCGGCGTGGATTTTCTCTCCTTCGGCGAGGGCGAATGGGCGACGTCGGAGACCGCGACGTCGCAGGGATTCGGGCGCGGCGTGCGCGGCGACAACGTGCAGGGCCGGTTTGGTTGGGACAACCGTCCGAGGCACCCGCAGTTCCTGCGCCGTTTCGCCTCGGTGGTGCACCTGTTGTCCTTCGAGCACAACGTCCGCCTGCGGGTGCGCTGCTTCGCGCCCGAGGACGCGCTGCCGGTGCTGCCGACGCTCATCCACGTATGGCCCGCCGCCAACTGGTATGAACGCGAGGCGTTCGACCTGTACGGCATCGTCTATGAAGGCCACCCGGATTTGCGCCGCATCCTCACCGACTATGGTTTCGTCGGGCATCCGTTCCGCAAGGACTTCCCGCTGATCGGCAACGTCGAAGTGCGCTACGACCCCGAGGCTCGGCGTGTGGTGTACGAGCCCGTGACTTCGGTGACGCCGCGCGTGACCGTGGCGCGCGTGGTACGCGAAGACTCGCGCTGGAATACCGCGCGCGAGGAAGCCGCCGACGACTGGAAGGACAACTGAGATGGCGGACACCGGCGAAATCCGCAGCTACACCATGAACTTCGGCCCGCAGCACCCGGCCGCGCACGGCGTACTGCGTCTGGTGATGGAGATGGAAGGCGAAACCATCATCCGCATCGATCCGCACATCGGGCTGCTGCACCGCGCCACCGAGAAGCTGGCCGAATCCAAGCCGTTCAATCATTCGATCGGCTACATGGACCGGCTCGACTACGTGTCGATGATGTGCAACGAGCACGCCTATGTGCGCGCCATCGAGCAGTTGATGGGGATCGAGGCGCCCGAGCGTGCGCAGTGGATCCGCACACTGTTCGATGAAGTCACGCGCATCCTCAACCACCTGATGTGGGTGGGTTCCAACGCGCTGGACCTCGGTGCGATGGCGGTGTTCCTGTATGCGTTCCGCGAGCGCGAGGAACTGATGGACTGCTACGAGGCGGTTTCCGGCACGCGCATGCACGCGACCTACTATCGCCCCGGCGGTGTCTATCGCGACCTGCCCGCCAAGATGATCCAGTACAAGGAATCTCCCTGGCACAAGGGCAAGGACCTCAAGCGCATGAACGCTTGGCGCGAGGGCTCGATGCTGGATTTCCTCGACGCGTTCGCACAGGACTTCCAGCACAAGGTCGACGAGTACGAGGAATTGCTCACCGACAACCGCATCTGGAAGCAGCGCACCGTCGATATCGGCATCGTCAGCCCGGAGCAGGCGTATGCGCTGGGCATGTCGGGGCCGATGCTGCGCGCTTCGGGCATCGAATGGGATCTGCGCAAGAAGCAGCCGTACGCCAAGTATGCCGAGGTCGATTTCGAGATTCCGGTCGGCACCCGCGGCGACTGCTACGACCGTTACCTCGTGCGCATGGCCGAGATGCGCCAGTCGGCATTGATCATCCGTCAATGCGTGGACTGGCTGCGCAAGAATCCCGGCCCGGTGATGCTGGAGAACTACAAGGTCGCGCCGCCCAAGCGCGAGGACATGAAGGAATCGATGGAAGCGCTGATCCATTGGTTCAAGCTGTTCACCGAGGGTTACAGCGTGCCGGCCGGCGAAACCTACGCCGCGGTCGAGGCGCCCAAGGGCGAGTTTGGCTGCTACATGATCTCGGATGGCGCCAACAAGCCGTTTCGCGTGCATCTGCGCGCGCCCGGCTTCGCGCATTTGTCCTCGATCAACGAGATCACCGCCGGCCACATGCTGCCCGACGTGGTGGCGATGATCGGTACTTACGACCTGGTATTCGGGGAGGTCGATCGATGAAAGCGACCGGCGATTTCGACAAGGTCAAGGACGTCGACCCGATGGTGGCGTTGAGCGATACGACGCGTGCGCACATCGATCACTGGGTCGCCAAGTTTCCGCCCGATCGCAAGCGCTCGGCGTTGATCCAGGCGCTGGTGGCGGCACAGGAACAGAACGGTGGGCACCTTACCGACGAACTGATGGCCGCGACCGCGAAGTATCTCGGGTTGCCGCCGCTGTGGGCCTACGAGGTCGCGACGTTCTATTCGATGCTCGAAACCCGGCCGGTCGGACGCCACAACGTTGCCATCTGCACGAACATTTCCTGCTGGCTCAATGGTGCCGAGGGCATCGTGCGGCATTGCGAGAAGAAGCTGGGCGTGAAACTAGGCGAGAGCACCGCCGACGGACGCGTCTACCTCAAGAACGAAGAGGAATGCCTGGCCGCCTGTTGTGGCGCGCCGATGATGGCAGTGGACGGCCACTATCACGAGAACCTGACGACCGCGAAGGTCGACGAAATCCTGGACGGACTGAAATAACATGGCAGTCGGACCGGCACCGCAAGACCACCAGGTCGTCTACACCACGCTCCATTTCGAGGAGCCGTGGACGCTGGAGAATTACCGCAAGACCGGCGGCTGGCAGGCGTGGGAAAAGATCCTTGCCGAGAAGACCGATCCGGCCACGATCATCGACGAGCTGAAGAAGAGCTCGCTGCGCGGACGCGGCGGCGCGGGCTTTCCGACCGGCATGAAATGGTCGTTCATGCCGCGCAATGCGCCGGGCCAGAAATACATCCTGTGCAATTCGGATGAATCCGAGCCGGGTACCTGCAAGGACCGCGACATCCTGCGTTTCAATCCGCACGCGGTGCTGGAAGGCATGGCGATCGCCTGTTACGCGACCGGTTCGACCGTTGCCTACAACTACCTGCGCGGCGAGTTCCACCACGAGCCGTTCGAGCACATGGAGCAGGCGCTGCACGAAGCGGAAGCCGCGGGCCTGCTGGGAACCAACATCCGCGGCAGCGGCATCGACGTGACCATCCACAACGCACTCGGTGCCGGCGCCTACATCTGCGGCGAGGAAACCGCGCTGATGGAATCGCTGGAAGGCAAGAAGGGCTGGCCGCGTTACAAGCCGCCGTTTCCGGCCAACTTCGGACTATACGGCCGCCCCAGCACCATCAACAACACCGAAACCTACGCCTCGGTGCCGGCGATCCTGCGCAACGGCGCCGACTGGTTCCTCAATCTCGGCAAGCCCAACAACGGCGGTCCCAAGATCTTTTCGGTTTCAGGCCACGTCAACAAGCCGGGCAATTACGAAATCCGGTTGGGCACGCCGTTCGGCGACCTGCTGGAAATGGCCGGCGGCGTGCGCAATGGCCACGAGCTGAAGGCGGTGATCCCGGGCGGTTCGTCGATGAAGGTGCTGAAGGCCGACAAGATCATGCAATGCACCATGGATTACGACTCGCTGCGCGACGCGGGTTCGGGCCTCGGCTCCGGCGCCGTGATCGTGATGGATGATTCGACCTGCATGGTGCGCGCCTGCGAACGCATCGCTCGTTTCTACCACATGGAATCATGCGGGCAGTGCACGCCGTGCCGCGAAGGCACCGGCTGGATGCACCGCGTGTTGACCCGCATCGTCGCCGGTGGCGGCACCCCGGAAGACCTGCATCGCCTGAAAGCCGTCGCGGGACAGATCGAGGGCCACACCATCTGCGCCTTCGGTGAAGCCGCGGCGTGGCCGGTGCAGGCGTTCCTGGCCAACTTCTGGGACGAATTCGAGTACTACTGCAAGCACGGTCGCTCGATGGTGGACGACCAGTTGGGGAAAGCGGCATGAGCGCGCAACCGAAAGACACTGCGCCACCGGTCGAGATGGTCGAGTTCGAGGTCGACGGGCATCCGGTCAGCGCACCCAAGGGCTCGATGATCATCCAGGCCACCGATGCAGCGAAGATTCCGGTGCCGCGCTTCTGCTATCACGACAAGCTGCCGATCGCGGCCAACTGTCGGCAGTGCATGGTGGAAGTCGAGATGGGCGGCAAGATGGTGCCGAAGCCGCAGCCCGCGTGCGCCACGCCGATCGCGCCGGGCATGAAGGTGTTCACGCGCTCGCCCAACGCGATGAAGTGGCAGCGCAACACCATGGAATTCCTGCTGATCAACCACCCACTCGATTGCCCGATCTGCGACCAGGGCGGCGAGTGCGAATTGCAGGACGTGTCGATGGGCTATGGCCGTTCGGTGACGCGTTACACCGAACGAAAGCGCAGCGTCGCCGACGAGAACCTGGGTTCGCTGGTTGCCACCGAAATGACCCGCTGCATCCAGTGCACCCGCTGCGTGCGCTTCGTGGGCGAAATCGCGGGTACCCATGAATTGGGCGACATGAGCCGCGGCGACAAACACGTGATCGGCACTTACATCGGTCGCGCCATCGATTCGGAATTGTCCGGCAACGTGATCGACGTGTGCCCGGTCGGCGCGCTTACCGACAAGGTTTACCAGTTCAAGGCGCGCGCATGGGAGTTGATCGCCAAACCGTCGATCGGCTACCACGACGCGCTCGGTTCCAACCTGTGGCTGCACAGCAAGCGCGGCCACGCGCTACGCGCGGTGCCGCGCGACAACGAAGCCGTCAACGAATGCTGGCTGTCCGATCGCGATCGTTACAGCCACCAGGGCCTGTACGCCGACGATCGCGCGCTCAAGCCGATGATCCGCAAGGGCGGCGAACTGGTCGAGGTTGAGTGGGACGAAGCCATCGCATTCGTCGCCGATGGTTTGAAAAAGGCCGGGAGCGACGTTGGCACACTGGTCGCGCCGATGGCGTCGTGCGAGGAAGGCGCACTGTTGGCGCAACTGCTGCAAGGCATCGGCAGCGAACGGATCGATCACCGCGTGCGCGCGCAGGATTTCAGCGACGGCGGCCCGTCCGGCACGACCTTCGAAATGCCGGTGGCAGACGTGGCCAAGGTTTCCGCGGCGCTGATCGTGGGTGGCAATCCGCGCCATGAAATGCCGCTGCTCGGCCATCGCCTGCGCCACGCCAGCCGTCACGATGCCTCCAAACATCCGGCGGCCAACCCGGCGCATTACGACATCTCGAGCGTGCAAGGTGCGAAGATCTTCGCGATCAATCCGGCGCGGTTCGACTGGAATCTGGACCTGGCCGGCGAAGTCGCGGTCGCGCCGCAATACCTTGTGGATGCGATGCTGCGGATGGCGAAAGCGGGAGGTGTGCGTGCGGATGATGCCGCGCTGGCCGACGCGATCAACGCGGCGCCGGATGATGCCGATGCGCACGGGTGGTGCGAGGCATTGCGAGATGCGCCTTCATCCGTGGTGATCCTGGGCGAAGTGGCCGCGCAACATCCGCAGGCCTCGTGGCTGCGCGCATTGGCCAAGGGCATTGCGCGCGCGACGGAAAGTGCCTACAACGAGATGCCTTCCGGTGCCAATGCGGTGGGTCTGGCGCGCGTCGGTGCGCAATCGGGTGGTGGCGCCAAGGCGATGCTGGACAAGGCACCCAAGGCGTTGATTACCTGGCAGACCGGTTCGCAGGACAGCTTCGCGCCGGCGGTTTACGACAAGGTTCGCGAGGGCGCGGAGTTTTACGTCTATGCCGGCGCCTATGCTTGCGAAGGTGTGAAACGTACCGCTGACGTGGTGCTGCCGCTGGGCTTGCCACCGGAAATCGACGGTACCTACGTGAATGTCGATGGCCTGGTGCAAACGGTCGCGGCGGCCGCGCAGTTGCCGGGCGACGCACGGCCGGGCTGGAGGGTGTTGCGTGCGCTGGGCGCGGCACTTGGTGTCGCCGGGTTCGATTTCTATGAATTGACGGATGTGCGTGCACGCATCGTCGATCGCGTGGATGCATCGGTGTCGACGGCGAGTACGGGTCTTGCGCCAAGGCCTGATTCCGCGAGCGCCAAAGGAAAACTGGTGCGTTTGGCCACCGTCGGCATCTACCGTACCGACGCGGTGGTGCGACGTGCCAGGGCGCTGCAGACGCATCCACTCAATCGCACTCCGGCCCTGCGAGTGTGCGCCGAGGATGCGCGCGCACTGGGCGTGATCACGGGCGCAAAGGCGGACGTCGACGGGACGGTGTTGCCCGTGATCGTCGACGACGCGGTGCCGGCAGGCTGTGCCTGGATCGAGGCCGGCCACGCAGCCACCGGATCGCTGCCGCCACATGGTGCGGCCCTCACCATCAAGGCGGTGACCGCATGAGCCTGTCGTCCGACCCGATGATCTTCCTGCTCACGCTGGGCAAGATCCTCCTCGTCGCGGTGCCGGTGATCATCGCGGTCGCGATGTACGTGTGGTGGGAACGCAAGATCATCGGCTGGATGCACGTGCGCATGGGGCCGAACAAGATCGGCCCGTTCGGCTTGCTGCAGGCATTCGCCGACGTGACGAAGCTACTGATCAAGGAGATCATCGTCCCGACCAATGCCAACCGTTTCCTGTATTTCACCGCGCCGCTGCTGGCGGTGGTGCCGGCGCTGGCGGTCTGGGCGATCATGCCGTTCGACCAGGGAGTGGTGCTTTCCAATGCGAACGCGGGGGTGCTGTTCCTGCTGGCGATGACGAGCCTGGGCGTGTACGGCATCATCCTTGCCGGCTGGGCGTCCAACTCGCGCTATGCGTTGCTTGGTGCGATGCGCTCTGCCGCGCAGATGATCTCCTACGAAATCTGCATGGGCATGGCGCTGGTGTGCGTGCTGGTGCTGGCGGGCAGCCTCAATTTCACCGCCATCGTCGATGCGCAGGCGGGCGGCAAGGGTTTGTTCGACTGGTTCTGGCTGCCGCTGCTGCCGATGTTTCTCGTGTACTACATCTCCGGCGTGGCCGAAACCAACCGTGCGCCATTCGACGTGGCCGAGGGTGAATCGGAAATCGTCGCCGGTTTCCACGTGGAGTATTCGGGCTCGGCGTTCGCGCTGTTCTTCCTGGCCGAATACGCCAACATGATCCTGTTGTCGTTCCTCGCGCCGATCCTGTTCCTGGGCGGCTGGCTCAGCCCGTTCCAGGGCTGGCATATGGGCTGGCTGTCCGCGCCCGGCTGGTGGTGGCTCGGCCTCAAGGTGTTCGTGTTCGCGACTTCGCTGTTGTGGCTGCGCGCGACCTTCCCGCGCTACCGCTACGACCAGATCATGCGGCTGGGCTGGAAGGTATTCATTCCCATCTCGATCGTGTGGATTTTCGTGGCGGGCATCTTCAAGTATTTCGGCATCGTGACGATAGGGCATTGAGATGAAAAGGGTGATTGAATATCTCAAGAGCCTGTTGCTGCTGGAACTCGCGGCCGGCCTGTGGCTGACGCTGAAGTACCTGTTCAAGCCCAAGTTCACGATACGCTTTCCGATGGAGACCATCCCGCGTTCGGTGCGCTTCCGCGGACTGCACGCCCTGCGCCGCTATCCGAATGGCGAGGAGCGCTGCATCGCCTGCAAGTTGTGCGAAGCGGTATGTCCGGCATTGGCGATCACCATCGATTCGGCGCCGCGTGCCTCGGACGGCCAGCGCCGCACCACGCGTTACGACATCGACCTGTTCAAGTGCATCTACTGCGGGTTCTGCGAGGAAAGTTGCCCGGTCGATTCCATCGTGCTGACCGACATCCTCGAATACCACATGGAACGTCGCGGCGAGAACGTCGTGACCAAGCCACAACTGCTCGCGATCGGCGACCGCTTCGAGAAGGACATCGCCGCGGCGCGGGCGCAGGACGCGGCGTACAGGTGATGCCCATGAATCATGCAATGCTCCAGATGGTCTGTTTCGTGGCATTCGCCGTGGTCGCGGTCGGCGCGGCGCTGGCCGTGGTCTCGGTGAAGAACACCGTGCACGGGGTTCTGGCGCTGGTGCTGACGTTCTTTTCCACCGCCTGCCTGTGGATCCTGGCCGAGGCCGAATTCCTGGGTCTGGCGCTGGTGGTGGTCTACGTCGGCGCGGTGATGGTGCTGTTCCTGTTCGTGGTCATGATGCTGGACATCGACCTCGAACCGATGCGCGAAGGCTTCACCAGGTACTTGCCGGTCGGTATCGGCGCCGCGGTGGTCATGCTGGTCGAGATGCTCGGCATCATCGGCATCAAGACCTTCAGCGTGCCGGCGGGCCCGAACCCCGCGGGAACTTCCAACGTGGAGTGGCTGGGGCAGGCGCTGTTCACCCATTATCTGCTGCCGTTCGAGATCGCCGCGGTGATCCTGACCGTGGGCCTGGTCGCGGCGGTGGTGCTGGCGCTGCGTGTGCGCACGTTCTCCAAGCACCAGAATCCTGCCGCGCAATCGGCGACCCGTGCCGCCGGTCGCGTGCGCATGGTGAAGATGGCAGCGGTCCAGCCGCCGGCGCCGGCATCGGAATCGACGCAGGAGCCGCAGGCATGAGCATTCCTCTTTCCTGGTACATCGTGTTCGCGACGGTGCTGTTCTGCATCTCGATCGCGGGCATCTTCATCAACCGCAAGAACGTGATCGTGCTGTTGATGTGCATCGAACTGATGCTGCTGGCGGTCGACACCAATTTCGTCGCGTTCTCGCGATTCCTCGGCAATCCCGGGGGCCAGGTTTTCGTGTTCTTCATCATGACGGTAGCCGCGGCCGAATCGGCCATCGGACTCGCCATCGTGGTGTTGATGTTCCGCAACCGCCGCACGATCAACGTCGGCGAACTCGATACGCTGCGCTACTAGGGGAGACGCTCGATGCCACATCGTCGCATGCGATGCCGCGCTCCCCGCCGCGCGGCCAGTCCGGAAAACAGTGCCGTGATCCACGAGGTGCAGGCGTGATCAGCCAGAACTTGTTGATAGTGCTCGTTGCCGCACCGCTGGTCGGCGCACTGATCGCGGGGCTCGCGCGCAAGCAGGTGGGTCGCGCCGGGGCGGCCTGCATCGCGGCCATGTCGGTGGCGATTTCGTTCGCGCTTTCCTGCGTGGTGTTCTATCAACTGGTGTGGGGCGGGGCGCCGGTCTTCAATCACGACGTCTATACCTGGCTGCAGGTCGGCAAACTCGCCATCGGCATTGGTTTCCTGGTCGATCGCCTGACCGCGCTGATGCTGGTGGTGGTCACGTTCGTGTCGCTGATGGTGCACGTCTACACCATCGGCTACATGGCCGACGACCCGGGCTTCCAGCGATTCTTCGCCTACATCGCGCTGTTCACCTTCTCGATGCTGATGCTGATATTGGCCAACAACTTCCTGCAGCTGTTCATCGGCTGGGAGCTGGTTGGCCTGGTGTCGTATCTGCTGATCGGGTTCTGGTTCGATCGCCCCAGCGCCAGTTTCGCCGCGCTGAAGGCGTTCCTGGTGAACCGCGTCGGCGACTTCGGTTTCATCCTTGGCATCGCTGCCGTGCTGTACGCATTCCACTCGCTGGATTACGCGACGGTGTTCGCACAGGCGCCGGATCTCGCCGGGCGCACCATCGACGTGGTCGGCGGACATCCGTGGTCGCTGGCCACGCTGATCTGCGTGCTGCTGTTCGTGGGCGCCTGCGGCAAGTCGGCGCAGGTGCCGTTGCATGTGTGGCTGCCGGATTCGATGGAGGGCCCGACCCCGATCTCGGCCCTGATCCACGCCGCGACCATGGTCACCGCGGGCATCTTCATGGTGGCGCGCATGTCGCCGCTGTACGAGATGTCGCCGGCCGCGCTGTCGGTGGTGCTGATCGTGGGTGCGACGGGCGCGTTCTTCATGGGCCTGGTCGGCATCGTGCAGAACGACATCAAGCGCGTGATCGCCTATTCGACCTTGTCGCAACTTGGCTACATGGTCGCCGCACTGGGCGTGTCGGCCTACGCGGCCGGCATCTTCCACCTGATGACGCACGCCTTCTTCAAGGCGCTGCTGTTCCTCGGTGCGGGCTCGGTGATCGTGGCCATGCATCACGAGCAGGACATGCGTTACATGGGCGGCCTGCGCAAGTACATGCCGGTCACCTACATCACGATGTGGGTGGGCACGCTGGCGCTGGTGGCGGCGCCGGGCTTTTCCGGATTCTTCTCCAAGGACGAGATCATCGACGCGGTGGGCCAGTCGCACATATTCGGTGCGACCTATGGTTACTGGTGCGTGCTGCTCGGCGCGTTCGTGACCGCGCTGTACAGTTTCCGCCTGCTGTACTTGACCTTCCACGGCAAGGAGCGCTTCAAGGTCGTGCCTGGGTCGCACGATTCGCACGACCATCACCAGGGCGTGTTGGCGCATGCGCCCAAGGAATCGCCGTGGGTGATCACGGTGCCGCTGGTGCTGTTGGCGATTCCGTCGCTGATCATCGGCTGGTTCGCGATCAAGCCGCTGTTGTACGGCGGCTGGTTCGGCGGCGCCATCAAGGTGCTGCCTGGGCACGATGTACTGGCGAAGATGGGCGAGGAATTCCATGGCACGTTGCCGATGTTCCTGCACAGTTTCGTCAGCCTGCCGTTCTGGATTGCGTTCGCGGGCTTCGCGGTGGCGACCTACGTGTACCAGTTCAATCCGCGGGTCGCGGACCGGGCCGCGCGCGTGTTTCTGCCGGTTTACAAGGCGCTCACCCGCAAGTTCTGGGTCGACGAGGTCTACTACAACCTGTTCGCGCGCGGGGGCGTGAAGCTGGGTCGCGCGTTCTGGAAGGGTGGCGATCGCGCGGTGCTGGACGGTGTGATGATCGATGGTTCGGCGTCGGTGGTCGAGCGCGGCTCGCGCCTGTTCCGCCGCCTGCAGACCGGGTTCCTTTATCACTACGCGTTCGCGATGATCGTCGGGCTGATCATGCTGCTCGGCGGGCTCTGGTATTGGGGACTGCACTGATGGCCGGCACGCAAGCTTCCAAGGAAACCGCATGAGCAACTGGCCCATCCTCAGCATCCTGATCTGGCTGCCGTGCCTGGGTGCGATCCTCGTGCTGCTGGCCGGCGACGCGCGCGCGCACCTGGCGCGCTGGCTGACATTGGCGTTCAGCGTCGTCACTTTCGCGCTGAGCCTGGTGATGCTTTCGCAATACCAGGCCGTTTCTGGTGGCTTCCAGCTGCAGGAGATGCATCGCTGGATTCCCGGCATCCGCACCAGCTATCACCTTGGCGTGGACGGCATCGCGGTGGCGCTGATCGTGCTGACCACGTTCACCTCGATCCTGGTGGTCGCCGGCGCGTGGGAAGTGGTCAAGGACCGGGTACACCAGTACATGGCCGCGATGCTGGTGCTCGAGGGTTTCCTGATCGGCGTGTTCTGTGCGATGGACGCGCTGCTTTTCTACCTGTTCTTCGAAGCCATCCTGATCCCGATGTTCTTCCTGATCGGTATCTGGGGCGGTCCGCGGCGCGTGTACGCGACGCTGAAGTTCTTCATCTACACGTTCTTCGGCTCGATCTTCTTCCTGATCGGGCTGCTGTATCTGTACCACCGCGCCGGTACCTTCGACTTGCCGGCGCTGTGGGCACTGCCGCTGACGATGAAGGAACAGGCGTGGTTGTTCTTCTCGTTCCTGATCGCGTTCGCGGTGAAGACCCCGATGGTGCCGGTGCACACCTGGCTGCCGGACGCGCACGTCGAGGCGCCGACCGGCGGTTCGGTGATCCTGGCTGCGATCATGCTGAAGGTGGGTACCTTCGGCTTCATCCGCTTTTCGTTGCCGATCGTTCCGGACGCCTCGCAGCATTTCGCTTGGCTGATCATCCTGCTCAGCCTGATCGCGATCGTCTACATCGGTTATGTCGCGCTGGTGCAGCCGGACATGAAGAAGCTGGTTGCCTATTCGTCGATCGCGCACATGGGTTTCGTCACCCTCGGGCTGTTCATCGTGTACATGCTGGCGCGCCAGTTGCACGACGTGCAGACGGCCCAGTTGGGCGTGCAGGGCGCGGTGGTGCAGATGGTCTCGCACGGCTTCGTGTCGGGCGCGCTATTCACCTGCATCGGCGTGATGTACGACCGCCTGCACACGCGCGAGATCGCCGCCTACGGCGGGCTGGCCAAGGTGATGCCCTGGTTCGCGTCCTTCGTGGTGTTGTTCGCGATGGCCAACTGCGGCATGCCGGGTACATCGGGCTTCGTCGGTGAATTCATGGTGATCCTGTCCAGCTTCGCCGCAAATCCGTGGCTTGCGCTGTTCGCCGCGTTCTCGTTGGTCATCGGGGCAGCCTACACGCTGTGGCTGGTCAAGCGCATCGTCTGGGGTACCGCGCCGACCGCTGAAGCGGCGGCGATGCCTGAAATCAATACCCGCGAGGGTTTGGTGCTTGGGGCATTCGCGGTCGCGGTGCTGGCGATGGGCGTGTATCCGTGGCCGCTGATGCATCTGATGGATTCGTCGGTCGCGCAGCTGGTTACGCATCTGATGACGACAAAGATCTGACGCTTTCCCCAAGAGTGCGGGCAGGGATGCCGGCTTCCGATTCTGGCGATCAGGGCTGATCGCAAAGGAAACACGATGATGAGTTTCAACGATCTGTTGGTGATGTTGCCCGAACTGTACCTGACCGCGGCGGCGTGCCTGGTGCTGTTGTTCGACGTCTTCATCAACGACGAACAGCGTGACGCCACCCATTGGGTGTCCATCATCGTGATGCTGGTCGCGATCTTCACCGTGATCCACGGCCAGCCGCCGATGACCGTCACCGCGTTCGGCGGCATGTTCGTGCGTGACCACATGGCCGAGATCCTGAAGGTCACGGTGCTGGTCGCCACCATCCTGATGTTCGTGATGGCGCGGCCTTGGCTCAAGGACCGCAAGCTGTTCATCGGCGAGTTCTATTCGCTGTCGATGTTCTCGGTGCTGGGCGTGATGCTGCTGGTGTCGGCCGGCAGCCTGATCACCGTGTATCTCGGCCTCGAACTGTTCACGCTGCCCGTCTACGCGCTGGTCGCGCTGAACCGCGAATCGAAATTGGCATCCGAGGCGGCCATCAAGTTCTTCGTTCTGAGCGCGCTCGCCTCGGGCCTGCTGCTGTTCGGCATGTCGCTGATCTACGGCGCCACCGGCACGCTCGACTTGCATGCGATCTTCGCCGCCGCCGGCACTACCACGCGCCCGCACCTGCTGCAGTTCGGGCTGGTGCTGCTGGTGGTCGGAATCGGGTTCGAGTTCGGTGCGGTGCCGTTCCACATGTGGTTGCCCGACGTTTACGAGGGCGCGCCCACCCCGATCGCGATGTACATCAGCGCGGTGCCGAAACTGGCGGCGATCGGGCTTGCCTATCGGCTGCTGGAAACGGGCATGGGTCCGCTCGCGGGCGACTGGCGGATGATGCTGGCGATCATGGCGGCGTTGTCACTCGTCGTCGGCAACGTGGTCGCGATCGCGCAGGCCAACCTCAAACGCATGCTGGCGTATTCCACCATTTCGCACATGGGTTTCGTGTTCCTGGCGCTCTCCAACGCAACCCCGGAGGGTTATTCCTCGGCGCTGTTCTATGCGGTGTGTTTCGCGCTGATGGAAACCGTGGCCTTCGGCGTGATCCTGGCATTGGCGCGCAAGGGTTTCGAGTGCGAGATGATCGACGACCTGAAGGGCCTCAACCGCAGTTCGCCGTGGTTCGCCGGCATGATGGCGATCGCGATGTTCTCGCTGGCCGGCATCCCGCCGCTGTGGGGTTTCGCCGCCAAGGTGCTGGTGCTGAAGGCCGCGATCGACGGCGGCATGTTGTGGCTGGCCATCGTCGCCATCATTGGCTCGATCGTCGGTCTCTATTACTACCTGCGGGTGGTCAAGGTGATGTATTTCGATGCACCCGCCGAGGGCGTGGAGCCGCTGGCCGCCAAGCACGACCCGGTCTTGCGCTGGTTGCTGTCGATCAACGCATTGGGCCTGATCGCGATGATCGGGTTCTCGGGGACGTTGTACGCATGGTGTCAGGCCGCGTTCGGGGTCTGACGAGGCGGGAGGACTCCAGAGCGGTTGGCTCAGACGCCACGAGCTGTCTCCGGCGTGCGCGGCTGCGCAAAAAGTTGCGATGAATCCGTTTGTTGCGACGAGAATCGGCACTCTGTTCGAGTCTCGGCAGTTGCAAAAAACGGCCGTTGTCGCCATAATGGGCGTTCCCTGTTGCGGGGTGGAGCAGTCTGGCAGCTCGTCGGGCTCATAACCCGAAGGTCGCAGGTTCAAATCCTGCCCCCGCTACCAGGCCTTGTCCGGGAAGTCACCTTGGATTTCCGGTCCGCAGGAAGCGGAACGCCGACTACTGGAAGCTAAAACGGCGAACTTTAAGGAATGGGCCTTGTGCCCATTTTTTGTTTCTTGAGTTCATGGATCGTCATGGAGATCGAGACAATCGTGGCACGCGTGGCGCCGGCCCTTGCCGAATTGGGGCTGGAATGCCTGGGCGTGGAATGGAACGCCGGTCACGGCGGTGGCCTGCTGCGTGTGTACATCGACACGCTGGCCGATGCGGGCGACACGTCGAAAACCGTAAGCGTGGACGATTGCGAGGTGGCCAGCCGCGAGATTTCCGCGTTGCTGGACGTGGACGATCCGATTCCCGGGCACTACGTGCTGGAAGTTTCATCGCCCGGCATCGAGCGGCCGCTGTTCAATGCCGCGCAGTTCGCGCGCTTCATCGGCGCCGAGGCGAAGGTGACGTTGAAGTTGCCGCGCGATGGGCGCCGGCGCCTGCGTGGCAGGATCGCGGCAGTGGTTGGCGAAACGATCGGCATGGATGTGGACGGCGCGCGCATGGAAATCGCGCAAGACGAAATCGAAAGTGCGCATCTGGTGCCGGATTGGGATGCGCTGGGTTACACGCCCAAGCCGAAACCAGGCAAGGCGAACAAACCGCAGGGAAACTCCCGCAAGCGCGGGCACTGAAAGGCCGCAAGGCCAGTTACGCGGCACGCATCGAGATGCGTGCCAGATGGAGATCGAGAGATGAATCGCGACTTGTTGATGATCGTGGACACCGTGGCTGCCGAGAAGGCGGTGCCGCGCGACGTGATTTTCGGGGCCCTCGAGGCGGCACTGGCGACAGCGGCCAAGAAACGTTATCCCGACGAGGAGCCCGATATTCGCGTGGCGATCGATCAGGATACCGGCGACTACGAAACCTTCCGCCGCTGGGAAGTGATCGCCGACGACGGCGAGATGGAATCGCCCGACTGGCAATTGCGCCTGATGGACGCCGTCGACGAACGCCCGGGCGCCGAAGTCGGTGAATACATCGAACAGCAGATCGAGAACCCCGAATTCGGACGCATCACCGCCCAGGCGGCCAAGCAGGTGATCGTGCAGCGTATCCGCGAAGCCGAACGCGCGCAGGTGGTCGAGGACTACAAGGATCGCGTGGGCGAACTGATCAACGGCGTGGCCAAGCGGGTCGAGCGCGGCAACATCTATCTCGACCTCGGCGGCAAGGCCGAGGCTTTCATCCCGCGCGACAAGGCGATTCCGCGTGAAGCAGTGCGCGTCGGCGACCGCGTGCGCGGTTACCTGTACGAAGTGCGTTCCGAACAACGCGGCCCGCAGCTGTTCGTGTCGCGCACGGCGCCGGAATTCATGATGGAACTGTTCAAGCTGGAAGTGCCGGAAGTCGGGCAGGGCATCGTCGAGATCCGCGCCTGCGCGCGCGATGCGGGCGACCGCGCCAAGATCGCGGTGCTGGCGCACGACAAGCGCACCGATCCGATCGGCGCCTGCATCGGCATGCGTGGTTCGCGCGTGCAGGCGGTGTCGAATGAACTCAACGGCGAGCGCATCGACATCGTGCTGTGGAACGATGCGCCCGCGCAGTTCGTGATCAACGCGATGGCGCCGGCCGAGGTGCAGTCGATCATCGTCGACGAGGACAAGCACTCGATGGACATCGCGGTGGCCGAGGACAAGCTGTCGCAGGCCATCGGCCGCGGCGGCCAGAACGTGCGCCTCGCCAGCAAGCTGACCGGCTGGGACCTCAAGGTGATGACCCAGGACCAGGTTGCGGCCAAGAGCGAAGCCGAACAGGAAGCCGCGCGGCAACTGTTCATGGACAAGCTGGAAGTGGATCAGGAAATCGCCATCATCCTCGTGCAGGAAGGTTTTTCCACGGTCGAGGAAATCGCCTACGTTCCGACCGGCGAACTGCTGGCGGTGGAAGGCTTCGACGAGGACATCGTCGAGGAACTGCGTTCGCGCGCCAAGGATGCATTGCTTACCGAAGCGTTGGCGGTCGAAGAGGTTCTCGACGAGCACAAGCCCGCGGACGACCTGCTGGAGGTCGAAGGCATGGATGAGGAAACCGCCTATGCCCTGGCGGAACGCGGCGTAGTCACGGCCGACGATCTGGCCGACCAGGCCGTGGACGACCTGATCGAGATCGAGGGCATGGACGAGGAGCGCGCGGGCGCATTGATCATGGCCGCGCGCGCGCCGATGCTGGCGCGGATGGAGCAAGAGGCGAGTTGAATACGTCCCGGCAAATGCGAAATGCTTGCCGGACCCGGATAATGGGCGGCCAGCAGGACTTCACGCGCGAAAGCGGGCTGGTAGACGCCGGAGCGCAGCCAGCGGAGCGTGCACGCCAGTACGCGAGCATGGCGGGCACCGCTGGTGGACAGGCTGCCGGGCATGGCAGCCTTGCTGGCCGTCTTTGAGAGGTACGACACGATGTCGGATATAACAATCAGGCAACTGGCAGGCATGGTGGGCACGCCCGAGGACAAGCTGCTGGCGCAGCTTGCCGAGGCCGGCATGCAATTCGAAGGCCCCGACCAGGTCATCAGCAATCGCGAAAAGACCAAGCTGCTCGATTTCCTGCGCCGCAATCACGGCAAACAGGCTTCCGCTGCGGCTGCCACGCCCAAGCAGATCACCCTGAAGCGCCGCAAGGTCAGCGAGATCACCGTGGCGGGCGGTCGTGGTGCCAGCGCCAAGACCGTCAACGTCGAAGTGCGCGCACGCCGGACCTATGTCAAGCGTGCCGCGATGGAACCCGAGGCCGGGGTCGATGGCGAGCGCGAGGAAGCGCTGCGAAAGCTGCAGGAATCGCGCGAGCAGCACGAACGCGAGCTGGCCGATCTGGCCGAGCAGGACCGCCGCCGCAAGGAAGAGCAGGCCAAGTTCGAGGCCGCCGAGGTCGAGCGCAAGCGTGCCGAGGAAGAACGTGCCAAAGCGGAAGCCGAGGCGGCAGTCACGCTCGCCGCCGGGGGCGGCGCCGAAGCCGAATCTGCAGATGCGGCAGCCGCGCGTACGCGTCGGCATGAAGCGCCGAAGGCTCCGCGCGAAAAGGAGGTCGCAGGCCACAAGTCGAAGCGTTCGCGCGGTTCACACCGCATGCGCGACGCCGAGGAGGAAGAAGGTGGCGCACGCTACACGGGCGGCGAACTGCATCTGACCGATGCCGAGCGCGCGCGCCGTTCCACGCGCAAGCGTTCCAGGCCCAAGGTCGACCTGTCCGACATCACCGGTCAGCACGGCTTCTCCAGGCCGACTGCGCCGGTCATGCGCGAAATCGCGATCGGCGAAACCATCGTGGTGTCCGATCTGGCGCAGAAGATGGCGGTCAAGGGCGCCGAAGTGGTCAAGGCGCTGTTCAAGATGGGCACGATGGTGACCATCAACCAGGCCATCGACCACGACACCGCGGCGCTGGTGGTCGAGGAACTCGGCCACAAGGCGGTCGAGGCGCAGGAGAGCACGGCCGAAACCCAACTCGCCGCGCACGTCATCACCGATTCGGGCGATGGCGACAAGGCATCGCGTCCGCCCGTGGTCACCATCATGGGCCATGTCGACCACGGCAAGACCTCGCTGCTCGATTACATCCGCACCACCAAGGTCGCGGCGGGCGAGGCTGGCGGCATCACCCAGCACATCGGCGCGTATCACGTGGAAACGACCAAGGGCGTGATCACGTTTCTCGACACACCCGGCCATGCCGCCTTCACCTCGATGCGCGCACGCGGCGCCCAGTCCACCGACATCGTGGTGCTGGTGGTCGCGGCCGACGATGGCGTGATGCCGCAGACGATCGAGGCGGTCCAGCACGCGCGCGCCGCGAAGGTGCCGCTGATCGTGGCGGTCAACAAGATGGACAAGCCGGAAGCCAATCCGGACAACGTGCGGCAGGGGCTGGCCCAGCACGAAGTGATCCCCGAGGATTGGGGCGGCGATACCCAGTTCGTGCCGGTGTCGGCCAAGACCGGCGCAGGCGTGGACGAATTGCTGGATGCGATCAGCCTGCAGGCCGAAGTGATGGAGCTGAAGGCCGCGCCGACGGGTCGTGCCGCGGGCGTGGTGATCGAGTCCAGCCTCGACAAGGGCCGCGGTCCGGTCGCGACCGTGCTGGTCCAGCAGGGCCAGTTGAAGCGTGGCGATTACGTGGTGTGCGGCATCGAATATGGTCGCGTGCGCGCACTGTTCGACGAGGTCGGCACGCAGGTGGAAAGCGCCGGTCCGTCGATCCCCGTGCAGATGCTCGGCCTTTCCGGCGTGCCGGAAGCGGGCGACGAGTTCGTGGTGGTGGCCGACGAGCGCTTGGCCAGGAACGTGGTATCCGAACGCGAGGAGAAGCGGCGCGAGAAGCGGTTGGTCACGCGTACCAACACTCTCGAAGACGTGATGGCGCAGATGGGCAAGGGTGAAGGCCAGCAAACGCTCAACATCCTGATCAAGGCCGACGTGCAGGGTTCGGCGGAAGCCTTGCGTGAATCGCTCAGCGCGATCAGCAACGAGCTGGTCAAGGTCAACGTGATCGCATCGGGTGTCGGCGGCATCACCGAATCCGACGCCACGCTGGCGTCGGCGTCGAAGGCGCTGGTGATCGGCTTCAACGTGCGCGCGGATGCCTCGGCGCGCAGGGTGATCGAACAGAACGGCGTGGACCTGCGCTATTTCTCGATCATCTACGATGTCATCGACCAGGTGAAGCAGGCCGCGTCCGGCCTGATGGGCACCGAGGTGCGCGAGGAGATCATCGGCATCGCCGAGGTGCGCGACGTATTCCGTTCGTCCAAGTTCGGCGCGATCGCGGGTTGCCGCGTGGTCGAAGGTTCGGTCAAGCGCAGCAAGCCCATTCGGGTGTTGCGCGACGACATCGTGATCTTCGAAGGCGAACTCGAATCGCTGCGCCACTACAAGGAAAACGTGGACGAGGTGAAGAGCGGCAGCGAGTGCGGCATCGGCGTCAAGCAATACAACGACATCAAGCCGGGCGATCGTATCGAGTGCTTCGAGCGCATCGAAGTGGCGAGGACGTTGTGATGCGAAGGATGGGGGCGGGTACGTGGGCTCGGAGTTGAGGTAGTTTTAGCGTGGTGCCCGTTGCCGGACCCCGATCCCAAGCCCATCAGCCAGCCATCTGCGCACTCGACCAGGTCTTCGAAAACCGCCATGCACCATCGTTCCTTCCATCGCACCGACCGCGTCAACGCCGAACTCCGCCGCGAGATCGGTACGCTGGTGCACGCTGCCGTACGCGATCACGCACTGCCACAGGCCAGCGTGGTGGACGTGGAAGTCAGCCGCGAGCTGGATGTCGCCACGGTCTGGGTCACCGGGCTGCAGCCGGAACGCTCGGCTGAAGTCGTGCACGCGCTGAAGTTGCTCGCCAAGGAATTCCGGCACCAGCTCGCGCAGCGAATGCGCATGCGGCGTGTGCCTGAATTGCGTTTCAAGTACGACGAGTCCGTGGATAAGGGCGAGCGCATCGATGCCTTGCTGAAGCGCGAATCGGATGCGGAACGCGGAGAGTCCTGAACGCGGAACGCACGGGATGCCTTGATGCAAGTCGATGCAAGCGTTCCTGATCCTCCAAGCGGCATTCTGCTGCTCGACAAGCCCGCGGGCATCAGCTCAAATGGTGCGTTGCAGCGAGCGAAACGCCTTTTCGGTGCGTCCAAGGCCGGGCATACGGGCAGCCTCGACCCGCTCGCGACCGGGCTGCTGCCGGTCTGTTTTGGCGAGGCCACCAAGATCGCGGGTTACCTGCTCGGCGCGCGCAAGGCCTACGCCGCCGAATGCCGGCTGGGCGCGACGACCGACACTTGTGACAGCGAAGGAAGCGTGCTGGTCGAGCGTCCGGTCCCTGCCCTGGACGAAAACGCGATCCGAGACGCGCTGGCCACGCTCACCGGCCGCATCACCCAGATTCCGCCGGTGTATTCGGCGCTCAAGCAGCAAGGCGTGCCGTTGTACAAACGCGCCCGCCGCGGCGAGGTGGTCGAGGCGCCACCACGCGAGGTCGACGTGTTCCGTTTCGAGCTGTTGGAACACGACGACGACACCCTGCGCCTGCATGTCGAATGCGGCTCGGGCACCTATGTGCGCAGCCTGGTACGCGACCTGGGCGAGAGGCTCGGTTGCGGTGCGCACCTGACGGCGTTGCGCAGACTGTGGGTCGAGCCATTCCGCGAGCCACGCATGTTCACGCTCGATGAGCTCGGCGACTTGCGCGGGCAAGGCGAAGACGCAGCCTTGCACGCATGCCTTTTGCCGATCGAGGCGGGACTGGCCGACTGGCCGGTCCTGCACTTGGACGAGCACGCCGCCGACAATGTAGCACATGGCCGCACTTTGCGTGTTGCCGCGGTTCCGGGACGTTACCGGGCACGTGCACCGACCGGGCGCCTGCTTGCGATCGGGGAGATCGATGCCGGAGGGGCATTCCGCATATTGCGTGGCTTCACGGGTTGAGCCGGCTGCGTCCGCACCGTATGGCACGAGTCGCTAGAGCAGACGCATCAGCTCCGGCCAGATCGGCATCCGGTGCACGCGCACGGTCGTGCCGGCGAAGATCGCGTTGGCGAGTGCCGGTGCCGCCGACGGGAACCCCATGTCGAAGGCGCCGGTCGGGTCCGCGTCGGACGGCACCAGGATCACCTGCACCTCATGCGGCATCTGCGCCATGGTCGCCAGCGGATAATCCTTGAAGCCGCGCTGCACGATGCGGTCGTCCTTCACGGTGATGCGCTGGCGCAATGCCGTGGAAAAAGCGTCAAGGGTCGCACCGACCAGCGCCGCGCGCGCGCCGAGCGGATTCACCACGCGTCCAAGATCGGCGGCGCATGCCACGTTGTGGATCAGCAGCCGCCGGCCCTGCATGGATATTTCGACCGCATGCGCGACGTAGCCGCCGAAGGTGAAATGGCAGGCGAGACCGAAGCCATGGCCGTGCGTATGCGGTTTGCTCCAGCCGATGGCATCGGCCGCAAGTTGCAACACCCATTTCAGTCGTCCGGTGTCCAGTACCGGGCCGCCGTGCCCGCGATAGGAAAGCTTGCGTGGTTCGCCCAGCAGCGCCAGCCGGAATTTCAATGCGTCCTGCTTCAGACCGTGGGCGACCTCATCGATGAAACATTCCGTCGCGAACGCATTCACCGCGTGCGAGCTGGCGCGATAACTGCCGCGGGGCAACGCCGAGTCCAGCGAGTACCAGGCGTATTGCAGGTTGTCGATCAGGCCGGCGGGCAAGTCGTCCGGATGCATTTCGGACAACCACCAGCGTTCGCGTGGTTCGCGTCCGGCCAGGCGCGAAGTACTGGCGATGCGGTGCCTCCATCCGGTCAACGTGTGCTTGCGGTCGGCGCAGGCCTCCAGTTTGTGCACGGAGAAAGGCCGGTAGGTATCGTTGGCGAACGCATCCGCGCGTGTCCACATCAGCTTGATCGGCCTGCCCGCGGTCTTGGCCAGCATCACGGCCTCGGCGACATAGTCGGATTCGAGGAAACGGCCGAATCCGCCACCGGCACGTGGCAGCTTGATTTCGATCCTGTCCGTTGCGAGTCCGGTCAGCCTCTGCACGGTGTCGAAGGTGGCGCGTGGATTCTGCAGCGGCGCTACGATCAGCGCTTGCTGGCTATCCACCTTGACCAGCGCGTTCGGCGGTTCCAGTTCAGTGTGCGCGATGGTGGCGCAGTGGTATTCGGCACTGAAACGACGCGGCGCGTGTTTGGCGGTGTCGTCGAAATCGCCGTCCGTGCGCACCGCCTTGGTCGGGTCGCCGGCGAGCGTCGTGGAAGCGGTCGCGGCGAGCGCCTCGTCGTCCTGCGCCGCGTGTGCACCCTGCGTCCAGCGAACTTCCAGCTTTGCCGCGGCTTGCAGTGCCGTCCAGGTATCTTTCGCCAAAACCGCGACACCCGTCGCCAGTTGCTGCGTGCCGAGTGCGTGCGCGGGATCGGGGGGAGGAATCGTCATCACCTTCTCGACGCCTTTCAATTTCAGCGCCGCACGGTCGTCCAGGTGCGCGAGCTTGCCGCCCGGATACGGACAACGCACCAGCACCGCCACCAGCACGTCGCCGAACCATTCATCGATCGAGAATCGCTGGCGACCGGTGACGATGTCCTTGGCATCCACGTCCCCGGCATCCTGGCCGATCAGGGTGTATTGCGAGGCGATTTTCGGCTTGGGTGGCATCGTGGCCGGCTTCAGTCTGGACGCGGCTTCTGCCAGTTCGCCGAAGCCCAGCCTGCGGCCGTCGGCAGCGATCACCACGCCGCGTTCGGCACGCAGGCTGGCCGCGGCCGTGTTCCAGCGCGTGGCGGCGGCGCGCAGCAGCAGTTCGCGCGCGGCCGCGCCGACCGTGCGCAAATCATTCCAGGCAGCCGGCACGCTGGTGCTACCCGCAGCCATCTGGTGACCGTAGGTCCAGTGTGGTTCGCCGTCGACGGCAGCGACACCGAGATCCAGTGGCTCGACGATCACCCTGGTCCAGTCGGCGTCCAGTTCCTCGGCGAGGATGCGCGCTTCCGCGGTGCGAATGCCTTGGCCGACTTCGGGGTCGCGCGCGCCGATCACGGTGGTGCCGTCGGGTTCGATGCGCACGTACGGATTCAATTCGAGGAGGCGCTGGCCCAGCAATGCATCCGGCGTCCACGCAAAGGCGGGCATCCCGACCACCAAAGCGCCGGTCGCGGTGCCGAACACCTTGAGGAAGCGCCGGCGGCCGGCATCGTCCACGCCGGTCATCGGGAACCGCTTCGCATGGTTCCGGCGGCGCGCTGGATTGCGCGACGGATGCGCGGATAACTGCCGCAGCGGCAGAGGTTGCGGATGCCGTCGATGTCGGCGTCGCTGGGGTTCGGTTTGCGCGCCAGCAGATCCAGCGCGGCCATGAGCTGGCCGGCCTGGCAATAACCGCACAGGATCGCATCCTCGGCGATCCACGCTTGCTGCAATGGATGCAGGGTGCCGTCCGGTTGCTCGAGTCCCTCGATCGTGGTGATGTGCTTGCCTGCCAAGTCTTTCATCGGCAGGCTGCACGCGTGGCCCAGTCGATCGTCGACCAGCACGCTGCAGGCGCCGCAACTGTAATCGTCGCAACCGTACTTGCAGCCGGTCAGGCGCAGCACCTCGCGCAGGTACCACAGCAGCGGCAGGGCCGGATCGCCGGTGTGGCGAAACGGCTTGCCGTTGATCGTGACGTCGATGCCCTCGCGGATGGGCTTGGGGACGATGTCGGTCGGAGGAGTCTGCGGGACTTGCGGCATCGGACGATTGTATTCGCTATGCCCGCATGGCTCATCCTGGGTCCTGCGCGGCAGCACGCGGGGTGTTCAGGCGCCGTGCATGCCGCATGCGGCGGTAGTGCCTCCGTCAGGCCCGACCGGCATGTCGGCATGCCCGCACGATTGCCTTTTGCCCTGCCGCACGCAACACTTGCAGCCTTGCCTGTGCCGGGCTGCACCGCCACATTCGTCCATCATGAACGCATACGCCACAGCGCCGCTCGCGCCCGACGCGCCCTGGGTCGTGTTGAAATTCGGCGGCACCAGCGTGGCCACTGTGGAACACTGGCGGACGATCCTGGATCTCGCCTCGACGTGCCGACGGCAAGGTGCACGGGTGTTGGTCGTGGTATCGGCACTTGCCGGGGTCACCGACCAGCTCAAGGCGCTTTGCGTGTGCCCGGCTTCGGAGTGGGAGCAGGCACTGGCCAGGGTCGTCGAACGCCATCACGAACTTGTGAAATCGATGGGGTTTACGCATGTCGCCGCCATGGAGCACTGGTTGGCTTCGTTGCGGGCACTGGTGCTTGGTAGTCCGGCTGGCCTCGTCGAGGGCGGTTACTTGTGGCAGGCCGCCATACAGGCGCATGGCGAGTTGCTGTCCAGTTCGCTGGGCGCTGCATTCATGAGCGCGAACGGGCTGCCGACGCAGTGGTTCGACGCGCGTGAGGCGCTGCTGGCGCGCGACGTGCCTTTCCTCAACGACCGCGCGAAGGTGTTGTCCGCGCAAGTGCAAGTCGAACCCGACCGTGCATTCGCGGCGCGCATGGCTGCATCGGGCGAGGTGCTGATCGCGCCCGGGTTCATGGCGCGCAATGCCGATGGCGAGACCGTGTTGCTCGGCCGTGGCGGAACCGACACCTCGGCGGCGTACTTCGGGGCGTTGCTGCAGGCGGCGCGCGTGGAAATCTGGACCGACGTGGCCGGCATGTTCACCGCCGATCCGCGCCAGGTGCCGGGCGCGCGCCTGCTGCAGCGGCTGGATTACGACGAAGCGCAGGAGATCGCGACCACCGGCGCCAAGGTGCTGCACGCGCGCAGCATTTCGCCGTGCCGGCGCGCGCGCGTGCCGTTGCTGATCAAGGACACCCGTCATCCGGATTTCGAGGGCACGACGATCGGTCCGCAGCCGTCGGAGGCGGTGCCCAGCATCAAGGCCATCAGCTCGCGTCGCGGCATCACGCTGGTGTCGATGGAAACCTCGGGCATGTGGCAACAGGTCGGCTTCCTGGCGGATGTGTTCGCGGCGTTCAAGCAGCACGGTCTGTCGGTCGACTTGATCGGATCGGCGGAAACCAACGTCACCGTCTCGCTGGATCCATCCGAGAACCTGCTCGATTCCGACGTGGTCGCGGCGCTTGCCGCCGATCTCGCCAAGGTGTGCCGGGTCAAGGTGATCGCCCCGTGTGCCGCGGTGACGCTGGTCGGCCGCGGGATGCGCTCGATGTTGCACCGGCTTTCCGGCGTGCTGGCCGAGTTCGGGCGCGAACGCGTGCACCTGATTTCGCAATCGTCCAACAACCTCAACCTGACCTTCGTGGTCGACGAGGGCATGCTGGACGGTCTGCTGCCGCGCCTGCACGAACTGCTGATCCGCGCGGGCGCGCTGCGCACCGACGATGCGGCGCTGTTCGGTCCGAGCTGGCAGGACTTGTACGGCGACGGTGGAGGCCGCACGCGCACCCCGTGGTGGCGGGGCGCGCGCGAACGGCTTCTGCGGCTTGCGCAGGCAACGCCGCGTTACGCCTACCACCTGCCGACGATCCGCGAACGCGCGCGTGCACTTTGCGCGATGCAGTCGGTCGATCGGGTGTACTACGCGATCAAGGCCAACCCGCACGCCGAAATCCTGCGCGTGCTGGCGCGCGCAGGACTGGGCTTCGAATGCGTGTCGCCCGGCGAACTGGATGCGGTCGATGCGGTTGCGGAGGCCCGCGAGTCGCCGCGCCTGTTCACGCCCAACTTCGCGCCGCGCGCCGAGTATGCGTTGGCGCTGCAACGCGGGGTGGCGACCACGCTGGACGCGCTGCATCCCCTGCAGCATTGGCCGGAATTGTTCGCGGGCCGCGAGATCATGCTGCGCGTGGATCTCGGCCGGGGGCTCGGTCACCATGACAAGGTACGTACCGGCGGTACGACCAGCAAGTTCGGCCTGCCGCTGGATCAGCTCGGCGAGTTTCTCGAGCTGGCGCGCATTCACGACGTGCGGGTCGTCGGCCTGCACGCGCACCTGGGGTCGGGCATCCTGGATGCCGCGCATTGGCCGGCCGTGTGCGGGCAACTGGCGAGCATCGCCGAGCGGATCGGCAACGTGCGGATACTGAATCTGGGTGGCGGTTTGGGCGTGGCGTCGCATCCGGGTGAAGCGGAGCTAGATCTCGCGACCCTCGACGCGGCACTGGCCGAGGTGAAACGTGCTTACCCGCAATACGAGTTGTGGCTGGAACCGGGCCGTTGGCTGGTGGCCGATGCCGGCGTATTGCTCGCGCGTGTCACCCAGACCAAGCGCAAGGGCGCGCTGGAATACCTTGGTTGCGACGCCGGCATGCACGCGTTGATCCGGCCGGCACTGTACGACGCCTGGCACGAGATCGTGAACCTTTCCCGGCTGGATGCGGCCGCCGACACCCTGTACCAGGTGGTCGGCCCGATTTGCGAGTCGGGTGACGTGCTGGGTGCCGACCGACGTCTGCCGCAGAGCGTGGAAGGCGACGTGCTGCTGATCGCGCAGGCCGGTGCCTATGGCGAGTCGATGGCTTCGCGGTACAACTTGCGGCCTTTGGCCGACGCGGCGGTGATCGAATGAATGCGCTCTCTGATCCGCGCCAGGCGCAAGCGTTCCGCTTCGTACGTTGCGGGTATGCCGATGGCGTGGCCGAACTCGTGTATGCGTTCGACCAGGGCCCGGAACTGGTCGAACGGATTCGCTTCCCCGATGAGCCCAGTTTGACGCAAGAACGCAAGGCGGCGTTCGAGGCTGCGTTGCGGTTGCTGCACCTGATCGCGGGCATCAGTTATTACAAGGCCGGCGTGCCGCCACGGATCGAGGTCGACACAGGTCCGCTCGACGCGTCGACGGCCGAACTGCTGGATGCGTTGTACCTGCACGGATTGGCGGAATTCGCGTATCGCAACAAGCTGGACTTGCGCGGAAAGATCACATTCCCCGTTGCTTCCGTCGCTGGCCAAGAGACCCACGGCCGCGATAGCGGATCGCTTGAACTGCCGCACCGCGTGCTGGTGCCGATCGGTGGCGGCAAGGATTCGCTGGTCGTCGCGGAGGCGCTGAAAGCGTTTGGCGCCGATGCCACGGCGACCTGGGTCGGCGCTTCGCCCCTGATCGCAGGCGTGGCCGCACGCACCGGCTTGCCGATGCTTAACATCGGTCGCGAGCTGTCGCCGGTGTTGTTCGAGTACAACCGCATGGGGGCCTGGAACGGCCACATTCCGGTCACCGCGATCAACTCGGCCATCCTTGCGTGTGCAGCGATCCTGTACGGCTTCGACACGGTCGCGTTCGCCAACGAACGTTCGGCATCGGCGGCCACGCTGGAATACGAAGGACAACACGTCAACCACCAGTGGAGCAAGGGCTGGGCGTTCGAGCAGGTGTTCGCTGCATGGCTGCGTTCGCATGTCGCGGCCGAACTCGATTATTTTTCGTTGCTGCGGCCGTATTCCGAGCTTGCGGTCACGCGCGCGTTCGCGAAAACCGGCGCGACGTATTTCGACGTGTTCTCCAGCTGCAACCGCAATTTCAGGATCACCGGACCCAAGCCCGCCGACCGCTGGTGCGGGCAATGTCCGAAATGCCACTTCGTGTTCCTGGCGCTGGCGCCGTTCATGCCCAAGCCGCGCCTGTTGCAGATCTTCGGCGGCAACCTGCTCGACGACGAAAGCCAGGCCGCCGGCTTCGACGCGTTGATCGAATACCGCGACCACAAGCCGTTCGAATGCGTCGGCGAAGCCAGCGAGGCGCGCGCGGCGTTCGCGGCACTGGCCGCCCGACCCGAATGGCGCGAGGACGCCCTGGTTGCACGGTTCCGCGACGAGATCGCGCCGCGACTGGACCCGGTGCAACTGCAACTGGAACCCTGGATCGAACCGTCCGGCGAACATGGCGTGCCGGAGCGTTTCGCGGGAGCACTCGATGCGATTCGCCGAGCTTGAACATGCCGATGTCGCGGTCTGGGGCTACGGCCGCGAGGGGCGCGGTGTGCTGGGCGCGATCCGGCGCCGCTATCCGGACAAACCACTGACATTGTTCTGCCAGCCGGACGAGGCTGCCGATGCCCGCGGACTTGCCGATCCGCACTTGCGCATCGTCGAATCGGCGCCCGATGCCAGTGCGCTTGCGGCATACGGATTCGTGATCAAGTCGCCCGGCATCAGTGCCTATCGACCGGAAATCCTCGCCGCGCGAGAACGCGGCACGCGCTTCACTTCGGGTACCGCGCTGTGGTTTGGCGATAACGCGTCCGGTACGAGCGGCGGCACGCGTGTCGTCGCGGTCACGGGTACCAAGGGCAAAAGCACGACCACCGCGATGATCGCGCATTGTGCGCGGGCGCTCGGCATTCGCACGGCACTGGCCGGCAACATCGGAATGCCGTTGCTGGATCTCGACGGACAACACGCGGACCTGTGGGCCATCGAGCTGTCCAGCTTCCAGACAAGCGAAGCCGGGCCGGTGGAACTCGGCGTGGTCGTGAGCCTGGCCGAGGAACATCTCGACTGGCATGGTACGCGCGACCGCTACATCGCGGACAAGCTGAAACTCGCCGACGTCTCGCGCACGCTGCTGGTGAATGCCGGTTCGCCGTTGTTGATGCACAACACTGCCAGGCATCCACGGCGCAGGACGTTCAATGAGCCAGAAGGTTGGCACGTCGTTGCCGATGCGATCATGTGCGGCGGCTTGCGCGTGCTCGACTTCGCGTCGCTGCCGTTACGCGGGGCACACAACGCACACAATGTCTGCGCCGCGCTGGCCGCGATCGAGCTGCTGGGTTTCGACGCATGCGCCGCGGCGAAGTCGTTGGTCTCGTTCAAGTCGTTGCCGCATCGACTGACATCTCTCGGTGTGCACGACGGCATCGAATGGATCGATGACTCGATCAGCACCACGCCGGACGCCGCGCTGGCCGCGCTGAACAGCCTGCCCGGGCGCGCGGTGACGCTGATCCTCGGCGGGCACGACCGTGGCCTCGACTGGAGCGGATTCGCGCGTGTGCTCGGCCACTCGCCACCGCATGCGGTGGTCGTGCAGGGTGCGTCGGGGCCGCGGGTCGTCCGCGCGCTGCGCGACGGCAAGGTTGCGTGCCCGGTCAGGGATTGCGGCGATCTGGCGGCGGCCATCATGCTGGCCAAGACAATCACCCCATCAGACGGCGTGGTGCTGCTCTCGCCGGGCGCGCCCAGCTTCGACCAGTTCAGGGATTACACCGAGCGCGGACGAGTGTTCGCGGATTTGGCCGGTTTCGACGGCATGGCGATCGGGGAAGTCGCCGGACTTGGCATTGCCTGAATCCGGGATTTGCCGGTCACAAACGGCGCTGCCAGGATCGCATGTCAGCGAAAAATGAATGAAGACAATTCGACGCAGCCATCGCTGAAGTTCGTTCAGCGACGGCTGATCGCGATTCGGGACACCGCAGCAACTATACGGTGCCGTCGGTCATTTCTTCGATGTCGACTGGGTTGCTTGCTTCGGAACATCCTTGCAGACGTAACCCGAGACTCGCCACTTGCGATCGCTGTCCAGATGGAAGGACAGCAATTCGATCTTGGGTTCCTGGCTGCCGGTGAAATGGGTGACATAAAGCACGTTCATGTACACCCCCGCCGGCAGGTCCTTGCCATTCGACCGCAGGCCGTACAGGGTCGCGACCTTGCGCGACTGGACCTTGCCGAGGTTCCGGCGTTGACTTTGGACGGCGCTGACGAACTTGTCGCGGGCCACCACCTTCTTGCCGACGTCGGACATGGCGTCCCACACCTGGGCTTCCTGGCCGTCGTCGATCATCTTGACCACACTGTTGGCGTAGCCGACCAGCGCCTTGTTGCGCTTCTGGATCTCGGCGCGTTGCTGCGGAGTCAGTTGCTTCTGGGTTTGCTGCTTTTGCGGTTGTGCAGATGATGTCTGGGCGCTGGCCACGCCGAAGCCGCCAGCGAGCAGGGCACAGAAGAGCAGACGGGCGAACATGGGACTCACTCCATGGGGCGGGTTGAATGGCGAAAGGTAACACGCTTCGGCATTTCCTGCCCACTGTTGCAGGGTGCGCAGCATGAAGTGGCCCGGTATGGGAAAATCCCCGTGATGCACCAAACCGGCTGCGCTTGCAGGAGCCGGAACGCACGGAACGATGTCACGCCAACCCCGATCGGCCCCGCCTTCCACCCCACTTTCGCGTGAACTGGAGTCGCGCCTCGCCAGCGTGCTCACCCGCGATGCCGGTCGCCTGCGCGCACGCCTGCGCGGGCTGGCGCGCAAGCGCGAATCTTCGTCGGAAGGTTTGGCGAGACTCACGCGTGAAATCCAGGCCTCCGCCATCGCACGCGAGGTGCGTGCCGCGAGCGTGCCGAAGATCATGCTGGACGAATCGCTGCCGATCACGCAGCGCGCCGACGAAATCACCCGGCTGATCCGCGGGCACCAGGTATTGGTGGTTGCGGGCGAGACGGGCTCCGGCAAGACCACGCAGTTGCCGAAGCTGTGCCTGGCCGCCGGCCGCGGCGTCGCCGGGATGATCGGCTGCACCCAGCCGCGGCGCCTTGCGGCGCGCGCGATGGCGCATCGCGTCGCCAACGAACTGGAGGGCGAGACCGGCGGCATCGTCGGGTACGAGGTGCGTTTCGCGAAGCTGCTCGGCGACAAAACGCTGATCAAGTTCATGACCGACGGCATCCTGCTGGCCGAGATGGCGCACGATCGCTGGTTGTCGGCCTACGACACGCTGATCATCGACGAGGCACACGAACGCAGCCTCAATATCGATTTCCTGCTGGGCTACCTGAAAGCGTTGTTGCGCAAGCGCCGCGACCTCAAGCTGATCGTCACTTCGGCCACCATCGATACCGCGCGTTTCGCCGCGCACTTCGACGGCGCGCCCGTGGTGACGGTCGAGGGTCGCGCCTATCCGGTCGAGATTCGCTATCGCCCGCCGGAAGTCGAAAGCGGCCTGACCGAGCGCATCGTCGCCGCGATGGACGATATTTCGCGAGAAGATCCGCGCGGCGACGTGCTCGTGTTCCTTCCGGGTGAGCGCGAGATCCGCGACGCGCACTTGGCGCTTGCGCGTCGTCAGTACCGCCACACCGAAGTACTGCCGCTGTACGCGCGCCTGTCGGTGAAGGAACAGGACCGCGCGTTCAAGCCGGGGGCCGCGCGTCGCGTCGTGCTGGCGACCAATGTCGCCGAAACCTCGCTGACCGTGCCGCGCATACGCTGGGTCGTCGATGCCGGCGACGCACGCGTCAAGCGCTATTCGCGGCGCAGCCAGATCGAGCGCCTGCATATCGAGCCGGTTTCGCAGGCCGCGGCCAACCAGCGCGCCGGACGCTGCGGACGTGTCGGCCCGGGCATCTGCGTGCGCCTGTATGACGAAGCGGACTTCGCCGCGCGCCCCGAATACAGCGATCCAGAAATCCTGCGCAGCGCGCTGGCTGACGTGATCCTGCGCATGCTCGACCTCGGTCTTGGCGACGTCGAATCGTTTCCGTTCATAGATCCGCCCGATCCGCGCGCCGCCAATGATGGCTGGCGACGGCTGGCTGAAATCGGCGCGGTCGACGACGCGCGCCGGCTGACTCCATTGGGCAAGCAACTCGCGCGCATCCCGATCGACGCGCAACTGGCGAGGATGCTTGTCGAGGCACGCAAACTTGGTGTCGCGCATGAAGTGCTTCCGATCGTCGCGTTCCTGGGAACCCAGGATCCACGCGAACGTCCCGCGGACAGGCAGCAGCAGGCCGACGCCGCCCACGCCGAATTCGCCGATCCACAATCGGATTTCATCGGAGTCCTGAACCTCTGGAACGCCTATCGCGTCGCGCACGAGGAACTTCGCCAATCGAAATTGCGCGAGTGGTGCGCCAAGCACTTCGTGTCGTTCATGCGCATGCGCGAATGGGGCGCATTGCACCGGCAACTGTTGTTGGCGAGCGGGGACGGTGAACGCGCAACAGGCAAGGGCGGAGCGCGCGTGCCTGCCGACAATCGCGGTGCGCAGCTTCCCGTTCCCGACTCATATCAATCCGTCCACCTGGCGTTGCTGGCCGGGTTGCCCACCAACGTCGCGCGCAAGGACGAGCAGGGCATGTATCGCGGCACGCGCGAACGCAAGTTCAAGGTATTCCCGGGCTCGGCGTTGGCCAAGAAGCCACCGGCATGGCTGTTCGTCGCGCAGATCCTCGACCTCGGTGGCAAGGTCTGGGGCATGCAATGCGCGCGCATCGAGCCGGCATGGATCGAGCGCCAGGCCGCGCACCTGCTGAGGCGGGCATGCAGCGATCCGCATTGGTCGCGCACGCGCGGAACGGTGCAGGCCTTCGAACAGGTTTCGCTGCATGGCCTGGTGCTGGTCGAGCGACGCACGGTGACCTTCGCCAAACAGGACCCGCCGCTGGCGCATGCGATCTTCCTGCGCGAGGCGCTGGCATGTTGCGAGATCGACTGCCGTGCCGACTTCGTGCGCGCCAACGCGAGCGTGCTGGACGAGGCGCGCGAGCTGGAAGCACAGCAGCGCCGCGAGGGCCTGTTGAAATCCGACGATGACTTGGCTGCATTCTTTGCCGGCAAACTGCCCGAAGACATCGCTTCGTCGGCGGCTCTGGACGCCTGGTACAAGCGCGCCGCCGCCGAAGAACGCGCGGCCCTGCGCTGGTCGTTGCGCGATGTCTTGGAAGCCGGTGCGCACGGCGACGCGGGAGCTTTCCCCGATGTGCTGGAGGTTGGCAATCAACGGTTGCCCCTCGAATACCGCTTCGTGCCGGGCGACGAAGCCGACGGCGTCACCCTGTGCGTGCCGTTGCCGGTGTTGAATGCCGTGTCCGCGTCGCGTTGCGATTGGCTGGTGCCTGGATTGCTGGCCGACAAGGTCGCGGCATTGATCCGCGGCCTGCCCAAGGCGCTGCGGCGCAATTTCGTGCCGGCACCGGAGTTCGCGCGTGCGTTCATCGAAGCCGAAGCGCCGCGCGACCAGCCGCTGGCCGCGGCGCTGGCAGCATTCCTGAGACGAGTGACGGGTGTCGAGGTTTCAGGGGACGTTTTCGATGTGAGCGCGCTGCCCGTGCACCTGAAGATGCGTTTCGACCTGCGCGACGAACGCGGACACTCGCTCGCACAGGGCCGGGATCTGGAAGTGCTGCGCGAATGCTACGGCTCACGTGCGCGCGAAGCGTTTTCCCGGCATGCCGACACGGTCGTCGCCCGCGAGGACCTGCGCGGCTGGGATTTCGACGCGATCCCCGAGAGAACGCAGGCGCGCGGCGGCATGACCGCGTATCCGGCGCTGGTCGATCTCGGCGAGGTGGTGGCGCTGCGCGTGTTCGAAAATGCCGGCGAGGCCGCTGCGTCGCACCGGCGCGGCGTGGAACGCTTGCTGCGTATCTCGCTGGCGGGCGAATCCAGGCGCGCGCAAAAGCAGTTGCCGATCAAGCCGCGGCTGGCGGTGGCGTTTGCGCCACACGGACGTGCCGACACGCTGCGCGAGGATATCGTGGAGGGCGCATTCGTCGACGTGTTGCGGGAACACGACCTCGATGTGCGAGATCGTGTCGCATGGCGAGCCTTGCGCGATGACGTGTCGCGCGCACTGTTTGCGGCTGCCACGGAACGGCTGCATCTTGCCGAACCGATCCTCGCCGCGCTGGCCGAATTGCAGCCGTGGCTGAAGCCGGCGATCAAGGGCCAGGCGCAGGCCAGTTATGCCGACCTGCGTGGGCAACTCGATGCCTTGCTCGCGCCCGGCTTCCTGCGCGACTTGCCGCGCACGCGCCTCGCGCACCTGCCACGTTACCTCAAGGCCATGCGGATGCGCGCGGAGAAACTGCGCAGCGATCCCGCGCGCGACCACGCCCGCATGCAGCAAGTACTGCCGTACTGGCGCGCGGTGCTGGATGCGCGGGCCTCGGGCGATGCGTCGGACGCGCTTTACAAACGCTGCGCTGGCTGGTCGAGGAATGGCGCGTGTCCGTATTCGCGCAGGAGCTCAAGACCGCCGAGCCAGTGTCGGGCAAGCGCATGATGCAGGCGTTGCGTGAGATCAAACCGCATTGATGGCGTTCCGCCCAGACGCTGCCGCAGCCGCAGATTGGGCTGAGCAACGCGAAGCCCGACGTTGCCACCCGCCTGTGTCGGGCTTCACCGCGTTCAGCCCAACCTACGCGCTATGCACTTCAAACTTGATGCTATGCCTGTACCACGGCCTGGAACTTGGCAGGAACAATAGAGCAGCTGCGGTACTGTTGATTGCCTGCTGCATGAGAGTAACAACTTTGGTTGCTTGGACGCCAAGAGTTGGTATGAACCAAGGGAGAAACGCGAGACCGGAGACTGCGAGGATGACGGACAACCACCGAACCCAGTTGTTACCCAAATAGATTGCGCGAAGGTAGAGAAACAGAACACAAAAAGCGGCTAACCACGCGACACCCCCAGCAACGGAGTGCGGGAATTTTCCGATTGCCGTGTAGTACGCAAAACCCAAAGTTTGGCTTGCCGCGTGGATAGCGACCGAAATGACAACCGCGCGAGGAGGTCGCCGAATTTAGATGCCATCGCTATCCATGAGGTCTAACGCGTTTGAGTTGAGGTGCAGCGCGATCTTGGCGCCTCAACTTTGCAAGTATGGTCCCTCGCGCTGTCACCTCGAACGAGTAGTTCAACGTCAGCGGTGGCAGGTCTCTGTTTCATTGTTCGAAGCGGGTTCCCTCGCCAGCGAAGCGGCTGCGCGCGCAGCGATCCATTCAATGTTCGCTTAGTGTCGGTTGTTCGTCGTGGTGGTCAATCGTCCTTCGCCTCGTTGATGCGTAAGGGGTTTCTGCTTTGAATTTGAAGTGTTGACCTGACGCCGATGGGCGGTGAACGCTTAGTAGACCCCAGTTCTGGGGTGGCAACGCAATCGTCGCGCGCTGGGATGCGGCTGTCAATCTGAAATTTCCTGCATCGCATCAAGTGCTTGGCCGGTTCCGATGCTTGCCGGGATTTCTTGCAGTCGATGCGTTATCACGCATTTCGGGGGCGGTATGCGATACCGCGGACGATCAGGGGCGGTATTCATGCCCGATGACGCGGCTGGGCTTCGGGATCGGTCGCGATGCCTGCGCGGATTCCCGCTACCACTGTGAACAATCATCAACGGGTTGATGTCTGGCACGCATGATGCGTTGTCTATTCGTGAACCCAGAAACCGAATGTGACGAACGGTGAAGGATTTCCCGACACCTGTCCGTCACGAGGAAGCCAGCATATGAACAAGCACGTCAAATCAGTAGCGGCGGCGAAGAGCCACAACATAGGCTTGATCGCCGGTTGCCTGGTCGCGGTTCTGTTCGCGAGCACGCCGGCGCTGGCCGCAACGCCCCGATCGAGGCCCGCGTCGCCGCAATCGCATGCCGTCAAGAACGGCCCGGAAGCGATGACGGTCCCGGCATTGCTGGCGGCTGCGCTGGACGCACATAGTCGCGGTCGCTTGATCGCCCCCGCCTCCGACAACACGATCGAATACTACGTGGCGACGCTGCAAAAGGACCCGCACAATCGCGTCGCGAAGGACGCGCTGCGGGAATTGTTCCCGTATGCCGTCACGGCGGTGGAGAAGACCATCGCGCAAGGCAATAACGATGAAGCGAACCGCGAGATCGGGTTGCTGGCCAAGGTCGATCCGACCAATTACAGCCTGACCCTCTTGCGCGCCAAGCTGGGCGCGAGGCAGGGCGGGCGAGCAGGACAGCATGTGGTGACCCTGCAGGCCACCGGCAAGTGCTGGGTGGCGATCGCCAACAGCGATGGTCATGTCATCAATTCGCGAGTCCTCAGCTCCGGCGAATCGTGGACCTATCACTACGAGCAATCGCTGCGGGTCACGCTCGGCAACGCCGATGGCGTCGAGGTCAGCGCCGACGGCAAGGCCGTAGCGGTCAATGCGCCGCCGCATGCCAAGGTCGCGCATCTGGAACTTTATGCGTCGAGGTGACGCGTAGCATGGCCGGCGAGTCCGCGACTGTCCCGATCGCGGTTCAGCACTCCATCGTCACGGCAATTCCAGCGGCACGAGGTGTTTGCGTCGTGCCACAGCGACGGCCAACCCGATGACGAGCCAGGTGCCGCCGATCAGGAAGGTGATCCGGTCGAAACCCGACCACACGAAGGCAACCACCAGCAGGCCCAGCAGCGGGAACAGGACATAGCGGAAAACCTGCCGGTGGCGACGGCGCTTGATGTAGAAATACACGAACACCGTGACGTTGAGCAGCATGAACGCGGTCAGCGCGCCGAAGTTGACCAGCTTGAGCAGTGCCTCTTCGGGCACCGCCAGGGCCAGCAGGATGGACAGGACCGCCACCAGCAATGTGGCGTTGACCGGTGTCTTCCAGCGCGGGTGGACGCGGGCGAGGAAACCGGCGCCCGGCAGCACGCGGTCGCGTCCCATCGAATACAGGATCCGCGCGATCGCCGACTGCGCGGCCAGCGCGTTGGCGACGCCGGCTGCGATCACGTTGACCAGGATCATCGCCAGGTACAGGATCGGGCCGCCGACTTCGCGCCCGATATCGAAGAAGCCGAGCTTGGCGTCGAGCGTCGCGTAATCCGGATGCGCCAGCGCGGCCAGGTATGTCTCGGCGATGAAGATGCCGCCGAGCAACAGCAGCGACAGCACGGTGGCGTTGCCGATCGCCTTGCGTGGTTCCACGGTCTCTTCGGCGAGGGTGCTGATGGCGTCGAAGCCGAGAAAGCTGAGTGCGGCAATCGAAGTGGCGGCCGCCACGAAGCTCCAGTTCAGATGTTGCGGTTGATAGAACGGTGCCAGCGACCAGCCGCCCGCACCATGTCCCCGCACGAACACGAAATCGATCGCCAGGGCGACGAATACGCCAAGCGCCGCGAGCTCGGCGAGCAGCAAGATGAAGTTCGTTTGCGATTGCAGGCGTATGCCGAGGATGTTGATCGCGGTGTTGAAGACCACGAAGCCAAGTACCCACAGGAAAGGCGGCACACCGGGCAGCAATCCGTGCAGCCAGCTCGCGGAGAAGGCGTAGATGAGCGCCGGGATCAGCAGATAGTCGGCCAGGATCATCCAGCCCGCGATGAAACCGATGTACGGACTCAGCCCGCGTTGCACGTACGAATACACCGAGCCCGCGATCGGGAATTCCGCGCTCAACTGCTTGTAACTGAGTGCCGTGAACAACATCGCGACGATGCCGACCCCGTAAACCAGCGGCACCATGCCGAAGCTTTCGCGGGCGACGAAGCCGTAAACGGCCCATGGCGCGATCGGCACCATGAAGATCATGCCGAACACCAGGAGATGTCGCAGCTTCAGTGTGCGAGCGAGTTCCTGGCGATAGCCTGGCGTTGACGGGTCATCCGCTCGCATGGATTGCGTGTCTGCAGAATGTGGTATCGGGTTTGTCATCATCGGCCGTGTCAGTCCGGGTATGCAGCTTGGTCTGGCATTCGCAACGGCAAACGCTCCGGTGCAAGCGCTGCCGCGTCGAGTCCCATGGCCAGCAGGTCTTCCGGAACCGGGCGTTCAAGCACCAGTGCTGCGGCCAGGCGACCCATCGCCGGCGAGGTCTGGATGCCGTAGCCACCGAGCGCGGCCAACCAGAAGAACCCCGGCAATGCCGTGTCGTAGCCGACAACCGGGCTGCGATCGGTGACGAAGCAGCGCAGACCTGCCCACTTCTGCCGCACGTGGGTGATCTTCAGGGTGGTGGCGGCTTCCACCCGATCGACCGCCACCGCCACATCCCAGTCGGAGGGCATCGCATCGCTGGGCGGGGAGGGCGTTTCGTCCGCCGGAGACAGCAGGATCTTGCCGGCATCGGGCTTGAAGTAAAATCTTTCGTCGATGTCGATGACCATCGGCCACGCCGAGATCGCGAATTCGGCCGGCGCATCCACCAGCGCCGCCGTCCGCCGCAGCGGTTCGATCCAGATCGGTTCGGCACCGGCCAGTGCCGCGATGCGGTCGACCCATGCCCCCGAAGCATTGACGACCACTGGTGCATTGAAATCGCCGGCGGCAGTGTGGACGCGCCAATGGTCGCCGACGCGGGCAAGGCCGAGCACCGGGGCATCCGTGACAAGTTTGCCGCCGTGCTGGCGCATCCGCCGCAGGTAGCCGTGCAGCAATGCATGGACGTCCATGTCGGATGCCGCCGGCTCGTGCAAGGCCGCAACCACGTAATCCTCTCGCAATGCCGGACTCAATACACACGCTTCTTTGGCGGACAGTCGCCTGGTTGCGCCCACGACTTCGGGCAACGCGCCGAAGGTCTCGAACTGGTTGATCTGGTCGGCACGCGCGATGAACAGGGAACCACGCTTCCCGACCAGGGGAACTTCGCAGAAACCCTCGGGCGGATCGAAGAAGAATGCGCGACTGGCGCGTGACAGCGCACGGATCTGGGCATTGCCGTAGACCTCGGAAAAGATGGCCGCAGATCTTCCCGTGGTGTGATAGCCCGGTTGGCTCTCCTGTTCGAGCACGGCGACCCGCGCGCCGCACGCAAGTTGCGACGCCACCGATGCGCCCGCGATGCCGGCACCGATGATGATGACATCCAGGTCGGTGGTACTCATGCCGAGGTTTGTCCCGGCAACCGAATGCTGGAAACGGTCGGTGTCACGGATGTGCCTTCGCAGCCTTCGGGTCGTGTGCCGGATATTCGACCGGTGTCGTCCGGATTGCGTCGCCCTGCATCAGGGTTCGCTCGAAAAAATCCGCGGTGGCGGCAAAGTTTCTCTCCCACGTGCGCCACATCAGCGAATCGTGGGTTTCGTCCGGAAACACGATCAGCTCGTAGGGGACATCGTGCTCGCGCAGCAGCGGCACAAGATCGACGGTCTGTGCAAAGCGGACGTTGCGGTCGTCGTCGGCCTGCATCAGCAACACCGGAGATTTCCACTTGGCGATCGAGGCGACCGGCGAGGCCTGGTAGGCGATCTTCTTCAGTTTCGCGGACACGCCCGATACGCTCTCTAGGGACGTGGTCCAGTCGTGCACGCCGGCGTAGTCCACGCCCGCCTTGAAGATGTCAGAGTTGCGTGCCAGGCCCATTGCGGTGAGATAACCGCCGTACGAGCCGCCCCACAAACCGATGCGGTGTGCATCGACATAGGGCAGCGCCTGCAGGTATTTCGCGCCCGCCACCACGTCCTGGTATTCCGACGCGCCCCAGGGTCCCCAGTGCGCCGGTTCGCGGAAGGCGCGGCCGTACATCGTGCTCAACCGGTAGTTCACCGACAGCACCACGAAGCCACGGCTCGCCAGGTATTCGTTGGCGGCGTACATGTAGTTGTAGGCATCCATCGGGTGGAAGCCGAGAACCATCTGCCGGAACGGTCCGCCGTGCGTGAAGATCAGGCCGGGTGCGGATTTCGGGTGTCCGCGCGGCACGAACAGCTGGCCGTGGATTTCGAGCCCGTCGAGGCTCTTGAACACCACGTCGCGCGGCGTCACGAATTGGGCCGAAGGATAATCGGCGGGCAGCGCGGCGGCGGCGATCATCGCGCGTCCGTGCGCTGTCAGGCGATAGGGCATCGCGGGTTTTGTCGCGGTCGAACCGAAGAACACGATGTCGCGACCATCGCCCGTGACCACGGGCGACCACTCGATCGACGCGCCGTGCGTGAGTGCGACCGGTTTGCCGGGATGGTCGATGCCTACCCGCCACAAGTGCCGACGGTCGACGTCGTTTTCGTTCGAGGAATACAGCAAGGCTGCGCGATTGGCCGTCAACGACACCTTGCCGTTGAAGGAGAACTTGCCGGGGGTCAGCAGGACCGGCGCACCGCCGTCGGCCGCGATCGAATACAAATGGACCCAGCCGTCCTCCTGCGACGCGAACACGATGCGATCGTCGGTGGCGAACCGGAACGCCTGGTTTTCCCAGTCGCCCTCGTCGAGATACGAGCCGTCGGCGTCGTCGGTGCTTTGCCAGATGACTTTGGTCCGGCCGCTGGCCGCGTCCCACACGTTGATCGTCCATGGCTGCGGCTTGCCGGAAACGAACGGATCGCCGTCGCCCATCACGCTGATGAACGCAAGCTTCGAGCCGTCGGGCGACCAGCGTGGCAAGGTATCGTGGAAGACGCCGGGATCGACCCACCGGATCGTATCCTTGCCGAACCGGTAGATACCGAGCAGGGCGTGCGTGCCGCGATCGCTGACGAAGGCGATTTGCTTGCCGTCGGGTGACCAGCGCGGCTGTGCATTGTCGCCACGGATGTAGGCGAGCGTATGAGCCGGTGTCGCGCCGGAAACCGGTGCCAACCAGAGCTTGTGCTGCCCGCTCCACACCGCGTACCTGCCGTCGGGCGAAATCCGGATGTCTTCGCAGCCTTCGGGGGCGCAGTTCATCGTGCCCAGCAGTCGTGGCTTGCCGTTCGCCACGTCGGCGGCCCATACCTGTTGCTCGGGTTCGTGCACATTGCTGGTCGGATCGGCCACCTCGCCCTGCGCGTTGGTCTCGCTGCCGCGTGCGTACACCACCGTGCGGCCGTCCGGCGTGAGCCGCAGGCTCGCGATCGGCATGCCGTCATCGCCGCTGTAGTGCGTCAGTTGCCGGCCGATGAAGCCCGGGCCATCGGCTACCCACACGTTGCGCGCACCGCGCAGATTGAAGACCCATGCAATCCGTTCAACGTGCTTTGCCGACACCAGCCCATCGGGAAAGGGATAGTTCAGTGCTTGTTCGAGCGTGAACCCCCGGGCGTGTGCCTGCAACACGGGCACCAAAAAGGAAAGCAGGAGCGTTGCAGCGATCCCCGGCACACATCGTGGAACGGGAAGACCTGCGGTCTTGTGCATGGGTGTTCCTTCGCGGTTGTACGTGATCGGGTGAAAACGCCGCGAAAAGGATCCGGCAATCTCCACTGATTGCCAACCGCGCCGCGCGGCCCGAGTCGGCCGCGACAGTACAGCACAAAGTTTCAGAATTTGAAAGTATTGGTCGTGAGGCGGCCGGCCGCAGGCCGGCAATCCGCGCTTGTGCCCGAACCGAAAATCGGGTGAACGCCTATGGCCCGCGCCTGCTCCACATCTACTTCCTGCGTGCGCTTCGCTGCTTCGACGCGCCATCGACCCGGCGTTTCCTGGCGGTGCGCGTTGCGGCGACCGAGCCGGTCGCGTCGACGGCTGATCCATCGGCTCCGCTGGCCGCCAGCAGCTCGGATTGCGTCGCCGAGCAAATCGACAGGATCCGGCAACGGCCGGTGCCTACGACGATATAGGCGTGCCCCATGCCACTGTCGAAGTAGATCGAATCTCCCGTCTCCAGGCGGGTCGGGGCGTACATGTCGGTATGCAGCTCGATAGTGCCCTCGAGTACGTAGGCGTATTCTTCGCCGGGGTGCCGGATCAGTTCGCCGAACTCCGCGAGCGACCGCGCGCGCGGTTCCGCGATGATCGGGACGAAACGCTTGCTGAGCAGGTCCGCGGCCGGATAGAGGTGGCTGTAGTTCTCGGTCTCGATCGCTAGGCCCGTCCCGGCGCGATTGACGATGCGACGGCCGCTGATCGTGCTGGGCGGGGTGGACGTGCCGTCCTCGAAAAGCTGCGCGATGTCGATCTCCAGGCCCGCGCTGAGTCGCGCCAGCTTGTCGTAGCTCAACGACATCTTGCCGTTCTCGATCTTGGAAAGCGTCGAAACCGGCAGGCCGGTGCGCGCGCCCACTTCGGCCAGCGTCCAGTTCTTGCGTTTGCGCAAGGCGCGCAGCGCCTGGCCGGGCCTGGCGGTCGGCTTGTCCTGCTTGCGTTTGTTGGCCATGTCGTCGATTCCTTCCCGGGGCCGGTCGGTGCGGCATGCTTCAAGCATAGCCGTGGCGCGAAGAACGGAACCCCGCGTCGCGAAAATGATGGCACATCCGAAGGTAATATTTCCATAACAGAAAAAGTTGACAAAGAAGAAAACATGCTCGATAGTGACGCCGGTCGGAGTGCCGGCATCCGCTGGAGGGGAAACATGCACAAGAACGTTGGCGCGCTGAGCGCATTGTGCGTCGCCATCACGGCGGCGATCGCGGCACCCGCGGCAGGCGCTGTTGCCGCGCAGGTTGCCCAGGCCCGGAGCGCCGGACAGTCGGCGCAGGATCAAGCGGGTGCCACCGATCAGGCGGCTTCCGCAGAAGAAGCGAAGACCGGCCAGCAGGACCAGGCAAAGGTCACGACGCTTGGAACCATCGTCGTGACAGCGACCCGGCGCAGCGAAACGCTGCAAAAGGTGCCCATGGCAATTTCGGCGCTGACATACCACGACATCCAGCGCGAACACCTTCATGACTTCATGGACTATTCGGCCGCGATTCCGGGTTTCAACGTCGTCAGCTTCGGCGCGGGGTTCAACGAGCTGAGCATCCGCGGCATCGCTTCGGGTTCCGGGCAGCCCAGCGCGTCGGTCGGCGTGTACGTCGACGACACCCCGTACGGCTCCAGCAGCGTGTTCGCCGAAGGTTCATTGTTGACCCCTGACCTCGATCCCGCCGACCTGGATCGCATCGAGGTGCTGAAAGGCCCGCAAGGCACCCTGTACGGCGCCGGTGCGCTGGGTGGCGTGATCCGGTTCATCACGATTCCGCCTGATACGCATGAATATGCGGGACGCCTGCAGCTCGGCGGAACCAGCGTGGATGGCGGGGGCAACGGCTTCGGCGCGCACGGCATGGTCAACCTGCCGCTGGTCAAGGACAGGCTCGCGATCCGCGCCAATGTGTACGACACCACCAATCCCGGCTTCATCAACGATGCCGGCTTGGGCAAGACCGACGTCAACGAGAGCAAGGTCAAGGGTGGGCGCGTGTCGCTGCTGTGGACGCCGACCGCCAAGACGTCGTTGCGCGTGACCGCGCTGGCGCAAAACCTCAACAGCGATGGCACTCCGACCGTGGCTCTCGATCCCGCCACGCTGCAGCCGGTCTATGGCGACCTGCAACAACGCGGCCCCGGCGGCACGGGCACCTTCGACGCGCGCTACCGGCTCTACAACGTGACCTTCAACACCGACCTGGGTTGGGCGACCCTGATGTCGTCGAGCAGCTACAGCAAGCTCAACAGCGTGCAGAACGAGGACGTGACCCCGCTCTTGTACATGGGTGATTACGGTTTTTTCCTGCCCAATGACAAGCCCTACGGCACCCTCGAGCAGGTCACGGTGCCCCAGACCAAGGCCACCGAGGAGATCCGCCTGACCTCCCCGAAGGCGCAAACCGTCGAATGGCTGGGAGGCGTGTTCTGGACCCGCGAGACCGGCAACAACATGCAGGACATCTACCCTTCCGACTACTACAGCGGGACGCCGCAAGCCTCGCCGTTCGGCATTCCCATCGGCGGCGACTCGCAGCCAAGCACCTATGAAGCCTACGCGGTCTACGCCAACCTGACCTGGCATGTCAGCGACCGCTTCGACCTGGAGGCCGGCCTGCGCTACAGCCACGATCGCCAGCATTACACGGAGATCGGATACGGGCTGCTGTTCGGAGCCATACCGCCGACGGTCCTGCTCGACAAGCGTTCGTCCGACAGCACCACGACGTTTTCGGTCACCCCGACGTACCACATCAGCGACCACAGCATGGTCTACGCGCGGGTGGCGTCCGGCTTCCTGCCCGGTGGCCCCAACGATGTCGCACCTGGCGCCGTCGGTGTGCCGCCAACTTTCAGTCCGACCAAGCTGACCGACTACGAATTGGGCTTGAAGTCCACCTCGTGGAACGACCGGCTCATCGCCGATCTGTCCGTGTACTACATCGACTGGACCGAGATCCCGCTGAGCACGTTCGAGTCTCCCTACACGTTCCTTACCAGTGCCGGACAGGCCAGGAGCAAGGGCGTGGAGGCCAGCGTCGCGGTCATCGCCGCGCCAGGCCTGAAACTTTCGCTCAACGCTTCCTACAACGATGCCAACCTGACCAAGGATGCGCCGTTCCCCTCGAACGGCAAGCGTGGCGATCCGTTGCCCTATGCGCCGCAATTCTCCGTCAGCCTGAACGGCGATTACGACTTTGCCATGGGCGGCGGCTGGCACGGTTACATCGGCGCCAGCTACCAGTACATCGGGGAGCGTTCCACCGATTTCGCCTTCAGCTATCCGATTCCCGGCGTGCTGCCGCCGCTGCCGTCGAGCCCGAAGGTTCCGGGCTACAGCACCATCAACTTGCGTGCGGGCGTGAACCGCGACCAGTGGAGCATCGACGCCTACGTCAAGAACCTGACCAACCAGCGCGGCATCGTGCAGGCCAGCACCTTCGCCAACTACGTGCCCATCGCCGGACAGGTCAACCCGATCACGGGGCAGCTCGAAGACAACGCCACCATCATCACGCCGCGCATGTTCGGCATATCGGTAAGCAGGAATTTCTGAGCGGGCGTGTCGTGTCACGCCGGGCATGGTGTCGCCAGCGCTTCGGCCGACACGGCGCGTGCCATGTTGCGATCGCGAACCATCCGACAGGGGCCCATCATGGAACTTGCGCTGCAAACAGAAAGCTGGCCCTTCCGGAATCCCCTCCGCATCACCAATTACGTCTTTACCGAAGCGCGCGTGATCGTGGTCAGCCTGCGCGACCGGGGCGCGGTCGGGCGTGGCGAAGCCAACGGCGTTTACTACCATGACGAAACGCCCGAACGCATGCTCGAACAGATCGAGGCCGTGCGCGACAGGATCGAAGCCGGCATCGACCGGGAGAACCTGCGCAGGCTGTTGCCGCCCGGCGGTGCGCGCAATGCGCTGGATTGTGCGCTGTGGGATCTCGACGCCCGACGTACCGGAATCCCGGTATGGCGGACGGCCAACGTGCGCCAACCGGTACCCTTGCGCACCACGATCACGGTCGGCGCCGACACACCCGAGCGCATGGCGGCCGCCGCGCTTTCCCATACCCAGGCGCGCGCCATCAAGCTCAAGCTGACGGGCGACGATCCGGCAACATGCGTCGCCGCGGTACGCGCGGTGCGGCCGGACGTCTGGATCGGCGTGGACGCCAACCAGGCCTTCACCCGGCGTTCGCTCGAGGATCTTCTTCCGTCCCTGGTCGAATCCAGGGTCGGGCTGGTCGAACAACCGCTACCACGTGGCGAGGACGGAGCGCTCGCCGGCCTGCACTCGCCCATTCCGCTCGCGGCGGACGAGAGCGTGCAGAGCCTGAGGGATATCCAGCCGCTCGCGGAGTATTACGACCTGATCAACATAAAGCTCGACAAATGCGGCGGTCTCACCGAAGGACTGCTGATGGCGTACGAAGCCCGCCGGCTGGGCCTCAGGGTCATGGTCGGTTGCATGAACGGCACCTCGCTGGCGATGGCGCCGGCGTTCGTGCTCGGTCAACTCTGCGATTTCGTGGACCTGGACGCGCCGACCTTCCTGGCGCACGAACGCCGACCTTCCGTCGAATACACCGACGGGAATATCTGGTGTCCTGAGACCGTGTGGGGTGCCGCCTCGCGGGAAACCGTCGAATGACTCGTACGGCGGCTTGTGCACCGGAGGCACCCGTCGGGCGGATGCAGCGACGCGTGCATGCCGCCGGATGCACGGCGGGACGTTGCCGGTTCCGCATGCGCGGGTCATTCGGAGGTTCGGCGGACAGGATTCATCGTTGAGGCAAGTTGCGAGGAGAAGACATGTTTACCCGATTGATGGCGACCACGGTCGCATTGCTCCTCACGGTAGGCGCAGCCACGGCCGCCCCCGCGAGTACGGCTGCCGCGCAGAGGCCGGCATCAGCCACGAGTGCCGCAACGCCCGCGGCGCCAGCTCCGGCAAGCACGGCGGCCATGGCTTCGACGGCGCAGGGCGCGACGGGGATTCCGGCGATGACCGCGCAAGACGTGCGGACGTTCTTCGACAGCCTCGTGCCTTATGCGATGCAACGCGGCGATATTGCCGGCGGCGTGATCGTGGTCGTCAAGGACGGCAAGATCCTGTTCGCGAAGGGTTACGGGTACGCGGACGTCGCCAAGCGCAAGCCGGTGATCGCCGACCAGACGCTGTTCCGGCCCGGTTCGATCTCCAAGACCTTCACCTGGACCGCGGTGATGCAGCTGGTGGGCGAGGGCAAGATCGACCTGGATGCGGACGTGAACCGCTACCTGGATTTCAAGATCCCGGAGAAATTCGGCAAGCCGATCACCATGCGCGACCTGATGACCATGACGCCCGGGTTCGAGGATACGGTGCACGACGAATTCGTTTCGACGCCGCAACAGCTGTTTCCGATCGGCGAATACGTGAAGAAGGACCTGCCGACCCGGATATTCCCGCCGGGCAAGATCGTCGCCTATTCCAATTACGGCGCCACGCTGGCAGGTTACATCGTGGAGCGCCTGTCCGGCGAGCCGTTCGACCAGTACGTCGCCGACCACATCTTCAAGCCGCTCGGCATGGATCATTCCACGTTCGAACAGCCGTTGCCGGCCGCGCTGGTTCCCGACATGTCGGTCGGCTACCACTCCGCATCGAACAAGAAGACCATTCCGTTCGAGTCCGTCGAGATCGCGCCGGCAGGATCCCTGACCAGCAGCGGCACCGACATGGCGCGCTTCATGATCGCGCAGCTGAGCGATGGCCAGTACGACGGCACTTCCATCCTGTCGCCGGCGATGACCAAACTGATGCATTCGCCGCAGTCGCGCATGGCGCCCGGGATGAATGGTTACGACCTCGGCTTCTACCAGGAAAACCGGAACGGCTTGCGCATCATCGGCCATGCCGGCGACACCAACGCATTCCACAGCGACATGCACCTGCTGCTGGACAAGCGCGTCGGCGTGTTCATGTCGTTCAACAGTGCAGGCAAGGACGGCGCGGTCGAACAGGTCCGTACAGCTCTGTTCCGTGCATTCCTCGACCGTTATTACCCGTATTCCGCTCCCGAGGAAAAGACGGTCGCCGATCCGCAAGCCGACGCGGCCCGCGTGGCGGGCTGGTACCTGAGCAGCCGCCGCATCGTCAGCGGGTTGAGGCTGCTGTATGCATTGACCCAAAGCCAGGTCACCGCGAATCCCGACGGCACGATAAAGATCGCCGCGCTCACGGACTTGAGCGGCACGCCGAAGACCTGGCGCGAAGTCGGTCCGCTTACCTACCGCGAAGTCGGCGGCCAGACGCACACCAAATTCGTGACCGGCAAGAATGGCCGCATCCGCTACTGGATTTCCGATGATTTCCTGCCGGTCATGGTGTTCCAGCCAGTCCACGGCCTGCAGAACTTCGGGATCCTGAAGCCGTTGGGGATCGTGTTCATCCTGTCGCTGCTTCTCGCCCTCGTCACCTGGATCGGCGGCGCGATCGTTCGCCGGCGGATGCGCGCGAAGCTGGTGTTGACGCGCAGCGAGTTCTGGTGGCGGCTGGCCTCGCGCCTGGGCGTGGTCATGCAGCTGGTACTGCTGTTCGCGTGGTTCGAGATGTTCAACTTCGTGTTCGCGACTGCAAGCGGCAAGCTCAACGGCTATCTGACCGTGATGTACGTGCTGGGCGTGCTCGCGGCGATAGGCGCGCTGGCGATGCTGGTCGAGGCGGTGTTGCGCATTGCCCGCGGCCCGGGCGGCTGGCTGGTGCGCCTGGGCGAGTTCGTGCTCGGCCTGTGTGCGCTGTACGCGCTGTGGGGCATCGTCGTGTATGGCCTGGCCAATTTCAGTTTCACCTACTGAAGCGATCAGGCAACGCGCCATTCATGCGAGGAAAAGACATGTTCACTCGGTTGATGATCACGGGGCTCGCGTTGCTGGCGACGAGTGGCGCTTTCGCGTCGACGGGCCAGAACCAGCCCGTTCCGACGGACCACGGCATCCATCTCCCGGCGACCGCAAGTCCGGCCCCGACGCTGCCCGTGGCCAGTCCCGCGTCGGGCACGACGGCCACGACCAGCGCGGCCGCGTTGACGCCGCAGGACCTGGGCGGCTTTTTCGACGCGCTGGTTCCCTACATGCTGAAACGCAATGACATTGCCGGCGGCGTAGTCGCGGTCGTGAAGGACGGGCAGCTTGTTTTTGCACGGGGTTACGGCTACGCCGATGTCGCCAAGCGCACCCCGGTGGTCCCGGACAAGACGCTGTTCCGGGTCGGATCGACCTCGAAACTTTTCACCTGGACCTCGGTGATGCAATTGGCCTCCGCGGGCAAGATCAACCTCGACGCGGACGTCAACGATTACCTCGACTTCAAGATCCCGCCGAAATTCGGCAAGCCGATCACGATGCGCGACCTGATGACGATGACACCGGGATTCGCCGAGACCCTGCATGACCTGATGGCGGCGACTCCCGGGCAGCTTGTTCCGCTGCGGCAATACCTCGTCGAGCACATGCCGCCGCGCATATTCCCGCCCGGCAAGGTCGTGGCGTATTCCAATTACGGCGCCGCGCTGGCCGGTTACATCGTGCAACGCGTATCCGGCGAGCCGTTCGACGACTATGTCCGGGACCATATCCTGAAACCACTGGGGATGAACCATTCGACGTTCGATCAGCCGCTGCCGGCCACCTTGCGTGGTGACCTGGCAACCGGCTACATCACCGCCCACGGCAAGACCATCGTGCCGTTCGAGCCCGTGCAGGCGTGGCCGGCGGGTTCGCTGACCTCGAGCGCGACCGACATGGCGAAATTCATGATCGCGCAGTTGCAGGACGGGCAATACGACGGCGCATCGATCCTGCCGCCGGCTACGGTCAAACAGATGCACTCGCACCAGTATTCGGCGGCGCCGGGCATGAACGGTTACGACCTCGGTTTCTACCAGGAGAATCGCCACGGTCTGCGCATCATTGGTCACGGTGGCGACACCGTGGCCTTCCACTCCGACCTGCATCTGCTGCTGGACAAGGATGTCGGCATCTTCATGTCCTTCAACAGCGCGGGCAAGGCTCCCGACGGTACCGCCGAGGGTGTGCGCACGGAATTGTTCCGCGCCTTCCTCGACCGCTACTTCCCGCAGCGGCCGCCCGCACAATCGACGCTGGCGAGTGCCAAGGCCGATGCCGCGCGCGTGGCAGGCTGGTACTGGAGCAGCCGCCGCGAGAACAGCGCGCTGCGCTTGCTGTACCTGCTGGGCCAGACGCACGTCGTCGCGCAGCCGGACGGCACGATCACGGTCGACATGCTCAGGCAGCCGAGCGGGGCATTGCAGCACTGGCGCGAAGTGGGGCCGCTCGTCTATCGCGAAGTCGATGGCCAGGGGAAATTGCGTTTTGTAGCGAACAAGGACGGTTCGATCCGCTGGTGGATCGGCGACACGATTCCCGTGATGGTGATGCAGCCGGTGCACGGGCTGGAGCAGCATGGCTGGTTCGTGTTGCTGACCGATATCGCGATCGCGGTGTTCCTGCTGACCCTGCTGGTCTGGATCGGCGGGGCCGTCGTGCGGCGCAGGTTCGGCCGTCCGCTTCGGTTCGAACCGAACCAGTTCCGGCTCAGGCTGGCTTCGCGGATCGGCGTGATCCTGCAGCTTGCGGTCGTGGTCGGCTGGCTGGCCCTGCTGATCAAGCTCTCGAATCCGCTGACCCTGTTCCATACCAACTTCGGCGGTTACTTGGTCGTGCTGTACGTGCTCGGCGTGCTGGCAATCGCGGGCGGCGTCGCGATCGTGCTCGAAGCCGCCTGGCGCATCGTCCGCGGACCCGGCGGCTGGCTTTGCCGCGCGGGCGAGGCGGTGCTCGCCCTGTGTGCGATCTATGCGATCTGGGCGATCCTTGCGTACGGGCTGGTGAACTTCAACACCCATTTCTGAGACCGCCAGTCGTCCCGATCGCCGAAGTGCGGGGCGATGGGCCGGGCAGCTTCGGAGCTGCGAGGAGAAACCATGTTCACGCGATGGATGCTGACGGGAACCGTGTTGCTGCTGCTGGGGGGCGCGGGCGCGACAAGCCTGGCAAACCCCGTGGCGGGTGGTGCTTCGGTGCAGCCGGTTACACCGCCGGCCGATCTTGATGCCTACGCCGCGCGTGCGATGAAGACCTTCGGCGTGCCGGGGATGGCGATCGCGATCGCCGATGGCGACAGGATCGACACGCGCGTCTACGGCAACCGCAAGCTCGGTTCGTCGGCGCGCGTGGATGCGGACACCACGTTCCCGATCGGCTCCAATACCAAGGCGTTCACCACCACCGCGCTGGCGATCCTGGTCGACCAAGGCAAACTGGACTGGAACGACCGCGTGGTCGATCGCCTGCCCGGGTTCCGCATGTACGACGCCTACGCATCCCAGAACATGACGATCACCGACCTGCTGGTGCATCGCAGCGGACTGGGCCTGGGAGAAGGGGATTTGATGGTGTTCCCTGATACCAACCGGACCCGCGCCGAACTGGTGCATGCGATTCGCTACCTGAAGCCCGCCACCAGTTTCCGCAAGGGATTCGCCTACGACAATGTCCTGTACTCGGTCGCGGGGCAACTGGTGCAGGCCGTATCCGGACAAACGTGGGAATCCTTCGTAAAGCAACACATTTTCGCGCCGCTCGGCATGCACGACGCAACCGTCGCCTACGATGCGCAGGGCCCCGACCACGCCGCGCCGCACGCGCGCATCTCCGAAGCGATACGCGGCATGGGCCGGCAATCGGTATTGCCGACCGACGGCGTCAGCCGGCCGATCGCCCCCGCGGGTGCGATCTGCGCCAGCGCCAGCGACATGGGGCGCTGGCTGCGCGTGCAACTCGACCGCGGCGCGATGGGCGACGGCAAACGCCTGTTCAGTGCCGTGCAGGCGAAGATGCTGTGGACGCCGGTCACGATCGTGCCGACCCATCCCGCGCCCGCGCCGATCAGCGCCACGACGCCCGATTTCGTGGATTACGCACTGGGTTTTTTCGTCACCGATTATCGCGGGCACAAGATCATCACCCACGAAGGCGGTGTCCTCGGCGCCCTGTCCCAAGTGGTCATCATCCCGGACAAGCACGTGGCGTTCGCGGTGATGATCAATTCGGAAGACGCCGGTGCCATGCAGGCAGTCATGTACCATCTGCTCGACCACTACCTCGATGCACCGGCGACCGACTGGATAGCGAGTTACCGCCAGCTCGTGGACCAGCGGCAGGCTGCGGCAATGAAGGCGCTGCATGCCGGGCAGGCGCAAATGCATCCGCAGCGCGGTCCGTCGTTGCCGTTGCAGGCTTACGCCGGCGTCTACCGCGACCCGTGGTACGGCACCATGACGATCAGCGACGTGCAAGGCAAGTTGCGCATACGTTTCGATCGTTCGCCCGGCATGCAGGGCGCGCTGGAACACGCCCAGTACGACACCTTCCGCACCCACTGGAGCGATCGCGACATTGAGGATGCCTGGGTGACCTTCGACCTGAATCCGGACGGCAGCATCGCCGCGATCCGCATGAAGCCGGTGTCGCCGACCGCGGATTTCAGTTGGGATTACCTGGACCTGCACTTCGTGCCGGAGCCCTGATCTGGTGGTGCGGCGGAATAGAGATGCGTAACGTTCGAGGTGAGGCGGGGACCACAACGTCGTGGCTGGCCCAGACCGAAAGGTTGGGTGTCACTGGGCGTTGCTTCACTGCAGCCCGCTAACGCTCTTCAGCCCACGCGCCGCCAGGTGAGTGTTCTCGTGACGGCTTCCCCGGCAACCGTCGTGCGCAAGCTGATAACCAGCTGATCTCCGGCAACGAGCATCTCGCGGGTAAGCGTCAGGCCCACGTTTTCGGGCGAGAGCGATCCGAGGAGTCGTTGTGTGACCGTGTTCTTGCTGTCATCCACGACGTACGTGCCGAAGTAGGCGTCATAGCCGCCCACGGCACGGCTGTTGTTTGCACCAGCTGCGCCGGACGTGACGAGGTCCGCTGCAGACCGATCGCGTTTCATGAACTGGGCTGCGAAGCGGCCCGATCTGTCGTAGATGAGCAGAGCTACGGGGTCCTGGCCCAGATCAGGCTCGGGTTGGAGCACCCCAGCTTCGGCTACGTCGATGCGTGACAACAGTTCCCAAGTACCGGGGAGGGCGACGGACAACAGTTGGTCTGACTTGGATGACATGCGGAGTCGGTGGGGTTCTACCGCGAGTCAGGCGGTGCCGCGAAGGCGGCGGCCGACAGTAACAGCGTGAGGAGTGGCCAGGTCAGCTTCATGAAGCTAACGCGTTTGAGTTGAGGTGCAGCGCGATCTTGGCGCCTCAACTTTGCAAGTATGGTCCCTCGCGCTGTCACCTCGAACGAGTAGTTCAACGTCAGCGGTGGCAGGTCTCTGTTTCATTGTTCGAAGCGGGTTCCCTCGCCAGCGAAGCGGCTGCGCGCGCAGCGATCCATTCAATGTTCGCTTAGTGTCGGTTGTTCGTCGTGGTGGTCAATCGTCCTTCGCCTCGTTGATGCGTAAGGGGTTTCTGCTTTGAATTTGAAGTGTTGACCTGACGCCGATGGGCGGTGAACGCTTAGTAGACCCCAGTTCTGGGGTGGCAACGCAATCGTCGCGCGCTGGGATGCGGCTGTCAATCTGAAATTTCCTGCATCGCATCAAGTGCTTGGCCGGTTCCGATGCTTGCCGGGATTTCTTGCCGTCGATGCGCTATCACGCATTTCGGCGGCGGCATGCAATATCACGGACGATCAGGGGCGGTATTCATGCCCGATGGCGAGGCTGGACTTGGGCATCGGTCGCGATGGCCACGTTTACTGGATCCCGGCTGTCGCCGGATTGACGAACCGTGGCGTCAGCGTTCGTCGAACCGCATCGACAGATCGATGGCGTGCACATGCTTGGTCAGTGCGCCGATGGAAATGAAATCGACGCCGGTTTCGGCTATTGCGCGCACCCTTTCGAGATTGACGCTGCCCGAGACTTCCAGGGGCACGCGGCCTGCGGCGAGCGCGACGGCTTCGCGCAGCATTGCATCGTCGAATTCATCCAGCAGCACGCGGTCGGCACCGGCATCGATTGCTGCGCGCAGTTCGTCCAGCGATTCCACTTCGCATTCCAGCAGGAATTCGGGATGTGCGGCGCGCGCGGCGCGGATGGCGCGCGTGATGCTGCCCGCGGCAGCGACGTGGTTTTCCTTGATCAGGATCGCGTCGAACAGGCCGATGCGGTGGTTGTGGCCGCCGCCGCAACGCACCGCGTATTTCTGGGCAAGACGCAGACCGGGAATCGTCTTGCGGGTGTCGAGGATTTTTGACCTGGTGCCCTCGATGGCATCGACGTAGCGGCGCGTGACGGTGGCGGTGCCGGACAGGGTCTGCAAAAAGTTGAGCGCGTTGCGTTCGCCCGCGACCAGTGCGCGAGCGTTGCCCGCAAGTTCGCACAGCACGGCGTCCATGGGCACGCGGTCGCCGTCGCCGAAATGCCAGGTGACTTCGACATCCGGATCGAGTTGCCGGAAGCACTCGTCCGCCCAGGGACGTCCCGCCAGCACGCAATCCTCGCGCGCCACGATGCGCGCAAGGGCGCGCGCGTCGGGATCGATCAACGCGGCGGTGACGTCGCCGGAACCGATGTCTTCTGCAAGCGCGCGCGCAACGTCGGCGCGGATGGTTTTGGATGGGGGCGGTTGCGGCCGCGAATCGGCGCCGCTCATGCGCCGGGTTGCGGCTGTGCCGGCTGCGTCTTGCGCAGGCGGTCGACGATGGCGTCGAGCGCGCGGTCGAACAGCGGGACTTCCTCGAGGATCATGGCGCGCTGGTCCTGCAGTTCGGTGGCGAGTTGCGCCGCGGTGCGGTCGGCGACCTTCAGGCCGCGCCGGTTGACGAACAGGTATTTCCCGCTGATCGGGCTGATCCACGACAGCTTGGCGCGCTCGCGGGTGCCGGCTTCGTCGATGAACTCGACCCAGTCGCCGACCTTGAGGTCGCGCACGGCCTGCAGCGAGCCGGCGTCGATGTTGACCGACATGTCGTCGGGGTCGAAGTCGTCTTCGATCTCGGGGGCGGCTTCGGTAATGGCGGGCTGGGCATCCTGGGTCACGCCGAGCACGACCTCCGGATCGACGGCCGGTTCCGCGGCCGGGATCGCCGGTGCGGGTTCGCCCAGTTGCTGGCGCCAGAACTTGCGCAATTCGTCCAGCAGTCGTTCGATGTCGGGTTCCTGGAATGCGACGGTGGCCAGGCCTTCGCGCAGGTGCTTCTCGATCGACGTCAACGCGCTCTTGTATTGCTGGTGCGCGGCTTCGCCGCGCGGCACGTCGGCGGTGGCGACGAAGTCGTCGACGAAGTGCACGGCGGAACGGAATTCCGCGAGATTCCGGACCCTGGCGCAGCACGATCAGCACCAGGTAATTGGCCCAGGGCCGCGTCAGCACGCCGCGCAGCAGGGTGGGAAGATTGCGTTCGTTGATGCGCGAGAGGATTTCCTGCGCGGCGCGACGGCGGGCATCCTGCAGGCGTTCGCGACCGCGTGCCGCTTCGGTGGCGCGGCTTTCTGCCAGTTCGGCGCGCTTGCGGTTCTGTTCGACGAATTGGGTGAATTCGGCCAGTTTGCGCTCGAACACGCCGATGTCGTCGTCGAAATCCTGCAGCAGCGCCTCGACCGTGCTCTTGACCTTGTCGAACAGGCGATGGTCGCGGTCGGACTCTTCCGACCAGCCCTTGGCGGCATCGGCGAGCTGGTCGAGCAGCTTGCGGGCCGGATGGGTGGCGTGCGCGAACATGCGGCGGTCGAGGATCGCGACCTTGAGGTAGGGAATCTGCAGGCGCGACAGCAGCACCTGCATCGGCGCCGGGATGGTATGGTCCTGCAGGATGTATTCAAACAGCATCCCGACCAGGTCGATGGTGTCCTCGTCGCTGCCGGAAACGTTGGCATGCGCGGCGCCGGACAGGCCCTTGATCTGGGCCATCAATTCATCCTTGAGGCGTTGCACCATGTCGATCGCGGAGGTCGGGTCGACCGCTGCGGGTGCCGCGGGCAACGGCTTGGAATCGCCCTGCAGCAGGGTCAAGGCCCCGAGCAACTCTGCTGGCGTCAGTGTCGGAATGCCGCCCGTTGCGTAACGGCGGCCGGTCGGGGCCGAGGAGTGGCCGCGCGCGGCCAGCAGTGTGGTCAGCTGGTGCATCAGTTCGTAATGCAGTTCGTCCGCCGAGTCGTCTTCGTCGTAGCCGTCTGCGGATGCGCCGGTGGCGGCTTGTTCGCCGCGCTCGGGGGCTGCGTTGCGCGTGCGTGTCGTGCCGACGGCGGCGCCGGGCCGTTTGACGACCTTGGGGTGATGCAACTGCGGCAGCACGCCGGCTTGCACCAGCTTGACGTTGACGTCGTGGTAAAGGTTGTCGAGCGCCTTGAGCACGTAGCGCTCGAACATCTTGAGGATGATCAGCTGGATGCGGATGTTGACGTCGGTGAGTTCGCCCAGCGCCTCGCGGAAGGCTTCGGTCAGGGCATTCGGACCGAGCGGATTGTTGGTGTTGGTGGTGGTGCGTCCGCCGCTCAGCACCGACATGCGCTGGTTGAGCGCCATCAGCGCCCCGGAAAGCCGTCCGTCGGCCTTGGCGACCATGCTGGATACCGCCAGCGACTCTTCCAGCTCGCGGTCGTCGACCAGGCTCAGTTCGCCGCTGGCGGAAAACACCCGCTGCACCTCGTTGCTGCGTACTGCCCGGCCGGCCGCGAAGTCGGCGAAGCCACGTACCACGCGATCGGTGAACAGGCGTTCGATGCGTGGGCGTTTCTTGCGGGTCTCGCGCATGCCGTCGAAGTATTCGGTCTGGCTGGCGTTGCTTTCGGCTTTTTCGGCGAGGTCGAACAAGGTGTCGTCGACGTTGTCGAGCAACTCGGCGACCAGGTTGCCGGTTTCCTTCAGGGTCATCTCGCGTACGGTGACCAGCAGGCCGCCGACATGTTCGTGCCCGTTTTCGGACGCGCGCGCGCCGATCTCAACGACCTTCTTGTCGGGGTCGGTCTGCGGGTCGGAAGGCAGCGGCGTCATGGGCTTGGAACCGATTGCTGAAGCAGAACCGGGGATGTTGCAGTATGCCTTGCCCGGCTTGAATTGCCGTGAAATGGTTCACACCCGCATCAGGCCGGGAAATCAGCCAGTTGCAGGGTACCGATGCCCTCCTCGGCCAGCATGACCGGGATGTCGTCCTCGACCCGGTAGACCACCTTGCGGTCGGTGGTGATGAGCCCGGCGGTCAGCGGCGAGGCGACTTTTTGCCCCGCCACGGTATCGACGCTGCCGCCGGCGATGGCGCGATTCAGCGCGTCCAGTTCCTCGCGGCGCAACGGCCGCACCGGCGTCTTGGTGACCGGGTCGCAGAGGATGTCCAGCAATCGTTTGTCCATGCCGCGTACAATAGCCGTTTTGTGACGGTGAAACCATGCGGAAGACGACAGTCGCGCCCCGGGTCGGGGTGGTGATGGGATCGCGCTCGGATTGGGAAACGATGCGGCATGCGGCCGAGACGCTCGCGTCGCTGGGCATCGAGCACGAAGTCGAGGTGGTTTCCGCGCATCGTACGCCGGACAAGCTGTTCGCCTATGCCGAAGGCGCGGCCGCGCGCGGCATCGAGGTGATCATCGCCGGCGCCGGCGGCGCCGCGCACTTGCCCGGCATGCTGGCGGCCAAGACACGCCTGCCGGTGCTGGGCGTGCCGGTGCAGTCCCGAGCGCTCAAGGGTCTCGACTCGCTGCTGTCGATCGCGCAGATGCCCGCCGGCGTGCCGGTGGCCACGCTGGCGATCGGCGAGTCGGGTGCCAGGAATGCCGGACTGCTGGCCGCGGCGATCCTGGCATTGCACGACAAGCACGTGGCGCGCTCGCTCGAAAATTTCCGCGAGGCGCAGACCACCCAGGTCCTGCAACATCCCGATCCGCGCCTCGAACCGCCGCGACCCGCGACCACGAAGAAGCCGCGTTCGGCCATCGCCGACGCGCAGGGAGGCAAGACGCGGCGATGAGTACGCTGGGAATCCTGGGTGGCGGCCAGCTCGCGCGGATGCTGGTGCTGGCCGGCACGCCGCTGGGCGTGCGGTTCCGCGTCGTCGATCCGGTGGCCGACGCTTGCGCGGGCCAGATCGCGCCGCTGCTGACGGCCGGCTGGGATGCGTTCGATGCGCTGGAGCCGTTCTCGCGCGAAATCGACGCCGCGACTTTCGATTTCGAGAACGTGCCGGCGGAAACGGCGGAGTGGCTGACCGCGCACGCGCGCGTGGCGCCGAATGCCATCTCGCTCGCGACCGCGCAGGATCGGATCCTGGAAAAGACCCTGTTCCGTGAATGCGGGTTGCCGACCACCGAATTCGCGGACGTGGCAACCCGCGCGGATCTTGACGCCGCGCTCGATCGCATCGGCGCACCGGCGATCCTGAAGACCCGACGCGAGGGTTACGACGGCAAGGGCCAGTTCCGTATAGGAACGCCGACCGATGCCGATGCCGCGTGGCAGGCGCTCGGTCCGCAGGCGGCGACGCGCGGACTGATCCTGGAAGGTTTCGTGGCGTTCGATTTCGAAGCGTCGGTGGTCGCGGTGCGCTCGGCCGGTGGCGAGTTCCGCGCCTGGCCGGTGACGCGCAACTGGCACGTCGACGGGATTCTGTCGGTGAGCCTCGCGCCCGCGCCGCGAGCCGAGGTGATCAGCGAGGCCGCGTTCGCGCATGCGCGCGCGATTGCCGAGAAGCTCGATTATGTCGGCGTGTTCGCGCTGGAACTGTTCGTGGTGGGAGATGCCGTCCATGGTCTGGCGCTCCGTGGCAGCGAGATGGCGCCGCGCGTGCACAACTCCGGGCACTGGACGATCGACGGCGCGGTCACCTCGCAGTTCGAAAACCACGTGCGCGCCGTGCTCGGCATGCCGCTTGGCGACACGTCGGCGCGTTGCCCGTCCTGCATGCTCAACTGGATCGGTTCGCTGCCGGACCGCGACGCGATGATCGCGATCCCCGGCACCCACTGGCACGACTACGGCAAGTCGCCGCGACCGGGCCGCAAGGTCGGCCATGCGACCGTATGCGCGCCGGATGCGGCGACGCTGGCCGCGCGCCTGGAGCAGGTTGGGCGTGCGCTGGATCGCGATGCGCAGGTGGCACCGGTGATCGAAGCGCTGGGCACGCAGGCTTGATACTGGCGGCAGGCATTTCCCGGTGCGGTCGACCCGTACTTGAAAGGCCGCCCGCGCGACGGTCTTGAATCAAAATCGCGGTCGGCAAGATCGCATCTTTCGACCACCCCGAGGTTCGTGATGCGCAAGCAACTGGTCACCACTGTCTTTTTCTCGATCGCATTCGCCCTCGGCGTTTGCGCGCCAGCTGCACGGGTCCGTGCGCAGGACGCCCACGCCGCGCAGGACGGTCCGCTGCAGGCGAAGGTGGCGACCAGCGCGCAGCTTGCACGGCCCGACGAACCGCTGGTCACCGCCCGGCACGGCATGGTCGTCACCGCGCAGCACCTTGCCACCCAGGTCGGCGTGGACATCCTCAAACGGGGCGGCAATGCGGTGGACGCGGCGGTCGCGGTCGGCTATGCACTCGCGGTAGTGCATCCGTGCTGCGGCAACATCGGCGGCGGCGGATTCATGACGTTGCACTTGGCCGACGGCAAGAACCTGTTCCTGGATTTCCGCGAGAAGGCGCCGTTGAAAGCTTCCCCCGGGATGATGCAGAGCGCCACCGGCAATGTGGTCAAGGGTCGCAGCACGCGCACCTGGCTCGGCGTCGGCGTGCCGGGTACGGTGATGGGTTTCGACGAGGCGCTGAAGAAGTACGGCACGATGAGTCTCGCGCAGGTCATGGCGCCGGCGATCAAATTGGCGAAGGACGGTTTCGTGCTGCAGCCGGGCGACGTGCGCATCCTCGACACCTCCACCGACTATTTCAGGCAACACCCAAACGTCGCCGCGATCTTCCTCGACCACGGCCTGTCCTGGAAAGCCGGACAGGTGCTCAAGCAACCGCAGCTGGCGCACACGCTGGAACTGATCGAGCGGGGCGGCACCCGCGCGTTCTACGACGGCCCGATTGCCGCGGCGGTGGTGAAGGGCAGCAAAGCGAACCACGGTCTGCTGACGCTGAAGGATTTCCGCGACTACACCGTGCAATGGACCAAGCCGATCGAGTGTGGCTATCACGGTTACACGATCGTTTCCGCACCGCCGCCGAGTTCCGGTGGCACCACGATTTGCGAGACGCTGCAAATCATCGCGCCGTATCCGTTCGCAAAATGGGGCTTCCACTCCGCGCGCAGCACGCATTACTTCGTCGAGGCCGAGCGCCGCGCCTTCGCCGATCGCAACACCTACCTCGGCGATCCGGCCTTCGTGCACAACCCGATCGGCAAGCTGCTCTCGGCCGAGCACGCCGCCGAACTGCGTGCCGGCATCCAGCCCGACAAGGCCACGCCATCCTCGCAGGTGAAGGGCAGCCTCGGGCCGTACCAGGCCACCAACACCACGCACTATTCGGTGGTGGACGCCAGGGGCAACGCCGTGGGCGTGACCTTCACGATCAACAGCTACTTCGGCATCAAGCAGATCGCGGGAGACACCGGCTTTTTCCTCAACAACGAGATGGACGATTTCACCTCGAAGCCGGGCGTGCCCAACCAGTTCGGCCTGATCCAGGGCAAGGCCAACCAGATCGAACCCGGCAAGCGCCCCTTGAGTTCGATGAGTCCGACCATCGTCCTGCACGATGGCAAGTTGTTCATGGTCACCGGCAGCCCGGGAGGTTCGACCATCATCTCGACCACGATGGAGAGCATCCTCAACGTGGTCGAGTACGGCATGAACGTCAAGCAGTCGATCGACGCACCACGCATCCACATGCAGTGGTATCCGGATGAAATCTTCGCCGAACCCGGTGCGTTCACGCCTGCCGTGCAGGCGGCACTCGCAACGATGGGTTACAAGTTGCGCCCGGTGCGTTCGATGGGCGACATCGCGGCGATCGTGGTGGACCCCAAGACCGGGATGCTGGAAAGCGTCAACGATCCGCGTTATCCGGCCGGTTCCGCGGCGGGGTATTGAGGGTTCGGGTTCCCGAGGTCAGTGCGGCTTGCTGGCGACGAACCACGCCAGCATTGCGAAGAAATTGTTGGTCGCGTGCAGCGTGATCGACGGCCACAGCGATCCACTGCGCACGCGCATCCACCCCAGCGCCAGACCGAGCAGTACCAGCGCAGGCACCGGGTACCACGCGAACTTGAAATCGGGCAGGTGCACGCAGCCGAACACGATGGCGCTGGCCACGATCGCCCAAGCCACGGGCATGCGGCTGGCGAGGCCCGACAGCAGCACGCCGCGGAACACCAGTTCTTCCACGAATGGCGCCACGCACACCACCAGCAGCGCGAGCAGCAGGCGCATGCCCAGGGAAACCCGGCCGGCCATCACGGTGACATCCTGGTGGACCGGATGCTGGCCCGCGAGCAGGTGCGTGATTGCGCCGCCCAGTAGCAACATGCCGAAGCCCAACAGCACGGCACCGACATAGGCGGACTTGTGCGCGGGTTGCACGAATCCGAAACCCGGCAGTTCGCTGCGCGCCCATTGCGCGCGCCAGAATTGGCGAACGATCAGGGCCATGACCACGGCAGCCGCGGCTATCGTGAGCACGGTGAGCACGCTCCGGATGTCGGGGTCCGTCCGCATTGCCAGCATGATGGTCTTGGCATCCAGGCGCCGATGATGCATGCCGGCTTCGATTCCCGCCTTCAGCGTCAGCACCAAGCCGATGATGACGCCGATCAACATGCTCAGCCCGAATTGCAGCAGGAAATACAACACCACGATGCCGAGTCCGCTCCATATTCCGGGGCGTTTGGATGTTGCGGGAACGATCGACGTGCTGGTCGTATCTGTCGGACCCGTCGAATCGGGCGCGGCAGTTTCGTTGGGAAAATCCATTCGGGTCAAGGCTGCGAGTGCGGGCAAAGCGATGCACTCTAGCAGCGTGGCCAAACCGGATATCCGCGCCGTTTCGATAGCCTGCGTCGCTACTTCTCGATCTTGTAGTTGAGGCTGGCGCGGTTGCCGGTGGTCGCGTTCTCGGCCTCGAATTGCAGAAAGCGATTGAGCGTGTAGCGCAACGTGATGACCTGGCCGGGCGTGAACAGGCCGACGCCGTAGCTCAGGAACAGTCGCGGCGAGAGGTATTTGCCCGCGGTGAACGCGGAACCGCCCAGCGCCTCGCTGCTGGATACGCCGGCTTCCAGACCCAGGCGCGAACCAATCGATTTGGCCAGCCTGTCGCCTGCCAGTCCGCCAAGCGCCTGCGCGGCGGTATTGAGCGTGTCGCCTTCGCCGCTCTTCAACGCATTCAGCGGACGGCCGGTGACGAGGTAGGAAAGCGCTTCGGCCTGTTCCATCGCGGGATCGGAGAAAACGGTCAGGATCGGCCGTTGCGCGGTGCCGCGCACGGACAGGCCGACCGTGATGTCCTGGCTGCGGATCTTGCGTACCGCGCGGATGTCCAGTCCCGGGTTGTCCAGCCGCGTGCCGGCGAACAGCAGCCGGCCCTGCTCGATGGTGAGGTCTTGCCCATACGCCTGGTATTTGCCGTCGACGCGAATTTCGCCGCGTCCGGTCGCCGATTGACCGGGTCGTGCCCGTACCGCAAGCTGGCCGTGCACGCTGCCATCGAGGCCGTAGCCTTGCACTTTCACGGCATCGCCCAGTTTCACCGTAATGTCAGCATCCATCGCCAACGGTGCGACCTGCGCGGTCTGCGGCTGATCGACGATCACCACGTCGGGTGAAGCCTGGGCCGGCCCCTGGCCGGGCAGCTTCTCGGCCTCGACCTTCGCGTTCGGGATGGTGACGCTGCCCGTCAGCGCGAACACGCCGTTGGCGCGTTTGACGTGCAGGTCCGGCGATGCCACCACGTGCGCCGCGGGAATGTCGGCCACCAGCACGTTGTCGCCCTTGATGTCCAGGCTGAGCGGCGCGTCGGCGGAGAGGCCGGTGCTGCCGTCGATGTGCAGCACGCCCTGGCCGGACGCGATCTGCCCGGTGATCGCGAGGCGGCCCTGCGCATCGCCGTTGATCGCAAAGCGTCCGTCTTGCAATTTCAAACCCGCACGCGGCAGCTCGGCGGAGAACCCCCGGGTCTGGATGTGTCCCTGGAATTGCGGTGCGGCCAGCGTGCCGGAAAGTCGCAGGCTGCCGGCCAGCGAGCCGTGCACGTTCGCGATCTCGGAGGAAAGCGCTTCGAGGAAGGCGAGGCTGCGCAAATCCGCGTCGATCGTGCCCTGCAGGGCATGATCGTTACCGCTGGCCGTGATGTCGCCGTTGATGTGTCCGCCGTCGCTCAATGCTCCCTGAAGGCGAAGATGCTGGGTTGCTCCGGTCGCGTTCAGACGAACGCCCAGGCTCGACCAGGCGAGCAATGGATGACCAGGGCTCGACGTGTAGACGATGCTGCCGGCACTCGCGGTCAGACTGGCGTTGCCGTTGAGCCCTCCGTCGGCGGTGACGGTGAGTTGGCCCTCGCCCGAGATCTCGCCGCTGGCCCGCATCGGGTCCGCGCCCGGCAGGAGAGTGGCCAACAGTTGCAGCGGTAGGCGTTGCAGCGAATATTTCGCCAGCGTTGCGCCTTGTGCATTGCGATCGGCCGATATGCAGAGCCGTGGCTCGCCTGCGCTGAGGCAGAGTTGCGAAAGGGTCAGCGCGCCCTGTTGCCAGGTGATCTTGCTGGATTCCAATTGGTGCCAGTTCGGCATGCCTTGCGGGGACAGTCGGATGCCACTGAGCGTGCCGCTCCAGCGGCGCGTTTTCTCGTCCCAACTGCCCGCCAGCGTCAGTGCCGCGCTCACCTGCTTGCCATGTGCATTCAATTGCACGTGGTGCGACGCGGCGTTGCCGTGGCCCTGTACATGCACATCGTCGAAGTCCAGGCCCGATGCGTGCACGCCATGCATGGCAAGGTCGAAGTCGCCACCCGGTTGCGCGGTATTCGGAATCGCGGCTTTCAGCTGCAATGTCTGGATGTTGCGAGTTCCGTCATGCAGGCCAGTGCCCCGCAGATGTCCCGCGATCGCGAGCTTCGGCCAGATGCCCTTGATGGTGAAATTTCCCTGCAGGTTGCCCGAAGCGTCTGGCAGCCAGTCGCCCAGTGACGCCACTGCGAGGGTGACGGTCGCGTCGGTCTGCGTGCCATGCTTGCCGACGGCGCGGATGCGGCTGTGGCCGGCGACCAGTAGCAGCGAACCCGCCAACAGGTCGTTTGGCGTGACGGTGATGTCGGCGGCGCTTCCGGTGATGTTGCGTCCGCGCAGCGTGCCGCCGGCCCGATCGAGTTTGAGCGTGGCTTGCGGGCCGTCCGCCGTCAGTGTGCCCTGCGTTGCCAGCGTGAAATCCATCGCGCCGTTCCAGCCGGCCAGGATCGCGCCGGGATCGAAACGTTTGGCGACGGCATCGAGTTTCCAGGATGTGCGCGGCTGCAGGCCGATGCTGCCCTGCACATCGAGGCCGCCGTTCTTCTGCACGAGCTTCAGGGCATGCAGATTGATCGTCTGCGGGGTGCCGGCCAGATCGATGTCGAGATTCGACAGGCGATCGGGTGGTCCGAGCGCGAGCGCCCCCTTGAGCGTGAACCGCGTGGTGTCTCCGGCGAGTTTCACGTCCCCGTGTGTGGCCAGTTTCTGGCCGGCAAGGTCGGGTGGCAACACCACGTCGTTCCACTTGGCATCCAGCGCGAAGGTCATCGGCGCCGCGTCGAGGTGCACGGCGCCGGTCGCGACGACACTGCCCGCGATTTGCGGCGAGCGCAGCTGCAGCGGATCGAGTGTCAGGGTCCCGCTGTCGTAGCGGAACTGCGCAGGATCGAGTTGCAGCGTGGTGCCGTTGACGATCACGTCGCCGGTGAGCTTGCCGCCGTGCGCATTGCCGGCGCCACGCAAGTTCATCGCAAGCGTCTTGAGCGACGACGGCAGGGCGGGCAGCGCGCGTGCGTCGAAGGACGGCACGTGCAACGCCAGCGTCCATGCGTTCGAGTTGTCGAGTCGCAACGATACGGAGGCGTCTAGGCGGGTCGGTGCCGACAGCGTTGCATGCAGGTTTGCGGTTTTGCCGTCGGATTGCGAGGTGATGGCGCCGGCGTAACGCGTGCCGTCCTGGGTCCAGTCGAACTTCGCGGTGCCGTGCCCCGGATAGCCGCGCGCGAGTGCCAGCGTGCCGCTGAGGTCCGCGCTGCCGGCGGACGCGCGCAACGCGAGCTGGCGGATCAGCAGACGCCGGCTGCTCCAGGTTCCGGCCATCGCGAGGCTGTTGGCGGAGAAAACGGACTTGCCATTCTGGCTGATGGCGATGTGCGTGAGTTGCGTGTCATCCAGCACGAACGTCAACGGCGGTTTCATCGAGAAGTTGCCGGACTCGTTCGAAGGTTTGGATGGCCCGAGGTTCAGCGCGATGCCGTCGATGCGCGCGCGTGCGATGTACAGGCGATGGCCCAGCAGTGCCCATGCCCGCAGGTCGAACGTGGCGTGTTGGATGTTCAACGTGTCGCCGCTGCCATCGCGGTAATGCAGACCGTCGATGCTCGTTTCACCCGCAAGCGTACCGCTCGCGCTCGCGTACGCGAGTTGTCCATGCATCATCGCGACGCCGCGATCCAGCGCGAACCGCAGTCCGGAGGGTGTGTACAACAGCCAGAACAGCAGGACCGCCAGCACGACGATCAGTGCGCCGATCGCACCCAGGATTCCAAACAGCCATTTGCGTCTTCTTGGCGCGCTCACAGATCGGGTCCGATCACGATGTGCAATTGCGCACCGTGGTAGTAGGCGTTGTGGATCGGAAAGCCGACGTCGACCCGCACCATGCCGACCGGTGATCGCCAACGCAAGCCGATGCCGGCGCCGGTGTTGTCATGGAAATCCGTGCCGTCGAAGGCGTCGCCCGAGTCGACGAAGGCAGCCATGCCCCAGTCGCGGGTGAAATAGTGTTCGATCGTGGCGCTGGCGACCAGCAAGCGCTGGCCACCAACCACCAGCCCGTAGCTGTTGCGCGGTCCGATCGCCTGGTAGGCGTAGCCGCGGATCGAGCGGTCGCCGCCGGCGAAGAAGCGCAACTGCGGCGGCAGCTGGCTGAAGTCGGCGACGCTGGTGATGCCGGCATCACCGCGCAGGATCAGGCGGTTGCTGCGTCCGAGGCCGCGGATCCAGACCACATCGGCGAGTGCCTGCGCGAAACGGGTGTCGATGCCGGGGCCGGCGCGCGCGATCAGGTTGATCGAATAGCCCTTGCGCACGAACAACGGATTGTCCGCGACTTTCTTGGTCAGACCGAGTTCGGGATAGATCAGGGTGCTGCGACCGTGTTCGATGCCCGGGATGTCGAGGCTGCCGTTGGAGTTGCCGACGGTGTAGGTGCCGCTCAGCAGGTGCACGCCGATGGTGCGCACGAAACCGTGCCAGTCGCGGGTTTCGTTGGCGGCTATCGAGAACGTGCGCGACACCGAGGTCCGGGTGTTTTCATCGCGATAGCCGACGCCGAGGTTGAAGCTGGCGTGATCGTGGCCCGGACGCGGGATTCCGTAAACGACCTGCGCCGTCTTCAGGCGCTGGGCGATGATCACCTGGTTGTCCAGCGTGTGGCCGCGGCGGTTGATCCAGCGTCGCTTGATGCCGCCGCGCACGCCGGGGCCGGTATCCGTACCGACGAACACGCCGGCGGTGAAGACCGTGCGTTTGGCCGGCGCGACTTCGACCTTGACGGGCACCACGTGATTTTTCGCCTTCGCGACTTCGGGTTCGACGTCGACGATGGAAAAGTAGTCGGCGTCGGTGAGTTCCTGCTGCAAGGCCAGCAGGTCGGACTGCGAATACCAGTCGCCGGATTTCCACGGTACGTAACGCTGCAGGAAGCCAGGCCGGAACTGGGAACCTTCAAAGCCGACATCGCCCAGCTTGTAACGCTGGCCAGCGTCGTAGTGCAGGTGAATCGCTGCGCGGTTGTCGGCGCGTGTGACCTCGACCTTGTGCAGCGTGGCTTTCGCATCGAGATAGCCGTTCTCCTGCAATGCGGTGCCGATCGTGGCCTTGGACGCTTCATACGTGGCGTCGTTCATCTGTTCGCCCACGCGCGGATGAAACGCATGGACCGCCTGACGCACAGGCTTCAGTTTCAGCGCAATGTCCGGCACCGTGACATCCAGTGTCGCGACCTTGGTGGCCGGGCCGGGATCGATCTTCAGCTGCAACACCCATTCACTGCCCTGATGCCGCAGGTCCTGGCTGGCGCGGGCGTTGTAATAGCCGTAGGGCTGCAATGCCTTTGCAGCCTGCTTGCCTGCATCGTCCGCAAGCACGCGGGCCTGGGTGTCGCTGACATCCTTGCGGCCTGCGTACTGACTGGCGGTCAATTGCGCCCGGACGGCGCTGGCAAGTTCCTTGTCGACGCCGCTGATCGTCACTTTCATCGTGTCGGCGCGGGCGATTGGCGCGCTGGCGAATGCCAGCAACGCCAGCGTGGCGAAGATGCATCCGAGTGGGTGTGCCGACTTCGACGTCCCTGTCTTTTTCCGTCCGCCTCCCGGGCGGACGGGTGACTTTCGCTTGCGTGGCCAAGAGAAAGTCATCACTCGCGCGTCGGGAACGCGCGAGAACGCCGAAGGCGGCCCGAAGGGCGGAGGGCAGGACGCGCGGAGTAAAGAGAAGGCCACCCCGCGAACACGTCCTCCGCACATCCCTATGACTCGGATTCGCTCGCGTCCGTCGGGGTTCGCCGAAGGCACCTCCATGTGCCTGCGGCGAACTGGCGCACTTCCTGTGCGCCACCCTCCGGGCAGTTCCGTCGTCCACTCGCCGCGTTCGAGGAGCCCTGTTTGGCGCGCATCGTGCGCACGTGGTGAAACGAAGCAGCTTGCCAATTGTCGCTTCGAGCAACGCCAAGGATGGTCGGTGTCGAAGCTTGGACTGCATCGTTGCATGACCCTGCGCCGCGCGGTTGACATACCCTGGCGCGCAAGAAAAATCCACCTGAAAGCCCGGATCGGAGTGATGAGAGGGCGTGCTTGCACGTCGATCCTTACGTGGCGGCAGTTTGCGCCTCGATCGCTTCCGGTTCACGCAGCACCGATGCCCGGGATGGTGCCGGGACATCCTGATGCGCGGGGACCGGGCGATCCTTGGAGTAGTGTGCCACGAGTGCGCCGACGATCGATGACAGATAGGGGATGGCCTGCGCGCCCAGGATCACCATCCACAGCTCGCCTTCGATGTAATGGGTGCCGAAGTCGACCGCCATGCCGACGATCGCAAGCAGCAATGCGATGGACATCAGCAGTTCCTCGCGCACGGGGGCGAGGGCGCCGGCCGCGCCGCCCGATAGCCTGCGGCTCTTGGCGGTGCGGATGAATACCATTTTCTGTTTGATCAGTCCCATCCAGATGCCGCGCGCGATCGCGTGCGAAAGCCCCATGCTGGCGATCGACGCCATCAAGGTGTCGCGCCAGCCGCAAGGCACCCGTTCGCGGTACAGCACGATGCCGAACAGGGCCTTGGCGACGAAGAAGCCCATCACGGGAACCAGGAACAGTCGCATTGGCAGGCTGAAGATAGTTGGCGCCAGCAGCATGCCCGCGGTCCAGCCCAGCGCCATCAGGGTGAACACCATGTGCAGGGCGTCGGCGAACCAGGAGAACCAGCCGGTCAGGAAGTGGAAGCGCTGGCCGGCGGTCAACGGGCCTTTTTTCACCATCCAGTTCCATCGGCCCTTCAATATCTGCATCGCGCCGAAGGCCCAGCGGTAGCGCTGGCTCTTGTAGGCGCGGAAATCGGCGGGCGTGAGGCCCTTGCCCATCGGCTCGTCGACGTAGACGGTCTGGTAGCCGGCGTGCATCAGCCGCAGGCCGAGCTCGGCATCCTCGCAGATCGTCCACTCCGACCAGCCGCCGGTGCCCTCCAGCGCCACGCGGCGCACCATGGTCATGGTGCCGTGCTGGATGATCGCGTTGCGCTCGTTGCGATGGTGCATGCCGATCCGGAAGAAGCCGTCGAATTCCCAGTTGGTCATGCGCCGGAACGCGTTGCCCATGTAATCGCGGTGGGCCTGCGGACACTGCACCACCGCGACGTTGCGGTCATGGAAGTAACCCGTCAGCGCGGACAGCCAGTCCGCGCGCACCACGTAATCGGCGTCGACCACCGCGATGATGTCGGCGCGCGGATCGGTTTGCTTCAGGCCGTAGTTCAACGCGCCAGCCTTGAAGCCGGGCCACGGATCAAGATGGAAGAAACGGAACCGCTCGCCGAGTTCCGCGCAGCGCTGCTCGACGGGCTTCCAGACTTCCTCGCGCTTGGTGTTGTTGTCGATCACCAGCACCTCGAAGTTGCGGTAATCGAGTTGCGCCAGCGAATCGAGCGTCGCGATCACCATCTCCGGCGGCTCGTTGTAGCAAGCCAGGTGGATGGACACGAACGGTTGCTCTCCGACGGGGCCTGGCTTGAGCAGATCGAACTGGCGCAGCCATTTCCTGCGCCACAGCACCTCGACGAACTCGAAGCCGTTGATCAGCAGGATCGCCAGGATCGCCAGCTGCGCCGGGAACAGGATGATCAGCATGCTCCAGTCGACCACGTCGAGGTAGAACTGGAAAGGCACCGTCACGGACCACACGATGATGCCGGCGGCCAGCTGGATCAACGCGAGGAACACGAAGCGTCCCGTCAACTTGAAGCGCGCGAAGCGCCACGCAAACCAGATCATCGGCAGCAATGCCAGCAGCCCGGACGCCAGCGCCTTCCAGGGCCAGGTCGTGTCTTCCAGCACCGGCCCGGTGATGGGAAATTTCAACTTTCGGTCGGCGTTGAACACGCCCCAGTAGGCTTCGACGCGGCCGGAAATCTGTTGTTTCCACGGCTGATCGATGGCTTCCATGATGTAATAGTCGAGATGCAGTCCCTGCGCGACCTGGAACCAGTTGCGCAGGAAGATCGCCTCGTTCTCGACCGAGGGCTTGGCGTACTCGAAACGGTCGCCGTTGGAAGGCCAGCCGACCTCGCCGATCACGATGTGCTTGTGCGGATAGCGCTGCTGCAGGTTCTGGTAGTGCAGCAAGGCTTCGCCGATGGCGTCCTTGCGGGCCACGCCATCCCAGTAGGGCAGCAGGTGCACGGTGATGAAATCCACGTGCCGGACCAATTCCGGATATTTCTCCCAGATGTCCCACGGCTCGGCGGTCGAAACCGGCTGATGGATAGCGGCGCGCACGCGGTCGATGTATGCCATCAAACGCTGAGGTGACATGTCGTGTCGCAGCAGCACCTCGTTGCCGACCTCGACACGCTTGATGTCCGGCCAGCGACGTGCCTGTGCGATCAACGCGTCGATCTCCTTCTCGTTGTTGCCGTCGCGGCGATCCAGCCACGCGCCGGCCATCACGTCGAGGTGATCTTGCATCGCCAGCCGGGGAATTTCAGGATATTGCAGCACCGAGTAGACACGAATGCGGTGGGTGTGTTTCGCCAGCAGGGCAAGGTCGGCGCCGACTTCCTCGTCGGTGGGAAGATTGTCCGGCGGTCCCTGGTAGCGCTGGAACGGGCTGTAGGCGAAGCCGGCAGCCTGCCCGTCCCATGGCACCACGTTGATCGGCCGGTTGGCCAGCGCCCACAGCGCGAAGTTCAGCCCCGCGACCAGCAGCGCCAGCAGCAATGCCGAGACCAAGGCGGTGATGCGCCGCGGACGCGTGTCGATGGCGTGCGAGGGACTCAAGTGGTATTCCGGTCGGACCGCTATGGCGCAAACCGCGCAAGGTTAAGGGCGTGCGCCTGAAGATTTTGCAAATTTGTGACAGCGACCCCGATCGTCGCGTCGGGGCGGTCGGGTGATCCCCGTTTCCGGCTCAAGCGCATGCTGATCGGAGCGGTCACCCGTGGCCGACTTCGATGCCTGCCGCCTGCAATCCGAATCCCGGACTTCGCTTGCCTCAGGCGGGCATCAAGCGCGTGCGGGTAGAATGCAGCGATGCCGGATTTCACACTCGTCGAGGGCACCGCGCCGTTGCTGGTCAGCCTGCCGCACGATGGCACCGCATTGCCCGCAGCCATCGCCGCACGCGTCAGCGATGCCGCGAGACGGGTCCCGGATACCGACTGGCACGTCGGCAGGCTTTACGCCTTTGCGCACGAACTCGGCGCATCGGTCATCGCGCCACACTGGTCGCGCTACGTGGCCGACCTCAACAGGGATCCCGAAGGGCAGGCCTTGTATCCCGGCCGCAGCGAGACCTCGCTAACGCCCGTCACCACCTTCGCCGGCGAATCGATCTATGCCGCCGGCGACGAGCCGGGTGCCGCCGAAATAGCCTTGCGCCGCGAGTTGTATTGGCGACCCTACCACGATGCGCTGGCCGAAGAGCTGGCGAGGATGCGTCGCGGTCACCCACGCGTGGTGCTGTGGGACGGACACTCGATCAGGAGCCAGGTGCCGATGTTTTTCGACGGCTCGTTGCCGGACTTCAATCTCGGCACCGCGGGCGGGAAAAGCTGTTCACCTGCGTTGCAGGCGCGTTTGACCGAAGTATTGCGCAAACAGGCCGACGGCCATGCGGGCCGTTACAGCCACATCGTCAACGGGCGTTTCAAGGGTGGTTACATCACGCGTCATTACGGCCGGCGCGACGCCGGCGTCGAAGCGGTGCAGCTGGAACTGGCCCAATCGATCTACATGGACGAAGACAGTTTCGAATACCTGCCCGAACGTGCCGCGCCGGTGCAAGCCGTGATCCGCGAGTTGCTGGAAGCATGCCTGGCGTACGCCACTGCCGCCTGACGGCTTTCAGCGGGACGCAATCCGCGCCACGCACTTCAACTCGATCGCGATCGGGGTGGGCAACGCGGTGATGCCGAGCGTGGTACGGCAGGGTGCGCTGCCCGGATCCGGGAAATACTCCGCCCAAACAGCGTTGTAGGCGTCGAAGTCGAGCGCCATGTCGGTCAGGAACACGGTCACGTCCACCAAGTCTTCCCAGCGCGCACCCGAGGCTTCCAGCACCGCGCGCACGTTGGCAAAGACCTGCCGGGTTTGCGCGGCGATGTCGTGGGCGACCAGCGTGCCGCGCGGGTTGTGGACGTTGCCGGGAATCGTGTTGCTGCCGGGCGTGCGCGGTCCGATGCCGGACAGGAACAGCAGGTCGGCGACCCGGCGCGCATGCGGGTAGGCGCCCACGGGGCCTGGAGCGGTTTCGGTACGGATGGCGTCGTTCAGGGGTGTTGGCAAGACACGGCTCCGGGCATGAGCTGTTTGAGCACGGGAGTACACCGCACTTGCGATTGCCGATTGGTCTCTCGCGTCGCTGCCGCTGGCCCGGCGGGTGACGTCACCTGGATGATCTGGCTGCCGATGAGGGTTCCTCTCTCATCGCTGATCCTGAGTCGGTAGCGGTAGCCCGGTCGCAGGTAAAGCTGGCCGATGGGGGTGCTGTAGTCGCCAGTGGTGATCTTGATATCGTTGATGGCCATCAGTGAAACGGGATCGAGCACCATGCGGTCGGCCGGGATGGCGTCGTCGGATTCGTCCGCGTAGCGCGCCGCGACCATGCACGGCCAATGGCGCTGGCAGACGCTCCCGTTAACTACGTACGGCAAACGTGCACCCCACAGGCCGACCCAGGTTGGACGGCCGCGGACGAAATGCTCTTCCGGGAAGATGACGCTGATGTCGTAGCCGGACCGCAATGACCACGGCTCGCCATCCTTGTCGATGTACACGACGGGTTGCGAGGGGTGCGTGGCCGCAACGATGGCGTCGTACTCCGGGTAGTCCATCGAACGGTCCTGGTGCGGGATAAGGATGGTCTGCTCAACGGATAATGGCTGGATGCCGGAATCCTTGATGAAATGTTCCGCCATCGATTGCGCCCCCAGGAATTGCCCGGTCTTCTGGATGTGCGCGTAGCCCGCGTTGACCACCAGTTTCGCGTTCGGGTCGTCCTTGAGGATTTTCCAGAGGTTCTCGGCCTGCTGGGCTTCGCGCGCATTGCCCGTGTGCTCGGCGTCCGCCTCGTAGGCCACGACCTTGTAGCCGAGCCTGAGCGCCGTGCGCACCATTTCCGCATAGATGGGCTCGCGGATATAGAAGCCGCTGTCGGCGGTCGGATAGCCCCGCTTGTTCAATGCCGCGATGTCGGAGTGGTACAGGGTTTCCACCGCGAACACGTTGAAGCCTTCCGCACGCAGCGGCTTGAGCAGGCGCACGGTGAGGGTCCGCGTCAGCGCGATGTTGTGCGCCTCGTTCACGAACACCGCACGATATTTTTTTGCAAGTTGCGGTATGTAATCCAGCGCCGGCACCGCGTGCCAGCCGGGTTGCGTCAACGGCGATGGCGCATCGCCGGCGATAGGTTTCTGGTCGATCGAAAAGCTCGACTCGGCATCCGCGTAGTCGCCGATGAAGCTCTGGTACCAGGACAGGTACTGACCGAAGATCGCGCGAAACGCGGGCTTGCCGTCCGCGGCGTAGGCACGGCGCATGACCTGATATTGAGCCAGCAGGTCCTTGCGCTCGTGTGCACGTTGCATGATCGCATCGGACTGGTTCATGGCCTCGATTTGCTGTTCGCGCCAAACCGAGGGAATCTGTGCGCGCACGGCCAGGGGAAACGCGATCGACAACAAGGCGAGACAGCTTGCGCGCAGGTATTTCATGGCATTCACCTATCCTCGCGTGATGGTCTGGCGTCGTGCAGTGGACCGCCTCGATGCTTCGACGCGATTCGCTCCCCAATGTTCATGCCGCGGCTCGGGTCAAACCGGCAAGGGCCCGCTCGTAGCCTTCGGACAGTCCGTCGAACCTGGAAATGTCCATGCCGAGATCGTGGATGCGACCGTCGGACAGGCCGTAGCACCAGGCATGCACCGTGAGGTTGTGCCCGCGTTCCCAGGCATCGCGCACGATCGTGGTGTGGCAGGCGTTGCCGACTTGTTCGATCACGTTGAGTTCGCACAGGCGATCGTGTCGGCGTGCAGGCTCCAGCATATCGAGTGCCGCTCGATGCAGTTCGATGGTGTCGCCGATGTAGCGCAGCCAGTTGTCGATCAGGCCGAGCCGTTTGCCTTCCAATGCCGCCGCCACGCCGCCGCAGCCGTAGTGGCCCGTCACCATGATGTGCTCGACCTTCAATACGTCCACCGCGAATTGCATGACCGACAGGCAATTCATGTCCGAATGCAACACCAGGTTCGAGATATTGCGGTGCACGAAAACTTCGCCAGGGTCGATGCCCAGGATCTGGTTGGCGGGCACGCGCGAATCCGAGCAACCGATCCACAGGTATTTGGGTGTCTGCTGCTTGGACAGCCTAGTGAAAAAACCCGGATCCTGGGCGCGTACCGCTTGCGACCAGCGGCGATTGCTTTCGATAAGATCAGTCGGGCTTGCCATCGAATTTCCCTCGTTCAATTCGCGATGCAAACATTTTTCGATTCGGTGAAAAACCTGAGTGCGTCCACGCCGCCTTCGCGGCCCATGCCGGATTGCTTGACGCCGCCGAATGGCGTGCGCAGGTCGCGCAACATCCAGCAATTCACCCACACGATGCCAAACTCGATGCGCGCGGTAACCCGCTGTACGCGTGCAACGTCCTGCGTCCACAGCGAGGCGGCCAATCCATAACTCGTGCCGTTGGCGATCGCCACGGCTTCGTCCTCGCTATCGAATGGGAGCAACGTTACCACCGGCCCGAAAATTTCCTCGCGATTGGTGGCGCAATCCCGGGGTAGTCCCTCGATCACGGTGGGCGCGATAAACCAGCCGTCTGCGCAGCGTCCGGGGACGCTCACGACGTCGCCCCCGGTCAGTATCGTGCCACCTTCCTCGCGTGCGCGCGCGACGCACGCCATGACCTTGTCGAAGTGCGCCTTCGATACCATCGCGCCTAGGTCGCTGGCAGCGTCGTCCGGATCGCCGACCCGTAGTGCTTTTACTTTCTGCAGATAGCGCCGCTTGAAATCATCGTAGATCGAACGCTCGATCAGCAGGCGCGAGCCGCACAGGCAGATTTCGCCCTGGTTGGAAAAGCCCGAGCGCACGATGGTGTCGAGGTTGGCATCGGCAAGGTCGGCGTCTGCGAACACGATGGCCGGGTTCTTGCCGCCCATTTCCAGCGACACTTTCTTGAATTGTCTCGCCGCGGCTGCGGCGATCGCCGCGCCCGTCCGCGTGGAACCCGTGAACGACACGGCCTTGATTCCGGGATGCGCGACGATGGCCTGGCCGACCTTGGGGCCGAGCCCGTGCACGATGTTCAATACGCCCGACGGGAAACCGCATTCGATCGCCAGTTCCGACAGGCGGAACGCCGTGAGCGGCGTCACCTCGCTCGGCTTGGCGACAACCGTGTTGCCGGCGGCCAGTGCGGGAGCGATCTTCCAGGTGAACAGGTACAGCGGCAGGTTCCACGGACTGATGCAGCCGACCACGCCGAGCGATTGCCGCAGCGTGTAGTTGATTGCGTGTGCGTCGACGTGCGCCTCGCTGCTCCACTGGGTGATGGCTTCGGCGAAGAAGCGCAGGTTGGCGACCGCGCGCGGGATGTCCACGGCACGCGCCAGCGCCACCGGCTTGCCGCTGTCGCGCGATTCCTCGCGGGCAAGTTCGTCGGCGCGCGCTTCGATCGCGTCGGCAAGCCGATGCAGGTGTCTCGCGCGTTCAGCGGACGGCAATGCTGCCCAGGCTGGCGCCGCAAGCCTGGCCGCCGCGACAGCGACTTCGACGTCGCGCGCATCTGAATCTGGGCAGTGCGCAGACACCTTGCCGGTGGCTGGCTCGAACACGTCAAGATACGCGCCGCCTTCCGGTGCACGCAGTTTGCCGTCGATCAGGTTGGCGAGCGTCAGTTTTTCCATCCACGAAGTGTACCCTCGCTGCGCGACCGCGCGCCGATCATGGCGAACGGGCAAAGGAGGGGCCCCGCAGCGTTTCGGTCTTGCGTTCCGCACAGACCGCTGCATGGTTGCACAGCGACGCCACCTCGATCACCGGATGCTCGGGTGTGCCACCAAACACCATTCGAGTCGCCATTGCGTCTGGCGTGTGCAGGTCGGTGAAAATCCACCACTGGACAAGCCGGCCGTGCGCGTCGTGTACCAGAAGCTGCTCGATCGCGTGCGCGTCCCGGAGGGACCGGTGGGTGTCGGCTGGCACCTGATCGAAGGCGGCGTCCACCGCGGAATAGGCGATGGGCGTGGGGTCAGCGACATAGCGTGGCTCTGCGTAGGCCGCGGGCCACAGACGATTGTGGGGAACGAAGCCGAAAGGTTGCGGATTGAAGGTGATGGGTACGCGAACCACGCCGCCACTCGGCTTGCCACCGACATCACCGGGCAGGAAGTGCCATTGGCGGACTGCGTCAATGGCGGACTTGTCCAGCTCCAAGTGGCCGCTTGACACTTCCACCCTTACATCGCCGACCGAACCGGTGTTGGATACCGTCACATCCAGAATGACGCGTCCGCCGAGTGCGTAGATCGCGTCGAATCCGGGAAACACGGGTTGTACCCGGCTGCTTAGATCAACCTTGGGCGTGACATCCATTGGCGGCGGCGGGGCGGGTGGAAGAGGAATTCCGGGTTGCAGGGGCGGCGACGAGGCCGGTACAAGCTGGGCGTGTGACCAGTTGTACGCGCTGACCAGCAGGATGGCGACGGCGACGGCAGGGATGCGAGGAGAGACACGCTGCATGGTTTGCTCTGTGATCGTCAATGCTGCTTACAGTGAACGTGTACGCCCGCCATCCACCGGCACATTGATGCCGGTGATGTACGCCGCGGCGGGCGAGGCCAGGAAAGCGACCGCGGCGGCAATTTCGGACGGGTCCGCGAAACGCCGCATCGGGATCTCGGCTTCCATCGTGTGCTGCATGGCTTCGATGTCGACGCCTGAGTTCCGTGCGCGGGTGGCGACGATCTGTTCGATGCGTGGTGTACTGGTCGAGCCGGGCAGCACATTGTTGACGGTAATGCCGAACGGAGCGAGTTCGGTCGCCAGCGTCTTGGCCCAGCTCGCTACTGCCCAGCGCGTGGTGTTGGAGACGCCGAGACCGGCGATGGGTTCCTTCACCGAGGTCGAGATGATGTTGACGATGCGGCCGTAACCCGCGGCTTGCATGCCGGGAATCACGATTTCCGACAAAACGTGGTTGGCGACGAGGTGCTTGCGATAAGCGTCGAGGAACGCATCGACATGTGCACCGTGCGCGGGTCCCGGCGGCGGCCCGCCGGAATTGTTGACGAGGATGTGCACGGGATTCGCGTCCGCGAGTCGCTGCACGGCGGCGGCCAGGGTTTCGGTGTCACCGGAGTCGGCGACGAGGAAACCGTGTGTTTGCGACGGCTTGGTGCGCGGCAATCCGGAAGTCAATTGTTCCAGCACTCCGCCGCGACGCGCCAGCGCAGTGACGTTCGCGCCCAGTTCGGCCAGTTCCAGCGCGCAGGCACGGCCGATGCCCTGGCTGGCACCGCACACCAGCGCGTGGCGGCCGTTCAAATCGAGGTCCATGCTGTGTTCTCCCGTAAAGGCGATCGAAGCGGCATTTTGTGGAAAGTCAGTCCACGGAAGGACGTTCTGATGCTTGGCGGCATTGAACGACTGCAATTGCCAAATGGTTTGGCGATGCGCCGATCAGGGATGATCGCACAAACACGGCTTTATCGATTCTGCAGCGCGTGGCGCAATTCAGGCAACAGCCCCTGGCCGGTGCTTGGCTTGCCGCACAGGCCATTGTCCACCGCGCTGGCATAGGCAGGCGTCATCTTGCCGAGGTACAGCGTGCCCTCCGGTCCATGCGGGACATCGTAGCTCCCGCTGGTGACGGGCGCGGCCACCTTGATACCCGCCATCGCTGAACCGGAAGGAACGTTGACATCGCTGAAGCTGGTCGGCGATTGCGCCCAGTAGGTGGTGGCGGCGAGTTGCTTCTTCGATGTGCTGATGACGAGATATTGTGCGTTGGGGTCGTCGATTTTCACGGCGCCGAAGCCGCCCGACATGCTGGGACGCCAGTTGATGTAAACGCACAACGTGACATCGGTGCTGGAAAGCGGCTTGTAGTCCGCATTGAGGAGGGTGACCGTCGGCGCCAGCAGGAAACTGCTGTCCAGATGGCGAGCGCTCGGCTGGGCCTGGAATACCACCCGATACGGTTTCCTGTATCGAGGTAGCACGAAAGTCAGGAAATGCGTGGGCTCGCCATCGAGTTCCGCGACCGGGCTGAACTTGTCGAGGGTGAATTGGCGCGGTTCGGTGGGCAGTTCATCGTGGAACGGCAGGTCGGCCCAGGCGTGGCAGCAGGGTGTGGCGTCCTTGAGACGCTTCAATGCCGCGTCGCGCGAAGGCGGCGGATTGTCGTCGAGGGTACCCAGCAACGGCAGCTTGATCGCGTGGCTGCAGCCGGCGAGCAGCAAGATGGGAAGGAAGGACGTAGCGAGTCGAGGCAGGCGTGACACGGCAGAGGTTATTCGGGAAAACGTCGGCGGGAACGTCGCCGGCTTGCTGCCGGGGCGTGGTTATTGAATCGAATTCATGCAGTGTACAGATCGTCGCGCGGGCTGGAACGGGCCGGAAGTCCTGTTTCCTTCATTTGGCCCCGCGGGTGGTGGCCAGGTTTCGTCGCTGCCGCTCAGAACTCGGCGTGGCCGGGCGTGCGCGGGTACGGGATGGCGTCGCGGATGTTGGAAAGCCCGCACACGTAGACCAGCAGTCGCTCGAAGCCGAGCCCGAAGCCTGCGTGCGGCACCGTGCCGTAGCGGCGCAGGTCGCGATACCACTGGTAATGCGCGGGGTCGAGGCCGAACTGGAGCATGCGGCGATCCAGGTAATCCAGCCGTTCCTCGCGCTGCGCGCCGCCGATGATTTCGCCGATGCCCGGCGCCAGCACGTCCATGGCCGCGACCGTTTTTTCGTCGTCGTTGAGGCGCATGTAGAACGCCTTGATCTTCTCCGGGTAGTTCATCACCACCACCGGCCGGCCGATGTGGGTTTCGGCCAGCCAGCGTTCGTGCTCGGTTTGCAGGTCCACGCCCCATTCGACCGGGAATTCGAACTTCTGTCCGGATTTTTGTAATGCCGCTATTGCAGCGGTGTAGTCGATACGCTCGAAGGGCGCAGCGATGAATTTTTCGAGACGCGTTATGGCATCTTTCTGCACGCGTTCGGCGAAGAACGCCATGTCGTCGTCGCGTTCTTCCAGCACGGCCTTGAAGATGGCTTTCAGAAAGGCTTCCGCGCAGTCGGCATCGTCGTCGAGGTCCGCGAACGCGATTTCGGGTTCGCACATCCAGAACTCGGCGAGATGCCGCGGCGTGTTGGAGTTCTCGGCGCGGAAGGTCGGGCCGAAGGTGTACACCTTGCTGAGTGCCAGGCAATAGGCCTCGACGTTCAACTGGCCCGACACGGTCAGGAACGCCTCGCGGCCGAAGAAGTCCTGGTGGAAATCGATCGCGCCCGTGTCGTCGCGTGGCAGGTTGGCGAGATCGAGCGTCGACACGCGAAACATGTCGCCCGCGCCCTCGGCGTCGCTGGTCGTGACGATCGGCGTGTTGACCCAGTAGAAACCCTCGGCGGTGAGGTGCCGGTGGATCGCGGTCATCATGGTGTGGCGCACGCGCGAGATAGCGCCGAACAGGTTGGTGCGCGGACGCAGGTGCGCGACCTCGCGCAGGAATTCCGGCGAATGCTGCTTGGGCTGGATCGGATAGGTCTCCGGATCTTCCACGAAACCGGGTACCTCGATGGATTCTGCCTGCAACTCGAATGCCTGGCCCTTGCCCTGCGAGGGCACCAGCTTGCCGCGTACGACGATGGCGCACCCGGCGGAGAGCTTCTGCACGTCGCTGTCGTAGTTGGGCAGCGTGGCGGGCGCCACCACTTGCAGGGGTGCGAAACACGAGCCGTCCGACACATTCACGAACGACAGGCCGGCCTTGGAGTCGCGGCGGGTGCGTACCCATCCGCGCACCTCGACGGAAGTGCCGTCCTGCGGGCCGCCCGCGAGGGCCTGTTTGACGCTCAAGATTGCCATGGCTTGAAACCGTGTCCGTAATGGACCATGTAATGGAAAACGCGAACGCGCGATAATAACCCAGCAATCAAGACAAACCGATACCCAAGATGGCCATCGAACTCACTCCTACCGCTTGTGCCCGAATGCGCGATTTCCTCGGCAAGAATCCTGCCGCGGCGGGTGTGCGTTTCGGCATCAAGCGCACCGGTTGCTCGGGATTCGGCTACACGGTCGACCTGGCCACCGAAGTCACCGATGCGGACAAGGTCTTCGAGCTCGACGGCATCAGGCTGGTGGTGGATGCCAAGGCCTTGCCGTTCGTGGATGGAACCCGCATCGACTACGCGCGGGAAGGCCTGAACGCGGCATTCGTGTTCCATAACCCCAATGCGACCGGCGAGTGCGGCTGTGGTGAAAGCTTCACGGTCGACATGGCCGGCGACGTGGCCTGAAGCCGCTTGCGCAAACGCATTGATTTCCCGTAGAATTGCGGGTTCTCCGCGGCCGACAGGTGCGCGGAGGCCCTCGCCTCACCGACGATTCCGGATCGGGAGGCTGCTCCGCCACGGCGCTGCCGCGGCGACACCCATGAGGAAACCATAATGCGTCATTACGAAGTCGTGTTCCTGGTCCATCCGGACCAGAGCGAGCAGGTGCCCGGCATGCTCGACCGCTACAAAGGCCTGATCGAGGCCGAAGGCGGCAAAGTGCACCGGGTCGAGGATTGGGGCCGTCGCCCGCTCGCGTATCCGATCCAGCATCTGGCCAAGGCCCACTATGCACTGATGAACATCGAGTGCGGCCCCAACGGCATCGCCGAACTCAAGTCGGGCTTCCGCTTCAACGATGCGGTCCTGCGCCACCTGATCATGCAGTGGCACGGCGTCGAGACCGAGCCGTCCCTGATCATGAAGAGCAAGGACAAGGACGACAAGCCATCGCGTCGCCGCGACGATGACAACGACGATCGCGGCGACCGCGACGACGACTGATCCTGCCCGTACCGGAGACACGCACATGTCCAAATTTTTCCGCCGCCGCAAATTCTGCCGCTTCAGCGCCGAGGGCATCGAGCATATCGATTACAAGGATCTTGCCACGCTGAAGCAATACGTCACCGAGACCGGCAAGATCGTTCCCAGCCGCATCACCGGGACCAAGGCGCGCTACCAGCGTCAACTGTCCAAGGCCGTGCAGCGTGCCCGGTTCCTGGCATTGTTGCCTTACAGCGACAACCATTTTGTTTGATGCGATCGTCCGTGATCGCTGCTGATCGAATCGTCGAAGTACTTGCATGTAGTTCGGCGGTTGGTGGCACCAGAACGGGCTTCAAAGCCGCCATCCATGGCCAGGAGCTCCGTCCTGACTTTTCACAACAGCCGCTTCGAATGAGGCGGTTGTTGTTTGTTCCTTCGGACACCCGTCCACTGGCTGCGTCTCCCGCGAGGCGCTAACGAATCGGAGAAACCCATGGAAATCATCCTTCTGGAAAAAGTGAAGAACCTCGGCGCACTCGGCGACAAGGTCAAGGTCAAGCCGGGCTTCGGCCGCAATTACCTGGTACCGCAGGGCAAGGCCGTGCCGGCTACCAAGGCCAACCTCGAAGCCTTCGAGGCGAAGCGTGCCGACTACCAGGCCAAGGCCGACAAGCTGCTGGCCGACGCGCAGGCACGTGCCGCGAAGTTCGAGAACGCCGACGCCACCATCAGCGCGAACGCCAGTCCGGAAGGCAAGCTGTTCGGTTCGGTCGGGCCGCGCGAGATCGCCGACGCATTCACCGCGCAGGGCCTTGCGCTCGAGAAGAGCGAAGTGATCATGCCGGAAGGCGCGATCCACAACACCGGCGATTACGACGTCGAGATTTCGCTGCACGCCGACGTCAAGGCGCCGGTCAAGGTGCACGTCGTTGCGGGTGCCTGATAACCGTCGTCATTGATGTTGCAGAAACGGGCGCTTGGTGCGCCCGTTTCGTTTTCATGTGGGGTGGGACGGAGCAGCGTAGCGGGTCCAGTCATTGCGGCTTGCGACTGGAGATTTTAAACAGTACCATATTGGTACTTATTTGCAGTCCGTCGAACGCATGATCCGTGTCAGCCGCCTTGCCGATTACGCCTCCGTGGTGATGGCCTGCCTTGCACGCCATCCTGGCGAAGTGCTGCCGGCGGCGCAAATCGGCGAGGACACGCACCTGGAATTGCCGACTGTCAGCAAGTTGCTGAAGCGTCTCGCACAGGCGGGGCTGGTGGATTCGTTCCGCGGCGCCGCAGGCGGTTACCGTCTGGCGCGATCGGCCAAGGACATTTCGCTGGCCGAGATCGTCGAGGCCCTGGATGGGCCGATCGGCCTGACCGAATGTAGTTTGGGACATTCCGGTTGCGAGCGGCAATCCTTCTGCGCGGTTTCGCGTGACTGGCAGGGTGTCGGCGCGGCGATCGACAATGCGTTGCGCGCCGTGAGCTTGGCCGATTTGCTGCGTCGTCGCGCTGGCCCCCGGAGTGCGCGGGCAACATGATGGAGCAGGACATGGCTACCCAACCTGACGAAGTCCGGGCTGCGTTGTCGCGTCGCTACGACGCCGGTTTCGTGACCGACATCGAAAGCGACAACCTGCCGCCCGGGTTGAACGAGGACACGATCCGCGCGCTTTCTGCACTGAAGCAGGAACCCGTGTGGATGACCGACTGGCGCCTGGCGGCGTATCACCGCTGGCTGAAAATGACGCCGCCGCGTTGGGCGCATTTGAAACTGGCGCCGATCGATTTCCAGGCAATCAGCTACTACTCGGCACCGAAGAACCGGCCGAAGTCGCTGGACGAGGTCGATCCCAAGCTGCTGGAGACCTACGACAAGCTCGGCGTGCCCTTGCACGAACGCGCACGCCTGGCCGGCGTCGCGGTCGACGCGGTGTTCGATTCGGTGTCGGTCGCCAACACCGCGCGTGGTGAGCTCGAAAAGGTCGGCGTGATCTTCTGCTCGATGAGCGAGGCGATCCGCGAGCACGGCGACCTGGTGCGGCAATTCCTCGGCAGCGTGGTGCCGCAGGGCGACAATTTCTTCGCCGCGTTGAACTCGGCGGTGTTTTCGGATGGCTCGTTCGTGTTCATCCCCAAAGGCGTGCGCTGCCCGATGGAACTGTCCACCTATTTCCGCATCAACGCCGGCCACACAGGGCAGTTCGAGCGCACCCTGATCATCGCCGAGGAAGAGTCGACTGTCTCCTATCTGGAAGGCTGCACCGCGCCAATGCGCGACGACAACCAGTTGCACGCGGCGGTGGTGGAGCTGGTGGCGCTCGAGCGCGCCAACATCAAGTACTCGACGGTCCAGAACTGGTATCCGGGCGACGAAAACGGCAAGGGCGGCATCTACAACTTCGTGACCAAGCGTGGCGAATGCCGCGGCGACGATTCGCGCATCAGCTGGACCCAGGTCGAAACCGGCTCGGCGATCACCTGGAAATACCCGAGTTGCGTACTGCGCGGCGACCGTTCGGTCGGCGAGTTCCATTCCGTCGCGCTGACCCACCATTACCAGCAGGCCGACACCGGCACCAAGATGTTCCACGTCGGCCGTGACACCAAGTCCAAGATCGTCTCCAAGGGCATCAGCGCCGGTCGCAGCCAGAACAGCTATCGCGGTCTGGTGAGGGTGGAGAAGGGCGCGGTCAACGCACGCAACCATACCCGCTGCGATTCCATCCTGATCGGCAAGCAGTGCGGTTCGCACACCTTCCCGTACATGGAGATCAGGAACCCCACTGCGGTCGTCGAGCACGAGGCGACCACGTCGAAAATTTCCGATGACCAGATGTTCTATTGCCGCTCGCGCGGCATCGGCGAGGAAGATGCCGTATCGCTGATCGTGGACGGTTTCTGCAAGCAGGTGTTCCGCCAGCTGCCGATGGAATTCGCGGTGGAAGCCAAGAAGCTGCTCGAGGTCTCGCTGGAAGGCGCCATCGGCTGATGGCCGCGTCATGCAAGGAACACACATGCTGAAAATCGAAAACCTCCATGCCCGCGTCGGCGGCAAGGAAATCCTCAAGGGGCTCTCACTGGAAGTGAAGGCCGGCGAAGTGCACGCGATCATGGGCCCCAACGGCGCGGGCAAGTCCACGCTGGGCAACGTGCTGGCCGGCCGCCCGGGTTACGAGGTCAGCGCAGGCGCGGTCACGTTCGATGGCACGAACCTGCTGGAGATGGAACCCGAGGCCCGCGCCGCGGCCGGCATGTTCCTTGCCTTCCAGTACCCCGTCGAGATTCCCGGCGTGAACAACACCTACTTCCTGCGCGCCGCGTTGAATGCGCAGCGCAAGGCGCGCGGCGAGGACGAACTGGACTCGGTGCAGTTCCTCAAGCTCGTGCGCGGCAAGGTCAAGGAAATGGGCATGACGCCCGACCTTCTCAATCGCGCGGTCAACGAAGGATTTTCCGGCGGCGAAAAGAAGCGCAACGAGGTGTTCCAGATGGCGGTTTTGGAACCGCGCCTCGCGATCCTCGACGAGACCGACTCGGGCCTCGATATCGATGCGCTGAAGCAGGTCGCGGCGGGCGTGAACGCGTTGCGCTCGCCGGAGCGCGGGTTTCTCGTGATCACCCACTACCAGCGCCTGCTGGACTACATCGTGCCGGATTTCGTGCACGTGCTGGCCGACGGGAAAATCGTCGAAAGCGGCGACGCCCAACTTGCCCTCGAACTCGAGGCCCATGGTTACGCCTGGGTGCGCGAGCGCAAGCCCGCGGAGGCCGGTGCGTGACGGCGGTGCTTGTCCCGTTCCTGGAGTCGATGCGCGAAGCGGCGGCGCAGACGCGGCTTCCAGGCAGTGGCCTGGCCTGGCTCGACGCTGCCCGCGAGGAAGCCATGCAGGCATTCGTCGAGCACGGTCTGCCCGACCAGCGCAACGAACTGTGGAAATACACGTCGCTGCGTGCGCTTGCCCGGCACGGATTTGCCGCGCGTGACGACGAGGCGGAAACCCGTGATATCGACATGGATCGCTTGCGTCTGCCTGGTGTCGAGGGGCCACTCGCCGTATTCGTCAATGGTGCGTTTCGCGCGGATCTGTCCAGTCTCGGGGAATTGCCGCAAGGCGTGCGGGTGCGTTCGCTGGCGGCTGCCTTGAATGACGATCCCGAGCCGCTGCGCTTCCTGATGGCCGCGCACGCCGGAGATGGCGATGACGCCTTCACGTTGTTGAACAAGGCGCTGGCGGCGGACGGCCTGCTGGTGCAGGCCGATGCCGGCGTCGAGGCGTCCCGGCCTCTGCACATCGTGCATGTCGGGGTGACCACGCAGGCTGCGACCGCCTGGCACCTGCGTGGCCTGATCGAAGTCCGCGAAGGCGCGCGACTCGATATCGTCGAACATCACGTCGGCGATGCCAAGACCGGGCACCTTGCCAATCTCGTTTGCGATGTCAACGTGCATGAACGCGCGCATCTTGATTGGACGATCGTCCAGCGCATGGGGGTCGATGCGACGCTGTTGCGGCGCAGTCGTGTGCGACTGCATGACGACGCGGCGCTGGACCTGCACGCGCTGGAACTCGGTGGCAAGCTCGCGCGCCATGAGCTTCAGGTCGATCTCGCCGGTGCGCGTTCGCGCTTCGACCAGCGCGGCGCGTTCGTCCTGCACGGTCGCCAGCATGCCGACATGGAGGTACTGGTGACGCATCGAGGGCGCGATTCGGTCAGCGACGCGGTCTGGCGTGGCGTGGCCGACGACCGTGCGCGCGGCGTGGTGCACGGGCGCATCCTGGTGCAGCCCGGTGCCGATGGCGCCGATGGCAATTTCTACAACAAGAACCTGCTGCTCTCGCCGGATGCCGAAATCGACACGCGGCCGGCGCTGGAAATCTACGCCGACGAGGTCAAGGCCAACCACGGTGCCACCGTCGGCCAACTCGATGAAGGCATGCTGTTCTACCTGCGTTCGCGCGGTGTGCCATTGGATTTGGCGCGCCACATGCTCGTACGCGCGTTCTGCGCGGTGGCGCTCGAAGGCATCCAGCCCGCGGCGTTGCGGGAACATTGCGAAGCACTGCTCGCCGAACAGTTGCCGGAGCTGGTGGCATGAGCGCGATGGTGGAAAACGCGGTCTCCACACGGGTCGACTGGACCGGGGTGCGCGGGGATTTCCCGATACTCGATCGCAAGGTGCACGGCAAGCCGCTGATCTACCTCGACAGCGCCAACACGTCGCAGAAACCGCGCCAGGTCATCGAGGTGGTCGATGCTTTCTACCGCGAGCACAACGCCAACGTCGCGCGCGCGGTGCACCAACTCGGCGAAGAGGCGACCGCACTGTACGAGGGTGCACGCGACAAGCTCGCCGCTTTTCTTGGCGCGAATCACCGCGACGAGGTCGTATTGACCTCGGGCACCACCATGGCCACCAACCTGGTGGCTTACAGCTATCTTTTGCCGCGCCTTAAGCCGGGTGACGCGGTGCTGGTGACCACGATGGAGCACCACGCCGACATCGTGCCCTGGCAACTGGTGTGCCAGGCCACCGGCGCGCACCTCAAGGTTGCGCCGATCACCGAATCGGGCGAGTTGATCGTCGACAAATTCGTCGAGGCGCTGACGCCGGAAGTGAAGCTTGCGGGCGTGGTGCATGTCTCGAATGTGCTGGGCACGATCAATCCCGTGAAGCAACTTGCACGCGAATGCCGCAAGCGTGGCATTCCGCTGCTGGTGGACGGGTCGCAGGCCGCGCCGCACCTGCCGCTGGACCTGAAATCGATCGGCTGTGACTTCTATTGCATCACCGGTCACAAGATGTGCGGCCCGACCGGCACCGGCGCGCTGTGGGCCCGCCGCGAATTGCTGGAGTCGATGCCGCCGTTCTTCGGGGGCGGCGAGATGATCCGTACGGTGTCGTTCGATGGCACCACTTTCGCCGATCCGCCGCATCGGTTCGAGGCCGGTACGCCGAACACGGCGGGTTTCGCGGGACTCGGTGCGGCGGTCGATTACCTGTCCGGCATCGGCATGGCAAATATCGCGGCACGCGAGCGCGAATTGCTCGACTATGCGACGCCGCGGATGCAGGCGATTCCCGGGCTGCGGATCATCGGCAACGCGCCCGACAAGGCCGCGGTGATTGCATTCCTGATCGACGGCGTGCACTCGCATGACTTGGCTACCCTGCTCGACCAGGAGGGCGTGGCGGTACGTTCCGGGCATCATTGCGCGCATCCGCTGATGCAGTTCTATGGCGTGACGGCGACCTGTCGTGCGTCGTTGGCGTTCTGGAATACCGAGGCGGAGATCGACGAGTTCATCGCCGCGATCGCGCGGGTTCGCAAATTGCTGGAGTGAAGCCATGAACGTGGTTGCCGATGCGCAGGTGCTGACGTTCCGCCGGGCCGTGGCCGCCGATGTCGACGCGATCGTCGCATTGACCGAATCGGCTTATCGCGGCGACGCCAGTCGCGCAGGCTGGACCACCGAGGCCGATCTTCTGGATGGCCAGCGCACCGATCCACAGGAAGTCGCGGAGCTGATCGGGAATCCCGACGTGAGATTGCTGCTGGCGGAACGCGACGGACGCTTGCTGGCTTGTTGCGTGATCGAGAGGCCTTCCGACGAGCACGCCGGCGATGCCTATTTCGGGATGTTTTCGGTGTGCCCGGAGGCGCAAGGCAACGGTACCGGCCGCGCCCTGCTCGCCGAGGGCGAACGCGTTGTGCGCGAGGAATGGCAGGCCCGATCAATGCGCATGAGCGTGATCGACGTGCGTGACGAACTGATCGCGTGGTACCAGCGCCGTGGTTACCGGCGAACGGGCGAATACAAGCCGTTTCCCTATGGCGATCCGCGTTTCGGCATTCCCAAGCGCGACGATTTGCGTTTCGAATGGCTGGTCAAGGATCTTTGATTTCCGGATACGCGGAGTGCCAACGTGCCTGAGAACTGGGTGAGGGTTTGTGCGCAGGACGAATTGCTGCCCGGCGAGTTTCGGGTCGCGTGGGACGGCGACACCGCGATCGCCGTCTACAACATCGAGGGCACGTTGTACGCGATCGAGGATGTCTGCACCCATGATGGCGGCGACCTGGCCGGAGGCGAGGTGCACGGTTTCGAGGTCGAGTGTCCGCGCCACGGTGCGCGGTTCGATGTGCGTACCGGCGAGGCTACGCTCGCACCGGCCACCGAACCGGTCGCCAGTTTTCCCGTCCGCGTCGAGGACGGCGTGGTCTTCACGCGCGACGATCGGGATTGATTGCGATCGTCCCTGATCGCTGCTTCGCCAAATCCCGGTCCACCCGAATCGTTTGCCGGTCTATCGGCATCAGAACGGCCATCCATGTCCTGACTTTCCACAACAACAGCTTGATCGCGCAGGTCAGGTTGCGATGGGTGGAAATCGGACTTCCACGCGCAGGCCGTGGGGTTCTGAGTGATTGGCGATCGACAACTCGGCGCCATGGCGCTCGGCGATTTCACGAACTATGGCCAGTCCGAGCCCGGTGCCTTCGTGGCCGTTGCCCATGGCCCGGAAAAAACGTTCGCCAAGGCGCGGAACCAGTTCCGGCGCAACGCCAGGGCCATTGTCCTGCACGCTCAGCAGGCATCCGCAATCTTCGGTGGCCTGCAATGCCACGGTGATCATCGCATCGCTGTCGTGATTACCGTAACGCAGGGCATTGTCGATGAGGTTGCCGAGCAGTTCGCGCAGCAGGACGGCATCGCCGATCACGGTAAGTCCGTGCTCGGGACCCACGTAACCCATGTCGACGCCCCTGGCGATCGCGTCGGGTACACGTGCGGCGACCTCCGTACGCACGAGTTCCGCCAGATCGAGCGGTACGGCCGCACCCAGGGACTCGTCCGGTGCCTGGGCCCGCGCCAGCGCCAGCAATTGCCCGGCCGCGCGTGCGGTGCCGGCTGACAGCCTTTCGACGTGCGTCAGTGCTTCGCGCACGGTTTCGGGACTCGGATCGGCCAACGCGCGCTCGGCTTGCAGACGCAGCCCGGCCAACGGCGTGCGCAGCTGGTGCGCGGCGTCCGCGATGAAGCGCTGCTGCTGCCGCAGCATGCGATCGAGCCGGCCCAGCAGTGCATCGATGGTTGCGACCAGAGGCTGGACTTCCAGCGGCGCATCGAGCGTGCGTAGCGGTGAGAGGTCACCGGCGTCGCGCATGCGGATTTCGTGCGCGAGCGGGTCGAGCGCGCTGAGACCGCGATTGATGCCCAGCCACACCAGCGCCATCGCGACGCCGATCAACAGCAGTTCAATGGGAACGGTCGAGACAAGGAGCTCACGTGCGAGTGAATGCCGCTTGTTGATGGCCTCCGCCGTGGAAATCACCAACACATCGCCCGGATCGGCCTTGTTGGCCAGGAACACCGAGGCCATGCGCATGGGCTGGCCCCGATCTAGGAAGTCCGTGAAGACCGGACCGTCCCTATCGGATCTCGGGCTGGGCTGGGGCAGATTCTCGTCGCCTGCCAGCACGCCGTAGCGCAGGCTGCGCACAGCGAATTCGTTGCGTTCCTTGACCGAAAATTGCAGCAGGATGCGGGCCTGGTCGCTGAGCTCGTTGCGGCCTGCATCGCTGTTGACCAGGTCGCCGATGGCTGCGGCACTGTCCAGCAGCCAGCGGTCGTAGACCTTGTTGGCGTAGTGCAGGCCGATCACGTAATTGATGATGCCGCCGCATACCAGCACCGCCAGCAACGGCACCGAGACGAACAGCAACAAACGGCGGCGCAGGCTGGGATTACGGACCATCGTCGGCGGCCTCGAGCAGATAGCCGAGCCCGCGCACCGTGCGCAGGTTCACGTCGCTGCCGACCAGCTTGCGACGCAGGCGATGGACCGCGATATCGAGGCCATTGTCGGTGAGCGCGTCGTTCCAGGTGCACAGGGCCTCGATCACGTGCTCGCGTGGAGTGACCCTGTTTTGGCGTGATGACAGCACTTCGAGCAGCGCAAACTCCCGCGCGGTGAGTTCGAGCGGCTGCCCGTCGCGAAGGACGCGGCGGCCGGCAAGATCGATGGACAGCTTGCCGAGTCGCAGGATGGGAACGCCGCGATTGCTCTTGCGGCGCAGCAGCGCGCGCACGCGGGCGTCGAATTCGGCCAGGCTGAAGGGTTTGATCAGGTAATCGTCGGCACCGAGATCGAGGGTACGCACGCGCAAGTCCACTTCCTCGCGGGCCGTGATGACGAGTACCGGCACACCGTCGTGCGCGGACCGCAGGCGGCGCAGAACTTCCCCGCCTTCCTCGCCGGGCAGGCCGAGGTCGAGCACCACCAGCGCGAAGGCGTGTTCCTGCAATGCGGCGATCGCGGCCTTGCCGTCGGCGAGGTGATCCACCGCGTGGCCGGCACGTTCCAGCGACGCGCAAACTGCATCTGCGATGGCGGCATCGTCTTCGACAACCAGCATCCGCATATCGTTGCCCCGCGTGGTCGATGTCGGAAGGATATCAAGCGTACAACTTGACCAGCACGATTTCGCCTGCGCCCTCGATCAGTGTGCGGGTCGCCGTGTCGGCGGTTATGACCAGTGCGGCGTCCCGAGGGTTCAATGTCAACCTCTCCTCGAGGCCGATGCGCAGCTGGGCGTGCCCGGAATCCAGGTATACCAGCCAACGCAGGCCAGGTTCCGGCAGCAGCACCATGGTGTCGACGAGTGTGCGGGGCAGCACCTCGCTGCTCATGGCGTTCCGCAGCATCAGGTTGAAGTCGCGCGTAGGCCCCTCCGGCAGCATCCCCGTGGGCGCGGGTGTACCGTCGAAGTGCAGCGAGCCGAAGCGCGCGGAGCAAATCTCGCGGCCATCCGGAAACCGGAGCGTCATTGGTGCATCCAGCGGGACCAGTGTACGGCGCGTCCTGGGCAATTCCGAAAACGGGCCGTCACGCTCGACCTTGGCGACACTGATGCGGACGGTCCAGTCGGCATCGTCGGGTTCGCGCAGGATCAGCGTGGTGGTGCCGCCGCCGTTGGCCCAGGACTCGGTGCGCTGCATGGCGCGGGGAATGGCTTGCAGTTCGGGCATCGCGTGATGATAACGATTCGCCGCCGGATTCAGTCGATCAGTTTGCGCAAGCCATCCAGACCTAGACGCAAGCTTTCCTGCCACGTGTAACCGACGATAGCGTCGCCGCTGCGTGCGTCGCGGAATTCCTCTTCCTGCCCGGGCGCGAGCAGGTGGCGGTAGTCCACGGTCAGTTCCTCGCCGGCAGCGAGATCGCGCGCGGCGAAGATGAAGCCGAGCAGCCACAAGCCGGTCGGTTCGAAACTGTGGTTGACGAAGCACTCGTCGGGCCAGTCGGGGGACAAGGTGTAGCGGTCCTCGAACCAGCGCACCGAGGTATGCAACTGCGCGATACGCTCCGGGTCAGCGAGGATTTCGGCGAATGACCAGGTCCGGTCGATCCGGTCCGGCGCGATGGCGATCTGGCCGCGTGGCAGGGCTTCGTCCAGGAACAGGCCCTTGCCGGCGCCAGCAATGGTCGATGCAGCGATGTGGTAGCGGGGCAGTATCACGGGCAACTCGAACGGCGGACCAGACGCGCAAGTTTAGTGTGCTGTCCCGCAAATAATCTTGCAAATTCGCCGCGTCTTTTTGCGTCTGGCGGTGTTGCGGCTCCTCGCCATAGTCCCACTATGACTCGTCGCCGCGCCTTGCCATTCACAAAAATCCGCTGGCGACTTCATCAAGTTACTCACGGGACAGCACACCAGTGTGCCAGCAGCCCGCGGTGATGCGGAATCTTCCCCGCATCACCGAGACCGGTCCGTCACTGCTTGTGCGAATGGCGTGCGGATTTGTGCGAAGCCTTCTTGCTGGCAGCGACGGTTCCCTGCAGACGGATCGCGTCACGGTTGCGCGCCAGGGTCTTGGTACCGACGCCCTTGACGTTGCCGAGGTCGTCCACGGTCTTGAATGGACCATGGGCATCGCGGTAGGCCACGATGGCGGCAGCCTTGCTCATGCCGATGCCGTCGAGCGAGGCGGCGATGGTTTGCGCATCGGCCTTGTTCACGTTGACCGGGGTCGCGGCGAACGCGGGTAGCGCCATGGCCAGGCAGAGTGCGAGTGCGACGAGCGTGTTCTTGAACATGCCGAATTCTCCCTTGTGGATGATTTGCGTCACCGGATGCGGCGCGCATAAACAGCATGCCGATGCCACCGGCAGGGCACAGTCGGCACGCATGATGCGTTGGTGTCGGGCGGTTCTGTCATGGCGTGTCGGGAATGTCCGACGGCATGGCCGCATTGCCACCGCTGTTACACTGATCCATTGAATATTTGTCAGGAGCAAGCCCATGGATGCCAGCAAGGCAAACGCCTTCATCGGCAGGATCTGGGACGACGAAGTCGTCCCGCGACTCATCGAGTACATCAAGATCCCCAACAAGTCGCCGATGTTCGACAAGGACTGGGTGGCGCACGGTTACATGGACGCCGCGGTCGAGCTGATGGAGCAATGGGCGCGTGCCAAACTTGAATCCTTGCCCGGTGCGACGCTGGAAGTGGTGCGTCTGGAAGGGCGCACGCCGCTGATCTTCATCGACGTGCCGGCCTCGGGCAGCGCAGCGCGCGCCGACGATTGCGTGCTGCTGTACGGGCACCTCGACAAGCAGCCCGAAATGACCGGCTGGAGCGACGGCCTGGGTCCGTGGAAGCCGGTGCTCAAGGGCGATCGCCTGTACGGGCGCGGCGGCGCCGACGACGGTTATGCGATTTTCGGCTCGCTGTCGGCGCTGTTGGCGCTGCACGACCAGGGTCTACCGCACGCGCGCTGCGTGGTGATGATCGAAGCCTGCGAGGAATCGGGCAGCTACGACCTGCCGCATTACGTGGACCACCTGGCGCCGCGCATCGGCCAGCCTTCGCTGGTGGTGTGCCTGGATTCCGGCTGCGCAAACTATGACCAGTTGTGGCTGACCACGTCATTGCGCGGCATGACCGGCGGCGAGTTGCGCGTCGAGGTGCTGACCGAAGGCGTGCACTCGGGTGACGCCTCCGGCGTGGTGCCGGACAGCTTCCGCGTCATCCGCCAGCTGCTGTCGAGACTGGAAGATCCCGCCACCGGGACGATCGTGCCGAAGGAACTGCACGCCGAGGTGCCGGCCGAACGTGTCGAACAGGCCAAACAGTGCGCGGAGATACTGGGCGATGCGGTGTTCGACAAGTTCCCGTGGGTCGATGGCATGCGGCCTGTCAGCGACGACAAGGTCGAATTGATCCTCAACCGCACCTGGCGTCCGCAATTGGCGATCACCGGCGTGGACGGCCTGCCGCCGCTGGACAGCGCGGGCAACGTGTTGCGGCCACACACCTCATTGATGCTCAGCCTGCGCGTGCCGCCGACATCGAGCGGTCGCAAGGCCGGCGAGCTCGTCAAGCGGCTGCTGGAGTCCGATCCGCCGTATGGCGCGAAGGTCGAGTTCAAGCTGGAAAAGGACGGCAGCGGCTGGAACGCGCCGCAGCTTTCGGAGTGGTTGAGCGGCGCGGTGACACAGGCGTCCCAGGACGCTTTCGGCGCGCCGGCTGCATACATGGGCGAGGGTGGCAGCATCCCGTTCATGGGCATGCTGGGCGAGAAATTCCCCAAGGCGCAGTTCCTGATCACCGGCGTGCTGGGTCCGCATTCCAACGCGCATGGCCCCAACGAATTCCTGCACATTCCGACCGGCAAGAAGGTGTCGCAGGTGGTGGCCGGCGTGGTCGCGGCGCATGCCCAGGCCAGTGCGAAGGGATTGACCTGAAGCGCCTGGAAGCGTGACGACCATCCGCGCCGCCTTGTCCGCCGATGCCGCAGCGTTGGCGGATCTGTCGACGCAGCTCGGCTATCCGGCGGATGCCCCAACCGTCCGGCGGCGGCTGGCCGACATTGCCGAATACCGTGCCGGCGTGGTGCTGGTAGCCGTCGACGAGCATGACGCAGTGATCGGTTTCGCCCACGCGTCGCCCGAGCGTTTCGTGATCGCCGAGCCATTCGTCGACCTGACCGGGCTGGTAGTCGCCGAATCGGCACGCGGGCAGCGTGTCGGCATGGCGCTGCTTGCCGCGGTGGAGGCGTGGGCGCGCGAACAGGGTTTCGCGAGTGTGCGCGTGCGTTCCAACGTGGCAAGGGATCGCGCGCATCGCTTTTATCGACGCGAAGGCTATGTCGAGCAAAAGCGGCAGGCCGTTTTCGCCAAGCGACTTCGGGCGTGATCACTCACGGTGACCGCAGCTGCGTGCGCCGTTACCCTTGGCCGTTGTCCGCAAATCCGTATCCACGACGATGCTCTACGACCTGCCGCCCGTCACCCGCATCCTGCTGATCGCCAACGTGGCGATCTTCCTGCTGGAACTCGTGCCTTCGCTGCATCCGTTGCTGATCGCGTACGGGGCGCTGTGGCCGATCGGGCCGGCACAGCTCGCGGCCTTGCCGAACGGCGGGACCATCAGTGTCGGCTTCCATTTCTGGCAGCTCATCACGTATGCATTTTTGCACGGCGGCTGGATGCACATCGGCTTCAACATGTTCGCCCTGTGGATGTTCGGCGGCCCGATCGAACACCTGCTGGGCGCGAAGCACTACACGTTCTATTACTTCCTCTGCGCGCTCACGGCCGCCATCACGCATCTGCTGGTCGCGCAGTACTTTACCCATGGCTTCTACCCGACAATCGGCGCCTCGGGTGCAATTTTCGGCCTGCTGGTTGCCTTCGGCATGATGTATCCGCAGATGAAGATGTTCCTGATCTTCCTGCCGATCCCGATGCCGGCATGGATCTTCGTGATCGGCTACATCCTGCTGGAATTGTTCCTCGGCGTCACCGGAACCCAGGAGGGCGTCGCGCACTTCGCGCATCTCGGCGGCGCGGTGGGCGGCTTCGTGTTGCTGCAGTACTGGCGCGGCAAGCTGCCGATCAGGCCGAAGCGCATACTCACGCGGTAGCGGGCGCCTCAGTCGAAATCGGCGGCCAGCACGCGCTGCTGCGATTCGGTCAATCGCGCCTCGGCACGGTATGCCTGGTGCTCGATGCGGAATGAAACCGCCTTGCCGTCCTTGAAGTCGGCGATCGTCGCGGCATCCGGTTCGAAGCGCAGGAAGTGCACGGCCGAGGTTTTTTCGTCGTTGCTGCGCGGCAGGTCTTCGTCCGCGACGGCCTTGACTGGCGCGTGACCCGCGACGACCAGCTGCACGTCGTGCTCGATGTTGCGCAGGCGCAACAGTTCGCGCTTGCGTTGCCCGGCGTCGTCGTACTCGATCAGCATGGTGCACTTGAGGTTGCCGCCGTCTGGAATCAGCGGGTTGTAGGCAGCCAGTTCCTCGGCGATGCCTTCCGGCTCGAAGATCTTCTCGGCACGCAGCATCTCCTGGATCTGGTACTGGATGGTCAAGCGGTCTTCGAACAGCAGCGTGACGTGTTCGCCCACGCGCACCTTGCGATCGCGCTTGTGTGCGAGCACGCGGGCGCGAAAATCCGCGCGCTGTCTGGCGTAGGCTTCGAGGGGTAGCAGGTCGTCGTGGTCGAGGGGTTTCATTTCAGATTCCGTAAGCCTTGCGCAGCAGCGCCAACGGATGTTGCTGTGCGGTTTGATGATCAAGGCCGTGCGCAAGGTGTGCACCGGCCATCGGGCAGTCGCTGGTGATCGTGGTCGCACCCGAGTCCTTGATGCGGGTTTCGACCGGCCTGGCAATCTTGCGTGACAGCGGATAGGTGTTGGTCTTGACGCCGTAGGTGCCGTCGTGGCCCGAGCAGCGTTCGATGGTGGTGATTTCCGTTTCCGGCGCCAGCGAAAGGATGTCGCGGGTTTTAGGTCCGATCTTTTGCACGCGTTGGTGGCAAGCGACGTGCCACGCGAGTTTGCCAAGGGGTTGCTTGAAGTCGGTCTTCAGCAGGCCGGCGGCATGGCGTTCGGCAAGGTATTCGAACGGATCGAAAAACGCCTGCTGAACCAATTTGACATCCTCGTCGTCCGGGAACATCAGCGGCAATTCCTGCTTGAACATCAGGACGCAGGAGGGGATCGCGGTGGTGAGGTCGAACCCGTCGCGCGCCGCCTGCGCCAGTACCGGGATGTTTTCGTTCTTGTATTGCGTGACCGAAGCCAGGTCCCCCAGCTCCAGCTTGGGCATGCCGCAACAGGTTTCCTTCGACACGAGCTTCGTCGGGATGCCGTTGTGCGCAAGCACCGCGGCCAGATCATCGACGACTTCCGGCAGCACGCTGTCGCAGTAGCAGGTCGCGAAGATCGCGACCTTGCCGCGTGTGCGTCCCGCCGGGGTCGCGGCGCCCGAAGCATCCAGGCCGCGTAATTTCTTTCTGGCGCGGGGATGCTTGTAGGACGGCACCTCGGCATCGGGGTGCACATGCAGTGTCTTGTCGAGCAGCTTGCGAGCGGGCTTGCTGCGGTTCAGCGCGTTGACGGTCTCCGCGATGACCGGCCGCGCCACCAGGCGTCCGACCGTGGTGGTATCGGAAAGAAGCCGGTCGCCGCGCGTGGCGCCGTCGCGCTGGAACTTGAAGGCCTTGGCGCGCAGCATCAGGTGCGGAAAATCGACGTTCCATGGATGCGGCGGTGTGTACGGACACTTGGTCTGGTAGCACAGGTCGCACAGGTAGCACTGGTCGACCACCTTGCCGTAGTCGGCCTTGTCGACGCCATCGATCTCCATCGTTTCGGATTCGTCGATCAGGTCGAACAGAGTGGGGAAGGCGTGGCACAGGCTGACGCAGCGGCGGCAGCCGTGGCAGATGTCGAAGACGCGCTCCAGTTCTTTTTCAAGCGCGGCCTGATCGAGAAACTCGGCGTCGTTCTGCCCCAGCGGATGCCGGGTCGGGGCTTCGAGGTTGCCTTCGCGCGTGCCGCTGCGTTCGCTGGACATGCCGATACGTCCTTCTGGCAGGTTGGTTCACGTTGGCGGGGCATGGAGTCGCGTCCATGCTTGCGTTACGTCCCCCTTCGTTTCGAAGGGGGACGTTCAATCCCGGGGTGATCTTCGGCGATGGCCCAGCCACCCGCGGGGCGTGTGACTCAGCCCAGTTCGTTCAACGCCTTGCTGAAGCGGTTTGCGTGCGAACGCTCGGCCTTGGCCAGGGTTTCGAACCAGTCGGCGATTTCCTCGAAGCCTTCATCGCGCGCGGCCTTGGCCATGCCCGGATACATGTCGGTGTACTCATGGGTTTCGCCGGCGATGGCGCTCTTGAGGTTGGCATGGGTTTCGCCGAACGGCAGACCCGTGGCCGGATCGCCGACCGCTTCGAGATACTCCAGGTGGCCGTGCGCGTGTCCGGTTTCGCCTTCTGCGGTCGAACGGAACACCGCGGACACGTCGTTGAAGCCTTCGACGTCGGCCTTGGAGGCGAAATAGAGGTAACGGCGGTTGGCCATCGATTCGCCCGCAAAAGCGTCTTTGAGATTCTGCTCGGTCTTCGAGCCCTTCAGGTTTGCCATGGTATGTCACCTCTGTTGTGGAAAGGAACGTACGCGGCCTGTTGCGCAGCCGCCACAGCTAGCGCGGAACGTGCGCGACATGAAATTGATTGATTTTATCGAAGCGATAGTCATCCACTATCGAAGTTGCGGATGGTTCACGTCGACCGCGAGCGGCCTGCCACCGAACATGCCGGCCGGCGGCGCGGCTTGAACGTTGGCGGTGCGTCGCGCAGCGTGGCCGGATCGAACAGGTCGCGCGGAAGACTCTGGAAAACTTCGGACAATCGCAGCAGAAACCCGTGCATGGCCGAACTCTTGCGCCAGAACATCGCGATGCGACGGCTCGGCGGACGGCCCCGGAACGGCGTCAGGTGCACGTTCTCGGTGGGTGATATGGGCGGCTGAACCGCGAGTACCGGCAGCAGCGTGACGCCGACGTTGGCCGCGACCATTTGCCGCAGGGTTTCGAGGCTGGTCGCGCGGAAGCCCTGCTTTTCGTCCGCGCCGGACATGCGGCAGACCTCCAGTGCCTGATCGCGCAGGCAGTGGCCGTCTTCGAGCAGCAGCAAATGCTGATGTTCGAGGTCGGCCATCTTCAACAGGCGCCGTCCCGCCAGGGGGTGGGCCTCCGGTGCGGCCAGCATGAACGGTTCCTCGAACAGGAACTCCGCGTGCAGGCTGTCTTCGTGCACCGGCAACGCCAGGATCGCGGCGTCCAGCTTGCCCTCGCGCAGGCGCTGCACGAGTTCCGGTCGTTTTCTCCTCGACCAGCAACAGCTCGAGACGCGGAAAACGGTCGCGGATCGTGCCGCAGCACGTGCGGCAAGAGATAGGGGCCGAGCGTGGGAAAGATGCCAAGCCGCAAGGTGCCCGCCTCGGGATCATGGTCGCGACGCGCGATGCGCCGGATCTGTTCGACTTCGTTCAGGACGTCGCGGGCACGCGTCACGATCTGCTGGCCGACCTCGGTCAGCAGCACCTTGCGCGGGGTGCGCTCGACGAGGGTGACGCCCAGTTCTTCTTCCAGCTTCCTGATCTGCGTCGACAGGGTCGGCTGGCTGACGAAGCTGGCCTCGGCGGCATGCCCGAAATGCTTATGGTCGGCGAGGGCGACGAGATACTGGAGATCGCGCAGATTCATGCAGGGCGGTGGACCGGATTCGCAAATCGATATACAAAAGCTATCACGTTTATTGAAAAAATCAATTTTAAGTATGAATCGACAAGCCCCATCTTGAGTCGGGAACGGTGGCAACTGCCTCCGGTCCCATGCTTCAACCCACAAGGAGCTTGCGATGCTTACCATCGGCGACAACTTCCCCCATTTCAATCTCAAGGCCACCGTGTCGATCGACAGCCTCGACAAGGCCTTCGCCGGGATCGACAACGACACCTACAAGGGCAAGTGGCTGTGCGTGTTCTTCTATCCGAAGGATTTCACCTTCGTATGCCCGACCGAAATCAAGGGTTTTGCCGATCTCGACGCACAATTCAACGACCGCGATTGCCAGATCCTCGCCGCCAGCACCGACAGCGAATTCGTGCACTGGCATGGCGCAAGGACCACAAGGACCTGCGCGACCTGCCGTTCCCGATGCTGGCCGACATCAACAAGGACCTGAGCCGCGCACTCGGCATCCTCGACGAGGAAGGCGTGGCCAAGCGCGCGGCGTTCCTGGTCGATCCGGAAGGCGTGATCCGCTTCGTGTACGTCACCGAAGGTTCAGCGTCGGACGCAATCCCGGCGGAAGTGCTGCGCGTGCTCGACGCGCTGCAGACCGATGAGCTGTGCCCGTGCAACTGGAACCGGGGCGAGGAAACCCTGAAGGCCGCGTGACGCTTCTTTCCGCGCCGGCCGCTCTCCAACGGCGCGGGTGCTTCGGCGGCGGGCGTGACCCCGCCGCCGAACGCGGCATCCCTTTGACATTTCGCAACCGTGGAGCAAGACATGGACCTGAACAGATCAAGTCCGGATTGCCCGATTACGCCAAGGATCTGCGCCTCAATCTCGACTCGGTGCTCAGCGAAGGCGGCGCGCCGGGCCTGACCCGGAAACAGATCGCGCTGGTCGCGTTGGCATCTGCGATCGCATCGCGCCACGCGCCGTTGACCGAGGCCGTTGCGCGGTTCGCTTCGCAGCATGCGAGCGAAAAGGAGCTCGACGGCGCGCGTACCGCCGCGGCCTTGATGGGCATGAACAACATCTACTACCGCTTCCTGCATATTGTCGAAAACGACGAGTACGGCAACTTGCGCGCTGGCCTGCGCATGAACGCGATGGCCAATCCGGGCTGCGAGAAGGTCGACTTCGATCTGGCCGCGGTCGCGGTATCCGCGATCAACGGTTGTGGCAGTTGCGTGGCCTCGCACGAACACACGTTGCGCAAGCATGATGTCTCCGCGCAGGCTGTCCAGAGCGCGGTGCGCATCGCGTCGGTGATCCACGCGGTGGCGGTGACGCTGGCGCAGATGGGCGGCGCCAGCGACGCGGAGTCCGCATTGGCGGCGTGAACCGTCAGGGCCATCCACTCGACGGAGTGCTGCTTCGCCGCACGCGGCAGGACTTCCGTCACTTGCCATGTTGCATGCGGCATGCTGCACTTTCGCGATATTTCCAGCGCGAAGGAGCTGCGTACGATGCGTGCCATATCCACCTTGATCATGACCGGCCTGCTGGCGATCGGCGGCTTGGCCGCGGCCAAGCCGCCGCATGTCGCGCCGGGCCACGCCGCGGCAAATGCAACCGAGGCGCCGCCGTTGACGCGCCTGCCGGGCTGGGCGGTGCCCCAGTCCTACACGCTCTCGATCAAAAGCGATCCCGATAAGCCGGGTTACAGCGGTACCGTCACCATCGCGGTGGATCTGAAAAAGGCCTCCAACCATGTGTGGCTGCATGGCAAGGACTTGAAGGTCTCCAGCGTCACCGTCACCGATGCCCACGGGCACAGCCACGCAGGCAAGTACGACGGCAACGTCACGGCGACAGCGGAACACGCGGGCGTTGCGCGGGTGGATTTCGGCCGTACGCTGCGGCCCCAAAAGATCACGCTGAAGTTCGACTTCAGCGCGCCCTACAACGCCACGTTGCAGGGCTATTACAAGGTCGTGTTCGCGGGCAATGCGTATTTGCAAACGCAAATGGAGCCGATCAGCGCGCGGCTTGCGTTCCCGTGTTTCGACGAGCCCGGCTTCAAGGCCCCGCTGACCCTGTCGCTGACGATTCCGGATGCCGACAAGGCCGTGGCGAACGCGCCCGAAGCCAGCGACAAGCCGGCCGGCAAGGGCTGGAAGACGATCACGTTCCAGCCGACCAAGCCGTTGCCGACTTACCTGTACGCATGGCTGGTCGGACCATGGGACATCGTGAATGGCCCGACGATCCCGCCGGATCAATGGCGCTCCACGCCGGTGCCAGTACGCGGCATCGCGACCAAGGGCAACGGCGCGAAGATGGGACGCGCACTCGCGATGGCGCCAGCCATCATCGAGCACGAGGAAGCCTATTACGGTTTCGGATATCCGTTCGGCAAGCTCGACCTCGCCGCGCTGCCGGATTTCTCGGCCGGCGCGATGGAAAACGCGGGCCTCATCACCTATCGCGACTGGCTGCTGTTGCTGGGCGATGATCCGGCACCCGGCGCCATGCGGCATACCTTCAACGATGAGGCACACGAGATGGCGCACCAGTGGACCGGCGACACGGTCACGCTGGACTGGTGGAACGACATCTGGCTCAACGAGGCTTTCGCGACCTGGATGCAGCAGAAGATCGAGGGCGAGATCCATCCCGGTTGGCACGCGCACCTCGGTCGCATCGAGGGCGGGGAGGGCGCGATGCACAGCGACAGCCTGGTCAGCGCGCGCATGATCCGCCAACCGATCATCGGCAACGGCGACATCGAGACGGCGTTCGACGGCATCACCTACGAGAAAGGTGCCGCTGTGATCGGCATGTTCGAGAACTTCGTCGGCCCGAAGGTATTCCAGAAAGGCATGCAGGCCTACATCAAGGCGCACGCCTTCGGCAACGCCGATGCCGATGATCTGGTCGATGCGATCGCCACCGCCGCCGGCAAGGGCGAAGCGTTCAAGAAGGCATTCAAGAGCTTTCTCGACCAGAACGGCGTGCCGTTGGTGGCAACGAAACTCGATTGCGCGCCGAAGGGCGGCGTGGTATTGCGGCTCACGCAGACTCGCTACCTGCCGCTGGGTTCCTCGGGCGATCCGAATCGCTTGTGGGGCATCCCGGTGTGCGTGCGCTTTCCGAATGGCGTGCAGTGCCAGATGCTGGACCACAAGACGGCCGACATGAAGGTTGCCGGTGGCGAGTGCCCGGCGTGGTACATGCCGAATGCCGATGGCAACGGTTACTACCGCTACGAGATGGACAAGGCCGATCGTGCGGCGGTTACCAGGGTGATCGCGCAACGCAACGATGGCGAGCAACTGGCGTATGCCGATTCCATCGATGCGGCTTTCCACCGCGGCACGCTGAATGCCGGGGAAGTTTTGGCCGCGATGCGCGAGTTGGCGCCTTCGCAGGTGCGGCAGATCGCGTTGGCGCCTCTCGACACGGTGTCGTGGATCTATGACCACGAAGCACGCACCGATGCGCAAAAGGCGGCGATCCGCGATGCGGTGGCGAAGGCCTACCTGCCGCGGTTGGAAGCGTTGGGTTACCAGCGGCGCGCGGGCGAATCGGCCGACGACGTGCTGATGCGCTCCGAGCTGGCCAGCTCGCTGGGGCTGGGCTTCAAGGTCCCGTCCGTGCGCGCGGAGTTGCTTAAGCAGGGCCAAGCCGCGCTCAAGCCGGGCAAGGACGGGCTGCCCGACCTGATGGCGGCGAACCCCGACCTGTTGCGCACCGCGCTCTCGGTGGCGGTGGAGGAGCAGGGCAAGCCGGCGGTCGACGAGCTGATCGCCGCGATCCCGAAGACCACCGACCCGGTCCGCCGCAACGCGATGCTGGGTGCGCTCAGCCATGCGCAAGGCGCCGAAGCCGACGTGGTGCGAGATTTCGCGTTGTCGCCGCAGGTCAAGGTGGGCGAGATGGGCATGATCCTGCGTGGCGGCCGCGACACCGTCGCGCAACGCAACGGACTGTGGAACTGGTTCACCGCGCACTACGCCCGGATCGTCGCGCGTACCGGCGTGTTTTCCGGCGGCTACCTGCCCTCGCTTGCGGCGGCGGGCGGTTGCGCCGATGCCGAGGCGCAGCGCGTGGAGGACTACTTCAAGCCCAAGTTGGGCCAGGTGCCGGGCCTGAAGCGCGGGCTTGCCCAAACCCACGAGTCAATCGTGTTGTGCAGCACCTTGAAGGCGCACCAGAACCCTGCATCGATCACGCAGTGACATGAACCAGGGCTTCGTCGTGACGGAATTTCCGTCACGACGAAGCGGTCGTATATTCGCGCGTCGCCCGCTATGGCTGGGGTACACTCCGCCCCGGCACATAGCGAAGGGGATGACGATGCGCCGCGCACTGGGACCGTTATGCCTGCTTGCGTTGCTGTGTATTGGTGCCGCCGGCGCCATGGCGCAATCGATTCCCCCGGCCCTGCAAGGTTGGCAGGCGTGGGTCCTGCACGGACACGAACGTCAGACCTGCCCGATGCTGGTCACCCAATCGGCCGATGACCGGGAGTGCGTCTGGCCCGGACGCCTGACGCTGGATGCGAACAAGTCGGGCGCACACTTCCAGCTTCAGGTGCATGTCGACGCGGACAGCTGGGTGACGTTGCCTGGCAGTCGCGAAGCGTGGCCTGAAAACGTGCGGGTGAATAATGTTGCAGCCGTGCTGCTGGACCGCGATGACGTGCCTGCGTTGCGTCTGGCCGCGGGCGATTATGTGGTGCAAGGCGACCTGCGCTGGAACGAACGTCCGGCTCGTTTGCGGCTGCCGGCCTCGATAGCGCTGGTCGATCTGAAAGTGGATGGTGCCACGATCGTGCAGCCCGAACGCGACGACGGGTGGATCACCCTTGGCCCGGCCGCCGAACGCCAGCGCCAGTCGGACGCGTTGAGCCTGCGCGTGTTCCGGCGGCTCGGGGACGGTGCGCCGCCGACGCTCGCAACCACGCTCCGCCTGCATGTCGCGGGCAGCGCACGCGAACAGCTATTGGGTCCAGTCCTGCCGAAGGGGTTCGTCGCGACTGCGCTCGACGGCGATCTGCCGGCGCGACTCGATCCCGACGGTCGCTTGCGCGTGCAATTGCGGCCGGGCGATTGGTCGCTGACCCTGGATGCACGCGGCGTCGCGCCGCTGGCGAAACTAGCGTTCAAGGCGCCCCCGGCACCTTGGCCGAAACAGGAAATCTGGAGTTACGCCGACGCACCGACGTTGCGTACCACGCGAGCAACCGGACCGCAGCCGATCGATCCCGCGCAGGCCGGCGTGCCGCCGGAATGGCGTGACCTGCCGGCCTTCGTGATGGCCGCCGATGCCGTGCTCGACATTCGGCAAACCGCCCGCGGACTGGGCGCGAACGCCGGCGACCAGCTCCAGCTCCGGCGCGAATTGTGGCTGGATTTCGACGGGCGCGGACTAACCGCATCCGACCAGCTCACCGGAACCCTGCGCAGCATCGATCGCCTCGACGTCGCCGCACCGTGGGTGCTCGAAAATGCCGACCTCGCCGACGATACGCCGCTGCTGGTGACGCGCGGGGACAAGCCCGGTACGCGTGGTGTGGAAGTGCGCACGCACGATCTTGATTTGCACGCGGGCTTGCGACTCGCCAGCCACGGAGGCGCGCAAGCCGCGACCGGTGGCTGGATGCAGACGCTGGATGGCGTCAGCGCCACAGTGCACCTGCCGTACGGTTATCGACTACTGGGTGCGCCAGGCGCAGACCGTTCGCCCGATAGCTGGGTCGCGAGCTGGAACCTTTTGAACTTGTTCGTGGCGGCCTTGATCGCGCTGCTGGTCTGGCGGCTGCTGGGTTGGCAATGGGCGCTGGTCGCGCTGGGATTCGTGGCGCTGTCGCATGGTGAACCGGGTGCACCACGCTGGACACCGGCGTTGGCGGTTGCGCTTGGCCTGGTCGCACGCGTGTTGCCGGACGGCAGCCTGCGCAAGGTTGCGCGTGCCAGCGGCGCCGTCATGCTGGTGCTGGCCGTACTGGCCACGCTTCCGTTCGCCGCCGTGCAAGTGCGCGACGCCCTGCATCCACAACTGGAAGGCCACGGTTTTGCGTGGATCGTGCCTGAGCGCACCTACCACGTAGCGGTGGCGCGGACCCAATTCATCCCTCCACCGCCCCAGGTTGCAGCGCCAGCGCCTCAGGAACAGTCCGTGATGTCGACGCCGGCTGCGCCACCACCTCCACCACCAGCGGACGTCGCGGTCAATCCGCAAACCCTGCAGTCCGTTGTGGTTACCGGAGCACAGATCGATGCGACGCAGATCGCGGCGCAATCGGGGTATCCGCCCAACGTCATACTGCAATCAGGGCCCGGGATGCCGGACTGGGCTGATCAGGGTCGTGCCTATCGGCTTGGCTGGAGCGGGCCGGTCACTGCAGGACAGACTTGGCGGCTGGTGATCCTGCCGGCATGGGCGACGCGGATTCTGCGCATCGTGATGCTGGGGCTTCTGCTTGCGTGGTTGGTTGCGATCGCGCGCGTATTCGACTTGAAGGCGAAATTGCCCGGCCGGTCCGGTCGTGGTGCCGCGAGCGTCGCCGGCATGCTGCTGGCGGTGGCGGTCTTTTCGCCGCAGGCGCGTGCGCAGTCCACTCCATCGTCCCAGATGCTTTCGGAGTTGCGGGCCAGGCTGTTGGAAGCCCCGCACTGCGCACCTGACTGTGCATCGTCGCCGCTGGCGCTGGTCGCGATGCAGCAGGACGAGTTGCAAGTAACGGTAGAGGCCGATGCCGAGGTGCGCCTGGCATTTCCATTGCCGCGCATGGACGCGCCGGCGGCACTGGCTGGTGTCACTTTGGACGGCAAGCCCGCACCGGAACTCACTAGCCGCAACGGCTCGATTTGGATCGTCCTGGATCGCGGCGCGCACCGTGTCGTGCTGGATTTCAGGCTGCCGGGCGACGCCGACAGTGCGGCCCTGCATTTCCCGTTGCCACCGCCGAACGTGCAGGTTTCGCAGTCGGCATGGGAAGTCGCCGGGACGGATGGCCCGCGTCTCCTGTCCGACACACTGACCTTCACGCGTGTGCGCAAGGCGGACAAGGCGGGAGGCACGGCGGCGCCGGCGCAGGCATTCCCACCCTATGTGAAGTTGACGCGCAGCATTGCCATCGGCCTGGATTCGCGTGTGGACAATGTCGCCACGCGCATTGCGCCTGCGCAGGGCGGGTTCACCGTGGAACTGCCGCTGCTTCCCGGCGAGCATGTCAGCGGTGCGGACTTGAAGGTGGAAAACGGGCACGTACAAATCACCTTCGGTCCCGACCGGGGCGAAGTCCGCTGGTCGAGCACGCTGGATCCCGGCAATTCATTGGATCTGCATGCGCCCGCGTTGGGCGAGCGTGCCGAAGTGTGGCGTATCGCCAGCGTGCCGTTGCTGCATCTCGCGTTTTCGGGCGTGCCGGAGTCCGTCGGTGCAGATGGCATCCACGTGTTCCGGCCGCTGCCGGGCGAAACGCTCGAAGTACACATCACCCGTCCCGCGGCGGTGGCCGGAAACAGCGTTGCTGTCGATCGCGTGTCGCTGGATACGACGCGTGGCGCGCACGAACGGGAATCCATCCTGACTCTTGCGACCCGTAGCACGCGCGGCGGGGAGCAGGGCGTGGAGTTGCCGGACGATGCGCGTTTGCTCGGCGCGCAACGCGACGGCCAGACGCTGGAACTCAATCCGCACCGCGGGCACGTCGCATTGCCCGTGCAGCCCGGCGCGCAGAACTTCGTCCTGCGCTTCCGGGAAACCTCTGCGCTGGGAATGCTGTCGCGTACGCCAGCCATTAGCCTCGATGCACCCGCGGCCAACATACGTACTTCGTTGGAGCTGCCGCATGATCGCTGGATCCTGTGGACGTGGGGACCGCAGGTCGGGCCGGCCGTGTTGTACTGGTCACAGTTGGCGGTGCTCTTGCTCGTGGCGATCGCATTGGCGCGATTCGCGCCCACGCCCCTGCGCTGGTGGCAGTGGTTGTTGCTGGGGCTCGGCTTTTCCACCTTCGCCTGGACGGCCTACGTGCTGGTCGCGGCGTGGTTGATCGTGCTCGGTATCCGGGCCGGCAGCGAGCGAGCGGTGTCCCTTGCGCGGTTGCCTTTCAATCTCATGCAGGTCGCACTGGCCGTGCTGACTGTGATTGCGTTGCTGTGCCTGATCGCCTCGGTGCCACAGGGCCTGCTGGGCCAGCCGGACATGCGAGTCGCGGGTGGCGGCTCCGGCGCGTGGTCGCTGCACTGGTTTGCCGATCAGGCCAGTGGCGCGTTGCCACGGGCTGGTGCATTCACGCTGCCACTGTGGTGCTACAAGCTGGCGATGCTTGTGTGGGCGCTGTGGCTGGCGAATGCGCTGATCGGCTGGCTGCGCTGGGGTTTTCACGCATGGATGCGTGGCGGTTACTGGAAATCGGCGCCGGCATCTCCGAAGGCTACCCTGGCGGAGCGGATCGCCACGGAAAAGGACGATGCGCGCAAGTAAGTAATCAACCCGAACACATGTGGGCCCTGCCAAGCGGAGCCGCAACAATCTTCCGACCTGATCTCGATCAGGAAGACGATCTCGATCGCTCAGCGAAGTATCACTCGTGCCCCTTGCATGTCACCTGATGTCGGCGAGGAGCGCTGTGCCTCGGCTGCAACTTCATTGGATGATCGAGTGCGCGTGGATGAAAGCGAGCGTGTCCGCGAGTGCGGGATCGTGGTGGCGGAAAGGCCGCGACAGCGACAGCAGGATGCCGGAATGCCCCACGCCGGGGTACAGGTGCAGTTCTACGGGTTCGTTGTGCTCGCGCAGGGCATGGGCCAGTGAAGTGGCGTTCTTGGGCCACACGGTGTGATCGGCCGTGCCTTGCAGCAACAACATCGGCGGTTCGTCGCCATCGACGAAGGCCACCGGTTGCGAGCGGCGTTGCTCGGCAGCCGTACTGCCGAACATGCCAACCAGATCGTGGGTCTTGAAAGGTGCGAAGTCATAGGGGCCGGCAAGCCCGATGAAACCCGCCAGGTCGCGCGGTTGCATGCCTACCCGACGCAGCCAGCTTGCGTCGGTCGCCAGCAGGGCACCGATGTGCGCGCCCGAGGAATGTCCCATCAGAAAGATGGATCCGGGATTGCCACCGTATTTGGCGATGTGTGTGTGCGTCCAGCCGACCGCGGTGGTTGCGTCCTGCATGAAGCCGTCCAGTTTCACCTCGGGATATTTCCGGTAGTCGGGAATCACGGTCACGATGCCGCGTGCAGCCAGTGCGGCGCCGACGTAACGGTATTCCTGGCGCGTACCCTTCTCCCAGCGGCCACCGTAGAAGAACACCACGACCGGTGCGTCGTGCGCATCGACGGGTTGATAGACGTCCAGCTTCAGCCCGTGTGCGGGTTCGAACACGACGCCTTCATGCACGGCGTAGCCGCGCTTTTCGGCGGCAAGGTTGAGTGTGCCGAAAACGATGGCGTCACAGCCCGCAACCAGCGTCACCAGCGTGCCGACCAGCAGGGCTTGCACGCAACGGCGCAGCCGGTGTTTGTTTTGTCGGTGCGGGTAATTGGCCATCGGGTCTCCGTGCCAGCGGATTTCTGGGGACGCAACGTCGTTACCATTTACGCATGGGACGACAAACCGGATGCAATCATGGTGGCCGCGCGTGAAATCCGTCCGGCAACTGCTGGCCGAAGCCGTCGCGCAACTGTCGGGCGAAGAGGTGCGTGCCGAAGCAGCGCTTCTGCTCTCGCACGTGCTGGGTGTCTCCAAGGCATGGCTCGTCGCGCATGCGGATGACGCGGTCGAGCCGGCTCGGGCCGAGAGCTTCCACGATTTGGTAATGCGTCGCACGCGCGGCGAACCGGTGGCGTATCTGGTCGGCATCCGAGGGTTTCATGCGCTGGAACTCGAAGTTACTTCCGATGTGCTGATTCCACGTCCGGAAACGGAATTGCTGGTCGATCTCGCGTTGCAGCGCATCCCGGTCGATGCGGATTGCGCCGTGGCCGACCTCGGTACCGGTTCCGGTGCGGTTGCGCTCGCCATCGCTTCGCAGCGGCCGCGGGCGCGTGTGCTCGCGACGGACGCCAGTCTGGCCGCATTGAACGTGGCACGTGGAAATACCGCGCGGCTCGGACTGCGCAACGTTGCGTTTGCGCACGGCGACTGGTGTGCGGCGCTGGGCGAAGCACGCTTCGGCCTGATCGTTTCGAATCCGCCCTATATCGCGGACGACGATCCGCACCTGCAACAGGGTGACCTGCGCTTCGAACCGCGTGCCGCGCTGGCGTCGGGTGCCGACGGGCTCGATGCCATCCGCATCATCATCCGCGATGCCCGCAGGCATTCGCGCGAGGGCGGTTGGCTTTTGCTCGAACATGGATACGAGCAAGGTGCCGCCGCGCGTGATCTGCTGGCACGGCACGGTTACCGGGACGTGTTCACCGAACGTGACCTCGAAAGCCGCGAACGCGTCAGCGGCGGGCTGTGTGACTAAGCCACAGAAATGATCCTATAAATTGGTTACTGGCAGCTTCTTGAAGGTAACGTTCATCGAGAAAGACGGAAGCCGTTGAATGTTTGACGCCACCCATCGGTAATATGATGCGGGCTGGCCTTGCTGGCGACGGCGCTCATCATGGTCATGCCGGTGATTTCGCGATTCGTGATGCCGGCTTCTGGCATGACCGTGATGGCGGGCATGGATGTGGCGCCTAGGGCCGGGAAAGGCAATGCGCCCGCATCGCCCGGTGTTCCACGCGACCCGATGGTGTGCTGCGCCTACTGCGTCCTGTTGAGCCATCCCCCGATGTTGACCTTCAATGCCGTGCATGTACTGGTGCTGCCACCGCCCATGCCGTTCCGTGTCGAGGAGATGGCCGCAGCGCCCCACCTTCGACCTGTTTTCGCCGCGAATCCGCGCGCGCCGCCGTTGCCGGCCTGAACCGGTCATCCGTATACGGTCGACCTGCCTGACAGGCAGGCGAATCCTGTTCGCTTGCGCGTGATGGTTCTCGCGCGTGCATCCATTGCGCCGCCGCCGCTTCGACACACCTCGATTCGGCGTGCCGCGTAGTCGCAAGGAAAGATCATGAAATCCATCAAGGTGCCCCGGCACACCAAGGCATTCCTGTTGCCGGCGGTGTTGTTCGCGGCAGCCCTGCTGCCGATGGCCCGGGCCAAAGCCTGCGCTTGCGGCTGTGGCATTTTCAGTGTCGGCGCCAACAACCTGCTGCCCTCCACCACGGGCAACGCCACCGAGTTGTACCTGCGCTTCGATTACCTGGATCAGTCGAAGGACTGGTACGGCAGTTCGAGCGCTCCGGCGTCGGCCAATGGCGACAAGCGCATCCGCACCTTGTTCCAGACCCTGGGATTGCAGACCTTCTTCAACCGCGACTGGGGCTTGCGGATCGAGCTGCCTTTCTGGCAGAGGCATTTCGCGACACTGGATGATTCCGGCCAGCCGGCCACGTTCGATCATGGCGCCCTGGGCGACCTGCGGTTGCTGGTCGTCTATACCGGTTTCTCACCCGATCGCTCGACCGGCCTGATGTTCGGCGCGAAGCTGGCGACCGGCGACTGGACCTATCCCGGCTTCGATCGCGACACCGCGATCGGCACCGGTACCACCGATGTCCTGCTGGGCGGCTATCACCAGTGGAAGTTCGGCGCGAACATGGGCTGGGGCGGCTTCGTCCAGGCGATGGCCGATCTGCCCACAAACAGCCGGGAAGGCTACCGCCCCGGCAATGAACTGGATGCCGCGGCGGGCGTGTATCCGTCCGGATGGTCGATGGGCGGCGGCGTGCGCCTGACGCCCATCCTGCAAGTGCAGGCATCGTTGAGACAGTCCGATTCTGGTAGCGCGGCCGATCCAGAGAACAGCGGTTACCGGCGGCTGCTGGCGGCGCCGACGTTGGAACTGGCGTGGTCGCGCCTGCGCATCGATGCGACCGTGGCCGCACCGATCTGGCAACACACCCACGGCTACCAGCTGGTCGCGCCGTGGCAGGCATCGTTGATGGCGATCTGGTCGCTTTAAGCAGGGAGGAGCCGAAACGAATGACGCCGTGCCCGGTCGTGGCCGGGCACGGCATAGCTTCGTCGGAACTCGCGGTCGCTCACGCGGTGAAGTCGCCCAGGTGATTCAGTCGGGCAGCACGTCCTCGAAATCCGCGGGTCGGGTGCGATCAACGGGCACGCCCCGTCCGATCGCGGCAGCTATCGGTGTGGCAATGATGGCAACGATGAAATTCACGACCAGCGCCAGCAAGCCGATGTAGACGCCGTGCTGCGCGCCGCCGGCGATGAACGTGTACACCGGTTTCAAGCCTTGCTGGTACGCCAGCGTGCTGCCGAGGGCCATCCCCGCGATCCAGCCGGCCATCAGCGCGGACGGCCGGAACCATCGTCCGAACAGGCCGCAGACCACGGCCGGCAGGATCTGCAGCATCCAGATGCCACCCAGCAGTTGCAGGTCGATCGCGAATTTCGTGGGCAGGTACAGCACCGCCAGCAACGCGCCGAACTTCACCAGCAAGGAGGTGACCTTGGCGATGCGTGCTTCCTGTGCGTGGCCCAGGTTGGCGTTGATGTACGGCCGCCAGATATTGCGGGTAACCAGATTGGCCGCGCCGATCGACATGATCGCCGCCGGTACCAGCGCGCCCAGCGCGATCGCCGCGAAACAGAAGCCGGCGAACCATTCGGGAAAGCTTTGCAGGATAAGCGCGGGTACCACGGCGGTCCCCTTTGCGTGCACATGCGCGGCGATGGCCATGTAGCCCATCAGCGCGATCAGGCCGAGCGCCACGCTGTAGGTCGGCAGCAGGATGGCGTTGCGCCGGATCGTATTGGGGCTGGAGGCGGCGAGCGCCCCGGTGACCGCGTGGGGATACAGGAACAGCGCCATGGCCGAGCCCAGGGCCAGCGTCGCGAACGACAGGTACTGGTCCGGATGCAGCAGCACGCCGGTATCGCCGCCGCGTGTTGCGAACGCCTGCTGCGCGGCGTGGAAGATCGCGCCGTAACCACCGAGCTGCAACGGGATGATGATGATGGCGGCGAGCACGAATATGTAGATCATCGCATCCTTGACGAAGGCGATCATCGCCGGGGCGCGCAGCCCGCTGGTATACGTGTAGAGCGCGAGCACGATGAACGCCACCGCCAGGGCTATTTCGGCGCCGTGGTGCAGGCCGCCGAAACCCATCGTCTCGAATACCACCTGCATGCCGACCAGTTGCAGGGCGATGTACGGCATGACCGCGAACACGCCGGTCAGTGCCACCAACAGCGCCAGCGGGCGGCTGCCGTAGCGGCCCTCGACGAAGTCGGAGACGGTCAGGTAGCCATGGCGGTGGCAGACGTTCCAGAGCCGTGGCATCACCACGAAAAACAACGGGAATGCGACGATGGTGTAGGGCATCGCGAAAAAGCCGAACGCCCCGACTGCGTAAACCAGCGCCGGCAATGCGACCACGGTGTAGGCGGTGTAGAGGTCCCCGCCGAGCAGGAACCACGTGATGACGGTGCCGAAGCGGCGGCCGCCCAACCCCCATTCGTGCAGATGGCTCAGGTCGGCCTTCTTCCAGCGTGCGGCCGCGAAGCCGAGCAGCGTGACCAGCGCGAAGAACGTCGCGAAGATCGCCCACGCGGTCCAGTGCACAGCGCCGCTCATGGCCGCCTGCCCCGGTAGACGATCCAGATCAGTGGTGGCAGCAGCACCAGCCACAGGAACAGATACCAGTAGAAGAACGGGAATCCCCACAGTTCCGGCGACCGCGAGTTGTACAGTGGCACTGCAAGCGTGGCGACGAACGGTATCAACAGCAACAGCGGCAGCCACCGGGGTGATGTCCGCATGCGACCTCCCTTGCCGCAAGGGTGCGGCGATCGTCATGGCATCGTATGCTGGCGCGCGGTCGGTGCCCGTGGCAAGTGTCGCGTGCATTGGATATTGCAACCAGGAACGGGGAAGCAAGTACATGCCCAGCAACGTCAACCGCGGGCCGCGCCAGATCTGGCAGGCGCTGATCTGGTCGCTGCATGGATTGCGCGAGGGCTGGCGCGTGGAGGCGTCGTTTCGCCTCGAGGTGATCCTGTGCGTGATCCTGTTCCCGCTCGGGCTGTGGCTCGGCCACGACGCACTCGAAAAAGCCCTGCTGGCCGGCTCGTTGCTGCCGGTACCGGCAGCGGAAATGCTGAATTCCGGGCTGGAGGCAATCGTCGACAAGCTGTGGCCCGGCCAGGATCCAGTCGCCGGTCGTGCCAAGGACATGGGTTCGGCGGCGGTGTTCCTGCTGATGGTGAACGTGCTGGTGATCTGGACCATCATCCTGGTTCCACGCGCGTTATAGATACCGCAAAAAGCCGGCATTGCGCGGATTCACGGCGCGTGCTGCAATCAACGTCAGAATGGCACGGAGAACTCCCATGCGCGCTGTCCGCCTCCTCGTTGCGTGTTCCGCGCTGCTGTTTGCCTGCGGCCTGCTGTCGGGCTGCGGCTACAACCAGATCCAGAGGAAGGACGAGGCGGTCAAGGCCGCCTGGTCGGAAGTGATCAACCAGTACCAGCGGCGCGCCGACCTGGTGCCGAACCTGGTCGCCACGGTCAAGGGCTATGCCGCCCACGAGGAGCAGGTGTTCCGCGAGGTCACCGAGGCGCGCGCCAAGGTCGGGCAGATCAACGTGAATGCCGAAGACGCGCAATCGCTGGCGAAATTCCAGGCGGCGCAGGGCGAACTTTCCGGCGCGTTGACGCGACTGATGGCGGTCTCCGAGAACTATCCCAACCTCAAGGCCGACGGCCTGTTCCAGAACCTGCAGGCACAGCTGGAGGGCACCGAGAACCGCATCACCGTGGCGCGCAATCGCTACGTGAAGGCGGTGCAGGACTACAACAGCTATATCCGCGGCTTCCCGGTGAACCTGACCGCCAAGATGTTCGGCTACGCGGTCAAACCCAACTTCACGGTGGAAAACGAGGCCGCGATCTCGACGGCGCCCAAGGTGGATTTCGGCACCACGCCGACGCCATCCGCTGCGCCTTCGGCACCCGTGCCGACGACTGCGTCGAGCGCGCATTGATCGTCTCGTGAGCAGCGTCGGCCGCTTTCGCTTGCTGTTGGCGGGCCTGTTGGCCGCCTGCCTGATTGTGCCCATGACGGCCGCGCGCGCCGACGTGGCCGTGCCCGTTCTGAAGGCGCGCGTCACCGATCTCACCGGCACGCTGACGGCGCAGCAGATACAGCAACTCGAAGCCAAGCTCGCGGCACTGCAACAACGCAAGGGCGCGCAGCTCGTGGTGCTGATGCTGCCGACCACGCAGCCGGAGGACATTTTCGATTATTCCACGCGGGTGTTCGACCAGTGGAAGATCGGTCGCAAGAACGTGGACGACGGCGTGCTGGTGGTGGTGGCCAAGGACGATCATCGCGCGATGATCGAGACCGGTTACGGACTCGAGGGTGCGATTCCCGACGCCGCCGCCGCAAGGATCATCCGCGAATACATGGCGCCCAAATTCCGTTCCGGCGATTACTTCGGCGGCCTGGACGACGCGATCGAAGCCTTGACCAAATTGATCGACGGCGAGCCGTTGCCCGCGCCATTGCAGGGGCCGCAGCGCAATCCGGGCGGTGTCGCGCACGGGCAGGATTGGTTCACCGGCCTGATCGTCGCGTGGTTCGTGTTGGTCTGGGCGCGCGGAATGTTCGCGCGGGTGTCGCGCGTGCCGCGGGCGGGACTGGTTGGCGGCGCAACCGGGTTGCTGGCGTGGTTGTTCAGTGGCTTCTGGCCGCTCGGTCTCGGACTGGGTGTGCTCGGCTTGCTGGTGGGCTTCGCGGGCGGCACGGGCGGGACGTTCGCGCGCGGTGGAGGCTTCGGTGGCTGGGGTGGATTCGGTGGAGGCGGTTTTGGCGGCGGCGGCTTCGGTGGCGGGGGTGGCGGATTTTCCGGCGGTGGCGGGATGACCGGCGGCGGTGGTGCTTCGGGGAGTTGGTGATGGAAGCAATGCGTTGGTTGCGACACTGGTTTCATGCACCCGCAAGCCGGGCATTTCCGGCCGAAGCCATGCGCGAGATCCAGGACGCGATAGAGCGTGGCGAGGTCAAGCACGACGGTGAAATCTGTTTCGCGGTCGAGGCGCGTTTGCCCGCACGTTACCTGATCGGCGGACGCCGCATCCGCGAACGTGCAGAGAGCGTATTCGGTGACCTGAAAGTGTGGGATACCGAACGTCGCACGGGGGTATTGATCTACGTGCTGCTGGGTGATTACACCATCGAGATCATTCCCGATCGGGGCGTGGCGGCGCGGGTGCCGGCGGGCTCATGGGAACGCATTATCGGTTTCATGAGCGACCAGTTTCGGCAGGAACACTGGAAGGAGGGCGCGCTGGCCGGCATCGAGGCGACCCACAACCTGCTCGAGTTGTATCTGCCGCCCGGACCCGGGCGCAGCAATCAACTCCCGGACAAGCCGGTGGTGCTGTAATGCGGCTCAAGTGGAGATGGCGGCGCGCAATGCGTCGGCGAGCGTATCCGGTGATGTGACAGGCGCCTGGCAAGCCGTTCCAGTGCATACATAAGCAGTGCCGTGGTTGCCTTGGATCGTGCGTGTGGCCAGCGCACCCGGCAGCGTACCCGACTCCGATGCAATGACGAATGCATCGACGGGGTCGCCGCCGGGCATGAGTCCAGACATGCGCAAACTTTCGCGCGCAGCGGCCTGCCAGATTTTGGCTTGGTCACTTGAACAGCGCACCACGATTTGCGGGCGCGGATGTTCGAATTCGTTCAAGGCGCGCAGCAAAGTCGGGCAGGCGCCGGGGTAGCGGTCCAGCGCGCCGGTCGCGGCCCGCAGCGCGCGTTGCGCACGATCCAGATAGCGCGAATCACCAAGCAAATGTCCCAGCCTCAGCAACGCGCGGACCGCGACGGCGCTGCCATTGGGCAAGGCGTCGTCGGTCCAGCCGCGGCTGTTTGCGAGCGGCGTCGCGTGGTCCGGCGTCGAGAACCGGAAGCCGCCCTTGTCACGATCGACGAATTCGTCGATCAATGCGTCGGCCAGCGCGATCGCCCAGCCAAGGTCATCAGGATCGAAGGCAAGCTGCATTTTTTCGAGCAAGGCATCGAGCAGGAAGGCATGGTCGTCCAGGAAGCCGGGAATGCGCGAGACGGGCGCGGCGGCATTGGCGGACAGCCTGCCATCGATCCATGCGAACCGGCGCAGGGTCGCCAGTGCGTGCAGAGCCATGTCCCTACAGCGTGCGTCGTCGAGCAAGCGCGCGGTTCGCGCGAGCCCGGAAATCGTCAGTGCGTTCCAGGCGGTGAGGATCTTGTCGTCGCGTGCCGGGTATACGCGTTTGGCGCGGGCTTCGAGCAGGCGCTGGCGGATGGTGTCCAACCGCGAGGCGATCGATGCCGGCGAGTCCTCGAAACGTTCCACGAGCGTATCCATCCGCACGCTGCGCAGCAGGTGCCAGGCGCGTCCCTCGAAGTTCGGCGACGCGTCCAGCCCGTATGCGGCTTCGGCCAGCGTGCAATCGGCGGCATCCAGCGCGGCGTGCATTTGCTCGCGCGTCCACAGATAGAACCTGCCTTCCTCGTGCTCGCTGTCCGCGTCCAGCGAGCTGTAAAACGCGCCATCCGGCGCGGTCATGTCGCGCGCCAGCCAGTCGACGATACCGTGTACGGCCGACCTTGCGATATCGCGCGACGCGGGATCGGCACTCTCTGCCACCGCATCGCGCGCATACACTGGCAACAACTGCGCGTTGTCGTAAAGCATCTTCTCGAAGTGCGGAATGGTCCAGTCCGCGTCGACGCAATAGCGAAAGAACCCGCCGCCAAGATGATCGTGCAGGCCGCGCGCGGCCATGTTCGCAAGCGTCACGCCAGCCATGTGTCGGGCGGTTTCATCCGAGGCACGCAGATCGAGCAACCATTCCAGTTCGGTCGCGCGCGGGAACTTCGGTGCCCCCGCATTTCCGCCATGGCGTGGATCGAACCGAGTGGCCATATCCTGCATGGCCCTGGCATCGACGGCTTTTGCACCGGGCGTGTTGCCCGCCCTGTCTGCTTGCGCAGGGTGCATCCAGGAACGCAGTTGTTCGGCTTGTGCGCGCAACTCGCCACGGTGCGTATCGAAATACACGCGCACCCGCTGGAGCACCTCCGGGAAACCGGGCAGGCCGTGGCGTGGCACGGGCGGGAAATAGGTTCCGATGAAGAACGGCGACAGGTCCTGCGGATCGAGGAACACCGTCAGCGGCCAGCCGCCGCCGCGGCCATTCAAGACCTGATGGGCCATCTGGTAGGCGTGGTCGATGTCCGGGCGCTCCTCGCGGTCCAGCTTGATGCTGAGGAACGATGCGTTCATCGCCGCCGCGATCGTGGGATCCTCGAAGCATTCTTGCGCCATCACGTGGCACCAATGGCAAGCGCTGTAACCGATCGAGAGCAGGATGGGCGTATCGCTTGTACGTGCCTGGTCGAGTGCCACGGCATCCCAGGGTTGCCAATCCACGGGATTGCCGACGTGCTGGCGCAGGTAGGGGCTGTAGGCGTTGGCGAGGCGGTTGGTCATGGCTTTGATGCCCTATTTCGTCATTGTGATCCCGACTGTGTCTGATTCCCGTCAATGGGTTCTTGTCCTGACTGGGTTGTGCACGATAGTTTGGGCAATGTCCCCGGGAAGCATGCCTTGATTTCCCCCGTCGAATATCCTGCGTTGTATCTGAAGCGCGGCGAGGATGCACGCCTGCGTGCGGGGCACATGTGGGTTTTCGCCAACGAGGTCGATGTCTCGCGCTCGCCCTTGAGCGGATTCCGACCGGGTGAGCCTTGCGTGATCGTCGCCGCCAACGGCAAGCCTGTCGGTGTCGGCTATGTCAATCCGCATTCGCTGATCTGCGCGCGACTGGTGGCACGTGGCATCGAGCACCCCTTGGATGCATCGTTGTTGACACACCGGCTGCAGGTTGCGCTGTCCCTGCGCGAGCGGCTGCATGCGGAGCCGTACTACCGCCTGCTGTACGGCGAATCCGATGGCGTGCCGGGTCTGACGCTGGACCGCTTCGATGATGTGATCGTCGCGCAGGCGACCACGGCGGGCATCGAGTGCCTGAAACCGCAGATCGAATCGGCGGTGCGCAAGGTCGTGAATCCGCGCGCACTGATCTGGAAGAACGATGCCGGCGTCCGCATTCTGGAAGGGCTGATGGATTACGCCGACATCGGCTTCGGCGATCCGCCCGGCGCGTTGCGGGTGCGCGAGGGTGGCGTCGAATTCACGATCGATGCGATCGGCGGCCAGAAGACCGGCTGGTTCTACGATCAGCGCGCCAACCGCGATGCGCTGGCGCCATTCGTGAAAAATGCAAGGGTGCTGGACATGTTCGCCTACCTTGGCGCGTGGGGATTGCGTGCCGCGGCAATGGGTGCGCGGGAAGTCGTTTGCGTGGATGCGTCGGCGTCGGCAGTGAAACTGATAGAGCAAAATGCCGAACGCAACGGTTTGATGGACCGGGTGCGCGCCGAACGCGCTGATGCATTCGACTTTCTGAAGGAACTCCGCGAGCGCCGCGAGCATTTCGATGTCGTGATCCTGGATCCGCCGGCTTTCGTCAAGCGCAAGAAGGATTTGAAGGAAGGCGCGCTGGCCTATCGCCGCATCAACGAACTGGCGATGCAGGTGCTTTCGCGTGATGGCATCCTTGTCACGTGCTCGTGCTCTTACCACATGCCGCGCACGACCTTGCTCGATGCCGTGCAGAAAGGCGCGCGTCACCTCGACCGCAACGTGCAGGTGCTGGAGCAGTTGCAGCAGGCGCCGGACCATCCGGTGCATCCGGCAATCCCGGAAACCGATTACCTGAAGGGCTTCATTTGCCGCGTACTGCCGGCGGCATGAAATGCATGCATGCGTTGCGCACCGTGCGGGTGATTTATCATCATTGACCCAGGGTCTGCCGCTGTTCAAAGGATTGCTCCGCATGCTGATCATCGGAATCGAAGGCAAGCAACTGGCCGAGCACGATCATGCCCGGTTGCTGGCACCGGAGGTCAGCGGCGTGATCCTGTTCACCCGTAATTACCAAGACCGCGAGCAACTGGCGCGGCTGGTCGCATCGATCAGGGAGCTGCGCCGCGAGGATTTCCTTATTTCCGTGGATCACGAGGGTGGCCCGGTACAACGCTTCCGCGAGGGCTTCACGCGCCTGCCGTCACTGGCAAGCATTGGCGAGTTGTATCGACGCGACCGCAAGGCCGGCATCGCAATGGCCGAGATGCACGCGCTCGTGATGGCGACCGAGGTGCGCGCCAGCGACATCGATCTTTCGTTCGCGCCGGTGGTGGATCTCGCCCGCGGCAATCGTGTGATCGGCGAGCGGGCGTTCGATGCCGATCCGCAGGTGGTTGCGGAACTTGCCGCGGCCTACGTGCGCGGCATGCGCCTGGCCGGCATGGCCGCGACGCCAAAACATTTTCCCGGTCATGGCTCGATTCCCGAGGATACCCATCTCGAAGCTGCGGTGGATCCGCGGGCGCTGGATGAAATCCGCGCGACCGATGTGGTTCCGTTCGTCGAAGGCTTTGCCGCCGGCGCCGAAGCCGTGATGGTCGGGCACGTGACCTATCCCGCGGTCGACCCGCTGGCCGCGGGTTATTCGAAGACCTGGATCGAGGACGTGCTGCGTGGCCAGTTGGGGTTCCGCGGCGTGGTGTTCAGCGACGACGTCGGCATGGTCGCGGCGGAATCCGCCGGCGGCATCGGAGAGCGTGTCAGGGCGCACCTCGATGCCGGTTGCGACCTGGTGCTGGTGTGCGCGCCGTCGATGGTGGATGCCGCGATCGAATCCGTGCGCGGCCGTGAACCGTGCGCGCAGGCCAGGGTTTCCGCGTTACTCGGTAGCGTTGCGGCAAGCTGGGACGACCTGTCGGACGATCCGCAACACGCGCGTTATGTCGCGGCCTTGCGCTCGCTGTTCGTCCCGGAAGCGACCCACGCATGAGCGCAAATGAACATCCGCTTGAAACCGCGCTGGCGCGTGCCGAATGCATTCACGATGGCGCAGTACTGAGTGACGCCATCACACGCATGGGCAAGCAAATCGACGCGACGCTGCGTCGCCAGCGGGCGGTCTTCCTCACGGTGATGAACGGCGGGATGTTTTTCGCGGCCCCGCTGGCGCTCGCCATTGAAAGCGACCTCGAATTCGACTACGTGCACGCAACCCGTTACGGCAACGCGACGGTGGGCCGGGATCTGCGCTGGTTGCATTGTCCGCAGACACCGCTGGCCGGACGTACGGTGATACTCGTCGACGACATCCTGGACGAAGGCTACACGCTCGCTGCCTTGAAGGACTATTGCGTGGCCGAAGGAGCCGAACGCGTCTTGACCGCGGTGCTGTGTGTCAAGCGCCACGAACGCCGGGTCGCCGGGCTGGAAGCGGATTTCGTAGGTGTCGAAGTGCCGGACCGCTACGTGTTCGGTTACGGACTCGACTACTTCGGGCAGGGCCGCAACCTGCCTGCGATCTACGCGTTGCCCGAGGGTGTGACATGAGTACTCCTGCCATCGAACTGGGCGTCATCGGCGGAACCGGTGTGTATGCCTTTCCTCGGTTGGCCAACGCGCAACGCGTCGATGTTTCCACGCGCTGGGGCGCGCCGTCATCGGCGATCGTGACCGGGGAGGTCGACGGCAGGCGCGCGGCGTTTCTGGCGCGACACGGCGAAAAGCATACGATCGCGCCGCACCGCATCAACTACCGCGCCAACATCGACGCCTTGCACGAGCTCGGCGTGCGGCGTGTGGTCGGCGTCAACGCGGTGGGTGGCATCCGCGACGACATGGGGCCGCGGGTGCTGGCGATCCCGGACCAGCTGATCGACTATACCTCGGGGCGGGCATCCAGTTTCTGCGATGCAGACGGCGAACCCGTGCTGCATGTCGAGTTCGGTGAACCCTACGCCGAATCGTTGCGGCGCGACCTGCTGGGGGCCGCGCGTCGCGCGGGTATCGCCGTGGTCGATGACGGCTGCTACGGCGCCACCCAGGGCCCGCGTCTGGAAACCCGCGCCGAAATCGCGCGCATGCGCCGCGACGGCTGCGACCTGGTCGGCATGACCGGCATGCCCGAGGCCGCCCTGGCTCGCGAGCGCGGAATGGACTATGCGTGCGTTGCGGTGGTCGCGAACTGGGCCGCAGGCTGCGGCCCGGATCCCGATGCGCCGATCAGTCTCGAGGAAATCCACTCGCATCTCGCCGCCGCGACTGCACGGGTGCCGGACATCGTGTGCGCACTTCTCGCGCGTTGAGCGAACCGCGTCACGAAATGCCGCTTGCGCACGGCCGGGGTCGGGCTGATACTCAATACACGGCCGGTGGATGCCGTGATAAGGATCGTTGCGAAGAGGGGTCTTCGAAATGGCAGTAGGTACGGTAAAGTGGTTCAATGACGCCAAGGGCTTCGGGTTCATTACGCCCGACGGCGGCGGAGCGGACGTGTTCGTGCATTTCTCGGCGATACGTGCACAGGGATTCCGCAGCCTCAAGGAAGGCCAGCGGGTGCAGTTCGAAATCGTGCAAGGTCCCAAGGGCATGCAGGCCTCGGACGTGACGGGCGAGGAAGCAGCCGCTCCGGCCGCCCCTGCCTGACGCGATACGGCGCAACGCTCGCCAGCCGATTGGATGCTTGTGCATGACGGTCTGGCGATGCCTTCACGCGGGAAAAGCATGGCCGCGAGTCGGCGCTGCCATTGACGGATTCGGCTGGTGTTTCCCGTCCATGGCAGGCTTTCGCGATCATCAATCCCGGATCACAAGCAGCCGGCGTTCGGTCATGTCCTCGATCGCGTAGCGGATGCCTTCGCGCCCGAAGCCGGAGAGCTTCACTCCGCCGTAGGGCATGTTGTCCACCCGGAAGCTTGGAACGTCGCCAACCACGACGCCGCCTTCCGCCAATATGTCCCAGGCCTGCATCGCGTGGCCGAGGTTGTCGGTGAACAGGCCGGCCTGCAGGCCGTAATCGGAGTCGTTGACCGCTGCCAGCGCGGCCTCGAAGTCGTCGAAGGGTTCCAGCAACGCGACCGGCCCGAAGGCCTCCAGGCGGTTGAGCTTCGCGGTATGCGGTACACCTTCCAGCACCGTGGCGTCCAGCATGTTGCCGTGCCGCTTGCCGCCGCACAACACTTTTGCGTCGGCTTTTTTCGCTTCGCTTATCCAGCCTTCCAGTCGCGAGGCGGCTGCGTCGTCGATCATCGGCCCGAGGAAGGTCGCCGGATCCTTGGGATCGCCGGCTTTGATTTTTTTCGTGGCCGCCACGAATCGCTTCTTCACCTCGTCGTACAAGGATGCATGGACGAGGATCCGCTGCACGCCGATGCAGCTCTGGCCCGATTGGTAGAAGCTGCCCGAGATCAGCCGTCCGACCACGAAATCCAGCCGCGGTTTCTGGTCGGCATCGACGATGCACGCGGCGTTGCCGCCGAGTTCCAGCACGACTTTTTTCCTGCCCGCGCGCGCTTTCAGTTTCCAGCCGATCTGTCCGCCCGTGAACGACAGCAGTTTCAGGCGCTCGTCTTCGACGAACGGATCGGCGTCCTCGATGCGGCACGGCAGGATCGAGAATGCGCCTTTCGGCAGGTCGGTTTCGGCCAGCACCTCGCCGATGATCAGTGCGCCGATCGGCGTTCGTTCGGATGGCTTGAGCACGAACGGGCAGCCCGCCGCGATCGCCGGCGCGACCTTGTGCGCGACCAGGTTCAGGGGAAAGTTGAACGGCGTGATGAAAGAGCATGGGCCCAGCGGTACGCGCTTGACGAAACCACGATAACCGTTCGTGCGCTCGGAGATTTCCAGGTTCACGATCTCGCCGTCGATGCGCGTGGCTTCGTCGGCGGCGATACGGAAGGTGTCGATCAGGCGCTCGACCTCGCCTAGTGAATCCTTGATGGGCTTGCCGGCCTCCACGCACAAGGCGTAGGCGAGGTCGTCCCGGCGTTTGCGCATGCTTTCAACGCAGTGCTCGAGCACTGCGCGGCGTTGCCAGGGTTTCATGGCGGCCATCGGCGCAGCGGCTTTCGCGGCGGCCCCGATGGCGGCATCGATGGCCCTGGCATCCGCCATCGCCACGCGTGTCGCGATCTTGCCGGAATATTTGTCGTGAACGGGCAGGTCCGTGTTGGCCTGCACCGGCTTGTTGGCGAGATAGTAGGGATAGCGTGGTGCGAGCTTCGCTGCCTTGGGCATAAGTACGTCCTGAAAATGGGGATTCGAAAATGGCGGAAATCAAGGATTGTCATGGATGCCATGTATGGAATCCGTGTATATCCGGGAGCCGTTACCGCCGACGTTCAGGACTGTTCGGGAGTGTCCACCCGCAGCGGCAGTTCGCCGTCGCCCAACCGTGCCCGCAGGCGATTCCCCGGGGCGGTATCGCGCGTGGATCGCAATACGTTGCCGGATTCGTCGAACAGGATTGCGTAGCCGCGCTTGAGCACGTCCAGTGGACTGACGGCATTCAGTGCACGCGCGAGTTCCGTGAGCCGCTGGCGGCGGCGCTCGTCGTCGCGATGCTGGCATGCGATCAGGCGGCGGTGCAATTCGATGTTCTGTCGTGCGAGTTGCGGCAAGCGCACGCCAGGCTGGTGCGACCACAGCCGCATGCGAAGTTGGCCAAGGCGCACCATGGCGCGTTCGTGTATCAGTGCATCGGCCCGCAGCAGGCGTTCGCGCAGGAGTCGCATCCTTTCCCTGCCGATGGCGAGGCGCTGCTGCGGACGTTGGGTGTTGAGCCGCGCCGCGAGATGGTCCAGCTTCTGCATCGCGTTCTGCGAGCGGCGATGCCAGGTATTGCGCAGGCGTGTTTCGAGGTGCTTCAAGGTATGCGCGAGCGCGTCGCCGTCGGGCAGGATCAATTCCGCTGCCGCCGAAGGCGTGGGCGCGCGCAGGTCGGCGACGAAATCGCTGATGGAAAAATCGATTTCATGGCCGACCGCGGAGACCACCGGCACCGGACTGGCCGCGATGGCGCGCGCGACGTTTTCGTCATTGAAGGCGGCGAGATCCTCCAGCGATCCGCCGCCGCGGGTGAGCAACAGCACGTCGTAACGATTCGCATGCGCGGCCTTGCGCAGCATGTTGGTGATTTGTGCGGGCGCCTCCAGCCCCTGCACCAGCACGGGCAGGACTTCGATTTCGGTCAACGCGAATCGTCGGCGTGCCACCGACAATACGTCGCGGATCGCCGCGCCGCTGGCCGAGGTGATCACGCCGATCCGACGCGGGAAAGCCGGCAGCGGATGCTTGCGGGCTTCGTCGAACAGTCCTTCCTGCTGCAATTTAGCTTTCAGTTCCTCGAATGCGCGGCGCAGCGCGCCTTCACCGGCATCTTCGAGGTGTTCGACGATCAGCTGGAAGCTGCCACGCGCTTCGTACAGGCTGACCCGGGCGCGCGCCAGCACTCGGGTGCCGTTGCCGGGAAGAAACCGCAATCTAGCGTTCTCGCGTGCGAACATCGCGCAACGTACTTCGGCCGCGGCATCCTTCAGCGAGAAATACCAGTGCCCGGAGCCCGCGCGGACGAAATTGCTGATCTCGCCCTCGATCCAGATCATCGGCAGCGCGCCTTCTAGCAGTTCACGCACCAGGCGGTTGAGCGCCGACGGCGTCAGCACGCGACGCGGGCTCGGGATGTCGTTTTCAGCGGCCATCGTCGGGCACGTCCGGTGCAACGGAATCGGCAGTTTCGCAGGCGGCATCTCGCGACATCCCGCGCGCACGCCGATGCATGCGCAACCATCTCGCCACGAGACTGACGGCCACCCATGCCGCCAGAATGCCGAGTGGCCAGGCGAGTATCCGGGGCCACAGCGCCGCGACCGTGGCGATGACGATCAGCAGGATGGCGCCGCCGAGCAACGGCCGCGTTTCCGAATCGCTCAACACGCGCCGGTTGCCGATCGCGGCACCCAGCGTGGTCGCCATGCGCATCGCGCCGACCGCGCCACGACCGGCACTGCCATGTCCACGCAGGCCGTGGCGCGGCGGCCTGGTCGCCGGGCGTGCGCGACGACGCGAGAGCACGATTTCGGTGGCGTGTTCCAAATCACTCTCGTACTGTTCGGCAAGTTTTTGCGCGAATGCGGTGTTCTCGATCGCCACGTCGATTTCGCAGTTGCCGATCCAGCTTGCAAGGTTGAGGTTGGTGGAGCCGACACGGGCCCAGCGATCATCGGCGACTGCGGTCTTGGCATGCAGCATCGGGCCATTCCACTCGAACACGCGGATCCCGGCTTCGAGCAACGCACGGTAGCCGGTGCGCGAGAGGGCGGCGACCGCCGGTATGTCGGAAGCCCCGGGCACCAGCAGGCGTATGTCCACGCCATCGTGTGCCGCATTGGTCAGTGCGCTCATGTAGGGCGCGACGCCGATGAAGTAGGCATCGGTCAGCCACAGGCGCTCGCGGGCCAGCGCAGCGACGAGTTGATCGAGCCGGTAGGTACCGGCGCTGGAGGGTTGGGTCGCGATCACGCGCAGGGCGACGTCGCCGGCGGGAGGAATCGAATCCGGAGTGGCGAGTGAATCGGGCGGCAAGGGCTGTCCCAGCGTTGCCCAGGTTTCCGCAAAAGCGCGTTCGAGGTCCGCGACGGCCGGGCCATGCAGCGCTATGCCCGTGTCGCGCCAGGGGTCCTTGCCGCGTGCGGGGTCGCCCAGCCAGAGGGAACTGACGCACACGCCGGATACGAAGCCGATCCGGCCGTCCACCGTCAGCAGTTTGCGGTGGTCACGGTTGATCCAGCCGAAAGGGCTCAGGGGATCGAAGGGATTGAAGGTGCGAACCTCGCCGCCTGCTTCACGAAGCGGCTGCCAGAAGCTTGCCCGCGACTGGCCAAGACAGCCCATCCAGTCATGCAGTGCGCACACGTGCACGCCTGCGCGGGCGCGTTCGGCCAACGCCGCGATGAACGTCTTGCCGACTTCGTCGTCCCGGAATATATAGTTCGTGAACAATACATTGTGCCGTGCACTTGCGATGGCTTCGAGCCACGCATCGAAGTTCGCGCGCGCGTCGATCAGCAGGTCCACGCGATTGCCATTGGACAGGGGCGCGCCGGCCGCGCGCGTGAGGGCCTGTTCGGCCAATGCCCGGAAATTGGCGTGCCGGGGCTGGCCCGGGTCGTGCATGCGGGTTTTCATGGAGTCATGTTCGACCAGCGATGATCAGGGTTCAAGGCTAGAATGCAGGAATTTGAAGTATGAACCGACGCGGGATCCATTAGGGGACGTCCGCCAGGATGGATGCGTATCAACGCTTGATCGAAGACATGCCCACGCGATCGCCGCGAGGGCAGTCCCAGCGCGCCGGTGAAAAGGCCATTCGCGAGGCCGTCGCCGCGTTGCCGCTGGCCAATCCAGCGCAAGCCGTGCTGGAGGCGGAGCAACTGCTGGATGGCATGCTCGGTTCGAGCTGGAGTGGTGGCGACCGCATTGCCGCACTGACGCACTTGGGCGGACCGGTCGAAAGCCTCAGCGGCGGCATCGAACAGCAGTTGGGCGGGGAATCCCATCCTCTGCCTGCCGCCAGCGCTGAACGCGCCGCGACTGCATTGCGCCTGGAGTGGAAGCTGGCGTGCAATTACGCCCTCGGCTTGCACGAGTTGTGCGCACCGACGGGCAAGCTGCCCAGGTTCAAGGGCAAGCTGGCAGCGGGTGCGATCGTGGCCGCAACGACTTGCGCCAATCAGGCGCTGGTCTGGGCCTACCGTCAGTATCAGGCGCCGCTGGCCGGCGTCTGGCGGCTCGTCCACGCGCTGTACGCATTTGCATGCGAGCTCGGCATCGCCGATCTGGCCGTCGAGCATCCGATGGCCGGGCAGGCGCGGCTTTCGGCGCGTGCGGCATACGTACAAACCTTGCTGCTGGCCTTGAGCAATCCCTATCGGTTCTCGGTCCGCGAATTGAAGGAAGCCCATGCCGTCATCCGCTGCGTGGCCGGCCAGTGCGGACTGGTGCGTGGCGGCGATGCCGGCATCAACATCGACACGGATGCGGATACCGGTCCGGGCTATGTGGCCGAAGAACGGCTGGCTGCCGGTTCAGGCGTGTTGGCGCTGGACGTGGAACCGGTCGTGCGGATCTTCGAGCAACGCATGGAGCTGCTTCGGGATGGTGCCGGTGCCGTCGATTTGCCGTGTCCGGGAAATGGTGTCGCGCATACCAGTGCCGGATTCCTGCGGCGCCTGCAGGCCAATTGGGCTACGGCCGTGCGCGGTCATGAACGGCTTCCGGCCACGCATAGCCTCGACCTTGTCATCGGCATGCACGCCCTGCATTACGCCCTGGCCGGCGACAAGGACTTCGCGAGCTTCATCCGGGAAGTCCACGGCGAGGCGATCACCGTGGGTCGGCATGAGCTTGCTTCGTCCTGGCTGGCATCCAGCGATTCGGCGGCCCGCCACCAGACGTTCCGGGGCGAAGTGCTGGACCAGAGCGAGGGTGGGTACCGTCTGCGCCTGCAGCAATTGGAAGGCGCGCGCCTGCGGATCGGCGAAGTAATCGGCCTGGTGCCGGTGACCGATGCGCCAGAGGAGCGCGACTGGATGGTCGGCGTGATCCGCTGGCTCAGGCTGGAAGAGGGACGCGAATGGCTGGGCGTGGAGTTGCTCGGCCGGACGGCACGCGCGGCGGGAGTGCGTCCCGTCACTGCCGATGGCGAGAGGCTGGTGCCGCAGCGTGCAGTGGAATTGCCGGGGGAAGCTGGCGAAGATGGTCTGTCGCTGCTGATCACCAACCATTTCATACGTGATGTCACGGCGGCGGAAGTCGTGCTGCCCGCGCTGGCGTCGGACTGGAGCGGGCACGCTTCCGTCTGCATCTGGCATTGCAGTGGCGCGGACGTGCTGGGCAACGCCTGTATCCGCGTTAATCTTGTTCGCGACGAACCCGGGCGACCCGTGGCTGCGGAGAGTACGGAATGACGCTGGAAATGCGAGAAAAATGCGAACGTTGTGGCGCGGGTCTGGCTGCCAGCGAGGCGGCGTGGATTTGCCTGCATGAATGCACGTTCTGCGAGGATTGCGTGGAGGCGCTCCGGCATGCATGCCCGAACTGCGGCGGCGAATTGGTCAGGCGTCCCCGCCCTGCGGCGAGTGACGCGTGAACGTCCCGCAGGATTTCATCGTTGCGATTCCCGCGCGCCATGGATCGACCCGTTTGCCGGGCAAGCCGCTGCGATTGCTGGGTGGCGAGCCCCTCATCGTGCGTGTCGTGCGGCGTGCGCGTGCCGCCGGCGCTTCGCAAGTCATTGTCGCGACCGACGAGGCAAGGGTAGCCGAAGCCCTGGCCGGGCAGGGTGTCCGTGTGTGCATGACGCGCACGGAGCACGCAAGCGGCAGTGATCGTCTTGCCGAATGTGCGGTCACGCTCGGTTGGCCCGATGATGCGGTAGTGGTGAACCTGCAGGGCGATGAGCCCTTCGCGCCGGTGGCGGGCATCCGTGCCGTTGCGGCTGCATTGACCGAAGGCGGAGCCGCGATGGCGACGCTCGCGACGCCGATCGAATCCGCGCAGCAGTGGTTCGATCCGAATTGTGTCAAGGTGGTTCGCGACTTGCGCGGGCGGGCCATGTATTTTTCGCGTGCGCCGGTTCCGTGGTCGCGCGATGCGATGGCGAGTGATCGCACGATTCTTCCGGAAGGGCTGCAGGTGTTGCGCCACATCGGCGTGTACGCGTATCGCGCAGGATTTCTCAAAACATTCGCCGGGCTTTCGATGACGCCACTGGAACGAGCCGAATCGCTCGAGCAGTTGCGTGCGCTTGAACATGGCCACGCGATCGTGGTTCGAATTACACCCGAGCCGTTTCCGCCAGGCGTCGACACCGAAGAGGACCTTGCGAGCGCCGAGCGGATTATTGCCTCTGGAACGGCAAATTGAGCGTGGTGCGGCCACCACCCGGCGTGTTGTTCGTGTGTCTCGGCAACATATGCCGTTCACCGACCGCCGAGTACGTGATGCGCGTCGAATTGGAGAACCGCGGTTTGCGCTTGCCGGTGGCGTCACGCGGATTGGGCGATTGGCATGTCGGACAAGGGGCCGATCCGCGTGCGATTGCCGTGGCGCGCGCAGCCGGCTACGACCTTTCGGCGCATCGCGCGCGGCAGTTCCACGACGATGATTTCGCACGCTTCTCAACCGTGCTGGCGGTCGACCGGGCGACCCTGGTGGAGTTGCGCCGAAGAGTGTCCGATGACACACCGCTACCCGAACGCTTGCTCGTGGCAGCCGGGCTGGTTTCGCCCAGGGCAGGCAAGGAGGGAGACATTCCGGATCCCTATACCGGAACTGCAGATGATTTTCGCGAGGTGTTGGCATTGATCGAGCGCGGCGTCGGGGCATTCGCGCTGCGTCTGGCCGGGCAGCTGGAAACACGAGGTGGCCGTTCATGACGCCCGGTGATATTCCACTCAAGGCCGGGCAATCGGGCACTCGCGAAGTGCTTCCCGAATTCCCCGAGGCCTTGCAATGGGTGAATCGTCGCAGGCCGCCGCGATTGTTCGACCTGCGTGGCCGCATCGTACTGCTGGTGTTCTGGAACGCGACGAGCGTCAGCAGCGCCAATCTTTTGGGCGAGTTGCGTCATCTCGAACGCAGACATCCGGACGAATTCGTGCTGCTGACTGTGCACACGCCGCGCTACACGTCGCAGCAACCGGATGCGGCGGTCCTCAATGCCCTGCGTCGCGCGCGTTTCGGCGCGCCGGCCGCCAACGATCGCGACTGGCTGGCCTGGATGCTGTATTCGATCTCGGCGTGGCCGACGATGTTGGTGATCGATCCGGATGGCGGACTTGCGGCGCGCTTCGTGGGCGAGGGCAGGGTCGCAGAGATCGAGGATGCGCTGTCCAGGCTGCAGGAGGGTTTGCCTCTGCAGCGCAGGCGTCCAGACGCCGGCTTGCCGGAAGGCGCCCTTGCGGAGGTCGCCGGAGCGCTGGCTTTCCCTGCACATGCCCTGGCGACCGATTCGCGCCTGTACGTCAGCGACAGCGGGCACCACCGGATCCTGGAGTGCAGTCATGATGGTCGCGTGTTGCGCCAGTTCGGTTCGGGCACGCCGGGTAACTGGGATGGGCAATCGGCCGCATGCGGATTCCAGTCGCCGCAGGGCCTCGCGCTCGATCAGGATGCCCTTTACGTCGCCGACACGGGTAATCACAGTGTGCGCAGAATCCGGTTCGACACCGGCGATGTCGAGACCGTGCTTGGCAGCGGTCGTCCGGCCTACGGCGATGTCGAAGCGCAGGGTTCCGGATTGCGCGTGGCGATCAACGCGCCTCGCGCGGTGGCCGCGGACGATGATTACCTCTACGTCGCGGCAACGGGGCAAAACCAGATCCTGCGCGTGGATCTGCGCGCACAGCGCGCCATGACCCTTGCCGGAGATGGTCGCAGCGATGTGCGCGATGGCATCGGCGGACAAGCCTCGTTGTCCCAGCCGGGCGCGCTGTTGTTGATGCCGGGCCAATTGCTGGTGGCCGACTCGGGTGGCAACGCCATCCGTCGCCTGCGCTTTGCGGATCTGGCACTGACCACGCTGGTCGGATCATCGCCATGGGAGCCTGGCCGGCTGGATGGCACGGGCCGCAAGGTCAGGCTGGCCTACCCTTGCGGACTGGCGGGTGCTGAAAATCGCGTGTATGTGGCCGATACCTGCAATGATCGTCTGTGCGTGCTCGATCCCTACAGCGGAGAGCTGGCGACACTGCAATGCGATCGTCCATTGCACGAGCCGCAAGGATTGTCGTTTGCCGCGGGATCGCTTTGGGTGGCCGATCGCGATGACCATGCAATCTTGCGCATCGACCCGGAGCAAGGAACCTGCGAGCGCGTGAAGGTGGACGAATGATGTCGGCGGGTTCCTCCGCGGACGCGAGCGACTTGCTCGTTTGACGGGCTCAGCCTTGCTTCCAAACGCCTGGGCGTTTACGGGTCGGTGCACGCGACGCGGATAGAATGGCGCCATGCCAGCCCATGCAGCGGCCTTCGACGGCAAGGCCTTCGTCCGCAGCCTGACGACTTCACCGGGCGTTTACCGCATGTTCGCGGTCGACGATGCGCTGTTGTACGTCGGCAAGGCGCGCAATCTGAAGAAGCGCGTAGGCAGCTATTTCCTGAAGCCGCAACTCGAGCCACGCATCGCGTCGATGGTTGCGCAGATCGCGCGCATCGAGGTGACCCTGACGCGTACCGAGGGCGAGGCGCTGCTGCTGGAAGCCCAGCTCATCAAGTCGCTGAAGCCGCGCTACAACATCATGCTGCGCGACGACAAGAGCTACCCCTACATCTTCGTGTCCGAGGATCCTTTTCCACGTATCGTGTTCCATCGTGGCGCCAAGCGCGAGAAGGGCCGTTATTTCGGCCCCTATCCCAGTGCCCATGCCGTGCGCGAAAGCCTCGCACTGATGCAGAAGCTGTTCAAGGTGCGGCAGTGCGAGAACAGTTATTTTCGCAACCGTTCGCGGCCGTGCCTGCAATACCAGATCGGACGCTGCACGGCGCCTTGCGTCGGCCTGATACGGGGGAGCGAATATGCCGAGGACGTACGGCATGCGGTGATGTTCCTGGAAGGACGCAGCGATGCGGTGGTCAAGGAGTTGGCCGTGGCCATGGACGCTGCCAGCGCAAACCAGGAATACGAACACGCTGCGCGCCTGCGCGATCAGGTGGCAACGCTGCGCGGCCTGCAGGCGCACCACTACGTGCGTGGCGCCAGTGCAGACATGGACGTATTCGCGTGCCGCGTGGAAGCGGGCGTGGCATGCGTGTCGGTGCTGTTCTTCCGCAATGGCATCAGCCTGGGTTCGCGCGACCATTTCCCCAAGCTGGCTCTGGATGCGACCCCCGAGGAAGTGCTTGGACAGTTCATCGCGCAGTATTACCTCGATCAACCGGCGCCCGCGGAAGTCGTATGCGACCGCGAACTGGCCGATGCGCAGGCTTTGTCCGAAATGCTTTCCACGCGACGGGACGGCGAAGTGGCGTTGAAATGGCGGGTGCGCGGTGAACGCGCACGTTTCGTGGAACTCGCCAGTCGCAATGCCGAGGCCGCGTTGCTCGCGCGTCTGTCGAGCCGGCAAACGCTGCACGCGCGTTTCGAGGCCTTGCGCAAATTGCTGGGATTGGGAGATGTTCCGGCACGCATCGAATGTTTCGACATCAGCCACACGCTGGGCGAGGAAACCGTGGCGTCGTGCGTGGTGTTCGGCCCCGAAGGCCCGCTCAAGAATCTCTACCGCCGCTTCAATATCCGCGGAATTGCCGGTGGCGACGATTATGCCGCGATGCGGCAAGCGCTCGAGCGCCGTTTCAAGCCCATGACGCGTGGCGATGGCGAGGCGCCGGATGTGTTGCTGATCGATGGTGGCAAGGGCCAGGTCGCGCAGGCGCTTGCGGTGTTGCGGGATCTGGAGATTCAGGGGATCGAAGTTGTCGGCGTCGCCAAGGGACCCTCGCGTCGCCAAGGCGAGGAAACGCTGGTGTTGGGCGAAAGCGGCAAGGTACTCGAGCCGGGGCCAGATTCAGCTGCGTTGCATCTGATCGATGCGGTACGCGACGAGGCCCACCGATTCGCGATCACCGGGCATCGCAAACGTCGCGAAAAAGCGCGTGAGCGTGGTGTTCTCGAGGATGTCCCGGGCATCGGCGCGGCACGGCGTGCGGCCTTGCTGAAAGCATTCGGGGGGCATGCAGGCATTGTTGCTGCGGGCGTGGAGGAACTGTGCCGGGTGCGCGGGATCAATCGTGAATTGGCGGAGCGCGTTCACGCGTTCCTGCATGGCTGACGCCCCGGCATGTGTATGCGACACTTGCCGGGCTGAAGCTGGAGCGAATCCTTGCGCCTCAACCTGCCAACCTGGCTGACCCTGTTTCGTGTGTTGCTGCTGCCGGTGATGGTGCTGGTGTTCTATTCGCACGATGCGATCCCGGCCATTCCATTGCGATTCGCCAACATCGCGGCCGTGATCGTGTTTGCGCTGGCCGCCGTCACCGACTGGCTGGATGGCTGGATTGCGCGGCGCTGGCACATGGAATCGGCGTTCGGCGCTTTCCTCGATCCGGTGGCCGACAAGTTGATGATGGCGGTCACGCTGTTCGTGCTGGTGCAAAGCCATCCGACCGCGCTGCTGGCGGTAACCAGTGCCGTGATCGTCGGTCGCGAGATCGCCGTTTCCGCGTTGCGCGAGTGGATGGCCTTCGTGGGCGAGCACGCGCGGGTCAAGGTGCAGTGGATCGGCAAGCTCAAGACCGTGATGCAGATCGTCGCGATCCTGATCCTGCTGTGGGAACGCGACAAGGACGCCGCATTCCTGCGGATCTGGTACGCCGGCGAGGTGCTGCTGGTGGTCGCCGCCATCCTGACGATCTGGTCCGGGATCGCCTACATGCGGGCGGCGTGGCCGGTCCTGAAGAGCGGTCGCATGCCGGGAGATGGGCGCCCCCCGCAGGCTTGATCGGGACCTCGGGCGCCCGTATCATTGCCGGCTCGCGCGGGAATAGCTCAGTTGGTAGAGCACGACCTTGCCAAGGTCGGGGTCGCGAGTTCGAGTCTCGTTTCCCGCTCCAGGTTTTCGTGACCCCGGCACGCCGGGGTCTGTCGTTTCGGGGGTCGCGCAATGCGGCTCCCCCTGAATGTCGCACGTGCCCTTCGGACCCGTCGCGTACATTCCGTCCACCGGCCAGGTGGCAGAGTGGTCATGCAGCGGACTGCAAATCCGCGTACGCCGGTTCGATTCCGACCCTGGCCTCCATTGTTTCGTACTTCACTTCCGATTTTCGCTGCGATGGCGCGTCCGGTGGGAGTCAGACCATCGGTTGAATGACTCGCGACATCCATTCGATCGCCTTTCGGGCCCGCTACACCTACGACCCCGGGCCCATCTGCGCCCCACCGGGTCGCTTGCCTTGTCCAGCAATGCACGAGAATCGAGCGGGTTTCTGGAAAAGAATCAGCGCTTGCTTCACGGGGGGCTTTTCAAGCGGGCATCCGTCACGGCCGGCATGCTGTCTGCTGGTGGGTTGTCGTTAGGAGATTCTGAATGCGTGACGACGAACACGTTGCATCCCGTCACGGAAATCATGTACAAAGGCTGAATCGGAAAGTCTGCACGCCAATGATCAGGCGTCACCGGATGGTTTGCTAGGAACTGGCGTCCGATTTGGCACGCGCACGATGAGCCCGGACACGGAGGTCCGCAAACAAGTGGGGGAGACGATGGATGCTGCTGTCGACCGCAATGCCGTGACCAGACCGCTTCAGCTGTTGGGCATCAGCGCGATCGAGGAACGCGCCTATCGAATTCTGCTTGAGCGCCACACCGCCACCGTGGCGGAGATAGCGGATTGCATCAAGACCACGCGGCGTGTCGCGAGGAAATTGCTTGGCGATCTCGAAGCCTTGGGACTTGCGACGCATACGCCCAAGGTGCCGCGTGTCTATGTCGCCGCGCCACCGGAATTTGCGGTTGCCGCGTTGGTCAAGCAGCGGCAGGCGATGCTCGAACGAGTGCGGGTTGCAATCCCGGAGCTGGAGGCACAATCCGCGCGTTCGAACAACGCGGATGGGCATCAGCCAGTTCTCGAGTTGATTTCCAGTCATGCCCAGCTCGGCGTCGTGATGGCGCAGCTCTATGATTCGTTCCGCAACGAAGTCATGTGCTTTCAGCGCGCCCCGAGCCTGGCTCCGACGGTCAACCCGCCCCGCAAGTTGCGTGCAGGTGTGCGGGTAAGAACGATCTCGGACAGCAGTCTTCTGGAAATCCCGGGTGTGCTGGAGCGAATCAAGGAAGACGTTGCGGCTGGGGAAGAGGCGCGGACGCAGCCCGCACTGCCATTCAAGATGATGATCTTCGATCGACGCGCGGCGGTCATAGCGCTCGACGACGAACGGCCGGAAAACGCCCCGGTACTCTTGATCCATGGAAGCGCCTTGTTGAAGGCATTGTGCCTGTTGTTCGAATACGTCTGGGAACGGGCGACGCCGTTCCTGTGCGGACGCGCCGGGGCAACGGCACCCGAACGAGGCGAGTTGTCCGAGGATGGATTGGCCAGCGCCTTGATTCCTCTGCTGTCAGCGGGTCTCAACGACAAGGCGATTGCCATGGAGTTGGGCATTTCCTCGGCCACGCTCAATCGGCGCATCAGCAAGTTGATGAAGGTGACAGGCACCCGTACACGCTTCCAGTTGGGCTGGCATGCGGCGTTGGATGCGGCGTCATTGCGCTCGCCAAAGCGAGACCCAGCTTGAAAGTGGGTTCACGGCTGGTGGTTTTGTGCACCGCGCAATCGCATGATCAATTTCGATCATGATGGTTATCCATCGCCCCCCGCTGTTGAAGTGCATGTTGATCACATGCGAGACTCGTGTCGCACTTTGGTTGTGTTCCGAGTTCGTGTTCGACCGACACAACTGACGCGCAGCACGAGTCCCAAGACTCCAAAAATCCGATCGTGTGAAGCGCGGTTCCACTGAGCGGCGCAAGAGGGGAGTTTTGCCTTCAAAAAACTGGTGCACGCCCGCCATCCGCGTTTTGCCGCGTTGAACATGCTGCAAGCAATGCCCCATTTCGAATAATCCCGAGGCCGACCGATGAACAAGAAGATCTATAGCCTGGTTTGGAACAAGTCCCTCAAGCAAGTCGTAGTGGCTTCAGAACTCGCGACACTGCGGGGCGGTGGTTGTTCGTCGGAAGGAGCCGCATCAGGCGATAGACCTAGAAGTTCGCGGCGATCCGGCTTGGCTGTTGCGTTGACTATTGCATTGGGGCTGCTGCCATTAGCAGGTTTGAGCGCAGCGCATGCCCAAAGTTCCCCGCAGCATGCAGCGGCTACGAAGCAATCCGCCACGGTCAATGCGACGGGGAGCTACTTCGTTGCCACTGGTGCCGGCGATGGTTCTTTGAGCGCTACCGCCAGCGGTGCCTATTCCACGGCAGGTGGCGCTTCTTCACTGGCCAGTGGCGATGGTGCGACTGCAGTTGGCTACAACGCCTTTGCCAATGGGGCGAACTCCAGCGCATTCGGTGCGCTTTCGACAGCCGCCCAAGACTACGCAACCGCTGCGGGTGAGAATTCGAGAGCGGGGGCGGTATTCTCATCCGCGTTCGGCAGTCGGGCCCATGCTTATGGAAGCTACAGCACGGCAATAGGCTCGTACGCAGCCGCTGCTGGAGCATATGCGACCGCGCTGGGCGCATACGCGGGTGCCCAGGGCGATTACAGCGTGGCACTCGGTGATCACGCCAATGCCGCAAAGAAGGCTGTAGCGATCGGCCTTGATTCCAGTGCTAATGGCGCCCAGGCGTTTGCGTTGGGTCCGTATTCGCAGGCGACTGCGAACAACAGCACCGCGATCGGCGGCGCCATCGACAGGAACGGCGACGGCACGATTACGGCCGGTGAGTACACGGCCGCCACCGGTGGCCTGTCGATGGCGTTAGGTTCTGCATCACAGGCAACCCAAAACAATGCTTCGGCCGTTGGCGGTGAGGCGCAGGCTAGCGGGCTCGGTGCGACGGCCTTGGGTAGCGCCGCGGTGGCTTCAGGCACCAGTTCGGTGGCCATTGGCTTCGGCTCGGTGGCGACCGGTGCCTACACGGTGTCGTTCGGTGGCAACGGCGTGTACCGGCAACTGGTCAATGTGGCCGATCCCACGACCGCGCACTCGGCGGTGAACCTGGAATACCTGCAGAACCATTACGTCAGCACCGCGGTGCTGAATGCATCAGGATTTGCATCGGCGGGTACCGAAGCTTCGGGCCCGCACCCGATGGCGAATTCGGGCGCCTATTGCGTTGGATTCGATGGTCAGGACGGCTCGGGTTCTGGCGCGATGGCTTGTGGTCCCGATGCCAAGGCCACTGGCAACTACAGCACGGCCGTGGGCAAGTACGCGAACGCCAGCGGTTCCAGCAGCACGGCGGTGGGCAAGTACAGTCAGGCGCTTGGCAAGGGCAGCAGCGCCTTGGGACGGGCGTCGAAGGCGTCCGGCGACTACAGCACTGCCATCGGTGGTTGGTACGACACAAACGGCAACGGCACGGTCGATCCTGGTGAGTACACGGCGGCCACCGGCAGGGAGTCGAGTGCCTTTGGCTCGGACGCGCAGGCCTCTGGCCAGAGGAGTGTTGCGCTTGGTGCACGGGCGACAGCATCTGCCGATTTCGCGACCGCGATCGGTTCACATTCCAGCGTCACGCAACAGGGTGGCACTGCGCTGGGTGAATTTGCCTCAGCTGGCGGGTACAAGGCCACTGCCGTCGGATACTTCGCCCATGCCAACGGCGCTTACGGCACCGCGCTGGGCAAGTACGCGAACGCGGCGGGAAGCTACAGCGTGGCCTTGGGCGACAACGCCTATGCCGCCGCAAAGAAGGCCGTCGCGATCGGCCTTGATTCCAGTGCTAATGGCGCCCAGGCGTTTGCGTTGGGTCCGTATTCGAAAGCAAGCGCCAGCAACAGCACCGCGATCGGCGGCGCGATCGACAAGAATGGCGACGGCACGATTACGGCCGGTGAGTACACGGCCGCCACCGGTGGCCTGTCGATGGCACTGGGCTCCGCTTCGCAAGCCACGCAGACCAACGCCAGTGCGATCGGCGCCGAGTCACAAGCAACGGGTGCCGGTGCAACCGCGCTCGGCAGCTTGGCTGTGGCCTCCGGCACCAGCTCCGTGGCCATTGGCTTCGGCTCGGTGGCGACCGGTGCCTACACGGTGTCGTTCGGTGGCAACGGCGTGTACCGGCAACTGGTCAATGTGGCCGATCCCACGACCGCGCACTCGGCGGTGAACCTGGAATACCTGCAGAACCATTACGTCAGCACCGCGGTGCTGAATGCATCAGGATTTGCATCGGCGGGTACCGAAGCTTCGGGCCCGCACCCGATGGCGAATTCGGGCGCCTATTGCGTTGGATTCGATGGTCAGGACGGCTCGGGTTCTGGCGCGATGGCTTGTGGTCCCGATGCCAAGGCCACTGGCAACTACAGCACGGCCGTGGGCAAGTACGCGAACGCCAGCGGTTCCAGCAGCACGGCGGTGGGCAAGTACAGTCAGGCGCTTGGCAAGGGCAGCAGCGCCTTGGGACGGGCGTCGAAGGCGTCCGGCGACTACAGCACTGCCATCGGTGGTTGGTACGACACAAACGGCAACGGCACGGTCGATCCTGGTGAGTACACGGCGGCCACCGGCAGGGAGTCGAGTGCCTTTGGCTCGGACGCGCAGGCCTCTGGCCAGAGGAGTGTTGCGCTTGGTGCACGGGCGACAGCATCTGCCGATTTCGCGACCGCGATCGGTTCACATTCCAGCGTCACGCAACAGGGTGGCACTGCGCTGGGTGAATTTGCCTCAGCTGGCGGGTACAAGGCCACTGCCGTCGGATACTTCGCCCATGCCAACGGCGCTTACGGCACCGCGCTGGGCAAGTACGCGAACGCGGCGGGAAGCTACAGCGTGGCCTTGGGCGACAACGCCTATGCCGCCGCAAAGAAGGCCGTCGCGATCGGCCTTGATTCCAGTGCTAATGGCGCCCAGGCGTTTGCGTTGGGTCCGTATTCGAAAGCAAGCGCCAGCAACAGCACCGCGATCGGCGGCGCGATCGACAAGAATGGCGACGGCACGATTACGGCCGGTGAGTACACGGCCGCCACCGGTGGCCTGTCGATGGCACTGGGCTCCGCTTCGCAAGCCACGCAGACCAACGCCAGTGCGATCGGCGCCGAGTCACAAGCAACGGGTGCCGGTGCAACCGCGCTCGGCAGCTTGGCTGTGGCCTCCGGCACCAGCTCCGTGGCCATTGGCTTCGGCTCGGTGGCGACCGGTGCCTACACGGTGTCGTTCGGTGGCAACGGCGTGTACCGGCAACTGGTCAATGTGGCCGATCCCACGACCGCGCACTCGGCGGTGAACCTGGAATACCTGCAGGCCCACTATGCCCTGTTGTCCGACCTGCAGGCCGGATCGGTCGCACCGAACGTGAGCAATCCTGGTTCGTACGCGAATTACTTCGACGCCAGCGGTCCGGCGGACGGCAGCGACGACGCCAATGCCACCGGGTCTTACTCTGTGGCCGCAGGCTCCAACTCCACGGCGAGCGGCGATTACTCAAGCGCCGTCGGCGCATCCTCGATGGCGAGTGGTTATGGTGCTTCAGCATTCGGAAACAACGCGCAAGCAGCGGGTGACTACAGCACTGCCGTAGGCATCGACGCCCATGCCTACGGCACTGGCGACATTGCGATGGGCAATGGCGCGGTGGCGAACAGCGGCAGCTACGGCTACACCTCGGCGACGGCGGTGGGTTCGGGCGCCAGTGCGACCTACGCGGGCGCCTCGGCCTTCGGCAGTGGCGCGACGGCAGGCACGTATTACGGCACGGCGGTCGGTTCCAATGCGCAGGCCATCGGCACGTACAGCACGGCGGTGGGCTCGGGTGCGGTGGCATCGGGCAACTTCGGGACAGCGCTGGGCAAGTACGCGTCGGCGAGCGGCAACTACAGCACGGCGATCGGCAAGTACGCGTCGGCGAGCGGAGAAGCCAGTTCGGCGTTTGGCTATGGTGCGCATGCGACCGGCACGGCCAGCACGGCGCTGGGTGTGGATGCCTACGCGGGCGGATTCGGCTCGATCGCCGAAGGGGTGTTTGCATCGGCATCGGCAAACAACAGCATTGCGGTCGGTTACAACACGGCTGCACAGGGTTATTCGAGTGCGGCGTTCGGCAGCAACACGCTGGCCCAGGGTGACTCGTCGATTGCGATCGGCAACACCAGCCTGGCGACGGGCGACTACAGCACGGCGGTGGGACCGTTTGCGGTGGCGCAAGGGTACTCGTCGGTGGCGTTGGGCGACACGGCCAATGCGCTGAGCGACAACGGCATTGCGATCGGCAAGAACTCGTACGTAGCGGCGACGGGTCAGGTCGGGAACTACTACACCGGTTACAGCAGTGTGCCGACGCAGGGGATTGCGATTGGTGCCAACAGCAGCGTGACGGGCGTGGAAGGCACGGCGCTGGGCGCGAACGCGACGGCGAGCAATCTGTACACGACGGCACTCGGCACCAACAGCATGGCGAGCGGCCGCTACAGCACGGCGGTGGGCATCAACGCGCAGGCGACGGCGACCTCGGCGAATGCGCTGGGCTACAACGCGCAGGCGACGGGGTACTACTCGAACGCGTTCGGTACGGACGCGGTGGCATCGAGCCAGGCGACGACGGCGGTGGGCCAGCAGGCGACGGCAAGCAATTACCTGGCGACGGCAGTGGGCACGGCCGCGACTGCAACCGGCAAGTACTCGACGGCGATCGGTTCGGAGGCGTATGCGGGAGGCAACTTCAGCACGGCGTTGGGCAAGTATGCGTCGGCGAGCGGTAACTACAGCACGGCGATCGGCAAGTACGCGACGGCCGGGAATGGCGGAGCGACGGCGATCGGATACGGTGCCAAGGCGTTCGGGTATATCTCGACGGCGCTGGGCGCGGACGCGTATGCGGGTGGTGACCACTCGATTGCGGAAGGCTTCCGTGCGAGCACGGGATACAACGCGACGAACTCGACGGCGATCGGATACTTTGCGAGTGCGCAGGGTTACGCAAGCACGGCGCTGGGTCCGAACGCGTCGGCCATGGGCGCTTCGTCGATTGCGATCGGCAACACCAGCCTGGCGACGGGCGACTACAGCACGGCGGTGGGCCCGTTTGCGGTGGCGCAAGGGTACTCGTCGGTGGCGTTGGGCGACACGGCCAATGCGCTGAGCGACAACGGCATTGCGATCGGCAAGAACTCGTACGTAGCGGCGACGGGTCAGGTCGGGAACTACTACACCGGTTACAGCAGTGTGCCGACGCAGGGGATTGCGATTGGTGCCAACAGCAGCGTGACGGGCGTGGAAGGCACGGCGCTGGGCGCGAACGCGACGGCGAGCAACCTGTACACGACGGCGATCGGTACCAACAGCACGGCGAGTGGCCGTTACAGCACGGCGGTGGGCATCAGCGCGCAGGCGACGAACACGTCGGACAATGCGCTGGGCTACAACGCACAGGCGACGGGTCCGTACTCGAACGCGTTCGGTACGGACGCGGTGGCATCGAGCCAGGCGACGACGGCGGTGGGCCAGCAGGCGACGGCAAGCAATTACCTGGCGACGGCAGTGGGCACGGCCGCGACTGCAACCGGCAAGTACTCGACGGCGATCGGTTCGGAGGCGTATGCGGGAGGCAACTTCAGCACGGCGTTGGGCAAGTATGCGTCGGCGAGCGGTAACTACAGCACGGCGATCGGCAAGTACGCGACGGCCGGGAATGGCGGAGCGACGGCGATCGGATACGGTGCCAAGGCGTTCGGGTATATCTCGACGGCGCTGGGCGCGGACGCGTATGCGGGCGGTGACCACTCGATTGCGGAAGGCTTCCGTGCGAGCACGGGATACAACGCGACGAACTCGACGGCGATCGGATACTTTGCGAGTGCGCAGGGTTATTCGAGCACGGCGATTGGTGCCAATGCCTATGCGCAGGGTGCCTCGTCGATCGCGATCGGCAACACGAGCCTGGCCAGTGGCGACTACGGCACGGCGGTGGGCCCGTTTGCGGTGGCGCAAGGGTACTCGTCGACGGCGTTGGGTGACACGGCCAATGCGCTGGGCGACTACAGCGTGGCGGTGGGCAAGAACGCCTACGCCGGTGCCGACAACAGCGTGGCGCTGGGTGCGGGTTCGGTCGCGGATCAGGCCAATACGGTATCCGTTGGCGCAGTCGGCAGCGAACGGCGCATCGTCAACGTGGCGCCGGGCACCGCGGGCACCGATGCAGTCAACTTGGCGCAATTGAATGCCGCCACCAACTACGGCGCGGCAGCCGACACTTCGCATTATTTCAAGGCGAATGGTCCTGCTGATGGTTCTGACGATGCAGTGGCCAGTGGTGCCCATTCGACAGCTTCTGGTCCATTGGCGACGGCCTCGGGCGACTACAGCGTTGCCAATGGTTACGCATCCACGGCAAGTGGCGTGAGTTCGAGTGCGTTCGGCGACAACGCCTATGCTTCGGGTGACGGCAGCACCGCGATTGGCCAGAGCAGCACGGCCGGCGGCCTGAATGCCACGGCCGTGGGTTATGGTTCCGCGGCGCTGGGCGACTACTCGATGGCGTTCGGCAATAGCGCGAGTGCGCTCGGCACCAACGATATTTCGATGGGCAATGGAGCTGCCACCGGCGGCAGCTACGGCAACAACATCGCGATCGGTACAGGTGCCTACGCGGGCAGTTATTACGGTGGCAACATCGCGATCGGGCAGGGTGCCGTCGCGACCGGCAAGTATGCAACGGCGATTGGCCGCGGTGCGCAGGCGACCGACAAGTACAGCACGGCGTTGGGCAATGGCGCCATGGCGACGGCCAGTCGCAGCACGGCAGTTGGCGGGTTGGCCACGGCCTCCGGGCAGGTGAGTACTGCGGTCGGCAAATATTCTGTGGCGAGTGGTGATTTTGCGTCGGCGTTTGGTGCGGGCGCAGAGGCGACTGGCGGGTCCAGCACGGCCCTGGGCAATTATTCCGTGGCTTCCGGTGGTTACAGTGCTGCAATCGGCAACGTCGCGTATACATCTGGTTTTGCCAGCTTGGCGGTGGGCAATTACGCAGCCGCGGTTGGCGACTATTCGGCAGCGATCGGCAATCAAGCTTATGCGGCCGGCTACGCCGGCACGGCGCTTGGTTCGCACGCAACGGCGCAGGGCGACTCATCGATTGCGATCGGCAACACCAGCCTGGCGACGGGCGACTACAGCACGGCGGTGGGCCCGTTTGCGGTGGCGCAAGGGTACTCGTCGGTGGCGTTGGGCGACACGGCCAATGCGCTGAGCGACAACGGCATTGCGATCGGCAAGAACTCGTACGTAGCGGCGACGGGTCAGGTCGGGAACTACTACACCGGTTACAGCAGTGTGCCGACGCAGGGGATTGCGATTGGTGCCAACAGCAGCGTGACGGGCGTGGAAGGCACGGCGCTGGGCGCGAACGCGACGGCGAGCAACCTGTACACGACGGCGATCGGTACCAACAGCACGGCGAGTGGCCGTTACAGCACGGCGGTGGGCATCAGCGCGCAGGCGACGAACACGTCGGACAATGCGCTGGGCTACAACGCACAGGCGACGGGTCCGTACTCGAACGCGTTCGGTACGGACGCGGTGGCATCGAGCCAGGCGACGACGGCGGTGGGCCAGCAGGCGACGGCAAGCAATTACCTGGCGACGGCAGTGGGCACGGCCGCGACTGCAACCGGCAAGTACTCGACGGCGATCGGTTCGGAGGCGTATGCGGGAGGCAACTTCAGCACGGCGTTGGGCAAGTATGCGTCGGCGAGCGGTAACTACAGCACGGCGATCGGCAAGTACGCGACGGCCGGGAATGGCGGAGCGACGGCGATCGGATACGGTGCCAAGGCGTTCGGGTATATCTCGACGGCGCTGGGCGCGGACGCGTATGCGGGCGGTGACCACTCGATTGCGGAAGGCTTCCGTGCGAGCACGGGCTACTACGCGACGAACTCGACGGCGATCGGATACTTTGCGAGTGCGCAGGGTTACGCCAGCACGGCGCTGGGTCCGAACGCGTCGGCCATGGGCGCTTCGTCGATTGCGATCGGCAACACCAGCCTGGCGACGGGCGACTACAGCACGGCGGTGGGCCCGTTTGCGGTGGCGCAAGGGTACTCGTCGGTGGCGTTGGGCGACACGGCCAATGCGCTGAGCGACAACGGCATTGCGATCGGCAAGAACTCGTACGTAGCGGCGACGGGTCAGGTCGGGAACTACTACACCGGTTACAGCAGTGTGCCGACGCAGGGGATTGCGATTGGTGCCAACAGCAGCGTGACGGGCGTGGAAGGCACGGCGCTGGGCGCGAACGCGACGGCGAGCAACCTGTACACGACGGCGATCGGTACCAACAGCACGGCGAGTGGCCGTTACAGCACGGCGGTGGGCATCAGCGCGCAGGCGACGAACACGTCGGACAATGCGCTGGGCTACAACGCACAGGCGACGGGTCCGTACTCGAACGCGTTCGGTACGGACGCGGTGGCATCGAGCCAGGCGACGACGGCGGTGGGCCAGCAGGCGACGGCAAGCAATTACCTGGCGACGGCAGTGGGCACGGCCGCGACTGCAACCGGCAAGTACTCGACGGCGATCGGTTCGGAGGCGTATGCGGGAGGCAACTTCAGCACGGCGTTGGGCAAGTATGCGTCGGCGAGCGGTAACTACAGCACGGCGATCGGCAAGTACGCGACGGCCGGGAATGGCGGAGCGACGGCGATCGGATACGGTGCCAAGGCGTTCGGGTATATCTCGACGGCGCTGGGCGCGGACGCGTATGCGGGCGGTGACCACTCGATTGCGGAAGGCTTCCGTGCGAGCACGGGATACAACGCGACGAACTCGACGGCGATCGGATACTTTGCGAGTGCGCAGGGTTATTCGAGCACGGCGATTGGTGCCAATGCCTATGCGCAGGGTGCCTCGTCGATCGCGATCGGCAACACGAGCCTGGCCAGTGGCGACTACGGCACGGCGGTGGGCCCGTTTGCGGTGGCGCAAGGGTACTCGTCGACGGCGTTGGGTGACACGGCCAATGCGCTGGGCGACTACAGCGTGGCGGTGGGCAAGAACGCGGTTGCGGATGCGACCAACGCTGTCGCGATCGGCAACGGTGCCTATACGGCGGGTTACATGAACAGCGTGGCGCTGGGCGCGGGTTCGGTGGTGGATCGTGCCGACAGCGTGTCGGTGGGTGCACCGGGTGCGGAACGCCAGATCACCAACGTGGCCGCGGGCACCGCGGGCACCGATGCGGTGAATGTGGCCCAGCTGGATCAGGCAGTGGGTCTGGGTGGAAGCTCGCCGTACTTCAAGGCCAATGGGCCGGCCAATGGGACGGATGACGCATCGGCCAGCGGCGCGCACGCCACGGCGTCGGGTCCGTTGGCGTCGGCCTCGGGCGACTACAGCGTCGCCAATGGGTATGCGTCCACGGCCAGCGGCTACAGTTCCACCGCGACAGGCAGGAATGCGCAGGCGATCGGCGACTACAGCACGGCGCATGGCAGCGGGGCCTACGCAAGCGGTTTCGCGGCCTCGGCGTTCGGCAGTTACGCCAGTGCGCTGGGAGACTACAGCACGTCAGTGGGTGGTGCGTCCTACGCGGGCGGGTACAAAGCATCCGCGTTCGGCACCCTCGCCGCCGCCGCAGGCAATTACAGCACCGCCTTGGGTGCCGATGCCTACGCCAGTGGCAAGAAGGCGGTAGCGGTCGGGTACAAGTCCGTCGCTGCGGGCGTCCAGGCCTTTGCGCTGGGCTCCAGTTCCAACGCCAGTGGCAGCAACAGTACCGCCATCGGCGGCGCCATCGATCTCAATGGCGACGGCATCATCCAACCGAACGAGGAGGCGACTGCTTCCGCCGGTTTGACGGTGGCCATCGGCTCGGCCTCGCAGGCCACGGCCACCAGTGCGACGGCGATCGGCGGCGAAGCCAATGCCAGTGGTGTCGGTGCGACGGCCGTAGGCGGCTCGGCCATGGCGAGCGGTACGGGTTCGGTGGCGATGGGCTTCGGGGCGCAGGCCACGGCCAACAATTCGGTGGCGGTGGGCTGGAACTCGGTGGCCGACATGGTCAACACGTTCTCGGTGGGTGCGGCAGGCAACTACCGTCGGGTCGTGAACGTGGCCGATCCGGTCAATGCGCACGATGCGGTGACGCTGGGGTACCTGCAGAACAACTACTCCACCAGCAGCGTGATCGCACAGTTGTCGACCGAGATCGATGCGTTGAACAAGGAAATGGCTTCGCTGAACCAGTCGTCGGGCACGGCAACGGCTTCCGCGGCTGCGGCTGAGACGGCAAGTACGGCTACGTCGGGGCAAGCTACTGCCAGTTCCGTGGGAGGTAGCGGTGCACCGACGACGGTGGCGAGCGTGGGTTCCGGTTCCGCGGCGTCTGCCCCGACTTCATCGGGTAGTGGCACGACTGTGGCTCAGGCCGGGGCCGACAGCCCGGTACCGGCTGCGCCGGCGGACACCAGTTCGCAGCAGGCGGCGGTGACGCAAGCCAACCAGTACACCGACCAGCAGACGCAGGAGGCGCTGAAATCGGCCAACACGTACACGGATGCGGCGAACGCTCAGACGTTGAGTGCAGCCAATGCATATACCGATCAGGCACTGACCGGTTACGTGACGACGGACCAGTTCAGCCAGTTCCAGAATCAGGTGAACCTGGAGTTCCAGCAGCAGAACAAGCGCATCGACACCTTGGGCGCGATGTCGGCCGCTTCGACCCAGATGGCCATCAACACGGCCGGCCTCTCCGGTGACAACCGCATAGGTGTGGGCCTTGGCACGTACGGCGGCAAGCAAGCCGGTTCGATCGGTTATCAGCACATGTTCTCGAACCAGAAAGCAAGCTTCTCCGCTGGTGTTTCCTCCGGCGGCGGGGAAACCTCTGGAGGCGTCGGTGTGGGCTTCAGTTGGTAAGAGGTAGAAACCGTTCGGAATGGTCGCGGTGGGTACATGGATGTACTCACTCCATTCCGGCGACAAGCGGACAATCAATGTTTCAGTCGCGCGGATTGTCGGTGATGAGTTGAAAGTGCAGGGAAGGCGCGAACAGGATGCGACTGAAAGAAATGAACGGAATTGCATATTCGATAGACCAGCAGTGAAGAACGCATCGATTGCGATGCCCTACAACCCGTGGAGAGGAAACATCATGTTCAAAAATCGTGCAGATTTGCGTAGCCGGATTCTTTCAGTCGCCGTTGTCAGCGCCTTGGGCGTGACTGGCATGGCGGTTGCCGCCGCACCGGCCGGCGCACAGTTCGGTGGACGCAGTGCAACGACGCGACTCTTGCGGGGGAATGCGCCGGTGGCCACGGCACCCGCCGCTTCGGCTCGTGCCAACTTCAGCGTGCTGACCAAGGCCACGTTGCTCAACCGCGGCGACGCGGTGCAGGGTGCGGTGGCGTTGAGCAAGCCGATTCACGTCTCGGTGGTGCTTCACTTGCGGGACGACGCGGGCATGAAGGCCGCCATTGCGGCCGCCCATGCCGGTGCCGGTCCGCGGGTGATGAGCAAGGCGCAATTGCAGAACCACCTGCCGACCCAGGCGCAGGCGCAGGCGGTAGCCAGTTATCTGCGGAATGCAGGGTTCACCAAGGTCAGCATTGCACCGAACCGGATGATCGTGAATGCGACCGGCAGCGCCGCTGCGGTGCAGTCGGCGTTCCGGACCTCGCTGGTGAACGTGCGGACCAAAGATGGCCGCAACGCGTTCGCCAACAGCTCGGCCATCCACATTCCGGCGAGCTTGCAGGGAACGGTACAGGCGGTGCTGGGTTTGCAGACGGTGCACATGGCGCACACGTATGACCGGGTCACGGTGCAGGCCCACTATCCGCAGGAGTTCGCTGACATCTATGGCGCGTCGGGTCTGCCGGCAGCCACGGACGTCAACGCTGCGGTGTGGGGCTGGGGCAGCATGCAGAACACCGTCAACGACCTGGATGACTTCATGACCAACACGGGCCTGAGCGCGGGCACGGTCACGGTCGTGTGCACGGACTACGACGGCTACAACTCGGGCACGATCTCGACCACCGATCCAACGTGCCAGAACTACGATGCAGGCGAGACCGAATGGTCGCTGGACAGCCAGAGCATCCTGGCGATGAGCGGTGGCGTGGCGAGCCTGACGTTCTATGCCGCGTACGGCGGCTACAACGCCTCGATCACCAATGCCCTGAACGAGATCGTGACCCCGACCGCGGGCGAGCCGATGGCGCAGGTCATCAATGGATCATTCGGCGAATGCGAGCGCTACGAGGACAGTGGCCAGGGTGGCGACGGTTCGGCGCAGGCCGATGATGCGCTGTTCCAGGTTGCCGCGGCACAGGGACAGACGTTTACCATTTCGACTGGTGATTCCGGGGCGGATGAATGCTACGACGGACAGATGGATTCGGCCAGCTACCCGGCCAGTTCGCCTTGGGTGGTTGCGGTCAGCGGTACCACCCTGCGTGCGTCATCGACCACCTGGGCGCGCGAGAACGTGTGGCTCGGTGCGGGCGGCAGCCCCAGCTCGTTCGAGATGGCGCAGGACTGGCAGTCGCCGCTGACCTATGGCACCTATGCGGGCATGCGCGGTCCGGACGTGGCGATGGATGCCAACCCGAGCTCGGGCGAGTACGTCCTGTTGCAGGGTAATTACTACGCCGTCGGCGGCACCAGTCTGGCCGCACCGTTGTTCGCGGGTTCGTGGGCGCGGATTCTGGAAGGCAATCCCGGTCTCGGGTTTGCGGCCCCGAACCTGTACACGTTGCCGTCTTCGGCGCTGCATGACGTGCGTGCCGGCAACAACCGCGGCTACATCGCCAAGCCGGGTTGGGACTGGGCCACGGGTCTGGGCAGCTTCGACGTGGGCCGTGCGGCAGCGATCCTGGCGCCGTCGGATTGACCTATCCGGGGCCGGTTGATGGATCGACCGGTCTTTGGAAGCCAGCAACAAAACGACCGCACCGGGCGCAAGTCCGGTGCGGTTTTGTATGGAGCCAAAGATAGCGAAAAAAACGGGTGCAATCGCTTGAATCGCGGATCGCCGCGGCAAAGCGGGGCGATCAATCTCGTGCGGAAGAACTGCGCGCGGCTCGGCGCAAATCCGCCAACTGTTCGGGAGTCTTCAGGCGGGCACCACGGAAATACCAAACACGCAGGTCCAGGCCACGTGGACTGATGCCGATGTAGGAGAAACCGACGCCGGCCCAATGAGCCCAGCGCATGGTGTCGGCAAAGCCTTCGTTTTCGAGCTCCAGCAGGATGCCGATGCAGGGATAGTCGTGTTTGCGTGCATAGCCCTCAAGCACTTTCTGGGTGTGGCGTAGCAAGGGGCGGATCAGCTTGCTGGAGCGCCACGCTTCACCCACGAAACAACGATAGTAGTACATGGGTTGGCCAAGGCGTGGCAGTATTTTGGGCGTGACCGTGGCCACGGCTGCAATGTTGCCGTTTTCGTCCACGACATGTGCCACCACCTGATTGAGGCGACGCGTGGCTTCCTCTCCTTCCACATTCGCCTGCTCGCGCAGCCAGAACGCGCGTATGGCTTCGCCATCGACAGGGTCGAGTTGCTGCCAGTCGGTAATGGTCCGGTAGGTGTGCTCGTCCATCATGCGAAATGTATCCCCGGGGATGCGGCAACACTATAACCAAATGCGGCGCACAATGAAGGGCGGATGCGAGGGTGTTCCGGCCGCCGGTCTGGAAATCGACAAGATCCCGGGCATTGCGGTTAGGAAGTCCGGCCATGCCTCGGTTCTAAAGGTCGATGGGGCAAACGGTCGCTCGGTTTGGTCAAGATTGCCTTGCAATTGCGCGTTTCGCGTGGGCCTTGATGGCTTTCACCATCGCAGCAAGCCCATTCGAACGGGTCGGCGACAGGTGCTTGCCCAGCCCGATGGCATTGATGAATGATGGATCGGTGTCCATGATCTCGCGCGCACTGTGTCCCGAGTAAACCCGCAACAACAACGCGACCAGTCCCGACACGATCGCGGAATCGCTGGCCGCGTGCAGGTCAAGGCGTTCGGCGTTGCCGGAGACCACGATCCAGACCTGCGACTGGCAGCCGTCGACTTTGTTGGCGTCGATCCTCTCAGCGTCGGACAGCGGCGGCAGCTTGCGGCCGAGATCTATCAGGTACTGATAGCGCCCGGTCCAGTCATCGAACAGATCGAATTCCTCGATGATTTCCCGTTGCTCGTTATGGATGCCGTCCTGATTCATGGATTGGCAACCCTCCAGCGGGTGCCCTGCGGGCCGTCCTCGATGGCGATGCCGATGGCGGCGAGTTCGTCGCGGATGGCGTCGGCTTGCTTGAAATCCCCTGCAGCGCGGGCTTCTGATCGTTTAACGATTAAGGCATCTATGAGTTCACTGTCTGGCAGGGTAGTCACGGTTGGTTGAGCACCGCTGAAGTGAAGCGTTCCAGGTTTTAAATCCACTGTGACCGAGCCTTTGAACCATGCTTCGGGATCCTGCTGCAGCAAGCCCAGCATGGCGCCGCCGGCAAGAAGCGCCGACTTGCCTGTGTGTTTGTCTTGAGTATCTTGGCGCGCCTTAGATGCCAAATGCGCCACTGCAACCATCGCTTCAGGCGTATTGAGGTCGTTGGATAGCGCATCCTCGACTTGTTTTAGCGTTTCGTGATGCTTCCACAAGTCGGCCTGCTCATCCAGTGGCAGTCCGTCGACATCCTCGAGATCGCGCAGCGCACCGTACCAGCCGTCGAGGGTTGCGCGTGCCTGTTGCAGTGCCGTGTCCGACCAATCCAGTGGCTGCCGGTAATGGGCCTTCAACAGCAGGAATCGCAGAACCTCCGGCGGATGCCGCTGCAGCAATTCGTGCAGTTGCAGGACGTTGCCGAGCGACTTGGACATCTTCCGGCCTTCGAACGTCAGCATGCCGTTGTGCAGCCAGAATCGTGCGAAGGTCTTGCCGCCGTGCGCGCAGGTCGATTGCGCGATTTCGTTTTCATGGTGCGGAAACACCAGGTCCACCCCGCCTGCGTGGATGTCGATGGTGTCGCCGAGATGCGCCGCCGCCATGGCGGAACATTCGATGTGCCAGCCGGGACGGCCGCGGCCCCACGGACTGTCCCAGCCGGGAAGTTCGGGCGTGGACGGTTTCCACAGCACGAAATCGGCGGGATTCTTCTTGTAAGGCGCGACTTCCACGCGCGCGCCGGCGATCATGTCGTCGGTCGATCGGCCGGACAACCGTCCGTATTCCGGAAAGCCGGCCACGTCGAATAGCACGTGGCCTTCTGCAACATAGGCGCAGCCCTTCGCGATCAGCGCCTGGCACATCGCGATGATCTCGCCGATGTGCGCGGTGGCCCTGGGTTCGATGTCGGGCAGATCGGCACCGAGCTTGGCCATGTCTTCGTGGAATGCCTTGGCATAGCGCCCGGTGATCTCGCTGATCGGCACCCCCGCGGCCGCGGCTGCCGCATTGATCTTGTCGTCCACGTCGGTGATGTTGCGGGCATAGACAACGTGCTCGCGTCCAAACTGCTTGCGCAGCAGGCGGGCCAGCAGCCCGAACACCACATAGGGCCGCGCGTTGCCGATATGGACGTAGTGATAAACGGTCGGACCGCACACGTACATGGTCACGCGCGACGCATCGACAGGCTGGAATGCTTCGATACGCCGGGTCAGCGAGTTGTAGAGCCGCAGAGCCATCGGGTGTGCCGATTCACGCGAAATAAGCCAACAACTTTATCAGGTTGCGCGCATTCCTTGAGCACCTATTCAGGCTGGGGATGTTTCAATGAGCTTCAGAGTAGACGCAGGCGCCCATTCGCCGGCGTCGGAGCATGACATGTCAAAGTCCATCATCGCCTCGTTCCTCGTTGCGTTTGCCATGGCAGCCAACGCCCAGGGTTATCCGCCGCCGCCGCCCCCTCCCGGGCCTGCCGTCAATGTCCATTACGGTTGGGCCGAAGTGCTGCGCGTCGATCCCGTCTACGGCCCTGTCGCGCAGGCGCCACAGCAGGATTGCTATCCGCAGACGGTGACGCGCCGGGACGACAACCACACCGGCGGAACCGTGCTGGGCGCGATCGTCGGCGGCGTGCTCGGCAGCACGGTCGGCAAGGGCGATGGCCGCAAGGCAGCGACCGTGGCCGGTGCCGTCGCGGGCGGTGCCATCGGCAACCGGGTATCGGCGGCCCATGACCGCGACTACACCGAGCAACGCACCGTTTGCCAACCGGTGGCCTACGCGCCCCAGCAGCAGATCGTCGGATACGACGTCGAGTACCGCTACCGTGGCGATATCTACATGTCGCGATTACCCTATGATCCGGGCGAACGTTTGCGGGTCAGGATCACCGTGGCTCCAGCGGATTGAAGCGTTCTTCCGGTTTCCGATGGCAAGCTGAGGCCGGCGTGCTTGATTCGAAGCGCCTGGTGGTCGGACAGTTGCCGCAAGACGGGTTCCGTTGCATCAGCGTGGCGAGTATGCGAATATCCGCGACTCGCTTAGTTGGCAGTCCATGGCCAGACACTCCTACCAATCGCCCGATGTCCTTACCAGCGCCCGAGCGGCAGCCGGGATGACGTCGCGTGCGCGCCGACCGGAATACCGACATCCCGCCGGGTAGGCAGTCGTGCGCATGCTTGAAGTTTGACGACGAGAGACCCGGCCGCCCGTGCCGGGTTTTTTGTTGGTTCTGTTTCAGCACGCATCCATGCGTGCACAAGCCAAACCGGCCATCCATGGTCGACTTTTCACAAGAGCACAACTGTGACAATTCGACATTTCATTACCACCCAGGACTGGAGCCGTGCCGAGATCGACGCGTTGCTCGATCGGGCCGCCGCCTTCAAGCGTTCACCCGCGGGAAGCCAGCTCGCCGGGAAATCGGTGGCGCTGTTGTTTTTCAATCCCTCGATGCGTACGCGTACCAGCTTCGAACTGGGGGCGTTCCAGTTGGGCGGCCATGCTGTCGTGCTGTCGCCGGGCAAGGATGCATGGCCGATCGAATTCGACGTGGGCAACGCGATGGATGGCGAAGCCGAGGAACATGTCGCCGAGGTCGCGCGGGTGCTGTCGCGTTACGTGGACCTGATCTGCGTGCGCGCGTTCCCGAAGTTCCGGGATTGGGCGGTCGATCGCGAGGATCGCGTGATCAAGGCATTTGCGCAGTACGCCAGCGTGCCGGTGATCAACATGGAAACCATTACGCACCCATGCCAGGAACTCGCGCACGCACTGACGCTCAAGGAACATCTGGGCGAATTGCGCCGGCGGAAATACGTGCTGACCTGGACCTATCATCCGAAGCCGCTCAACACCGCGGTGGCCAATTCGGCATTGCTGATCGCGACAAAGCTGGGCATGGACGTGACGTTGCTGTGCCCGACGCCGGAATACGTGCTCGACGAACGCTACATGGCTTTCGGCGAACAAAATGCCCGTGAAAACGGCGGTTCGTTGCGGGTGACGCACGACATCGAGGATGCTTATCGCGGCGCCGATGCGGTGTATGCGAAAAGCTGGGGCGCGTTGCCTTATTTCGGTCGCTGGGATGCGGAGAAGCCGATACGCGACGCGCACAAGCACTTCATCGTCGACGAAGCCAAGATGGCGCTGACCAACCATGCCGTGTTCAGCCATTGCCTGCCGCTGCGCCGCAACGTCAAGGCCACCGATGCGGTGATGGATGCGCCGAGTTGCATCGCGATCGATGAGGCCGAAAACCGTTTGCACGTGCAGAAGGCGGTGATGGCGAAACTGGTGGCACAACAACGGGAGACATCCACATGAGCGAGCACCCGCATCACTACCAGGTGGCCGTGGAATGGACCGGCAACCATGGCAGCGGCACCAACGGATACCGCAACTACGGTCGCGAGCACGTGATCCGGATCGAGGGCAAACCGGACATCGCCGGTTCCGCCGATCCCGCATTCCGTGGAGACGCCGGCCGGCACAATCCCGAAGAGATGCTGGTGGCGGCGCTGTCCACCTGCCACATGCTGGCCTACCTGCACCTCGCGACGGTCGCGGGCATGGTGGTGACGGCTTACGCCGATGCCGCCGAAGGCACGATGGAGACCGCCGGCAACAGCGGGCATTTCACCGAAGTGGTACTGCGGCCGGTGGTGACGATCGCGCCGGCGAGCGATTCCGCGAAAGCCGAATCGCTGCATGAGGACGCGCACCACGCATGCTTCATCGCCAGTTCCGTCAATTTCCCGGTGCGTTGCGAGCCGCGCATCGTCGTCGCAACCGCCTGACCGTCATTGGAACACCAGACCATGAGTCAAGACATCGTTCTAGCATTTTCCGGCGGCCTCGACACCAGCTTCTGCGTGCCCTACCTGCAGGCGCAGGGCTGGGCCGTGCATACCGTGTTCGCCGACACCGGCGGTGTCGGTGCCGAAGAGCGCGAGTACATCGAGGCGCGGGCGCACGAACTGGGCGTGGCATCGCATGTCACCATCGACGGTGGGCCTGCGTTGTGGGAACACTTCGTCAAGCCACTGGTATGGGCTGGCGAAGGCTACCAGGGCCAGTACCCGCTGCTGGTGTCCGACCGCTATCTGATCGTGGATGCGGCGATCAGGCGTGCGCAGGAACTCGGCACCCGTGCAATCGCGCATGGCTGCACCGGCATGGGCAACGACCAGGTGCGCTTCGACCTCGCGGTCAAGGCGCTGGGTGATTACGAAATCGTTGCACCGATCCGCGAAATACAGAAGGAACACACCGCGGTGCGTGCCTACGAGCAGGCGTACCTGGAACAACGCGGATTCGCGGTGCGTGCCAAACAGCAGGCCTACACGATCAACGAGAACCTGCTGGGCGTGACCCTTTCGGGCGGCGAGATCGACCGCTGGGAAGCGCCGGGCGACGGTGCGCGCGGCTGGTGCCTGGCGCGCGGCGAGTGGCCTTCCGAACCGCTGCGGATCAAGATCGGATTCGTCGACGGCGAGGCCAAAACGCTGGATGGCGAACGCGTCGCGGGACACATGCTGCTGGCGAGATTGAACCAACTGTTTTCGCGCTACGGTGTCGGCCGCGGGCTTTACACCGGCGACACCACGATCGGCCTGAAAGGACGCATCGTTTACGAGGCGCCGGGTCTCGTCGCGTTGCTGACCGCGCACCGCGCACTGGAAGAAGCGGTTCTGAGCAAGCCGCAAAACCGTTTCAAGCCGGCAGTCGCGCGCAAATGGGTGGAACTGGTCTACGAGGGTTTCTTCCATGATCCGCTCAAGGCCGACCTGGAAGCATTCCTGGCTTCCAGCCAGCGTTGCGTGGAAGGCGAAGTCACGCTGGAAACCCATGGCGGCAAGGTGGACGCCGTGGCCGTGGCATCCAGACACATATTGAATGCCAAGGGGGCCACCTACGCGCAAGCCGCGGACTGGGGCGTGGCTGAGGCAGAGGGCTTCATCAAGCTGTACGGCATGAGTTCGACCTTGTGGGCCGAGGTCAATCGGTGATGAAAGGGTTACTCGATGCCACGCTCGCATACCTGCGGGCGCTGGTCGCGTTCGACACACGCAATCCGCCGCGTGCGATCGGCACGGGCGGCATCTTCGATTACCTGCGCGGACAGCTTGCCGATTTCGATGTGCGGGTGATCGATCACGGCGCGGGCGCCGTCAGCCTGTTCGCAGTGCGTGGCAAGCCGAAGCTGCTGTTCAACGTGCATCTGGATACCGTTCCGGACTCGCCGCAGTGGAGCCGCGATCCTTTCGAGCTGCGCGTCACGGCTGACCGTGCAACGGGACTGGGTGCCTGCGATATCAAGGGTGCGGCGGCCGTGTTGCTGGCCGTGGCGAGGGCGTCCGGCGGTGATATGGCGGTGCTGTTCACGACCGATGAGGAGGGCGCCGACCCGCGTTGCGTGGACACGTTCCTGGACGATGATCATGGGTTCGACAAGGTGCTGGTGGCCGAGCCCACACGCTGCAAGGCCGTGCTGGCACATCGCGGCATCCAGTCGGTGCGCGTGCTCTTCGAGGGGCGCGCGGGGCACGCATCCGTCGAGCAGAGGCCTTCCGACAGCGCCTTGCACCAGGCTGTGCGCTGGAGCCATGCCGCGCTGGATTTCGCCGAAGCGCAGTCGGCCGTCGGCTTTGGCGGGCTAAAGGGCGTGCGTTTCAACCTCGGCCGCATCGAGGGTGGCATCAAGGCCAACATGATCGCGCCCGAAGCTGAAATCCGTTTCGGCATGCGGCCGCCGCCGTCGCGGGACATGGACGATCTGCTGGAGCGATTGCGCGGGCTGGCCGATCCGGCGCCCGGGGCATTCGAGGAGACGTTTCGCGGATCGCCGCTGCCGGCGGATCATGCGCAGGCCGAGGCAAGCATGCAGGCCGCGCGTACGCTCGCCGGGAAGCTCGGGATCCCGATCGGGGATCCTGTCGATTTCTGGACCGAGGCGGCGCTGTTTTCGCGTGCAGGCTGCACCACGTTCGTGTTCGGGCCCGGCGACATCGCGCAGGCACACAGCGCGGACGAGTGGGTGGAGCTTGCGCAGCTGCAAGATTATGCGCAATCCGTGTATCGCATCGTCAACGGTGGGTGGGCATGAACGCGCATATCGATACACGCCAGACCATCGTGCGGCTGCTGTCGACGATGGGCAGCGCCAAGGAGGTCCAGCAATACCTCAAGCGGTTTTCACAGCTGGATGCCCGGCGTTTTGCCGTCGTCAAGGTCGGTGGCGCGGTGCTGCGTGATGATTTGGGCGAACTGGCTTCGTCGTTGACTTTCCTGCAGCGCGTCGGCCTGACCCCGATCGTGGTGCATGGCGCCGGTCCGCAGCTCGACGATGAACTGGTCAAGGCCGGGATCGAGAAACGCACCTTCAATGGGCTGCGGGTGACGCCGCCGGAGGCGCTCGGCATCGTGCGCCGCGTGTTCCACCAGCAGAACCTGCGCCTCGTGGATGCACTGCACGCGATGGACACGCGTGCGTCGTCGGTGGTGTCGGGCGTGTTCGCGGCGGACTGGCTGGATCGCGACAACTACGGACTGGTGGGCCGGGTTGCGCGCATCGAGCTGGCGCCCATCGATGCCAGCCTGCGCAGCGGATCGATACCGATCATCGCCAGCCTCGGCGAAACCGAGGAGGGCCAGATCCTCAATATCAACGCAGATTTCGCGGCCAATGAACTGGTCCGCGTGCTGCAGCCATACAAGATAGTGTTCCTGACCGGCACCGGAGGCCTGCTTGATCCCGACGACAAGGTGATCGATTCGATCAACCTTTCGACCGAATACGAGCATCTGATGGCGCAGCCGTGGGTAAGCGGCGGCATGCGGCTGAAGCTGGAGCAGATCGCCGACCTGCTGAACGATCTGCCGCTGGCTTCGTCGGTATCGATCACCCGGCCCGCGGAGCTCGCGCGTGAACTTTTCACCCACAAGGGCTCCGGCACGCTGGTGCGGCGCGGCGAGAAAGTGCTGCGTTTCGAGTCATGGCAAGGCGTCGATCGCGAGCGGATGCGTGCGCTGATCGAGTCAAGTTTTGCACCACGGCGGTTGAGCCACGACTACTTCGAACGGACGCAGCCGCAGCGCGTGTACGTGAGCGAAAATTACCGCGCCGCGATGATCCTCACGATGGAACATGTCGACAAAGAGCAGGGCTTGCCGTACCTCGACAAGTTCGCGGTGCTCGATGACGCGCAAGGTGAAGGCCTGGGTCGCGCGGTGTGGCAGGTCATGCGCGCGGAAACACCGCGGTTGTTCTGGCGTTCGCGCCTGGGCAATCCCGTGAACGCGTTCTACCACGAGCAGTCGGATGGCTGCTTCAAGACCGGGCGTTTCATGGTGTTCTGGTACGGACTCGACGACGATTTCACCACGATCGCACGCTGCGTCGAGCATTGTGCGCGGCGGCAGGCAACCTTGCTGGACACGCCGGCATGACGCACGACAAGAAAAGCATCGGAATCATCGGAGCACGGGGCCACACCGGTGCCGAACTGATCTGCCTGATCACGCGGCATCCGGTGCTGCAACTGGCCTTCGTTTCGTCGCGCGAGCTCGAAGGACAGCGGGTTGCCGATCACAATGATGCCTACGCGGGCGAGCTGCGTTACGAGGATATCGATCCGCAGATCGCGGCGGCGAAAGGTGCGGACGTCGTGATCCTTGCGCTGCCCAACGGCAAGGCCGCGCCCTATGTCGCGGCTTTGGATGCCGGCGCACCGGAAACCCTTACCGTCGATCTTTCCGCGGATTACCGTTTCGACCGGGCGTGGTATTACGGCCTGCCGGAGCTGACCCGCGATGCCTGGCGCGGCGAACGCCGCATCAGCAACCCCGGTTGTTACGCGACAGCGATGCAGCTTTCCATCGCGCCACTCAAGGATATCTTGGCCGCGCCGCCGGTCTGCTTTGGTGTTTCGGGCTACTCCGGCGCCGGCACCTCGCCCTCGGACAAGAACGATCCGGACAAGCTGCGCGACAACCTGATGCCGTATTCGCTGACCGGGCACACGCACGAGAAGGAAGCATCCTTCCGACTTGGAATCCCGGTGGAATTCATGCCGCACGTCGCGCCGCACTTCCGCGGGCTCACCGTCACGACCAACCTGTACCTGTCGGATGCGATGAAACGGGACGAGGTGCTTGCGCGCTTTCGCGACGCCTATGCCGGCGAGAAACTCGTGCGCGTGGTCGATGATCCGCCTTGGGTCAGCCGGATCGCGGGCAGGCATCATGCCGAGATCGGCGGGTTTGCATTGTCCGCCGATGGTCGCCGCGTGGTGGTCGTGGCGACACTCGACAATCTCCTGAAAGGCGCGGCGACCCAGGCGCTACAGAACATCAATCGTGCGATCGGCGTGGACGAATACGCGGCCATGCCTGTCTGAACGTCATCCCGGCCATGGGGTGGCGGCATTTCATTGCCACGGATGGAGAGTCGATTCCGGCCTTCGCCGGAATGACGAATCCAAAGCGAGAAGCCAAATGACCCAACTGCTCTGGCAAAAATCCGACAGCAAGGTCGACGACCGGATCATGCGTTTCCTGGCTGGCGACGATGTGCTGCTGGATCGCGAGTTCTTCCTGCACGACATCGCCGCGAGCAAGGCGCACGTGGAAGGCCTGACGAACATCGGTGTGCTGGGTGCCGGCGAAGCAGCCGCACTGAAGCGTGAACTCAATGTCCTGGCGGGTGATTTCCAGGCCGGCACATTCGTACTGGACGACCGTTTCGAGGACGGCCATTCGGCGATCGAGGCACGCCTGACCGAACGCCTCGGCGACACCGGACGCAAAGTGCATACCGGGCGCAGCCGCAACGACCAGATCCTGGTCGCGACCCGTTTGTGGATGAAGGAGAAGCTCGCCACGCTGGAAGCGCATTGCAAGGCAATCGCACGGGCAAGTCTGGAACGCGCGGCGGCCGAGTCGATCCCGATGCCGGGCTATACCCACCTGCAGCGCGCGGTGGTGTCGTCCACGTCGATGTGGTGGGCGGGCTTCGCCGAAGCATTCATCGACGATGCGTGGCGGGCAAGGCAGGCCGGCGAGTGGATCGACGCCAATCCGCTGGGCAGTGCGGCCGGCTATGGCGTGAACCTCAAGCTGGACCGCGACCACACCACGCGCGCACTCGGGTTCGCGCGCATGCAGGCAAGTGCGACCTACGCCCAGCTTTCGCGCGGCAAGTTCGAGATGGCGGTGCTGGAAGCCATCGGCGCTGCATTGCTGGACTTGCGGCGGCTGGCCTGGGACCTGTCGCTGTTCACCACCTCCGAGTTCGGGTTCGTCACGCTCCCGGACGAGTACACCACCGGTTCGTCGATCATGCCCAACAAGCGCAACCCGGATGTGATCGAGTTGCTGCGCGCGAGCTATGCGAGCGTCGCCGCCGCACGCACCGAGATCGAACAATTGCTTTCGCTACCGTCGGGCTACCAGCGCGACCTGCAGTTCAGCAAGGGCGGCATGTTCCACGGCGTGCATCGCGGGTTGATGGCACTGGAGCTGGTCCCTGATCTTCTCAATCGGATGCAGTGGAACGAGAGCACGATGCGTGCCGCGATCGAGCCCGCGATGTACGCAACCGACGTGGCGATCGAACAGGCCGCGGCGGGCGTGCCGTTTCGCGATGCCTATCGAGCCGCCGCAGCGGCGGCGAACGAGACGGGGCAAGGCCGCACGCCGGAACAAAGCCTCGCCGCGCGCACCTCGCCCGGCGCACACGCCGATTTGCGGCTGGATACGTTGCGCGCCCGTCTCGATGCCCTGTAGAAGCCCATCTGCCTGCGACCGATCCCCGGGACGCACGAATCATTGACGGGTCGATGTGAAGAAAATCCGGACTGGGGTGTATATACCGTAGAAGGCCGCCCGTCAGGTGGCCATGGGGCAATGCCATGAAATCTGCATTTCGTATTCTGGGCGGTGCTTTGCTGGCGGTGGTGTTGGCTGGTTGCCATGCTCCGACCAGCAGCGAAGGTACTGCACCCGACTTCCAGCTCAAGCTTTATCGCGTGCCGGTAGAGCAATCAAAGGCCGTATCCGAAAGCTTGAAGAAGGTTCTGGAAAGCAGTGGCTACCTCGTTGGCATGAAGACACAAACCGAGATGAGCGTGACCCAACCCTTTCCCGGTGCCATTCTGGTACTCGCTCCTGCGGCCCTCCAGCCTTCAATCGGTAGCGCCATCGGCGAGCTATCGAAAGTACCCGTCGCCAAATCGCCACCGAAAATTCAGGCGGCCGCGCCTAAATCGGCGCAGCTTCGCGTGCGTTTCTGGATGGTGCAGGCGAAATCTGGCGCAGGCGGGGATGCCGAGTCGCTGCATCCGTTGGAACCCGCCTTGAAGCAGGTTCGCAGCTCATTGGGCCCGAGTCATTTCGTCCAGGAAGACGTGACGTCCGCGTTGGTGGACGCGCCTGATCAGCCTGATGAGTCATTGGGCAATGGACTCCTGGTTACAAGCCGAGGACACTCATTCCGATTCCACGCCATGACAATAGCCGACGCGGGAGTCAAGCTGCAGGTGGACTATTCCGATACGACTGCAGCTGCAGCAAGCCAGACATTTTCGGCGTTGAAGACCACCATCACGCTTCGTCAGGGTGAATACGCCATATTGGCCGAGGCTCCGCCTTCCACCAAACCAGCCAACACGCCCGACGCGACGTTGATGAACCTTTTGGTGGTCCGCGTGGATCGTGTAGCGCCAACATCGCATTGAGACGCGGCGATGACGTTGCGCGAGGATGCGCTATACGCCAGCTACCGCCGGTTGGAAGGGCCCTTGTATAACGTGTTGTATCGCCTGTTGTGGCAGCGCGAAGACTGTCAGGACTTGATCCACGATGCATTTGTCCGGGTTTGGGAGCGTCGTGCCAAGGTTGACGACGCGACGATTGATGCACTGATCTGGACCACCGCGTTGAACCTGGCTCGAAACCGTCTGCGCTGGAAGCGGCTGTGGCGACACCAGCCACCCGTCGACGACATTCCTGCGCCGGAATCATTGGGAGAGGACTTTCTGGCCACGCGACGCTTGCGCAAGGCGCTGCGCCAATTGCCCTCCGTGTCACGCGACGTGCTGTTGCTGTCGGAGTTCAGTGGATTGCGGGGCGAGGAAATCGCGAACCTACTTGGCGTTCCGCCTGGCACGGTGGCATCGCGCAAGCACCACGCGATGGCCAGACTGCGGGTGCTACTTGGAGATATCGAGCATGCGCGAACTTGAGGATTTATTGCCGACCTTGCAACCGCCTGCCGGTGGCTTGACGCGATTGCAGCGACATATTGTTTCGCGCGGTGGTGGCGAACGCATGCCGCGCAAAGTCGAACATTGGGTGTGGGCAGCTGCAGCATGCGTTCCGCTGGCAATCGCCGCGATCGTGATACAGCCGTTGGTCGTACAGTGGCGCCAGACACGGGCGTTGACGGCGGCGCTGCGTGAAGCCATGTCTGCGAACAGTCATGCCAACGGCATTCGAGTCACCGATGGTGCCGCGATCGAGTTGCCCAGCGGACAAGCCAACGTCAAGTTGTATATGGTGCAGGCTGCATCCTCTGAGGTGGGACGGGGCGCTGCTCAGAACGACATGAAATAGCCGCCGTTGACCGGGATGTTGGCGCCAGTGATGAAGCCGGCGTCGTCGGCCGTCAGGAAGGCGACGGTGCGTGCGATTTCCGTGGGTTCGCCGAGGCGTCCAACCGGGATCTGGGCGACGATCTGGGCGCGGATGTCCTCCGGCACCTTCATCACCATCTCGGTCTTGCAGTAGCCCGGCGACACGCTGTTGACGGTCACGCCCTTGCGCGCGACTTCGCGGGCCAGCGCCATGGTGAAGCCGTGCATGCCGGCCTTGGCGGCGGAGTAGTTGGTCTGGCCGAACTGGCCGGTCTGGCCGTTCACGGAACTGATGTTGACGATGCGGCCGAAGCCGCGTCCGGTCATGCCTTCCACGGTATGGCGGCACATGTTGAACACGCCGTCGAGATTGACGTGCATCAGATCGTTCCACTGATCCTGGCTCATCTTCTTGAGGCTGGTATCGCGGGTGATGCCAGCGGCGTTGACCACGATATCCACGCTGCCGTATTCGGCGGTGATCTGCTCGACCAGATTGGAGCAGTCGTCGAACTTCGAGACGTCGGCCGCCACGAACGCGATGCTGCCGTTGTATTCGCGGGTCTCCTCGCGGAACGCGGCGAGCCGCTCTTCGCGATTGCCGAGATCGGCGGCGACGACCTGGCGTCCGTCTTCCGCGAGTTGCTTGCAGATGGCGGTGCCCAGCCCGCCGATGCCGCCGGTGATGACGGCCACACGTTTGCTCATTGGAATCTCTCGTTGATTGATGCGGTGTCCATGGTCGCGAACATCAAAAGCGGCCTTTCCCGGCCCGACTTTTCGCGAAGCTTTGCCGCGTAGCGGCATGTGTTGCGCCGCAGCAATCGGGCGATGGTACGAAGCGCCGGACGGAGTGTCAACGGCGTTTGCGGGTCGGTTTGTCGCCTTCGGGATCGTCGGTCGGCGGGGTTTTCGCGTCGGCCGCGGCACCGCCTTGCAGCGATCGCCACAGCTCGAGGTTGCGCTCGGTCACTTCGTTCAGCATGGACCATGGCGTCTGGCCGAGCAGGTTGTTCAGCTGGTCGCGGAACTTGTGCTGCTGTTCCAGGAATACCTTCAGGCTGTTCTCCAGATAGCCGCCCACGAAGCCCTGCATGGCGTCGCCGTAGAAGCGGATGATCTGCGACAGCAGCGTGGTGGAGAAGATCGGCTGGCCGTGCTGCTCGTGCTCGGCGATGATCTGCAGCAGGACGGCGCGGGTCAGGTCTTCGTTGGTCTTGGCGTCGCGTACCTCGAACGATTCGCCGGACAGCACCAGCTGGCGCACCTCCTCCAGCGTGATGTAGCTGGAGACGCGGGTGTCGTAGAGGCGACGGTTCGGGTATTTCTTGATGACGCGTGGTGATGCCATGCCGCAAAAGTAGCACGGGATGCGGCGCCGCACCAGCAATCGCAGCGCCGCCGGGAGTTCACGACGAGCGCTCTCTCTCGTTGGAATTCCCGAGTGGCAGCACGTCGCCACCGTGGACTTCGTTGATGATCTCCGCGGCGCAGATATAGATGCCCAGCACGGCGGTGACCAGTCCGATGTATCCGCCCAGCACCGTGAAGGCAGTGGCGTAGGTCCAGCTGGCGAGCGCGAAGGCCAGCAACATCAGGCACAGACCCGCCGTGAACAGCATGCGGGCGACACCGTTCCGGCACGCCGCCAGCCAGATGCAGAAGGCCAGCAGTGCCCACACGATGTAGTACCAGCCGAGAAAACCCGGGGTCGGTCCATAAGCCCCCGCGCTCACCCAGTACTGGGCGAGCGCGGCGATCCACCAGTAACCGGCGAAAGCAATGAAGACGAATGCGTCCAGGGCGCGTCCGCGCAGCCACTGGCCCAACCCCGCTAGCGTCAGCACGCAACCGCCCAGCACGATGACAACCAGCGGCAGCAAGACGTCGCCGGTTTGCACGAACAGCAACGGTGCGAGTGTCGAACCCGACTGCTCGAACCAACCCGCCGGTTCCATGCTGACCAGCCACAGCGTCAGCGCGAAAGCCGCGTAACCCAATGCGGAAATGTTGGCGGTCTTGCCCATGTCGGCCTCCATCTGCGACACGTCGCGATGAGCCCTGAATCACCTGACGGAATGGCAGTACAGTCGATTATCGACAGGCGATGTGTACAAACAGTCACGACGAGGCGCCTGGCGCGTGTACGGCGGCGTCATTTGTCTTCTCGTGACGCAACAGTGCCGGCTGCGCGTTCCCGGTCACTGGCTCGTGCCGGAAACCTGCACGATGGCAGCACCATTCGTCGGCTTCGCGTGCAACTTGCGTGCGGGTACCGCGAACTCGATGTCGAGTTCATTCCATGCGTCCAGCATGTCCAGGTTGATGCGCTGCTGGATTTCGACGAACACGTTGTAGCCCGGATCCAGCACGTAATAGACGAACTCGAAATCCAGCCCGTATTCACCGAAACCCGAGAGCGCGCCGCGATCGAAGCGGGTGCGTTTGTCCTTTTCGATGAAGCCGCGCACGCGTGCGACGATTTCGGGAATCTTGTCGCGCGGCGTGTCGAACGGCAGACGGAAGTCGAACACCACGCGGCGCTCGCGCATGCGCGAGTAGTTGTGGATCAGGTTCTTCAAGAGCACGGAATTGGAGATCGCCAGCTCCTCGCCCGAAAGCGACTGCAGGCGGGTGGACTTGATGCCGACCTTGGTGACGGTGCCCATGTCCGTGCCGAACGCGATGAACTCGCCGACCTCGAAGGGTTTGTCCAATCCGATCGCGATCGACGCGAACAGATCGCCCAGCACGTTCTGCAGGGCCAGTGCCACGGCGACGCCGCCGACGCCGAGGCTGGCCACGAACGCGGTGATGTTGACGTCGCCCGCCGCCAACAGCGCCAGCGCCAGGGTGACCCAGACGAGAAATTGCACCACCCACGTCAGGACACCCAGCATCACCGGATTGACGGGGTGTGAATCGCTCCGTTCCGCGGACCTGCGCAGCAGCGATACCAGCAACGCGATGACCCACAGCGCAACCTGGATACCGATCAACGCATAGGTAAGCAGGTGCAGCCAGTCCTGCACCGTCCAGTTTCCGGGCACATGGACGCCTGCATCGTGGCTGCCGAATCGCAGGAAGTCGAGCGCGACGGCAATGGCGATCAGCAGCAACAACCATCCGCGCGTGGCGGCCGCCACGGCCGCGGCGGCATACACGCCCGGACGCCGCGTGCGATCGGCCAGTTTGGTCAACCGCGCTTTCAGAAACAGGGCGACGCTGTGCGCAATCAGGTAGCCAACCAGCGCACACGCACCGGCGACGACCCATGCGAGCACGGGATTGCCCAACCAGTGACCATGAAAAAGCCAGTCGTGCATCACGAAGAAACCTTTTGCCTCGTCGGGGTGGAAAAGCCGGCGCCCGCTTCAGGCGGCCGGACGGGACGCGGAGGCCGGGTCCGCGTTTCCGGATTGCTGGAACACCCGCTTCATCACGAAGTCGGCGCTGATCTGTTCGCCCGTCAGCAACATCGCCGCGAGTTCGCCGCCCAGGATCTGCGGCGCGATCACCACATCCGGCTGCACCAGTTGCACGCGGGCGAGGTGGTTGGCGTCGTTGACCGCAGCCACGGTGCGTGCCTTGCCGGACAGTTCGCGCACCGCCAACACCACGAAGGCATTCTCGGAATCATCGTCCAGCATCGCCAGCACGGCCTGCGCCTTGTCGGCGCCGGCCTTGCGCAACACGTCGGCATCGCTGGGCTCGCCGATCACCATGTCCACGTCGTCGGGAATCCCGGTCTCCGGTTCCTGGCGCAGCAGGCGGGTGACCGGGTGGCCGCGCCGCGCGAGTTCGCGCCAGGTGTTTACCGCGAGGGGGGTCTTGCCGATCACGACGAAGTGGTTTTCGCGTTGCATGCGTTTGTCCTTGCGGTTGACGATGCGCTGCAGGCTGCGGGTCACGAGCGGGGCGATCACCGCGGTCAGCGAGGTCGCGAAAACCGCGACGCCGAGCACGATGATCGACACCGCGAACAGCTTGGCTTCCGTCGTCTGCGGCGTGATGTCGCCATAGCCTACCGTGCTCATCGTGACCATCGCGTAATAAAGCGCACTGACGAGGTCGGTGACCCTGGGTTTGAAATCCGCGCCCAGGTAGAACGTGCCGAAGGTCGCGTAGACCAACAGCATGATCACCGAGGTGAGCGCGAACAGGGTGCTGGCGGTGACGCTGGTGCGGTCGAACTGACGCCAGGCGAATGCCAGCAACGCCAGCATCAGGATGAAGTAACCCAGCAACAGATGGGCGTGCACTTGATGCCCGAAATACATGCTGACCGCGGCCGTCGCAGCCAGCAGCAGCGCCATCAGCCAGGCCAGCCGCGAACGGAACAGCAGTCCCACGGCCATGATCAGCATGCCCGTGCCGATCAGGATCGGCGGCAGGATTCCGGGGCGCAGACCCGCGCCGCCGCTGACGAGATGGCTCAGGGTTGCCTGCCATTGCTGGCCGAGATCGTTGCGCAACAGCCAGAAACCACCAAGCCCCAGCAGGATCGCCAGTGGCACATGCGGAAACCAGTGACGACCGCCGATGCGTCGATGCAGTTGCTGGATCCGGTTGCGCAGGAGCTGGGTCGGGCTGGGCAGCATCGTTCCGGGCCAAGCGTGACGGGTGTGCGATACTCGGCCGTGGTGGCGCCGATCGCGCACCACCTTAGCAAGACGTCTGCCGTGCGCCAACCAGCCGCATTTCATACAGGGCGCGAATAAAACCAGCCTGTTCATCCCGCGTTTCGTGGAACACCACGTTTGCACCAAAATGTTGTGGGGAACCTGCCATGACGTACGACCGTGAATCCGGCATCGGGCCATGCATGGCCTGCGCGATCCTCGTCGGCGGGCTGGTCGCCGGAACCGTGGACATCGGCGCGGCGGCGCTGATCAACATGCTCGACCCGCGCATCATCCTGCGCTTCATCGCCGGCGGTTTGCTGGGCAACGCCGCGTTGCAGGGCGGGGTGGGCGTCGTGTGGCTGGGCCTGTTGCTGCAATGGGCGATGTCGCTGGTCATTGCCACGATCTTCGTGCTGGCGGCTATGCGCCTGCGCTGGATGGCGGCGCGCTGGATCCTCGCCGGCCTGGCCTATGGCGTCATCGTGTTCGCGGTCATGAACTATGTGGTCATGCCGGTTTCGGCATGGCACCGGATCAACCACTTCACACCCGCGAAGTTCGTCGAGAACCTGCTGGCGATGCTGGTGTTCGGATTGATCATCGCTTTTTGCGCGAAGCGTTTTCCGGGTGCGCCGTCCGGACGTGGGTGATCGCGAAGGCTGGCGGCATCGTCCGCAGGCGTGACCATTGTCCCGTGCATATTCCGGTGCACCGGTGTAAAAGAGGCGTTCGTGCCGGAGCAATGCGCAGGCAATCGTCGCGCGGGGACCGGCTTCCAACCGAGGGGTCAATAATGAAGTCCGTTTCTTTGCGGAAGTTCGGGGTGGCACTTGCGTGCCTGTCATTGACGGGTCTGGCCGGTGCGGCGACGCCGTCCGCGCCAGCGTCGCAGGCCGGGCAGGGCATGCTCGGTTTCACGGCGAATGGCGCATCGCAGGAGCGCCAGCTCGAGCAGAAATTCAACGCCTTGCTGAGCGCGAGCGAAATGCGCGATTGGCTCAAGCGCATGGCGTCCGAACCCAACCAGGTCGGCTCGCCGCACGACAAGGTCAACGCCGAATGGATGCTGGCGCAATTCAAGCAATGGGGCTGGGACGCGCACATCGAACAATTCGACGTGCTGTACCCGACGCCCAGGCAGGAACTGGTGGAGATGGTGGCGCCGACCACCTTCAAGGCCAGCCTGCACGAACCGCCGATCAAGGGCGATGCCACCTCGACGCTGCCGGGTGCGCTGCCGCCCTACAACGTGTACGGTGCCGACGGCGATGTCACCGGGCAACTGGTGTACGTCAACTACGGCATGCCGGACGACTACAAGGAACTGGCGCGCCTCGGCGTCAGCGTCAAGGGCAAGGTCGTGATCGTGCGCTACGGCGGTGGCTGGCGCGGCCTCAAGCCGGAGCTGGCCTACCAGCATGGCGCGATCGGCTGCCTGATCTATTCCGATCCGCGCAACGATGGTTACTTCACCGGCGATACCTATCCCGAAGGTCCGACGCGTCCGGCCGAAGGCGTGCAGCGCGGCTCGGTCGTGAAGATGCAGTTGTATCCGGGCGATCCGACCACGCCGGGCTATGGCTCGGTGCCGGGTGCCAAGCACCTGTCATTGAAGGACGCCAAGACCCTGTTGAAGATTCCGGTACTGCCGATTTCCTATGTTGACGCCACGCCGCTGCTCAAGGCCATGGGCGGTCCGGTTGCACCGGAAAGCTGGCGCGGCGCATTGCCGTTCACCTATCACGTCGGCGCCGGCCCGGCCAGGGTGCACATGCTGGTCAAGTCCGACTGGAGCTTGAAACCCATCTACGACGTGATCGCGAAATTGCCGGGTTCCGGCGAAGCCGATCAGTGGGTGCTGCGCGGCAACCACCACGATGGCTGGGTGTTCGGCGCGTTCGATCCGCTGGCCGGCATGATCACCGAGCTGGGCGAAGCCAAGGCGCTGGGCACGTTGTACAAGCAGGGCTGGCGGCCGAAGCGCACCATCGTCTATGCCAGTTGGGACGGCGAGGAGCCGGGTTTGCTCGGTTCCACCGAGTGGGCGGAAACCCACGAGAAGGAACTGCGGCAGAAGGCCGTGTTGTACGTCAACTCCGACACCAACGGCCGCGGCATCCTGTTCGCGGGTGGCAGCCATACGTTGCAACACCTGGTCAATCAGGTCACGGCGGGCGTGACCGATCCCGAGACCCAGGTCAGCGTGCAGCGCCGCCAGCGGGCGTTCATCGATGTCAGCGCGGCGGAGAAGGGCGGCAGTCCGGAAATCAAGCAGGCCGCGAAGCTGGCTGGCGCCGATGGCGACATTCCGATCACGCCGCTGGGCTCGGGTTCGGATTACAGCGCCTTCCTGCAGCACGTCGGCATCGCGACGCTGGATCTCGGGTTCGGCGGCGAAGCCAACCAGGGCGGCGTGTACCACTCGCGCTATGACTCGTTCGATCACTACGACCGCTTCGGCGATCCGGGCTTCAAGTACGAGGTCGCGCTGGCCGAGGTGGCCGGGCACATCGTGATGCGCGCCGCCGATGCGGAGGTGTTGCCGATGCGCTTCGGCGACTTCAGCAGCACGCTGGACCGCTATGTGAAGCAACTGCACGAGCAGGTCGCCAACGAACGCAAGGCGGCCGGGGCGCAACACAAGCTATTGGATGCGGGCGCGTACAAGCTGGCCTCCGATCCATTGCATCCGCTGGCGCCGCCGGAGCGCCTGTCGGATGTGCCGAAGGTCGATCTGGCGCCGCTCGACACGGCGGCAAAGAAGTTGAAGGAAAGCGCGCAAGCCTATGAAAAGGCTTACGATGCGCGCGCCGCCAAGGGTCTGGATATCCCGCCCGCGCAGCTCGCCCAGGTCAACCAGTTGATGGGCACCATGGAACAACGCCTGCTGGATGCGCAAGGCCTGCCGGGTCGCCCGTGGTACCGCAACATGATCCAGGCACCGGGCGAATTGACGGGTTATGCGCCCAAGACCATCCCGGCGGTACACGAGGCGCTGGACATGCGTGACTGGAACCGCGCCGACAAATACGCGGTGGTCACTGCACACGTGCTGGACGGTTACCGTGCCCAGCTCGACCACCTGACCGCGTTGCTCAGGCAGTAAACGGAAAAGGGCGCGCGGAGCCTTGTGCCCCGCGCGCCACCCTCCCTCCCCCGGACGCTAGTCTTGCTTCGTCATCGTGCCCCATGGAGAGTTGATCGAACCGTCCTTGTTGCGGGTCAGCACCAGATTGCCCTTGGGTGACTTCAGGATGATCTTGTCGCCGTCGGTGCTGTAATCCAGTTGACTGGTGACGCCCATCAAGGTGGCGTATGCCTTGCCCGATTCGAACTTGATCGAACCGAATCCGCCTTGATAGGTGCCACTGATGCCGCCGCCGCAGGCGGCCAGCAACAACGTGGCGAGGATGGGTGCCAGCAATTTGCTCCGGATGTTCATGTTTGTTCTCCGTTTGGAATGAAATGACGCTTGCCGTTGCGTGCAGCGAGGGTCGTGCGTATCCATGCCGGCGGCGGCGCGGAACGGATCAGTAGCGATAACAACTGCCCAGCGCGGATTCGGTCGACGCCGTCGAATTCTTCAACGAAACCTGTCCCTGCAATCCGCCGTTGATGCGCAGGTAGGCCATGTCGGCGAGGCGCGCCAGTTTCTGCGTGGTACGCGTCCTGCCGCGATGCGCCAGCCACTGCGGCAAGTCGGAACGCGACAGGTCGGCCAGCCACAGCGAGCCGTCGCGATTGCCCTGGCCCATCGGCACGTTCACCGTCCAGCCGCGGAACACGAAGGTCAAGGTCACCGATCCGGCGGGCGGACGCGCCTTCACCAGCATCGCCAGCACCGGCTTGCCCTGGTTGCAGAACACGCTCAAGGTCTTGATCACCGAATCGGTCGGCACCGCCATCGCCAGCGTGCGATCGGCTGCGTTGCGGGTTTGCCACGCGGGTGCATCCGCGCCCGGCTGGTCGGCCTTGGCGATGGCGTAGGCACGGCCATTCCAGCGCCAGATCGGGCTGTCGCCGTTGAACTGCAGGTCGTGCATGCCGTGGTGGGTCGCCGCCAGTACCTCCAGGTTCCCGCCGAAGTTCGGCAAGCCGATCGTCGTGCGCGCATAGCCGCGTGAGGTCGCCATCACGATCACCCCGCTGCAACCGGACGAGCCGCAAAACGCCCCGTCGTCGTACTGGACCAGCAGGTCGGGAAGGCCGTCGTCGTTGAGGTCGGCCAGGACCACGTGGTAGCCGCCTTGGCCGGGATGGTTGAAGTCCCTGATGTCGCTGGCCGCTGCGCGCCGGATCGCGGCGTCCTGCGCCGGCGTCGGCTTGGTCGCGTCCTTGTCGAAATCGATCTTGCGCGGGCCGGCAGGGGCCGCAGCGGTCGACCCCGTGGCCAGGACGATCAATGCGAACAAGCAACTCATGCGTTTTCCGATCTTCATGACGCGCCTCCCGTCGGCATCAATGCAGCGAGCCGACCACGCCCAGCGTGCACGCCGCCGGTATGCCGATGAACGTCAGCAGCAGCGCGATGATGATGTAGCGCGCGAAACCCGGCCGCGCGGCGACGTACTGCTGCACGAACTCGGGCTCGCTCAGGCGGGCTTCCGCGCTTTCGGGCTGTTCGCGCTGGACGCGGGCGTATTCGGCGCGCGCGCTGCGTTCGCCCACGCCCTGGTTGTGCCACGTGTAGGACTTGTACATCTTCACCATCATCACCACCACACCCGCGATGCAGGCCAGACCCACCAGTACCCCGAACATGCCCGTCTCCTCGATCGATGCCTCCACGAAAGTCGGCGGCGCGGGCGAAGGCGGCCCGCGTCGTCGTGCGCATTACTTGCAGGCAACCTGCAGCGTGTGGCCCTTGCAACGCCACTTGCCGGCGAACCGGTCCATGCCGTGGGCCTTGCAGATGCCGGTACCCATCATTTCCGACATGCCGTGCGGACCGTCGGCCATCATCTGCTTGACGTCGGACGCGCTGCAGCCGCTGCTGTCGGCGTCCACCCAGGTGCCGCCGCAGCCGGCGAGGCCCAGGGTGGCCACCAGGCCGAGCGACGCCAACGCAAATTGCCGAGAACGCATGTCGAACCTCCTTGGCCTTGCGGACGGGCGGCGATACCGCGACGGCCACATTGGAAGCCATGGCGGCCGGCAAGTCGTCACGGGCGTCTAACGGATCACTAACGGCACCGCCGCAAAAGGCGTCGATGCATGCCGGCGGCCGCGTGATGGTGCAGAATCACGCCAAGGGGGTGCCATGGATTCCGCCGCGCAACCGAGTGTCCCGCTATACCGCTACCGCTTCGAGGACGCCGAGTTCGACGAAGCGCGCATGTCGCTGCGCTTGGCGGGCGGGGAAGTCGAGCTCGAACAGCGGCCGCTGCAGGTGCTGGCCTTGCTGCTCCGGCGCGCGGACGAAGTCGTGCCGCGTGGGGAATTGTTCGACACGGTGTGGGAAGGGCGGCCCACCGTGGACAACGTGCTCGCCAACGCCGTGGCCAAACTGCGCAAGGCGCTGGGAAGCAACGCGGGCAGCCGCATCGTCAACGTGCCGCGGGTCGGCTATCGCCTGCGCGGACCGGTCGAACGCATCGTCGCCGGCCGGCACGTGCCCGCGGCGTTCGCCCTGAAGGCGGGGCAGGCCGTTCCGGGTCGCGAACACTTCATCCTGCGCGAATGCCTCGACCCCGCCGCCGGCGGTTCGGTCTGGCGCGTGCAGCACGCCAAGACCGGCGCAACCCGCATCTACAAGTTCGCGGTGGATGCCGGCCGGCTGGCCGCACTCCAGCGCGAAGTCACGATCCAGCGCGTGCTGCGCGAAAGCCTCGGCGAGCGCGACGACTTCGTGCGCCTGATCGACTGGAATTTCGAGACGCCGCCGTACTGGCTGCAGAGCGAGGACGCCGGCTGCGACCTCGCCGACTGGGCCCGCGAACATCCGGCGTTTGCGCAGGCCACTGCCGCGCAACGCGTGGCGTGGTTCCTGCAGATCGCGGACGCCGTGGCCGCGGCGCATCGCGTCGGCGTGCTGCACAAGGACCTGAAACCCGCCAACGTCCTGGTCGCGGCGCGCGGCGACGGCTGGCAATTCCGGGTCGCCGACTTCGGCTCGGGCCGGTTGCTGGAGCCGGGGAAACTCGATGCGCTCGGCATCACCGCAATGGGCTTGACCGTCACCGGCGGGCTGCCGGAAAGCTCCGGCGTGACGCTGACCTATCTCGCGCCGGAAATGCTGGCCGGACAGCCGCCCTCCACGGGCAGCGACGTTTACGCGCTCGGGCTGATGCTGTTCCAGATGCTGGCCGGCGACCTGCGGCGCACGCTGGCGCCCGGCTGGGAACAATCGATCGACGACGAACTGCTGCGCGAGGACATCGCCGCCGCGACCCGCGGCGATCCACGGCAGCGCCTGCACAGCGTCGACCAATTGACGCAGCGGTTGCGCGCACTCGACGCGCGCGCGATCGAACGCCGCCGCCTGCGCGAATCGGATGCGCGCGCACTCGTCGCGGAGCGCGCACTGGAACGCAATCGTGCGCGCCGGCCGTGGCTGATCGCCGCGATCGCGTTGCTGCTGCTCGGCCTTGGCGCGTCGCTGTGGCAACTTCGGCAGGTGCGGATGGCACGCGCCGACGTCCAGCGCCAGGCCGCGATCGCCGACGCCGCCAACCGGTTCCTGATCGAGGACCTGCTCGGCGCGGGCGTGGGCGGCAACTCGCCCGCGTGGTACGAACGCAACCCCAGCCTGCGCGAGATCCTGGATGCCGCCTCGCAACGTCTCGATACCCGTTTCCAGGGCGAGCCGCTGGTGCGCGCGAGCCTGCACCAGACGCTCGGCCGCGCGTACCGCAGCACCGGCGATTACGCCAAGGCCGCGGTGCAGTTGCAGGCCGCGGCGCGCGGACTCGAGCAGACCTTCGGCAAGGCCGACCCGCACAGCATCCTCGCGAATTACGAACTTGCGACGGTGTACGCGCACCTGTCGCGCTTCGACGAGGCCGCCAGGTTGCTCGATCGCGCGGATGCGGAGGCGGGCGATCGCCGCAAGGTGGTGTCCGAGATCGCCCTGCGCGCGCACATGGCCCGTGGCGATGTCGCCTACCAGCGCATGCAGGTGAAGGAGGCGCTCTTCGAATATCGCGCCGCCGAACGCCTGCAGGGCCTGCTGCATCCCAGCGACGTCGTGCTCGCGACGCATCTGCTGCTGGCCATCGCCGGCTGCGACTTGCGCACGGGCCAACCGAAGCAGGCCGAGGCCGTCGCAAGGGAAATCCTCGCCGGCTCGCCGTACACGCAAGCGCGCATCGGCCTGGCCGCCATCGCCACCGCGCGTTCGCGCCTCGCCGACGCGCTGCGCGGGCAGGGCAAGTACCAGGACGCGATTCCGGTGATGCAGCAGTCGCTGGACGACTACCGGCAATCGGAAGGTGCCGACAGCCAGGGTGCGATCAGCTCGCTCAGCGCGCTGAGTTACCTGTATTCATTGAACGGCGACGATGCGAAAGCACTGCAGTTGCAGCGCGAAGTCTGGCAACGCGCGGTGCAACGCTGGGGTGCGCGCAGCCAGTACGCGCTGGTGGAATTGCTGAACCTCGGCTCCGACGAATACGACGCCGGCGACCTGAAATCCGCGCTGCCGCACCTGCAACAGGCCGAAACCGGACTCGAGAAAGTCAGCGGCGAACACAGCCCGGTGACACAGGCCGCACGCGTGGCGCTGGCCAATGCGTTGAGCGACCTCGACCGCAATGAAGAGGCCTTGGCGATGATCGGCGAGATCGATCCCAAGGCTTACCAGGCCACCACCTCCGATCCCGGCCGTGCGGTGGTATTGCGTGCGATGCAGGCGCGCATCGAATTGCGCCTGCATCGTCCCGGTGCCGAAGCGCGTCTGCGCGACGCCATCGCCTCCATGCAGGCCGCCGGCGTCACCGATGATGAAATCGCGACCTTCCGCAAGGCGCTTGCTTCGCCGGGCACGTCCACGAATGTCGTTGGCGGAGCTTCGGTGAAATAGCGGTTCCTGGTTGCGCATTTCAGGCCGCTCGCAGCTCGTGGATGTCGGATGGCGGAGAGCGGCCAGGGGCGGCTACTGCCGTGCTTCATTGCGCCGCTCGATAGCGGTCGATGGGGTTCGAATGACCTCTGGGCGCTACGGCATTGCTCATATCCGGTTCCCGGCGTCAGCCGCGTCCGTCTATATCGCGCATGGTCCGCGGGACCGGGTGGGGCGAAGTTCCTTCAACATCATGGGATCGTGCTACCGTTATGGTGCTCCATGGCGAGGGTACTGGCAGCCAGCAGGCTACGGGCGCGGCGTTCACGGAACTCAAGTCTTGGAGCCAAGCGGATGTTGCGGCTTTGTTCCAGCAGGCTAGCGCGCACGCCGAGGCAAGCACGAAACCGCATGCAACATCACTACTCATTTCAGCGGACTGCGTTCCGTCGCTTGCCTCCGGCGTTGGGCTGCAGGTGACAGATGGCCGCGGTGATACTCAAGGTCAAGGTGAAGCCTCGGGCCAAGGTGTCGGAGATCGCCCAGGCCGAGGACGGCACGTGGATCGCCAAACTGAAGGCGCCGCCCGTCGATGGAAAAGCGAATGAGGAGCTGGTGGATCTCGTTGCAGGGAAATTCCACTGCAAAAAGGCCGCTGTAACCATCATGGCCGGTGCCGCCGGACGGACGAAGCTGGTCAAGGTAGTGGCGCAATGATTGGGACGCCGCAGCCCGACAATGTGGTCCACTGGACGGGCCTCGCCTTGCGGGTTGGGCCTTCCCTCGCTTGGTTCGGCGCCAGTGCGCGCGGCAGCTGGGCCCTCAACAGGGGACGAAGACACAATGGCTATCGATGACGACCTGCTGGGTTTTGTACGCGACGCGCTCGCGCGTGGCCTTCCCCGGGCGCAGATTGAGCAGGCCTTGTTGCAGGCAGGATGGAGCAAGGAGCAAGTGAACAGCGCACTCGCGGCTTACGCCCCGGTGGATTTTCCCATTCCGGTCCCGAGACCGAAGGCATACGTTTCCGCGAAGGAGGCCTTTCTCTACCTCGTGCTCTTTTCGACGCTGTACGTCAGTGCGTACAACCTTGGCGGGCTGGTCTTCAACTTCATCGATCGCGCATTTCCAGATCCGGCGCAGCCAGCGGACTTTGTCGAGCGCACACGGGATGCGATTCGCTGGGCGGTGGCGTCGCTCATAATTGCCTTTCCGGTGTTCTTGTACGTATCGCGCCTGGTGGCGCTGGCAATCCGGCGCGAGACGATCAAACGCGCATCCCGCGTGCGCAAATGGTTAACGTACTTCACGTTGTTCATTGCAACCGGTGTTCTGGTGGGAGATTTCACCACACTGGTCTACAACTTCCTGGGAGGAGAGCTCGGGCCACGCTTCCTCCTCAAGGTGCTTGCGGTAGGAGCCATCGCGGGTTCCAGCTTTGGCTACTACCTCTGGGACCTTCGCTCGGACGACCCGGAAGCTGAAGCATGATCGCGTGGGGCCGGCAAGCGTTCATCACCCTCGTCGTCGTGGCCGTGGTAGCGTCGGTCCTCGGCGGACTCTTTCTGCTGGGCTCCCCCGAGAAAGCGCACGAGCGTGTTGTCGACACGCGCCGAATTGCCGACATCCGGGCTATCGCAAGTGCAGTTGACTTGTATTGGACTCGTCAGGGGCGCTTGCCTGCCTCGCTTGCCGAGCTGTCGCATGAACAAGGGATCCGGATCAATGCCTTGGATCCCGAGACAAAGCAACCGTATGGCTATCGGGTCCTTGGGCAGAAACGCTACGAACTTTGCGCGGAGTTCGCAGGCAAGGCTGCGCAAGAGGGCGATATTGCCCCGGACGATTTTGGCTATGTTGCCCCAAGCGATTTCTGGGCACATGGGGCTGGCAAGCAATGCTTCCGGCTGCAACCAAAAGCCATCAAACACTAACGGATGACAGGTGCATCGGGAGCAAGGGATCCAAGTTCATCTTTACCCTTCGCTTGCCTCGAAACTCGCACGCGCTCCGCTCCGGCTGCCTCAAACTCAACTGACGCCACTGACCTGGGGACGCGCAAGTCCTTGCGTGCCCGCGCCGCGCGCGCAGCCCGCATGGGCGGGCGGGAGTTTCGACAAGAATCGATTGCCGGATGCTCGCCCAGACGCGATGCAATGCCGGTCGAGGCCGTGGGGCGCGACCTGCTCAGGACCGATCCGGCGCAGCGAGGCCGGTACCATGCATGAATCGGGCAGGCGATGCGGTCCGACCCTTGACCTGGGTCAACCGCATCGTTGCGCATCACGACTACTTTGACGCGACCCGGCGTCGTCGCAAGCCCCCGCGCCAGACACACCGAAACCCCCAACGATCTGAAGAGAAACAACCCAGCATGAGTCGCCTCCACAAGGAACGTCACCTGGTCGAACGGATCGGATGGTTGCGTGCCGCCGTGCTGGGTGCCAACGACGGCATCATCTCGACCGCAAGTCTCATTCTCGGCGTCGCGTCCGCCGCTTCCTCCAGAAGTGAAGCCCTGGTTGCAGGCATCGCCGGACTCGTCGCCGGCGCGATGTCGATGGCCGCGGGAGAATACGTTTCGGTCAGCTCCCAGGCCGACACCGAACGCGCCGACCTGGCCCGCGAGAAGGCCGAGCTCGCCAGCGACCAGGACTTCGAAACCGATGAGCTGGCGCAGATCTATGTCGCGCGGGGCGTGGAATCCGGACTTGCCCGCCAGGTCGCACTCCAGCTGATGGCGAAGGATGCGCTGCGTTCCCATGCCCGGGACGAACTCGGCATCTCGGACATCAGCACGGCGCGACCGGTGCAGGCAGCGCTGACATCGGCCGCCACCTTCTCGGTTGGCGCGGCGGCGCCTCTCGTGCTGGTAACGATTGCGCCGACCGGTGGGTTGCTCCCGATCGTGGCGCTGGGTTCACTCGGTTGCCTGGCCGTTCTCGGCGCGGTCGGGGCCAAAGCCGGCGGAGCCGGACTCGCCAGGCCCACGCTCCGCGTGACTTTCTGGGGTGCGCTGGCGATGGCCCTGACCACCGCGATCGGTGCCTTGGTCGGCCATTCGCTCTGACCGGTTGCAGAACCCGGACCGACTGCTGCGCAAAATCGGGTGATCGCCAACGGCCGTGGCGCGTCGGCACTGGCCGAAGTGCCATGACTCCGGCAGGCGTTCGCGGACGACGATCAGTGGTCGTCGATGGCCAGGATCGCGCCGGCTCGCGGATCGCACACGAACACGTGGCCATCGTTGTCGTCGGCGACGCAGTGCGCGTGCTGCGCGGTCCTGTACTCGGCCGTCGGCTTCAGCGCCCCCGAGGCGGCCACGTCGAAAATCGTGAGGGTGCCGGCGTGCGCCCCCGGGACATACAAATGATGCAGCTTCGGGCTGTAGCTGATGATGTCGATGCCGGCGCCGGCGCGCGCACTCGCGACCACCTTGCCGTGCTCGGTGGGCGCCAGCGTCACGACCTTGCCTTCGCCGCAGGCGACGAAGACGTGGTCGCGGGCTTCGTCGATGGCGATGCCGTTGGAGCCCTTGCAGGTGTTCGGCCACTCGGCCAGGACCTTGTGCGTGGTGAGTTCCATTTCCACCGTCTTGTCCTTCCACAGGTTCGAATAGGCGCGGTTGCGCGGGTCGTCGATCTCCAGCGACTCCGGCCCGCCGGCAACCGGGATCACCGTTTCGGGTGTCAGTGTCGGCCTGGGATCGACGGCAAGCTTGAACACCTGGATCTGCGCCTTGCCGGGTTCGGTCACCCAGATTTCACGGGTGCGTGCGACGTAGCGGACGTAATCCGGCCCGCTCGCGAGCTTGGTGCGTGCCAACACCGCGTGCGTGTGCGGGTCGATCGTCACGATCTCGGTCGGATCGTGATCGCTGGCGAACAGGTAGCCCTCGGCGTAAATCGCGGAGGTGGTGCCTTCACGGAACGATTTGACCTTCGGGGCAGTGCTCACGCCCGGGATGACGGTCAGCGCATGCGTCACCGGATCCATCAGCACCAGCTTGCCGGTCGTGCCGGCCGGGATCGTGATGCGGTCGAGTTGCGGAACGAAGCCGATGTCGTCGAAACCGATGCCGTGGGCGCCGCCGGGCATCTTGATCACGGCTTGCGGTGCGAGCGGCGCGGGCGCCGCAACTACGGCGGAGGGCGCCGCCGCGGCCAGCAGGATCAAGGGGAGAAGCGCTTTCATGGCGGGCCTGGTGTCGATCAAGACGAAAGGAATGCCGATTGCGGATCGTTCCAGCGTAGCCGATTGCACCGCCATTCAAGCGTGCCCGTCGTCATGCCCGCAAGGTAAAAGGGGACGTAGGCCAGCAACGCAGCCGGATCGCGACGTTCCGCAAGGCGCTGGCGGGGCCGGCAACATCCGCTGAGGTTGCAGGTGTGCTGCCGGGAAACAGTGATTGCGGGTTCTCGTGGTCTGGGCGCAATCGGACCGGGATTGCCGGTCTGCTTCGCGGATACCCGGGTTGTCTCGCAACGTCGATCTCGGTCAGGCACACCGCTGCATGCGCAACAATGACGCAATCCATAAACATCCGACTTCGCGCCTGCTTCGATCAGTGGTGCAGTTCGAAATAACGCACTGCTTCGGCGGCTTGGGGGATTGGCAACCGCAGAGCGTAACTGTAGTACGCAAGCCTGTACTGGCACCATTCACGACCAGTCCAATCCGGTTTCGCGGGATAACCCCACTTCCTGGTATCGGCGTCGGCTCGTCGCAGCACGGCGGCAATAGTCAGATCCGGTGATGCCGGCAATCGATGCATGACATCAAACTGATTGGTCGTGCTTACGAGTTTGCCGAGGTTGTCGTTGGATGTATTGGCCAACGCCAGGGCGACAGCCTTCGAAACAGCGCCTTTGCCGTATGCCAGTGAGCACATGGCCCTGCCTGATGCGTAATTGCCGGTCACCGTATACAAAGATTGCGCCCAGCTGACGGTCGCCTTGTCGGTTGCACGTAGTAACGCAAATACCAGAGCGTCCGAGGACAACGATTCCATTGCCTGGTTGATCGCACTTGGGGTATTTGTCAACCATGCGTCATAAATGGCTTCAGCATGGCGAGAAACGAGCATGGGCGCATTCTCACGCACCGCCGCCATCAATCTGGCGGTGCTGCTGCGTTCTCCGAATGCGTGCTCCGCCCACAGCCATTTAGCCATCGCAGCTGATAGAGGAGTGCCGTCGCGACCTACGACGACTACTTGAGCTCCGGCGGTACCCACCTGTACGGGATTGAGCCAGTATATTTGCGTCGGCGGCGTTTGATTTCCTTTTCGAATCGTCGCTTCATCGAACCCTGCGCTTCGCAAAAGAGAATCGTATCGGCCGTCGCTCTCGGCGTCGGCCTTCGCCAGGTATTCGGATGGCAATTTGATCGTGTTGCGCAGTTCGTGAAGGCCCACGAGCGAGGTTGCGCTCATTTCGCGATCGGGCGAGGCTGCCCATACGGCCACGCACGCGCTCGCGCAAATCCCTTCAATTCTCGCCGCCAGTCTGTTGCTGCGTACCGTGTCTGCCAGGTCGAGCGCATCCGAGACCAACCCGCCGGGACTGTCGAGCACGACCATGTGTGCGCCTGGATGGCGATTCAATGCTTCTTGGAACTGCGCATTCAGACGAGCGCCGAGGTGTCCCTGGACGCGGATCGCATTGTCCGCTTCATCGAACGTCACCGCCGCATTGGGTGCCTGTTGCCGTATCCGCAGTACCGCATAATCGATCGAAGCGGCTGCGAGCGACCATGCGCACGCCACCATGGCTGCAATCGACAAGACCACGACCGCCAAGCTGCGTTTCGCGGCTTTCGACGTGGCGCGCCACGTCATCAACAACGTGGCTGCCACGATGCAAACGAGGAGACCAACCAGAAGCCACAGGACTGCGCCGGTCTGCAGGGACAATGGCAGCATCTTGAGCTGCGACCGAGCCGCGGCTGCTGCACCAAAGGAAGCAAGCAGGGCGACACCGATGCAGCACGCGGCAAACACCGAGCGTTCACGGCCAGGCCAGCGTTTGCCCAACGAGATCCAGTGATCTTCGCCTTCACGCCACGACATCACGCGGCGGCCCAAGTCACCATCGCGGTACCTGCGTTCGATCTCATCGGCTGCGTAGGGACCCGACTGTATTCCGTCGATTCGCAGAAGCAAGGCAATTATCTCCTCGCGCCCAACATCGAGAAAACGACCGCTAAAACGAGCCAGAGCAGAAACCCGGATATGGAAAGGACCCATTGCAGCGCACCTGACGGCCTGTAGGTGACGAGCCAAGGTCGCTCGCGGTCCCAACGCGCAACACCATCATCCTTGAGTCGTATGTACGAGAAGATCAGCGTGAAAAGGGAGACGAGCGGGACACCAATTCCCAAGCCGAAAAACCAGACACCCACCTCTCTGCCGAAGGCCCTTGCCAATCCGATGGACCGGCCGGACGCCTGCGTGATCCTTACGCCGAAAATCCACTTGCCGATACTGGTGCCGGTCAATCCAATGACCAGAGCTTCAAACGGCATCGCGAAGATCAAGACGATCAGGGTGGCCAGCAATCCGTTATGCAGTAATCCGTTCCTGCCATAGAACTTGTCGAACAACCCCGGATCAAGCGCTGCCAACGACATCGCCACCAAGGCGCTGAACAAAAAACCGAAGATCATCGTGTCGAGCATCCGCGCGAAGTATCTGCGCCAGGGCGCGGGCTTCGTGGATTGCCAGCCGTCATCATCGACGGCCGGCTCGGGGGGCAGATTGCTTGGCCGAAACGTTCTGCCGGATTCGACACCGTACCCGCTGGGCTCCAGAGTCTCTCGGCGTTGACGCCATGCCGAAGGAGTCAATGGCTCCGGTTGATTATCCGGGTCGGGTGGAGGGGTGCGCGATTCGGGCTGCAGCCCGGAGGCGTGATAGGCAGCCCAGTCGTCCATCCCTTCGGTCCAGACCAATGTTTCCGGCGAGATCGCCTCGCTGGCGCGAAGTGCTTCGAGCGTCCGTCTCGGGTGCGGACCAACCACCGACCCGTCGGCGTCGGTGTAATACCAAGCCTGTTCCACATCCATTCCCCTGTCCCCTGACAGCGCCGGCTACTGTTCTCTGATCACCGACGGTAAGTCGAATCTACCAAACTTCGAGCGAGAAGGGGAAGGAGATCATCGGTGCGACAGCGTGCGCGGCGGAACGACACATCCGCTTGCACCGGAGCCCGCAACCGCCGAGACTTGCGCGATACCGCGCCGTCGCCGGCAGGGAACGTTCCATCCCATGGCATCACGAAAACCGGGTTTGCTTGAGGAACTCAAGCGCCGCAACGTGCCGCGCGCCGCGGTGCTTTACGCCGGTGCCATCTGGGCGTTGGCGCAAGGCATTTCGCAGCTGGCACCGTCATTCGGGGCGCCCGGCTGGATCACCCGCTGGTTCGTGATCGCCGGCATCATCGGTTTTCCGTTCTGGCTCGCGTTTGCGTGGTTCTACGAGTTGACCCCGCAAGGCCTGAAACGCGAGAGCGAGATCGCACCGAACGCGGCGATCACGCACTCGACCGCGCGCAAGCTGGACTTCGCGATCATCGGGGTGATGGCCGTTGCGATCGTGCTGCTGGCTTCGGGATATTTCATCCGCCGCGGCGCGCCGGCCAAGCTCGTCCAGGCGTCCGCGCCGGCCGCGGCCGAGGGCGCCGCCTTCGATCCACCGGCCGGCACCATCGTGGTGCTGCCGTTCAAGAACCTCTCTGGCGATCCGAAACAGCAATACTTCAGCGATGGCATCACCGAGGAGCTCACCGACGCGCTCGGCCAGAATCCCGCGCTGCGGGTGATTGCCTGGGATACCGCTTCCCGCTACCGCGACAGCCATGAATCGGCCCAGGCCATCGGCAAGGCCCTGGACGTCGCCCACATCCTGCACGGCAGCATCGCGCGCGCGGGCGACGAGGTGCGGATCACCACCGAACTGGTGGATACGCGCAGCGGTTACCAGAAATGGTCGAAGCATTACGACGACTCGTTCGCCAACATCTTCCAGGTGCAGGACAAGGTCTCGCAGGCGATCGCGCAGGCGTTGCAGGTGAAGTTCGCGCAAGCCGACCAGCCTGCGGGCGGCACCCGCAACCCCGCCGCCCACGAGCTTGTGCTGAAGGGCCGCGCGCTCCTGGAAAAGCACGACGCCACGAGCTATGCGGCCGCGCGCCAGGATTTCGAGCAGGCTCTCAGCCTCGATCCCGATTACGCCGAGGCCCATGCCTGGCTTGCACACGTGCTACTCGACCTGACACAAAACTCGGATTTGCCGATCAAGACCACGCTGCCGTCGATCCGCGCGCATGCGCAAAAAGCCCTGGCGCTCGACCCGGGCAATGCCGACGCGTGGGTGGCCCTGGGCAATGCGGATGCCTCCGCCGATCCGCCCGATCTGGCCCAGGCGCGGACGGAATACCGCAAGGCGCTGGCGCTCGATCCCAGCAACGTTGCCGCGCATGTCGATGACGGAAATGTGCTGCCGCTGGAGCCGGCGCTGGCGCAAATCCAGGAAGCCACGCTGCTCGATCCTGCCAACGCCACTGCCTGGAACAACCTGGCGGTCGACGATCAGGATCTCGGTAACTGGGCGCAGGCCATCCAGGCAACCGAAGCTCTACTGCGGCTCGATCCCGTCGACGTGGACAGCGCGTTTGAACTCGCGTACGCCCACCGGCAGTTGCATCAGTACGACCAGATGCTGGCGGCGTTCGATCGCGTGCAACCGGCCACGCCGCTGGACAAGCAGCAGGTCGCGGCCGGTCGGTTGGTGTATCGGGCAGTCAGCGATCCCGCCCTGATGCCGCAGGCGCTGGCAGCGCTCAAGGATCTGAGCCGCCACCAGTCCAATCCGGATGTCGCGTCCAACCTGTTGCAGCTCTATCTCGTGCTCGGCCAGACCCAACCCGCACTGCAACTGCTGGAATCCATCTGTCCGGCCACTCCGATCGGCTGCAGCGACCTGGCCATCAATCCGATGTACCAGTCGTTGCGGGCCGATCCGCGCTTCCGGCAACTCGCGAAGAAGTACACCACCGAAACGGTGGAATGAACGTGGCGTTCGGGCGAACGGTCAGCTTGCGCAACACGCGTCGCCGGAACCCATGCGTGGTGTAATTTCCCGGCGCCGACAAAAAATCATTGCATGGGCCATGCGTCGCACGAACAACGACGGCCTCCGGGAGAGATAGAGAAATGCCATTGGTACCGCAACTGCCGAGCCCTACCGAGGCAGGCGTCGAGGCGCAGATCACCGCGATCAGTGGGGTAACGGACGAGACTTTGCGATGGATCATCACCATCTACATGGGTGGGTACCGCACAAGTGCCCCCGAGGCCGCACGCAAAGTGATGCACGCCATCGCCAGCATGGCTGGCCTGCCGGACAAACTGCTTCCGCTTGATTTGCAAAAGCGCATCGAACAGATCGCTTACGAAGTGCTGGAGACAATCGTCGCGCTGGAAGTAGCCAGGAAGCGCAGCCATGCCGCAGAACCTCAGGATGCGCCAACGCATTCCTGAGCATCAATCTTGTCCCAGGGTGGCTTCGCCGCCTGCCTCATCAGTTTCCTCAGGTCACGACGCTACGCAGGGTAGTGCGGTCGCATCTTCCAATCACGCGCATGCCGCCCTGACCACGCGCCCGAAGTGGCATACTCGCCCGTGGTTCGAAGGGGAAGCCATGGGATGACACGCAAGATCGGATGGGCGGGCTGCGCGGCCCTCGCAATGTTCGGTTTCGCGGCGCACGCCGCGGCGCTTCCGGTTTCGGACTTCGTGCAGAATCCGCCGCTGCAGGATCCGGTGATTTCGCCGGACGGCCATGAACTGGCGGTGGTGGTGCCGAAGAACGGCGACAGCACCGACGCGCGCGCCGCGATCGGCATCCTCAAGCTGCCGGGCATGACGCCGGTCAGCCGGCTGGACATGACCCCGACGCTGCGGCCCGTGCAGATCGTGTGGGTCAGCGACCATCGCCTGGTGGTCGCGCTGGCCGGAGACAGCGGCACGCTGGAAGGCCCGCAACTGATCACCCAGGTCATCGCGGTCAACGACGACGGCAGCGACAAGCGCTTCCTGTACAGCCTGCGCGACAGCTACTTCGGATCGGGCCACATCGACAGCGCGACGCTGCTGAACTTCTCGGCCGGCGACCCGACCATCATCGGCGCGACCCCGGCGCTGGACGGACACCTGTACCTCAGCGTCACCCAGATGCCCGACGAATCGATCCCCGGACTCTGGCGCAATGGCGACAGCTATCTGTACGACGTCTACACCGGCACCGGCCACGCCACGCAAATCGGCGCCATCGAACACGCCGGCATGGTGCTGATGCCGGCCGGCGGTGTCGCACGCATCGCGGTCGGCGAAGCCCCCGGCATGCACGCCGCGGTGTTCACCAGCAGCAACGGCAAGGACTGGAAGCGGCTGCCGGACGCCGCCGTCGGCGAGGTGTTCGATCCGTTGCAGCTCGGTGCCGACGGCAAGCACGTCTATGCGTTGTCCAGCACCGACGGCGGTCCCAACCAGTTGATCCAGATGAACCTCGATGGCAGCGGTCGCGAAGTGCTGGCGTCGGACCCGTTCTCCTCGGCCAGCGCAGTGATGTGGAATCCGGTCACCGGCACGCCCATCGCGGCGATCTTCGAAGCCGGCGGCGCGCCGCTGGTCAAGTTCATCGGCGCCGACAAGTACGCACGCATCATGCACACGCTGGCCGCGCAAAACCCTGGTCAGGTGGTGCAACTGCTGGATGGCAGCCGCGACGGTTCGGCCCTGCTGCTCGACACCCAGAGCGACCGCGATCCGGGCGTGGTCGCGCTGTACGACACGGCGTCCGGCAAAACCACGCCGCTGTACCGCGTGCTGCCGTCGATCGATCCCGCCGCGATGCCGCATCGCACGCTGGTCCGCTTCCGCGACAGCGCCGGGGTGGCGCTGCAAGGTTTCCTGACGGTGCCGAACGGCGTGCCGCTGAAAAACCTGCCGATGGTGCTGATGCCGCACGGCGGCCCGATCGGCGTCGCCGACGACTGGTTCTTCGATCCATGGGCCGCGCTTTTGGCCGACCGCGGCTACGCGGTGCTGCAGATCGACTACCGCGGCTCCAGCGGCCGCGGCCAGTACTTCCAGGACAGCGGCTACCGGCAATTCGGCACCGGCATCCAGCAGGATCTGATCGACGGCGTGCAATGGACCATCGCGCAAGGCTATGCCGACCCGAAACGCATCTGCGTGTTCGGCGGCAGCTTCGGTGGTTACGCAGCGCTGATGCAACCGATCCTGGCGCCGAAGCTGTACCAGTGCGCGATCGACTACGCCGGCGTGTACGACTGGCGGCTGGTCATGCAGAAGGGCGACGCCAGCGACGACGTGTACGGGCAACGCTACTTCACGCGCGCCATCGGCACGCCGCAGGACGCCTACGCGATTTCACCGGCCAGCATGCTCGACAACTTCAACGTGCCGGTGCTGATCGCGCACGGCGAAGACGATCCACGCGTGCCGTTCCAGAATGCCACCGAGCTGCGCGCCGCGCTGCAGGCCGCCGGCAAGCCCTACCAGTGGCTGGCCGAACCGCACGAGCTGCACGGCTTCGTCAGCGACCAGCACAACGAACAATTGTTCACGATGATCACCGCGTTCCTCGCGAAATACATCGGGCCGGGGAGTGCATCGGTCAGCAGCGTGGCGGGGAAGTAACGCGAGTCATGTTTGCGGTTGCGATCGCTTGCGGTTGCTCGCACTGTGCAGGTGTTGAATGGCCGGAAGCGGCCACTGTGAGACAGTCGCGATCCGAATCGAACCGCACCAAAGGGCCGTTGTGGCAATCACCAGATTGAACGATTCCCATGACCGAACGCACGAGTGACCACCCAGCGATCGTCCGGATGAAGCCAGAGGATCACTGGTTCTTGATGGTGTCTTCGATCCAGGACCTGTAGAAGGAAACGCGTGTAGCGGACACAACCTGCCCGCAGAGCCCCATGCGAAAGGTTCCGGCGCGCATGGCCAGCAGGTCCGACTTCGTTCCGTCCAGGCCTTGCGCAACCCCGGCCAGCTTCCACGTGCCGTGATCCTTGATCATGACAGGCCCGCCACTGTCGCCACTGGCCGTCATGCCCTCCAACGGCAGGGCAGCTTTGCCGCAGTCGAACTTGTAGTAGAGCCACTGGTTTTCGGCGGCCACGATCCGGTTGTACGCACGGCGCAGCCGGGTTCGGTGGGGGGCGTCCGGCGCGGCACCGGTCAGACTGTTCCCGGTTGCGCCCTTGCCGAAAATCTCCACCACGCGCCCGGGTTCGTCGGGGCGAAGATAGAGCTTCACGGGTTCGACATCCTCCACCGGCTTGGCCAGCTCCAGCAATGCGATGTCGTGCATGGCGGCCCGATACGATGCGAAACCCGCCATCCACGCTGACGGGTCCTCCGTCTTCATGTGTTTGAGCAGCTCGTTCCACGTGGCCCAGCTTTTCGGGAAGTCCGGGTAGACGATGATGCGCGCGACCGCCCTGCGCTTGCCGGCGATGGTCACGTAACGATGCTCGGGCATTGCGATCATCATCTGCACGGCGTGCGCGGCCGTGAGTACCCAGCGCTTCGCGATCAGTGTGCCGTGGCCCTCGAACGGCAGGTCCGCCAGCGCCGGCAGTGCGTTGTCGGAAACCCGATATCTGGAGTCCGGAACGCCACTGCGAATGACGACGGCGTTGGCCGCCGCGGTGACCAGCAGCAAGGCGAGCACCAGGTATCGAAAGTGTTTCATGGCCAATGGATGTCCTTGCTGGCTCAGTGCGCCGGATGAACCGGCTTCAAGGTCAGTGGCGCAGACTTGCCATCCTGGGTAAAGGTGCCGCCAAAGGATTGGCTGGCTTCATCAATCAAGCCAGAAACCGTAGCGGCGTGGTCCGGGACAGCAATCGTGAAGTTCACGTGCTTGCCGTGCCGTGATGGTGTCACCGGCACACCCTTGACGTTTTCCGACGGAATGTCGACCGTGAATGTCGGGCTGGCACCGTAAGTGATCTTGTGCAGCACGACCTCGGTCTTGCCGCCAACCCTGCCTTCCCAGTCCTGCCGGGTGACAGGCATGGCCAGCGGCGAGATGCCGCGGTCGGTTTTCCAACCGGTGCCAAGGTATTCCATGAAGTTCGCGGTCTGCTGTGCCACGTCCTGACCAAAACGATCGGCGACCATGTGCAGCGCCAGATCGATGCCGGAAGTCAGTCCGCCGGCAGTGAAAGTCACCGGGTCGGACTGCACGTAGCGGACTTGCTTGACCAGTTTCACGTCGGGAAACTCGCGCGCGAAGTCACCGAAATACCAGTGATGCGTGGTGGCATGCTTGCCATTCAGCAGCCCGGCTCTTCCAAGTTGGAATGCCCCGGTACACACCGACATGATGGTGACGTGTTGCGCGTGGATTTTCCTCAGCCACGCCAGCAGTTCCTTGCCCCCCATCTGCGCGGGCACCACCACGATGTCCGGCATGGGCGCATGGGCGAAATCGTAATCCGGCGTGATCGTGAGCCCGGGGTGGTTGGCGCCCTCGCTATGCAGCGGTGTGGTGTTGGCTGCCACGGTATAAAGCTCGTATGGCGAGACATCCTTGCCCTGCGCATTCTTCAACGAAGTATCCGCGAAGACTTCCCAGGGGCCGGCGACATCCATCACGTTGACGTGTTGGCTGATGGCAAACGCGACCTTGATCATGCCGTCGCGCAGTTGCGGTTTGGCTGGTGCAGCGGCAATGCTGCCGGCGACCGGCAGTATCGCCAAAAACACGGCGAGCAGCATGGACTTCACGATAAGACTCCTGGATTTCGCTGGGCGGGATCAATTGGTGGGCGGCGGGTTGTGCGCCGGTGCATTCACTTTCCCGGCACGCAGCAACGCAAGGCTGGCGAACGAGTACCAGCCGAACATCACGAAGATGCCGATGCGTTGGGTCAGTCCCTTCAGTGTTGAAGGATCGAAATGTGCGAACAAAAGCCACAGGTAGAACAGGGTGGCCATTGCCGCCAGCATCGAAATGGTCCTGACCCGCGTGGGTGCTGCGCGCCATTCGGCAGAAAAGCATGCGGGCGCCAGCGCCATGAAGATGCCGAAGCCCGACAACGTGTGCAGCGGACTGCCCATCAGGAAAATGCCGGCTGAAGCCATGCTGGCTCCGAATATCAGCGTGCACACAATGGTGAAACCAAAACGGCGACCACCGGTGCGCCACAAGCCGAAGGCGAACACGATCAGCGCCAGTCCGCTGAGCAGCGCGCATAACCGCGTGATCAACACGACCGCGGGATACGGCGTCATTTCCAGTTCGCTGATCTGTTGCGAGATCGACGAATAGCCCGGTGTCGCGATTCCAACCAGCATCGGGACAACCATTGCCGCCAGGGGCACCACGACTGCCTGGCGAATCGCAAAACTGGCCATCACATGGATTCCCGCAAAAGAGAAATTCAATTATCGGGAGTACCGTCAAGCCGTTGCGGACAGGTATCCGACGATTCCGGCCAAACACTCAGCGGGCGAACCGATTCCGGTACTCGCCGGGCGTGGCGCCGTAGCGAGCCCGGAAGGCGCGGCGAAACACGTCCGCACTGCGGAAACCGACACTGGAGGCGATCCGGTCGATGGAAGCCTTGTCGCGGGTCAGGCGCATGCAGGCTTGTTCCAGCCGCAGGTGTTCGACGAATCGTGCGGGAGTCGTGCCAAAGGTGTCGGCGAATACGCGCCGGAAGTGGCGCGGACTCATTGACACCTGCTCGGCCATGCGCTCGCTGGTGACTTCATCCTTCAGGTGAGTCAACAGCCAGTCCATCAGGGCGCCCATGCGACCAGTAGCCAGTGCCTGGGCCGCCAGCGGCGCCGAAAACTGGGTCTGGTTGCCCGGTCGTGTCACGTACATCACGAGATAGCGCGCGACCGCGAGCGACATCGCCGCGCCGATGTCTTCCTCGACCAGGGCCAGCGCCAGGTCGATGCCGGCCGTCAGGCCGCCCGAGGTGGCGAAGCGTCCATCGCGCAAGAACAGCCTCTCCGGCTCGACATGGATGGCCGGGAACCGCCGTGCCAAGTCCTCGGCGTATTGCCAGTGCGTGGCGACGCGACGGCCGTCAAGCAGACCGGTGGCCGCAAGCAAGTAGGCGCCGGTGCACACCGACACCATGCGGCGCGCGGTTTCGGCCTGCCGGCATAGCCAGGCGAGCAATCGCGGATCGGCATTGCCCAGGCGACTGCCGATGCCGCCCGGGATCAACAGCGTATCGAGCGGTGGTGCATTTTCGATAGTGCATGCGGGGACCACCACCAGACCGTTCTCGGCGCGCACGGTGCCAGCGTGGACGCCAATGACGTGAAGACCATATGGCGGCCTCCCTGAAGCGAGTGCGTTGGCGGCGCCGAACACGTCCAGCGGGCCGGTCAAATCCAGCGCTTGCATGTCGTCGTAGGCAAGCAAGCCGATCGTTCTGGTCGAAGCAGGTGGGTTCATCGCGCTGCATCCTAGCAGCCCGGCTTTCGGCACCGAGGAAACGCAAGCTGCCACCTCGGTCGCTTGAGCCCGCGCGAAGGGCCAGGACCCTTTCCCGCCTGAAAACCGCCCGCCACCAAGAACTTTTCGGGACGACGAGAGAACCTTGCGCGCCGACGAACTGCGTGACGGGCGCAGTCCGATCGCGGCTACGCGGTGCTGCAGAAGGGCGACGCCCGCGACGACGTGTACGGGCAACGCTACTTCACGCGGGCCCTCGGCACGCCGCAGGACGCCTACGCGATTTCACCGGCCAGCATGCTCGACAACTTCAACGTGCCGGTGCTGATCGCGCACGGCGAGGACGATCCACGGGTGCCGATCCAGAACGCCACCGAACTGCGCGCCGCGCTGCAGGCCGCCGGCAAACCCTACCAGTGGCTGGCCGAACCGCACGAGCTGCACGGCTTCGTCAGCGACCAGCACAACCAGCAATTGTTCACACTGATCGCCGCGTTCCTGGCGAAATGCATCGGGCCAAGAAGTACCGCGGCCAGCAGTGCCAACACGAAGTAGCAAGATTCGTATCCGCGGTTGCGAAGTTCAGCCAGCTCGCAGCTCTGTAGGCGCTAATGGCGGGATGCGGCCACAACCGGCCACTCCCCTGCGCGTTTGCGCGATTCGATAGCAGCCGTTGGCATCTAATGTATTTCGGGCACTGGGATCGCTCGGAGTTGGCGACGTCTCCCCATTTCCCGGCATCCGCTGGGTCCGCTTATACAGTGCATGCATAACCGGACCGAGTCAGGCAAAGTTCCTGCAACATCATGGGGTTGTGCTACCTTTGCCGCGGTCCGGAGCTGTTTGTATAGCCGGACGTCGAATCCGTATATTCAGTAGTTAGCCGTTCATGGGCCTTTCCAGCGAACTTGACGCTCTTGAGGAGCAACTCAAGGCCATTCCAGAGAGGGGTCACAAGGCTCTTTCTGCGCGAAACGGCGCTCTGTTCCTGTTGGATTTCATTATTGTTGGGGCCGTAAAGAGAAGTCTCAGCCTTGGCCATGGGCTCATCGCTATGGTTAAAACTAAGAACATGACCTGCGCTCGCGCCGTCGTTCGGATGCAAATTGATACAGTCAGCCGTCTCCTGGCCTATACGTACGTACATGACCCAGAGGAGATGGCTAGCAAAGTTATTGGCGGGGCGCAGCTAAACAAGTTTAAGAGCCGAGAGGGTAAGGCCCTCCGCGACGCGTATCTAATCGACAGAATGGCGGAGTCTCACCCCTGGGTGCGCGAGGTCTACGACCGCACCTCTGGCGAGGTGCATTTCTCAGAAAAGCAGTTCTTTGCGTCCATCCAGTCAACGAACGACTCGACACGAACGCTCCACATGGTTATTTCACCGTTCGATGAGAAATATCCAGAGTGGAGCTGGAGTGAGGTTGTTACGTGTTTCTATAAGCTCAACGAGATCCTAATCGAGGTTCTGGATGCATATGTCACGCATAAGAACGGCTAACAACTCGTTCAAGCCGATGCCGCTTCGCGGCACGGCTTAACTCAGGCGTTGGCCAGCATGACTAAAGCTAAGACGCCGTCCGGTGAGTTGCCGCACAGGCTGCCCGCGGACTTTCGCAAGGCCATCGAATCCGATGCTGTGGTCAAGAGCCTCTGGGCCGCGATTACGCCTCTGGCTCGAAACGAGTGGATTTGCTGGGTCACTTCAGCCAAGAAGGAAGAGACCAGGAAGCGCCGTATCGATGTTGGCCTCGATAAGATGCGCGGAGGAATGCGCAGGCCGTGCTGTTGGCCTGGCTGCCCGCACCGGTGACCCTTGCGCCCATGAGCATATTGCCGAACAGCACGCTCCACGCGACGTCCTCGCCGCTTCGCTGCTCGGCCGCTAGTGAACGTGGGCGTTGATGATCAACCGTCCCGCAAGCGGACGCTCACGAGTGTCGCCTCAGGTTCGTAAGCAGCGGGTCGCTGATCCGCCGCCGCTTGCCATTCGATCTGCTCAAATGCGCTCACGGCAACGCCTTGGCATCGGTGGTCGTGGGCAGTCCGACTTTCCTGCAAAATGCCGCGTAGCGCGGGTCGTGCCGGTAACGCAGGATCAGCGGGTCGTAGGTCAGGTACTGGATGCCGTTGTCGCGATTGGCCCAGGCCTTGTCCAGCCACTTGAACACGCTGTCCGGATCGCGACGGAGCGCATACGCGTCGGCGATCTGGTACGACGAATCGCCGGCATGTTTCGCGATCAGGCTTTGCAACGCTGCATCCCCCGCTTTGCGGTTGGAGCCGATCTGCAATGCCCACGCCACTGCGATGTCGTGGTTGCGTCCCGGTGGTGTCTGTTGTGCGGCGGCCAGCGCCGCGGTCGCGTTCCCGCGCAAGACTTCGATGAAGGTCAAATTGCGGTAACCGAGCGTTTGTTGTGGTTCCAGATGGATGCTTTGCCGTGCTGCCGCCTCGGCCGCGTCGAACCTGCCGAGCGCGCCCAGGTAGGACCCCTGCCAATCGTGCCAGAACGCGCTCAGCGGATTCTTTGCCAATGCCTGCTGGATGGATCCGAGCGCGGATTCAACGTGACCGGAAAAGGCCTGTGTCGTCGACAGCGAAAAAAAGGCCTCGGGATCGCCCGGCGCCAATTCAATGGCACGCCGGATTTCGGGGCCCGCGCCGCTCCAGTCCAGATCGGCGTTGATGATCAATGCCGCATTGGAAAGATGCGCCTCGGCCAGGTCCGGATCCAGGCGCAAGGCCGTATTGGTCAGCGTCCTCGCTTGCGCATAGGCGCCCGGTATGTCGGCACCTCCAAGGTAAAACCCCGCAAGCTGCGTCAAGGTTCGCGCCTCGCTTGCATACGCAGCGGCGTAGGCCGGATCCAGGTGCGTGGCTTCGGTGTACTTCGCGATGGCCTGCCGCAACGCCGACTCCGAGCCGCGCTGGTCATAGAACCGTCCCTGCAGATAGGCGTTGTACGCACCGAGACTGCCGTTGGCGGACGGTCGCTTTGCGTCACCGCACCCCCGGCGTCGAGCAGCCTGGCCTTGAGCGCCGCCGCGACCGCTTTGGTGATGGCGTCCTGCAATGCGAACAGGTCCTGGTAAGGCCGGTCGTAAGCGTGTGACCACAGCGTGCTCCCATCGGCGGCATTCACCAGCTCGATGCTGATGCGCACTTCGCTTCCCGCCCGCTGCACGCTGCCCTCGAGCAGGTGCGCCACGCCGAGCCTGGCGCCGATCGTCGCGCTGCTGTCGTTGCTGTTGCGGAAACGGAACGAGGAATCGCGGCTGATGACCTTGAGCCCGGGAAATTGCGACAGCGCGGTGATCAGGTTCTCGGACAAGCCATCCGAGAAATACTGCTGATCCTTGTCGCGGCTTTCATTGGTCAACGGCAACACGGCGATGGATTTGGCGGGAATCGGTTGCGCCGCGATCGGCGGCACGGCGGTCGATGCGCTCGCAACCTTCGTTGTTGTCGGTGACGGGGCGGCCACGTGTAGCGTCGACGCAACGGGCGCGTTGCGCTCGGTGCCGGCGCGTTCCGTTTGCCACCACGCGCCGCCCGCGAGCACTGCGATCAGTACGCCGATCAATCCGACCGCAATGCCTGCGCGGCGCGAACGGCGCACCGTCTGCACGTCCGCGTTGTCCTGCGCGTCGGTCCGCACGATGCCCTGCGGCGTGGCGTCGAACGCCCACGCCAGCACCAGTGCAATCGGAAAGCCGAGCAGAATTAGCAGCACGACCGCCTGGTCGATCCAGTCCGGCAGGTGGAACACAGGAAATACTTGTGTCGCCACCTGGATCAGCAGCCAGCCGACAATGGCATACGCCGCCGCCACGCGGTAAACGTGTCGGCGCTTCAGTTCACGCCAGAACCCCCTGCTAGCCATACCGTCACGCCTGATGGCGGAAGCGCGTCGTCCGTGCCCGTTCCGCGGCGGCATTGTGGCATGGGCGATCCCCGGCATGGAGGCAGCGCGACATTGCCGCCGTGGGCTGGAGGGACGCGGCACGGATGACGCGCCCGCGTCTGCCGCGGCTACACTCTCGAAAAAATGGGGGGATGGTGATGACGGGTTTCCTTCTCCGCCTCAGGCAGCGCAAGCTGGTGCAGTGGGCGCTGGCGTACATCGCATTCGCGTTTGCGCTGATCCAGGTGCTGGATGTGATCGCGCAGCGGTTCGGTTGGCCGGATCAAGTCGAAAAGCTGCTGATCCTCGCGCTGCGATCGGATTCGTCGTCGCGCTGGTACTGGCCTGGTACCACGGCGAGCGCGGCGCGCAGAAGGTCAGCGGCACCGAGATCGCCATCCTCGCGCTGTTGCTGGCGATCGGCGGGGGATTGTTGTGGGGTTACGAGCGGACGTCGTCGCATCACGGCGCGGCCGGCGCGGCCCGTGTTGCTGCTGCCGCGAACAGCATCCAGCGTCGATGGCATCGCCCGCACAAGCCACTCCCATCCCCGCCAAGTCCATTGCGGTGCTTCCCTTCGAAAACCTGAGCGAGGACAAGGGCAACGCCTACTTCGCCGACGGCATGCAGGACCTGATCCTGACCAAGCTCGCCGACATCGGCGATCTGAAAGTGATCTCGCGTACCTCGACCGCGAAATACCAAAGCCATCCGGACAACCTGAAAATCATCGCCCAGCAACTGGGCGTGGCGACGATCCTGGAAGGCAGCGTGCAGAAGGCCGGCAACCAGGTGCTGATCAACGTGCAGTTGATCGACGCGCGCAGCGACAACCACCTGTGGGCCGAAAGTTACCAGCGCACGCTCGACAACATCTTCGGCGTGGAAGGCGAAGTCGCGCAAAAAGTCGCGGACGCCTTGCAGGCGAAGTTGACGAATGCGGAACAGCAGAACGTCGCCGCGATCCCGACACGCAATTCCGCGGCTTACGATTGGTTCCTGAAAGCGGAATTCCAGGCCAACAAGGCGTTCGATTCCCAGCGCGCCGCGGATTTCAAGCTTGCCGAGGACGACTATCGCCAGGCCATCGCCGTCGACCCGGGCTTCGCGCTGGCCTATGCCCGGCTTGCCTACTGTCAGATGGTCGGCCACTGGTTTGTCGCGCCGCTGACCGACGCGGAATTGGCCAGAGTCAAGGCGACGATCGACCACGCCCTGGCAATTGCCCCCGATCTGCCGGATGCACATCTGGCGCTTGGCTATTATTACTACTGGGGGTATCGCCGCTATGCCGATGCCGCCGCGCAATTCGAGCGCGTGCTGCAGCTCGCGCCCAACAACGCCAAGGCGCTTGGAGGGCTGGCGTTCATCGATCGCCGCCGCGGCCAGTGGCCGCAAGCGCTGGCAACCTTGCAGCAGGCGATTTTGATCTCGCCGCGCGATGCCGAGATGCAGGGCGAATACGGTTGGACGCTGAGCATCATGCGGCGGTACCGGGAGGCGGAGCGGCAGTTGGCGCGCGCGCTCGCGATCGAGCCGGGCAGGACCAACAACCAGGATGCGCTGTGGACAACGCGCCTGATCGGATTGGGCGACGCCCGGGGCGCGCGCAAGGCTTACGACCCGTTGCCCGGCTGGCGACTCAATACCCAAAACTACATCGGCGCCGGGGACATTTTCGGGTTGATCAATCCGATCGTCTACCCGGATGTGTTCGAACGCAACTTCGATGCGGCATTGCGTGCCTGGGATTCGGCGCCGGCCGACACCGATGCGGATCGGATCATCCGCCAGACCGCGCGTGTCGCCATCCAGGTCGTCGCGGGGCGGCAAGCGGCCATCCGGTCCGACTGCGCGCAATTGAAGCCATTGGTCGACGCGGAGCTTGCGAAACATCCCGGTGTCATCGGCAACCTGCAGCAGGTCGCCTGGGTGGACGTGTGCCTGGGCCGCAATGCGGATGCCATTGCTGCCGCGCGGCGCATAACCGAAGTCATGCCACTTTCCAGGGATGCTTACTTCGGCGGGTATGCCCTGGCCGGGCTGGCCGAAGTGGAAGCCCACGCGGGTGCGAAAGACCAGGCGCTCCGGTTGATCGACCAGCTGATGGCGATGCCGGCCGGCGAAGTTATCAGCGTGACCCGCCTGAAGCTCGATCCGGTCTGGGATCCGTTGCGTGGTGATCCGCGGTTCCAGGCGCTGATGAAGAAATACGCGGCCGCGCAGCCGGTTGGCGAAGCAAGCGGGGTTTCGCCGTGACTGAACTCATTGCCCGAATAATGGCGCCAGGTTCAATCAATCCACGATCGCGCATTTCGGATGATCGATGGTCCCGGTGACGCGCAGCGGAAACGTCAGCCGTCCATTCTTTTCCTGCGCGCCCTTGAACAGGCGCGCGAACAGGTTGGTCACGAGTCCCTGTTTCTGCTGGACGACCGCCGTGCCGCGATAGTCCATGGCGCCGTCCAGCACCGACGTGCTGCCCGAACCGGTGACGTTGGTGCCGTGGAAATCCACGGCGATGCGCTTGCTGTCCATGCGGTTGTCGTGCAGTTCCATGTCGCCGGAGAACGAGGAAAATGCCGAGGCGGGCAGCTTGCCGGTGCCGGCAGGGCGGAAGCGCTCCAGTTCGATCATGTCCTTGTCGGTGTTGAGGCTCGGCAATTCGCCGTTGCGGATCGTGATGGTGCCGGTGCCGTGCATGTCCGCCAGCGGGGTCGCGGTATGCGCGATGTCGCCGGCCAGGTTCACCTGCGCCTGCAGCATGCCGGTCATCGCGGGCGGCCCCTTGCGGAACTCGGCCAGCAGGTAGGGCATGCCGATGCCGCTGACCCGTGCGCTGGTCTGGAACGTCGCGGTCTTGCCGCCGTAGCCGAGGATGAAATCCCCGCTGGCGCTGCCGCGATAGGTCTGGGTGACGAAGTTCTTCAGGGTCAGCTGCCGCGACGTGACGCGCAGTTGCGCGTGCATGGCCTTGGTGTGGATGGAGCCGAAACGGGCCGACTGCGCGACCAGCGTGCCGGCGATCGCCGGCGTGCTGCCGGAACCGGAACGCGGGTGGAAATGGATCTGCTTGAGTTGCGCGGAAAAATCGCGCAGCTCGACAACGACGGGCCCGGGCTTGTCCGAAGGGTCGATCAGGTTGGAACCCTGCAGCACGCCATCCTCGATTCGCAGGTCGGCGATCACCCCGGTGGGAAAGTGCACGGGCGCCTGCTTGCCGCTGGCCGGGTTCTGGTAGTTCCACAGCCCGTCCGGATCGGAGATGACGTCGATGACCGGCTTGTGCAGCACCAGTGACTGGATCGCGATGCGGCCGCCGAGCAGCGGCAGCTTCCTGATCGTGGCGTCGAGGCTGGGCACCTTCAGCAAATCGCCGGCGGGAAACGGTTTCGGATTCCCGATTTCAAGATCGTAGACCCGCACCCCGAAAGTCGGGAACAGGTGCGCTTGCACGTGGCGGATGCGCACCTGCAATCCGGTCTGCTGCTGCAGATAGGCCGTGATGCGCGGGATGTAGCGGTCGGGGTCGTGCAGCGCGTACCAGCCCGCCGCCAGCGCCAGCACGATCACGCCGGCGATGGCGACCAGGACGACCTTGACGCGTTTGTTCATTCGCCGCGGCCGGCACCCAGCTTGCGCTCGAGGAAATCCACCGTCGCGGTGTCGGCCTGCAGCCACGACGCGTAACGCAGGAAGCCGTGGATCTCGTTGGGGATCACGATGTCCTCGAACGGCACGTCATGTTTGCGCAGGCGCGGCACGATGTCTTCCATCTGGAAAAAATGCACGTTGCGGTCGTCGTCGCCCTGGATCAGCAGCACCGGCGATTTCCATTTGGCGATGGATGCGTCGGGCGAGGAATCGAACGCGACTTTCAGCGCCTGCTTGTAGTCGCCCTGTTCGTAACGCGCGCCGGGTTTGCCGAACCACAGGCCGACGTCGCGCGACCAGTCGTACAGGCCGTGCATGGCGACGCCGGCCTTGAAGATGTCGGAGTTGCGCGCCAGCGCCAGCCCGGTCAGGTAGCCGCCGTAGGAACCGCCCCAGATGCCGATGCGCGCGGCATCCACGCCCGGCACGTGTTGCAGGAACTTCGCGCCGGCCACCACGTCCTGGTATTCGGACGCGCCGGTCGGGCCCCAGTGCGGCGGATGGTGGAAGGCGTGGCCGTAGCCGATGCCGAGGCGGTAGTTCACCGACAGCACGGTGAAGCCGTGGCTGGCGAGGTACTGGTTCACCGCGTAGCTGTTGCTGTAGTAATCCATGTAGTGCCAGCCCAGCAGCATCTGCCGCGGCGGCCCGCCGTGCACGAAGATCACGCCGGGCTGGTTCGCGCTCGCGTTCTTGCCGCGGAACAGTTGCCCGTGGATCAGGGTGCCATCGGCGGCCTTGAAGCTGACCGACTGCGGGACCACCAGTTGCGCGGTCGGGAAATCGGCCGGGATCAGGTTGGCTTGCAATGCACGCTGGGCGTTGCCGTCGGCCTGCATCACGGACACCAGTGGCGGACGTTGCGCGCCGGCATCGACGTAGGCGACGTGGCGTCGGCGACCGCGGCGGGCGAGGTCTGGATGCCGGTGCCCTGGGTCAGCGCTTGCGGTTGTGCGTGATCGACCGGCACGCGGAACAGGTGCCGGCGGTCGTCGTCGTTCTTCGTCGTGCCGGTGTTGGCGCTGTACACGATCGAGCGGCCGTCGGGCGCCATCACCACGTCCTCGACCATGAACTTGCCGGGTGTCAGCAGCAGCGGCGTGCCGCCATCGGCGGCGATCGAATACAGGTGCGGCCAGTTGTCGAGGTCGGCGAGGAACACCAGCTTCGAGCCACCGTCGGCCCAGTGCAGGTTGGAACCACCGGCGGTTTCCGGATACGAACCGAGCAGCGTGTCCGGGCTTTGCCAGACCACGCGGCTGTGTCCGGTGGCGACATCGGCGACGCGGATCGACCACGGCTGCGGCGTCTGCGTCAGGATCGGATGCGGCGGACCGCCGTTGCCGGGCTGGCGCGTGAACGCGATCTGCTTGCCGTCGGGCGACCAGCGCGGGTCGCCGTCATTGCCGGTCGAGGGCGACAGGTATTCGATCGGCGTGTGGTCGTCGGTGAACACGCGCGATGAAGGCGTGGTCGTCGCGGTTGGACACGAACGCGAGCCGCTTGCCGTCCGGCGACCAGTGCAGGTCGCCATCCTTGCCGCGATCGAACAACAGCCTTTTGGGTTCCTGCTTGGAGTCGGCGGCGAGCGGCGCGGTCCAGACCTGGTTGTCCTTGACGTAGGCCAGTTCGTCCTTGCGACGAAATCGCCGGCGCATCGCCATCGGTGAGCGCGCGCGCGGTGTGCTTGTCGAGATCGACCGCCCAGATCGTCACCTTGGGTTCGACCGGACTGGATGCGGGATCGGGCGCAAGCTTGTCCGGCCAGTTGGCGTCGTGGTCGCCGCCGCGCACGAACACCAGTGCGTCGCCGGAAGGCGAGAACGTCAGTTGCGTGATTTCCTGGCCGTCGTCCTGCTTGAAGTTCGTGACTTCGTGCGGCTTGAAGTCCGGCGCCTGCGCGACCCACACGTTGCGCACGCCGCTTCTGGTCGATCACCCAGGCGATGCGATTGCCGTGGTGCGAAGCGGTCAGGTCCAGCGGGAACGGATAGGACAGCACCTGCGCCAGCGTGAAGCCGGTTTGCGGCGCTGCCGCGACGGATGGCGCAGGCGCCAACGCAGCACCCGCGACGAACAAGGAGGCCAGCATAAATCCGTGCAATCGATACATGATGTGTCCCCTCGAAGAAGTCTGATCAAACCACAACGTCGTCATTCCCGCGAAAGCGGGAACCCAGTGCCTTGGCTGTAACTTTGATCTCAATAGGCGCTGGGTCCCGGATATCGCTTTGCAATTCCGGGATGACGAGAAAAACAGAGTCAGATTACGATGTTCAACGAATCCATGATCGCACGCCGCGTGGCCGCAGCCAGTGCCGACGGTCACGGTGAAGTCACATGCCGGTAACTACGATGACATGCATGGGTGATCCCAAGCGACAGCCGCACGTGGTGGTGCTGGGTGGCGGCTTCGGCGGCCTCAAGGCCGTGCGCGCGCTGGCGCACGCGCCGGTGTGCGTGGCGCTGGTCGATCGCGCCAACCATCACGTGTTCCAGCCGCTGCTGTACCAGGTGGCCGGCGCCACGCTGTCCGGTCCCGACATCGCCGCGCCGCTGCGGCACATCGTGCGCCGTCAGGAAAACGTCACCGTGCTGATGGAGGAGGTCACCGGCATCGACCTTGCCGCGCGATGCGTGCACGCGGGCGCGCAGACGATCGAATACGATTACCTGGTCGTCGCGACCGGGTCCACGCATGCGTATTTCGGCCACGACGACTGGGCCGCGCATGCGCCGGCGCTGAAGACGCTGGACGACGCGCTGGCGATCCGCCGACGGATGCTGTCCGCGTTCGAAGCCGCCGAGCGCGAACCCGATCCGGCCAAGCGTACCGAGTGGCTGACCTTCGTGATCGTCGGCGCCGGACCGACCGGGGTGGAGCTGGCCGGCACCCTGGCGGAAATCGCGCACCACACGCTGCCGCGCGAATTCCGCATCGCGCAACCGCGCAAGGCCCGCATCCATCTGGTGGAAGCCGGTCCGCGCGTGTTGTCGGCGATGCCGGAGAAACTTTCGGCCATCGCGCAGCGCAAACTGGAAAGCATGGACGTCGAAGTCCACCTGGATGCCAGGGTGACCGGCATCGATGCGACCGGCGTGGACGTCGGTGACGAACGCATTCCCGCGCGCACGGTGTTGTGGGCCGCGGGCGTGGCGGCATCACCGCTGGGCAGGCAGATGGATGCCGAGTGCGACAAGGCGGGACGCGTGAAGGTGGCGCCGGACCTTTCGCTGCCCGGGCATCCGGAGGTGTTCGTGATCGGCGACCTCGCGCACGTCGAGCAGGGTGGCGAGCAGGTACCCGGCATGGCGCCGGCGGCGAAACAGATGGGTACCTGCGTGGCGCATGCGATTCGCGCACGGCTTGCCGGTCGCACGCCGAAACCGTTCCGTTATCGCGACTATGGCAGCCTCGCCAGCATCAGCCGGTCGTCGGCGGTGGTCGACCTGCGCGGCCTGGAATTCTGGGGCTTCGTCGGCTGGCTGTTCTGGCTGTTCGCGCACATCTTCTTCCTGATCGGTTTCCGCAACCGGCTCGCGGTGATGTGGAACTGGGCGTGGTCGTACCTGACGTGGCAAAGGGGCGCGCGGATCATCGTCGGACGCGATCGCGACGATTGAGCGTCCGGGATGACGGGAATCAGAAGCTCCAGGCGGGCCGCTGCCAGTGCGGTCTGGCACCGCAGGCATCGAAAAGGATTTTGCCGCGTTCGCTGATCCACAGGTCGGCGACCGCGATCAGTTGGTCGCCTTCGTAAATCAGCGGGCAGCGCTCGCGCAGCCACGGTTCCATGCGCGCCTGCTGGAACAGGTCGCGCAATTCGCGGGTGTGCGGATCGTCGTGCGGCTTGATGTGTTCGCCACCGCGGCGGAAGCGGATCGACAGGGGGCGGGGCAGGCGGGCCGAAGCCGCGCCGCCATTTTCGGTTGCCAGCAGCAAGCTGCCGCAGTCGGGTGGCAGTTCCAGCGCAGCGCCGGCCCACTCGGCTTGCCAGTCTTCGGGTGGCGGCGCCAGCGGTGGCGTGGCGTGCAAGCGGCCATCCCAGACGCGTACTTCGGTGCCTGGCCAGGCGACCAGGGGCACGCGATCGCCGCCGGCCTGCGCGGCTTGTCGTTCCAGTTCCGTGCGCGAGGCATCCGGCGGAACCTTGCAGCGCCTGGCATGCAGCCATGAATCGAGCGCCGGCGCGCGCAGTGCATCCGGCAACGCCAGCCAGCCCGTCGCATCGAGGGTGCCTGCCTCCCGCCACAATCCGGCCAGCGCGGTATCCGCCTCGCCCCAGATGTAATCCGCCGCGTCGCGACAGAGCCGGGCTGCGTGCAGGATGGAGGCGTCCGCGTTCGGCCAGTGTTCCGCGATGGTCGGCAGCAGCACGTGACGGACGTGGTTGCGGGCGAACCCGGGGTCGTCGTTCGCGGGGTCGCTGATGCTGGAAAGGTCGTTTTCAGTCAGATAGTTGAGAAGTACTTCGCGGGGCGTTTCGAGCAGCGGTCGCCACAGGCATCCGCGCGCGAACGGGCGCAGGCCGCGCATCCCGCCCAGGCCTTCCGGGCCGGCGCCGCGCAGCAGTTTCAGCAGCACGGTTTCGACCTGGTCGTCGCGGTGGTGGGCCAGCAGCAGCCACTCGTTTTCGGCCAGATCCGCGGCGAAAGCCTTGCGGCGCGCATGTCGCGCGGCGGCCTCGATGCCATCGCCGCGTGCGGTATCGACTTCGACGTGCACGTTGGTCAACGGCAGTTCCAGCGACGCGCAGAAATCCACGCAGTGTCCAGCCCATGCCGCGCTGTCCGGGTGCAGGCCGTGGTCGACGTGGATGGCGCGCAGTCCGCGCTCGCGTGCTTCCGGCAGTTGCGAAAGCGCATGCAGCAACGCGGTCGAATCCGGTCCGCCGCTGAAGCCCACGCACAACGCGGTCGGCGCCGCCGCGCGGATCAGCTCGCGAAGCGTTCGGGGCAGCGGGGATGCGTCACTGCCGGGCGGCTTTCTGGCGGTTGCGCACATGGATGGTCTTGGGGCGGCCTTCGCCCGTGCTGCGGCGTTCGATTTCGAACAGCGTCGTCGCGGCGACCAGGTCGCTCAGCTTGGCGTAGCCGTAGCTGCGCGCGTCGAAGTCCGGGCGCTGCTTGCTGATGATCGAGCCGACCGGACCCAGTGCCGCCCAGCCGTCGTCATCGGAGGCGGCATCGACGGCGTTGCGCAGCAGGTTGACCAGGCCGGCGTCCTGCTTGAGCTGTGCGGCGCTGCGTGGTGCGCGCGGCGCCTCTTCGTCGGGTTTGCCGGACAGGTTCTCGACGTAGATGAATTTGTCGCAGGCCGAAACGAAAGGCTCGGGCGTTTTCCTTTCGCCGAAGCCGTACACCAGCAGGCCGGATTCGCGGATGCGGCCGGCCAGGCGCGTGAAATCGCTGTCGCTGGAGACGATGCAGAAACCTTCGAAGCGATTCGAGTACAACAGGTCCATCGCATCGATGATCAGCGCGGAGTCGGTGGCGTTCTTGCCGCGGGTGTAGCCGAATTGCTGGATCGGCTGGATGGATTGCTTGAGCAATTCATCCTTCCAGCTTTTGAGATGGTTGCCGGTCCAGTCGCCGTAGGCGCGCTTGACCTGCGCGGTGCCGTACTTGGCGATTTCCGCCAGCAGCGCCGCGACGATCGACGGCTGCGCGTTGTCGGCGTCGATCAGCACGGCGAGTTTGGCAGCGGATTCCGTGGACATGCGAAAGGCTCGGTTGCGATCCAGTGTCGATGGTAGCGGGTCGGCTGGACGAATGAACGGATGCGAGCGATCAGCGCCGCTTCGCCGCAGGTGGGCAGACGGAGCATGCAGGATCACGCGCCACCTCTCCCGGCAACTTCATTCATTCGTCACGGGTGCAGTGGCAGGATCATGGGCACTTTCAGTCTGAATGACGCGGGGCGATGTGGATTGCTCGCTCGCCTTTCATCTCGACATGGAACCAATCACATGATGCTGGATTCATCGACACGATACGGGGCGGTGACACGCTTCTTTCATTGGAGCCTGACGCTGCTGGTCATCGGCATGCTCGTTCTCGGCTGGGTGATGGCGAGCTTTCCGAAGCATTCGCCGCTGGGCAATGAATTGGCAGGGGTGCACAAGTCCACCGGGGTACTGACGCTGGCGCTGGCGGTCTTGTTCATTCTCTGGCGCCTCTTCAATCGACGGCCCTCGTTGTCGCAGCTGCCGCCATGGCAGCGCTACCTCGCCCATTCCACGCACTATCTTCTCTACCTGATCTTGCTGGCGCAGCCCGTGGCCGGGCTGGCGATGGTGTTGGCGAGTGGTCATGCGGTCAGCGTTTACGGGTTGTTCTCGCTTGACCCGTCGGGTTCCCGCAACCGCAGCCTGGCTGGTGGCGCGCATCTGTTGCATACGGAAATCATCCCGTGGCTGATCGTCGCGCTGGTGGCATTGCATGTTGCCGGCGCGCTCTATCACCAGTTCGTGCGGCACGACGGCATCCTGCGGCGCATGCTGTCCGGCGCAGCCGGGCAGGCACGGCACGTTGACGGCAGTCGCGCGCGGGCCGAGGCCGGCATGGGGCCGTCCTGAGTTGATCGGAAAACTTGCGGGCGGTTGGATGGATCCGTCTCGCAGGTACGCAATCCGGGGCAGTGCTGCTTGCCGCTTGTTGCCGCGATCGCGTGCAATTCAACGACCCGGCGCGGCACGCGGATGGTTCGTCAACCCTGGACGGTCCCGTAGCTGCGCAGTCGCGCGTAGCGTTGTTCCAGCAGCGTATCGACGGGCAGCGCGACGAGTTCGTCGAGCTGGTTGAGCAGCACGGCCTTGAGTCGTATCGCCATCGAATGCGGGTTGCGGTGCGCGCCGCCGATGGGCTCGCGGATGACCTTGTCGATCAGGCCGAGTTCCTTGAGGCGCGGCGCGGTCAGGCCCAGCGCCTCGGCGGCGTCCTTGGCGCGGCTCGCGCTCTTCCACAGGATCGACGCGCAGCCTTCCGGCGAGATCACCGAATAGGTCGAGTACTGCAGCATGTTGACGCGGTCGCCGACGCCGATCGCCAGCGCGCCGCCGGAACCGCCTTCGCCGATCACGCTGCAGATGATCGGCACCTTGAGTCCGGCCATTTCCTCGAGGTTGCGCGCGATCGCCTCGCTCTGGCCGCGCTCCTCGGCGCCGACGCCGGGATAGGCGCCGGGCGTGTCGATGAAGGTCAGCACGGGCAGGCCGAAGCGTTCGGCCATCTGCATCAGCCGCAGCGCCTTGCGGTAGCCCTCCGGACGCGGCATGCCGAAGTTGCGGCGCACCTTGGTCTTGATGTCGCGGCCCTTCTGGTGGCCGATCACCATCACCGGGCGTCCGACCACGCGCGCCAGGCCGCCGACGATCGCGGGATCGTCGGCGTACATGCGGTCGCCCGCGAGTTCGTGGAATTCGTCGCAGATCACCGCGACGTAGTCGCTGGTGTAGGGACGGCCCGGATGGCGCGAGAGCTGCGTGATCTGCCACGGCGACAGGTCGCGGAAGATTTCCGCGGTCTTGCTGCGCAGCTTGCTGCGCAGCTTGCCGACCTCGTCGTCCACGTCGATAGCGTTGTCGCGGCCGGCGGCGGTCAGTTCGCGCAGCTTGTCTTCCAGCTCGGCGATCGGCTGCTCGAAATCGAGGAAATTGGGGTTCATTGCCTGAGTCTGCTCGGGCCAAACCGCGATTATAACGGCGGCCGTTCAGGGCGCAGCCGGGCGCGACAGCGAGGGCTGCACCGACTTGACGCCGGGTACTCCAGCCAGGCTGCGCAGCAGGTCGATGCTGACCTTCACGCGCCAGTCGTCGCCGAGGCGCAGGTCGGCACTGCCGGTGGCATTGTGGTAGCCGGTCAGCAGCAGCGGGGTGCGTCCGCCGCAATGGCCGGCCAGCGCGCGCTTGAAATGGTCCACGAAGCCGGCGTCGATGCCGTTGACGCCGACCCGCAGCACGCGGGCGCCGGCTTCGCAGGCCTCGTCGAGGGTCCACGCGCGGCGCGCGCGCAGTGCCAGATCGCCGCTGAAATCATCGAGGGCAAGACCGCCCTCGATCACCAGCATCGCGTCGGGCTGCAGCAGCGCGGCGTATTGCTGCATGGCCTCGCGGAAGAAGTTGACTTCGATCGCGCCGCTCCAGTCCTCGATGCGCACTGCGGCGCCGCTGTCGCCGCGCCGACGCATCTTCACGATCATGCCGGCGACGGCCCAGGGCGTTTCCGGCGCGCGGCGCCAGCGGTTCTCATCGCCCTCGCCGTTGACCCGCGGCGGGGGCGGTTCGTAACGTTCGGCAATCTCGCCGATGGGGCAGGTGACAAGTTGCTTCAGCACCTCGCGCCACGGGTCGGTCGGATGCCCGGAAAGATAGTGGCCGAGGGTGCTGCGCTCGCCGGCAAGTTTCTGCTCGAGCGGCCAGTCCGGTTGCGCGGGCACGTGGATCGCGGTCGCCGCCGCGGGCGCCAGCGCGGCGCCGAACATGTCGTTCTGGCCGGCCTCGCGGTCGCGCAGGCTTTGCTCGGCGGCCTTCACCGCTTCGGGCAGTTGTGCGCTCAGCGTGGCGCGGTTGACGCCGAACGAATCCATCGCGCCGGACTGGATCAACGCTTCGAACACGCGCTTGTTCAAGCGGCCGGGATCCATGCGCGCGCAGAAATCCGCGAGATCGCGGAATGCGCCGCCGGATGCGCGCGCCGCGACGATCGCCTCGCACACCGCGCGGCCCACGCCCTTGATCGCGCCGAGGCCGTAGCGGATCGCGTCGCGGGCGTTTTCGCCCGCGGCGGGTATCGCGACGAAGTGGTGATCCGAAGTGTTGACGTCCGGCGGCAGCACCTCAAGCCCCATGCCGCGCGCGTCCTCGATGAACTGCACCAGCTTGTCGGTGGCGTCCATGTCGGACGACATCGTCGCGGCCATGAATTCGGCCGGGTAGTGCGTCTTCAGCCATGCGGTCTGGTAGGCGACCAGCGAATACGCGGCGGCGTGCGACTTGTTGAAGCCGTAGCCCGCGAACTTCTCCATCTGGTCGAAGATTGCGTCGGCCTTCTTCTCGGGCACGCCGTTCTGCATCGCGCCGTCGCGGAAGATGCTGCGGTGCTTGGCCATCTCGGCCGGCACCTTCTTGCCCATCGCACGGCGCAACAGGTCGGCGCCGCCGAGCGAATAGCCGCCGACGATCTGCGCCATCTGCATCACTTGTTCCTGATAGACCATGATGCCGAAGGTCTCGCGCAGCACCGGCTCCACCCGTGGATCGGGGTAGGCGACCGGCTCGCGGCCGTGCCTGCGCGCGACGTAGCTCGGGATCAGGTCCATCGGGCCGGGACGGAACAGCGAGTTCAGTGCGATCAGGTCCTCGAAGCGATCGGGTTTGGCGTCCTTCAGCAGGCGCTGCATGCCGGCGCCTTCGAACTGGAACACCGCGACCGTGCGCGCCTCGCGGAACATCCGGAATACCCCCGGATCGTTCAGCGGCAGCGTGGCGATGTCGAGCGGCGGCTCGCCCGACTGCGCGCGCCGCGCGTTGATGGCCTTGACCGCCCAGTCGATGATGGTGAGGGTGCGCAGGCCGAGGAAGTCGAACTTCACCAGGCCGATGGTTTCGACGTCGTTCTTGTCGAACTGGGTGACGACCCCGCCGCCGCCGGGTTCCGAATACAGCGGCGCGAAATCGGTCAGCGGCGTCGGCGCGATCACCACGCCGCCGGCGTGCTTGCCGGCGTTGCGCGCGAGGCCTTCCAGCTTCAGCGCGAGCTCGATCAGCGTGCGCGCTTCGTCATCGTCCCGGTACGCATCGCAGAATTCGCGCACGACGCGATCCGGCTCCTTCTTCGATTTTTCGCTGAAACCGAGCGCATCGCCGAGGGTCAGGTCCAGCGGCATGCGCGGGATCAGCTTGGCGATCCTGTCGACCTGGCCGTAGGGCATGCCGAGCACGCGGCCGCAGTCGCGCAGCACGGCCTTGGCCGCCATCGAGCCGTAGGTGATGATCTGGCTGACCTGGTCGCGGCCGTATTTCTCCGCGACGTAGGCGATCACCTCGTCGCGGCGCTCCATGCAGAAGTCGACGTCGAAGTCGGGCATGGACACGCGTTCGGGATTGAGGAAGCGCTCGAACAGCAGCCCGAAGCGCAGCGGGTCGAGATCGGTGATCTTCAGGCACCACGCCACCACCGAGCCGGCGCCGGAGCCGCGGCCGGGTCCGACCGGGATGTCGCGCGACTTGGCCCAGCGGATGAAGTCCGAGACGATCAGGAAGTAGCCGGCGAAGCCCATCTTGCCGATCACGTCCAGTTCGAGTTCCAGGCGCGATTCGTAATCCTCGCGGGTGTTGCCCTCCGCCAGCCCGGCTTCGGCTAGACGCTGTTCCAGGCCTTCGCGTGCCTGGTTCGTGATCCACGATTCCAGGGTGTGCTTTTCGGGAACCGGAAAAGCGGGCAGGTAGTAGGTGCCGAACGATAGTTCGAGGTTGCAGCGCTTGGCCAGCTCGACCGTGTTGTCCAGCACTTCCGGCAAATCGGCGAACAGTTCCGCCATCAAGTCGGCTGGTTTCAGCCACTGCTCGGGCGAATAATCGCGCGGCCGGCGCGGATCGGAAAGCTGGTAGCCCTGCTGGATGCACACGCGCGCCTCGTGTGCCTCGAAATCGTCGGCATCGAGGAAGCGCACGTCGTTGCCGGCGAGCACCGGCAAGTCGAGCTGCGACGCCAGTTGCAGTGCGTGGGCGTTGAAGGCGTCCTCGCCGTCGCGGCGCGTGCGCACGATTTCAACATACAGGTCGTCACCGAAACGGCTACGCAGGAACTCCAGGCTGGCCAGCGCATCGCGTTCACGCTGCGCGGTCAGCAGTCGACCGCAGGCGCCGTCGCGGCCCGTGATCGCGAACAGGCCACCGACCGCGCCGTCCAGCCAGTCGGGTTGCAATTGCGGACGACCGGCGTGCTGGCCTTCCAGCCAGCCGCGCGAGATCAGCCGGGTGAGATTCAGGTAACCCGCGTGGTCGCGGCAAAGCAGGGTCAGGCGATCGGGGCGCGCGGCATCCTCGTGATTCGCGATCCAAAGGTCGCAGCCGATTATCGGCTTGATGCCCATCTTCTCCGCGGCGCGATAGAACTTGATCTGCGCGAACAGGTTGGAATCGTCGGTCAGCGCCAGCGCCGGCAGGCCCAGTTCGACCGCGCGGCTGACCAGGTTGGCATGCCTGGCCTTGGCCGGATCGCCATACTCCGGCTTCTCCGGAATGCGGATGGTGGAATCGCGCAGCGAGTATTCGCTGTGGGCACGCAGGTGGACGTAGCGGATCGGCATGACGGGCGTCGTGGTATCCGTGCAAGCCTATTGTGCCCCGGCGGGGGCGGCAAGCTTGACAACTCGTTGCGCCTGCGATGCCGCCGGGAACGGCGCAAGAACCCTCGCCGCACCGCTGGCGCGTTGGTTCAGTGCGGGACCGGGGCAGAGGTCGGCGCGCTGTGCGCGGCGGCCAGCGGCGGAGGCGCAGGCTCGTTCAGCAGCTTGTTGATCTCGGCAACGATCGAATCGAGCTCGCTCTTGTCGTAACCGACATATTCGTCGGCAATGCGCCCGTCCCTGTTCAACATGATCATGGTCGGAAGCGAGCCATGGAAGCCGAACGATTCGTTGATCGCTCCCGTGCGATCCCAGGTCAGCAGCAGTCCCGGCAGCCTCGGCATCAGCAGGTGACTGGCCCGCACGAAGGTGCGGTGGTCTTCCTCGTAATTGATCTCGACCACTTGCAGCGGCAGGTTGCGCTTGTGGGCGACGGCCTGCAGGCCACCGAGGATCGGCAGTTCCCGCATGCAGTACTTGCACCAGGTTGCCCAGAAGCTGATGACTACCACTTTGCCGCGGAATTCGGACGCGTGCACTGCCCGGTCGCCCAGTGTCTTGCCGAGGTCATCGGGAGGCACGGAACCGATCGGCAGGGACTTTGCGCACAGACCGCTGCACGTCAGTGTCATGCAGAGAAACAACAGGAGTTTGCGCATGGCCATTCCTGCTTGCGGGGCGGTTGCATTCTGCCACGGGGATGCTGGATGCAAAAATGGTTGGGGCCTGCCCGCGGTCGTCATCCGGGCGCAGGCCGGGATCCAGTCGCTTTACCATGGCTTTTCGACATCCTTGTCCCGGTTCCGCGCGGCTCCAGCCGCGCGGGTGGCTTTTGTTACGGCAAAAGTCACCAAAACCACTGCGTCTGGCATGACAGTCTCACCGACATCCTGTCGGCTCGACTTCCCTTGGTGCTCGCCGAACGTCGGCCGCGCCGAACTCGCGCGTCCCTGCACTCAAACATGCGGCGCTTGCTCCGTCGTTCGGGTGCGCGTCGCGGCGTCATGCAAAGACGCGCAAAGAGCTTTATTTCGTTGCCGGCCATCAATGGCCTCATTTGAGGCAAAGTCCTCCAGTCTGTTTCGTACCATCACGCGCACGGTGCGCGCCCATGGGAGGGACGTTGGATGTTGAATCACCGATTGCGATGATGTTCCGAAGTCGAAGGCGCGTCACGCGCACACGGCCCGCACCGGCGCGAAACTGCGGCGATGCTCGGGGCAGGGGCCCAGCCGTGCGAGCGCGTCGAGATGCGCGGGTGTCGGGTAGCCTTTGTGCTGCGCGAAGCCGTAGCCCGGCCAGCGCGCTTCGTAGTCGAGCAGAATGCGGTCGCGGGCCACCTTGGCCAGGATCGATGCCGCGCTGATCGCGGGTTCGCTGGCATCGCCACCGACGATGGCGCGTGCCGCGCAGGGCAGTGACTTCGGCAAGCTGTTGCCGTCGATCAATGCAAGCGCCGGTGCGAGCGCCAGTGCTTCCAGCGCACGTGTCATGCCCACGAGCGTGGCTTGCAGGATGTTGAGCCTGTCGATTTCGTCGGCTTCGATGCGCACGATACTGTGCGCCAGCGCGTGTTCGACGATCAGCGCGTACAGCGCTTCGCGCCGGGTTGCCGACAGTTGCTTGGAGTCGGCGAGCCCCGCGATCGGCCGCGCCGGATCCAGAATCACCGCGGCGACGACCACCGGACCGGCCAACGGACCGCGTCCGGCTTCGTCGACGCCGGCCACGTGCGCGTTCATTGCAGGTCGCCCAGTTTGCCGAACACCCAGGCGCGCCACGATTCGCGCAGCGCGGCGTTGCGGCAATCGAGGTCGTGGCCGTCGCAGCGATCACGCAACAGGGTATCGGCGACGAAGAACGGATTGCGCGGCAGGTCGGCGGCATCCAGCAGCAGCGAGCCGAGATAGGCAATGTCCAGGACCGGATAGTTCTCGCGCCGGATCGGCAGGTTGAATCCCTTCAGCATGTAATACGTGACGTACTGTGGATCGGGAACCGCGGGCGGCACGGTCTTGGCGAGCGCATTGATCGCGCCATCGAACGAAGGCTGGTGGTCGCCGAAGTGCAGCAACAGCACCGGACGATCGTCGTGGCGCAGGAACGCCTCCAGTTGCGTCATGGCCGCATCGGACATGGACAGGCGCTGCAGGTAGTTGGCGAGGTTGAGGTTCAACCAGTCATCGAGCTGCGTCTTGCCTGGCGCGAGCCGGCCCGGAAACAGCGGCTGGTCGTAGGGAGCCGGCAATTCGTGCAATGGTGTCATGTGCGGGCCGTGCTGGTGCAGGGTCAGCACGAACACGAACAGCGGCTTGCCGTGCGCCCTGGCCTTCTCGGTCTCGAATACGCGTTCGAATGCATGGAAGACTGCGGTGTCGGTGGCGCCCCAGCCGAGCTTCAATTCGCGGCCGCCGTGGAAGGCGTTGAAACCGTAGTCGGCATAGGCATCGCGGCCGTTCATGAAATCGCCGTCGGTGGGGTAGATGCCGACAGTGCGGTAACCGTCCGCATCGAGCAGGCGCGGCAGCGTGTAGCGGATGCGCGGCGCCAGGTTGAAAGGTGCGTAGATCCCGGCGGCCCCGAACAGGGTGTGCGGCAATCCGGCGAGGAACGCGAACTCGCTGGTCCAGGTCCCGCCGCCCCAGGTGTGCACGTTCATCCAGCCGTGCGCGATGGTGTTGGCGTCGGCATGGAACATGCGCGCGTCGCACAACTTCGATGTGCATGCCGTGATCAGGCGTGGATCGAAAGTGCTTTCCTCGAGTACCGCGACGATGTCGGGCTTGCGCACGCTGGCGGACGGGCTGGCGGCAAGGTCGTGCCAGTCATCGCGTGTCGCGTCGGCGGCCCGGAATGGTGGTTCGGACACATGTGCGTTGCGAATCGAGACCACGAAGTCCGACACGAAGCTGCGGTCGTTCATCGCCAGCCACATGCCCTTGTCGTAGATCCGCGCGAACGGGCCGCGCGGGGACAACACCACGATCAACATCACGATGGCGACGAAGACACCGAGCACGCGCGCTCCCGCGCACGGCCGGAACGGCCCCGGGCTTGCGGTCACCGCGCCATAGCAGCACGAGCAGCAACGGCACCAACACCAGCGCGGCCACGATCGCCGCGAGGATGAAGGGATAACGCAGCAATGTCTCGCCGATCCCGGCGTTGAAGTAATAGAAAAGATCCGGCGCCAGCAGCGGCGTCGAGAGATAACGGAATTTCAGGTTGGCCGCGATCACCAGCAACAGCATCGGCACGCACCCCGCGAACAGTCCGAATGCGAGGCGGCCACTGGCGGCGATGGCCAGCAGGACGCAACCCGACAGGATGCAACCTGCGAAGACGCATTCGAGCGTCGTCTGTTCGGCCAGTGGTCCGAAACGCACGGTGACCAGCAGTACCACCAGCGCGAATGCACTCAGCCAGCCGCGCCAGGACGGCAAACCGGGACGTTGCGTTTTCATGGATTCCCGCTGGGCAACATTTGTTCGATCGCACGCGCCGCCGTTGCCGCCGCGCCGCCACCCGCATGCAGTGCCAGGTGCATGCGTTCGAATTCGTGGCTCAACTCGGCGCGCCGGTCGGCATCCCGGAACCATTGCAAAACGGCATCGGCGAGTTTCGACGGGCGTGCAATCGCCCTGCATAAGTTCCGGCACCAGCGGTTTGCCCGCGAGAATGTTGGGGAGCGCGTAGACGCTCGTCTTCAGCATGCCGAGCCCCTTGACCAGGGCGTGCGTCAGCGGAGCGATCCGGTAGCCGACCACCATCGGCCGCTTGGCCAGCATGGCTTCCAGGGCAGCCGTTCCCGACGCCAGCAACACCACGTCTGCCGCGATCATCGCACGATGGGCCTGGCCGTCGACGAGCAGGACTTCGGTCTTGTCCGTCAGCAACTTTGCGAGCGCTTCATGGCAACGCGTGTTGGCGGAAGGGATCACGACCTGCAGGTTCGGAATTTCCGCGGCGACGCGTCGTGCGGCGTCCAGGAAGATCCTGCCGAGACGCTGGATTTCCGACAAGCGGCTGCCGGGCAGGACGGCGAGTACCGGCGCATCCGGTTTCAAGCCGAGCTCACGCCGCGCCGCCTCACGGTCGGGCACCAGCGGGAAACGGTCGGCCAACGGGTGCCCGACGAAACTGGCATCCACGCCGTGCTTCGCATATAGCGCAGGCTCCATCGGAAACAGGCACAACACGCGATCCGCCGAACCGCCGATCTTCCCGGCGCGGTTCTCGCGCCAGGCCCAGATCGAGGGACTGACGTAGTGCACGGTGCGGATGCCGGCCTGCTTGAGTCTGCGTTCGAGCCCGAAGTTGAAATCCGGCGCATCGATGCCGATGAAGATGTCCGGTTTCAGTGCGACGAGGCGGCGTGTGAGCGCCGCGCGCAGGCGCAGCAGGCGTGGCAGGTGACGCAGCACTTCGGCAAAACCCATCACCGAAAGCTCGGCAATGTCGTGCCAGGCGTCGAATCCCGCGGCGCGCATCCGGGTTCCGCCCACCCCGACGAAACTGGCGGCCGGGAAACGTGCATGCAGCGCCTCGATCAGCTCGGCGCCCAGCAGGTCGCCGGAATCCTCCCCGGCCACCAGCGCGAATACCGGCGGACCATCGGGCGGGGTCATCAACGCACCAGCGACCGTTCGCTGTGGTCGATGAAATCGCAGAGCGCGCGCACGTCGTTGCTGGATTCCGCCTGGCTCTCGAGTGCGGCGCGGGCCGCGTCCAGGGTCTTGTGCGACATGTACAGCGTGCGGTAGGCGCGTTTGATCGCAGAGATGCGTGCGACGTCGAAACCGCGCCGTTTCAGGCCTTCCGCGTTGACGCCGCGGGGTACCGCGAACTGGCCCGCGACGTAGATGAAGGGCGGCACGTCGCGGTTGATCGCCGAATACATCGCCGCGAAGGCATGCGCGCCGACCCTGCAGAATTGGTGCACGCCCGCGAATCCGCCCAGCACGACCCAGTCGCCGATTTCGACGTGTCCGGCCAGCGTGGCGTTGTTGGCGAAGATGGTGTGGCTGCCGATTTGGCAGTCATGGGCGATGTGCGCGTAGGCCATCACCCAGTTGTCGTCACCGATCCGGGTCGTGCCGCCGCCTTCCCCGGTGCCGCGGTTGATGGTGACGAATTCGTGGAAGGTGTTGCCGTTGCCGATTTCGAGCTCGCTGTGCTCGCCGTGGTATTTCTTGTCCTGCGGATCACCGCCGATCGAGGCGTAGGCGCCGATATGGTTGTCGCGGCCGATCCGGGTCGGGCCCTGGATCAACGCGTGCGCGCCGACCCGGCTGCCGGGACCGATTTCGACGTCAGCAGCGATCACCGTCAGTGGCCCGACCGTGACGTCATCGGCGAGGCGTGCCGCGGGATCGACGATCGCCGTGGGATGGACGCCGGCCCGGCCCGGGTTCACCGGCTGGATTCCGCGCACATCAGTTCGCAGGTCGCGGCTTCCTTGCCGTCCACGAGGGCGCGCGCGGTGAAGATGCCCATGCTGCGGATCAGGCGTTTCAGTTGCACTTCCAGGCGCAACTGGTCGCCGGGCACCACCGGCTTGAGGAAGCGTGCGCCATCGACCTTGGCGAGATAGAAGATGCGGTCTTCCTTGTTGGCGGGTGTGCCGGAAAGCCCGAGCAGCAGGCCGGACGTCTGCGCCAGCGCCTCGACGATCAGTACGCCGGGCATCACCGGATGGCCGGGGAAGTGGCCCTGGAAGAACGGTTCGTTGAAGGTGACGTTCTTGATCGCGACGATGCTTTGGCCCGGCACGAGTTCGATGACCCGGTCGACCAGCAGGAACGGATAGCGATGCGGCAGGATCGCCGCGACGCCCTCGGCATCGACGGGCAGGTTGACGGTGGTGGGCGTAGCGTTCATCAACTGCGTTCCTTGGTCAGTGCTTCCAGTTGCTTTTCCAGCGTCGCGATGCGGCGGGCCATGGCGTCCAGTTGGCGCATGCGCGCGGCGTTGCGGCGCCATCTGCGGTTTTCCTCGATCGGCGCGCCGGAAGAATACACGCCGGGCTCGCGCAGGGAATGGGTCACCAGGCTCATCGCCGTGATGGTAACGCCATCTGCGATTTCGAGGTGGCCGAGCACTCCCGCGCTGCCGCCGATCAGGCAGTTGCGGCCGATGCTCGCGCTGCCGGCCGCCGCCGAGCAACCCGCCATCGCCGTATGGGCGCCGATGCGGACGTTGTGGGCGATCTGGATCTGGTTGTCGAGGCGCACGTCTTCTTCCAGCACGGTGTCCTCGAGCGCACCACGATCGATGGTGGTGTTGGCGCCGATTTCGCAGTCATCGCCGATGCGCACGCCACCCAATTGGGGCACCTTGACCCAGTGGTCCCGGTCGCGTGCGATCCCGAAGCCATCGGCGCCCAGCACGGCACCGGGATGGATCAAGACCCGTTTGCCCAGCGTCACGCGCGTCACCAGGGTGACGTGGGCACCGAGTCGCGACTGGGCGCCGACCGTGCAATCCGGTCCCACCACGCAATGCGGACCGATCAGCGCACCGGCTTCGATGCTGGCGCCGGACTCGACCACGCAACCCGGTCCCACGCTGGCCGCCGCGTCGACATGCGCATCAGCGGCGATGACCGCGTTCGGATGGATGCCGGGTGGAGCAGCCGGATCATGCTCGAACAGCGCTGCGATCCGCGCGTAGGCAAGGTAGGGATCTTTCGCGATCAGTACCGGCGACGGGCTGGCATCGGCGTGCTCGGCACGCAGCACCACCACGCCGGCTCGGGTTTTGGCAAGATCGGGTAGGTAACGCGGGTTGGCCAGGAACGCGAGTTGTTCACGTCCCGCACGGGCAAGCGGGGCGACGCCTGAGATGATGCCCGGTCCATTGCCGCGTATTTCCAGCCCGTAGCGTCTTGCGAGCTCGTCGATGCGATAGTTGTTTGAAACCTGCATGCCTGCCCCTGAAGCTGCCGCCGAGGTCGTTCCTGGTCGCGACACGGACCGGCAATGACCGCTGCTCAGAACGTCCGGCCGAAGTAGAACTGCAACGTCTCCTCGAAGGGCCTGTCGCTCGGTTTGGAACGCACCGGCCGTGACAGGTTGATCACGATCGGACCGACCGGAGCGATCCATTGCAGCGAGATGCCGGCCGAGACACGCAGGTCCGCCGCATTGAAGTCGCCATAGCTGGCGTACACGTTGCCGACGTCGGTAAACAGCGAGACGCGTGCCTTGTCGTTGTCCTTGAAAAATGGCAGGACCAGTTCGGCGCTGCCCAGGACCTTGAATGCGCCCCCGACCGGCTGCGGCTGGTAAAAGCTGCCACCCGAGCAGTAGCCGTTCTTGGCGATTGCGGTCGGATCGGCCTTTCCGTTGGCGTCGATAAGTCCCGAGCAAATCCTCGGACCCAGGGTGTTGTCCTGGAAGCCGCGCACGTCGCGCACGCCGCCGGCATAGAAATTTTCGAAGAATGGAAACGACATCGTGCGAATTACGCCGTCGGCGTCGGCATACTGTACCGAGATGTCTTTGGAACCGTAGGTCTTGCCATATCCGAGCGTACCGGAAAGGTGGCCGACGAAGCCCAACGGCAGCGGGAAGTAGTCGCTGCTCGTCAATGTCAGCTTGTAATACGGCACAGTTCCGCCAGGCAGGCCGATCTCGGCGCTGACCTGCTGCAGTCCGCCGCGAGTCGGCTTGAAGAACTTGTTGAGGGTGTCGTGGGCCCAGGACAGGGTCAACGGCGAGCTGTGGATCGTGTAATGCCCGATCTTGGCCGCCTGGTCGAAGAACACGGTCGGGGTATACCCCGGAATCAGGTCCAGCTTGGTCTTGTTGATGCCGATGCCGACATGGATGCTGTCGGTCTCGCTGATCGGGAAACTCAGGTAGCTCGAAAGAGCATCGGTATCGGACAAATAAGATGCAATGTTCTGCTCCGCCTGGTTCAGCTGCAGCACGCTGGCGTTGTAACCGATGCCGATGCCGCTGTCGGTCAGGTACGGGTCGAAAAACGATACCTGGTACTGCTTCAGGAACAGGCTCTTGGAGAAGGTGGCCGAAACCTGGTTGCCGGTGCCGAGGAAATTGTTGTTGGAGATCGAGGTGCTGAGGATGATGCCGGAGACCTGTGAGTAGCCGACACCGAACTGGAATTGGCCGGAGGATTCCTCGGTCACCTTCACGTTCAGGTCCACCTCGTCGGTGGTTCCCGGCACCTTCACCGTGTCGATGTTGACGTCCTTGAAAAAGCCGAGTCGCTGGAGCCGCACCTTGGAACGGTCGATGGCGGCCTGCGAGTACCACGCGCCCTCGAACTGGCGCATTTCACGGCGCAACACCTGGCTCTGGGTGCTGGTGTTGCCCTTGAAGTTGATCCGGCGCACGTATACGCGCGGACCGGGCTCGACGTAGAAGGTCAGGTCGACGGTGTGGTTTTCTTCGTCCACCTTTGGGTATGGCGTGACCTTGGCGAAGGCGTAACCGATATTCGACAACACGTCAGTGATGGCGTCCGACGACAATTCGATGCTGTGGCGGTCGAAGATTTCGCCGGGCTTGATGCGCAGCACCCTGCGCAAGGCATCCTCGGGCAGCACCAGGTCACCCAGCAGGTGGATGTCGGAAATCTTGAAGATCTCGCCTTCGTGTACGGCCGCGTCGATGTAGATGTCGCGCTTGTCCGGGCTGATCGTGACCTGGGCCGAACCGATGTTGAAATCGGCGTAACCACGGTCCAGGTAGAACGACGAGAGTTTGGTCAGGTCGCCGGAGAGTTTTTCGCGCGAGTACTGATCGTTGTTCGAGTACCACGATGTCCAGTTGGGGGTGCCCGATTCCCAGTCGTCGCGAATCTGGCTGTCGGTAAACGAATGATTGCCGACGATGTTGATCTCCTGGATCCTGGCGGCCTTGCCCTCGTGGATCTCGATGTCGATCGCGACGCGGTTGCGGTCGAGCCGGGTGACGTGCGGATCGACGCTGACGTTGTACTTGCCGCGATCGTTGTACTGTGCGACCAGCTGTTGGCGGACCTGGTCAAGGGTGAGGCGATCGAAAGTCTGGCCTTCGGCCAGACCCGCGGCCTTCAATCCCTTCAGCAACTGGTCGGTCTTGATGTCCTTGTTGCCGTGGGTGGTGATGCTGGCGATGGACGGCCGTTCATTGACCTTGACGATCAGGATGGAACCTTGGCGCTCCAGTTCCACGTCACTGAAAAACCCGGTCTTGTACAGGGCCTTGATGGCTTTCTGCGCGGTGGCGTCGTCGAGGGTTTGGCCGGGCTCGACGGGCAGGTAGCTGAGGACCGTGCCGGCGGCGATGCGTTGCAATCCCTCGATGCGGATGTCGGTGACGGTGAAAGGCTGAAATGCGTACGCCGCCACCGGGGTGGAGAGGGCGGCGAACAGGATCAGTGCGGCGACTCGTTTCATCGTCGATTCCGGAATTTCAAGAGGTTGTGACGCAAACCGTGCATCGTACAGGCGCAGCCGCGTGCGGGAAAGCGGAGCGATCAGGTGGCACGGGGCTGGCACCCGCGGAATTCGGGGTGGCGTGCGGTTCGTGCCTTCATGACAAAATCCGCAATATGTCGTTGTAGAAGGCCAGCCCCATCAGCATCACCAGCAGGGCCATGCCCATGTATTGGCCGGCGGCCATCGCGCGTTCGGACAGCGGGCTGCCCTTGACCAATTCGATCAGGTAGTACAGCAAGTGACCGCCGTCCAGGATCGGGATCGGCAGCAGGTTCATGACCCCGAGGCTCAGTGAAATGATGCCGAGGAAATACAGGAACCACGCGGGGCCCATCTCCGCCGAGGTTTGCGCATACTCGGCAATGGAAATCGGGCCGGACAGGTTTGACAGCGGGGCCGAGCCGGTCAGCATGTGCCCCAGCATTTTCACCGTGGTCGCGGTGAGATCCCACATTTGCCCGAATGCCGCCGGGATTGCGGCGATCGGCCCGCGGCGCACGACCGTGTCGTAGTTGGCGGTCTTGGCTTTTGCGTAGATGCCCATCGCCCATGCCTTGCTGCCGTCCGGCTCCGCGGTGAGGCGCGGTTGCAGGTTCACCTCGAGATGTTTGTCACCGCGCTCGATCACCAACGCGAGCTGCTTGCCGGGACCCGCATCGTTGCGGGTGGTTTGTGTCAACTGGCTCCAGTCGCTGACCTTGGTTCCGTTGATGCTGAGGATGCGATCGCCGGATTGCAGCCCCGCAGATTTCGCCGCGCTGCCGGGCACGACCTTGCCGACGACCGGCGGCAGGCTGCGCTGCAGCGGCATCATGCCGGTCTGTTCGAGGACGGTCTGGTCGCTCGGGTGTGGCGGCAGCTTGTCGAAGTCGATGACGTGCGTTTGCACCGCGCCTGCCGGCGTACGCACTTGCACCGGCGTCGCTTGCCGCGTCTGGGCGGCATTCGCCAAGGCGAGGCCAAGGTCGGTCCAGTTCGATACACCGGTGCCGTCCACGCTCAATACTCGGTCACCGCGCTGGATGCCGGCCTGTGCCGCGAGGTGGGTGACATCGCCCACCAGCGGCTGGAAATCGGGTTTGCCGATCACCAGCATCGCCCAGAACGCGGCCACCGCGAAGATCAGGTTGAAGCCGGGGCCGGCCAGCACGATCAGGATGCGTTGCCAGACGGGTTTGCCGGTGAATTCGCGCGGCCGGTCCTCGGGCGCCACGTCGCCCTCGCGTTCATCCAGCATCTTCACGTAGCCGCCCAGCGGAATCCAGGCCACGCAGTATTCGGTGCCGTCCTTGCCGTACCAGGATTTGATCGGTTTGCCGAAGCCCACCGAGAAACGCAGCACCTTGACGCCGCAGCGGCGCGCCACCCAGAAATGCCCGAACTCGTGGAAGGTCACGAGAACGCCCAGTGTGACGATCATCCACCACACCGAACCCAGGATGTTCAGGAATTCACTCATGCACTCACGATCTTTTTGGCCAGCAGGCACATCATAGGTCAACCAGCCTGACGAGCCCGTTTGGCGCGGTGGACATTGGATTTATTGACCCCTGGAGGTTGTCCCAAGTTCCAATTTCCGCCCGAGTCGCCGGCGCGGAACGGCTCTAGTGGAAATTTCGAGACAGGACGAGCCGCCTGGATCCCGATGATCGCGAGGCATCGATGTCGGTCATCGGCTCGTCCGGTGCCCGCACGACTAGAGCCCCAGCAGGAATTTCCCGAGTACGAAAATCGGCATGGCCGCGACCAGCGAATCCATGCGGTCGAACACGCCGCCATGGCCGGGAAACATGGCGCCCGAATCCTTGACCCCGGCATGGCGCTTGATCAGGCTCTCGAACAGGTCGCCGACGATGGAGAACAGTACGGTCAGCAGCGCCAGCGCCACGATCGCCGGCAATCGATCGACGGGCACTTTCAGCAATGCGCCGCCGACCAGGCCCACGACGCCCGAGCATGCCAGCCCCCCGTACACGCCTTCGCGGGTCTTGCCGGGACTGATCGCGGGCGCCAGTTTGTTGTGGCCCCAACGCCGCCCCGCCGAGTACGCGCCGATATCGGCGGCAAACACTATGCACGCGAAGAACACGACCCACCAATGCCCGTACCCGGTATCCGGCTTGGCCATGTCGCCGTGCATCACCACGATCGCACACCACGACGGAACCACCACCAAGGCTCCCGCCAGCAACTTGAGCACGGTGTGACCGGGTGTCATCTCTGCGGCGAAGTCGTGATGCGTGAGCCAGGCCGCCGCCAGCAGCCACCACAGCAACCCGGCCAGCACCGGCAACCACCAGCATGGTGACTTGCAGACGTGCCAGAACAGCCAGAACAGGATCGCGTAGCCGAACAGCAATACCGCGCGCAACAGATGACCGCGTGCGCCTGCCATGCGCGTCCATTCCCACATGCCGAGTAGGAATATCAAGCCGAGCAGGGTGGCGAAGACCGACGCCCGGGTCAGGAAAATGAGCGCGAGGAGCAGCGGTGCGAGGATGATGGCGGTGATGACACGCTGCTTCAGCATAGGCCGGGTCTTCCAAGGCAGCGCCAAGTGAGCCGCGTTGCTTCCGCAGCGCTTGCCAGACAAGTTGTGCGCCGCAGCGCCATAGTGGGCCTATGGTCAAGGCGCGCACCGCGGTATGACAAGCGCTGCGGAGCAACCCTTCGGGCCGTGGCCCTTTGCCCGCATGGTGGTGTCATCACTCGTCGATGTATCGGCATACATCTTCCTCGTTCTTTTTTACCCTGCAGGCAAAGGGCCGACGGCGCGGCCAAGTGGCGCTGCCTTGGCAGACCCAAGCTCAGCTCGCACGGGCCGCAGGCACGGGTGCGCAGCCGAACCGTCGCTCGCGGCGCGCATAGTCGTCCAGGGCATGGTCGAATTCGGCGTCATCCATGTCCGGCCACAGGGTTTCGGTGAAGTACAACTCCGTGTAGGCCAATTGCCAGAGCAGGAAATTGCTGATGCGGTGCTCGCCGCCGGTGCGAATGAAAAGGTCGGGCGGCGGCAAGTCCGACAGGCAGAAGTACCCGGCCAGAGTACTTTCGTCGATTGCGGCCGGATCGAGTTGGCCACGGGCGACCGCTTCGGCTGTCCTGCGTGCGGCCTGGACGATGTCCCAGCGACCGCCGTAACTGACGCAGACGTTGAGGTTAAGTCCCGCGTTGGCGACCGTACGCAGGCTGGCGGCTTGCATGCGGTTGCGGAGTTGCTCGGAAAACGCCGAGAGGTCCCCGACGAAGCGCACTCGAACCTGTTTGTCGTCCAGTTCGTCGATTTCCTTGTCCAGCGCCTTCAGGAACAGGTCCATCAAGGCACCGACCTCGCTGTCGGGCCGCTTCCAGTTTTCCGAGGAGAACGCGAACAGGGTCAACACGCCCACGCCGTTGCGCATGCAATACGCAACGCTGGCGCGAACGGCTTTTTGCCCGGCGCGGTGGCCGAAGCTGCGGGGCTGCCCTCGGCGGCGCGCCCAACGCCCGTTGCCGTCCATCACGATCGCGATGTGGTGGGGGACGATCGCGCGTTTGCTGCCCGCTTCGGCCGGGACGGCGTTGCCGGCCGGGATGCGGGCGGCCACGACGGTCGTGGTGTCGGCGGCACCGGTTTCGGCGCGCTGCGGAAGCGGCGTTTTGCGTCCTCGAGATCGCATCGTCGGTCCGCTCAGATCGCCAGCAGTTCCTGTTCCTTGGCTTGCACCGCCGCATCGACTTCCTTGATGAAGCGGTCGGTCAATTTCTGCATGTCGTCCTGGGCGCGGTGATCGTCGTCCTCGCTGATCTGCTTGTCCTTCAACAGATTCTTGATGTGCTGAAGCGCATCGCGCCGGATGTTGCGTATCGCGACCTTGGCGTTTTCGCCGGCATGCCCGACGTGCTTGGCCAGTTCCTTGCGGCGCTCCTCGGTGAGCGGCGGCATGTTGAGACGGATGGTGGTGCCCGCAGTGGTCGGGGTGATGCCGAGGTCGGAAGCCATGATGGCCTTCTCGATCGCGGCGACCACCGTTTTTTCGTAGGGCGTGATGGTGAGCGAGCGTGAATCGGACACCGTCACCGTGGCAACCTGGTTGAGCGGCACGTCGGAGCCGTAATAGCTGACCTTGATGCCTTCCAGCAATGCAGTACTGGCGCGGCCGGTACGCAGGTGCGACAACTCGTGGCGCAGCGCCTCGACGCTCTTGCCCATGCGGGTCTGGCTGTCGCGTTTGATGTCGTCGAGCATGGGATATCCGCCAAACAGTCAAAACGCGAGTATATCGTCGTTGCGGAATGACTTGCGCGGTGGTTGTTGCGGGAAGCCGGGCCGCGGAACCTTTGGCCTTGGATGGAGAAATCCGGGGTCGTTCGGGCGTTCGCGGGTCGTACTCGTACGATGCGCCGCGATATCCGGGGCGCCCGCTACGGTCGAGCGATGCTTCAGCCTGTCACCAGTGTCCCGATGGATTCGCCGTTGAGTATTCGCATCAAATTGCCGGGGCGGGTCATGTCGTAGATGCGCAGCGGCAGGCCGTGATCGCGGCATAGCGCGATCGCGGCGGTGTCCATCACCTTCAAGTTGCGTGCGATGACCTCCTCGTAGCTCACGCGTTCGAAGCGTTTCGCGTCCTTCTTCTTCTTCGGGTCATCGCTGTAAACGCCGTCCACCTTGGTGGCCTTCAGCAACAGGTCCGCGCCGACCTCGATCGCGCGCAGCGCGGCCGCGGAGTCCGTGGTGAAGAACGGATTGCCCGTGCCGCCTGCAAACAGCACGATGCGGCCTTTTTCGAGATGCCGGATTGCCCGGCGGCGGATGAAATCCTCGCAGACATCGTGGATCTGGATCGCGCTCATCACCCGCGCAAAGCCGCCGCGTTTTTCCAGCGCGTCCTGCATCGCCAGCGCGTTCATGACCGTTGCCAGCATGCCCATGTGGTCGCCGGTGACGCGATCCATGCCGGCTTCGGCAAGACCCGCGCCGCGGAAGATATTGCCGCCGCCGATCACCACGCCGACCTCGACGCCGCCCCTGCGCGCTTCGAGTATCTCGTTGGCGATCCGCCCGATCAGTTCGGGATCGATGCCGTAATCCCCGGAACCCATCAATGCCTCGCCGGAGAGTTTCAACAGGATGCGCCGGTACTTCGGCGTCGGCTTCGGCTTCGCGGCCATGCGGGGCTCCGGTCGTGGGCAAACGCGCAGATTGTAGCGGTATCGCGCCGCTTTGCGTCCCATTCGCCACTGGCCATCGTGGCTCGCGACAAATCTCCATTCAAGCGGGATTCGATTTTGCCCGTCGGTGCACGGTTATCGTTTCCCGGACCGCTAAATTGAAAGACTTGCTGCCTGCACGGTCACGCCGAGGGCGACCGGGTATTGACCGTGCTCGCACGCCTGTTGCAGGTCAATCGTGGCGCCGCCGGCCTGGCCGCGCGTTTCGGCGGCGACGAGTTTGCCCTGATGCTGCCGAACGCGTCCGCCGAGGCGGTCGAGCTGCCGAGTATTTGTGCAACGAAGTCGCGAACGAGCTGATCGAATTGCAGGCCAGCATCAGTGTCGGCGTGGCCATGCTGCATGCGGAAGAAGCCCGCGGGGATTTCTGCGGGCGGGCCGACGAGGCGCTTTACCAGGCGAAGCAAGCAGGTCGCAATCGGGTTGTCGTTTCCCGCTAGCGCCCGGCAGGTTGCCATGGCAGCGACACTCCAACCAGGGATATCGCCCCCGCGTTGCCGCATGATCGCGATTGGTGCATCGAGCACAGGCAAATGGGCGATGAGCGAGCTCCGGTGAACCCGTCACTGCATTCGACATCAAAATGATTCGTTAAGTAATTGATATTAAAATAATTAAAGATTCCGTTTTGCATGACGCCAGAATCCGGCCAAAGAAAAAGCCGCGATCGCTCGCGGCTTTTTCGCTCGGACAGTGCGGCGATGACTACGCCAGCCCGGCCTGCTTCATCACTTCGGCGTGGAAATCCTCTTCCTTCTTCTCGATGCCTTCGCCGACCTCGATACGGTGGAATGACAGCACCCTCGCCTTGGCCTTGGTGAGCGCGTCGCCGACCGAAACGTTGGTATCAAGTACGTAGGGTTGCCCGGTCAGCGAGATTTCGTTGAGCGTCTTCCTGATCTTGCCGGCGATCATCTTTTCCTGGATCTCGGCGGGTTTCTGCTTGTCCTTGTCGCCCATTTGCGCCTGCGCGATTTCTTTTTCCTTGGCGACAAATTCGGCCGGGACGTTCTCGGGAGCGATGTACTTCGGGTTCATCGCGGCGATATGCATCGAAAGTCCGCGCGCGAGCTCCGCATCGCCGCCTTCCAGCGCGACCAGCACGCCGATCCGGCCGCCGTGCACGTAGGCGCCGAGATTGGGAGCGTTGTCGATGCGCACCAGGCGGCGCACCTGCACGTTCTCGCCGACCTTGGCGACCAGCCATTGACGGCCTTCCTCGATGGTCGGGCCGTAGGACGTCTTGGCCGCCTTCAGCGCCTCGGCATCGGCTGCGTCGCTCCTGAGCGCAGTCTGTGCCACTTCATCGGTGAACTTCAGGAAGTTCCCGTCCTTGGCGACGAAGTCGGTCTCGGAGTTGATTTCGACCAGTACACCGTTGCCGCCGTCCTGCGCCAGCGCAATGCGGCCCTCGGCGGCGACACGGTCGGCCTTCTTGTCGGCCTTGGCCAGTCCCTGCTTGCGCAGCCACTCGATCGATGTGTCGATGTCGCCGTTGTTCTGGGTGAGCGCCTTCTTGCACTCCATCATGCCGGCGCCGGAGCGCTCGCGCAGTTCCTTGACCATCGCGGCGGTGATTTCCATGTTGCTACCTCGTCAGCTTGGATGCGCCGGCATGGCCGGCGCTGAATGAAAATGTGGACGTCACGCGGCAGGCGCAGCGTCCGGGGCTCGCCCGCGGATGCACCGGGCGCCACCAGAATCGGGGTTGCGGAAACGCGGCAAGAGGTGGGGGCTTGCCGCGCTGATTGCAATGCCGCGAGCCGGGTTGGCTCGCGCCTACTGCGCCGCGTCCTTGTCCGTGGCCTCGTTCTCGGCAACTTCGGCTTCGGCGCGGGCGAGACCGGCCTCGTCGTCGTTGCCTGGCGGCGGGACGTTCGCCACGCGGCGTGCCGGTGCAGCTGTCTTCGGCGCGGTGCGGCGGGCCGGCTTGCGGTCTTGGCCATCCTTGTTGCCGGACGCGACGGGGTTGCCTTCGGCGTCGAGTTCGACGAACTCATTGTCATCGCCACGGGCCTGGATCGGCGCTGCAGCCTTGCCTTCCAGCACCGCGTCGGCGGCAGCGCGCGCGTACAACTGCACCGCGCGGATCGCATCGTCGTTGCCGGGAATGGCGTAATCGACCAGCGACGGGTCGTAGTTGGTGTCGACCACCGCCACCACCGGGATGCCGAGCTTCCTGGCTTCCAGCACGGCGATGTTTTCGTGGCCGATGTCGATCACGAACAGCGCGTCCGGCAGGTGCTTCATGTCCTTGATGCCGCCCAGCGACTTCTCCAGCTTGTCGCGCTCGCGGCGCAGCGACAGCACCTCGTGCTTGACCAGCTTGTCGAAGGTTCCGTCGGTCTCGGCGGCTTCCAGTTCCTTAAGGCGCGCGACCGACTGCTTGACCGTGCGGAAGTTGGTCAGCATGCCACCCAGCCAGCGGGCGTTGACGTAGGGCATGCCGCAGCGCTGGGCTTCCTCGCCGATCGCCTCGCGCGCCGAGCGCTTGGTGCCGACGAACAGCACGGTGCGTCGCTTCTGCGCCAGGCCGGACAGGTAATTCATCGCGTCGGTGAACTTCGGCACCGTCGCTTCGAGGTTGATGATGTGGATCCTGCCGCGCGCGCCGAAGATGTACGGCGCCATCCGCGGATTCCAGTAACGCGTCTGGTGGCCGAAATGCACGCCGGCTTCCAGCATCTGGCGCATGGTGACTTGAGGCATGGTTTGAAACTCCGATGTGGGAACCTGCCCCGCGATCGCGGGGAGCGCGGCCGTCATTGGACGGGGTGGCGCGACAAGTTCCGGGGTTGGGCTTCCGCGGATCCCGCGGCAACGACCCTCAGCTGAGGGACCCCGGTGCCGGTTTGTGGTCCGCGTGTGTATTCGCCGGTGACGCCCGGCGTGGGCGGTTTGCCTGCGCAAAGCCGGGCAATTGTATGACGGGTCCGGGATGGAGGCAACTGCGGCTGTGCGATCCTGCAGGTCGGGCGTGGATAGTGGATAATTGCCGCTTGCCACAATGGGCGCTCCAGCGACTTCGATGAGTCCCGTGTCAGGCCGGAGTGGTCCGGTGCGACACGGAATTCGGGCCATCCCAACGTATGCCAGCCATTCCGAAAACCCCCGAAGAAATCGAGAGCATGCGCGTTGCCGGCCGGCTGGCAGCCGAGGTGCTGGCCATGCTGAAGGATCACATCAAGCCCGGTGTGACCACCGAGGAGATCGACCAGATCGCCTACCACCACATCGTGGACGTGCAGCATGCAATCCCTGCCAACGTCGGTTATCGCGGTTTCCCCAAGACCTTGTGTACCTCGGTCAACCATGTGATTTGCCACGGCATTCCCAGCCCCGGCAAGGTCTTGAAGGAAGGCGACATCATCAACTGCGACGTGACCGTCATCAAGGACGGCTGGCACGGGGATACCTCGCGGATGTATTTCGTGGGCGAGCCGTCGGTGCTGGCGAAAAGACTGGTGGACACGACTTACGAGGCAATGATGCTGGGCATCAAGCAGGTCAGGCCCGGCGCCACGCTGGGCGACGTCGGCCATGCGATCCAGAAGCATGCCGAGTCGGCTGGCTATTCGGTGGTGCGCGAGTATTGCGGCCACGGCATCGGCCGCATCTATCACGACGATCCGCAGGTGCTGCACTACGGGCGGCCGGGCGAGGGCATGCGGCTGGAGAAGGGCATGACCTTCACCGTCGAGCCGATGGTCAATGCCGGCAAGCGCAATACCCGGCAGATGCCGGATGGGTGGACTGTGGTCACCAAGGATCATTCGCTTTCGGCGCAATGGGAACATACCGTTGCCGTCACCGACGACGGTTACGAGATCCTTACCGCGTGGCCGGACGCTTAGCTTTTGCGATCGTCCCTGATCGCTGTTTCGACGGGCTGCGACGTTGGTCGGTGGCTGGGCAGCCCGGCAGCACCTTGACGGCCCCGGAGCTGCCATCCATGGCCAGGAGCTCCCTGGCCTGACTTTTCACAAAAGCCGCTTCGAATGGGACATCGGTGACTGACTCCCAGACACCTCGAACGCCGCCGCGCGCAAATGGCGCGGGTACCGGACTTCCGTCGCTGCCCCGCCTGCCGCCCGCGCTGCCGCTGGCCGGCGTGTCCCGCGATGCGCGCGCGGCGCTGCGGCAGCTGCTGGATGATCACGCGCGCGCGTTGACCGTGGCGTTCCGGCAGGGTGCCGATGCCGCCGAACTGGCCCGTTCGCGGGCGCGCGTCGTCGACATGGTCTGCGGGCATGTCTGGTCGGCATGCGTGGGCGAAACCGATACGTCGGCGCTGTTCGCGGTCGGGGGCTTCGGTCACGGGTTGCTGTTCCCGTATTCGGATGTCGACCTGCTGGTCCTGCAGGACGCGGATCCCGATGCCGCGTCGATGCACCAGCTCGAGGCGTTTTTCACCTGCCTGTGGGATGTCGGTCTGAAGCCGGGACATGCCGTGCGCACGCTCGCGCAGTGCCGCGACATCGCCGCCGCGGACGTGAGCGTGTTTACCAGCCTGCTGGATGCTCGCAGGCTGGCCGGCACGAAGCGTTTCGCGACTGCGCTGCACGCGCTCATCGACGATCCCGGGCTGTGGTCGCCGGACGCCTACCTCGCCGCCAAGCTGGATGAACGCGCGCAGCGGCATGCACGTTACGACGACACCACCCACAATCTCGAACCCGACTTGAAGGACGGTCCCGGCGGCTTGCGCAATCTCGATTTGATCCGGTGGTTGGGCAAGCGCCTGATCGGTGTCGACGATCTGGACGGCCTGGTGCGCGCGCGCTTGCTGGAAATGAGCGAGCGCGACGCGCTGCGCGAGGCACGGACGGTGCTGCGCCGGATTCGCTATGGCTTGCATCTGGAAGCCGGCCGCGCCGAGGAACGCCTGCTGTTCGACTGGCAGCGCGCGCTCGCGCTGCGCCTGGGTTACGAGGACGTCAATACCCGCGGCAATGACGCGGTCGAACGTTTCATGCAGGATTATTTCCGTGCCGCCGGGGTTGCCGAGCGATTATTGATGCAATTGCTGGAACGCCTGCAGGAACACCTGCACCCGTTGCCGCCGCCGCGCGATCTCGATGCGAATTTCGTGTTGCGGGGAACCCGCATCGAACTGCGCGACCCTGACTGGTTGCTGCATGTGCCGCAGGGCTTGATCGAATTGTTCGAGCGGCGCTTCGACGTCGAGGACTGCACCGGCATCACGGCCGCGACGATGCGCGCTGTGGAACATGCCCTGGTCGCACACGGCACCACGCTGTCACGTGATCCGGGCGTGCTGGCGGCGTTCCTCGCGCTGTTGCGCCACGGCGCCGATGCGGTGCGCGTGCTGGAAGCCCTGAACCGTCATGGCGTGCTGGCCGCGATCCTGCCGCCGTTCGCGCGCGTGGTGGGCCGCATGCAGTACGACCTGTTCCATGTCTACACGGTCGACGAGCACACCTTGCGGGTGTTGCGCAACATCGCCCGCTACGCGTCGCCGCAAACGCGCGCGTCGCTGCCGCTGGCCTGCGAGGCGTTCGCGCGTCTGGCCAAACCCGAGGTCCTGCTGCTCGCCGGCCTGTTCCATGACATCGCCAAGGGTCGCGGCGGGGATCATTCCACACTCGGCGAAACCGAGGCCCGCGCGTTCTGTCGCAGCCTCGAACTCGGCGAGGACGATACCGAGGAAGTCGCCTGGCTGGTGCGCTGGCACCTGCTGATGAGCGTCACCGCGCAGCGTCAGGACATCGCCGACCCCGACGTCGTGCATCGCTTCGCGGTGCAGGTGGGCGACTGGGGTCGGCTGGATCTGCTTTATCTGCTGACCATCGCGGACATCGCCGGAACCAGCCCGAAGTTGTGGAATTCCTGGCGGGATCGCCTGCTCGCGGATCTCTACGTCGCAGCGCGCTATGTGCTGCGTCGCGACCTCGAACGTCCCGCCCGCGCCGAGGTACGCATGCGTGAAGTGCGTGAACGCACCCTGGCGCTGTTGCAGGAGCGCGGTCGCGACCTCGAGGCCGCGGCCGATGTGCTGAAGACTTTCCCCGACGCCGCGTTGCTGCGTCAGCGGCCTGATTCGCTGGCATGGCAGGTGGCGGCGATTCTCGCGGCATCCGATGCGCGGACGGTGGTGGCGGTGCGTCCACCCGATGTGCGTGGAGGCACCGAGGTGTTCGTGTGCACGCCCGACCGCGACGGTGTATTCGCCGCGGTCGCGGCCACGCTGGACCGGTTGCGTCTGGACGTGGTGGCTGCGCGCGTCATGGCCTCCCGCGACGGCCGTGCACTGGACACCTTCACCGTGCTGGAAGCCGGTGCGCAGGCGCCGGCATCGGCCGGACGCGTCGCCGAATTGAAAGGTGCGCTGGAACGCGTGCTGGGCGCGGAGACGTTACACACGCAACCCGCGCAGCGCGGCCTGACCCGGCGGTTGCGTCATTTCCAGCGACCACCGCGCATCGACTTCCCGGGCGGCGACGGTCAGTCGCACACGCGTCTTGCATTGGTGTGCAGCGACCGGCCGGGATTGTTGGTCGCGATTGCGCAGGCGTTCCTCGACACCGGCGTGCGCGTGCACGATGCGCGTATCGCGACCTTTGGCGACCAGGTCGAGGACTTTTTCGAATTGAGTGACACCCGCGACCAGCCTCTGGACGCAGCCTTGCAGGAATCCCTGCACGAGGCGTTGCAGAGACGTTTGGCTCCGGGCGGCATCGCGGCGACTTCTGAATAACCTGCTGCGCTCGGCAGCTTGCGCGCCGGCGGTGCTCGCAATGCTCACGTACTGTCGTGTACGCTCCGCTTGCTGCGCTCCGGCGTCACGCAATCTGCCGTCGCTCGCGACGGTTCTTCAGAGGTCACAGGTATTTGGAAATTCGGCATGCATGAATTGCAGCAAACCATCGATGCAGCCTGGGAACGACGCGCCAGCCTGGGCGACGCTGACATCGATGCATTGCGATCCACGCTCGACGAAGTGCTGGATGCATTGGAAACCGGTCGCCTGCGCGTGGCCGGGCCCGACGGGCAGGGCGGCTGGAGCGTCAATGCCTGGGTCAAGCGCGCGATCCTGTTGTACTTCCGCGTGCACGATGTGCGGACGATGGATGGTGGTCCCATGGCCGCATTCGACAAGGTGCCGCTGCGGTTTGCCGATTCGGCTCCGGGTGCGTTCGAAGCTGCCGGCGCGCGCATCGTTCCCGGTGCATTGGTGCGACGCGGTGCGTTCATCGGCCGGGACGCGGTGCTGATGCCAAGCTACGTCAACATCGGCGCGCATGTCGGTCCAGGCACCATGGTGGATACCTGGGCCACGGTCGGTTCCTGCGCACAGGTCGGCGCTCGTGTACACCTTTCCGGCGGCGTCGGCATCGGCGGCGTGCTGGAACCGCTGCAGGCCAATCCCACGATCATCGAGGATGATTGCTTCATCGGCGCGCGTTCGGAAGTGGTGGAGGGCGTGATCGTGGAACACGGCAGCGTGCTCGGCATGGGCGTCTACCTCGGCCAGTCCACGCGGATCTACGATCGTGCCACCAAACAAATATCCTACGGCCGGGTCCCGGCCGGAAGCGTGGTCGTCGCCGGTTCGCTGCCCGCCGCTGACGGCTCGCACAGCCTGTACGCGGCCGTGATCGTGAAGCGTGTGGACGAGAAAACGCGCGCCAAAACCTCGATCAACGAGTTGTTGAGGGCGGGGGCAGGGGATGGATAGCCGGCGCGCGTTCGTCACGCACAGGCAATCCGTGGTTCGCCCCCGCATCCATCCGCCGATTCACCGCGTGGGTGATGTATCCGAAATGGAGCTGGCTCATGTCTGAGATACACACAACCCTGTACGGCCTCCCAACCTGCGACACTTGCCGCAAGGCGTGCAACTGGCTGGATCGGTTCGGAGTCGAATACGCGTTCGTCGACTATCGGGCGAACCCGGTGCCGGCGGAGGCATTGAAACGGTGGTCCAGACAGCTCGGCGGCTGGGACAAGCTGGTCAACAAGGCTTCAACCACCTGGCGCAACCTGCTGCCGCAGCGCAAAAGTCCCGCCAGCGATCCGGAGTGGACGCTGCTGCTCAAGGAATATCCGGCGCTGGTCCGGCGTCCCGTGGTCGTGCGCGAGGACGGTGCCGTGAGTGTCGGCTTCAGCGACAACGCCTTCAAGCAGCGGTTCGGCAAGTGAGCAGGCCGTAGCGTGATCGATCAACGCACCCGCCGTTACCTGAAAAACCTGCGCGTCGAACGCGACAACGCAGCGCTGTATGCGCGGCTTGCCGACGTGGCCGGCAATGCCCGTCTGGCGCGCGCGTATCGGCGCATCGCCGAAGGCGAGCGCGCGAACGCGGCGTTCTGGGAATCGCGCCTGCGCGATATCGGGGTCGACATCCCGCCGCAGTCTCCGCGCATGCGCGTCCGGGTGCTTGGTGCGCTGGCGAAAAGGTTCGGCACCGGTTTCGTGATGCCGACCGTGGTGCGGTTGGAACACGCCGATCATCTGGAAACCCCGGTCGACCGCGAAGGGCATCGCGATCACTTCGTGCCCGCCGACGAGCTCGCCAAGGTACACCGTCATCGCGCGGCCGGCGGCAACACGCTGCGCGCCTCGGTGCTGGGCGCCAACGACGGGCTGGTGTCCAACGTCAGTCTGGTGATGGGCATGGCCGGCGCGAATACCGGCAATCACGCTGTGCTGCTGGCCGGGCTGGCGGGGCTGGTGGCCGGTTCGTGTTCGATGGCACTGGGTGAATGGCTGTCGGTCAACAGTTCGCGCGAGTTCTACCAGGCCCAGATCACCGAACGTGCCGAGCGGCTGGCGGTCGCGCCCGAGGAGAGCGTGCGCCACATCGCCGGGATCTATCGCGACAAGGGCATGGGCCGCTCCAAGGCCGAGCACCTGGCCGAACACCTGGCCGAGACGCCACGCACCGCGCTGGACACGCTGGTGCGCGAGGACCTCGGCGTAGACCCGTCCGAACTCGGAGGTTCGGCCTGGGGCGCGGCGATTTCGTCTTTCTGCTTCTTCGCGTTCGGTGCGATCTTTCCGGTGGCGCCTTATTTCTTTCTGGGCGGGCGCACCGCGATGTTGGCCAGCATGGTTACGACCCTCGCCGGCCTGTGCCTGATCGCGATCGGCACTTCGCTGTTCACGGGACGCGGCCTGGCATTTTCTATCGCGCGCCAATGCCTGATCACCGCGGCGGCGGCGGCGGTCACGTTCGGCGTGGGACATTTGCTCGGCACGGTGGTATCAAGTTGAAACGGGGCGTTGCTATGCTGCGCTGCATTGTCGGCAGTGTGGATCCCGAGCCATGTCCGATGTTTTCGATCTCACCTGCGAACTGATTCGCCGCCGCTCGCTCACTCCCGATGATGCGGGTTGCATCGCACTGATCGCGGCGCGCCTGGAACGCGCGGGTTTTCGCAACGAACGCCTGCGTTATGGCGATGTTTCGAACCTGTGGGCCACGCACGGAAAGGGCGGGCCTGTGCTGGCGTTCCTGGGCCACGTCGACGTCGTGCCAAGCGGGCCCGAAACGGATTGGAGCTCGCCGCCGTTCGAGCCGAGCGTGCGCGACCGGAAGCTGTTCGGACGCGGCGCGGCCGACATGAAGTCCGGTGTCGCGGCGATGGTGATCGCTCTCGAAACTTTCATTGCCGCGCATCCCGACCATGCCGGCACGATCGCCCTGCTGCTGACATCCGACGAGGAAGGTCCGACCAACCTCGACGGTGTGCGCCGGGTCGCGCAACACTTCCGCGAGAGCGGTCAGCGCATCGATTGGTGCGTGGTTGGCGAACCGTCGTCGAAACAAAGGCTGGGCGACCTGATACGCGTCGGGAGGCGCGGATCGTTGTCGATGCGACTGATTGCACGCGGCGTGCAGGGCCACGTCGCCTATCCGGAACAGGCCAGTAATCCGATCCACACCGTCGCGCCGGCGCTGGCGGAACTGGTGGCCACGCGCTGGGACGATGGCAACGCGGATTTCCCGCCGACCACTTTCCAGGTTTCCAACATCCACGGCGGCACCGGTGCGCTGAACGTGATTCCCGGCAGCGTGGTGGTGGATGCCAACTTCCGTTTCGGCACCGCCAGCACCGCTGAATCATTGCACAAACGTGTCGAGGCCATCATCAAGAAGCATGGCGTCGATGGCGCGATCGAATGGAATCTTTCCGGCGAACCCTTCCATTCGCCGGAAGGTGGCAGGCTGCGCAAAGCGGTCATCGACGCCTGCCGCGAAGTGTGCGGCATCGACCCCGAATCCAGCACTGGCGGCGGTACTTCCGACGGACGTTTCATCGCACCGCTCGGCGCGGAAGTCGTCGAGATCGGGCCGGCCAACACGACCATCCACAAGGTTGACGAATGCGTCGCGCTGGACGATCTCGAACGCCTGCCGGCGGTGTATCTGGCTATTATCGCGACGTTGTTGGCATAGCCATCAGGCTTGTCCGTCGACGCGTGCCGGTGGGCTGTGAATAAGGGGTGTGGATGAAGAAATTCGCGCGAACTGGTGTTGCGTTTTGGGCCGTCTGCATTCTGCTGGTGGCCAACGCACATGCTACCGAGGCGTCACAAACGGGAACCGTTGCCCAGTCCGCAGCGCTGCGTGCCGGAATGGCGGCATTGGAGGAGAAGGATTACGCGGCCGCATTGGCGCACTTCAAACCGTTGGCCAAGGCAGACAATGCCGAGGCAGAAGCGCAGCTGGCAAGGATGTATGCGCACGGGCAAGGCGTTACTCGAGATCCCGAAAAGGCGGCACAGCTGTATCGCGCGTCCGCGGATCAGGGCAACGCGGATGGTGAGAACGGCGTGGGCGTTTCCTATGAAGAGGGAACCCTGTCGGCTCAACCAGATTACGCGCTTGCCAGGAAGTTCTATCTGAAATCGGCCGCACAAGGCAATGCCAAGGGCGAGTACAACCTGGGGCGGTTCTACGAATACGGTTTCGGTGATCAACGAAACTGTCAGAAAGCGATCGAACTGCTTCGCTCATCGGCCCTGCAAGGTTATGCATTGGCAGAATACGCTCTGGGCAAGAAATACGACAAAGCATCGGGCGACGAAACGTGTCCCAGGGATGATGACGCCATGGCCGCAAAGTGGTACCGGCGGGCCGCCGTGCAACCCTCCACGGAGGCGGGGATTCTGGCGGCCAACAACCTCGGCTTGATGTACGAATTTGGCAGGGGCGTACCCAAAAACATCAAGCGCGCGATGGCGTTGTACAGGGAATCAGCCGAAGGTGGCAACACTGTCGCTGAGGAGAACCTGGGCAGGTCCTACGAATTCGGCAGCGGGGTCAAGCGCAATTACGCCGAGGCACTGAAATGGAACAGGCTTGCCGAAAAGTCGGATGATGATGAAGCGGAATACGACCTTGCGATGATGTATGAGCACGGTTGGGGTGTGAAGAAATCCGTGACGGAAGCCACGAAGTATTACCTGGCAGCCGCTACCCAAGGTAACGCCGATGCCGAGGTGCATTTGGGCATCTTCTACCTGTTCGGGAAGGATTCGCGAAACGGCTACAAGAAGGCCTTGGCCTGGTGCACGCGGGCCGCCGGGCAGGGGAACTCCGATGGTTACAACTGCCTCGGAATGATTTACGTGAATGGTTATGGCGTGCCGAGGGACGTCCCACGCGCAAACGATTTGTTTGCGTTTGCCGCCAGCCACGGCAATTCCAGTGCCATGCTCAATTTGGCGGAAAGCTTCATGGACGGAGCCGGTGTTCACAGGGATCCGGTGGTGGCATGGGCGCTTTCGCAACTCGCATTGTCAAAGCGCGATGACGAGGAAAATACAGCAAGAACCTATCTCGAGACGATCACTGCCAGCCTTTCCAGCGATCAGTTGGGGGACGCCACACGTCTGTACAAGTACATGCTCAAGTCGAACGTGATCTCGGCGCTCGATGCATATCGCGCCCTGCGCGCGAAGGAGGCCGCCATACGCGCCTCGGATCAGGCGACAAAGTGAGCGAACCGGGAATGCCTGCATGCGGTGATGACGTGATTCGCACGCTGGATCCGTCCAAGATGATGGTGACCGAGAGCCACGACAGGCCGCTTTGCGTTCAGCCTGATGCCGGCTGCGCGAACACCGCGAAAATGCCGGCGTAGGGTTTCACCATGAAGGCGGGTGCGCCGTAGTAATCGCCGTTGACGTAGATCTGCGACAGGGTGCCGTCGAGGTAGAGCGCATTGCGGCAGCCGAGTTTGTCGCGGAACAGTTGCGCGAATGTGTGAAAATTGACGGGCGCTGCGCTGACCACGAACAGGGCTTCGTCGGGTTTGCGTGCGCATACGCCACTGCGCCACTTCATGCTGTCGGAATCGGCATCGAATTGCGGGTTGATCCTGCCGTCGATCACCAGCATCGGGCCGGATTGCGTGGCGAGGCGGGGTTTGGCGTGCGCTGCCGCGAAGTCGGCGGTGGTTTCCACGGTCGTATGACCATTGGCGTCGATCGCGAAAACACCGTTCGGCAGCAGCGAGAAGTTGCCCTCGGTGGGATCCCCGTGCGCGGTGTTGAGCGGCTTCAAGGCCTTGCCGTTTTCGACGTACAAACCCAGCGGTTCGCCGTGCGCATCGTAGATGCCGGCGTTGGCGGCGAACAGCAGTTGCCGGCCGTGTGACGCGCCCCATTGCTGCAACGCGTGGATGCTGGCATAGGGCTTGTCGGTGGCGGGGTCGCGCCAGTGCAAGCCGAGATCGTTCCGGGCCAGGTCGATGCCGACCACGCGGAAATGCACGTTGTCGAACACCACGTCGTGGCTGGAGATACCGTGCGAGGCCTGCGAACACGCCACCGGCATCACGGCGGCGAGCATCAGGGCCAGTGCCGGCACCAGCCTGCGGCACCGCGAGTAAGGAAAGCGCATGAATTTCACCCGCCGATGGTCGCCGGTTTGCGCGGCATGATGCAAGCGGAATGTCCGGCGCCGTTCACGTTGCGTGGAGGCCGGTTGCTCATGCCTTCGGCTGCAGGGTCAGATGGTATTTCGCGGGGCCGGGCAGCAGCGGTGTCGGCCGGCCCCGGACCCATGCCGCGTGGCCCCTGCCGAACCATGGCGACAGCGGATTGTCGGATTGCCCGGCCGGCATTTCCATGATGCCATGTGCCTCGTCGCCCGGCTGCACGTCCATGCGCATCGATGCGCCGAACGCGGCATGCAGCACGCGCGGCATGTCGTTGTCACCCGGCAGCTCGTCGTGCGGCATGTCGAAGAAACGCGCCAGCCACGTCGGCAACGCGCCCGACAAGGGGTTGTCGATTTTTGCGGTGTTGTAACGGCCCCAGGTCTGGTCCTTGAGCGGACCGGGAAGTTTCGCCAAGGTGTCCGCCACTTGTCGCGCGGACTCCGTCAGCAACGCGTTCCAGTCCTTGTATTTCGGGTCGAGCAGCCACGCGGGCTTCTGTGTGACCAGCGTCCACACCGCGTATTCGCCGACCGCCGGTGTCGGCCATTCGAAATCCTTCCATTTGGCCGAAGCGCGCGCACTGAACGGCGCCAGCACGTTGTCGCGGACCTTGTCGTGGAACATCCGCACGATGCGGTAGCCGACGCTGTCGACGGCGGCACGCGCCTGCCAGTCGGCCACGAATGGTTTCAATGCCGCCAGTTTCGGATCGTGCGCAGCATCGAGCACGGACATCAGCAGTTTCTGCCAGCGGGCGAGAAACAGCGCGCGGTCGTCGAGCTGGATGTCCAGCATGCCGTGGGCATTGAAGTGGCCGTGCGCAAGCAGATCGTCACGAATCTGCTGCGCACGCGCGCCCTGGTCGTAGCCGCCGTCGCCGATCAATGCCAGTTCGTCGCCCGTGACGATGCGTTGGTTGGCGGTCCAGATGCGCGAGTCGGCCGGGTCCTCGATGCGTGGATCCTGCGCGGGCGTGGCGGTGCCGACCCAGCCCGTGCCAGATTGCGACCAGTCGGCCGGTGCGGAAGGATCGAAACCGGCGCGAACGGGAATGACACTGCCGGCGATGCTCCAGCCGATATTGCCGTGCGTGTCGGCGACCACCAGATTCTGTGGCGGGATGCCGAGCGTGGGTGCGATCGCCAGTGCCTGGTCCACGCTGGTCGCGGTTTCCAGCTTCAGCAGGTTGAGGTTGACCGCGCGTGGATCCTGCGCGGTCCACGCCAGTGCCAGCGACGTGCCGTCGGGCGCCTTGGCCATGATCGGGCCCCAGATCGTGTCCTCGACGACGACGTGCGTGTCGGGTGCACCTTTCACACTGATCGTCTCGTCGTGCCTGGTTATCGTGGCCCAGCCGTCCGGTGTCCTGTATTGCGACGGGTTGTTCGGGTTGCGGATCACCCGCACCCAGTCCATCCAGTCGCCGGTGCTGTTGGTGAAGCCCCATGCGATGTGGCCGTTGCTGCCGATCACCAGCGCGGGCGCACCCGGCAGGGTGACGCCATTCAAGTCGATCATGCGTTGCGGATCCGACTGATCGGGATAGCGCAGTCGCGCGCGATACCAGATGTTCGGGACGCGCAGATGCAAGTGGGGGTCGTTGGCCAGCAGCGCGGCACCGCCGGTGAGCGCGCCGCCCACCACGAAACCGTTGCTGCCGATGCCGGTGTTGGCAGCGTCGGAGCGCGCTACCGCATGCAGGCCGCGCATCAGTGCAACCTTTGGCAATGCGCTGGCGCGCAAGTCGAATGTCGAGGCGGATGGCAGCGGCACCGCTGGCGTCGGGCCGCCTTGCATGGGCGCTTCCCAGCGCGGCGATGGTGCCAGCAGGAAAGCCGTAATTGCCTTCGGCAATACCGCGCGCAGCCGCGCGATGTTCAATTCGCGCGCATTGGCGCCATCCTCGTTCAGGTCGAAAAACATCGCGTCGATCGTCAGGATGGTGTCGGCATCCGTCCACGGTTTCGGCTTGACGCCCAGCAGCAGGTATTGCCACGGCCGCACCGCGAGGTGCGTGAGCCCCGCATTGACACCCGCTGTGTAGGCATCCATCTGTTTGCGCTGGCGCGCTGGCAACAATGCGAGCACGTGGTCGGCCAACGCACGGAAACGGTGCTTGCGATGGCTTTCGTCGAGCGGCAGTGCCTTGGGACCGACCAGTGCCGCGAGTTCGCCTGCGGCCGAACGTCGTTGCAAGTCCATCTGGAAGAAACGTTCCTGACCGTGCACGTAGCCGAGCGCGTAGGCGAGGTCGTCGCGGTTGCGTGCCGTGATGGTCGGTATGCCGTCGTCGTCGCGCACGATCGTGACCGGTGCCGACAACCCCGCGACCGCGACACTGCCGCTGGCCTGCGGACGGCTGCCGGCGAGCAGCCGCCAGCCGATCGCGCCGGCGACCACGATGATCACGATCAGTGCAACGGCGATGCGTCGAATCCAGCGCATGGATGTTTCCCGTATGGTCGCGGCATTGTGAACGTTGCAGCAGCGCCCACCAAATGTCGGAGGAAGGCTATCGTGAAAAGTCAGGCCAGGGAGCTCCTGGCCATGGACGGCGGCTTCAATGGCCGAGGTGGTCTCTCATGACTCGGGTGGGGCCGGCTGTTTGATCATCCAACGAAGCAGCGATCAGGGATGATCGCATGCTTACGGCACGATGCCGGTCCATGCCGCGCCGGAAAACTTGGAGGCGGCGAGTTTCGAGGCAAGTTCGAGTTCGCGTGGCTCCAGCTTGCCGAGTGCCAGGCCGTAGAGGTTGCGAAAGGTCGCGATCATCCGGTCGATGACTTCGGCGCGTGCGAGGCCGGTCTGGCTGCGCAGCGGATCGACCCGCTTGGCGGCGCTTGCCGTGGCCTTGTCCGACAGCTTTTCACGTCCGATGCGCAGCACTTCCAGCATTTTCCCTGCATTGATGTCGTAGGCCATGGTGACATGATGCAGCACCGCACCGCCGCGGCGCGTCTGCGCGGCGCCGGCGATCTTGCCGGCGGGCGAAGTGATGTCGTTGAGCGGCTGGTACCAGGCGTTGATGCCGAGGCCCTGCAGTGCGTGGATGACCCACGCGTCCATGAATTCATAGGCTTCCTGGAAGCCCATGCCGGAGACCAGCGTTTCCGGGGCGTACAGCGAATAGGTGATGGTGCTGCCGGGCTCGATGAACATCGCGCCGCCGCCGCTGATGCGTCGCACGACCTGGATGCCGTGCCGGTGCGCGGCCACAGCGTCCACTTCGTTGCGCAGCGACTGGAAACGTCCGATCACCACGCACGGCGACGACCATTCCCACACGCGCAGCGTCGGCGGGCGTCGTCGCGCCGCGACCTCGTCGGTCAACACCTCGTCCAGCGCCATGTGCAAGGCCGGCGGTTGCGGGTCGACGTGGATCAGCCGCCACGGGTAATCCTTCCAGTCCGTGCGGTTCACGCGCGTGTCTCCAGCGCGCGTTGCACCGCCACGGCGATGGCTTCCGGCGAAACGCCATACATTCTCACGTGGGATCCCAATGCGGCCTGGATCACGGCTGCGTGATGCGTATTGCCGGCCGCGGCGGGCAGGCCTTCCAGCGCGATGTCGATCATGGTCAACGCGGAGTCGGGCTCCAGAAAGAAATCGCCGCTGATGCGCACGCCGGTCAGCATGCCGTTGCGCACCTCGAGGTCGGCCATCACCAGTTTGCCGCCGGGCATCTTGTATTCGCCGTGCATCGGATAATTTTGCACTGCCGGAACGGAAACTGTCGAGCGGAGCAGGTTGGTCAGGTTTTCCCGGTGGTTTCGATCCAGTCCACCCGGCGCAATCCGCGCGGCAGCAGGCCACCGCGTTGCGCGCGGCTGCCACCGTATTCGACGAGGTCCGCCCACCTCAAGGTGAGTTTGCGGGCGCCGGCGTGGAGCGTGACTTCGCCCGAGCCCTCCGCGACCACTGCGATACCGGCCAGGCGTTCCTCGCCGGATTTCAGTTTGGCCTTGGGAATCTCGATCACTTTGTTGCCGCGGCCGCGGTCGAGTTCCGGCAGGTCCGCCACCGAGAACATCAAAAGATGCCCTTCCGTGGTCACCGCAACGATGCGGTCGCGCGCGGGGTCGTTGACGCTGGCAGGCGCGAGCACCCGGGCATCGTCGATCCGTGTTGATGACCTGCTTGCCGGCCTTCTTGTTCGCGAGCAACGCCTCGAACCGGGTCACGAATCCGTAGCCGGCATCGGTCGCCAGGATCAGCCGGGTCGAGTTGTCGCCGATGGCGACGGCGTCGAAGCGTGCGCCGGCCGGCGGCGTGAACCGGCCGGTCAGGGGTTCGCCGTTGCCACGCGCGGAGGGCAGCGTGTGCGCGGACGCGGAATAGCTGCGGCCGGTGGAATCGAGGAACACCACCTGCTGGGCGCTCTTGCCGCGCGCGCTGGCGAGGTACGCATCGCCTTCACGGTACGACAATTCGCGCGCATCGACGTCATGACCCTTCGCGGCACGCGCCCAGCCTTTCTGCGACAGCACTACGGTCACGGGTTCCGACACCACCAGTTCGCTTTCATTCAGTGCCTGCGCGGCACTGCGCTCGACCAGCGGCGAGCGGCGCGCGTCGCCGTACTTGTCGGCGTCGGCATTCAATTCCTGCTTGATCAGGGTCTTGAGGCGTGCCTTGGATTTCAGCGTCACTTCGATCTTCGCGCGTTCCTCTTCCAGCTCATCACGCTCGGCATCGAGCTTCATTTCCTCGAGCCGCGCGAGTTGCCGCAGCCTGGTTTCGAGGATGTAGTCGGCCTGTTCCTCTGAGAGCTTGAAGCGCTCGATCAGCGCCGGTTTCGGTTCGTCCTCGTGGCGGACGATGCGAATCACTTCGTCGAGGTTGAGGAAGGCGATGCGCAGGCCTTCCAGCAGGTGCAGGCGGCGCTCGACTTTTTCGAGGCGGTGTTGCAGGCGGCGCGTCACGGTGTCGCTGCGGAAACGCAGCCATTCCTCGAGGATCTGCTTGAGCGTCTTGACCTGCGGCCGTCCGTCCAGCCCGATCATGTTGAGATTGACGCGAAAGCTCTTCTCGAGATCAGTGGTCGCGAACAGGTGCTGCATCATCGCTGCGGTGTCGACCCGGTTCGAGCGCGGAATCAACACCAGCCGCACCGGATTCTCGTGGTCGGATTCGTCGCGCACGTCCTCGATCATGGGCAGCTTCTTGGCGCGCATCTGCGCCGCTATCTGCTCGATCACCTTGGCCGGCGAGACCTGGTGCGGCAGCGCGGTCAGCACGACGTTGCCGCGTTCTTCCGTGTACACCGCGCGGCAGCGCACCGAGCCGTTGCCGGTCGCGTACATCGCCGCGAGTTCGTCGCGTGGCGTGATGATCTCGGCGGCAGTCGGGAAGTCGGGGCCGCGCACATGTTCGCAAAGTTCGGCGATGCTGGCGGCAGGCTCATCCAGCAGGTGGATGCACGCCGACGCGACTTCGCGCAAATTGTGCGGCGGAATGTCGGTGGCCATGCCCACGGCGATGCCGGTGGAACCGTTCAGCAGCACGTGCGGGACGCGTGCCGGCAACCACGACGGTTCCTTGAGCGTGCCGTCGAAGTTGGGCGTCCATTCGACCGTGCCCATGCCGAGTTCGCCCAGCAGCAGTTCGGCGATCGGGGTCAGCCGCGATTCGGTGTAACGCATCGCGGCGAACGACTTGGGGTCGTCCGAGGATCCGAAGTTGCCCTGGCCGTCGATCAGCGGATAGCGGTAGGAGAACGGCTGCGCCATCAAAACCATCGCTTCGTATACCGAGCTGTCGCCGTGCGGATGGAACTTGCCGATCACGTCGCCGACCGTGCGCGCGGATTTCTTGGGCTTGGCGGTGGCGGCCAGCCCCAGTTCGCTCATCGCGTACACGATGCGCCGCTGCACGGGTTTGAGGCCGTCGCCGATGAAGGGCAGGGCGCGATCCAGCACCACGTACATCGAGTAGTCGAGGTAGGCGCGCTCGGCGTATTCGCGCAACGGAATCTGTTCGAAGTTGGTTGCAAGTGAAGTCATGGTCGTCCGTCATTCCGGCGCAGGCCGGACTATGCAAATAGGATGTTGAAGCAGCACGCCGAAGGCGGCCTGCAAGGCGAGCGCCATGGACGGCGCGACTATATCCAGTTGTCGATTGGCGGAATTGTCGCGGCGTGAGCGCGTCAATGCACGCGTTCGACCTCGACGCCAGTCTTCGCCAGTTGTGCCTGCACGCTGTCGGACCCGGCCAGATGCCCGGTCCCGATCGCGACGAAGACGGTGCCGTGCGTTTTCAGGAGTTCCGCGATCCGCCGCGCGAAGCGGCGATTGCGGTCGACCAGCAGCACCCGGTAGAGCTTCGGGTAGTGCTTGCGCATGCCACCGTTGATGGTTTTCGCGATGGCGGACACATTGCCTGCCTGCCATGCATGGATCAGCGCCTTGATCTCGGCCGGACCCTTGGCGTAATCGTCCAGGGCGTTGTGCAACAGGTCCATCTGCAACGGTGACGGCAGGTTCGCGAAGTAGCGAATTTGTTGCTCGGCGGTCTCGAACGCATCAACTGGTTTGCCGTCCGCCTTGAATTCGCGTTCGAGCTGCTTGTCGGCGCCGGATTTCGGGTCGTAGCCGGCCTTGACGATCGGCGCGACCGAAATGGTCAATGCTGCCAGCCAGGGTTTCATGGCGTTCAGGATCGTTGCGCCTCCCGTGACGCCGGCCGCCTTGGCTGCGAGCATCCAGGCGTGCGCGGTCGGCATCGTCGAGTTGCGCCGACAACGGATGTTGCAAGTCCATGCCGTACTTCACGACCAGCATTTGCATGCTGGCGGGATTGTCGTCGTCCTCTTCCACGTACAGCGCATGGCTAGCCGCCAGCGCCTTGTCGAGCGACGGATTGTGCCAGTGCGCGTCCTTGGGCAGTACGTGCACCGTGCCGAACAGGTATACGGTCGCGGTGGGGCTTTTTGCGATCCACAGCGCCGGATCGGCCAGGGCCGGCGTGCACGCGAACAGCATGAGGATCGCGAAGCACCATGACAGTCGTTGCAATGTTTTCATGGCAGCGGATGGGCCGGAAATGCTGTTCATTCTGCCATGCACCGGCATTGCTCCGAAATTTCAGTCAGCGAATGCATCGGACTGCAGCGACCGGGAACCCGGGGCCGGAGGACCGATCCAATCGCAGCAGGGATGCTTCGATGGAATCGAGGAAGCATGACAACGTGGCTACGTCACCCGATATGATCCTGTCGGCCGGCATCGAATTCCCGGGCGGGGTGTTGTTACTTCCGGGTTTGTGGAATGCAGTGGTGGAGGTGAGTCAGTGCTGGCGTCCGCGGCGGCGTTTTCGGAAATCGGTCCGCGCTCGTCGAACCAGGACAGCTGGGCGACGTGGTCGGCGGGCGATGCGTTTTTTGCCACCGTTGCCGATGGCCTGGGCGGCATGCCCGGTGGTGGCCAGGCGTCCCGGTATGTCATTGACTATTTCAAGCAGCATGCCGTCGCTGCCGGCATGACGGCCGCAAGGCTGGCCGCGCTCGCACTGGAATGCCACGCCGGACTTCGACGGTTGCAAGGGGAGTTTCCCGAGCATGCCGCGATGGCGACGACCCTGACGATCATGGGGTTGCGGGGACGAGAGCTGATCGCGGCGCACTGCGGGGACACCCGGCTGTATATCATGAGGGACAGCACTCTCACTCAATTGTCCGAGGATCATTCGGAGGCGCAGAGGCTGTTCAATGCAGGGCTGCTTTCGCGGGAGGAATTCAGCCATTACCCGAGAAAGCACATCCTGGACAGCGCGCTGGGCATTCCGGGCAAGCCCGTCATCCAGCAGATCGAGTTCGAAGTGGAATCGGGTGACTGGTTGCTCATCGCCTCGGACGGTGCCTACAACAAGCTCGTTCCGGACGAGCTGATCGCGGCCGGCAAAATTTCGCGGTATCCGGGAGACTTCGCTGGCGCGTGCCGACGCTTGGTCGAAGCGAAGGGTCCGAGTGACAACTACAGCATGGTCGTGGTCAGGGTCGACGCATAGCAGACCGCGATGATGCACATGCCCGGCACTGCACGGGCACCACGGCGCTCGCAATCTCAGCGCGGCACGCGGTAACCGCCCGGCACGCCATTCGGCGACAGCGTGAGCTGCCACAGCTGGTCGCGGCGGGTGCGGAAGGTGGCGGCCGAGCTCGAAAGGTAGTAGCGCCACATGCGCCGGAAACGTTCGTCGTAGCGCGGGTTGCTCGCCGACAAGTCAGGCCACGCGGCATCGAAATTGGCGAGCCACGCCATCAGGGTCTTGTCGTAGTCGGCACCGAAATTGTGCCAATCCTCGACCACGAACAGGTTTTCCAGCGCCGGTGCGACCTGCGAGGCTGCCGGCACCATCGAGTTGGGAAAGATGTATTTCTCGATCCACGGATCGGGCCGCGACGGCGAGGTATTGACGCCGATGGAGTGCAGGACGGAGAGCCCCGTGTCCTTGAGGCAGCGCCGGCAGACCTCGAAATAGGTACGGTAGTTCTTGCCGCCGACGTGTTCGAACATGCCGATCGAATACACCGCGTCGAATTGCTCGTCGACGTCGCGGTAATCCTGCAGGCGGATTTCCACCGGCAGGCCCTTGCACAGGTCGCGCGCGAACTGCGCCTGCTGTTCCGATACGGTGACGCCCACGCCTGCCACACCATAGTTTTCGGCGGCGAATTTCAGCGCCTCGCCCCAGCCACAGCCGATGTCGAGGACCTTCATGCCGGGCTTCAGTTGCAGCTTGCGGCAGACCAGGTCGAGCTTGGCGGCCTGCGCGTCGTCGAGGCTCCGGGCGTCCTTCCAGTAGCCGCAGGAATACACCAATCGCTTGCCGAGCATCTTCGAGAACAGGTCGTTGCCGATGTCGTAGTGCGCCTTGCCGATCTTGAAGGCCTTGCGGCCGCGCTGGAGGTTGAGGAAGCGCGCACGCAGGTGGGCGCGCAGCGCTTCGAAATCGCGCAGGTGTTCGTCGAGGTGCGCGCCGAGCACGTGGTAAAAGAACTGGTCGAGCGAATCGGTATCCCACCAACCGTCCATGTAGGCCTCGCCCAGGCCCAGCGAACCGTGTGCGAAGGCCCGCGCGAACACGCGCGGATCGTGCACCTTGAGGTCCCAGGGACGGTCGCCGTCGATGCGCACGTCGGCGTGAGCCAGCAGTTTCTGCGCCTTGTCCCGCAGTGCGAGCTCGTGGCGTGACAGCTGCGCAGGTTCCGTATCCGCAGTCATGTCGTTCATCAGGCACTCCCGTGGCGAGGACGGAGGCTCCACAACAACGGGCACGCCGCGAGTTGCAACACCAGCGCGGCGATCACCGTGCAGAGCGGGTTCACATCGTACAACATGCCGAGCAATATGCTGCCGGCGCACCAGGCGGTGCCGTAGATGGCGTTGAACACGCCCATTACCGTGGCACGGCGCTCGCGCGGAATGCGTTGGGCAACCGCGGCGCGAAACAGCGAATCGTGCGCGCCGAAGCCGACGCCCCACAGCACCATGCCCGCGACCGCCGCCCAAGGGCCGCCCAGGAACACCAGCGGCGCATAGAGCGCCGGCACCAGCGTGGACCACAGCAAGACCGAAAGGCCGCGCCTGTCGAACATCCTGCCCAGGACGAGCGCCGTGAGGCCGCCCGCGAGGCTGGCCAGCGCGTACAGGATCGGTGTCACGTCGTTGGCGATGACGTGGTCTTTCGCGAAGTGGAAAGCGATGAGCGCGAAATCGGAGTAGCCGGCCGCGATCAGCGCCGTGGCCGCGAGAAATACCTTGAGCTCGCGCAGCGCCTTTGCGTCGGCCATGGTCGGTACCGGCGCCGTATCGAGTTCCCGCGGCTGGGGAAACTTCATCCGCGCGACCACCAGCGCCGCCAGCGCGCCCAGCGCCGGCAACAGCAGCCACGCGAAGGCGTGCCGGTAACCGCCGTGCAGGAACAGCACCAGCGCCGCGAGCAACGGGCCGAGCACCGCGCCGGTGGAATCCAGCGCCTCGTGCAGGCCGAAAGCCCAGCCCGCGCCGCCCATGTCCTTCGCGGCGTAGGACAGCATCGCGTCGCGCGCGGGCGTGCGCAGCGCCTTGCCGCTGCGTTCCAGGATCACCAGCCCCGCCGCGACCGGCCAGTTGCCCGCGAGCGCCAGTGCGGGCACCGCCAGCAGGTTGATCGCATAGCCGACGATGGTGATGGTCCAGTAGCGTCGGGTCTTGTCGGCCAGCACGCCGGTGAACAGGCGCAACAGGTACCCCAGCAATTCGCCGACGCCCGCGACGATCCCCACGATCGCGCCGGTAGCACCCAGCATGCCGAGGAACGGACCCCAGATCGAGCGCGAGCCTTCGTAGGTCATGTCGGCGAACAAGCTGACGATGCCAAGCAGGACGACAAATGCCAGTGCTCGCCGGGCGGCAGCAGATTTGCGGCTTGTATCGGTGTTGTTCGTCGCGTCGGTTTCCGTGGGCATGTGCGGGTCCGGTTTCCGTGGCCAGTCTTGACATTGTGCACGCCGATCCGTCATCAAGAACGTCTATCCGGAACTAGGAGCCACAACATGAGCGATCTATCGGGTGCCGGCGTGGGCGGCAAGTTGACGGGACTCCTGCATCAGGGCATGGGGCTGGCCATGGTCTACATACCGCGCGTCGTGCTGGCGCTGGTGGTCCTGGTTGTGGGCTGGTGGCTGATCAAGCGCATCGTGACGGTGGTCGGCAGGCGGCTGCACGACAAGGATCCCGCGCTGGACTCGTTCCTGTCGGGTCTGATCAGCCTCGGCCTCAAGGTCCTGCTGTTGATCTCGGTGGGATCCATGGTGGGCATCGCGACCACGTCGTTCATTGCCGTGATCGGTGCCGCCGGTCTGGCGGTCGGACTGGCCTTGCAGGGCAGTCTCGCCAATTTCGCGGGCGGTGCGTTGATCCTGTTCTTCAAGCCCTTCAAGATCGGCGACGTGATCGAGGCCCAGGGCTATCTCGGCAAGGTGGACAAGATCCAGATCCTCTATACCACCATCGACACGTTCGACAACCGTCGCATCATCATTCCCAACGGCAAGCTGTCCAACGAAAGCCTGACCAACATCAGCGCCTACGATACCCGTCGCTGCGACATGACTTTCGGCATCGGCTATGGCGACGACATCGACAAGGCCAAGGCCGTCTGCAAGCGGCTCATCGAGAACGATCCACGGGCCCTGGCCGAGCCCGCCCCGCTGATCGTGGTCGGCGCACTTGGCGCAAGCTCGGTGGACCTGACCGTAAGGGTCTGGACGAAGTCGTCCGACTTGTGGCCGTTCAACTGGGACATGCAGGAAAAGGTGAAGAAGGCGTTCGACGCCGAGGGCATATCGATCCCGTTCCCGCAGCAGGATGTGCATCTGTTCCAGGCCGGGTGAGGCGTCGTTGGGCGGGCAGCCGCACTGGCGGATGGCGCGGGCTGCGGCGGGCGTGCGATGGCGTTATTTCTTGCCGCCTTCGAGCTGGCCGAACATGGCCGGCAGGATTGCATAGAACATCTCGATTTTTTCTTCCCGAACGCGTTGCAGCATCCTGTCGGCCGCTTCCTGCGGCACCACGAAATCCACGCGCACCGTTTCCTGTCCGGCCAGTTCCAGGAAATGTGCCTCGTGGGTAATGCCGTGGCGGCCGTAGCCGGCAATGGAGCGGAACGCGGTGCCCCCGGGCAGGCCGAGTTTCTTGGCCTCCCTGAGCAACCATTCGTACAGCAACATGCCGCCGTGACGGCGGTCCTCGTGCGTGAAAAAACGCAGGTAAACGCCTTCGGTAGTGGCGTGATCGTTCATGCGAAACTCCTCAACAAGGCTTGCGCCAGGGCGAAGCCGAGCAGCGTCATGCCCAGCGTGCCGATCACGTGCAGCCCGATCATCACCGCGGTCCAGCCGTACTGCCCGCGCAGCAACAGGGTGACCGTCTCGCCGGAAAAGGTTGAAAATGTGGTGAGTCCGCCCAGCACTCCGGTGGTGACGAACAGTCGCGTCTCGGGCGACAGTGACTGGAATCGCGCGAATGCGCCGAGAATCAGGCCCATCAGCAGGCCGCCCAGGAGATTGGCGGCAAGCGTTCCCAGTGGCACGGTCGGGAAGATCGGATTGAACCACACGCCGAACAGATAGCGCAGGCACGCGCCAAGGAAGGCGCCGCAACCGGTGGCGAGCAAGGCATAGATGAGCATGTAATCACGACTCCCGTCGGGTGGCCGGGAATCGCACGCGCCTGCCGCTGGTCTTGCGGAGATGCCGACGCGCCGGAAACCCGGTGGTGCAGGCATCATCAGCCGTGATTCCGGCGGTTCGGGGAGGCATGCCATCTCCCATCGTGTTGCGGAATGGTACCTCGTCAGGCTCGGTGGCCGTCAAGCCACGGTCGGACATGGCGCGGTTGCCGATCAGGGCGTCGTCGCCTCGATCCGGCGCGGTTCGGGCAGCAGCCCGCGCCCCTGCAGGAACGCGCGCGCATCCTCGGCGTCGTGCTCGAACCACGCGCGCGCGGAGCCGAGCCGGAACGAATAGCCCCACGCATCCATGTCGGCGAGCGCCCGCTCGCGGCCGAAGCCGGGCAAAGCGTCCGCCAGAAGGATCTGCAGATAACATGTTGCATCTTCTTCCTCGAGCGAATCGCTGGCGTCGGTGTGGATGGACGTACGGCGTGCCGGGTCGGCGACCAGCAGGTGGCAGGCCTCGTGCAGTACCGAATGCAGCGGCGTGTCGACGCGGGCGTACACGGTCGATGCGATCACGCCGGCCTCTGGCTCGCCCCAATAGCTGCCGGGAATCGGCGCACCATCGCCGACGTGCACCAGCTCCAGACCGTGGCGCGCGAGCAGGGCCGATGGTGCGTCGAAGCCGATGTCGACAACGCGCAGGACGTGCATGCCGGCCCTGCCGTCAGCCATGCGTGCCAGTCGCGGTTTTCCCGGCTTCGGGCAGCGTTACCGACAGTTCCAGCACTTCGCCCTCGTCGCTGCGTTCGACGTTGATCTGGACCGCGTCGGAATCGACGTGCACGTACTTTCGGATCACTTCCAGCAATTCGTTGCGCAGCAGCGGCAGGTAATCCGGGCCACCGCGCGTCACGCGTTCCTGCGCGACGATGATGCGCAGGCGTTCGCGCGCGATGCTGGCGGTGTTTTTCGTGCGCGGGCGCAGGAAATCGAGCAGACTCATCGCGTCCTCCTCAGGTTCCGAACATGCGCTTGAAGAAGCCTTTCTTCGGCGCTTCGAGAAACCGCATCGGCAGGTCTTCGCCCAGCAGGCGCGAGACCGCGTCGGCATAGGCCTGGCCGGCGATGGAACTGCCGTCATGGATCACCGGCACGCCGGAATTGGACGCAGCCAGCACCTGCTCCGATTCGGGGATCACCCCCAGCACCGGGATGCCGAGGATTTCCTCGACGTCGGCGACGCTCATCATTTCGCCGGCTTCCACGCGCACCGGGTTGTAACGTGTGAGCAGCAGGTGCTGCGGGCCCGGACCCTCGCCTTGCTCGGCGCGACGGGTCTTGGACGACAACAGGCCGAGGATGCGGTCGGAGTCGCGTACGCTCGAAACCTCGGGATTCACGACCACTACCGCGCGGTCGGCGAAGTACATGGCGAGGTGCGCGCCCTTTTCGATGCCGGCCGGCGAGTCGCAAACGACGTAATCGAATCCATCCTGCTTCAGTTCATCCAGCACGCGGCCGACGCCTTCCTGCGTGAGCGCATCCTTGTCGCGGGTCTGCGAGGCGGCCAGCACGTAGAGGTTGTCGTGGCGCTTGTCGCGGATCAGCGCCTGCTTGAGCATCGCCTCGTTCTGGATCACGTTGACGAAGTCGTACACCACGCGGCGTTCGCAGCCCATGATGAGGTCGAGGTTGCGCAGGCCGACGTCGAAGTCGATGACAGCGGTCTTGTGGCCGCGCTGCGCAAGCCCGACGCCGAGCGAGGCGGACGTCGTGGTCTTGCCGACGCCGCCCTTGCCGGAAGTGATGACGATGGTTTCGGTCAAGGGAGAACTCCGTTCTTGGATGATGTGGATGGAATGACGATGCGTGGTGCCGATTATTCGGGTCGTGCATGAATGCGCGATGTCAGAGGCGGGTGATTTGCAGGCGGTCCTTGTCGAGCAGGATTTGCACCGCACGACCTGCGAATTCCCTGGGCAGTTCCTCGAACACGCGGTAGTGCCCGGCGATCGAGACGATTTCCGCGCGGAATTCACTGCAGAAAATCCGTGCGGACTTGTCGCCGGACGCGCCCGCGAATGCACGTCCGCGCAACGCGCCGTAGACATGGATGTTGCCGTCGGCCAGTACTTCGGCGCCATTGGCGACCGCGCCGACGACCACAAGATCGGAACCCTGCGCGTATACCTGCTGGCCGGTGCGCACCGGCTGGTGGTGTTGCAGTGTCGTGACGGATTCCGTCGGAACCGTTGCATCAGGCGCAGTCGATGCCGATGTGGTATCGGCGCGTCCGGCGGCGGGTTCTGGGCGTTCGGCACGCTCGTAGGCGGCGCGGAACTTCGCGATCAGGGGAAGGTCCAGCCGTCGTGCCAGCGCGTCGGTGGCATTGTCGCCGTACGCCAGCCCCACCGGCAGCATCCCGGCGCCACGCATCGCTTCGAGCAATGCTCGCACGCTGTCGTCGTCCGGTTGCGGTGACAGGGAGGACAGGTCCACCACCACGGGCGCGCGCTCGAACAATGCCGGAGCCTGGCGGACACGCAGCTCGATGGCGCCGCGCAAGGCATCGGGCTCGGCACTGCGCACGCGCACGTTGGCAATGCCGACCTGACCGAAACGCAGGTCGGCGGCTTCGAGGATTTCGGCGGATGCGCCGGTCGGACTTGCGCTCACGCCCGACCCGCCGCGCGCACTCGCGAGTCACCGGTCGATGGGCTGCGCTGCGCCAGCCACGGCAGTGCAGGCAGGCCGTCGGGGTAGGCGTCGCGCACGAAGGGATAGCTGCAAAATTCCTTGAGCAACAGGCTGACGCGGCGCCCGGACTCCGGCATCACCTGCTGCCCCGTTTCCTGGAAGCCGAAGGTACCGTGGAACAACACCGAGATGTCGTCGCGGGGTTCGAGGAATACCTCGCAAGCCAGGTTCGGCGAGCGCACTTCGGCGTAGCTCTGCACGTCGGCGTAAAACGTGCGGCCGAGGCCGTGGCCGCGATGCATGTCGCCGATCACCACCCGGTCGATGTACACGAAGTGGTCGCAGTGCGCGCGGAACCACCGGAAATTGGAACTGTCGTGGGGCGTCGTATCGCGCAATGCGATCAGGAACCCGGCCAGATGGCCGTCCACCTCGGCGACACGGAAGTAGTCGGCATGCCGGTAGAGCCGGTCCAGCAGCGCCGTGTCCATCGGCAGGATCGAGGATCCGGCGGTGTTGTTCAGGCCCATCACGGCGGCAAGATCGCTCGCGCGCACGTCGCGAAGGGCCGGGTTCTGCGTCAGCGTCATCGGGTGGCTTTCTTTCGGATACGGCAGCGGATACGGCAGGACGTAGCGACCGCCATCAGCATGTCATTATCGCATGTCATCAGGCCGTGTCGCGACCCGGAATTTGCAGCGCAACGCCGGACGGGTCCCGGGACGGCCAGATGCGCCGGGCTGGGTTATGATCGGCACGTGCAACGCTTTTCGATCAGCCACGTCGCCCTGCTGCGGTTCGCGGGGTTCATCACGTACGCCTGCGTGGGCGTGCCGCTGATCCAGCGTGACTGGATGTCGAATACCGTCTCCGACGCGGGCAATCCCGTCCATGCGGTGCGCCTGCTGCACGCCGAAAACCACACGGACATCCTGCTGTGGGCAGCCAGCTACGCCGTGTTCGGCGTGGTGTACTGGCTGATGACGCGCAACCTCGGTTCACGCCGGTATTGGAGCGCGAGGCTGCTGGGGTTGCTGGTCCTCACTTGCGCCGCGTTGGCGATTTCCTGGTTCAGTGCAAGCGGTGTCGGGGCACTGCTGCTGATGGTGGTGGGCATGGTGTTGCCGTGGCTACTGCCGTTGCCAGCCGCCATCGCCTGGCTGGTTCTGCAGAACATTGCATGCATCGCGGTGTTTACCTCGTGGGCGTTCCCGCATTTCACGCTGGGCGGTGCGATATTGCAGGCCGGCCTGTATTTCGGCAATTCGGTCATCGTGTTCATTGCTTCCGAGGTCGTCCGCCAGCAGGCCAGCGCGCGCGAGGAGCAGCGTCGCCTGAATTCCGAATTGCGCGCGACGCGCGCGCTGCTCGCGGAGTCCAGCAGGATTTCCGAGCGCATGCGCATTGCGCGTGAACTGCACGACCTGGTGGGGCATCACCTGACCGCGCTCAGCCTGAATCTCGAGGTGGCCGGGCATCTGGTGGAGAATTCGGCGGCTTCCGACCACGTCACGCGGGCGCGCACGACCGCAAAGCAGTTGCTGGGCGACGTGCGCGAGGTGGTCAGTGAATTGCGCGATGACGAGGGGATCCGGCTGACCGATGCATTGCGCGACCTTACCGAGGGCGTGCCGGGCCTCGAAGTGCACCTCGAGCTGCCGCCGCGATTCGCGGTCGGCGATTCCCGGCGTGCGCAGATTTTGCTGCGCTGTACCCAGGAGATCATCACCAATGCCGTACGCCACGCGCATGCGCGCAACCTGTGGCTGCGTTTCGAGGAAGGCGAGGGCGGCAAGCTGCTGCTCAAGGCGCGCGACGACGGTCGCGGTGCAATCGAGTTCAGGCCCGGCAACGGCCTGAATGGCATGCGCGAACGGCTGGCCGAAGTCGGCGGCAAGCTCGCGGTCGAGACCCAGCGCAACCACGGGTTCACGCTGGAAGCTTCGTTGCCCATGGAAAACGCGGCATGATGGCATTGGCGAGGCTTGACCGGTCCGGGGTGTGCATCGATGACAATGTCAGGCGTGAGGCATCATTGCGGTTGCTTGCATGCAGAGGGGAAAATCGATGATTTCGGTGTGTCTCGTTGACGACCAGACGCTGGTGCGCCAGGGCATACGCTCGTTGCTCGAGTTGTCGCCGGAGATCCAGGTGGTGGCCGAATGCAGCGACGGCACCGAGGCGCTGCAGAAGATTCCCGAAGTCAAGCCGGACGTCGTTCTGCTGGACATGCGGATGCCCGGCAAGAGCGGCCTCGACGTGCTGAGCGAATTCTCGGCACGGGGCAAGGTGCCGCCCACGATCATCCTGACCACCTTCGACGATGACCAGCTGGTGCTGGCCGGGCTCAAGGCCGGCGCACGCGGATACTTGCTGAAGGACGTCTCGCTTGAACAACTCGTGGACGCGGTGAAAACCGTCGCCGGCGGAGGCTCCCTGATCGCGCCCGTCGTCACCCAGCGGCTGTTGGCCGGCGTCAACCGCATCAACAACCAGTTCAGCAGTCTCGGCCAGCCCGATCCCCTGACCGAACGCGAAACCGAAATCCTGCGCCTCATGTCAGGTGGTTACAGCAACAAGGAAATCGCAAATTCGCTGAAAGTGGCCGAAGGGACGGTCAAGAACCACGTTTCCAACATTCTGTCCAAACTGGGGGTGCGCGACCGTACCCGGGCAGTGCTGAAGGCGCTGGAATTGGGGATCGTCTAGGCATCCGCGAGCCCTTCATGAAGCCCTGGTCGGCATTGGTCCCGTTGCCATCCCCGCGGGGCATGGCGCGGAGGCCGCGAAGCCGCTACCATCCGTGGTTCATGTAATCCAAGACGACGTGGCGCCAGTCGGTACCGTCCGGGCTGCGCTGGCGTCGACCCAGAGAACCAGTCGTTCGGAGATGCCTGGCATGACCCGCGTGCTCGAATTCGTCGTAGCCCTGATCATCGTGTTTGTTTTGGCCGTGATCGTGGGGTTGTTCCTGCCCAGCCATGCGCACATCGATCGATCGATCGAGATCAGCCACAACCCGCAGCATATCTATGATGTCCTCAACAATTTCCAGCGTTTCGAGGATTCCGCGGGAGCGGGACTGAAGGCTCTGGATCCGGGCGTGAAGTTCACGCTGTCCGGCCCCGCCTACGGCCCCGGTGCGACGATAAGCTGGCAGGGTGACAGCGCGATCGGCAATGGCAAGCTGGTCAACAAGTCCGGCAACATAGACATCAGCAACAACAGCACGATTACGTGGGACCTGACCAACGACTGGCACGGCAAGAACAAGACCTTCACGATCGAAGTCACTCCGAAGCAGGGCCAACGTGTCAGTACAGTTACATGGTCCTATGACGTCGACTATGGCTGGAACCTGATTGGTCGCTACTCCTCACTGTGGATCCACGGCGATCCATCGACGGTGATCCAGTACGGCCTCAGTTCGTTGCAGAACATGCTGGCCGGCATCCCCAACGTCGACTACAGCAAGGTCAATCCGGGCCTCTACCAAACCAACGCGACTCCGGTACTGGTGGTGTCGACCAAGGCGCCGCGCACGGTAGACGACATCGATACGGCCAAGGCCGCGGCCATGAAGGAAATCGAGGCCGCGATGAACAAGCTGGGCGTGAAAGCGGCTGGCCCGACCACCACCATCCGCACCGAATGGGGTGACACCACGTTCACCTTCGAGCTGGCCGTGCCGATCAATACCACGTCGTTGACCCTGGACGGCAAGAGCCACGACCTGACCCAGTTGCCGCCTCCCCCGACGGGCGATCAGGCGCTTGCCGCATCGGCTTCGACCGCGGCTTCGGCAACGAGCGCTGCGACGGCTTCCTCGGCGGGTCAGCCTGCCTCGGGTTCGTCGTCGGGGGCTGGCGCGCAATCGGCCGGCCCCGCGCCGGGCAGCCTGGACAAGCAGAATCGTCTGGTCGTCGATGCGAACGTGCGGGCGATGATGATGCCGGCAGGCGAGGTGCTGGCCGCAACCTGGACAGGCGAGAGTGGCGTGGAGTTCATGGTCAAGGCACTGGAGGCCTACGCCGGCACGCACGGTTACAAGTTCGACGAGAACGCCGCGCCTGCCTACGACGAGTTGGTGTCGTTGCCGACGGTCAGCGATGACGAACAGATCTACCGCGTGTTCCTGCCGGTGACGAACGCGCCGGCGCAGACTCCGGACCAGCAGGCGGGACGTACGCAGGCCTTCCCGGCTCTGGATCCATCGATCTGGACAAGTGCGAGTGCACAATCCTCGTCGGACAAGAAGTCCGAGTCCAAAAAGAAGCCCGAAGCACGCAAGCGGCCCGGGCGCGCAAAGAAAAGCCGCCATCATCGCTGACGCGGCTTTCCCGACCAGAAAAGGCCCGCCATCGAGCGGGCCTTTTCTTTCGACGGTCGGTGGCTCAGGGACAACCTGCTAGAGTTTGCGCCCAATGCAACGTGTTTCGCATCGGCGATGATCCGCACCGAAAATCTCGGCAAGCGCTACGGCAGGTTCGACGCAGTCGCTGCGCTCGATTTGCGGGTGGCGCCGGGACAGGTGCTTGCCTTGCTGGGGCCGAATGGTGCCGGCAAGACGACCTCGATGCGAATGATCGCCGGGTTCCTGCGGCCGACCCGCGGGCGCGCATCGGTGTACGGGCATGACGTGGTGCGCGAGCCGATCGCTGCGCGCCGCGCACTGGGTTACCTGCCGGAGGGTGCGCCGGGTTACGGCGAATTGTCGGTGGCGGAATTCCTGGCCTTTGCCGCCCGCGTGCGGGGATTGAGCGGCATTCCGGGGTCACGCCGGCTGGACGAGATGGTCGAGCGTCTGCATCTGCAACCGGTTCTCGCGCAAGGCATCGAGACACTGTCCAAGGGGTATCGCCGCCGCGTGTGCCTGGCGCAGGCCTTGTTGCACGATCCGCCGGCCCTGATCCTCGATGAACCCACCGATGGCCTCGACCCGAACCAGCAGCACGAAGTGCACGCGCTGATCCGCGGCATGGCGCATGACCGCGCGATCATCGTGTCCACTCACGCATTGGACGAGGTGCACGCGATCTGCAACCGGGTGGCGATACTTGCGCGGGGACGCATGCGCGTGGAAGGCACGCCCGCGGAGTTGGAAAAACGCTCGCGCTATCACCACGCCGTCAGCTTCCGCGCACCCGCCAGCGCACTGGCCTGCGAGTTGCTGGCGCGCCAGCCGGAAGTCGATACGATCGAGACGGACCCCGTCGACGGACGCATCACCGTTTTCCCGCGCGAGGGCAGTGCAATATTCCGCATCGTGGTAAACCTGCTGGAGGAACAGCGGGTGCGGTTCGACGAACTGCAGCTCGAACGCGGACGGCTCGAAGACGTGTTCCGGCAGGTCACCGAGGATCTCCCGGTACCATCGGCGGTGGCGGCGTGAGCAGGAACCCTGGCGTGACCGATGAGCGCGTTCATCGCGGCAAGCCCTTCCTCGGCGTGTTCCTGCGCGAGCTGCACGGCTACCTGATCACGCCGGTGGCGTGGCTGTTCTGCGTAATCTTTCTGCTGGCGGCCGGTGCGTTCACGTTCTATCTCGGTGCATTCTTCGAACGCGGCCAGGCCGACCTCGATCCATTCTTCCGTTTCCATCCGTGGCTGTACCTGGTGCTGGTGCCCGCGCTGGCCATGCGGCTGTGGGCCGAGGAGCGCCGCAGCGGAAGCATCGAGCTGCTGCTGACGCTGCCGATCCGGTCCTGGCAGGCAGTGCTTGCGAAGTTCCTTGCCGCGTGGTTGTACATCGGCTGCGCACTGGCATTGACGTTTCCGATGTGGCTGACGGTCAATTACCTCGGCCACCCGGACAACGGGGTGATCCTTGCCAGTTACATCGGCAGTTTCCTGATGGCCGGTGCGTACCTCGCGATAAGCGAGTGCCTCTCGGCGCTGACGCGTAGCCAGATCATCGCCTTCCTCATCGCACTGGCAGTGTGCTTCCTGTTCTTGCTTGCGGGTGACCCGCTGGTGCAGCAACCTTTGCTGACGCTGGGTTCGGGCAGCATCGCCGACGCCCTGTCTGGCCTGAGTCTGTTGACACACTTCCAGGCCATCGCGCGCGGGGTGCTCGATTTCGGCGACGTGGCGTATTTCCTGCTCACGATCGTGTTCTGGCTGGTTGCCAACGTGCTGATACTCGACGCGAGGCGCGGCGGATGAAACTGCGTTGGCGCGCGCGTTTGTGGCTGCTGCTGCCGGTGCTGGCGGTGGTTTACGTGTTGCTGGTGCTTGGTGCCTCGCGCTGGCTCGGCGGCGCGCGCATCGATCTGACCCGCGATCACCTGTACACGCTGTCGCCGGGTACACGCAACATTATCGGCCATTTGCGCCAGCCGATCGACCTGACCCTGTATTTCTCGGATCGGGCCAGCCATGACTTGCCCGAGTTGAGCGCCTACCACCAGCGCGTCGTACAGATGCTCGAACAGATCGTGCGGCGCGCGCACGGACAAATCCACCTCGCGCAGGTCGATCCCTTGCCATTTTCCGAAGACGAGGATCGCGCGACCGCGGCCGGATTGACGTCGGTGCGTGGCGACGGCACCGGCGAGGCCATTTTTTTCGGCCTTGCCGGGCGCAACACCCGCGACGGGCGGACATCGGCCATTCCGTTTTTCCTGCCCACCAAGGAACCGTTTCTGGAATACGACGTCGCCCGGTTGCTGTACGAACTCAGCGTCGCGCACAAACCGCGCGTGGCGATCTACAGCGGCCTGCCCGTCTGGGGAGGCACCGATGCCGACGGCAACACGACGCCGGCATGGACGGCGTTGCAACAGGTGCGTCAATTGTTCGACGTTCGACGGCTCGATGCGCCGTCGCTGGCATCCCTGCAAACGAAGGATGCGGATGTGCTGGTGCTGATCCAGCCGACCGGGTTGTCATCGTCCGATATTCACGCCATCGATCGGTTCGTGCAGGACGGGGGGCATTTGCTGGCATTCGTCGACCCCGATTCCGAAGTCGATGGCAACGAGCCGTCGGACCTGCGCCCGCTGTTCCAGGCATGGGGCGTATCGTTCGATACCGATCGCGTATTGCTGGATCGTTCGCGGGCACTGACCGTGCAATCGCCGGTAACGGGCACGCCGGTGCGGCATCCTGCGGTGCTCGGACTGACCGGCGACGCGCTCAATCGGCGCGATCCGGTGACACGCGAGCTGAGCGTGGTCGACGTGGCATCAACGGGTTATTTCGCCTTGCTCCCCGATGCCACGATCCGGCTCGATCCCCTTATCCAGAGCACCACGGAAGCAATGGTCGTGCCCGCGCAACGGGTGCGCGACGCCGGCGATCCCGCCACCCTCTACAAAGGCTATGCGCCAAATGGCGAGCACTATGCCATCGCGGTGCGTCTGATCGGCAAGTTGTCCGGTGCATTTGCCGCCGATTTGCCCATCACGTCGCTTGCCCGCAAGCCGCAGGTGATCCTCGTCGCGGATACCGATCTGCTGTCGGATCGCCTGTGGGTCCAACCCAATCCGACCCTTGGCCAGACATTGATGAGTCCGTTTGCCAACAACGGGGACTTTTTCGTCAATGCGATCGACGACCTCACCGGTCCGTCCAACCTGATTGCCATTCGCGGTCGCGCGGTGAATGAACGCAGGTTCACGCGCGTCGACGCGCTGCGGCGGCAGGCGGATGAAAAGTTCAAGACCAAGCAAATCGAATTGCAGGCTGAACTTGGCGACACCGAGCAACGGCTTGCGGCCCTCAAGCAGGGTACGCAGGCACGTAGCCGCAGCGCAGCCCAGAAGGCGGCCGTCGCGCAGTTCATGCAGCGCAAGCTGCAAATCCGCGGTGAACTGCGCGCGGTGCAACGCAGCCTGGATGCGGATATCGAACGGCTCTCGATGCAACTCAAGTTTGTCGATATCCTGTTGATGCCTATTCTGGTGGCACTCGCTGGATTGCTGTACGGCGTGTGGCGCATGCGCAGGAGGTTTTCTGGTGGAGAATGGCGATGACCGCGATTGAAGGGCAGCACCCTGCGCAGCTGCGTTGGCCCGGGGTCGTGGCCGGGATGGCAGGCGCCTGCGCGGTGATTCTGGGCGCACTTGGTGCGCATGGACTGCGCACGCAGTTGCCGGCTCCGATGCTGGATGTGTGGCGCACGGCCGTGCATTTCCAGTTCTGGCACGCGCTCGCGCTGGCGGTGTGCGCGCTGATGCGGCGCACGCACGCGACGCATCTGGCGGCCGTCCTGTTTGCCATCGGCATCGTGTTTTTCTGCGGCAGCCTGTATGCGCTTGCACTCGGCGCACCGCCCCCGGTCGGCATCATCACGCCGCTGGGTGGCCTGGCGTTCATCGTCGGCTGGGCTGCGCTGGGTGTTGCCTTTTACCGCAGGCCAGAATGAGGAAGATGCGCATGCTGCGGATTCCACGAGGGTTCGATGTCGATGCCGCCTCCGTGCATCTTGCCAAGCGCGATCGCAAGCTGGCGAAGTGGATGCGCAGGATCGGACCGCTCGATCACGATTTCGATGCGCGATTCGACCCGGTGGATGCGCTGGCCCGATCCATCCTGTATCAGCAATTGTCGGGCAAGGCCGCCGCCACCATCACGGAGCGCGTGCGCCAGCGCATGCCGCGTGGTGGCGGGATCACCGCGCGCGGCATCGATGCCGTCGACGATGCCGGTCTGCGCGCGGCCGGGGTGTCGCGCAACAAGATCGCGGCATTGCGTGACCTGGCCGCGAAGTCGCACGCCGGGATCGTGCCCAGGCCGGCGCAATTGGAGCGCATGGCCGACCAGGATCTCGTCGAGCACCTGATCCAGGTACGCGGGATCGGCCGCTGGACCGTCGAGATGCTCCTGATGTTCCGGCTGGGTCGCCCCGATGTCCTGCCGGTCGATGACCTGGGCATCCGCAAGGGTGCTCAGATCGTGCACGGCTTCGACGATTTGCCGGCACCGCGCGACTTGCGTGAGTTCGGCGAGCGCTGGGGGCCCTACCGGACGCTGGCGGGTTTCTATCTCTGGAAGGTCGTCGAGGCGGCCAATCCGCCCAAGCCGGATGCGAAACCGGTCAAGCGCTCGCAGGACCGCTGACCCGGGTTAGTACGATGCCGACGGCATCTACCTGCCGGCCTGGGCATGCCAGCACCAATGCCATGGTTCATAGGCGATGCCGTGACGATTGCCACGCGGATAGGAGAGGGTAAACCCGTGTTGCCCGGCATGTCGTTGCAGCCAGTCGAACGCCGGCGTGTGCTCGAAGGTTTCCTCCAGCGGCACGCAACCGGGCGTCGTGAAATCCACGCAGCGTCCACTGTGGTGTTCGCTGTAACCCGGTGCGGCGCTCACCCGCAGGATCTCGTCGACGGTCTGCCCCTGCGACAGTTTTCGTTCAACGATGCCGAGCTGGTATTCGATCGAACGAAACGCGGACACGAGTTGCAATGCGACTCCAGCGTTCGCGGCCGCCGCGCGCATGCGGGACAGGGCGCGGGCGGCACGCGGCTGCAACCATTGCAGGCGTCCATGGATGTCTTCGCCGACAGGCAGCAGCCGGGCCGGTTCGCGCTGCACGCGCAAATGCCGCGCGCGGCCGTAATCGCGGGGTACGCCCATGGCGAAGGCGTGTTCGATCAAGACTTGCCGTTGCCGGCTGTCACGACAGCGCCGAGGAGGTGCCAGGGTGGCATCGATGTTCATGCACGGTGTCGCAGCGAACGGCGTTGCTACCGCGCGTCCGCTGACGGCGCCGCAGCCGGGCGCAGGAAAAAGCCCGCGATCTTGCCGTCGGCGTCGCAGGCCACCTGCGCGTTCACGTCACCTTTATCGAAATGCAGCGGTTGCGTGATCACGACGTGATTCTGGTAGATCACGTTTTGCGGCTCGCCTTGGCCTTGCAGTTTGCCGAGCTGGTTGCCGACTTGCTGCCAGACGGAACCCAGTTTCCCGGCGCCGAGGCGGGCCTGCATATTTGCGTCGAAGTCGGCGCCGGCAGCCTTGAAATTGCCCTTGTCGAGATTGCCGATCATCGCAGTGGTGGCCTGGATGCAGGCCTCGATGCGGGTTGCGTTGGCTTCGCCGGCGACCGCGGCGGCGTGGGCGCTGGATGCAGGGTGAGGATGCGTCGAAGACTGCTGCCCGAATCCCGACGCCAACGCGGGCAACAGGACAAGGGAAAATGCCATGGCAATCAATTTGTTTTGCATGGATTGGCTCCTGTGGGGTCCGGGATCAAGCTGGCCGTTTGAGATAGAACATGGGTGAGGGTACGCCGTAACCCTCGATCACGGTGACCAGTTCCCAACCTTCGTTGCCCAGCCGGTTCAGGTGGGCAGCCACTTCGTCCGGGTCGGGGTGCAGCTTGAAGAACGTCGAGGATATGAAGCGGGCGACCTTGCAGGTCCAGCGCCGTGTATCGGTGGCCATGCCGAAGCTCCCTTGGTTGTCAGCTCAGTGGTCCGCTTTTCCCGTCTTCGGGGTGTCGCCCTTCAGGCGTCCGGCCTTGCGCAGCGCGTCCCGCAGCACGTATTCGATCTGCGCGTTGAGCGAACGCAATTCGTCGTTCGACCAGCGCTGCATCGCGTCCAGTACCTGCGCGTTGATGCGCAGCGGATAGGCTTTCTTTTCAGCCGTCACGCCATGCTCCGTCGCAAGCCTTCTGTATGCGCCCCGGATACGTGGTCATGCCCAGCACGACTGCAGCCGACAGTCCGCTGACGAGCATTGTCGGTTGCGGCGACAAGGCTCAACCCTGATACAGCGTGCCCGTGTTGAGGACCGGCTGCGTGCCGCGTTCCCCACACAACACCACCAGCAGGTTGGAGACCATCGCGGCCTTGCGCTCCTCGTCGAGTTCGACGATGTTTTTCTCGCTCAGCCGGCTCAGCGCCATCTCGACCATGCTGACAGCGCCTTCCACTATTTTAGTGCGTGCGGCGATGATCGCGCCGGCCTGCTGGCGCTGCAGCATGGCCTGGGCGATCTCCGAGGCATAGGCGAGATGGCTGATGCGCGCTTCCAGCACCTTCACGCCAGCCTTGCCCAGGCGGTCCTGGATCTGGTCGCGCAGATGCGCGGTGATTTCGTCGCCGTGGCTGCGCAAGCTCGGCTTGCCGTCCTCGTGTGAATCGTAGGGGTAGCTCTGCGCCATCTGCCGCAGCGCGGATTCGCTCTGGATGTGCACGTAGTTTTCATAGTCGTCGACCTGGAACACGGCTTCGGCCGTATCGACCACCTGCCACACGATCACCGCGGCGATTTCGATCGGGTTGCCGTCCGAGTCGTTGACCTTGAGCTTGGATGATTCGAAGTTGCGCACCCGCAGGCTGACCGCGCGCTTGGCGTAGAACGGATTGGTCCAGCGCAGCCCCATCTCGCGCGCAGTGCCCGCGTAGCGGCCGAACAGCATCATCACGATGCCCTGGTTGGGCTGGACCTGGAAAAAGCCCTTGCACAGGAAGACGACGAAGGCGAACACCAGCACCACCGCCACGACGGCGGGAAGGATGTTGTGCGCGGCTCCATAAAAAAACAGCGCGGCACAAACGACGAACAACAACACGAACAGGATCGCGACGGGAATGCCCGACAGCGAGGAAGCCTTGGTCTCGTTCATGGGGGTCTCCGAATAGGCATGTAAAAGATATCATTATGATATCTAATGTGCAAGCGGAAACGACCCGGCCCGCACTGGGCGGGCCGGGGACGGTCGGTTTCGACTCCGGTGGGAATCAGGCGTCGTCGCGTGCCGGGCGCAACATGCGCTTCAGGGTGTTGTCGTGTCGCACGAAATGGTGGAACAGGCCGACCAGGGCGTGTGCGGCTGCCAGGTACATCAATATGTTGCCCAGGGTTCCATGGATGCTTTCGAGCTGGTGGGCAAGCTGTCGATCGGGTGACGACAGGTGCGGCAAGGGTATGCCGAGGAAGTTCCAGGGGTGGCCCCTCGAAACCATCATGGTGATGCCAAGGAGCGGTATCGCAAACAACAACACGTAGAGTACGACGTGCACCAGTTTGGCGAGCGCCATTTGCCAGCGCGGCGAGGGTGGCGTGATCGGGGGCGCGCTTCCGCTGCGCACCCGCACCAGCAGGCGCGTCGCGACGATCAGCAGGATCGTGATGCCGAACTGCATGTGCGCCCATAGCGCGTCGGTGCGGAGCTTTGAGCCGCGCGGCGACCAGCCGTGAAGATAGATCAGCGCCAGCGCGCAGACGACCAGTATGAAGATCAACCAGTGCAAGCGGCGTACCCAAGGGGGGTAGCGGGAGTCGGACATGAGGGCGGCTCTCGTTTTGCGGGGGAAGGATGTGCTTCTCGTGCAGATGGTGGTGCCAGGGTTTGGACCGACATCAAGGATTGGAAGACATCGTCACACCGCAATCCCCGGATTTGCTGAGTGCGGCGCGGCGGATGCCGCATGCCGAATGCTTTGCTGCACGCCTGGTGATTGCATACTTGCTTCGCTCAGGTTCGGGCCTGATCCGGCCGGGTGCGGAGCAAGTCCCATCCATCGGTACCGAGCACCTCCAGGCCGCCGAAACGCGCCTTGTAGCCCATTTTCGGATGAGCCTCGATCCAGTAGCCGAGGTACAGGTAGGGCAGTCCACGCGCGCGGGCCAGTTCGATCTGGCGCAGTATCGCGTACGTGCCGAGGCTGCGTTTGGGCAGGTCGGGCTCGAAGAAGGTGTAGACCGCGGACAATCCGGTATCGCAGACATCCGTGACGGCCACCGCGACCAGGCGTCCGGCGACACGAAACTCCAGGAACACCGTCGGGCTCCACGGCGACGCCAGGAAGTGCGAGAAGTCCTCGTCACTGGCCTCGTCCATGCCACCACCCGGGTGGCGCACGCGCAGGTAACGCGTGTAGAGATCGTGACGCTCGTCGGTCAGCCCTGGGGAGCATTCGATCACGTCGACGTCCTGGTTGCCGGCAAGACAACGGCGCAGGCCGCGATCCGGCCTGAATGCCTCGACATCGATCCTGCACGGCTCGCAGGCATGGCAGCGCGGACAATGCGGATGATAGACATGTCCGCCCGCACGGCGAAAGCCGCGCGCCAGCGACAACGCGTAGAGTTTCGGCAGATTCGCCGCGGCCGGGTCCAGCACCAGGTTCTGGGCGGTGCGGGCAGGGAAATAGCCGCAGGCGTGCGGCAGTGTCTGGAACAGGCGGACGCGTTCGCTGCGGGCAGTCATCACCACACCGAGATCAGTCTGGCTCCGTAGATGGCCACGGCGATGGCCACGGCAACCAGCAGAAGCGTGCGCACGCGCGCGGCGGTGCGCGTGGGGTTGCGGCCGCCGTTCCTTTGCCAGCGGTAGGCGGCCAGTTCCTCGGCGTAGCGGGTGACGGGTTCGATGCCGATTTCCCGCATCAACTGGCGGGCACGCGTATGGTCGCTGGCGTGCTTGACCCAGACTGCCGGCCAGTCATCGCTGTGCCCGGGGCGCGCGTAAGAGAAACGCGAATAACTCTTGCTGTCGTACGCGCGCCGGTTGGTCACCTTGGTCGCGATACCGTGTTCGGCCATCACGGCAACCAGCCGTTCGACGTTTTCGATCCGGGGGGAGGTATAGATCCTGCGCATGCGGGAAGTTTACGACAGGTACGGCGGGTTGCAATCCGCCCGCGTGCCGTGGCTCGGCTGCTTCAGGATGTCTCGCGCAAGCGGACCAGGCCCTCCTGCGCAGTCGATGCGATCAGCCTGCCGGAAAGGTCGAACATCTGTCCGCGCACCAGTCCGCGCGCGGACTGCGCGGTCGGGCTTTCGCAGGCGTACAGGATCCAGTCGTCGACCCGGAACGGCCGGTGGAACCAGATCGCGTGGTCGAGGCTTGCCATCTGCAGGTCGGGCGTCAGGTATGAGACACCATGCGGCAGCAGCGCGGTGCCGATCAGGTGGTAATCCGATGCATAAGCCAGCAACGCACGGTGCAGTGCAGGCGTGGCATCAATCTTCTGCGCGAGCCTGAACCAGATGTGCTGGTAGGGCGGCCGTTTGGTCGGATGCAGTTCGTCGCGCGGCCATACGAAGCGGTACTCGAACGGGCCGTCGGTGGAAAGCCAGCGCTGCAGTTTGGGCGGCAGCTTGGCGAGCTCGGCGCCCGGCAGCGTGGGTGGCCGTACCAGGTCATCGGGTTTCGGGACATCGGGCATGCCGGTCTGGTGCTCGAAACCGGGTTCATCGACCTGGAACGAGACCGCGCAGTTCAGGATCGGTTTGCCGTGCTGGATCGCCTCGACCCGGCGTGCCGAAAAACTGTGTCCGTCACGCGCGCGATCAACGTGGTAAATGATCGGCGCCTCGACGTCGCCGGCACGCAGGAAATAGCCGTGCAGCGAGTGGGCCGCGCGCTCCGCTTCGACGGTTTGCTGCGCCGCGGACAGCGCCTGTCCCAATACCTGTCCGCCGAACACGTAGCGGGTGCCGATGTCGCGGCTCTGGCCGCGGAACAGGTTGTCCTCCAAGCGTTCCAGCTGCAGCAGTTCGATCAGTTCGGCGACGTGCGGTTGGGTCATGGCGGGGGCTTTGGAAGCACAAAGTCGCGGAATTATACCGGCGTGGTCTCCATGACTTCGGATTGGCGGGTGACGGCAAGTCCCGCGGACGCGAGCGATGCCAGGAAATCGCCCGCGTCGAACGCCTGGCCGGCCGCGAGTGCCCCGCAGTCGCGCACGCGGCCATCGAGGATGCGCTGCAAGGCTTCGCCGAGCAACGGTGCGGTGATGGCGTAGATGTCGCGACCGCTGGCGCCGGCTCGAACGTTGCGATTACCGCAGCGCACGCGTACCTCGACCGCGAATTGCTGCGAGGAACGCCCGCTGGCGTCCGCCGCGGTCGGCGCCGGCGTCGCGGGGTCGCGCAGCTCGCGCAGTGGTGCGAGGTTCATCCATGAATGCAGGTTGCGACACGCGATATGGTGCGGCACCAGTGTCGCTTCCGAGAGCGTCAGCAATACGCTTTCCTGGCGGCTGAATGGCGGCGGAAAATCGGTTTCGCGCATCGGAGCGGGGACGGGCAGGGTGCGAACCTGCCCGTCTTCGATACAAGTGCGCGGGTAGTGGTTGCGATCCCCGGTGAGGCGGGTGCCGCGCGTCGGGTGCCAGCCATCGAGCGCGACGGCGATATCCACCGCATCCGCATCGGTGGCGCCATCGAGGGCCGCGGTGACCAGCAAATCGGCGAGCCCGCCGTAGAATGCCATCGCGGGTACGACCGTCACGCCTGCGGCACGCGCGCCGGCATCGCGGGCAAGTGTGTCGATTACGGCGCGTTGTTCTGCCGCGACGTCGAGGTAATGGATGCGCGCGCGCAACGCGGCCTCCAGCACCGGCGCCGCGGTGTCGAGGAACGGCCCCGCGCAATGCACGACCGCGGCGGTACCGGCGAGCACGGCGTCCAGTGCGGCCGGGTCATCGACCGCGGCCACGCGGGTTTCGATGCCGGTGGCCGCGGCCAGTTCTTGCAGCCGCGCCACATCCCGACCGCAGGCGATCGGCACGAAGCCGCGGCGGCGCAGTTCGTCGAGCACGAAGCGACCGGTGTGGCCATAGGCACCGTAGACCGCGATGCGGTGGGAGGATGGTGTACTCATGCGTTTTCTCTCCAAAAGTAGCAAGCTTCCTCGTCAATCACATAGGGACGTTCTGCCAACCAGAACAATTGGCTGTGTGCAAGTCGGCGCACGCCCAGCGGATGGTCGAAGGCTCAATCCAGGAAATCGGGATTGGCCGCGAAAAATGGTGCCGTCACTGCCTCCAGACCATCCACACCGGCAGCTGCACGTGGGCTTGCTCGACCGTCGACAAGTCTGGGGAGTGGCGCCGGACGATTTCCGGCGCCATTTTTCACAGCCGTTTGCGGTGGTGTCGTGTTCACGCCCGGGCTTCCGCATCGCGCAGTTTCTGCGCGCACTCCTCGCAACAGACCTCGACGGTGCGGCCGCCTATGGTGACCTCGATGGCGTTGCCGTCGAGCGGGTAGTCGCAGGCGGCGCAGGTGGGTTCTTTTGTGTCCATGGTGGTGCTCCGGTGATGCCCGGGATCGGGCATGCACATGGAACCAGCATGCGACATCGCCGGCTGTCGGAATCTTTAGCGAAGCTCTGAACAAATCCATCCGGGATTTGTCAGAGCACGCCGGGTCCGGCGCATGTGCTTGCCCCATCCATGGGGCAAGCCCTTTAGGGCCAGCCTGCGGCTGTCGAAATCCGCTCCAAGCGGATTTGTCCGGACCCGGCTTCGACGGATCAAACACTTGCCGTGTTTGATCCGCGCGCGGTGCGTCCCTGCACCGCAGCAACCTCGATAAATCAGAGGTTCCTTAGCGATTCACGCCGCCCGGCCCGACAAGGCCTCGCGAAACTCGCTGGGCGTGCGGCCGTAGGCCTGACGAAACGCCGCGCTGAAATGGCTGTGGCTGGAGAAGCCGAGGTCCAGCGCGAGCGCGGTGAAGTCCTCGCGGTCGGCGACGAGGTCCAGTGCACGCGCCAGCCGCAGGCGCAGGTGGTAGCGGTACAACGGCATGCCTTCGACCTGCTTGAAAGCCTGCGTGAGATAGACCGGCGAACCGCCGACTTCAGATGCGATCGCGGCCAGCGTCCAGCGCCGGCCGAGGTCGCTGGCCAGCAACAGCTTGGCCCGGTCGACCAATCGCTGGCGCGAGCGGGTCGAGCCGGCGGCATGGGTGGTGCGCGGGCCGAGGCTGCGGCAGACCAGGGTCAACGCCAGACTTTCGGCTTCCAATGGTTCGATGGCGCCGCCGCGCAAGCCGTGGCGAAGCAGCGCCACCAGCACTTGCGCGCGCTCGTCGATGCGCAGCGAATGATTGCGAAACATCGGCACATCGCGATGTTGCAGCAGCGTGGCCGGCGCCAATTCGCGGAGCAGCGGTTGCGAGATCGCGAGCGACAGGCAGGCGTCGCCGCCGGCAGCTGGATGGCTGACCTGATAACCCTCACCGGCATTGAAGCACAACACGTGATTGGCGTCGGCCACCGATTGCATGCTGCCGACGTGGCGCAGGAAAAGGCCACGGTAGGGGAAGACCAGGTGCGTTGCCGCCGAACATTCCTCGGCGCCGCGACAGCGGCATTCGCCGCGGCAATGCACGTCATGTGCCTCGACGGTGGCCGATTGCAGCAGCGGCTGGACGATGAATTCCGGCATGGAAAAAGAATGGCAGGCAGGCGTCGGCGCAGTCTAGCGCAGCCGTTGCAGTCCGCATGTGTCCATCACGCGCGGCCACGGGAACAGCGGTCCCGGATCGAGTTTGCGCCGCACCTGAAGCGTCGGGTCGTCGCTGGCGGGAACCAGGTCGGTGTCGAGGTCCTCGTGGCCGGCGATGTCGCGCAGGTTCGGCAATGCTTTGCGAAGATGCGCGAGCAATCCGAGCAGCGCGCCGATCTGCGCGTCCGGGTAGGGCTCGGTCATGGTCTGTCGACGCGAGTCGAGCCAGTCCGGCCAGCGGCCGGTGTTGGCCAGTTCGATGCCGATCGAATGTTCGTTGCGGCCGCGCACGTGGTGGGCGATGCGGTCGTCCGGGACGTAGCGGAACACGCTGCCGTCGCGGTCGATGTAGTAATGCCCGCTGTTGCCGGTGCCGCTGGGGTGCACGATGCGCTCGCCGTATGCGCGGGCGGTGGCGAGATCGGGCAGCTCGGTGCAGTGGACGACGACCATGTTGATGCCGGTCACTGCGCGCTGTTTCAGTCGCGGCACATACGGCAGCCACAGGTCACGGATCGCAAATGGATATTCCATGGCGGAAGTGTTGCACGAAATTGGCGCGGGCAAGTCCGGCGGCCTGTTACGCTTCACCGCTTCACGGGCAACGAACCATTGCATGCGCGGTCACGTCATTCTCTGCCACGGCTCCGACAGCGGCCCCGACGCCACCAAGGTCAGTGCGCTCGCGCGGGTCGCCGAGTCGCTGGGCTGGAGCACCTTCAAGCCAGATTTCCGCGAGGAAGACCAGCTCGGTTACGCGGGGTCGGTGCCGCCACGCGTCGCGCGTCTGCTCGATGCCATGCACGGCGCACCGCAACCATTGGTGCTTGCGGGTTCGAGCATGGGCGCGTTCGTGTCGGGGCTGGCGTCGTTGCGCGCACCCTGCGACGCGCTGTTCCTGATCGCCTTGCCGATCGTCATTCCCGGGTGCCCGCAACGCTTCGATGCCACGCGCGACGTGCCCGGCATGCTGGTGCACGGCTGGCGTGACGAACTGTGTCCGGTCGATGCGGCCGCGGCGTTCGCACGCGAACGTCGCATGCCGACGTTGTTGCTGGACGACGACCACCGTCTCGCCGGTCAGGTCGCGATGCTCGAACGCCAATTCGCACTGTTCCTGCAAACGCTGGCGGCCTGATCCGTGACAAAACTGTTCGCCACCTGTCCGAAAGGCCTCGAATATCTGCTGCGCGACGAGTTGGCGGCGCTCGGTGTCGATGCGCACGAGGCGTTGGCGGGCGTGCGCTTCGAAGGCGACCTGGAGCTTGCATATCGCGCTTGTCTGGAATCGCGTCTGGCCAGCCGCATCCTGATGCCGCTGGCCGAGTTCGATGCGCCGGACGCGGACGCGCTGTACGCCGGCGTGCAGGCCATCGACTGGTCGCGGCACATGGCGCCGGACGCCGCGCTGGCGATCGACGCGAGCGGCAGCAGCGGCACGCTCACGCATTCGGGCTTCGCCGCGCAGAAGACCAAGGACGCCATCGCGGACCAGTGCCGCGAGCGTTTCGATATGCGTCCGACCATCCGGCAGGAGCGGCCGGACGTGCGCCTTAACCTGCGCCTGCACAAGGGACGCGCGACGCTGTCATTGGACTTGTCCGGCGAACCGCTGCATCGCCGCGGCTGGCGGCGCGACCAGGGCGAGGCGCCGCTGAAGGAGAACCTGGCGTGCGCGATGCTGCTGCGTGCGCGCTGGCCCGAAGTTTACGTGCAAGGCGGCGCGCTGTTGGATCCGATGTGCGGTTCCGGCACGTTGCTGATCGAAGCGGCGTGGATGGCCGCCGATGTCGCCCCGGCATTGCAGCGCGATTATTTCGGATTCCTTGGCTGGCGCGGGCATGACGAGGCCCTCTGGCAGCGTCTCCGGGATGCCGCGCGGGACCGCGCGCTTGAGGGCCTGCGCGGCTTGCGCGCCTGCTTCTTCGGCAGCGACAGCGACGCGCACATGATCGCGGTCGCCACGCACAACCTGCAGTCCGCGGGTGTCGCCGGTTTCGTTTCACTCGACAAGCGCCCGGTCGAACATTTGCAGCCGCCGGCGGGTTTCGCGACCGGTCTGGTAATCACCAATCCGCCCTATGGCGAACGCATGGGCGAGCTCGCGACCTTGCCCGCGCTTTACAAGGCGTTGGGCGACCGATTACGCGCGGACTTCGCGGACTGGCACGCCGCGGTGCTGACCAGCGAACCGGAACTCGAACGCGCGCTCGGGCTGCGCGCGGACAAACATTACGTGTTGTTCAACGGCGCGATCGAATGCCGGCTGGCGCTGTTTGAACTGCACGGTCAGAAGGAAGCCCGCACTCCGAGGCCGCTCTCGCCAGGTGCAGAAATGGTCGCCAACCGCATTCGCAAGAACCTGCGCAACCTGCGCAAGATGCTGGAGCGTGATCACGTGACATGCTTCCGCGTCTACGATGCCGACCTGCCCGAATACGCGGCGGCGATCGACGTCTATCGCGGTTGGCCCGAGGCGGATCTCCCGGCCGCAAGGTCTTCGGTCGACGAAATCGCGATGCAAACGTGGCTGCACGTGCAGGAATATGCGCCGCCAGCCAGTGTCGATCCGGGGGCGGCGCAAGCACGCTGGCGCGACCTGGTGCATGCGGCGGGCGTCGCACTCGACGTACCGCGCGAGCGGGTCGTGACCAAGACCCGCTCGCGTGGGAAGGGCGGCAGCAAGTACGGACGTTTCGCACAACGGGATGAATTCCTGGTGGTGGAAGAAGGCGGGTTGCGCTTTAAGGTGAACCTGCGCGACCGTCTCGATACCGGCCTGTTCCTCGATCACCGGCTGGTGCGTGCGCGCGTGCGTGAACTCAGTCGTGACCGCGATGTGCTGAACCTGTTCGCTTACACCGGCGCGGCCAGTGTCTACGCCGCGGCGGGCGGCGCGCGCAGCACAACCAGCGTCGACCTGTCGCAGGGTTACCTGGAGTGGGCGTCGTGCAATCTTGTCATGAACGGATTCGATGGCCCCGCGCACGTGCTGGCTCGCGCCGACGCGATGGCATTTCTCGCCGAAACGCGGGCCCGTTACGGATCGATCTACGTCGATCCGCCCACGTTCTCGAACTCCAAGCGGGCCGGCGATTTCGATGTGCAGCGCGATCACGTTGCATTGCTGGAAGCTTGCGGCCGGCGTTTGATCGACGACGGCGTGATCGTGTTTTCCAACAACTTCAGGCGTTTCAAGCTGGATACAGATGCACTCTCGCGCACGTTTACCATCGAGGACATCGGTAGCGCCAGCATTCCGTCCGACTTCGCTCGCCGGCCGCGCATCCATGGCTGCTGGTTGCTTAGGAAACGCTTTGGCTGAACAATGACTTGTGCCCTATTTTCAGGGGTGATTCAGTGCCGCGGAGCAAGCATGAATCATGTATCCGGACGCGGAGCGATGACCATGAAGATTCGTGCATTCACCCGACAGGCAAGCTTGGCCACAACCTTGGTCATGGCTTCGATGTTCGTGGTTCCGATGGCGTTCGCGCGCGTGCACGTCGGCATCGGTATCGCCTTTCCCGGCGTCAGCGTCGGCGTGGGAAACTGCTGGCGGTGCGGATACTGGGCGCCCCCGCCACCGGTGTATTACGCCCCCGCTTATCCAGCGCCGGCGTATTACCCGGCACCGGGCTATTACGCGCCGCCCCCGGCCTACTACGGCCACAGTTATGGTTACTACGCACCGTACTACCACCGGCGTTACTACCACGAGGACCATGATCGCGGGTACCGGCGCTGGCATGACGACGATGGCGGATACCATCATTACCACCACCATCACTGATCGCACCTGACCCCGTCTGGTATCGCAACGAATTTACGCAATGCCTACGCGAGGTGTGTTAGAACGCTTCGCACATGAGTCCATTGCCCGATCCATCCATGCACGAACACCATGGCGGCGAAGCCGCCATCGATCTGCATTCGATCCGCACGTTCCTGCGTCAATGGGTCCGTGATCCGGTGAGGACGGCCTCGGTGGCGCCCTCGGGACGTCAACTGGCAAGGCTGATGGTTTCACAGTTGCCGCCGGATTGCGGCTGCATTGCGGAACTTGGTGCTGGAACCGGCGTGTTCACGCGCGCATTGCTGGGTTCGGGCATCCCGGCTTCGCGATTGCTGGTGGTCGAAATCAACCCGCATCTCGCCGAGTTCCTGCGCAAACGTTTTCCGGGTGTGACGGTTGCCTGCGCCGACGCACGCCATCTCGATGTGCTGGCCGATGAGCACGGCTTGCTCGCGCACGGCAAGCTCGACGCCGTCGTGAGCGGCCTCGGCATGTTGTCGATGAACGGCGAACTGCGCTGCGACATCTTGCGAGCGGCCTTCTCCGCGCTGGGCGACCAGGGTCGTTTCATCCAGTTCACCTATGGCCCCTTCAGCCCGGTCAGGCGCCGCGAACGCGAGGCATTGGGCTTGCGTGTACGGCGCGCCGGATTCGCACCGCGCAACCTGCCTCCGGCGAAGGTGTACGTCTATGAGCGGTTGCGTTCGCGACAGATCGTGAGCGTCAGGCAATCGCAAGGGGCGTGACGCGTCATTCAAGATCCAGCGAGTAATGGCATGTGCCGCGCTCGCGCAAGTAGCCCAAAGAATCGTAGAGCATTTGTGCAGCGTGATTGTCCTCGGCGGTCTCGAGGACCAGGCGCAGCGCGCCGGTTTCCGCGGCGAATGCGCGCGCGGCTTCCATCAGTGCCTTTCCGACATTGCGGCGTCTTGCTTGCGGGGCTACGAACAGATCGTTGAGTACCCAGATGCGGCGTGCCGCCACCGAGGAAAACATGGGGTACAACTGCGTGAAGCCGAGCGCCTTGTGGCTGCCGCCGTCGCGGGCGATGAAGATAACCGATTCATCTCGCCGCAGGCGTTCTGCGATGAACGCGCGGGCTAGTACCAAATCGGACGACTGCTTGTAGAAAACGCGATAGCCGTCGAACAAGGCCGTCAGCGCATCCAGATCGTCAAGCCTGGCGCGTGAGGTGACTGTTGTCGGGGCTTCGGGTGCAGGGTTGGGCATGTGGGCGCTTTCGATGCGAATTGGCTTGCATCATGCGCATGCACCGCGCGACCGTGCAAGCACGGCCGCCCGGTGCCACTCAACACCCCATTACTGACGGAGTTGGGTCTGCACCCAGTTCCGGTATTGCGAACGACTGATGGTCTTGGTTTCGCCGCTTGCGTACAGAAAGTCGCTGTCCAGTGGCGGATAGGCTTGCGCCTCGGATTCGCTGATGCGGCCGTCGTGATTCACATCCAGTGACTTGAATGACGGCGGCGGTCCGTAGTTCTGGACGTTTGCGGGCATGCCCGCTTTCACGGTCAGGGTGCCGCCATGGCTGTCGGGCAGTGGATAGCTCGCGCTCGATTGCGTGCCCTGATAGAACTTGCCGGACGATGTCTGCTGCATGGGCGGTTGCGGCGCCGCAGGTGGTGGGGGCGGGGCCGGCGTCGCGGCCGGAGGTGGGGGAGGCGTTGGCGGGACTTGCTGGGCCGTCTGCCCGGAAGGCGATTGTGCCGCTGCGACGCCAGCCATGCCGCCCAAGGACAGCGCGATGGCGCCCGCAAGCAGCAGGCGGATTGAACGTTGACTATTCATGGGTCCTCCTTCGGCGGCGCGACAGACGCCACGATACGTAGCTGTGACCATCCGAACCCTGGGCGGTTCAGTGATTCGCCCGGCACGACCATCCGCGATCAGCTTGCATTCAACTGCGTGACGGCTGCGTCATGGACTCCACGCCCATTTGGCTTTGGATGGACCGCGACTTCTACACTGCCATGACGACACGGTACGATGCCCGGCCATGACTGAACCATCCGCACGCACGTCGCGCGAGTTGCCGCGCAAATTGGGCCTCGTCACCGGCATGGCGGTCGTCGTGGGCGTGATCATCGGCAGCGGCATCTTCCGCGTGCCTTCCGGCATCGCCGGCGAAACCGGAAACCTGACCGGCATCGCGCTGGTGTGGATCCTCGGCGGCATCGTCGCGTTGTTCGGTGCGTTGTCGATCGCCGAACTCGCGGCAATGTATCCGGCGGCCGGCGGTCCTTACGTCTATTTGCGTGAAGCGTACGGAAAGCCACTGGCGTTCCTGTTCGGCTGGATGTGGTTGCTGACCACGCCGATCTCGTGGGCCGCGCAGAGCCTGATGTTCGCCGAGTACCTCGGCTTTTTCGTGCCGATTCCCGCAATGGTGCAACACGCGATCGCGGCGGTGCTGATCATCCTGGTCGCCGCCGCGAATTACCGCTCGGTGAGGTTGGGTGCTGCTATCCAGAATCTCTCGACCGCCGCCAAGGTGCTGGCTATCGTGGGTCTGTCCGCGGCGATTTTCCTGTTTGCGCCGGGCGGAGAACACAACCCGCTCAACGCCGAACCGATGGGCGTCGCCAAATGGTCGGGCATCGGCATCGGCCTGATCGCCGCTTTGTGGGCCTATGACGGCTGGGAGAACCTGACCACGCTTTCGGGTGAAGTGAAGAACCCGCAGCGCAACCTGCCGCTGGCATTGATCGGCGGCGTGCTGGTGGTGATCGTCGTCTACCTGTTGATCAACATGGCCTACCTGCGCGCCCTGCCTTTGCCGCAGCTTGCGGCGTCGAAATCGGTCGCCGCCGATGCCGCCGGCACGGTCCTCGGGCGCGCCGGTGCCTCGCTGGTCGGTGCGTTGGTGATGCTGTCGGTGTTCGGCACGCTGAACGGCAGCATCCTTTCCAGCCCGCGCGTGTTCTTCGCGATGGCCGAGGACGGCCTGTTCTTCCGCACCGTGGGCAAGGTCCATCCGAAGTACGAAACGCCGTACGTCGCGATCGGCTTCATCGTGGTGCTGGCGGTTATCTATGTGTTGCTGCGCGATTTCATGCAGCTGGCCGAAGGCTACGTGCTGGGCGTGTGGCCGTTCCTCGCCCTGTGCGTGATCGGCATTTTCATATTGCGCCGCCGGCGCCCGGATTTCCCGCGCCGGTATCGTGCGCTGGGTTATCCCGTGGTCCCGGCCCTGTTCGTGCTCGCGACTTTCGTGGTCGTGGCCAACGCGTTGTACGCGCAGTTCTGGTCGACCATCGCCAGCATCCTGATCACGCTGGTCGGCTTGCCGCTGTACTACTTCTGGATGGCTTGGCAGCGCCGCGGCCTTCGGTCGCGTGCGTGACGCCGCGCGCCGGCCACAGCGAATGCTGCGCAACCTTCACGGTCGCGTGAATTCCGACGGCCGCGCGGGCGGTTGGCGGCTTGCAAATCACGAAGTCAACTGGGGTGCATCATGAAACGATTGACATGGCTTTTCGGCGCTGCGGCGCTCGCTGCATCCGTGACCTGCATGGCGAAAAATGAAGCGCCGGTGGCACCCGGACCGGTCGCGCTGACGGTCAGCCTGCCGAATCCCGGGCAGAAGATTTTTTACGTGGATGAAGTGATGCCGGTGAGTCCGGGTGAACTGACGCTTTATTACCCGAAGTGGATTCCCGGCGACCATTCCCCGGACGGACCCATCGGCGACATGATGGGGCTGGAGTTCACCGCCAACGGGCAGCGCATCGCCTGGCGACGCGACGAACTCGACCGGTTTACGTTCCACCTGAAGGTGCCGGCGGGCGTGCACAAGCTCGACGTCCGGTTCGAATTTCCGGCCCGGGATCGCATCACGTCCAACCTGCTGGGGCTCGAGTGGAATACCGTGGCGTTGTACTACGCGGGCTCCCCGACCCGGATGCAGATGTTCCTGCCGACACTGGTGATTCCCGCCGATTGGCAATACGGCAGCGCGTTGCAGACGGACAAGCGCGACGGCCGGCGCATCACGTTCAAGCCCGTGCCCTTCAATACGCTGGTGGATTCGCCGGTGATCGCCGGCAAGTTTTTCCGTCAGATCGAACTCACGTCGCCAGGTTCTTCGGTGCACCGCTGGCTCGACATGGTCGGCGACGATGCCGCGGCCATCGCGATTTCCCGGCCGCAGACCGCCGACTTCAGGCACCTGATCGAGCAGGCGCAGGCGCTGTTCCACTCACATCATTACGGCAGCTACCACCTGCTGCTGACCTTGAGCGACCATACCTCGGTGGGCGGCCTCGAACATCACCAGTCGAGTGACGATCGCGCGCGCAGCGGGGCGAAAATGTTCGCCGACCCCGACCACTTCATGCTCGATGCTTCGTTGCTGCCGCACGAATACACGCATTCGTGGAACGGCAAGTTCATGCGACCGGCCGGCTTGTGGCAGCCCGATTTTGAAAAGCCGGAGCACACCAAGCTGCTGTGGGTCTATGAAGGATTGACGGTTTACCTCGGCGACATGCTGACGGCGCGCAGCGGGCTGTGGTCGCCGAAAGTCTGGCGCGAAGTGGTTGCCTACCGTGCGGCGCGGATGGCGCGCCGTACCGGACGCGAGTGGCGGCCGTTGCTCGATACCGCCATCGCGGTGGACTACGGCGCGCCCGGTGCCTGGGCCAACTGGCGCCGCCAGAACGACTTCTATCCGGAAGGCGAATTGCTGTGGCTGGCCGTCGACATGAAGATTCGTTCGTTGAGCCAAGACCAGCGTTCCATCGACGATTTCGCGCGCGCATTCTTCGGGATCGACAACGGCAGCTTCGTCACGCATACCTACGACTTCGACGACGTCGTGGCGGCGCTGAACAAGGTCCAGCCCTACGACTGGGCCGGATTTCTGCGCACGTGGGTGGACGGTACGGGCAAGCAAGTGCCGCTGTTGTCGGGGATCGAAGCCGCGGGCTGGAAGCTGGTCTACACCGACAAGCCGTCCCGCTACCAGAACGCGCTCGAAAACGTGGGCATGGGTGAACTGGAAGGCAAGGGCATCAACCAGATGTTCTCGGTCGGCCTGTTCCTCGAAAACAGCGGCAAGGTCGTGGACGTGCTCTGGCAGGGTCCGGCGTTCAAGACCGGTCTGGCGCCGGGCATGAAGGTCCTCTCGATCGACGGACATGCCTTCAGCGCGCGGGCGCTGGGCGATGCCATCGTGGCGGCGCAGCAGAGCGGGAAGCCGCTGGAAATTCGCGCGATCAGTGACGGCGCCGTCGGGGTTTACAAGGTCGAGTACACAGGCGGACTGAAATATCCGCATCTGGTTCGTGAGCCCGGCAAGACCGATTACCTGAAGCAGATACTCTTGCCGAAGTCGAATTGAGGCGGCAGACCAAACGGTCCTGCGCGCTTTACCCGGCGCAAGTGGTCACGCTGCCTTGGTCTTCATCGCCAGTGATTCCAGCAATTCGCCAGCCACGCGCAGGCGGTCGGCGGGTTCGGGCAGTTCCAGCGTGACGCGCAACTTGTCCTGGCCGTCCAGTTTGTAGACCCGCGGTCTGGTCTGGATCAGCCGGATGATGGTGGCGGGGTCGACGTCGGGTTTCTCGCGGAACACGATGCGGCCACCGGCGGCGCCAAGCTCGAATTTCCGGATGCCCAGCGCGTGGGCGCGCAGCTTCAGCGCGGCGATCGCGAACAGGTTCTTCGTTGCCCCAGGCAGCAGGCCGAAGCGGTCGACCATCTCGATCTGCAGGTCGCGCAGGGCCTCGTCATTGCGCGCGCCGGCGATGCGCTTGTACAGCGTCAGCCGTGCGTGCACGTCGGGCAGGTAATCGTCGGGAATCAGGGCCGGCATGTGCAGTTCGACTTCGGTGTCGCTGTCGCCGCTCAAATCGAAATCCGGCACCTTGCCCGAGCGCAGCGCGTGCACCGCGCGCTCCAGCAATTCGTTGTAGAGGGCGAAGCCGATCGCCTCGATCTGGCCTGATTGCGCTTCGCCCAGCAGTTCGCCGGCGCCGCGTATTTCCATGTCGTGGGTCGCCAGCGTGAACCCTGCACCGAGTTCCTCCAGCGATTCCAGTGCAGCCAGGCGCTTCTCGGCGTCGGCGGTCATCGCCTTCTTGTCGGGCACGATCAGGTAGGCGTAGGCGCGATGGTGCGAGCGCCCGACGCGACCGCGCAACTGGTGCAGTTGCGCGAGGCCGAAGCGGTCGGCGCGGTCGATCACGATGGTGTTGGCGGTCGGCACGTCGATCCCGGATTCGATGATGGTGGTGCACACCAGCACGTTGAAGCGCTGGCGGTGGAAATCCAGCATCACCCGTTCCAGCTCGCTCGCGCCCATCCGGCCGTGCGCGACGCGGATGCGGGCATCGGGTACCAGCTCGGCCAGCTCGCGCGTGGTGCGTTCGATGGTGTCGATGCTGTTGTGCAGGAAATACACCTGGCCGCCGCGCGCCAATTCGCGCTGGAAGGCTTCGCGGATCAGCGTCGGGTCATATTGCGCAACCAGCGTCTTGATCGCCATGCGTGCAGCCGGTGGCGTCGCGATGATGGAAAGGTCGCGCATCCCGCTCATTGCCATGTTGAGCGTGCGCGGAATCGGCGTGGCGGTGAGCGTGAGCAGGTCCACTTCGGCGCGCAGCTTCTTCAGTTGTTCCTTGTGGCGCACGCCGAAGCGCTGTTCCTCGTCCACGATCACGAGGCCGAGCTCGCGGAATTTCACGCCGGCCTGCAGCAGCTTGTGGGTGCCGATCACGATGTCGAGCTTGCCGTCGGCAAGACGCTTCAGCACTTCGTCGACTTCACCCCTGGCGCGGAAGCGCGACAGCAGCTCGACCCGGATCGGAAAATCCGCGAGCCGATCCTGGAAGTTGTCGTAGTGCTGTTGCGCGAGCAGGGTGGTCGGCACCAGCACTGCGACCTGCTTGCCCGCGCTTGCCGTCGCGACGGCCGCGCGCAGCGCGACTTCGGTCTTGCCGAATCCAACATCGCCGCAGACCACGCGATCGGTCGGTTGCGGGGCCGCGAGGTCGGCCAGCACCGCGTCGATCGCGGCCTGCTGGTCGGGCGTTTCCTCGAAGCGGAAGCCTTCCGCGAAACGCGCCAGCATCGCGCGGTCGTAGTCGATGGCGTTGCCCTGGCGGGCCGCCCGCTGCGCATGGATTGCCAGCAGCTCCGCGGCGGCATCGCGGACCTTTTCGGCGGCCCTGCGCTTGGCCCGATCCCAGGCCTCGCTCGACAGCGAGTGCAGCGGCGCGTGTTCGTCGTCGGCACCGCTGTAGCGGCTGACCAGGGAGAGCTGCGCGACCGGCACGTACAGCTTGTCGCCGCGCGCGTATTCGATCGCGAGGAACTCGCCCGGCATGCCGCCGACTTCCAGCGCGGTCAGGCCGAGATAGCGCCCCACGCCATGGTCGACGTGCACGATGGGCGCGCCGATCTCGAGTTCGGTGAGGTCGCGCAGGATCGCCTCGGGATCGCGGTCGGCCACCTGCCGTCGCTTTCGCTCGCCGCGAGCGCGTTCGCCCACCAGCTCGCGTTCGGTCATGACGGTCCATGCCGGACGGTCGATCGCGAAGCCACGCTCGAGTGGCGCGATGGCGATGGCCAGCGCGCCGGAAGCCTCCGTGAACGCGTTCCACGTATCCAGCACGCGTGGCTTCAACTGGGCGCCGGCAAGCTGCTCCAGCAGTGCCTCGCGCCGGCCGGGTGAATCGGCCGCGATCAGCACGCGTCGGCCCGCATTCGCTTCCAGCCAGTCGCGCAGTCGCGCGGGGAACCCGCCGACCGCGGCGCCGGTTGCCGAGAAGTCCGGCGCCGCGTGCGTGCCGGTGTCGGCGGCGCGGGTGTCTTCACTGGCGACGATGTCGATGCGCAGCACGCGGTTCAAGCGCTCGCGCAGCGACTGCGGCGGCAGGTACAACTCCGTCGGCGGCAGGATCGGGCGCTCGATGTCGTGCGCGCGCTGGTCGTGGCGCTCGCCGGCCTGTTTCCAGAAGTGTTCGGCGGCTTCCAGCGCGTCCTTGCCGATTACGAAAAGGGCACCCTCGTCGAGATAATCGAACAGGGTTTCGGTGGCGCCGTAGAACAACGGCAGGTAGTACTCGATGCCGGCAGGCGTCACGCCCTGTTTCATGTCCTGGTACAGCGGGCAGTGGCGCACGTCGATCGGGAAGCGTTCGCGCAGGCGGTCGCGGAACGCGCGCATCGCCTCATCGGTCAGCGGAAACTCGCGCGCCGGCAGCAGGTTGACCGCATCGACCTGGTGCAGCGAGCGCTGGGTTTCCGGGTCGAATGCGCGGATCGAGTCGATGTCCTCGTCGAACAGTTCGATGCGGTACGGTTCGGACGCGCCCATCGGGAAGATGTCGAGCAGTGCGCCGCGTACCGCGAATTCGCCGTGTTCGCCGACTTGCGGCACATGCCGGTAACCGCAGGCTTCGAGCCGGCGCTGTTCGGAAGCGAGATCGAGCCGCTCGCCGCGCGCGACGGCCAGCCCGCTGCCCGTGATGTGCGAGCGCGGCGCCAGTCGCTGCATCAGCGTTGCGGCGGAGACCACCAGCACGCCCTTGCGGGTCGCGGGCAGGCGGTAGAGCGTGTCGATGCGTTGCGAGACCAGTTGCGGGTGCGGTGCGAACAGGTCGTAGGGCAGGGTTTCCCAATCCGGGAAATGCAGCACCGGCAGGTCGCCGGCGAAGAAGGCGAGGTCTTCCTCCAGTGCACTGGCCGCACGGTTGTCCGCGGTCACCGCCACCACGACGCCGTCGCGTGCGTGTGCCATTTCGCGCAGCAGCAATGCCAGCGACGACCCCGCAGGCTCGCGCCAGTCGCGTTGCTGGCCGGGTTGCCGCGGCAACGCCGGGAGTGTGATGGGAGCGGGAGACATGGTGCGGTCCGGCAATGAACGACGTTGCCGGAGCGCCTTGCGCGCCAGCAAAAATGGGGAACGCGATTTTATCAGTGGTCGCGCACGGCCATCATGGCGGGAATCGCACCGAAAGCAGCTCGGGTTCGTCGGGATCGATCGACGCGGCGCCGCCCAGCGTACGGCACAATTCCAGCATCCGCGCGTTGTCGCGGAGCACGCAGCCGTGCAGCGCCAGCCCGCGGCGACGGGCTTCTGCCAGCAGACGTTGCATCAGCAACCGGCCAAGGCCGTGGCCCGCGATCGCCTGGCCGACGATCAGGCCGAACTCGGCTTCCGGGGTCGCGGAATCCTCGACGTGCAGGTCGGCGACCGCACGGATTTCCCCGGCCGCGTCTTCCAGCACGAATGCAGCATCGCGAGCGGGATCGAGCGCTCGCACTTCGTCCGCGATGAAAGCCGGCAGCTCGCGCGACTGGTGCAGGAACCTGAGTTCGACTTCCTCCGGGGTCAGCCGCCGGAAGGCGCGTTGCAGCGCCGCGAGGTCGTCGGGGTGCAACGGGCGCAGGAGGAACTTGCGGCCGTCGGGAAGCTTGACGGTCTCGGGCTGTCGGCCCATTTCATTCATTGCGACGAAGCAAGCTTTCCAGAATCCATGGGAACCTCTGAGAACCGTTTAAAGCGACGGAACTCCGGCATTGCAGGCTGCGCTGCTGGATGCCTCCGTCAATGGAGCTTTCGTGAGAAATCAGGCCAGGGAGGGCCGTTCTGGTGTCCCGTCATCCGGGATGCACCCACGCGCCACGCCATGTGTCGAAGCAGCGATCATGGGCGATCGCACGATCAATGTATCCAGCCGCCCACACCGACCCCGATGCTGATGTTCGGGTGTCCCTCGTGCATTTCTTCCGGCGTCCAGCGATGCATCGCGCCATGGTGCACGTACACCATGGTGTAGGTATAGGTGGCGTCGCCGACCGGGAGCGTCTTGGTTCCGGCGACATGGCCCTGCACCGTGATCGGCGCGCCGTCCGGGTAATTCATCGGATCCAGGAAGCCCGGCACCACCGCGATGAAACGGCCGATCGCCGGCTGGTTCAGGCGCGGACGCTGCGAGGAATCGAGCGGACGGCCGAGCACCTTGAGTTCCGTGCGGTCCTTGAAATTGTCCACGCCGATGATGGTGCCGCCCCACACGACCCGGGCCTGCGAGAAGTTGTCGGGTGAGCTGGCGACCTGTTCCGGCGTGGCGTTCACGAACGAGGCGTCGGTCTTGTAGATGGGCGCGGGTGCGCAGGCCGCGATCACGGCGGGCAGCGCCAGTGTCAGCAGGAGTCGCAGGAACGGTCTATGACGGCGTGATGTGCGCATGGCGTGGGCCTCCAACGCTACGGTCTGCATTCGAGCATAGCGAAAAAATCCATGGCCGGCGTATCGCCCTCCACGTTCATTCACTGCGCAGCCAGCGCAGGCGATGCGCGGCGCCGGGTGTCTGCGCGAGCACGCGGTGCAGGACGGGCAACAGCTCCGCCAGGGTCGCGTCCAGCCGCCACGGTGGATTCGCGATCAACATGCCGCAGCCATTCAGGCGCAATGGCGAATCGTCCGGGTGTACCAGCAGTTCGGCGACCAGCACTTTGTCGAAAGGCCCGTGCGACAACGCGCGATGGAACGGCGCGATCGTGCGGTGCGACTTGATCGGATACCACACGGCGTAAGTGCCGTTCGGCCAGCGTGCGTGCGCTTGCCCGAGCGCGGCCTCGATGACGGCGAATTCGCCTTCCTGGGCCTCGAACGGCGGGTCGATCAATACCAGTACACGCCGTTCCGGCGGCGGCAGCAGGGCGCGCATGGCGGCATAGCCGTCACGGGCGTGCACGTGCACGCGATGGTCGTCGCGAAACAATGCGCGTAACGCCGCGGCCTCATCGGACTGCAATTCGCACAGGATCAGGCGATCGCCGGCACGCAGCGCATGCGCGGCCAGCAACGGCGAGCCCGGATAGATGCGCAAACCGCCGTCGGGATTGCAGGCGCGCACGGCCTCGACATAGCGCTGCAGCGGCGCAGGTGGTTCCGTCGCATCGAGCAGCCGACCGATGCCGTCGCGCCATTCGCCGGTTTTCCGCGACTGCGCACCGTCGAGCACGTACGCGCCGCGCCCGGCGTGCGTATCGACATAGCACAGCGGCTTGTCCTTGGCGGTCAGCGCGTCCAGCAACGCCAGCAGGATCGCGTGCTTGAACACGTCCGCGAAGTTGCCGGCGTGGAAGGCGTGTCGGTAGTTCATGCGGGGCGCCGATTCGGTGGCACCCGCAGTATAGATTCGGCACCCGTGGTGCCACGAACGTTCAGAAGCGGATCGCGGCCGGTTTGCGGGTCATCTTCATGTATTCAATGCACGTCGACGCTGATGACTTTGGGGTCGGCGTCGTGCCAGATCAGCGGGTGCTCGTGGTAAAGATCGGGCAGCACCCGTTGCAGGGCAGCGACTTTCGGGGCGTCGTTGATCGCGATGTACGGCGCGTCGGGATGCAGGCGCGCGTAATCCTGATGGTAGTCCTCGGCGCGATAGAACGCCTTGAACGGCACTACCTCGGTCACGATCGGCCGCGCAAATACATGCGCGTCGCCGAGTTGCTTGATGTAGGCCTGCGCGATGCGTTGTTGTTCGGCATTGGCGTAGAAGATCACCCCCCGGTATTGGGTGCCGGTGTCCGGCCCCTGCCGATTGAGTTCCGTAGGGTCGGCGGCCACCGAAAAATACACGCGCAGCAACTGGCCGAAGGTGACCTGGGACGGGTCGTAGTTGATCCGCACACTTTCGGCTTGGCCGGTGTCGCCCTCGCTGACCTGCTCGTAAGTGGCGGTCGTGGCCGAGCCGCCGGAATAACCGGAGGTCACGTTGGTCACGCCGCGCACGTGCTCGAATACCCACTGCATGCCCCAGAAACAGCCGCCTGCCAGCACCGCGGTCGCCTTGCCGGGTTGCTTCGCCAGCGGCGCGTCGGTTTTGGGTGCCGGCACCGCCACGGGCGCCGACTCACCGCTCGCGGCGGGCGCGCAGGCCGTGAGCAACAAGAGCAGCATCACGAGAATCGGGCCCGGGGCCCGCATGAAGTGTCGAATGGACATGGACTGGATTCCTCGCCCGCGGTGGGGTTCTGCAAGGCTATTCGCACCGGGCAGCCGGTTGGTTACCTCCCGGTCAACGCCAGCCTTGCCACCCGTGCCAAGCCGTCAGCAGCGCGGCCAGCATCAGCGTCGTGCCGACCGTGCGGTTGATGGTGATGCCGGCGGCGGGTCGGGCCGCCAGCCAGTCGCGCAGCTTGCCAGCTGCCACCGCCACGCCACCGTACACCCCGATTTGCGTGGTCGCGATGATCACCCACAGCACGCCGGCCTGCATCCAGATCATGCCGGTGCGCGGATGCAGGAATTGCGGCAGGACTGCCAGCGTGAACAGGTAAGCCTTGGGATTGAGCATGATGCTGAGCACGCCGCGCCGCCACGCGGCCGTGCAGGTGCGCGCACGTGCCTGCGGATCGGTATTGAACACCGCGTGGCTGCGCAGCACGCTCCAGCCGATCCACGCGATGTACGCGGCGCCGGCCAGCAGCATCAGGTTGAACGCGCCCGGCACGGTCTTCAGCAACACGCTGACGCCCAGAACGGCCATCAGCATGTGGCAGATGCTGCCGGTGACGATGCCGCCGACCGCGCTGAGTCCGGTGCGCGCGCCGCCGGTCAGCGAACAGCCCAGCACGTAGGCCATGTCCAGTCCCGGCAGCAGCACCACCCCGAACACCAGCAGGAAGAACAGCCAGAGTTGCGCGGCCTGATCCATCGCGAAAGCCTCAGTGGTGGCGGCGGAACACGATGTCGAACTGGGTCTTCCAGGTCTTGCCGCCGTCGTCGGACGCCATGCTGCGTTCGCGCACGCCATCCGCGACCGGCCACCACGACACGCGGATGTCGACCGGCTTGCCATTGGCATCGCGATCGTGCCCTTCCAGCACCATGCGGCCGCCGCGCATGCCGCCTTCCACCACCAGCAGGTGGCCGCGGTTGGTGACCCACGTCTGGTGCCAGACCTTGCGGCTCGCGTCGTAGATGCTGAAGCTTTCTCCGGTCAGGCCGTTGTTGCCCGTGTAGCGCTCATGCACCACGCAGCCGCCCAGGATCCGGCTGACCTGGTTGCGCGCCTGCGATGGCTCGCGAACGCCGACGTCGAAGGTGTCCCAGTCGCCCAGCCAGAAATCGAATTGATGGTAGGCCGGTATGCCGCAGTGCCCGGAGGCGGGCGGCGCCGCGTGCGCGAATCGTGGCGCGGCGACAAACGCGGCGAGGATGACAACCGCGATCAGGGTCTTCATGGTTCCGGCTCCGGTCGGAATGGCGGAGCGCATCCTAATTCCCAATCAGGGCGAATTCCGCCCTGATTGGCGATTAAACTCCAGGGCATGGCGAAGCCGACCACCCGGGTATTGGCGGTCCTGGAAGCCCTGCAGTCGCAGGGCCGGGTCGGTGGCGCCGACATGGCGCGCCGGCTGGGCGTGCATCCACGCACGCTCCGGCGCTACATCGCCGCGCTCGAGGAACTGGGCATCCCGATCACGGCCGAACGCGGACGGCACGGTGCCTACATGCTGGTGGCCGGGTTCAAGCTGCCGCCGATGATGTTCACCGACGGTGAGGCGTTGGCGCTGTCGGTCGGCCTGCTGGCCGCGCGTCATCTCGGGATATCGGATTCGGCCACGGCCATCGCCAGCGCGCAGGCCAAGCTGGAACGGGTGTTGCCGCAAGCGTTGCGGCGCCACGTGCGCGCGGTCGACGAAAGCGTGACGCTGGAACTCGCGCGGGTCGCGTCGCCGGCCGACAACGCGGCGCTCGCGACCATCGCCGAGGCCGCACAGGCACACCGGCGCGTACACATGGGCTACCGTTCGGGCAAGGGCGAAACCAGCGAGCGCGACTTTGACCCGTACGGGCTGTTGCTGCGCGGCGGCCAATGGTACGCCGCCGGTGCCTGCCACCTGCGTGGCGGCCTGCGTTCCTTCCGGCTGGACCGCATGACCCGGGTACGCATGCTCGATGCCGGCTTCGAGCGGCCGCCGGATTTCGATGTTGCGCGGCACTTGAGCCAGGCCATCGCCAGCATTCCGCGCCGCCACGCGGTCACGCTGCTGCTGCGTTGCGACCTGACGACCGCGCTGGAGCACTTGCAGGAAACACTCGGCCTGTTCGAGCCGTGCGCGCGTGGCGTGATCCTGCGCGGCAGCGCCGACGACCTCGACTGGTTCGCGCGGCAACTGTGCAGGTTGCCGTTCGCCTTCGAGGTGCAGGCGCCCGCCGCCCTGCGCGGCGCGCTGCGCCGCCAGGCCGGGCGCATCCTGAAGTCGGCTGCGCGCCCGGCAGCATGAAGTCGACGCCGGCTGTCGATTCGCGGGCGCGCCATTCGTCGTGGATATGAAGCCGGCGCGTCGCCGGGCAACGGGAGCTACGTCATGCGCGTGATGGTGATCGTGAAGGCCAGCAAGGATTCGGAAGCCGGCGTGATGCCGGGCACCGAATTGCTGGCCGAGATGGGCAAGTTCAATGAAAAGCTGGTCGAGGCCGGCGTGATGCTGATGGGCGAGGGCCTGCACCCCAGCACCAAAGGCGTGCGGGTCAAGTTCGACGGCAAGCAGCGCAGCGTCACCGACGGGCCGTTCGCGGAAACCAAGGAGCTGATCGCCGGTTTCTGGCTGTGGCAGGTGCGATCGATGGACGAGGCTGTCGAATGGATCAAGCGCGCGCCGTTCGACGGCGGTACCGAGATCGAACTGCGGCCGATATTCGAGATGGAGGATTTCGGTTGCGCGGCGACGCCCGAGGTCCGCGAGCAGGAAGCGCGCCTGCGCGAGAAGATCGCCAGGGGCTGATGTCGAATCGCGGAATGCTTGCGTGCGGGGCGTGGCGCTGCTGTGATCGGTCGTCATGACGAAGCGCGACGTCCATCGCAGCATCGAGACGGTCTGGAGGATCGAGGCGCCACGCCTGATCGCCGGGCTGGCGCGCATGCTGCACGACGTAGGCCAGGCCGAGGATCTGGCGCAGGAAGCACTGGTCGTGGCGCTGGAACGCTGGCCCGTCGACGGCGTGCCGGACAATCCGGGCGCCTGGCTGATGACCACCGCCAGGCGCCGCGCGATCGATCTGATCCGTCACCACAAGATGCGCGATGACAAGCGGGACGCGATCGGGTACGAACTCGAGATCGAAGCCATGACGCACGCGCCGGACAATACGGATGCGCTCGACGACGACATCGGCGACGATCTGCTGCGACTGATCTTCACCGCTTGCCATCCGGTCCTTGGTCGCGACATGCAGGTGGCGCTCACCCTGCGCATGCTGGGCGGCCTGACCACGCCCGAAATAGCGCGTGCGTTCCTGGTGCCCGAGGCCACCGTCGCGCAGCGCATCGTGCGCGCCAAGCGCACGCTCGCGGACAAGCAGGTGCCGTTCGAGGTGCCGCGCGGCGAGGAACTCGCTCCGCGCCTCGCCGCGGTGCTGGAAGTGGTCTACCTGATCTTCAACGAAGGCTATGCCGCGACCGCCGGCGACGACTGGGCGCGCCCTGCGCTGTGCGAGGAAGCGTTGCGCCTGGGTCGTGTACTGGCCGGACTCGCGCCGCGCGAACCGGAAGTGCACGGGCTGGTCGCGCTGATGGAAATCCAGGCCTCGCGCCTGCACGCGCGCACCGCCGCCGATGGCGCCCCGATCCTGTTGCTGGACCAGGACCGCACGCGCTGGGACCGCCTGCTGATCCGGCGCGGGCTGGCGGCACTGGAGCGCGCGGAGCAACTGGGTGGCGCCGACGGCAATTACGCGCTGCAGGCCGCGATCGCAGCCTGCCATGCGCGCGCACTGCATGCCGACGACACCGACTGGGCGCGCATCGCGTCGCTGTACGCGCGGCTCGCCGCGGTTGCACCTTCGCCGGTGGTGGAGTTGAACCGCGCGGTCGCGGTGTCGATGGCCGAGGGGCCACAGGCCGGACTGGATCGGGTCGATGCGTTGCGCGACGAACGCGTGCTGGCGGGTTACCATCTCCTGCCCAGCGTGCGTGGCGACCTGCTGTTCAAACTTGGCCGCCGCGACGAAGCCCACGCGGAGTTCGAACGCGCGGCCTCGCTGACCCGCAACGCGCGTGAAGCGGAATTGCTGCGGCAACGTGCCGAAGCGTGCAGATCTTGAGGAATCCTTGATTTCCATCCGTTCGCCCTGAGCCTGGTCGAAGGCTGGACAACAAGTCATCGACAGAATGTGTAAAACCGTCCGTACTTCGACACGCTCGGCACGAACGGATTTGATCAGACCATCCTTGGATTGCCGGAGAAGATCATGGCTTACATGCTGCTGGTGGCCGAACCGCGCGGCCAGCGCGCGCAACGCACGGATGCAGAGGGCAGGGCGCTGTACGCCCGCATGGAACATTACGCCGACGACCTGAAGGCGCGCGGCGTGCTGCGTGCCTATTCGTCGCTGCGCAACGACAGCGAAGGCAAGCGCGTGCAGATCCGCGACGGCAAGCGCAACCTGCGCGATGGCCCGTTTGCCGAGGCGCGCGAAATGATCGGCGGATTCTTCCTGGTCGATTGCGCGACCCGCGAGCAAGCGCTGGAACTGGCCGCGCTGTGCCCGGCCGCCGAGTGGGCGAGCATCGAGGTGCGCGAAACCGGGCCGTGCTATCTCGGTTGACGTCGGGGTATTGACGCATCGCAGGTTGTCGATGCGGGATCGAACTGCACGGATGCAGCACCCGTCAAGGAAACTCTGATCGATCTTCCTTCTCGTCATTCCGGCGAAGGCCGGAATCCAGTGTCTTTACCTTCCACGGCACTGGGTCCCGGCCAATCCATGGCCAGGATGACGGCGGAGATTTCCTGCGCGGGGTGTGCTTCTGCTGTCCTGGCGTTTTTCATTACGCGAAGCATAAACGCCTGGAACCACATGTCCTTGATGCAGCGGCCGTCGTGCGGCAGATCATCCCATTGATCCAGGCCGTCGAAGTGATCGATGGGGAGGTCGGCGATGGGTCCGGGTTCGGTCAGGCGCAGGTTCACGGCCATGCGGCGGCGTCCTTGCTGGTCGGTTTGCGAACCGCGCCAGTAAGCGATGTTGCCGCATTCCGGGCAGAAGTGGAAAGCCAGTGCCTTGCCGCGCACGTAAGCCCTGGTGGGGCCCGAGACGCGGATGCCTTCGTCCTCGTAGTCGTAGGCCCACAGCGCACCGTAGCGGCGACATGCCGTGCAACTGCAGGCCGTGACGGACTCGGGCATGCCGTCGAACTGCCAGCGTACCGCGCCGCAAAGACAGGAACCTTCAAGCATGTCGTTCTCCGGTATGCGTTGGGTGTCAAGGCCATTGGGTAATAGTCAGGTTTGAAATACCGTTCGCCCCTGGATCGAGTCCAGGGCAGGCTCTGAGCGCAGGCCCGCAGGGCCGAAGTCGAAGGGTTGCCTGCGTTTCGACTCTGCTCGCTGCGTTCACATAGCCTGTTCCCGGATCAAGTCCGGGACAGGCTCTGAGCATGTCGAAGGGCTCAACGCGAACGGCATAAATTCAAACCGCACCACTCTCCTTTAGCGTGATGGCTTGATGAACTCGACCCGGCGGAAGCGCAGGGCCGACCAATCCTCGTCGATCGCCACCATGCGTACCGTGTCGAAACCGGCGTCGCGCAGCACCGTCCAGTCAGAATCCCGGTCGAACTCGCAGCGGTAGCGCTTCGAAGTCTTTTTCGGATACGCGACCCACACGATGGCGTCGCCGCTGGCGTGCTTGACCAGTTGCTTCGACACGGCGTCGAGTTCGGCTTGGGTAATCGCGAAGGCGAGCGCGAATCCGGTTGGGCCCGCGAGTTTTCGCTTCACCGTCACGCCGTTCAGCGCGTCCAGCTCGGGTTCGAACGATGCCGGTGCGTTCAGCACGTGGATGGTTGCGTGCGTTCCGAGATTGAGCTTCTTGAACAGGGCTGACATCGCTTTGGTCCTTATCCTGCTTTCAGCGCATTTTCGATCAGGCGTTCGGCCGGCGCCAGGTTGGCCGAAAATTCCGCCGGCAGGCCATGGCGTTGCAGGATGTAGGCCGTGGCATTGAGACTCACCCGCACATCGCCCGGCACGGATTCGGTCACCAGCACCTTCAACGGCAAGTCCAGTGCGCTCGACGGCTGCTTCACCATCAACGGCGTGCCGGCCTTCGGGTTGCCGAAGATCACCAGCGTGGCCGGCGGCATCGTCAAACCCGCCGCCGCGGCTTCGGTTTGCTGGTCGATGGTCGCGAACACCTTGATCCCGTGACTGTCGAACGCGGCAAGCAAACGCTGCAGCGTGTCCGCGAACGCAAACCCGCTGCGAAGGCTGACGATGCCGTTTTCGGAAGTTTCTGTCATGCGATCATTTTTCTGAAGGTGTCACGACACTCGATTAAGGCGTTACACGCCAAGATCGTTGCGATAAAGACTTGTCCGGTACTTCCGTGCGCCGCCGAGACGCGGGTAGCACGCACCAGTTGAACAACAAGAGCTCCACGACCATTCGCAGCACATGCAAAAGGCTTGGCCAGCGATAGGTACCCGGCGGCACCGGCCGGGTGAAAATCGACAGCGCCTGCCGGGCTTTGCCCGCATCCTCGCTCGGCACCATGATGCGCCGGGCGTTGTAGAAGGGGATTTGAGGACCCGGGAACAGCGATCCGAAGCCAGCGCCCTGCACGAAAGGCTTGATGCCGTGCGCTTCGAGCGTGCACAGCATCACCGAGAGATCGGATTCCGATTGCGGCCATGCGACGGCGACAAGGCTCATGACATCCAGGCTATCCCGATAAATCGGTTTGATCCCGTTATGGGTGCCACGAAAAAATGCATTGCGGAGCAGGAACTTGGAGTATAGATTCAATCGGTGCCCGATTCGCAAGGAATCACCTTGCCAGGGACGGCATGGGACAAGGGCTCCACCGTCGTGTCACAGGAAGGAGTGAAGATCATGAAAAACAAGACGCACTGGAAAGTTGCCAGTGTTGCCGCGTTCGCATTCGGCATGGCCTCGTTGGCGCTGAGTGGCCAGGGCTTCGCAGCACCGCCGCACCCGAACCAGCCCACGGCAACCACGTCGCCGGCGGCGCAGGCCATGCAGGAGCTGACGCAGTCCCAGATTGAAAGCGTGCAGGAAGCGCTCAACAAGGCAGGCTACCAGGTCAACGTAGACGGTACCTGGGGGAATGACACCAGCAGTGCCGTGAAAATGTTCCAGACCAAGAACGGCCTGCCGGCGACCGGCTATGCGGATCAAGCAACCCGCCAGGCACTCGGACTGAACTTCTAGCAAGCACGAAGTCCGCGAGGCAATCACACGGCCGGCGGGTTGCAATCCGCCGGCCGTGTTTGTCGCGAAGTACCCATCGAGTCGGGACGCGTTGGTTCCGGTCCCCGGTGCGAACCGACACGGGCAGGCTGTGCGGATGCCGTGTTCCAGCGTGCCGTGTTTCGCTGGAATTCGCCGTCGCGGCGGCGTGCTTCAGCGGGTACCGGCCGCCAGTCCGACCTTGCTGCGAAGCGCCGCAAAACGCGGGTCGTGCTGGTAGGCGAGCACGAAGGGGTCACTGAGCAGGTTCGCAACGAGATTCGGATCGTGCTGCTTCGAGGCGCGCTCCAGCCACTCGAACATCAGGTCGGGTTGCTTGCGCAGCGCATACAGGTCGGCGACCAGATAAGGCTGGGTCTTGCCATTCCCGGCCATGTAGTCCTGCAGGGCGGCGTCGGCCTGTTTGCGATCGGGGCCGATCTGTTTCGCCAGCGCCACTGCCCATGGTCCGAGCAAGGGATTCGTTTCCTGGTTCGCATCCTTGAGCGCGGTGGCGGCATCGCCGCGCAGGATGGCTATCTGCGCCAGGTACGCGTGCAGTCCCGGAAAATCCGGCTGCGCGGCCAGGGTCTTGTTGAATGCCTGCTCGGCGGCATCGAGCTGGCGTTGCCCCAACAGGGTATATCCCAGATTGACGTAAAAGCTGGCGCGCAGCGGATCGATGGCAATGGCCTTGCGATACAGTTCGATCGCCCGCTGCGATTGCCCGACGGTCGCAAGTCCCCCGGCCAGGTTGTTGATGACGGTTTCATCATTCGGTGCCAGCGCGAACGCCCGCTGGTACTCGGCCAGCGCACCGGTGGCATCGCCGTCGACGGTCGTCAACAGGTAACCGCGATCCATGTGGGTGTAGGCCGCGTCCGGCGCAAACGTCTGTTGCTTGTCCGCCGCGGCGCGGGCTTGCGCATACGCGTGGAGGCGGGCGTCGCCGTCAAGGAAGCCCGACCCCAGATTGATCCAGGCATTGGACAGCGTGCCCCAGGCATAGGCGTAGCCCGGATCGAGCCGGATCGCCTGGTCGAGCAACGCTATCCCTTCGTGGATGTCGGCTTCCGTCCCGTGCCGGTTGAGGGCACGTCCCTGCAGCATGAGCCGATAGGCCTCGACGTTGCCGCTGGGTGGCTTGTCGTCGGAGACGATGTCCCGGCCCAGCAGCTTGATCTTGAGCGCCGCGGCGACGGCGTGGCCGATCTGCGACTGGATCGCGAACACGTCCGCGAGTTGTCCCTCATAGCTGTGCGCCCACACGCTGGAGCCATCCTTGGTCCGGATCAGGCTGACGTTGACGCGGATGCGATCCGCCTGCTGGAACACCGACCCCTGGATCAGGTTGGCCACGCCCAACGCGGCGCCGATCTTCGCCGGGCTGTCCCTGGAATCGCGGAACTGGAAGCTGGAGTACTTGCCGATCACCTTCAGCCCGTCGACCTGGGTCAGGTCGGTGATCAGTTCCTCGGACAGGCCGTCGGAGAAATACTGTTGCTGCGGATCTCCGCTTTCGTTGGCAAGCGGCAACACCGCGACGGATTTTTCCGGCACCGCGACCGCCGGGACGGCCGCGGCCTGGTGCGCCGCCCGATGCATCATCAGCTGGTTGGTCAGCAGCAGCACGATGGCCACCGCCATGACGCCGAAGATCCAGTAATTGAGCTTGCGGCCGGTGGCATGCGCGATGGAGTCGGCCGGATCGATCTCGCTCTCGCGCTTGATGCCACCCGGCGTGAACTCGTAGAACCAGGCGAAGGCGATCCAGAACGGAAAGCCGATGATGGCGGCGATCAGAAACCAGCGCGTGGCCCCGTCGGGCAAGCCGATCGCCGGACTGAATTGCGACAGGCCCTGTCCGAACGCCCACACCGCGCCGACGTACAGCACCGCTGCGCGGAACACGTTGCGACGCTTGAGTTCCCTGAGCAGATGGAGTCCAGCCACTGGCACCCCTCAGTACGCATGGCTATGCAAGGCCGGACCTCGCGTTGACCCATCTTAGCGTCCGGCGCGGCGCGGCAGCAATGAACGGGCGCCAGGGATGAACCCTACCGTTCTTGTTTCACGGCGCCACGCCCACCGTGTCCAGCTCGAACACGTGGTTGTCGAAATCGAAGAAATAAAGCGCGGTGTCCGACCTGGCTAGTTGATACTTGTGGCCCATGGCCTTGAGCTTTTCGGCCACCGTGGCCAGCGTGGAGGGCGACACCAGGAAGGCGACGTGGTCGCCGGTCAGGGGACGTTCCACGTCCGCCTTGACCAGCACGAACCACGTCTCGCCCAGTTGCATGTACGTTTCCTCGTGTCCGTCCTCGTCGGTGCGCTGGACGGCCTTTGCACCAAAGACATCGGCGAACAGCGATGCCGTGCGGGGCGGGTCGCGCACGATCAAGGCGATGTGGCTGAGTTTGCTGAGCATGTTCATGGACAAATCCGATGTTTGCCTTGAGGCGGCAGTTCGCGTAGCGGGATCACTGAAGGTGCCGGGAGGTCGGTCCCCCATTGCGGCCCCCTTCAGCAATGTTTCTCGACGGCGACGCGGCCAAATGGTGAGTACCTCTGTGCCAGGATCCTGCGAACGTAGCCGACGACCCCTGTCTCGAATTCTTCATCATCAAAATCAACGAGTAGCCACATGTCGTTCATTGCGGCCTCGGGGGCAAATCGATGCTGCTGCGCCATGAACTTGCCAATCTCCCGCGAAAACGTTGTCGGGTTCAAGGTGATTACGCGTTGATCCTGCTTGTGCTGCGGGCGGATGAACCCACACGAAGCGGAGGTGTGAATTGATATATGCGTATTGGGGTAGTTGATATAGGCCTGCAACATGGCTGGCCGCCTCCCGTTCAGTCCAGGAATTTCCATGTCTTGGCGCCATCGAACCTACGGATGCGGGTCGACTCGATCACGGACGGATCGAAGTTGCGGAAGTTGACGCCCATCCGGTCGACGGTGCGATCGATGGGTTGCCAGTGCGTCACGCAACCGCAGGTCGCGCACCGGCACAGCGCCAGGCACTTGTCGCCCCAGACGTAGCGGTCGAGCGCGCCTTGCTCGCATAGTTCCCCTGCCTGGAAGCCAACTTCACGATAGTCAATGTCAATGCGTTCGATCATGATTATATCGTCACAAATTACGAATAAAAGCCGCCCGAAGCAGTTTTATCGCAACTTATTACGACTTGACAAAATGGAAGCTGTGGTCTATATATCGCAACTGATTGCGATATAAGAGCGAGCCGACGGTTTGTTCGTAACCTGTTGCGACCATGAAGATCACAGACTTACTGACGGATGATGCGGTGCTGGCCGAACTGGGCGCGCGCATTGCGGGCGGCGGCTTGCTTGGGGCTGACCCAGGCGGAGGTGGCCGAGCAGGCGGGCATCGCCAAGCGCACCGTGGAGCGCATCGAGGCCGGGCAAACGTCGCAGTTGACCACCCTGGTTCGGGCGCTGCGGGTGCTGGATGCCTTGTCCGGCCTGGACGGCCTGATACCGGACCGGCCCAGCCCGATGGATTTGTTGAAACGGAGGGCAAGGCCAGGCAACGGGCCTCGGGTGACAGCCGCAAAGGCCAAAGGCAAGCCATGGCACTGGGATGAGAAGTCGTGAACACGCTTGCCGAAGTCAGGCTGTGGGGCAAGACCATCGGCGCGGTCTCGTTGCAGGACGGGCAGGACGTGGCCGGCTTTGAATACGATGCCGGCTTCGCGCAGAGCGGCATCGAGGTCGCGCCGCTCATGATGCCGCTGTCCCGGCGGGTCTACCGTTTCCCGGAGCTTTCCCGCGGCGACCTTTCACGGGCTGCCCGGCCTGCTGGCCGATTCGTTGCCGGACCAGTTCGGCAATGCGCTGATCGATGCGTGGCTGGCGACGCAGGGGCGCGCAACCGGATTCCTTCAATGCCGTGGAGCGGCTCTGCTACACGGGCGAACGCGGCATGGGCGCGCTGGAATTCGCGCCTGTTATGGGCCCAGGCCGCAGCCCCGCGCGCGCATCGAGGTCGGCCAGCTGGTCGAGCTGGCCTCGGATGTGCTGACCCACCGCAACGAACCTGAACGCGACCTTTCGCCGGCGGACGGCAAGCAGGACGTGCTGCAAGGACATCCTGCGCGTGGGCACCTCGGCCGGTGGCGCGCGGGCCAAGGCGGTCATCGCCTGGAACCCGGAAACCAACGAAGTGCGCTCCGGCCAGGTCAAGGCCGGCAAGGGATTCGAGTACTGGCTGCTGAAGTTCGACGGCGTCAGCGGCAACAGGGACAAGGAACTGGAGGACCCGCAAGGTTACGGCGTATCGAATATGCCTATTCGCTGATGGCGCGCGACGCGGGCATCGACATGAGCGAGTGCCGGCTGTTCGAGGAAAACGGCCGGCGGCATTTCATGACGCGCCGCTTCGACCGGCTGCCGGCGGGGAGAAGCTGCACATGCAGTCCCTGGCGCGCTGGCGCATTTCGATTACAACCTGGCCGGCGCCTACGGCTACGAACAGGCGCTGCTGGTGATCCGCGACTCGGACTGCCCATGGAAGCCATCGAGCAGCAGTTCCGCCGCATGGTCTTCAACATCGTCGCCCGCAACCAGGACGACCACGTGAAGAACATCGCCTTCCTGATGGACAAGCCGGGCGTGGTCGCTCGCGCCGGCCTTCGACGTGACCTACAGCTACAACCCGTCCGGCACGTGGACCGCGACCCACCAGATGACGCTGAACGGGAAACGCGACGGTTTCACGATCGAGGACTTCAAGGCCTGCGCCGAGACGGCCTCCATGAAGCGGGGGCGCGCCGGCAAAATCGTTGCCGAGGTGCAGGCGACCGTGTCGAAATGGGGATCGTTTGCTGAACAGGCCGGCGTGCCGGATGCCGTGCGCAGGAAAATCCACGGTGCGTTGGTGCTGAAACCCCTTGCATGAAACCGGGCGAAACCGTCCAGGCCCGCATCCTTGGTCATGCCGAGGCCATCGGATGGACGTTTGTGCCCCGAGAGGAGGCGGAGCGGCGTCACGGTGAAGTCGCGCACGGAACGACGATGCCGGTGCAAACGCGCGAGGCCATGGCCGCCCTCCGGCTTCGGCGGCGGCAAGGCGAATGTGCGCTGCGCTTGCGCCCTGGTCGAACCTGCGCGCTGGTGCGCCAATCAGTTCAGGAATTTCCATGTCTTGGCACCATCGAACCGACGGATCCGGGTCGACTCGATCACGGACGGATCGAAGTTGCGGAAGTTGACGCCCATCCTGTCGACGCTCCGATCGATGGGTAGCCAGTGCGTCACGCAACCGCAGGTTGAACACCGGCACAGCGCCAGGCACTTGTCGCCCCAGACGTAGCGGTCGAGCGCGCCCCTGCGGGCCACGATCTTCACCTTGCTCTTGGCGTAGTAGCCCCACAGGCCAGCCTGGCGGCGACAGATCGAACAGTTGCAACTGGTCAGGCGCCGCGGCTTGCGATCGACCTGGATCGTGACCGCTCCGCAGTGGCATGAACCCGTGAGCATGGTTATGACCTCTTGGTGTGGCGTGGCGCTTGGGCTCGGCGGAGAGCGGTGGTTCTCTTGTCGAGAAAATAAACTTGATCCTTTCCCCGATTCTGGGTCCTTGAACTGTTAGAGCCCATGCTGTCTGAATGCGGATCTTAAGGCATTGGTGAAACGATCCATTTGGCCGCTCTCAGAAACTAACCTATCTCTGAGCCCCCGCGAGAAATATTCCAGCTGGACTCCTTCACGAGTCCTGCTGCGATTGCAAATGTTGTTCTTATCCAAGCCTCGAAGATGGATGTTTGGTTGTATTTTTGCCGCATAACCAGAGTTGACGAGTTGTTTAATAATGGTCTGGCCTAGATAACTGGCAGAGCTTTACCGGACAAATGTAGAAACGAAGAGAGAATTGCCGGATTGACCATGGAAGGTAGCTACTAACTTTGCAGATGCAGCTATCTCCAGTCCTTGTGGCTCGTCAAATAGCGAGCTGGTGATATGAAGTTCCGAGTTGTTGCGAGGTTTCAATCCCTCGAACAGATAGTACGTCAAGTCATCTCTTGCAACATGGCAGCAAATTTCGGAAGTTCCCGGCTCAATTTTTCCAGCATGTTGCAATCAAAGCTAAAGATGAACCCATGTTACGAGACACAATTCTGTACGAATCCTTGGATTCGTGAGCGGAGAGTTGTGCAAAGTTCTTGTACTTGTCTAGCATGGGCTTTTACGCCAAGATAACCGGCGCAAGCCCATACACGGATGCGCGGTTCAGTTGATTCAGAGTTTTAGCCGAGCTGGCTTCAGCACCGGATAAGCGAAGGCCCATGCCGCTACCAACCCAGTTAGTTTATCCGTATAGAGCAACTTGCGGATGTGCGTCCACCTGCTTTACAAATGCACGGATTAGTTCGCCAGATAAAATACCCTTTGGCATGCACACCGTGGATTTGTAACGCGTTGGATTGTTAGCTGCCATGGCATCATTAACGCCGGTAATGTAACCAGCGCAGTAACCTGCGGTAAGATTATCGCTAGCAGTTGCTGTGGGAAACTCGCTATCAGAGATTCGTATGAAGACACGGCATTGTGCGACCAGTAACGCGGCACCTTGATCGGCGGGATCTGGGGCTGCCGATGTGCTCCCTGCGAATGTTAGTACAGCGACTACGAGACTTGCAGAGAAGAATGTCCGGATCATCACAAATCCTCCCTACTGGCTAACTACAAATAGATTTAAAATGAGGCATAGCCCCAACGTATAACACGGGCCACGAAGTATGTTCGCCGAAACATTCCTGCACAAATTCACGACTTGTGCTATTCGCGGCGCCTATGATCTCGCTGTGGATCCTCAATTTTCCCTTGAGCGGTTCATTGCCCTCACGCGATCTTGCTACCAGACGCGCGTGGGCGCAACCTTGCGGGATTCACACCGGTTCGGGAAACGCGTCGTCGGGCAGCGCGAGGAAGGCGAAGCAGGGCGTGTCGTGTTGCCGCCAGCGCAGGCAGGCGTCGTTGAGCACGTCGCACAGCATGTCGAAGTCGTGTTCGGCGGCGTCGCGGAGATCGCCGGCGTGGTCGAACAGCCAGGCGTAGCCACCGGCCTGCGGCAGCCATTCGAGGTCGCCAAGGCAATCGGCCAGCGCGTCCCAGTTGCCGCCGAAGGTTTGCGGGAAGGCCAGCGACCTGGCGATGCGTTGCAGCAGGTCGGCCTTGTCGCGGCAGCCGGCCAGGCTGATGCGCCGGACCAGGTGGCCTTCGTCGTGGGCGGCGGCGTCGAGCGTGTCGAGGTCGGGTTCGCCGACCAGGTAGGCGCCGTTCTGGGCGACGTCCGCGAAGTCGATGGTGCCGCTCATCGCGGCACCGTGAACTTGCGGAAGCTGCGGTAGTGGTCGTCGGTGTAGTAGTACACGACCGGCGGATTGCCGCCGGTGATGATGCGGCGCGCGCCACGGTCGTGGGCGCCGGGCGTGTCCACGGTGTATTCGTGGTAGTAGCCGCGCGGTTCGGCCGGCAGCAGGTGTTCGTAGTTGCCGAACACTTCGCCGTCCTGGCGATGCGGGAACGGGCCGCCGTCGGCGATCATCGCCAGCGTGCGGACCGCCGCGGGCGGCAGGTAAGACGGCAGTTGCGATTCGTCGGATGCGGGTGCTTCGTCCGGTGCGGGCAACGGCGATTGCGCCGTTCCGGCAATCGGCGATGGCACGAAGACCGGATGGTGTCGGTGCGCATACAGGTAGCCGACCAGCAGCGCCAGCAGTGCGAGTGGCAACAGGGTTCGCCAGCCACGTTTCATCATCCACCTCGATGGTCGGCAAGGATTTTCGCGATCGCGTCCAGTGCGCGTTGCGGTCGCGCGGCTTCGGGATATTCGCGCGCGACTTCCCAGCGCGGATAGCGGTTGAGCATGATCGAGAACACCAGGTGCTCGCCGGCCGCGTCGGTGACGAAGCCGGTCAGGGTGTAGTCGTGGCTGAGCGTGCCGGTCTTGGCCTGCAGGTTGTCGGTGGCGGCGCCGTCGCGGAAGCGGTGTTGCAGCGTGCCGTCGACACCGGCGACCGGCAGCGCGTCGCGCAGGTCAGGTCCCCACGGTTGCGTGTGCACCCAGGTCAGCCATTGCACGAAGGCGTTGGGCGTGACCAGGTCGCGCCGCGCCAGGCCGCTGCCCTCGGACAGCAGCACCGCGCTGGGCGGAATGCCGGCCTTGGCGAGCAGGCCGCGCAATGCACACAGCGCCCAGCCCACGCTGGTGTCGGGCTTGTGCGCATCGCTGCAATCGCCGCGTTGCGCCGCGACCACGCCCGCCTGCAGCAGCAACGTCTGCGCGAACAGGTTGTCGGAATTTTTCAGGGTGTGGTCGACCAGTTCGGCGATGCTGGGCGAATCGATGCTGGCGATCGCCTGCGTGCCGGGCTGGGTCAGCTTGGGGTCGGATTGCGGCCAGTGCAGCACTTGCAGATGCCCGCTCAATGCGATGCCCTGGCGGGCCAGCGCCTGGCGCAACTGGTTGCCGGCCGTGAGTGCGGGGTCGGGCATCGACAGCACGTAGGTGTGCTTGCGGGTGCGCGCCGGCAAGTGGCCGACGGCGTACAACACGGACGAACCGAGCGGGCGGTACAGGCCGAGCGGCTCGCCGTCCGCGTCGGTCGTCTGGTTGACGACCTGCACGCCCGCGGCGTCGGGTTTCACCGTGATCGTGCAGCAGTGGCGCCTCTCGCGTGCGACGTCGACGTGGATCAGGTTGCCGGCGACGTCGAGCGCGGAAGGCGCGGCGCCGTACCAGGTTTGCAGGTCCTCGGCTTCCCAGCCGTTGCCGATCGGCATGCCGGTGAAATACGTCGCGTCGGCGATCAGGTTGCCTTCGACCCGCTTGACGCCGCGCTGGGCCAGCGCGGTCGCCAGGCGGTCGGCCCAGTCGGGCGAGGTGTCGGGCAGGCCCAGCGATGGATCGCCGCGCCCGTACAGGATCAGGTCGCCGCGCATGACGCCCTTGTGGCCCACGCGCGTGGAGGTCGCGTACAGGGTGGTCGCGATGCGGGTGGTGTTGCCGATTTCGCCGAGCACCAGCGCGGCGGTGAACAGCTTGGCGTTGGAGGCCGGCACGAACAGGCGGTCGGCGTTGTGCTGGTACAGGATCTTGCCGGTGTCCAGCGATTGCACCGCGATGCCCCAGTCGGCGCGGGCGTACTGCGGCTGTGCGATGTAGGCGTCGATCTGCTGCTGCAGCGTGGCGGGCGCCAACACGGGCGTGGCCGGAATGGTCGATTGCGCCTGCGCGGCGAGCGTCATGCCGGTCAGCAGCAGGAAGGCCGCAAAACGGGAAGCTTGCCCGCGTCGTCTGCGCAGGGTCGTCCGGGTCGACATCGAGAGCTGGAACATGCGCTCATTCTGACATGCCGCCCCGGCGGCCCACGAAACCCCTTGCGCGGCGGGCCGGACTGGCGCATCTTTGCGCATGCGGACCACTGCCAAGAGGAGCGCAAGATGAAAGGTCTCGAAAAAAAGAAGGAAGGCAAGAAAAAGCCGCAGAAGTCGCTGAAGGAAAAGCGCGCCGAGAAACACGCGAAGAAGGGCGAACGTACCTGACGGACGCCGCCCGCCGGTCCCGTTCGCACCGGGTCAATCGATCCGGTGCGGATGGGTGTAGACGTTCATCACGTCGTCGCGTGCGAATGCGATCAGGGTGATGCCGGCGGCGTCGGCCGCTTCGATCGCCAGCGAGGTCGGCGCCGAGATCGCCGCGACCACCGCGATGCCGGCGTGCGCGGCCTTGTGCACGATTTCCCACGACGCGCGCGAGGTGATCGCGAGGAAGCCTTGCGACGTGCATGACGTCAGTGCCTCGCGGGTGCGCGCGGTCGCAGCCAGCGCACCGATCAGCTTGTCCAGTGCGTTGTGGCGGCCGACGTCCTCGCGCACGATCGCAGATCCATCCGCCGCGACGAATGCTGCCGCGTGCGCGCCGCCGGTGATCGTGTTCAATGATTGGCCATCCGCGAGGGCGTGCATGCCCGCCGTGATCGCGTCGTGCCCGACCGGGTTCGCGGAGTCCACCTTCGGCAGCGGACGCACCGCGTCTTGCAGCGCCTCGACACCGCACAGCCCGCAACCGCTGCGTCCGGCCAGGTTGCGCCGGCGTTCCCGCAGGGCTTCGAAGCGCGCATGCGGGATCAAGCCCTGCAGGGTGATGCCTTGCTGCGTTTCCAGTACGTCCACCAGTTCGAATTCGTCGGGGCCCGCGACGATGCCTTCGGCCAGCGCGAAGCCCAGCGCGAAGTCGCCGAGGTCGCAAGGCGTTGCCATCATCACCGCGAAGGCCATGCCGTTGTAAACCAGCGCGACCGGCGCTTCGGCGATGACCTTGTCGGGGTGGCGCGTGCTCGCGCGCGCATCCACGCGCAACATCACGAGCTTGCGGAAACCCTGATCGCGCGGCGGGGCGGTGGACATTCCGTCTACGATAGCAGCCGGTCGGGGCAGCGCTGCTGCGCGGCGAGCCGACCCGTTACTCGAAGGACTTCGACTCGGCCGTGCCCAGCACCGACGCGGGTGGCTTGACGGCGGGGCGGCGGATCAGCAACGGGTGCGCGAACACCGCACCGAGGATGATCGCGACGCCCGCGTAGAACCACGCGTCGAGCTGGTGCTGCTCGCCGAGCAGGATCACCGCCAGCACGATTGCATACACGGGCTCGAGGTTGGTCGCCAGCTGCACCGTGTAGGCCGACAGCTGGCGCAGCACCGCCATCGCCAGCGCGAACGGCAGCAGGGTGCAGACCAGTGCCAGGATCAGCAGCAACGCGGTGTCGTGCAGGCCGGGCAACACGAACGAACCTTCCGCGTGCCAGAACGCGGTCACCAGCGTCAGGAACAAGGTGCCGGCGCCAAGTTCCAGGCAGGTGATGGTGAGCGGACCGCTGCGATCGGCCATGCGTTTGTTGAGCGCGCCGAACGCCGCGCAGAACACCGCCGACAGCACGCCCACCGCGATGCCGAGGCGCATGTCGGCGGGCACGCCGCCGACCACCAGCGCGACGCCCGGCACCACCGCCGCGCCCAGCAGCAGTTCGCGCGGCTCGAACCGGCGGCCGACCACCCACGGTTCGATCAGCGACAGGAACACCGGCGCCAGCGCGATGCAGGTCGCGGCGACCGAAGCATTCGCGAGCTTGACCGCGGAATAGAAGGTCAGCCAGTGCAGCGCGACCAGCACGCCGATGCCGGCATAGGCGAGCAGGTGCCGGCGCGACATCGCGCGCAGTTCGCGCCACACCTTCGGCAACAGCAGCAGCGCAAGGGTGACGATCAGCATGCGCCACCAAACCAGTTGCAGCGCGGTCAGCGTGATCAGCTTGCCGAGGATGGCGGTGAAACCCCACAGCAGCACGCAGAAATGCAGTTGCAGGTGGGCGCGCGAAGTCGAGGCCATGGCAAGGTATGCGTGCAAAGGCGAACGGCCGCACGAAATGTGCGGCCGCGGTGCAGATTCTCCCACAAACAGCGCGACGGTCGCCGATGGTCAGGCGGATGCCTGCGCCGTGAAGTCGCTCAAGGCGCCTCGAAGTCGCCTTCCTCGACGTCTTCCCAGGGTACTTCGAGGTATTCCTCGACCCGCGTCCTGCGCAGGCGGAACGCGTACGCCAGCCACATGACGAGCGCGGAGAACACCGCGGTGACCAGCACCTCGGGGCCGAGGTCGAGCAGGCTCAGGTTGCCGGCGTGCTTCGATGGATCCGGATAGTGGCCGACCCAGCCGATCAGGGTCAGGCCGCCCAGCCACGGCAGCACCCAGAAGCCGGAACGGAAATCGAGCCGGGGCGTGTGTGCGCGGCGCACCACTTCGTGGATGGCGAGGATCACGAAGCCCAGCAGCATCGCCACCATCAGTTTCCACACGATGTCCCAGCCGGACCACAACACGATCAGGTTGGAAGACAGGAATGCGAGCCAGGGAACGAGCCATCCGCCGCGCAGGCGGAACGGCCGCTTGTACTCGGGCAGCTCCTTGCGCAGCGCGATCAAGACCAGCGGCCCGGAGCCGAACGACAGGACCGTGGCCGAAGTGACGAAGCCCACCAACTGTTGCCAGCCGGGGAACGGCAGGAAGAAGATCAGTCCGACGATGAAGGCCAGGACCACGCTGACCCACGGCACCCCGCGCCGGCTGACCTTGGCCAGTCCCGACGGCGCGTTGCCGTTGCGGCCCATCGCGTAGGACACGCGTGCGGTGATGGTGGTGTAGATCAGGCCGGTGTCGGCGGGCGAAACGAAGGCGTCGATGTAAAGCAGGATTGCCAGCCAGGTCAGGCCCAGCGTGCCCGCCAGTGCGGCCAGCGGACCGAACGCCAGCGCGCGGTCGCCGATGCCGCCGCTGAAGGTGGTGCCGATATGCGCCCAGCCGTTGGCCAGTGCCGACTCGGGCAGGGCGCCGATGAAGGCGATTTGCAGGCCGATGTAGATGATCGCGCAGATGATCAGCGAACCGAGTACCGCGATCGGGACGTTGCGCTGCGGGTTGTCGGTTTCGCCGGCAAGGTTCACGCCCTGCCGGAACCCGAGGTAGGAAAACACGATGCCGGCGGTCGCGATCGCCGAGAACACGCCGTGCCAGCCCAACGCCAGGAACCCGCCGGCGGCCGGATGCGCGAAATGTCCGGTGTGGAAATCGGCGCTCAGGAATGCGATCACCACGATCGTGATGATCACGATCTTCCACCACACCAGCACGTTGTTGAGGCGTGCGAACCAGCGGATGCCGAACATGTTGATGATGCTGAACAGCAGCATCAGCCCGGCCGCGACGGCATAGCCCGGTCCGGTCAGTACCGCGGTGCCGTGTTTCAGCGTCTGCAGCCAGGGCAGGTAGTTGGCCCCGTATTGCAATGCCGCCTCGACCTCGATCGGCGCGGTGGAAGCGGCGCCGAGCCAGGTGATCCAGCCCGAGGTGTAACTCGCGAACGAGCCGAACGCGAAATGCGGGAAACGCACGACGCCGCCGGATACCGGAAACATCGTGCCGAGTTCGGCATAGGTGAGCCCGATGAACCCGATCATGATGGCGCCGAACAACCACGACAGGACCGATGCCGGCCCGGCTTGCTCGGACGCCGCCAGCGCGCCGAACAACCAGCCCGAGCCGATGATCGATCCGACTGCGGTGAACAGCAGCCCGACCAGGCCGACGTGACGGTGCAGGCGGCGATCACCGGCGACGGCAGCGGATTCCGGAGTTGCTGGCATGGCGTGTTCCTCTTTGCGGATATGGATTCCCGGTTGATGGACGGGCGCGCCGGCAGTGGCGCGCCGCTGGTTATCCTCCGATCATTGCGGGGTCGACCGGAATGCGCAACCGCGCAGCGCATGCCGCGATCGATGCTTGCGCGCTGGCGAGGGTTGGCGCAAAGTCCGCGGACGCCCGCATGCGCGGGGCGCACGGGGAAAGGAGAATCGCGATGCTCTGGCAGAAGGGTCGTTCCAGCGACAACGTGGAAGAGGCGACCGGCAGTGGCGGCGGGTCCGGCATCGGCGGCATCCATCTCGGGCTGGGTGGCACCATCATCGCGATCGTCATCGCCATGATTTTCCCGTCCACGCGCGGCATCATTTTCGGCTTGCTCAGCGGCGGCGGCACGACCACCGGTACCCCGTCCTCGCAGACCACGCAGGCCAACCAGAGCGATCCGCAGGTGCAGTTCGTCAGCAAGGTGCTGGGCAGCACAGAGGACGTGTGGAGTGCCTACTTCCAGAAGATGGGCAAGACCTACGTCGATCCCAAGCTGGTGCTGTTCCACGGCGAAGTCGCGACTGCCTGTGGTGGCGCATCGGCCGCGGTCGGGCCGTTCTACTGCCCGGGCGACAAGCGCGTGTACCTCGATCTTGATTTCTTCCAGCAGATGTCCAGCCAGTTCCATTCCAGCGCGGATTTCGCGCGCGCCTACGTGATCGCGCACGAGATCGGCCACCACGTGCAGGACCAGCTCGGCATCATGGACACGGAACAACGCCTGGCGCAGCAGGGCCAGCCGATGAAGGGCGCGAACGGTCTCTCGGTGCGGCTGGAGTTGCAGGCCGACTGTTTCGCGGGCGTGTGGGCCAATCGTTCGCAGCAGCAATTGCAGTGGCTGCAGGCGGGCGACATCGAAAGCGCGCTGAACCTGGCTTCGGCGATCGGCGACAACGCACTCGAACAGGCATCGCGGGGCGTGGTGGTGCCGGACTCATTCACCCACGGAACGTCCGGGCAACGCGTGCGCTGGTTCAAGACCGGTTTCCAGGCCGGCGACATCAACGCCTGCGACACTTTCCAGGCGCAGACGTTGTAATCGGCGCTCGCGCCCGCACATTCACCGGGCCCTGAAACAGCTTCGGCGCCTTGCGGCGCCGAGACCGTTACGTTGCGCGTTTTGCACGGAAAATGCAAGACGTGTCAAAACGAAATCCTGCGCTAAGATCGACCCATGCAATCGGTACTCGTCCATTCCGCCACCACACCACGCCGCCGCTCTTTCGCGGCCACGCTGCTGCCGGATCGTTTCGGCTGGCTGATGGGGCTGTACACGGAAAACCACCACCGTCTCGCGCGGCTGTTCGCGCCGCACCGGCTGGCGGTCGGCGAATACCTGTCGTCGGTCGGCGACGGTCTCGACGTGCGGCTGTCGGTGCAGGATCGCCATCCGTACACGCTGGAACTCGGGTTGACCTATGACGTGCTGGACGCGTCCACCGGCAACCTTGCGCCTTCCGCGCAGCTACGCTGTTACCTCGATGCGCATGTGACCGAGGCGTTGCACTGCCAGCCCGGCCGCGACCTGTGGCAGGTGCTGGGGCCGCTGGCGCCGACGCGCAACGTATTGCAGCACCGCATCCGCATGAACGGGTTCCTCAACCGCTGGCTGGAATACCTGGGCGAGCAAGGGCACTCGGTGGCGACGTTGCAGAGCGTCGAGCCGGAAGCGACCGTCGCGTAAATGAAAAACCCGCGCGAGGCGGGCTTCGAAAATCGGGCGTGGCTTCCAGAAATGGCGGAGCGGACGGGACTCGAACCCGCGACCTCCGGCGTGACAGGCCAGCATTCTAACCAGCTGAACTACCGCTCCGCATTGTTCTGTTCTTGCCACAACCATCCGTGGTGGATTGCCGTTCGCCATCCATGACTCACCGGTTCTGCTTCGCGCGAATGTCCACTGGACATTCGCGGACGCTCGCGGAACCACCAGCTGAACTACCGCTCCGCATTTTGATGTCGCGATCGATGAGTCGTGACCAACGAGTCGCGTATTTTACTTGCATCCCGGCGTGCCGTGGCAACAGCCATGGCGTCCCCACGGGGATTCGAACCCCGGTCGCCACCGTGAAAGGGTGGTGTCCTAGGCCTCTAGACGATGGGGACAGCGTGGGGATTTGGTGGAGCCAGACGGGATCGAACCGACGACCTCTACAATGCCATTGTAGCGCTCTCCCAACTGAGCTATGGCCCCACGCTGGGAACGCGAAAGGATAGGTGCACCCGATTTCAGCGTCAAGCATTTTTGCGCGAAATCCCTGTTGCACATGACCATGGGAGGGATGTCTTGCACGAAATCGGATTCATCCGCGACCTGGCTTGCGTGATGCTGGCCGCTGGCGTGGTGGTGGTGGTGTTCCCGCGCCTGCGCCTGCCGGTGCTGCTGGGTTACATCGTGGCCGGGGTGCTGATCGGTCCGCACATGCCGTGGCGGTTCCTGACCGATCAGCACACCATGCAGTCGATCGCCAACCTCGGCGTGGTGCTGCTGATGTTCACGCTGGGGCTCGACTCCAACCTGCGCAAGCTGCGAACGCTGGGCGCCGGCGTGATGCTGGCCGCGCTGGTGGAAGTGGGGTTCATGTTCTGGGTCGGCATCGAGATCGGACGGCTGGCCGGACTCGGCGGCCGGGAATCATTGTTCCTGGGTGGCGTGGTGTGTTTCTCCTCGACCATGATTGCTGTGCGCACGGTGGCCGACCGTGACTGGCGCGGACAGCCTTTTGTCGCGGGCATGGTGGGCATGCTGATATCCGAGGAGGTGCTGACGGTAGTACTGATCACGGTATTGAGCGCGATCGCGGTCGGCAGTTCGGGTGCGGCGGGCATTGCCTTCGCGGTGTTGTGGCGGATGCTGCTGTTCGTCGCGGCGGCACTGGTGCTGGGTTTGTTGCTGCTGCCGCGGCTGCTGGACTGGCTGGCGAAGCGCGGACGCGACGAGCCCCTGCTGGTGACCGCGCTGGGCATCTGCTTCGGCGCCTGCCTGCTGGCGGTGTGGGAAGGTTTCAGCGTGGCGCTGGGCGCGTTCCTGGCCGGCGTGGTGGTGGCCGAGGCGCGCTGTTCGGAGCGTATCGTGCGCTTGGTGCGGCCGGTGCGCGACATGTTCGCGGCGATCTTCTTCGTGGCGATCGGGCTGCTGCTGGACCCCGCGCAGATGCTGCCGTGGTTGTGGCCCGCGCTGGGTCTTGCGTTGGCGGTCGTCGTAGGCAAGACACTTGCGTGCGGCGCGGGTGCCTTCATGTGCGCGGGGCGCGGCGCGCGAGATTCCCTGCGCACGGGGTTGACCATGGCCCAGATCGGCGAGTTCTCGTTCGTGATCGCGACCTTGGGCATCGCCGCCGGCGCGGTGGGCAACTTCCTGTATCCGCTGACCGTGACCGCGGCGGTGGCGTGCATGCTGGTGTCGCCGGTGCTGCTGCGCGCCGAGCCATTGATGCTCGCTGCACTGGGACGGATGACGCCTGATTCGATGCGCGTGCTGGCGCTGGGCTATCACGAATGGATCAGCGGTACCGCGTCGGTGCGCAAGGACGTGATGCTGGCGAAGATGTTGCGCCGATTGCTGTGGCACATCGGGGTGAACCTGTTGCTGGTGTGCGCGGTGTTCGGCATTGGCGCGTTCGCCAGCAGCATGCTGCCGCGCTGGTGGCCGCAGCTGCCGCTGGCGCCGGTGGTGCGGCGCTCGCTGATCTGGGCGATCGCGTTGTTCGTGTCATTGCCGATGCTGATCGCGGTCTATCGCAAGGCCGATGCGCTGGGCATGTTGCTTGCGGAACTGGGTATCAGCGAGCAGGTTCACGGTGTGCGTACCGCGGGATTGCGCCGGGTATTCGGCAAGTTGGTGCCGCTCGGCGCGCTGGCCGGCATGGCGTTGCTGGTCGCTGCGCTGGGCAGCAGCATCCTGCCGCCGCGCGGCGTGTTGCTGGCCCTGCTGGCGATCGGCGCGTTCACCGTCTGGTTCCTGTGGGGATCGCTGGTGCGGGTGCACGCACGCATGCAGGCGGCGTTGCGCGACCTGGTCGAACGCGAGCCGCCGGCGACTTGAACGCCGTGCCGGCGTCAGCCTCAGGCTTGCGCGCTTCCGAAGAGCCTGCGCGCGACCGCGAGTACCAGTATCCATGCGCAACTGAGGCCGCCCCACATGACGATCTCGAAAGGCCACAGGTTGTGCGACGTCGGATCGATCGCGGTCGCGGCAATGATGCGCAACACCACGAACGCCATGATCGCCGCCGGTATCGCCGCGGCGATGCGCCAGCCGCCACGCCAACGCCAAAGGCCCCATGCGGGTGCGGCAAATCCCAGGATGCCGAGTGTCAGCATTCCCAGCATGAAGCCACCGAGCAATAATCTGTCTCCCGCGGACACCGGTGCATTCATCTGCCTTTCGTAACCTGCCTTCTGCGCCGTGGCATCGAGTGCGTTCAGCCGCGTGACCCAGGCGGGCTGGTCCTGCGTCGCGACCGGCTGGTCACCACCGATGATTTGCACCGGATACGTCGCGACCACTTGCGTGCCCTTGTACGAACCATCGCCCGCACTGATCCGCACCTCGTCCACTTGCGTGCCCGGCTTGAACAGGAAAAACCAGCCGAGGGCTTCGCCGCTGCCGGCGGGGTAGCTGCGTGACGGGTTGCTGCCCGCATTGACCGCCTTGCCCCGAAAATACGGCCGTGCCCAGATCTGGACCGGTCGATCGGTCCGGTAGCGCAAGTGCAGGTAGAAATTCTGGTTGCTGGCCAGCGTGATCACGGCACCTGACGGGTGCGTTTCCAATACCTGCACGCTTGTTTCTGCGTGTGCGCGTGTCACGCCAACGAGTGCCATGACGATCGCGCAACCTGCCCAAGCCCACCCTCGCATGACGGATTCCCTTTTCCCGCTGCACGCGGCGAGGGTAGCAGGGCGCCTGCGTCGCGTGGGTGTGTCGTGCCCAGCCGTCGAACGTGGTCGCGTGCCCGTGCCGGAGGGCAGGGCGTGGTTGCCGTGTGCCACGCCACGACGGCACATTGACATGGCATTTCAATAAATCTATATTTCAACAAATATGGAAATATTGAATGCCACCGAAATCCTCGCGGCGCTTGGGCACGAGTCGCGCCTCGGCATCTTCAGGCTGCTGGTCGAAGCCGGCCCGGAAGGCGTCAACGCGGGCGCGGTCGGTGAACGACTCGGTATACCCGGGCCGACGCTGTCGTTCCACCTGACCCACCTCAGTCATGTCGGCCTGGTCACCAGACGCCAGCAAGGTCGTTTCATTTTCTACGCGGCCAATTACGCGCTGATGGATGATCTCGTTTCGTTCCTGACCGCGAATTGCTGTGGCGGCAGGGCATGCCTGCCGAAATCCATGCGTTCCGCTTCCAGCGCGAAGCGCGGACGCGAGTCGACGCGACGCACAGCGGCCAAGGCCAGGAAATGAGCGGCCGGATCCACAAGGTACTGTTCCTGTGCACCGGCAATTCCTGCCGCTCGCAAATGGCCGAAGTGCTGATCAACCACGACCTCGACGGCGCGGTACATGCGCAATCGGCGGGCATCCGCCCGGAAGCCGGCGTGGCCGAGGGTGCGATCGAGGCGCTGCGCCTGGCGGGTCTGTCCACCACGGGGCTGCATCCCAAGGACATCGACGCGGTGATCGACCAGCCCTTCGATCTGGTCGTCACGCTGTGCGACAACGCCAGGGAAGCGTGTCCGGTTTTTCCGCGCCCGGTGCCGGGCATCCACCTGCCGTTCCACGACCCGCACGGCGAGACGTTGGAGGGTTTCATCGCCGTGCGCGACGATATCCGCGCGCGGCTGGTTCCGGCGGTGCGCGAGGCACTTGGTCTCGAGGCCCGGCCATGAGCGCGCCCTGCGAAACGGTGGTCCGCGCCGGCACCGGTGCCCCGATGAACCTTTTCGAGCGCTGGCTGACGTTGTGGGTTTTCCTGTGCATCGTCGCCGGCGTGGTACTCGGTCAGCTGATGCCCGCGCCGTTCAAGTTCCTGGGCAACCTCGATCTCGCACAGGTCAACCTGCCGGTGGGCGTGCTGATCTGGCTGATGATCGTCCCGATGCTGGCCAGGGTCGACTTCGGCTCCCTGCACGAAGTGCGCAAGCACGTGCGCGGCATCGGCGTGACCCTGTTCGTGAACTGGCTGGTCAAGCCGTTCTCGATGGCGTTGCTGGGCTGGATCTTCATTCGCCATGTGTTCGCGCCGCTGCTTCCCGCCGCACAGCTCGACAGCTACATCGCTGGCCTGATCCTGCTCGCCGCGGCGCCGTGCACCGCCATGGTGTTCGTCTGGAGCCGGTTGTCGGGCGGCGACGCGCTGTTCACCCTGTCGCAGGTCGCACTCAACGACACCATCATGGTGTTTGCCTTCGCGCCGATCGTCGGATTGCTGCTGGGCATCGCGGCGATCCACGTGCCGTGGCCAACGCTGTTGTTCTCGGTGCTGATGTACATCGTGATTCCGCTGGTCCTGGCGCAGGTGTGGCGACGTCGGTTGCTGGCACGGGGCAAGGAGCATTTCGAGGCGGTCATGCAACGTGTTGGCCCGTGGTCGATGGCGGCGCTGCTGGCGATGCTGGTGTTGCTGTTCGCCTTCCAGGGCGAGGCGATCCTGCACCAGCCGCTGGTCATCGTGTTGTTGGCCGTGCCGATCCTGATCCAGGTCTTGTTCAATGCAGGCCTGGCCTATGGCCTGAACCGCCTGGTTGGCGAAAAACACGCGATCGCCTGCCCGTCGGCGCTGATCGGCGCATCGAACTTCTTCGAGCTTGCAGTCGCAGCGGCCATCAGCCTGTTCGGCTTCGAGTCCGGTGCCGCGCTGGCCACCGTGGTGGGTGTGCTGGTGGAGGTGCCTGTGATGCTGCTGGTGGTGCGGATCGTCACCCGCAGCAAGGGCTGGTACGAAGCGCGGGCCACGGGGTGAGGCGGGACCGGGTGCGAAGTGCCTTGCCACGAACGACAACACATGCCTGGGGTGTTGTGGCGGGGGAATGATTCGCGCCATCCCTGACGCTCACCCAAAGCTGCCGTCCTTGGCCAACAGCTCCCTGGCCATCGGCTGCGCCGATGTTCGCTCCGGCATCCTGCCTCCGCAGTCGAACCCCCTACGGGAGTATCACTCCATCGCCAAGCGACAACCCACAAAAAAGCCCGCGCAAGGCGGGCCTTTTTGTGGGTTGGTGGGGCGGGGGCTATCGAATAACACCGCGAATTGATTGATCTGCCGTTGCTTTTCAAATATCCGATTTCGAGGTTACCGCCAAAGTTACCGCCAACGCGAAACGCCGCTCGGCTTTTTGTGTCGTCGGTGTTCCCGGCAGCACGAGTGCGGTGATGTCTTGATCTGATGAGGATGGCAGTCGTCCCAACCTTCAAGACCACGCCGCCGCTGTTTTTTTCCTAGCAGACCTTATTATTGAGGCCACCTGGTCGCAGGCTAGCTAAAGGCCTCCTTGATAATCGCGAGCGCAGCGTGCGACAGGTCGGGGGATTCCTCCGTCGTGACCAGCCGGCCAGGGAAGTGACGGTTGTACCACGCCTTCTTCATTTCCCACTTCTGCCGATATTCTTCGCGCACAAGCATTCCAAGATGTTCCCAGAAGTAAGATTCGCCGCGCCACGTGATCGTGAAGTCGGGCAGATAGAAGGATCCATCGGGAGCGTACAGCGGTTTCTCGTACTCGAATGCAATGTCACGGTCGAACAACAAGTTGGAGATGATGACCTCCGATTTCGACCTCACCATGACATCGGCAAGGGTGCGATGAATCTTGTAAGCCTCCATAAAGCCTTCCCGCCGGAGCAGTTCGAGTCCGTCCGGGGCTGGCGTGAAGTCGAATAGCGAACAGTTGATTCCTACGAGATGGGAGCTTTCCGGTCGACGGATCTTGAGGAGGGGCGAGATGTCTTCCTCGATGAGCAACGTGCAGTGGCGACTTGCCCGAGTTATACCGGTGTAGAGCAACTCGGGCGAAAGCAGTGCCGTCTTCTGCTTGGGAACGATGAAGTAGATGCGATCGAACTCGCTGCCTTGAGCCTTGTGGACGGAAATTGCATAGGCAAGCTCCAGGTTATCCTCGGGCTTCTCATCCTTGATCCAGCGCTTCTTGCCCTTCTCTTCGTAGCTTCCCAGTTGCTTTCCGTAACCGACCGCGCGACCTTCCTTGCGCGCAAAGGACACTGCGAAATGCTTGAGCCTGAATCCTGACCATTTCCAGTTCTTATCGAACCCGTGTGGCTTCACGTAGCCCAATTCGCCGTTGAAGACCTCACAGGTGACGTTGGCTTTCGCGTTGAAGTCCCAAGCCCGAAGCGGATCCGAGGCCCCTCGGTTTCGAATCTGGATCACCTTGTCGAAGAGCGTGATCCCTGCCAATGAGCCCACACGTTGCAAAGAATCGCCGCGCGCTTCCTTCTGCAACCGAAGGTTGATCGGCGCAGTGCCGAAATCCTCGTTGATGTAGGGTGAAAGGACCTGATGGTAGTCGGGACGGAAGCCACCTGTGCCCGACTTCGCGGCGTCCAGCCAGATCTTGTATCGTGCGGACGGATCGACTTTCGATGCTGTGTCCTCCTCCATGTCGGTCACCATGCGGTCGACCAGCTTGTCGAGCATGTCCGAGGCGTTCTTCCAGTAAATGACGCGCAAGTCCTTGTCGACCGCACCGTCAGGGGGCAGATCTTGAAGCCGTTTGAACATCTCCTCGGCACGGAGCTCTTCCTCTTCGTCTTTTGCCTTTTGAACCTTGCCTCGTTCATACACCGCGGCGATGTCGAGGATTCCGGTGCCTCTGCCTTCCAGCCGGTTTTCCATCTGGCGGAGGTTCTGGGTAAGCTCGCCGATCGAATCCGGATAGTTCGCGCGGAGCCAATCGATGATGTCGGCGAAGACGCGCCCCCGGCCGATGGGAGGGAGCTGGCTTGGATCTCCGACCAGGATCACTCGTTGCACCGTGCTCCAGTTGATCGCACGAAACAGCGTGGCCACAAGCTCCAGGTCGAGCATCGAAGCTTCATCGATTACGTAGGTCGTGACCTTTTCTTCCCTCGCACCGCCGCTAGTCCGCAACGTGAGATTCGGATTGAGCCAACCATGCTTGGCCAAGAACGAATGGATCGTGCTCGCGGGCTTACCGGTTTTGTCGCGAACGCGATCCGCTGCCTTGCCTGTGGGTGCCAGCAGGAGGAACGATGCCTCCGCACCATGCGCTTTGTCGATGGCCTGGAGGATGGCTCGGATGATCGTTGTCTTCCCGGTCCCTGCGGCGCCGCAGACGACCGAGATCGGACGTGGGAAGATCGTGGCGCAGACCTTTCCCTGGCCAGTGATCGCATCGCTATACGCCTGCCGGCTCTTCTCGGCGAGCCGACTAGCCGGTTCAAACAACAGGTCTCTCCAGACCTTCTCGGTCACGGGCGATTTGAACTTTATGTCGGAGTACCCAGCGAGCTTCCGTATCTGGTTTTCGATCACGCGTTCGGCATCATAGACGCGCCGGAGATACGCATATTCGCGCGCGCCCTCGGTCCTGAAGACCATCGCGTGTTCAAGATGGTCGCGATCCACTGTGAAATACGCGTTCTTGAACTCGACGCGCTTCCATTCCGGCAACAAGGCCAGTCGCCGGTTCACGTCCTGTAGCAACTGCCCGCATGTCAGGAACGAATGCTTGGTCTCGAAGCGCAACCGATCGACGCACATCGCGCGAAGGCGCCGCCAGTCGTCGACGTCGTAGAGAAACGCTCCACCGAGGTCGGGCGATGGGAACGCGCCGTGGTCGATCCGGGAGAAGGAAATCACGTCATCCGGACCCTCGCCTGTGAATTGCTCGGCCAACAAATAGGGGTTCGCATGGATATCGGCCAGGGTCGTCTCCAGTCCGCTTTCCACGCGCTCCTCGGACAGGATCCGCTCCAATTGCGACTTCGGCAGGTCGAAGCGCGGCAGAGTCGTTGCGAGCAAGGCGCGCTCCTCGGCGCCGCGCAGCTTCCACTGACGACGAATCTTGTTCGTGACCTCAGTGGTCAGCACCACGCCAGGAATGGTCTCCGACGTTTCGTCCAGCCACGCAAAGAGGGCTGCGTGGAACGCTTTCTCCTCGCCCCGCCCGGCCGCGGTGCGGAAAGCGGTTACACCTGCGGAGAGCCCCAGTAGATCCATTAGCTTGGCCAGACCAGGGTAGAGACCTCGTCCCTTCCAGAGCTCCGCGAGCAGACCATTTAACCATTCCAGTCGTACGGTCCAGTTCTCGGAATTGTCGCCCATGTCGCGCAGGTAGGTTGCGATCTCCACGAAGCGCTCGACGAGTGCGAGCGCATCGTCATCGCTGACATGCCTCGATCCGTACTTGAAGCAGCGGGGATTTTCTGGAATAAGCGCAATCTTTTCTAAAACCTCTGGCTGGTCGAGATAGCGGTGGTACGGGATACGGAGGCCCTGGTCCGGATAATGCGTTTCCACGTTGCGCTGCCAAACAAAGCCGCCGGCGTATTTTTCCTTAGTGTCCTGACTCGTGTTTTCGTAGAACTCGATGTCGCCGATATTCTTGACTCGCGAGAGCCCGACGACGACGTACCGCTTTGCGTCGTCGGTGCTCAGCGGGTTGCTGTAGTTCGCGTAGTGAAAGAGCAGGCTTTGGTGCGGCGTGATCTCGTCGAAGAACTCCCGCGCGAGTTTCAGCCGTGTCGCATTGTCCCGGCGGCCGCTGACGATGGAGTCATCCCCGTACATCGCTTCATACGGCCACGTGCATACCGTCGCCGGCGGAAGACGCCAAGTTCTGCGGCTGCCGCTGCCGAAGAAGTCCGGCGGGTCATCAGCTGCTGTGAGTTGCTTCGAGCCGGAAGGCATTAATACTGAAGATGCAGGGTGGGATGCCGTCGATTTCGGAACAGCATCGGCCGGCGACAGCCTTCGACTCCTCCCATCCGAGATCGCGCTTAGTGCCGATCTTGTCTCCCGGATAGGAGTGGGGACCAACGCAGAACGTGTTACGACCGGGCTTGCTGCAAATGTGGCCGTTCCACCCATCCATGTGCCACGCAAGCCGTGCCGAAAGATGCGTTGCCATTGTCGTCCCCTGTGGTAATTTTGATCTTGCCCTCGAGTCACGTACACCCGTTTAAGCAAAATGGGATAGCTGCCCCGACGGCTGATTGCTATCGTCCACTAGCCCAAACAGCTTACGTTGTCCCCAAGTTAGCATAAGCCATCCCGAAATCGCTCTTGAAGTGGCCAAGTATTGCCTCCCCCTCCAGCAAGAGCGAACCTCCTGCGGGACGACTAGGACATCGCAGTCGGTTATCCAGGGGCGTCGGTCAGGGGAACTTTCGTAATGGCGACGGAAGTGGAGGGTCGCAGCCTTCAGACTCCCCTGTAGGCATCCCCTCATACATGAATGGGCTATTCGCCGACTCCTGCACGAGCCGATTTCCCGCTCAAAATGGGCCCACTTGCTACCGACAAACCTATCCTGCACTAGCCCATTTCTCGTCGAAAGAGGTCCTGAGACTCGAACTTTGGCCCGTATCAGTTAGTCGGCCAATCCTATGGCTTGAATAGCCGCCGGAGCAGTGCCAAAGCCGCCTCGTAGGTGCCTGGTCGCTTGCTCTCACGCGGGCCGGCGACGTTCAAGGTCTGGACGCGCGCGCTGTGTAGCCACTCCCGTAAGCCGGCAACGTCTTGGTCCCGCAGACAAAGCTGAGTCGAGTTGCACCACACGAACAGGCTTGCCGCGTCGCTCCGCGATGCGCAGCGTTTCAAGGCTCCCGCCCGCCAGCTCCCCCATGTTGAGAATCAGGTCGCATCACTCTCCACCACATTGCGGACGGTGCGCGCGCGGTAATTCGCTCATTCCGTTTCGGCGAGCCGATATCTCGCCGGAATCGGGCCATCCTCCGCTTTGCGACCGCGCGGGCACCAGCCGCCGTGCTCCAGACCGGACTCGATCGCTAAGTCTCAGTGCGGCGCGATCAGCGCCAGCCTGGCCACCTGAGATGATTTTTAGGATCAGCGCCATTAGCGACCACGCCATCGCGTGAGCTGCTGCCGGCTTCACAGACACCGAGTTTAGGTGTGATGATGAAGCCGGAGGTGGCAAATGGGAACGAGACGGACGTTCAGTCGGGAGTTCAAGCTTGAAGCGGTGAACCTGGTCAGGGCCCGCGGGGTGAGCGTTGCTCAGGCATCGCGGGACTTGGGGATTCACGCCAACGTGCTGCGCAAGTGGGTGCGGGACGCGACGCTGGATCCGGTGCAGGCGTTTCCGGGGCGCGGACAGATGAAGCTGGAACAGGCAGAGATCGCGCGTCTGAAGAAGGAAGTGGCACGCTTGCGGATGGAGCGGGACATCCTAAAAAAAGCCGCGGCCTATTTCGCCAAGGAATCGACGTGAAGTTCGGGTTCGTGGCGAAGCACCGAGTGGCCTGGCCGGTGGCGATGTTGTGCGAGGCGCTCGGTGTGTCTCGCAGCGGGTTCTATGCATGGCTGACGCGGCCGCGGAGCCGGCGCAGCCTGGAAGACCAACGTTTGACGGAACTTGCACGGCGCAGCTTCCTGGACAGTGACCGCACCTACGGTGCACGCCGGGTCTGGCGGGATGTGCTGGCGAGCGGCGAGCGTTGCGGTTTGCACCGTGTCGAGCGCCTGATGCGGGCACAAGCCTTGCGTGCCCGGCCCAGGCGCCGTGGATTGCCGGTGGATCGCGGAGCACGTCCAACGGCTGCGCCAGCCGCCAACGTGCTGGATCGGCAGTTCGTCGCCCAGGCGCCGAACCAGAAGTGGGTCGCCGACTTCACATACCTTTGGACGGCGGAAGGTCGGTTGTACGTGGCGGTAGTGCTGGACCTGTACTCGCGGCGCGTAGTCGGCTGGTCGATGCAGGCCAGCATGACTGCGCAACTGGTCACCGATGCGTTGATGATGGCGCTGTGGCGACGTGGACGTCCGCAGGCCTTGCTGCACCATTCCGATCGCGGCAGCCAATACAGCAGCGAGCAGTTCCAGCGTTTGCTCGGCGAACTTGGCATCACCTGCAGCATGAGCCGCGCCGGCAACGTCTGGGACAACTCGGCGATGGAGAGCTTCTTCTCCACGCTGAAGACCGAGCGGACCGCGCGCAAAACGTATCGCACGCGCAACGAGGCCAAGGCGGATGTCTTCGACTATATCGAGCGCTTCTATAATCCGAAGCGGCAGCACTCGACGATCGGCTACATCAGCCCCATCCAGTTCGAGCAGCAGATGCAAGCAACTTAAGGTGGTGTCTACGAGACCGGCAGCAGCTCACGGCGGCGAACTCAACCTGCTCCAGCCTGGCACCGCTTTGCCGCTTCCTCGATGGGCGTCCAATCCTCGCTTTCCACCCAGGCGAAAGCGCAGCGCCCGCCACCGCGCCGCTCCCAAATTTCACCGATGCGTTTCTTCTCGGCGCTGATGCGGCCTTCCGCAAGGTGAGCGCCCTTATATTCCGCCGCGATGATCTTGCCGTTCTCCAGACGAATCAGGAAGTCTGGATAAAAGCGATGGGAGGACGTAGGCAAGGAGAACGAGCTGGGCTTGTGCTCCACATTGCGTATCCAAGTGTCCACGCCGTCCATCTCATTGGCTATGAACTGCGCGCAATTGAACTCCTCGCCCTCCGACTTGAGATTCCCGATCTGCGGGAAGAAGTGCCGCTTCAGCGTGATGAAGCCGCTGTATTGCCAGTCCCACGCGTACCGGCCCGAGCTGAAGACGAGCTGCATCCGATCATCCGCGGACAGGTTCGCCTCAGCACCGAGTAGCGCAAGGAAACTTTGTGCCGTCGCGCCGTGCTTGGCTTTATCAAGATGCGCGGACAGGACTTCGCGCAGGCGGAATTTGCGGTAGTCCAGCTCTTCGACGCTGAAGCCGCGCTTCTCCTTCAAAAACTGCAAGGCGCCGGACAACCAGGCCGCCAGATCCCCGGGCTCCAGGTTGGGATCGCGCAGTTGTTTTTCCAACCACCACATCAATGCGGTTTCCGAAGCCGGCTCGCGGATGAACATATTCATCTGCACGTCGAGCTTTTCGCCCGGATCGAGCTTGACCTGTCCCTTGCTGCTGACGAGCAAGCGGGCGCGCTGCAAGGCTTCCGGCTCTCTGGGAAATTCGGAGTCCGAAAGTTCGGCCGTGGCGCCTTCGGGGCTCCACGCGCCTTCGAATACCGGCGATGCGCCTGCCTCGACGAGCAAGTCCCCTTGTTCCCACGCCAGCATAGGAACGGCGAAGGTTTCGCCACGCTCCGATCGCGTTGTCGTTCCTCTCACGTCCGGAGCGGCGAGCTTGGCGAATGCATGCTCGACAATGGCGACGGCCTCTGAAGACTGAAACGCTTCCTTCAGCGCCTTTTGATCGTTGCGGCTCCATTCCCCTTTCAGGGTCATGCTCGCAGTCTCGGGCGACACTTCCAGATTCTTCTCGAACCGCTTGCGCGTCGCCTCGGGCAAAGCAGAGAGATCCGGCAGTTCCACTTTTTCGCCGGCCTGTGGCAGCGGCACCGTTACGCTGTCCTGCTGGCGCAAGATGTCACCCGTGCCTTGCGAGCCGTCGGGCGTCTGTATCAAGTCCTTGGCGTCCTGCCGCTCGAAGCCGGCACGCACGAGGCCGTCGCGCAGACTCTCCGCGACTTCGACAATGCGCTGGGACACCGCGAACGCGTACGCCTTGTACAGGGCTTCGGTTCCGCCAAAACTCCCGTAACGATCTTGGAAGTTTGACGGTAAGTAGAAGGACGACGTGGGAGCAGTATACAAGAAAAAACCGCGCCAGAGCACGGTTTCAAGGATGTTGCGGGATGTTGTTGGATTCCGTAATGGTGGAGGCGGGGGGAATCGAACCCCCGTCCGAAGGCGCTCCGCGCCCGGCGCTACATGCTTAGCTCATCGTTGGGTCTCGTCTCCGGAGCAGCACGATGCGCAAAGCGCACTCCGGAACCAGCGGGTTTTGTTTTAGCGAATGATCGACCTGCGGCAACCATCAGCGATCCCATGATGATGACCCTACACCCACGAGCACGGGCACAAGTGGGTTCGGGGCTTACGCCTTAAGCGGCGAGAGCGTAGACGTCGTCGTTGGCGTCTGATTGTTTGCCATCGGATTAACGAGGAAGATGACGCCCTCGGCATGCTCCAGGCTACTTCACTGCCCCCGTCGAAGCCAGGTCGCCCCCGGGGAACATGGATGATGCGGGCGGGGTGGCGGGAAATCAATCGCTGTCGCTGGCATCATGCGGGGTCGGTTCATCGAGCAGGCTTGCATTGCAATGGGCAACATCGTCTGGCTGGCGTCTTATCCGAAATCGGGCAACACCTGGTTGCGCGCATTTCTCGCCAACCTCATCGCCAACCGCGCGCAGCCTCTGCGCCCTGACCAATTGCGGGATTACGCCGATGGCGAAGCGCGTGCGGAGCGCTACTCGGAGCTCGCCGGGCGGTCGAGCACGGAGCTTTCCACACAGGAAATCGCCGCATTGCGTCCCCGGGTGCAAGCTCTAATCGCGGCGCAGGCGTACGGCAGCCGGCTCGTGAAGTCGCACAACATGACAGGGCTTTACGAAGGGCATCCGTTGCAAAACTGGGACGTTACGGCGGGCGCGATCTATGTCGTGCGCAACCCCCTCGATGTTGCGGTTAGCATGACCCATCATTTCGGACTCAGCCAGGACGAGGCCATCGAGCGCCTCAGTAACGAGCAAGTGGGAACGCTCAACGAGGAAATGTTCGTAACAGAAATCGTCGGCTCCTGGTCCACGCACGTTGCCGGTTGGGCGGACATGGCCGAACGGGCGCCGGGCAAGGTCATCGTGCTGCGTTACGAGGATCTGCTGGAAAAGCCGGCCAAGCATTTCGCCAAGGCGGCCAAGCTGCTTGGCCTGGGTCAGGACAAGGCGCGCATCGAGCGTGCGGTGAAACACACGTCGTTCCAGACCATGGCTTCGCTCGAACAGAAACACGGGTTCGTGGAAGCGGTGGACGAAAAGACCCGGTTCTTTTTCAAGGGCCGCGCCAACCAGTGGCGCGAAACGCTCAATCGCGATCAGGTTCGGCGCATCGTCGATGACCACCGCGAGCAGATGCAGCGTTTCAAGTACGTGCCGGCCGGTTATTGATCAAGCGCGATCAGCCTGCCTTGTTGTGGGCGCGCAGCACGCGCTGCTTTTCGATGTTCCACTCGCGTTCCTTCTCGGTGGCACGCTTGTCGTGCGCCTGCTTGCCGCGCGCGATGCCGATCTCGACCTTGGCGCGGCTGTGCTTCCAGTACATCGCCAGCGGCACCAGGGTCAGGCCCTTGCGTTCGACCGCGCCGATCAGCTTGTCGATTTCGGCGCGGTGCAGCAGCAACTTGCGGGTGCGGCGGTCATCGGCGACCACGTGGGTCGAGGCCGAGATCAGCGGCGGAATCGACGCACCGAACAGGAACAGCTCGCCGCGCTTGACCAGCGCGTAGGCGTCGGTCAGGTTGATGCGACCCGCGCGCAGGCTCTTCACCTCCCAGCCCTGCAAGGCGATGCCGGCCTCGTAGCGCTCGTCGATGTGGTACTCGTGGCGCGCGCGCTTGTTCAACGCGATGGTCGCCGAGCCCTTGCCGTCCTTTTCTTTCTTGTGTGCCATGCTCGTTACAATAAGATGGATTCAGGTGCCGCCGCATCGACGGCTGATCGGGAGTGTTCGTGCAGATCCATCGTCAGGCGCTGGTCCGTTTCACGCCGGAGCAGATGTTCGATCTCGTCAATGAAGTGGAAGCTTACCCCAGGCGTTTTGCGTGGTGTCTCGGCGCGGAAGTGACCGAGCACGATGGCGAGCACCTGGTGGCTCGCCTCGACCTGCGTTTCGCCGGGGTGACCCAGCATTTTTCCACCCGGAATACCCTCGACCGGCCGCGACGCATCGGGATGCAATTCGTGGACGGCCCCTTCGACTGGCTGCACGGTGGGTGGACTTTCACGCCACTCGGCGACGACGGCTGCAAAGTGGCGCTCGATCTCGATTTCGAGGTCAGCAACCTGCTGACCGGTTTTGCCTTCCGGATCGGTTTCCAGAAGCTTGCCGACCGCATGGTCGACGATTTCTGTGCCGAAGCCCGACGCGCGTATGCCTGAGGCGAAATACTTGCGGGTCTCGGTGGCATATGCCGAACCGGGTCGTGCGTTCAATGTGGACTTGTCGTTGCCGCGTGGGGCTACGGTGGCCGACGCGATCAGGCAATCCGGGTTCCATGCTGCACGCCCCGGTGTCGAGATTCGCGACGACCGCCTCGGCGTTTTCGGCCGCCGGCTTGGGCCGGATACCGTGCTGCGGGATGGCGACCGCGTGGAAATCTACCGGCCGCTCAAGATCGATCCGAAGGAAGCGCGACGGCGAAGGGCGCGCGACGGGTGATGCATGGGATGCAATGCGCGGCACTGGCCGACATTGCGCGCCTCACGCCAGTGACCGCCTGCTGCATCCGGATTTAGCCACCACCGCCACCACCTTCCTGCTGTTTCTTCTCCAATTCCTTCTGCTGTTCCTTGGTCAGGTTGCTCGGATACAGCGGCCCGTACTTGTGGCTCTCCTGGAGCAATTCCTGCGGCGTTTCCTTCATGAAGTTGCCGTCGGTGCGCACCAGCGTGTCATTGTCGAAATACAGGGTCAGCGTGCGTTCCTGCACGGTGCCGCCGCGGCGCTGCATGGTTGCGACGTAATTCCACTGGTTCTGGTTGAAGGGGCTGACCACCGAAGGCGTGCCCAGCAAGGCAATCACCTGCTGCTTGGTCAGGCCGGGCTTCAGTTCGCTGACGTTCTTGCCGATCAGCAGGTTGCCCTGTTGCACGTCGGGCGTGTAGATCACGTGGCAGCCGCCGAGCGTCAGCGCGCTGGCCGTGGCGAGCAGTAGGGTTGGTATCGTCAGGCGCATCGTCTTGGGTCGGGCTGTGAACGGCGAATGATACACTAGCTGGGTCTTGGGCCGGCTCATGAGACATCACGCCGCCATCGGAGTTCAGCCATGGAATCGCAGGATCTACGCAACGCGGGGTTGAAGGTGACCCATCCGCGTATCCGGGTGCTGGAAATCCTCGAGCACAGCCACGATCACCTGACGGCCGAAAACATCTACCAGTTGCTGCTGGAAGAGTCCGAGGACATCGGGCTGGCCACGGTTTATCGCGTGTTGACCCAGTTCGAGGCGGCCGGCCTCGTGATCAAGCATAACTTCGAGAGCGGGCAGGCGGTCTACGAGCTGGACCGCGGCCAGCACCACGACCACATGATCGACGTGACCAGCGGCAAGGTCATTGAATTCGTGAACGAGGATATCGAGAAATTGCAACGCGAGATCGCAGCCAAACACGGTTACGAGATCGCCGACCACAGCCTGGTCCTGTACGTGCGGCCGAAGAAAAAGAAGTAGGCGGTTCCGGCACTTCCCTGCGGCCCCATCGATCGGCGGCGACCTCGTCGCGTCTGGCTCAGTGGATGGTTGCCAGCAGCGCCCGAAAGCGTGGGTCGTCGTGCAACGACTCGAGCTCGCTGTCGTGTTCCATCCATGCGCGGTCGCCCCAGCCCAGTTTCAGCGCCTGTTCGAGCAGTTCGAATGCGCGATCGGAATCGCCTTGCACGGCGTAAAAGCACGCGCCGTTGTAAAGGACGACCGGTTCGCTGCGACCCTGTGCGAGGGCACGCTCGGCCATCATGATTCCCTTTGATTTTTCGCCGACCTGGATCAGGTTGTTGGCGGCGATCTGCAAGGCACGGGTGTCGTGCGGGTTGAGCTTGAGGTGCCTTTCCACGGTGCCGAGCGCACCCAGCCGGACCCGCATTTCGTCCTGCTTGCGGCCGAGCGATGCGTAAACCTGGGCCAGGAACACCGGTGTCTGGTAGTCGGCGGGATTGACCTGCATGGCCTTGAGGTACAAGTCGATCGCCTTCTCGTAGTTGCCTTCGCACGAGCAGGCCAGGCCATGGTAGTAATAGGGTTCGAACAGGTTGGGGTTCAACGCGATCGCGGCATCGAATTCCTTCTGGGCGGCGGGATATTGCTCGCTGATGAAAAGGGCGAGGCCGCGGGAGGCGTGCGCTTCGGCAGAATCGAAATCGAGCGCGAGGGCCTGCTCGCTGGCACGGTTCGCGCGTGCGACGTTGTCCGCGCTGGCCTCGGCGTAGCGGTACAGCATCGAGTATGCGTCGGCCATGCCGGCATACGCGAGTGCGTACTTGGAATCCACCGCTATCGCCTGTTCGTACATGTTGATCGCGTGCTCGTAGTCGCGCCGGGCCATCGAGTACATGTAGCTGCGACCGCGCAGGTAATAGTCGTAGGCTTCCGGTTCGGAGGTCGCGACGTTCTGCAGCGCACGGCGTTCCATGGGGCTCAACTTGACCTGCAGGGCCTTGACGATGCTGTGCGCGATGTCGTCCTGGATCGCGAACACGTCCTTCATCTCGCGGTCGTAGGTTTCCGACCACAGGTGGGTGTCCGAAGTCGCGTCGATCAGCTGCGCGGTGATGCGGACCTGGTTCCCGGCCCGTCGCACGCTGCCTTCCAGCACCGTACCGACATTCAGTTCAGTCGCGACGGCCGGGATGCTGGTCTCCTTGCCCTTGAAAGCGAAGGAAGACGTGCGCGAGGCGACTTTCAGCTGCGGCAGCTTGCCCAGCAGGTTGAGGATTTCCTCGGAGATGCCATCGCTGAAGTACTCGTTGTCCGGATCGCCGCTCATGTTGACGAACGGGAGCACCGCGATGGTGCGGCGGTCGGCGTCGGTTTTCTGGGGTGCTTGCGGCGTGGCGGCTGGAGTCGGTGGAGACATGACGCCGGGCGTGGCGGCCAGAGCATCCGCAACCGGAGGTGGCGCCGCGACCGGGGCCGCAGCATCCGGCCTGGTTCGCTCCACGCCGTGCGGACCGAGGTCGAACAACCAGGCCATCGCCACCGCGATCGGAAAGCCGAGGGCCACCAGCACGATCACCAGCTTGAGCGCCCAGTTCGGCAGGCCCATCGGCGGCAGCACGGTCGAGGCGACTTCGATCACCACCCAGCCGACGATCACGTAGACCACCACGACCCGAATCACGCGCCGCCGCCGCAACTCCGACCAGAGCCTCTCGAACGAGAATGACGGCGACGAACTCGGCACGCGGCTACTCTGCATTACCAGTCAAAGCCAGCATACAGCAACCTGAATACGCGGGCCGATCTGCGTTGGTTCGGGTCAGGACGCCTGTGCGCGTTCCAGCATCCGCTTGGCATGTGCACGGGTTTCACGGTCGATTTCCACGCCGCCCAGCATCCGCGCAAGTTCCTCGCCGCGGCCCTTCGCATCCAGCACCGCGATCTGCGTGCGGGTTGCCGCGCCTTCCACGGTCTTGGCGACCGCGAGATGTGCATGGCCCTGGGCCGCGACTTGGGGCAGGTGGGTGACGCACAACACCTGACAGCGCGAGCCGAGTGCGCGCAATTTCGCGCCGACGGTTTCGGCGACCGCGCCACCGATGCCGGCATCGACCTCGTCGAACACCATGGTGCCGACCGTATCCGTGCCCAAGGCGGCGACTTCGATGGCCAGCCCGATGCGCGACAGCTCGCCGCCGGACGCCACCTTGCGTAGTGGGCGCAGGGGCATGCCCGGGTTGGCGCTGACCGTGAACTCGCAACGCTCGCGGCCCTGCGGATCGGGTTCGCCGGAGAAGTGCGGTTGCAGGTCCACGGCGAACGTTCCGCCGGCCATGCCGAGTTCGTCCATCAACGACGTGACGGCCGCGCCGAGTTTCTTCGCGGCCGCCGTGCGTTGCTTCGTAAGCGTATTGGCAGCCACCCCGTATTCGGCGAAGCATTGCTTGCGCTCTGCGGCCAGCCTGGCAAGGTCGTCGCCCGCGTCTTCCAGCGCTTGCAGTTCGCCCCGCAGGGTCGTGGCATGCGCGTGCAACTCCGCGACGGGCAGGTGATGGCGACGCGACAGATCGTGCAACGCGGCCAGGTGCGCATCGGCTTCGGCGTAGCGTTCGGGATCGAGGTCCAGATCCTGTGCGTAGCGAGCGAGCGTGTCGGACGCCTCGCCGAGCTGGATGCGTGCAGCGTCCAGCAATTCCACCGTGGCCTTCAGGGCAGGGTCGAGTTCGGCCAGGCGTTCGAGTTCGGAGTGCGCGTGCACGACGGAACGCATGGCCGCGAATTCGCCGTCGCCGTCCAGCGACTCGGCCAGCGCCGATGCGCCCTCGGCGAGCTTGCCCGCATTGGCGAGGCGCTTGTGCTGGGTCTCCAGTTCCGAGAGTGCGTCGGCCGGCAGCGTCCAGCGTTCCAGCTCCGCGACTTCGTGGCGCAACAAGTCAAGGCGTGCCGCGTGGTCCTCGCCACCGGACAACTCGCGTTCGCGTCGGGTGATTTCATGATGGCGCGTTGCCAGTTTGCGTACCTTGTCGAATGCATCGGCGTGACCGCCGAAGGCATCCAGCATCCGCAACTGTTGAGCGCGGTCCAGCAATGCCTGGTGCTCGTGCTGGCCATGGATTTCGACCAGCGAGGAGGTCAGTTCATCCAATTGGCCCAGTGCCACGGCGCGCCCGTTGATCCACGCACGCGAGCCGCCTTCGGCAGCGATCACGCGGCGTACGCGACAGGCGCCGCCTTCCTCGTCCATGGCCTGTTCGGCCAGCCATGCGCGCGCATCGGGCGCGTCGGCGAGATCGAATTCGGCGGAAAGCTCCGCGCGTTCGCAGCCCGCGCGCACCATGCCGGTGTCGGCGCGCGTGCCGGACAGCAGCAGCAGCGCATCCACCAGCAAGGATTTGCCGGCGCCGGTTTCACCCGTGACCACGGTGAGACCGGCGCCGAATTCGATGTCGGCGGCCTCGACCACGGCGAAATTGCGGACGGAAAGTCGGGTAAGCATGGTGGGCGATCCGGGACGCGGGTGATTGTAGCCGGATGGCCGGGCGCGGTTCGGAACGCGAAGACCCGGCGAGGAATGAGCACGTGCCCGGCCGCTCGACCCTGCTACCCGTCGCTTGCATTCCTGCGCGGCCGCCCGTATTGATTGCAGTGTCCATCCGCAGCCGACCCATGGCCACACCCGCCACGCCAACCATTGATGCACGCACCCGCCAGTTGCTGCGCGCGCTGATCGCGCAGTATCTGGAGGAGGGGCAGCCGGTCGGTTCGCGCACCCTGGCACGTTCGGCCGGCCTCGACGTCAGTCCGGCAACGGTCCGCAACATCATGTCGGACCTGGAGGAGCTGGGTCTGGTGGCCTCGCCGCACACCTCGGCGGGGCGCGTGCCCACTGCGCGTGGCCTGCGGCTGTTCGTGGACAGCCTGCTGGAACTGAAGCCCTTGCCGCGCGGTGCGGTGATGCAGATCCAGCGCGAACTGCCGCGCGATTCGGTGACGCCGCGCGAGCTGCTCGGCAACGCCTCCAGCCTGCTGTCGGCGATGACCCACTTCGTGGGCTTGGTGACGGTGCCCGGCATGGCCGATGCGCCGTTGCGGCAAATCGAGTTCATGTCGATCGGCGAGCGGCGGGTATTGGCGATCCTGGTGTTCGCCGACGGGCAAGTCCAGAACCGGGTACTGAACCTCAGCCAGGGATTCGATGCCGGTGCGCTCGAGCGCGCCGCCAACTACCTCAACCAGCACTACGCCGGACTGCGCATCGACGAGATCCGCAGCCGGGTGCTGGCAGAACTTCGTGCCGCGGGCAGCCATTTGAACCGGTTGCTCGACACTGCGGTGGAGGTTGCCGCCGAGACGTTCGCGCCGGAACCCGAATCCGACATGCTGGTGAGCGGACAGACCAACCTGATGTCGGGCGAGGAAGGCGCGCAGATCGAGCGCCTGCGCGAATTGTTCGAGGCGTTCCAGCGCAAGCGCGAACTGCTGGCCCTGCTGGAGGGTTGCGCGCGTTCGCCGGGCGTGCGCCTGTTCATCGGCGACGAATCCGGGTTCGAGCCCCTCAAGGGCTACAGCCTGGTCAGCGCGCCATACGGCGACGAGGGACACGTGCTGGGTGCGATCGGGGTGATCGGGCCCACCCGCATGGCTTACCATTCCGTGATTCCGGTGGTGCAGGCGACCGCGAAGTTGCTGTCCGATGCCCTGAGAACCCCTGAATGACGCGCGGGATCGGCTGCGGTGCAGGGATTCTCTTGAATCGCGGTACCCCGACCACATAGATTTGCTTGTTGCGCTACGGTTGCCCGCCGGTCCGGGCAGGCCGGGCTGTCCACGTTGCGAGGAATCAGCATGACCAACCCCAAGGAATCGCCCGAGCAGGCGCCGCAGGAAAACGGTGCCGGTGCAGACGAGCTGGAGACCCTGAACCAGCAGCTGGCCGAGGCCGAAACCAGTCTTGCCGGCATGCGCGAAACGCTGCTGCGCGAGCGCGCCGACCTGGAAAACCAGCGCAAGCGCATGCAGCGTGACCTCGAGCAGAGCCTCAAGTTTGCCAACGAGAAATTGCTGCGTGACCTCCTGCCTGTCTACGACAGCCTCGAAAGCGGGCTGGCGATCGAAACGACGGACGTCGCCTCGATGCGCGAGGGCATGAACCTCACCCTGAAATCCTTGCTCAAGGTCGCCGAGAGCAATGGCCTGCAACAGGTTGATCCGGTTGGCGAACCTCTCGATCCGGAACGCCACCACGCGGTCAGCATGGTCGAGGCACCGGGCAAGGCGCCCGGCACGGTGGTCAGCGTGATGCAGAAGGGCTACGTATTGAACGGCCGCCTGCTGCGCCCCGCGCTGGTCGCGGTGGCGAAAGAATCCGATTGATTTTGTCCGAAAAGTCTTGAGATAAGGCCGCCAACCCCCAGTTTGTGTTCAAGAATTGCACGGCCCCTCGGCCGCAGACCTCCAGGAGCTGAAACATGAGCAAAATCATCGGTATCGACCTCGGCACGACCAACTCGTGCGTGGCGGTCATGGAAGGCGCCAAGACGCGCGTGATCGAGAACTCGGAAGGTGACCGCACCACGCCCTCGATCGTCGCCTTCGCGAAGGACGGCGAAGTGCTGGTGGGCGCGCCGGCCAAGCGCCAGGCCGTCACCAACCCCAAGAACACCTTCTACGCGGTGAAGCGCCTGATCGGCCGCAAGTTCACCGACGCCGAAGTGCAGAAGGATCTGGGCATCGTTCCTTACAAGATCCTCGCGCATTCGAACGGCGATGCATGGCTGGAAACCTCCGACGGCAAGCAGATGGCGCCGCCGGAAATTTCCGCGAAGGTGCTGATGAAGATGAAGAAGACCGCCGAGGATTACCTGGGCGAGACGATCACCGATGCCGTGATCACGGTGCCGGCGTACTTCAACGATTCGCAGCGCCAGGCGACCAAGGACGCCGGCAAGATCGCCGGACTCGAAGTCAAGCGCATCATCAACGAGCCGACCGCGGCCGCGCTGGCCTACGGCCTCGACAAGGCCGGCGGCGACCGCAAGATCGCGGTCTACGACCTCGGCGGCGGCACCTTCGACGTGTCGATCATCGAGATTGCGGAAGTCGATGGCGAGAAGCAGTTCGAGGTGCTGGCCACCAATGGCGACACCTTCCTCGGTGGCGAGGACTTCGACAAGCGCGTGATCGACTACCTGGTCGACGAGTTCAAGAAGGACCAGGGTGTCGACCTGCGCAACGATCCGCTCGCGCTGCAACGCCTCAAGGACGCGGCCGAGCGCGCCAAGATCGAGCTGTCGTCCGCGCACCAGACCGAGGTGAACCTGCCGTACGTGACGGCCGATGCTTCCGGTCCCAAGCACCTCAACATCAAGCTGACCCGCGCCAAGCTGGAGGCGCTGGTCGAGGATCTGGTCAAGCGCACCATCGATCCGTGCCGCACGGCGCTCAACGATGCCAACGTGCGCGTGTCCGACATTTCCGAAGTGATCCTGGTCGGCGGCCAGACCCGCATGCCCAAGGTGCAGGAAGCGGTGAAGGATTTCTTCGGCAAGGAGCCGCGCAAGGACGTGAACCCCGACGAGGCCGTCGCGGTCGGCGCGGCGATCCAGGGCGGCGTGCTTGTCCGGCGACGTCAAGGACGTGCTGCTGCTCGACGTGACCCCGCTGTCGCTCGGCATCGAGACGCTGGGTGGCGTGATGACCAAGCTGATCGACAAGAACACCACGATCCCGACCAAGGCGTCGCAGGTGTTCTCGACCGCCGAAGACAACCAGAGCGCGGTGACCGTGCACGTGCTGCAGGGCGAGCGTGAGCAGGCCCGCTTCAACAAGTCGCTGGCCAAGTTCGACCTGGCCGGCATCCAGGCGGCGCCGCGCGGCATGCCGCAGATCGAGGTCAGCTTCGACATCGATGCCAACGGCATCCTGCATGTCACCGCCAAGGACAAGAACACCGGCAAGGAACAGCGGATCGAAATCAAGGCCGGCTCGGGCCTGTCCGAGGAAGAAATCCAGCGGATGGTCACCGATGCCGAAACGCATCGCGAGGAAGACAAGAAGTTCCAGGAGCTGGTGGCCACGCGCAACAAGGCCGACCAACTGGTGCACGCGACGCGCTCAGCCATCAAGGAACACGGCGGCAAGGTCGGCGGCGACGTAATCGGCCAGGTCGAGGAAGCCCTGGCCGAACTCGAGAAGGTGATGAAGGGCGACGACAAGGATGCGATCGAATCGCGCATCACCAAGCTGGAAGAGGCATCGCAGTCGTTGCTCGCCGCCGCGCAGGCCGGCGGTGCCCAGGGCGGTCCGCAACCGGGCGCGTCACAGCAGCAGGCGCCGGGCGGTGGCAGTGCGTCGCCGGATGACGTGGTCGATGCCGAATTCACGGAAGTGAAGGACGATCAGAAGCCGTAAAGGGTAAGTAGGTCAGTCGCGAGTCGGGCAGCCGCCCGACTCGCTGTAAATAGGGGAAGCGGGTGTCTCGACCGCATCACGATCTGACGGTTTGGCAGCAAGCAATGGATCTGGCGCGCGAGGTTTACGCGCTGTCGCACCGTTTCCCGGCGGAAGAGCGGTTCGGGCTATCTGCCCAGATTCGTCGATCCGTCGTCAGTGTTCCCTCGAATATTGCAGAAGGGTGTGCTCGCGGGAGCCCGCGCGAGTTCTTGCAATTTTTGTACATCGCGCGTGGCTCATTGTCGGAAGTTGAAACGCAATTGCGCTTGGCGAATGATTTCGGCTTTTGCGATTGCGCCGACGCGTTGCAGCAAGTCGAAGCATTGTTTGCGCTGCTCGGCGGTTTGATCAAGTCGCAGCGAAACCGCGCTGGCGCTTTACAGGCAGCGAAGCTGCCGACTGACAGGCCGCGCAGCGGCCGACTGGCGTAACGTCAATGCACAAGGGCCGGATGGAGGCATTCACCGATGGCGTGATCGCCGTCGTCATCACCATCATGGTGCTGGAACTGAAGCTTCCGCACGCGCCGACCTGGCGGGCTTTGTTCGATGACCTGCCGGTGTTCCTGAGTTACGTGCTCAGCTTCGCCTATATCGGCATCTACTGGAACAACCACCACCACATGCTGCAGGCCGTCCAGCGCGTCAACGGCAAGGTGCTCTGGGCCAATTTGTTCTTTTTGTTCTGGCTGTCGCTGTTTCCATTCACGACCAGCTGGTTGAGCGAGGCGCATCCGGTGCCTGCATCCGTGCCCACGGCGGTCTACGGTATCGTCCTGCTGCTCACCGCGCTTGCGTGGATTCCGTTGTTGCGCACGCTGATCGCCGCGAATGGTGGTGAAGCAGGCAAATTGAATCAGGCACTGAAAGGCGACTGGAAAACCATCGTGTCACCGATCGCTTACCTGATCGGGATTGTCTTGGCGTTTTTCGCACCCATAATCTCTTGCGTGATCTACGGCGCGATCGCGGCCCTGTGGTTCATTCCGGATCGCCGCCTCGAAGCTGGCGTCAACTGACCATTACCGCACATGAAACGTTGCTACTACGAAATCCTGGGCGTCGCGCGTACCGCCAGCGACGAGGAATTGAAAAAAGCCTTTCGTAGGCTGGCGATGAAGAATCATCCGGATCGTTGCCCCGACGATCCCGACGCGCAGGAGCGCTTCAAGGAAGCCAAGCAGGCCTACGAGATACTGGGTGATCCGCAGCGCCGTGCGATGTACGACCAGTACGGCCATGCCGCGTTCGAGAATGGCACGGGCCGGCGCGGCGGTGCGCCGTTCGGCGATGTGGGCGATATCTTCGGCGACATTTTCTCGGACATTTTCGGTGGCGGCCGACGCGCGGCGCGTGGCTCCGATCTGCGCTACGTGCTGGAACTCGATCTCGAGGAAGCCGTGGCCGGCACGGACAAGCAGATCCATGTGCCGACGATGGTGAATTGTCATCATTGCAACGGCACCGGTTCCGAGGATGGCAAGCTCGCCACCTGCGAAACCTGCCGCGGGCATGGCCGCGTGCGCATGCAGAACGGCATCTTCTCGATCCAGCAAGCCTGTCCGCATTGCGGCGGCGTCGGCAAGACGATCCAGACGCCATGCAAGCATTGCCACGGCGAGGGCCGTCTGGAGGAAGATCGCAGCCTCTCCGTGAAAGTGCCGGCAGGCGTGGACGACGGCGATCGCATTCGCCTGGGCGGGCAGGGCGAGGCCGGTCCCGCGGGCGCCATCCCCGGCGACCTGTACGTGGAAATCCATGTACGCGAACATCCGATTTTCAAACGCCAAGGCGACCATTTGCGCTGCGAGGTGCCGATCCGCTTCGCCCAGGCCGCGTTGGGCGCAAGCATCGAGGTCCCGATACTCGGCGGCGCGACCACCATCGCGGTACCGCCGGAAACCCAGACCGGGCAGGAATTCCGCCTGCGCGGACAGGGCGTCAAATCGGTGCGCAGCCGGCACCCCGGCGACCTGTTCTGCACCGTGGTGGTGGAAACGCCGGTGCGGCTCGACAAGCGCCAGCGCGATTTGCTGGAACAGTTCGAAGCGACGTTCGCCGATGCCGAGCAAGCCAAGAAGCATTCGCCGCGCAATAGCGGTTTCGTGGATGGCGTCAAGCAGTTCTGGGCGAAGATGACTTCATAGGGGTCCTTTGCAAGCTACCGTGCCCGGCATGCCCATGCACTGACGTGTACACTCCGCTGCCTGCGCTCCGGCGTCCCACAATCTGCCTTCGCTCGTTGCGCTTGCAAGGAATCCCTTCCCGAACATGTCCGGCATCATTCGTCTAGCCATCTGTGGTGCGAGCGGCCGCATGGGTCGTGCACTGCAGGATTTGTTGCGTGATGAAGCACGCTACGAACTTGCGGCCCGTGTCGATTCCCCGGACGAATGGCAGCGCGCACCGGAACTGGACGTGGTGATCGATTTCAGCACGCCGGCGGGGTTCGATGCCGCGCTGGCGCATTGCCGCCAGCACCACGTCGCGCTGGTCAGTGGCACCACCGGTCTGGATGCCAAGCAACGGGCGGCACTGGACTCGGCGGGGCACGAGATCCCTGTTTTGCACGCCGCCAATTTCAGCCTGGGCGTTGCGGTGCTGACCCGCGTATTGCGTGAAGCCGCCGCTGCCTTGCCGGACTGGGATCTGGAAATCATCGAGGCGCATCACGCACGCAAGGTGGATGCGCCTTCGGGCACCGCGCTGGCTTTGGGTCGTGCCGCGGCCACGGCACGCGGGCAGGATTTCGACACGGTCGCTGTCCGCGCGCGCGATGGTCGGGTCGGATCGCGTCAGGAAGGTGCAATCGGATTCGCGTCGATTCGTGCCGGTGACATCGTGGGCGAACACAGCGCGGTTCTCGCAACGACCGGCGAGCGCCTCGAACTGGCGCATCGCGCGACCGACCGCACGATCTTCGCGCGCGGTGCGCTCGCTGCTGCGGCGTGGCTGGTGGGCAGGCCGCCGGGTGCGTATTCGCTGGACGATGTATTGGCGAAGTGACCCGCTGCGGGTCCGGGCGACCCGCGAGCCGCCCGGACGTCGTGGCGACCGGTTTACTTCCCGGCGATGTAGCTCAGGTCCGCGTTGTAGCTGTCGACGTGTTCGGAGGTCTTGTCGATTGCGTCGTTGACGGCCTTGCGCAATGCGTCCGTATCGGCCTTGCCGTACACGCCCTCGACCATTTTCCATAATGACGGATTGGCTTCGGCACCGTAGTCGGCCCAGTTCTTGTTGGGCATGACCAGGATGTAATCAGGCGCGCCTTCGGCGCCGCCCTGGATCTGCAGGAACCTGAAGGAATAAGGCCACTTGGCCTTGTCTGCTGCCGCGGCGATCTTTTTTGCGCCATCAACGAATGCCGCGTGGGCGTCGTGTCCCGGCTTGAGCGTGAAGTACGTGACATCGACCAGCGCGGGTGGTGCCTGCTCCATCCAGTCCTTGGGCATGTTGCTCATGTCGGGCTGGTCGACCATGAATGCACTGGTTTCGCTTTTCAGGTGAGGATTCCCCTGTGACCGCCAGGTTGCATCGCAGGTTTTGAATTGGTCACGCGAGGCATCGAAGTCGGCCCATGCGACGGGTCCGATCAGATACGAATACTCGTAAGTGTTGCCTGTTTCGTGATTGTAGGCATGGACATCGAATTTGACGCCGTGGTCCTTCAGGCACTGGTTCCAGGCTTTTTCGCCCGCCTCGTAGGCCACCTGCTGGGCCGGTGCCACGGTATCGGTGAAATCGCGGGTAACGACCATTTTGTCTGCATCTGCCGCAATCGCACTGCCGATCGCAGAAACCGCAAGTGCCGCAACTACGCACGCAGTCAACGTCTTCATAACCCCTCCGAGAATTCGAGTGGCTGATGCCACGGATTCGTACGCACTTGCCCCTGAAAAGTGTGACGAGCGTCACAAACTACGCTTGCGCCATGCAAGCCGCAAGTGCCTGCCAGTAGTCCGGCGCCTGGCAGGAAAACGATTCTTTGCGTGGGGAATAGGGCGACGGCTGCCGAGGGCGCCGGAATCAGTCCGGATGCGAGGCGTTGCGGTCGCGGCCCGCGCCGAAGCGCTTGTCGAGCCCGCCGGCGATCTTCTTGAAAAAGCGCGTGGCGACGCCACGCTGGGTCTTGCGCAGCTTTTCCTCTTCGCTGGTCAGCCAGGCCACCTGGATGACCCGGCGCTCGCCCTCGTATGGCAAGTGGCCATGGAAGGAATTGTCGGCGCGCCTGAAGATCACGAATTCGCCGTACAACGGTTTCACTTCCGGCGCGACCGCCGCGTCGATGTCATCGACCTTCGCGAGAAACCGCAGGCAGCCGTCGCTGGTGTCCGGCCAGCTGGCGTTGAGGTAGAGCAACGCGGTCGCGATCTTGGATTTGCTGTCGGTGTGGATGGTGCCGTGGCGCTTGTTCAGGTGCCGGCAGATGGTCACCAGCGTCGGGTACTGGCCGAGATTGTCGATGCCGAGCTTGGCGCCGACCGCGTCCGCGAATGCCGGCGAGGTCAGCGCATCGACCAGCGTGCGGATCGCATCGCCGCACTCCTTTTCCTTGTAGGGGAAGAAGCCGGCACCCGAGTATTTCGGAAAATCGCGGTCGAGCTCGCCACGCGCCTGCTCGGGGAGCTGCCCGTGTGCGATCAGGAACGCGAAAGGATCGCGGCGGACCAGCGTGTCCGGACGGTCGAGGCGGGTGGAATCGAGCAGGACAGCGGCAGGCATGGAAACTCCTCGTGACGCGCGCATTTTATCGTCCCAAGCTTTGCCTGCCATGAACGCCCGGCACGATTCTGTTAGCATTGCGCCTTGCCCGAAAACCACACCCACAGGCCCGCCCCGCGCGGCCTGCGGGTTCGACTGTATCCGGAACCTGCCCATGCCAACGCCCGCCCTGCTAGCCCTTGCCGATGGAACCCTCTTTCACGGCGAGGCTGTTGGCGCTGCAGGCATGACGGCAGGTGAGTTGGTCTTCAACACCGCGATGACGGGCTATCAGGAAATCCTGACCGACCCGTCCTACGCCCGGCAGATCGTGACGTTGACCGCGCCGCACGTCGGCAACACCGGTTGCAATCCGGTCGACGAGGAATCCGTCAGGGTCCAGGTGGCGGGCCTGATCGTGCGCGACCTGCCGCGGCTGGCGTCGAACTGGCGCAGCGTGGAATCCCTGTCCGATTACCTGAAGCGCAACGGCATCGTGGCGATCGCCGGCATCGATACCCGCAAACTGACCCGCGTACTGCGGGACCGTGGTGCCCAGCATGGCTGCATCGTGGCGGGCGAAACCACCGACGTCGATGGCGCCATCGCGCAGGCGCGCGCGTTCCCGGGCCTGAACGGCGTCGATCTGGCAAAGGTGGTCAGCATCACCGAACGCCGGTCCTGGAACGAAGGCACCTACGAGCTGGATGCCCAAACCTTCAGCGGAGCCTTGAAGCAATACAAGGTGGTGGCCTTCGATTTCGGCGTGAAGCGCAACATCCTGAGGTTGCTGGCCGATCAAGGTTGCGAAGTCGCGCTGGTGCCGGCGCAGACGCCTGCCGCCGACGTGCTCGCGATGCAACCCGACGGCGTGTTCCTGTCAAACGGACCGGGCGATCCGGCGGCCTGCGACTATGCCATCGAAGCGACCCGCGCGCTGCTCGACGCAAAAATCCCGACCTTCGGCATCTGCCTCGGCCACCAGTTGATGGGGCTCGCGCTGGGCGCGAAGACGCTGAAGATGTCGTTCGGCCACCACGGCGCCAACCACCCGGTCAAGGATCTGGATGATGGCCGCGTGCTGATCACTTCCCAGAACCACGGCTTCGCGGTCGATCCGCAGACGCTGCCCGCGAACGCCCGCACTACCCATGTCTCGCTGTTCGACGGCTCGCTGCAGGGCTTCGCACTGACCGACCGTCCCGCGTTCTGCTTCCAGGGGCATCCGGAAGCGAGTCCCGGACCGCACGACATCGTCTACCTGTTCGAGAAATTCGCAAACCTGATGCAGGAGGCCCGCTGATGCCCCGCCGCAACGACATCAAGACCATCCTGATAATCGGCGCCGGCCCGATCGTGATCGGCCAGGCCTGCGAGTTCGACTACTCCGGCGCGCAAGCCTGCAAGGCCTTGCGCGAGGAAGGCTACCGCGTGGTTCTGGTGAATTCGAACCCGGCCACCATCATGACCGACCCGGAGATGGCCGACCGCGTCTACATCGAGCCGATCAACTGGCGCACGGTCGAGAAGATCATCGAGAAGGAAAAGCCCGACGCATTGCTGCCGACGATGGGCGGCCAGACCGCGCTCAATTGCGCGCTCGACCTCGCCGATCACGGCGTGCTGGAAAAGCACGGCGTCGAGCTGATCGGGGCTTCGCGCGAGGCGATCCGAATGGCCGAGGATCGCGAGCTGTTCCGCAATGCGATGGACGAGATCGGACTGGCCTCGCCCAGGTCGGTGATCGCGCGAAGCCTGGACGAGGCGCGCGCGGGACAGGCCGAACTCGGCTTCCCGTGCATCATCCGTCCATCCTTCACTCTGGGCGGCAGCGGCGGCGGCATCGCCTACAACGTCGAGGAATTCGAGAAAATCGTCACGCGCGGGCTGGAACTGTCGCCGGTGCACGAGGTGCTGATCGACGAGTCGGTGCTGGGCTGGAAGGAATTCGAGATGGAGGTGGTCCGCGACAAGGCGGACAACTGCATCATCGTGTGCGCGATCGAGAACCTCGATCCGATGGGCGTGCACACCGGCGATTCGATCACGGTCGCGCCCGCGCTGACGCTCACCGACAAGGAATACCAGCGCCTGCGTGACGCCAGCATCGCGGTGCTGCGCAAGATCGGCGTCGACACCGGCGGCAGCAACGTGCAGTTCGGCGTCAATCCCGCCGACGGCCACGTGGTGGTGATCGAGATGAACCCGCGCGTGTCGCGTTCGTCGGCGCTGGCTTCCAAGGCCACCGGTTTCCCGATCGCGAAGGTCGCGGCCAAGCTCGCCGTCGGCTACACGCTAGACGAATTGAAGAACGAGATCACCGGCGGCAAGACGCCGGCGTCGTTCGAGCCCAGCATCGATTACATCGTCACCAAGATCCCGCGCTTCGCCTTCGAGAAATTCCCGGCCGCAGATCCGCGCCTGACCACCCAGATGAAATCGGTGGGCGAGGTGATGGCGATTGGCCGCACTTTCGCCGAATCGCTGCAGAAGGCTCTGCGTGGCCTCGAGACAGGGCACGACGGGTTGAGTGCAGGTGGCATCGACTGGAAGACGCCGGAAGGCCTGGAATCACTGAAGCGCGAGCTGCGCCAGCCGGCGCCGGAACGCATCTTCCACTTGGGCGACGCATTCCGCGCGGGTCTCTCGCTGCACGACGTGCATGAGCTTTCGAAGATCGATCCGTGGTTCCTCGCCGCGATCGAGGACATCGTCGCGGCCGAGGCCGACGTGCGGGCGGGCGGCATGCGTGCGCTGGACGCCGCGCGCATGCGCGAACTGAAGCGCATGGGTTTCTCGGATTCGCGGCTCGCGAAATTGCTGCAATCGGACGAGCGCGCGGTGCGCCACCTGCGCCACACCTTCGGCGTGCGGCCGGTGTACAAGCGCGTGGATTCCTGCGCGGCCGAGTTCGCGACCACTACCGCATACATGTATTCGACCTACGAGGAAGAATGCGAGTCGAATCCGTCCGATCGCAAGAAGATCATGGTGCTGGGCGGCGGTCCGAACCGGATCGGGCAGGGCATCGAGTTCGACTACTGCTGCGTGCACGCGGCGCTGGCGATGCGCGAGGACGGGTTCGAGACCATCATGGTCAACTGCAATCCGGAAACGGTTTCGACAGACTACGACACCTCCGATCGCCTTTATTTCGAGCCGGTGACGCTCGAAGACGTGCTGGAAATCGTCGACAAGGAAAAGCCGACCGGCGTGATCGTGCAATATGGCGGACAGACGCCGTTGAAGCTGGCGCGTGCGCTGGAAGCCGCGGGCGTGCCGATCATCGGCACCTCGTCGGATTCGATCGATCTGGCCGAGGACCGCGAACGCTTCCAGCAGATGATCGAAAAGCTGGGCCTCAAGCAGCCGCCCAACCGCATCGCGCACACCGCTGAGGAAGCCATGGTGCTGGCGCGCGAACTGGGCTATCCGCTGATCGTGCGTCCGAGTTACGTGCTGGGCGGGCGTGCCATGGAAGTGGTGCATGCCGACGAGGATCTGGCGCGCTACATCCGCGACGCGGTGCGGGTGTCGGAATCCTCGCCGGTATTGCTCGATCGCTTTCTCGACAATGCGGTTGAAGTCGACGTCGACGTGATCGCCGACGCCGACGGCGCGGTGCTGATCGGCGGCATCATGCAGCACATCGAGGAAGCCGGCGTGCATTCGGGCGACTCTTCGTGCTCGCTGCCGCCGTATTCGCTGACGCCCGCGATCCAGGACGAGTTGCGCCGGCAGGTGACGCTGCTGGCGCGCGAGCTGGGCGTGGTCGGCTTGATGAACACCCAGTTCGCGATCCAGGGCGACGACGTCTACATCCTGGAAGTGAATCCGCGCGCGTCGCGCACGGTGCCGTTCGTGTCCAAGGCCACCGGGCGGCCGCTGGCCAAGATCGCCGCGCGCTGCATGGCAGGCAGAACCTTGGCGGAGCAGGGCGCCACGCGCGAGCGGATCCCGCACTACTGGTCGGTCAAGGAAGCGATCTTCCCGTTCCTGAAGTTCTCCAACGTCGATCCGATCCTCGGCCCGGAAATGCGTTCGACCGGCGAGGTGATGGGCGTGGGCCGCAGCTTCGGCGAAGCCTTCGCGCGCGGCCACGAGGCGGCGCACATCGCGGCGCCCGCGGTGGGCAGCAAGGTGTTCATGTCGGTGCGCGACGCCGACAAGTCGCGACTGCTCGATGTCGCCCGTGACCTGGCCATACGCGGTTTCAACCTGATCGCGACCGGCGGCACCTGCGCCTACCTGCGCGAGCACGGCATCGAGTGCGAACGCATCAACAAGGTGCTGGAAGGCCGCCCGCACATCGTCGACGCGATCAAGAACGGCGAGATCGCCTATATCGTCAACACCACCGAAGGCCGGCAGGCGATCACCGACTCGTTTTCGATCCGGCGTTCGGCCCTGCAGCAGCACGTCACCTATTCGACCACGGTCGCCGGCGCGGCGGCGTTGCTGCATTCGCTTGACTACCGTGGGCAGGGCGATGTCGTCAGCCTGCAGGAGTTGCACGCCGAGCTGGAACGGCGTGAACCCGACGCGACCGGGAGCGTCGCCGCCGTCGCCTGACAGGACGGCCCTTCCCGCAATCATTTCGTTTCAACCGCGGGCCACGCGCCCGCGGCAGCCTGTACAGCAACAAAGGAGTCCCGCATATGCAGCGTGCCCCCATGACCAAGACCGGTTCCGAACGCCTCCGCGCGGAACTGGAGCAACTGAAATCCGTCGAGCGTCCCAAGGTGATCGCCGCGATCGCCGAGGCGCGCGCGCACGGCGACCTCAAGGAAAACGCCGAGTATCATGCCGCGCGCGAACAGCAGGGCTTCATCGAGGGCCGCATCGGCCAGATCGAGGCGGCGCTGGCGACCGCGCAGATCATCGACCCCACCGCATTGAACGCGGGCAGCAAGGTGGTGTTCGGCGCGGTGGTCGAGCTGGAGGATTCGGACAGCGGAACCAGCGTCACCTACCAGATCGTCGGCGACCTCGAGGCCGACATCAAGATGAACCTGATCGCGGTATCCTCGCCGATCGCGCGTGCGATGATCGGCAAGAACGAGGGCGACTGCTTCGGCTTCAGTGCACCCGCCGGCGAACGCAATTACGAAATCGTGAGCGTGCGTTACGCGTGATCGCCTTCCGTAACTTCGCACTTCGGCGCGGCGGACGTTTGTTGCTGGAAGGCGTCGATGCGACGTTGCACGATGGCTGGAAGATCGGCGTGGCGGGTCGCAACGGCAGTGGCAAGTCCAGCCTGTTCGCGGCCATCCTGGGCGAGGTCGAGCCGGACGCCGGCGACATCGATGTTCCCGTCGCGCTGCGTATCGCTTCGGTCGCGCAGGAAACGCCTGCGCTGCCGGATGCCGCGATCGATTACGTGCTGGGCGGCGACACCGATCTGGCAATGGCGCTGGCCGAAGAGACGCGCGCGCAGGCGCGTGGCGATCATGCCGCCGCCGCGGCAGCCCATCACCGGATCGACGCGATCGGCGGCTACGATGGACGCGCGCGGGCGGGGCGCCTGCTGCACGGGCTCGGATTCAAGCCCGCAGACCACGACCAGCCGGTTGCCGCTTTCAGCGGTGGCTGGCGCGGACGCCTGAACCTGGCGCGCGCATTGATGGCGCCGTCCGACCTGCTGCTGCTCGACGAGCCGACCAACCATCTCGATCTCGATGCAGTGCTGTGGCTGGAACAATGGCTGCGGCGCTATCCAAGCACACTGCTGGTGATCTCGCACGACCGCGAGTTCCTCGACGGTACGGTCGATCACGTCCTGCATCTCGAGCAGGGCGGCGCGCGCCTGTATGCCGGCAACTACAGCGACTTCGAACGCCAGCGTGCCGAGCGCCTGCACCAGCAGCAAGCGGCGCATGCGCGGGAACAGGCCGAACGCGCGCACCTGCAATCGTTCATCGATCGTTTCCGCGCCAAGGCCACCAAGGCACGCCAGGCGCAGTCGCGCATCAAGCGCCTGGAAAAACTGGGCGGCACCGAGGCGGTGCGGGCCGAACGCGGTTTCGAGTTCCGGTTTCCCGAACCCGAGCGTTTGCCGCAGTCCATGTTGAAGCTCGAACACGTCGATGCGGGTTACGCGCCGGCGTCCCGGGTACTGGCGGACGTGCGCTTCGGCGTGCAGGCCGGCGACCGGATCGGCCTGCTCGGTCCCAACGGCGCCGGCAAGTCCACGCTGGTGAAGACGCTGGTGGGTGAGCTGGAACTCATGGCGGGCGAGCGCACCGCGCACAAGGATCTTGCGATCGGCTATTTCGCCCAGCACACCGTCGAAAACCTGCGCGCCGGCGAAACGCCGTTCGAGCATCTGCGCGAGCTGGCGCCCGGCGCGCCGCCGCAGGTGCTGCGCGACTGGCTGGGCAAGTGGCACTTCGCCGGCGATCGCGCCTTCGAGCCGGTCGACGTGTTCTCGGGTGGCGAACGCGCACGGCTGGCGCTGGCATTGATCGCGTGGGGCAAGCCCAACCTGCTGGTGCTGGACGAACCGACCAACCACCTCGATCTCGACATGCGCGGCGCGCTGGCCGATGCGCTCAACGATTATCCGGGCGCGCTGGTGCTGGTCGCGCATGACCGGCACTTGCTGGGCCTGGTCTGCGACAGTTTCTGGCGGGTGGCGGACGGCCGCGTCGACCCCTTCGACGGCGATCTCGACGATTACGCGCGTTGGCTGCGCGGGCGCGGCGGCGCCGCGGAGCGCGCGAACACCCTGCAGCAAACGGCCGACCCGCGCGAACGCAGGCGTGGAGCCGCCTCCGAGCGCGAACGCTTGCGCAGCCTGCGCAAGCATGTGGAAAGGATCGAGGCACGGGTCGCGGCGATCGATGCCGACCTGGAAAAATTGCAGGCGCGGCTTGCCGATCCGGCGATCTATGCGGGGCCGACCGCGGTGCTTGCCGACATCGGGCGCGAGCAGAATGTCCTGCGCGAGGAGAAGGCCGCGCTGGAGGCGGAATGGCTCGAACGCTTCGGTGAGCTGGAAGCGGCGACGGCATGAGCGCACTGCACGTCTTGCTGCCGCCCATGGCGCGTCTGGATCGGGATCCGGAATTCCGCCGCTGGCTGGCGCGGGGCGATCGGCTGTCCTTAGTTGCCGGTGCGCGCGAAGCCGCGATTCGCCGATTGTTTCGCTTCGCGGGCGAAGCGCTGCCGACGGCTGCCTTGCGCCACCACTGCCACGCCGATGACGCCGGCAGCGGGACCTGGTTATGCGTGGATCCGGCCTATGTGCGCAGTGAGATGAACGGCGCGCGCCTGCTGGCGTGTCCGGTCGATGACCTGACCATGGCCGAAGCCGACGAGCTTGCGGCGGCATTGCGGCCGCTGTTCGGCGACGCCGGCGTGCCGCTCGCGCTGGATACGCCGACAGCGTGGTGCTTGCGACTCGCCGAGGGCGCGCCTGCGGCGACCTTCGTCCCGCCGGCGCAGGCGCTCGGTGCCGATCTGATCACATGCCTGCCGGACGGCGCCGCGGGCCGAACATGGCGCAAGCTGTTCAACGAGGCGCAGGTTGCGTTGCACGCCCATCCGGTCAACCGGATGCGTGGCGCATCCGGAAAATTGCCGGTCAACGCATTGTGGTTCTGGGGTCGTGGCGCGTTGCCGGGTTCGGTCGACACCGGCGTGCGGGCGGTGGCGAGCAGCGATGACGTGGTGCGAGGTCTGGCGCGCCTGGCCGGCACCATGTGCATCGAGTCATCGCCGCCGGCAATCGATGCCGTGCAACGCGACGGCGACGCCTTGCTCGATCTGGACCGTGCGGGTGGCGCGGAAGTGGTGCCGGCATGGTTGCCGGACTTCCGGCGCTGGTTGCGCGAGCGGCGTTTCGATGCGATCGAGTTTGTATACGCGAGTGGCGAACGTTTCAGGCTGCGCCACGCGCATCGCCTGCGCTTCTGGCGGCGCGCATGAATCGCGCCGGTCCGGCCTTGCGCATCGTGCGGCGCGAATCGTCGATGGCGCCGCACGGCTGGCCCGAATCGGTGCATCCGGTCCTGCAGCGCATCTATGCCGCGCGCGGGGTGGCGTGTCCCGACGAACTTGGCCACCGCCTTTCCGGACTGTTGTTGCCCACGGGGTTTGGCGGCATCCAGACGGCCGTCGATCTGCTGGCCGAGGCCATCGCGCAGGATCGGTCCATCATCGTGGCAGGTGATTACGATTGCGATGGCGCGACCGGCTGCGCGGTGGCGGTGCGCGGCCTGCGAATGCTGGGTGCACGCCATGCGGGTTACGTGGTGCCCGACCGCGCCGTGCATGGGTACGGCCTGACGCCGGCACTGGTCGCAACCCTGCAGCCGGCCCCCGCCCTGGTCATTACCGTGGACAACGGCATCGCGTCGCTCGCGGGCGTGGCTGCCGCGAAGGCGCGCGGTTGCAAGGTCATCGTCACCGACCATCATTTGCCGGGCACGGCATTGCCGGATGCCGATGCGATCGTGAATCCGAACCAGCCCGGTGACGGTTTCCCCAGCAAGGCCTTGTGCGGCGTCGGCGTGATGTTTTACCTCCTGCTTGCCTTGCGTGCACGGTTGCGCGATGCGGGCGCATTCGCGCGAGGCCGCGAGCCCGATCTTTCCGAATTGCTCGATCTGGTCGCGCTGGGGACGGTGGCCGACCTGGTGCCGCTCGACGCCAACAATCGGGCGTTGGTGGAAGGCGGCTTGCGGCGCATGCGCGCAGGCCGGGCATCGGCCGGCATCGCCGCGTTGTTCGAGGTGTCCGGCCGCGACGTGCGGCGCGCCGTGGCAAGCGACCTCGGGTACATGATCGCGCCACGCCTGAACGCCGCGGGCCGGCTGGAGGACATGACCCTCGGCATCGAATGCCTGTTGTGCGACGATCCGGCGCGGGCGCGCGCGCTGGCCGGCGTGCTCCACGAAATCAATGCGCAGCGACGCGAATTGCAGGCGTCGATGGTGGACGATGCGCTGGCCCGGCTCGCGGACATCGAGGCGGACGACACGTTGGGCGTGTCGTTGTTCGATCCCGCCTGGCACCACGGCGTGGTCGGACTGGTCGCCGCGAAAATGAAGGAACGCCTGCATCGCCCGGTGGTGGCCTTCGCGCCCGGCGGGGACGGCGACGAATTGCGTGGTTCGGCGCGTTCGGTGCCGGGATTCCACATCCGCGATGCGCTGGCCGAGGTGGACGCCCGCAACCCGGGATTGATCACGCGATTTGGCGGGCATGCGATGGCTGCGGGCTTGACATTGAAGCTTTCCAACTACGCCCGCTTCGAGGAAACGTTCGATGGCGTGGTGCGCGAGCGCATCACGCCGGAGTTGCTGCAGCCGGTGCTGGCGAGCGACGGTGAGCTGGCTCCGTCCGACCTTGATCTGGACCTCGCGTGCCAGTTGCGCATGGCCGGGCCATGGGGCCAGGGCTTTCCGGCGCCATTGTTCGACAACGTATTCGACTGCGCGGCAAGCAAGGCAATGGGCAGCGACGGGGCGCATCTTCGCCTGCGGTTGCGCGATCCACGCGACGGCCGCGAGTTCGATGCGGTCTGGTTCAACGCGGACGCCGGTGCGCCGGAAGGTTCGCGGCTGCGCATCGCCCACGAACTGACGGTCAACGAGTGGCGTGGAGTCGTGTCACTGCGTCTCCTGGTGCGGCATTGCGAGCCACTCGATCGGCCTTGACGTGCATCAATCCACGTGCGGGGATTTTGGCGTACCCTCGTGTTGCGTCGCATGCGGCCACGTGCGGTCACTTGCCGCGAAAAGTCGCAGCGCGCCGCTTGGCCGCATGTGGCAGCGACGCGTACACCATGCAAGCACCGCCGATTTTGCAGGAGGCCCAAATGATCGAACAAATGCAGGACATGCCGGCCGGCACGCTCGGCTTCATCGCACACGGCAAGGTGACGGCCGACGACTACGCGAGCGTGATCATTCCGGATATCGAGGCGGCATTCCAGATGAATCGCAAGTTGCGCTTGCTGTACGTGATCGCATCCGATTTCACCGGCTTCGAGGCCGGCGCGATGTGGGACGACGCGCGCATCGGCTACCGGCATTTCCTCGGCTGGGACCGCGCCGCGCTGGTATGTGACGTGCCCTGGTTGCGCAATCTCGTGCATGCCACGGGATTCCTGATTCCCGCGAAGTTCCGGATGTTCCATCTGACCGAGCTGGACCAGGCGCGCCAGTGGGTTTGCGAAGACTTGCCGGCTTGATCCTCAGCGCTTGCGCGCCAGCGTCAGCCCGTCGCCGATCGGCAGCATGGCGATGTCGATGCGTTCGTCACCGTGCAGCTTGGCGTTGAGCGCCTGCAGCGCGCGCGTGTCATCGTCTTCGGCGGGTCGGGCGACGTCTCCGCCCCACAGCGTGTTGTCGAGGGCGATCAGGCCACCGGCACGGACGAGTTTCAGGCAGCGTTCGTAATATGCGTCGTAGCCGGTCTTGTCGGCATCGATGAAGGCGAAGTCGTAGCTGTCCGCCTCGCCGGCAGCAATTCGTGCATCCAGTGTTTGCACGGCGGGCGCGATCACCAGTTCGATTTTGCCCGCGATGCCCGCGCGCTGCCAGTACGGCTTGCCGATCGCGGTGTAGGCTTCGCTGATGTCGCAAGCCAGCAACTTGCCGTCGTCGGGTAGCGCGAGCGCAACCGTCAAAGCACTGTAGCCGGTGAAGGTGCCGATCTCGATGCTGCGGCGCGCGCCGATCAGTTTGACCAACAGCGACATGAACTGGCCCTGCTCGGGCGAGATCTGCATGCCGGCGCGCTCGTGGTTGCGCGTGGCCTCGCGCAACGCGGTCTGTTCGGGGTGCTCACGCAGCGAATGTGCGAGCAGGTAGTCGTAGACGGTGTCGTCGAGGTTGAGGGTACGTCGGGACATGGTTGGTTTCCGCGCGGATTGTCAGCCTATGGTGACACCGACATGCGCCGGGTGCTTGCCGCATGCCAGCCGGCCCCATCTGTTCACGGTTGCTTGACGTGGTTCGCGCTAGGTTTGGAAACCACTCTCGGAGGGCAGGGCGATGATCGCGAAAGCGGGAAAGGTGCTGCTGGTTTGCGCGCTCGCGGGCACGCTGGCTGCGACCGGGATTGCCGTGGCTGCGGCCGGCCCGGGCACGATCGCTCAGGGTGATACCGCGGCGATGCTGAAAGAGGCGGTGGCCGGTTCGTGGCGTTCGCAGGCCAACAAGGCACGCGACCAGTACCGCCATCCGGTTCGGACGCTGGAATTCTTCGGCATCAAACCGGACATGACGGTGGTCGAGCTCGCGCCGGGCGGTGGTTGGTACACCGAAATCCTGGCGCCGTTCCTGTACGCGCATGGACATCTTGTCGAGACCGTGCCGCCATCGCAGAATCCAGGCCAGTCGATGTTCGAGAAGAAATTGCACGCCGACCCGGCGGTGTACGGACACATCACCCGGTTCGTGCCGTTCGCGCCGCCCGACCCGGTCAAGCTCGGGCCGGATGGTTCCGCCGACATGGTGCTGACTTTCCGCAATACCCACGATTGGATGAACCGCGGCCCCGATACGCTTGCCAAGGTATTCAAGGCGGCGTATGCAGTGCTCAAGCCGGGCGGTGTGTTCGGCGTGGTCGAGCACCGCGCCAAGCCATTTGCGGATGCCGCGGACAGCTCGAAAAAGCTGCATCGCCTGCCTGAGGATTACCTGATCGAACTGGGCCTCAAGACCGGATTCCGGCTTGCAGCCGTCTCCGAAATCAACGCCAACGCGAAAGATCCGGAAGACGTCAACGTCCACCGCCTGCCGCCCGACCTGGCGGGGCCGGACTCCGAGCACGCGAAGATGAAGGCGATCGGCGAATCGGACCGCATGACGCTGAAGTTCATCAAGCCCTGATTCGCGCGGGGCGCCAAGCGCGCCTGCCGGCCGAACATTCGGAAGTTTCATTTCGGCTCGTGCCGATGCCTGTCCTTTCCTGACCATCAAGGAACCAACATGAGCAAGCAGCGTCCCGTCGTCGCGGTATTGGTCGGCAGTCTTCGCAAGGACTCATTCAACAAACGGCTGGCCCACGCGCTGGAAAAGATCGCAGGCGACCGCGCCGAATTCCGGCATGTCCGCATCGACGACCTGCCGCTGTACAACCAGGATCTGGACGGCGACTATCCGGCCGCCTGCAAACGGCTCAAGGACGATATCAAGTCGGCCGACGCGGTGCTGTTCGTCACGCCCGAGTACAACCGTTCGATTCCAGGCGTGCTCAAGAATGCCATCGACGTTGCGTCGCGACCGTGGGGGACCAACTCCTTCGCGGGCAAGCCGGGTGCGGTGATCGGCACCTCGATGAGTGCAGTGAGCACCGCGCTGGCTCAGCAGCACCTTCGCAACTCGTGCGTGTTCCTCGACATCCCGATGCTGCAGCAACCCGAGGCCTTCGTGCACTACAAGGATGGATTGATCGACGCTGATGGCAACGTCACCGAAGAAAGCGTCGCGAAGTTCCTTGGCAACTTCGTCGACAAGTACCTCGCATGGGTAAGCCGGTTCGTCTGAGCATGCCGCGTTCGGGCGTGCCGGCCGCCTCTGCGCGATGGCTCAGTGCTTGAGCGTGGCATCGTCCTCGTTACCCCCGTACCGGTAACGGTCACGGCGACGGCAGCGCTGGGGAGCCAGGGTGAACAGTCCTCCAAGGATCACGAACAGCGGCCACCAGGTGCCCCAGTCCAGATCGAACAGGAACAGCACGCCGACCAGCGCGACCGCGGCTCCGCACAGGACATGGTGGGCGACGTCCGCGTCGAAGCGTCTGCGCGCCTGAAACACTTCCCATCCGCGGACCAGCGGCGCGAACGCCGCCAGCAAGATGAGCACAGCCCACCAGTTGCCGTGGTCGAGAAACCTGAGCTTGTAGCCGAGGTTGTCGAGCAGGAACAGCACGCCGATCGCGATGATCGCGACGGCGGGGAAAATGCGCCAGCCGAAATGGGGTGGTTGGGGATGGGCGGGTTCCTGGTTCACGGTGGCGGATTCCCTGTGGACGATATGCGCATGTTGGGCCGATCGCTGCCCGACCGCCAGTGACAGCTGTCAACCCGCGGCACTGACGCATGCGTCGAACCGGGGGCTTTGCTACCATTCGTCTCTTTTCGCGGCCAGCCATCCCATGATCGAGACCAACCCGATCCGCGCCCGCATCGCGGACCTGCATGAGCGCGTCGAATCGCTTAGGGGGTATCTTTGACTACCCGGTCAAGCGCGAGCGCCTGGAAGAAGTAACCCGCGAACTGGAAAACCCCAACGTCTGGGACGAGCCGCAGCGCGCCCAGGACCTCGGCCGCGAACGCGCGCGCCTCGCCGAGTTCGTGGAAGGTATCGATGGCATCGTGGCCGGCCTGGGCGATGCGGACGAATTGCTGGAACTGTCGGCCGCAGAAGGCGACGAGGCTTCGGTGCAAGCCGTCGCGCACGATGTCGAGGGGCTTGAATCGCGCATCGGCAAGCTGGAATTCCAGCGCATGTTCTCGGGCGAGATGGACGCGGCCAACGCCTTCGTCGACATCCAGGCCGGCGCTGGCGGAACCGAAGCCCAGGACTGGGCCGAGATGCTGCTGCGCATGTACCTGCGCTGGGCCGAGGATCGCGGCTGGCAGACCGAACTGCTGGAAGCCTCGGCGGGCGAAGTCGCGGGCATCAAGTCGGCGACCTTCAGGGTCGCGGGCGACTATGCTTACGGATGGTTGAAGACCGAGATCGGCGTGCACCGGCTGGTGCGCAAGTCGCCGTTCGATTCCGACAATCGCCGGCACACCAGTTTCGCGTCGGTGTTCGTGTCGCCCGAAGTCGACGACGACATCGACATCGAGATCAATCCGGCCGACCTCAAGACCGACGTGTATCGTTCATCCGGCGCCGGCGGCCAGCATGTCAACAAGACCGAATCGGCAGTGCGCATCACCCATGTCCCCAGCGGCATCGTGGTGGCCTGCCAGACCGAGCGCAGCCAGCACGCCAACCGCGATCGCGCGATGAAGATGTTGCGTGCCAAGCTGTACGAGATGGAAGTCCAGAAGCGCAACGTGGAAAAAGCTGCGCTGGAGGCGACCAAGTCCGACGTCGGCTGGGGCAGCCAGATCCGCAACTACGTGCTGGATCAGTCGCGCATCAAGGATCTGCGCACCGGGGTCGAGCGTACCGATACCCAACGGGTGCTGGACGGCGACCTCGACGAGTTCATCGAAGCCAGCCTGAAGATGGGATTGGAAGCCGGCGCCAAGCGCGCGGACGCATAAGGTAAAGGGAACATGTCAGAAGCCAACGATCCATCCGCCGCGCCCGTCGAGCAGGACGAAAACAAGCTGATCGCGGAGCGCCGCGAGAAACTGCGCGCGCTACGCGGGCAGGGCATCGCGTTCCCGAATGATTTCCGGCCGGATGCGTTCGCGGGCGATTTGCAGAAGCAAACCGAGGGCGTCGACGCCGAGGCACTTACGGCGCAAATGCGGCGCGTGAAGGTCGCGGGCCGCCTGCTCGGCAAGCGGGTGATGGGCAAGGCCAGCTTCGCGCGCATGCAGGACCACACCGGTGCGGTCCAGCTGTTCCTGCAAAAGGATGCGCTGGGCGACACCTATGACGCGTTCAAGGGTTGGGACGTGGGCGACATCGTCGGTGCCGAAGGCATCTTGATGCGCACCAAGACCGGCGAACTTTCGGTCAAGGTCGACGCGTTGCGCCTGCTGACCAAGTCGCTGCGCCCGCTGCCGGACAAGTGGCATGGCCTGGCCGACGTCGAGCAACGTTATCGCCAGCGCTACGTCGACTTGATCGTGACACCGGAAGCGCGCGATGCGTTCCGCAAGCGCTCGGCAATCATCGGCTTCATCCGCCAATGGCTGGAAGCCGCGCCGCGCCGGTTCATGGAAGTCGAGACGCCGATGATGCACGTGATCCCGGGCGGCGCCACCGCGCGTCCGTTCGTCACCCACCACAACGCGCTGGACATCGATCTTTACCTGCGGGTGGCGCCGGAGTTGTACCTGAAGCGCCTCGTGGTCGGCGGCTTCGAGCGGGTGTACGAGATCAACCGCAACTTCCGCAACGAGGGCGTGTCCACGCGGCACAATCCCGAGTTCACGATGCTGGAGCTGTACCAGGCCTACGCTAGTTACACGGAGATCATGGACCTCACCGAGGCCATGATCCGCGACACCGCCAAGACCGTGCTCGGCACCACCGACCTGAAATGGGAAGACCGCGACATCGACGTCGGCAAGCCCTTCCGGCGCTGGTCGCTGGCCGACGCGGTGCGCGAGCACAACCCGGAAATCAGCGAACACGAATTGCGCGACGTGGCCGCACTGCGCGCGCATTGCGCACGCTTGAAAGTACCGGTGAAGAACGATTACGGCTGGGGCAAGTTGCTGCTGGAAATCTTCGAGAAAACCGTCGAGCACACGCTGGTCCAGCCGACCTTCATCACCCAGTATCCGACCGAGGTTTCGCCGCTAGCGCGCGCCAGCGATGCCGATCCCGAAGTCACCGATCGCTTCGAGCTGTTCGTGGGCGGCAAGGAACTGGCGAACGGCTTCTCGGAATTGAACGACCCCGAGGACCAGGCCGCGCGTTTCCGCGCCCAGGTCGAGGCGATGGAACGTGGCGACGACGAAGCCATGCACTTCGACGCCGACTACATCCGCGCGCTGGAAGTGGGATTGCCGCCCACGGGCGGCCTCGGCGTGGGCATCGACCGACTGGTGATGCTGTTGACCGACTCGGCCTCGATCCGCGATGTATTGTTGTTCCCGTACATGCGGCCGGAAGCGTAATCATTGTCGTCACCTCGGCGTAAGCCGGGGGCTAGTGGCTTCGGCGGGAACGACACTGGGTTCCGGCTTACGCCGGAATGACGAGAAGAAAATTTTGCTTGATTCAGGAGTCGTGAAATGTGGTACGCCATCACCGGCATCGACGTTGAAAATTCGCTGGACAAGCGCAAGGCCGCGCGTCCGGCGCACGTCGCGCGCCTGCACAAGCTGCTCGAGGAGGGCCGCCTGCTGCTGGCCGGTCCGTTTCCCGCGATCGATGCCGAGGATCCGGGCCCGGCGGGTTTCAGCGGTAGCCTGATCGTGGCCGAGTTCGACGACCTCGATGCCGCCAGGCAATGGGCCGACGCCGACCCGTATCGCGTCGCGGGCGTGTATCGCGAAGTCACGGTACGACCGTTTCGCCAGACCCTGCCATGAGTGCGGTGTCGGTCGACGAGATCCGCTCGCGGTTGCAGCGTGCGTTCGCGCCTGACGCGCTGGAAGTGATCGACGAGGGCCACTTGCACGTCGGCCACGCCGGCGAGGGCTCGGGCCACTTCCGGGTGCGTATCGCCAGCGCCGCGTTCGCCGGCAAGACGAAGGTGCAGCAGCATCGCCTGGTGTACGACGCACTGGGCGACCTGATGGGTCGCGGCATCCACGCCCTGGCCATCGAGGCGAGGCCGGCGCACGGTAAGCCTGTCGAATAGCAATCTATTGAAAACAATTACATGGAACGTATTCCCACACTGATTCTCACCTCCAGATCAGGGCCGTTGCGCGAGCTGCCGGGGTTCGGCACACTGGCGTATTCGCCCGGCGTTGCAGCCGTCGACCCCATTGCCGTAGTTCCACCCAAACCCTGAACCATGCGCCTTTCGACCATCAAGCTGGCCGGATTCAAGTCGTTTGCCGATCCGACCACCCTGCACCTTCCCACCAACCTCACCGGCATCTGCGGCCCGAACGGCTGCGGCAAGTCCAACATCATCGACGCCCTGCGCTGGGTGATGGGGGAAAGCGCGGCCAGCCGCCTGCGCGGCGAGGCCATCACCGACGTGATCTTCTCGGGATCGTCCGGGCGCAAGCCGGTCGGGCAGGCCACGGTCGAACTGATCTTCGACAACTCCGACGCCACGCTGGGTGGCGAGTACGCCACCTTCAACGAAGTGTCGGTCAAGCGCAGCGTCGGCCGCGACGGGCAATCCGATTACTACCTCAACGGCGTGCGTTGCCGCCGCCGCGACATCACCGACTTGTTCCTCGGCACCGGCCTCGGCGCACGCAGTTATTCGATCATCGAGCAGGGCGTGATTTCCGACATCGTGGAATCGCACCCCGAGCAGTTGCGCATGCACCTGGAAGAGGCGGCCGGCGTGTCGCGCTACAAGGAGCGCCGCAAGGAAACCGAAAGCCGCATCAAGGCCACGCGCGAGAACCTCGACCGCGTCAAGGACGTGCGCGAGGAAGTCGAGAAGCAGCTCGATCATTTGAACAGGCAGGCGCGCGCCGCCGAGCGCTGGAAGAAATTGAAGGAAGAGCGCGCCCTGCGCGAAGCCGAATTGCGCGCCCTGAACTACCGCTCGGTCAGCGCCGAGATGGAATCGCACCGGCAAGCATTGCGCGAGGCCGAGACGGCGCTGGAAGGCAGGCTCGCCGCGCAGCGCCACCTCGAAGCCGAGATCGAGCAGGGCCGCGAGACGCATCAGCAACACACCGAGGCCATGAACGCGGTGCAGGCCGAGGTCTACCGGGTTGGCGCGGAGCTGGCGCGGGTCGAGCAGCAGATCCGACACCACCGCGAGATGATGGAGCGGCTGCAGCAGGACCGCGAGCAATCCGAACACAGCTGGACCGAACTGGCCGACCACATCCGGACCGACGAGGCGCAACGCGAGGAACTGAAAGTCGCGATCGCCGACGCCGAGCCGGAAACAGCGCGCCTGCGCGATGCCGACGCGCAGGCCGCACAGGCGCTGGCCGAGGCCGAGGCCGCGCACGCGGCTTGGCAGCAGCGCTGGGAATCGCACAGCGGGCAGACCGCGTCGACGTCGCGTGAGGCCGAGGTCGAACGCACCCACATCGACCATCTCGACCGCCAGGCGCTGGACCTGTCGCGTCGCCGCGAGACACTGGCCAACGAGCGCAAGCAATACGACCTCGACGCGCTGGCCACCGCGACCAGCGGGCTGGCCGAGGAACACGAGGCGTTCAAGACCCAGGTCGACAGCCACACCCGGAACCTGGAACACCACAAGGCCGAAGTCGAACGCCTGCAGGCCGACGAGCGCCAGACGCAAACATGGCTGTCCGAGGCCAATGCGCAAAAGCAGACGCTGCGCGGCCGGATTGCATCGCTGGAGGCGTTGCAGCGTGCAGCGCTGGGCCGCGATCGCGACGTCGCGCGCGAGTGGCTGCAGCAGATCGGGCTGGCCGATGGCGAACGGCTGGGTGCGCGCCTGGAGGTCGATGACGGCTGGGACCGTGCAGTTGAAACCGTGTTGGCCGGCGTGCTCGAAGGCGTGCTGGTCGATGACCCGTTGACGTTCGCGGAAGAGTTCGCGGGCATCGCCGGCGCCGACGTCACGCTGGTCGGCAATGGCGGGCTCGCGCTCGCCGATGTGGCCGGCACGCTTGCGGAAAAAGTGCGCGGACCGGACACGGCGCGCGCGTTGCTGGCGCAGGTACGCACCGTTGCCACGCTGGGCGAGGCGCGCGCCATGGCGCCGACGCTGGCGCCGGGGCATACCGTGATCACCCGTGACGGCGTGTGGCTGGGCGCCGGATTCGCGCGCGTGCGGCGGGCCGAAGGCGGCCAGGTCGGGGTGCTCAGCCGCGAACGCGAGTTGCAGGACGCCGCCGCGGAACTGGCCGCCGTCGAAAAGCGCATTGCCGAGTTGCAGGAACACCAGGCCAACGTGCGCGACCAGCGGCGCGCAGCCGAGCAGTCCCGCGACGACGCGCAACGCGACCTGTACAACGCGCATCGACGCGTTTCGGAGCTGGCTGGCGAAATGCAGAGTCGGCAGGGCCGCATCGACAGCGCCAGGGCACGGCTGGCCACGATCGATGCCGAGCACGCCGACATCGAGAAGACGCTGGCGGAAAACGAGCAGTTGCTGCAGGCCGCGCGCGGGCGCATGCAGGCCGCGGTCGCCAACATGGGCGAGCACGAGCAGGCCCGCGTCGCACTGGAAACCGAGCGTCGGCAATTGCTGGAACGCCGCGAAGCCGCACGCGCCGACGCGCAGGAAGCCTCCGACGCCGCCCACCGCCACGCGATCGCGCTGGAATCCAGGCGCGTCACGCTGGCCGCGCTGGAACAATCGCTGTCGCGCATGCATGCACAGCGCGAGCAGCTTGCCAAACACCGCGCCGACCTCGACGCGCGCCTTGCCGCAGGCGGCGATCCGATCGCAGCACTGGACAAGCAGCGCCAAGTCTGCCTCGACCAACGTTTGCAGGTCGATCGCAAGATGGTCGAGGCGCGCCGCACGCTGGAAGGCTCCGCCGCCGCGCTGCAGGAGCGCGAACACGCGCGCCACGCCGCCGAGCAGGCCATGGCCGGCGAACGCGATGCGCTGGAACAACTGCGCCTGGAAGAGCAGGGCCATCGCCTGCGCGCCGAGCAGCTCGCCGAGGCGATCCGCGAAGCGGGGCTGGAGATCGAGCCGCTGCTGGCCGAATCTCTCCGACGAAGTGCAGCCGGCGGCGTGGCAGGACAAGATCGCCGACCTCGAGGCCCGCATCGCGCGGCTGGAACCGGTCAATCTCGCGGCGATTTCCGAACATGCCGAGGCCGCGCAGCGCAAGGAATACCTCGACGCGCAGATGACCGACCTCACCACCGCGCTGGAGACGCTGGAAAACGCGATCCGCAAGATCGACCGCGAAACCCGCGATCGCTTCAAGGAAACCTTCGAGCGCGTCAACGCCGGATTCCAGGGCCTGTTCCCGAAGCTGTTTGGCGGCGGCCACGCCTACCTTGAACTGACCGGCGACGACCTGCTCAGCGCCGGCGTCACCATGATGGCGCGCCCGCCGGGCAAGCGGAACAGCCATATTTCGCTGCTCTCCGGCGGCGAAAAGGCGATGACCGCGGTGGCGCTGGTGTTCGCGATCTTCAACCTCAACCCGGCGCCATTCTGCCTGCTGGACGAGGTGGACGCGCCGATGGACGAGGGCAACATCGGCCGTTTCGGCCAGTTGGTACGCGACATGTCCGAAAAGGTGCAGTTCCTCGTGGTCACGCACAACAAGGCGACCATGGAGATCACCCAGCAGTTGTGTGGCGTGACCATGCGCGAGCCGGGCGTATCGCGGCTGGTGCAGGTGGACTTGTCGGAAGCCACCAGGCTGGCTGGCGTCGCCGCCTGAGGTGATTCGTACCCGCCATCGTCCGCACTTCGACAGGCTTGCCGATACGTCTGCGGAATCTGCAAAACAGGTCTTCCGCAAAAGCCGGGGATAACCTGCTGCGCAAATCTGCCGGGGTTTGCTAAAGTCCGTTCCGTGAATGCCGACGCCATCTCGCCCATGACCCTGCGCATCATCATTGCCGTGATCGGCGTGGTGATCCTGGTCGCGATCTATTTCTTCGGCCGCCCGCGCCAGCCGGGACAGGGCCGGCGCCTGATGCCGCGCAAGCGCGGTGCCGAGCGGATCGAACCGATGCTCGGCGATACCGGCGCCGAGGCCGGCGAAGGCGAAGGCGCGGGCCCGCCCGAGCAGGGCGAACTGGAGGTCGACCTCAAGCGCGAACTCGACCGACTCGGCGCAACCGTGGCTTCGGATCGCCGCCGCAATGCCGATGTGCCGCCGCCTAGGGAGTCGTCCGGTGCCGGCCGGCGGTCGCCGGACCTTCCGGTCGACCGCATCGTCACCTTGTTCGTGGCCGCGCCGGAGGACGAAACCTTTGGCGGCAGCGAAATCGTGGTCGCGGCCGAAAAGGCCGGCCTGCATTTCGGCGCCATGCACATCTTCCATCGGCTGGCCGATGGCCGGCCCGAAGCCGGCCCGGTCTTCAGCATGGCCAACATGATCAAGCCCGGCTATTTCGACATGGGGCGCATCGGCGAATTGCAGACACCGGGCGTGACCTTCTTCGCCACCTTGCCCGGTCCGGTGTCGGCGCTGGATGCGTGGGATGCGATGCTGCCAGCCGCGCAGCGCATCGCCGAACTGCTGGGCGGCGAACTGCTGGACGAGGATCGCAACACGCTCGGCCGCCAGCGCATCGCGGGCCTGCGCGAAGAACTGCGGCTGTGGGACCGCCAGCACGAAGGCGAATTCATCCGCACCCCGCCGCGCCGCTGACAACACTCGCCGGCACGCCGCGCGCATGACCTATCCCGGCCCCGCCTTCCGCGAAGAGCGCGACGATGTCCTGCACACGGCGATCCGCGCGTTGCATTTCGGGTTGCTGGTGACGCGCAAGGCCGACGGCTTCGCGACCAGTTACCTGCCGTGGGAACTCGACGCCGCGCGCGGACCGCACGGCGTCCTCGTCGGGCATATCGCGCGCCACAATCCGCAATGGCAAGTGCCCGCAGGCGGCGCCGATGCGCTGGTGGTGCTCCAGGGTCCGCACGCCTACGTGTCGCCGTCGTGGTATCCCGGCAAGCGCGATGATCCGCGCCAGGTGCCGACCTGGGATTACCTCGCCGTCGAGGCGCGGGGCCGGCTCACGGCCTTCGACGACGAAGCCCGTCTGCACGATCTGTTGACACGCCTGGTCGACCGCAACGAGGCACGGCGCGAACACCGCTGGCGCATCAGCGACGCGCCCGATGATTACGTGCGGGAACAGATGCACCACATCGTCGGCATCGAACTCGAAATCGAAAACCTGATCGGCCGCTACAAACTCAGCCAGAACCGCAACGTCGCCGACCGCGAAGGCGCCCGCGCCGGACTCGCCGCCGCGCCGAGCGAACGCGAGCACGATGTGGCCAAGGCGATCGAGGCGGTCCAGCGGGAAAAAGGCGAGCGTTGAAGTGGGCAGGTCGGGCAACGCCGGCTAACGGCTGCCGGGCAGACTCCAGATATCCAGCACGCCGCGGGTGGCGTGATCGTTGGCGTTGCCCTCGGGAAGGATGATCTTGCCCTGCAGCACGATCGGGCTGTTCCAGTGGCCCGGACCGCAGGGCAACGTAGTGATGCGTTGGCCCGACGTCGCCTGGTACACGTTCAATCCGCCTTCGCGCGCATACACGAACAGCAGGCCGCCTGCCTCGAACGGACTGGTGCCGCTGGTGTCGTTGGTCCACGCCTGCCGGAGCTTGCCGCTCTCCAGCTTCCAGGCCGCGGTGCCCTTGTTGTCGGCAACGAACATCCAGGTGTGGCCGTCGTGCTGCCAGGTCGCCGGCTGGGTGAACAGATCCGTGTCGCCCGGCGTGGCCACGATCTGCAACTCGTGGTCCTTGTGCGGCGTGGTGCCGGCGATCGCCTTGCGGCTGAGCAGGCGGATCTTGCCATCCTTGCCGCCCTGGACGATCAGGTCGTCACCCAGCAGTACCGGCGACGTCGAACCGAGGTCCTGGTCGTCCGCATTCAGGGCCGCGGTATTGGCCGGCGTGTAGTTGCCCAGCATCTTCGCGGCATCGGGACTCAGCCAGACGACCGCATCGCCCCAGTTCGTCGTGCCGTTCCAGTCGGCGTTGCCGGTGGCGACGAAGATGTCGCCGCTGACGGGATCGATCACCGCGCCGCCGCGTCCCCAGATAGCCGAATCGCTGTGCGGGCAAGAGGCGGGCTGCAACAATCCGCTGCGATCGCTGCACAGCGAGTTCCATACGTGCAACAACTTGCCGGATTTGCCGTCGAGGATGGCGACGTGGCCCTGGTAGGGCGGTTGGTCGCCGATGTAGCCGGCGGTCACCGCGATCACGCGGTCGCGAAAGAATTTCAGCGGCGAATCCATCTTCTCCCGTTCGGGCAGCCGGGTGATGGACGTGCGCCAGACGACGTGGCCATCGCCGACGGCCAGCTTCTGCACGTAACCGTCGGGCGACGCGGCGTAGATGAATTGCCGCTCGAGACCGGCCACGGGCGTGGTGTTGGTGATCCGGTACGTACCCGCCAGCTTCTGGTAGCTGTCCGGCGTGTACTCCCACAGCACGGCGCCGCTGTCGGCATCGATCGCCAGCGTCTTGCCGTAAGTCGTGGTGGCGAAGATGGCGTCGTGGCGCGCGCCGTGGATGCGGACACCGTGCAGGTAAATGGCGCTGGCATCCACGGTGCCGTCCAGCTTCACCTGCCGGCGCACGAGGTGGGCGACATTGGCGGCTGTGATGCCGGTGGGCATCGGGTTGGCGCTGGTGCTTTGCACGTTGCCGCCGAACACCGGCCAGTCTTGCGCGGGCAGGGTTTGCGCAGCCGCCGGAACGGCCGCGCTGGCGCAAAGCAGGCAAAGCATGGCAAGCCCGTACTTCATCCCTAAAGTATGCCACCAAACGGCAACTGCGTTCTGGCCGGTCGCAAAGATGCTCGCGTCCGATTCGCGGCTGTGCCACGTCATCGACATGGAGAACGATTGGGATTCGAAACGCCCGAGGAGCAACCCGGCCAAGACTAATCAATTGTGCACTTCAAACTTGAAGCTACGGCCTGTTGGCGGCAAATGTAAATTGTATTTGTTGGCCAAGCGGCGTGCGCCCGCATCTATTTCTGCGCCTGACTGGACAAGAAGATCAACGACACTCTGATTTTTGCAGATGAGTGCGTAGCGTAAGTCCCGTGCAGAAGGGCGAGCCCCATGCTGGAGCAAGAGCCGGGCTACGTCCGGACCGCCCTCGCCAACCGCGACCAGTAACGGGGTGCTGCCTGAACTATTGAGAGCATTTGGATCCAGCCCACGGCCTAAAAGTAGGCTGGCTGCCTTCACTGAGTTCCAGTATGCCGCTGCGTTTAGTAGCGAACCGAGTGGCCCCGAAGCACTGTAACCCAGATTGAGCAGCCGCTTGAGCTGAACCGTGTCGTCGACCATGGCTGCGTAGTACGCCGGAGAGTTGCCAAGCTCGTCTTTGAGCCCTACGGTATCGATCGTCGCGAGAAGCTGTGAGACGCGCATTGAATCGCTTTTGGGTATTACGGCCTTCGTGCAGAGGTTTCCCGGTTGCTTGAGCCGCGCCGCAGCCAGGTTGATGCCAATGTTAAGAAGCTGCTGCATCTGCCCGTCAGAAGCTGCACAAGGCAGAGCGAGCAGCAACATACACAGAATAGCGACGAGTCTGAACATGAGCGCTAACGCTTGAAGTAACCGGCGCGAATCCGCTTAGCGGGTGAGCGTCCGGTTGACCGAAATGTTAGGGCCAAGCTCTCAGTCGTTTGCATCATAAATATCCAGGCCCAAGCTGATGCCGCGCTGGCCAAGCGCCAATAGCACTTTGGCCGACAAATCCATGCCATCGTTGCCACTGCCCATGAAAATACCGCAGAAGAAGTGAGGCTGGAACTTGGCAAGCGCCTCCCAGATTTTAGGGTCGCTTGGCAAGCGATCCAGTACCTCGAGGACCTGACTCTCAAGGTCTTCTGGTGCGCGACGCGCGGCCTCGATGGTCCAACTGCCAGTGCGAGCTATGCGTGTGGTACCAGTTGATTTTGAAACGATGCTATCGCCTTTCGCATGAGCCTCGGTTGGTGTTGCCTGCATTAGCGCCGTGACCTCTTCGGGTACGAGGTCGTCACCGGCGAAATGGAATGATGCAAGAGAGTGATCGACAACTGCCATCTTGGCCCTAACGCTAATTCTGCCCCATGATGGGGTGTTGCACCGAGTATCGCGCGCGGCGGAGTTCGTCGCAATCGGCGGAATCCTTCACGTCAACAGCCACTTGGCCGTTACGCGCAGTGCGCGAATGCGTGCACGCCGGATGCGTTATCCACCAAAGTGGGGCGATATCAATTTCGCAGGGCGAGGTGCCGGTGTAACGGGCGGCGAAACTCAACCGATCGTTGCGGCTGCGCGCAGATGGGCAGCCAAGGAGATGACGCCGAGGATGTGCTCGCGCAGGCGGTTGCGGCGTGGGCGATGCGGGTTGCGGGAGCGGGTAAGGGACATGCCGGTGGACCGTGCTCAGCGCACCAACTGCAGCCGTGGGGCGCAGGGGCGTCCGCGGCGGTAATGCTGGGTTTCGAGGTCTTCCAGGACGATTTCCCACGCGTCCAGCCCTAGCCATGACGGCCTGAGGTCTTCCAGCGTGTCGGCCTGTTCATCACTGCGATGCTTCAGCCGCGCCAGATGGCTGAGCACGCGTTCGATCTGCCTGGCGTCGATTCCCGTTTCCATCGCCGTCTCCACGCTTTCGCTTGGCTTGTACATGCTGGATTCGATGCAACTGTCGTGCCAATGCACGGCCCCGCATGGCGTTTTCGCGGGGCCGGCTGCACCACTTGGCGATTTGCCTGAACGGGCGGGCCGCGGCACGCGGTATGCTCGACCATTTGAGGAGAAAGCGATGTCCAGTATCGATCGATCCGGCACCTACCGTCTTGGCGACCGCGAGGTCAGGCGCATGGGTTACGGCGCGATGCAACTGGCCGGCCCCGGCGTATTCGGGCCGCCGAAAGATCCGGATGGCGCACGCGCGGTGTTGCGCGAGGTCGTCGACAGCGGCGTGAACCACATCGACACCAGCGACTTCTACGGTCCCTACGTCACCAATCGGCTTATCCGCGACGTGCTGCATCCGTATCCCGACGACCTTGTCATCGTCACCAAGGTCGGAGCCAAGCGGGGCGATGACGGCTCCTGGTTGCCGGCTGCCGCGCCGCAGGAATTGACCCGGGCGGTGCACGACAACCTGCGCAACCTGGGGCTGGACGCGCTGGAGGTGGTCAACCTGCGCATCCATGGGCATGGCCTGGTTGGAGGTTCCATCGAGGCGCCGCTCACGGTGATGCTGGAACTTCAGCGCAAGGGCCTGGTGCGCCACATCGGCCTGAGCAACGTCAGCCCGGAACAGGTGGCAGAAGGCCGCCGCATGGGCGAAATCGTGTGCGTGCAGAATCACTACAACCTGATCCACCGCGACGACGATGCGCTGATCGACGACCTCGCGCGCGACGGCATTGCCTACGTGCCGTTCTTCCCGCTCGGCGGCTTCACCCCGTTGCAGTCGTCGACGCTGTCGGGTGTCGCCGACCGGCTCGACGCCACGCCGATGCAGGTGGCGCTGGCGTGGCTGTTGCAGCGTGCACCCAACGTGTTGCTGATTCCCGGCACGTCGTCGCTGGCGCATTTGCACGAGAACCTGGCCGCGGATGCGCTGGTGCTTCCGGATGGGGTGCTGCAGGAATTGAACAGTATGGCTGACGCCGAAGTCGGCTGACGCGCAGCGCTTCGATCCTTTGTTCGTCGCGGGCCGACATCATGGCGGCCCGTGCGCGGCACGCGTAACGCTCGCGTCATGCATGACGCGCTATGGTGTCGGCTTCCGCAGTCCGCGAGCGTTATCCATGCCTGTCGCTTCGTCACCGCGCTCTAACCGGGCCGCGGCGCCATTTCGTGCCCGTGACAAGCCGCTGAAATTCAGCGGCGACAATACCTTCCACCAGGAATTGCGCAGGCGGGTCGACGCCGACTTCGTGAGCAGGGGCTGCAACCAGCGCGACAGCGCCAGGATGTACCTGAAGGCCGCGATCATCCTGGGTGTGTTCGTGCTCACCTACGTGGCGCTGGTGTTCTTCGCCACCAGCATCTGGCAGGCCGTGTTGCTGAGCATCCTGCTGGGAACCGCGACCGCCGGCATCGGCTTCAACATCATGCACGATGGCGGCCACCAGGCCTGGTCGGAACGGCGCTGGATCAACCGGGCGCTGGCGATGACGGTCGACGTGATCGGCGGCAGTTCGTACGTATGGCAATGGAAGCATGGCCGCTTCCACCACACCTGGGTCAACGTCGCCGGCCACGACAGCGATATCGATCTCGGCGCGCTGGCGCGGCTTTCGCCGGAGCAGCGCCGGCGACCCTGGCATCGTTGGCAGCATTTCTACCTGTGGCTGCTGTATGGCGTGGTCGTCATTCGCTGGCACTTCTATGACGATTTCCGCGACGTGATCACGGGCACCATCGGCCGGCGCCCGTTCGCGCGGCCGCGCGGTGCGGATCTGGCGGTGTTCGTGTTCGGCAAGCTGGCGTTTGTCGCCTTGGCTTTCGGCGTGCCGCTGCTGTTCCATCCGCTCGGCACCGTACTGGTCTTCTACGCCATGACGGCGTGCGTCGCCGGCGTGCTGCTGGCGCTGGTATTCCAGATGGCGCACGTGGTGGAAGCAGCGGCCTTTCCCGCGCCGAATGCGGGCAGCACGCAGATGGACACGCCATGGGCGATCCACCAGATCGAAACCACCGTGAATTTCGCCCGTGGCAACCGCGTGCTCGGCTGGATGATCGGCGGCCTGAATTTCCAGGTAGAGCACCACCTGTTTCCGCGCATTTCGCACGTGCACTATCCCGCGGTGGCGCGCGTGGTGAAAGACGCGTGCCGCGAGTTCGGTGTCAGCTACCGCGAGCAACCCACGTTCGGCGCCGCCATTGCTTCGCATTATCGCTGGCTGCGGCAACTCGGCCTGCCCGCGTGAAGACGCGGGCTTTTGCGCCGCCCGGGATCGTTACATCTTCAACTCGAACCCGGCGTACCAGGTGCGTCCGTAGGCGGGTTCGAGGCCGGTCATCCACACGCGGTCGTAGTACTTGCGGTCGGTGAGGTTGCTGACGCCACCCAGCAGTTTCAGCCACGGGTTGATTTGCCAGTCGGCCGCGAGGTCGGCGATCGTGAAGGCGGGAATCTTTGCCGGGATGTAGGTGGCGCCGCTGCCGAATGGCGCATCCGAATCCTGCCAGTATTGCGCGGCGGAAGAGACCACGCTCAGAGCCGACCTTCACGCGTTTGTCGATGCGCCAGTTCACGCCGGCCTTGGCGAGGTAGCGGGGCGCATAGGCGGGGATCTTGCCGACCTGGCCGGGGATCACGCTGCGGGTGAAACGCGCGTTGAGCAGGCTCAGGTTCGCGAATGCGTCGAGGTGCTGGCCCTGGTTGGCCAACGGCGTGTCGGCGAAGAAGTCGTAGTCGATCTCGCCCTCGAAGCCGCGGTTGCGGGTGTCGCCGCTGTTGACCTCGATCACGTCGGTGGCGTTGATGTGCTGGGCCTCGATGCGGTTCTTGAAGTCGATCCAGAACACGCTTACGTCGTAGTACAGGCCGGTCACGGGCACGCCGTGCACGCCGGCCTCCCACGAAATCGCGGTCTGCGGGTTGGGCGCGTTGCCCGGCACCACGTTGGCGAACGGCGAGGCCATGTCGAAGTAGCGCAACGGCCGCCAGCCTTTGGACACGTTGAGGTAGGTCTCGTTGCCGTGCCCGAAATCGTTGCCGATGCCGAGCCCGAACAGCGGCACCGTGCGGGTGTCGGATTCGTTGATCAGCGGACGCGACAGGAATGGCGGTCGTACGGTTTCGCTGACCGCGACGCGTTCCTTCTCGAGCCGGATCGAAGGCACGATGTGGATTTCGTGCGGCAGGCGGAACACGTTTTCGGCGAACACCGAGTAGTAGTCCGACTCGCGCTTCTGATCGAGGCGCGGCACGCCATCGCGTGCGTAGCGATCAACGTACAGGTTCGAGAACGTCCACTGCCGCCACGGATCGTTGCCGTGGAACAGCACGGCGCCGGCGGTGAACGCGTTGCCGTGGCCCCACTTCTTGCGCACGCGCAAGTCCATACCCTGGGTGCGGTACTGCTCGCTCTGCAGCGTGGTGCTGGATGGCGGCGGTTGCGGCGGCAGCGCGCCATTGGCACCACGGCTGTCCTGGGCCTGGTAGGTCGCCCACAACTTGCCGATGAACAACCAGCCATCGCCCCATTCTTGCTGGTGTCCCAGCACGATCTGGTAGCGATCCACCCAGTCGCGGTTCCACGGCGTCGGCGTGGCGCGCGGATCGGCCTGCCATTGTGGATAGCTGAGGCGACCCGGATCGCCGGAATCGGCGTCGATCGCGTGGATGTCCAGCCATGAATACTGTTTGTCGTCGGGGCGGTATTCGACGTACAGGTCGGCCTGGCGCATCTGCGATTGCGCGTTCGGACGGGTGCCATCGCTGCGCACGTAGCCGGCGTCGGCGCGCCAGGTCCACTTGCCGGCGCTGCCCTGCACCACGTTGTAGGTGGAATACAGGCCGTTGCCGCCGATCGACTTGTTCGGTGCTGGCCGAGAACGGGGTACCCGGCGTCGGCCGTTTGGAAACCAGGTTCAGCACCGGCGCGGGTTCCGGTCCGTACAGCAGGCTGGAACCGCCACGGATCAACTGGATCTCCGACAGGCTTTGCGACAGCGGCATCGCGTACAGGGTCGGGAAGCCGATCCAGTCGGATTCCAGCGGAATGCCGTCCTGCATCACCAGCATGTATTCCGATTCCTGCGGATTGCCGAGGCCGCGGTAGCTCAGGTTGAACTGGGTCGGCGTCGGTTGCTGCGACACCACCACGCCCGGCGTGCGTGCCAGCAATTGCTGCAGGTTGTTGTCGATCACGGTGGGTTGCGTGTCGAGGTGCGTCACCGTGGTCTTCTTGGTCACGGTGATCCGGGCGCCATCGACTTCCGGCATCTGATGTTTGAGTTTGGCCTTGACGTACTTGCGCCAGTCGTAGGGCTTTCTTGCCCTTGACGTTGATGGTCGGCAAGGTCTGCGTGGTCTGGGCGCCGGTGTCGGAGCTCGCATTGTTCGTGGCCTGCGCAGCGGCGTGGCCGGTGGCCAGTGCCAGTGCGATCGCCAAGCGCGATCGTGGTATTGCGGGGGTCGGCATGGTGGGTCTGGAAGGGGGGGCAGGAAATGATGCCGATGTCGACAGCGCAACGCCATAGGCCATGCGTTTACCCGCGGCGCACGAGGCGCGCCATCGTCATCGAACGGTGCGCAGGATGAAAACGGCCCGCACGCGGGGGAGCGTGCGGGCCGTGGGTGACGGGATCGATCAGATGTTCGCCAGCAGCTTCGGGTCGCCGACCTTGACCGGTTCGCCGAGCGGCAACGGCTTCTCGCCGGCCTGCTTGGCCTGCGCGTTGAACTTCTCCACGGCCTGGCGCAGCGAGCCGTTGTACTGGTCGAGCAGGGGTTGCAACTGCGACGCCATCTTCGCGATGTATTGCTGCTGCTCCGCGTTCGGCGCCTGGCTCGGTCCCATCTGGCCGGCAAGCCCGTAGAGCCCGAGGAATTTCATGCCCCAGGGCGGCAGGAAGTGCAGGTCATCCTCCGGCACGTTGTATTGCACGTGCGGGTTGTAGAAGTTGCCGGCGAAATCGCCCAGTTGCTGCTTCAGTGCCGCCGCGCTGGCGTGCAGGGCCGCCTTGTCGCTGCCGGCCGCGGCATTGGACGTCGACGCCAGCAGCTTGTCGAGTGCGTCCAGCATGTCGTGCGTACGGCCGATCACGGCAACGGTGGCTGCCGCTTCGCCACGCAGTTTCATCCCGGCTTCGAATGCGGCGCGCTGCACGCTCATCGGCGTGTTGACGCGTGGATCGCCGACGACCTGCAAGGTTGCCTTGTCGCTGTGGCCGTCCGCCTTCACGGTCGCCCGGTATGTGCCCGGCAGCGCGATCGGCCCGTCCGGTTCGTGGCTTTCGTGCTCACGTTGCGGGCGCATCGATTTCGGCAGTTTCTTGATACCTGCATAGTGCATGTTCCAGGACACGTCGTTGATGCCGGCCTTCCCCGGTCCACGGAAGCTCGCCACCGTATTGCCAGCGCTGTCGGTAATGGTGATGGTGACGGGATTGCACGCATCGAACGGCGGCTCGTGCGCTTTCTTCTTGTCTTTGCCCTGCTTCGATTTGTCGTTCTTCTTTTCTTCCGCGGCACAACCCTTCGGAACGGTGATGGCTTTCGCCAGCGAATAGGCGATCACGGGACCGCTGGGCGGGTTCGGCGCGCTGTGGTCGCCGGGTGCGGGACCGATGTTGCGGCCGTCGAAGGTCTGCCACTCGATGCCTTGCGAGGCAGGGAACAGGTGGAAGGCGTCATCGGCGACGCGTGGCTGCCACTGCTCCAGCGCTTCCAGGTTGTCGAGGATCCACAGGCCGCGGCCGTGGGTCGCCAGCACCAGGTCGTGCGGCGACTTGGTGAACTTCAGGTCCCACACCGCCATGGTCGGCAGGTTGGCGGTCATCGGCTGCCAGTGCGCGCCGTCGTCGAATGACAGGTAAAGACCACGCATGGTTCCAAGCGCGAGCAAGCCCTTTGCGTTCGGATCCTCGCGCACCACGACCGCTGAATAATCGTCCGGCAGGCCGTTGGCGATGCTCTGCCAGTGCGTGCCGTAGTCGCGGGTCTTGAGCACGTAGGGATGTTCGTCGCCGAGCATGTGGCCGTCGACCGCGATGTAGGCGGTACCGGCATCGAACGGCGACACCCCGATCTGGTAGATGCGCCCCAGCGATACCGCCTGCGGCAGACCGGCCGAAACATTGGTCCAGTTCGCACCGCCGTCCCTGGTGACCCACACCAGTCCGTCGTCGGTGCCGACCCAGATCACGTTCGGATCGCTCGGGGCGATCGAGATCGACAGGATGGTGTCGGTGTTTTCGGCGGTGGAGATGTCGTGGAAAACCGGGCCGCCCGCGATCGGCTGGTGGGCCTTGATGTCGCGGGTGAGGTCTTTCGAGATCGCCGTCCAGTTGGCGCCGCCGTCGGTGGACTTGAACAGCACGTTGGCACCGACGTAAACGGTATTCGCGTCGTTCGGTGATACGGCGATGGGCGCGGCCCAGTTGTAGCGGTACTTCAAGCTAGAGATCGGCGTGTCGCCGGAACTCGCCAGGCTCGGCCGGATGAAGGTCTGGGTCCAGTTGCGCGTATCGATGCGCGATGCATACGCGGTTTGCGACGCGCCGTAAACGATCGCGGGTTCGGACGGCGCGGGCACCACGTAGGTACCGTCGCCGCCGGAAGGGTTCCACCAGTCGGCACCCCAGATGCCATTGGAAGAAAGGCTGTTGGATGGCCCGCAGGCGGCGTTGTTGTCCTGGATGCCGCCGCACACGCCGAACGGCTGGGTATTGGAAATCGCGACGGTGTAGAACTCGGCGATCGGCAGGTTGTTGAACGCGCGCCAGGTCTTGCCGCCGTTCACGCTGAGGAAGGCACCGCCGTCATTGCCCTGGATGATGCGCTTGGGGTTTTTCGGATCGATCCAGATCGCATGATGATCCACGTGCACGTCGTGGTCGATGACCTTGGCGGTCTTGCCGCCGTCGGTGGATTTCATCAGGTGGAAGGAACTGAAGTAGATCGTCTTGGGATCGTTCGGCGCGACCGCCATCGAGCTGAAATAGAACATTCGCACCGAGAGGTCGTGGTTGTTGCTGATGCACTTCCAGTGGTCGCCCGCGTCGGTGCTGCCCCACAGGATGCACTTCTGCGTGGCCATCGTTGCGTACAGGGTGTCGGGCGCGGATGGCGCGATCGCGATCTTCACGCGGTCGGTCGGCATAGCGGTGGGCAGGCCGCCCGCGAGCTTGTTCCAGGTACGGCCGCCGTCCTGCGAACGCCAGATGCCGCCGGCCGGGCTACCGTTGAGCAGCGTCCATGGCTTGCGCTGGACGGTCCACATGCCGGCGTACAGCACCTTCGGATTGGACGGGTCCATCTCCACGTCGCTGGCACCGGTGGTGTCGTTGACGTACAGCACCTTGTTCCAGTGCTTGCCGGCGTCCGTGGTCATGAACACGCCACGCGTGTCGCTTGGTTTCCAGGGGTTGCCGAGCACCGCGACGTACGCCGTGTCCGGGTCGGTCGGGTTCACGACGATGTTGGAAATCTGCCCGGCGTCTTTCAGCCCCTTGAATTTCCAGGTCTTGCCGCCGTCGGACGAGAAATACACGCCATGCCCGAGCAGCACGTCGTTGCGCGGGTTGGCTTCGCCGGTACCGAGCCAGATGTCCTTGGGATTCGAGGGTGCCAGCGCGACGGCGCCGATCGAGGAGCTGTCGCCGTGCTTGAAGAGGTTGTCCCACTTGATGCCGCCGTCGGTGGTCTTCCACAGGCCGCCGCCGGCAGTGCCGACGTAATAGGTGTCGGGGTTGCCTGGAATGCCCGTCACGGTGCTGACGCGACCTCCGGAAACGGCGGGGCCCAGATTGCGGAACTTCAGGTTTGCGAACGGTCCGGACGGCTTTGCCGCAGCAGAGGCGGCACCGGTGACGGCCAGTGCCAGGCAGGCGGCAACAGTCAGTGGAATTCGCATCTCGATCACCCCTCACGGCGAAAAAGGATTGAGGCTAAACCCGGCATGGCATGCACGGGAGTGCCAAAAGTAAGATGGATCCCGTGCCGGCCACGGGTACGGAATGGTCGTGCCTGCAAGCCTTCTGCCGCGTCATGCACCGCACGGGGTGCATGACGCGACGTATGCGACATACTACTTGAGCGTGATTGGCGCCTTTCCGGAAGCTTTCAGTTTGGCATCAAGCGCAGGAAGCTGGCTCGTTTTCAGCGCGTTCCATTTTTGCAACGACGCATCCAGCAAGCCGCCGAGTTTCGCGTAGCCCGTTCGCGCGTCGGCCGATGGTGCGGCGTCGGCGCCGCCGTCGACCGCCTGCATCAGGCCGCTGAAAGCCGTGGTGAGGTAGCTGAAGCTCCGGACATTGTCCGGCGGCACGGACCAGGCATTGAAGTGGTTGGGGATCTCGACGATGTGTGCCGCTGCGACCACTTCCGCATCCAGCGCATCGATTGATTTCAGCAGCTCGCCGCTTGCGCCCTTGCGGGCCTTGCCCAGTGCCTTGTGCAATGCGTCGGCTTCTTGCGTCGCGGTCGCGAGCCTGGCCTGGTCGGCCTCGACCTTGCGCGCCAGTTTGAACTGCTGGACGTAGGCATCGGCCGGGATCGTGACGCGCGGATCGTGCATGACCGTCAGTGGCTGGCTATAAGTCTTGCCGTCCACCGTGAGCTTCACGGTGTATTGGCCCGGCGGCGCCCACACGCCGTCCTTCCAGGCACTGCCGCCCGCGAGCGCCGCGGGCGGCGCGTATCGCAACGGCCAGATGAAGCGATGCAGGCCGGGCGTGGCCTGCAGCGTCACCGGATGGTCCAGCCACACCGGCACCGCATTGACCTTGCCGAGGTCGTAGTGCGGCGCCTTGTCGGCACTGGAATAGTGCCGCACAAGCTTGCCGTTGGCGTCGTAGACCGAAACCTCGATCGGCCGGGTCGGCGTCGTGGCCAGCGAGTAGTCGATGTACGCGCCCCATGGCGGGTTTTCGGCAGTGGGTTCGTCCTTCGGCATCGGCGTGCCCGTGAATCCGGGTGTGCGTACTCGATACGCGGCTTCGGGCTGGTACAGCCGCGTCTGCCAATTGGACGGATAGGCGGCCATCTGCCTGAGCGCCGAGATGTCGTCCATGATCCAGAAACCCCGCCCATGGGTGGCGATCACCAGGTCGGCGTCCTTGACGACGATGTCGCGCACCGAAGTGTGCGGAAGGTTCTGCTGCAGCGAATGCCAATGGCCGCCGTCGTCGAAGGACACGAACATGCCGCCCTCGGTACCGGCGTAGAGCAAGTTCCTGTTGACCGGGTCCTGGCGCACCACGTTGACGAAGTCACCATCAGGAATCCCGTCGACGACCAACTGCCATGTCTTGCCACCGTCGCTGGTGCGGTAGATGTAGGGCTTGCGGTCGTCGATCCGATGGCGGTCGACGGAGGCGAAGGCCGTCGACTTGTCGAAGTGCGAGGGCTCGATATTGCCGATCTTCGACCATGCGGTGAGCTGTTTTGGTGTCACGTTGCTCCAGTGCGCGCCACTGTCGTCGGTGCGCCAGATCAAACCGTCGTCGGTGCCGGCCCAAAGCAGTTTGGCGTCGAGTGGCGACGAGCCGATGGCGTACACCACACCGCGGCGGGGGCCCTGGTGCAGGTTGTCCGCGACCGTGGATGGATCGAGGTTGGCCGGCGTCCCCGGATCGGGCCGCGACAGGTCGGGGCTTATCGCGGTCCAGTGCTCGCCGCCGTCGCGGGTCTGCCAGAGGCGCTGGTTGCCGAAGTACAGGATGCCGTGGTCGACCGCGTTGAAGGCGAGCGGCAGCGTCCATGCATGCCGGTAGATGTCGGGATCCGCGAGCGTCGGGTCGATGCTCCGCGTCTGCTGGGTCTTGAGGTCCAGCCTGTCGACCGTGCCGCCGTAGACGACGTCGGGATCGTCCGGGTCCGGCGCTATCATGCCGCTCTCGCCGCCGGCGGTGACTTCGTGGAACTGCTCCATGCTGATGGTCGGGTCGTACGCCGAGCGACTGGGCACGCCGACCGCACCGGAATCCTGCTGCGCGCCGTACACGCGGTAGGGAAACCGGTTGTCCACGCTCACGTGGTAGATCTGCGCGGTTGGCTGGTTGTACCAGCTCGACCAGGTCCTGCCACCGTTGACCGTGACCGCCGCGCCCTGGTCCGAACCCATGATCTGGCGGGCGGGATTGGCCGGATCGATCCACAGTTCATGGTAGTCGTCGCCGGTCTGGTCGCCCTTCACGGGAACGAAGTTCCTGCCGCCGTCGTCCGAACGCAGCTCGATGGTGTTCATCGCATACAGGCGATCGGGATTCGCGGGATCGGCGGTGATCTGGCTGAAGTACCAGCCACGCTGCCAGATGCGCTGGTCGCCGGACATTTTCTTCCACGTCTTGCCGGCGTCGTCCGAGCGGTACAGGCCACCGTCGTCGGCGTCGGCGATCGCATAAATGCGGTCGGGCGCGGCAGCGGAAATGGCGACACCGATCCGGCCAAGTCCCTTCGAGGGAAAGCCGTGGCCTTCGAGGTGCGTCCAGGTGTCGCCACCGTCGGTCGACTTGTACAGTCCGGATCCGGGGCCGCTGGAAGGCGGATAGACGTTCCACGGCGGGCGGCGGGTCTGCCAAAGCGCTGCGTAAAGGGTGTTGGCGTCGCCTGGCTTGAAGATCAGGTCGATGGCGCCGGTGTTGTCGTCAGGGCCCAGTATCTTCTTCCAGGTCTTGCCGCCATCGAGTGAACGGAACACGCCGCGTTCGGCGTTCGGGGCGTAAGGATGGCCGAGCGCCGCCACGAACACCCGGTCCGGGTTGCGCGGATCGACCCGGATCATCGCGATCTGCCGGGTGTCGGCGAGCCCGATGTGCGTCCAGGTCTTGCCGCCATCGGTGGACTTGTACATGCCGTCGCCCTGGGCGATGTCCGAGCGCATGTCGGATTCGCCGGTACCGACATAGATCACCTTCGGGTTCGACGGCGAAACCGCGATCGCGCCGATGGAACCCACCGGTTCCTTGTCGAAGATGGGATGCCAGGTGCGCCCGGCGTCGATCGTTTCCCAAACGCCGCCGTCGACCGAGCCCATGTAGAAATGATTCGGCTGGCCGATCACGCCGGTGACCGCGAGGCTGCGTCCCGCGCGGAAGGGGCCGATCAACCGCCAGTGCAGGGCGCCGAACGGCATCGCGCGTGTGTTCGTCGCTGGTGCGGCGGTTGAAACGGGAGGCGCCAACGCGGATGCCGGCAGCGCGAGGGCGACGCAAGTCGCGATGGCGGCGGAACGGAAATACGACATGACTGACCCTCCGTAATGATCTGGACATGATAGCTGCCGGATACGCGTCGGCATGGGTCAAAAGGCATGGCACGGCGTGGTCGGGGATCGAAACGCTACATCGCTTCCTTGACGCCGCTGCGGATCAGCAACCAGTTCACCGGATATGCGGTGATGAAACCGCACAGCATCGCGACTTGCATCATCCACCAGAATAGCCAGTGATCCGGCTCCATTGGCGCAGGGCCGAACATCACGAAAACGCCGATCGCCATCCATCCGTACATGCCGACCTGCCATGACGACAGCGACAGCACATCGGACTTGAATGCCTTCCATGCCACCGCGGCGACAGGTTCGCGCGACATCGGCGCCAGTGCCGCGTACTGGAACACGACGCCGATCACCAAGGCGGCCGCGTAATCGACGATCCAGTTGCCGAAGATCTTGTGACCGAAGACCACGAAGCCAAGTCCCAGCACGAACATGCCGCCTTCGACCAGCAGGTCGGCAAGCGAGCAGCCGGCGCCGCAGTGTGTCGCGCCCAACGCCACGCTTTGCCACATCGGACGACGGTCGTGTCCGTGTCCGGGTTCGTCCGAAACATCGCGCGGCGGCGCGCGGCCGAACCAAAGGTACATGGCCAGCGCGAACAGGCCGCCCCACAGGAAGGTCAGCGGCCACACCCACCGCATTACCCGCATCGGCGGCGGTCGTCGGCTGATATCGACGATCGACCACAACATCAGCGAGGTCGAAACGGAGATGTTGGCGATGGCCAGCGCCTCCAGCATCAAGGGTTACCGGGTCGGTTCGGAGGGCGACAGGACTGATTGCCCACGCATGTCGACCGAATCGTGACAATGCGGGCAGGGCATGCAATGGCAACGCCGCCGGCGAATCGGCGCGGCCGTGCGTGCGGATCGCAATGATCGTTCAAGGCATCCGGATTCACGCGCCCAGTTGTCGCACCAGCTGGATGTATTTCTGCCGTGCCTCGTCGTTGCGCATGCCGCGCAGGCGCGACCATGCCTCGTACTTGGCGGTATTCACGAAATCGAAGAAACCCGGTTTCGGCCCGCTGGCGTCGCCGTCGGTGGCCTGCTTGTACAGCGCGTAGAGTTTGAGCAGCGTATCGTTGTCGGGACGTTCCGCCAGCCGCTTGACGTCTTCGGTGGCCTGCCGGAATTCGTCATCCAGGTCGGTGGACATGGCCGATGCTCAGGTCTTCGGCTTGGCACGTTTGCTTGCGGGGCGCGCTTTGGCCTTGGTGCCGCCGGTACCGCGGCTGGCGCGGATCTCCTTCGCCAGCGCATCGACGCGTGCGGATAAATTCTCGACGTCCTTCTGGCTTGGCATGTTCATGCGCTTCATCGCGCGCGCGATGCGTTCGTCGAAGGCTTCCTCGAGTTTGCCCACCGCCGCGTTGGTGCGTTTGCGTGCGGCTTCCACCCAGGGCGTCGCCTGCGCGCGTGCCTGCTTCATTTGTTCCTGCGAGTAGGCGTGGGTTTTCTCCTGGATGCGCACGCCTTCCTCGACCAGCGCGTCGAAGAACTTGCCACCTTCCTGCTGGGTGCGCGACAGTGCGCCCAGCCCGGCCAGCCAGATCTGTTGCGCGGAATCCATCACGCCCCGGCTGAAACGCTGTCCCGAGGTGGCGGCTTCCTTCGCGGCTTTGAATGGGTCGGGCTTGTCGGTCATGGCGGCATCTCCGGTGGTCGGGACGCCCAATGTACGCCGATCGGCGCCGGAATTCAGAAACATCGCCGACGACGATTCATCATGAACGGCAAGCTTCAGCGCGTGCCTCGATCGTCGCCGGGTTTCCTTGCCGGCGACAATTCGCGCACGGGCGCGAGCACGCGCGGCCAGTCGTGCGAAGACGTTTCGCTGGCGAGTCGCTCAAGTTCCGCAAGGAAGCGCTTGCGCGGCAGCGTGCGTGCGCCCATGCGAAGCAGATGCGGATTGGGCACCTGCGCGTCGATCCACGGAAATCCGCGCGCCGCGAGTGTCCGCGCCAGCGCCAGCAGCGCGATCTTCGACGCATTGGTGCTTCGCGAAAACATGGATTCGGCGCTGAACATGCGGCCGGTCGAGACACCGTAGATGCCGCCGATCAACCTGCCGTCGTCCCAGATCTCCAGCGAATGCGCGTAGCCGAGCCGGTGCAGGTTGGTGTAGGCCACCTGCATGTCGGGCGTGATCCAGGTGCCTTGCTGGTTTTCGCGCGGCGCGGCGCAGGCGCGCACCACGTCTTCGAAAGCATGGTCCACGCTCCATTGCCAGGTGCATCGGCGCAGGAATTTCGCGAGGCTGTGCGAAACGTGCACACCGTCGGTCGCAAACACGCAGCGCGGATCCGGCGACCACCACAACAGCGGATCGCCTTCGGAATACCACGGAAAGATGCCGCGGGAGTATGCCGCGATCAGCCGCTGCGGCGACAGGTCGCCGCCGAATGCGAGCAGGCCGTTCGGTTCCCGCAGTGCGGTGTCGGGATCGGGGAAGGTATCGGGCGGCAATAGCTCAAGCGGCAGGATCCGCGTCATGGCTCGCGCACCGCAAACGGGGAGTGCGCGAGCAGCTCGCGGCCGCGTGCTTCCAGCAATGCGGTCTCTTGCGCCAGCGAGATGCGGATCGCACCGCGCAAGCGCGGGTCGGCGATGTAGTGGCGCGAATGCGTGCGCGTCGGCATGAATCCGCGCGCGAGTTTGTGCAGGCCCTGCGCCCCGGGTTCGAAGCGGGCGAGGCCGCGGCGCAGGCAATGTTCGATGCCCTGGTAGTAGCAAAGCTCGAAGTGCAGGCCGGGTGCCTGTTCGAATGCGCCCCAGTAGCGGCCGTAAAGTGTGTCGGGGCTGGAGAGGAACAACGCGCCGGCCACGATGTCGCCGGCGCGACGTGCGAATGCGACGTGCGAACGCTGCGGGAAAGCACCGCCCAGATGACGGAAGAAGTCCAGCGTCAGCGTGGGCGTGTTGCCTTTCTCGTCGAACGTGTGGGTGTAGAGATGGTGCAGCGTGCGCCATTCGCCTTCGTCGAGCGATCCACCGTCGCGGAATTCGCAGTCGAGTCCGGTCGACACTGCTTGCGCGCGCTCACGCCGGATCGCGTTGCGACGCTTGTGCGTGAGCGCGTCGAGGTAATCCTGGAAGTCGCGCCAGCCGCCTGGATTGCGCCATTGGAATTGCCAGTCGGAACGCGCCAGCCAGCCGTCGTCGAATGCTTCGGTTTCATCGCCCTGCAGGAAGTTGACGTGGGCGGACGACAGGCCGGTGCGCTCGGTCAGTTCGCGCAAGCCGGCGGCCAGGGTGGCGCGGTGCTGCTCGGTGTCCGGCCCGTTGCCGGCCAGCAGGCGCGGTCCGGTCACGGGCGAGTAGGGCACCGCGCACAGGAACTTGGGATAGTAGTCACCGCCCGCACGTTCCCAGGCGTCGGCCCAGGCCCAGTCGAACACGTATTCGCCGTGCGAGTTGGCCTTGATGTAGAGAGGCAGCGCGCCGATCAACGTATCGTCTTCGTGCAGCGTGAGGTGTTGCGGACGCCAGCCGAATGCGTCGCGGATGCAGCCGGCGCGTTCGAGGCCCGCCAGGAATGCATGGCTGACGAACGGGTTGTCGTCTGCGGCCAGCGCGTTCCACGCGCCGGCATCGATTTCGTCGATGGATTCGTGTGTGCGCAGGGTCAGCATGGTTGCATTGTAGGCTGTGCGTGCGAGCCGGTTCGCTCGCTGCCGGTGCAAGCATGTGCCGGTGGCTGCGGCCACCCGCATGCTGCTGCAAGATTGCATCAGACAGCGTCGGGAGGACGCACGCCTCGATGGACACACAGCCGGTTTTCCCCTGGGACAGGTTGACATCCGTCAACGATTACGAAGTCGTCGACGCGGACTTGGCCCGGGCTTGTGGCGAAGCCACCGCGGTTTGGGGGACGACGATCGGATGGCCCGGCAGGCAGGAGGAAGTGTTCCGGCGTTACTACCTGGAATATCCGTACGGCAAGCCGGACCTGAAATTCCTGCGCCACGTCCCGACTGGCAAGGTCGTCGGCACGCTGGGCGTGGGTCCGCGCAGGGTTTGCTGGAAAGGGCGGGAAATCCGCGCGGGCATGCTCTCGCATTTCTGCGTCGTCGGGGAGCATCGCAAGATGCGGCCGCCCATGTTCCTGTTCAAGAAGACGATCGACGACTGCAGGGGGCGCTTCGACGCCTTGTACGCGATGCCGGGCACGCAGGAAAGCGCGCCGCATGCGATGGCGCTCGGGCGGATGGCCACGGCCGGCGTCACCACCACGTTCAAGATTCGCCGGGTCAAGGTCCTGCGCAGTGCGGGGTATGCCGCGAGGTTCATGCCGCGGTCCCTGGCCAGCATGGCGGGTGGCATGCTGGATGCCGGCCGGCGCGGTCGGGATTTCCTGCGTCGGGGCGGAAGCAAGGTCACCGCGCGCTGGATCGATTCGGTCGATCCGTGCATGTCGGAACTTTGCAGGGCCACGCCGTGCGGGGAAGACTGGTGCGCCGCGCGCGATGACGACATGCTGCGCTGGAGATTCGACCGGTTGCTCTCGCACAGGCGGCGATGCCTGCTGGTGAACGATGGGCGTGATGGCGCATTGCGGGGGTGGTTTGCCTGTGACGAGAACTACTTCGATCGCCACATCCTGGTCGTTCAGGATTACTGGTTGGCGGACGATCCCGATACGGACACGACCGCCATTCGTGCGTTGTGCAAGGAGGTACGGAAATTGGGCTACGTTGCCGTGGAGATGCGGCTGGCCGCGCCGGACGCGGCGGCAACGCCCTGGGTTGGCGAAGGGTTCCGGGAGCGCAATCGCGATCCCATTCCCGTGTTCTGGCTGAACCAGGCGGTTTTCGGCGGCACGGATGGCTCGTTCCACATCACCGAATTCGACAACGATGGCTAGGCTGCGTCGCGGCGACTGCGGTGCAGCGCACGCACCGTACGCCACATGGGTGCTGGCGCGGAATGCCGCCCAGCGTCAGCCTGTCAGGCCGACCGAATCGAGGTAGCGCTCGGCATCCAGCGCCGCCATGCAGCCGAAACCGGCCGAGGTGACGGCCTGGCGGTAGACGTGGTCGGCGACGTCGCCGGCCGCGAACACGCCACGCACCGAGGTCGCGGTGGCGTTGCCTTCCAGCCCGCTCTTGATCCGGATGTAACCGTTGTGCATGTCGAGCTGGCCCTCGAACACGCCGGTGTTGGGGGTGTGCCCGATCGCGACGAACATGCCGGTGACCGCGATCTCGCGCTTGCTGCCGTCGGCGGTGCTGGCAAGGCGCAGGCCGGTGACGCCGGTATCGTCGCCCAGAACCTCGTCGACGGTGTGGTTCCACACCAGTTCGATCTTGCCGGAGTTGGCCTTCTCGAACAGCTTGTCCTGCATGATCTTCTCGGCGCGCAGCTTGTCGCGGCGGTGCACCAGCGTGACCTTGCGGCCGATGTTGGCGAGGTACAGCGCTTCCTCGACCGCGGTATTGCCGCCGCCGATCACGGCCACGTCCTGGTTGCGGAAGAAAAAGCCGTCGCAGGTCGCGCAGGCCGACACGCCCTTGCCCTTGAATTTTTCCTCGCTTTCGATCCCGAGGTACTTGGCGGTTGCGCCGGTCGCGATGATCAGGGCGTCGCAGCTGTATTCACCGCTGTCGCCCTTCAAACGGAACGGACGTTGCTTCAGATCGACGCTGTGGATGTGGTCGAACACCATCGCGGTCTGGAAACGCTCGGCATGTTCGGCCATGCGCCGCATCAGGTCGGGACCCTGCAATCCTTCGACGTCGCCGGGCCAGTTGTCCACGTCGGTGGTGGTCATCAATTGTCCGCCCTGGGCCAGTCCCGTGATCAGCATCGGGCGCAGGTTGGCGCGTGCGGCATAGACCGCCGCGGTGTAACCGGCGGGACCGGAACCGAGGATGAGGAGACGGCTGTGCTTGGGGGTGCTCATGTATAATTCCCGGGTCGTTTCAAGGTCCGCTCAGAACTTCCTCTCGTCCGCCGCGGGACGTCACTCGACGCGGCGATTTCCCACGGCTGTCGTCTCCGTGACATCGGTGCGTCGCGTGCCGCGTCCCGGGCTTGGCGCCGTGACGAGTGCTGCAGCATGGGGAGTTCGCCGCGGTATTTCAAGCGCGCGACATGTTTGATTTTCGCACGAGGATGATTTCCATGCGTATCGGCGTTCCTTCCGAAACCAAGACCCTCGAGGGCCGCGTCGCCCTCGTTCCTGCCGCCTGCGCGGATCTCGTTCGCCGCGGCCACGAGGTTTACCTGCAGTCCGGCGCCGGCGAGAAGAGCGGTTTCGCCAACGAGCTTTACACCAGGGTCGGCGTGAAGATCGCCAAGGACGCAGCGGCCCTGTACGACAAGGCCGAGATGATCGTGAAGGTGAAGGAGCCGATCGAGGGCGACCTGAAGCTTTTGAAGAAGCGTCACCTGCTGTTCTGCTACCTGCATCTCGCGCCCGATCCCAAGCTCACCAAGGCGCTGCTGAAGATCGGCCTGACCGGCGTTGCGTTCGAGAGCGTGCAGGAAGCAGACGGCTCGCTGCCGTTGTTGACGCCGATGTCGGTGGTCGCCGGACGCCTCGCGACCCAGGTCGGCTCGATGCTGTTGCACCAGCCGCAAGGCGGCAAGGGCAAACTGCTCGGCGGCATGGCCGCGACCGAACGCGGCAAGGTGGTGGTGCTGGGCGCGGGCGTGGCCGGTCGCGCCGCGGCGCAGCTCGCCGCGGCCGGCGGCGCCAACGTGGTGGTGTTCGACAAACGCGCCGATCGCCTGACCGAGGCCAGGGGTTGGGGCGCCAACGTCACCACGCTGTACTCCTACGAGTCCGCGGTGGCCGAGGAAGTCGCGGACGCCGACCTGGTGGTCGGCGCGGTGCTGGTGCCGAGCGCCAAGGCGCCGCACGTGGTCACGCGCAAGATGGTCAAGTCGATGGAGAAAGGCAGCGTGCTGGTGGATATTTCCATCGACCAGGGCGGCTGCTTCGAGACTTCCAAGCCGACCACCTGGAAGGATCCGACCTACGTCGTCGACGGCGTCACGCATTTCTGCGTCACGAACATGCCGGGCGCGGTGCCGCAGACTTCCACGCAGGCGATTTCGGCGGCGATCCTGCCGTACGTCGAGCGCCTCGCGCAGAAGAACTGGCGCAAGGACGTCGTGCTTGCCAGCGGCATCAACGTCGCCGACGGCAAACTGGTGCATCCGGCGCTGAAGGGCATGAAGCTCTGAAGCATGCACGCTGCCGCCGTGCATTGATGGTTCCGCTTGCGGGGCGCGGGCGGAACCGCGGTTTGTTCGGGTCTTGGCCGGCGCGAACCGCGTTATAGTCTTGCCCATCGTCTGCGGTTGCCGAGGTTGCCACGCGTGGCGCGTGCCAGAGTCCAAGCCCAAACCCGATCGAGCGGGATGAGCGACCGCGCGCGGCGGCTGTTGCGTGAGGCCGCGGCGTTGCTGTTGTTTCCGCTCGCGGTCTATTTGTTTGCGTGTCTGGTCGGTTACAGCCCCGACGATCCCGGCTGGTGGCACACGGCGACGCAAGGGCAGCCGGTGCACAATTTCGGCGGCGCGGTCGGCGCCTATATCGCTGACCTGCTGTTCCACCTGTTCGGTGTGATTGCCTACGCGTTTCCGTTGCTGCTGATCGTGCTGGCGGTCGGTGTTCTGCGTGGCTGGTATCGGCGCGACAAGGACGAGAGCCGCTGGGAACCGAGCCTGCGTCTGATCGGATTCGTCGCCTTCTTCGTGGGCGGCTGCGGGCTGGCCTGGTTGCACGCCTCGGATCCACAATGCAACGACGTCACGACAGCGGGCGGCCTGCTCGGCTGCGGCGCCGGCGGCGTCCTGCAACACGGCTTCGGCGAGCTCGGCGCACTCCTGTTGTTGTTCGCGCTGGCACTGATCGCGATCACCTGGATAACCGGCTTGTCGTGGTTCCGGGTGATGGACTGGACCGGACAGCAGGTGCTGGTCGGCGCGGCGTGGCTGGGGGGCAAGCTCAGGCGCGCGCCGGAAACACTCGCCGCGCGCGCCGCTCGGGTGGAACGCGAAACCGCGCGCAAGGAGGACAGCGCGCGCCGCGCCAAGCGCGAGCCGGTGCGCATCGAGCCAGCGCCGGCGCCGATCATCAAGAGCGAACGCGCCAAGCGCGAAAACCAGATTCCCCTGTTCACGGGCGCCGCAAGCGAAGGCGAACTGCCGCCACTGTCGCTGCTGGAGGAGCCGCCCGCGCAGCAAGGCAAGGGCTATTCCGAGGAAACCCTGGAAGTGCTGTCGCGCCAGGTCGAAATGAAGTTGAAGGATTTCCGGATCGACGCGCACGTGGTCAGCGCGCATCCGGGTCCGGTGATCACGCGTTTCGAACTGGAGCCCGCGCCCGGCGTGCGCGGCAGCCAGATTTCGTCGCTGGACAAGGACATCGCGCGTGGCCTGTCGCTGGTCAGCGTGCGCGTGGTGGACGTGATTCCGGGCAAGAACGTGATTGGCCTGGAGATACCGAACTCGCATCGCGAAGTCGTTTACCTGTCGGAAATCTTCGGTTCGCGCGAGTACGGCGATGCGCGCTCGCCGCTGTCGCTGGCGCTGGGCAAGGACATCGGCGGCCGCCCGGTCGTGGTCGACCTGCAGAAGATGCCGCACCTGCTGGTCGCCGGCACCACCGGTTCGGGCAAGTCGGTGGCGTTGAACGCGATGGTGCTGTCGCTGCTGTTCAAGGCGCGGCCGGCCGACGTGCGCATGATCATGATCGACCCGAAGATGCTGGAGCTTTCGGTCTACGACCGCATCCCGCATCTGCTGGCGCCGGTGGTGACCGACATGAAGGAGGCGGCCAACGCGCTGCGCTGGTGCGTCGCGGAAATGGAGCGCCGCTACAAGCTGATGGCGGCAGTCGGTGTGCGCAACCTCGCCGGTTTCAACAAGAAGGTGCGCGACGCCGAGGCCGCGGGCCAGCCGTTGCCCGACCCGTTGTTCAAGGCCAACCCCGACGCGCCGGAAGACAAGGCGCAGCCGTTGCAGCCATTGCCGTTCATCGTGGTCATCATCGACGAATTCGCCGACATGATGATGATCGTCGGCAAGAAGGTCGAGGAACTCATCGCGCGGCTGGCGCAGAAGGCGCGTGCGGCCGGCGTGCACCTGATCCTGGCCACGCAGCGGCCGTCGGTGGACGTGATCACCGGCCTGATCAAGGCCAACATCCCGACCCGGATCGCGTTCCAGGTTTCGTCCAAGATCGACTCGCGCACCATCCTCGACCAGTCGGGCGCCGAGACGCTGCTCGGCAACGGCGACATGCTGTACCTGCCGCCCGGCACCGCGACGCCGGAGCGCGTGCATGGCGCGTTCGTCGGTGACGACGACGTGCACAAGATCGTCGAATGGCTGCGCACGCAGGGCGAGCCGAGTTACATCGAGGGCGTGCTCGAGGAAGTCCAGACGCTGGGTGATGGCAAGGTCATCAATGAATCGGGCCTGCCCGAGGAAGAAAGCTCAGGCGACGACAACGCGCTCTATGATCGCGCGGTGCAGATCGTGACCAGCAGCCGGCGCGCTTCCATATCGGGCGTGCAGCGGCACCTGCGCATCGGTTACAACCGCGCGGCGCGCCTGATCGAGCAGATGGAGCAGGAAGGCGTGGTGACGCCGCCGCAGCACAATGGGCAGCGGGAGGTTATTGCCCCACCGCCGGTTTCCTGAGCGGTTGCAAAGCTGCTGCGCTCGGCATGCTCATTTACCGGCGTGTACACTGCGCTGCTTGCGCACCGGCGACCCGCAACCTGCCTTCGCTCGCGACGCTTTGCAATCCACTCCAAGTCCGGTTTCATTCATCGTGACCGGGCATCATTTGCGACTCTGAATCGGAAAACCGTATGTACAAGTGGATCGTGATGGCTGGTTTTTTGCTGTTCGCAGTTGCTGCTTTTGCCGCCACCGGCGCGCGTGCGCGTCTCGACGCCTTCGCCCATGGCTTGCACGCGCTGCGCGGCGATTTCAGCCAGACCGTCTACGATTCGCACGGCAACATCACGGGGCGCAGCAACGGCATGCTGGCGCTGGAAGCGCCGCGCCTGTTCCGCTGGCAAGTCACCGATCCGTACAAGCAGCTGATCGTCGCCGACGGCAAGAAGGTCTGGGTGTACGAGCCCGACCTGCAACAGGTGACGGTGCGCGACCAGGGCGCGCAGGAGGCGCACAGTCCGCTCACGGTGCTGACCGATCTTTCGCAGCTCGACAGCGATTTCAAGGCTACCGACGTCGGCACGCGCGACGGACTCGAGTGGTTGCACCTGGTGTCGCGCAGCGACGACCCGCAATTCAAGTACGCCGAGATTGGATTCGATGCGTCCGGCCCGCGCCGGATGGTGTTCGAGGACACCATCGGCAACAAGACCGAGATCGTGTTCTCGGACTGGCAGCGCAATCCTGACCTGCCTGCCGGCACCTTCACCTTCGTGCCGCCCAAGGGCACCGACGTGGTCGGTGATGGCGCCGCAGCGTCGGGCCACTGATCGCGGGCACAGGAAAATACGGTTCATGATCACGCGTTTGCCGCCATGGGTGCTGCTGGGCGGCCTGGTGCTGTCTTTCATCGGCGGCATGGTGAACGCAGGCGGCTACCTGAGTTTCTATCATCAGGCGGTCACGCACATGACCGGCACCACCACGCTGCTGGGCATCGCTTTCGCGAGCGGTGACGTACGCGAAATAGTGAAGTTCGGCTCGGTGGCGTTGTCCTTCCTGGTCGGCGCGGCCTTGGGCGGGATGATCGTCCGCGACAGCACCTTGCGGCTGGGACGCCGTTACGGAATCGCCTTGTGCGTGGAGTCCGTGATGCTGCTTGCCGCCACGCCGCTGATAGCGCGAAACCACGAAAGCGGATTGTGGCTGGCGGCGGCCGCATGCGGCCTGCAGAACGCAATGGCCAGCAGCTACAGCGGCGCGGTCGTTCGCACCACGCACGTTTCCGGGTTGTATACCGATCTGGGCATGTTCTTCGGGCAGTGGTTGAGCGGCATCGCGCAGGACGCGCGGCGCGTGCGCCTGTATGTCGTGCTGGTATTCGGGTTTCTCGGCGGCGGGGTGGTTACCGCATGGCTGTTCCCGCGCTTCGGCGAATACAGCCTGCTGGCACCCGCCGTCCTGACCGGTCTGGTGGGCACCGCCTATGCCGTCTACCGCCATCGGCACCCGGCCGTTGCGGATTCCGCTGCCTGATGCCTTTCGGGAAGACGGCAGGCAAGCCTGATGTTGCCCGTCACCCCGGAATGACGAGCACGGAGATTGATCAGACCCTCCCTAGTGCAACTTTGGTGCGCGCCTGTCAGCGCCGTTCTGGTGCAGCACCAGCGCATCGACTTTGCCATCGGCACCACGCTTGAAGCTGAGTCGTGCGTTCACCACGGTGTAATAAAACTCATCTCTCGCGCTTGCGTAGACGGGAAAGGCAGGCTGGCCGGTCAACCGGGCCATCAGTTGGGAGCCCTCAAGGGAGATGTCGAAAACCGCACCGGGCGCGAGTTGATAGCGGCCGACGTATTGGCTCAGGGTAGCCTTGTCCAGCTTGATCACGCGCTGCCCGCTGGCCTTTTCGATGGCTGCGGCATCCATTCGTCGGGCGGAACGGTCATGCCCGTTCTGGTGCAGCACCAGTGACGCCACCTTGCCTTGCCGGTCACGCTGGAAATCGATGCGGATATCCGCGATGCGTGCGAAGAACCTGTCGGCGGCGCTGGCGAAAATCGGGAACGCACCTTGTCCGGTCGCCTGCGCAAGCAATTGGCCATCCTGGCGGAACACATGCAGGATGAAGCCCGGTGCAAGCTGATAGTCGCCCACGTAGGCATCGAGTCGCGACGGCGACATGGTGACCTGCTTTTCGGCAGGCGCCAGTGGTGCGTCCGCGAGCAGGGCGGCGAAGCCGAGGTCGTCCACGGACTGCTGGATATTGGTCAGGATCACCACCCCGTGCCGTCCATTCGCGGAAAATCCGATGAAGCTGGCGTAGCCGCCGGTCATGCCGTTGTGCCACACGACGTCGCCGTCCTTGTCATGCCGGGTCATCCACACCAGCCCGATGCGCTCGTCACCACCGATCGCGCGACGCGGTTGGTGTGCAAGCTGCATCGCTGCCTGCAGCGCGCCGCGGCCTTGACCCAGGTTCGCCTCCAGATACCGCAGCATGTCCGCACCGGTGCTGTTGATCGCGCCGGCGCCTGCAAGCGCGTCGAGATGCCAGGGTTTTGCCGGCTTGCCGGACTCGTCGTGGCCCATCGCCCAGTCGGCGTTCAGTGGCATCGAAAACGTCGCGCTGCTGGATGTCATGCCCAGCGGCTTGAAGATGCGGGTTCGCAGCAGCTTGTCGTAGGTGGTGCCGGCACGCCGTGCCAGCGCGAAACCGAGCAGTCCCACTCCGAGATTGGAGTATTCGTAGGATGCGCCCGGATCACGTTGCAGCTTGTACTTCGACAGGAAATCCTTGAGCTTGGCCGCATCGTAATCCGCGTACGGATCGTGCAAGTTGGCCATGTCCAAGTTGCCCGGAAGCCGCGGCAGGCCGGAATCCTGCATTGCCAGCTCGCCCAGCGTGATCGGCTTCCCATTGCGCGACGGAATAGTGAAACCCGGCAGCAGCTTCGCGACGGGCGTGTCCAGCTTCACTTCGTGATGGTCCACGGCCTCGGCCAGCAGTGTCGCGGTGAAGGTCTTGGTGATCGAGCCGATCTGGAAAATCGTGTCGGCGCTTGGTGCCTTGCCATTGGCGAGCTTGCCGAAACCATAGACATGGTTGCGGTTGCCATCGACCACGACCACCACCATCGCCGGGTACTCGCCGTCCGTGATGCGCGCTTGGATGGCTTGTTCGACTCGGGTGGGCAGCAGGGACCGTGCAGGCGCCGTTGCGGCGGATGCAAGGACAGATACAACCAGCAAGGCGCTCAGGATCGGCAAGCGATACATGCGAATGACATCCGGAGTGGCGGCGCAGTCGTGAAGCCTATTCTCCGAAAACCACCCATGTCAAGTTTGCTTTACATGCCGGCGGACGGCCGGGTTCGTGACGAGTGCCAACCGGCGCGCGATTGCCTAAGATGCAGCCATGCCACGTCGTGTTGCCGATAGCGGGAAACCGGGTCTCTTCGCAGAGTCCGATGCCCTGAAACCGCTCGCCGAGCGGATGCGACCGCGCACGCTGGACGAGATCGTGGGGCAGGGCCGCCTGCTTGGACCGGGCACGCCGTTGCGACGCGAACTGGAAGCCGGGCGCGTGCATTCGATGATCCTGTGGGGTCCGCCGGGCTGCGGCAAGACCACGCTGGCGCTGCTGGTCGCCAAATACGCCGACGCGCACTTCCAGGCGATCTCGGCGGTGCTGTCCGGACTCGCCGACGTGCGCAAGGCGCTGGCCGAGGCGGAGGGCTTGTTCGCACAGGGCCGCCGCAGCGTGTTGTTCGTGGACGAGGTGCATCGCTTCAACAAGGCCCAGCAGGACGCGTTCCTGCCGCACATCGAGAAAGGCGTGATCGTGTTCGTGGGTGCGACCACCGAGAACCCGTCGTTCGAATTGAATTCGGCGCTGTTGTCGCGTTGCCGCGTACACGTGATGGATGCGGTCGGCGCTGACGACATCGCCGTCGCGCTGCAACGCGCGCTGGCCGATGATGAACGGGGACTCGGCAAACTGTCGCTGGAAGTCGAACGTGATGCATTGAAGCTGATGGCGAAGGCTGCCGACGGCGACGTGCGACGCGCACTGACCTTCCTGGAAATCGCGGCGGAGCTGGCGCAGGACGGCCGCATCGACGACGCCACGTTGCAGCAGGTGCTGGCCGACCGCACCCGCCGTTTCGACAAGGGCGGCGAGCAGTTCTACGACCAGATTTCGGCGTTGCACAAGTCGGTGCGTTCGTCCGACCCCGACGCCGCGTTGTACTGGCTGGTGCGGATGCTGGATGGCGGTTGCGAGCCGCTGTACCTCGCGCGCCGCATGACCCGCATGGCGGTCGAGGATGTCGGCCTCGCCGATCCGCGCGCCTGGCAACTGGCCCTGCAGGCATGGGATACCTACGAGCGGCTGGGTTCGCCCGAAGGCGAACTGGCGCTGGCGGAAGTCGCGCTGTATCTCGCGGTCGCGCCGAAGAGCAACGCGGCCTATGTCGCCTACGGCGCGGCGCGCGCCAACGTACGCGAAACCGGCACGCTGGAGGTGCCGATGCATTTGCGCAACGCGCCGACCAAACTGATGAAGGGCCTGGGCTACGGCAAGGGCTATCAATACGACCCCGACGTCGAAGGCGGCGTGGCGCTGGACCAGCAATGCCTGCCGGATGCGCTGGCCGGCACCGAGTTCTATGCGCCGACCGCGAACGGCGTGGAGTCGAAGATCAGGGAGAAACTGGACGCGTTGCGGAAGGCGAGGGCCGCAGCGCGTTCACGTTGAGCATGCCGTGGCCTGTGGCTACTCCGTTTTGCTGTGCTGCGAATACAGCGCATGCCAGCCGCCATCCTTGTAGATGAAAATGTCGGACGACCGGATGCGCCCGGTCTTCGGATCCGAAAACGACAGGATCGCGACGTCGCCGTGCAGCACCACGGACTGTCGACTCGGGTGGGTCGCGAGCCACGCATCGACCTGCTTGCGCATCGTGTTCGAGCCGCGGTTTTTCTTTGCCGATTCGAGGATCGCGGACTTGCCGCTCACCTTGCCGTCCGAGCCGATCGAGCGATAGTCGGGCAGCAGCATCGCATCCAGCCAGGCGGTGTCGCCGCCGACCTCCGCTTCCAGCCAGTGCTGGTCCACGTCCATCACGGCGGCAGGCGTGCGTGCGGTTTCATCGACGTGCCGCTGCTCCCCGGCTCGTGCGACGGCGGACACGCCGCCGATGCCGAGCAGGAACGCGGCGGCCATCGCCGTGGCGAGCACGTGGTTGAGTGCGCGATCGCGCAGGATCGTGATGTTCATGCCGGATTCTCCGGTGGGAAAGGGTGCGTGCGAATCTGGACGGAAGCCGGGCAAACCGCCACGGCTGCGTGACAAACGGTGCTCCGATGTGACGAGCGGCAGGTACGGCCGGACCTGCGGCGGCACGTCCGCGCACGATCACGGCGTCGTGCAGTTCCGGGGTCCGGTTCCGGCGTCGTGTCCGTCGATGCCGGTGATCCCGGTTGTCGCGCCGCTCGTCACAAGCTCGATGACAGCGGGCAATCCGCGGGCGAGCATGCAGGCCGACATGCGTTCGCGCGCCGTCTGCGCGGCACGCAACCGCCGTCCCATGCAAGGCAATCCACCCACCGGAGAAGACAACATGATTCGTCATCGTTTCCTGGCTGGTCTCGTGTTCACCATGGCTTCCTGTGCCGGATCGGCATGGGGACATGCGCAAGCCGCGAAATCCGCACCCGCGGACGCGTCGCCGGGCGTGACCGCACCTTGGGCCACATCCGGCGCCGTCGGACCCGCCTTCTCGCCGGACGGCAACACGGTCGTGATTGCGCGCGGGCATGCTACGGCACGACGCCTCTATGTTTCGCATCGCCGTGCCGGCAAGTGGTCGCAACCGGAACGCGCGCCGTTCTCGAATCGGTGGATGGACATCGAGCCTGCGCTGGCGCCGGATGGTTCGTATCTGGTGTTCGTGTCCAATCGACCGGCAACACCGGGCGGCAAGCCGCTAGCCGGTTTTTTCAACGGCAAGCTGCATCCGGACCGCGGCGGGAATCTGTGGCGCGTCGATCATTCCGGTGGAAGTTGGGGTACACCGGTGCGTTTGCCGGGCGTCGTGAACGCCGGCACATCGGTCTATTCACCCACGGTGGCGGCGGACGGAAGCATCTATTTCACCTTGCCCGATCCGCACACCCGCCTTACCCGGATCTACGTGAGTCATCATGTCGCCGGGCACTATGACGCTCCACGACCCGTGTCCTTTTCGAACGGCGTGAATTCCGATTTCGATCCGGTGGTGGCGCCAGACCAATCCTTCATCGTGTTCGGTTCCAACCGGCCGCCGACGCCGCGGAATCACGGCGAGCTGTTCGTGGTGTTTGCGCAACCGCACGGCTGGGGAACGCCCATTCCCATGAATGTATACGGGTACGAAGCACGTCTTGCGCCGGACCGGCGCAGCGTCTATTTCACGGCCGATTCGGACGGCCGCATCCATCGGGTGTCCCTGTCGCGATGGCTGGCCCGCCACGCAGCCGGCGCGCGGCGTTGACGTGACTTCCCCTGGTGCGCCGTTGCCTGCACACTGGTGACCACGCCGGCGCAGAAGGGCGTCGGCACGTTTGGCCATGGAACATCGCTTGGCAGAAAAATACACATCGTCGCGATGGATGCGGTGGTCGGCGGCTTTCGGCTTCTGGACGCTGTTGGGCCTGTCGTATGCGCTGAGCGCCGGTTTGTCGGATCTCAGCGACGGCGAAGCGGCGAACTGGGGCCGGCTGTTCACCTGGTATCTCGTCAGCTTCTGGTTGTGGATGCTGCTGGTTCCGCTGGTCGCGTGGCTGGGCCGACGCACCGCCGGCAAGAGCTGGACGCGTTTCTGTCTCGTCCACGTGCCGGCCAGCGCCGCGATGGCATTGCTGCAGGTGCTGGTGCGGGTCGGGGTGTTCTGGGTTCTATGGGGTGCGGCCATCACGAACGTGCACTCGTTCGGTGCGTACCTGCAACGCGAGTTCGTTTTCAACCTCTACTTCGCCGAGCTGACCTATTGGGTGATCCTGGCGGTGCTGCGCGGCATCGATTCCAGGCGCCATCTGCGCGATGAGCGCCTGCACAGCGCGCAACTGGAAACCCAGCTCGTGCAATCGCAACTGCACGCGATGCGCATGCAGTTGCAGCCGCACTTCCTGTTCAACACGTTGAACGCGATCTCGGCGCTGGCACTGGCCGAGCCCAAGCGTGCGCGCAGGATGATCGCGCGCCTGAGCGACCTGCTGCGGCTCACGCTGGAGGAGCGCCATGCCCCGTCGGTGCCGTTGTCGCATGAACTGGAATTCGTGCGCTGCTACCTCGAGATCCAGCAGGAACGTTTCCGCGACCGGCTGGAAACCCGGTTCGACGTGGCGGACAACACCCTGCGCGCCGCCGTGCCCGGCATGATCCTGCAGCCGCTGGTGGAGAACGCCCTGCGTCATGGCCTGCTCGCCAAGACCACGCCCGGCAAATTGCTGATCCGCGTGCGCCGCGAGGGCGGCGACCTGCACCTGGCGGTCGAGGACGACGGGCTCGGTCTGCCCGATGGCGGCGCTGTGGATGGCGTCGGCCTCGGCACCACGCGCGAGCGCTTGCGGGTGCAATTCGGGGGCCAGGCATCGCTCGACCTGCGCGCACGCGAGGGCGGCGGCACCCGGGTCGATCTGCGCATGCCGTTCCGTGCGGTTGACGTGGCGCGTGCAGCATGAATGCGCCTCCGATCCGCGCGCTGCTGGTGGACGACGAGGTGTTGGCGCGGCTCGCGTTGCGGCAGGCGCTCGAATCGCATCCGGACGTCGTGGTAGTGGGTGAATGTGGCAACGCGGGCGAGGCGATGCAGGCGGTCGAGGTTCTACAGCCCGACCTGATGTTCCTCGACATCCGCATGCCGGGGCTGGATGGCTTCAAGCTGCTGCGCGAGCTGAAACCCGGCGCGTTGCCGATGGTGGTATTTGCGACGGCCTACGACAAACACGCCTTGCGCGCGTTCGACGCCAACGCCCTCGATTACCTGCTGAAGCCGATCGATCAGGACCGCTTCGACCAGACGATGGCGCGGGTGAAGCGCCATTGGCACGGCCTGCACACGGCGGTCGATGACGGCACGCCCGCGGAGCCCGGCCGCGAGCGCTGGCTGCAGCGGTTGAGCGTGCACGTGGGCGAGCACATCCGGGTGGTCGCCGTCGATGACATCGACTGGATCGGCGCCGAGGGCAACTACGTGCGCATCCACGTCGGAGGCAGCGTCCACCTGCACCGTGAAACGCTGCGGCATATGCAGGCCATGCTCGATCCGGACACCTTCCTGCGCATCCATCGTGGCGTGATCGTCAACGTCGACCGCATCCACGAAATCCATCCGCTGTTCAACGGCAATGCCGAAGTGGTCTTGCGCGACGGCACCCGGCTTAACCTGAGCCGGCGTTTCAGGACCCGGGCGGGCAAGGCGCTCGGGTTGTCCTGACCGCCCGTCACGCCGCGCCGCCCGCTCGTCCCGGCCGCGCCGTCCGTCGTCACAAATCCGCGGCGACCGCCCGCTTATCGACATAGTTTCACGCAGCGGTCGCCGCACGCGGCTGCGTTTCCATCGCAACCGGAGAGCAAACGTGGCGCGAGGTTCGGTCTTGCCGTCGGCATGTGGCCTGGCATTCTTCTTTCTGACGTGCGGCACGGCGATCGCCGCGGCTCCCCAACCGCATGTCTTCGCGCCGGGCTCGCTTTCCCCGGCAGCCGGCATGGATTGCCTGACCTTCATGCCCGACGGCAAGACCGTCTTTTTCCATCAGGAGCCTTGGTCACTCGGGATGATCGTGGTGTCGCACAAGATCAACGGGCACTGGTCGATGCCCGCCATCGCGTCATTCTCGGGCGTCTGGCACGACCACGACCCGGCCGTCGCACCGGACGGATCGTTCGTGGTTTTCGCGTCCAATCGTCCCGATGCACCAGGCGGCGTGCCATTGCATGGCGGTAACCTGTGGCGCGTCGATCGCGCGGGGCACGGCTGGAGTGCGCCAGTGCGGCTGCCGGACACGGTCAATTTCGGCTCGCACATCTACGCGCCCAGCGTGGCGGCGAACGGCGACCTGTACTTCCAGAGCAACGACAATCCGGCGCACGCGTTCCATGTGTTCTGCTCGGCCTGGCGCGACGGACAGTATCAAAAAGCGGTGCGCCTGGATTTGATGGCGGATGGCATGCATGAACTCGATCCCGCGATCGCGCCGGACCAATCGTTCATCGTGTTCGATGCCGGCAAGAATGGCAGCGACCAGCCCGATCGCCTCTACATCGCCTTTCGCGCAGGCGACGGCTGGGGCAGGGCGATCGATCTGGGCGACGCCATCGACGCGTACCATCCCTGGGGCGCGCACCTCGGTACGGACGGCACCACGCTGTATTTCTCGGGCACGTTCGCGGCGAAAACGCGCTGGCCGCGCACGCGAGCACAAGCCGAGCGGGATCTCGCGCGTATCCGTGCCTGGGACAACGGCACCACACGCATCTTCAGTGTCTCGTTGCGGCCGTGGCTGCAGGCGCATCGTGGCGGCGCGGTCGGGCACGGCGTCGCGCGCTGATACATCTTGCTAACGAGGAGCCGAAAATGAAGCCTTCGACAGTGTTTTGGTTGTTGGGGACCGCAGGCCTGGCGATGATGACCGGACTCGCGTTGCCTGCCGCCGCGGACACGCCAGCGGCAAAGCCCGAACCCGTGACCATGGGCGGCATCATCCGCCCCGACAGCGACGACACCCTGGCGTTCACGCCCGACGGCAACACGGTGTTTTTCGATCGCAGCCAAGGCCGCCGCAAGACCATCATGATTTCGCACCGGGTCGACGGCCACTGGTCGAGGCCGCAGGTCGCGAGTTTTTCGGGTCACTGGTTCGACCAGGATCCCGTGGTGGCGCCCGACGGAAGTTACTTGCTGTTCAATTCAGATCGCCCGGTGCATCCGGGCAGCCGACCATTGGTGCAGGATTACTTTCGAGGCGGCCCCGGGCCTGGTTCGAACGTCTGGAAGGTCGAGCGTCGTGGCGACCGATGGGGAGAGCCAGTGTGGCTGGGGCCGGTGGTCAACAACGATGTGTTCGTCGACTTCGCGAGTATCGCCGACGACAACACGCTGTACTTCATCCGATGGGACAAGCAGGCGAAGGTGATGCACACTTGGCGCGCGCGTTATCGCAACGGCAGCTATTTGCCACCGGAACGTACATGGCTGGGCGAGCCCGCGGTTTCCACCCACGACCCGGCCATCGCGCCAGACCAATCATTCATTGTTTTTGATTACGGCAAGGTAAAAGGCGGGCTCGGCCGCCTGTGCATTGCTTTCCGTGAAAGCAACCACTGGGGCAAACCCATCGACCTCGGCGATACCGTCAATCAGGATCATCCCTGGGGTTCGCACATCGCCCCCGATGGCCGCACGCTCTACTTCACTGCAGACTCGGGCATTTACCGGCTCTCGCTGGAGCCCTGGCTGCGCGACCGCACTGCGAACGGGGTGGCGGCTACCTCGCATTGACGGCATGCCGTAGCGTGAGGGCCGTATGTTTGCCCGCACGAATGCGCGCCGCGATAATGCGCGGTTTCATGCATCCGTCAAGGATCGTCCATGCTGGACCCGGTACTGTTGCGCAATCAGCTTGCGGACACGGCGGCGCGCCTGAAGACGCGCGGCCACGAGCTCGACGTCGCCGCGATCGAGTCGCTGGAAGCCGATCGCAAGCGCCTTGCCACCGAGACGCAGGATTTGCAGGCGCTGCGCAATGCGCGTTCCAAGGCGATCGGGCAGGCCAAGGCCAAAGGCGAGGACGTCGCGCCGATCATGGCCGAGGTCGCCGGCATCGGCGACAAGCTCAAGGCCAACGAATCGGCGCTTTACGATGTGCAGGCGAAGCTGTCGGCGATCGCGCTGGGCATCCCCAACCTGCCGGATGCGTCGGTGCCGGTCGGCAAGGACGAGAGCGAAAACGCTGAAGTCGCGTGCGTGGGCGAACCGCGCACGTTCGATTTCGAGGTCAAGGATCACGTCGAACTCGGTGCCCGTCACGGCTGGCTGGATGGGGAAGCCGGTACCAAGTTGTCCGGCGCACGCTTCACCGTGTTGCGTGGCCAGCTCGCGCACCTGCACCGTGCGCTCGCCCAATTCATGCTGGACCTGCACACACGTGAACACGGTTACACCGAATGCAACGTGCCGCTGCTGGTGAACGCCGATGTGATGCAGGGTACCAGCCAGTTGCCGAAGTTCGAGGAGGATTTGTTTGCAACGAACGTTGGTGAGACGCAGCGATACCTGATTCCAACAGCCGAAGTCCCGCTCACCAACCTGGTCCGTGAATCCATCGTCGAAGCCGACGCGCTGCCGATGCGCATGACCGCGCACACGCCGTGTTTCCGCGCCGAGGCCGGCAGCTACGGCAAGGACGTCAAGGGCATGATCCGCCAGCACCAGTTCGAAAAAGTCGAACTGGTGCAGATCGTCGAACCATCGCAGTCGTTCGATGCGCTGGAAGAACTGGTCGGGCACGCCGAGAAGGTGCTGCAAAAGCTCGGGCTGCCTTATCGCAAGATGCTGCTGTGTACCGGCGACATGGGCTTCGCCGCGGCCAAGACCTATGACCTGGAAGTCTGGCTGCCATCGCAGAACACCTATCGCGAGATTTCCTCTTGCTCCAACTGCACGGATTTCCAGGCGCGCCGGATGCAGGCCCGCTGGCGCACCCCGGCCAACGGCAAACCCGAACTGGTGCATACGCTCAACGGCTCGGGTCTCGCGATCGGGCGCTGCCTGATTGCGCTGATGGAGAACTACCAGAACGCCGACGGCTCGATCAGCGTGCCGGAAGTCCTGCGGCCGTACATGGGTGGTGCGGAGAAAATCGCGTAATGAAATGTTCGGCAAAGTGCGCGGAACATCCTAGAATCGTCATTCCGGACGCCGTGTAGCGGCGATCCGACTGCGTTTGCAGGATTGCAAACGGCGAACGCCGGAGGCGGCCCGCAGCGGCGAGTGCCAAGGATGGCGCGAGTCAACCCGGTGCCTTTCCGCGGACCTGAGACGCTGGGTTCCGGCTTTCGCCGGAATGACGACGAGGTTTGGAGAGGTGGTTGAGTGGTCACAAGTTCGCCGGGAGCGAACTTGGACAGCCGAAGGCCTGGCCCCGAGCGAGGCGAGGGTGAGTCCCAGGGATGAGACGAACAAAACACCGGACTTGCTCGTGAAGGCGAGACGCCAAGGTCGAATTAACTCCACATAGTAAAGTTTCAGTCGGTCCCGCGTAAGCAAATTAAAGTTTGGAGAGGTGGCTGAGTGGTCGAAAGCACCGGACTTGAAATCCGGCGTACGGCTTGCCGTACCGTGGGTTCGAATCCCACCCTCTCCGCCAATTATGAGTTTAAGTGATTGATAAATATAACTATTTATCTTTGACGCTAATTTGGTCCCTACTTGGAACCCTACAGGCATCCGCACCCAAGCCGTTGGACAGCTGAGCTCGCATGAGGCCCTGTGATTTCCGCCGCGCGAATTGCTCTTCCAGGCCCATTCAAAGCGCGACCCTCCCTGCTTGTTTCAGCGGGCCCGACCCATTCCAAAAGCACAGCACGCTGTACTTTTTACCTGCAAGAATCGACTAGTGCAGGATAGGGATGGCGGCAGCATGTGGCCCAAAACCTGAGGCAACGATCACCCGATGTCAGCCGGCTGACATCGGATCGAGGAGGAGCGCTTTGATACGACGCCGGCTTGGTGTCGACAGTCGAGTATCCGCAACCGGCCGCGTTGGGATCTGCTGCGACTGGTTGACTTCGCGCTCGCGTTGAGAACCTGGGTTCTTGAAGCAGGCGCAACAGTGGGCGCTCGACCTTCGAGCACCGAACATAAAGTGAAGTGGGCTCGGGCATGGGGCGGGGTTACAGCTTTGACGTGATCCGTGCCCGGATGCTCTACAACAATCTTGCCCTCAAGGAAGGCATGGGCGTCATACACAAACCCGCCTCCGACGAACCCTGGGTACGTTTCACGCTCACAACGCGCTCCCCGCGCCGCGCACGCGCTATACCCGGGAAGTCGTCGCATACGGCGCATACATCCCAACACTGGCCAAGTCGGCTGACGAAGGGTTCTTCGACTCGCTTCGCCCTCGCGCAGTCGGCACCGGCGATGGGCTTAAAACTCATCTGTACACACGTAGTACGGATTACTGTTCTCATATGCCACTGCGCACGAGTAGTACTCGTCAGTGTAGTTAAGATAGAACCCTTGACCGTTGGAAAATGGCTGATGATAGTTGTCTCCGTCCGACCCGCCACCTCCAAATGGATAAAAAGAGCCGTCCGCGTGCCTGCCAGACCCTTGTTCAAGGGTAATTACATCGGGATCTACAGGATTAAAAAGAAATATCCCGGTCGAGCCATCGCTGAAAACAACTGTAACTTTTGGACCATGGCCGAAGTAATACACTATCGACGACTCAATAAGGGTCCACATTCCATCCTCTTCTGCCTTGCTTAGATCGGGATTTTGATCTTGCCACGCCAGTTCTGCGAGTGGCCAAATGTTTTCTGGCTGATAATCAATAAGCGATTGATAACCGGATTTATTGTAATATTTTCCAAATGATTTCGAACTTGGTGATATGTCTACAACCAAAGCTTTTCCTTATTAGCCCCGATGCTCAGCCATGAAAATTACTCGCCAAGCGCAAAGATGGCTCCGGGCAAGGATTGCAGAGCAGCATCGCTCGCATCAGTCGCGGGAGCATCTCGGCCAAGCGAAACCTGCGGTTGAAACGGTACTGGGCTTCGGCCAGGTAGCGCCGCGCGTATTTGCCTTGTTTGATCGCATGGTACCGCCCGCTGATCGCACGTTTGACGTTGCCGAGCAGCGTGTTGACCCACTTGGCGCCACGGACTTCGCAGGCCGCGCGGCCGCCCTCGGTGACCAGCACGGAATGGGCTTGGCCGGTATCCACGCAGCGTGCAAAGCAGGCCAATCCATCGCTGTAGACTTCGGCCCCCTTGACCAGCCGGCGCGTGCACCAGTCCAGCAGGGCGTCATTGTCGAAGGCCGCGACCGGTTCCAACACGGCGTAGCGGGGCCGTTCGAGCTTTGCGTTGGTCTCGACCGCCACCACGAACGCCTGCTTGCCGGGCGCGCCGCGCCCGCGCTTGCCGCCGTTGCGTTCCCCGCCCAGGTAGGCGTCGTCCATCTGAACGAAGCCATCCAAGCGACGGGGTGCCTCGCGTTCGGCCATGGCCTGCATGACCTTCTGCTTGATCCGCCAAGCCGTCTTGTAGTTCACCCCGAGATGGCGCATCAACTCCAGCGCCGACAAGTTGGTCTTGGTGCTGGTCAGCAAGTACAGCGCCAGCATCCAGGTCCGCAGCGGCAGATTGCTGCCAGCGAACAACGTCCCGCTCGTCAACGTCGTCTGGTGCCGACAGCGCCGGCACTGGTAGTACACCTGACGGCCGCGCCGGAATCGCGAACGGCGACGCTCGCCGCAGCACGGGCAGCGGAAACCTTGGGGCCAGCGCGCCTTGTACAGCGCCCGGTAACACTTGGCTTCGGTCCCGTATTGTTCAACAAACGACGCCAGCGACATGCCTGGCTGAAACTGCACCCGGTTGATGGCCATGGCCTGCATCCTCGTCTCGGAAGGCAGGTTCATGGTGCGTCGAGGGCATCTCATGGCATGCGACGGCTGGCTGAGCATCGGGGCTAATCGTCCCCCGGCACACCTATCCTGCACTAGCTCATTTCTCCTCCTCGAAATGTTTAGCCGCTGAACACCGGGACGTCCTGCGACGATAGTGTCAGGGTCACTTTGCGGCGGCTCAGCTTGCCCTGCTTGATCGGCGAATCGGGGTGACATTCGCTTGCGGCGAGGCGGTTGCACAGAACTTCGCCCAGTCTTCCATCAGCCGCGCGCGTTGGGTGAACAGATCCGTGCGCTTGTACGCCGCTTCGGTCTTGTCCCTGAGTACGTGTGCCAGCGCCGCCTCGGCAATGTCACCCCGATACGCGGTGCAGTCGGCCGCCCAGTCACGGAAGGTGGAGCGAAACCCGTGTGCATCAAATCCCGGACGCTGCGCACGCAAGGCCTTCAAGATCATGGCGGTGGTGAGCGGCTGACCGCGCAGACCGGGAAATACATACTCTGATTCATGGGGCAATGCGCGCAATAGCGTTAACGCAGCACTCGACAGCGCGATGCGGTGGGGACGGCCAGCCTTCATGCGCTCGCCCGGGATCGTCCAGGCCGCTGCATCCAGATCGATCTCGTCCCAGCGCGCGCCGGCGACTTCGCCCGGACGCGTCGCGGTCAGAATCTGCAGCTCCAGCGCCCGTGCGCCCAGCCCCCGTTGCTGGCGCAGCGCGGCCATGAAGGTGCCAAGTTCGGCATAAGGCAGCGCGGCACGAGGGGTCACGTGCTTGAGCTTGGTCGGCTTGGGCAACAGGTTCTGCAGGTGCCCGCGCCAGCGTGCCGGGTTGTCGCCGCGACGAAACTCCCGCGCGGTCGCCCAATCCAGAACCGCCTCGATGCGTTGACGCACCCGACTTGCGGTCTCGGTCTTGGTCACCCAGATGCCTTCCAGGGCCTTGATCACCAGTGCGGTATCGATCTCGGATACCGGCAGTGGTTGTAAGGTCGCCGCATAGGTGCGCAGCGTACTGGCCCATTGCTCGGCATGCTTGGCATTGCGCCAGCCGGCACGGTGCGCGTCGATGTACTTCTCGCAGCACTCGCCGAAGGTCAAGCGACGGGCACGTTCCAGTCGCGCCGTCACGATCGCTTGGCGCTTGGACTCGATCGGGTCGATGCCATCGCGTAGTTGGCGCCGGCACACGGCGGCACGCAGACGCGCTTCTTCAAGACCTACATCCCAAGTCGGCCCAAGGCCCTTGTCGCGAAGCTTGCCGGTGACCTTGTCGCGCCAGCGAAACACCCAGCTCTTGCGCTTGTTGCCGACCAGCAGATACAAACCACCGCCGTCACCGTAGCGTCCTGGCTTGCGTTTATTCTTGACCGCGATGACGGTCAGACGGTTGGGCGGACGCATGCGATATACCCTACTTGGTTCCCTACAGCGTAAGCAGGCTGTCCAGAAATGTCAAAAGACGCCACGGAACGAAGGACACGCTGAAACCCGCATGGGGCAAAGCTTTCAGCGATCTTTGTGGGACGCTACGGCATGGCGTGAAACAACCCCTTTCACGACACCCTCTCCGCCAGAAACGCAAACGCCCCTTGTGGGCGTTTTGTGTTTCTGGGGAATGGGTGGTGTGGACGAACCCACTTTGGTTCGACGGATTCGTCGGGAACGAATCCGGACAGCCGCAGGCTGGCCCTGAGCGTAGCGAAGGGTGAGCATCAGGGATGATGCGAGCAATCCCACCCTCTCCGCCACTTCCTGATCGGTCTACACTGTCGGCGATATCCCTCGCACACGGAGCGCGTGATGTCCGACGAGCGCAAGCCCAAGATCGAACCCTACGAGGGCCCGGCCGGTGGCTGGGGTTCGGTCAAGTCGGTGGCGCGGATACTCAAGCGCGAACAGGTGCCGATTCCATCCACGGTGCGCGAGCTGTGGCGACAGAACAAGCCGCGCGGTTTCACCTGCGTGTCCTGCGCCTGGCCGCAGCCGGAAAAGCCGCAGGCGTTCGAGTTCTGCGAGAACGGCGCCAAGGCCAGCGCGTGGGAATTGACTTCGCTGCGGGTGACGCCGGAGTTCTTCGCGCAGCACACCTGCACCGAACTGGCGGGCTGGTCCGACCACGATCTGGAGCAGCAGGGCAGGCTGACGCAACCGATGCGCTACGACCGCGCGACGGACCAATACGTGCCGTGCGCATGGCACGAGGCATTCGCGGCGATCGGCGCGGAATTGAAACAACTCGATCCCAAGTCGGTGGTGTTCTACGCCTCGGGGCGCGCGTCGCTGGAAACCAGTTACCTGTACGCGCTGTTCGCGCGGTTGTACGGCCACAACAACCTGCCGGACTCATCCAACATGTGCCACGAAGCCACCGGCGTGGCGTTGCGCCAGTGCCTCGGCAGTCCGGTCGGTACCGTGGTGCTGGATGATTTCGCCAAGACCGACTGCATCCTGTTCTTCGGCCAGAACGCCGGCGTCAACAGCCCGCGCATGCTGCATGACCTGCAGCGCGCGGCCAAACGCGGCGTACCGATCATCGTGTTCAACCCGGTGCGCGAGCGCGGGCTGGAGCGCTTCACCAATCCGCAAAGCCCGGTGGAGATGCTGACCGGCAGCGAGACGCCGCTGGCGACGCAATACCACCAGGTCAAGACGGGTGGTGACATCGCGGCGATCACCGGCCTGTGCAAGGCCCTGTTCGCGCTGGATGATAAGGCGCTTGAACAAGGCGATTCGCGTGTTATAGATCAATCGTTTATCACGCAACATTGCCATGGTTTCGATGAATTCGCGGCGTTCGTGCGTGTGCAATCGTGGGATGCGATCGAGGCCGCTTCGGGGCTGACGCGCGCGGCGCTGGAAGGCGCCGCCGCGGTTTACGCCAAGGCCAAGGCCGTGATCGGCATCTACGGCATGGGCCTGACGCAGCATGTGTTGGGCGAATACAACATCTACATGGTGGCCAGCCTGCTGCTGCTGCGCGGCAACCTCGGCAAGCCGGGTGCCGGCATTTGCCCGGTGCGCGGGCATTCCAACGTGCAGGGCCAGCGCACGGTCGGGATCGCGGACGATCCCACGCTGGTGCCGCTGGATCGGCTGGCCGAGCAATACGGGTTCGATCCGCCGCGCGAGCGCGGCATGCACACGGTCGACACCTGCAAGGGTGTGCTGGACGGCACGGTGCACGGCTTCATCGGACTGGGCGGCAACTTCCTGCGCGCGATTCCCGATCAGCCGCGTGTGCATGCGGCGTGGAGCAAGCTGCGCCTCACGGTGCAAATCGCGACCAAGCTCAACCGCACGCATCTGGTCAACGGCGAGATCGCCTACCTGCTGCCGTGCCTCGGTCGCATCGAGCGCGTGATGGAAAACGGCAAGCCGCAGGTGCTGTCCACCGAGGACTCCACCAGTTGCATCCACGCATCGGTCGGCAAGGCCGAACCGGCAAGTCCCGACCTGCTGTCGGAAACGCGCATCGTCGCGGAACTGGCCAAGGCCACGCTGGCGCCGAATCCGAAAGTACCTTGGGATATGTGGACGAACGACTATGCGACGATCCGCGACGCGATCGAACAGACCTATCCCGAGCAGTTCCGCGACTTCAACAAGCGGATGTGGCAACCGGGCGGCTTCCATCGGCCCAACAGCGTGCGCGAACGGGTCTGGAAGACGAAAAGCGGCAAGGCCGAGTTCATCCCGCCGCCTGCGCTGGTCGCGACCGGTTTCGACGATGCACCGGGCCGCTTCCGCCTGATGACGTTGCGTTCCAACGACCAGTTCAACACCACGGTGTACGGCTACGACGATCGCTTTCGTGGCATCCACGGCACCCGCGACGTGGTACTGATGAATCAGGACGACATCGCGCAGGCGGGCCTGCGCCAAGGCCAGAAGGTGAAGCTGGTATCCGACGCCGGTGACGGCATCGGACGTGAAGTCGCCGGCCTGAGCGTGGTCGCGTTCGACATCCCGCGGGGTTGCCTGGGTGGTTACTACCCGGAATGCAATCCGCTGATCCCACTTTCGCACCATACCCTGTTCAGCAAGCTGCCGGCGGCCAAGTCGGTGCCGGTGCGGGTCGTCGCTGAATAACCCGCCGCTTCATTCGCGACGGCTATCCAGGGACGACCGGCTGATTGCGTCGTTGAACTTTCCGACGTCGTCAGGCCGCCACGCGCAGTTCGCTCTCGATGTGGGCGTGCGCCTGTGCGATCGCGGCTTCGCGTTGTTCCGTGCCCAGATTCAGGCCTTCCGCACGCACGAATTCGATATCGTGGATGCCGATGAAGCCGAACACGTGTCTCAGGTAGGTTTCCTGGAAATCGACGGATGCAGCCGGACCTTCGCTATAGATACCGCCGCGCGACGACGCGATGATCACACGCTTGCCGCCCGCCAGGCCTTCCGGGCCTTTCTCGCCGTAACGGAACGTCTTGCCCGCGATCAGGATGCGGTCGATCCAGGCCTTGAGTTGCGAGGGAATGGTGAAGTTGTACATCGGCGCACCGACCACCACGATGTTGGCGGCAAGAAACTCGTCGAGGATCTCGGCGTTGCGGGCGATGCAGGGATGCCCTTCGGCAAGTACCGGCGTGAAATGCGGCAGGGATTGCGCGGCAAGGTCGCGATAGGCGATTTCGAGATCCGGATGCTCGGCGTGCGAGTGCGCGACGATGGCGGCGCCCAGCGCGCGCGAGGCCGATTGATCGCCCAATACGCTGGAATCGATATGCAGCAGTTTCATGGCAGATCCTTCAGGTTGCGCCGCATACACGGCTGCCGGAGAAGATGGATACGGGCGTCGGCTTAGATAAGATGGCGTCTCCGGAACGGATCGTTCATCGTGGAGAACAGCGTGCCTGACGTGTTCGGAGGCCTGCCCGACCTCAACGATTTCTACTTCTTCGCCGCGGTGGTCGAGCACGGCGGTTTCTCGGCCGCAAGCCGGGCGCTCAACGTGCCGAAGTCGCGTTTGAGCAAGCGCGTTTCGCAACTGGAGCAAGGCCTGGGCGTGCGGCTGCTGCAGCGGACCACGCGCAAGTTCGTTGTGACCGAACCCGGCGAACGTTTTTACGAGCATTGCCGGGCGATGCTGGAAGAGGCCCGTGCCGCTCAGGAAGCGGTCGACGAACTGCGCGCCGAACCGCGCGGCGTGGTGAAGGTGAGTTGCCCGGTCGCACTTTCGCAAACCGTGCTGGCGTTCCTGTTGCCCGAATTCATGGCGGAGTATCCGAAAGTGCAGGTGCGGCTGCTGTCGAGCGACCGCCGGGTGGATCTGATCAATGAAGGTTTCGACGTCGCGATTCGCGTACGCGACAACCTCGATACCGACGCGTTGATGGTCGCGCGCACCTTCGGACAGTCGACCGTATTGCCCGTCGCAAGCCCGGCGTTGCTGGATGCACACGGACGTCCGGAACGTCCCGAGGACCTCGCAGCGCTGCCCGCCTTGTCGCTGCGGGAACACGAAGGTGCACAGATCTGGAACTTGACGGGCCCGGCGGACAAGCGCGCCAGGATCGAAATTCGGCCACGCCTGGTCTGCGGTGATTTTGCCGTGATGCTCGAGGCCGCACGCCGCGGCGTCGGCGTGGCGTTGCTGCCGGAATTCGTGTGCGCGCCGGCGGTCACGCGCGGCGAACTGGAAGTGCTGCTGCCCGAATGGAGCGTGCCCGAGGGCATCATGCATTTCGTTTATCCGACCCGGCGCGGGCTGCTGCCGGCGGTACGCGCGCTGGTGGATTTCCTGGCTGAACGCCTGCCGGACGCGACGCGGCGCAAACACGAGGAATGCAAGCAGCGCGCGATTTGAACCGCCAGACGCGTGCTAACATCGCGGGGTTTTCGGCCGTCCAGACGGAATCGCGCGCATGCAGATCGAAACAAAACTACCCAAGGTCGGCACCACCATCTTCACGGTGATGAGCCAGCTGGCGCTGGAACACAAGGCAGTGAACCTGGGGCAGGGGTTTCCCGATTTCGAGACGCCTGCCAATCTGCGCGATGCGTTGACTCGGGCGATGAACGAAGGCCGCAATCAGTACGCGCCGATGAGCGGCATTCCCAAGTTGCGCGAGCAGATCGCGTTGCAGGTGGACCGTCTGTACGGACGCCGCATCAGCGCCGACACCGAGGTGACGGTGACGTCGGGTGCGACCGAAGCGATCTTCGCGGCGATCGCCTGCGCGGTGCGCGCGGGCGACGAGGTGATCGTGCTCGATCCCTGCTACGACTGTTATGAGCCCGCGATCGCGCTGGCGGGCGGCAAGACCGTGCACGTGCCGCTGCGCTTGCCGGATTTCGCGGTGGATTGGCAGCGTGTACGCGACGAGATCACGCCGAAGACGCGCATGATCATGGTCAATAGTCCGCACAACCCGTCCGGGGCGGTGTTCGCGGAATCCGATCTCGATGCCCTGGCCGAAATCGCCCTGCAGCATGGCCTGCTGGTGATTTCCGACGAAGTGTACGAACACATCATCTATGACGGCCGCACGCATCTCAGTGTGTCGCGCCGGCCCGAACTCGCCGAGCGCAGTTTCGTGATTTCCTCGTTCGGCAAGACCTGGCACTGCACCGGTTGGAAGGTCGGCTATTGCGTCGCGCCGAAACCGCTCACGGCCGAATTCCGCAAGGTGCACCAGTACCTCACGTTCTGCACCTTCCATCCGGCGCAGTGCGCGTTCGCCGAGGTGATGGAGAACGATCCGCAGCATGCCAGGGACCTGGCCGGTTTCTACCAGGCCAAGCGCGACCGTTTCCGCGAATTGATTGCAGGCTCCCGCTTCAAGCTTGCGGAAGTGCACGGCGGCTATTTCCAGTTGGCAGATTATTCGGCGATCCGCGACACCGATGACCTGAATTTCTGCGAGTGGATGGTGCGCGAGGCAGGGGTCGCCGCGATCCCGGTGTCGGCGTTCTACGAGACCGCGCCGGACGCCAAGCTGGTGCGTTTCTGCTTCGCCAAGAGCGACGAAACCATGCAGGCGGCCGCCGAAAGACTATGCAGGATCTGAGGCTCACGCTGGTCCAGGGCGCGACGCGCTGGCACGACCCAGCCGGCAATCGCGAGTATTACGGTTCGCTGATCGCGCCGCTGGCCGGGAAAACCGATCTGGTCCTGTTGCCCGAAACGTTCACCAGCGGGTTCTCCAACGAGGCGATCCACAATGCCGAGACGATGGACGGTCCGACGGTCGCCTGGTTGCGCGAGCGTGCGCGCGAACTCGATGCCGCGCTCACCGGCAGCGTGCAGTTGCGGGTTGGCGATGGGGTGTTCAATCGCCTGCTGTTCGTGACGCCCGACGGCGAAGTGCGGCATTACGACAAGCGCCATTTGTTCCGGTATGCCGACGAGCACAAGCGCTACGCGGCCGGGCGCGAGCGGATGGTGGTCGACTGGAAAGGCTGGAGGATCTGCCCGCTGGTCTGCTATGACCTGCGATTCCCGGTGTTTTCGCGCAATCGCCACGAACCGCAACGTGGTTTCGATTACGACCTCGTGTTGTTCGTCGCCAACTGGCCTGCCGCGCGTTCTCATGCGTGGCGCATGCTGCTGCGCGCACGCGCGATCGAGAACCTGAGCTATTGCGCCGGCCTCAACCGGGTCGGCGTGGACGGCAACCAGTTGCCGTACTCGGGCGACAGTGTCGTGCTGGATTGCCTGGGCCAGCCGATGGTCGAACTGGGTGCGCAGGAGCAGACCATCACCGTCGCGCTTGATCACGCAGCGCTCACCGCGTTCCGCGAGAAATTTCCGGCCTGGATGGACGCCGACGTCTTCGATTTGAAGTGAGGCCTTCGCGTCAAAGAATCGCGAGGACCGCTTCGGGCGGCCGTCCGATGGCGGCCTTGCCGTTCGTGAACACGAGCGGACGTTCGATCAGGATCGGATGCGTGGCCATCGCGGCGACGAGTTGTTTGCGCGTCAGCTTGGGATCGTCGAGTCCGAGTTCCGCGTAAACTGCTTCGCTTTTGCGCATCAATGCACGGGGTTCGATATCCAGCAGTTTCAGCGCGCGCTCGATTTCCGAGGAAGTCGGCGGCGTCTTCTGGTAATCGATGATGGCGGGTTCGGTACCGCGTTCGCGCAACAGCTCGAGCGTGGCGCGCGATTTCGAGCAGCGCGGGTTGTGCCAAAGAACGACCGGGGACAGGGAAGGCATGTTTCCGCTTGCCCTATTATTTGCGCGGACCGCCACGGCCGCCGCGGCTGGGCCCGCGACCGTTGCGGCTGCCCCCCGGGCCGCCACGCCCATTGCGATCGCCGCCCGGACCGCTGCGGTTTTGTCCGCCACCGGGCCGTTTGTCGCCCGCAAACCAGGTGCGTACCGAGGGCAGTTCCTGGCCCGGCGCGACGCCACGGCCCTTGCGTTTCTTGCCACTCGGCTTGTCGGGTTTCAACACGTTGCCGTTGACGTCGCCGCGTGGCGGCCCGCGTCGGCGTTTGCCGCGGTTGTTGAAGTCGTCCGGCCGCACGCGGTCGAACGCCGTGAGTTCGCGCGCCTCGTCGTGACGCACGCCGGTCCATGCGTGCGGCGCCTGGCTGGCCGGACGGATCTCGGTGACGCCGCGCGGCGTGTGGCGCTGGTGCAACACGGGCTTCAATGTGAGCGTGGGCTGGACCGGGCCCGCGCCGGTGAGTTCGCGCAGGGCCTTGACCTGGTTTTCGGCGAGGGTTTCGTGCTGGCCCGGGCGCAGGCCGCGCGGCAGTTCGATGTTGCCGTAACGGATGCGCTTGAGGCGACTGACCAGCAGCCCCTGCGAATCCCACAGACGGCGCACTTCGCGGTTGCGTCCTTCGTGCAGGATCACGCGAAACCAGCAGTGGCTGCCGCCGCGGCTGACCACGTGGATTTCGTCGAAACGCGCGGGACCGTCTTCGAGTTCCACGCCGGCTTTCAGTTTTTCCAGCAATTCGTCCGGCACCTCACCGTGCACGCGGCACAGGTATTCGCGTTCCAGCTCGTGGCTGGGGTGCATCAGCGCGTTGGCAAGTTCGCCGTCGGTGGTGAGCAGCAGCAGGCCGGTGGTGTTGACGTCGAGCCGGCCCACCGAAATCCAGCGCGAACCATTCAGATGCGGAAGGTTCTCGAAAACGGTCGGGCGTCCCTCCGGATCGTCGCGGGTGGTCAGCTGGCCTTCGGGCTTGTGGTACATCAGGACTTGCGCGTGTTCGTGGTGATCGGTTGCGACTACGAACTGCTTGTTGTCGACCTCGACACGGTCGCCGGCGCGCACGCTGAGCCCCGTCTCGGCCGCCGCGCCATTGACGCGGATTTCCCCATTCGCGATCCGCTGTTCCAGCATGCGCCGGGAACCGAGGCCGGCATTGGCAAGCACCTTGTGCAGGCGTTCCTCCAGCGAGCCGTCGTGTTCGGTGGCGGCCGACCGTTTCAGGGTCAGAAGGGAGCGTGGCGTGGAACTCATACAGCGTCCTCGGTGGTGCGTGGGGCTTCAGTGGTTACGGGGTCATCCGCGGCCTCGAGCTCAGACCCGGCATCGGTGTCTGCGGGCATCACGGATGCTTCGGGCGCCAGCGCCAATTGCGGGTCGGCGATTTCGCGGATCTCGGCCAGTGTCGGCAACTGGTCCAGCGACTTGAGGTTGAAGTAATCAAGGAACTGGCGCGTGGTCCCGAACAGCGCGGGCTTGCCGGGTACGTCCCGATAGCCGACGACGCGTACCCACTCGCGTTCTTCCAGGGTATGCATGATGCTGGTGGACACGCCCACGCCGCGCACCTGTTCGATCTCGCCGCGCGTGATCGGCTGGCGGTAGGCGATCAGCGCCAGGGTTTCCAGCAAGGCGCGGGAATACTTGGTCTGGCGTTCCGCCCACAATCGCGCGACCCACGGATGCACGTTCTCGCGTACCTGGTAACGGTAGCCCGAGGCAACTTCGACCAGCTCGATACCGCGGCCGTCGCAGGCCTGGACCAGATTCTCGACGGCGCGTGCGATGGCGTCATGGTCGACCTCGTCGCTCTCCTGGAACACGGCTGCCAGCATCGGCAGGGTGAGCGGTTGCTGGGCCGCGAGCAGCGCGGCTTCCACGATGTTGTTGATGTTTTGCTGTTCCACTTGAGTGTTTGGCCTCGTGATGTTTCACCAAGAATTCGTCGATGACGAGCGGATCAGTCCCTTCGAAATGCGAAGTTCCGGTTTGCGGACGCTTCGTTTGCCATCGCTGATGTCCGTCCCCGTCATTGGCAAGCCGTCATTGGGCGGTTTCCGCGGTGACGCGCGCCTTCAGGTAGATCGCGGCCAATGGGGCTTCCTGCATGATCTCGATCAGCCGGTCCTTGGCCAGTTCCAGGATCGACAAAAAGGTCACCACCACGCCGAGTTTGCCTTCCGATGCATCGAACAGGATTTCGAAACGGTGGAAGCTGCCGTCGCCAAGCTTTCGTAGAACTTCACCCATGCGTTGGCGCACCGACAGCGGTTCGCGTTCGACTTCGTGGTGTCCGGACAACTCCACGCGGTGCAGAACGTCGCGCAGTGCCAGCAGCATCTCGCGCAGGTCGACCGGCGGCGGCAGCCGGACGACCTTGCGGTCGGGCACGTATGCCTGGGCGATGGTGATGTCGCGCTCGACGCGCGGCATGCCATCGATGTCCTCGGCGGCTTTCTTGAAGCGCTCGTATTCCTGCAGGCGCCGGACCAGCTCGGCGCGCGGGTCTTCCTCGACACCTTCCTCTACGGGAGGCCGCGGTAGCAGCAGGCGCGACTTGATCTCGGCCAGGATCGCGGCCATCACCAGATACTCGGCCGCGAGCTCGAGGCGCATCTCGTGCATTACCTCGATGTAGTCCATGTATTGGCGCGTGATTTCCGCGACCGGGATGTCGAGGATGTCGAGATTCTGCCGGCGGATCAGGTACAGCAGCAGATCGAGCGGACCCTCGAAAGCTTCGAGGATCACCTCCAGCGCGTCCGGCGGGATGTAAAGGTCTTGCGGGATCTGCAGCAGCGGCTGGCCTTGCACCATCGCCAGTGGCATTTCCTCCTGGCGAGGCGTGTCGGCTAGCGACAGGTTTTGCTGGAGGCTCACGGCTTCGCTGGATGGGGTTTCGGTGCTCATTCGGCACTTGTCTGAAGCGGGTGCCCGGTATCATCGATACCGCAACCCGTGGGTTTGCGAGGTTTGGTCATCAGTTTGCAACCGGTGCCGCCGCCTGTCGCAGGCGCGGCTTCGCTGTGCTCATCAACTTGTACCGCAGGCAAGGTGCGGTGGAGTGAATATGGGTTGCCACCGGACCGGCTCACCTCTTGCCGACCCGTGCATCGGTGATTCCGCTGGCCGGCGATGCCGGCCCCCGCATGCTTCAAACCGGCGATCCCCGAGTCGGTATCCGCAGTCGAGAAGGTCGCAGCCGAAGGAACGGCCGCCGCTGGCGATTCGCCATCGCCTTGCCGGTGAAGATCGCACCGACTGTACGGCAAATAGAGTAAGGCCGAAAGCGCGTGAAGTCCAGTGGGGCGTGGCTGGGGCTTGGCCCGTAACTTGCTTGCAAGAATGGGAGCCGAGGTGCGGGTTCGGTTGCCGTCCAGGCAGCGATGCAATAGCGGCGGAGAGACAGGGGAATGTTCGAGGTGGCGAGCGATTTCAAAACGGACCCGGCGGATCCGGCGCATGTCCGGCATGCGCGGATGGTGCGCCAGACCGCGGTCCTGATGAGCCGGCGCGGCGACGTGTGGCAGACCGATCTTGCCGATATTTCGGCGACGGGCGTCCGGCTTTCGCGGCCGAGTGGATGGCACGGCAAGCCGGGCGAAGTCTGGGTACTCGACATGCTGTTCGGCGATGAAATCAACGTGCACGTGATGGCCGAAGTGGTGCGCGTGAGTGGCATCCACATTGCGCTTGCCTTCGCACGCATCCCCGAAGATACGCAGGAAGCGCTGTGGACACTGCTCGGCGGTTACGCCGATACGCTGGAGCCCTGGGACGATTGAGCGGCACTCCAGCATCTTGCAAAAAAGAGGCGCGGATTCCGCGCCTCTTTCGTGATCACTGCGTCGACGGATCAATGTCCACCGCTGTCCTTCGGCGGCAGTCGATTGTCGCCACGTTTACCGCGTACCTGCGGTTCCCGACGCGGACCGCCTTGTTCATTGCGCGGCATTGGCTGTGCGTGCGCCATGCCGGGCTGTGGACGTTGTTCACGCCACGTCTGCGACTGTTGGTGCTGTGCGCGCTGCATCTCCGGCTGAGGGCGCGGGTTCGGGTATGCGTGCGGTGTCACCGCACGATCGTGTGGCGCCTGCATCAGGTGCATGCTGCGGTTTTCCGGGCGCGCCGTCTCGTACTGCCGCGCGTTTGGCGCGCGCACAGCGCGCGGTGCGCCAAAACGCCCGGCGTGTTGCGTGGCGGATACCGCGGGTTTGCCACGGTTCGCCTGGAAGCGTTGCGCCGGGTCGCGCATTGCCGCTTCCCGCTGGCGTGATTGCATGGACGTGGGGCCGATCCGGCGCTGACTGGCATATGCACGCTGCGCGGGCGTGGGCCGTGCCCGCAGGCCGCCGCGGCCACCGTTGTAGCTGACGCGGTTGACGTGGACATTGTTGACGACGGTCCTGTTGACGTACACGTTGTGGATACGGCCGACGTTGATGTTGTTGACCGCGCGGTTGTAGTAGAACTGACGTCCGCGCCACCGGCCACCCACGTAACCGCTGCCGAAATATCCGTATCCATAGTTGATGCCGCCGTAGAAACCGACACGTGGACCCCAGTAGCCGGAGTGCCAGCGGTAGTAGCCATCCGACCACCCCCACCAGCCCGGGGTCCACAGCAAGCCGATTTCGGGTGGCAACACCCAGGTGCCGGGTACCCAGTAGTAACCGTAGCCAGGATCCCACGCCCAGTAACCCGGCGTCCATATATAACCCGGGCCCGGTACGACAGGCTGTGCGTAGACGGGCAGCGGCGGCGGCGCGAGGTTGACGGAAATGCCCACGCTTATGGCGGCGTCGGCGGCCTGTGGCAGCGTCAGCGCGGGTGTGGCAAGAAGGCTTGCAACGAGCAACGTGGTCGCGATGCGTTTCACGGTAGTGCTCCGTTCGGGTCGGTATGACCCAACCATTAGAACGTGGTGCATGCAGCATTGTTGACGCTCACGCCCCACGCAGTGCGGCTGCGTTCACGTGCGATTGGGCGGGCGTTCAGTCCCCGGACGGGTAAGGTTCGCCGTTCTTGTGGATGTATCCGGCATCCCGGCCCGGGCCGATGTGCAGATCGACGTCGGGATAGTCGCAGGAGTCTTCGTCCGGTCTGCGTGACCCGATTTCAAGGCAACGCGCCAGGACACTCGAGCGATTGACCAGGTGATGGCCGTTGCGGTCGCCCTTGGGGAACACCGCGCAATCGCCGGCGCGCAGGAGGTGGGTACCGTTATCGTCGATCAACGTTACTTCACCGTCGAGTATCCACACGAATTCGTCTTCGTGCGAGTGCCAGTGGCGCTGGCTGGACCACGTTCCGGGCGGCAATTCCAGCAGGTTGATACCGAAATCGGTGAGCCCTCCGGCGTCGCCCAGCCTGCGACGCACGCGGCCCCGGCAGGGCTTGTCGAAGGGCGTGGGGTAGCCGCACCCCGTGAGCCGGGGCAGGGAATGGATATCGATTTTCGGCATGCGTTTTTACTCCACTTGAGTCCCTGATTCCGGCAATGGCGCATTGTCATCGGCGGACGTGCGCATGGATGCCGGAAACGGCCGTTCAGTGTGCAGCCTTCCTGGCTTCCTCGTCCCGCAATTCGCGCCTCAGGATCTTGCCGACGTTGCTCTTGGGCAGTTCCTTGCGGAATTCGATGTACTTGGGACGTTTGTAGCCGGTCAGCTCATCGTGGCAGTACTGCTTCAACGCGGCTTCGGTGAGCGACGGATCCTTCTTCACCACGAACAGCTTGACCACTTCGCCGGAATGCTCGTCCGGCACGCCGATCGCGGCGACTTCCAGCACCCCGGGATGTTGGGCGACCACGTCCTCGATCTCGTTCGGATACACGTTGAACCCCGAAACCAGGATCATGTCCTTTTTGCGATCGACGATGTAGAAAAGTCCGTTCTCGTCCATGCGCGCGATGTCGCCGGTGCGCAGCCAGCCGTTGGCATCCAGCACCTTGGCGGTTTCGTCCGGCCGCTTCCAGTAGCCCTTCATCACCTGGGGACCGCGCACGCAGATTTCACCCGGTTCGCCCGTTGGCATGTCGCGTCCGTCGTCGTCGCGCAGGGTCAGTTCCGTGGAGGGCAACGGCATCCCGATCGAACCGGTGTAATCCTTGATGTCGAGCGGATTGGCCGTCGCGACCGGCGAGGTTTCGGTCAACCCGTAACCTTCCACCAGCGGAATACCGGTGGTTTTCTTCCAGCGCTCGGCCACGGCGCGCTGCACCGCCATGCCGCCCGCGAGCGAGAACTTCACGCGCGAGAAATCCAGCGACGCAAAATCGGGGTGATGCAGCAAGGCGTTGAAAAGGGTGTTCACGCCGGTGATGGCGCTCCAGCGGTTTTTCCTCAGTGTCTTGATGAAACCGGGGATGTCGCGCGGATTGGTGATCAGGACGTTCTCGCCGCCGAAATACATCATGAACAGCGCGTTTACCGTCAGCGAGAAAATGTGGTACAGGGGCAGGGCGGTGATGATCTGTTCCTCGCCGCGGGTGAACAGGTCGCCCACCCAGGCCGCCAGTTGCAACGCATTCGCGACCATGTTGCCGTGGGTGAGCATCGCGCCCTTGGCCACGCCGGTGGTGCCGCCGGTGTATTGCAGGAAGGCGATGTCATCGTGTCCGAGTTGCACCTTCGGGGGTTGCATGGCACGGCCCCGGCCCAGCATGTCGCCCATGCACAGGTGGCCGGGCAGCGACCAGCGTGGCACCATCTTCTTGATGTGCTTCACGGCGAAACTGATCAGCGGACCTTTCGGAAAGCCGAGCTGGTCGCCGATAGAAGTGACGATGACGTGCTCGACCTCGGTCATGCCGATCGCTTCCTGCAGGGTCGAAGCGAAGTTCTCGAGCACGACGATCGTCTTCGCGCCGGAATCGGCAAGCTGGTGTTCCAGCTCACGCGCGGTGTACAGCGGGTTGACGTTGACGACCGTCAGGCCAGCGCGCAGCGCCCCGAACAGCGCGATCGGATATTGCAGCAGGTTCGGCAGCATGATTGCGATGCGGTCGCCCTTGCCGAGATTCCATTCACTGGCGAGGAACGCCGCGAACCTCGCGCTCAGGTCGTCCAGTTCGGCGTAGGTCAGTGTCGTGCCGAAGCTGGAGTAGGCGGGCCGTTGCGGATGGCGCGCGCAAGCTTCCTCGAACATGGCCACGATCGACCGGCAGGTGTCGACGTCGATTTCGGCAGGCACGCCTGGCGGGTAATGAGCCAGCCAGGGACGCGGGTCGGCCATGCTTGCGATCCTCCTGTTCTATCGTGCCGGTTGCGTACTTTCGCCGCATTGGAGCACGATATGCGCGGGAACAGCAAGCTGCATTGCGGCAATTTTCCATGCAGGGGTCATGGCATGAATGCGAGCGCGACGATGGCCTTCGAGAACCGTGTGAATGCAGGTGGTGTCGTGCTCGCGTTCTGCGTGGCGCTTGCAACCGGATTGCTGGCTGCCTGCCATCAGGCACCTGCCGAACAACAGGTTCGTCAAGCCATCGATGCGGCCGTGACGGCGGCACGAACCAACGATGCCTCGGGCGTACTCGCCGTGGTCAGCGACAACTTCACGGGCAACGATGGCGATCTCGATCGGCGCGGATTGCAACGGCTGCTCGCGTTGAGGGCGCTGCGACAGGACCACACCGGCGCGCTGGTCGGGCCGATGTCGTTCGAGCACCGGGGCAACCGCATCATCGCGAAGTTCAATCTCGTGCTGACCGGCGGCAAGTCCGGCGACCTGTTGCCGGCGCACAGCGCGATCTACTCGATGACCACCGCCTGGCGGCACGAAGGCAGTCACTGGCGCTGTTACAACGCGACGTGGACGGACACCGGGCGTTGATCAGTCAAGCCAGCCCCTCCCGCGGGAGAAGGGCTGGCTCGAGCATTACGCAGCCTTCCGGGCCAGATCGCGCAGCACGTATTGCAGGATGCCGCCGTGCTTGTAGAACTCGCGTTCCTTGGGTGTCAGCAGCATCACGCGCACGTCGAATTCGGTCTTCTTGCCGTCCTTCGCCGTGGCGACCACGTGCGCCGTCTTCGCATCGCCGCCGTCGAGACCGGTGATCGCGAAGGTCTCCTTTCCGGTCAGGCCAAGTGCCTGCGCATTTTCGCCATCCTTGAATTGCAGCGGCAGCACGCCCATGCCGACCAGGTTGGAACGATGGATGCGTTCGAAGCTCTCGGCGATCACGGCTTCGATGCCGAGCAGCAGCGTGCCCTTGGCGGCCCAGTCGCGTGACGAGCCGGTGCCGTATTCCTTGCCGGCAATCACGATCAGCGGCGTCTTTTCCTGCTTGTATTTCATCGCGGCGTCGTAGATCGACATCTGCCCACCGCTAGGCACGTGCAGCGTGAACCCACCCTCGACGCCGTCGAGCAACTTGTTCTTGATGCGGATGTTGGCGAAGGTGCCGCGCACCATCACGTCATCGTTGCCGCGTCGCGAGCCATAGGAGTTGAAATCCTTGGGCTCCACGCCACGCGCGATCAGGTATTTGCCCGCGGGCGAATCCTTCTTGATGGCGCCGGCTGGCGAAATATGGTCGGTGGTGATCGAGTCGCCGAACAGCCCGATGCAGCAGGCATCGCTGATGTCGGCATGCTTGGGCAGTTCCATGGTCATGCCGTCGAAGTAGGGCGGATTCTTGATGTATGTGGACTTGTCGTCCCACGCGTACTGGTCGCCTTCGGGCACTTCCACCGCGTTCCATTCCTTGCTGCCCTTGAACACGTCGGAGTAGTTCTTCTCGAACATGCCGGCGGTGACGGACTTGGCGACCAGGTCGGCGATTTCCTTGTTGCTTGGCCAGATGTCCTTCAAATACACATCCTTGCCGTCCTTGTCCTTGCCGATGGGCTGCTTCGACAGGTCGATGTCGATCGTGCCGGCGATCGCGAACGCCACCACCAGCGGCGGCGAGGCGAGGTAGTTCATCTTTACCTCGGAGTGGATGCGGCCTTCGAAATTGCGGTTGCCCGAGAGCACCGACGCCACCGCGAAATCGTTGTCGATGATGCGCTTGCTGACGTCCTCGGGCAGCGGTCCCGAATTGCCGATACAGGTGGTGCAGCCATAGCCGACCAGATAGAAGCCGAGGTCCTGCAGATCCTTCATCAGGCCGGTGGCCTCGAGGTAATCGGTGACGACCTTCGAGCCGGGGGCCAGCGAAGTCTTGACCCAGGGCTTCGGTTTCAGACCGCGCTCGGCGGCTTTGCGCGCGAGCAGGCCGGCGCCGATCATCACGGCCGGATTGGACGTGTTGGTGCAGGACGTGATCGCCGCGATCACCACCGATCCGTCACCCAGCTGGTGGTGGCCTTCATCTGTCTGCACGTCGGGAGAATTTTCATGTTGGCTCTCGGCCGTGCCGACCGCGGTGCTGCCGCCCTCGTTGAGAAACCGTTCCCTGGCGCCGTTGCCGTTGTTCTGCTTGCCGGCGCCGAGCGCCTGCATCGAGGCCTTGAAGCTCTCGCGCATGTCGCTGAGCAGCACGCGATCCTGGGGGCGCTTGGGACCCGCCAGCGAAGGCTTGACGTCGGCAAGGTCCAACTCCAGCACCGAGCTGAACTCGGCTTCCGGCGCGTTCTCGTCGTGCCACAACCCTTGTGCTTTGGCATAGGCTTCGATGAGCTCGATATGCTTGGGATCCCGGCCGGACAGGCGCAGGTAATTGATGGATTCCTTGTCGATCGGGCAGATCGCACAGGTCGCCCCGTACTCCGGCGACATGTTGCCCAGTGTGGCGCGGTCGGCCAGCGGCAGGTGTTGCAGGCCGGGCCCGAAGAATTCGACGAATTTGCCGACCACGCCGTGCTTGCGCAGCATTTGCGTTACGGTCAGCACCAGGTCGGTCGCGGTCGCGCCCTCCGGCAGCTTGCCGGTGAAACGGAAACCGACCACCTGCGGAATCAGCATCGACGACGGCTGGCCCAACATCGCGGCCTCGGCCTCGATACCGCCGACGCCCCAACCGAGCACGCCGAGGCCGTTGACCATCGTGGTGTGCGAATCGGTGCCGAACAGCGTGTCGGGGAAGGCCCAGTTCTCGCCGTCGATGTCGCGCGTCATCACCACGCGCGCAAGGTATTCCAGATTCACCTGGTGCACGATGCCGGTGGCAGGCGGGACCACCTTGAAGTCGTCCAGCGCTTTCTGGCCCCAACGCAGGAACGCGTAACGTTCGTGATTGCGCTGGAATTCGATTTCGGCATTGCGCGCCAGCGCGTCGGATTCTCCGAACACGTCCACCTGCACCGAATGGTCGATCACCAGTTCGGCCGGCGAGAGCGGATTGATCTTCTTGGGATCGCCGCCGAGACTGACCATTGCGTCGCGCATCGCGGCCAGGTCCACCACGCACGGCACGCCGGTGAAGTCCTGCAGCACCACGCGCGCCGGCAGGAAGGAGATCTCGGTTGATGGTTCGGCCTTGGGGTCCCACTTCAGCACCGCCTCGATCTGGGCGCGCGTCACCTCGCTGCCGTCCTCGTTGCGCAACAGGTTTTCCAGCAGGACCTTCATCGAGTAGGGCAGGCGTTTGAGGTCGTATTGCTTGCCCAATTTCGCGAAACTGGCGATCTGGTAGGACTTGCCGCCGACGCTGAGAGTGTCGCGAATCCCGAAAGAGTCTTGCATGGTGTTCTCCTGGTGGCCGCGCGAAGCCGTGTCGCGCGGAATGGCGTTGTTTGAACCGCCTATTATCGCGCAAACCTTGTATGGCTGCCGAATTTGGCCTGAACGCGGGTGGTTGCTGCGGGTCAGCCGCGCAGCGCCGCCCCGGTCAGCATTCCGCGCGCGATCATCACTTCGCGTTTCGGCCGCAACAGCAGGTGTCGGCGGCGCCCACCCAGCTGCCGCCACAGCACGGCTGCGCGGATGGCCGCCAGCAACAGCGCGCGCACGCGCTGGGCCTGCACCGGTTGCTGCAGGTACAGCGGGTTGCCGACCACCGTGATGCGCGGTTTCAGACCCGAAAGGTTGCTGCTGTACAGGTCGGCGAGACGCGCGATGATGGTGGGGTGGGTGACCGGAAAGTGCTGGAGCTGCCGTTGCATGCCGGCCAACCCCTCACCCAGCCGCCGATTGATCTCGGGGTGATGCGCGAGGCTGCGCTCCAGTTTCATGACGTTGATCAGCATGTGGAACAGCGGCAAGTCGCGGTCATTGCCTTCCACCTGTTCGACCAGCACGCGCAGGCCGCGACGAACGCCCTGGTTGCCACCGAATACTTCGGCGGCACTGTCCGATTCCAGCTTGAACACGCTGGCGAGACTCGCTTCCATCGCCTCGTTGTCGCAATCGCCGTCGTGCGCGATTGCGCGCACCAGTGACAATGCCTGGAACAAGCCGCCCAGTGCGAGCACGCGCGTTTCCTTCATCGCGGCCCTCCGATCCGGGGTGCGTCGGTGGTTTCGATCACCGCGCCGCCCAGGCATTCGTCGCCCGTGTAAAAGACTACCGATTGACCGGGCGCGACCGCGCGCTGGGCGTCATCAAAGCGGACCTCGCAGCGATCGCCGTCGATTTCGACGCGACAAGCCTGCGGAGCCTGGCGGTAGCGGGTCATCGCGGTACACGCGAAAGATGCCGCGGGCGGCGTGCCCGCGATCCAGTGCGCGCCGCACGCGATGAGCGAACGCGATTGCAGCCAGCGGTTGGCGTGGCCCTGATCGACGTACACAATGTTGGCGGCGACATCCTTGCCCACCACGTACCATGCTTCGCCGCTGCCCTCGGCGCGACCGCCGATGTGCAGACCCGCGCGCTGGCCGGGCGTGTAGAACAGGGCGCCCGGATGTTCGCCGATGACGTTGCCGTTCGGGCGTGCGCAGTTCGCCGGATCGTGCCGGCAGGTACGCCACCAGGAACGTACGGAAGTCCCGCTCGCCAATGAAGCAGATGCCGGTGGAATCCTTTTTCGCCGCGACCGGCAATCCGGCTTGCTCGGCCATGCGGCGGACCTCGGTCTTGTGCAGGCCGCCCAGCGGAAACAAGGTCGCGCCGAGCTGGTCCTGGTCAAGCGCATACAGGAAGTAGGTCTGGTCCTTGCCGGTGTCGCGTGCGCGCAGCAGTTTCCAGCGACCCTTCTCGAAGGTGTTGCGCGCATAGTGGCCGGTCGCGATGCTTTCGGCGCCGTCGGCACGCGCGGCGGCAAGGAAGGTGCCGAACTTGATTTCGCGATTGCAAAGCACATCCGGGTTGGGCGTGCGGCCGGCGCGGTACTCGTCGAGGAAGTGCGCGAACACCCGTTCACGGTACTCGGCCGCGAAATTGGCGCTGCGGAAAGGGATGCCCAGTCTGGCGCACACCGCGAGTGCGTCCCTGCGGTCGTCGTCGGCATGGCATCCCGATTCCGGGTCTTCGTCCTCCCAGTTCAGCATGAAGAACCCGGATACATCATGACCTGCACGCTGCATCAGCAGCGCCGCCACCGACGAATCGACGCCGCCCGACATGCCGACCGTCACGCGCATCGTCAGGTGCCCCGGGCAGGCAACAGCGAACGCAGGGTCGAGAGCGGCAGGCGCTGTCCGGCCAGCCAGTCGTCGAGGGTGGTCAGCACCAGCGGACTGCGCAGGCGTGGACGCGCGGCCATGATTTCCGGATAGCTCATCCACAAGGCACGGCTGATGCCGGCGTCGAGTTCGCGTCCGGCATGGTGTTTCAGGGGATGGCCCGCGAACGCGAAGCGCACGATGTGATGATCGTGCACCGGACTATGCCATTGCTGGACGCCGATGAAATGGTCGAGCACGATCTCCCAGCCAGTCTCTTCCAGTGTTTCCCGGCAGGCTGCATCGACAAGCGTTTCGCCGTCGTCGAGGTGTCCGGCCGGCTGGTTCAGGCACAACTCGCCGCGGATGTCTTCTTCCACCATCAGGAAACGGTCGCCGTCGGCGATCACGCAGGCGACCGTGACGTGTGGGCACCAGACGGCTTCCCGCTCCGGTTCGGCTGCAATAGGGTCCATTGGATCGGCTACTGGAAATTTCACCATTTTGCCATCATCTAGGTGACGTTTCGTTACCACCCGTCCGCGATGGCGGGCATATACTCGGAGCAAAGAAGCCAGAATCCATGACACCCGGAAAAGTCAGCGACAACGAAACCGAACACGAACAGGGCGTAGTGGTTGAACCCAGCCGCCCCGAGACGGCGCGGCCACCGCTGTACCAGGTGGTGCTGCTGAATGATGATTACACCCCGATGGAATTCGTGGTGGTGGTGCTGGAGACGTTTTTCAACATGGCACGTGAGCGTGCGACCCAGGTGATGTTGCACGTCCACACCCGCGGCAAGGGTGTTTGTGGTGTGTTCAGCCGCGAGGTCGCGGAGAGCAAGGTGGCGCAGGTCAACGAGTTCTCCCGCATCCATCAGCACCCGCTGCTTTGCACGATGGAAAAGTTGTAACCACCCCCATATCGGGACAAAGAGATCCGGAGACCCCAAGCATGTTCAGCAAGGACCTCGAATACACCATCGGTCAGTGCTACAAGGAAGCACGCGAGCAGCGCCACGAGTTCATGACCGTGGAGCACCTGCTGCTTGCGCTGCTGGAAAACCCGACCGCGGCGGCGGTCCTGCGCGGCTGCGGTGCCGATATCGACAAACTCGGCAATGACCTGCGCTCGATCATCAACGAAACCGTGCCGGTGCTGCCCAGCGGCGACGAGCGCGACACCCAGCCCACGCTGGGTTTCCAGCGCGTCTTGCAGCGCGCCGTGTACCACGTGCAGTCGTCGGGCCGCAAGGAAGTCACCGGCGCCAACGTGCTGGTCGCGATCTTCGGCGAGAAGGATTCGCACGCCGTGTACTTCCTGCACCAGCAGGAAGTCGAGCGCCTGGACGTCGTCAACTACGTCTCGCACGGTATTGCCAAGATCGGTCACGAGGCGGAAGACGCTCCCGCCGCGGGCGAGGCAGGCGCCGAATCCGAAGCGGAAGGCAAGGACAAGGACAATGCGCTGGTCGAATACGCGACCAATCTCAACGAGCGCGCGAACCAGGGCAAGATCGATCCGCTGATCGGCCGCGAAGAGGAGATCGAGCGCACGATCCAGGTGTTGTGCCGGCGGCGCAAGAACAATCCCCTGTACGTCGGCGAGTCCGGCGTCGGCAAGACCGCGTTGGCCGAAGGCTTGGCACGCCGCATCGTCGAGGGCATGGTGCCGGAAGTGCTGGAAGACGCGACGATCTGGGCACTCGACCTTGGCGCGCTGGTGGCCGGCACCAAGTACCGCGGCGATTTCGAGAAGCGCCTGAAAGCCGTAATCGCGGAATTGAAGAAAGACCCGAAAGCAATCCTGTTCGTGGACGAAATCCACACCATCATTGGTGCGGGTTCGGCGTCCGGCGGCACCATGGATGCCTCCAATCTGATCAAACCGGCGCTGGCGTCCGGGGAGTTGCGCTGCATCGGCTCCACGACTTTCCAGGAGTTCCGTGGCGTATTCGAGAAGGATCGCGCCTTGGCGCGCCGCTTCCAGAAGATCGACGTGGTCGAGCCGACCGTGGCCGACAGCGTGGAGATCCTCAAGGGCCTGAAGTCGCGCTTCGAGGAACACCACAACGTCACCTATAGCGAAGAGGCGCTGAAGGCGGCGGTGGACCTTTCGGTGAAACATATCCCCGACCGCTTGCTGCCCGACAAGGCCATCGATGTGATCGACGAGGCGGGCGCCCGTCAGCGGCTGTTGCCGGAAGACAAGCGTACCGGCAAGGTCGACGTGGGCGAGGTCGAGTACATCGTCGCGCGGATGGCGCGGATTCCGCAGAAGCAGGTGTCGGCATCCGACCGCGACGTGCTGCGTAACCTGGATCGCAACCTGAAGATGGTGATCTTCGGGCAGGACCAGGCCATCGACACGCTGGCGTCAGCCATCAAGATGGCGCGCTCGGGCCTCGGCAGCCCGGACAAGCCGATTGGCAATTTCCTGTTTGCTGGCCCGACCGGTGTCGGCAAGACCGAGGTCACCCGCCAGCTCGCCCTGCAGCTCGGCATCGAACTGGTGCGCTTCGACATGTCCGAGTACATGGAGCCGCACTCGGTGTCGCGCCTGATCGGCGCTCCCCCGGGTTACGTCGGCTTCGACCAGGGCGGCCTGCTCACGGAGTCGGTGGTCAAGCACCCCCATTGCGTGCTGCTGCTGGACGAAATCGAGAAGGCCCATCCGGACCTGTTCAACATCCTGTTGCAGATCATGGATCACGGCGTGCTCACCGACACCAATGGCCGCGAGGCGAATTTCCGCAACGTGATCCTGGTGATGACCACCAACGCCGGTGCACGTCAGGCCTCGCGCAGGAGCATCGGGTTCGTCGCGCAGAACCACGCCACCGACGCGATGGAAGTGATCCGCCGGACCTTTACGCCGGAATTCCGCAACCGCCTCGACGCGGTGGTGCAGTTCAAGCCGCTCGACTTCGAACACATCCTGCGAGTCGTCGACAAGTTCCTGATCGAACTGGAAGCCCAGTTGCTCGAGAAGCATGTCGGTTTGAACGTTTCGTCCGAGGCCCGGCGTTGGCTGGCCGAGCACGGCTTCGACCCGCAGATGGGCGCGCGTCCGATGTCGCGTTTGATTCAGGACAGGGTCAAACGGGCGATTGCCGACGAACTGCTGTTCGGCAAGCTTGCCGATGGCGGCAAGGTCAATCTGGATGTCAGCGATGGCGAGCTCAGCGTCGCCACCGAAGCGGCCGAGAAGCTGCCGGCGGTGGTCGAGTAGGGTTGGTCGCAGCCGGTGGTGCCGAAAAGAAAGCGGCGGCCATTGGCCGCCGCTTTCTAGGATGAGAAAAAAACACCGGACCCCGTGTCATCGCACGTCCATGTGCTGCAAGGGGTGAGTGCATCCTGCGCTCACTTCATGCGATAGGTGATGCGTCCCTTGGTCAGGTCGTAAGGCGTCATTTCGACCTTGACCTTGTCGCCGGTGAGGATGCGGATGTAATGCTTGCGCATGCGGCCGGAGATGTGCGCGGTGACGACGTGGCCGTTCTCGAGCTGCACGCGGAACATCGTGTTGGGCAGGGTTTCCTGCACCGTGCCTTCCATTTCGATGACGTCGTCTTTGGCCATGGGTTGCTGCATGCGTTGGCTGAACGCTCCATTCTGCCACGATGCGACCGCGCATGAAAGCGTGGCGCGAATCAGCCGAGGTGTTCACTCAGCCGCCGACGGATTTCGGCCTCGATCGCCGGACGCAGCAAGCCGAGCATGGCACCCAGTCGGACCTCAACATGGGCGTCGCTTTCGCCAACCGTGAGGCTGCCTTCGACACCGCGTCCGGCGAAGCTCAGGATGTCCCCATTCCAGATCATGTCGTCCAGCCCGAATCGTGCGGAAAGATCGCGGGCGACCGCATCGACCGCGGCTCGGCAGCCGGGTTTGCCGAGCGAGTGAGGATGGCGGATATCGATGGTGGGCATGATGCGGGGCCGAAGTTGCACGATGCCATGCTACATTTGAACGCATTTCGGCAAGGCGTGTCATGCGCATCGTTTGCGTTCATCCAGCCCGCGATCCGGTTGCGTGCGGCGCAGGTCCGGTACGTATCGGCAGTGCACCGGACGACGACATCGTGCCAGGCGGAACCGGCGTGGAGCCGCATCACCTCACGATCGCGGCCGACCCGCGAGGACTGCTGCTGAGCGTGCGACCGGGCTGCCAGCGGGTCTACGTGAATGCGCGCGCGGTGCGTGAAAAGGCTCTGCTGCGCTACGGTGATACGGTGACGCTGGGGTCCAACAAATTGCTGGTGACCGCCGACTCGGCACCGCAGCCAGTGCACGCTGTGGATCCTTCCGGGGCGCAAGCTGGACAGGTGGCATTGCGGATCGTTTCGGGTGCGGCGGCGGGCCAGGCACTTCCAGTGGCTCCGGACTTGCGCCTTGGCGCGGGCAGTCGCCATTTCGCCGACCTGGCGTATCGATGCCGCGTCGTCCGGACTGGCGATCAACTGACGTTCGAATCGGAGAGCGCGGCGCCTCGCATCAACGGCTGGCGCTGCAATCAGCGCGTCCGGCTGGATCCGGGTGACCAGATCGTTCTGGGAGAAAATCGCCTGGTGGTCGAGGCGCCCACCCTGCAATACGCCGCCAACGTGGCATCGTTGCCGCCTGTCACGGCGATGTCCCTCGAGCCCGAATCCGACGATGCTTCACACAGCGAAATCTGGTGGCTGATCGGTGCCGCGGTGCTGCTTGCGGTGATCATCGCGCTGTTTCTGTATTTTCGCTGGTGAACGCCAGCCCCGGTCGAGGAACTAGAACCATGTCGCGAGCGTGGAATTTCAGTGCCGGTCCAGCCGCGTTGCCGGAGGAGGTCTTGCGGCGTGCCCAGCGGGAATTGCTGGACTGGAACGGCGCGCAGGCGTCGGTGATGGAGGTGAGCCACCGTGGCAAGCGCTTCATGGCGATGGCGGCGCGTGCCGAAGCCGACTTGCGCGCACTGCTGGCGATCCCGTCGAACTACAAGGTGTTGTTTTTGCAAGGTGGGGCGACCCAGCATTTTGCGCAAATCCCGATGAACATCGCGGCCGACGGACAACGGGCAGACTACGTTGTCACCGGCCACTGGGGCGAGAAGGCGGTCAGCGAAGCTGCTTCGTATGCCGCGCCGCATGTTGCTGCAAGTTCGAAAGCGGATGGTTACACGTCCATTCCCGATCGCTCGGGCTGGGACCTTGACCCGCACGCGGCTTACGTGCACGTCACCACCAACGAAACCATCCATGGCGTCGAGATGCGCGAGATCCCCGACGTCGGCGAGGTGCCTTTGGTGGCCGACATGTCTTCCGACATCCTGTCGCGTCCGCTGGACGTGTCGAAATTCGGCCTGATTTATGCCGGTGCGCAGAAAAACATCGGGCCGTCCGGACTGGTGGTCATGATCGTGCGCGACGATTTGCTGGAGCGTCAGCCGCGCCCGTTGCCGCGAATCTTCCGTTACGCCGAGCAGGCTGCCGCGGATTCGATGTTGAATACGCCCAACACCTGGGGCTGGTATCTGGCCGGATTGACGTTCCAGTGGTTGAAGGAACAAGGCGGCCTTGCGGAAATGGAATGCCGCAACCGCGCCAAGGCCGACTTGCTGTATGCGGCCGTGGACGATTCCGGCGGGTTTTACCGCAACCTCGTGCAACCGTCGGCCCGATCGCGGATGAACGTGATCTTCAATCTGAATGATGCCGAGCTGGAACCGGTGTTTGTTTCCGAAGCGGAGCGGGAGGGTTTGCTGGCATTGAAGGGACACCGTGCATTGGGCGGCATCCGCGCGTCGCTTTACAACGCGGTATCGATCAAGGCCGTGCATGCGTTGCGCGACTTCATGGCGGAGTTCAAGCGCGCTCATGGCTAGCTCAAAGGCTTCTGGCGGCACACTGGACGTATTCGATGCTGCCAGCTTGGTAAACCGCGCCACGGCCAAGCTGCGCGCCTACGACCCGGGCCACGATTTGCCGGCTTTGCGTGAACGCTTCGGGCCTGCGATCGCGGAGTTGGGTTCCAACGAGAATCCGCTGGGGCCGAGCCCGCGGGCGCTGCGTGCGATGCGGGCGGCATTGCCCGGCGCGTTCCGTTATCCGGATCCGCGTGGCATGGCGTTGAAGCGTGCGCTGTCCGTGCATCTCGGCGTCGAGGCCGCGAACATCGCACTCGGCAATGGTTCGCACGAATTGCTGATGCTGCTGGCGCAATGTTTCGCCGACGTCGAGCATTCGATCGTGTTCTCGCAATTCGGATTCGCGGTATTCCCGATCGCGACGGCAGCGGCCGGCGCGCAAGCCTTGTGCGTGCCCGCATTGCCATACGGCCATCGCAGTGCCCCGTGTGGACACGATCTCGAAGCGATGGCGAAGGCTGTCCGCCGCGATACGCGCATCGTTTACCTCGCCAATCCAAACAACCCGACCGGAACCTGGTTCGACGACGACGCGCTGGGCACCTTCATCGGAAAGATTCCGGGTGACGTGTTGGTGGTGGTGGACGAGGCCTATCATGAATACGTGGACGCGCCGGGACTGACCACCGCGCTGGGGTTCGCCGACCGGTTCCCGAATTTCATCGTCACGCGCACGTTCTCCAAGGCATATGGACTCGCCGGCTTGCGGGTGGGTTATCTGGTGGCACACCCGAGCGTGGTGGAGGTGCTGGAACGCCTGCGCGAATCCTTCAATGTCAACTCGATCGCCCTGGCAGGTGCCGAGGCGGCCCTTGGCGACAAGGCATGGTTGAAGAAATCGTGCGAGTTCAATCGCGACGAACGCGAATGGCTGCGCGTCGCGCTGCGGGAGCGCGGTTACCGTTGCCTGCCGTCGCAGACGAATTTCCTGTTGTGCACCTTGCCGCATCAGGCCAGCAAACTGGAGCGGCGACTGTTCGAACACGGCGTCATCGTACGGCCCATGGATGGCTATGGCCTGCCGCGCGCCCTGCGTATCAGCGTGGGCAGCCGGGACGAGAACGCGCGCTTGCTGGAAGCGTTGTCGTGACTGGCCGGCTGGACTGGCGGACTACTCCGGCCGCAGGGCCACTGCGCGGCGAGATCACGGTGCCAGGCGACAAGTCCATTTCGCATCGCACAATCATGCTTGCGTCGCTGGCCGACGGAGCTTCGCGCATTCGCGGATTCCTGGAAGGCGAAGATACCCGGGCGACCGCGCGAGCATTCGCTCGGATGGGCGTGCGGATCGAAGCGCCGTCAGCGGGCGAGCGCATCGTGCATGGTGTCGGCCTGCACGGTTTGCGGGTGCCGGACTGTCCGCTGGATTGCGGCAATTCGGGCACCGCGATGCGCCTGATGTGCGGCGTCTTGGCGGGCCAACCCTTCGACTCGACGCTGGTCGGCGACGCTTCGTTGTCGCGACGTCCGATGCGGCGCGTCACCGAACCGCTGGCGCGCATGGGCGCAAGCATCGAGACCGGGCCGGATGGCACGCCGCCGTTGCGCATCCATGGCGGACGGCATCTGCAAGGCATCGAATACGCGTCGCCGATGGCCAGCGCGCAGGTGAAATCCGCGGTATTGCTGGCGGGTTTGTACGCTGACGGCGAAACCGCGGTCAGCGAGCCGCACCCCACACGCGATTACACCGAACGCATGCTGGCCGCGTTTGGTTGGCCGGTCGCGTTCGAGCCGGGCAGGGCACGCCTGTCCGGTGGCCACGCCCTGCGTGCCGTCGACGTCGAGGTGCCCGCGGATTTTTCCTCGGCGGCGTTCTTCATCGTCGCCGCGACACTCGTGCCGGGCTCGGAACTGGTGCTGCGCGGGGTGGGCATGAATCCGCGGCGCACCGGCCTGCTGCACGTACTGCGCGCGATGGGCGCGGACATCGCGGAAGAGAAGCCGACACGATGCCGGCGGCGAGCCGGTGGCCGACCTGGTCGTGAGACACGCACCGCTACGCGGCATCGAAGTGCCAATGGAACAGGTCGTCGACATGATCGACGAGTTTCCCGCCCTGTTCGTGGCGGCTGCCTGTGCTGAAGGAACCACCATGATCCGGGGCGCCGCGGAGTTGCGGGTCAAGGAATCCGATCGCATCGCGGTGATGGCGGCGGGTCTGCGCGCGTTGGGTGCGCGGATCGAAGAGACGCCGGACGGCGCGGAGATCGAGGGCGGTGTCCTGCATGGCGGGAGCGTGGATGCGCACGGCGACCATCGCTGCGCCATGGCGTTCGCGATCGCCGGCGCGGTCGCCGGCGGCCCCGTCACGATCGGGGATTGCACCAACGTCGCCACGTCGTTCCCCGGATTCATCGAGCTCGCACGCGCTTGTGGCGTGTCGGTGTTTGCGGCATAGGCGAGGCCGCATCCGGCTAAAATCGTCCGGATGACATCCGATTCCAAGGTTCCGGTACTCACGCTGGACGGCCCGTCCGGGTCGGGCAAGGGCACGATCGCCCGTGCAGTGGCGGACCGGCTGGGCTGGCACATGCTGGATTCGGGGGCGATCTATCGCGCGGTCGGCCACGCCGCAGGCGTCAAGGACGTGGATCTTTCCGACGCCGAGGCCGTCGCGCGTTGCGCCGCGGAAACCCGGATCGAATTCCGGGACCCGGGGAATGGCGGGGATGCACGGGTCATCGTCGACGGCACTGATGCCACCGACGCCATCCGCACGGAAACGGCCGGTGCCGCGGCGTCCGCGATCGCCGCGTTGCCGGAAGTACGCAAGGCCTTGACGGACAAGCAGTTGGCGTTCCGGCGTCCCCCGGGGTTGGTCGCCGACGGCCGCGACATGGGCACGGTGATCTTTCCCGACGCCGCGCACAAGGTGTTCCTGACCGCCAGCGCCTCCGAGCGCGCGGAAAGACGCTATAAGCAGTTGAAGGCAAAGGGACTTGACGTTACACTTACGAGCCTTTTGCACGAGATCGAGGTGCGGGACGCGCGCGACGCGTCGCGCACGGTTGCGCCGTTGCGGCCGGCCGGCGACGCGGTGGTGATCGATACCACCGGACAGCCGATTCCGGCGGTGGTGGCGCAAGTTCTCGCGGTCGTGCGCAAGGATTTATCGTAACCAATGTGCCGCGTTCGCGCGGTTCCTCCCATGGATGCGCAAGCATCCCCCAACCGGCGGATCGTCGCCTCAAGGAATCGACATCAATGGAACTTGCAGGCCTCGCGATCCATTCCCAACCTGGAATCCCCATGACCGAAAGTTTTGCCGAGCTGTTTGAACAGAGCCAATCCCTGGCCAAATTGAAGCCCGGAGCCATCGTCTCCGGAACCGTCGTCGAAATCCGCCCCGACGTGGTGGTGGTGAATGCCGGACTGAAATCGGAAGGTATCGTCCCGATCGAACAGTTCCGCAACGAGGACGGCGAGTTGGAAGTCGCCGTCGGCGACGAGGTCAAGGTCGCGCTGGACGCGATCGAGGACGGTTTCGGCGAAACCAAGCTGTCGCGCGAGAAGGCCAAGCGCTCGATGGTGTGGGACGAACTCGAAAGCGCCTACGAGCAGGAAGAGGCCATCACCGGCCGCATCAACGGCAAGGTCAAGGGCGGTTTCACGGTCGACATCCGCGACGTGCGCGCGTTCCTTCCGGGTTCGCTGGTGGACGTGCGTCCGGTGCGGGATCCGGGCTACCTGGAAGGCAAGGACCTGGAATTCAAGATCATCAAGCTCGATCGCAAGCGCAACAACGTGGTGGTCAGTCGCCGCGCGGTGGTCGAGAGCGAGCATTCCGAGGAACGCGAGCAGTTGCTTGAGAAGCTGCAGGAAGGCGCGATCCTGCACGGCGTGGTCAAGAACCTCACCGACTACGGCGCGTTCGTGGACCTCGGCGGCATCGACGGCCTGCTGCACATCACCGACATGGCGTGGAAGCGCGTGCGCCATCCGTCCGAAGTGGTCAACGTCGGCGACGAGCTCGACGTGCGCGTACTGAAGTTCGACCGCGAGCGCAACCGCGTCTCGCTGGGGCTGAAGCAGCTGGGCGACGATCCGTGGGTCAGCATCTCGCGGCGTTATCCGTCCGGCACGCGCCTGTTCGGCAAGGTTTCCAACGTCACCGATTACGGCTGCTTCGTGGAACTGGAACCGGGCGTCGAGGGTCTGGTGCACGTTTCCGAGATGGACTGGACCAACAAGAACGTCAACCCGGCCAAGGTGGTGCAGGTCGGTGACGAAGTGGAAGTGATGGTGCTGGACGTGGACGAGGAACGCCGCCGCATCTCGTTGGGCATGAAACAGACCCAGTCCAACCCGTGGGAGGCCTTTGCCGCGACCTTCAAGAAGGGCGACAAGGTTCATGGCGCGATCAAGTCGATCACCGATTTCGGCATCTTCGTGGGCCTGGACGGCGGCATCGACGGTCTGGTGCACCTGTCGGACATTTCCTGGCAGGGCAATGGCGAGGATCTAGTCCGCGAGTTCAAGAAGGGCGAGGAAGTCGATGCCGTGGTGCTGGCGGTCGATCCGGAGCGCGAGCGCATCAGCCTCGGCATCAAGCAGCTCGAGCAGGATCCGTTCGGCCAGTTCATGGCCGCGAATCCGCGTGGTGCGATCCTCAATGGCACCGTGAAGGAAGTGGACGCCAAGGGCGCGGTCATTGATCTGGCCGAAGGCATCGAAGGCTACCTGTCGGCGCGCGACTTCTCCAAGGACCGCATCGACGATCTCAGCCAGCACCTCAAGGTCGGCGAGCAGGTCGAGGCCAAGTTCACCGGCATGGATCGCAAGGGCCGCATGCTCTCGCTCTCGATCCGCGCCAAGGACGAGGAAGAGATGGCCGAAACCCTATCCGAGTACCAGAATCAACAGGCCGACCGGGGCACCACCAAGCTGGGGGCATTGCTCAAAGAGCAGTTGAACAAATCCGAGTAAGTCTATATAAAGACTTGCGTTTCAAGTGACACGGCACGTCGTCCGCGATGGCGGACGACGTTTTCCAGCAATCTCGTGCATGCGATCCGCGCCCGCACATTCAGAAGGTTAGCCGCAAGTTGCCATCGATGACAAAATCCGAATTGATCGCCGCGCTCGCGGAGCGCCAGAAACACTTGGCGTTTGCGGACGTCGAACTTGCGGTTCGCAACGTCATCGAGCAGATGAGTGCAGTGTTGGCACGGGGCGATCGCATCGAAATCCGCGGCTTCGGCAGCTTCTCGTTGCACTACCGGCCGCCACGCACGGGCCGCAATCCCAAGACCGGCACGGCAGTCGCGTTGCCGGGCAAATACGTCCCTCATTTCAAACCGGGCAAGGAATTGCGGCAACGCGTGAATGAGGGCAGTGCCGGATAGCGTTTCCGGGAATCGCCTTCTGGTGAGTGGATACACAGCCGTGGATGCCGTGACCCCTCATATTCGCGACGCCGAACCGGCCGTCGTCCATTCCCGCCGCCTTTCGGCACTGCATCCGAGGTGTTGGTGAGCAGCCCCTTCGATCCCCTCTGGCTGTTGTTCCTGGTGCCGGTGCTGGTGCTGGCCGGATGGCTCGGGTGGATCATCGGCCAGCATGCGATCGCGCGCCGCTCGGGCGCGCGCGTCACCGAACTGTCCTCGCACTACTTTCGTGGCCTCAACTATCTGCTCAACGAGCAGCCGGACAAGGCCATCGAAGTGTTCATGAAGCTGGCCGAGTTCAATCGGGATACGGTGGAAACCCATCTCGCGCTCGGCAACCTGTTTCGTCGGCGTGGCGAAGTGGATCGCGCGATCCGGGTGCATCAGCATCTGGTCAGCCGCTCCAACCTGAGCGAAGCGGAGCGCACCGTGGCGTTGCTGGAACTGGGCGAAGACTACATGCGCGCCGGATTGCTGGATCGGGCCGAGGCGCTGTTCGACGACCTGGTGGCGATGGACGCCCATGCGCCGTCGGCGCTTCGGCACCTGATCGCGATCTACCAGCACGAGCGTGACTGGCACAAGGCCATCGGCCATGCGCGGCGGTTGGAAAAGATGACCGGCGAGTCGCAGGCCGCCACCATTGCCCAGTTCCATTGCGAGCTGGCCGAACAGTCGCGACAGCACGGCGCGCGTGCAGAAGCGCGCGCCTATCTGGACGAGGCTTTCGCGAGCCAGCCGGGCTGCGTGCGTGGCTACCTGATCAACGGCCACCTGTTTGCGGAAGAGGGGCGCTGGCACGAGGCCGTGCTCGCGTTCGAGCAGGCGGTCGATGCCGATGTCGATTTCGTGCCCGAAATCCTGCCGCCGTTGCTGGACGCCTACGCGCAAGCTGGTGAAATGGAACGCGCCGAAAAGTTCCTCGGCCACGTGGTGGATCGTTACCACGGCATCACCCCGGTGCTGGCGCTGACCGATCTTTACCGCAAACGCGAGGGCGAACGCGTCGCGATCGACTTCCTGACCGGCCAGCTGCGGCAGCGGCCGTCGGTGCGCGGAATGATGGCTTTGATCGATGCCACCATGTCGCGCGCCCAGGGCGAGGCGCGCGAGAACTTCCTGATCCTGCGTGACCTCACCCACAAGCTGCTCGAGGGTCGCGCCATGTATCGCTGCAACCACTGTGGATTCGGCGCCAAGGCCCATCACTGGCAATGCCCGAGCTGCAAAAGCTGGGGGACGGTCAGGCCGATCCACAGCGTCGTTTCGGAATGAGCGTGGGTGCCCCATACGGCACGGCGCTAATCGCCATGCTGGCGACCGTTGCGGCATGTGCGCTGTTGTTGTCGTTGGCGTTCACGGGCGCATCGCTGGTTTACGCGCAGCGGTTCGGTTTGCTGGATCAGCCGGGTCAGCGTCGCTCGCACCGGATACCGACACCGCGTGGCGGCGGGATCGGAATCGTGGTGGCCATCCTTCTCGCGGGGTTGCCGGCATGGCACATGATCGGTGCTGCTGTGTCGTGGTGGTCGCTTGCGGCGATCGCCGCAGCAGTGATCGCAGTCGCCTTGATCGGCTGGCGCGATGACCATGTGCCGCTGCCGGTGTTGCCACGCCTCACGGTACACGCGGGCGCTGCATTGCTGGTCGGCATCGTGGTGCTCTCGCCTTGGGCAACGCATCACCGATATGCGTGGTGGATGTTGATGCCACTGGCGCCTGTACTGATCGGCTTCATCAACATCCACAATTTCATGGATGGCATCGACGCAATCCTCGGCCAGCAAGGGCTGTTCGTGATGCTGGGTTTCGGCGTGCTGGCCGTGTGGATGGGCGACACCGGCATTGCAGGGCTTGCTTTCGCGACGGCTGCCGGCTGTCTGGGTTTTCTGGTCTTCAACGTACCGCCAGCCAGAATATTCATGGGCGATGTCGGCTCGGGGGCGCTGGGTCTTGCGATCGGAGCGGTGGGTGCGCTTCTGGTTCAGCGGGATCCTGCGATGCTGTGGGCCTGCGCGATCCTGCCCTCCGCGTTTCTGGTGGACGGTGGTTGTACCCTCGCCCGACGCTTGTTCGGCGGACAGCGCTGGTACGCGCCGCATCGGCAACACCTCTATCAGTGGCTGGTACGGATAAACTGGAGCCATGCGCGCACGGACGTCGCCTACATGGTCTGGAACCTTGCGGTGGTCTCGCCGCTGGCATGGCTCGCGGCTGGCCATCCTCGAGGCGGTGTATGGCTGCTGCTCGCAGCTTACCTGGCCGGGGCTGCGATCTGGCTGATCGGCAAACGTGCCTGTCTGGCCGTGGCGCGTAGGAGCGGAAAGCATGAACTTGCGTGACGTGATAGGCAGGATTCACCCGCGCACAGCCGTGGTGATCCACGACCTCGCGGTGACGCTGCTTGCATGGTGGCTGGCCAATACGCTGCGCTACGCAATGCTGCCCTATGGCCAGAAGCTCGACCTGTTGAGCTGGGAAACGCTGATCGTGCTCGGCGTGCAGGCAGCGATGTTCTACTGGACGGGCCTTTACAAGGGTTTGTGGCGCTTCGCCAGCGTTCCGGATCTGTGGAACATCGCGCGCGCCGTGGTCGCCGGGGCGGTGGTCATCTATATCGCGTTGTTCCTGTACAACCGGGTCTACGGAATTTCGCGATCGGTGTTGCTGATCTACCCCGTGTTGCTGGCGATGTTCCTCGGGGTACCGCGGCTGGCCTATCGCTACTGGAAGGACAGCCAACTCGATATTTTCCATGCCCGGCACAGTCAACGCGTGCTGGTCATCGGCGCAGGCCGTGCCGGCGAGGCATTGGTGCGCGACCTGCGTCGCGACGCCCGCTATGTCCCGGCGGGATTCATCGACGACGATGCGGCGCTGCGTGGTTCACGCCTGCAGGGGGTGCCGGTGCTCGGCGGCATAGACAGGCTGGCGGAACTTGCGCGTCGGGTCGGTGCCGAGATGTTGTTGATCGCCATGCCTTCGGCCGACAAGGATCAGATGCGCCGGGTTGTCGGGTTGTGCGAGGCGACTGGCTTGCCGTTCCGCACCGTGCCGCGTCTCGACGAAGTGGTTTCCGGTCGCGCGCAATTCAACGAACTGAAGGAGGTCGCGATCGAGGACCTGCTCGGCCGTGATCCGGTGAAACTTGAATGGAACGCGATACGCCGCAGTCTCACCGGTCAGCGCGTGCTGGTCACCGGTGGTGGTGGTTCCATCGGCTCGGAGCTGTCCCGGCAGATCGCAAGGCTCGGTGCGTCGGAACTGACCATCCTCGAATTGTCCGAGTACAACCTCTACCGGATCGAACAGGAATTGCGCGCCCACTATCCCGAGTTGCTGCTGCGTTGCCTGATAGGCGATTGTGGCGATGCTGCGGCCTGCGCCAACGCTTTCGCATTGGCGAGGCCGCAGCGTGTGTTCCATGCGGCGGCCTACAAGCACGTGCCATTGCTGCAATACCAGTTGCGCGAGGCATTCCGCAACAATGCGCTGACGACCCGCACCGTCGCGCAACAGGCTGTGCAGCATGACGTAGAGAGTTTCGTGCTGATCTCGACGGACAAGGCGGTCAACCCGACCAGCGTGATGGGCGCCTGCAAGCGCATCGCGGAGATCATTTGCCAAGGCTTCCCGGAAGGCCGTGGCACGCGGTTCGTCACGGTGAGGTTCGGCAACGTGCTGGACTCGGCAGGCTCCGTGGTGCCGCTGTTCCGCCGGCAGATCGCCGAGGGCGGCCCCGTCACCGTGACGCATCCGGAAATATCGCGCTACTTCATGACCATTCCGGAAGCCTGCCAGCTCATTCTCCAGGCGATGGCGATGGGCAAGGGCGGCGAAACCTTCGCGTTGGACATGGGTGAGCCGATACGGATCCGCGATCTCGCCGAGCAGATGATCCGCCTGGCTGGCAAGCAGCCCGGGCGGGACATTTCCATCCTCTACACCGGCTTGCGTCCCGGTGAAAAGCTGTTCGAGGAGTTGTTTCATCCGCTCGAGAACTATCACAGCACTTCGCATCCAAAGATTTTCGAGGCCGCGCCCCGCCGGCAATCGGCAGCGATGGTCACGGCACAAGTCGCGCGGGCCGCCGAGGCCGTGGAGAAGTTCGACGAGGAAACGCTGCGTCATTGCGTGGGCGCGTTGTTGCCGGGCTTCCAGTGGGAGATGGGTGATCCCGGCCAGGGTGCGGACGTGCTGGCATTCCAGCGCGGCGGTGACAGCGCGGCATAGCCCTGCGTCCGTCGATGGTCGTCGCCATTGGAACCGACCCGCCGAGCGTGGCTCCCAAGTCGCCCTCATCGGAACGGCCATCAAAGCTGCCGGCAAAGCCGCCATCCATTGCCAAGAGCTTGGTTGCGTGATTTTCACCAACAGCAGCTTTGAACAGGCTATCTTTGAATTCCAACAATCAAGGAAAAGACGTGACGCGATTGCGCAAGGTAGTGTTTCCGGTCGCGGGCTTGGGAACCCGTTTCCTGCCGGCAACCAAGGTGGTTGCCAAGGAGATGTTGCCGGTACTGGATCGACCGTTGATCCAGTACGCCGTGGACGAGGCCGTCGATGCCGGCGCCGATACGCTGATATTCGTCACCAACCGCTACAAGCATTCGATCGCGGACTATTTCGATTCCGCGTACGAACTGGAAGAGACGCTGGAACGCGCGGGCAAGCATGAGTTGCTGGCCATGGTGCAGGGCCTGCTGCCGTCGCACGTGCGTTGCGTCTACGTGACCCAGGAGCAGGCGCTGGGTCTGGGCCATGCGGTGTTGTGTGCACGGGCGGTGGTCGGCGACGAGCCGTTCGGCGTCATCCTGCCGGACGACCTGATCGTGAACCCCGGCGGTCCGGGCGTCTTGCGGCAGATGGCCGAGGCCGCGCCGGATGTCCATGCCGGCGTGCTTGCGGTCGAGGAAGTGCCGCGGGCGGATACGGGCAAATACGGCATCGTCGATGTCGAGCCTGACGGCGATCGCATCCGGCACATGGTCGAGAAGCCCAAACCCGAACAGGCGCCATCCAACCTTGCCGTGGTCGGCCGTTATGTGTTGCCCTCGCGCATCTTCGAACTGCTGGAGCAAACCACGCCCGGCGCCGGTGGCGAAATCCAGCTGACCGACGCGATTGCCGCATTGCTGGCCGAAACGCCGGTGCTCGCGCACCGCTTCAAGGGCACGCGTTTCGATTGCGGCAACAAGAAAGGCATGGTGCGCGCGACACTTCACTTTGCCGCGGCCGATCCCGACTTGCGTGGTCTGATAGAAGACCTGGCGGCGGCCCGCTGACACACGGCTTGCCGCGCATTGCCATGTAGCGGCCACGATCCTTGATTAAACTCGCCGTGCTCGGGTAGCGTGGGCGTGCGATCAAGAGCGGGGAAGGGGAATGGATCTCTTGAGGTGGCTGGCGATGTTGCCGTTGCGGATGTTGCGCAGCCTCGGTCGTGTGCTGGCCTTCCTGCTGCGTCCATTGCTGGGTGACTTCACCTGGACCGCGCCGCGCTGGATGCGGATCGTGGCGGCCAGGCCACGCACGTCGACCGGCGTCTTCATCGCGGTGGTGGCGTTCCTCGCCGCCGCATGGTTTGGCTGGCAGTGGTATCAGCACCGTCCGCATCCGCCAAGGATGACCTTCGAGGTTGCCGCGCCCGCCGTTACCGACTACAGCCGGCAACAACAGAAAACACCCGTCGTCCATCCGCTGGTAGTGACGTTTTCGGGTTCGGCGGCACCGATCGAAAACGTGGGCAACACCATCGCCCGGGGCATCACGATCAGCCCCGCGCTCAAGGGCGAATGGAAATGGGGTGACGACCACACCCTGCAATTCATGCCCGCGGCCGACTGGCCGGTCGGCCAGCACTTCACGGTGCGTTTCGACGCGCACACCCTGTTGGCGCCACAGGTGCATGTCGCGAAGAATGGTTTCGAATTCGACACGGTGGCGTTCGCGGCCACGCTGGACAAGGGCGAGTTCTATCAGAACCCGCAGGACGCCGATGCGAAGCAGGTGATCCAGGAGCTCGACTTCAACTATCCGGTCGATGCCGCGCAGCTTGAAAAGCGCATCCATCTCGCGATCGCCGACAAATACGGCCGACCCGGCGCACCGGTCAAGTTCACGGTCACCTACGACAAGCAGAAGCTGCATGCATGGATCCGCTCGGGACGATTGGCACTGCCGCAGGATCCGGGCGTGCTGCTCGTCGACGTCGATGGCGGCGTCGCGAGTTCACTCGGCGGCGATGGCACGCCGAATGCCCTGCACGGCAAGGTGAAGATTCCCGGTCTTTACAGCCTGAAAGTCGACGACCTGAAACCCACGCTGGTCGACAACGACAAGTATCAGCCGCAACAGGTGCTGGTCGTGAACCTGAGCGGCGCGGTGCGTGCGCAGGACGTGGCCAGGTCGATCCATGCCTGGGTGTTGCCCCAGCACAGACAGCGCAACGCGGCCGCGAACGACGACAGCCAATATCCGTGGGACGTGTCGGAAGTCGGCGAAGCGGTGTTGCAGCAGTCGGCCGAATTGCCCCTCCAGTCCACGCCGACCGAGCGGGACTGGCAGCCGCTGCAGAGTTTCGTTTTCCACGCCCAGCCCGGCCAGCGCGTCTACGTGCGCATCGACAAGGGCTTGAAGTCGTTCGGCGGCTACGTCATGGGCAAGCCGCTGGCGCGCGTGTTCACCGTGCCGGATTATCCGCGGCTATTGAAGTTCGTCGGCTCGGGATCGCTGCTTTCGATGAGCGGCAGCCGGCGCATCTCGGTGGTGTCGCGCAACCTGCCGGGCTTCCAGCTGGTGATCGGGCGCGTGCTGCCCGACCAGTTGCAGCATCTGGTCAGCCTCAATGACGGCAATTTCAGCCACCCCGAACTGCAGGGTGGCTTCAGCGAAAACCAGATCGTCGAGCGCCATGTCGAAGTCGGCATCGTACCCGGCGATGATCCTGCCAAGGCGGAATATTCCGGAGTCGATCTCGGCAAGTATCTCGCGGACGGCAAGCGCGGAGTGTTCTGGCTGCACCTGTCGGGCTACGATCCCGCAGCCGCACGGCGCGAGGCTACGCGTGCGGCGCGCGCTTGCGACGAAGCCCGGCAGGAACTGGCGAAGCCTGCGGGCGCGACTTCCGCGAGCCCCGCTCCGGCAGGTTCGATCAGCACCGCGGGCTTGTACGCCTGCCAGCGCAGCGGTGAGGATTTCGGTGCGATGTACGGCGCGCCCACCGACAGCCGCCTGGTCGTGGTGACCGATCTCGGCATGCTGGTGAAGAAGGCGGATGACGGCAGCCAGGACGTGTTCGTGCAATCGATCCACACCGGCCGGCCGGTCGCGAATGCCAGGGTCGCGGTGGTGGCGGTCAACGGCAAGACGCTGTTGTCGCGCACGACCGGCGAGGATGGCATGGTGACGTTCCCGAGCTTCCAGGGATTCGATCACGACAAGCGCCCGGTGATGTACCTGGTCACCCAGGGCAACGACATGTCGTTCCTGCCGATCGGTGCCAGCGACCGCCAGCTCGACTACTCGCGCTTCGACGTGGGCGGCGCAACCAACGCCGTGAATCCCGGCAAGCTTTCCGGTTACCTGTTTTCCGATCGGGGCCTGTATCGCCCGGGCGAGACTTTCCATGTCGGCGTGATCGTGCGCGCGGCCAGCTGGCTGCGCGACGTCTCGGGCATCCCCCTGGAAGCCGACGTGATCGATCCGCGCGGCAATCTGGTGAAGAAAATCCCGCTGACGATGGATCGCACCGGTTTCGGCGAGTTGTCCTACGCGCTTGCGGAAACCGCCGCGACCGGTACCTGGACGGTGAATCTCTTCATCACCCGTCACGGCAGCGCCGTCGACCGGATCGGCGGTACCACGGTGGCGGTGAAGGAGTTCATGCCCGATCGCATGAAGGTGCGTGCCGGGTTGTCTTCGCACGTTGCCGAAGGCTGGGTGAAGCCCGCGCAACTGAAGGGCGAAGTCGATGCGATGAACCTGTTCGGTACGCCCGCCACCGACCGGCGCGTATCGGCATCGATCACGCTGGAACCCGCGTTCCCCGAATTCAGGGGCTGGGCCGGTTGGCATTTTTACGACTCGCGCCGCGCCAAGCAGGGCTACCAGCAGGATTTGCAGGACCAGCAAACCGATGCCAAGGGCCACGCCGAGTTTCCGCTGGATCTCGGGAAGTACGCCGACGCGACCTACAAGCTGTATTTCCTGGCCACGGTGCACGAGGCCGGCGGCGGCCGCGGCGTCGCGGCGGCGGCGGAATCGCTGGTATCCAACGACGACTGGCTGGTCGGTTACAAGAGCGACGACGATCTCGATTACATCACCCGCGACGCGGTGCGCAAGGTGCGGCTGGTCGCGATCGATCCGGAGGCGAAGTCGATCAAGCTTTCCGGCCTCACCGCGCAGCTGGTCGATCGCAAATACGTCTCGGTGCTGACGAAGGAGCCATCGGGCGTTTACAAGTACGAATCGCGCTTGAAGGAGATTCCGGTCGAATCGCACCCGCTCGCGATCCCCGCGGGCGGCGGGGACATCACCCTTGCCACCGGCAAGCCCGGGCAATTTCGCGTTGCGCATCCTGGGCGCCGACGGCAAGGAAGTGAATCGCATCGAGTATTCGGTGGCGGGCGCGGCCAACGTTTCGCGATCGCTGGAACGCAACGCCGAGTTGCAATTGTCACTGGACAAGAAGACCTACGAACCCGGCGACACCATCCATGTTTCGATCCACGCGCCGTACACGGGCAGCGGCCTGATCACGATCGAGCGCGACAAGGTCTACGCGCACGCCTGGTTCCATGCCGACACCACCAGTTCGGTACAGAGCATCACTATCCCAAGGGATTTCACGGGCAACGGTTACGTGGACGTGCAGTTCGTGCGCGATCCGTCGTCCGACGCGATTTTCATGAGTCCGCTCAGCTATGGCGTGGCGCCGTTCCGGATGAGCATGGACGGACATCGCGACGCATTGAGCGTGGACGCGCCCGCGCTGGTGAAGCCGGGCGACACCGTCACCTTCAAGTTGCATGCCGCCGAACCAGCCAAGGTGGTGCTGTTCGCGGTCAACGAGGGCATCCTGCAGGTCGCGCGTTACAAGTTCGAAGACCCGCTCGACTGGTTCTTCCGCAAACGCATGCTCGGCGTTTCCACCGCGCAGATCCTCGACCTGATCCTGCCGGATTTCGAGAAGCTGATGGCGGCCGCGTCGGCGCCGGGCGGCGACGCCAATGCCGCGATCGCGCGCCAGTTGAATCCATTCCGGCGCAAGGAAAAAGCGCCCGTGGCCTACTGGTCGGGTATCGTCGATGTCGATGGCGAAAAGGACTTCAGCTACACCGTGCCCGACGATTTCAACGGCACGCTGAAGGTGATGGCGGTGGCGGTATCGCCCGACCGCATCGGCACCTGGCAGGGCAGCACCACGGTACGCGGCGATTTCGTGCTGTCACCCAACGCGCCCACCACACTGGCGCCGGGCGACGAAGCGGTCATCAGCGTGGGCGTGGCCAACAACCTCACGGACATCGGCAAGCGGGCCGTACCGGTTGCTGTGACCCTGAAAACGAGTCCCGGCCTGCAGGTGCTCGGACCGGCCACGCAGTCGGTCAGCCTGGCATCGATGAAGGAAGGCGAGCTGGCGTTCCGGGTCAAGGCGACCGACACGCTGGGTTCTGCGGACCTCGGTTTCACCGCGAGCTTCGGCACGCACTCGGCCAGGCAGGCCACTGACGTTTCGGTGCGCCCCGACACCGCCTACCGCGTCAGCATCGACACCGACCGGGTGGCGCCGGGCAGCCGTTTCGATTTCGACAAGCTGCGCAATCTGTACGCGCCTTATGCCAGGCGCAATGCGGTGATGTCGTCGTCGCCGATCGTGCTGGCGCGTGGCCTCACCAGTTACCTGATCAACTACCCGAACTACTGCACCGAGCAGATCATCAGTTCGGCGATGCCGCGCCTGCTGGTCGCCGACTGGCCGGCCGCACAGGCTTTCGTTCCGGCGCTGAAACCGGCTTTCGACGAAAAGCCCATCGGCAATGCCGAAGCGCTGACGCATTTCCTTGCGACCCTGCAAACGCGGCAGAACGATCAGGGCGGTTTCGGGCTGTGGGCAGCGACACCGACATCGCTGCCGTTCATCTCGGACTACGCGATGAACTTCCTGCTGGAAGCGCGCAGCCGCGGGGTTTCGGTGCCGCAGGGCATGATCGACTCGGGCAATGCGTATCTCCGCCAGCTTGCGGCGGACGACAGCCTGACTTCGCTGCCCGGGCTGCGCGAGCGCGCCTATGCCATCTATCTGCTGACCGTGCAGGGCAACGTCACCACCAACGACATCGCTTCGGTGCAGAAACATCTCGACGATCTGTATCCGAAACAATGGAAGGATGATCTGGCCGCCGCATGGCTGGCGGCGTCGTACAAGCTGCTGCAGCAGGATGGCGAAGCCGACAAGTTGATCGCCGGCCCGCTCAACGTCCTGGAACGTGCCAGGCCGATGCGGATACGTTCGACTTCGTGGATTACTACGGGCCGGCGGTGCGCGATGCCAGTGTGCTGTACGTGCTCGCCAAGCAATTCCCGCAACGTGCCAAGGCCTTGCCTCCACGAGTATTCGAGAACCTCGCCTGGCCGATCGAGCACGATGATTACAATACCTTGTCGTCGGCCATGATGTTGCTGGCGCTGGATACCTACGCCGGCACGAACGCCAGGGGGCTGGACAAGATGTCCATCCAGGCACTTGGCGGCAAGGGTGCTGCCGCTTCGATCGGCAAGGTCACGGGCAACCTGCTGCAGGCGGACGGCTGGAGTGCCGGGACGGCCAAGCTGCGTTTCCTCAACCAGAGCAACCAGAACGCCTGGAGCGTGGTCACGCAGAGCGGCTACGACCGCAACCCGCCCACGCAAGCCGTCAGGGATGGACTGGAAATCGTGCGGGACTACACCGACGGCCAGGGCAAGCCGCTCGGCAAGATCAAGCTGGGCCAGGAAATCGAGGTGCACTTGAAGATCCGCGCGATCGGCGACGCCGACGTGGACAACGTCGCGATCGTGGATCTGCTGCCGGGCGGATTCGACGCGGTCCTGCGCGCGCCGCCGCCGGCCGGCGCGGGCAGCGCGAGTGAGAGTCAGGATGGCAACGGTTCGCAGGCATCGTGGAACTTGCCGGTCGGGCTGGACAGTTCCACATGGCGGCCCGATTTCGCCGACATCCGCGAGGACCGGGTAGTGATCTACGGTACCGCTACGCCGAACGTGCGCGAGTTCACCTACAAGATCCGCGCAACCAGTGCGGGCAACTTCCGGATTCCGCCTGCATATGCTGCCGCCATGTATCGCCCCAGGGTCCAGGCCGAGGCTCCCGGACAGGGAACGCTCACGGTCATCGCTCCGTCTCGGTGAGTGAATCGCGGTGGCAGGCAGGTCGCAGCGATTCGGTAGAGCAGTAGTGCGCTGGCTGCGCCGCTGGCAGAACTGGCTGGCCGGATTCGCGCTGGTTCTTGCCGTGCTGGTCGGCTGCCGGTTGTGGCCGCATCCGCCGCTGCGCGATGCGTTTCCGCAATCGACCGCCGTTTACGACGATGCCGGACACTTGTTGCGCCTGACCCTGGCCAGTGACGGCCAGTATCGGTTGTGGGTGCGATACCGGGACATTTCCCCGAAACTCGTCGACGCGGTGCTGATGCACGAAGACCGCTGGTACTGGTGGCATCCGGGTTTCAATCCCTGGGGCCTCGTGCGGGGCGCATGGGTGACCTACGTGCGCCACGGCCACCCGCAGGGCGGTTCGACGATCACGATGCAGCTCGCGCGGTTGTTGTACCACCTCGATACGCGCACGCCGCTCGGGAAACTGCACCAGATCGTGCTGGCCGTGCGCCTGGAATTGTTCTATTCGAAGAAGCAGATCCTGACGGCGTACCTCAACGACGCGCCCTACGGTGGCAATGTGGTCGGCGTCGGCGCGGCCAGCCTCGTGTATTTCGACACGCCCGCGCGCGACTTGAATCTGCCCGAAGCGCTGACGCTGGCCGTGATCCCGCAGAATCCATCGCGACGGTTGGATGTGCGCGGCGGCAAGGCCGGCTCGGTGATCGCGCCACGGCTTGCCGCGGCACGCGACCGGCTCTACCGGCATTGGCTGCGCAAGCATCCACGGGATCGCCAATGGCAAGCGCTGTTCGCGATGCCGCTGGCGTTGCGCAATCCGGCACGGCTGCCGTTCGAGGCTCCGCATGCGGTCGACCAGTTGATCGCGAATGCGAATGCCGACGGCCGGGTACTGCCGGCGCGCGTGGACACGACCATCGATCTCGGCTTGCAGCATCTGCTGGAACGCCAGGTGCGCGACTACGTGCGTCTCAACCAGGGCGTCGGCATCCGCAATGCCGCGGCGATCCTGGTCGATACCCGCGACATGGGCATCAAGGCCATGGTGGGTTCGGTCGATTACTTCGACCGCGCGATTTCGGGCCAGGTCAATGGCACCCTCGCGCGGCGCTCGCCCGGCTCGACATTGAAGCCTTTCATTTATGGACGCGGCCTCGACCAGGGCGTGCTGACGCCGGCAACCGTGTTGCGCGACGTGCCGACATCGTTCGGTCCCTACACGCCGGAGAACTTCGACGGGCGTTTCCTCGGCCCGGTGACCGCGACGCAAGCCCTGATCCGCAGTCGCAACATCCCGGCCGTGTGGGTGGATTCGCAATTGCACGCCCCCGACCTGTACGGCTTCCTGCAGGAAGCGGGCGTGCAGCAACTTGCCAGCGAGCAGCATTACGGACTGGCGTTGGTGCTGGGTGGCGGCGACGTCACGATGCAGGACTTGGCGCGGATGTATGCGTTGCTGGCCAATGGCGGCGTGCTGCGACCGCTGAGGCTGCGCAAGGATGCCTCGCGGGTGCCGGGCAAGCGACTGTTGAGCGCGGCGGCCAGCTTCATGGTCACCGGCATGCTGGAGCAGAACCCCCGTCCCGACGCCGCATTCGGAACCCGACCGACCGGCCTGCCGGTATTCTGGAAAACCGGCACGTCCTGGGCCTTCCACGACGCTTGGACCGCGGGCGGGTTCGGGCCCTACGTGCTGGTGGTGTGGGTCGGCAATTTCGATTCGACACCGAACCCGGCATTCGTGGGTATCGACGCGGCCGCGCCTTTGTTCTTCCGGGTCTACGACGCGTTGCGTGCGGCGAATCCGGACTTGCGCGCGCCGCCCCGGGTGCCGCCGAAGCCGCTCAAGCGCGTGCGCATCTGCCTGGCCACCGGCATGCTGCCCGGCCGCTGGTGTCCCGAGCAGGGCTGGACATGGTTCATCCCGGGCGTGTCGCCGATCAAGGTTGGCAACGTCTATCGGCCCGTCGTGATCGACGATGCGACCGGCCAGCCGGCATGTCCGCCTTATGCGGGCAAACACACGCGTGTCGAAATTTTCCAGTACTGGCCATCGGACCTGGCATCGGTTTTCGCCAGGGCCGGCATGCCGATCAAACCGCCACCACGCAACCCGGATTGCGCGAACGCGGGTATCCCGGATGGCGATCCCCCGGGTATCACGTCACCGCTGCGCGACAGCACCTACGCGTTGCGCCTTGACCGGCCCGATGGCAATCGCATTGCGTTCACGGCCACGGACGATGCCGACGTGCATTCGCAATACTGGTTCGTCGATGATGCATACGTCGGTCGCACTTCACCCGATCAGCCGCTGGATTGGCGGCCGCCGCAATCCGGCACCTATCGTGTCCAGGTGGTCGACGATCACGGCCGTGGGGATTCGCGCACGCTCAAGGTGGGTCTGGTGGAGTGACGGCGTTATGCTTTGAGGGCCTCTGAACAACCATTGGCCTTTGTCCGCGAGGTTCGTTCGACGGCTCCATTGCGGCGGGGGAACGCACATGGCGAAAGTTGCCGGATCATCGCAAACGTATTATCAAGCCAGCGCCCGTCCCTTCGATGCGTTGCCGCAGCTCGAAGGCACACACGGGGCGCGCGTCGCGATCGTGGGTGGCGGCTATGCCGGAGTCTGCCTTGCACTGGGGCTGGCCGAACGTGGCGTGCGCGACGTGGTGCTGCTGGAACGTGGCGGCATCGGCCATGGCGCATCCGGCCGCAACGGCGGCTTCGTGTTCGGCGGCTACTCGCTCGGCGAGGCCGCGTTGCTCAAACAACTCGGTCTGCGGAGTGCGCGCAGTCTGTATGGCGCCACGACTGACGCGGTCAATCTGATTCGCCAACGCATCGCGCGCTACGCGATCGAATGCGATGCCGTCGATGCCGGGGTCATCTGGGCCAACTGGTTTCGTGATCCGGTCCTGCTGCATGCGCGTCGCGCGTTGCTGCGGGACGTCTATGGCGTCGAATGGGAGTGGTTGCCCGAAGAACAACTCCGCGGCCTCATCCACAGCAACCGCTATCACGATGGATTGTTTGAACCGAATGCCTTGCACTTGCATCCGCTCGATTATTTGCGCGGCATGGTGCGTGCCGCGCAAGGCGGAGGCGTGCGTTTCCACGAAAATTCGTGCGTGCAGCGGTTGCAGCGCGATGGCGCGGGCTGGCGGGTCGCTACCGACAGTGGCGAAGTCAGGGCCCACACCGTGGTGCTGGCCTGTGGCGGCTACCTCGCGCATCTGAAACGTGAGGTCGATCGCGCGGTATTGCCGATCGCCACTTACGTCATGGTCACCGAACCGCTGGGCGATCGATTGCACGAATGCCTGCATACGGAAGCCGCCATCTACGACACACGTTTCGCGTTCGACTACTACCGACCGCTCAAGGACACCCGCTTGCTGTGGGGAGGCCGGATTTCGGTGCTAAACCGTTCGCCCGAGGCCGTGAAGAGGCTCTTGAAGCGCGACCTGCTTCGGGTGTTTCCTCAACTGGCGACCGCGAATATCGATTACGCATGGTCGGGGCTGATGAGTTACGCGCGCCATCAAATGCCGCAACTCGGCACGCATGGCGACGGGCTGTGGTGGATGCAGGCGTTCGGCGGGCATGGCACCGCGCCGACTTGCGTGGCAGGCGAATTGCTGGCGTCGGCGATCGCACAGGGCGACGACGGTTGGCGTGAATTCGGCCGTTACGGTCTCGACGGGGTGCATTGGCCGTTCGGCTACGTGGCCGCGCAGGCCCAGTACTGGTGGCATGAGGCCCGCGATCGGTTCAAGGCCGTGCTGGAAGGCTGATGGAGCCGAAGGTCGCGGGCTGCGCTGCCAGTCCGTCTTCGTGCACAATGCCGGAATGAAACAGCGTTTTGCGAGGAATGAAACATGTCGGTGAATCGGGACGGCCGTCCGCGCTTGCATGTCCGGCGGAAAAGCGGGCGCATGTTTGGGATCGTGGCGCCGCTGTTTGCATTCGTGCTGTGCGGCACGGCGTCGGCGACGCCGCCAGACGGCCGCGCGGTGGCCGTGAATGCATTCGGCCAGGGCGTGGTGCGTGCGACGTGGCAGCTCGACGGCGGCGTGCTTTCCGATCTGGTGGTCACCGATGAACTGCATCACGTTCCGATCCCCCTCACCGATCCGTTTTCCCTGACTTTCAAGGACGGCAGCACGCTCGGTGTGGACGGACTGCGCTTGCAGGGGACGCTGCGCGAGATCGCGCTGCGGGCGGCCCCCGATGCTTCCCGGCTGGCTGCGCGCTTGCCTGGCAATGCCGTCGAGGGGCTTTTCGAGGATCCGCGGCACCGCGTGCGAGTCGATTGGCGTCTGGTGCAGCGCCAAGGGTCGGAGTATCTGCGCGAGATCGTCACGATCACCGCGCTGGATCGGGATGCCGCGATCAGCAAGGTGTCGCTTTTCGGCGCCGACGCACCCGATGCTTTCGTCGACGGCGACGTGGATGGTTCGCCGGTGGTATCGCACGACGACTGGCTGGGCTTCGAACATCCTATGTCGAAAGCCGACGCTTGGCGCGGCAAGCTGAAGATGTGGATCGAGCGCACGTTGCCGCTGCCGAAAGGGCAATCGGTGACGTATTCAGCGGTCATCGGCGTGGCGCACGCGGGCCAGGTGCGGCGCGACTTCGACAACTACGTCGAACGCGAACGCGCGCATCCGTACCGGCCGTTCCTGCACTACAACTCGTGGTACGACATCGGTTTCTTCACGCCCTATACCGAAGCCCAGGCGCTCGATCGCATCAATGCCTTCGGGCATGAATTGGTCGAAAAGCGCCACGTGAAAATGGATTCGTTCCTGTTTGACGATGGCTGGGACGACCGCAGCGGAAGCTGGCATTTCAGCAAGGCGTTCCCGCACGGGTTCGTGCCCTTGTGCCAGGCCGCCGAAAAATACGGTGCGGCACCGGGCATCTGGCTCTCGCCATGGGGCGGTTACGGCGAGCCACGCAAGCAGCGCATCGCCAATGGACGGAAACTGGGATACGAAATCGTCGACGGCGGTTTTGCGCTGTCGGGCCCGAAATACTGGAAGCGCTTCCATCACGTGGTGATGACGCTGCTCGACAAGGATTGCATCAACCAGTTCAAGTTCGACGGCACCGGCAACGTCAACAGTGTTTACCCGGGCAGCCATTTCGACAGCGATTTCGCCGCGGCGATCCAGTTGATCGACGACATCCGCGCCGACAAACCGGGCACCTTCATCAACCTCACCACCGGAACCTGGGCGTCGCCGTTCTGGCTGCGCTACGCGGATTCGATCTGGCGCGGCGGCTACGATCACAACTTCGCCGGCGTCGGGCCCAAGCGCGAGCAGTGGATCACCTATCGCGACGAGCAAACCTACCAGAACGTCGTGATCAAGGGGCCGCTGTTCCCGATCAATTCGCTGATGCTGCACGGGATCATCTACGCGCAGCATGCGGTGGGTCTGGACACCGATCCTGGCCATGACTTCGCCAACGAAGTGCATGATTACTTCGCGACGGGTACCGACTTGCAGGAGATGTACATCACACCGTCGCTGTTGACGCCGCAGAACTGGGATACGCTCGCGCAGGCGGCCAACTGGTCGCGTGCCAACGCCGACGTGCTGCGCGACACCCACTGGATCGGTGGCGATCCCGGACGGCTGGATATCTATGGCTGGGCCGCGTGGTCGCCGAAGAAATCGTTCATCACGCTGCGCAATCCCGACGACAAGCCGCGCCTGGCGGTCCTGGATGTGGGTCGGCAATTGCAATTGCCGCAAGATGCCGTGCGCAAGTTCGGTGTCGACGACGTGTGGCATTCGGGCGACGACGACGTGCCGAAAACCGTGGATGCGGATCACCCTGTCACAATCACGCTCCAACCTTTCGAGGTGCTGACGTTGCAACTGACGCCGACACAGTAACCACCGCGCGGGAGCTCTCGCTCGTCATTCCGGCGAAGGCCGGACTGTGGGGGCAGGACGCCGAAACGGACATTGGCGACGCCAATGGCCCGTAGCGCGAGCTGCAGGATGCGGCGAGTAATCCAGTCGGATGGGATGAGCGACGCGAAAAAGCCGGGTCCCGAACTGCGCCGGGACGAAGGGAGTTTTTGTCAAGGCATCCAGCTATTCTTGTTCCATGGACTGGAACATCCTCTGGTACCTCATCGCCGGTATCCTCATCGTCGCGGGCTTCGTCGGCGCCATCCTGCCGAACCTGCCCGGCATTCCGGTGATGTTCGGCGGCATGTTGCTGGCTGCCTGGGCCGGGCACTTCCAGAAGATCCCGGTGTGGGCGGTCGTCGTCCTTGGCGTGCTCGCGGGGTTTTCCATCCTGTTCGATTTCGTCGCGGGCAGCATTCGGCGCCAGACGCTATGGCGCGAGCAAGGCGGCGGTGTGGGGCGCGTTCCTCGGCACCATCGTCGGCCTGTTCTTCGGCATTCCAGGCATCATCTTCGGCCCGTTCGTCGGCGCGATGGTCGGACAGCTTGCTTCGGGCAGCGCGATCCATCACGCCGCGAGAGTCGGCGTCGGCACCTGGATCGGACTGATGATCGGCACCGCGATCAAGCTCGCGGTAGCGTTCATGATGCTGGGGACGTTCGCGCTGGCGTTGCTGGTTTGAAAACAATCCGCGCGCGATGACGATCCGTCACTTCCCCATCGATCGGCGGGATTCGCATTGCGATTCCCGCCCATCCGCCTCTTCAAACGATCTCGAAAATCCCCGCCGCGCCCATGCCGGTGCCGATACACATGGTGACCATGCCGTATTTCTGCCTGTGGCGGCGCATGCCGTGCACGAGGGTGGCGACGCGGATCGAGCCGGTGGCGCCGAGCGGGTGGCCCAATGCGATTGCGCCGCCTTCGGGATTGACCTTGTCCGGGTCAAGTCCGAGGTCCTTGATGACCGCCAATGACTGCGCGGCAAAGGCTTCATTGAGCTCGATCCACTGCATGTCGTCCTGCTTCAGGCCGGTTGCCTTCAACGCCTGCGGAATCGCTTCCTTGGGGCCGATGCCCATGATCTCCGGCGGCACGCCGGCGACGGAGTAGCCGACGAAACGTGCCAGCGGCGTCAGGCCGTACTCCTTGATCGCCTTCTCGCTGGCCAGCAGCACCGCACCGGCGCCGTCGGACATCTGCGAGGAATTGCCGGCGGTGACGCTGCCGTCGCGTTTGAATACCGGGCGCAGTTTGGCGAGGATTTCGGCGCTGGTGTCGCGGCGCGGGCCTTCATCGTTCTCGATCACGCGGCGGTCTTCCTTCACGCCGCGCTTCGCCAGGTCGGGGTAGCGATCGTCGAGCGGGTAGGGCGCGATCTCCTCCTTGAAATTGCCGGCCGCCTGCGCGGCGAGTGCACGCTGATGGCTGCGCAGCGCGAAGGCGTCCTGTTCTTCGCGGCTGATCTTCCATTGCGTGGCCACGTTCTCGGCGGTCATGCCCATGCCGTAGGCGATGCCGACATTCTCGTCCTTGAATATTTCCGGGTTCATCACCGGATGGAAGCCCATCATCGGGACCATGCTCATCGATTCGGTACCACCCGCGAGGATCAAGTCGGTTTCGCCGAGACGCACGCTGTTGGCCGCGATCGCGACCGATTGCAGGCCGGACGAGCAGAAACGGTTGATGGTCATGCCGGGTATGGTGTCAGGCAAGCCTGCGAGCAGGGCACCGATGCGTGCCACGTTCATGCCTTGCTCGGCTTCCGGCATGGCACAGCCGACCACCACGTCGCTGATGCGGTTGACGTCGATGCCGGGGCACTCGTCCAGCGTCTCGCGCAGCACGTGCGCCAGGAGATCGTCAGGACGGGTGTGGCGGAACACACCGCGTGGTGCCTTGCCGACCGGGGTGCGTTTGACGGCGACGATGTAGGCGTCTTGGATTTGCTTGGTCATGGGAGTTTCTCTTTGCTCGTCGTCCCGGCGCAGGCCGGGATATCAGTGATGTTCGGACAATGGGCCCGGATCACCGCACGTCCATGTGCTGTCCGGGACCCGGACCTCGTTTTTCTACGGTCTTAATTCCGCAGCGGCTTGCCCGTGGTCATGGTGTGCGCAATGCGCGCCTGGGTTTTCTCCATCTGCGCCAGTTCCATGAAGTGATGGCGTTCCAGGTCCAGCAACCACTGCGCGTCGACCGTGCTGCCGCGCTCGATGTTGCCGCCGCACAGGGTGTCGGCGATGCGCGTGGCGATTTCCATGTCGTGTTCGGAAATGAAATGTCCCGCGAGCATGTTCACAAGCTGCGCCTTGATGGTGGCGGTACCGACATCGCCCGCGACATGGGTGGCCTGCGGCAGCGGTGGCCGCCAACCGGATTCGGCCAGCGAGGAGGCGACGTTCTTGGCCACGTACAAGAGTTCGTTGGCGTTGAACACCACCACGTCCGATTCGCGCAGCAAACCGAATTGCCTGGCCTCCAGCGCGCTCCCGGAGGCCTTGGCCATCGCCACGGTTTCGAAATAGCGCTTGATGTGATCGAACGGATCGTCGCTGGACGACGCGCGCGAGCAGCGCTCGGCGATTTCCTTGAGGCCGCCACCCGCCGGCACCAGACCCACGCCGGCTTCGACCAGGCCGATGTAGCTTTCCAGTGCCGCGACGGTGCGCGCCGAGTGCATCTGCAATTCGCAACCGCCGCCCAGGCACAGTCCGCGCACCGCCGCGACCGTGGGCACCAGGCCGTGCTGGACGCGCGTGGTCGTGCGCTGGAAGTTGGCGATCATGGCTTCGAGCTGCGAAACCTTGCCTTCCTTCACCAGGCCCAGCATGCCCTTGAGGTTAGCTCCAGCCGAGAACACGCCGCCGGTCTGCCACACCACCAAGGCTTTCAATTGCCGTTCGGCCAGTCCGACCGCGTGCTGGATGCCGTCCAGCACCTGGTCGTCGAAGGTGCACATCTTGGTCTTGAACGAAATGATGCCGACATCGTCGCCGCCGAGCGTCCACAACCGGATGCCGTCGTTCTCCCAGACCGTGGTGCCGGTGTCGAACTTCTCGCCAATCAGTGCGTCGGGGAACAGTTGGCGTTTGTAGACAGAGGCGGACGAACGCGGGATGTCCTTCTGCTCGCTCGGTGAATACGAGCCGGCGGCGTGATGCACGCCTCGCCGGCCGTCGGTCACCCATGCCGGCAGCGGTGCCTTGCTCATGGCCTTGCCGGCGGTGATGTCTTCCTCGATCCATTTCGCAACCTGTTCCCACCCGGACGCCTGCCAGGTTTCGAAGGGACCCAGTTTCCAGCCGTAGCCCCAACGGATCGCGAAGTCGACGTCGCGCGCGGTTTCGGCGATGCCTTCCAGGTGATACGCGGTGTAATGGAACAGGTCGCGGAAACAGGCCCACAGGAATTGCGCCTGCGGATCGACCGAAGTGCGCAAGCGGGCGAACTTCTCGGCTGGATCCTTGATTGCGAGAATGGTGGCGACCTCGTCCGAGGCTTTTTGCTCGGATGCGCGGTAATCCTGCTTCGCCAGATCCAGCACCTGGATTTCCTTGCCGGCCTTGCGGTAGAAGCCCGCGCCGACCTTGGCGCCGAGTGCGCCCTTTTCGATCAGCGCCGAGAGCCATGCGGGCGACTTGAAATGTTCGTGCCACGGATCATCCGGCAGCGTGTCGGCCATGGTCTGGATGACGTGCGCCATGGTGTCCAGGCCGACGACATCCGCGGTGCGATAGGTCGCGGATTTGGGACGCCCGATCGCCGGCCCGGTCAATGCATCGACGACGTCGAAGCCGAGCTTGAACTGCGTGGTGTGGTGCATGGTCGCCAGCATCGAGAACACGCCGATGCGATTGCCGATGAAGTTCGGCGTGTCCCTTGCGAACACGACGCCCTTGCCGAGCGTGGAGGTGAGGAAGGCTTCCAGCCCGGCGAGCAGTCCCGGATCGGTGGCCTTGCCCGCAATCACCTCGACCAGGTGCATGTAGCGCGGCGGATTGAAAAAGTGCACACCGCAGAAGCGATGGCGCAGGTTTTCCGGCAGCGCTTCGGCGAGCTGGTTGATCGACAGGCCCGAGGTGTTGCTGGCGAGGATCGTATGGTCGGGAATGTGCGCCGCGATCTTTCTGTAGAGGTCGAGCTTCCAGTCCATGCGTTCGGCGATGGCTTCGATCACGAAATCGCAATCCTTGAGTGCCGCGAGGTTTTCGTCGTAATCGGCGGGTGCGATCGCCGTCGCAAGCTCCTTGATTGCCAGCGGAGCAGGAGACATCTTGGCCAGATGCTGGATCGCCTTGATGGCGATGCCATTTTTGGGCCCTTCCTTGGCGGCGAGGTCGAACAGCACGGTTTCGATGCCGGCGTTGGTCAGGTGTGCGGCGATCTGCGCGCCCATCACGCCGGCGCCCAGCACGGCGGCTTTGCGAATGCGAAGGTTGTCTGACATGGAAGCTCCGGAATGGATGAACGAATCGATGAGACAGGAGGGCGAGAGGATGGTTGCGATCAGGCCTTCAACCCTGCTGCGGTGAAATGGATCAGGTGCCTGGCCATCTGCTCGCGGTGGGCGCGTTCGGTCTCGCCGCTGCGGCGCTGGATCATGCCGAAATCGGCCATGGCGTAAGTAAGTGCGCCGACCGCGATGTCGAGGCGCCAATACAGTTCGTCCTTGTCGAGCTGGGGCAACAGGCGGGCGAACGCGGCCGCGAACTCCTTGAGGACATGGCCGTAGTTGTCGGACAGGAACTTGCGCAGGTTGCTGTTGTGTTCGGCAAAGGCACGCGCCAGCACGCGCATGAAGACCGAACCGCCCCTGCGGTCCAGCGACAGCTCCAGCGCCGGTGTGATGAAGGCATCCAGTACTGTTTCCAGGCTGGCCTTGCCGGTGGCTTCCAGCTTCGCAAGCCGTTCCAGGCGGCGCCTGCTGAGTTCGTCCAGGCGGCGGCGGAACACTTCCTCGATCAGGTTGTCCTTGGAGCCGAAGTGGTAGTTGACGGCGGCCAGGTTGACCTTGGCGGCGGCGGTCACCTGGCGCAGCGAGGCGCCGGCGAATCCGCGTTCGGCGAACAGGATTTCGGCAGCGCCCAGGATTCTCTGACGCGTGGAAAATTGCGCGCTCTGCTGCATGTCCACTCGCGTTTCAAACAATCGTTTGAATTCTAGGCCGGTTGACGGCGCGGGTCAAACCCTCGGCCACCGGCGTGGCCAACTCCGGCCCGTTGGGCTAGAATCTTTCACTCATTTGTGAGCTAACTCCGCATTTTGTGCGGAATTTTCAGGGTATGCTCACGGACCCTGCAGGGTTTCGTGGGCGTCTTTTTGTCTTTGCCATCAGTCGAGGAACCCATGGCGCTGGAGCGCACCCTTTCCATCATCAAGCCCGATGCCGTTGCCAAGAATGTCATCGGCCAGATTTACGCACGCTTCGAACAGGCCGGCCTGAAGATCGCGGCGGCGAAGATGAAACACCTGTCGCGTGACGAAGCGGAAGGTTTCTACGCGGTGCATCGCGAACGTCCGTTCTTCAAACCGTTGGTCGATTTCATGGTTTCCGGTCCGGTCATGATCCAGGTGCTGGAAGGCGAGGGTGCGATCGCGAAGAATCGCGAATTGATGGGTGCCACGAATCCGAAGGAAGCTGCGTCCGGAACGATTCGCGCGGATTTTGCACAAAGCATCGATGCCAATGCGGTACACGGTTCGGATGGTCCGGATACCGCGCGCTTCGAAATCGGTTATTTCTTCGCCGCGACGGATCTCTGCCCGCGCGGTTGATTGAACTTGGGGAATGCACATGGCCGACACGGCCCGTGCCAATCTGCTGGACTTCGATCGCGACGGATTGCGTGACTTCTTCGCCGGTCTTGGCGAGAAGCCTTATCGCGCCGATCAAGTGATGAAGTGGATCTATCATCGCCTCGAAAGCGACTTCGGCGCAATGACGGATCTCGGCAAGTCCCTGCGCGAAAAGCTCCCCGAAATCGCCCTGGTGGCTCCGCCGAGAGCCTTGCTGGACAAGGCTTCGAGCGATGGCGCCCGCAAGTGGCTGCTGGGCATGGACGCCGGCAACGCGGTCGAAACCGTGTACATCCCGGAGCCCACCCGCGGCACCCTGTGCGTCTCATCACAGATCGGCTGCGGGCTGAATTGCCGTTTCTGTTCCACCGGCACGCAGGGCTTCAATCGCAACCTCGCCACGTCCGAAATCATCGGGCAGGTGTGGCATGCCGCGAAGCAACTCGGAAACATCACCCACCAGCAGCGCCGCATCACCAACGTGGTGATGATGGGCATGGGCGAGCCACTTCTGAACTTCGATAATGTCGTCAAGGCGATGAGCCTGATGCGCGACGACCTCGGCTTCGGACTCGCGTCCAAGCGCGTGACGCTTTCGACTGCCGGCCTGGTGCCGATGATCGACAAGCTCGGCGAAGTGGCGGACGTATCGCTGGCGGTTTCGCTGCATGCGCCGAACGACGAACTGCGCACGCAACTGGTGCCGCTGAACAAGCGCTGGGGCATCGACGAGCTGCTGGATGCGTGCGCGCGTTACGCAGCTCGCCGGCCGCGCTCGACGATCACCTTCGAATACACCCTGATGCGAGGCGTCAATGACGCGCCGGTGTTGGCGAAGCAACTGGTCAAGCTGATGCGGCGCCTGCCGGCCAAGGTCAACCTGATTCCATTCAATCCATTCCCCGGCACGCAATACGAACGTTCCGACGAAACCGTTATTCGCGAGTTCCAGAGCATTCTGCTGAATGCCGGGGTCCAGACGATGGTGCGACGCACCCGCGGCGAGGACATCGACGCCGCCTGCGGGCAGCTCAAGGGCCGGGTGGCGGACCGCACCCGCCGTCACGCCGAATTCCAGCGCCGCGTCGTAGCGGCCCACCCGACCGAGGTTCAAGCCGATGCAGCGTAAGTCCGTCTACGTGCTGGGGGTGATGGTGCTCGCATTGGGTCTGGCGGCCTGCAGGCACGATCCGGGCATCATCAAGTACCAGTCGCAGCTCAACAACCTCAAGCAGGAGCCGCACGACACCAACCAGGAAGACAAGCAATCCGCCGCGCAGACGCACACGCAACTCGCGGCGGCGTACATGAGCCAAAACCACCTCAAGGAAGCCGAGACCGCCTTGAACAAGGCGATCGGATTCGACGACAAGTACGTTCCGGCGCACACGCTTCTGGCGATCCTGTACTGGCGCATCAATCGCCTGCAGGATGCCGATGGGGAGTTCCGCAAGGCGATTGCACTGGATCCGTCCAACGGCGATAGCAACAACAACTACGGCAAGTTCCTGTGCGAGCAGGGCAAGCGCCAGGAAGCCATGAAGTATTACCGGCAGGCGCTGGCCGATCCGTTTTACAAGACGCCCGAAGTGGCCAACACCAACGCGGGCACCTGCCTGATGAAGTCCGGGGATTACACCGGCGCCGAGCCCTACCTGCACAAGGCGCTGGAAATCCAATCGGGTTATGGCCCGGCATTGCTCGCGATGGCGCAACTTGATCTGGCCCGTGGCAAGGCTTTCGAGGCACGAGGCTACATGCAGCGCTTCGAATCCGCGGGGCAGGCCACCCCCGAATCACTGCTGCTCGGTTACCGGATTGCCATGCGTCTGGGCGACAAGAGCACGGCTTCCAACTATTCCGATCGCCTGCAGGACCAGTTTCCGAATTCTCCTCAGGCGCAATCACTCAACGGCCCGAATCATGACTGACCATCACGAGATCGAGGATTTGTTCGCGTCCGGCGAACCGCAAAAGCAGAAGGTAGCGGTGGTGCGTGATGCCGGAAAATCCGGGGATTCCATCGGCGCGAACTTGCGTGCGGCCCGCGAAGCCAGGGGATTGTCGCTCGCAGATTGCGGCCGCGACCTGCGATTGCCGATCAAGGTACTGCAAAGACTGGAGGGCGAGGACTTCGGAGAGTCCGAGCATTTCGTGTTCCTGCGCGGTGCGTTGAAGAGCTATGCGAAATTCCTCGGGCTTCCCCCTGGCAGTTGCGACGATGCACTGCGCGCCGTGGCGCCGGACGAGCAACCCGCGCTGGTGTCGGTCGCGCGGACTTCGCGTACGCGTTGGCTGTTGCAACGTTACGGAACCGCCGCCACCTATATCGTGCTGACGGCGACCATCGCCGTGCCGCTGGTATTGCTCGGGCTTCGCGGTGGCCTGCAGCGGCCGGCGGCGCGGATCGTGTCGCTGGATCAGCCCGGCTCGTCCGCACAAGCCGCGGCAGTCAGCTCAACGAAACCACGCATCGTGGTGCCGCCGCCAGACGCCACGCCATTCCGCGCTTCCATGACCCCGTTCGCGGCGATCGGCCTCAACGACGATAGCCAGCCGGTTGCGACGGTCAAGGCGACGGCACTACCGGTGGACTCCGCAGCAGCCTCCGGAAAGCACGCACTTACACTCGCCGCCAGCGCCGATTGCTGGTTCGAGATCACCGACGCCGACGGCGGCAAGGTTGATTCCGGCATGCTGCATGCGGGCGATTCGCGCACCTGGCATTCGGCGGGCCCGTTGCACGTCACGCTGGGCAATGCCGACGGCGTTGCCGTGACCCGCGACGGCCAGGCGATGCCGCTGGATGCCTACCGGCATGCCAATGTCGCCCGTTTCGACGTGTTCGGTTCGTCGCCAGCGAGCGGAAACGACTGAATCTCTTGTATGCTTGCACGTTTCCGCGCCTGCGCGGAATGTCCGTGTGCACGTGGGTGAGCAATGGCTTTCGAAGATTACGACGCGTACGAACAGGGCGAACAAGTCCGCAAATGGATCAAGGAGAACGGCATCGCCATCGTGGTCGGCGTGCTGCTCGCGCTGGCGTTGATATTCGGCTACCGGCAATGGAAAGCCCATGTGACCAACACCGAGCTGCAGGCGGCCTCGCAGTTCGCCGTGGTGCAGAATGCGGTGCAAGCCGGCAACAAGCAGGCCATGGCGGCCGCGCTTGGTGACCTGCAGAAGAATTATGCGAAATCGCCGTATGCGGCGCTTGCCAGCGCCGCGGTGGCCGACTACGAAGTGGGCAAAGGCGACTTGAAGCCAGCTGCCGAAGATCTCCAGTGGGCCATGGCCCACAGCAAGGAGCCGGCCCTGCAGTCCCTGTTTTCACTGCGCCTGGCGCGGGTACAGTTGGCGCAGGATCAGGCACAACAGGCGTTGACCTCGCTGGACAAGGTGCCGAAAGGCGACTACGTGGCGATCGCTGCGGAACTTCGCGGCGATGCGTGGCTCAAACTCGGGAAGGTCGATGCGGCCCGTTCGGCGTATGGAGAAGCACTGGCCAAGATGGACCAGGATGCACCGGGGCGCAGCGCCGTACAGATGAAACTGGACAATCTCACGCAGCCGCAAGCTGCCTCGACCGGGAAGCAGGCCAAATGAAGCTTCGTTACCTCCTGCTGTTTTCACTGCTGGTCGCAACATGCGCGCTTTCGGGTTGCGGGTTGTGGAGCAAGGTATTCAATCGCGGTTCCAACCTCCAGCCGCCCAAGCCGCTGGTCGAGTTCACGCCCACGGTGCAGGTCCAGCAAGTCTGGTCCACCCGCATCGGTGATGGCGCCGGCCGATCGGGAGTACGGCTGCAACCCGCGTACTCCGACGGCAAGCTCTATTTGATCAGCACCGACGGCAAGATCGAGGCGCTCGATGCCGCGACCGGCAAGGAAATCTGGGAGCAGTCCACGCGCGTCGGCAGCGGCATCTGGCCGTTCAAGCACAAGCACCCCGGACCGGATGCCCGCTACGCGGGTGGGCCGACGGTACTCGGCAACCTTCTGGTGGTCGGCACGCTGGACGGGCACGTCTATGCCATGGATGCCGGAACCGGCAAGCAGTTGTGGAGCGCCGAGGTCGACAACGAAGTGATATCGCCGCCCGCCATCGACGCAGGCACCGTCTACGTGCGCACCAACTCGGGCTACGTGTATGCATTCGACGCCAACACCGGCGAACGCAAATGGCTCAACGACCAGGCCAACGTGCCGCTGTTGAGCCTGCGCGGCAATGGCCCGCTGCTGGCCGCACATGGCGTCGTGATGTTCGGCAGCGATGACGGCAATATCGTTTCACTGCGCGGCGATACCGGCGTCATCCAGTGGAAGCTGCCCATCACCAAGGGCCTGGGCAGGACCGATATCCAGAAATTGAACGACGCCGACGATACGTTGCAGCTCGACGGCGGCACCCTGTACGGCACGGCTTATCACGGTGAATTGGTTGCGATCGATGCGACGCAAGGCCAACTTTCGTGGAACCGCGAGTTTTCGAGTTACGTGGGTATTGGCGTGGCCGACAACGAACTGGTCGGTGTCGACAGCGATTCGGTGGTCTGGGCGTTCTCCAAGAACGGCGGCGGCGATCTGTGGAAACAGGATGCGCTGCAATACCACTGGCTGACCGCGCCGGCGATCCAGGATCAGTACGCCGTGCTCGGCGGGGTCCAAGGCTACGTGCATTGGCTGAATCTGTCGGACGGAAAGCTCGCCGCACGGGAACGTCTGTCGAAGGACGCGATTCGCGCCCGCCCGGTCGTCAACGGCGACATGGTGTATGTCGAGGACGTGAAGGGGCACGTGGCGGCGTACCGTATTTCAGGGGCCACCAAATAACCGGATGCGCTGATCGCCACGTCCATGTGGCTGGCCCATGTGACCGCCCGAGGCGTCCAGACCGGCAGTCCGTGCCGATCTGGAAGGTGGCTCGCGTGCCGGCGGTGCTCGGCACCCTCACGTACTGACGTGTACACTCCGGTGCCTGTGCCCCGGCGACCACGCAAGGTTCTTGGCCATGGATGGCACTAGCCTTCGCTCGCGACGGTTCTCCGGCGGTCCCGGCAACGCCGTGCTCAAATCCGGAAATCTCCATTATGTTGCCAGTTGTCGCTCTTGTGGGCCGTCCCAACGTCGGCAAATCCACGCTCTTCAACGCATTGACGAAAAGCCGCGACGCGCTGGTTGCGGATCTGCCCGGCGTGACCCGCGACCGCCATTACGGCGTGTGCCGGCTGGGTGCGCGTCCGTTCGTGCTGGTCGACACCGGCGGACTTTCGGGTGAGCGGGTCGATATCGATACGCTCACCGAAAAGCAGGTGCAGTTCGCGATCGACGAGGCCAGCGCGTGCGTGTTGCTGGTCGATGCGCGCGAGGGGTTGTTGCCGCAGGATCGTGCGATCCTCGATCGCCTGCGTCGCACCGGCAAGCCCGTATTGCTGGCCGTCAACAAGACCGACGGACTCGACCATCAGGCGGCGCTGGCGGAATTCGCGGCACTCGGGGTGGCGGCGATCTTCGCGATTGCCGCCGCGCATGCGCGCGGGCTTGATGGCCTGTTGGACGCCGTGTTGCCCTTGCTGCCGGTCGACAGCGAAGTCGGCGTGGATGGCGTGGGTGTGGACGAAATGGCGGGGACCCGCGTCGCGATCGTGGGCCGGCCCAACGTAGGCAAATCCACCCTGGTCAATCGCCTGCTTGGCGAAGAGCGCGTCGTCGTGTCCGATATCGCCGGCACCACGCGCGATTCGATCCACGTCCAGCTCGAACGCGACGGCAGGCAGTACGTGCTGATCGACACCGCCGGGGTACGCCGGCGCGGCCGCGTGGAAGAGGCTCTCGAGAAATTCAGCGTCATCAAGACGCTGCAGTCCATCGCCGCGGCCGATGTCGTGGTGGTGATGCTTGACGCAGGGGAGGGCGTCACCGACCAGGACCTGGCGTTGATCGGGCAGGTACTGGACGCGGGGCGTGCATTGGTGATCGCCGCCAACAAATGGGATGGCCTCGAACGCTACGACCGCGAACGCTGCAAGGCCGGACTCGAGCGCAAACTCGATTTCGTGGCCTGGGCCAGGATCGTGTTTCTTTCCGCCAAACACGGCTCCGGCCTGCGCGAACTGATGCGCGCCATCGACCGCGCTGGCGCCGCGGCATCACGCGAGCTCGGCACCTCGGACCTCACGCGGTCCCTGGAAAAGGCGGTCGCGGCGCATCAGCCACCACTGGTACGGGGGCATTCGCCGAAGCTGCGTTTCGCCCATCCGGGTGGCGATCGTCCGCCCACCATCGTGATCCACGGCACCCGCACCAAGCACATCGCCGACAGCTACCGGCGTTACCTCGAAAATTTCTTTCGCAGGCGCTACAAGCTCGAAGGTACACCGGTCCGGGTCGAATTCCGCGAGGGTGAAAACCCGTATGCCGGCAAGCGCAACGTGCTTACCGAGAGCCAGCAGCGCAAGCGCAGGCGGATGATTCGCCATGTGCGGGGGCGTTGACGTTGGTATTTGCCACTTCCGGCAGACGTTCCCGGCCAAGAGACGCCGTCCATGGCCACCAGTTTCGTGCCCGGGATGACGTTTTGGGAGTGCTGCTTGCTGGTGGCGCCGGTGTGCGCGTCGGTGGCGCGGACAAGGGGTTGCTGCCGCTGTGCGGCACGCCCCTGGTCGAGCACGTAGCGGACCATTTGCGATTGCATGCTTCGCGATTGCTGATCGTGGCCAATCGCAATGTCGATGCTTACGCGCGGCATGCACCGGTCGTGCACGACGAAGATGAGGGCCATGCAGGGCCGCTGGCCGGCCTGGTCGCGGCATTTGCATTCGTTGCCGCCAATCGTCACGCGTTGCCGCACTGGCTGCTTACCGCGCCGGTGGATTGCCCTGACCCTCCGTGCGACCTTGCGGTGCGGCTGCACGCGGAATTGTCGGGGAATGCGCGGGCGGGTTGTGCCCGGCTGGTGCATGGTGGCGTCCCTGAGCCCCTGCTGGCCATGTACCGCGTCGACGCCCGGCTCGAAGCCATGCTCGCATCCGCACGCGCGGCTTTGCGCGAACACGGATCTGCCATGCGTTGGCAAGCCGGACTCGATACCGTGCCGGTAGCGTTCGATGATCCGGTCTCGGTATTCCATAATCTCAACACGCCTGAAGATTTCGCAGACTACACACGTTCGCATGCGGCAAACTGATTATCCGACCCGGATTGGCCTCGAGCAGGCCCTGCAGATCGTCGCGGCGCGGGCTGCGCAGCATCGCCTGCCGGTCGAGACGGCGGCTATTGCTGACGCCCACGGTTGCGTGTCCGCCACCGATGTACACGCGACACATCCGCTGCCGCCTTTCGCGAATGCGGCCATGGACGGGTTTGCGCTGCGCGGCGAAGACCTGCCTTCGAAAGACGAGCGCAGCTTCCTGCTGATCGGTGAAGTATTTGCCGGCGCGGCTACGGCCCCGGAAGTCGGAGAGGGTCAGTGCGTGCGCATCACCACCGGCGCACCGATGCCTCCGGGTACCGATACGGTCGTGATCAAGGAAAACTCGGTGCTCGCTGGCGAACGCGTGCTGGTCAAAGCCGGCGAGAAAGCCGGCGCCAATGTGCGCGCTGCCGGCGAGGATTACGCCGAGGGCGAACTGGCAATTCCCGCCGGCACGCCGCTTGGTGCGGCGCAGCTCGCGGTGCTGGCTGCGTGCGGCATCGCGGATGTGTGCGTGCGACCCCAGCCACGCATCGCGGTGATCGCGACCGGCGATGAACTGGTGCCGGCAGGGCGGCCGCTTGGCTTCGGCGGGATCCACGATTCCAACGGCCCCATGCTGGCAGCCCTCGCGCGTGAAGCCGGCGCACGCCTGGTCATGCAACGCTGTGTGCGCGACGACCCGGAAGTGCTGCGTGCAGCGTTGCTCGAGGCAGCCGCCGAAGCGGACCTGGTCGTCACCAGCGGCGGTGTTTCGGCGGGCGAGGCCGACCATCTGCCGCGCGTACTGCAGGCGATCGGGGCGATCCATTTCCACAAGGTGCGACTCAAGCCCGGCATGCCGACCCTGTTTGGGGATATTGGTGCATGTCTTTGCTTCGGTCTGCCGGGCAACCCGGTCGCATCGGCTGTGACGTTTCGGGTGTTCGTGCGTTTTGCCATGCGCGCGATGCTCGGCGCAACCCGTATCCCCACGCCACGATACGCCCGGCTGGACGCACCGTTGCACAAACGCCACCAGCGTGCTGAATTCGCGCGCTGTGCCGTGCGCGGCGACGAGAAAGGAGTGCAATGGGCGACCGTGCATGCCAGGCAGGGCTCGGCGATGCTGCGCGGGCTTGCGGAAACCGACGCGCTGGCCTTGTTGCCTGAGGGTGAGAACGATTACCAACGGGGCCACGTCGTGACCTTGTGGCCGGAGTGATGCGCGATAATGCCGGCATGACCATTTCCGAGATCACTCCGGGCGAGGCCCTGCAGCGACAGCGCAGTGGCGCCCTGCTGCTGGATGTGCGCGAGAGCTTCGAACACGCCACCGGCATGGCGCGCGGCGCCATTCCGCTGCCGCGCGGAGACATTCCCATGCGCATCGCCGACGTCGCGCCGAACCCGGATGCAGACATCTTGACCATCTGCGCGCATGGCCAGCGTTCGCTGATGGCAGCGCAGTTTCTGCAGAGCATGGGGTATACCAACGTTACATCCGTTGCGGGCGGCACCGCGCGCTGGATGGCGGAAGGCCTGCCGGTCGGCAAGCCGGGTGGGGACGAGGATTTCTGCGATCGTTACTCGCGACACTTGCGCCTGCCCGAGGTCGGCGAAGCCGGTCAGCGCAAGTTGGAAGCTGCGCGGGTCGTGGTGCTGGGGGCGGGCGGACTCGGTTCACCGGCGGCCTTTTACCTTGCCGCGGCCGGTGTCGGTACGCTTGTGATCGCCGACGACGACGTGGTCGAACGCAGCAACCTGCAGCGACAGATCCTGCACAGCGACGATCGCATCGGCCAGTCCAAATTGCAGTCGGCCGCACACGCGCTGCACGGCCTGAACCCGCGGGTCAATATCGAGGGCATGCCCGAACGAGTGACTTCGTCCAATGTCGAGTTGCTGCTCGATGGTGCCGACGTGGTGCTGGATGGCGCCGACAACTTCGCGACGCGCTATCTGCTCAACGATGCCTGCGTGAAGCTGGGCAAGCCGCTGGTGTACGGCGCGGTGCAGCGCTTCCAGGGGCAGGTCGGCGTGTTCGATGCAGGCCGCAGTCGGGGTAGCGCGCCGTGTTATCGCTGCCTGTTTCCACAGCCGCCCGCGCCGGAGGACGCGCCGAATTGTTCGGAGGCCGGCGTGCTTGGCGTGTTGCCAGGCGTGATCGGCCTGCTGCAGGCTACCGAGGCGATCAAGCTGATCCTTGGTATCGGCGAGCCGCTCGTCGGCCGCATCCTGATGTTCGATGCGCTGGCGATGCGCTTCCACGAAACACGGCTCGCGGCCGACCCGGAATGTCCGGTCTGCGCTGCAGGCAAGCCATTTCCGGGCTACATCGACTACACGGCGTTCTGCGCGGGGAATTGAGTGTTATTTGTCCGCGTGCGGTGACCGGCCGTCGCGTGCCTGCTGTTGCGAGGCCCTGAACGCCGCGAGTTGCTCCGGGGTTGCCTGCTTCTGGTGCTTCGCCTTCCATTCCTCGAACGGCATCCCGTAAATTACCTCGCGGGCTTCTTCCTTGGACAGGTCCAGCAGACGTTCGTCTGCAGCCTCGCGGTACCAGTCGGCAAGGCAGTTGCGACAGAAGCCGGCCAGCTTCATCAGGTCGATGTTCTGCACGTCGGGGCGATCTTCGTTGAGGTGTCGCAACAAACGGCGGAACACGGCTGCCTGCAATTCGGTGGTTTCGATCATCGCGGATTTCCCTCAGGTGAAATATGTGCGGCTGGCAAGAGATCCCTGCTCGGCAGCGGCACGCGACGGCTTTACGCTAACTCGACCGCCGCCGCCGCTACCGTGATCTGGGTAACGAATGCAAAGAATCGTCGTGCGAAAACGCGGCATTGTGCCCCCGCCAAGGCGCCGCGATAATGCGCTTTTGGCCCCCCCGATATCATGACCGCACGCATTCTCGATGGACGCAAGATCGCGGGCGAAGTACTGGATCGCGTGGCGGCCGGGGTGAAGGCGAGGACCGATGCGGGCCTGGCGCCGCCCGGTCTCGCGGTGGTGCTGGTCGGTGTCGACCCGGCCTCAGCGGTGTATGTGCGCAACAAGCGCAAGGCCTGCAAGCAGGTCGGTTTCAGGTCATTCGATTTCGATCTTCCGCCGGGAACCAGCGAGGCGGACTTGTTCGCGCTGGTCGACCGGCTGAATGCCGATCCGGACGTTCACGGCATCCTCGTGCAGCTGCCGTTGCCGCCGCACATCAATGCGGCCGCGCTGATCGATCGCATCGATCCGGGCAAGGACGTCGATGGTTTCAGCGCGGTCAATCTCGGCCAGCTCGCCCTGCGGCGCTTCGGGCTGCGCCCGTGCACGCCGAAGGGCGTGATGACCCTGCTGGGGCACACCGATCGCCCGGTGCGCGGACGCCACGCGGTGGTAGTCGGTGTGTCCAACCATGTCGGACGTCCGCTGGTGCTGGAACTTCTGATCGCAGGGTGCACCACGACCTGCTGCCATAAATTCACGCAGGGGCTGGCCGACTACGTGCGCCAGGGCGATATCGTGATCGCCGCGGTCGGCAAACCGGGCATCGTCAAGGGCGACTGGATCAAGCCCGGAGCGGTGGTGGTCGATGTCGGCATCAACCGCATGGACGATGGTCACCTGACGGGAGATGTCGAGTTCGAACAGGCCGCCGAACGTGCCTCGTGGATCACGCCCGTGCCCGGTGGGGTCGGGCCGATGACGGTGGCGACACTGATGGAGAACACGCTGGAAGCTGCACAGGCGATCGATCCAGCCTGAGTCGTTGCCCCACTGCTTCAACGCGACAGGCGATCGGCGTATAATTTCCCATTGCATTGACGGACAGCATCCAATGCGCATCCTCGCCGAGGCCCTGACCTACGACGACGTTTACCTGGTCCCCGCCCATTCCGCCATCGTGCCGCGCGACGTCGACACGTCGACCAGCCTGACCCGCGCGATCCGCCTCAACATTCCGCTGATGTCCTCGGCCATGGATACCGTGACCGAAGCCCGCCTTGCCATCACCATGGCGCAGTGCGGCGGCATCGGCATCATCCACAAGAACATGACCGTCGAGCGCCAAGCCGCGGAAGTGCGGCTGGTGAAGAAGTTCGAGGCCGGCGTGATCCGCGATCCGATCACGGTCGGACCGCACACCTCGATCGGCGAAGTGATGCACATCACCCGTTCGCACGACATCTCGGGCGTGCCGGTGGTTGAAGAGGGCAACAAGCTGGTCGGCATCGTCACCAGCCGCGACCTGCGCTTCGAACGCAAGCCGGAAGACCCGGTCAAGAACATCATGACCCGCAAGGACAAGCTGGTCACGGTGAAGGAAGGCGCGGGCGAGGACGAAATCATCGGCCTGCTGCACAAGTTCCGCATCGAGAAGGTGCTGGTGGTCAACGACGCGTTCGAGTTGCGTGGCCTGATCACCGTCAAGGACATCCAGAAGGCGCACGACAATCCGCTGGCGGCCAAGGATTCCCACGAGCGCCTGCGCGTGGGTGCGGCGGTCGGCGTTGGCGGCGAGACCGAACGGCGCGTCACGGCCCTGGCCGAGGCCGGCGTCGACGTGGTGGTGGTGGATACCGCGCACGGGCATTCGCAGGGCGTGATCGACCGGGTGGCGTGGATACGCAAGAACTTTCCCGGCCTGCAGCTGATCGCGGGCAACATCGTGACCGCCGATGCCGCGCTGGCCCTGCGCGACGCCGGCGTGGATGCGGTCAAGGTCGGCGTGGGTCCGGGTTCGATCTGCACCACCCGCATCGTCGCCGGCGTCGGCGTGCCGCAGATCACCGCGATCTCGATGGTGGCCGATGCGTTGAAGGATTCCATTCCGTTGATCGCCGACGGCGGCGTGCGCTATTCGGGCGATGTCGCCAAGGCCATCGTGGCCGGCGCGTCGTGCGTCATGCTCGGTTCGATGTTCGCGGGCACCGAGGAAGCTCCGGGCGAGATCGAGCTGTACCAGGGCCGCTCCTACAAGAGCTATCGCGGCATGGGTTCGCTGGGCGCGATGCAGAGCGGCTCGTCCGACCGCTATTTCCAGGAACAGGCCGCGGCCGACAAGCTGGTGCCGGAAGGCATCGAGGGCAGGGTGCCGTACCGCGGACCATTGCGCGCAATCGTGCATCAACTCATCGGCGGCTTGCGTGCGTCGATGGGTTACTGCGGCTGCGCCAGCATCGAGGAAATGCGCACCAAGCCTCAATTCGTGCGCGTCACCGGCGCCGGTGTGCGCGAGGCGCACGTGCACGACGTACAGATCACCAAGGAAGCTCCCAATTACCGTTCGGATTGATGGGGCAGGGGTGAGAAGCGAGTAGCGAGATAACTTGCTCGGTTTCTCGCGCCAGCTTGCAGACGCCGGTACGCGCAAGAGTTGGCAAGCGCACTCTCGTTCCTCGCACATGCAGGGCCCGGCACATGACCAATATCCATGCCGACAAGATCCTCATCCTCGACTTCGGCGCGCAGTACACCCAGTTGATCGCGCGCCGCGTGCGCGAACTGGGCGTGTACTGCGAGATCTGGGCCTGGGACCATGATCCGTCGCAGATCGCCGGTTTCGGCGCAAAAGGCATCATCCTTTCCGGCGGTCCCGAATCCACCACCTTGCCGGGTGCACCCAGGGCGCCGCAGGAAGTTTTCGACGCGGGTCTGCCGATCCTCGGTATTTGCTACGGCATGCAGACGCTCGCCGCGCAATTGGGTGGTGCGACGGAAGCCGCCGATGCTCGCGAGTTCGGCCATGCCGAGGTCGACATCGTGGCAAAGAGCCGGCTGTTCGACGGGTTGAGCGACCACGCCGGCAGCCCATCGCCTCGACGTGTGGATGAGCCACGGCGACCACGTCGGCAAGGCGCCGCCCGGCTTCGTCGTCACCGGCAGCACCGACCGCATCCCGGTCGCGGTGATGGAGAACGAGGACAAGCGCTGGTACGGCGTGCAGTTCCATCCGGAAGTCACGCACACCAAGCAGGGCAGTGCGCTGCTCAAGCGCTTCGTCACCGGCATCTGCGGCTGCGCCACGCTGTGGACGGCGGCGAACATCATCGAGGATCAGGTCGCCCGGGTGCGCGAGCAGGTTGGTGACGACCATGTGCTGCTGGGCCTGTCCGGCGGCGTGGATTCTTCGGTGGTCGCCGCGTTGTTGCATCAGGCGATCGGCGACCGGTTGACCTGCGTGTTCGTCGATACCGGCCTGCTGCGCTGGCAGGAAGGCGACCAGGTGATGGCCACGATGGCCGAGCACATGGGCGTCAAGGTGATCCGCGTCGACGCCGCCGAGCGTTATTTCAAGGCGCTGGCAGGCGTCGCCGACCCCGAGGCCAAGCGCAAGATCATCGGCCGGCTGTTCGTCGAGATATTCGACGAGGAAGCCGAGAAGCTCATCGCCAACGGCGGCAACGTGAAGTGGCTGGCGCAAGGCACGATCTATCCCGACGTGATCGAGTCGGCCGGCAGCAAGACCGGCAAAGCGCATGTGATCAAGAGCCACCACAACGTCGGTGGTCTGCCCGAGCACATGAAGCTCAAGCTGGTCGAACCGCTGCGCGAACTGTTCAAGGACGAGGTACGCCGCATCGGCGTCGAGCTTGGCCTGCCGCGCGAAATGGTCTATCGCCATCCGTTCCCCGGTCCGGGCCTGGGCGTGCGCATCCTCGGCGAGGTCAAACCCGAGTACGCCGAGCTGCTGGCCCGCGCCGACGCGATCTTCATCGAGGAACTGCGCAAGGCCGATCTGTACGACAAGACCAGCCAGGCCTTCGCCGTGTTCCTGCCGGTCAAATCGGTGGGCGTGGTGGGCGACGCACGCGCCTACGAATGGGTGGTCGCGCTGCGCGCGGTCGAGACCATCGACTTCATGACCGCGCATTGGGCGCACCTGCCGTACGATTTTCTGGGCAAGGTTTCGAATCGTATAATCAATGAGATAAGTGGAATATCTCGTGTTGTTTACGATATAAGTGGCAAGCCACCCGCGACGATCGAGTGGGAATAGCAGCGACCCATGACCGCCCCGGTTTTTTCGGATGACGACATGCGCTGGATGCGCCGCGCGCTCGAACTCGCCGTCCATGCGCGCGACGCCGACGGCGAGGTGCCGGTCGGTGCGGTGCTGGTGCTGGACGGCGAAATCGTCGGCGAGGGCTGGAACCGCAACATCACCTTGAACGACCCCAGCGCGCATGCCGAGATCGGTGCATTGCGCGATGCCGGGAAACGCCTCGGCAACCATCGCATTCCCGGATCGGTCTTGTACGTGACGCTGGAGCCTTGCGCGATGTGCGCGATGGCGCTGGTGCACGCGCGGGTCGCACGGGTCGTTTACGGTGCCAGCGATCCCAGGACCGGCGCCGCCGGCAGCGTGTTCGACACGCTGCTTTCCGATCGCCACAACCACCGCATCGAGGTGCAGGGTGGTTTGCTGGCCGACGAATCGGCGACGTTGCTGCGGGAGTTCTTCCGGGCGCGACGCTAGTCCAAAGCCCTAGAAGCACGTCGCCGGTCGCGGATGATCAGGCTGGCACCCAGCAGGGTGCCCAGCGCCATCAGATACCAGGTGATGGCGTAGCCCACGTGGTGCTTGCGGAAGTGGATTACGGTGAGGCCTGCGACCGGCCCGCCCACGCGGGTGCCGTTCGCGTCGGCATCGACGAAGTACGGCGCGACTTGGTTGGCTTGGAGACCAAGTGACGTGGCGATGGCGGCTACGTCGCGCGAATACCACTGGTCGCGCCTGCGGCCGGTTGCGGCCGCAGGAAGCCGCCGCCGGGTTCGCTGAAACGCAGCAGGCCGGTCACGTGACCGTTTCGCCGTGCGGGGCCGCCGCCTTCGCGAATGCCGGCGTGCCGGGCAGCCCGGCCGGGCACGTAGCCACGGTTGACCAGCACGATGAAGCCGCGATCGGTCGCGCAGTGGCGCCATCACCCAGATAGCCGTAGCCCAGGTCACTGGTGCCGTGCACCAGCGTCTGCTTGTCGCCCATGAAACGGCCGTGCAGCTCACGTGCAGGTATTGCAGGTGGCCGGCTGCGATGCGAGGCCATTCGCGCAGGTCCGGGCGCAGGCACCGGCGCCGCATGCACCGCGTGCATCCACGTCGTGGATCAGTTTGAGTTTCCAGCCCAGGCGGCGCACCTGCCAGTTGCCCAGCGCGATGAAGCCGGCGAACGCCACGGCGCAACATGCCATCCAGAGCATGAACCGGCCGCGTCCGCGTGGGGTGCCGGGCGTTGCGCGGCGCGGTTGTCACGACCCCGGTGTGGTGTGCTGGTACTGCGGCGACATCGGCATCATGTTGGCGTTCTCGTTGTACATGACCCAGATCGACGCGCCCAGCACGATCACCACCAGGACCGCGGTGAAAATCAGCGCCAGCATGTTCCAGCCGTTCTCCGAACGCGTATCCAGGTGCAGGAAGTAGATCATGTGCACCAGGATCTGCACGGCGGCCAGGGCCAGCACGATCAGGATGGTGGCCTGCGGTTCTGCGATCACGTGCCCCATCACCAGCCAGAACGGGATGATGGTGAGGATCGCCGCCAGCACGAAGCCGGTCAGGTAGCCGCGCAGGCTGCCGTGGCTGTTCATGCAGGTCGGGGCCCGTGCGCCTGTGCGTGCCCGGTGTGAGGACGGATGACTCATCGCAGCACTCCCACCAGATAGACGTAGCTGAAGACGCCGACCCAGACCAGGTCGAGGAAATGCCAGAACATGCTCAGGCAGCGCAGGCGCCGGATGTTGGCCTCGTTGAGACCGAACTTGCCCAGCTGGCACCATCAGCACGATCAGCCACAGGATGCCGACCGTCACGTGCAGGCCGTGCGTGCCGACCAGGGTGAAGAACGAGGACAGGAAGGCGCTGCGCCCGGGGCCGGCGCCATCGGCGATCATGCCGACGAACTCGTGGATCTCCAGTGCCCACGAATCCCGCCGCCAGCAGGCCGGCCACGGCCAGCCAGCCCAGCATCGCGCGCTTGCGCTTGCGCTCCATCTCCAGCATGGCGAAGCCGAAGACCACCGAGGACACCAGCAGCAAGGCGGTGTTGACGGCCAGGCCCGGCAGGTCGAGCACCTCGCTGCGCGGTCGGGCCGCCCGCGTAGTTGGTGCCGAGCACCGCGTAGCAGGCGAACAGCGCCGCGAAGATGAAGCAGTCGCTCATCAGGTAGATCCAGAACCCCAGCAGGGTCCCGTTGTGCGGCGTGCGCGTCCTCGCGGCAGTAGAAGATCCGGCGGCGTCGGCGTCGGCGGTGCTGATCGACTGGTGGTATTCATGCGGTTGCACCCCGGCGTCCGGCTGCCAGTTGCCGGTGCGTTCGAACTGGCGCACCTCCTCGGCCGGGAATGTGGTAGTCGCGGTCGTAGTTGAAGGTATGCGCGATGGCGGCCACGACCAGCGCCACGAACGAGACCGATGGCCAGCCACCAGATGTACCAGACCATGGCGAAGCCGAAGACGAAGGCCAGCGTCGCCGAGGATCACGCCGGTGGCCGTGTTCTTGGGCATGTGGATGGCGTTGAAGCCCTCGCGTCGGGCGCTTGTAGCCGTGCTGTCTTCATGTCCGTCCACGCGTCACGCTCGTGCACGATCGGGATGAACGCGAAGTTGTAATCCGGCGGCGGCGAGGACGTGGACCATTCCAGGGTGCGGCATCCCAGGGATCGTGGCCCACGGCGTAGCGCCTCGCGCCGGCGGATGCTGACGTAGATCTGCATGATGAACGGACAGGATGCCGAGCAGGATCAGGAATGCGCCGAAGGCGGCGATCACGAACCACTTCTGCAGGCTGGGATCGGTGAAGTGGCTCAGGCGGCGGGTCACGCCCATCAGGCCCAGCACGTACAGCGGGCCGAACGCCACCCAGAAGCCGATCTGCCAGAACCAGAAGCTGACCTTGCCCCAGAACGGGTCGAGGCGGAAGCCGAAGGCCTTGGGGAACCAGTAGTTGATGGCCGCGAACACGCCGAACACCACGCCGCCGATGATCACGTTGTGGAAATGCGCGACCAGGAACAGGCTGTTGTGCAGCAGGAAGTCGGCCGGCGCCACCGACAGCATCACGCCGGTCATGCCGCCGATGGTGAAGGTGAACAGGAAGCCCATGGTCCACAGCATCGGCACGTCGAAGCGCACGCGCCCGCGGTACATGGTGAACAGCCAGTTGAAGATCTTCACGCCGGTCGGGATCGAGATCATCATCGTGGTCAGCGCGAAGAACGAGTTGACGTCGGCGCCCGAGCCCATGGTGAAGAAGTGGTGCAGCCACACCAGGTAGGACAGGATCATGATCGACGACGGTGGCGTAGACCATCGACGAATAGCCGAACAGCGCGCTTGCCCGAGAACGTCGGCACGATCTCCGAGAACACGCCGAACAGCGGCAGGATCAGGATGTACACCTCCGGGTGGCCCCAGATCCAGATCAGGTTGATGTACATCATCACGTTGCCGCCGCACCGCGTTGGTGAAGAAGTGGGTGCCGAGGTAGCGGTCCAGCGACAGCAGGAACAGCGTGGCGGTGAGGATCGGGAAGGTCACCACGATCAGCCCGCTGGTGCACAGCGAGGTCCAGGAGAACATCGGCATCTTCATCAGCGACATGCCGGGCGCGCGCATCTTGAGGATGGTGACCACGAAGTTGATGCCGGTCAGCAGGGTGCCCAGGCCCGACAGCTGCAGGCCCCAGATGTAGTAATCCACGCCCGGTCCGGGACTCTGCTGCAGTTCCGAGACCGGCGGATAGCCCAGCCAGCCGGCATGCGAGAAGTCGCCGATGAACAGCGACGACCATGAACAGCATCACGCCCGAGACACGTCAGCCAGAAGCTGAGGTTGTTGAGGAACGGGAACGCCACGTCGCGCGCGCCGATCTGCATCGGCATGACGTAGTTCATCAGGCCCGACGATGTAGGCCATCGCCACGAAGAAGATCATGATCGCGCCGTGCGCGGTGAAGATCTGGTCGTAGTGGTGCGGCGGCAGGTAGCCCATGTTGCTGCCGAAGGCGATCGGCCTGCTGCGTGCGCATCATGATGGCGTCGGCGAAGCCGCGCAGCAGCATCACCGTGCCCAGGATCATGTACATGATGCCCAGCTTCTTGTGGTCCACGCTGGTGAACCACTCGCGCCACAGGTAGCCCCACTGGCGCTTGACCAGTGATGGCGCCGAGCACGGCCGCGCGCCGAGCCACGGCGACCACGGACGAAGGTGCAGACCACGATGGTGTTGTGCAGCGGCAACGAATCGAGCGACAGGCGCCCGAACAGGAAATTCCAGATGGCGGAACGGTGCAGGCATGGTTTGAATCTCGAAAGAAACTGATCAGTGCGTCGCCGCGTCGTGCGCGGGCGGTGCGCATGCATCGGCCGGCGCGGGCTTGGCATCGTGCGCATGGCCTTGCGGCATCGTTGGCATGCGGCGTCCATCGCCATCATCTGGCTCATGCACGTCTGGCCGGGATCCACGCAGCGGTTGAGGATGCGGTGGTACAGGTCGGCATCGTAACGGGCGTAGTAGTGCACCGGCTCGTCGCGGCTGGGCTGGCGCAGGTTGTCGATAGGCCGCGCGTCGAGGTCGCCGCCCGCCGGCGCGGACCTTGGCCACCCAACCGTCGAAGTCCTGCCCGGCTCATGCCCTGGAACTGGAAGCGCATGTCGGTGAAGCCCGTGCCGCTGTAGTTGGCCGAAAAGCCCGCGGTACGTGCCCGGCTTGTTGATCACCGCGTGCAGCACCGTCTGCATGCCGGGCATGGTGTAGATCTGGCCCGCCAGCGCCGGCACGAAGAACGAATCCATCATCGTGTCCGAGGTCAGCTTGAACTGGATCGGCACGTTCGACCGGCGCAGCCAGCTCGTTGACCGTGGCGATGCCGTACTGCGGATAGATGAACAGCCATTTCCACTCGCAGCGACACCACGTCCACCTCGAGCGGCTTGGCATTCGGCCGGCGACCGGCTTGCCGGATGCGATCCGGTCAGCGGGCGGTACGGATCGAGCTGATGGGTGCCGATCCAGGTCATCGCGCCGAGCGCGATGATGATCAGCAGCGGGCGCGGCCCACACCACCAGTTCCAGTTGCGGCGAATGATCCCATTCGGCGTCGTACTCGGGCCTTCTTGTTGGAGGCGCGGTAGCGCCAGGCGATCGACGCCAATGGCGATCAGCACCGGCACGATGATCAGCGCCATCAGACCGCCGAGGCGATCATCAGGTCGCTCTGCTGGCGCGCGACGTCGCCGGAAGGATCCAGCAGCACCAGGTGGCAGCCGCCGAGCAGCAGCAAAGTGGAAGCAGCAGCAAGGCCACGGAGACGTTTGAGGAGCATGGCGTGCACTTGGGGCGGATGCGAAAACAGCCTATAATACTCCGTTGATGCGTCTTGCCGACTAGACACTTTGCCTATACATCGCCGACGATCGACACGACGCTGCATCCTCGTCCGCGCTCGTCGATCCGCTCACATGCACAGCCCACCTAACGACAATGTCCACATCCCACACCGCGACCACCCATCCGCCACCCATGGCGACGTGCATCCGGGAACGCCCGCTGCAGCGACACGTCACGCCCGGGAGACCTGGCCGTTGGCGTGATCGTCGGGCGCATCTCGCGAATCCTTCGACTTCTTCGTGTTCGGCCTCGGTCTGCGTGCTGGTGTTCCCGAAGGTGTTCTTTCCCTTCGCCAGCCAGCTGGACGGCATGTTCTACCCTTCGCGATCTTTGCGCTGGGCTTCATCGCGCGGCCGCTGGGCTCGATGTTCTTCCTGGTGCTGCATCGCCACTTCGGCGTGGCCACCAAGCTGACCATCGCACTGTTCCTGCTCGGCATGGCGACCGCCGGCATCGCCTTCCTGCCCGGACTACGCGACGCTGGGCATGCTGGGCCATCGCGGCGCTGGCGCTGCTGCGCTTCGGGCAGGGCTTCGCGCTGGGCGGCAGCTGGAACGGCCTGGCCTCGCTGCTGGCGCTCGATGGCGCCGCGCGAAACAGCGCGGCTGGTACGCGATGCTGGCCCAGCTGGGCGCGCCCATCGGCTTCATCCTGGCCGCCGGCCTGTTCGCCTACTCTGGTCCAGCCTGTCCCCGGACGACTTCTTTGCCTGGGGCTGGCGCTATCCGTTCTTCGTGGCCTTCGCCATCAACGTGGTCGCGCTGTTCGCGCGACTGCGCATGATGGTGGCGCCGCGATACGCCGCGCAGATGAAACACGCGCGACCTGGAGCCGTCGCCGGTCCGCGAGACTGGTGCGCACGCAGGGCCGTCAACATCGCGCTGGGCGCGTTCGCGCCGCTGGCCAGCTATGCGCTGTTCCACCTGGTGACGATCTTCGCGCTGTCCTGGGCGCTGGTGTTCACCAAGCAGTCGGCCACCACGTTCTGCTGGTGCAGATCGTCGGCGCACTGGTGGCCATCCCGTGCATGTTCCTGTCCGGCTGGTTCGCCGACCGCTTCGGTCGCCGCATCACGCTGGCCGTGTTCGGCGTGCTGATCGCCATCTACAGCGGCTGGACGGCGCTGATGCTCGCGGGCGGCACGCTCGCAGGGTTATCTGTTCATCATCTTCGGCTTCGCGCTGCTCGGGTTTCTCGCACGCGCAGGCAGCCGGCGCGGTCAACTCCAGCTTCCGCAGCGATTTCCGCTACACCGGCGCCATGATCACCTCCGACATCGGCTGGCTGCTCGGCGCCGGCTTCGCGCCGCTGGTGGCGACTGGCGCTTGGCCAAATTCCTGGGCGTGGACTACGTCGGCCTGTACCTGCTGTCCGGTGCAGCTGGCACGCTGGGCGCGATCTGGGCCAGCTGGAAGTACGGCGGCTTGCCCAACGAGCGTCCCGACCTGGCGAATGCGGAGCGCGCCGTAAAGGGTTGATGTCGTGCATCCCGGGATGATGGCACGAGTCTGCAGCGGGCAGGGTGGCGATCGGAAGCGTTAGGACGTTGCGGATACCGGGCATATCTCGTTCGCGGGCCAGTGTAGGCGTTGAATCACTCCTTCACACTTCAAGAGGCTCAGGGTAATTCACGCCTTGAGCATCCAATTCGCGGCGAAGCATTTCATCAGGTAGGGCCAACCTTGTCCTGAAGCCATCGCGTCGCGATACGTGGTTCAACCATCACCGTATTTCCGGAACCCTTTATGGACCAACGTCACTCGGGTGCAGCGGTTGCTTTTATCAGAGAAATACACTTCGACCCTGCCTGCTTTGGCTGGATCGGGAATAGGCTCGCGACGAGCGTTGATCGGCCATGTGAACTCAATTCGTTCATTTCATCACCAGCAGCAGAATATAATTTTACACAATAGACATTTGCATCACTAATGGGTCGATCACGTCCAAGGCGGAAGTGGTTACATCGGGCCTTGGGCTCCACCCAATGGGTCTACTGCCGCAGGCGGCATCCACCCTGCCGTGATGAACATTGACGCTTTGAATTCAGGCGCTTGCTAGATCTACTTCGCGTCAATTTGGATGACGGAAAGCGGCTCAGTGGCGCATGAACAGCGGCAGGTCCGCCCAAGCGAGTACATCGCGTGTGACGCCACCGAGCATCCATTCGCTGAAGCGGCTGCGGCCATACGCGCCGATCACCAGCAGGTCCGCGCGGAATCGCATGGCTTGCTCGAGAATGGCCTGTCCCGCGTCATCGGGCCCGGCCTCGATCGCGTGCGGGACCACGGTGACGTCGTGGCGACGCAGGTACGCCTCGATGTCGAACGGCGGATACCATGCGATTTCCGGATATTTCGGACGCTCATCTCCGCGCATCAGCAGAACCTCTTTGCCTTGCATGAATGGCAACGCGGCGTGCACGGCGCGCATCGCTTCCGGCGAACCGTTCCAGCCGATCGCCAAGCGCTCGATCTGTTCGTAGTGCCAGCCGCGGCGTGGCAGCACGATGGCCGGTACGCCGACTTTCAGGATCAGCCCTGGGATGTCCCAGGGCGAGCCCTTGCCCTCGGCCGCGTGATCCAGAATCAGCAAATCGTGTCGCGTTGCCGTTTGCACGATGGCATCCGTGGGGTCGCCTTCCGAGACCAGCCATTCGGCCCGGGTCACGCCCGTCGAAGTGGCCCAATCCAGGAAGGACTGCTTCCCTGCCAGCGCGTCATCCACGAGCTGGCGGGTGTTCTCCATGATGGCCGACATCAGCTCCGGTTCGTAGGCCGGCGCGGCATAGACGGGTGATGGGCAGGCATACATGCCGGTCATCGATGCATGCAGGGCGGCAGCCAGGCGTGCGCCGTAGTAGGCGGCTGGCGTGCGTTCCTTGAAATCCCTGACGTAAACAAGAATGTCTTGCATGGGGAAGCTCCCGATTTTTGCGGATCGCTCTATGGCTGATACAACCTAATGAAGCCAGTGTGGCGAATCCCGGAGACCGCATGTTGATCCTCGTCAAGCCGACACTACCCCACCCCGGCAGCGCCGCCAGCGTCAACAGCCCTCAAGCAGCCAAATCGTGCGTTGGACGCGCGTGCGCCGTCCAGGAATTGGGTCTGAAGAAATCAAGTCAACGCGCTAAAGCGCGTCTCCGGTCAGGTAACGATTGACGGCCTGCACGTCCTTGAAATCCAGCGTGCCGGCAACGGACTTCAGATTAAGCGTGGACAGTAGGTACTGGTAGCGTCCGGCATCCAGGTTTTGCACGGCTGAAAAATATTGCTGCTGCGCCTTGAGCACATCAAGCGTGGTGCGCACACCTACCTTTTGCCCGAGCGTGGTGGCATCGAGAGAGCTTTTTGCGGAGATCACAGCCTGTTTCAACGCTGCGATCTGTTGTACGCCGATTTCCACGTTCAGGAACTGCTGTTTGATCTGAACATTGGTGTTCAACACGGCTGCCTGCAACTGGTAATGTGCCTGCTCCCTGTTGTCCAGCGCTTCGCGGAGCTTTGACTCGTCGGCGCCGCCTGTGAACAATGGAAGCGACAGCTGCACGCCGACGATGGTCTGCCTGCTGCTGTCCGGAGCAACCAGAATCGGCAGCGTGCCGCTCTGGCGCATGTCCTGGTAGCTGACGAACAAGTTGAGCTGGGGCCGGCCAAGCAGGCTGTATTTCCGGACTTCGGCATTGCTGATATCGATTTGAATCCTTGCACTCGCAATAGTCGGATTGGTTTGCTGTCCGCGATCCGTCCAATCCTCCAGGACATCGGGAACCGGAGGGCGAGGCGTGAAGCTGTCCGGTACCCTGGCCAATGCATGGGGCGTCTCGCCCACTATGCTCTTGAACAGGTCCTGCTGGATCGCGAGGCTGTTGGTGGCGGCAATCTCCTGCGCCACGATCCCGTCATAGCTGGCCTGGGCGTCGTCCACGTCGGTGATGTTGGTCTTGCCGGCCTTGAAGCGCGCCTGGGCACTTGCCAGCTGCTGCGAGGTTGCAGCCTTTTGTTCGCGCGTGAGTTCGAGGCTGTCCTCCGCCATGAGCTCGCCGAAGTACGCCTGCGCAACGCGCAGGATCAGATTCTGATTGGCGCTTTGGAACTGGATGGCTGCCAGCCTCGCCTGGTCGTGGAGCTCGGTCTTGCCCGCCCAAGCGGTCGCGTTGTAGATAGGCTGAGTCAGAGTCACGCCGAAACCGTGAAGGTAGCCGCTGCTGTTCCCCACCAGTACCGCGTTCGGGAACCCGAGTGGCAGGTTCGCGATTGAGTTGATGTGCAGATAGTTGTAATTACCCGTGACATTTATTTGCGGCAAGTACAACGCCGTTCCCTGCTTGCCCTTCTCCAAGCCGGCCCGATAGGCATACTGGGCTCCTTGGGTGACGGGATCGTAGGCTTGCGCCTTGCGCACGGCGTCGCTGAAGTCCATGGCATTTGCCGTGCCCACCAACAGCATCGCCGAGCAGGCAAGGCAGCCCATGCACGATTCAACGCGCATGGCTCTCCCCCTTGTCGTCCATGGGCGCTTCTTCGTCAGGGTCAGCCATGTGGTTCCCGGGCTTCCAGGCGCCAGCCCATATCGCACACATGGTTGGCAGGAAAAGGAGGGTCAACAACGTCGCGACAGTCAAACCGCCCATGATGGCCCAGGCCAGCGGACCCCAAAACACGGAGCGTGTCAGCGGAACCATGGCCAATACCGCGGCAGCCGCAGTCAGCAGGATCGGACGGAATCGGTGCACGGTCGATTCAATGATCGCATCGCGTACGCTCGCTCCTTCAGCCAATGCGTGATCGATTTGCACGATCAGGATCACGGAATTGCGGATGATCATGCCAAACAGCGCGATGGTGCCAAGCATGGCCACAAAACCGAAAGGTATCTGGAAGATCAGCAGGATGGCCGTCACTCCTATCAAACCCAGAGGAGCCGTCAGGAGCACGAGTGCCATTCGACGCATGTCCTGCAACTGGATCATCAGCATGAACAGCACCATCACGATCACCAGCGGCATCACCGCGGAGATGGTCTTTTGCGACTTGCGGCTAGATTCCAACGATCCGCCGATCTCAACGAGGTAGCCGGCTGGCAACGCGGACGCGAGCGTACTGATCTTGGGCCACAGTGCGGCTTCGACATCGTTGCCCTGCGCGCCATTCGTGACATCGGCCTGCACCGTGACGGTAGATATGCGATTGCGCCTCCAGCGGATGCTGTCTTCGCTGGCCAGGTGCAAAGTGGCAATCTGGGACAACGGCACGTACTGACCGCTCCGAGTGTCGATCCTGAGGTCCTTCACGTTGTTCAGGTCGGTACGTTCCGGTGCGGTGAGGCGGGCATATACGTCGAGACTGTTCGTGCCTTCGAGATACTGGGTGATGTCGTAACCGCTCAGCGATGCCTGAAGTGCCTGAGACACGCTATTCGAGCTGACGCCGAGCACGCGTGCCTTGTCCTGGTCGATATGCACCTCCAGGGTCTTGATCCGCTCGCCCCAGTCCATGTTCACGCCGCGGGTATCGGGGTCGGCCCTCACTATCTCCATGACCCTTCCAGCAACGCTCCGCAACTTCTCCTCGTCGGTGCCGCTGATGCGGAATTGCACGGGGTATCCGACCGGAGGCCCGTTTTCCAGACGCGTGACCCGGCCGCGTACGGTCGGAAAGCCGGTATCCAGCAGATGCTGAATCTTCCGCAACACGACTTCGCGCTGCTTCTGTCCCGCGGTCATGACAACGAGTTCAGCAAGGTTATTCTGGGTCTGCACATTCAGAGGAAGATAAAATCGTGGACTGCCGCCGCCCACATAGCTCGTGACCGAAACGACGTCGGGGTCGCGGTTCAGGTCCTTTTGCATGGAGGCTGCTTGCCGTGCGATCTCGTCGAACGTGGCAGCTTGCGGCATCCACAGGTCCACCATCAATTCGGGCCGGTCGGAAGACGGGAAGAACTGTTCCGGAATGAACCGGAACAAGCCGATCGAAAGCACAAACAGGACGATGGTAAGAACCATGACCGGGATACGGTGGTCCAGGCACCACGTGACGCGTTTTCGAAACCAGCGGTAAAACGGCCGCTGATAAACCTCGGTTGCCTCGCCGGCCTTCGGCTTGAAATCAGGCAGCAGCTTGTATCCCAGATATGGCGTGACCAGAACGGCGACAAACCAGGACACGATCAAGGCGATGCCCACCACCTCGAACAAGGAGCGTGTGTATTCCGCGGAACCGGATTTCGCGATGGCGACCGGCAAGAATCCCGCGACCGTGATCAGTGTCCCGGTAAGCATCGGGAAAGCGGTTGCGGTGTAGGCGAATGTCGCTGCGCGGACGTGGCTCCAGCCCTCCTCCAGCTTCAATACCATCATCTCGACCGAAATGATCGCGTCGTCCACCAGCAGTCCCAGCGCTATGATCAGGGCGCCGAGTGAAATTCGTTGCAAATCGATGCCGAGCAGATACATCACCAAGAAGGTCACCGCCAGCACGAACGGGATGCACAGGGCCACCACGAAACCGGTGCGCAGGCCGAGTGAGAGGAAACACACCAGCAATACGATCCCCACCGCTTCGTACAAGCTGTCCGGAAATTCGCCCACGGCGGCCTTCACGACACGCGGCTGGTCGGAAACGGTATTTATCTGGACCCTGACCGGAAACTCATGTTGCAGTTGTGCGGCTGCGGCGGCCAACTGCTTGCCGAGTTTGAGTACATCGCCGCCACTGCGCATGCTGATTGCCAAGCCAACTGCGGGCTTGCCGTTGAAAAGCATCTCGAGACTGGGCGGATCCACGTAGCCACGGGTCACGTTGGCCACATCGCCCAGCCGGAATACGTGGTCATTGGCAAATATGCCGATGTTGCGGATGCTCTGTACCGACTGGAAATCGCCGCTGACGCGCAGCTGGATCTGCTCGGCACGGGTCTGGATGATGCCGGCCGGGTCGACGCCATTGACCTGCTTGAGAGTCGATACTATCTGGTCGGGGTTGATCCCCGAAGTGGCGAGTTTGGCATTCGAGTACTCGACATAAATGCGTTCGTCCTGCGCGCCGACGATGTTCACCTCATCCACGTCAGGGACGCGCAGGAAGGCGTTTCGGGCGGTATCGGCAAAATCCTTCATCTGCGCGTAACTGAAGCCGTCGGCAGTGATCGCGTAAATGTTGCCGAAAGTCGTACCGAACTCGTCGTTGAAGAATCGGCCCTGTATACCCCGCGGCAGGGTGTATTTCATGTCACCGATTTTTTTGCGGACCTGGTACCAGACTTCAGGGATATCGGAAGGGGGGGTGTCGTCGCGCAAGGTGACGGTTAGCTGCGTCTGGCCGGCTTTCACATAACTCTTGATGAAATCGATCTGCGCGATGCTCTGCAGTTTTTTTTCCAGCTTGTCGGTAACCTGATCCTGCATCTGGCCTATGGTGGCGCGTGGCCAGTAGGTTTGCAGAACCATGCTGCGGACGGTAAACCCCGGATCCTCTTCCTGACCGAGATGCAGGTAGGAATATGCCCCACCGACGAAAAGCACGACGATGGCAAACAGGATGAATTGCTGGTGCCTCAGCGCCCAAGCCGAAAGGTTCACGTCACTCATGGATCACTGATCCCGTTGGCTGTACGTGCCGACCGGCCGCACTACCTGACCAGCGTGAAGCAGGTTTGCACCGGCGGTTACCACCACGTCGCCGTCCTTGAGCCCGGTGATGACCAACGCGTCGTTTCCTTGCGCCGTTAGCAACTTGATTGGACGCAGAGACGTGGTCCTTGTTTGAGGATCCACCAGCCATACCGCCGGACCGGCCGTTTCTTCGACGATCGCAGTCAGGGGCAACGTAAACGCAGAGTGCTGACCGATACTCGGCAGGTGCACATAGGCCGTCATTCCAAGCAGCATGGCGGCGTCGGGCTTGAGCACCGTGACATGTGCGTCGTAGGTGCGCGTGGTCGGATCTGTATCAGGGTCGATCTCACGCAAGCGCGCCGTGTACTTCCTGCCGGGACTGGCCCACAAGGTCACATACAGACCCTTGGCATTGCGCAACTGATCGACCCGAGACTCGGGAATGTTGATCATGACTTCCCGGTCACCGTCCTTGGCGATGGTAACGACCTCCTTGCCGCTCTGGACCACCTGCCCGATATCCGCATTGATGGCAGTCACGATGCCGGCAACCGCCGCGCGCAAGGTGCCATAGTCGGCTTGATTGGTGGCTTCATCGTACTGGGATTGCGCCATTTGGAGTTGCGCGGTTGCCGTCTCGTAGTTGACCTTGTCGTGGTCGTATTCGGACTGGCTGATGAAATTTTGTTTTACCAGCGCCGCGTCCCGGCCCAGGCTCACCTTTGCCTGCGCCGCCTGACTGTGCGCGGCGTCGAGTTGTGCCTTGGCCGCCTGCTGGTTCAAATCGAGTTGTGCCGGGTCGAGTTGCAGCATTGCTTGGCCGACGATTACATGTTGGCCGACCTCGACCAGACGCTTTGATACCGTGCCGGCAACGCGGAACCCCTGATTGCTCTGGAATCGTGCGGCGACTGCGCCCGAATAAGTGGCTCCCACCGATTGCAGCGACCGTCCGACAACCATGGTCTGGACCGGGCGGACATCTTCGGAGGTCTCAGGCTTGTGCCCGCAAGCCGCGAGGACCACCGTCGCCGCAACCATTGCAATCGCCGCACATCGCATGACGCCTCCCCCCAAGACAAGAAATTCGCGACACCGGATTTCCGGGTCGCATGAGCTGGACTACCCCATCACTGCCGACAACGCGACATCCGCCCTCCTCTATGGCGCAAACCCGTTCGCCTTGTCGAGTCTCGCCACGAAGCGGGCCACCCAGAAGTCAATCAGATCGTGTACCTGGTCGGCGCTGGCGGGATTGCCCCGCGTCACGGTTTTGGTGGATTCACGGCTGTCCATGGATTCGCCGAGGACAACGCCGGTTTGCGCATCGACCGCCTCGCTTTCCATCGACATTCGCAAGACTAGCCGGTCTTTGCCCAGCACCATCCGGCCCACCTTGAACATCGCGCTCACCGGTACGAGATCCCGTGCCTTGAATTCAGGTTTGGCTTCCACCATGCCGACTACTGCGACGCGGATTATCGCGACCCCCGGCCCGGGTTCAGTGACGATGCGATAGTGCCGACTCAGCGCCGCCGCGAGACGCGTCTTGTAGTACTCAGTCATCTCTGTCGCCTGCATCGGGTCCATTGCCTGGTAGCGGCCGCCGGTATTGACGATGATGACGGGGGGTTCAATTATGAACTTGCGATAGTGCTGGGACAGGAAATCCGGCGCAATATAGTAGGCATAACCGGGTTCCGAGGGCTCAGGCTGCAAAAGGCTGTAGTCGGCAAGAAAACCGGAATGTTCCGTCGGCGTTTGCTGACGCGACGGTTTGACCAGCGTAGACGAACAGCCTGCGCACAGCATGACCATGATGCAGACCATGGGAAACAACCGGATTGTCTTGAATGCGCCGGACATAACCCACCATGACTTCATGTTGTGGCGCAGTGGCGCACCGACCCAAAACCAGGAGATTGAGCCCTAGTTTCTCACGCAGGCAAACTTTATATAGATATAGCTTTCGCTGCTGGCGGAAGCGTCCCGCCCGAATCTTCCGAATCCAGGTTCCAGGTTGATTTGATTGCGCGCGCCCTGTGCCAGGATGCGGTAACCACCCGAGCACGCGTCGTACATCTTCATCCGTGCATCCTGCTGCCTCGCGTCGATATCGGATGCACTTCCGTTTGCCTGATACCTCACCAAACCAACATCCCTTCCGACGGTCGGGCCGTAGGAGCCGCCGGGTCTTGCCAGTACCTCGGCCGTGGTCGTCGCGCAGCCTGCCATTGATAGACAGGCAAGAACTACTAAAAACTTTCCGGAGTGGATCATCACGTTCTCCCCTTTTTCGCTTGAGTTACGAAGAAAGTCCCTGCGCTTCGCGTGGTCGGGATGGTCAGCGTGAAATACGAGTCCATATGACGGTCTTGTGGAAAATGCCCCCACCGACGGCGACCCTCAGGGGACGTCCTTGGCAAGTGAAAGCTTGCACGGATAGGATTTGCCACTCGACGGAACATAGAGCGTGCCACCATCCCAGACATTGCCGCCGGAGTAGTGGAACCCTGCGAGCAATGTCAGCCCCATGACAGGTCGGGTACGCAAATTCGGGTCGGGATTGCGTCGACCACCTTCGGTTTACCGGCCATGCCGCCGGGATCGCCTGCGGGAAACAGCGGCTCCTTCAGCCAAACGATGCGACCGCCATAGACCCCATCGTCATTCACGATCTGCACTTTGGCCGTGCCGTCGTTCGTGAACCAGAAACCGAGGATGGTCCGGGTGCCGTTATCGGCAAGCGTGGTTGCCGAAAGCGCAAGGAGACAGAGGCAGATCAACAATCGCCGCATGAATCGACTCCGATTAAGGATGCATCAATGCGACCGACAAATGCCCTCACCCGCCGATTCGGCGACATTACGCTCGGTGTACAAGGTTGTCAACCAACCTGAACTGGCCCGCGACCAGCAGCGCTGCAGGGAACCATCAAGGAGGGTTTGCGCCGCCTGATTGCGCTTGCATATCCTTTCACACGGCCAGATGTGTTCGCAGAAGTTGGCGAGCCGCGTTCCGAGTTTTATCCGCAGAAGGCAACAACCCGTTCGCCACCTCTGTCAGGAAGGATTGGGTCTGATTGACATACATGGCATGTAGCGAGGCACCCATCTCATGAGTCAGGTGCAGCAATAGCTCACGTTCCTTGGGAGCATAGAATTCGCCCGGCCGTGACGCCAATACCATCACGCCGACGAGCATACCGCGCAGGGCCACCGGGAATGCCAAACCGTCCGCACCAAGGGCGCTGTCGAGACCATCCAGCCGCGTTTCCGCCAAGCCGGCGCGCAATCTCACACACGCCGGATCGTCTATATCGAGGTGCTCCGGAAAACCGTGCGCGCCATTCTGCCTCAGCCGGCGATAACCGTTCCCTGCATGTTCGTAAATGGCTACAGCTGGCGCGCCCGCGTGCCGCATGACTTCGCTCAGCGTGCGATCCAGCAATACTTGCACATTGGAGATGAATCCGCACTCACGTGCAAATTGCGATAGCGCGGCCTCCGCGTGGAATTGCTTGCGGAAAAAAGGTATTCCACCCAGTGCTCGATGCGTTTGTGCATCTGGTCGAAGAGAATGCCGAGCGCCAGCGGCACACCGAGTTCCAACAGTGCGCTTGCCTTATCACCCAATGCGGCATGCTCAAGCCAACTTTCGAGTAGACCGAACACCCCGACCAGAATGGTGATCGCGATGGCGTATACCAGCGCGCGGTTCAGCACCACATGCACGGCCACCAGTCGGTGGCGCAAAACTGCGTATGTGAATCCCATGAAGGACGCGGCCGTGAACACATCCCAAAGAATGTCGCTCACGATGCCGCTGAGATGGCTGATGCCGAAATCGCTGTTCACAAGATATGAGGCCGCGATCCCGGCCACGCTCACCATGACCCAGCGAATACGAGCGCGATCCGCGGCCGGTACGCGGCGATAGCGTGACATCAACATGCCGACCGGTATCGCGAATGCCGCAACATGGGCGATCACGCGAAGATTCACGATTGCCGGGTTGAAGAGCCAATGGCCATCCAAGTGAAAAGCCAAATCATTCCCGGTGAAACCGAACAGGTAAATGGTTACCAGAAGCAGAAATCCGGCACGGCCCCGTTGGCGCGTTTTGTTGAATGTGTGCTCCCGTGCCTAGTCCTCCGCCAACAAATACAAACCGATCAAGGTGCCGGAGTAGAAAAGCGCCATGCCACCCACATCCGTCCAGCCGGCAAGCGGCAGCGGTAGAGAAAACTTATGGGAACCTCCCAGCACAGCTGTGCAAGACACCAAACGCCGACGCCCACTGCAGCCAATCGACGACCGCACCACAAGATCAGGAGGCCCAGTGCAGCCACCAACCAGATCAGCGCAATCCCGAGAACCCCACCGATAACGTTGTAGACGGTGGCCGGTATTGGGACGAACGTCACCGGGACCTGCAGCTCGCGCCCCTGCCTGTTGACGACCAAGGTAATCCGTGTGCCGGCCGGAACGAAGGAATTAGTCGTCAGCCCCAGTCGCGACACGGTATCCATGCGAGCCGCGTTCACCACATCACCCGATTGCAACCCGGCTGGCAATGCGGCCGCGTAGGAACTTGGTTCAATAATGTAGCTGTGGCGATCAGCGGCTTTGCCTCGATCGGCAGGACGGTCTGCGGAACGAAAGGAAGATAGAGACAGACCGCAGCAACAAGGATGGTTGCAAGCAACGCTACCCAGCGACGAACGCTCATTGGAACCCCCACTCATCACCGCACCGGCATCACCCATCGCCACTGCAGAATGCGTGGGCCGCGCACGTCTTGCTGGTGTCTGCCAGCCAGACAGAAATCAGTACATCGGAGCCGCTTCCTGCAACGCGGGTGTGTCCCGAAGGGATCATTGAACCACAAGCTGGACTGGTTCAACTCCCCGCAGTCCCGCCAGCATGCGCCGAATCGATCTCGAAGGTCAAGAAGGTCATGCGTCCGTCATGCTCGATTTGAAGGACGGCGGGATCGCCCGGCCGGCAGCGTCGCAGCGCTGCCCTCAGACTTTCGATACTCGAAACAGGATGAGTGTCAAGCGAATGAATGATATCCCCATAGCCAAGTCCTATGTTTTCGGCCCGATGGTTGGCTGTGGTCGCGGCGACTACCACCCCGGAATCGATGCGTGGGGCTTGCGAAAGCAGTTCGGCAACTTTAGGAGTGAGATCAACACCCACGATTCCCAGTTGCGGCAACATACCCCGGCCCAGATTGGCCAGATCGAACAGCTATCTGGAGCCGGCTTTCTTTCAACAACTGGAATGTCCAGGGACAACCGCTTGTCGCCGCGGAGTGCAACGACATGGACGCGGTCGCCACGCTCGCGCAGGTAAACACTCATGACGAAGGTGGGAACGCTGTCGATGGGCATGCCGTCGAGGGACTGGATCCGATCGTAAACGCGCAGCCCCGCGAGTTTGGCGGGTCCATCCGGGTCGACGTTCGAGACGATGACCCCGCTTTCCGAAGGAAGGTCAAGTGCCGTGGCCAGTTCCGGCGTAATAGCCTGGACGTCGGCACCAATATCCCCGCTGCTGACGTAGCCGTATTGGCGGATTTGCTGATAGACGTATTGGACGATCGCGCTCGGGATGGCAAAGCCGATGCCTTCATTTCCACCCGACTGGGTAAGAATCGAGGCGTTAATGCCCACCAGATTGCCTTCAACATCCACCAGTGCACCTCCGCTGTTGCCGGGATTGATGGCCGCATCTGTCTGGATATAGACCATCGGGCTTTCGGGATCATTCTGGCGGAGTACGGAGCTGACGAGGCCCATGCTGACGCTGTTCTTCAGCCCTTCGGGGCTGCCCAATGCAAGCACGATCTGACCTTGGCGCAGCTGGTTGTATTTCGCGAAGGGCACGGTGGGCAGGCCCGTTGCGGCCTACTTGAGCACGGCAAGGTCTGCAGCCTTGCTGAAGCCGATGACTTTCGCAGGGAGTACCCGCGGGTGAAGACGAAGTGCCGCAGGCGCCTGCGCTTGGGTTCCAGGCGCGGGCGTGATGACGACGTCGACTCTGAGTGCGCCCTTTATGACGTGGTAATTGGTGACGATGTAGCCGCTCGGGTCGACGATGACGCCGGATCCGAGACTGTTTTGACGGCTTATTGGAGCATCCGGGCTCCGATTCTCTTCGTCTTGCGCGTCATATCCGCTTACCAGAACTTCCACGACGGCGGGGGATATCCGGTTCGCCAGCGATTCCAAGGCATCGCTCATCCGCAGCAATTCGGAGGGACTTCGTTGTGAAGCGGAAGATACGCGCACTGGTGCCATGCCAAAGACGACCAACAGCCCTGTGCACAGGCAGGCCGAGCATGAATACCAATTCCTCCCGGATCTTGATTGCGTGCGCATTCTTAGGTGCCCTGATGCTATTGCCACGCCACGAAACGATATTTCGAGAATTTCGAGGTGCCCAGACAAACATCAATCGACAGCACTGCGCCCCAAAGGCGGACGCGGAGCCTCCAAGGCGAAGACAAGGCGACCATTCGAATATCCCTTACATCGCAGCCTTCCGGTAATTCGAGTTGGTGTTCACGACGCGAATTCCCTTGGCTTTCGCATCGAGGGTCGTTCGTGACGGATGGTTGGTGCCATCGGGCAGGCTTGCGAAATCCACGGCCAAGGTCACCGCATCCTGTGGTGTATCGAGATAAGTGTGCACATCGAGCCTACGAATTTTCCTTGCGACAGGGTCGAAGCCGACCGTCATCGAATCGCCGGGCAACGCGTAGTCCCTGAAACACAAGGTCCACCAGTCCGCTCCCGTGGCTGAAGGAAACCTTCCCTTGCTTGAAGGCCTGGTCCATCATTTTTGGATTGGGCGGCACATAGAGCTGAACGACACGACCGACTTGCTGCATGTAGTCCTTCATCTCGCTCGTCTTTCTCGGACGATTCGCTGTCTGAAGCGGCCGCCTCGGCCACCTTCCGTGGTGGCGTTTTCCGCCATCCCGCCGACTGGAACCTTGGTCACCTTGCCGTCAGGCCCGTAGGAACAGGTAGACATCTTCGGCGGTCTGGCATTGCCGTTGATCGTGATTTGCGAAGTTTCGGTCCAAGTGTACCGATGCAGCTTTTGTTGGTTTTCCCTTACGGATACCTTGATCGCAGCAAGCCTGTGCTGCAGCATTCCCGAATGACCTGCACCACTCATTTGGGCAAATAAGGGAGCGCTGCAAAGGATCGCGGCAAGAAGAAGACCGACGGGGACGGATAAACCCAACATCCGCACGATCTTGTTGCGGGCACGGTTCATGTTGATCTCCTCAGGCATGCAAGTTGTTGCTGTTGGGTGGATGCAACGAAGTGACACATACCCTCAACGCAGCTCGAAGCTCAAACCAATCCTCTTGCTTTACTGAGTCCAGTTGCTGAAGCAAAGTGCGGTTGTGGCGACCATGCAGCGACCGTCAACCGCCTGCCGACGCCCATCGAGAGGCGACTCCATATTCGGAATGAGCATGGCGCAGCGTACAGGCAGCCGCCAACCCGCTATGCGCCCAGCCCCTCCTGTGTCGTTTTACCCGTTGGCTCCCGACAGACCGTACTTGCCGGCTTTACGCCCGCATCCGAGTTCATTAAAGCCCCTGATTGCCAGCGCGTAGTAGCACTTTTCGCATCGGCAGTCAATTTCGCAACCCATTGAGTAACGGATAGCATGACCCACCACCCCGAGCAATTTGCATGCGGAGCTACTCGTGGCATGTATTCCATGTCTAGTGGGCCTGTGCCGCGGTACTGTCATTTCGCCAGATGGACAAGATCGATTCCATCGTGCGTGGCGTGCACAAGTGGATGTTCTCCACGTCTGTCGGGATTTGCGAGCGCCAAGCGCAAGAGCAGAGCCGAGAGGCCCGCGCGTGGATATTTCATGCCAGTCATCGCATCGATGCGCGCAGGGCGGCAGCCAGGCGTGCGCTGTAGTAGTTTGCGGATCGCTCTGTGACTGATACAACCGAATGAGTCAGTGTGGGAATCCCGGAGACCGGATGTTGATCCCGTCAAGCAGATGCGCTGCCGGCGTCATTGCCCGGTACGCTGCAGATAGGCTGGTGCATCCACGCACTCGACAATCCTTCCCGCTTGCATGACCGTGACACGATCGACCAGCGATGCCAGGCCACCCAGCCTGTGGGTGATCAACAAGACGCTGCGTCCACGCGTGGCGGTGGCGAGCGCGCGGTAAAGTTCGCAAGCGGTCTGCGCGTCGAGTCCTTCGGTCGGTTCGTCGAGCACCAGCACCGGCGCATCCTGCAGCAGTGCACGCGCGATCACGATTCGCCGCGCTTCCCCGCCCGAAACCAGCGCGCCGCCCTCCCCCAGCATCGTGTCGTAACCCTGCGGAAGCGCCGAGACGAAATCGTCGAGTTGCGCGTCGTGCACCGCACGCTCGATCTGCGCGCCGTGGCATCGGGGCGGCCAGCAGCAGGTTGTCCAGCAGCGACGCGTTGAACAGCGCGGTCCGCTGGTCGATCACCGCGATGTGGCGGCGCAGGTCGTCGCCACGCAATGCATCCAGCGATTGGCCGCCGAAGGTGATCCGACCCGTCCTGCAGCGGATGGAATTTCAGCATCGCCGACACCAGGCTGGTCTTGCCGGCGCCGGAATCGCCGACGATCGCGAGCCGCTCGCCGGGCGCGAGTTCGAGGTTGACGCCATCCAGGGCCCACGGTGCGTCGGGCGCGTAACGCATGCGCACGTCGGAGAAATCGAATCGAGCGGTGCCGCCGCGATGGCGCCGGGTACCGGGTTCCGTCACCGCCGGTTCGGCATCGGCGAGTTCGAACACGCGCCGCGCGGCGGTCAGCGTCGCCTGCGACTGCGCCAGTGCCTCCGGCAACGGCGCGAGCAACTCGAATGCCGCCAGCATCAGCAGTGCCAGCATCACCAGCAGCGGCGGCGCCAGGCTGCCGGTGTGCACGGCCGCCAGCCCGAACACCAGCAATGCGGGAATCATCCATTGCGCCAGCAGCGCGACCGCGCCGCCGCCGGCCGCCTGCAGGGAATCGACGTGGCGACGCCGCACGGCAAGTCGCGCGTCGAGCGCCGCGATCCGTGCAGCGTGCGCCTCGGCCCCGTTCCATGCAAGCAGTTCCGCATGGCCGTGCAAGGCGTCGAGCAGCATGCCGCGCAGGGCCGCGGATTCCTTGACCGATTGCGCGGCGTCATTCGCCGCACGGCGCCTGATCCATTCCGGCAGCAACCATCCGCCCAGCGCCGCGCCAGCCAGCAACACTCCTGCGGCCGCCGGCAGCACGCTGATCGCAAGCGCGAACACGGCGACAAGTCCGATCACGGCCACGGCCAGCGGCACCAGCACCGCAAGATAGAAATGCTCCAGCGCGTCGACGTCCGCACGCAGGCGCGCGAACAGTTCGCCGCTGCGCAGCGCCGACAACCGTGCCGGTGCCAGCGGGATCAAGCGGCGGAACAACCAGGCGCGCAATCCGGACAGCGCGTGCAGGGTGGCATCGTGGGTGACCAGCCGTTCGCCGTAGCGCCCGCCGGTGCGCGTGATCGCGAAACCGCGGATTGCCGCGGCGGGCGTGTAGAAATTGATCGCGGCACCGCTGGCGCCGGCCAGCGCCATGGCCGCGATGAACCAGCCCGACACCGCCATCAGGCCGATCGCGGACACTGCAGCCAGCAAGGCCAGCAATGCGCCGCCCACCATCCAGCCGCGGTAGGGCCGCGACAGCGCCAGCAGCCGGCGTATTTGACGTGGCGGTTTGCCGGTCATGTCGCCTCCGCATCAAGCAAGCTGGCGAAGGCGCCCTGCCCCGTGGCCAGTTCGCGGGGCCTGCCCTGCTCCACCACGCGACCGTCGCGCATCACCACGATCCGGTCTGCCTGCAGCGCGGCCTCGAGGCGATGCGCCACAAGCAGCACGGTATGCGAAGCGGCTTTTGCGCGGATCACCCGCTGGATGGCCGCCGCACTGTCGGCATCCAGGTGTGCGGTCGGTTCGTCCAGCAGCCAGACGTCCGCCTGCTGGCGCAGGAATGCACGCGCGAGTGCGAGCCGCTGCAATTCGCCACCGGATAGTCCCAGGCCGTGTTCACCCAGCCGCGCGTGCCAGCCTTGCGGCAGGCGTGCGACGACCCTGTCGAGGCCGCTGGCCGACGCCGCGTGTGCCAAGGCGTGTTCGTCCGCCGCAGGACAGGCCAGCAACAGGTTGTCGCGCAGGCTGCCCTCGAACACGTGCGGCCGCTGCGGCACCCATGCGATGCGATCACGCCAGCGCGCGGGGTCCATGTGCGCGAGATCGACGTCGTCGATCCGGATGCTGCCGCCCCCGGGCGTGGAAAATCGCAGCAGCAGGTCGATCAGCGTGCTTTTGCCCGCCCCGCTGGCACCGACCAGCGCGGTGATGCCGCGTGGTGCCAGTTCCAGCGAGCAACCTTGCAATACCGCTTGCCGGTCCGCGTAACCGAAATCGACAGCGTCAACGTGAATGACCGGCGGCGTGCCGGCATTCGCCAGCTGCACGACCGGCGATTCGGGTTGCGCGTGCGCGGTGCTTTCCATGGCATCGAGCGCGGCCAGTTGTCCCGCGGCCGCGAGCGCATCCATGCGCGCGTGCCGCAAGGCGCCCATCGCGCGCAACGGCAGGTAGAACTCGGGCGCCAGCAGCAGGATGAACAGGCCTTGCCGAAACGCGAGTTCGTGCCAGAGCAGGCGGAAGCCGATCAGTACCGCCACGATCGCGATGCTGACGGTGGCGAAGAATTCCAGCACCAACGCCGACAGGAATGCGACCCGCAGCACCTGCATGGTCAGCTTGCGGTAGGTTTCGCCGTCAGCGTCGAGCCGTTCCGCTACCCGTTCCGCCGCGCCGAGCTGGCGCAGCGTCACCAGGCCGCCCAGTGCGTCCATGAACGCCGCGCCGAGCCGCGTGAGTTGCGCGAAGCGGTTGCGGCTGGCCTTTTCGGCCGCGCTCCCGGCCAACACCATGAAGATCGGGATCAACGGAGCCGTAAGCAGCAGCACCAGGCCCGAGATCCAGTCCGCCGGGAACACGAACAGCGCCAGCAACAACGGCACGATCGCGGCCGTCGTCGCCTGCGGCAGATAACGCGCGCAGTACGGCAACAACGCATCGATGCCGTCCACCAATTGCGTGATCATCTCGCCGCTGGCGAGGCGGCGCAGTCCGGGCGGCCCGAGTTTGCCCACTTGCGCCAGCAGTCGGGTACGCAGCCGCACGACCAGATCCATGCCGGCATCGAAGGCATCCCGGCGGGCGCGCAGGTTCAACCACCAGCGCAACGGCGCCAGCAACACCAACGCGAGCCACGCGTGCCACTGTTGCGAGAATGGTGCATGCCGGAACAGCGCCGCATCCAGGATGCCTGCCAGCAACCAGGCCTGCGCGACCAGTGCCAGCGCCTGCAGCGTGGTCGCGATGGCCGACCGGCGCAGCGGCGCGCGAATGGATTGCGCCTGACGACGCAGCCAGACGCGTGCGTCCGGATTCCTGTCGGCCGGTGTCTCCACGCCCGTCGCGGCGTCAACCCGCGCGGTCGGCGTGTTCGCCCCGCTCCGCGGGCCACGCCTCGGCGGCATGCTCTTCCTGGGTGTCCAGCAGCGCCGCACCCGCGGCGGCAATCAGCACGATCATCGCCGTGCCGATCAGCCAGGCGAAGTACCAGGCACCCTGATCGCCCAGCAGCACCGCGAGCAGGATCACCACGATCGCCAGCACCAGGAACAACAGGAAATAGAAGAAGGTCTTCATCGCGGGTTCCTCAGTATGCGTGCTCGTCGTGTTCGATGTGCTGCGCGCCGACCTTGCCGCGCATCACCCAGAACGCCCAGCTGGTGTACCACAGCACCAGCGGCACGAACACCAGTGCGAAACCGAGCATCCATGCCAGCGTCAGGCGGCTGGAACTGGCGTTCCAGACCGTCAGGCTCATGCCGGGATGGCTGCTGGACGGCAACAGGAACGGGAACAGTGCGGTGCCCGCGGTTCCGATCACGCCGATCCAGGCCAGTGCGCCGAGCCACCAGCCCAGGTGCGAACGCCCGCCTTGCGCGGCGAGCAACGCGCCAAGCATGCCCAGGCAAAGCCGATCACCGGAACCAGCCACAGGACAGGATGCGCCGAGAAGTTGGCAAACCATGCGCCGGCCGCGACGTCGACGGTCTGCTCCAGTGGTGTCTGCGGGACCCCGGCTCCGGGGTTGCCGGCCATGTGGAAGCCGTGCATTGCGTGCACCCAAAAGCCGCCGATCGCGAACAGCACGATGCCGGCGACGGCGCCGATGCGCACCAGCGTGCGTGCGCGCTGGAACATCTCGCCTTCGGCACCGTTCATCACCGTCAAGGCACCCATCATCACCGACAACGCCAGCGACAGCAGCGCCGCACATCATCGGCGAACGGGTTGAGCAGCGCCAGGAAGCTGCCGGTATAGATCGAGGTGATGTTCCACTCGAAATGGAACGGCACGCCGTGGAACATGTTCCCGAAGGCCGCGCCGAACACGATCATCGGCATCGAAGCCGCTGACGAACAGGGTCCAGTCCCAGACGTTGCGCCAGCCGGGTTTGGCGATCTTGCTGCGGTATTCGAAGCCGAGCGGGCGCACGATCATCGCTCCACAGCAGCAACAGCATCACCACGTAGAAGCCCGAGAACGCGGTGGCGTAGATCAGCGGGAACGCGGCGAACACCGCACCGCCGCCGAGGATGAACCAGACCTGGTTGCCGTCCCAGTGCGGGCCGATGATGTTGAGCGCCACGCGCCGTTCGACGTCGGTGCGGCCGACGTAGCGCAGGATCGTGCCCACGCCCATGTCCATGCCGACCATCACGGCGAGGCCGATCAGCAGCACGCCGAGCAGCAGCCACCAGATCACTTGCAGCGTTGCGATACAGTTCCATGGCTCAGCCCTCCTGGTAGCCGTCACGGGTGGTGGTTGCATAGGCCGGCCGTGGCATCGGCCGTGGTCTCGGGTCCGCGTGCGTGCCGCCGCCGGGTTCCTGCGGCCCCTGCCGGATGCTGCGCACCATCAGGTACATCTCGACCGCGATGAAGATCGTGTAGAGCAGCACGAACCCGATCAGCGAGAACGCCATGTAGCCGACGCTGTGGGTGGACGCGCTCATCCAGGTCGGCAGCATGCCGAATACCGTCCACGGTTGGCGTCCCAGTTCGGCGACCAGCCAGCCGGCTTCGTTGGCCAGGAACGGGATCGGGATCATCCAGGCTGCCGCGATCAGGAACCAGCGCTTGTCCTGGACCTTGTTGCGCAGCGTGTAGAGCACCGCCAGCACGAAGAACGCCAGCATCAGCAGGCCGAACCCGACCATCGCCCGGAACGACCAGAACACCGGCGGCGACCGGCGGGATGCTGTCCTTCGCGGCTTGCTGAACCTGTTGCGGCGTGACCTTGTCGAGGTCGGGCGCGTAGCGCTGCACCAGGAAGCCGTAGCCGAGGTCTTTTTCGTGGGCGTCGAATTGCGCGAGCGCACCGGCGTCGTGCGGATCCTTCGACAGTGTCTGCAATGCCTGCACCGCCGGAATGCCGTTCTCGACGCGTTGCGCGGCCTGCTTCTGCAGGACATCGAAGCCGTCCATGCTGCCGTTCACCGAGTGCGTCACCAGCAGCGACAGCATGTAGGGCACTTGTACCTCGCCTTTGTTCTTCTGCAGCGACTGGTCCGGGAATGCAATCAGGTTGAACGGCATCGGGCCGGGCTCGGTCTTCCACAGGCCTTCCATGGCCGCCAGCTTGGTCGGCTGCGCCTGCGCCGCGACGAAACCCAGCGCGTCGCCCAGCGTGATCACGCCGATGGTCGCGAGCACGCCGTACAGCGCGGCCATGCGGAACGAGCGCTTGGCCAGGTCCATGTGGCGCTTTTTCAGCATGTACCAGGCGCTGACGCCCGCCACGAAGATCGCCGCGGTGACGTAGCCGGCGATCGAGGTGTGCACGAATTTCGACTGGGCGTCGGGGTTGAAGATCAACTGCGTCAGTGAATGCAGCTCCATGCGCATGGTCGCCGGATTGAACGCAGCGCCCTGCGGGTCCTGCATGAAGCTGTTGGCAACCAGGATCCACAGCGCCGACAGGTTCGAGCCGAGCGCCACCAGCCAGGTCACCGCCAGGTGCTGGCCCTTGGACAGGCGCTGCCAGCCGAACACCATCAAACCGACGAAGGTCGATTCCATGAAGAATGCCATCAGACCCTTCGATCGCCAGCGGTGCGCCGAAGATGTCGCCGACGAAGCTGGAGTAGAACGACCAGTTGGTGCCGAACTGGAACTCCATCGTCAGGCCGGTGGCCACGCCGAGGGCGAAGTTGATCATGAACAACTTGCCCCAGAATTGCGCCATCTGCTTGTAGATGGTCTTGCCGGTGGTGACGTAGACCGTCTCCATGGCCGCCAGCAGGAAACTGAGGCCCAGGGTCAGCGGAACGAACAGGAAGTGATAAAGGGCGGTGGCAGCGAATTGCAGCCGCGATAGATCGACTACGGTGATGTCGTGCATGACGATATACCCGGTTGGTGATGTTTAACTGCGCGTGCCGGCGATCTTAAATTCCCCGCCGCCGGCACCGCTTGATCTTGATCAAGGCACGGGCCTGCTGTCCGGATTGTCCGTACCACCGGTGAAGGTGACGTCACCGGCCTGCCTGCCCTTGCGGGCCAGCCATGTGTAGTACAGCAGGGGAATCACGAGCAGCGTCAGCATGGTGGACACCAGCACGCCGAATACCAGCGACACCGCCAAGCCCTGGAAAATGGGATCGGTGAGGATGAAGAACGCGCCCAGCATCGCCGCGATCGCGGTCAGGATGATCGGCTTGGCGCGCACCGCGCCCGCTTCGATCACGGCTTCCTCCAGCGGCCTGCCGGTCGCGACCGCATGGTTGATGAAATCCACCAGCAGGATCGAGTTGCGCACGATGATGCCGGCCAGCGCGATCATGCCTATCATCGAGGTCGCGGTGAATTGTGCGCCGAGCAACGCGTGGCCCGGCATCACGCCGATCACCGTCAGCGGGATCGGCGCCATGATGATCAACGGCACCACGTAACTCTTGAACTGGCCCACCACCAGCAGGTAGATCAGCACCAGACCCGCCGAATAAGCCAGCCCCATGTCGCGGAAGGTCTCGTAGGTGATGGTCCATTCCCCGCCCCACTTGATCGCGAAGCGGCTGTCGGATTCGGGTTCGCCGACGAAATACTGGTCGAGATGATAGCCGGCGAAGCTGGCGTGGCTGATTTTGCTGACCAGCTTGAACATGCCGTACAGCGGACTGTCCTCGCGGCCGGCATCGTCGCCGGTCACGTACGTCACCGGCAGTAGATCCTTGTGGTAGATCGCGTCGGCCCATGGCGTCGTCTCGACCCGCACCACTTCGGAAAGCGGGATCAGCCCTCCGCTTCGGGAACGCACGCGCAGCGCCAGTACCGATTCGAGCGACCCCATGTCGCGCTGCGGCAGGCGCAGGACGATCGGGATCGCATACCTGGCCGCGGCGTCCTGCACATACGACGCGTCGACGCCGTGCAGGCCCGTGGCGATCGCGTCGACGATCTGCTGCTGGCTGACTCCCAGCGTGGCCGCGCGATCGCGATCCACCACCAACAGTCTGCGCTTCGCAGTCGGACTCTCGACGCTGCTGCCGATGTCGACGATCGCTTGTGTCTTGCCGAAAAGTTGCTCGATCGCGAGCGCGATCTTGCGCTGTTCGGCGTAGTTCGGGCCGAAGATCTGCGCCACGATCGGCGCCTGCACCGGAGGGCCGGGCGGGATTTCCACGACTGCGAGGTGTGCGCCGAAACGCTTGGCCACCGCGGCCAGTCCCGGGCGCACCGCCAGCGCGATCTGGTGGCTCTGGCGCGAACGCTGGTCCTTGTCTCTCAGGTTGACCTGGATCATGCCCTGGTACGGCTGGCTGCGCATGAAGTACTGGCGCACCAGGCCGTTGAAGTCGATCGGTGCCGGCGTGCCTGCGTAGCTTTCGAAGTTGGTGACCTCGGGTACCTTGGCCAGGACGTGGCCGAGGTCGAACAGCACGCGATTGGTCTGTTCCAGCGTCGAACCTTCGGGCATGTCCAGCACCACCTGGAATTCCGACTTGTTGTCGAACGGCAGCATCTTCAGGATCACCAGTTTGACGACCACCAGACCGGCCGCCAGCGCCACCAGCAGACCCATCGCCATGAACAGCCGGCGGCGGTTGCGGCGGGCCTTGGCGCCGACCAGGAACGGCGTCATCACGCGCGAAAAGATCGCGTGCAGCCTGCGATCAAGGCGTGACTTGTGCCCGCCGGGATGGGCCTGGCCGTGCTCGCGCTCGGCCTGGTGTCGCGCCGCAAGCTTCTGCAACAGGTGCAGGGCCATCCACGGCGTCACCACGAAAGCCACCGCCAGCGAGATCAGCATGCCGGCACTGGCATTGATCGGGATCGGGCGCATGTACGGACCCATCAGGCCGCCCACGAACGCCATCGGCAGCAGCGCGGCGATCACCGTGAAAGTCGCAAGGATGGTCGGCCCGCCCACTTCGTCGACCGCGGCCGGAATGATCTGCGACAGCGGACGGCCGTCGCCCATCGCCAGGTGTCGGTGGATGTTCTCCACCACCACGATCGCGTCGTCGACCAGGATGCCGATCGAGAAGATCAGCGCGAACAGCGATACCCGGTTGATGGTGAAACCGATCGCCCACGACGCGAACAGCGTGATCCCGAGCGTCACCACCACCGCCGTGCCGACCACGATGGCTTCGCGCCAGCCCAGCGCGAGCAACACCAGCAGCACCACCGAGATCGTGGCCAGCAACAGGTGGTTCATCAGCTCCGAAGCCTTGGCATCGGCGGTGCGGCCGCTGTCACGGGTGACCATCACGTGCACGTCGGCGGGAATCTCCACGTTGCGCAGTTGCGCGAGGCGTGCGCGCACCGCGTCGGTGACGTTGATGGCGTTCACGCCCTGCTTCTTGGCGATCGCGATGGTCACCGCCGGCGCCATGCCGGTGGCAGGGCCGCCGAGTCCGGCCGGGGTGCCGTAGAACGCATAGCTGCTCGGATAGTTGCCGCCGCCCTCGACCTGCGCCACGTCCGAGACGTGGACGGGATGGCCGCCCGACAAGCCGATCACCAGGCTTTGCACCTGCCCGGCATCCATCAGCAGGGTGCCGGCCTTCACCGGATAATCCGTACCATGGCTGTACGTGTCGCCCGCGTCGGTGGCGACGTTGGCGGCCTTCAGCGCGGCACTCAAATCGTCGACGGTGAGGCCGTAGTCGGCCAGCTTCGCCGGATCCAGCTTGACCAGCACCGCGCGCTCCGGTGCCCCGACCGTATACACGTCGCGCGTGCCGGGCACGCGTTTCAACGTCGTCTCGAGCGTGTGCGCCACTTCGGCCAACTGCACCCGCCCGGCCTGGTTCGACCACAGGGTCAGCGTCATGATGGGCACGTCGTTGATGCCCATCGGCTTGATGATCGGCTGTCCGACACCGAGTCCGGGCGGAATCCAGTCGAGGTTCGAATACACCTTGTTGTACAGGCGGGTGATCGCCGTTTGACGCGGCACACCCACTTCGAACTGGATGGTGACCACCGCCGCGCCCGGCCGGCTCACCGAGTACACGTGCTTGATGCCGCGGATCTCGGACAGCTTCTGTTCCAGCGGAAACGCAACCAGGTTGGCCACGTCGTGTGCGTCGGCGCCCTGGAACGGCACCGTGATCGTGGCCATGGTGACCTCGATCTGCGGATCTTCCTCGCGCGGCGTCACGATCGTTGCCGCGAGCCCCAGCAGCAAACCCACCAACGCCAGCAACGGCGTGATCTGGGACGCCTGGAACGCGCCCGCGATGCGGCCGGAAATGCCGAGCCGATCCTTGCCGGCCATGCCGTCAGGCCCCTTTTCCGGGTACGTCGCCGCCCTGATGCTGCCGCGACAGCCATCCAACCGCCTTGATCGGATCACGGGCGATGGTCTCGCCGGGGGCAAGGCCCGCGATCACTTCCACCTCGTCACCGAAGCGCCGGCCCAGGCGCACCAGCCGCAGGCTCACCGTACCATCGTGGATCACGTAGACGCCCGTGAGTTCGCCGTTGCGCCAAAGCGCGCTTTCGGGAACCAGCAGGCGCCGGGTGGAACCGGTCGCGAACGCCACCTTCACCGACATGCCGGGAAACAGACCGGTGTCCTGTCCGGACAGATCCACGCGCACGTCGAAGGTGTGCGTGGCCGGATCGGCATACGGAAACACGGTGACCTTGCCGGCCGCGACCACGTGTCCGTCGTCGTCTCCGGGCAGCACGTCGGCCTTGCCGTAGCGGCGGATCGATGCGGCCGCGCCCTGTGGAACCCTGACCTCGATGCGCAGATCCTTGAGCGAAGTGATCGCGATCAGCTTTTGCGGAAACGGCGGCCCCGCCACGGCTTCGCCGACTTGCACGAAACGCTGGGTGACGATGCCCGCGTAGGGTGCGCGCACCACGGTGTAATCCTGCTGCTGCGCGACTTCACGATGATTGGCTTGGGCGGCGTTGAGCGCCGCCAAGGCAGTATCGCGCTGCGCGCGGGCCTGGTCGAGCGTGGCCTTGGCCAACAGGCCTTTCGCGAACAGCGCGGCGGTCCGCTCGTAGTTGGTCTTCGCATCGTTGTACGTGGCACGGGCCGAGGTGATCTGCGCTTCGGCCGCGCGGGTGGCCGATTTCTGCTCGACGTCGGTGAAGCGCACCAGCACCCCGCCCGCCGGCACCACGTCGTTGACGTCGTACGGCAGCTCGGTGACGCGGGCGTTGGTCTGCGCCATCAGCACCGCCGAATTGACCGCCTGCACGGTGCCATCCCAGATTTGCTGCTGCGGCATCGTGCGATCCTGCACGGTCAGCGAGGCCAACGGCGGCGCCTGCACCGGCGCCGATGCCTGGTGTTTGCCGCAGGCCGACAGGATCAGCACGAAGCATGCCGTCAGCGCGGACAATGCGAGCCGTTTCATTCGATTCTCGTCTGCGGTTTCGAAGCGTCAGCCCCGGAAAGCGTTGCCGGGACGCACGCCGAAGCGCGCCAGGATCATGGCCAGCGGACAGAATCCGGTGAAGGCCGATTGCAGCAGGTTCGCGCCCACGAACAGCGCGAGCAGCAGCCACCACGGCGAGACGTAGTACGCCAGGATTACGCTCAGGAGCACCATGCTGCCGGCGAAGGCGAGAACGATACGGTCGATGTTCATGGGATTTGCCTCGTTGATGGATGGAAACTCGATCGGCAAGCTTTACCTGGCTTCGTCGATCGCCTGCCGCAGCGTCGTTGCCACTTCCCTTGCCACTTCGGACAGCGCCGGATCGCCGGACAGGCCAGCCAGCATTTGCTCGGGCTCGATCATGCCGATCCGTGTGGCGCCACCTTCGGTCCACACCGACACGCGGCACGGCAGCGCCATGTTCAGGCGCATGTCGGTGGCAAGCACCCTGGCGGCCTGGCGGGGCTGGCAGACTTCCAGCACCTTGCATTCGTTGTCGAATGCTATGCCCTTGCTCCGCAAGGTGGCTCCCAGGTCGTGCACGTGCAGCACGCCGAACTGGCGGCGGCCGATCGCCGCGGTCAGGTCCTCGGTCGCCTTGTCGAAGGGTTTGCCGGATTCGACGATGTAATAAGTCGACATGCTCTTGTCTCCTGCGGATCAGGTCGCCGACTTGGTGGGTGGCTTGACGTGCGCGATGCCGAGCGCCTTCATCACGTACTTCTCGTAGACCGGCGTGGTGTTGCCGGTGCGCATCTTGCGCAGGTAATACTTTTCGAACGCCACCTTGGCCAGGTGCACCCACTTGCCGACCTTGGCCCAGGTGACATTGCGCGGCGGGATCTGCGGCAGCGCGACGAACGCGGCGCCGGTGTCGCCCATGTCGGCCAGGCAAACGGCATTCCAGGTCGCACGTGCCTCGCCCGGGCGTCCCGCCAGCTCGTCTCTCAGGTTTTGCGCGATCGCGGTCACCATCGACTCGATCATGAAGCCGGTCTTGGGCGCGCCGGTCGGCACGGGGGTGACCTCGACCGGCGGAATCGCCACGCACACGCCCGCCGAATAGATGTTGCGGTAGGTCGGGTTGCGCTGGTGTTCGTCGATCAGGATGAAGCCGCGCGGATTCACGAGGCCATCGACGCCGCGCACCGCGGGAATCCCGGTGAAGGCCGGCAGCAGCATCGAATACGCGAACGGCAGTTCGTGCGCGCGCAGCGGTGCGCCTTTCGCGTCCAGCTCCTCCGCCATGACCTTGCCGGGTTCGATCGCCGTGACGCGCGCGTTGGTGATCCACTTGATGTCGCGCTTGCGCAGTTCCGACTCGAGCAGCCCCTTGGAATCGCCGACGCCGCCCAGCCCCATGTGCCCGACGTATGGTTCCGGACTGATGAAGGTGATCGGCACGCGATCACGCAGCTTGCGGCGGCGCAGGTCGGTATCGACGATCATCGCGAATTCGTAGGCCGGCCCGAAACAACTGGCGCCCTGCACCGCGCCGATCACGACTGGCCCGGGATTTGCCAGCAACCGTTGGTAAGCGGCCCAGGCTTCCTCGGCGTGCGCACCGGTGCAGACCGATTGCGTGAAACCGCCTTCGGGACCCAGACCGGGAACTTCGTCGAAAGCCAGGCGCGGACCGGTGGTGATGACGAGATAGTCGTACGGCAGGCTCCGGCCATCCACGAGCTTCAGCTGGTTTTCCGCCGGAACCACCTTTTCGGCGGGCGTGCCGATGAAATGGATGCCGCGCCGTTGCAGCGGCCCCTCCACTTCCAGCCGGATGCTTTCGGCCTTGCGCCAGCCGATCGCCACCCATGGATTGGAGGGCGTGAAATTGAACCAGGGCCCGTCGCCGACCACGCTGACGGCATGCGCCTGCCCCACCGCCGCCTTGATCTCGTAGGCCGCCGCCATGCCGCCCAATCCGGCCCCGAGAACGATGATGTTTGCCATGGTCAGCCTCCTGTTGTGTACGTCCCGCGCATTGCGCGTGCCGTCTTGATAAATTAAATATATCTAAATTAGCTTTAGATTAATTAGTAATGTATGCTAATGTCAAGTATTCGGAACGAATGCCCTGCAATACGGAAGACCGAGCCATGGCCGCACGCGAAAACCGGGACATGTCCGCAATGCGCGAACGCGCGGACGAGGCGTCGCAAATGCTGAAGGCGTTGGGCAACGCACAGCGCCTTCGCATCCTGTGCCTGCTGGTGGGACACGAACTGACCGTCGGGCAGATCAACGAACTCCTGCCCAAGCTCAGCCAGTCGGCGTTGTCGCAGCACCTCGCCCGGCTGCGCGACGAGGGTCTGGTGGACACCCGCCGGGAGGCGCAGAACGTCTGGTATTCGCTCGCACAAGGTCCGGCACAGGCGATCATCACGACGCTTCATGACATTTATTGCATGCCGCCCACCGGTACGCGTCGCCGATCGCGCACAGCCTGAATGCGCGGCCGCTGTCGGACGTGGCCACATGGTCCCTGGCGCCACGGCGCTCATATGCTTTGCGCATAGCGCGGCCGTGACGCCGGGGTTGCGTCCGCCAGATAGGCATCGAAGCACATCGCGATCACCCGCAGCAGCAGCCGGCCATGCGGGGTTACGCGCAACGACTGGTCCGACAGTTCCAGCAGGCCGTCCGCCTCCAGTCGCCGCAGGCGTTGCACGGTGTCGGCAAAATAGTCGGCGAACTCGATATCGTGACGCTTGCCGAACGCATGCAAGTCGAGCCGGCCGTGGCACATCAACTCGCCGATCGCCGCGCGACGGATGATGTCGTCACGGTCGAGCGCGATGCCTCGCGCCACCGGCAACCGACCATCGCCGAGTGCACGCGCATACCCGACCAGGTCGCGAACGTTCTGGCTGTAGGAGTCGCCGATGCGCCCGATGGCGCTCATCCCGAGCCCGACGATGTCGCAGTCGCCGCGGGTGGAATAACCCTGGAAATTGCGTTGCAACGTGCCCTCGGCCTGCGCGCGCACGAGATCGTCATCGGGACGCGCGAAGTGATCCATGCCCACGTAAACGTATCCCGCGCCGCGGAGGGTTTCGAGCGCCAGCCCGAACAGCTCTACGCGCGTCGCGACATCCGGAAGCTCGGTCGCATCGATTTGCCCCTGCGCCTTGAACAGGCGCGGCAGGTGCGCGTATCCGTACACGGCAACGCGATCCGGCGCCAGGTCGATGACCCGGTACAGCGTGGTCAGGAATCGCGCGGGCGTCTGTCCCGGCAGTCCGTAAATGAGGTCGATGTTGACCGACGTGAATCCCGACTCCCGCGCCGTGTCCACGGCCACCCGCGTTTCTTCCGGTGTTTGCAGGCGATTGACCGCCGCCTGCACGCGCGGATCGAAATCCTGCACGCCTATCGAGATGCGGTTGAAGCCGATGGCGCCAAGATCGCGTATGTACCTGGCGTCGGTGAAGCGCGGGTCGATCTCGATCCCCGTTTCGATGCCTTCGTCGCCGACGCCGAACGCGAAATGTGCCTTGAGCACGTCCAGCAAGTCCCGCAGCCGGTCCGAACCCACGAAGTTGGGCGTGCCGCCGCCCAGGTGCAATTGGCGGACCGGACGCCGCGCATCGAACAGCGGCGCGACCCGTTCCACTTCCCGGTATACGAGCTGCAGATACCGATCGGCCCTGTCCTTGTCGTGGGTGATGATCCGGTTGCATCCGCAATAGAAGCAAGGGCTCCAGCAGAACGGCATGTGCACGTACAGCGACAGCGGACGTGGCGACTCGGCCTCGTTCGAGGCACGGATCGCATCGCGATAGTCGATCTCGCCGAAATCATCCCGAAACTGCGGAGCGGTCGGATAACTTGTGTACCGTGGTGCGGCGACGTCGTAGCGCGCCATCAGGACGGGATCGAAATCGAGGAAAGGGCTGGCCGGTTGCATGACACCAATATCGGACAAGCAGCGGCATCGGTACTTGATCGGCATCAATTGCGGCGGCCTTGCAGGGTCGACGAGGGCAAGCCCTGCACGGGTAGGCCGGCGGGCGGTACGCGTGCATGCGCGAGCCCGGGACGCCACCGGGCCCGGTTGGTATAAACTTGTGGACGTGCCCCCTTTTTTGCACGCTTAGTTCATGGCGAATCCCGCGCACCTGCTGGTCGTGGACGACGATCCCGACGTGCTGGACTTGCTGCGGCGCTACTTCACCGGGCAGGGTTTCCACGTTTCCACCGCGGCCAGTGGCGATGGCATGCATGCCGTGCTCGGGCGCGAACCCGTCGATGTGGTCCTGCTCGACCTGGGCCTGCCGGACGCGGATGGCCTGGAGCTGACGCGCCGTTTGCGCGGCACGTGGCATGGCGCGCTCGTCATCATCACCGGGCGCGGCGACGCGGTCGATCGCGTGGTCGGCCTTGAGCTCGGCGCCGACGATTACGTCACCAAGCCCTTCGAACTGCGCGAGCTGCTCGCCCGCGTGCGCAGCGTGTTGCGCCGGACTTCGGCGACGACTGCCGGTACGGATGCCGAACCCGGCGACGCAACGATCAGGTTCGCGGGCTACCATCTCGACCCGCTCGCTCGCACCCTGCACAAGACCAGTGGCGATCCCGTGTCGCTCACGAGTGGCGAATACGACTTGCTGCGCATACTGGTGGAACATCCCAACCGGGTGCTCACGCGCGATGACCTGATGGAGCACCTCCATGGGCGCAACGCAGGGCCGTTCGACCGGGCCATCGACGTGCAGATCGGCCGCCTGCGCCGCAAGATCGAATCCGATCCGGCCAGCCCCGAGCTGATCAAATCCGTGCGCGGCGCGGGCTATCTCTTCTCGGTTCGCGTCACGAAGGCGAACGGCCGGTGAATCTTTCCGCCCTGCCCTCGATCGATTTTTCCATGTTGCAGGCGTGGTTCGATATCGCACCGGACGCGATGATCGCGGTGGACCAGCAGGGCGCCATCGTGCTTGCCAACGCCCAGGCAACGCGGATGTTCGATTACGGCCGGGATGCGCTGCACGGGCTTCCGCTGGAGACGCTGCTGCCGGAGTCGGTACGCGCCGCGCACCTCAAGCATCGCGGCGAATTCATGGCGCATCCGCGCGTGCGTCCGATGGGGATCGGCTACCAGTTGATGGGGGCACGCCGTGACGGCTCGTCCTTCCCGGTCGAGATCGGGCTCAGTCCCATTCGAACCGAGAAAGGGACCATCGCGATCGCGTCGGTGCGGGACATCTCCGAGACCTGGCGGGTGCGACAGGCGCTGGCGCATGCCAGACGCGACAACCTGCTCGCGCAGATCGGCCGGCTGACCGTGCAGGCACCCGGCATCGAACTGGCCGTCAGTCGCATTCCGGAACTGGTCGCGGAGGCCTTGGAAGTATCCGCCGTCGCCATCCTTGCAACCGACGTGCACCACGCGGAACTGCAGATGCGTGCCTGCACGGGGCTGTCCAATGAGGCGGCCGGGGTCATCACGTCTCTGTTCGGAGACATGGATTTCGTACGCGCCAGCTTCGGTGACAGGTCGCGCGAAGTCGTCACGTTCGATTCGCTTGGCAAGGGCTCGCTCGCAGCGATTCGGCAGGAGCTTGCCACCGCAGGTTTCCGTGATGCGGTTATCGTGCCGCTGGCGGGCCTTGACGACCCGCTCGGGCTGCTGATCGCCCTCGCGCCCGCGGCCGGCGTGTTCGATCTCGACAAGATCGGATTCCTGCAGTCTATTTCCAACCTGCTGGCTTCTGCCCTGCAGCGCGGTCGCAATGAGGAGCAACTGGCGCACGCTGGAAGGCTGGACGCGATCGGCCAGCTCACCGGTGGCATTGCCCATGACTTCAACAACCTGCTCACCGTGATCTCGGGCAACCTGCAGCTGCTGGAAGCGGAACTGGCCGATCGACCGAGCGCAATGGAAACCATCGGCGGTGCCTTGCGCGCGGTCGACAGGGGTTCGAACCTCACCCGCAGGCTGCTGGCCTTCGCGCGCCGCCAGCCGCTGCAGCCGCGCGCGGTTGCCGTCAAGCCGCTGCTCGAGGAATTGGGGCACATGTTGAGGCGCACGCTGGGCGAGATGGTGTCGATCGCGATCGAATGCCCATCCGATGTCTCCGACGCCTATGCCGACGCCAACGAACTGGACACCGCGCTGGTCAACCTCGCGTTGAACGCCCGCGATGCCATGCCGCGTGGCGGCGAACTCGTGATCGCCGCGCGCAACGTGGTGCTGGATGACCCGGCGAACGACCGCAAGCTGGTACCCGGCGTCTACGTGGCTTTCACCGTGAGCGACACCGGCACCGGCATGCCACCCGATGTCAGGGCCCGCGCACTCGAACCGTTCTTCACCACCAAGGCGGTCGGCAAGGGCAGCGGACTGGGGCTCAGCATGGTGTTTGGTTTCGTTGCGCAGTCAGGCGGCGACATGTCCATCGACAGCCGGCTGGGCTACGGCACCCGGGTGGAACTGCTGCTGCCAGTCGCGGATCCCGGCCACGTCTCCGCCGGACGCTTGCCGGCTTCGCCCACTGCAACGACGGATAGGCAGGCGACCGTGCTGGTGGTCGAGGACGAAACCGACGTCAGGAAGGTCGCCATCGGATTCCTGAAAGCCGCCGGTTACCAGGTCGTCAGCGCATCCGACGCACCCGAGGCCCTGGCGATACTCGCAAACAGGCCCGACGTGGACCTGCTGTTCTCGGATGTGGTCCTGGGCAGCGGCATGAATGGCGCAGAGTTGGCGCACGAGGTACGTCGGACGCGGCCGGAGCTTGCGGTGCTGCTTACGTCCGGATATGAATTCCACGATGGCGAGCACTCCAGCCACGCCACCGACGAGGGTTTCGAGATGTTGCGCAAGCCCTATCGCAGGGAACAACTGGTCGGCATCGTCCGGGGATTGCTCGATCGCGGTTGAGGCCGCTCAGTTCAATGCACAGCGCATTCCTGCATGGGTACGCAGCCTGGGGATGTCGAGCAGCTTCACCTCGCGGCGCAGCACCGAGATGTACCCGAGCTGTTCGAGATGCGACAGCGCCCGGGTGACGGTTTCGTGCTTGAGCGCGAGGAAACTGCCGATGTCCGCACGCCCCATGCGCAATATGAAATGGCGGGCACTGAAACCCAGCCGCGCATGACGGTCGGCGATGTCGAGCAGGAACGCGGCCACGCGGTGTTCGGCAGGCAGCGTTCCGATCGTCAGCATCCAGGAACGGTCGCGCCGGATTTCTTCCGCCAGCGCCGCGCTCAGGCGTATCTGCAATTCCGGGACGTGCAGGCATGCATCCAGCACCGGTGGATACGGCAGCTCCCAGATTTCGCAATCCTCCAGCGCGATTGCGTCGCAGGTGTGGGTTTTCAGGCCGATGGACTCGACACCCAGCAAATCGCCGCGCATCCTGAAGCCGGTGACCTGTTCGCGGCCATCCTCGGACAACTCGCAGGTTTTCAGGAACCCCGCGTGCACCAGGTAGATGGCATGAAACGGCTGGCCGTTGCGGTAAAGGTGCTGGCCGGCCCTGACCTTCCTGCGCGTCACCTGCATGTGCCGCTGCAACTCCGCGATATCGAGCTCGGGGTGGGTCTCGAATGACGGCTGGGGCGCGTAGGCGGACTGGTTGAAATCGCGGGCTGCGAAGCTGGTTTCCATGGAGGCGTCCTCGGTCGTGGCGGGGTTGGCGACCAATCTATGGCGGTGATGTCACGCCCGGATGTCGGAAGCACAACGACGTGTAACGGTATGTAACGGCCTGCCACGGACGACCGGCAGTTGATGCGCGTCAAGACCCGTGATTCGCGGGCGTGGATAGTGGGCCACGTCCATCACCCCTTGCACCCATGTTCGAGCCCAGCCGATCTTCTCCATTCATCGATCTCGCGGCCGTCGAGGCGTGGGATGCCTGGTTTCGCTGGCGGGACCGTGTCCGCTTGCGTGATTTCTCGATCGACGACACCTGGCGGCGAGTATCGGCCGCGCTCGCGTCCGTGGAGAAGCAAGCCGAAAGGACGGCATGGCAGTCGCGCTTCATGGACGCATTCAAGACCTGGCGGTTGCTGCCCGACGAGCGCCTCATCGCAGCGGCCGGTACCGGTCGGAACATCTGGCGCGCCGGTCCACTGCATGCCGTCGTCAACGCGGCGGCGTTCGTGCAGAGACCCTTGGGCCCCAGCCCGAAAATCGACATCGCGGGCATGTCCGAATGTGCCAGCTGTCGCGGTGCGCATGCTCGACGATGCCGCCCTGCTCGCTCGCGTCAAGGTCCCGGGGCTCAGAATCGGCCTGATGGGTGTCGCCGACGCGCTGGCGTTGCTGGGATTGAATTACGACAGCGATGCCGGCCGCGCACAGGCTTCAGCGTTTGGGCGCGCCCTCGCCGAAGGTTGCCTGCACGGCAGCGTCGAACTTGCAGCCGGCCGCGGCGAAATCGCCGGCGACCTGCACGCCATCGCCACACGTGCCACGGCGCGGGGCATGCCGCCGGAACTCGTGCAGTCCCTCATGCGCCATGGTGCACGCCACGACCCGTTGACGGCCATCATCCCGCACCACCGGCTGGCACTGCTGGCGAACGACGTGGCCGATGCCCTGGACCCCTTGTACGGGGAAAATCACGCCAACCACATCACCGCGTCCGGCGGGCCGCGCATGATCCGTTCGTCGGGTTACGCCCTGAACCTCCTGCGCGCGGGCAATGCCCAGCGATCCGCCACGCCGGACACGCTCGCGCAACTTCCCTGGAAGGCCCAGATCGGCATGCGCGCGGCCCTGCAACCGTGGATCGACGAACCCATCATCTATCCGATGCTGGCGACGCACGACCTCGATGACGAACAGTTGCGTGCTGCCAGACTTGAAGCGGTCTCTCACGGATTCCATGACTGCACGTTCCGCGATCCGGCTGCCGCGCTTTCCTGATTCATCCCGCCTCCAATTCCCTCCCGACTGCGGGAACCTGCACGTCCCGGTCCGGAACCGAGTCGCAATGGGTCGCCAGGTCAACGCGCCCGGTTCCAGACATGGCGATGCAGCAGATCAAGAAACTGCCGGTGCCGCGGCACGCTGTGGTCGAAGTGTCGATACACGATGCGCTTGGCCATGTCGGTCAGTATCGACCACACGATCGAGTAGGCCCAGATCAGGGCGATTTCCGGCCAGGTGATCGGCGCGATCAGCCCGAGACCCAGGCTGTACGCGCACAACAGGGTGGCCGCGACCTTGGTGACCACCGCCGACCAGATCATGACGGGTGCCGGATAAGGCTTGCGCCAGTACGCGCCCTTGGTTCTCGAAACGAACAAGGTCAGGTGGCCGGCCACTGCCATCTTGAGGAAGATGTAGGTCTGCACCTTCGGAATCGGCATGTGCAGCCAGTCCAGCGCCAGGTACAGCATCAGGAAGCTGCCGGCGGTGCCGGTCAAACCCATTACCGTCGACACGGTGAGTACGCGGCGCATGTCCCAGCGCACCGGCTGCGTATCGACCGACGTATGGTCGTAGGCGATGGTCATGATCGGCACGTCGTTGAAGAAGGCCAGCAGGATGATCATCACCGCAGTGATCGGATAGAAGTTGTAGATCAGCATCGCCAGCACCACGAACACCATGATCCGGATGGTTTCCGTGATGCGGTAGATCGCATAGCTGTTCATGCGTTCGAAGATGCGGCGCGCTTCCTCGACCGCCTTGACGATGGTCGACAGCCCCGGTGCGGTCAGGATCAGTGCGGCCGCGGCACGCGCGGCGTCGGTGGCACCCGACACCGCGATGCCGACATCGGCCTGTTTCAAGGCCGGCGCGTCGTTGACGCCGTCGCCGGTCATCGCCACGCGGTGGCCGGCTGCCTGCAGCGCCTTGACGATGTCGTATTTGTGTTCGGGAAAGACCTGTGCAAAGCCGTCGGCGCCATCGATCTGTGCAGCCAGATCGGCCGGCGCCCTGTCGCCGGCGAACACCGTGTCCGCGGCCAACATGTTGCGGCCGATGCCGAGCTGGCCGGCGATTTCGCGTCCGATGGCGACATTGTCGCCGGTGACCATCTTCACCTTGATGCCGTGCTTGCCGGCTTCGGCAATGGTCGCTGCGGAATCAGGGCGCGGCGGGTCGTACAACCCGAACAGGCCATCGAACACCCACTTCCCGTCGCCATCGCCGTGCGCGACGCCCAGCGTGCGGAAGCCGCGCGCTGCCTGCGCATCGATCCAGTCCTGGGCGCGCTTGCGTGCATCGTCGTCCACCGCGGCCAGGTCGAGGATGACCTGGGGCGCGCCCTTGGTGACTTTCAATGTCGTGCCCTGCGCGTCGGTCCAGTCGCCTTCGGCACGCTTGTGCACGGGATCGAACGGAATGAAATTCTTGGCATGGTAGGAACCCGGCGCATCCTTGTCCTTGAGTGCGGCGAAAACCGCCTGGTCGATGGCATCGCCATCCTCCGCGACGCTGGCCAGCGCGGCATGGCGTATCAGGGTGGCGTCGTCATCGACGCCGAACCGCAACGTTTCGCCGAGGGTCAGCTTGTTCTGCGTCAGCGTCCCGGTCTTGTCCGAGCACAGGATGTCGACGGCGGCCATCTCCTCGATCGATTCCAGCCGCGACACGATCGCCCTCTCCTTCGACAGCGCCAGCGCGCCGAGCGCCATCGTGACCGAGAGCACCGCCGGCATCGCCACCGGAATCGAGGCGACGGTGAGGATCAGCGCGAATTGCAGCAGTTCCACCCACGACAGGCCGCGCGAAAGTTCCACCAGCACCAGCACGACCACCAGCGCGATGCTGATGTAGATCAGATAGTCGCCGATGTTCAGCACCGCCTTCTGGAAGTGCGAAACCGCGCCGGCCTTCTGCACCAGTTGCGCGGTCTTGCCCAGATAGGTGTGCTCGCCGGTGGCATAGACCACGCCGACCATTTCGCCCTGCTTGGCGATCGATGCGGAATACACGACGTCGCCGACCTTGCAGTCGACCGGCAGCGATTCGCCGGTCAGTGCGGACTGGTCGACGCTGATGTAGTCGCCTTCGAGCAGTTTGATGTCGGCAGGAATCACGTCGCCAAGCATCACCCGCACGATGTCCCCGGGCACGAGTTCGCTGGCATCGACCTGCTTCCAGGCGCCGCCGCGGCGCACCCGGCATTTCAGTGCCAGCTGCGCCTTCAGCGCATCCAGCGCATTGGATGCCTTGTATTCCTGCCAGAATCCGACCGCGGCATTGAAAAGCAGCAGCAGGATGATGATGATGAAATCCGCCCAATGCCGGATCAGCCCGGAAAGCAGCGCCGCCGCCTCGATCATCCAGGGGATCGGCCCCCAGAAATAATGCAGGAGTTTGGCCAACAGGCTCTTTTGGACTTCCGCCAGCCGATTGGGCCCGAATTGCGTGGCGCGCCGCTGCGCCTCGGCTTCGGTCAGGCCTTGCGCATTACCGTCGAGCTGGCGCAGCAGCTCTTCGGTACTCGAGGCTTGCACGGACTTGGCGTCCAACAACTTCGAATCGATCATCTTCGTCTGCCTGCTGATTGCGCGTGTCAATGCCGAACGGCGTCACCTGGCGATCCAGCCCTTCTTCAGCGCTTCGTCGCTGTATAGGAATACGGTCTTCGGATCGGCATTCAGCAGGCCGGCGTCCTTGTCGACGTAGTCGAGGCGGGTCAGTAGGTCGCGGATCAGGTTCAGGCGCGCGCGCTTCTTGTCGTCGGCGCGTACCACCGTCCATGGCGCCACCGCCGTGTGGGTGCGCGCGAACATTGCGTTGCGCGCCTCGCTGTAACCCTTCCAGTGCTTCTGCGCGGCGGCATCGATCGGGCTGATCTTCCATTGCTTGAGCGGGTCGTCGCGACGGTCTTTCAGGCGCGCCTTCTGCTCGGCCTTGTCGATGTCGAGGTAGTACTTGAACAGCTTGATGCCCGAACGCACCAGCATCTGCTCGAACCCGGGCACGGTTTCCATGAACTCCTCGTACTCCACATGATTGCAGAACCCCATCACGCGCTCGACGCCGGCGCGGTTGTACCAGCTGCGGTTGAACAGCACGAATTCCTGCGCCATCGGCAGGTGCGGCACGTAACGCTGGAAGTACCAGGCCGTGGTCTCGCGGTCGGAAGGCTTGCCCAGCGCGACCACGCGCGTCTCGCGTGGCGACAGGTGTTCGATGATGCGCTTGATGGTGCCGTCCTTGCCGGCGGCATCACGGCCCTCGAGCACGATCAGCACGCGGTCGCCGTGCTTGATCAAATGCTTCTGGAATTTCACCAGCTCGATCTGCAGTGCGCGCAACGTCTTGGCGTACGACATGCTCATTTCCTCGCGTGCGATACGGTATCCAGTGTATGCCGCGCGATCATCGCTTCCTCGTCGGTCGGGATCACGCGCACCTCGACGCGGCTGCCGGACGCGCTGATCACGGCCTCGTCGCCCGCGTTCGCCGCCGCGTCCAGCTCCACGCCCAGCCAATCCAGTCGCGCGCACACCATTTCACGTACCGCCGCCGCGTGTTCGCCGATCCCGGCAGTGAACACGATGCCGTCAAGGCCGCCCATCGAACTGGTCAACGCCCCGATCTCGCGGGCGATCCGGAAGGTGAACAATTCGACCGCCTCGCGCGCATGCGGGTCGCCGCTGGCGAGCAGGCTGCGCATGTCGCTGGCGATGCCGCCGGACACGCCGAGCAGTCCGGAATCGTGGTAGAGCATGTGTTCGACCCGCTTCGCGTCCATGCCGCGCTGCTGCTCGAAATACAGGATCACGCCGGGATCGAGGTCGCCACAGCGGGTGCCCATCACCAGGCCGTCCAGCGCGGTCAAGCCCATGGTGGTGTCGACGCTGCGGCCGTCGCGCATCGCGCACAGGCTGGCGCCGTTGCCCAGATGGGCGGTGATTACGCGCCCCGCGGCCAGTTCGGGATCAAGCTCCCGCAACCTGCGCGCGATGTATTCGTAGGACAATCCGTGGAAACCGTAGCGGCGCACCCCCTGCTCTTCCCACTCGCGCGGCAATGCGAAGCGCGTGGCTACCGCGGGCATCGTGCGGTGGAAGGCCGTGTCGAAGCATGCCACCTGCGGCAGCCGCGGCCGCGCTTTGGCGATCGCGCGGATCGGCACGAGGTTGTGCGGCTGGTGCAGCGGCGCCAACGGCGTCAGGGCGTCCAGTTGCTCCAGCACTTCCGGCGTTACCATGCAAGGCGCGTCGAACCGCGTGCCGCCGTGCACTACACGATGGCCGACCGCACGCATCGCATCGCCGCCCAGATGGTTCTCGGCCCAGCCGATCACCTGCTCCACGAGCGACTGGAAATCCTTGTCGTGCTTGGACCAGCGCCGCTCGGCCAGGACCTTGCCACACGCATCGCGCGCGATGAAATGTGGTGCGGACTCGATCGTCTCGATTTCGCCATGGGATGACAATGCCGGGCTGTCGCGGCCGCCGACCTCGAACAGAGCGAACTTGATGCTGGAGGAACCGGCGTTGATGGTCAGCACCGCATTTGTCATCGCGTCATGTTTCCTTCGACGTGGCCGGCGCGGGACTCGGCCGGTGTGCGAGCAGCACCGCCACCGCGCACGACGCCAGTCGCGTGCGTTCGGTGTCCGCGCGGCTGGTCAGGATGATCGGCACCCGCGCGCCCAGCACCACGCCCGCGGCGTCCGCGCCGGCCAGGAAGATCAACTGCTTGGCCAGCATGTTGCCGGCTTCGAGGTCGGGCACCACCAGGATGTCGGCCTGCCCCGCCACCGGCGAGATGATGCCCTTTTCCTTTGCCGCCGCGGGGCTCACCGCATTGTCGAACGCCAGCGGGCCGTCCACCAGCGCGCCGCTGATCTGGCCGCGGTCGGCCATCTTGCACAGCGCCGCCGCGTCCAGCGTCGAACGGATCGCAGGATTGACCGTCTCCACTGCCGACAGCAGCGCGACGCGCGGCGTTTCGATGCCCATTTCGTGCGCGAGATCGACCGCGTTCTGCACGATGTCGCGTTTCTGCTCAAGGTCCGGCGCGATGTTGACCACGGCGTCGGTGACCAGCAGCGGCTTCGGATAGGTCGGCACGTCCATCAGGTAGACGTGGCTGAGGCGCCTGCCGGTGCGCAGCCCGCTGTCCGCTGCCAGCACCGCATGCAGCAGTTCATCGCTGTGCAGCGAGCCTTTCATCAACATCGCCGCCTCGCCGTCGCGCACCAGCGCTACCGCGCGATCCGCGGCGGCATGGCTGTGCGGCGTGTCGACCAGACGAAAGCCGTTGATGTCGACATTTGCGGCTTGCGCGGCCGTGCGGATCTTCGCTTGCGGACCGACCAGGATCGGCACGATCAGGCCCGCTTGCGCAGCTTCCACCGCCGCGCCGATGGCATTGGCGTTGCACGGATGCACGACGGCGACCGGCATCGGCGGCAGTCCGGCCGCCCTCGCCAGCAAGGCCCGGAAGCGTTCGTGGCGGTTGATCTGGACATCCGGCAATTCGACGCGCGGGCGCAGCACCTTGTCTTGGGGCGCGCGCACGTACGCGGTGCCCGTGATCACCACTTCGCCGTTCTGGTTGGTGCAACGGCAGTCGAGGACGACGTTGCCCTTCTCGGGATGTTTCTCGGTGACCGTCAGCGTGGCGGTGATGGTGTCGCCGATCGCCACCGGGTGCAGAAAGCGCAGGTCCTGGCCCAGATAGATCGTGCCCGGCCCGGGCAACTCGGTACCCAGCACGGCCGAGATCAGGCCGGCTTCGAGGATGCCTTGCGCGATGATGTGGTGGAACATGTCGGTCGCGGCGTAGGCCGGATCCATGTGCGCGGGATTCACGTCGCCCGAGGCCAGCGCGAACAGCTCGATGTCGCGCTGCGTGACCGTGCGCGCAAGACTCGCGCTGTCGCCGACCGCGATTTCATCGAAAGTGCGGTTCTGGATCATGCCCGTTTCGGGAGCTTGCACGTGACGGTCTCCGGCTGTGTGTGAAAGTCGCGCGACGCTGGATGACACACGGCAGTGCGGCACGCCGTGCGCCGCATCCGTCAATCCCGGCCCGGCCAGCGCCAGTCGCGCACCATCGGCATGTCGGCGCCGTGCGCGTCGATGTAAAGCTTGTGCTCGACCAGCCAGTCGCGTACCTGCTGCTTCGCGTAGCCCGCGTTGGCAGCCAGTTTCGGTACCCGCTCGAACACGTCCTCGAACAGATGGAAGCGATCCAGGTCGTTGCGCACCACCATGTCGAACGGCGTGGTGGTCGTGCCTTCTTCCTTGTAACCGCGCACGTGCAGGTTGTCATGGTTCGTACGCCGGTAGGCCAGCCGGTGGATCAGCCAGGGGTAACCGTGGTACGCGAAGATGATCGGCTTGTCCTTGGTGAACAGTGCGTCGAAATCGTCATCGGACAGGCCGTGCGGATGCTCGCTCTGCGGCTGCAGCGTCATCAGGTCGACCACGTTGATCACGCGCACTTTCAGTTCCGGTGCATGCTGCCGCAGCAGATCGACCGCGGCCAGGGTTTCCAGCGTCGGCACGTCGCCGGCACAGGCCATCACCACGTCGGGTTCGCCGCCTGCATCGCTGCTGGCCCATTCCCAGATGCCGATACCGGCCGAGCAATGCCTGATCGCGGCATCCATGTCCAGCCACTGCGGTTCCATCTGCTTGCCGGCCACGATCACGTTGACGCGGTTCCAGCTGCGCAGGCAGTGATCGGTGACGTACAGCAACGTGTTGGCATCGGGCGGGAAATACACCCGCACGATGTCGGCCTTCTTGTTGACCACGTGGTCGATGAAGCCCGGGTCCTGGTGGCTGAAGCCGTTGTGGTCCTGGCGCCAGACGTGCGAGGTCAGCAGGTAATTCAGCGAGGCGATCGGACGCCGCCATTCGACTTCGCGCGAACTCTTCAGCCACTTGGCGTGCTGGTTGAACATCGAATCGACGATGTGGATGAAGGCCTCGTAGCACGAGAACAAGCCGTGCCGCCCGGTCAGCAGGTAGCCCTCCAGCCAACCCTGGCAAGTGTGCTCGCTGAGGATCTCCATCACGTGCCCGTCGGGCGACAAGTGGTCGTCGGCAGGATCGATCGGTGCGACCCAGGCGCGATCTGTCGCTTCGAACAGGGCCTGCAGGCGGTTCGACGCGGTCTCGTCGGGGCCGAACACCCGGAAGTTGCGATGCTCGGCGCTCATGCGCATCACATCACGCAGGAAGGTCCCCATGACATGCGTTGCAGGTGCGACATCACCGCCAGGCGTCTTGACCGGAACCGCGTAATCGCGGAAATCCGGCATCTGCAGCGGATGCATCAACGTGCCACCGTTGGCATGCGGATTGGCGCCCATCCGGCGCGTGCCCTTGGGCGCGAGCTCCGCGATCTCCGCGCGCAGCGCGCCGTTCTCGTCGAACAATTCCTCGGGGTTGTAGCTGCGCAGCCATTCGTCCAGCAGTTGCAGGTGCTCCGGCTTGTCCATCGTGAAAGGGACCTGATGCGAGCGCCAGCAGCCTTCGGTCTTCAAGCCGTCCACGGTCTTGGGGCCAGTCCAGCCCTTGGGACTGCGCAATACGATCATCGGCCACGTCGGACGCTGCGTGTCGTCGTCCTCGCGCGCGTGTCTCTGGATATCGTGGATGCGGTCGAATGCCTGGTCGAAGGCGGCCGCCATCCGCTGGTGCATCAACGCTGGATCATCGCCCTCGACGAAGATCGGTTCGTAACCGTAGCCACGCATCAGATCGGCCAGCTCGTCATGGCCGATGCGCGCAAGCACCGTCGGGTTGGCGATCTTGTAACCGTTGAGGTGCAAGATCGGCAGCACCGCGCCGTCGCTCTTCGGGTTGAGGAACTTGTTGCCGTGCCACGATGTCGCCAGCGGCCCGGTTTCCGCCTCGCCGTCGCCGACCACGCAAGCCACGATCAGGTCCGGATTGTCGAATACCGCGCCGTAGGCGTGCGAAAGCGAGTAGCCCAGTTCGCCGCCTTCGTGGATAGAGCCTGGCGTGGTCGCCGCGGCGTGACTGGGGATGCCGCCCGGAAACGAGAACTGCCGGAACAGCTTGCGCATGCCGTCGGCATCCTGCGAGATTTCCGGGAACCGTTCGCTGTAGGTGCCTTCCAGCCAGGTATTGGCGACCACGCCAGGCGCGCCGTGGCCGGGACCTGCTATGAACAGCACGTCCAGATCGCGCATCTTGATCACGCGGTTGAGATGCACATAGAGAAAGTTGAGGCCGGGCGTGGTGCCCCAGTGGCCGAGCAGTCGCGGTTTGACGTGCTCGATCCTCAGCGGTTCGCGCAACAGCGGATTGTCGAGCAGGTAAACCTGTCCCACAGAAAGGTAATTGGCCGCGCGCCACCACGCGTGCATCTTTTCGAGAGTCCGTGGATCAAGCGCATCACGAGTGGCATCGTCTTTCATCTCGCCGATTTTCCCGATAGTGTGTCGTTGAGGCGTGAATGGCTGACACGTGCCGTCTTGCCCGTGCGTTCGGAAGCCATTGGTCCATTCCACCACGCATGCGGCTGGCTGCTCTTGATCGTGATCAAACCCTGCGCATCCAAAGGTTGGAGGCGGCCGCGCCGCGGGTGATGGACGGTTGCCTTGCGCCGCCACGCACACCGGAAGAATCTGAACTCGGATTGATCTCGATCACAAGTCTGCCCGCCGTGGCGTCGATACTTGGAACATGCATACCAGAGGCGCATGATCATGATTGCTTCCAGGAATCCCGCATTTGGCTCCACCACCCGGACGGGCAACACCGCCACGGGCGTGGCCGTTCTCGACGCGCCGCAGAATGCTCCGGAATGGACCGAAACACTCAGGGACGGAAGCCAGGTGACGATCCGGATGCTCCACAAGGAGGATGCGGCGCTGGAACGATCCTTCATCGACGGACTGAGCGCGGAATCACGCAGGATGCGGTTCCTCGGCCAGATTGGCGATTCGGACGAGGCGTTCTTCCAAAAGTTGACCGATCTTGATTATCTGCACGACATGGCATTCGTCGCCTTGGTGGAACGAAACGGGGCAACGAGTGAAATAGGCGTAAGCCGCTACGCCCTTTCGCCTGACGGAAATTCATGCGAATGCGCGGTGACCGTCAGTGACGACTGGCAAGGCAAGGGGTTGGGAACCTTGCTGATGCGTCATCTGATCGATATCGCGCGCGAACGCGGCATCCGCACGATGGTTTCGTGGGATTCGGCTGAAAACTGGCGGATGCACGAACTTGCGCGCGATCTCGGCTTCAGTCGCGTGCCGGATCCCGACGACGCGAGCCAGGTGATCCATCGGTTGATACTCTGATCGCCCGGTCGCCCACGGTCTGGCCCCCGCCGCAAGCCTCAGCCGCCGATAGCCTTGTCGACGATGTGTTGCGCCTCGTCGAGTATGTCCCGCAAGTGTTGCTCGTCCTTGAAGCTTTCAGCGTAAATCTTGTAGATGTCCTCGGTGCCAGAGGGGCGCGCGGCGAACCAGCCGTGCTCGGCGATGACTTTCACGCCGCCGATCGATGCGTCATTGCCAGGCGCTTTGTCCAGCACCTTCTCGACCTTGTCGCCAGCCAAGGTATCGAGCTCGATCTCATCTGCGGATAGTTCCGCAAGCCTCTGTTTTTGATTCGAATCAGCGGCCGCCTCGACCCTGTCGGTGAAGGGACGACCGAGTGCATTCGTGAGTGCGTCGTAGCCTTCGCCAGGGTCGCGCCCTGCCCTGGCCGTGATTTCCGCGGACAACAGCGCCGGAACGATGCCGTCCTTGTCGGTGGTCCATACCGAACCGTCCCGGCGCAGGAAGGATGCTCCCGCGCTTTCCTCGCCACCGAAGCCGAGTGAGCCGTCGAACAAGCCCGGCGCAAACCATTTGAATCCCACCGGCACCTCGTACAGCTCGCGACCGAGCTGCCTTGCCACGCGATCGATCATCGCCGTACTGACCACGGTCTTGCCGATTGCCGCGGAACCGGACCAGTGTTTGCGTTCGCGGAACAGGAAGTCGATCATCACCGTGAGATAATGGTTCGATGGCAGCAAGCCGGCCGAACGCGTGACGATGCCGTGCCGGTCATGATCGGTATCGCAGGCAAACGCCACGTCGTATCCGTCCTTCAATGCCAGCAGGCGTTGCATCGCATAACCGGATGACGGGTCCATCCGTATCCTGCCGTCCCAATCGACCGTCATGAACGCGAAGCGCGGGTCGACTTCCTCGCTGACTACGGTCAGGTCGAGCTGGTAGCGCTCGCCGATCGGTGCCCAGTAGTGCACGCCCGCCCCGCCCAGCGGATCGACCGCGAGCTTCAGGCCGGCTCCGCGAATTGCATCGAAATCGATCACGTTGCCAAGATCGGAAACGTAGGCATCGAGGTAATCGTGCGTATGCGTGCTCGCCGCGGCGCAGGCCTGTGCGAACGGCACCCGCTTGATCCCCGCGAGTTCGTTCTCGAGGTAACGGTTGGCCTGCTGCTGCACCCAGCGCGTGATTTCGGTCCCCGCCGGTCCGCCGTTGACCGGGTTGTACTTGAAACCGCCGTTGTCGGGCGGATTGTGAGACGGCGTGATCACGATCCCGTCGGCGAGGCCGTCGTCGCGGCCGCGGTTGTGGGTCAGGATCGCGTGGGAGATCGCCGGGGTCGGCGTGAATTCCCCGCCCTTCGACGTCATCACCTCGACGCCATTGGCGGCCAGCACTTCCAGCGCGTTGCGAAACGCCGGTTGCGACAGTGCATGGGTGTCGAAGCCGATGAACAGCGGCCCGGTGACCGATTCCTTCGCCCGGTAGTCGCAGATCGCCTGGGTGATCGCAAGGATGTGCCACTCGTTGAAGCTGCCATCCAGCGACGAGCCGCGATGGCCCGAGGTACCGAACGCCACCCGCTGTGACGGCTCGGACGGGTCCGGCCGTATATCCGCATAAGCTGCCAGAAGCTTGTCCAGATCGACCAGGATGTCCTTCGGCGCCGGCTTGCCTGCAAGGGGGCTGATCTTGGTGTCGCTCATCACCCTGCCCCGGTCTTGCGCGCGGCCCTATAACGGCGAATCAGCGCGTTGCTGGAACTGTCGTGTCCCAGTTTCGGCTCGCTGGCGTCCTGCAACTGCGGGATCACCTTGTTGGCGAGCTGCTTGCCCAGTTCCACGCCCCACTGGTCGAACGAGTCGATGTGCCAGATCGCACCCTGCACGAACACGCTGTGCTCGTACAACGCGACCAGTGCGCCCAGTGAATGCGGCGTCAGGTTTTCCGCAAGGATGGTGTTGGTCGGCCGGTTGCCCTCGCAGACCCGATGCGGCACCAGCCATTCCGGCGTGCCCTCGGCGCGCACCTGCGCGGGCGTCTTGCCGAATGCCAGCGCCTCGGTTTGCGCGATCAGGTTGGCCATCAACAGGTCGTGCTGGCCGCCCAGCGGGTTCAGCGAGTGCATGAAACCGATGAAGTCGCACGGTATCAGGCGGGTGCCCTGGTGAATCAACTGGTAGAACGAATGCTGGCCGTTGGTGCCGGGTTCGCCCCAGTAGATCGGTCCGGTCGGGTAGTCGACGTGTTCGCCCGAGAGCGTCACGTGCTTGCCATTGCTCTCCATCGTCAGTTGCTGCAGGTAGGCCGGGAAGCGCTTCAGGTATTGCGCGTAGGGCAGCACCGCAACGGTCTGCGCTCCGAAGAAATCGTTGTACCAGGTCGACAAAAGACCCATCAACAAAGGCAGGTTTCTTTCGGCGGGCGTGTTCTTGAAATGCATGTCCATGGCATGAAACCCGGCCAGCATGTCGCGGAATGCATCCGGGCCGATGGCCAGCATGGTCGAAAGACCGATCGCGGAATCCATCGAGTAGCGGCCGCCGACCCAGTCCCAGAACCCGAACATGTTGGCGGTGTCGATACCGAACTTCCGGACTTCTTCGGCGTTGGTCGAAACCGCAACGAAGTGCTTGGCGACCGCGGCCTCGTCACCGAGTTTCCGCAGGCACCAGTCGCGCGCGGCGTGCGCGTTGGTCAGGGTTTCCAGCGTGGTGAATGTCTTGGAGCAGATGATGAACAGGGTTTCCTCGGCATCAAGGTCGTGCGTGGCTTCCACGAAGTCGGTGGGATCGACATTCGAGACGAAACGGAACGTCATGTCGCGGCGGCTGTAGTGCTTGAGTGCCTCGTAGGCCATCACCGGCCCCAGGTCGGAACCGCCGATGCCGATGCTGATCACGTTGCGGATCGGCTTGCCGGAATGCCCGCGCCATGTCCCCGAGCGCACCTTGTCGCAGAACGCGGCCATGCGATCGAGTACCGCGTGGACTTCCGGCACGACGTCCTTGCCGTCGACGAAAATGCTCTCGCCGCGCGGTGCGCGCAGCGCCACGTGCAGCACCGCCCGTTTCTCGGTTTCGTTGATCTTGTCGCCGCGGAACATCGCGTCGCGTCGCGCGAACACACCGCGCGCGCTGGCCAGCTTCTGCAGCAGGCGCAGCGTCTCGTCGGTGACGAGATTCTTCGAGTAGTCGAGGTACAACCCCGCGCCTTCCGCGACCAGGCGCGTGCCGCGACGCGCGTCGGCATCGAACAATCCATCGAGTGTCGTACCTCGCAGCGACTTCCAGTGGCGGGCAAGCGCCTGCCATTCCCGCGAGGCGCGCAGCGACGGTGTGCTCATGCGCGCGCCCCTTCCCCGGTTGCCCTGGACTCGAGCGTCGCGCTCTTCTGATCGATGCGGCCGAGCAGGTCGTTCCAGGACTTCACGAACGCCGCGGCACCCTCGCGTTGCAGCCGGCCGGCAAGCGCGGCATCGTCGATGCCGGCGGCGTTGAACTGTGCGATCACCTGTTCGCAATCGCCGCCGTCCTTCGGCATGGCGCCGTGCAACTTGCCGTGATCGGCGAAGGCCAGCAGGGTCTTGTCGGGCATCGTGTTGACGGTGTCGGGCGCCGCCAGCGCCTCCACGTACAAGCGTGTCCGATGCCTTCGGGTCCTTGGTGCCGGTGCTGGCCCAGAGCAGGCGCTGCGGATGCACGCCGGCGGTGACGAGCTTCTTCCAGCGCGGTGTCTCGCGCAGTTCGCAGTAAGCCCTGTAGGTGCGCTGGCCAATCGCGATGCCCAGCCTGTCGCGCAATTCGACCGGCACTTCGTCGACGACCGCGACGTCCCAGCGGCTGATGAAGATCGATGCCACCGAATCGACGTTGGGGGACTTGCCTTCGGCAAGGCGGCGTTCGATGCCACGCATCCATGCCCCGGCGGCGGCAAGGTACTGCTCGCGCGAGAACAGCAGCGTGACGTTGACCGGGACGCCACGGTAGATGGCTTCCTCGATCGCCGGCACGCCGGCGGGGGTGCCCGGGATCTTGATGAACAGATTGTCGCGGCGAGCCCTGGCATGCAGCGCGACCGCGGAATCGATCGTGGCTTCCGTTTCGTCGGCCAGCAGCGGCGAGACTTCCAGCGAAACGAACCCGTCGACGCCATGGCTGGCCGTGAATGCAGGTTTGAGCAGATCGGCGGCGCGGGTCAGATCCTGCAGCGCCAGCGAAAAGAACAGGTCTTCGCCCTGCTGTCCCTGCGCCAGAAGCTCGGCGATCGCATCGTCGTACTTGCTGCCACCCGCGATGGCCTTGTCGAAGATCGAAGGGTTGGAGGTCAGGCCCGTTACATCGTTGTCGGCGATGTAGCGCGCGAGCGTGCCGTCGTCGAGGATGCCGCGCGTGATGTTGTCCAGCCACAGGCTCTGGCCGAGATCATGCAGTTGTCGGGTGGGATTCATCGATTCACTCCTCGGGTAGTCAAGGCGTCGGCGTCGAGACCGCAAAGTTCACGGACGCTGGCGAGCCGGATTTGCGCGGGCGGATATTCGTTGTCGGCGGCGGGATCGTTGGCGTAGTGTCCCTGCCGCACGAAAACCGTGGTCAGGCGGTCTTGCCACTGCCGCTTCATGCCGTCGAGTACGCGCAGCTTGTCCTCGATGGCCACGTAATGCTTCGCGGGAAAACGCCGGGCCACATCCTCCAACATGCGTTCCTTGTGGACGTAGATCAAGACGCGGCCCTCCACCGCGTCGGCGATGCCGGATACGCTGATCTTGCGCGGCTGCAGCACCACGTCGCCGTCGGAAAGCACCACGCACCGGCCGAATCGCGAGAGATGCGCGATGGCATCGAGCGCACCCGGGTACAGGCGTGCGGCGAAGTCGTATTCGAGCATGAATGCCGACAGGTCCTGCGCGCGAATCTCGTCGCCGCATTCCAGCCGGAACCGCTGGATCGCGCCCAGGTAGTCGGCGTAGCCGAGCTGGTCGCGCAGGTCCTCGTAGATCGTCCAGTACGCCTTGGCCGACTCGGTGCCGAAAACCCTCGCGAGGTACGTGTCGAGGTCATCGTGCACCCGATCGTTGTCGAGCAGGGTGTTGTCGACGTCGAACAGGAAAACCGGGGATGACGGTACGCTCACTTACTTCTCGAGGTTCTGGTCTTGGTCTTGGGCTTCGTCATCACCGGGTTGTGCCAGCCGCCGTCCTCGCTCATGAGGAGATCGGCCTGTGGCGGGCCCCAGGTACGGGTGTTGTAGGCATGCACCTTTTCGGCGCCATCCAGGGCCGGGTCGATGATCCGCCAGGCCGCCTCCATGGCGTCGTCGCGGCCGAACAGCTCGGCATCGCCGCGCATGGCGTCGCCGAGCAGGCGTGAGTACGGCGGCCGCGTGCGCTTGGGGCTGTAGCGCGCGATCAACTCGACGTCCTCGCCGCGCATCTCCTCGCCGGGCTTCTTCACGCGGGCGCCGGTGGAAATGACCACGTCGGGGCTGAGGCGGAAACGGAAATGGTTGCAATCCTCGGGTTTGACATGATCGAACACCGAGATCGGCGGTCGCTTGAGCCTGACGAACACCTCGGTGCAGGTAACCGGCATTTCCTTGCCGGCGCGGATGTAGAACGGAACACCTTCCCATCGCCATGAATCGATGTGCAGGCGCAAGGCGGCGAACGTTTCGACTTTCGAGTTGCGGGCGACGCCGTGTTCGTGGCGGTAACCGGCGAACTGGCCGCGCACGACCTCCTTCGGGTCGAGCGGACGGATCGCGCGCATCAGGCGCAGACGTTCGCTGCGCATCGATTCCACGTCGTTGTGGCCGGTCGGCGCGTCCATCGCCAGCAGGATCAGGACCTGCAGCATGTGGTTCTGGACCACGTCGCGCAGTGCGCCGACCTCCTCGTAGAAACTGCCGCGACCCTGCACCCCGAAGGCTTCGGCCATGGTGATCTGCACGCTGTCCACGTAGTTGCGGTTCCAGACGGGCTCAAGAAAAGAGTTGGCGAACCGGAAGTACAGAAGGTTCTGGACCGCTTCCTTGCCGAGGTAGTGGTCGATGCGGAAGATCGCGTCCTCCGGGAAGATCCAGTGCAGCGTGCGGTTGAGTTCGCGCGCGGACTTGAGGTCGCGGCCGAACGGCTTTTCGACCACCACGCGCGCGCCGCTGGCGCAGCCGGAAGCATCCAGCCCCTTCACCACCGTCTCGAACATGCTGGGCGGGATCGCGAGGTAATGCAGCGGATGCTCGGCATCCCCGAGTACCTTGCGCAGGCGGGTGAAGGTCTCGTCAGAGCTGTAATCGCCGTTGACGAACTTGAGCAGCCTGCAGAGCTTGGCGAAGGCCCGCTTGTGGAACGTGCCGTGCTCGTTGATGCTGGCGCGGGCCCGCTCGCGCAGGCGATCGAGGTTCCAGTCCGAACGCGCCACGCCAATGATCGGAAGGTCGAAATGTTCGTGCAGGATCAGGTCCTGCAGCGCCGGGAATATCTGCTTGTAGGCAAGATCGCCGGTGGCACCGAAAAACACGAAGGCATCGGACTTGGCGGTAGGCATCAACTCGGTTCCTTTTGCAGGGTGGCGCGGACGTGGTGGGTCGCGCCGTCATCCACCAACGCGATGCCGGCGCGTGAATCCTCCAACGTTACACCATCCAATTCGATTGCGGCGAGCCCGCGGCATGCCTTGTGCGGATTGTCCACCTCGATCCGGTAGGTCGTGGCGCCGCGGCGCCAGGTCAAGGCGAAGCGTTTCCAGGCACGCGGGATGCACGGGTCCAGCCGCAAACGGTCGCCGTGCAGGCGAAAGCCCAGCACCCATTCCACGATCGCGCGATACAGCCAGCCGCCCGACCCCGAATACCACGTCCAGCCGCCGCGTCCGGTGTGCGGCGCGACCGCATAGACATCGGCGCATTCGACGTAGGGTTCGACCTGGTACCTCGACACTTTTTCGGGGGTGTCCGATTTGTGGATCGGGTCGAAGATCTCCAGCAGCTCGCCGGCCTTGTCGCCGTCGCCCAGCATCGCGAAGGCGATCAGAGACCAGATCGAACCGTGGGTGTACTGCCCGCCGTTTTCGCGCAGGCCCGGCGGATAACCCTTGATGTAGCCCGGATCGTGAAGCGTGCGGTCGAAGGGCTCCGAGAACAAGGCGACCACGCCGTCGTGGGGCCGCACCAGGTGCTGGTTCACCGCCTGCATTGCGCGTTCGGCGCGCGCCGGATCGCCGCCACGGCTGATCACCGCCCAGGATTGCGCCATCGACTCGATCCGGCATTCCGTGTCGGCTGCGCTGCCCAGCGGGGTGCCGTCGTCGTAGAACGCGCGGCGGTACCACTCGCCGTCCCAGGCCTTGGTCTCCATCGCGAGTTCGAGGGCGCGGACGTGATCGCGCCAGCCGGCGGCACGCAAGTCGCGACGATCTTCCGCGAACGGTGCGAAATCGCCGATCACCTTGATCAGGAACCAGCCCATCCACGCGCTCTCGCCTTCGCCACCCGCGCCGACCCGGTTCAGGCCGTCGTTCCAGTCGCCGGTGCCCATCAGCGGCAGGCCGTGTCGACCCGTGGCGAGGCTGACGTCGATCGCACGCGCGCAATGCTCGAACAGGGTTCCGGATTCCGGAGCAGGTCCGGGTTTGAAAAACGCATCGGCCTGGTCAGGCTTCAACGCATCGCCGCGCAGGAACGGCACGCGGGCTTCCAGAATCGCGGTGTCGCCCGTGGTTTCGATGTAGTGGGCCACCACGAACGGCAGCCACAGGCGATCGTCCACGATGCGGGTGCGCACGCCCTTGCCGGATGGCGGCAGCCACCAGTGCTGCACGTCGCCCTGCTCGAACTGGCGCGAAGCCGACAGCAGGATGTGCTGTCGGACGAGATCGGGGCGTGCGACACACAGCGCCGCGACGTCCTGCAACTGGTCGCGGAAACCATAGGCGCCACTGGCCTGATAGAACGCGGTGCGCGCCCACACCCGGCAAGCCAGCACCTGGTAGGGCAAGCAGCGGTTCACCAACAGGTCCACCGAGCGTTGCGGGGTTTCGACCTGGAGCGGATCGAGCACGCTATCCCAGAGTTCACGCGCATTTTCGAGCAGTGCATCGACATCGGCACGCCGATACCGATCGGCCAATGCATGCGCGGCCGCCTCGTCGCTGCCTTCGCCCAGCACGAACACGACCTCGCCGCTTGCACCGGGCGCAAGCTCGATGGTCGCGACGACGGCACTGCGCGGCCCTTGCTCGCTGCCCGGCACCGCCCGTTCCGCGCCGCAGGCGATGAAGGCCACGACCTCGGTGAATTCCTCGCGCCAGGCGTTGTGCGCGAACACCGCCGCGCGTGCCAGATCGGATTTGACCCGCGTGGTCGCACGCGGATCGCTGCCGATCGGGCCGAGCATCCATTCCACCACTTGCGCAGCCTGTATCCGGCGCGTGCGTCCGCTGCGATTGCGCAGACGCAGGCGCGACACCTTGACCGGGTCCGACCCGGCCACGCATTGCGTCAGTTCCGTTTCGATGCCGTGCACGTTGGCATCGAAGCGGGCGTAGCCAGGCCCGAAACGGGCCACGTACACTGCGCCGCCGGCACGAACCGGTTCCGCCGTGGCGCTCCATTCGGCGCCGTCGTCGGCGTCGCGCAACAGGAAAACCTCACCGGCCGGGTCGCGCACGGCATCGTTCGACCAGCGGGTGATCTGGTTCTGCTGGCTGTTGACGGCCCAGCAGTAGCCGCCGCCGGTCGTGGTGGCGAGGAATCCGAAATCCGGATTGGCGATAACGTGCGACCAGGGCATCGGCGTGTCGACATCGTCGCGCAGGATCGTGACGTATTCGCGACCATCCTTGGTGAACCCGCCCGTGCCGTTCCAGAATTCGAGCTGCTTCGGGGCAGGCATGCCGGCCGGCCGGCCGCCACGGACGTGCGGCGATGATCGCGCAGGCAATTCGATCGCCGCTCCCGGCACGTATCCGCCGCGCTTTGCGACCTGCGTGGCCAGGTCACCGTTGCGGCCATCCAGCACGATGCACCCGGCCGCGTGCAATCCGTCGCGCAGCCGTCCGTCGAGCTCGTCCTCGCGGAACACGAAGATCGAGCCCTGTGACTTGCCGGAGTTATCCGCTTTTTCCGTCGCCCCACGCAGCGCGGTATCCAGCGCGTCGGCATGTTTGCCGTCGGCGGCGTCGAGAAGCACGAGATCGGCGGGCAATTGATGCGCGCGCCAGTAGCGTTGCGCTTGCAGCAATTCGTCGACCAGGCCGACTTGCCCGGTGTCGTCGATGCGCGCCAGCACGATCGGCAAGTCGCCGGAAATGCCCTTGGCCCACAACACCGGCGCTCCGCCCTTGCCCCGCGCCATGTCTATGGTGTCGGCGCGCCACTCCGAATCGCTGCCGACCAGCGCGCCGGCAAATTTCTGGAACCTGTCCGCCGCCGTCGCATCCATTCCGAGACCCTTCAACGACCGTGCCGCGTGCTTGCCGGCACGGGCAAATACCTCGGCACAGGCGGACGTGGACAGGTAGCGACGGATCGACGCGAGCACTTCCTCGCGCGAGCTGGCGACCGCGGTGACGAACGCCGCGCGGCGCGTATGTCCGGCACCGACCGCGATGCGCGTGCGCAGGCTGAAAATCGGGTCCAGGACCGTGCCGACGCTGCCGGACAGCTTTTGTTTCGCGCGCATGGCGTGCGGCTTGTCGAGCGAACCGCCGCGACCCATGAATTGCGCGCGGTCGGTTTCCCATTCACGCGGACCGGATTCGTCGCCGTCCACGACCAGTGCGTGGGCCGCCCAGATGTCCGGTTCGGACGGATCCTTCTTGCGCCGCCAGGCCAGCAGCACGCCGTCCTCGATCGCGGTCTGCACGAACATTTTCGAGTAGGCCGGATGCGCGTCGTCGGCCTGGGCCGGACCCAGCACCAACTCCACGAATGAGGTCAGTTCGATCTCGCGTTCGACCGGACCGTCGTTGCGCAGGCCGATGCCACGCACCTCGACCGGATGTTCGGGATCGACGGCGATTTCCATCGTGGTCACCAGCCCGCCGTCGCGGCGCGCGTAGCGCAGCATGGCTGCATCGGCCCAGCATCGAGTCGCGCCGCCGCAGGGCGCAGGCGTGGCCGACCAGGCCTGTCCGTCCGACGGATCGCGCAGGTAAACGTAACCACCTTGCTCGCAACGTGGATCGTGGTCATGCCGCCAACGCGAGACGGCCAGGCCATTCCAGCGGCTGAACCCCGAGCCCGTCGGCGTCGACATCACGGTATAGCCGTTGTCGCCGAGCAGGCGCACGGTTGCGGCGGAGTTATCGGCGTCAGCAGGCATGAGCGACGGGGTTCCTGATTCTTGCGCGAGCGCGCAGCACCGCCGAGTATGCGCGAACCCGCCTCAATCATTCGTGAAAGCATGCGGCGGCGCAACTTGACGCTGGCGTCGTTCCGGCACAGCATGCCAAGTTGATCGCCCGATTTTCATCCAGGGCCGCTCACCGGAGGAGCCCGATGCCAGACACCGCGAGCCAGTCCGAAACGTGTCCGATGCACGCGCTGGACGTGCCCCGGCTGGAAGCCCTGCCGCCCGGCGCCACCCCGCAACTCATCTGCTACCAGGTCGATCCGCGCGCCGCGCCGATCGTCCCCGGCCGTCGCGACCGTGCCTGGATGGACGCGACCAACGACCACTACGCATACCGCTGCCTGCCGCTTTCGATGGCCAACACCAGCGGCTGGGAACTCACCGCGCCGTTCGACTTCGAGGTGACATGGAACGGCGGCCAGGGACTCGATGCGATCACCGCGCGCGCGCCCGGCGTCGATCCGGACGCGGTGCGCGCCCTCATCGTCTCGCACTTCGGGCACGGCGTGCTGACCTTCCACACCGGCTGGCTGTTCCGCACCTCGCCGGGCTGGGGCCTGTGGGCACGCGGCGCGCCGAATCATGCGAAGGACGGCATCCACGCACTCGACGGCATGATCGAGACCGACTGGCTGCCGTTTCCGTTCACGATGAACTGGCGCTTCACCCGTCCCTGCACGGTGCGTTTCGAGAAAGGCGATCCGTTCTGCTTCATCACCTTCTGCCCGCACGGCCTGATGGACGCGGTCACGCCCAGGCGCGCCAGCATCGACGACGATCCCAAACTCAAGGCCGAATACACCGAATGGGGCAAGTCGCGCGCGGAATTCAACAAGCTGCTGCACGACGGCGATCCGACGACCGTCGCCAGGAAATGGCAACGCGGCTATTTCCAGGGCAAGGCCATCGACGGCGAGGCACCCTTCCACGTCAACAAGCGGCGCTTGAAACCGGTCGAGTGATCCGGGCCACGCCCGTTGCATTCCGGCTGGATGCTGTCGAAACTTTCACGCGGCGGTGCCTACCATGACGGTTGGCGTGCGGCGCGTTGCCGCGCAATCGAAACCTTGAGGAGAACAGCATGCAGCTTGGAATGATCGGCCTCGGCAAGATGGGCAATTTCATGGCCCAGCGGTTGATGAAAGGTGGCCATGACGTGGTCGGCTTCGACCCCAACGAAAAGGCCCGCAACGCGTTGACCGAGGCCGGCGGCAAGGCCGTGGATTCGCTGGACAAGCTGGTGGCGGCGCTGGATGGACCGCGCGCGGTGTGGATGATGGTGCCTTCCGGCAAGATCGTGAACGAAACCGTCGATGCGCTGGCCGGCAAGCTCGCCAAGGGCGACGTGGTGATCGACGGCGGCAATTCCAATTACAAGGACGACCAGCGCCACGCCGAACAACTCGCCAAGACCGGCATCGATTTCGTCGACTGCGGCACCAGCGGCGGCGTCTGGGGCCTGAAGGAAGGCTACAGCATGATGGTCGGCGGCGACGAGAAGGTCGTCGATCACCTGCGGCCGATTTTCGAGACGCTGGCGCCGGGCAAGGACAAGGGCTGGGGCCGCGTCGGTCCGGTCGGATCGGGACACTTCGTGAAGATGGTCCACAACGGCATCGAATACGGCCTGATGCAGGCCTACGCGGAAGGCTTCGCCATCCTCAAACACAAGGAAGAATTCAAGCTGGATCTGGAACAGGTCGCGCAGATCTGGCGGTTCGGCTCGGTGGTGCGCTCGTGGCTGCTGGACCTGACGGCGGACGCACTCGGACGCAACCCGGAGATGAAGGACATCGCGCCCTACGTGGTCGATTCCGGCGAAGGCCGCTGGACCGTGGCGGAAGCCATCGACCTCGACGTGCCCGCGCCGATCATCACCGCGTCGCTGATCGAACGCCTGCGTTCGCGCGACAGCGATTCGTTCTCCGACAAGTTGCTGTCGGAGATGCGCAACGAGTTCGGCGGCCACGCGATGAAGAAAGGATGACCCGGATGCCGACCGCCCTGCCCGCGCAGACGGTGCGCTGGCACGTGTTCGCGGACGATGCATCGCTGGTCGCGGATGCGCTCGCGCGCGTCATGGCGGCATCCCGCGATGCCATCGCGCAGCACGGCGCCTTCGATATCGTGCTGGCCGGCGGCAACACGCCGCGCAAGCTTTATCGGCAATTGCGGCGAGCCGACACCGACTGGAACCTCTGGCACGTCTGGTTCGGCGACGAACGTTGCGCGCCGCCCGACGATCCCGAACGCAACAGCCGCATGGCACACGACGAGTGGCTCGCGCAGGTGCCGGTTCCCGCCGCCAACGTGCACGCGATCCCCGCCGAGGAAGGCGCGCGCGATGCCGCGACGCTGTATGCACGCCAACTGCGCGGCGTGGATGCCTTCGATCTGGTGCTGCTGGGCCTGGGCGAGGACGGCCATACCGCCAGTCTGTTTCCGGGCCACGTCTGGGGCGCGCACGCCGATTCGCCCGATGCGATGGCCGTGTTCGATGCGCCCAAGCCGCCGCCGGAACGCGTCAGCTTGAGCGCGCAACGCCTGTCCAACGCACGCCACGTGCTGTTCCTCGTCGAAGGTGCCGGCAAACGCGACGCGGTCGCGGCATGGAAACGCGGCGATGCGATCCCCGCCGCGTCGATCGCGCCGGAATCCGGCGTGGACGTGCTGCTGGATGCCGCGGCGTCGGGTTGACGGATGGATGGCACAACAGCGCGCTTCCGCTCGCGATCCTTTGCTGTCCTCGGCCCCTGCGTCCGCTTCCGAAAGGGCGGATCAACTGTGCACTTCAAACTTGATGCTACGCTGCGCTAGGGTCATCGACCACTTCTTCAATGTGGAACTTTGGCACAACTGATCTTGTTATTCTGGCCGTTTCAGCTTCGATATGTAATATTGAGAAAAATACGCCGTTTAAAAACTGTGCCCGACCACTCTTGAGCTCCAAAACAGTACCGTCAGACCGCTTTATTTTGCTGAAGTTTGAGCAGAGGTCAGAGACGCGTGTGGAAGCGAAGCTCAGTGGTTTCGGCTCATGCGCCAACAAGTTGCGCAGCTTCTTAATTAGCCGCAAGTCTTCATACACATGCTTGGGCAGCAAACCGATAGCGAATGCCATATCGATTTTTGCAGCCATGGTTGCTAGTGGGGCATAGCCATCAAATAGCTTCGAAACAGTCGGCTCATCTACGAGCTTCTTGCGAATGTATTCCTCAAGCGCTCGCTCAATGAAGCTTGCGGCGAGAATAACGACGGAACGGTCAGACTCGCCCTCGTACGCCTGCTGGAACGCCTCGTATTGTTTAAGTGTGTAAGGCATAACGCTGGAGTTAAGACGCCGACCGCTGGCGTAGCCAGTGGGCGGTCGGCTTGAATGAGTTGTTAGCCATTACACCGCTCAATACGTAAGACCTCGGGCGCCTGGGCATCCATGAACATATAGCAACGACCGAAAAGTGATTTTTTTCCAAAGTCGTCGAATTTGTTGTTACCAAGCGGCGTGATTAGAACCTCTGAGGTAGCAAGCGCTCGTTGGTGCTGCTTGTCGATCTCAGGCCAGTTCACTTCAACAATATCAGCCAGCACTAAGCTGACCACGTCATGGTTGTACTGAACAAGGATGTTTCCGCCCTTCATGTTCATCGGCTTCATATCCGGATGCGCGTGAAAGACGTTGTGGAGCGACTGCTTTGCGTGCGTAACCGCATCAGTATCGCTTAGACCGTTGGGTAGGATGGCGACTGTGCCATGTTTGAAGACGGCAAAGTCACGTGAGCTGTTGGTATAGAAGCGAATTCTTTCAGCAATACGGTCAAGTGGCAGCGCTATATTCGGCTTCCAATCTGGAGCCGGGGGGAACTGCCTAGGCGGCTCTGTGGGAGGTTGTTTTTTCTTGAAAGGGCCAAACAAGATCGATGTCTCCCGACGGCTAACGCCACACATCAGCCGACCCAAAAACTGCGCAGCGGTTTTTGGGTCGGCTGGATGTGATTGTTATACCTTTTCATGACTTAGCTTTGGCTTGAGGTATTTTTCAATTTTCTCGATTGCCGAAATAAGATCATATTTGTATTCATCGGGCTCCTCGCTCAAATTGTCGTACATGATGTCGCGAGATTTCCCATCTATGTTTCTTATGGCCTCTTTTGACGCTTCATCGGTATCGGGGTTTATGAGTTCAACGTAGTGGCGAATTCGCGTAAATAACTCATGCTCGAGATCGAAGATTCCTTTAAACAGTTCTTTTAGTTCCGCACCCCAAATAGCTTCAGCTTCAAGTAGGTCGGCATATAGCGTTGTTCTCTCAGCTTGAACTTTGGCCCATCTTGCTTGGTAAGCCTTCGAAGTGCCGTAGAAACGTATTTGTTCGCGGGACATTGTTTTAGCTTCTTCCTCTGGAGGAGAAGGCATTTCGTACGCCCACATTGCAGGATGACGAACACCATTAATTGCGTCTCTATATTTGAATACAGACACCAATATTCGGCGCGAAAGCTCGTATTCAGATTGTCCCTTCAATTGGCGCTGCCAAGTACCTAAGCCTTTCACGGCCACCACCGCACCAGTAATTGCAGCACCAGAAAGCACGAGATCCTTCAGCAAGGTGACTACTGCAGTGCAGGTCAACTGATGCTCCTTTTAGGTATAACGCCCGAGGTAACCGGCGCAACCCGCACAGCGGGTTTGCGTCCGGTTGACCGAGTTGTTAGGCATTTTCGACATACTCGCTTGTGTACTGACAGATCACGTTCTTGACGATCTCGAATTCTTGCATTGTAAATTTGTACATTATTTCGTCACTTGAATTGTCGGAAAGCCACTTAGGAATCATCGATTTTAAAATTATGTCCGTCTGTGGCGCGTGCTTCCCGTTCGCCTTTAGAATTTTTGCGCGATCATTCGCGAACACCACAACCGGCCTGATCGGCCACTTGTTTGTTTTTCCCTTTTCGAGAATGTGCAGCAACATGCCAGACGTGCGAAGGGACTGCAATGAAGCGTTGCCGAACTCGTTCTTGTGGCCAGGTACTTCCTGCGTCCACTTATCCTTTGAGGTTGCCTTAACCGTACCTCTCCAGTTCTTCACCCCCAATATGACCAACCCAATCTTGGGCACGAACAGCAGGAAGTCGATTTGAAAATTGCGGTCGTAGTAGCAAATGTTTTTTGTTCGAATGAACCCAGCGATCAACTCACCTTTGACTCTTCGGAGTACATCACGAACAGCCTCCTCACCAGCATTTCCAGCGTCTGTAAGAGTCATGGGTGCTAATGCCTAACGCTTGAAGTTAGACCCCGGTTCCGGGGATATGCACGCATCCTTGCGCGCTGTGTTTGGCGCGTCAAGCGGAAAAATCCTGCGCGACACCAAGCACTTGCCTCACAGACAGGACCGAAGCCCGGCGCGATGCGGTATTGCATATCGCGCAAAGTGCGGTGTTAACGGTTTATCACCCCAAAAACGACGATATGCAATCCGCCCTACCCTTATCCCGCGGCCGCCAGTCCCGCCAGTTCGCCCATGTGCGCGCGGTAGTAGCGCAGCTCCTCGATCGAATCCTTGATGTCCGACAGCGCGGTATGCGCGGAATCCTTGTTGAACCCCTTGTACACCTTGGGCGCCCAACGGCGCGCCAGTTCCTTGAGCGTGGATACGTCGAGGTTGCGGTAGTGGAAATACTTCTCGAGCCGCGGCATCTGCCGGTACAGGAAGCGGCGATCCTGGCAGATGGAGTTGCCGCACATCGGTGACTTGCCGGCCGGCACCCACTCCTCGAGGAACGCGATGGTTTCGGATTCGGCATGCGCGTGGTCGGTGCCCGATTCCAGCACGCGTTGCCACAACCCGGATTTGCCGTGCTGGTTGCGGTTCCAGTCGTCCATGGCCAGCAGCCGCGCTTCCTCGTGATGGACCGCGAACTGCGGGCCTTCGGCCAGCACCTCCAGGTTGCGGTCGGTGACCACCGTGGCGATTTCGATGATCGAGTCGGTGTCGGGGCACAAGCCCCGTCATCTCCAGATCGATCCAGATGAGATTGTCGTCGGCACACTCGGTCATTTTTCTCTCCCGTCCCGCAAGTCTAGCAACTCCACGCCCGGCACCGGGCCGTTTGCCACCTGCATCGGCGCACCCTAGGCTGGCGCGATGCCTGCGCCGACCATGCTTTGGTACGACTACGAAACCACCGGGACCGATCCGGTGCGCGATCGTCCCGCGCAATTCGCCGCGATCCGCACCGACATGGAGCTGCGTGCGATCGGCGATCCGGCCACGCTGTACTGCGCGCCGGCTGCCGACGTGCTGCCGCACCCCGAGGCCTGCCTGATCACCGGCATCGCGCCGCAGGATGCGGCGCGCGACGGCACTGTCGAAGCGGAATTCGCCGCCGCCGTGCACGAAATCCTGGCCGAACCGGGAACCTGCTCGGCCGGCTACAACAGCATCCGCTTCGATGATGAGGTCAATCGCAACCTGTTCTATCGCAATTTCTTCGATCCCTACGAGCATGCCTGGAAGCACGGCAACGCGCGCTGGGACATCATGGATCTCGCGCGCGCCTGTTATGCGCTGCGACCGGACGGCATCGAATGGCCGTGCGGCGATGACGGCGCGCCTTCCTTCAAGCTCGACCGGCTGGCGCCCGCCAATCGACTGAAGCAGGAGCGTGCCCACGATGCGCTGTCCGACGTCGAGGCGACGCTGGCGCTGGCCCGATTGCTGAGGCAAAAGCAGCCGCGCCTGTATGACTGGCATTTCGCCTTGCGCGACAAGAAAAAGGCGGCCGCGCCCCTCGCGCAGGCCGTGCCGACGCAGCAGCCGCTGCTGCATGTATCCGGCCGCTATCGGGCCGAGCGCGGTTGTCTCGCGATGGTCGTGCCGCTGGCCGAGCACCCCGCGCGTGCCGGCACTTTCATCGTGGCCGATCTGGATGTCGATCCGGACACCTGGACGCACCTCGATCCCGATGAACTGACCGAACGGATGTTCACCCGTCGTGCCGACCTGCCGGACGACATCCAGCGGCCGCCCCTGAAGGAAATCCACACCAACAAGTCGCCGTTCCTGGCGCCGCTGTCCGTGCTGCAGGGCGTGGATACCGCGCGCATCGCGCTGGATTCCGATGCCTGTCTGCGCAACCTGGAAGCCATCCGCATCCGCGACGGGCTGGTCGAACGGGTGCGCCAGGCCTTCGCCGCAAGCGCCGGGCGCTGGCCGGCGCGCGAAGATCCCGAGTGCATGCTGTACGCCGGATTCCCCTCGCCCGCCGACACGCGCCGTTGCGAAAGCGTGCGCGCCACGCCGCCCGCGCGACTCGCCGGCACGTCTTTCGATTTCGATGATGCCCGTTACGGCGAGTTGCTGTTCCGCTATCGCGCGCGCAACTGGCCGGATACCCTCGATGCCGGGGAACGCGAGCGCTGGCGATCCTTCGTGCGCGACAAGCTGACCCGCAACACCGAAACCACCACGCTGACGCTGCCGGAATATTGCGCCGTGATCGAACGCTTGCGCGTCGAACATCCGCCCGGCGCGAAACAGTCCCTGCTTGATCGGCTGGAAGACTGGGGCGAGACTGTTGCCACCGAATTCGGACTTTAGGAGAGGTCTGATCAACCTTCTTTTTCGTCATTCCGGCGCAAGCCGGAACCCAGCGACTTTCTCGTAATACATTGATGTAGAAAGCCACTGGGTCCCGGATATCGCTTCGCGATTCCGGGATGACGAGCAACATCAGAGGTCCCAAAAAATCATGTCGCGCAGCTACTTCACGTCCGCCAGCTTCCGCTTCCTGCGCGCGCTGGCACGCCACAACAACCGCACCTGGTTCAAGGCGCATCAGGCCGATTACGAAGCGCACGTGCGCGAACCCTTCCTGCAACTGATCGCGGACCTGCAGGCACCGATCGCGAAATTGAGCCGTCATTACCGCGCCGATCCGCGCAAGGTCGGCGGTTCGCTGTTCCGCGTGCAGCGCGACACCCGCTTCAGCCACGACAAGGAGCCGTACAAGCCCTGGGCCGGCGCGCGCATCTTCCACGAACGCCGCCGCGAGATCGCCGCGCCGTCGTTCTACCTGCACATCGCGCCGGGCGACTGTTTCGTCGGCGCGGGACTGTGGCATCCGGAAAACCACACGCTGCGGAATATCCGGAACTTCATCGTCGACAATCCCGCGGCCTGGAAGCGTGCCGCGCACAGTCGCGGCTTCCGCGAGCATTACGAATTCTGGGGTGACTCGTTGACCCGCGCGCCGCAGGGATTCGCGGTCGACCACCCGTTGCTCGAAGACCTGAAGCGCAAGAGCTATGCCGCGGGTGTCGGCTTCGACGAGGCGCTGGCGTGCTCGCCCACGCTGCTGCCGTTCGCGGTCCAGCACTTCAAACGGCTGGCACCGCTGGTCGATTACCTGTGCGCCGCGCAAAGCCTGGAGTTCTGACCATGGCGATATGGAAGAAATTTTGCGGCTTGTCGCTGGTCCTGGCGTGCCTGCTGGTCGGCACGGTCAATGCCGGGCCACCCCGACCCGAACGGATTCTGTTCGTCGGCAACAGTCTGACTTACGTGGGCAACCTGCCCGCCGTGTTCACGGCACTCGCGGCTGAAAACGGCCATGCCGTGCAAACCGGGATGATCGTCAAGGGTGGTGCGACGCTTACCCAGTGGCTGCAAGACGGATCCGTGCCGCGGGCCCTCGCAGCCAGCCATTACGACGACGTGGTGCTGCAGGAGCGCGGCTACGATTTTGCCTGCGGCTTCGGGCCGCAGGTATGCAAGGATTCGCGACACGCGTTGCATGCATTGGCAGGCATCGTTCGAAAGGCGGGCGCCAAACCCATCCTGATGGGCACTTATCAGGGTTCACCGGAAGCCTCGCAGGCGATCATGGCGGCGGAATCGAAAGCGGCCCGCAGCAATGCCATGCCCTATATCGCCGTATCCGGGCGCCTCAACGCAGGGCGCCAGAAGATTCCCTATGCCGACTGGTTTGCCAGGGGCGGGCATCCGGGGCACGACCTGGTTCTGCTGGAAGCGGTATTGCTCTACAAGCAACTGTACGCAAGCCTTCCGCAGGCGAAGGCATTGCAGGTCCGCGCGCCGATGTTCGTGCCGGGCAGCAAGTTTGCACCTCCGGACCCGGTCTCGCTGCCATTGCTGCCGGAGGTGCCGCTTGCCGGCGGTTACAGCTATTCGCGCAGCGATCTGCAGCAGGCGATCGGGCTCGCGACCGGCCACTGATCCGGCAGCAATCTGCATTGTTGCGGCGCAACCTTGCGTGTGACCGGCTTCGTCTATGCTGCCGCCGTCGCGCAGGGGCGTCACCGCGCGACCGGCGCGGGACGCCACGGCATCCCGTCGTACCTGCCTTCGAGGGAGACATCCGACATGAACCTTGGCAAGCGATGCGTGGCCGAATTGTTCGGCACGTTCTGGCTGGTGATGGGCGGTTGCGGCACCGCGGTGCTGGCGGCCGGCGTTCCACAGTTCGGGGTGGGCTATGCCGGCGTGGCGCTGGCGTTCGGGTTGACGCTGCTCACGATGTGCTACGCGATCGGCCACATTTCGGGTTGCCACATCAATCCCGCGGTCACCTGCGGCCTGGCGGCGGGCGGTCGCTTTCCGGCCAGGGAAGTGCTTCCGTACATCGTCGCCCAGGTGATCGGCGGCATCATTGCCGGCGGCGTGCTGTACCTGATCGCCTCGGGCAAGCCCGGTTTCGATGCGGCGGCCAGCGGGTTCGCGTCGAACGGGTACGGCGCGCATTCCCCGCAAGGCTATGGCATGGGCGCGGCCGCGCTGTGCGAGCTGGTGATGACGGGTTTCTTCATCTTCATCATCATGGGCGCGACCCACAAGAGCGCGCCGGTCGGTTTTGCCGGTATCGCGATCGGCTTCGCGCTGACCCTGATCCACTTGATCAGCATTCCGGTCACCAACACCTCGGTGAACCCCGCCCGTTCGACCGGCGTGGCCCTGTTCCAGGGCGGCTGGGCAGTCCACCAGTTGTGGTTCTTCTGGGTCATGCCGATCATCGGTGCAATCATCGGCGGATTGATCTATCGCTATCTTTGGAGCGATCGGCCCGCGCGCCCCGACATCCAGGGCGACGTGGCCTGAGCGGGTTCCCGGCGTGGCGCGGCCCGCAAGCCGCGGCATGCTTCAGGCTTCCGCGAACGGAAACGCCAGCACGTCGCGGATATCGTAACTGCCGAGCATATGCATCAGCAGGCGGTCGACGCCCAATGCCACGCCGGCGCAATCAGGCAGGCGATCCAGCACCGCAAGCAGATTTTCGTCGACGGGAATCTCATCCTGCCCGCGTTCGCGGCGGCGCAGGTTGTCGCGCTCGAAACGCGCACGCTGCTCGGTGGCGTCGTTCAATTCATGGTAGCCGTTGGCGAGTTCGTGCGGCCCGAGATACAGCTCGAAACGTTCGGCGACGGGAGGATGTCCGGGCCGAACCCGGGCCAGCGAGCATTGCGAAGCCGGAAAGTCGTAAACGATGGTGATCGCGTCGTTCGGCAACGCGGGCTGCAGGCGGTGCGTCACCAGCAGATCCAGCCAGTCGTCGCGGGTCAGTCCGTCGGGGTCGATCGAGAAATCGCGCAGGGGCTCGCGCAGCGCGGATTCATCGACCGCGATCGGGTCGAGTCGAAGCCCTTCGCGAAACCAGTCGCGGAAGCTGGTCGTCACGACATGGCGTCGCGCTGCACCAGCGCCAGCGCGGCACGCACCAGTTGCGCGCATTCCAGCATCAGGTGGCGATGGTCCAAGCCGACGCGGTACCACTCGAGCATCGTGAATTCGGGGTTGTGGGACGATCCGGCTTCGCCGTTGCGGAACACGCGTCCGAGTTCGTAGCAATCGCCGAACGCCGGCTGCCAGCAGGCGCTTCAAGGGGTGTTCCGGCGAGGTGCGCAGCAATCGCGTGCGTGCACCTGCGTCGGTGGGACCGCCGAAGACCGTCGAAAAGCTCTCGATGTTCGGCTCGGTGTTGCCGGCATGCGACAGGATCGGCGTTTCGACTTCGGCAACGCCGCGTTCGGCGAAAAAATCGCGCAGCACGGCGTTGAGCCGCGCGCGCAGGCGCAAGGCCGCGTGGCGATCACGCACATCAGCTGGCATGTGATTTCAGCAATGCCAGCAGGCGTGATTCGTCCCAGATCTCGACGCCCAACGACTGGGCCTTGTCGAGCTTGGAACCGGCCGCTTCGCCTGCAACCACGAACGCGGTCTTCTTCGATACCGAACCGGCGACCTTGGCGCCCAGTGCCTTCCAGCCGGTCCCTGGCCTCGTCGCGGGTCAGTGTCGACAGGCTGCCGGTCAGCACCACGGTCTGGCCCGCGAGCGGGCCCTTCGCACTGCGCTGCGGCGCGGATTCCGGCCAGTGCACGCCGGCCTTGCGCAGGGCCGTGATCGCCTCGCGGTTGCGGTGTTCGGCGAAGAACGCGGCGATGTGCGCGGCCACGATCGGGCCGATGTCGCTGACTTCGGTGAGATCGGATTCGCCGGCCTGCATCAATGCATCCAGCGATCCGAAATGCCGCGCCAGTGTCTTGGCCGTGGCCTCGCCCACCTCGGGAATCCCCAGCGCGAACAGGAAACGTTCCAGCGTCGTGGTCTTGCTGGCTTCGATCGCGGCGACCAGGTTCTCCGCCCATTTGGTCGCGATCTTGCCGGCCTTGACGGTTTCCGGAACCTCGCCGTCGCGCTCTTCCGCACGACGTTTCATCGACAGGAAATCATCCAGCGTCAATTTGTACAAGTCAGCGATGGAATGCACGTAATCGAATTCGATCAGGTCCTCGATGTAGCGTTCACCGAGGCCATCGATATCCATCGCGCGCCGCGATGCGAAGTGCCGGATCGCCTCGCGGCGCTGAGCGGCGCAGACCAGCCCGCCGGTGCAGCGTGCGGCGGCCTCGCCTTCCTCGCGTTCGATCGCCGAACCGCAGATCGGGCAATGCGCGGGCATCTTCCATGGCCGGGTATGCGCCGGGCGGCGCTCGGGAATGACCCGCACCACTTCGGGAATCACGTCGCCGGCGCGACGCACGATCACGCTGTCGCCCACGCGCACGTCGAGGCGCGCGACCTGGTCGGCGTTGTGCAGCGTGGCATTGGTGACGGTCACGCCCGCCACCTGCACCGGCTTCAGGCGCGCGACCGGCGTGGCCGCGCCGGTGCGTCCGATCTGGATGTCGATGGCTTCCACCACCGTCGCCTGTTCTTCGGCCGGGAACTTGTGCGCGATTGCCCAGCGTGGTGCGCGTGCCACGAAGCCGAGTTCGCGCTGCTGGTCGTAGCGGTCGACCTTGTAGACCACGCCGTCGATGCCGTAGGGCAGCTTGTCGCGCTGGCCGCCGATCTTGTGGAAGTAAGCAAGGCAGCCTTCGGCACCGCGCGCCAGCGCGTTTTGCGGGCAAGTCGGGAATCCCCATTCGCGCAATTGCGCCATGGCCGCGCTGTGACGGTCGGCGATCACGGCATCGGGATCGGGTGGCAGGTTGACGCCGTAGGCATAAAACGCCAACGGCCTGGATGCGGTCACGCGCGGGTCGAGCTGGCGCAGCGAACCGGCCGCGCCATTGCGCGGGTTGGCCAGCGGCTTGCCGCCCTCGCGCAGCATGCGCGCGTTGTAGGCGTCGAAACCGGCCTTGGGCATGTACACCTCGCCGCGCACTTCCAGCACCGCCGGCCAGCCTTTGCCACGCAAGCGCAGCGGGATGGCCTTGATCGTGCGCAGGTTGGCGGTCACGTCCTCGCCGGTCGCGCCGTCACCGCGGGTGGCACCCTGCACGAAGATGCCGTTTTCGTAGCGCAGGCTGATCGCGAGACCGTCCAGCTTGGGTTCCACCGCGAACTCGGGGTTGCCGATGCCCAGGCCCTCCTCGACGCGGCGTACGAAGTCGCGAACCTCGTGGTCGGGATCGGTACCCTCGGGCGGATCGACGTCACTGAAGGCGTTCGACAGCGACAGCATCGGAATGGCATGGCGTACTTCCGCGAATTTCGATGCGGGCTTCGCTCCGACCCGGTGCGTCGGCGAATCCGCCGTGGCGAGATCCGGATGGGCGGTCTCGATCGCCTCCAGTTCACGCATCATGCGGTCGTACTCGGCGTCCGGAATGGAAGGGTCGTCGAGCACGTAGTACCGGTAATTCGCGTCATCGATCGCCTTGCGCAAGGCATCGGCCTGCCGCCTGGCAGGGTCCGGATGCCGATTGCTGGATGTCTGGGTGTTGGCCACGGTCAAGGGTCGCATCGATGGATTCGACAAGTTTAACCGCCGTGTCCGTGATGGGCCTCACGGTTACGGGACCGCACGCGGCGACGCATGGATGTCGAAAGATACTTGAAAGGTATCGGTAGCAGTATCGATCAAGGGTGAGGTGCGGTTTCCTCGTTGGCAGTGGATGGTTCGGGGCAACCCTCGTGCAACCGGCTGTCCATCGTCTCACCCCCGTATCCGGCCTGCGTCGAACCCCTCCCCGGTGGCGCAGGCCGGACACGCTTGGTTAATGCGATCATCCCTGATCGCGGCGCGATGCAACGATCTCGCGAGTACCCGCTACTTGGCCAAGTGAGGGATCACCCCGGCCGTCCGTGGCCTTACTTCTCACGAAACGCACTTCGAGTGGCGGTCCCTCGAATGGGTAGACGCTAAACTAGCCGATTCGCCTTTCGAAGCCGGATCCGGATACGCCCCTCACGATGTCCGAAGCGAGTGCTCCCGACGGCACCGCGCACATGCGCGGCCTGATCTGGCTGGTTGCAGCCGCGTTCTTCATGCAGACGCTGGACTCGACCATCGTGAACACGGCCGTGCCGAGCATCGCGCATGCGCTGGCGGTGCCGCCGATCGCGCTGAAGACCGCGTTGACCAGCTACGTGCTGACACTGGCGATCTGCATCCCGGCCAGCGCCTGGCTGGCCGATCGCTTTGGCACGCGGCGGGTATTCGCGGCTTCGATCCTGATCTTCACGCTGGGTTCGCTGGCCTGCGGGGTGTCGCAGAACCTCGCACAACTGGTCGCCGCACGCGTGCTGCAGGGCATCGGTGGTGCGCTGCTGATGCCGATCGGGCGTTACGTGCTGGTGCGGGCATTCGGTCCCAGGGATTTCGTCGCGGCGATGAGCACCGCGGGCATCCCCGGATTGCTCGGTCCGGTGGTGGGGCCGCTGCTGGGCGGCGTCTTGTCGCAGTACGCATCGTGGCGCCTGATCTTCCTCGTGAATGTGCCGGTGGGGTTGGTCGGGCTGTGGCTCAACCGCCACCAGATGCCCGATTTCCGCGGCGAGCGACGGCCGTTCGACTGGATCGGCTTCGCCCTGTTCGCGCTCGCTTCAGGCATGCTGCTGGTCGCCGCGGAAACCGGTGGCGACGGCGACCTACCGCAACGCCGGCATCGCCGCGACGATCGGCCTGGCCTGCGGATTCGTCTACTGGCGCTACAGCCGCCGCGCACGCCACCCCATCGCCGACCTTACGTTGCTCAAGGTGCGCAGCTTCAGCATCGCGCTCGGCGGCGGCATGTGTACGCGGCTGGGCACGGCCGGGCTGTCGTTCGTCCTGATGCTGTTCCTGCAGGTCGGCTGCGGCTGGACACCGACCGCCGCGGGCTTGATGGTCGTGCCGCAGGCCGCCGCAATGGTGCTGATGAAGCCGCTGATCACCCGCATCCTGGGGCGTTACGGTTATCGACATACCCTGTTCGTGAACACCACCCTCGCAACCCTGCTGTTGGCCGCCTTCGCGCTGCTCGACGCGGCCACGCCGTGGTGGGCGATCGCGGCGCTGATGTTCGCCTACGGTTTCGTGATGTCGCTGCAGTACACCTCGATGAACACGCTCGCCTTCGTGGATCTCGCACCCGAACGCGCGGCCCAGGCATCGTCGCTGACTTCCGCCGTGCAATATCTCGTGATCAGCTTCGGCATTGCATTGTCGTCGTGGCTGCTGGCGGTGTTTCTCGGCGGCCGCCATCACGACCCCGCCGCCTACGTGCAAGGTTTCCGTGTCGCGGTGCTGGTGATGGCCGCCATGCCGCTGGCAGGCGTGTACGTGTTCACCCGCCTGCGCCATGATCGTCCGCTGCGGCGCCCAGTCGAAACGCCCGAGACCGCGACCTGAGTGCTTCGTGCTCGTATCACCGGGCGCCGCTGTTAGGCTTTGGCCATACGTCGATGCATGCCGGGAGAATCATCAATGACCTGGATTCTGGCTGCCGCCTCCAGCACGGCCGCAGTGGCCGGAAGCACCACCATGGAACCCAATTTCCACCTTGCCGGGGAACCCGTCGGCTGGCTGGCCGTGGCGTTGTTCGTGCTGGCGTATGTCGCCGTGATCCTGGAAAACCGCATCCACATCGCCAAGTCCAAGCCGGTGATGCTGGCTGCCGGGCTGATCTGGGGCTTGCTCGCATGGTGGACCGCCGCGCCCGGCAAATACCCATCGACGGCCCGTGCGGCATTCGACGTGATGTTCCTGGAATACGCGGAGCTGTTTTTCTTCCTGGTCGTGGCCATGACCTACGTGACCGCGATGGGCGAGCGCGGCGTATTCGAAGCCTTACGCATGAAGCTGGTGAAGGCTCGCCTCAGCTACCGGCAACTGTTCTGGATCACCGGGTTGCTGGCGTTCCTGATTTCGCCGGTACTGGACAATCTGACCACGGCGCTGGTGATGTCGGCGGTGGTGCTGGCGGTCGGCGCGGGCAACCAGCGGTTCACGACACTGTCGCTGATCAACCTGGTGGTCGCGGCCAATGCCGGCGGCGCCTGGAGCGCGTTCGGCGACATCACCACGTTGATGGTGTGGCAGGCGCACAAGGCCGAATTCCTGGAATTCTTCGCCCTGATCGTCCCCTCGCTGGTCAACTGGCTGGTGCCCGCGTTGCTGATGTTCCTGGCGCTGCCGGGTGGCCAGCCGGCCGTGCCCGACAGCCACGCCTCGGTCAAGCGTGGCGGGTTTGCGATCTGCGCGACGTTCGCGCTGACCATCTTGATCACGGTCACCGCCAAGCAATGGCTGGGCATGCCCGCGGCATTCGGCATGCTGACCGGGCTGGCGCTGCTGAACCTGCTGGCCACGCGCATCGAGCGCTCCGAATATCGCTACGCCCTGGCGCAGGGGGTCGAAGAACCCAACCGCTATTCGATCTTCAAGATCATCGCCAATGCCGAGTGGGACACGTTGCTGTTCTTCTACGGCGTGTTCGGCTGTGTCGGCGGACTGGCGGCGTTCGGATACCTGGAGCTTGCGTCGCACTATCTCTACGGCGGCCTGGGCTATACCCTCGCCAACGCCGGGATCGGCGTGCTTTCCGCGGTGGTCGACAATATCCCGATCATGTTCGCCGTGCTGCAAATGAGTCCGCCCATGGATCACGGTCAGTGGCTGCTGGTGACGCTGACCGCCGGTGTCGGCGGCAGCCTGCTCTCGGTCGGCTCGGCGGCCGGCGTGGCCCTGATGGGTGCCTCGCGCGGACGCTACACCTTCATGTCGCATTTGCGCTGGACTTGGGCGATCGGCCTGGGTTACGTGCTGAGCATCCTCACCCACGTTTGGTTGAACGCCCACCATTTCACCGCCGGGCTGATGGGGTACTGAACCATGGCAGCGATGATTTCACTTGCGCACTGATTGTTCGAGTCTTGCCGCGAGGTCATCGAAAAACGCCGGGGGCAAGGCGGCGGTCGCGGGCACACACCACCACTGCTCGCGTGCGAACGCGGAGCACTTGACCGCGTCCTTTTCCGTCATCAGCACGGGGTGGTCGTCGCCGAAGTCGAAATCCGACGCCGCATGCGGGTGATGGTCGGGAAATGGATGCTCGATCGGCTCGATGCCCCGGGCGCGCAAGGCGTCGAAGAAGCGCGCGGGATGGCCGATGCCGGCGACTGCATGCACGCGTTTGCCCGAAAAATGCTCAAGCGGCAACTTGCGATCAGGATCGGCGATCGAGATGGCATCGGCCAGCACCAGTCGCATCGGGATTTCGCCCTCGCGGGGCTCGCCGCCGTTGCCGACCACGAAATCGACTTCTTGCAGACGCACTCCGGGCTCGCGCAATGGCCCGGCAGGCAGCAAGCGTCCATTGCCCAGCCTGCGCACGCCGTCGACCACGCAAATTTCGACATCACGCGCCAACGCGTAATGTTGCAGGCCATCGTCCGCGACGATCACGTCGACACCCTGGGTCAGCAATAATCGTGCAGCCGCAACGCGTTTCGGGCCGACCGCGACCGGCACGCCCGTGCGCTCGCGGATCAGCGCAGGCTCGTCGCCGACCACGGCGGGATCGGCCCGAGCATCGAGCAACACGGGCGAAGTGGCCGATCCGCCATAACCGCGGCTTACCACGCCCGGCTTCCAGCCCCGCTCGCGCAAGGCTTCGACAAGCGCGATGACCAACGGGGTCTTGCCGGCACCACCGGCCACGAGGTTCCCGACCACGAGCACCGGCACTGGCAAGCGTCGCACGCGCAGCCAGCGATGGCGGTACAGCCACCGTCGCGCGCCGGAGGCGATCCCGTAAACGGTCGCCAGGGGAAGCGACCACCACGTTGGCGCAGCATCCGGCGAATACCAGCGCTGCTGCAACTTGTCGGCGACGGGCACGGTGCTTACCGGCGTCACGCGGCCGCGGCGGGTTCGCGGAATTGCAGGTGATACAGCGCAGCATACTTGCCGCTCTGCTTCAGGAGTTCTGCGTGCGTGCCCCGCTCCACGATGCGGCCCGCGTCCAGCACCACGATCTGGTCGGCGTGTTCGACCGTGGAAAGCCGGTGCGCGATCACCAGCGTGGTGCGATTTTTCATCAGGCGCGACAGCGCGTCCTGGATCAGTCGTTCGGATTCGGTGTCCAGTGCGCTGGTCGCCTCGTCGAGTACCAGGATCGGCGCGTTCTTGAGCAGCGCGCGCGCGACCGCGATGCGTTGCCGCTGGCCGCCCGACAACAGCGAACCGCCCTCGCCCACCCTGCTGTGGATGCCATCCGGAAGCGTGCGGATGAACTCCATCGCGTTGGCGGCCTCTGCCACTTCGACGATGGTCTTGTCGTCGGTGTCTGCCAGTTCGCCGTAGGCAATGTTGCGCGCGATGGTGTCGTCGAACAGCACGATGTCCTGGCCGACCCAGGCGATCTGCCTGCGCAAGCTGGCCAGCGAATAGCCATCCAGCGGTTGTCCGTCCAGGCGGATCTGGCCGCTCGTGGGTTCGTAAAAACGCGGGATCAAATGCGCAATGGTGCTTTTGCCGCTGCCAGAACGTCCGACCAGGGCAGTGATGCGGCCCGGCATGCAGCGCATCGAAATACCGCGCAACGCTTCCGTTTGCGCACCGGGATAAGTCAGCCGCACATCACGGAATTCAAAATCGCCCCGGCAATCTTGCAGGATCAGGCCGCCATGGTCCTGTTCCACGGGTGCATCCAGGATCCCGAAGAGCTCCTGTGCGGCCGCGAGTCCGCGCTGGATGTTCGCCTGCACCGTGGTGAGGCGCTTCAGCGAAGGCAGGATGCCGCCCATGCACATGAATAGCGTGGTAAACGCACCAGCCGTGAGTTTCGCGTTGAGCATGAACGGACGTGTCGCGAAGAACACGATCAACGCCAGCGCGATTGCCGCGGCCAGTTGCACGAACGCGGTCGACAGGCCATTGGTCGCCGCAACCTTGACGTTCAATTTGCGCGCGCGATCGGTGACCTCGTCGAAACGCTTTGATTCATAGTCCTGTCCACCGAATACCTTGACTTCGCGGTGTGCGCCGACCACTTCCTCGACCACGCCGGTGACGTGGCCGACCACGTCCTGGATCGTCACGTTGATGCGGCGATAGCGACGGCTGACGTAGGTCACCAGCACGCCGATCGACGGCACCATCACCAACAACGCCAAGGAAAGCTGCCAGTTCGTCTTGAGCATCACGTACACGAACCCGACTACCGTGAGGCCATCGACGATCGCGGTTTTTGCCGAGTCGGTAGTGGCCTGGGCCACCTGCTCGCTGGTATAGGTGATGCGGGAAATCTGCCGGCCCGACGATTCACCGTCGAAGAACGCGGCGGGCATCTGCAGATATTTGTCGAAGATGCGACGTCGCATGTTCTGCACCACGCCGCGACCGACATAGGCGGTGCCGTAGGTTTCGATGTAGACCGCGATGCTGCGCACGAAGAAGATGGCGACGATGATGATCGGCATCCAGAAGATCACGTACGGGTCACGATCGACGAACAACTTGTCGATCAGCGGCTTGATCTTGTTTGCAAACTCGGTCATGCATGCGGCATCTGTCACCATCGCCAGCATCGTGACCAGGACGGCAGTACGAAAAGGACGCAACAGTCCGAGAAGACGTTTGTAGATCGTCGCATCCGATTCGATGCGTGCGCCGGGGACGTTCATGGCGAGGCGGGCCCGGTGGACGGCGCGGTCGCGATCGACATATGCGTGAAGCCCAGGCGACCCACCGCATCCATCGCCGTCACCACCGCCTGGTTCGGCGTCATGGCGTCGGCCCGCAACAGTATTGGCCGCGAATGGTCACTGCCGGCCACGGCCTGGATCGCACGCTGCAACGTGTCTTCGTCATCACCAAGCACACGGTTGTTTCCCACGAAATAGTGGCCTTGTCTGTCGATCACGATCACCAGCGTGTTTGCCGCCGCTGCCGTCGGAGTTTCGCTGGCTTGTGGCAGTGAAACTTTCAGGCGTCCCTGCTGCACGAAGGTGGTGGTCAGCACGAAGAACATCAACAGGGTCAGCAGCACGTCGATCAGGCTGACCACGTTGATCTCGAATTCGTCGGCGTTGTCGTTGCCGATGCGCATGTCAGCCCACGACGCGTGCAGGACGCGGCGTTGCTGACGCCGCTGCCGCGTGTGTCTCGGCAGCAGTCGGCCGCGGCGCCGACAATTCGTCCAGCAGAGCGGTTGCCTGTTTTTCCATCTGCACCACGTAGCCACGCACCCGCGAACGGAAATATCGATGCAGCACGTAGGCGGGAATGGCAACGACCAGGCCGGCGGCCGTGCACACCAGCGCTTCGCCGATCCCGCCCGCCATCTTCATGGGATCACCAACGCCCGACACCATCACCGCAAGGAACATGCGGATCAGGCCGAACACCGTGCCGAGCAAACCCAGCAACGGACCGATCAGCGCAATGGTTCCGAGCGTGTTGAGATAGCGTTCGAGGCCGTGCACAACATGGCGACCGGTATCCTCGATGCGTTCCTTGATTTCCGCGCGCGAACGGTCGCGGACGTCCAGCGCGCCGGCAAGCACTTCCCCGAGCGGCGAATTCTCGCGCAAGGCCTGGATGTGCGACGGGTTCAGCTGCTGCGAATGCGCCCAGCCGCGCACCTGTTCGCCCAAACCCGGCGGCAGCACGGCATTGCGGCGCAGCGTCCAGAACCGCTCCAGCACGATGGCGAGGCCCACCGCCGAGCAGACCAGGATGGGCAGCATGCCCCACCCGCCCGCTTTCAGGATTTCGAACACTTGAAGCTCCGCCAACACGTGGAATTTCGCCGCATGATACCAGTGTGTACGCCGGCATCAGCGTGATGCGGTCGACCGCTTCGGCGCCATTTCGCGCCAGTACCGGGCTTGTCGCCGACGTTCCTCGGAGAGGAGCCGGGGTGGTTTCCGGACCGGGAATGCCAAACGCACCGCTCCGGTATACGGGGTATTCAAGAGGGGAATTCCAAGCCTTGCATAACGCGCCACGATCGACGCCGCCGGATGGTGATAGCCGTTCAAATAGCCGGTCGAGGCTACCGCGATGCGGGGTTGCAACGCTTCCAGATAGGCACGGCTTGAAGCGGTCTTGCTGCCATGGTGCGGCGCGATCAGTACCAGCGGCGGCCCGGGTGGCACGGCACGCGCGATCTCCGGTTCCACCCGAGACGAGGTATCGGCGGGTAACAGCAGACGGCCGCCTTTGCCCGTCACCAGCAAGACGCAACCGGCATCGTTGCCGTGCATCGTCACCGGCGTGGTTGGCCACAGCACCCTGAAGCCCACGCCGTCCCATCGCCATTGCTGGCCGGCATGGCATTGCCGCATCGGCACGGGTCCGCGCGCCGGCTCGCCACCCCACGTCGGCGTGTCCGGATACGCCGCCAGCACCGCAATCGAGCCGCCGGCATGATCGTTGTCGCCGTGGCTGATGATCAGCGTGTTCAATCGCGTCACGCCCAACGCATGCAGCGTCGGCACCACCGCGGCTTCGCCAAGGTCGAAACCGGACGGATAACGGGCGCCGGTATCGAACAGCATTGCATGACTGCGCGTGCGCACCAGCACCGACAGCCCCTGTCCCACGTCGATCACCGTCGCACGGAAAGCGCCATCCGCCGGCTGCGGGTGCGGTGGCCTGCACAGAGGCAGGAACAGCAGCAGTCCGAGTGCCCGCGCCGGCACGCCGCGCGGTGCCAGCAACCAGGCTGCCCCCAGGCACGCCAATGCGAACGCGAGCAATGACGTTTCGGGAAGATACTGCATGGCAGCGGGCCACGCCGCGAGATGCACCAGCAGCCACCACAAGGCATCGACCAGATGCGCGCACACGTGCATCAGCAACTGGCCGACCCGCGGCCACGCGAACAACAGCGCGCAACCAATCAGATCGACCGGCACGATCACGAAACTGACGAAGGGCACCGCCACGAGATTGGCGATCGGCGCAACCAGGGACGTCTGTCCGAAAAACCACACGGTCAGCGGCAGCAACGCCAACGTCATCAGCAGCGGCGCCAGCCCGATTTCCTTGAGGTGTCCGCGCCAGCCCGAATCCCTTGCCAGCGTCCACGCCAGCAGCGCCACGCCGGCGAACGACAGCCAGAAGCCCGCCGACAGCACCGACAGCGGATCGACGATCAGGATCGCAGCCAGCGCCATTCCGAAGCCCTCGCCGAAGCCCGAGCCACGGCGCAACAGCCGCCATCCCGCCACAACGGCGATCATCAGCAGCGTCCGCGTGGTCGGCAGCCCGAACCCCGCCAGCGCGCCGTAGGCCAGCGACGCCGGGAACGCTACGGCGGCTTCCGCCAGTGGCCTCGCCAAACGCAGTCCCAGCGACGGGAACAGCCACCATGCCAGCCTCACGAGCAACGCACCGAACACTGCAGCAAGGCCGACATGGAAGCCGGAAATCGCGATCAAATGGCTGATGCCAGTCGCCCGCACCACCTGCCAGTCGTGTTCGTCCAGCGCATGCTCGTCGCCGACGGAAAGTGCTTGCAACAAACGTGCTGCGTGTGTGTCATTCGGCAGGGCTGCAGCGATGGCGCGTGCAACCTGCGCGCGAATGCCGTCCACGCAAGCACTTTTGTCGAGCATCGCATCGGCGGTATCTTCGCGCACGTAACCCGTCGCGATGATGCCTTGCTGCAAGGCCGACCGTTCGAAGTCCATTCCGCCCGGGTTGACCAGCCCATGGGGGCGTTTCATGCGGACGCGCATGCGCCATTTCGAGCAGGGCGGGATAGCCGGCTGCCGGCCATGACGCGATGCATACCAGGACAGTCGCACGCGACCGCGCACGGGCACTGAATGGCCCTTCAAGCGCGCGTGCGAGATATCGAACTCGAAGTGGGTCGAGTCTTCCTGCGCTTCAGGCAGGCCGGAAACCCTGCCCGTGACCAGGATGTCCTGCTTCTCCAGTCCGTGCGGCATGCGTGCATGCATGGCGATATCGGCACGCCATGCGGTCCACGCGAATGCCGCCAATGCAATCGGCAGACACCAAAGGAAGGGCGACACACGCCAGCGGAAACAGGCGAACACCCCCATCAAGGCGATGCCGGCCAGCAACGCGTCCATCCAGCGTGGCGGTAGTACCGGCAATCCCTGCACCAATACCGCACCGGCCAGGATCGCCAATGCACCGGTCAGAATTCCCGGTCGGGAGTGTTCAGCGCGGCGTTCCATGCGCGCGTTCATGCCGGTTCAACCGTCGTCCGGCATGGGCTGCAGTGTCCCGCCGGTGAGCTCCAGCACGCGATCCAACCGGTGTGCGATGCTCTTGTCGTGCGTGACGAGCACGATGCTGGTACTTATCTCGCGGTTGAGTTCCAGCATCAACTCGTACAACGCGGCAGCATTAAGTTCGTCGAGGTTGCCGGTCGGTTCGTCAGCCAGCACGCAGGCTGGCCGCGTCACCAGCGCCCGCGCCATCGCACAGCGCTGGCGCTCACCGCCGGAAAGTTCTCCTGGCTTGTGTTCGAGACGGTGCCCCAGTCCGACGCGTTCCAGCAATGCCTGCGATTGCTCGCGGGCTTCGGGAATCGCCGTGCCGCGGATCAGGAGCGGCATCGCGACGTTTTCCAGCGCCGTGAATTCCGGCAGCAAGTGGTGGAACTGATATACGAACCCGAGCGAACGGTTGCGTACGCGTCCGCGTTCGGCGTCCGGCAATTTCGAGAGCTCCCGGCCTTCCAGCACCACCGAACCCTTGGTTGGCGTATCCAGCCCACCCACGATGTGCAGCAGCGTGCTCTTGCCGGAACCCGAGGCGCCGACGATCGCGAGCGTCTCGCCACGCGCCAGTTCGAAGTCCACGTCATGCAGGACAGGCGTGCGCAGCTTGCCTTCCTTGTAGGTCTTGGCGATGTGCTGCGCGCGCAGCACGACGCTGCCCGCGCCAGCGGGCTGTCCCCGGATGTCCGGAGCCGGTTCACTCATAGCGCAACGCCTCAGCAGGCTGCGTGCGCGACGCCCGCCAAGCGGGATAGATCGTCGCCAGCAGCGAGAACAGGAAGGCCATGCCGGTGATCCAGCCGACGCTGCTCCATTCGAGCTTGCTCGGCACGCTGTTGATGTAGTACACCGACTCGGGCAGGAACTGGTACCCCGTGACGTTCTGGATCCAGTCCGCGATCGCGGGCAAATAAGTCGCCAGCGCCACGCCGCAAACGCCGCCGATCACGATGCCCATCAGGCCGATCAGGATGCCCTGGATCATGAATACGCCCATGATGCTGCGCGGGGTTGCGCCCAGCGTGCGCAGGATCGCGATGTCCGATTGCTTGTCGGTCACCAGCATCACCAGCGAAGAAACCAGATTGAAGGCCGCGACCGCGACGATCAGCGACAGGATGATGAACATAACCACCTTCTCCATCGCGATCGCCTTGAAGAAGTTGGCGTATTGCTGCATCCAGCCCTGCACGCGATAGGCGTCGCCGAGTTTGTTCGCAAGGGTCATTGCGACCTTGTTGGCCGCGAACAGGTCATCAAGCTTCAGGCGGATGCCGCTCGGCCCGCTCATGCGGTACAGCGTTTCGGCATCATGCATGTTCATGATGGCCAGACCGGAATCGTATTCCTGCATGCCCGCTTCGAAGATGCCGACCACGGTGAAACGCCGCAATCTTGGAATGACGCCTATCGGCGTCACGTTTGCTGCGGCGGTGTACACGACCACCTTGTCGCCGACATTGACGCCGAGCTGCAGAGCGAGGTCACGGCCCAGCACGATGCCCCAGGAGTTTTTGGTCAGCGCCGACAACTTGCCGGCGATCATCTTTGACTCGACGGTGTCGACCTTGGCCTCCTGATCGGGCAGGATGCCGCGGATGACGGCACCCTGGCTGGCATCGTTGCCATTGAGCAGCGCGTAGCGCTGGACGTAGGGCGCGGCGCCTTGTACGTGCGGATTCTGCTCGGCGATCGCCAACGCCTTGCGCCAGTTCGGCATGCTGTCGGCGACGCCGCTGACGGTCGCCTGCGACACCATGCCAAGCACGCGCGAGCGCAGTTCGCCATCGAAACCGTTCATTACCGAAATCACCGTGATCAACGCGGTGATGCCGATGACCAAACCCAGCATCGACACCACGCTGATGAAGGAAATGAAGTGGTTGCGCCGTTTGGCGCGGATGTAGCGGGTGCCGATGAAGAGTTCGAGGGGACGGAACATGTGAAAGAGCCGGGACTCGGGACCAGGGGTTGGCAGCCGTGCCGGCCATCGCAAGCCCGGGCCACGGCGCAGCGTGAAGGAAAAGCGCACGCGCAGCAAGCGGTTCAGACCATCAATCGTTGTCGGCGTTCCCCGACACCAGGTCGCCGACGGCACCGGCGCCAAGTCGCATCCGCAACCTGCGGCGGGTATCGCCGTCGAGGTTGTCGGGCAGCAACCACAGGTGCGTGCGTTCGCGTGGCGGCCAGCGTACGGTCAAAACCACCAGCGGGCCCATGACACGCGCGTTCTGCACGATACCCTGGACCGTTCTGCCCTCTTCGTCGTGCAGCACGAGGTCGACGCTGCCGTCGGCACGCCAAAGCATGGAACGCATACGCGGACGCAACAAACGGAACAATGCCGCGCCGGCATACCCGCCGATGCACGCGATCAGGCCGGCGTGCAACCAATGCGGCAACGCGGCGAGCAAGACGGCGACAACGGCCAGCACCGAAACCAGCACCGTCAAGATCACCAGCGTCGGTGAAACCCGACAACGGAATCCGATCGCTGGTGCCGTCGTCACGGACCCAGCCCAGCCTGTTGGCGGATTTCATTCACGATCGCTCGCCAGTCCGCGCGCGGCGGCTCGACGTGGCCCATCAGCCAGTCCCAGAGTTCCGGATCCTGCTGGTCCAGCAAGGCATCGAAAGCCGCGAATCGGGTTGCGTCCATGGATGCAGCATGCGCCTCCAGCCAGTTACCCAGCAGGGCGTCGAGTTCGCGCGTGCCGCGCCGGCAGCGCCACTGGATGCGTTTGAGGCGCGCTTCGGTCGAAGGCAATACGGGCTCCCCGCTGCGCCGGTTCGGTCAAACGGTGCGGTTGACCAGCAACTGCTTCACCTCGCCGATCGCCCTGGCCGGGTTCAGGCCCTTGGGGCAGGTGTTGGTGCAATTCATGATGGTGTGGCAGCGATACAGCTTGAACGGATCGTCCAGATCGTCGAGGCGCTCGCCCGTGAACTCATCGCGTGAGTCGATGATCCAGCGGTAGGCCTGCAACAGGATTGCCGGACCCAGGAACCTGTCGGGGTTCCACCAGTAACTCGGGCAGGAAGTGGAACAGCACGCACACAGGATGCACTCGTAGAGGCCATCAAGATGCTTGCGATCTTCCGGCGATTGCAGGCGCTCGCGCGCGCCCGGGGAACTTTCGGTTTGCAGCCACGGTTTGATCGAGGCGTACTGGGCGTAGAAATGCGTAAGGTCCGGCACCAGGTCCTTGACCACCGGCATGTGCGGCAACGGGTAGACGCTCACGTCTCCGGATGGCAGTTCGTCGAGGCCCTTGATGCAGGCCAGCGTGTTTTCGCCGTCGATGTTCATGGCGCACGAACCGCACACGCCTTCGCGGCAGGAGCGGCGCAGGGTCAGTGTCGGGTCGGTCTCGTTCTTGATCCTGAGCAGGACGTCCAGGACCATCGCGCAACCGGTGACGTCGACCTCGTAGGTGTCCAGGCGCGGATTGCCGCCGACATCGGGATCCCAGCGGTACACCTTGAAGTTACGCACCTTCTTGGCGCCGGGCTTGGCGGCAAAGCACTTGCCCTTCTGCACCTTCGACATTTTCGGCAGCGTGAATTCAGCCACGTTTGCGTCACCTCTTCCTAGTGTTCGTATCGTCCGGCCGGCGGGAACGGATTCGCCAACCGGATCGACCCGCAAAAAACCTGTTGCGGGCAGTCAATCAATCAATACACCCGCTTCTTCGGCGGGATGCTCTTGACTTCGTCGTCCATCGTGTTCGAGTGCACCGGCCGGTAATCAAAGCTGCAGCGCCCTCTTTCATCGACCGTGACCAGGGTGTGTTTCATCCAGTTCGCGTCGTCGCGCTCGGGGAAGTCCTCGCGCGCGTGTGCGCCGCGACTCTCGGGGCGCTGTGCAGCCGAATGCATGGTCCCGACCGCCTGCCCCAGCAGGTTGGCCAGCTCGAAGGTTTCGACGAGGTCGGAGTTCCAGATCAACGAGCGGTCGCTGACCCGGATATCCTCGAAACCGGCATGCACCTCATCGATATTCGTACAGCCTTGCCTCAGTGTCTCCGCGGTGCGGAACACAGCCGCATCGGCCTGCATGGCCTTCTGCATCTTGGTGCGCAATTCGGCAGTGGGCGTACCGCCGTTCGCGTGCCGCAGTTTGTCGAGGCGTGACAGGGTCGGATCGAGCGCGTCGGATGGCAGATCGTGGTGCGGCGTGTCGGGCTTGATGACTTCGGCGCAACGATTGGCCACGGCCCGCCCGAACACCACCAGATCGAGCAGCGAATTGGAGCCGAGGCGATTGGCGCCATGCACCGAAACACAGGCTGCCTCGCCGATCGCGAACAGTCCGGGCACCACGACATCGGGATCATCACCGACCTTATGCACCACTTCGCCGTGATAATTGGTCGGGATTCCGCCCATGTTGTAGTGCACGGTAGGCAGAACCGGAATCGGCTCCTTGGTTACGTCCACGCCTGCGAAGATGCGTGCGGTTTCGGAAATTCCTGGCAAACGCTCCTTCAGCACGTCGGCGCCGAGGTGTGCGAGGTTGAGGTGCACATGATCGGCGTGCTCGCCCACGCCGCGGCCCTCGCGGATTTCCATGGTGATCGCGCGGCTCACAACATCGCGGGAAGCCAGATCCTTGGCATTCGGCGCGTAGCGTTCCATGAAACGCTCGCCCTTGGAATTGGTGAGGTAGCCGCCCTCGCCGCGCGAGCCTTCCGTGATCAGGCAGCCGGAACCATAGATGCCGGTTGGATGGAACTGCACGAACTCCAGGTCCTGCAGCGGGAGCCCCGCGCGCAGCACCATCCCGCCGCCGTCACCGGTGCAAGTGTGGGCCGACGTGCAGGAGAAGTACGCACGCCCGTAGCCGCCGGTCGCGAGCACCACCGCATGGCCCTGGAACAGGTGCAGCGTGCCTTCGTTGAGGTCGATCGCGAGCACCCCGGTGATGCGGCCGTCACGCGGATCCTTGACGAGGTCGGTCGCGAAGTATTCGACGAAGAACTTGGCGTCGTGCTTGAGCGCCTGGGTGTAGAGCGTGTGCAGGATCGCATGGCCGGTGCGGTCGGCGGCGGCGCAGGTCCGCTGCGCGACGCCTTCACCGTAGCGCGTGGTCATACCGCCGAACGGGCGCTGGTAGATCTTGCCTTCCGGGGTGCGCGAGAACGGCACGCCGAAATGTTCCAGCTCGATGATCGCCGGGATCGCTTCGCGGCACATGTACTCGACCGCGTCCTGGTCGCCCAGCCAGTCGCCGCCTTTCACCGTGTCGTAGAAGTGGTAGCGCCAGTCGTCCTCGCCCATGTTGCCCAGCGCGGCGGCCACCCCGCCCTGCGCCGCGACCGTGTGCGATCGGGTCGGGAACACCTTGGTGACACAGGCGGCCGAAAGCCCCTTGGCGGCGAGGCCCATGGTCGCACGCAATCCCGCGCCACCGGCGCCCACGACCACCACGTCGTATTGATGGGTTTCGACCTTGTAACTTTCTTGAGGCATGTCCGTCCCTTTCCCGGGATTCAATCAGCGTGATCCGATTCAATAAGCGCCAGAGCCGGTCAACCAAACCGACAGCACGGCCATGATGCAAGCCAGTGTCCCCAGTACGGCGCCGAAGCGCAGCGAGATCTGCAGCGTCACTTCCAGCCAGCGGCTGTGGACATAATCTTCGATGACGACCTGCAGGCCGAGCGCGCCATGCCAGAACAGGCATACGCTCAGGACGATCAGAAGGATTGCATGCACCGGCTGGGCGATTGACGCCAGGACCAATGGGTAGTCGGCGTGCATCAGGCCAGCCAGGAAAAACAGGAACCAGATCGCGAGCGGGATCAATGCGACGGCCGTGATCCGCTGCAGCCACCAGTGATGGACGCCGGTTCCCGATGCGCCGTCGCCGCGCGCCACCTTGAGTGGCGTGCGCATGCCCTCCTGCCCCGGATACGCGCTCATGTCGCACCTCCGCCCACGTGCAGAACCAGGAATATCCAGACCAGAATGGTCAGCACGACGCTGGTCGCGATCACGACCCAGCCGGCAGACCAGTAAACCGGGTTGTGCGTACGATCACGTGTGGGTGGACCGAAATTGCGGCCCATGTCGCGCAGCAGGTGTTGGACACCGTTGCAGAAATGGAACCAAAGCGACCACATCCACAGGAACAACAGGACCAGCCCTATCCAGCTTGCGCAGAAACCCACGAAACTGTTCCATGCGACACCGCCGGAGGCCGCCGCGATCAAGCCCCATGCCAGCAGCAACGTGCCGACGCAAAGGAACAGGCCGGTCAATCGATGCAGTGTCGACTGCAACATGTTGATGCGCCAGCGATAGATGCCGAGGTGGGGCGACAAGGGACGTGTGTTGGGCATGGACGGATTCCTGATCGCGGCCTGTTGAACATCGTCAAGCCGGTTGGGCAGTCGACGATCGCTCTCCATTTTCGCACGAACTCGCCTCCGCTGCGAAGCGCGGCGGAAATGATGTCCCGTGATCCGGGTCAGATGCTTCTCGGAAAATGCGCGCCGGCCGCGCACGTTGCCAGGATCTCCGCGGCGGTCGGCGTGGTATGAACGCACCCGCGCCCTCACGAGATGTCGTGGCGGGAGATCTCAAAAGTCAATGCAGCGGCCGTTCTTTTCCCAATCGCCATAGCGCGTCGGATCGAGTCCGTCGCCTTCAGGCGTGGGCCGCTCCCGTCTGGAAGCATCCGGCGGAGGCGTCGGTGATTTGGCCGCATCGGATGCAGCGTTGGGTGGAGTATCGGTAGTGTCTGCCATCGCCGTGATGTTACATCCGATTCGAAGTGCGCATTGTCGCACCGGTCACCACGCACCTCGGCGCACCGCTGTTAACGTATCGATCGTCGCTTTCCCGTCCCGCTTTTTCGCTTATGCCCTCAGTCGTTCTCTCCCGCGTGAACTGCATCCTGATCGAAGGCGCGGATGCACGCCGTTTCGCCCAGGCACAATTTTCGGGAGACGTGCAGCGACTGTCTGCCGGACAATGGCAGTGGAACGCGTGGCTGGATGCGCGAGGGCGCGTGCAGGCACTGATGCATCTCGCCGATCTTGGCGACCGGCTGCTGGCTGTTCTCCGTGGCGGTGATGCCGAGAGCGTGCGCGCGGGACTCGATCACTACTTGCTGCGCTCGCAAGCCAGCGTGACGACGTCGACGTTCGGCGGATACGCCGATGCCGCCCTGGAAACGGGTCGGGTTCAAACGGATGGGCAGGACGTCTTGATTGGGTACGGCGATCGCAGCCTGCGTCTGGGCCAAGCCTGTTCCGAGCCCGACCCTGCTGCCGCGAACTCTTGGCATCTCGCCGAGATCCTGGCCGGATGGCCCAGCTTGCCTGCGGGCGAGCCACGCTTCCTGCCGCCCGCGCTGGGATTGCAGAGACTCGACGCGATCTCGTTCAAAAAGGGATGTTATCCCGGACAGGAAATCGTGGCCCGCCTGCATTACCGGGGCACGCACAAGCATTGTCTTTGCCATCTGCGCGGCCCCGCGACGTTGCAGCCCGGAGCGTGGCTGACGTCCGGCGACAACAAGCCGGTACAAATCCTCGATGCCGCTTCGAGTGACAGCGGAGCGGATCTGCTCGCCGTAACCGAGATAAATATAGTTAAACAAATCAATATATTGAATAATACATATGAGGTTGTGTCGATATTTGATGCGTAACCGAATCTGAATGCCCCGGATTCTTTTGGGGTTTTCCAGGCCCGAACACTTGCGCGAGGTTCGGGACACCCCTACCCTTCGCGCAGCTTAGCAACCCGGGCCTGTTTCGCGGCCCGGTTTGCGCGCGGTCCGGAGGATCCGCATCGCGCGCATGACAGCGACGAACGCTGATTGCAAAAACCTATTGGCATACGGCGGTACCTGCCAGCCCCGGCCCTTTGCCGGTGACCGCTTCCAGGTCCGAGCCAATATTCACCCGCTTGCGGCGCAAGGCTTGTGGCCCGCCGTGTTTTTGAACCAAATGCCGGCCGGACCCGGCATCTGGTGCCTTGCATAGGAGAACGACCCGATGACCTTGGGCCTTTTGCTCGGCATGATCGCGCTGCTGCCGCGGCCGGTCGCCGACCAAACCTGTCTGGCTGCCACCGTGTACATGGAAGCGCGCAGCCAACCTACTCGCGGCCAATTGGCCGTTGCCGAGGTGGCACTCGATCGCCTCGACATGGGCCGTTATGGCCAGACCCTTTGTGAAGTGGTCACGGCGCCGCACCAATTCGCCCTGACCACCACACCGAAGAGTTATCCGATCGACAACCCGGCAGCCTGGAACAAAGCGTGGCAGATCGCTGGCAGGGCCATCGCGATCTGGCAGGAACCCGCCAGGGACCGCAAGCTGGTCGTGCCCGGTGCCGACCACTTCATTCGACTCGGGTCCACCGCGCAATGGGCCAAGAACCCGATCGCAACAATCGGCGATCACGAGTTTTACGCGGTCGATTGATCCGCGGCCAGCGGCTCCAGAAACGAAGAGCCCTCCATCTGGAGGGCTCTTCGTTTCGCTTGGTAACGGTCTTTGACCATCGGATTCAATAACGATAAACCTCGTTGTTGCGGATCATCACATAGTCGCCGACCCGCACCTGTGGGGCATTGCGCTGGGTCACTGTGGCGTACTGGCCGTTTTGCAGCTGCACCACGACTTGCCAGCCATACCCATTCCCGCCTGCATGCTTCCCGATTGCATGCCCGGCGAAACCTCCGGCGACCGCGCCGCCCACGGTGGCCGCGGTTTTCCCGTTGCCTTTGCCGACCTGGTGTCCCAGAAGGCCACCGACTACGGCGCCGATCACGGTACCGAGCGCCGCACCGTTGTTGCTGCGGTTGTCCAGCTGGACCTCGCGGATATCCCGGACATAGCCGCAACCCTGGTAACACCGACGGCCACCGCCTTGATACCCGCTGGGTTGGCCACCCCCGCCGTAGTAACCGGCAGGGCGCGTGTTGTAGCCGGGTTCGCAGCCGGCGAGCAGCAATGCAGCAGCGAGGATGCAAACCAGCGTGGCTGCCGGTCGCATGAACTTGGACAAACTTACGAACGCAGGTTTCGACATGGTTCCACTCCTTTTTCGAGCGTGACTCTCGGAATCCGTTACCGGTAGTAGCTCCCGGCCTGTTTGTCATTCGCGACGACCACCCCGTTGCGGACTGGCAGGCCGGTACCGACCCCTGGATTGTGATCCATGCGGACGTGGCCGGCTTGCCCATTCAACGTGTAAGTGACGTCGTAAGCCACCGTCTTGGTTGACGTGGTCTTGTCCGTGACGGTGTGGCACACGTTGCGGGTTTCCATCTTGGTCGCATTGTTTTCCTGGTGATTCTTTTGGATTTCGTGGCCGGCGAATGCGCCCGCCGCCGCGCCGCCCACGGTTGCAAGCGTCTTGCCCTTGCCGCCACCGACCTGATGGCCGGCCAACGCACCCACCAGGCCGCCCACCACGGCGCCCCCGATCTGATGTTTGTCCTTGTAGGTTTCGGGGACGGCGACCTGCTCATCACGGCAAACCTGCCGCGGTTTGCTGGTCGTTACGGACTGGGTGATGGGCTGCACCGCGACTACCTGTGCGAACTGCGGGCCGTCGGCGGCAAGGGTTCCGTTCGTCGCGGGCGTTTGTCCGGGCGGCAATTGCGCGGTGGCCGCCGACGTGGCCATGGTCATGTTTGCGGGTGTCGCTTGGGCCTGCGGATTGCCGTTTCTTCCACAACCAGCCAGCGCCACAACGGCGACGATACCCAGCGAAGCAAGCACAGCGTGAGTCAATCCTGATTTGCAATACATGTAAGTAGGTCTCCCGGCCTATCGGCCCCAATGGCAGTTTGATTCAAACAACCCGACAATGAACGTTGCGTCAACAAGCCTGAATCCCGATTCAGTTTCCGCTTCAGCGTAGCCTGTTGACCTGGACTCGCCTATTTGCCCTGCCCAAGGCCACGCTCGCAATGATTTTGTTCGACAGTCACGTACATCTGGATGCGCCGGAATTCGACTCCGACCGCGCACGCGTCTTGCTCGCCGCGCAAACGGCCGGCGTCAGCGAGATGCTGGTTCCGGCAGTCGCCGCTGTATCATGGCCGAAACTGCATGCCCTGTGTGAATCCGTTGCCGGCTTGTATCCGGCTTACGGCTTGCACCCCTGCTTTCTGAGCCAGCACGGTAACGGCGATCTCACCTCGCTCGAGAATTGGCTCGGCACCCACTCTGCCGTAGCCATCGGCGAGTGTGGACTCGATTTCTGCGTACCGGGCATTGATTCCGGGCGGCAACTGACTCTGCTGCGCGGCCAGTTCGCGATCGCGCATCAATTCGATTTGCCATTGGTGTTGCACGCGCGCCGCGCATTCGAACAGGTCATTCTGGAGTTGCGCCGGTTCGGCAAACCTCTGCGCGGCGTGGTACACAGCTTTTCGGGCAGTGCGGAACAGGCAGGCGAGCTGTGGCGGCTCGGGTTCCACTTGGGAATCGGCGGTCCCGTGACCTACGAGCGTGCACGGCGCCTGCGCCGGGTCGTCGCGTCGATTCCACTTGAATCCCTGCTGCTGGAAACCGACGCACCCGACCAGCCCGGGAAACATCATCGCGGGCAGCGCAACGAGCCGGCTTTCCTGCCGGAAGTACTGCAGTGCGTCGCCGACCTGCGCGGCGAAGCCCCGGAAGAACTCGCCGCCGCGACGACCGCGAACGCAAGGCGATTATTTCTCAAGGCAAGTTGAAATCACTTCAAGCCTTGCTTTTCAGCAACATTTCCAGCGCGCGTCCGACCGCCGCAAAACCGAAGGCTGCAGTGACATGGGTCGCGGCACCTAGGCCACCGCCACAATCCAGTTTCAGCGAATCAACATTCTCGGGACGGGTTCCGCTGACGCTGCCGTCGGCTTGCGGATACCGCACGTTTTCTAGCGAATACACGGCCGGCACGCCGAAGTAACGCACGGCATTCGAGGGGAACCGGAATTCCTGACGCAGCTTGCGGCGCATCAGGCCGAGCAACGCATCGTGCTCGGTGCGCGAGAGGTCGCGCACTCGTATCCGCGTGGGATCGGTGCGCCCACCCGCCGAGCCACAGACCACCAGCGGCAATTTGCGGCGCCGGCACCACGCCGTCATTTCCACCTTGACGCGAAACGCATCGCAAGCGTCCAGCACCAAATCGAAGCCGCGATCGAGCAGCTCGGCCAGTGCCGCCGGTGTCACGAATCGTTCGATGGGATCGACGACGAGCGCGGGACTGACGTCGCGCAAGCGCTCGGCCATGACCGCGACCTTGGCTTTGCCGAAGGTGCTTGCCAGCGTATGCAACTGACGGTTGGTATTGGAGACGCATACCTCGTCGGCATCGATCAGGGTGATGGCGCCCACACCGCTTCGCGCCAACGCTTCCGCCGCCCACGAACCGACACCGCCCAAGCCGATCACCGCCACGCGGGCGGCGGCCAGCTGCGCCACACTGCCCGCGCCATATAGCCGTTCGATGCCGACAAAACGAGGGTCTGTCATGCAACCATGATACCGGCGGTCACAGCCGCACCCGCCCGCGCAGGATGTCGGCGAACATCATCCAATCCCCGAACAAGCTGTAGAGGGGGTGCCGGAAGGTCGCCGGCTTGTTGTGCTCGAACGCGAAGTGCCCGATCCAGGCACAACCGTAACCGCAAATCGGTGCAGCAATCAGCCACCACGGGTTCCGAACAACGACCGCCAAGATAATGGATGCCATGACCAGCCACGAACCCAGGAAGTGCAAGCGGCGGCAGCGGCGATCGGCGTGCTCCCCGAGATAGAAAGGATAAAACTCGCGAAAGCTCGAATACATGGGAAGACTCGACGCTCCAGGGGAGTGGCAAAGCGCGAAATGAAATCACGCCCGATCGATGATCATAGTCCTCGGGTAACCAGCGCGGTACGGCTCGCTTGCTACAAACGACATTGAAATAGAAGAATATCCTATTGATTAAAAAATAAAAAAGCCCCGCAGCACTGCGGGGCTTTTGATATTGCCTTGGCAATGGCGGCTCAGGCAGGTTGCACTTGGTCGGCCTGCAGCCCTTTCGGGCCCTGAACGACGTTGAAAGTGACCTTCTGGCCTTCCTGCAGGGACTTGAAGCCGGTACCAACGATCGCGCGGAAATGCACGAAGACATCCTCGCCGTTTTCGCGGCTGATGAAACCGAAGCCCTTGGCATCGTTGAACCACTTCACGGTGCCGGTCTGACGCTCCGACATAACTGACTCCTTACTGCTCGATTGGTTGAAAACAGCGCATACGCGTGCGCAACTTGAAGCACTGACTAGCGAGAGTGAAGACAGCGATGCGATCGTAGAACGGTCAGCAACCGGCCCCAAACAAACCGTCCCCCGACGGCTTGGCTAACTCAGCGGCGCGATCCTACAGCAATTTTGCATCAAAATGCCAGTGCGCCGGCCCAAGCGCGCCATGATTGCCGCCCGTTGCAAGATCACTCCCGTTCGTGACGGCGCCGCTGGCTTTCCTCGATACCGACCAACGCCGCCAGCGCACCGCTCACCAGCAAGGCCATCAGGCCCGTGCCCACGAGGTTGATGACCATACCCAGTGCCATTGCCACCAGCCCGGTCGCCTGGTGCGAGACGGCAGCGGTCACGCCGTAGGCGATGCCGGCCGCAATCAGCAGCATGCCGACCCAGGCGACAACCCTCGCCGTGGCGAGGGCGAGCCCGAGATGCCGACTCTGCATGGATCGGTAAGGCAGCCAGCGGCGCGGTTCCATATTCATTTCCTGCGCGAGCGCCCGGTCAGGAGCAGCTATCGTGAAAAGTCGGGGGCGAGGCCGGGCCAGTGCCCGGCGCCATGGATGGATGATTGCTCGATGAAGTATCAGTGCCCACTTGCTTCGCCGCGCAGCGATCAGGAGCGATCGCTTCACAGTTCATCGTAATGGGTCACCGCGTTGAAGAACATCCGGTAGCTTCCGATCGTCTCGCCGCGCCAGACCGGATTGTTGGCAAACAGCAATACGTGGCCCTTGCCGTAGGTAGCGTCCACGACCACCGCGCGTCCCGCCATGGCGCCGCCGTTTTCCAGCAAGCCCGAAATCAGCAGATCGTCGGCATCGGCCCAGCGTGCGATCACCACCGGACGATCCTGCCGTGGAATCACGAACGGGTTGTTGCGGGCCTGTTCGGTGTTCAACGGCGCCGCCTGCCACGGCTTCACGTCCGGCAGTGCCGGCGGTGCCTGATAGGGCCGCCCCTCGGGTACGTCGGCATCATCGGGACCGCCGCGTCCGGTGGGACGCTGGTAATCCTTCGCCGTAGTGATGCCGCGATTGCCGATGGTCTGATTGGCGACATCGAACGACATGCCTTGCGAGCTGTAGAGTGCGAAAGTGCTGTGGTAACCGGCAGCAACCGGGCTGTTCCTGTCCACCAGATCGGCGCGCAGCACGCTGCCGACCACGCGCAGGTCGCCCTGCCTGGCCACGGACACACCCGGGGTCAGGCCGATATCGATCGCGAAACGTGCGGTGTCCTCGGAGGTGACCAGCAACCCGCCGGCTGCCACGAAACGCTTCAGGTTGGCGACACCCGACTCGCCCAGGCCGGGACGCACGTCCGACGTCGAATCGATCAAGCCGAGATTGGGTGTGAGTTTGGTTTTCTGCCAAGGCATCGGATTGCCGTACATCGGCAGGCCATCAATGATCATCTGCGTGCCGGCATAGCCCACGGGCCCGAACAGGATCACGTCGTATTTCGAGCGCAAGTTGGGGTCGCGCGACGCATCCTGGGTACTGATGTAGCTGTACGGCACATGCAACTTGTCCAGCGCCATCCGCCACCAGCCTTCGGTCTGGGTCGAAAGCCAGGTATGCATCAAGGCGATGCGGGGCATGCGGCCATTCGTCTCGACGCCGAGCGAGGCCAGCGAGAACGCGGGTTGGTTGAAGTCCCCGGGCACTTCCTGCATTGGCACCTTCAGTACGGAGGTATCGACTACCCGCGCCACGTCCACGCCGAACAAATCACCGAAGGACCAGCCGGTATCGTCATAGGGGTGCTTCTGCGGATCATCGGGCGACCAGTATTGGCGATCCAGCAAGGTGTCGGCGATGCGCGAGTACGGTTGATCCATGCGGACGACCCAGCTTCCCGCCGGGAAAGTGCGCTTGACGGCCGCGACCCTGGGCGGTTCGGTCGGTGCCGTGGCCTGTCCCGTCGATTGGACGCCGTCGGTGCCTTGCGTGTCGTCGGCAACCTCCACCGTGAATGGCGCGGTTGCCCGGCTGATCTCGACGTGCTGCAGGTGCAACGCTTGTAGCAGCTGCATCTGCGCGCCCTTGTCCTGTTCGTCGGCGGTGAGCACGTAGGCAGCGGGCCCAGCGAGTTGCGGCTTTTCGATCGAACGCTTCGACTTCAGCCAGAAATTGTCGAGGAAATGCTGGCCGTTTTGCGCGAAGTAATACAGCGCGGTCAGCAATCCGGATTCCTCGTAATTGTTGTTGTCGCGTTGCGACCACAGGACCTTGGGCAACGGCGGGTTCGGTTTGTACCAGGTGCGCGCATATTCCTCGGGTGAAAGGGTGCGTTCCTCGGTGTCGGCGCCGTCGTTGCCGAAGGTTTCGTACAACCGGCTGATGCCGTTGTGCATCGCCGCGATGAACATCAGGTAGCCCGGACTCCAAGTGTCGAAGTCACCGTGCGTGAATACGCCCGGCAGTCCCAGCTTGGTCAGCTGCTCGATGTTGTTCCAGCCGATCTGCTGCCATTCGCTGGTCAGGATGGGATCGATCCAGGCGTTGTACGGGCCGTCGCCCACCGTGTTGTCGTAAAGAAATGGCACCGACTCGTGCAAGTCGTGCAGCACCTGCGCGTGCCAACCTACATAGGTGTTCAGCACGTTCTTGGTCAGGTCCAGCGTCACCGCCATGGCGTCGCGATTGTTGTCATGCGCTACGTAATGCCCCCAGTACATCAGGTGCGGATAATTCTGCCCCAGGTGCGCACGGTGCCATTTGTAGAGATCGACCATGCGGTCGCGGCCATCCACCTCGACCACCGGTGTGATCAGGGTGATCATGTGCGAGCGGGTGTACTTGATGTAAGGCGCGTCGTCCACGGCGAGACGGTACGCCAGTTCCATCAATGCAGTCGGCGCGCCGGTCTCGGTGGAGTGGATGGTGCCGGTGATGTAGTACACCGGATAGCTCTGCTTGATGATCGTCGCGGCCCTGGTGTCATCCATGCCGAGCTTGCGTGGATCGGCCAGCTCGGCCAGCCGCGCCTTGTTGGCATCGAGATCCCGCATCAGGGATTCGTCGGCGATGGCCACCGCGATCATCTCGCGACCTTCCTCGGTCTTGCCGATGTCGTACACACGCACCCGCGGAGTGGCCTTGGCCAGCATCCTGAAATAGCGATACACCGTTTCCGCGTACGGCAACGTGTTCGGCGCGCCGGCGATGTCGCCGAGCACGGCCTCGGGCGTCGGGATTGTCTTCGAGGCCGGCAGGTAATCGGTCAGGGGCGTATTGAAGTCGGCCCGTGTCGTGTATCTCGCAATCTTCGCCGTGTAGGCCTGGTCGACCGGCTGATCCGGATCCCGCGTGTAAGGGCTGTTGGCAGCCGCGAAAGCGGTGCCGTACATCGCGATTGCCAGCCACGCCAAACCCACCCATGTGCGCCGCATGTCCCCACCCTCGACTACCCCGAATATCCTCAAGCGTAGCCAATTTCAGCGTGGAATGGGGGTGTCGAAAGGCATGGTAGGGCGAAAACGGGTTGCTCGTCTCGATTCAGCCGTTGACCAGCCATTGCACGCTGAAACGCTGCGCGGGATCGGTCCACACGCGGGCGACCCGCAGGCCTGCATGAGCCGCGAATCGCGAAAAGCTTTCCAGAGTGTACTTGCCGCTGTACTCGACCAGCATCGCTTCACCCTCGTCGAAATGAAACGTGCGGCCGTCCAGGTGCACGTCCTGCTCGCGCAGGCTGACGATGTGGGTCTCGATGCGCCCCGCCAATGGATGCCAGCGCGCGCGGTGGCTGAATCCGGACAGATCGAAATCCGCGCCGGCTTCGCGGTTCAGACGCACCAGCAGGTTGAGCGTGAATTCGGCGGTAACGCCAGCCGCATCGTTGTAAGCCGCCTCGAGAATCGCCCTGTCCTTGACCAGATCGACACCGATCAGCACGCCGCCATTCAGTTCGCCGCCGCCCTGCCCGGCTTCCGCACGCATCTGGCGCAGCAGCCGCAGAGCCTCTTCCGGTTCGAAGTTGCCGATCGTGGAACCGGGGAAATACACCACCGTCTGGCGCGGCGCACGCGCGGCGCGCGGCAATGCAACCGGGCGGGTGAAATCGGCGCACACCGGCAGCATCTCGACTTCCGGAAATTCGCAGCGCAAATTCGCCACGCTCTCGGCGAGAGCGCTGCGCGATATTTCGACAGGCACGTACGCCACGGGCGCATCGAGGTGCCGCAGCAACATGTGCGTCTTCAGACCGCTGCCGCTGCCGTACTCGACCAGCCGCACGCGCGGGCCGAGCGCGGATGCGATCGCATCGACGTTGTCGCGCATGATCGCCAGTTCGACCCGCGTGGGGTAATACTCGGGCTGCTCGCAGATACGCTCGAACAGCTCCGATCCACGCGCGTCGTAAAAAAACTTCGACGGCAACCGCTTCGGGGATGCGACAAGCCCCGCCAAGGCGTCGGCAAGCAGACCTTCGCCGGGCTGATGGTCGTCCAGGTGATACGCACGCACGGACCGGGCAGTCGGTTTCATGCATCCCTCGCCAGCCGGAGCCCGCTGAACTGCCAGCGTGCCGCGGGATAAAAGAAGTTGCGATAACTGGCCCGGACGTGTCCCGCCGGCGTCGCGCAAGACCCGCCGCGCAACACCCACTGCCCGCACATGAATTTGCCGTTGTATTCGCCAAGCGCGCCCGTCACCGGACGATATCCGGGATAGCCCACGTACGGGCTGGACGTCCATTCCCAGACGTCGCCGAACATCTGCCTCGGGCCACGTTCGGCGGCATCGATCCTGGATGGCGCCAGCGGCCGCAGCGCACCGGAATCGGCGAAATTGCCTTCGACCGAAAGATCCGCGGCCGTGGCTTCCCATTCGGCTTCGGTCGGCAAGCGGGCCCCGGCCCAGCGTGCAAACGCATCGGCCTCGAAAAAACTCAGGTGGCAAACAGGCGCCGACGGTTCGATCGGGTGGCGTCCGCCAAGCGAGAACACCGTTTCCCTGTCATGGTCCCAGTAAAGAGGTTGCGACCAACCCTCGCGACAAACGGTGTCCCAGCCTTCGGAAAGCCACAGCGCGGGATTGCGATAACCCCCGTCGTCGATGAATTCCCGGAATTCGGCATTGGTGACACAACGGTTGGCGATCGCATGCGGATGCAGGAGTTCGCGATGACGTGGGAACTCGTTGTCGAAGGCAAATCCTGCGCCCGCATGACCAGTCTCGACGATGCCATGCTGGCCCGCGACAAAACGCAACGGCAGCGGTTCCGGTTGCGGCAGCTCCGGAATCTTGCGGAATGCCGGCTGCAGCGGATTCAACGAGAACAGGTGCTGGATGTCGGTAAGCAGCAATTCCTGATGTTGCTGTTCGTGATTCAAGCCGAGTACGACACGCGCCTGCAGTTCACGATCACTGCCGTGCCGTTGCAGCAAGGCATGCATCGCCTCGTCGATATGCGCGCGATAGTCCACGATCTCTGCGAGCGTGGGGCGGCTCAGCAATCCCCGTCGCGGCCGCGAATGCATCGGACCGACGGACTGGTAATAGGAATTGAAGAGAAAATCCCAGCCATCGTGAAAGCGTCGATAGCCAGGATCAAAATGCGCCAGCAGGAATTGCTCGAAGAACCAGGTGGTATGCGCAAGGTGCCATTTTGCCGGACTGGCATCGGGCATGGATTGCGCGACGGTGTCTTCGGGGGCAAGCGTGCCGCACAGGGCCAAGGTTGCATCCCGCACGCGCCGGTACGCCGATGCCGCGTCATCAGGATCCTGTATTGCCAGGTTCGGCTGGGGCTGTGCGGACATGCCCGAAAATCCCTTGCTGCGACGCGGCTCCCGAATACCCTACACTCCACCGCCTGAATTGCAACAAGTCACGCGTTCAGCGGATGTGATGATGCACTCGCGCCGCGAGGCCTGGCCGACGATACGGCGCAATCAATCCATGCAAGCGGAAAACGGGAAGATGAAGCAAGCCACGACATCCACCGACGAACGCGAATTTGCGTCGCAGCCCCTGGAAGGTGCATCGGCGCTTCCCGCACGTTTTTATGCCGGGAACGACAGTGCCGAACGCGACCGGCAAGCAGTGTTCGCGCATGGCTGGCAATTACTGGCACGCGCCGACCAACTCACCGAACGCGGCGATCACATCGTCGATGAAATTGCCGGTGTGCCGTTGCTGCTGATCCGTGGCGACGACGGCACCCTGCGTGCGCTGCACAATGTCTGTCGGCATCGCGCCGGACCGCTTGCCTTGTGCAACGGCCGCGGTGCCAAGCGTCTGCGTTGTCATTATCACGGCTGGAGCTACGGACTGGATGGACAGCTGCTCAGCGCCACCGAGATGGACGGCGCGTGCGATTTCGACACCGCGGCCATCCGTTTGCCTGAAGCACACGTGGCCGAATGGCGCGGATTGGTATTCGCCGCGCTGGAACCACGGGCACCCTTTTCGGAACTGATCGCCGACATCGATGCGCGGCTGGGCCGGCGCCCGATCGATACTTATGTCTTTCATCGTCACTACGGTTACGACATCGCCTGCGACTGGAAGAACTACATTGACAACTATCTCGAGGGATACCATGTTCCCCACATCCACCCGGAATTGAACCGGGTACTGGACTACCGGGATTACCTGGTCGAAACCTCGCGCTGGCACTCCCTGCAGCACAGTCCGCTGGCGAGCGACGCCGCGCTCTACGGCGACGGCGAGGCGTTGTACTGGTTCGTGTGGCCCAACACCCTGCTCAACGTGCTGCCCGACCGGATGCAGACCAACCGGGTCATCCCGCTTGGCCCCGGGAAATGCCGGGTGACGTTCGACTATTTTTATCCGCCCGGCGCGGCCGATCTCCAATCACGCCACGCAAGCGACCATGCTTTCAGCGATCTGGTGCAACGCCAGGACGTGGACATGTGCGAGATGGTGCAACGCGGCCTGGAATCCGGCTCCTACCACGCGGGCCGTCTCAATCCCAAACGCGAGAACGGAGTGCACCACTTCCACGAATTGCTACGGGAAGCCTACCGGGCTGCGCGGCGAGAGACTCATTGAACCCGATACCGCAGGAATCCGGGTTTTGATGCTTTGCGATGAAAAGGGCCCGGTTGCAAGCAACCGGGCCCGGAAACATATCCTGGATGTTGGATTCAGTGCCCGTGGTGCGAGTAATAATGTCCTTGGCCACCTTGGTAATGCCCACCACGGCCGGGATACCCACGGTTTCCGTGATATGCGTTTGAGCCACCATGGTAGCGGCCGCCGTGATAGCCACCACGGCCTCCGCTCGAATAAACCACTCCGACATGCACCCCGCCGTAACTTGGGTATCCGTAGTAACCGGCATCGTTGTACGAATAGGCTGGGTACGAATACGCCGGATAACCACCGTAGTAATTCGACGGGTAGGCCTGCGCCGGGTAATAATAGCCGCCGTCGTAATAGCGATCGTGATGGTGGCTGGCGCTGGCCAGCACGCCGCCGATCACGGCCCCGACCACCAGTGCGCCCAACACGTCCGCCGAGTGATCGCCGTGGCCACGATAGCCGTCGTGCGCGAACGCAGCGGGGGTCGCCAGCACGCAGGCTGCGACCAGCGCACATGCGAGCATCAGCTTGTTGCGGACCGAACCGGAATTCCTTTGCATGACTGATTTCCCCTTTTGAAGGTGAAGCCAGTATCTCACCGCCACGCTAAATCTGAACTGAAGAGTTTTGTTATGGAAATGCTAACCGTTCAGGATGCCAAGACGGCACCCGCTTCCATCAAGCGCCTTTGGACGCGGCGGCCGCGCCTCGATCCTTGCGTTTGCGCGATTCCAGCAATGCCTTGAGGTTTGCAACCGCCTGTTCGTGGCTGATGGCCTTGGGTTTCGGCGCGCGCGGTTTCGGTGGTTTCCGGGTCGGGGCATGTGCGGCCGGTTTGGGCTGCCGCGGCAACTCCACTGGACCTCCCAGCATCCAGTCATCGCTGAGGCGGGAACGGGGAATGTACGACGGCGGGCGGCGTTTGGCGGAACCGGCACGGGCCGCGGCGACCGCGCGAGCCGCAGATTTGACCGAGGCCGGACGCGACGACGACTTGGATGTCGTCGCCGTGTGAGTGGAGGCCTGTTTGCCGGTGGATCTTGTGCTCTTGCTGCTCTTGCTGCTCTTGCTGCTCTTGCTGCTCTTGCTGCTCGTGCCCTTGCTGTTTCGAGAGGTTTTGCCGGACGCAGCCGCCGTGCTCTTCTTGACGTGCTTTGCAACCTTGGCAGTCTTGGCACGGGGCTTCGCCGCAGCCTTCTTCGCGGACTGCGACGTCCTGCTACCCGTCCCCCGGGATTTTGTGGGCGCCTTGCGCGCCGCCTGCTTGGCGGTCTTGCCCGAGGGTTTGCGATTCCGTGGTGTTGCCATTGCTGCTTTCCTCATGTTGTCGCGTCGCGTGCTCGACGCTAGGGTCGAAACATGGCGAGCTGGGTCAATCGAAACGGGATGTCACTGTTGCCGGACCCGCCTGGTTACAAGCTGCGACCGTCAATCTGCCGAATGTTCAAGCCGCCCGGTTCGACACCTTCAAGGCAGCGCACGTTCACTGCCGCCATCGGATGGCCGTCATGCTCACCATCCGCGAATGGCGCCACCCCGCAGACGCTACAGAAGTGGTGGGCAATCCTGTGCTTGTTGAAGCGATAGGTGCTCATGTCCGCCTCCGGTGTCGCCAGCCGCAATGCGTCGCGCGGCACGAACCACATCAGATAGCCCTTGGGCCGGCAATGCGAACAATTGCACTCCATCACGGTGTCGATTTCGCCATCTACGTCGAAGGCGATCCGGCCACAATGGCATCCACCGTGCCATGTCGTCATACGCTTGATCCGAGTATCAGGCAGCGGCAATTATCGCATGAACCCGGCTCGCCCGCACGTGTATCCTCTTGATCCCTCTCCCGAACCTCCGGGCATGCGCACTCGACGATAACGAGGGCGGGCATTGGCAGGCGGAGCTGCTGGAAGCGTTCTACGGCAACGTACTGAGGGTTTTCAGTCGTGTCGGCGACGGCCAGGTGATGCTGCCGCCGCTTGATGCCGCCAATTTTCGCGAGGCGGAACAAACACTTGTCATCGCCGAAACGCCGTTGCTGCAAGCCCTGCTGGCGAGGGCGACACCCTGCCACTGATCCCCCGGGCGCCCGACGTTCGGCTCAACATTGCAACGCGGCCGAACCGCGGATCCCTTCGGCGATGCCTGGATCGAGGCCCACGTTGTTGTGTTCCAGTACCCGTTCGGCGCGATAGCTCGACCGCACCAACGGGCCCGACACCACTTCCAGGAACCCCATGCCGAGCGCGATTTCCCGATATCCCTGGAACTGCTCGGGGGTCACGAAGCGCTCCACCGGCAAATGATTCCGGGTGGGCCGCATGTACTGACCCATGGTCACCACGTCCACGTCGGCAGCGCGGATGTCCGCCAGCGCATGCTCGATCTCGCCGTCGGTCTCGCCCAGACCCAGCATCATGCTGGTCTTGGTCACGGTCCTGGGCGCGTAAGCCTTGGCGAACTTGAGGATGTCCAGGGTCCTGCGATAGCCGGCGCGCGCATCGCGCACCGGATGCGTCAGCCTTTCGACGGTCTCGATGTTCTGCGCATAGGTGGCAAGCCCGGCGTCCAGCACTGCCGCGACATGTTCATGACGACCCGCGAAATCGGGCGTCAGTGCTTCCACCGCGGTTTCCGGCATGCGCCCGTGGATCGCGCGTATGCACGCCGCGTAGTGCCCCGCCCCGCCATCGGCCAGATCGTCGCGATCGACCGACGTCAGCACCACGTAATTCAGACCCATCAATGCGACTGCGTCGGCCACGTTTGCTGGCTCCATGGGATCCAGCCAGCCGTGCGGGTTGCCGGTAGAAACGGAGCAGAACCTGCAGGCGCGCGTGCAAACCGAGCCCATCAGCATCAAGGTGGCGGTGCCGCGGCCCCAGCATTCCGCGATGTTGGGACATTTCGATTCCGCGCAGACCGTCGACAGCTTGTGCGTACGCACGATGTCGCGGAGTTCTTCGTACTTCGCCCCCGCAGGCAATTTCACGCGCAGCCACGGCGGCTTGCGTTCAGCATCCGGCACCCTGCTGAGCGCGCTGGGACGGATGCCGTCCTTGACCGCACGGGTGCCCTGTGGACTGATGAATTTGCTGCCAGGAGCCGGGCGGGCGTTGCCGATGGTTTCACTCATGGAAATTCCGGTCGAGTCATGCGCGGGCGCAGTGATCGCCCGAGACCCGTCATTGTAACGCGTACGGCCGGGCACCCCACCCGCCATGGCCACGCGCGAAACAGGTTTATCCGCCGAATGCGGGATGCAGCAACTGCTGCACGAAGTGCACCGTGATGCTCGGTTTCATGGCCACGGTGAACAAGATCCCATAGGCCGCACCCCAGGAATGGGCGCTGTGATTGATGGAGCTGCCGCCGCGATGATCCATGTAGATCGAATAGGCCAGAAAAGCGAAGGCATACAGGATCGCGGGCACCGGAATCACGAACACGATGATCATCGACCACGGCGACAGCAGGATGAAGGCGAACAGCACCGCAGATACCGCGCCGGATGCGCCGAGGCTGTAATAGTTCGCGTTGTGCCGGTTCTTGATGTAGGTCGGCAGTATCGAGACCAGCAGGCCGCCCAGATAGAAGCCCAGGAACCCGAGCGGCCCCAGCACGTAGTTGTACAGCCCCTCCATCGCGCGCCCGAAGAAGAACAGCGTGATCATGTTGAACAGCAGATGCTGGAAGTCCGCATGCACCAGGCCGTAACTGAGCAGACGCCAGTATTCGTGTTTCTTCTGCACCGCCGGTGGCCACAACAGCAGCCGTTGCATGAGCTTGCCGTCCTTGAAAGCGGCAAACGAAACGACACAGGTGACGGCGAGGATAGCGAGGGTCGTGAGCATGTCGGTCTGATTCCAAGAGTGATCTTGAGTCGGGTTTCAGTGGTGGGAAAGACGGACTTCGGGGTCACGATCCGTCACATTTGGTGCTAGGCTGCAGCGGTTATCCGGGGAGTCATGCAAGTCAGTCGGAGGAGGAACCCATGCACGCTTCATCGCGAATTCGCATGCCGAGCAAAGCCGTAATACTAACTGCCAGCCTGCTCGTGGCCATGAGCGTCGCCGCGGCGATGGCGCCGGAACCGATAGTCGGGCCACCGATCGCAATTGGCGAGACGGGTGTGGCCGTGGCCGACCCGCTGGTGCCCGTACCCGCGGAAACACCCTGCGTGGTCACGCTTTATACGGCAGATTCGGCGACCGGAACGTTCGACGATTACTCCAATCACCCCTTCAGCTACACGCCTCCCGCGGGATGCGCAGGACCATGGAACAAGGTCGTGTTCAAGGCCGATTACAACGTGACCACGGGGCGCCAGTACGACCGTACCGCAAGCGTTGGGATCGGCGGAGTCAACCTCTATTTCGGGACCACCCAGGAACCTTCGGCCTCACGCAGCCCCAGCTGGCATGTGGAACGCGACGTCACAGACCTGTCGACGGTGCTCGAGCAGCCCCAGCAGGGTGCTGCCGCGCTCTACAACATCTACAACAGCACCTACAACGGATCGATCACCGGCAGCGCGGAACTCGATTTCTACCCCGCCACGCCCGAATTCCCTGCGCCGCGAATCCCTGATCAGGTGCTGTCACTGGCGCCGGATACGAGCAGCCCCGGACACGCCGACATCAACACCGATGGCACGCCGCTGTCGAACACTTTCACGCTGCCGACCAACATCGACCGTGCCTACATCGAGGTCACGGCGCAACCGCAATCGGGTGACGAGTTCTGGTACTCGTGCGGTCCCGATGCCTACATTGACCTGACCGGTTGCGGCGGCACGGCATTCCGCGAAGCCGAAGTGACGATCGACGGCAAGCCTGCCGGCATCGTGCCGATCTCCGGCTGGGTGTTCACTGGCGGCATCGATCCTTACCTGTGGCGGCCGATACCGGGTGTGCAGACACTCAATTTCGCCCCGTACAAGATCGACATCACGCCGTTTGCGGGCTTGCTCGACAACGGTCAGCCGCACACGATCTCGGTGGGCGTGGTGACCGGTGACCCGGCCTTCCAGAACAGCAGCCAGTACTTCGACACCGCCGCAACGCTGTTGCTCTACCAGGATCACGGATGCCACCCAGTTGACCGGCGCGCTGACCCAGGACGTCGACAGTGGTGTGCATCCGGTTCAGACCAACACCATCAATCCCGACGGTATCCATTTTGCGTTCGACGTCAAGTCGCGCCATAGCCTGGTTACCCGGGGTTACCTCAATACTCCCCATGGCAGGGCCCCTTCGAACGTGGTCCAGGACGTGAACTTCGACAACAGCCAGCAGATCATCTCCAGCGACACCCAGTACGAGCAGGCCATCCAGCAGACCAGTTCGGCGTCCCAGCGCTCCTACGGCCGGCCTTTTGACGGGCCCGCGAACGCGACGACGAACTGGTCGTTCCCGCTCGACATGGACATCAACGTACAGGTAGCGGACGACGGCAGTGAAACCCAGGCCACCACCGTGCTGCAGAATTACACTGACGACTACAGCGAGGGTGGTCCGGGCGGACATTACGCCTTCAATCGTGCACAGACGGACTCCACGGCCGATACCCTGAACTTCGATGCGAGCGGCAACTTCACTGGCCCGACCGGCCAGCAGGCATCGCAAGGTTATACATTCACCGATTCGCGTGGCGGCTGCTACAGCCGCACGATCACTGCCACCGCGGGCGCCGTCACGCAAGTGGACGATGGTTCAGCCTGTCATCAGCAAGGCGGCAGCCAGAGGCACTGACCCGGAACCGGCATGGTGGCTGCCCTGCAAACGGCGGCCACCATGCCGCGCAACGTTGTATGCTGATGGAATCAACCCTGATTCAGGTCACGAGAGCCAGCGTCCCATGCGGAGACGCCTCAACCCACGAAGTGCGAGGTTTTCCATGTCAGCATTCCGCGTTGTACCCGTCATCGCCATCGCCGCCGCAGTCGGTGTCGCCGGTGTCAGCCTCTCCGCACCGGCATTCGCCGACTCGACCGTCAGCGTCACGTTCCAACCAAACAACCCGTGGGTCCAGGAAGTCAACACGCTGAGCCGTTACGACGATCAGCATGATTATTCTGTCGCGGTGCAGAGCGGCAAGACCCTGCAGATCAACCTCGTCACGCGTGACCCGAACGTTTTTTTCAAGGTCAAGGATGAGACTCGTGGCAAGCGACTGGTCGACACCTACCAGACAGGGGCGACGACCTGGTCTGCACCGCCGGCCGCGACGGCCAGCAACTACCTGATCCAGGTCTACGTCCAGCCCGAGGGCATGCAGCGCGACGAAAAAGCGAAATACGCTCTGCAGATCGGCCAATACGGGCAATCGGACATGCAGCCGGCGAGTACCCCCGTGACGTTCGAGGCGAACAACCCGTGGGCGCAGGAATCGGGAACACTTGACGCGCAAGGGATTGCGGAGGATTACACCGTGGTAGTCGCGGCGGGCCAGACGCTCGCCGTCAATTTTGTCTCGAACAACCCGAAGGTGCATTTCAAGGTCCTGGCCAATGACCAGACGCTGGTCGACAGTGCAACCACGAACGTCAACAATTGGTCCACGCCGGTCGGCACTGCAACGAACTACACGATCAGGGTCTATGCGGACCCCGCGGCACTGCCGCCCGGGAGCCGCGCCGGATACACCTTGCAAGTCGGGCGGTATGCCCAGCAGCAGGCACAACCCGCAGCGGCCGGTTCGGCGGCGAGTCCGGCCGCGGCAGCCAGTACGCAGGGTTGAACCATCACATTCCACCGCCTGCGCGGTGGAGTGATGTCCAGCGACCGTGCCTTTCAGCACAGTCGCCCGTACGCACAGGCCGGTAAGCTCGCAGGTTTTCCACGGGGAACCTGCCGATGCAAAAGTCCTTCCTCACGACGGCGTTTGTCGTTGCCAGTCTGGTTGCATGCACGGTCGCGCCATTCGCGCATGCCGACAGTTCCGGCAAACACGCCGCCGGCGAATCCGCGTTCCAGTTGCCGCCGTTCCCTGCCGACGCGCACAAGACCCAGAGCATGGTGGTCAACGGCCGCACACTCAAATACACCGTCACGGTCGGCTGGCTGCCGGTTCGTGACGACAAGGGCAAGACCATCGCGCAGGTGGTTTACACCGCTTACACGGTGCCGGGCAAGAACCGGCCCGTGACGTTCGCGTTCAATGGTGGTCCAGGCGCTTCCTCGGTGTTCCTGAATTTTGGTGCGATTGGCCCGAAAGTCGTCGATTTCGGCGTCAGCGGCGACACGCCTTCCACGCCCGCGACCCTGCATGACAATCCGAGCACCTGGCTCGGCTTCACCGATCTGGTCTTCATCGATCCGGTCGGTACCGGCTACAGTCGCGCGCTGGTGGACGACAAGCAGGCGACCAAGGACTTCTTCTCCACCGACGCCGACATCGAGTATCTGTCGCGCATCGTGTACGACTGGCTGGTTAAAAACGGCCGCATGGAGTCGCCCAAATACATCACGGGCGAAAGCTACGGTGGTTTCCGCGGCCCGCGCATCACCTATTACCTGCAGACCCAGCTCGGCGTGGCGATGAACGGCATGGTGCTGCTCTCGCCCTATCTCGATCCGATGGCGTGGAGCGACGAGTTCGTGTCGCCGATGGCATGGATGACCACCCTGCCCTCGATCGCCGCCGCACATCTGGAACGGGAAGGCAAGCTCACGGCCGCGAACATGGCGCCGATCATCGCCTATACCCGCGGCGAATATGCCCAGACCCTGATGAATGGCCGCAACGATCCTGCGGCCGAAGCGGCGATGATCAAGAAAGTGACCGAACTCACCGGCCTCGATCCGACCTTCGTGAAGAACTCGGGAGGACGCCTGGAAACGCAGGCCTACCTGCGCGAGGTATACCGCTCCGAAGGCAAGCTCGGCAGTCGCTACGATTCCAACTTCACCGCCTGGGACCCGTTCCCGTACGCGCCGCACCAGCGCAGTGGCGACCCGATCCTCAACGGCATCATCGCGCCGACCACAACCGCGATGGTGAACTTCGTGACCCAGGTGGTAGGCTGGAAATACGATGGCCGCTACAACACGCTGAGCTATCGGGTCGGCCGCCTGTGGCACGACGACGACGATGCGGAACAGGGTTCGGTTCGCCAACTACGCGAGGCGGTGGCCAACGATCCGAACCTGCGCGTGCTGATCGCGCACGGCTGGGATGATCTGTCCTGTCCGTTCATGGTGTCGGTGCTCGCGGTCGACCAGATGCCGGCGATGGGTGATCCGACCCGCGTGCAGGTCAAGGAATATCCCGGCGGCCACATGTTCTACGCGCGTCCGGCCAGCGACGCAATGTTCGTGAAGGACGTGCATGCCCTCTTCGACAAGCGCTGATGCGCCGTCCATGCATGCAGGTCCGCGCGTCCGTGCGGGCCTGCTGTTCGGGTTGACGCTGGCCCTCTTCGGCATTCCGGCCTGGGCCGGAAGAGTGTCGGGACACTATCGCGTCATCGGCTACGCAACCGGCTGGAACCCAGCGCAGGATAAGGACCTGTCCAAAATCGACACCCTGATCTTCGCCTTTGCGGAAATCGACGATGGCCGGGTCAAGTTGAACACCGCCGCAGCGAAAAAGCTGGATACCCTGATCGCACTGAAGAAAAGTGATCCGGCCTTGAACGTGGACATCTCGGTCGGTGGCTGGGGCGCGGGCGGATTTTCCGAAGCGGCCGCCACTGCTGCTGGCCGCCACGCGTTTGCGGAGAGCGCCGCAAGAATGGTCGTTTCGAACCATGCGGACGGACTCGATATCGACTGGGAGTACCCGGGCCACCATGAATCCGGCATCGCTTCGAGTGCGGATGACCGTGCCAACTTCAGCTTGCTGCTGAAGGCCGTGCGCGCGAGCCTCGATCGCGCCGGCGCGCGTTACGGACATGCCGGGAAGGACCATTACACGCTGAGCATCGCGGTCGCGGACGGACCGTTCATCAGCGGCATCGACCTTGCGACTATCAACCGCTACGTCGACTGGTTCAATTTGATGACCTACGACTTCTGCAATGCGATGACGCCGGAAACCTGTCATCACGCGGGCCTGCATGCGTCGAAACTCGCACCGGCGGATGCTCGCAGCACCGGGCGCGCGGTGCGCCAGTTCCTTGCCGCCGGCGTGCCGGCGCACAAGCTGGTGATTGGCGTGGCGTTCTACGGACGTGAATTCGGTGGCGTGAACACCGCAGACGCCGGGCTTTACCAGCCGTACGAAAATTTCATCCGCATGATTCCGTGGCCTAACCTGAAAACCGATTTCATCGGCAAAGCAGGTTTTGTCCGCCACTGGGATGCGCAAGCCGAAGCGCCGTGGCTGTGGAATCCGCATACACGCACTTTCATTACCTACGATGATCCCGAGTCGATCGCGGCCAAGGCAGCCTTCGTGAAGGCGCAGCACCTGGGCGGCATCATGTACTGGGAGCAGGGCCTCGATCCGACGGACGAACTGCTCGACGCGATCTGGCATGGGTTGCAATGACCGCATCTCCACTCTCGCCACCAGCGTGAAAAACGGGCGGGCCAATGGCCCGCCCGTTCCGTTTCGATACACACCAGCGGGCTTACTTCGCCGGCTTGCGGAAGCGATAGATGAACTGGCTGGTATGGCCACGGATCGACGGATCGAACACCTTGATGTTCAACGGGTCCTTGGGGTTGATCAGTGCATCGCTGGAGCCGTCGAACACGAAGCCGGCCGATTCCACCTCCTGCTTGACGACTGCCGGATCGATCCGGTGCAAGGTATTGGTGTCGCTGGTGCCGGAACCGGCGGGCGCGACGTGGTCGACCACGACGAACACCCCGCCGGGCTTCAGCGCATCGTAAACCTCCTTGTCGAACTTCTTCATGTCCACGGGACCCATGAACGGATCGTGGTAGTCGTGGTAGTTCTGGCAAGTGAACACGATGTCGACCTTCACGTCGCCAGGTACGCTCAATGTCGCGGCAGGTTCCTGCAGCAGACTGACATTGGCATAGTGCGGCGTTTTCACCAGGCCCTGCCACTTGTCGAAGCTCTTGGCCGAGAATTTCGCCGTCTCGTTCGGCCATACCGTGTAAACGTGACCCTTCCGGCCCACGACGCGACTGAAGACGCGCGTCCAGTAGCCCGTGCCGGGTACCAGTTCCAGTACCTTGTCGCCGGGCTTGACGCCGGTAAATGCCATCACGGCGGCCATCTTGCGGCGCGCGTCGTCCTTGCGGTCGGCGGCCCGCGCGGGGTCGTTGATGGCCCGGGTGATGTAAGCGGGCACATTCGCCTGGCCCGAACCTGTCGGCGCAGAACCGGGCGGCTGCGCCGTCACCACCATCGGCAGCAGCATCGCAGCCGTCAACGCGTAACCTGACAATCGCATGACCTTCTCCTCGGGGACGGGAGCGATCATTCTGCTCCGAAACACCGACCGATCGCCACCAATCCATCGCAGACCGGATGATTCAATCCGGCTCGCCGGCGTCAGCCTTGGGCCGTGACAACCAGCCGAGCGCCTGATCCCGTGTTTCGAAGAGGTTGCTGATGAACCCCTGGTTCATGCCGAAGGCGATTCCGAAGCGGTCCTCGGAGATGAACTCGGGACGCGTCACGAGCGCAAGCCGCACGGCTCCCCTGCCCGCCTTGGCCCACTCGCCCATCAGCCAGAATCGATTCTCGACCGAAGGCGGTGCGATGCCAGCGATGCGGGTGATATCGACAAGCAGCTTGTCCAGGCCGCGCACTTTGGTGCGCAGGATCGCATCGGTGACCCGATGGACAGCGTCAACGAAGTCCTGCTCGCCGCTGACGCAGAACCAGGCAACGTCTCCGATTACCTCGTATGAAGACTCACCCATGGAATGCCCGCCGGCATGACGCGGGAGGTACCGAACATGTTAGCACCATGCGGTGTACCAGCCGGTGGCGCGCGGTCACCCCAGCCCACTGGTCAAGCCACCATCATCAATCGGTTGCGTCCTTCCAGCTTGGCGCGATACAGCGCGGCGTCGGCTTCGTTGACCCATTCGCTGGCGGTACCTGTCGATCCGGAATGACGGGCAATACCGATACTCAGCGTGCAACGCAAGCCTTGGATCCGCTCGCATAACGCGCGCTCCACGTCAGATCGGATCCTTTCCGCCACTTTCGCGGCGGCAGCCAATTCGGCGCCTTTGAGCACCACGCAGAATTCGTCGCCCCCATAACGGCCGGCCAGATCGCCTTCGCGCAAGCTGTCGCGAATGATCTCGCCGACTTGGCGGATCACGTCATCGCCGACGGTATGACCATGCGCGTCGTTCACGTCCTTGAAATGATCGATGTCGATCAGCAGCATCGCGGCCGGGGCGAGCAGATCGCGGTGCAGTGCCGCGTTGACCGCATCCTCCCAATGCGTGCGGTTGAGCAACCCGCTGAGGCTGTCGATACTGCCCATCCTGAACAGCTCAAGGTTCTGGGCACGCATGTGCCGGGCTAGTCCGTGCGTCACGACACCCAGCGTCGTAGGGAACAACATCAGCATCGGCAGCGACGCCACGATCTCTGGCACGCGGGTAGCCGGCTCGAATGCAACGCCGTTCGCCACCGTGGCCACGCAGCATGCCAGCGCAAGCGCGACCAATCCGCGCAACAGCATCCGGTTACCGTCTATGGCGATCAAGGTCATTGCCAGCATCGTCACCAGCACCACGCAGGGCAGCAGGTTGAACCGCATCAGCGCGATCCACACCCCGCCCATCGCGGCATCGCCAAGGAACAAGCGCCTGTCGAGCAACATCGGGCTATCAGTGCGACGCAACGCAAACCACGCGACATGCGGCCACACCAACGTGTACAGGGCCAGCAACACCCACACGGAAACCGGCGCATCCTGCCCGTACAGCACCGTGCCCACCATGATCGCGCCAAGACCCAGGCCAAGCACACGCAATCCGTGCGAACGCCGAACGACCCGACGCATGTCGGCGTTCGCGGCGAAACGGGAAGCTGAAAGTGCGTCGAAGGGCATGTACGCGGATTCCTGAAGGACTCAGGCTGCGGGAGCAAAACCAATGCCATCGTCGCCCGAAACCGGACACAACCTGCGGATTCCGACGCGATCCGTGACCAGACGCACACCCTCGAAACACTTGTTCACGGCGGTTTACATGCGTTTACATCAACCTGCCACGCACGCGATTCCATTTCGATTGTTCGCAAGCGCCATCCGGACTCATGCCTTGAGACGCCAGCCGGTACGGAAGATCCACCATACGGCGGCAAGGCACAACGCGAGAAAACCCGACGTCGCGACGATGCTGATGCCAACGTTGACATCGGCCAGGCCGTAGAAGCTCCAGCGAAAGCCCGAGATCAGGTACACCACCGGATTGAACAACGTAACCTTTTGCCAGAACGGCGGCAGCATGTGGATGGAATAGAAGCTGCCGCCAAGGAAGGTCAGCGGCGTGATCACCATCAGCGGCACCACCTGCAATTTCTCGAAGTTGTCGGCCCAGATACCGATGATGAAACCGAACAGGCTGAAAGTCGCGGTGGTCATCACCAGGAACAGCACCATCACCAGCGGATGCGCGATCGAGTAGTCCACGAAAACCCGCGCGGTGGCTAGGATGATAAGTCCCACGATGATGGCCTTGGTGGCGGCCGCGCCCACGTAGCCGGTCACGATTTCGAGATAGGACAACGGCGCTGAATGCACTTCGTAGATGGTGCCGACGAATTTCGGAAAATAGATGCCGAACGAGGCATTGGATACGCTCTGCATCAGCAGCGACAACATCACCAATCCGGGGATGATGAAGGCCGCGTAGCTGACCCCCTCCACGCTGGTGATGCGCGAACCGATCGCCGACCCGAACACCACGAAATACAATGATGTCGACACGACGGGCGACAACACGCTCTGCATCAGCGTGCGTCCGGTGCGCGCCATCTCGAACTTGTAGATCGCGCGGATGCCGTGCAGGTTCATGCGCCCTCCTTGACCAGTTCCACGAAAATCTGCTCCAGCGAATCCTGGCGCGTGCTCAAATCCCTGAAGCCTATGCCTGCGGTGGACAGGTCCTTGAGCAATGCCGTGATGCCGGTACGCTCGCTCTGCGTGTCGTAGGTGTAGGTGATTTCATCGCCCTTGTTGTTGAGTTCCAGTTGGTAGGCGGACAAGACTTCCGGCAAGGTCGTCACCGGATCATGCAGTTGCAGCCGCAATTGCTTCTTGCCGAGCTTGCGCATCAGCTCGCCCGTTTCTTCCACCAGGATCAACTCACCCTTGTTGATCACGCCCACCCGGTCGGCCATGTCTTCGGCCTCTTCGATGTAGTGGGTGGTCAGGATGATGGTGACACCCGATTCGCGCAGCCGCCGCACCATCGCCCACATGTCGCGGCGCAATTCCACGTCCACGCCCGCGCTGGGTTCATCGAGAAACAATACCGTCGGCTGGTGGGACAGGGCTTTCGCGATCATCACGCGCCGCTTCATGCCGCCAGACAGCATCAGGATCTTGGCGTCACGCTTGTCCCAAAGCGACAAGTCCTTCAACAACTGTTCCAGGTAGGCGTCATCCGGTGCCTTGCCGAACAGGCCGCGGCTGAAGCGCACCGTGTTCCACACCGTCTCGAATGCGTCGGTCTTCAATTCCTGCGGTACCAGTCCGATGACCGTGCGCGTCTTGCGCCAGTCGCGGATGATGTCATGGCCATCCACCGTCACAGTGCCGTTGCCGGGATTGACAATGCCGCAGATGATGCTGATCAGGGTGGTCTTGCCTGCGCCGTTCGGCCCGAGCAGCGCGAAGATTTCGCCGCGGCGCACCGTCAGGTCGATGCCCTTCAGCGCCTTGAAGCCGCCTTCATAAGTCTTGTCGAGGCCGCGCACCACGATCACGGGATCACTGATCGTATGCGGCGCACCGGAATCCTTTTGCATGCCTGCCACCATAAAATAAACCGACAAGTATTGTATTTATGCCGCACGCCACGGCACAAGTAGCATGAAGTACTTCGTTCAATGCACGGATTCGCGCGCGTAGATGCGTCCGTTCTTGACCACGAAATCGATCTTCGTGGTGTTGCGGATGTCGCGGGAGGGGTCGGCGTTCAACACCACCAGGTCTGCCAGCTTGCCGGGCGTGACGGTGCCACGATTCGCGGACTGGCCGATCGCCGCTGCACCAGCCTCGGTCGCGGCTTTGATCGCCTGAAGCGGTGTAAACCCGCAATGCTGCACCAGCAGCGCGATTTCCTGATGCACCGTCGGCAGTGCATCGAGATCCGGACCATGCCTGGCCTCCGGCAGTCCGGTGTCATCGGTACCCGCATCGATCAGCACACCTTGCTGATGGGCCAGCCGGGTGATGGCGTAACTCCATGGCATGATGCCCGCACCCACTGCATCGGGATGGTGTTCGGACTCGTTCTTGAACACCAGCAGCGTGGCATCGAGGACCGTGCGGTGCTTTTTCATGGCGCGGAACAGGTCGAGAAAAACCGGCGCATGCGGGGATACGTGCCTGAAATCGCCCTGGGCACGCATCTTGTAATCATCCGGGACGTGCGCCGAGGCTTGCCATACGAGATAGGGGCTGTGCGAGATGGTGTCGGCACCGGCATCCACCGCATCGCTCGGCCTGGCAGGAAAGATCGTCGCGTGAGTCCATACCCGCAAGTCTTGCCGATGCGCTTCTGCTGTAATCGCCTTGACCAGCGCCGCCGGCAGGTTCGCGTACAGCTTGAGCCCGGTGGCGCCGGTGCCCTTGGCTTCAGCGACGGCAAGCGGGATGTTCGTCGTGGCCGCGATGGCCTGCATCCATGGCGCGAAACCCAGCGGTTCGCCCTGCGATGCCTCCTGGGCGCGCGAATCTTCCCTGAAGAACGTCGGACCTGCCATCAACGCGACATAGAAAATGTCGGGTGAAGCGAACGCATCCGAGTTTGCCTGTTCGGCCAAGAATTGCAGCAGGCGATCGTCACCGGCCATGTCGCGGATCCCGGTCACGCCACCCAGCAACAACGCGTGCAGGAAGGCCTTGTAGTGCGCAACGTCGGGTTCGGCGCCAGTGATGTGCACGTGCGCGTCGATCAACCCCGGAATCACGTACTTGCCAGTCAAATCCTGCACCTGCGCATGCTTCGGGATCGGCCGGCTGCCACTCGGGTACACCGCCGTGATGCGTCGGCCATCCAGCTCGATCGTCATGTCGCGCTGTACGGCCGACCCGGTGCCGTCGATCAGGTCGACGTGGGTCAAAAGCAACGGCTTCGGCGCGGCCGCGAAAACCGGACACACGAACAGGCACAACAACAGCGGCAGGATGCGTTTCATGCAGCGTTCCCCGAACGACCCGCCAAGGATAAACGGAACAAAGCCCGATCAAATGTGCTTCAGCTCTGTCAGCGCAACTGGCTGTCCTTGCTGCCGCTCCGGTTGTAACCGCTGAAAACACCCTCCTCGCGATCACGTTCGGCTTGGCACTTCACGCACAGACGTACACCGGGCACAGCCTTGCGCCGGGCCGCAGGAATCGCCACATCGCATTCTTCGCAATGGGTCAGGCCCGGGCCCTTGTGCTGCTTGCTGCGCACTCGGGCCACCGCATCGGCGACCGTCGCGTCGATCTGGTCCTGCACCGCATCGTCGTTGACGAAACCCTTGGCCATTACGACAACCTAAGGTCACTGGTTCGAGCTTGCAAGTCCGGCGGACCGCTCGGCCGGCAGGAATGCCCGGCCGAGACCACGCAGTTGCGTCCTGTGGCCTTGGCCGCATACATCGCTCCGTCGGCCGTGGAAATCAGGCGCGCCGCAGATGCACAACTCTCCTGCGGCCGGACTGCGCTGACGCCGATGCTCACGGTCACGCAGGCAGCGACATTCGACGCAGGATGCGCCATGCCCAGCAACTCGACCTCCGTGCGCAGCTTCTCCGCGATGGCATTGGCACCTTCAAGTTCGCAACGCGGCAGCAGGATCACGATCTCCTCGCCGCCGTAGCGGGCGACCAGATCACCATCGCCGCGCGCGTTTCCTGCGCAAAGCCGTGCGAGTTCCCGCAGGCATTCATCGCCGTGCAAATGACCACGTGCGTCATTCAGCGCCTTGAAGCAATCCACATCCACCATCAGCAGCGCCAGCGACGTGCCGTCAGCAGCATGACGCCGCCATTCCTCGGCAAGCCGCTCATCGAAGCAACGGCGGTTGGCGATGCCGGTCAGGCCATCGCGCATCGACAGGTCGCTCAGCTTGCGGTTGGCCACTTCCAGTTCACGCAAAAGTCGCGTTACATGGATCGCTCCGGCAACCTGCCCGGCGATCGCATCGAATACCGTGCAGACTTCGTGTGTGAAGAAATCCACACGCGTGCTTTCCAGATTCAGACTCCGTGCAGACGTTCGCGATGCCGGATGGAACCAGTACTCGGAACTGACCGCGCTGTTGCCCGGCACATAATCCGAATCCTCCCGAGTCGGTGATCAGCTGGCTTTTTCCGGTGCGCGCGCAGCGGCCCGCGCGCCCACGGTCACGGGCCAGGGCAGCCCGGCCGGCAGGTCCAGATCGATGTGTCCCGACCAGACCTCCTGTATGAAATGCGTCCTCTCCTCGTTCAGCAGGATGATGCTGGCGATCGTCACCGGAGCCGCCGGGGGAGGCATCCCCGATCAAGCGCATCCCGTCCAGGAAGTGTCGCCTTGCAAGGCCTCGTGCGATACCTGCGCAAGGATTTCGGTCAACATGACGCGGCGACCGGCCGCGTCGTGTCGTCCCACATCGGATGCTGGCTGCGGATGTCTGCTAGCTGGATCTTGGAGTGTGGCATCACGATCCCCCGTCATCCGCAAGTCTAGCGGCGCATGGCATCATCGGCTGTGCTCGATCATGGCCAGCGACGATTCTGAATGCGCCAACCCGCCGTTGTCCTTCCGTATCCGGATTCATGTGCTCAGGAACTACGGGAGAAGCAATCCACAATTCCGTGACCCAAAACGGCTTTTTGTTCATGTTTCGGTTTCGCTCCGGCTGATTTGGCAGTACGCTCGGCTTCCCCCTGACCCAATCGGAGTGTCGCCATGGCCCTGTGGAAAGAACCCGTGAAACCCCCCTCTTCCGATCCCTCGGAAGCCCTGAACCTGGCGCGCTTCGATACCCCCGCAGCGGACGAATCGGCATCATCCGGCCAAGCCGGTCGCAACGAATCCCGCACCGGTTGCCAGCCGCTCCGCAGCGAATCGCTGATTTCCCCCGACCTCGTGATCGAAGGCAAGATCGAGGGTGCCGGCCATGTCCGTATCGCAGGCCGCTTCAAGGGCGACATCAACGTGCACGGCGACCTGACCATCGAAAACGGCGCCAAGGTCGACGGCAGCGTTCGCGCCGAACGCGTGACCGTCGCCGGCGAATTGAACGGCAACATTGAAAACGCCATGCACGTCGAACTGCTGCAATCGGGCTCGCTGACCGGTGACGTGAAATCCAGGACCTTCAGCGTTGCCAAGGGATCGCGCATGCGCGGCCACGCCGAATTCGGTTGGGAAGACGACAAGGCCGGCGTGACCGAGATCCACAAGAGTAACAACGGCCAGGGCAAATGACAGCCGCCAGTGCGGGTGTCGCGGGCACGACGCGCGCGTGCCCGCACTGCCGCGAGACCATCCTTGCCAGCGCGGATATCTGCCCCGCCTGCAAACATAAATTGCGTTTTGGCGGTCCGGCCAGTGAATTGGCGGCACCGGCCGCGCTGACGCCCTTGCGGGTGGAAGGCAGCTTCCGCAATCCGGCCGAAAACGGTTCGTGGGAATATTCGATGGTGTTGACCATCCGCAACGAGCGCGGCGAAGAAATCGCACGGCGCCTGGTCGGAGTGGGCGCGATGCAGCCGGGTGAACAACGCAGCTTCACGCTCAGCGTCGAAATGAACCCGGGCAGCAAACGCACGCGGCACTGAATCGGATCGACAGCAACTTAGTCCATTCGACACCAGCATCGGCACATTCCGTTTGCAATCCCGGGTTGCATCCAATACGTTTGGAATTCAGCGTCGCCCTGCTCGCGCCACGGTGCGCACTTGGGAATTTCGGTACAGCGCCGCAGTGCGCTGCCATCTCCTTGTTGGCCGCGACGTTTGTTTCCCGAGTCCACCGAGGAGAAGCATGCGACCGCAGCGCTATCACATTCGTTTCCCCGCCGACAACCTCACCAAGGCCAGCCAGGCCGAGGCCTACTTCATGATCACGGAGGGCGGCAAGGAACGTCGCATCCAGTTCCACGACTACGCCGACATCTACAATCACCCAGGGCTGTACGAGCAGTTGTTTTACCAGCGGCTCAAATGTACTTCACCCGCCAAGCTCACCGAGTTGTTGCGCGATGCCGCGGTCAAGGCCGGTGACGACCCCACCCAGATGCGCGTGCTCGATGTCGGTGCCGGCAACGGCATGGTCGGCGAGTTGCTGGTCCAGCATGGTGCCGCACGCGTGGTCGGCGTCGACAACATCGAGGAAGCCGAACGCGCGGCCGATCGCGATCGCCCCGGTGCCTACGATGCCTATTACGTCGCCGATCTCACCGACCTTTCCCCGGACCTTCTGACCGAATTGCAGGGCTGGCACTTCGATGCCATGACCACCGTGGCCGCTCTGGGTTTCGGCGACATTCCGGTGAAAGCCTTCGCTGCCGCCTACAATCTGGTCAAGACCGATGGCTGGGTGGCCTTCAACATCAAGGAAACTTTCCTCGATACCAATGACGACAGCGGATTCTCGCGACTGGTCAAGCATATGGTGCACGACGATTACTTGAAATTGCACCGGCTGGAACGCTACCGCCACCGTCTGTCGATCGAAGGCCACATGCTGTATTACTACGCCGTGGTTGGCCGCAAACGGCGCGACATCGACGATGCCTGCCTCGAAGGAATCTGAGGCCGCTTTCGTATTGCAGGGAGTTACCCGTGCATTCGGTGTCGTGCGCGCGGTCGACGATGTCAGCCTCGCATTCCCGCGAGGCCGTACCAGCATCCTGATCGGCAGCAGCGGTTCGGGCAAATCCACCGTCCTGCGACTGCTTGTCGGCCTGGAATGGCCGAATGCGGGCCAGGTGTTTTGTGATGGCGAGCCGCTGCGGCGCGACACGCTGTTGGCGGTCCGCCGCCGGGTCGGCTACGTGATCCAGGAAGGCGGCCTGTTCCCGCACCTGACGGTGCTGGGCAATCTTTCGCTGTTGTCGCGCCACCTCGGCTGGAGCAAGACACGGATTCGCGAGCGCACGTTCGAACTGGCCGAACTGACCCATCTGCACGCGGATCTCCTGCCCCGCTTCCCCGCCGAATTGTCAGGTGGCCAACGCCAGCGCGTGGCGCTGATGCGCGCGCTGATGCTGGACCCGCCGACCCTGCTGCTCGACGAACCGCTGGGTGCGCTCGATCCGCTGGTGCGCCACAACCTGCAGGACGACCTGCGCGAAATTTTCGAACGTCTGGGCAAGACGGTCATCATGGTGACGCACGACATGGCCGAAGCGGCATTCTTCGGCACGCGGCTGATCCTGATGCGGCGCGGCCAGGTGCTGCAGGATGGCAGCCTCGAGGATTTCCGAAATGCACCCGCCGATGACTTCGTGCGTGAATTCCTCGCCGCTCACCGCAATCTTCCGGGTGGCACGGCATGAAAAACCGGTTCCTGCTGGCACTAGCGCTTGCCTGCCTGCCGCTGATCGCCGCGGCGCAATCCGCGGGCATATCGGCCAGCGCCCACGGCAATGCGCCAGTAGTCGTGGTCGGTTCCAAGAATTTCACCGAATCGGTGGTACTGGGTGAAATCGCGCGGCTTGCCGGACAGAAGCGTGGCGTGCAAGTTCAACATCGGCGCAGCCTTGGCGGCACCCGCATCCTGTGGAGTGCACTGACCCGCGGCGACATCGACGCCTATCCCGAATATACCGGCACCATCACCCACGAACTGCTGCGCGACCTGCCCCAAGATGCAAGCATCGGCGTATTGCGTGGGCGCCTCGCGAAACTCGGCATCGGCATCACCGATCCGCTGGGGTTCAACAACACCTACGCAATCGGCATGCGCGAAAAGGAAGCCGCGAGGCTCCACATCCGCAGCATTTCCGATCTCGCCGGACACCCCGGCCTCAAGCTCGCGTTCTCCAACGAATTCATGAACCGCGCCGACGGCTGGCCCGGGTTGAAACGCGCCTACCACCTGCCGATGGACGCACGCGGGATGGATCATTCCCTTGCCTATCGCGCCCTGGCCTCCGGCGCCGTCGACGCGATCGACCTTTACAGTACCGACGCCGAGATCGCCTATTACCACCTGCGTGTACTCCAGGACGACAAGCATTACTTCCCGCGCTACGACGCGGTGTACCTGTATCGGCTGGATCTCGAGCAGCGCGCGCCGCGATTCGTCGCGGCACTGAACGGCACTCGCGGGCACGCATCGACGCCAGTCAGATGCGCGCGATGAACAAGGCCGTCAAGCTCGACGGCAAGGATGCCGGCACCGTGGCGGCGGATTTCCTGGGTGTCCAGGCCGACAGCGGTTCGTCGGACGGATTCTGGCCGCAGCTCGGCCGGTACACCCTGGAACACCTCGCGCTGGTCGGGATCTCGTTGTCGCTTGCGATCCTCATTGCCGTGCCGCTCGGCATTTTCGCCGCACGTCGCCGGCGACTGGGACAGGTCGTGCTTGGATTGACGGGCATCCTGCAGACCGTGCCGTCGCTGGCATTGTTCGTGTTCATGATTCCGCTGTTCGGCATCGGCGCGACGCCCGCCATCGCGGCCTTGTTCCTGTACAGCCTGCTGCCGATCGTGCGCAACACCCATGCCGGACTGACCGGCATCGATCCCACCCTGCTGGAATCGGCGGCCGCACTCGGATTGCCGTCACGCCTGCGTTTGTGGAGGGTGGAGTTGCCGCTGGCACTGCGCCACATCCTGGCCGGCATCAAGATCGCCGCGGTGATCAACGTCGGCACCGCGACCCTCGGCGCGCTGATCGGTGCCGGCGGTTACGGCCAGCCCATCCTCACCGGCATCCGCCTTGACGACGTCGGACTGATCATGGAAGGCGCCGTACCGGCCGCATTGCTGGCACTGGCAATGCAAGGCGTGTTCGAACTTGTGGAACGGGCGTTGACGCCACGCGGACTGCGGTTGCGCGCGCAATCCTGAGCACGCGCAGTGGTCAGTCGCCCGCGTGCAAGCCGCGCAGATGCGTCTCTACCGCGAACACGTGCGGATCCTCGGCACCGAGGTCTCGCAAAGCCGTCGCGAGATCGAACACGTAATCGGCATTGCTGCCACTCGGCCCCGAGGACGCAACGATGTGACGCGCGATCGCCGTCTCGTCGGCGGGACCCAGCCACGCGGCATTGTCGATCGCCGCGATGTAAACCAGGCCCTCGACGTCCTGGCCGTCCGCGAAATGCAACGTGACCGTGGAACGCAGGTAGCCGTTCTTCTCGCGGAAATCGAGTTGTCCCAGCGTCGCGGGCGCCACCCGGTAGGCCATGCCGACGCATACCGCATCGGCTTCGGGAACCAGCGTCGCCACGCGGCCTGGCTGCCGCGGTGTACCACGGTGATCGTGCGAGCCTTGCCACAAGCGTCGTGACCAGCCGCGGATCCTGGCGGGCCGACGTTCAATGTACGCAAAATCGACCTTGTAGATCAGCGAGCCGTAACCGAACAACCATACGCTTTCGACGCCGGAGAAATCCTGGCGCTCCCTATTGGCCACGGTGGTGTCGTGGATGCCTGGCGAATGGGTGCTGACGGAATCCGGCATCTGCGCGGCAGCCCGGTGTCAGCTGCGCACAGGTGGAACCAGCTTCAACTTCGCTCCGGCCGGCTGGCGCTTGCGCCGCAGCATGCGTTCGAGCGCGCTCGGCGGCAGTGGATAGGAATACAGGAAACCCTGCCCTTCCACGCAACCAGCCTGCAACAGGAACTCGTGCTGTGCTTCGGTTTCGATGCCTTCGGCGATGGCGGTCAGGCCCAGGCTTGCGGCCATGGCAAGCATCGCACCCGTAATCGCCACGTCATTGGCGTTGTCAGGCAGACCGGTGACGAATGAGCGATCGATTTTCAGGTACGCCACGGATGGCAATTTCAGATAGGCCATCGATGCGTAACCAGTACCGAAGTCATCGATGGCGACGCCGATGCCGAGTGCCTGCAAGGCGCGCATCGTGCGTTCGGTTTCCTCGCCCAGCCGCAGCATCGCGCCTTCGGTGATTTCAAGCACGATGCGTTCAGGTTCGACCGCGCTGGTTTGCAGCGCGTGGCGAACGCTTTCGACGAATCCCGGGTGGCCGAACCAGCGCGCCGAAACGTTGATCGCCACCCTGATCCTGGGCATGTCCGATGCGTCCCAGGCGCGAATCTGCGCGCACGCTGCGTGCATCACCCATTCGTCGATGCGATGGATGAGGCCAATGCTCTCGGCGATGGGGATGAATTCGCCGGGCATCACCTCGCCGCGTTCGGGATGCTGCCAGCGCAACAACGCCTCGGCGGCCACGATTCGGCCCGTGCGTATCTCGACGCTGGGCTGGAATGCGAGATGGAATTCATCGTTGACCAGCGCCTGGCGCAATTCCGTGGCCAGCAGCATCCGGTGGCTCGCGTTGGCTTGCATCATCGGGACATAGAAACGCCATGCGTTGCGTTCCTCGGACTTGGCCGCGTACATCGCGGCGTCGGCGTTCGCGATCAGGGTCTTCGCGTCGTCGCCATCCAGCGGATAACCGGCAATACCGATACTTGCGCTGATAACGATTTCATAGTCATCGACCTGGAAAGGCTCGCACAACACGGACAACAAGCGCCCGGCCAGCGTCGCGGCGTCCTCGCGCAAGCTCAGGTGCGGCAGCAGCACGGTGAACTCGTCGCCGCCGATGCGCCCGACGATGTCGCACTCGCGCAACTGGTGCCGGATGCGTTCGCTGACCAGCTTCAGCAGCCGGTCGCCCACGGCATGGCTGTAGCTGTCGTTGACGAATTTGAAGGCATCCAGGTCGATGAACAGCACTGCCACGGCGCTGCGATCGGTTGCAGCATGCTGGATGGCTTCTTCGCAGTGGGTCTGGAACTGCGCACGGTTGACCATGCCGGTCAGGACATCGTGCGAAGCCAGGTGTTCAAGCCGCCTGCGGTCGGCCTTGGCCGCGGAAACATCGCTGAACACGGCGACATAGTGCTGCACGCGCTGTTCCGCATCACGGATCGTGCTGATGCTCAGTTTTTCCGGATAGGTGCTGCCGTCACGCCGACGGCTCAGTACTTCACCCGACCAGTGGTGGGTATTGGCGAGTTGCTCCCATATCGAGCCGGGCAGAGGGCCGCCGTCCGGCATGCTGCGAGTATCGTCCAGGCGCATGTCCGCGAGGCTGTCCAGATCGAAACCGGTGATTTGCGGAACGGCGGCGTTTACCGACACCAGGCGGCGTTCCGAGTCGGCGATGATGATGCCCTCGGCGATGCTGGCCATGGCCCGGGCGGCAATGCGGCGTTCGCGATCACTCGCCACCCGCTCGGATACATCGCGAATGATGGCCTGGCGGACGATCTGGTCCCCCCAGACAGCCATGCTGGTTTGTGCCTCGACTGGTCGCTTGCTGCCGTCCGAGCTGCGCAGTTCGCCACTGCCTTCCGGTCCGTCGCGCACCGGATTCTTTTCGAACAAATCCGAAAATTCGTTGCCAAGCAATGCTTCCGCATCACGCCCCGTCCAGGCACTTGCGGTACGGTTGGCATCAAGGATTCGCCCGGTACTCTCGTCGACCATCACGATCGCGTCCGGGGCGCTGTCGAACAGCAGACGATAACGCTCCTCGCTGCCACGAATGCCAGCGAGCGCACGCCGCGCCATCCACAGCCAGAGGGCGGTCGCGATGATGGCGAAAAGCAGGATGCCGGTGAACAACACCCGGCCAGTCCACACCGCGCCCGTGGCCATGCTTAGCGAGAACTGGTCGGTGCGCGGTCCGATGAACGCGTTGAGGGTCGTGATGCGAGCACGTTGAAGGGCAGCCTTGGCCGGCGTCATCGTTCCCGCGGCGTTTTCACGATGAAGTGACTCTGCGATCGAACCCAGTTCCGCAATCGCCTTGTCCGTGGACTTCCACTCGCGCAGCGCGTCGCTCATGTAAGGCGCGCCGGCGAAATGGTGCAACAGGAAAATCGCACCCGGGATCGCGACCGGCATCGCACGGCCGCGCCGCATCTCGTCCTCGACGGCCTGGTACTGGAAATGCCCCGACAGGATCATGTCGCGAGCCGTGCGCAGCGCATTGACGGCCGCGTAGTTTTTCTGGAAATCCGTGTAGTCCGCAGGCTTGCCGTTTGAGGCGTAGTTGAGCAGGTCGACCGTCGCCTGCTTCTGGGCCTTGGACCAGAGACTCTCGCCGTTGAGATAACCGGCGAGAGCGATCTGGGCCTGCACCGTGAGCCAGGTGAGCATCAGGATGAGCACCACCACGGCCACGAGGGCGTAGGCAAGCGGCAGCAGGCGCCTCGCCAGTGGGGTCCGCAGGGGCTGGATGGAGCTGCGGTGCATGGGCAACGATGATGGTCAGGTTCGCATAGGCGCCCTTAATTTAAAGCATTTTTCGTACCAACGGCTTGATCAGGCTGCGGCGACTTCGTAATCGTCCGCCGCCTCCAGGACGAAACCCTGTTGCATGGAGCGATCACCAAGGATCCGCATGGCGACATAGGTACGCTTGATGCATTCGGCGACATGGGCGACTTGCTTTGCGCTCGGCGCGGCACCCATCAGGGTGCAGACGATTTCCAGCGCCTCCCATGGATGGGTATCGTCGTACGCCGCATGCAGCTGCAGCCACCGCAGGCTGGCACGGCGACCCGGTTCCGGATATTGCGCTGCGAAGCTTTCGCTTTCGTAAAGGATGCGGGACCACTCGCCCGTAGCGCCCTCGACGCCGTAGTTGACGGCAGCAAGGCTGGCAGCCAGCGTGTCGCCGCTGCTGACCTCCTCGCACCAATCCGCGAGCGCCTGCGTACCCGGTGGCAACGACCCATTCAACACTGTTTCGCGCGGCACGCCGGCGCCTTCGGCCCATGTCAGCCAGTATTCGGCGTGATTCTGCTCGACGCGGATGTTGCGGACCAGCCAGCGCCGTGCAAGGTTTTCACCCTCGCTGCGTCCATAACGCGTCTTCAGCAGCGTGCGCGCCATGTAGCAGGGAAAGCGCTCGATGGCTGGCCATGCACCAACCAGGAACCTGGGCGTGATTCTCGGGTCCCGGTTATCGCACATCGCCCTCCACAGCTCGTGATCCACGACGGTCTTCTTGACCAGGTCACATTCGCCAACCATGTCCTGCGTCCACTGCGGATAGCTGCTCAGCTCGGTCAGGGGCCCACTTAGTTCAAAACGCATACTCATGATGTTCTCCTCGGGTCAGGTCGAGTTCTTGGCACAGCGAACGCGGTGAGAATCGAAACAGCCTATGCTCGAGTCGCTCCGTCTTCTGTACCTCCACGATGCGGCCGACGAGTTAGCGGGCAGGAAATCCGCTCGAGTGCGCAGGCAACCGACTTTCACGAAAAGAAATGCGAAAGATTCGATAACCTACTGACACTTATCGCTATGTCTCCCTACGAAATTCCGCTAAGCCAGATCGGCCGCACGTGATACTTTACGCTTTGTTTAAGAGAAATCCATCACAATTTTTTACAATCTCCCGTTTTCCTTGGCCGAAAATGCACCCCCGCAACTATTCAAGGCGGGGTGACGAGGTTCAAAAACACAAAAACTTATTTCATGTAATATGTTATATATGACTTATATCTATTTGTTTTGTATATTTTTAATTCCTTGATAAAAAACTACCCTCGAGCCGCGGGCAAACCAGCCCGGCATCCGGCCGGACGCAGCACGGTCGTGAAAATTGGTTGGGGCTTGATCAGGCGGCTGGCGTGTTCGCCAGCGCAAAATCGATCGCCGCGCATACCGCCGCAGCCTGCGCGGCATTGCACTGTTCCGGCGTGACCCGCGGGCTGTCGGGGTAGACCTCGGTGGTGGTGCGATAAGGCGCCGCCGTGATGCCGGCGCACAGTCCCCAATCGGCCAGCGGATATTCGATCACGCCGGGAGCCACGACTGGAGAACCGATGATGGTGCCGTCAGGAGCGGCGGGCGCGATATGGGTCACCCCGGCCACCGCTGCAATCACGGCCTGCTGGAATTGCGCTTGCGGATTTGCGCTGTCGGCGCACAGGTAGAAGCCATCCGGAATGGTGCCGGGCTCGAATGGCTTGCCGTCGCGCGCTGCCAGCGCGGGGCGGAACTCGGACTCGTCGGTGTCTGTGGTTTCATGCAGATCGATATGCAAGAGCACACGGTCCCGGAACGGCGCCACCAAACGCATCAGGGCCGCCGCTTCGGGCGCCGGGCTGTCTGCCATGAAATTCCGGTTCGGGTCCAGCGCATCCGGATTCCATCGATGGATGCGCTCGTAGCCCCAGGGACTGACACATGGTGCGATCAACACGTTGGCGTGGCCCATGTAGTCGGCGGCATGCCGATCCGCAAACCGCAGCGCGCCGTGCACACCGCTGGTTTCGTATCCATGCACGCCGCCCGTTACCAGCACGATGGGCAGCGCGTCGTTCCAGTGGCGTGCCTTCACTGCGAACAACGGAAAGCGATCCGGTGCGTAGTCGAGCCGACCGTATTGCGTGACCTCGAAACGCGAACGCAGTGAATCAACCGCACGCAGGACATCTTCGGCGTAGCTGCGTTGCTTGCGCTGCCGTGCCAGCCATTCGCCCTTCTCCGTGGAACCCCAAGGTTGGCCGGGGGTTCCGATCGGATATGGGGCCCCGGCGGGGTTGGTGTCACTCACCATGCGGCCACTCCAGCAAAGACTTGACTCTACACCGCGCCAGGCACCGCTTACCAATGGCACTGGCACGCAATCGTTGACGAAACACATCATGGCCATTGTCGTGGCGGGTCGTTCGGGAGCCAACCTCGATGACGGCAGCCGCAGGTTCACTCAAACCGGGAATTCCTCGATGAAACGAATGATGATTTTTGTCTGTGCGCTTCTGATGCTGGGCGCCATGGGTGCCAGCCGGGCCGCCGCCTCGAAAGGCGAAGCTTCCAACAAAGCGGCATCGCACGCTGCGGCACCCAAGGATCAGAGCTCTGTCTCGCACGGCAGCGTCACCGTGGGCCGCAAGACCATCCGTTACACCGCCACTACCGGCGTGCTGGTGCTGAAGAACAAGGACGACAAACCGATGGTCAGCATGTCGTATGTCGCCTATGTCAAGGACGGTGCCAATCCGACTACTCGCCCGATCACGTTCCTCTACAACGGCGGCCCCGGTTCGTCCACGATCTGGCTGCACATGCTGGCCTTCGGACCGAAGCGCGTGGTGGTCGGCAGCGGTACCCTGACGCCGCCCGCGCCCTACCAGATGGTCAACAACAACGACAGCCTGCTGGATGCCAGCGACCTGGTGTTCATCGATGCCCCCGGGACCGGCTTCGGTCGCGTGATCGGCAAGGACCAGGGTGGTGCCGGCACACCCAAGGACGTGTACGGCGTCGACGCGGACGCCCAGTCGTTCGCACAGTTCATCACCCGCTACATCACCATCAACAACCGCTGGAACTCGCCCAAGTTCCTGTTCGGCGAAAGCTACGGCACCACGCGTTCCGCCGTGCTGTCCAACATCCTCGAGAACGACGACAACGTGGGCCTGAACGGCGTGATCCTGTTATCGGCCATCCTCGATTACGACATCAGTGTCGACTTTCCGCAGATCAATCCCGGTGCCAACAATCTGTCCTTCGTCCTCGGCCTGCCGAGCTACGCGGCTACTGCGTGGTACCACCACAAGCTGCCGCAGCAACCAGCGGACCTGGATACGTTCCTGAAGCAGGTTGAGCAGTTTGCGTCCACCGATTATGCACAGGCACTCATGCAGGGCTCGCAACTCGATTCCGCGACCAAGCAGAAGGTCGCCGAGCAGATGCACCAGTACACGGGGTTGCCCACCGCCTACATCCTGAAGGCCAACCTGCGGGTCAGTGGCGGCCAGTTCGCGCACGAACTGCTGGGTGCCGACGACATGGTTACCGGACGCCTGGATTCCCGTTACAGCGGCCCCGCCATGGATCCGCTGGCCGAGGAGGCCGATTATGATCCGCTGGATTCCTCGATCGATGCGCCGACAGTGGCCGAATTCAACGAGTACGTGCGCAACACGCTGGACTTCGGCAAGCACATGACCTACAAGCCCCAGATCAGCGTGTTCCGTCAGTGGGATTTCAAGCACAAGCAGCCCGGGATGCCGTTCGCACTGCCGGCGCTTCCCAACGTGATGCCCGACCTGGCTTCGGCGATGAAGCATGATCCACAGCTGCACGTCTTGCTGATGGGCGGCTATTTCGATCTGGGCACACCGTTCTATTCTGCCGAATACGAAATGCACCAGTTGCCGATCCCAGGCAGCCTGCAGCAGAACATCAGCTACAAGTTCTTCCCGTCGGGGCACATGGTCTATCTCAACCCGAAATCCCACGACGGTCTGCACGCTGCAGCGGCAGCATTCATCGAAGCACATTCCGGGCATTGACCCGCTGAGAACGGCGGCGTGGGAAAAAGGAGGCCCTGCGGGGCCTCCTTTTTCGGCATCCGGATCTCGGAGTAAGCGGATCCGGGGGGAGTTGATCCGCGTGTTATCGTCTCCACTTGGATGCCTCGTCCAACCATTCAACGGAACCATCCATGGCTGCTGCTACCCGGCTTCGCATCGATTTCGTTTCCGACGTTGCGTGCCCATGGTGCGCGATCGGCCTGGCCAGCCTGCAGCAGGCGTTGCTGAAACTCGACGACAACGTGCAGGCCGAAATCCACCTGCAACCCTTCGAACTCAACCCTGGCCTGGCATACGAAGGCGAAGATGCCGGCGAGCACATCATGCGCAAGTACCGGATCGGCGGGAAACAACTCGAAGCCAATCGCAACGCGATCCGAGAGCGCGCCGCTCCGCTCGGCGTGGACATCAACACCGGTGATGGCAGCCGGGTGTGGAACACCTTCGACGCACACCGTCTGCTGCACTGGGCCGAAACCAAGAGCCTCCAGACAGCCCTGGCCCTGAAACAGGCGTTGTTCCGGGCCTATTTCACCGACAACGAAAACGTCGCCGACCACGATGTACTGGTGCGCATCGCAACGGATGTCGGACTCGATGCAAGCGAGGCCAAGCGCGTGTTGGAAAACGGCGAATTCGCCGATGAAGTCCGCGCACGGGAACGCCACTACCAACAAGCCGGCATCCACTCCGTGCCCGCAACCATCGTCAACCGCCAGTACCTGATCCCTGGCGGGCAGCCACCGGAAGTGTTCGAAAGCGCCTTGCTCGAGATCGCGGAAAAGCCTCCCGCGGCCTGAGCCACGATGCTGCGCTCGTCATGCCCGCTGGCAGTCGCATAATCGCGGTCGCCCTTTGGCGCGCGGAGCATGGCAAGTGCGAGGCCGTGGTCATTTGATGGCTTTCCCCCGCCGAACTCCGGCGCGTCGGTCTCACAAATGCGCGTTGGGTTCGTAGCGTTGCAGGAACTCGTAGCGCTTGGAGTTGTGGTCGACGCGGGTGTAGGTGTCTACGCAGATCACCTGTCGCAGCAGGCCGCGGTCCGTGGCCCTCGCTGCCGGCCAGTACGGCAGCGCGTCTCCATTCCGGTTGCCGGCCTTGATGCAGTTGGCGAAATATCCTTCCATGGTGGCCGAGACCTTGTAGTCGTCATCGGTCCACGCATACACGTGGTTGGTCGCGAGGTTGCCCAACGCATACTCGATTTCGCCACGGTGCACGGCACCCGCGCCGTCGGCAGGCGTCCACACTGAGGTACAGGCAATTTTCGCTCATGCCGTCGGAGCGGAACACCATGTCGCTGGCCACCCTGCGTTGCATGCAACGCGGGCCGGAAGCGATCGGCCTTGCGCATGCCCCGCCACGCAGCAGCCGGTTGCGGCGGCTTCCAGCGCAACGGTCCCGCCGGAGGCTCCGCATAAGGAATGCCCATGAACTCATCCAGGCCCCTTGGCATCGTGGATGCCCGACAGGCGGCCATCGGAGGCGCGTACCCAGGGCGGCGAACCGCTGGCCAGCGCCGGAGTCGTTGCCAACGCGATCGTCAAGCCAAGCAGTAGACAGCGTGGGGCAGGATGGTCGCAGGCATGGCCATTTCGCGTCGCAATGCAAGGGGCCATGGCAAGCCACCCGGCGACTACCCCCAAGTTGCTGCCCGCTGCAGGATAGTCATCGACAGTCGCGGACGGGATTCACCGCTTTCCGCTGCACTTTCGCGGCGACGATGCGAAAACAGGGCGGGAACGGCTCCTCCACCGTTCCCGCCCTGCACGAACCGACCCTGGTATCCCTTCAGAACGCCAGCCACGTGTACAGATACAGCGTGTTGTTGTCGGATGCGCGACGTCCGGCACCGTCCACGTTCCGCACGAGTCCACTGAAGCGCGTGAACCACGTGTACTGCAGCCCGAAGCGGAGGTTCATGTTGGGCTGCTGCCAGGAACCCGACTTGCCGAACGGATTCCAGTTCAGCTCCACGTCGCCGCCCTGGGTGTTGGGGCTGCCCGCGTTGCCATAGAGGACGATGTCGCTGCTTCCGTTGTTGACGAATTCCCCCAGCGTCGCGCCCCAGGTGTTGCGGTACCAATAGCTGGCATTGATGTTCAGTGCCTGCAGGCTGTCGTGCAGATTCGAGGACCCGCCGGCGGTGTATGTCGCGTCCAGCCGCTGGCGCTCGTCGAGGTACAGGCCGTTGATGGTCACGATGTTGTTGCCGCCATCGAGGAACTGGTAGCTCGCATCTATGCCGAGGTCGGTATATTTGTCCGTGGGACCGGACACGGCCACCACGTTGCCCAGGGCATCGGTACCGGGCGGGGCGACGGCGGCATGGAATGCGAAGGCGCCAAGTTCGACGTTGCCTTTTTCCATGCTCCACGTATGGGCGATCCGCGCGTAAGGGGCCAGTCCGGATATACGCCCTGCGTAATCCGCGTTCACGTCATTCAGGAACGCCGGCGACAGCGAACGATAACCGCCCACTTCCGCATACATTCCGTTGCTGAACTGCATGTACGTGGTCAGGCCGACCACCGCCTGCCCGAGCCCGCCCATCAGGATGGGCGCCGCGGGCGCCCCTGGCGCGAGGTCAGGCGCTATGTACGGGTATTGCCACGCGGGTGCCGTGTTGAAGACGTCGCTGACGGTGGGATTGTTGTTGAGCGACATGCCCCAGATCACCGGCTTGCCACCCAGCGTGAAATTGCGCGCGTAACGCACGTCGGTGTTGTCCCAACCGAGCACTCCGCCATTTTGCGAATAGGTCGCCTGGGCCATCACGCCCAGGTGGTTCATGATGCGGCCCGCGAGAAAAACCGAAGCCTGCTGCAGCTCGGTATTGTCGTTGGTGCTGAATCCGGACGCCGGCGGCGAAGGCTGGGCCTTGGCCGTGTGCGTGAACGATTCGATCATCATCATCGACAACGGCACTTTGGTGTCGCTGCCGACGCTCAATGTGTAGCCCATCAGCTTGAATTGGCGGCCAAACGGTGTCAGTTGCGGGCCGAATCCGCCGATATGGCAGGACGCGCAGGGCTGGTGGGTCTGGCGCGCGAATGCAGGCACAGCACGCGCGGCCGGCGCCAACAACATGCATGCGATCGCTACCATCAACACCCATAACCCCGCGCAGCGCGCCGCCACCCCGCGGCATTGCACAACTTGACTGGTTTCCATGGTTGGTCTCCGGATTGGATTTAATTTTGGGCAGGTTCGATGGCTTTACCTCCCTGGCACCATCGAACGCCACGAAACCTTTCGGCCGCGGAGAAGTCTCTCTCAGGTCAGACACTGCAGCGTTGATCCAGCTCAACTATTTTGCAAGCTTTAGCGCTTAGGATGCAGACCGTGATCCATGCACGATGCGTGGCCTGGACGGCACGTAATTCAAGCACTCCAATCCACCCACCGGAGTAAACAAATGTCAGAGAACCAAGCCTCCATCGAATCGCGCCGCCAGTTCATGAAGACGGCTGTGGTCGCCACCGCGGCGGTCATGGCGGGGGGCACGATGCGCAAGCTGTTCGCCGGCGAGCCCCATCTCACCGACGCCGATCCCACGGCCAAGGCCATGGACTACGTCGAGGATGCGACGACCTCGAAGAACAAGCTGTACAAGCCGGGAAGAGTCTGCGCGAACTGCCAACTCTACAATGGCGGTACGTCCGGCTACGGAAGTTGCCAGCTGTTCCCTGGCAAGCTGGTCAGTGCCAAAGGCTGGTGCACCTCGTATACGCCCAAGGCTGCCTGATTCACGCCACGGCCCGGTGAACGCACACCGACGTCCGGGAGCCCGCCTGCGCATGAATGCGCGGCATCAGGCCAAATAGCGCCGGCGACCCGGACGTCGACGAGCGAGTCGACGCCGTACCCGCCATTTGGTTGTCGCGTATCCGCCCCCACATCGGCCATCACCGCCCACTGACCACAAGGCCCTAAGTTCTTGCCATGAGCGACGCCCTGCACATCGTCTGCCCACACTGCGAAGCCGTGAATCGCGTGCCACCGGAACGACTTGCCGCAGCGCCGGTCTGCGGCAAGTGCCATCAGCTTCTGTTCCAGGGCAAGCCACTGGAAGTGAACGAAGCGGCTTTCCAGAAACACACGGCGCGCAATGACATCCCGGTGTTGGTGGACTTCTGGGCGCCATGGTGCGGCCCTTGCAAGATGATGGCGCCGCACTTCGCGCAGGCGGCAACCCAACTCGAACCGCGCGTGCGTCTGCTCAAGGTCGATACCGAGGCGCAGCAGGCGCTTGGTGCACGCCACGACATCCGCAGTATCCCCACCCTCGCGCTGTTCCTCGGCGGCCGCGAAGTAGCGCGCCAGGCCGGCGCGATGAACAGTGCCGGGATCGTGCAATGGGCGCACGCCCACGGCGCGTAGGCAAACCGGCCGCGGATTTGCATCAAGGCGGCATCGTCCACCGTACCGGGACGGTTGAAAAGCATTAGAGTGGCCGGTGTTGCGAATCCAACGCACGCCACCCTGGGGAAAAACCATGCAACGCACGACTGTCGTCGCGGCAATTTGTGCCTGTGCCTTGTCGGCCTGCGCAATCACGGCCCAAGCGGCCCCCAAGGATCTCGCGCCGATCATCCTGCCGCCGCCGGCGACGCCCGGAAAGGCCGTGCAGCCATACGTGGCGGTGGACGCGCCCGTGGTCGCACTGATGCACGTGCGCGTGATCGACGGTTCCGGTGGCCCCGTCCGTGCAAACCAGACCATCGTCATCGAACACGGCAGGATCACGGCGCTCGGCCCCGACGGCATCGCGATTCCCGCCGATGCGAAACGGCTCGATTTGTCCGGACATACCGTCTTCCCCGGTCTGGTCGGCATGCACGATCACCTGTTCTACATCCGGCGACCCGACCTCGATGCGAAGCTGCACAGCGAGCCGCCGCTGATCGTGCCGGAAATGGCGTTCTCCGCACCGCGCCTGTATCTCGCCAACGGTGTCACCACGCTGCGCACCACCGGCAGCGTCGAGCCGTACACGGACATCAACCTCAAACGCGACATCGACGCCGGTGAGCTGCCCGGCCCGCACATGGACGTCACCGGTCCGTACCTCGAAGGCTCGAAGTCGTATTTCATCCAGATGCACCACCTGAGCGGGCCCGAAGACGCGCGGAAAACCGTCGCATTCTGGGCCAACCAGGGTGCGACCTCGTTCAAGGCCTACATGTACATCACGCGCGCCGAACTGAAGGCCGCCGTGGACGAGGCCCACAAACTCGGGTTGAAGATCACCGGACACCTGTGCGCGGTCACTTACCGCGAAGCCGCCGCGCTCGGCATCGACGATCTCGAGCACGGTTTCTTCGTCAACACCGCCCAGGATCCCGGCAAGGCACCGGACACCTGCACGCCCTCCGATGGCTTGGCCACGCTTTACGCGATGGATCCAGAGGGCGGCGATGCCAAAAGCCTGATCAAGGATCTGGTCGCGCATCACGTGGCGATCACCTCGACGCTGCCGGTGTTCGAGCAGATGGTGCCGAACCACTCGCCATTGTGGCCGCAAGCATTGGCCACCTTCAGCCCGCAGGCCAGGCACGACTACATGCTGTTGCGCACGCACACCAATGCGCTACCGCCGACGCAGGCGAAAATGCGCGCCGTCACTTTCCAGCACGGCATGGCGATGGAACGCGAATTCGTCGCGGCCGGCGGCTTGCTGCTGGCTGGTCCCGACCCGACCGGCAACGGCGGCGTGATACCCGGTTTCGGCGATCTTCGCGAAGTCGAGCTGCTGGTCGAGGAAGGCTTCACGCCCGGGCAAGCCATCCACATCGCCAGTTACAACGGCGCGCTGTTCCTCGGCTTGCAGGATCGCATTGGTTCAATCGCGCCCGGCAAGGACGCGGACCTCGTCGTGGTCAAGGGCGACCCTGCCACGCACATCGACGATATCCAGAACGTCGAGACCGTGTTCAAGGACGGCGTCGGCTATGACACCCGGGCGCTACTGAAGTCCGTGCAGGGACGCTACGGCGAATATTGATCATCGGATTGGCTGACGCGGTTTCAGGCACGCGACTTCACCGCCGTGCCGGCGAAGGCCCGCATCCAGTCGTTCATCGAGGAATCGCCGCTGCCCGGTTCAAGCCGCGCCTTTGCGCCCGGCATGTTCCGAGCGTGGTTTCGGCTCAGACGAAAACAGGCCAGCCGCCGTTACCATGTCGTCTGATTGCCGTGCCGGAGTCGTGACGTGCTGGGAAAGTTGATGGGCTTGATCGCGGGCTTCGTGATCGCGGTGATTTCGCACCTGCAGTACTTCGGCATAGTGCTGTTGATGGGCATCGAGAGCGCCTGCATTCCGCTGCCGTCCGAGATCATCATGCCGTTCTCCGGTTACCTCGTTTACAAGGGCACCCTCGACATATGGCTGGTCAGCGTGGCAGGCGCGGTCGGTTGCGTGCTCGGTTCGTGGGCCGCCTACGCCGTCGGCGCCTGGGGTGGACGGCCGCTGGTGGAACGCTACGGCAAATACGTGCTGATCTCGCACCACGACCTCGATCTCGCCGACCGCTGGTTCAACCGCCACGGCGAAATCACCATCTTCATCGGCCGCCTGCTGCCGGTCGTGCGCACCTTCATCGCCTTCCCCGCCGGGGTGTCGCGGATGCCGCTGTGGCGCTTCACGATCTATACCTTCCTCGGTTCGCTGATCTGGTGCTGGGCGCTGGCCTTCATCGGCCTCAGGCTCGGCGAACACTGGGACACGTTGGGCGTGTACTTCCACCGCTTCGACACCGCCATCGGTATCGCCATCATCCTGTTCGCTGCGTGGTATGTATGGCGGCATCTGCGCAATCTGCGGCGACCCTGAAGCCGCCACAATCCGCGTACGTCGACTACGGCTTCTTCACCGGCGCGTAGGCCGTGCACTGCATCTCGACCCGGGCGTCCAGCGCCAGGCCATTGGCTCCGATCGCGCTGCGGGCCGGATACGGCGATCTGAAGAATTCACGATAGACAGTGTTGAACGCCGGCCAGTCCTTCATGTCGGCGAGGAACACCGTGCACTGGACCACGTCGCGCAGCGTGGCTCCGTGGCGATGCAGGATGGCGCGGATATTCTCGATCGCCTGCCGCGCCTGGCCGGTGATGCCACCCGGCGCCAGGGCCATCTTGCCCGGCAGCGACCCGATCTCGCCCGACACGATCAACAGGTCGCCGGCACGCGTCGCTTCCGAGAACGGCATGTCCTTGAGCACCGGATCGGGCGATCGATAGAACTGTGGCTGCGCTCCGCCGCTCGAGGATGGCGTCGCGGCCCAGGCCAGCGCCGGCAAGGCCAGGCCCGAAACAAGCAAGGCGATAGACGCACGTTGACGGAAATGCATGGTCTATGTCCCCAGGGTCGCTCCACGACGGCACGCGCGTGAGCGACACTATATATCCAGCGCCTGCGCCGCGCTTGAGGCATTAGGCATCCGCCTTGCGCGCTACGGCGAGGAGAGCATCTCGTCCGTCGCCTGTCGCCGTTTGTGGGCACTCCCGACACCTTCCCGGCCGACATGTCGCGAGCGAACACCGGAACGCCCTGCCCATTTTTTGCTTCCACCGCATCGACACTGCTATCGGGATCGCAATCTTGCGGTCCACAGCATCGCAACTGTGGCGCCCGTGCCCAATCAGAGGCACTCCTGAGTCGGGATGATTCGCTGGGCTGGTGTTGCGGCCAAATTCATACAGCTTGCCCGGCGCCCTCCGACGGTGCACTCTTTGCTCGAAGCCGACGGCTACGGGGGCACGACGTGGAAAGGATATTCATGGCGGCAACGGCAGTCGCGTTGCTATTCACAATATCGGTATCACGTGCGACGGTCGCACCGCCACAAAAACAACCCGACGACCCCGTGATGGATGCCGCGGTGATGGTGCAGCAAGCTTTCGATGCCATCAACCACAACGATTTCATCGCCGCGCAAAACGAACTGGACGAGGTTATTCACAGCAAAGGCTTCGCGGGACTGACGGGTAACATTCGCTATCGGGCACTCTTGGTTGCCAGCATGTTCGCGGAACAAGACGGCCAGAACGGGAAAGCCCATGATCTGGCCATGCGTGCTTCGGGCATCGACGGGGCCGGAAGCCCGGCCTGGATGACACGTTTATCCAGCGGATTCGCCATCGGCAACTCTCGTGATGCGGCCCGCAGCCTGACCACCATCACGAGACGCTGGCCGGAACTCCTCGGCGAGATCACGCCCGAGGCAATCGGCGATATTCACGAGCAGTTGCAGGATCCGCAAGATGCCACTCTGGACATGCAAATGCTGGATTCGCTGTTCGATGCAGGCTGGACGGTAGAAGGCGTCGAACCCAGCGACATGTGGCGTGACCTGGCGTTGCTGCATCTGCAGCGTCACGAATACGCGCGGGCGACGACAGTTGCCTTGCGGATCACTTCGGCGGAGACGGCCGTGAGCATGTTGGTCGACAAGCGCTTCGATCCCGTCACCACGACGCACCTCGATTTCTTCGATGTCGACAGGATGATTGCGGCCGAGATCAAGGCTGCAAAGGCACGCATGCGGGAGCATTCGCACCAGGTCGATCGCATTTACGACCTGCAGCTGCTCTACCTGGCCACCCAGCAATACCAGCGCGTGCTTTCGATCAGTGACGCGGCAGTCGCGCATGCCGAGAAAGGCGACGGCGAGGAGACCTACACCGACTTCGACCAGCGTTACATCTGGGTGCTCGACAACCGCTTTCGCGCATACGAGGACGAAGGCCGCTGGAAGGACGCCGAGCAGACTGAGGAACTTGCCGCGCGCCTCCCCGAACATGGCGGAACGAACGTCAGCCAGTGGATCAATCTTGCCAACCTGTACGCTGACCTGGACCAGCCCGACAAGGCGGCCAACGCCATTCTCGAGCTCGGAAAGATGAGTCCCATCGGCAAGATGCAGCTGGAAAACGTGAAGCTGCAAATCGCCATGGACAGGAAGGACAACAAGGCCATCGCCAGTGCCATGGCGTACCTGCGCAAGCATCAGTCCGACGACCTGGACACCTGGGAAGACGCGTTGCTGCTGCGTGGGAAACTCGAAGAGGCGGCTGCCCTTCTGATCAAGCGCCTCCAAGACCCGTACCTGCGGAACGAAGCACTCCTGGACATGCAGGATTTCGCCACCTCCGGCAAGGGAACGCCGGTTGACGACGTCCTCGGCAATAATTGGAGCGCGGTCACGGCACGTCCCGATGTTGTTGCAGCGATGCAGAAAGTAGGCCGCGTCAAACATTTCGACATCATGGCGGACCCACGCTGACCGACCGAGTGTTCGCTGAAGGCGGGCCAACCAACTACGTCAGGCCACCGGCTTGCGCGCAATGGCCTCGCGCCGAACAGTGTAGGCAGTGGAAAACCGTACCTCGTCGAACCCCGCGTCGCGCAGCCAGCCTCCAATCTCCTCGCGCGCGAAACTGTGGTGCACCACGCCCTGCACCTCGCGATGGAAACCGTCGAACTCCGCGCCCAGCTTGGCGCGCGTTACGCCCTGCACCATGCGGACACGCTTCGGATCGTCGTCCCAATCGCCGGACCTGGCATTGAAACGCTCGACGTTGGCCTGCTTGTTGTCCATGGCTCGACTCCGGGTTTCGGTTACTTGAGTACGCGGTCGAACAGCGCGAACATCTCCGACCAGCCGCGCTCGGCCGCTGCCTCGTCATAGACCGGGAAGTCCGGTTTCATCCAGCCGTGCGAGGCGCCCTTGTATACCTCGCAGCGATAACGTACACCCGCATCGTCCAGCGCCTTTTTCAAGCGCTCGACCATTTCCGGCGGACAGCTGTTGTCGTTGTCGGCCACCGCGATATACAACTCGGCGTGGATCTTCGGCGCCAGCGAGTGCGGGCTGGACGGATCGTCGGTGGCAAGCCGCCCGCCATGGAAGCTGATCGCGGCCGCGACCCGGTCTGGATAGGTACCCGCCGCCGTCAGTGCCATGCCGCCGCCCATGCAAAAGCCGACGGTGCCGATCCTGTGCCCGGCCACGTCGTCGCGAGTGTCGAGGTATGCAAGAAACGCCGCGGTGTCCTGCGCGGACCTGGCGTTGTCCGTGCTCGCCATCAGCGGCCCGACCGTGGCCCGGAAATCGCCGGCGAACACTTCCCTGGGATCCAGCGGACCGTACGCGCCATGGCGATAGAACAGGTCCGGCACCAGCACCACGTAGCCGCCACCGGCAAGGCGTTCACCCAACTCCATCAACGCGGGACGGATGCCGAACGCATCCATGTACACGATTACCGCCGGCCACGGCCCCGCGCCATCGGGCGCGAAGACGTATGCCGGGCATTGCCCGTCGCGGGTGCGGATGCTGGCTTTGTCGTGCTTCATGGTGCCGGTTCCTCCTGCCGCAAAAGCATGCGACGCTTCGTTTGTGGATGGGCCGCGGGGACAGCCACGCATGATAACCCTGCATCGGCCGGGCCTGCAGTGATGCTTCGACCTGCAACCTGCTTGCGACAAGCAAACCGGTCCCGCTCCGGTTGATTGGCCATCGAAGCGGAACTGCCAGCGTAGGGGGCGACGATCCGACGTCAGTCGATTCGAAGCGAACATCCTTTTCCGGTGTGTTGCCGTATCACCACTCCGAAACGGAAACCGTCTCGCCCATTTCCGTCTTCGCTTCGATGATCGCACAGATCTTGCGCGCAACCGCCTCGGGCTCCTGCACGACACCGTCGGCCATGGCGCCACGGAAAAGCTCGCCGGAGCGGAATGCCTCGGCGCTCTTCGCGCGTGCGCTCTTCTGCATGTCGGTTTCCACCATTCCCGGACTGATGGCCGCTATCTCGAAGCCGTTGGCCCGGCCTTCCTGCTCGCGGCCCACGCATTCGGCGAACCTGGAGATACCTGCCTTGACCGAGCAGTAAAGCGACATGTCGGGCAAGGATCTGCGCCCCGCACCGGAGGTCATGAAGACGACCTTCTTGCGCAGCCCGAGATCGCCAAAGTACGCCATGAAGCGCGAGGCGAGCACGATCGGTGCGGTGAGGTTCACGTCGACGTGTTGCCGGATCTCATCCGTCGTGCACTTCTCGATCGGCTTCATCGGCTCGAGCACCGCGGCATTGTTCAGCAGGCACAGCAAGTCGCAGTCGTCAACGGCCAGCAGTTCCCGGACATCCTCGAACAGCGGCTCGAACAGGCCGGGATCGGTGACGCTGCCCCGGACTTCGCGAAAATCCCGCATACCTGCAAGCGGAGACGACGTCCTTGAAATGCCGAAAACCCGGTTGCCTGTTTCCAGCAGCCGCGCCGCGACGGCCCTGCCGATGCCGCGGGAAGTTCCGGTGATGATGTAGATCCCTTTCACGTTCACTCCGGCAAAAACGATGGCCATCGAGCTCATGCCCACGTTACCCGTAATGCGCGGACAATGCGAAACCGCACACACCTGATGGCATGGAATGCTCGTGCACCGCGGGGCGCGCTACTCGCCTGGCATGGACAACCAATCGCCCTCGCTGTCGATCGGTGGGCCGGGCGGAATCCCGACCGGATGCGCTTCGGACTTGAGCAATGCATCCAGGCGCCTGGGATCCAGCAGTTGCCGCGACAGGCTCGCGCCCCATGCGCGATCGGCCGCATCGCCATGGCGATGCGCGAGTGCCAACGCCACCTCATGGACCTTCTCGTCCAACAAGGCGGCGACCCCGGGCGTAGATTTCGGATCGCGCGCCACCTGGGCCATCGTGATGAGAGTGCGGTAGGCGATCCGCCGCGACAGCGCATCGGTGCGATCGGGCAAGGTCGTCGCCACCAGACGATCGAGCACTTCCTGTACGCCCAGCGCTTGCGGGTCGGCGGCATGTTGGGCCTCCAGCCGGGCCAGCCGCGCGGGTGCCAGCAACGCACGCAGCGGAACCTGCGCTGCCACGTCCGCGGCGACCAGCGGATCGAATACCGTTCCGCCCGATCCCGTGAACAACTCGATCGAATATTGACGGTTGTAGCTGCCGTTGCGCGCCGCCGACAACAGCGGCACCAGGCGTTGCGGAACCCGCAGCGCATCCGGCGACAGCGTGGTCAGCACCGCATCCAGTGCTGCGCGCTGCGCCGCGGCGGGCACCGGCGTGGAAGCCTCGCGGCCGCCTCCGTTCACCGCGTAGCTCAGGTCCACGCCACCGATCGCCTTGATCGCGGCCACCACTTGATACCGATGCAACAACCAGATCGGCACGAAGCGCCGCCGCAGGTTGGCCACCGGTTCGCCCGGCGCCAGTGCCGACAGTCCGAAATCATCGATCGCGACCTTGCGCACCCGCATCAACCGCAGCAGTTCGGCAGTCGGGTCGGGACCGTCATCCCACAACGATGCATACGGCTGCGCCGTGTCGTCTGCACGCGCATCCGCGTCAGAGACGTAACGCATGCCGGACGCAACGATCGCTCGGGCCGTCGCATCCGCGTACGCCTGCGGATCCTGGCCGGGGGGTGGTTCGCCGTACAACCAGCGCACCGTGTCCATGTCCCAGGCGCCGATGCCCCTGGCGTAGGCATGCGCAAGATCGATATGGCCGTCGACCAGGTCGATGCGCGGCGGCGGATAGTCCATCACCGACGCGCGATGCTGCGTGCTGGCCGCGAAGTTGTGTGCGAAACCCAGCGCATGGCCGACCTCGTGCGCGCCAAGCTGGCGCAATCGCGCCAACGCCGCCTGCACGGGATCATCGGGACCGCCGGTGCCGACCTTGTCGGCGCCTTCCAGCCCCTCGAAAATCTGGATGTCCTGGCGCACCCGCAACGAACCGATCACGACCATCCCCTTGATGATCTCGCCGGTGCGCGGATCGACGATCTCCTGGCCGTACGACCAGCCGCGCGTGGCGCGATCCACCCAGTTGACGACGTTGTAGCGCACGTCCATCGGATCGACGTTGCGCGGCAGCACCTTCACCTGGAACGCATCGATGTAGCCGGCCGCATCGAACGCCCTGGCCCACCAGCCGATGCCCTGCATCAGCGCCTTGCGGATCGGCTCGGGCGCATGCCAGTCGACGTAGAACACGATCGGCTTGCGCACGCGCGAACGCTCCGCGTCGGGATGGATCTTCTGCAGGCGGAAGCGGTTGGCATAGTCACGCACCACGTCCTTGCCGAGCGGCTCGCCGAAATCCACCACCTGCGTGGAGAACCCGCCCACGCGCGGATCGAAGACGCGCGGCTGGAACCCCGGGCCGGGCAGGCGCACGAAACTGTGGTGTACGGTGAAGCTGACCCGCTGCGGATCGGGCGCGATGTTGGCCACCTCGGCACCTGGCGTGTTCGAGCTGAAGGTCTCGACCGCGTCGATCTCCAGGTTGTCCGGGAACAGCTTCACCGAACCGGGATCGGCCGCGCTCAACTTGGGGTCGAGCTTGAAACCCTTGCCCGCGCCCTGCCCGCCACCCACCCCGAAGGTGTCGCTGCGCTGGTCGAGCGAATCGGCGATGCCGATCATGTCGCTGGTCAGGAAACCGGACAGGTCGACGATCATGCGTCCGTCCGGATAAGTCGCGGCGATGTTGCCCATCCACACGATCGGCGCGGTGAAATCCGGGCTGGCGTTGCTGCCGGTAACGGCGCCGCGGAACCGGGGGTTCTCGAATACCGCGGCCACCTTGTTGCCGTAGCGGCGGAACGCCAGCAGCTGGGTCTTGCCGACCCGGCCGCGATCGAGGAACGCTGGCGCCGAACCGAGACCCGTGCGCAGCGAAGTGGTGTACAACACCCGCAACGAAATCCCGTCGCGAGCTGCGGGCGGCAGCGTCACCAGAATGCGCCCGTCCTGGCGATCGACGTGCACCGGCAGCAGGCCCTGCATGGCGACGGTGTGCTGCAGCACCTTCGCGACCGATGCACCGGAAGGCGGTGCGTGTCCGCTGTCCCTAGAAGCGCCGCGCGCGGCCGGCATGGCCACAAGCATCACGCACAACAGCGCGGATGCGAACACCGCGAGACCAGTGCGATGGGTCATCGTATTCCCCTGCCGCTTCCACGGAACATCCCGCCATTAAGCATGATCGCCGAGGGTAAAGCATATGCGGAAAGTCACTGCACGCCCCCGAGCGGTCCCTTCCCGTGCGAACTCGCACGCCGACACGCTCAGGGAAACCCGGAAGTCCGTGGACGAACCCGTCGCCCTCCGTTCCCGTGCAGGTGATGGCTTCGTGCCTCGCTTTCGCCTTCCATTGCTGCCACAGCTTGGCGGTGAAATCCCAGGCCATCAGCAGGGCGCCGATCGCGAACACGACGTCGCCGGGCATGCGCATCCACTGCCAGAAGATGGTGGTGTCGTAGAACTCCAGGCTGCGCGCGTAGGCATAGCCGTGTTCGTACACCGCCTGCAGTTGCGGCCAGCCGACCGGGATAGAAGTTCAGCACGACCCACATGACCAGGCCGGCGTTGTACAGCCAGAACGCCCATACGCCCAGCCGGTCGCTCCATGGCCGCGTCGCCGTCGAGATAGCGCAGCACCATGTAGACCAGGCCGATCGCCAGCATGCCGAACGCACCGAACATGGCGGTGTGCGCGTGGTTCAGCGTGAGGAAGGTGCCGTGCTCGTAGTAGTTCACCAGCGGCGCATTGAGCGTGCCACCACCGAACACCCCGGCGCCGACGAAATTCCAGAACGCCGAACCGACCAGGTACAGATAGGCCAGGCGATACGGGAAGTTCGCTGCTTGCCGATATTGCGCTGCTGCTCGATCGCTTCCAGCACCAGCAGCACCAGCGGCAGCACCTCGAGGAACGAGAACATGCTGCCGACGCCGATCCACAAGCCCGGCTCGCCGACCCAGTACATGTGATGGCCGGTGCCGAGGATGCCGCTGATCAGGATCAGGATCCATTCGAACAGCACCGCGCGCTCGACCAGCTTGCGCGAAACCAGCCCCAGTGCCATCAGGAAGTAGCCGGTGACCGCGGCGGTGAACAGCTCGAAGCCCATTCCACCCACAGGTGCACCACCCACCAGCGCCAGAAATCGGTGATCGCGAATGACGGGTTCGGCGCGCGCCAGCGGCACCATGCCGAAGGCATAGATCACGGCCACGCCGAGGGTGCTGTACCAGAGCAGGTGCTCGATGCGGAACAGGCTGTACAGCGACCGCTGCGCTGGAACAGCGACTTCAGGGTCGGCCAGAACGCCCGCAGCAGCACCAGGCTCCAGACCAGCAGGCCGACGAAGAACAGGATCTGCCAGAAGCGGCCCAGCTCCAGATACGACAGGCCCTGGTTGCCGAACCAGAACCAGTTCTCGTCGATCACGCCCATGATGCCGAGATAATTGCCGATCAGCGCGCCGGCGACGATCACCACCAGCACCCAGAAGATCAGGTTGACCAGGAAACGCTGGCCCTTGGCTCACGCCCGCCGATCAGGGGCGCCAGGAACAGGCCCGCGCCGATCCAGCTCACGCCGATCCACACGATCGGCGACTGCAGGTGCACGCTTGCGCAGGAACGCGAACGGCAGCCAGTGTCGATGGCCGATGCCGTAGAAACCGGCGCGTTCGGTGTAGTAGTGCGCCATGATCGAGCCGGCCAGGATCTGCACCAGCAGCACCGCGGCCACCACCAGGAAATATTTCCACAGCGCGCGCTGGCTGGGCGTGGGTGGCGAAATTTGCCCAGTTCCTGCCACCGGTCCCGAGCGGCTCGTCCTGCCTGCGGCTCGATGAAGATGCGGAAGATCGCCACCACCGCGCCGATGCCGAAGAACACCAGCGTGAACGAGATCCAGGTCCACTTGAAGGTCGCCGGTCGTCGGTGTGTTGCCGACCAGCGGCTCGGCCGGCCAGTTGATGGTCCAGGAGTAGTCCTGGTCCGGGCGCCGCGCGACCGTGGTCAGCGACGAATACAGCAGGAAATCGGCGGTCTGGCCGGCCGTGTCCGGGTCGAGGCTGTAGGCGCGCGTGTAGCCCTTGGCGAAATCGTCGCTGAGCAGCCAGGCGCGATCTTGCCCGCGCAACGTGCGCCGATCGCCTCGGCCACCGCGTCGGGCAGCACCACCGTGTTGCCGGTCAGATCGATGCCCTGCAGCATGCTGCTGCATCTCGTGCTGCACGCCCAGCTGCTGCTCGTCGTCCAGCGCGGCGAACGGCCTTGCCGTACCGCGCCTGGCGATGTTCTCCTCGACCTGCTTGCCCAGCTGCGACCAGGTATTCGGCGGTGTAGTCCTCGCCGAAATACGAGCCCATGCCGTACAGGCTGCCGTAGTCCATCAGGTCGGCTTTCTGGAACCCGACTTGCCGGCCACGATGTCATCGCGCGTCATCACGTCGTGGCCATTGCGCGTCACCATGTTCCTGCGGCAATGGCGCCGCGCGCTGGTAGGTCACGTAGGTTGCGGCGATCATGCCCGGCCCAGCAGCCCACCGTGACGATCAACAGCAACCAGACCAGCACCTTGGCGGTGCGGTCGTAGCCGTTGCCTGCTTCCAGATGCTTGACATCCGCGTGCATGGCATTCTCCCCGCGAACGACTCGCGGGGAAGTCTAGTCCTGCAATACCACTCGTTCAAACGCCAAGCGCCTGCCCGGTGCTCGTCACGCCCGGAGCGACGGCGCCGCGAATGGCCCGCTTGCTCGATGTCCGCGGGGCTGCGCGAGCCAGTGGAGCGCAATGTCCGGCAACCTGCCGGCACCCGGGGTGGGCATGGCCCGTCGGCCTCTCGTTTGACACACCACTTATGAACGTGCCCTGGAAAATCGCTCAACGCGCCCAGGATTCGTGGGCGTACACGATCCGCCAATTGCCACCGTCGCGTTTCCAGAGGTTGGTCACGACGAACGTGCCGGTCTGCACCTTGCCGTCCGGACCAGTGCGCCGGGAATCCAGTTCCTCGGTGGTGACTACCACACCGGGAGCCAGGTCCATGAACCTCACGGGCGCAGTGTGCGCGTAATGTGCATCCGACTTGCCGTTGTGCCACCACTTCAGCTGCTGGGCATGCAAGGCATCCCAACCGCGTATCACGTGTCCGTTGATCACGAACACGAGTTGCGGCCCGTGCACGAACGGCTTGAGGAAAGCATCGGCATCGTGGGTGTTGGCTGCGGCATCCATCGCGTCGATCCGCGACTGGATCCGCGCATGCACAGCGGAAGCCGCAACGGTCGTCGCCGCGTAAAGCTGTGTAATAAGGCATGCCGCCACGGCGGCCCATCGATTCATGACCATGTTGGAACCCTCCTTGCCGCGGAACTTTGCTGTTTTGGGTGTCGCCATGTCGATTCGTGGCATGGAAAGGACCCTGCCTTCTTGACATGCCGTCGTGCCGTCAGGTGAAAAGCCCCGGCGTCTTTTGAAGCAGCTCGGGACGCGGCACATCCTTGAAAAGGGGCGCGGGTTTGCCTTCTTCCTTCGCTTCCGCCGCCGCCTTTTCCCACTTCATGTGCCAGAGATAAAGCTGCGCCATGAACATCTGCTCGAGGTAAATGGACAAGGTCCAGGCAAATCCCATGTATATGATCGTGGCCACCCAGACATAGGCTGGGAAATGCACGAGTGGCGGATAGCGATGATGACTCGTTCCGAGTTCGAACACGACCGCAGCCGGCAGGAACACGACGGCAGCCGCCGCGTAGGTCAACGCATACCCGCTGCCAAACAAGCCGGGGTGTGCGCGGAACACCGCCAGTCCCTTTTTGACCGCTTTCACGAAGCCGAGGTTTTCCCATGCAATGGCCGGCAGGATCAGGAACATCACCATGCGCACGCCTTTCTGCAAGGCTTCGATGAAGGCCGCACTGAAGGAGAACTTTCCATAGCCCGCCAACGTTGTCGCGGCATTCTCCGCCGTGAACTCGTCGTCGCCACCATTGTTCTTCTTCGAGTTCGAGAGCATGGCCTCGATGATGGCCAGTACCAGCCAGATGGTGGCCCAGACGACGGCCAAGGGCAGCACGCTGAGCATGTCCCTGCCCACGACCTTGTCCATGGCTTTTCCAAGCGAGGGCTTGCCGCCCTCGAACTGCCGGATCATCTCCAGGACCGCCGTGAAGGAGATGAGGATCAGGAACGAAACCGCGAACAGGAACAGGAACGCGACGCCCGTATCCAGCCCGGCACCGTGCAGGCTCCACCGATAGTCGTATTTGATGCAAAGGATGCCGGAGGCGTAGAAGATCCATACAAGAAATATCGGAACAAGAAAGGACGGGTAGGCCCTGAAAACCTTCAACGAATGAACGATCAGTTGCCAACCCTTGCGCCAGTTGCTCATCCGCCGCCTCCCCTTCGCTCGTGGACATGCCGGGCAAATACACCCGGTGATGGCGAAACGCTTAACCAGAACGGACCGTACATCAACATTTTGTTGACTGTGAGTGTTTGGTTCCTTTTCAGCGTCAACGGATCGAGCACTCGGCGAAACCGCTGGCAAAGTCCTTGCGATCCGTCCCCGTCATGTGCTCGTAGAGGTATTTCCGCGACGCACAGACTGCCAGCGCGTGCGGATCCTGGTGAGCCAGCGCAGCCGCCATGTCGAGCTTGCCAACCGGAACCGCGTTGCCGGGACAAAGATACCTGCGGTAATCGTTGCCCTTCGTGGTCAGCCCGGCCCTGGCCTTGCCGCACCAGACCGTGATGTACGGGTCGTCGATGTTGAGATCCCATGGGCGTATGTTGACCAGCGTCATGCTGTCGGTCAGCACGGTGATCGGCTGGTAGAAACCATCCGCGTCGGTCTCGGGCACCGACAGGCCACTGCTCGTCGTGGGGAACGACAAATCATTTCCGGTCGTGTCGGTCGGCACCGGGCGGTCGGGCATGTGGCAGGCACTGCATTGGTTGAGCCTGCGGAATTCCGCCATTTCCTTCTTGGCCCTGGCCGGCACGCCCGGATAGTAGAGCTTGATCAGGCTGTCGGCGGCGAGGTCGTCGCCAACAGGTCCGGTGCGCAGCCAGGCAAAGCCGTGCAACCACTTCGACGACTCGCCGGGCACCGGCTCGTAGACGTGCCACCAGGTCCTGCCATCGGCCGCGATCGTCGCGCCGCGCACGTCCGCGATGCCGTCGACCGTGAACATCGCCTGCTTCTGGTCGTGGCCGCCATCGATGCGGTCGGCCACCGTGCCGGGCGGAAACTCCAGGGTGTAACGATTCTGACCGGGCAACCACTTCACGGAGATTTTTCCGCCGGCGGGAATGCGCAACCAGACCCTGATGTACTCATCGGTGTTCTTGTCCATCGGCAACCGGACCGGCGGCACCATCTCGACGAAACCCGATTGCCGCCAGTAGCCGATCCGGTTGGGCCACTTGACTGCGTGCAGGTGGATGTCCGCTTGCGCCCCTGTCGCAAATGCAGATCCCGCACAGGCAAGGGCCGACAGGCATGCCGCGGCAACAACCCATGGCATCAGCAACGTGCGCATATCCAGTCCCCTGGGCAGACGGCGCTCATGCGCCACACTTTATACCCACACCCAAACCCCGGTGAGCGTAGCGGGCAACGTTGGAAAATCCGCTCCGCAACCCAACTTCAACGTCTTGGTACCAATGCGCGCAGCTGTTCGCGACGTCATTCGCGTGCGGCTCCACCCGGAATGTGTCCATGTTCGACCGGATCAGAAACTGGCGCGTTCGGCGCATCGTCGCCGACCACCCTATCGCCGAGCCGGCTTGGCAAGCCGCACTGCAACGCTGCGCCCCGGCACGCCGGCTGGGCGCGTCCGACCAGTCCACGCTGCGCGTGCTGGCGACGCTGTTCCTCGACCGCAAGTCGCTGGAACCGGTCAAGGGACTGGAGCTCGGCGAAGCCGACCGCGTCCTGCTCGCGACCCATGCGTGCGTGCCAATCCTGAAACTGGGCTTCGACTGGTACGACGGCTGGCGCAGCGTGATCGTGTATCCGGACGCATTCATTCCACGCCACGAGCACACGGATGCGGCAGGCGTGGTGCATCAGTCCAACAGCGTGATGTCCGGCGAGGCCTGGGGACGCGGGCCGGTGATCCTGTCGTGGGCGGACGTGCTGGAGATCGGGCAACAGCCCGGGCGCAACGTGGTCATCCATGAAATGGCCCACAAGCTCGACATGCTCAACGGCGACGCCAACGGCTTTCCGCCCTTGCACCGGCGCATGGACAACCGCACGTGGTGGCGGGTCTTCTCGCACGCATGGGATCGCCTCAGGGACGAGCAACGCGAGGGAATCCACTTGCCGATCGACCCGTACGGCCTGGAAAGCCCGGCCGAGTTCTTCGCGGTGGTCAGCGAGCAGTTCTTCGAAGGACCGGCCATCCTGCGCAAGCATTTGCCGGACGTGCACGACCAGCTCGCGCAGTTTTATCGGCAACAACCGCGTTGAGCGCGCGATGGCGCCCGCCGACAACATCGTCCTGGACCTTTTTCGAAACCGCCATGCGGCACGGGGTCATGTCCCGCACCGTGCGGGACACGACCCGGATCCTCATTTGTACGGCACAGGCTCGCGTGAACTAGAGTCCGGACTGCGACCGCTCACTGGTGGATGTTGGTGAGGTAGATTCCGGCCCAGCCGGCGACTTCGGTGCCCATGCTGACGGTGATCACCAGATGGTCGCCGCGGAAGCCCTCGCGTTCCAGGCCCACGCCGGTGACCGGCAGGATGGCACCGGTATCGGGATCGACTGCATCCGGATCCAGCAGCGTGCCGGCTTCGCCGGTCTGCGCCACAGCCACCAACGGCGACAGCGTGGGGCCGCGGCGCAAGTAGATGCCGTCCACGGGATCCACGTAGGCACCGTTCTCCACGTCACCCGTGCGCGCCTTGAAGGCGACATGGAAGATGTCGCGGCTGAATTGCCCGTTGACCAAGCCGGAGACCGCCACGAACGCCGCCGAGCGCCAGCGCGCCGGCTCCTCGTCCTCATCCGTTTGCGAACCCGGTACGTGGCCCGAGAAGTTCCAGTAGAGGAAGTCGCTGAAGTCCCCGGGACTGGCGACGACGGTGACCAACCGACCGGTGCGGGCGTAGACGACGAAGATGCCCTGGTGCACGGGAACCTTCACGGTGTAGCCATCCGGATAGGTTGCATGGCAGTAAGCAAGCAGATCGGCATTGCCGTCGGTCGGACAGGGCAGCACCAGGGTGCGGGTCTCTGTGCCCCACGCCCCCCAGAAGGCGACGAAGCGGCCGTCGAACGAGACGCCCTCGCCGAGCTGGTTGAAACGCGCCGCGGGGCCCTGCCCGGGCACCCGCTGGCCGATGCTTACCAATGCCCTCAGCTGCGGGTTGGCCCGACCGAGCGGCGCGATATAGATGCCGCCGCGAGTGGGTTGGTCCTCGTTGTCGAAACCGGCAAACACGGCCTTGCCGTCCGCCGCGCTGGGCGGCGCCACCGAGCCGAACACGACATTGCTGCCCGGTATCAGGGTGTTGCGGTTGTTGGCGATCAGCACCGCGGGCTGCATGCCGCCGGCCGGCTGCAGGCGGCTGCCGTCGGGCAGCACCAACGGCGCCGGCATCAGCGTGCGGTAGTAGACGCCGGTGCGTGATACCACGCCCTCGGTGTAGTTGCCCTTGAACACGATGACGTTGCCGCCGGTGACCGCGGGCGAACCCGGAAACACGTCGAACGGCGTACCCGGCAGTTCGGGCACACCGAAATACGGGAATGGCGCGCCGTCGGCACCCAACTTGCTGGCGGCGGTGACCAGGTTGCCGAACGGATCGGCATAGATGCCATTGGTGCCAAGCTGCTCGATGGTCTCGCCGGCATCATTGGTCACCGTCCAGACCGGCGCATGGCCGCCGCGCGTGGCGATCGTGTCCGAGTACATGTCGATGCGCGGGAACGACGGCGGTTCGCGAAAGAGCGTGTCGCGATTGTTCGGCTGCGGGACCAGGGTGGCGCGGTCCATCACCAGGTGCAGCGGGCCCCCGGTGGCCATGTTGCGGGTGTAGACGCCGTGCGCCGGTTGGCCGCCGCCCTGGCCGGCGCGGCTGCGGGCGCGGAACACGACCATGCCGGCGACATTGACCGACGGCTGGTTGTAGCTGTTGAAGGTGCGGCATGATGGCACCACGGGCCTGGCCGGATCGCAGGTTGCCGACGGAATGTAGTCGCGATTGTTGACGACCCTGGTCCAGGTGTACGGAGCAACGGGCGGCGCGGCGCAAACGCTGCTTGCGATTGCCAGGGTCAGCAACACGGCGGTTGCACCGTGCAGGGAAGTACGTTTCATGGCGGGAATCCTTCAAATGCGGGAAATGTCGGGAAGTGATCCATGTCGACCATTTTCCGGCGCCCCGGTGCTTCGGACTTGACGCCGGTCAATCCGCAGCGAGCCGTTGGAGCCAAGCTTGTGCGCATGTGCGAAAGTGAGACGCACCCGACAATATCCCGCTGCCCCAGGCAGCCGCGGATGCAGGATCGGCCTGCAAGCGCTCGAAAGCCCGGCCGAACTCTTCGCGGTGGTCAGCGAGCAATTCTTCGAAGGACCGGCCATCCTGCGCAAGCATCTGCCGGACGTGCACGACCAGCTCGCGCAGTTTTATCACCAGCACCCGTAGTGAGTGCGCGAAGCAGCGAAGAGTCGATGGAAATTGGCCCTGACACATTTCCCTGCCCGGATCCGGCATGCATACAAGGTTTCCCGCTATCCACAGCCATGACAGCGCGTCCTTGCGTCTTCATGGTTGAACGACATGTCTATCGACCCGCCCGTGTTTGCCGCAGGTAAAGCCCGTGTGTGTTCTGATGCAAGCATGGCCATTACGCACCGTCTGCAAGGAATACCCTGATGAAAAAGATCCCCACTGGTTCCTGGATACTGGTCGCCGACGGCGAGGAGGCGCGCCTGTTCCGCAATGCAGGCACCGACTACAAAGCATCGCTGGAACAGGTGGAACTGATCAGGCCCCATGACCTGCTCGATGATGGCCCCTCGGGTCATCGGCCGCCGGAGTCCGACGAGCAGTCCACCGATGAGGCCACCTTCGCCAAACAGCTGGCGCACCGGCTGAACAACGGTGCCCTGCAGAACAAGTACCAACATCTCGTTCTCATGGCCGATCCGCAGACACTGGGCCAGATGCGACCACAGCTGCACAAGGAAACCGAGCGGCGCATCATCCGGGAAATCGCCAAGACCTTCACGAAGGCGCCACTGGAAACCATCCAGAAAGCCTTGCACGCAGAGTGAGCCCGTCCCCATCCCGCTGTTCAACCCCGTTTGCGCAGTCCGGCCATGCCTGCCCAGGAGCACTCCATGCAGATTCAACTCAACACCGACCATCACATCCACGGCGGTGAAGCGCTGGAAGCCAGCGTCGAAAGCATCATCACGCAACACCTTGGACGTTTCTTTCCCTACCTGACGCGCATCGAAGTGCACCTTTCCGATGCCAATGGCGCCAAAGGAGGCAGCCAGGACAAGCAGTGCGCCATCGAAGCACGCATCAGCAACGGCCCGCCCATCGGCGTGAGCCATGACGACGAAACCGTGGAGAAGGCCATTCACGGCGGCTGCGAGAAGATGCGCTCCAGGCTGGACAGCGCGATCGAGCAAAGGCGCGGGCATCAAGCGTGAACACCGGGTGCGGGGTCGCCTTTTCATGGAAATGGCAGATTGACTCCGATTCCATCGAGCGCAAGTGAGCCTGACTCCATTCTTGCTTCCGGACAAGCTGCGTCCATCGATGGCCACGTTGCAAGGCGGCCAGGAAGCCCGGATCAACGCACGCACGTCGCCCGACCGCTCACCGAACAGGTCGAGACGGCCGGAGAAATGAACCCGACCCGTTGATCGCCAAACTGGCCCTTTAATCGCCAGATCGAAATCGCCCCGCTATTCCATTCCTGCGCGCGTTGCTGGATGATGGCGCGCAATCCCACCACGCGGGCGCCCCGATGCAAAGCTCAAGACTGGTGGCACGCCTGCGCGAACACGACTGGCTGGCCGCGGTCATAGAACTGGTGATCGTCGTGGTCGGCATCCTGATCGCGCTGCAGGTCAGCAACTGGAACCAGGATCGCGTCGACCACGACCGCGCGCAGTCGTATTACCGGCGCCTGCACGCCGACCTGCTCGCCGATCGCAGGGCCATGGATCTCACCCAGGCTTTCTGGGCCAAGGTCGGCCGCTACGGGGATGCGGCCATTGCCAACGGAGAAACCGGCAAGCTGGCCGACGGCTCCGCATGGAAGACAGTGCTGGCCTGGTACCAGGCCGGCCAGATCCTGCCGTTCGAATTGTCCGACACCACCTACAACGAGATGCGCAGTGGCGGCGACCTGGCGCTGATCGCCGACGAGAACCTGCGCAAGCAACTGGCGGACTACTACCGCCTGTCGGGCACCGGCATCGAGGCCAACCTGCTCCACCACGACCCGGCGTACCGGCTGCAAGTGCGCGGGCTGACGCCGTGGCGCGTCCAGCAATACATCTGGAGCCATTGCTTCAGCGAAACCAGCGCGGTCATGACGCAACAGCTGATCGATTGCCCGTCGCCGATCAGCGAGCAGCAAGCGGCCGCGATCCTCGCCGGCTACCGGCAATCGCCCACCCTGCTGGACAACCTGCGCTCCTGGATGGCGATATTGCAGGTCAGCCACTACGCGCTTGCCAACGCACGCGAGGATGCATTGCACCTGACGGCCGCAGTCGAAGCAGCCGCCAAGCGCTAGGCAACACAACCAGCCTGTTTTTTGGCCCCTTGCGATTCCCGAGCAAGGGGCATGCTGCGGACGACCGGACGAGGGGCTGCCGAGCAGGATGAGCGACCTGGCACCGTGCTTCTACGCACTCTTTGATCACTGATCCGGAAGGCGGACTGCTTATCGTGTTTCTTGTTTATATACATATCGACACGGGACGGCCGCGGACAACGACCATCCCGTTCGTGCCTCCCCTTCGAATCGGAAGCTCAGGCTGCGGCCGCCTTGCCTGCGGCAAGCGCATGGACGTCGGAGGCCTTCAAAGCCTTGCCGCCGATCGCCCAATCGCCGCCCTCGAACTCGTTGATGCGGACCCAGGTGACGCCGCGAAGGCTCTCGCCCTCGACGTCGACCATTGCCTGCGTGACCTTGGCAATGAGGTCCTGTTTCTGTTTGGGGGTGAATACGTCCTTGATCACGTCAATGGTTACCATGGGCATGTCGGTACTCCTCGGTTGGATGCCACCGCCGGAACCGCTCCAGCGGCGTGATCGAAGTGGAGCACGCACTTCGTGCATCCGCTTGGAGATTTCAAGGAGATGCGCTGGAGGTTTGCGGGATAACGCCCGACCCTGATCTATGATGGCGGCATGGTCTACCGATTCGGCCCCTTCGAGCTGGATATGGCAAAGGTCGAGCTGCGCGCGGACGGCAGCGTTTGCCCGGTGGAACCGCAGGTATTCGCCCTGCTCGCCTTGTTGGTGGAAAACCGCGAGCGCCTGGTCTCCAGGGACGAGATCATCGAGAAGGTTTGGGACGGACGCATCGTTTCCGAGTCCGCGCTCGACAGCCGCATCAAATCGGCACGCCGTGCCCTGGGGGATGACGGCACCCGCCAGCGGTTCATCAAGACCGTGCCCCGCAAGGGGTTCCGCTTCGTGGCCGAGGTGCGGTCCACGCCGGTGCAGATCGCAGGTCAGGGCGGGGCGGCGTCTGCTGTGCCTTGCCAAGCGCCGATTTCACGGCCGTCGATTGCGGTGCTTCCGTTTCGCCTCGTCGAACCGGCAGGCCCTTGCGCAGCCATTGCCGAAGCCCTTCCGCACGAGCTGATCAGCGAGCTGGCTCGGCTGCGCTGGCTGTTCGTCACCGCCCGCGGATCGTCGTTCCGCCTGGGCGGAATCGTGACCGACACCGGCGAAGTCGGCCGCTTGCTGGGTGTACGCTACGTTCTGTCCGGCGCGGTGGAAACATCTGGCACGCGGCTGGCGGTGACAGTGGAACTGGTCGATACCCGCGATGGCGGCGTGGTCTGGGCGGAACGCTTTGTCGGCGAACTCGGCGACGTGCATTCGATCCGCGAGGACATTCGTTCACGCATCCTGACGGCGCTCGAGATCCGGATTCCGATGCATGAGGCAGACTTGGCACGGCTCACGGTGACCGAGAACCTCGATGCCTGGTCGGCCTACCATCTCGGCCTGCAACACATGTACCGGTTCAACCGGACCGACAACGTTGCGGCCACCGCGCTGTTCCAGCAATCGATCGCCCGCGATCCCTCTTTTGCGCGGGCGCATGCGGGCCTGTCGTTCATCCACTTCCAGACCGCCTTCATGCATTACACCGACGACCTGGCCGGCGAGGCCGCGCAGGCCCGGCACTTCGCCGAACATGCCTATGAACTCGACCCACTCGACCCCTTCGTCAATTTCACCATGGGACGCAGCTACTGGCTCGAGGGCGACCTGCGCAGCAGTCTCGCCTGGCTCGAGCACGCAACATCCATCAGCCCGAACTACGCCCAAGGCATCTACGCTCGCGCATGGACCGAGGCCTTGGCCGGTCACGGTGCCGAGGGCCGCGCGCATGTCGACCTGGCGATGCGCCTGAGTCCCCTCGACCCGCTCTACTACGCGATGCTGGGCACGCGGGCCTTTACCCACATGGTTCTGGGCGAGGATGCCGAAGCGGCAGCCTGGGCCGAACGCGCCGCACACGCGCCGGGCGCGCACGTGCTGATCGCGCTGATCGCCGTGGCCGCCCACGCCCTGAACGGCGACGCTAATCGCGCCGCAAAGTGGGCCGTCAACGTGCGCACCCGCAACCCCGCGTTGACGCGAGATGACTTCTTCCGCGCCTTTCCCATGCAGCCGCAAACAATCCGGACCCGCGTCTCGAAAGCGCTGGAACGCATGGGGTTTTGACGGACGCCCGCTTGCGGAATCCCGCTGCAGCCATGCGGATGAAGAAGATTGGCCAGCTTTGATTGCCCATGGATCGAACCGGGTCCTGCAGACACCTTGGCGCCGTCCTGTATGGCAGGGACAGGAGCGCTGAAACGTCATGACACCTTACGCTATGCGTTTTCATGGTTGAACCACACGTCAATCCGCACGGTCATGTTTGCCGCAGGTAATGCCTGCGCGTGTTCCGATGCAAGCACAACCGCCAGCCGTCGAAACTGCGCTGGCGGTTTCCAACCTCTGACCTTGAATGTCGATTCAGCCGGTCCCGGATCGTCGTCATGGCGAACGGCGCAGATCGCGCCGATTCCGACGACCCGCCTGGAGGCAACATCCCATGAGCAGAAACGACACCTACCTCGCCATCTTCCTCGGCAGCAAGACCAGCCCGCGCATGGACGAATGGAACGCGCTTCCGGAAGCGGAGCGGAACGCACGGGCGCAGCAGGGCATTGCCGCGTGGAAAGCCTGGAACGAACAACACAAGGATGAGATCGTCCTGCTGGGCGGACCGCTCGGCAAGACCAAGAAGATCACGCCGCGCGGCATCGAGGATGTCAGTAACGAACTGGGTGGCTACACCGTGATCAAGGCCGAATCGCACCAAGCAGCCGCGAAGCTGTTCGAAAACCACCCGCATTTCACGATCTTCCCCGGCGAGTCGGTGGAGGTCATGCCGGTGATGCCGATACCGGGCGGCTGACGGGCGGCGGGTTTGCCGGACCGGCGTGCCGAACCTATTGCCCGCTCGTCGACGGGGCGGCCACTACAAGATTGCCGCCCTGCTGCTTGGCGCTGTAAAGCGCCAGGTCCACGCGCTGCAGTACGGTTTCGGCATCGTCGCCAGGGCGGATCAGGGTGGTGCCGAACGATGCGGTCACCTGCCCGACCGATGCATTGGTCGGGAGTCCGGCGATCACCGAACGCAGGCGCTCTGCCACGGTTTGCAACCCGGCCGCGTCGACGTCCGGCACGATCACCAGGAACTCTTCGCCGCCCCAGCGCGAGATGCTTTTGCCCGCGCGCAGATATCCCTTGCAACCCCTCGCCACCGCCTGCAACACCTGGTCGCCCACGGGATGACCGTGGGTATCGTTGATCGCCTTGAAGCGGTCGAGGTCCAGCATGATCACGCCGGCAGCGGTCTGTTCGCGCAGCGTCTCCCGCAGCATCCGCTCGCCCAACAGGCGGCTTTGCAGGCCCGTCAAAGGATCCTGATGCAGCATGACTTCCATCTGGTTTCGTTCCGTAGCCAGCCGCTTGATCTTGACGACCAGCCCGCGCTGCACCGGCAACAGCACCACGATCATTATGCTGACCGGTCCATACGCCAGCAGCAGGTCCCGGCCACGCGGCGCCCACATTTCCCCGCGATGCAGCAGCAAGTAGGCCAGCACCGGCAGTGCGATCAGCAGCCAGCTCAGCGCAGCCATGACAAATGCCCGCCGGCCGGGAATGAAGATCATCAGCATGACCAGGAACACCACGAACAACGAAGACACCGGCGGCAGGACCGCGATCAACCGCACGCCGGGCGTAAGCGTCGCTTCGAACACATACAGCCACGCCGGCGCCGCCAATGCGAGGCCGGCGGCCAGCAAGGCAATCTGCGCAATGCCCAGCACCCGGTCGGGCCGCCGCAGCAAGGCAATGATCAGGCCGCCGTAAAGCAGGCAGACGCAGGGCGGAATGATCATGTCCATCGTGCGATGGACCGGCGCAAGCCAATGGATCGCTGTCGCGCAAAGTCCGGCGAACAGGGCCAGCACCAGCATGACCATGACTGCGGTGCGGACGTAACGATCGTCGGGGTCGTGCGCTTGCATTCTCAAAACCTGAATCGATAACCGGCAATTTTAGCGGGGCCTTTCGCTTCTCGAACCAATTCTTTGTCGATTCCGGCGCGCGCCCATCGTCGCCAGGACAGGCAATCATTTCGATCCACTCGCGGGAGTACCGACATGCGCAAACTCATCGTTGCCGCGTTCATCAGCCTCGACGGCGTCATGCAGGCACCCGGCGGCCCCGACGAAGACACCAGCGGCGGCTTCGCCCACGGCGGTTGGCACTGGCCCTACGCCGACGGCTCCGGCGAAGTGATGGACGGGGCATTCACCTGCCCGTTCGAGTTGCTGCTCGGTCGCCGCACCTACGACATCTTCGCAGCCTACTGGCCGCACGTGGCGGAAGACGCGCCGCATCGCGGCCTCGCGGACCTGTTCAACGGCACCGCCAAGCACGTCGCCACCCACGCTCCGGAAACGCTGGCATGGCAACACAGCCATGGACTGGGACCGGACATCGTCGCCGCGGTGCGCCGCCTCAAGCACGGCGACGGCCCCGACCTCGTCACCCAGGGCAGCAGCGACCTGGTGCACCAGTTGCTGGCCACCGAACTGGTCGACGAACTGCGCCTGCTGGTCCATCCGGTCCTGCTCGGCGGCGGCAAGCGCCTTTTCGATGATCGATCGCAGGCCTCGGCGTTCCGGCTGGAAGCCTCGAAAGCCACGCCCGGCGGGGTCGTGGTCAACCGCTACACCCGCGACGGCGCGGTAACGACCGGCTCGTTCGAATGACCGGATCGCCGGCTCGAACCCGCACTAGGCGCGCCGCCAAGCTGAACCAGACACCGTTCTCCAGGCCAGGTTCCCATGGCACGCGCACACAGCCCAAATGTCGGGTACACTGTCGGGGCAGCGCTGGAGGCGAGTTCGGATGCACTGCACACCTTGCGGCGAGTTTGCCTCACTCGATGCCGTGAATCTTCCACAGAGTTAAAAAGGTCATGTGTCATGGCGGATCGCCAAAGCGGTACAGTCAAATGGTTCAACGATGCCAAGGGCTTCGGTTTCATCACCCCGGAAAGCGGTGACGACTTGTTCGTCCATTTCCGTGCCATCCAGGGCGACGGCTTCAAGTCGCTGCAGGAAGGCCAGAAGGTCACCTTCGTCGCGGTGAAAGGCCCGAAGGGCATGCAAGCAGACCAGGTGCAGGTGGCGTAAGCCTCCCTGCCAGGTTGATGGAAAAGCCCGCTTCGGCGGGCTTTTTCATGTCTGGCGGCCCGGCCGCACCTCGAACGATCCCCGGCCCGTCTCCGGCCTGCCGGTAACCTGCCCTTTACGCACACGCGATTCGTCTTGCCCCTGCTCGCTTTGCATACCTTCCCGCAATCGGGCCGGGTGTATAGTGCGCTCGACAGCAGGCCATCGAATGCCCGCCAAGCGGATACAGGCCCGCTGCGGAGGCGAAGGTGAAAACCTTCATCGGGGTGCTGCAGGTCGGCGCCATCGTGTGCGCGGCGCTGCTGGCAGGTTGCGCGGACGTGCCCACCGCCCGCACCGGCGATGTCACGCCGCTGTTCCGGGACGCGCTGTTCAAGCCACCGGCCAGGCCGGTCGACACCCGTGCGATTTTTGCGGTCGATGACTCGATGCGGCGTTTCATCGCCGAACAGATCATCCCGCAGACGCGCCACGAGGATCCGCGACAAGCCCTGCTCGACGCGCTGCGCGGCAAACTGCTGATCGACTACGACTCGGAGATGACCCGGACCGCGTCGCAAGCCTTCGCCGCGCGCGAAGGCAATTGCCTGTCGCTGGTGATCATGGCGGCGGCCCTGGCCAGGCAACTCGACATCCGCGTGACCTATCAGGAGGTATACGACTTCGATACCTGGTCGCGCGATGCCGGATTCGCCATCCTCAGCCAGCACGTGAACCTTGTGCTCGGTACGCGCGGACCACGCTCCATCCTCTTCCCCGGCGCGGCAACGCCGATGATCGTGGACTTCCTGCCGCCACGGCAGGTGGCAAACGCCGTGTCCCGGCCGCTTTCCGAGCAAACCGTCATCGCGATGTACCTCAACAACCGCGCAGCCGAAATCATGATCGGCGGCGACGTTGATCGCGCCTACTGGTTCGCCCGCGCGGCGCTCGAGGCAGACCCCGGATTCGCGAATGCCGCCAACACGCTCGGCGTCATCTACCTCACGCGCAAGCACCTGGCGCCAACCGAGCGCGCCCTGCGTTACGCGCTGCAACGTGACCCCGACAATGTCTCGGCGCTTTCCAACCTGTCGAAGATACTCGCGGCGGAAGGCCATACCGCGGACGCACGGCAACTGGCGGAAAGGCTGGCCCGGATCCAGCGCCATCCGCCGTTCCAGTTCTACGATCGCGGCATGCAGGCGATGCGCTCGGGCCAGTTCGAGCTGGCGGCGCGGATGTTCGAGAGGTCTCTCGTGCAGCGTCCCTACGATGTCCAGTCGCACTTCGAACTGGCCATCGCGGCGGCGCACCTTGGCGACATGCGGCGGGCACGCAGGGAACTGGAATCCGCGGAGAAGAACAGCACCACCCCGGCATCGCGCGCCATCTACGCGGCCAAACTCAGGCACCTGGAAGCGTTGAACTGAAGCCGGCTCGCCAAGACCGGCTCCAAGAAATCACAAGACCCCGCTTTGTGAAGGGCCCGAGGCACGTGCAGGCGGACCGGGTGCAGGTGGCTCAAACCTCCTGGCCAAGTTTGACGGGCTTCCTTCCCCGCCTCTTGCGGGGGCGGGTTTGCGCTATTACTGTATACAGTATGCAGTTATACGACGTCTTTCCCACCCGTCCGAACCTGGGCCACGATCTGGCCTCCCGCCTGCGAGAACTTATCGTTACAGGCGAGCTGGGCGACGGCGACCGCATCAACGAAGTTCATCTCGCGCGCGAACTCGGTGTCAGTCGCACGCCACTGCGGGAAGCACTTTCCAACCTGTCCGCCGAAGGCGTGGTGGAGAGCAAGCCACGCCGCGGCTTCTTCGTGGCGCCACTGGATGTGGCCGAACTCGCCGATCTCTACGCGATGCGCGCCCTGCTCGATCCCGAAGCCCTGGCGCGTGCCGGCATTCCCCATGCAACCCGGCTGCGGGAACTCGAAAGCCTCAATGCGAAGCTGCGCAAGGCGCGCAAGCCCGGCGCGATCGTGGAACTCGACAACCAGTGGCACCGCCTGCTGATCGCCGAATGCCCGAATCGGATGCTGCTCTGGAACATTGACCAGTTCATCACCCTCACCCGCCGTTACGAACACGCCTACTTTCGTGAAACGACACATATCGAGATCGCGTTCGAGGACCACGATCGCATATTGGCCGCACTGAACTCGCGCGACCTGAAGGCCGCGTGCAAAGCACTGCACCAGAACATGCAATCGGGCCTGAAACCATTGCAGGCGTGGCTCAAGGCCCGTCAGCGAACATAACGTCACACAAGGATTTCGCCATGCGCACGCTGCTTGCCATCGTTGCCGGGCTGTTTGCGGCCGCCGCACTCGCCGATACGCCCGCATCCGGCGTCACCGGGCTGTGGGGCGTGCACGAAGTGTTCGGCCCGCAGGCCGAGGGCACGCTGGTCATCGATGCACGTCTGCCCGAATGGCAGGCGCGGATCGACGGCTTCGTCGTATCGATCCGACACGGCGGGCGCTCGCTGCAGTTCCGATTACCCGAGGGCCTGGCTTCGTTCCGGGGTTCGATGACCGGCAGGCATGGCGAGATCATCGGCCAATGGATCCAGGCACCGGACGTGATTTTGAGCGGTGAATACGCAACGCCGGTGGTTCTTCGCCAGACCGAGCCGGGTGTCTGGCAGGGCCGGGTACGAGCGCTGCCGGATTCGATCACGCTGTACCTGCAGATCGACAAAAACGCAGACGGGACATTATCGGGTTATTTCCGCAATCCGGATTTCAATTTCGGTCATGACGATCCCTACGCGGTCAGCATGCAGGGCGATGCGTTGACGCTGACCGGCACACGCAACGCGCGCGATGTGTTCCATGCCTCGCATGATTCCGGTTCCAATGTCCTGCAGCTTCAGGTACCGATGATCGGACGCACGCTGAACCTGACGCAGCGCGACCGGGATTCCGCCACCGGCTTTTATCCGGCCACGCCGGCCGCAAACAAGTACACCTATCGCGTACCGGTCAAGGCCGATGATGGTTGGGACACGGGCTCGCTGGCCGGCGCGGGACTGGATCCCAAGCCGTTGAAAGCACTGATCGAGCGCATCCTCGCCACCCAGTACCACGGTTTCAACACGCCATACATCCACAGCCTGCTGATCGCGCGCCACGGCAAGCTGGTGCTGGAACAATATTTCTACGGATACGACCGTGAGCGGACCCACGACATGCGCTCCGCCGGCAAGACCTTCGCCGGCGTGCTCATCGGCCTGGCGTTGCAGCACGGCGTGAAATTCAACCTCGATACGCCGGTGTATTCGCTGTTTCCGGAATACAAGTCCATCGCGAACCTGGACGCACGCAAGCAAGCGATGACCGTCAAGGACCTGCTGACGATGACATCGGGGCTGGCCTGCAACGATGACGATGAACGGTCGCCGGGCAACGAAGACAACATGCAGGGTCAGCACAAACAGCGCGACTGGTACAAGTACACGCTCGATCTGCCCATGCAGCGCGCACCGGGTGGAAGTCATGCGGTTTACTGCTCGGCTGGCGTCAACCTGCTGGGCGGCATCGTGCGCAATTCAATCGGCATGCCACTCCCGGAATTTTTCTACAGGTACTTTGCCGCACCGCTCGACATCAACGACTATCACATCAACCTGATGCCCACCGGCCAGGCCTACATGGCCGGCGGCATGCGCATGCGACCGCGTGACCAGCTCAAGCTGGGACAGCTTTATCTGGATCACGGCCAATGGCACGGCCGGCAAGTGGTCGCCGCGAGCTGGGTGCAGCAGTCGCTGCAACCCTATTCGGCCTTCGCGCCCGACCATCGTTACGGTTTCACATGGCACCTGATCGACGTCAAATCCGGCGGCAAAACCTACCGGATCGAAGAAGCCGGCGGCAATGGCGGCCAGTTCGTGCTGATCATTCCCGCACTCGACATGGTGGTGGGCTTCACCGCCGGCAACTATGGCGACTTCAAGACCTGGTACCCGTTAATGACCGAACTGGTACCGCAGTACATCATCCCCGCGGCAAAGCAGCCGGATCGCTGATTCCGGCACTCGTCGTTCGTGGCTTTCGCCGCGCGACGGTGCGCACCCGCCCTCGCCACGACGCAAGAAATTAACCCGACACTTCCTCGCGCTTTCGGGTTTTTCATTGACGCTGGTCAAGTCCGCGCAACGCAGATGGCTTACCGTGAAACGTGGCAGGCAAGTGGCGGGCGTTTCCCGTGGACGCAATGATCAGGCAGCGGATTCTCGATATCCTGGACGCGAACCGGATCATGACGGTCGCGACGTTGCGACCGGACGGCTGGCCGCAGGCGACGACCGTCGGCTACGTCAACGACGGCCTCGCGTTCTGGTTCCTGTGCGGGCGCGACAGCCAGAAGGCCGCCAACCTCGCGCGCGACGACCGCGTGTCGCTGACGATCAACGGCGACCCGTCGGACATCATGGCCATCACCGGCCTGTCGATGGCCGCACGCGCGATACCGGTCACCCAGCGTGCCGAAGCCGCGAAGGTCATCGGCCTGATGCCATCGAAGTACCCCGAACAGAAGGCGCTGCCGGTGGCAATGCCGACGCCCGGCCAGGTCAGCCTGTTCCGCATCGAGCCGACAGTGGTCTCGGTGCTCGATTACACGAAAGGGTTCGGGCACGCCGATCTGGTCACCTGGCCGTGACGACTGCGCGAGCAAGCCCACGACTGTTCGACTCGAACCTCACCCACGTGCAACTCCCCCCCAACCACAAGCAGGCCACGCGATGAACCTGAAAGTAGCCGTCGAAGAATTCACCACACCCGACCCGGTGATGGTTCCGGACACCGCGTCGATCGACGAAATGGTGGAACTGATGGAACGACACGATGTCCGCCACCTGCCGATCGTGCGCGACGGCGAAGTGGTCGGCGTGGTCAGCGATCGCGACCTGCGCCTGGCGCGCGGCCTGAGCGAAGACCGTCGCAACCAGGTCACCGCCCGCGACGTCATGGCCGCCGACCCGATCTCGGTGCTGTCCGACACGCCGCTGGACGAGGTCGCCTTCGACATGTCCGAACGCAAGATCGGCAGCGTGCTGGTCTACGAGGAAAGCGGCGACTACCTCGGCATCTTCACCGTCACCGATGCCTTGAACGCGCTGATCGAAATCGTGCGCGGCGAAACCTGATCGAAACGGGAAAACGGCGCCAGAGCACACCTTCTATCTCGCTGGTACATGCAAGGCCCACCCTGGCCGTTTTATCCCGGACCAAAGGCTCCCGGCAGAAAGCGCAGTACGAAGTTCCCGAAAATCACCAGCACCAACGTGACGACCGCAGTCATCCCTTGCAGACTTCGCCGGGACAAGAAGGCCGAGGTTGCGAAGATCGCGATCAGGGCGACCTGTACCCAGCGCAATGGATCCATGAACGCTTCGGTCCCCAGCAGCCAACCGTCCCAGCTCGTCATGATCTGAAAAACGATCATCAGCGACATGAACGGGACGCGCACCTGTTCGAACGACTCGGCGTGTTGATCGGCCGCGTCAACCGGCAGCAGCAGCGTCATCGCGAGGTACAGAACGGCCGGTTCCACCATCACGAAGAAGAACGTCGGGAAGCTCCAGTGCACTTCGCGGAAGTCCCACGTCGCCCACCAATTGGAGGCCACCAGGAGGAACAACGTGGCGGCCCACGTCAACGGCACCCAGTCGACCTTCATGGTTCGCCTGTGCCGAACGACCAGCGAAATGCCCTGAAGCAGATGGGTCACGCCCAGCCCGAGGACGAGCGACACCATCACGAGAACGAATTCAAACAGGCTCAAATGACCGACCTCGTTCCACGATCGCGAGTGGCCACGGTGGCACGTGGCGCGCCCGGGTTCAAGCTGCGTGGCAACGTGCGTCCCGCCGGCGCTAACGGGGCGACCGTCCGGCCATCTGCCCGCGCCGGCACGATCAAGCCCTGGTCACGAAGACACGCCTTTGGAGGCCTTCCCCGTCGCCTCGCCGTAGTGATCGGCCAGCGATTTCTTCGCCCCCTTGAGAAGCGTGCCGCCCGCAGCCTGCGTGACATATTGCAGGAAGCCGGTTGTGTACCAGTCCCCCCGGTCGCGGAAGTAGACCTGCACACCCGGCAGCCCCATCCAGTCCCGGATCATGCGCTCGACCGCACCCCAGGACTCGTCGTCGAGCGCACCCTCGCAACGCAGCAGGTACTGCTGCTCGAAGCCGCGGAACAGGGAGTTCATCAGCCCGCGAAAGCGCGCCTGGTCGCCCGGGCTCAAGACCTCCGGGTTGGCGCCACCCTGCACCAGCAGCCGGCCCAGCTCCGGGTCTGCCGCAACGGCCAGTGAGGCATCCGATACGCGCGCGGCGAGGTCCCGGCTGGCGTCGTGCTGCGCCTGTCGCGTGCTCGCCTTCAGTTGCGCCGCGACGTAAAGCAAGGACACGACCACCGCAACGGCACTCGACAAATCAGCAATCGCACCCAGCGCGTTCCAGTTCATTTGTGACCTCCAGGAATGGACTCCGTGTCCCCTGACGTCGTATTCCTCAGTGCCGGCCCTTCATGTGCCTGTTCAACCGATGCAGGATCTTGGCGTGTCGGCCTCATTGCTTGCGTCTATTTGAGCGGAGTCGCGAAAGTGAATCCGGACTGGTTCCGTTTTTTTCATCTGGCCGACCTTCTTTCCAGAAGATCCACCAGCTCCCTGGTTCGCGTTTCAAGATTGGCGATGTAGGAAAGGGTTTGCACCTCCACCGCGGTTTTCAGGGCCAGATAGCTGGCCAGCTTCCGGTTGTTGGCCAGCGTGGCAAAGTCGTTCTTGAAATGCGGCGGGGCATTGTAGGGTTGGGCGGGCTTGAAGTGCTCGACGATCGATTCGTAGGACAGGGTGCCCAGCAGGGACTCGGTGCCCATGGTCCGGATCGAAAGGGCGGTTCCGTGGACATGCGCCAATTCGGCCCTGGCGGTTTCCCAGGCCAGGATTGCCTTGTGCAGAGGTGTTCCCCCCAGTTGATCCAGATTCCCGGATTTGACCAGTATTTCATAGGCACTGGTGTCGACATTGGGTTGCCTTACGTACATCAAGGCCATGAGCTTCCTGTTCATGGCGCTGGCGTCGTCGAAACCGGTGCCTTTGGTAAAACTGGACCTTATGAACTGAATGTCCTTGAGCTCGGCTACCTCGTCTTTCCTCCAGGAATGCAACTTCGACAGGTTGGCTTGCATTTCGATCCGCAGGCTCGTGAGCTGGCGATCCAGGGTGGCTCGCTGGATGCGCGCCTGGTTCCAGTTGTTCACCTGCAAGCCGATGAATACACCGACGACGACAATCACGAAGTCGAGGAACACTGCTGTCCAGTGCTGGTTCTTCATGTGGTGGATGAGCCGATGCAGGATCACGGGGTGCGCCCCAGGTACCGGATGGCGCTGTAGTCCGGTCGGCAGGACGGGCCGGCATGCATCGGATGCTCGAAACGCCTGCGCAGGCACTTCGACGATGCGACGAGCACCATCTGGAATTGCATCCACTCGCGCAGCCGTTCCATGTTCTGCACGTAGATGGGCTTCAACTTGCCGGAGGCATCGTAAAACGAGGACGGGTTGCCGAGTCTCGGCAGGATCTCGCGGTCGACGAACTTGGAATAACGCACGAACTTCTCGCCGACGCCTTGCTGTTCGCTGTAGTAGAAACCGATGTCGAACATCAGTTTCGGTGGCAAGAGCTCGGCCAGATTGGACTGCAGCGCCGCCTGCCATGCGGCGATCGGCGGCGTGTCGGAGCCGCGGATGCGGAAAAAGTACGGCGGGGGATGCTCACCCCGGGCCCGCGCCTGGTGGAACGCCGCCAACCCTTCCGTGATGCGTTTGGACATCTCGGCGGTCGTGTGATCGAAATCGCGCATGGACATCCCAAGGGTATTCAGAAGCTGCGCCGCATGCTGTTTCTCCTGGCGCATCTGGTTCCAGTTGTCCACCTGCAAGCCGATGAACACACCGACGATGACGATCACCAGCTCGATGAACACGCCGGTCCAGTGCTGGTTCTTCATGTGATGGATGAACCGGTGCAGCATCATGGCGCCTTCTTCAACGTGTTCAGCAGCGCGGCCTGGCGGTCGAGAAGTCTCTGATTCATGGCGTCGCTGGCCTGTGTCAATTCCCGGACGGCGGCGACGGCATTGATGAACTTTTCGTCGGAACACAGCTTGTCAAAATCGTAAAAGGCCTTGTGCGGATCAACGGAGGCCGGATAGACGAAAAATCGATCCAGAACAAACCGGACGTGAAAGCGTACATAGTTCACGCTCGGCATGGCCCGCCCCGTGAGCTGCGGTTCGACCGCGATCGTCGTGCGGTATCTACGCACCGTATTGGATATGTCCCGCCGCAGGGCGCGTGAGCCAATCAGTTTGAACTCACCTGTCGAGTTCAGTTCGTCGATCGTGCCCATGACCATGATGGGCAGGTCGAACTTGCCCATGTTGTACAACCCGGCATTGAACTCGCCTTGCTTGTCGGCGGGGAGATGGCACGAAGTCAAAGCCGTCAGCACCAAGTCAAGCTGCTTGACCTGGAATCGGCCGTAGACCACTTGCTTCCGGTTGCGGGCAATGGATATTTCCATGTCGGTCATCAAGCCCTGGCGATATTCATGGGCATCCGCCCGGGCAAGGCGCACCGCGTTCCAATCCTGCGCCTGCAAGCCTATGAACACGCCCAGCACCACGATCACCAGCTCGATCAACACGCCGGTCCAGTGCTGTTGCTTCAGGTGACTGGCGATGCGGCGCAGGGTCATCGAGCCAGTTCCTTCTGTATCGGGGCGCCGGACTCATTGGTTTCCCCATGCGAAAGTGTCACCGACTTTTTCGCCAGAGCAGCGCTTCGTACGGGCCGCACCGCCGCGAACACGGCGATGAACGCGCTGGTCAGCACGGCCTCGAACAGCAGCATGGCGGTCACCGACCATCGGTCGTGAACGAAGCCGAGCACGATCGGCATGTAGACCAGTGGCACATTGCCGAAGGCATTCAGAAGCGCCGTCTTGCTGGCCACGGCGCCCTCGCCCACCGTCTCGAACTGCAGCGCGGCGAAACTCGTCCATGAAAATCCCAATGCGATGGAATAGACCAGCGTGCCGATCACGAAGTACGTGGCCTCGCGCGGCAGCGCCGCCAGCAGCACGGCGGCGAGTACCAGCACGATCGCGGTAAAAAGGAACGACGCCATGCGGTCGCGATTGCCGATGAACCGGCCATAGATGAATGCCCCGAACGCACTTGCGGCTGCCGCGCCCAGGCCGGTGGCCAGCGCCACGGCATTGGCACCGGCATGCCATTGCGAGGCCACCGCGGCCCACAGGAACGACGCGCCGCCGACGCCGATCGGGGTGAGGAAGGCCACCATCACCCAGCGCCGGCGGGGTTGCCTTGCCATGTCGACGACTTCACGACCGATCGTTATCAACCGCTGCGTGAGCGAGATCCTCGCCAGCATTCGCGCGGGTTCGACGATCGGCAGGACCGCGAGCCATGTCGGAACAAGGAGTGCGGCGAAGAACAAGGTCGCAGCCGTGATGCCCGCATGCGTCGCTATCCATAATCCCCCCGCGGCACCGATGCCCTGCATGACCAGCTGTCCGGACTGGAGATATCCCGATGCTTCGCTGAGGCGAGGCTTTTCGACGGTCAGGACCAGCAGGGCGCTCATGGATGCACTGGCGACCTGGGCAGCGGAAGCCGTCAAGAAAACCAGCGCCGTGAGCAACCAGACGCCCTCGGCGTTCACGGGGACCTGGAACAAGAGCGCCACCATCACGGTGGTCAACAGGGCGCCGGCCACCAGCCAACCCTTGAGCGTCCACCACATGTCGAGCACCGGCGACCACACCAGCTTGAGGGGCGTTGCCAGGTTGGCGGCGCCAATGAACATGGCGGCCGTCGCCACCGAAAGGCCCTTGTGCACGGCGACATAGGGCAGGACGATGGTGGCGAAGCCCATCGTGACGCCGGTCGTCTGCCCGACGATGGCAAACAGCCACGGGGGCGTCGGTCGCCCGGCAGCAGGCTGCGACGGCAGTGCACCGGACTCGATCATGGATACTCCGGCTGGTAGAAGACCAGTTGTCGCCACAAGGTTTTCAATGAAGCCCGCATGCGCAGCAAGCGTTGCGCTGCGTCCACGCAAGCCTCTGGATCCCTGATGCCCCGGCGCACCAGGTCCACCGCGGCGCACGCGTCATCGGTCCTGCCGATGACATCTTCCAGGTCGGGCACCATCAAGCTGTAGGCCGTGTTGAGCTTCCAGTAGTTGTCCGCGATGTCCTTGGGCATCAGCGGCAACAGGGCGCTGTCGCGCACGCCGAGCCAGGCGGTGTCGGACGGGAGCAACGTCGTGCTTGGCGTCATGGCGGCCAGCTCGTCGCTGGCGACCGGCGAAGTGCAATTCCCGGGCACGTCCAGGCGCGCGTCTACGGCCTTCGCCTGCGCTCGCATGTTGGCAATGCTGAAGGTCAGCGTGGCGCGGTTGTCGATGCCCTCGGCGCGCCGGCGATGGATCGCCTCCTGCACTTGCGAACGGTGGTGGGCCCACCCGGCCGACTTCCCGAGGCCAAGTGCGGTGAGCACGCCGAGCACGATGCTGCCGAACTCCTTCAGGAACGCGCGCCATTCGAGGACCCGTTTTGGCTGTTGTACGCCCACGGGTATCAAATCGCGAAAAAAAGCGGGCAGAGTCATGATTCGCGCGAGCGCCCGGGGTGAATAAACCACTCTGACCCCATTTCCGATGTCGGGCACGAAGCCCATCAGGATGCCGAGCCACGTCATCTCCACAAGCGCCAGGAAGGAGTTGCGGTCGCACCTGTGATGAGCAGCGAACGTGCTGGTGCGTACGCGCACTCCCCTGCCGCTCGGCGCCTGCAGGACTGCAACGGCGGTTGTCATCCACGGCCTCCCAATCGCAAGCCCGATGTACGGGACAGCACCGCCATCCAACAACGCTCGGAGTGGCATTGCTCCATCGGTCGACGCCTCAGGCTTCCTGGCCGGCGGGTTCGGGTTTGATACCGCGCAGTCTTTCGATCATGCGCAAGATGAGCGGATGCGAGCGCATGCGCATGCAGGGTCGCTCGACCAGGGTGTACAGCGTGCCGGCCAGGACCAGGGCGATCACGATCCCGGTCGCGGCATCGACGGCGATGGTCCCTGGGATGCCGATGCGCGGCTTGAGGATCGGGGCCAGTTTCGGGAACAGCCACGTGAAAATCATCTCGTGGATCATGTACAGCGAATACGAAACCTGCGCGATGGGGTAGAAGGCCTTCCAGGAAAGAAAACGCCGCAGCCAGCCGCCGAACAGGCGGGGCGTATGGATGGCGGCGAGGATCAGGAAGATCGTGGCCAGGGAGAACACGTCACGGAAACACGGCCCACCACAGTTCCCGCGCCGTGTGCGGCATATGCAGGAACATCGCCGAGGTGCTGGGCGTGTAGGCAATGCAGGCCATCACCGCCAGGCACACGGCGGCGATACCCGTGACCAGCCGGGTACGCGAGAAAAAACGCTTGATTTTCCCGGCATGGAACGTGCTGAGGTAGGCGCCGGTGGCGCCGGCCAGAAGACCTCCGAAGCGCATCCATGGCTTGTCGTAGAGGACATCGAACAGCGTGTCGAAGTGCGGGTTGTCCGGCGTGATCCGGAATGGCGGGGCGATACCCACGGCATGGGTGACGCTGAAACGGATGACCAGCGACAAGCCCATCAGCGCGACGAGGAAGCGCAAGCGGCCCTTGCGCAACGCCATGAACAGCAGGATGAAGGCAGGGAAGATCAGGTAGAACTGCTCCTCGATGGCCAGTGACCAGCACCATCCCATGTACTGTTCCTTGATGGGCAGGAAATTGTTGATGTACAGGATGTTCGCCCATGCATGGCCGAAATTTTTGCCATCGAGAAAGTACAACCCGAGGAGCATCACCACCCCATAGACCGGGATCAGGCGCATGAAGCGGCGGACATAGAACCGGCTGAAGACGATGCCGCCGGTCTTGCTGAATTCGCCGAACAGGATGGAGCCGATCAGGAATCCGCTGATCACGAAGAACAGGTCCACGCCCAGCGCGCCGTTGGACAGCCAGCCGGTGGCGAGGTTGGAAAAGATGGCGTGCACCTGGGCCGGGAACAGCCACGACTGGAACCAGAACATGTGCAGCATCACGACCCACAGCACGGCGATGGCGCGCACGCCGTCGACGACCGGTTCCTGATGTTCGGGCCGGTGGATCAGGTGGGGGGCGTTTTCCCTGATGTTGAACAACGATGCAAATCGGGGACGGGCAGCGTTTTCCGAATGCATGGGTATCGTCCTTTTCGTGAAACGAGAACAGGAGCCGCGGCTTACAAGGATCCGACGGGGTTTCGGCGCGCCCGCTCGATAGGTACTCGCAGCATGGGTTGATCCGATGCTGCGCCATTGGTCGCCATTGCCGGGATACCGCCGCGGCGCGCGACCATCGCGAGCAGGCTGCCCACGACAATCAGCACTGCAATCAGTGCATATGCCTTGAGCGGCGCCTGGTACGCCGCATAGAGGGTGAAGACGGTGGTCACGGCCACCACGGCCCACCAGGCCGGCGAAAGGCCCCGGGGCGGACCGCGGTAGCCTCGCAGGCGGAACCGGACGAAGGCCACGATCAGGCAAAGTACGGCGAACTGCGCCCCCAGCGAGGTGACCTCGGCGAGGAAGGCGAATGTGCCGCTCAGCGAAATGACCGCCACGATCAGCGTGAACAATCCGATGGCCCGGTCGGGGGTCAGGAAGCGCGGCGAGACATGCGCCAGTCCGGCCGGCAACAGGCCGCGCTCGGCCATGCCGAAAATCACCCGGGGGCCGGCCACGAAGAAGGTCAGCGCATTGCTGGCGATCGAGAACACCGCCGCCAGCGTGAGCAGCGACGACGCCGGCCGGCCCCATCACCACGCCCGCGGCGGCAGCGAGCGGCGTGCCATCGCTGCTGGCGGGTGCGCCGGCCGCGATGTAGGCCCACTGCACGATCATGTAGAAGGCGATGATGATCGCCAGCGACAGCAGCATGGAACGCGGAATCGTGCGCTGCGGATTCTTCACCTCGCCGGCCGAAAAGGCGGCACTGGTCGTGCCCGAATAGGCGAAATAGACCAGCAGCGCGACCGATTCGAAGGTGCCGAAGCTGGGCGGCTTGAAGCTGGTCGACACGCCGCCGGCGGCGAACGCGGCGACGCACAGCACCACGATCGGCGTGATCTTGAGCACCGTGCCCACCATCAGCCCGCCGATCGCGCGTCGCATGCCCGACAGCGTCAGGCCGCCCAGCATCGCCAGCAGCGCCAGCATGGCCAGCGGTCGCGCCACCGGTCCGGACAGCGCCGGGAAGAACACGGCCAGGTAGGAGACCAGGACATACAGGGTGGCGGCCCGCCCCGCCGCCTGCGCGATGAGCACCACCCAGCCGACCTGGAACCCCACCATCGGACCGAACGCGGCCTGGGCATACAGCTGCGCCCCGCCCGACGCGCGGAACATCGTCGCCAGCTGCGCCGCCATCAGCACGCCGCAGGCGTACAGCGCGCCGAAGATCAGGAACATCCACGGCGCGAACGCACCGGTCTTTTCATACAGCAGCGCGGGCAGCGCGAAGATGCCCGCGCCGATCATCCCGTTGATGCTCATCAGGCTCGCGCCGATCGTGCCGACGACGCGGGGCGGCTTGGTGACTTCGGTCATGGCATGCTTCCCCTCGCCTTGTTCCGACATCGCCGTCAAAGCCCGATCAAGCGAAGCGCCACCGGCTTCCACCACGGGCTGACGTAGAGCCCGATCGCCATTGCCTCGATCAGCAGGCCGAACGCAGCGCCGAGGACGAAGACCGGATGCAGGCGGCGACGGGTGACCAGGTCATAGCCTCCCATCAGCACGATCAGCAGCAAGTCGCTGAGGAACAACCCGGCGGCATATGTCCAGAAACCGGGCACGCCGTGGTGCCGGGTGGCCCAGTGCAGGATCGGTCCCTCCCACCAGCGGGCAAAACCGGCATTGGCGATGAAGATCGTCGCAAGGATGATCAATCGCTTGTGCGCGGAGGGAATGCGCCGCCGCAACGCGAAGGCGGCCGACGCCATCACCGCGAAGTTCAGGATGTCCGCGAGCGACACGCTGAAAAACGCGGCGTTGCCCCCGGGCAGGCCGGCGTGGTGGCGATCGACCACGACGGCAGCCGCAATGCCGAGCACGACCATCGCCGGGGACAGGACCATGCCCGCCACGCCCAGCTTCATGTGCAGGTCCGTGCGCCGGGTACGCACCAGCACGACCTGCGCAGTCAGCAGGCACAACCAGGTGACGAACGCCACGGCGTGGACGTGCACGATGGTCGGGAACGGCCGCGCATGGGTTTGCAGCCGGTGCACGATCTCGGGTCCGAAACCCATCCCGATGCCCAGCCAGATGAGGCCGACCATCATCAGGAAGAAGTTGCGGTCCCACCGGTGCGTGCGGGCGAAGCATGCCGGACTCCAGTCGATGGACATCGATGCCCTGCCCACGCCCGGAAGCAGACCGACACCATTCGCGATGCGTTGCTCGGCCTGTGTCATGTCGACTCGATGCCTCAGGTGAATGGGGATCGGTAAAAAAGTCGGACTGCACTTGTCCGAACCGGAAGGGCCGGAAAGTCCCGCCCTGCCGCTGTTCGTGCCTGTTTCCGTGATGAAAAGCGCCGGGACGATTTGCATGTCCCGGCACTCCCGGGTGGCTTCGTGTCTACGGCAGCTTGTAGTTGCCGGTGTCCGTGCCGAACGACGCGCCATTGGCGAAGCGGTGCGTCGTGGTCCAGGTTCCGCCACCCGTCACGCCCTTGAACTTGCCGTAGCCGTCGACGTACCGCCAGGTCCCGCACTGGGCGGGGCATTTGGCGGTGCCGACTTCGTCGATCTTCCACGACAAGGTCGTGCCGTTGCCCTTGTCGTCCTGCTCGTAGCAAAAGCCGCTGCCCGACAGGACCTTGCCTGCCTTGGTCGTGATCACGTTGCCAAAGCAGCTGCCTGCGGTTGCGTTGATCGGATCGGCGGCATGGTCGGACTGGGACAGGTGGTAGTACTGCTGCTGGATCGAGATGTTGCCGTCGGGCAAGGTCGTCTTGGTCTCGGTGCCGGGGACGTTGTAGTAGTGGCCCGAGGATTCCGTTGCGCTCGCGGCGCCGGATGCCGCCAGCAGTGCCAGGACCGCAACGGACAAGGTCAGTGTTCGCATTTCATTTCTCCCCGGTGGCGACTCACGCCGCGGCGCCACCTGTCTCGTGATTGCCGGCGTGGCAGAAAGGCCGGGTGCGGGTGCATGCGCGCCGACCCCATGTGTGCAACGGATGTGAACAGCCCCGCTCAGGATTCGGTTTGCCAATCCGCTGGAACGGAATCGAAAGTAGAACGCCGCCGGATGGGAGTCCTGACGACCACCTGATTTTTTTATGATGGAAGTCGCGCCGCCGTGCTAACCTGCTGAGCGATGGAGGATTCCGGGACCCATGCGGGCATTGCCCGTGCGCCGTTCCACATGAATGGCGCGCTCGATCGAGCCGGGTGCCTTGCGCATCAACGGCAAGAAATCCACCTGCCGGGTCGAGCCCAAGGTCATGGCGCTGCTGGTGGCGCTATCCGAACGACCGGGCCAGTTGTGGACGCGCGACGAACTGCTGGCGCGCATCTGGGCCGGCGCACCCGCCAGCGACGAGAGCCTGACGCAGAATCGTCTACCAGTTGCGCAAGGCGTTGAAGCGCGTCGCCGTGGCCGTCGGCGCCGTCCGTACCGTTTCAACGCTCGGATACCGGCTGGATGCGGAAGTCTGGGCCGCGGACCAGGAAACCTCCGCATCGCCGTCGGACCAGCACCCGCTTCCCGCCGTTTTCCGTTGCGGTCCTGCCGGTGGTGGATGTGTCCCCGGACGGCGAAGGCAAGCTCCTCGCCGACGGCCTGACCCGCGACCTGACCATGCTGTTGTCGCGCACGCCGCACTATCGCGTGACGCCCTACAGCTCCGCCGTGCGACATTCGGCCGATACGTCGGATCTCGTCGCGACCGGCGACTCGTTGCATGCACGTTTCATTGTCACGGCCACGCTGGGCGATGCGGGGACAGCGTCCGGATCCGCGCCGACCTGGGCGATGCCGCCGAAAACGTGTTGCTGTGGGCGGAAAAATACGAAGCCGCCGTCGACCGCTTCTTCGAGGTCCAGGAAGACGTGGTCTACAGCATCACCACGGCGATCACCGCCAAGGTCAACGCGACCCAGCCCGTCCGCGTTCGTCGCACCGGACGCTTCAATCTCTCGGCGTACGAACGGGTGCTGGCGGCGGAGGCGCTGCGCGCCAACTACGGGGTCGAGAGCGCCAGACGGATCGTCGCCATGTTGCAGGAGGCGCTGGAGATCGAGCCCGACGATCCGATCACCCGCGCCGCGCTCGCGGTGCAACTCAGCCAGAACGTCGTCAGCCAGTGGGCCGAGGATCCCGCCGCGACCATCGCGCAGGCCGACGCGCTGATCGCGCAAGCCCTGGATGCCGCGCCCAGCGACCCGGAGGTACGCGCGGACGCGGGCGTCGTGGCGACGATGTTCCACCGGCCCGACGAAGCGATCCGGCACCTGGAGCTGGCGACCGCGCGCAACCCGAACGACGCGCATGCGCTGGCCGTGCTCGGCTGGCAACACTGCCTGCGCCATGCCGACCCGGCCGGCATCGGCCTGATCGAAACCGCCGAGGCGCGCGCGCCGCATCATCCGCGATTCGGGCTGTGGGCCACCTACCGCGCCACCGGCCACCTGTTCATGCTGGACTACGACCGCGGGCCTGCGCGGCGGCCAGCAGGCCGTCGAGCGCACGCCCAATTACTACCAACCGCACCTGACGTGCGCCTGGGCGCATACCGGACTGGGCGACACCGCGTCGGCCAAGCGCGAGATCCAGCTCGCCCGGAAACTCGACTCGCAGGACATCCTGGAAAAATTCGTCGAGGAGATGCGCAAGTGGTCGCAGCAACTCGCCGAACAAGGCGCAGTGTTGGGAGGTATTGGACGTGCTGCGTTCTTCGGCAACGGGAACAAGTTCACTTGCCAGACAACGACACGCGGCACGGGACCATGCGCCGACGTAGGAAGACGCAAGATCGGCAGCGTGCTGGGCCACGGGGAAAGCGGCGACTACATCGGCATCTCCATCTTCACCGTCACCGTCACCGACGCCCCGAACTCGCCGATCGAGATCGTGCGTGGTGAAACGTGCAAACGCTACCGGCGTCGGTGTCGACTTGCCTCCGGCCTTCCCTAACCCCGCAGCAGGATGATCGGAAGCGCCACCAGGCCCAACGCGAACAAGATGCCCAACAAGGCCAACGCGACCCGCAGCGGGTCCGCACGCAGGACGTCGATGAATGTTTCCGCCATGCCCGCGCGCCTGGCCGCGGCGTATTCGGCTCGCATACGGTCGCTGCGCTGCTGCTCGTACCCGTCCAGCGCGCGCTTGGCTTCCGCGAAGTCCGCGTCTTCGGTTACCCAGATCCCGCCGGCCGAAATCCCCCAGGGACCGGGCGTGGTTTCGAAGAAACCGATCCGTTTTGCCTTGAGCAATGCGCGCACGTCATCGGCCTCGTCATCGGGCACGTTGCGCAGGTTCAGAAGCAGCCGGGACATGGCACCATGTTAATGACCCCTGCCCCGTTTTCCGAAGGAACCTTCCCATGCGCATTGCCATCCTCGGCGTCCTGCTTTTCGCTGCACCGGCGCTTGCCGGCAGCTTCCCGCCGCGAGCACCCGAGCTCAACGCGCTGGATGTGCAAGCCGGCCACTGGATCTACCACGGCACCACCACGCCGGACAAAGCCGGCGGCAAGGCCGGCACGTTCACCTGGGACGAACATTGCGGCTGGTCCGCCGACCAACTGTTCCTGACGTGCAGCTTCGACAACGACTGGTCCGGACACAAGGTGCAGTCACTGGTGGTGGACACCTGGAACGCACGCGACAAGAGTTACTGGCATTACGAGATGTTCGCCGTCGGCAGTGGTGGCGCCAAACCCTTCGCTTCACGCATGCGCATTAGCGGCAACACCTGGACCGAGACCGGAGAAGACGACGCGCATGGCAAGAAAAGCTACGACCGCATCAGCTACGTCTACACCTCACCGACCGATGTGACGGTGAAGATCGAGGTTTCGCAGGACAAGCAACACTGGAAAACCATCCTGGCCGGCAGCGGAGCCAGGCAACCGTGAGGTGAGGCGTCGTGCGCGGCCGCGCCGAGTTCTGCTGGAATACGGCATCGCCGTCGGGCACCGGGGGTTGTGCATGCGTCCAGGTCGCAAGTCGATGCCGCGCATCGCCAGCTTGTTGCTCGTGGCGTGGGCTTGCGCCTGCACCGCCGCTTCCAGCCACGACAATCTGCAATCCATCGCGCAGTGGGCTTATCCGCAGGCGGCACCGGGCAAACCGACCCATCACTCGCAGGACGAAATCATCCGCGTCAGCGACAGCCGACGCACGTTTCGCTACAAGGATCTTTTCGGTGCGGATTCCGGCGCCGCCGACTGGTTTCCCGACTCGCATCCGCCACTGCCCCCGATCGTCGCGCACGGCACCGTGCCCGGTGCCGAATCCTGCGGCGGATGCCATACCGTGAATGGCGAGGGCGTGCCCGCCACCGCCGCACTGGCCGGGCTTTCGCGCGCGTACATGCTGGAGCAGATCGAGGCTTTCCGCCGCGGCTTGCGCGGCGCGCACGCGCCGGAATCGGGCACGTTCATGGCCAGGGAAGCCAAGGCTGTCGGCAACCACGACATCGCGCAGGCGGTGGACTACTTCTCGCGCCTGACCTTCAAGCCGCACGTGCGCGTGGTGGAAACGGCGTCGGTCCCGCGCACCCATTGGCACGACTTCGCGCTGGAAGCGGAACCCGGCGGACGTCGGGAGCCGATCGGCCAGCGCATCATCGAGGTGCCGGTGCATCCCGCCGACTACGAGCACTACGACACGCGCGCCGGGTTCATCGCCTACGTGCCACCCGGCAGCATCCGACGCGGCGCCAGGCTGGCGAACCTCGGCAGCGGATCGGTGCTTGCCTGCACGAGTTGCCACGGCGACCGCCTGCAGGGCCTGGGCACCGCGCCACCGCTGGCCGGCCGTTCGCCTACCTACATCGCCCGCCAACTGTTGCTGTTCGCCAGCGGACAACGCGACTCGCCGAACGCGGCGCCGATGCGGCACGAAGCCGAACAGCTCACGCTGAAGGAAGCGATCTCGACGGCGGCCTACGCCGCTTCGCTCGGTGGCAAGGCCCGCAAGGCGAAATGACGCCCTGATCGGGATCGCGCGCGGCGAAGCCGGATCGATGATAGGTTTTGTCGGCGCCACCGTTTCGCCACGCGGACTCGATCGTATTCGTCCATCTTTTGCATGAGGAACATGCCATGCCCATCACCGACCATATCCCCCGGCCCTGGGTCGACCGCCGCGTCACCGCGCGCCTGCTCATGGCAACCGAACTGGAAAAACTGCCGCCGGACGAGCGCGAGATCGTCGAACGCTTCATCGGTCGCAAGCACATGTCGCGCAACGTGCTGCAGGAATTCGACCGCAGCCTGACTTTCGGCGAGCGACTGGCCGACAAGGTCGCGGAAGTGGGTGGCAGTTGGGCCTTCATCATCGTGTTCCTGCTGGTGATGATGGCGTGGATGGCCTTCAACAGCTTCGTGCTGCACCGCGAAGCGTTCGACCCGTATCCCTACATCCTGCTCAACCTGGCGCTGTCCTGCCTGGCCGCGCTGCAGGCGCCGGTGATCATGATGAGCCAGAACCGCCAGGCCGACTCCGACCGCGCGCAGGCCAAGAACGATTACGAGGTCAACGTCCGCACGGAACTGGAAATCCTGCAGGTGCACGAGAAAATGAACGCCCTGCGCGAGACGGACCTGGCCGAATTGACCGCGCTGGTGAAGCAACAGGACGCCGCGATCCGGAAAATCAACCAACGCCTCGCCGGAAGTGGGCCCATCCCCACTTAGCGGAGCCGCGATTCTTGCCCGTCATGCCGGGTGACGAAGCCGTCAGCCTCCGCCCGCGAGCAACGCATCCAGTTGCGCGAACTGTTCGGGCAGGCCTTGCGCCGAACCGGCGATGGCTTCGTCGCAGGCCGCTTTCGTGGGATAGCGTTCGTGGTAGGTGACCCGCGTCTTGCCGGCCTCTTCCTCGAACGTCACCGTGGTCACGGCGCCCTCGTCGCTTTCCTCGTTCGTCCAGACGATGCGCTCGTTCGGCATCACTTCCCGGTAGGTGCCGAAGAACGCCATCGGTTGATCGAAATCCGGATGGCTGAACACGAGGCGGTACGTGCCGCCGGTGCGCACATCCATGTCGCACGAGAGCAGCGTCATGCCCACCGACTTCGGCACCCACCAGCGCTGGAACAATTCGGGTTTGCTCCACGCCTCGAAGACGATGTGCACCGGGGCATCGAATGTTCGCGTCACGACGAGTTCGAGGTCGGACTTGCGCTCCACGACGGTGCGGTTCACGGCGGCAGCACTACCTTCTTTTGCTACGGGCATTTGCCTTCTCCTTGCGGTTCAGGTCCTCGACGATCTTGTCCAGCGCGTCGAAACGCGCGTTCCAGAGTTTGCGGTGTTGCTCGATCCAGGCGGCCTCCTCTTCCAGCCGGCGCCGTCCGAGCTTGCAGGTTCGTACGCGCCCGACCTTCTGCGTGGTCACCAGCCCCGCCTGCTCCAGCACGCCGACGTGCTTCTTCATGCCCGTCAGGGTCATGTGGAACCGTTGGGCGAGATCGGTGATCGAGGCGTCCGAATCCCCGAGCTGCTCCAGCACGCCGCGCCGCGTGACATCGGAGAGCGCGGCGAACGTCGTGTCGAGGCGGGCTTGATACTGAACCATTTAGTTCAGTGTATAGCTTGCATCGAGTGGATTGCAAGCGCGAAATTAAACCGTTCCGGGTCCACTTTGAAGCCTGCGTCGCCGCCCGTCGCGCGGCGCCGTCAGTTGGCGACAACTCCGGCACCGCGCGCTTTGTCCAGCAGGCCGCGCAGCTCGGCGATCTCGCGCTCACGATCGCGAAGCAGCAGGTGCTCGTAGGCGTTGGCCGTGCCGTGGGCCAGGCGCAGCAGCAGCTTTTCCTCTTCGCCATCGACCGCCTCGCCGCTGAGGTGTTCGCCGTAGAGCACCACCGCATAGGTCGTGTTGCCGCCAACCACCGGCAGGGCATACGCCGGTGCGTCCTCGCCGGCCGGCAGCGAACGCGACGAGCCCGGCACAGCCTCCAGGCTGATCGGCTGGCGACCGGAACGCGGATACAGCACCAGTGGATCATCGGCATCCAGCCGGGCCGGCAAGTCCTCGACACCGGCGGATGCCTCCAGCTTGAAGTCCTGCGCGTCGTGCACGTAAAGCGCCGCGCTTCGGAATTGCAGGAGGCGGCTTACGTCGTCGACAAGCATGGTGCGCAAGGAAGACGTGCGCTCGACAAACGGCAGCGCGCCGATCATGCGCTCGATGGCCTGGTGGGCGCGGTGCCGGCGCGCGAACATCACGCGCTCGACGAAGCGCTCGATGCGCCTGTGCAGCGCATCCAGCCAGAAGCTGAAGCCGATGGCGATCGCCACCAGCAGCGCGCTGGCCAGCTTCAGGTTCTGCAGCTGCTGGCCGAAGAACCAGTCGATCAGTGTGAACGCCACCACCGGTATCGAGGTCAGGACCGCATACACCAGCGCGCGGCCGCCGAACACGCGGATGTCCACGACCCGGACACTGATCAGCGCATACGCAAAGGCGTACGGAGCCGGATCAAGGATGTAGAGATAGGATGATGCATGGAAGGGCAACACGTGCACGGCCACCTCGAACACGACATGCGAGACGATCGCCAACGCCACCCAACGGGTGCGCAGGCGTTCCTGCCCGGAGACGGTGCGGCGACGGGCAAGATAGGCGATCGCTCCGACCAGGTAGCCGATCCACAGCAGGATCACGAAGGGGACGCTGTGGCTCGGGCCGCTCGCCGGGGCCAGCCGGACCAGCGCGATGCTGCCCGCATAGACCAGGCCGACCAACACCGAATAGAACGGCAACAGGCGATCGACGATTCGCCACCGATCCATGGCATGGCCAGTGGGCATGCGCAGGCACAAGGCCACGTAGCCGTAGACTGACGCACCCGCGACACCGGCCGCGAACAACTCGCCCAGCCACATCCATGCGCCGGGCAATACGCCGATCCACATTCCGGCGGGCTGGGCACTGCGCGACAGCGCGAACAGGTACAAGGCCAGGCTCAGCCTGCTGTAGCGCCCCCCGATCAGCGTCACGCTGGCCACGATCGCCAGCGCCAGTGCGCCGAGCACATAGAATCCACGACTGGCCAGCACATTCAGTGGCAAGCCGGCATGGATGCCCAGCGCCAGGTTGATGGACGGGAAACTCAACGCGAACAGCGCGCCGGCCACGGCCAGCAGCACGAAGGTTGCATTCAACCGCTTGCGCATCACACGCTCCCCCAACTCGTCGATTCGCTTTTCGGACGACTTTACGCGGATCCTGGATGCCATCCATGTCGCGGCCTTTGCACGACATGGCCCGCCGAGCCCGCAAGGATAGCCTCGCAGAGATACGCGCTTGCCTCCAGCGGCAACGCGCCCCGGATCCACCCTGCTCCAGGCACATCTCTCTACTGGATGCCGGCCTGCGCCGGCATGACGAGCAAAAATCAGGGGCTCCAAGTGAGTCTCGCCCCCGTCGCCCCGGGAATGAACCCGACCCCATTACTTCCCATTACCTGGTGGTGGCGAGACCCGTGCGCGGAAACGACAAGGCGAAAGAGAACTCCATGGATTTGCCAAACGGGGCGGAACGATCAACGACCTCCGCCCCGTTTCCCAGCCATCCCGTGAACCCGGCCCTTGTCCCCCTTATGATTGCGGCAACAGGGGCTTTGCAGCGCCGCGACCAGGGAAGAAACGCCATGTCCATCGAAGTCATTGGTGCCGGATTCGGGCGCACCGGCACGCGCTCGCTCAAGGAAGCACTGGAAATTCTCGGTTACGACGCCTGCTACCACATGGCGGAAGTATTCGAGCATCCGGAGCATCTGCCCGCATGGGATCGCGCGACCCGCGGCGAGCGGATCGACTGGTCCGGGGTTTTCCGCGGTTTCCGCGCCGCGGTCGACTGGCCATGTTGTGCGTTCTGGAAGGACTATTACCAGTTGTACCCCGGAGCGAAGGTCATCCTGAGCGTGCGCGACCCGGATCGCTGGTACGACAGCATCATGAATACCATCTACCCACTCAGCATCGGTTTCATCGATTCCGACGAAGCGCGGCTGCGCAACATCGGCACCTGGATCAAGGAGCTGGTCTGGGACGGCACGTTCGACGGCAAGGTGGAAGACCGCACGCACGCCGTGGCCGTGTACGAGGCGCACAACGCACAGGTCAAGCGACTGTGCGACCCATCGCGCCTGCTGGTGTTCGAGGCAAGCCAGGGCTGGCAACCCCTGTGCGAATTCCTGGGCAAGTCGATCCCCGACGCGCCGTATCCCAACAGGAACACCACCAAGGAATTTGTCGAACGGCAACGTGCGGACCATGCCGAAACCTGACCGGGATGCGCCATGGCGGGCCTCGATGGCAACTCCACGCCCGCCGGGCCAGGGGAAAACGGTCCCCGATCGTTTTTGTCCCGGGACAATAAGGCCCCGCCCTCCTTCCCCCGTTTCAGGTAGATTGCAGCTTCTTGCTCGGGGAGGGGCTTTCATGAAAAAGCTGATCGGCTTTGTGTTGCTGGGTTGCCTGGCCATCGGTGCGGCGTGGGCGCAATCCATGCCGAACAACGCGCCGACACCGCAACGTATTTCCGCCACGGCGCCGGCGACGCATTTCAACGTCGAGGCCGCCACCAACGCCTACATGGCCGAGTTGTCGCCAGCGCAACGGGCGCGGTCCGATGCGTATTTCGAGGGCGGCTACTGGCTGATCCTGTGGGATCTGCTCATCGCGCTGGGCGTGGCGTGGCTGCTGCTCGGCACCCGGCTGTCCGCGCGCATGCGCAACCTGGCCGAACGGATCACGCGCCTGCGCTGGTTGCAGACGGCGATCTACGTGGTGCAGTACATCGTGTTGACGTCGCTGATCACCCTGCCCTGGAACCTGTACGAAGGCTGGTTCCGCGAACACCAGTACGGCTTGTCCAACCTGACCCTGGGCGGCTGGTTCGGCGAGCAGGCCAAGGGACTGATCGTCGGCCTGGTCCTCGGCACCGTCGCACTGGTCGTGATCTACGCGGTGATCCGCAAGGCCACGCGCACCTGGTGGCTGTGGGGCGCCGGCGTGGCGCTGGTGTTCATGGTGTTCGTCGCGACCATCGCGCCGGTCTACATCGCGCCGCTGTTCAATACCTACAAGTCGCTGCCCGACAGCCCGCTGAAGACGCAGATCCTGTCGATGGCGCGGGCCAACGGCATTCCCGCCACCGACGTGTACTGGTTCGATGCCTCGCGCCAGAGCAAGCGCATCAGCGCCAACGTCAGCGGCATGTTCGGCACCACCCGCATCAGCCTCAACGACAACCTGCTCCACCGCAGCACGCCCGAAGAGATCAAGGCCGTGCTCGGCCACGAGATGGGCCACTACGTGCTGAACCACGTCTACAAGGGCATCGTGTTCTTCGGCATCATCATCGTGCTGGCCTTCGCGTTCCTGCGCTGGGGCTTCGGCTGGGCCGAACGCCGCTGGGGCGAACGCTGGGGACTGCGCGGTGTCGGCGACGTGGCCGGGCTGCCGTTGCTCGCCGCCCTGCTCGCCATCTTCATGTTCGTGATGACGCCGGTGACCAACACCATCACCCGCAGCATGGAAGCCGAGGCCGACGCGTTCGGCCTGAACGCCGCGCGCGAACCCGACGGGTTCGCCCAGGCGGCGGTGCAACTGTCCGAATACCGCAAGATGCATCCCGGTCCGGTCGAGGAATTCATCTTCTTCGACCATCCCAGCGGCTGGCATCGCATCCATCGCGCGATGGTATGGAAGGCCGAAAACCTCAACGATCCGGTGGTGCAAGCCGGCGAGGCGATCGCACCGGCGGGCGCGCGCTGAACGACGCGCTCGCGTGAACGCGACCCGCTTCCGCCGATCTTTTATCCGGCGGCGGCGGGTTGCCGGCCCATGCGGCGCACCAGGGTGGACGCTGCGCCGACCACCAGCAAGGCGGCCATCGCGGCCAGCTCCCACGCATCGCCGGACGTCGGCTTCAGCACCATGTCGGCCACGACCAGCGCCAGGATCACGTAGTCGAAGCGCACGATCATCAAGAGGTTGTCGGCGAAAGGCACCAGCTCCGGATCGTCCTTGCCCTTTTCGGCGCCCATGGCCGACAGTTTCGCGGCGCGCGGCTTGATCAGCAGCAAGCCGTTGAGGAAGGTCGCGGCAAAACCCACGAGCCCGAGGACCACCCACACCTGGGAAAACAGCCCGCCGAGCCAGGCCGTGGCGACGCCAAACACCACCGTGAGCAAGGAAACCGGGACGAACAGCGACGGCCCCAGCAGCGCGACGATGTCCACGACCGCCATCGTGCCACGGGATCCCTGCTTGCGTCGCGCGACCTCCGCCGCGAACAACAGCGTGAAGCCACCGCCCACCCAGACGATCGCGAAGAACACATGCAACAACTCGACCAACGCGTACCCGCTCATGCATTCCCCCCACTCGTGGTCAAGGCAAGCGCGCCAGGCCGTGCCTGACGATGCGACAACCTGTGCGCCGGATCAGTCCTGGTGCAATCTACGGGCTGCCTCGGCCATGGCGTCATCACCCATTTGACCCCCACCGGCCGACATCAGGCCCGCCAGCAAGGCCATGGTCTCGTCGCGGCTGTTGATGCGCGGAAACTCCATGTCCGGCACGGCGACGTCGAGAAACCGGCACAGCGGTTCCCAGCCCTCGCTCACCTGGAAGACCAGCAACCGGTCCGCGGGGATCGACGCCACGATTTCCGCCGATCGCCGGTTGAAGAAATCGACCATGTACTCGCGGTCCTGCATGCGGTTTTCCATCCGGTCCCACATCGTCTTCCTGATCATTTCCCCGAACGGGGAGTTCTGCATGAAACGCGCGAACTCGACGGAGTGGATCGTCTCGTTGGTCGAATCGAACCACTTGTGGGCGTCGCGCGTAGTCAGGATGACTTTCGCCTCCGGATAAAAAGCCGCGAGTTCCTTCCAGTAATTGCAACCGGGATTGTCGACGGTCGCGGCATAGCCGCTGAAGGTTTGTTCCCAATCGGCATCGCCGCCGGCCGCCGCGATCCAGTGCTTGGTGAATCCCGGGTTCTTCATGACCTCGGTCATGTGATAGCAAGGGCCCATGCCCAGCGCCTCGAGCGCGACCTTCAACGATGCCGTCCCGGTCCGTCCCATGCCGGCCCCGATTACCTTCAATGCCATGGTTTGCTCCTCATCGAGGCCTGGTGTTGTCACACATGAAATGAGGGTCGCGGGCGAACCGACGGCTGCCGGTGCATGCGACCAGCAGCGCGGCCATCGCAACCCCTGGCGTTTGCATTGGCCCGTCCCCGGATTTGGCCCGCGCGTGTTGCGTGAGCCCCAAGGAAGCCGAGAGCATACTCGCCATCGGCCGGAAATGGGCCCGGGTCCACTTGCCTGCGTCCGGGAAACCGAATTCCCGCGAGAGGCAGCGCACGCTGCCGCCGCCACGGCGGCGCATCCTGCAGTCGCGGCGACGCGGCCGGTCGCGCTATATTCAATCCACGCGGCGCGGGGACGCCGACATGCAAAGGGGTACGTCGTGACGACAGAATCCAAGGGGCCGATGGCCGGCTTCCAGTGGCTGCAACAAGGCGTCGGTGTCGGTTTCCGCCATCCGAAACCGATATTCGGAGGCGCGGTCATCCTGATGTTGATCGCACTCGTGCCTGCGCTGATCATGCTGCCGTTCCAGCTCCACTTGGCAGCCGCCGGCACTCCGCCGAGCCCGGCCTTTTTCGACGCAGTCTTTGCCGGGTCCATGCTGCTGGGTTTGCTGGTCATACCGCTGTACGCGGGCTATCTGCAGGTGATCGATGCGTCCGAGCGGGGACTGCCGGCCCGCATCAGCGACATCTTCAACCCTTATCGCCAGGGCGACGCCTTGCGCCTGATCGGCTACGGACTTGCGCTTCTCGTCACCTATGCCCTCATGATTGCAATCATCATGCTTGCGGCGGGGCGCGGCATCGCCGTTTGGTACCTGCACGTGCTGGCGGCACAAGCCAACCACGCGCCGCCACCGGGCTTGCCGCGCGGTTTCGGCATCGCCATGGCGCTGGGCACGGTGATGGGCCTTTTCATGATGGGCTTCTATTCCATCAGCCTCGGCCAGGTCGCGTTGCGGCGCCGCGGCGTACTCAATGCCATGGGCGACGGTTTCCTTGGCGCACTCAAGAACCTGCTGCCGCTGATCGTGCTCGCCGTGTCCGCGTTGATCGCATGGATCGCCATGATGGTCCTGCTCGCGGTCGCATTCCTGCTGGTCGGCCTGCTCGGCATGCTGGTCGGCGCATGGCTGATGTTGGTCTTGATAATTCCGGTTTACCTCGTACTCGTGCCCCTGATGTTCACGGTCATGTTCGGGGTGATGTATCACCTGTGGCGCGACGTGTGCGGCGGCGACACTGCGCCCGACCCCGTCGAAGCGATCGCCGCGTGAAGGCAACCTGGATCACGCGGTGACATTCTGAACAGAGGCCGATGGATGCCGGACAAGCAATGATCACGCCCGCCCGCGCGTCGACGCGGCTTCGGCGCGCGTCGGTCGCTGCGCGTCTTGTCCTGTTGGCCTTGCTGGCGATCGTCAGCGCGGCCGGGGCGGCGCAGACGGACGCGCGCTCCGGCCAGGTCGACAAGCTCTTCCAGCACTGGGCCCACGCCGATACGCCGGGCATGACCGTCGCCATCATCAAGGACGGCAAGCCGCTCTACGTCCGCGGCTATGGCATGGCGAACATCGAGTTTTCCATACCCAACGGCCCGGATGTCGTCTACCCGCTGGCGTCCAATTCCAAGCAGTTCACCGCCTTCGCCATCCAGTTGCTGGCCGCCGCAGGCAAGCTTGCGCTCACCGACGACGTGCGCAAATACGTGCCGGAGCTACCCGACTACGGCACGCCGATCACGCTGGACATGCTGATCCACCACACCAGCGGGTTGCGCGAGACGGTCAGCCTGCTCGACCTGCAGGGCTATGCGCCGGAGGATGCCGTATCGCGGCAGCAGGCGCTGGATCTGCTATGGCAACAGAAGGGCCTGAACTTTCGACCCGGCTCGGAATATCTCTACAGCAATTCCAACTACCTGCTGCTGGGCCTGGTGGTGGAGCGAGTCTCCGGGATGTCGCTCGGCGAATTCTGGCGGCAGCGCATCTTCGGGCCACTCGGCATGACCAGCACATGCGCATCCGGCGATCCCGCGCCGGTCGTTGCGCGTCGCGCGTCCGGATACGGCCGGGCGACGGACGGCCATTACACCCCGCGCCAGACACCCGACACGATGCTGGGACCCTCCGGCATCGACTCCAGCATCGGCGACCTGGTCAAGTGGCTGGCCAATTACGACGACCCGAAGGTGGGCGGCCCCGCCGTGATCGCCGCCATGCTGCAAACCGGCACGCTCAGCGACGGCACGCCGATTACCTACGCCTCGGGCCTGCACCGCGAACACTACCGCGGCCTGCCGTATGTCGAGCACAGCGGCGCCAACTGGGGTTACAAATCCGACATCCTGCGCTTCCCCACCCGGCACCTGGCCATCATCATCCTGGCCAACGCCGACGACAGCGACCCGCCTTCGCTCGCCCTCAAGATCGCGGACATCTATCTGGCCGGCGCGTTCCCGGCGCCACCGCCCAAACCCACGGCCATCGCCACGCCGATGAACCTGATCGATCGCTATACCGGAACCTATGCGGTCGCCACCGGCACCACGCTGCGCGCACCCGGCCGTCGCTATGTCTTCAGGCGCCCGGACTTCATCGGGCCGCAGGCCCAACTTGCGGCGTTTTCGCCAACCGACTTCTTCGCGCGGCAAAGCAACTTCCGCGCGCATTTCGTGCCCGATACTGACGGCGGCGTTTCAAAACGCGTGATCATCCACGACGACAACGGCGATGATTTCGTGGCCCGCCGCGTACCGGATGCGGTCAAGCCGCCGCCGCCCGACATGTCCAACCCCGCGGCCTTCGTCGGCGACTACTGGTCACCGGAACTCGGCGTCATGTACCGGGTTCGCCTGCGCAAGGGCAGACTGCTGATGCGCTACCCGCGCGGCGAGGCGGAGCTGAAGCCCCGGGCACGCGACGTGTTCGAGTGGCGCTACGACCTGGCATACACCATCCACTTCACCCGCGGCGCGAACGGGCACATCGATGCCCTGCTGGTAACCGGGAACAACCAACGCGTACGCAACCTGCGTTTCACCAAGACCAGCGTCACCCGCCCCTGAAGTCGCCTCAGGCACAGGGAAACGCAAGATCGGCGGCGAGCCGGCCCAAGAGGAAACTGGCGAATACCTCTACAAAAATGGGGCCAGGTTCGCTTGTGCCCAAAAAGTCTGCCGCCCAATCGACGACCTGCCGGAAAGTCGACCCGGACCCGCTGTTTTTCCTGTGCGAGAATTCCCGCTTCAATCCATCGGGGCGTCGCACGGCATGAAAACCATCGGGCTGATCGGTGGCATGAGCTGGGAATCCACCCTGCACTACTACCAGCGCATCAACGAGCGGGTGGCCGCACGCCTGGGCGGCCTGCACTCGGCCCGGTTGTTGCTGTGGAGTGTCGAGTTCGCCGAGATCGCGCGCCTGCAACACGCCGATGACTGGGATGCGGCCGGCCGCATCCTCGCCGATGCCGCGCGCCGGCTGGAACAGGCCGGGGCCGAAGGCCTGTTGATCTGCGCCAACACCATGCATCGGGTGGCGCCTGCGGTCGAGGCGGCCGTCGGCGTTCCGGTGCTGCACCTTGCCGACATCACCGCCCGCGCCCTGCTGGCCGACGGCCACCGCAGCGCCGCGTTGCTCGGCACCCGCTTCACCATGGCCCAGCCGTTCTACCGCGAACGACTGGAACGCCACGGCCTGTCCATCAGCGTGCCGACGCCGGAAGAACAGGACGCGCTGCACCACATCATCTTCGACGAGCTGGTGAAGGGACGCGTGGAAGCGGCATCGCGCGAACGTTTCATCACGATCATGCGCCGGATGCACGGCGCGGGCGCGCAGGCGGTGATCCTCGGCTGCACCGAGTTCGGCATGCTGCTGCGTGTGGGGGATGCGCCAGAGATCCCGCGCGTCGACACCACCGAACTCCACTGCCAGGCCGCGGTGGACTGGATGCTTGCGGAAGACTCCGGTCACGAAGACGCGTGATGTACTTTCGCTCCGCCAACGCAACCGCCGCGATCGCCAGCCGCCCCGCAACTCGTCGCGAGCCTGCCGCCAGTGGCGCCACACGCCGGCGACAGCTCAGAAACTCGACTCTGATCCCTGTTTTGCGCCCTAATGGGCTAACCTGGTGCCACCAGGGGATACCAGATGGCGTTTTGGTGGGTCAACCACAAGCAGACGCGCGACCACGAAGTTCGTGGCGGCTACCTGTGGTCGCCCATGCGCAATGCCAACGGCGCACGCAATCAAACTTACGAAAACATGCGCCTGGTTCGACCGGGCGACGTCGTGTTCTCGTATGCCCATGGCCGGATCGGCGCCATAGGCCGAGTAACAGAGGCGGCTACGGCATGCCCAAAGCCCGATGAATTTGGTGACGTCGGTGGCTACTGGTCCAACGAAGGCTGGATGGTTGAGGTCGATTTTCGAGATACACCGCGGGCACTCCAACCAGCACAGGCGATCGATGTCATCGGTCCTTTGTTGCCTGCGCGCCATTCGCCCATTCAACGCAACGGACATGGCAACCAAGGTTGTTATCTGGCCGCTATCTCCGATGCTCTTGGTCATCTATTGCTTGCCTTGACGGGCGCAGACCAAATGTCAGATGTCGCCCGGGCTCCAGTCAGCGACGCCGACGAGAACAGTCGCCCAGACGTGCTCGAAGACATTCACCACGTCGAAACGGACGATTCGTTGACAGTGACTCAACGCCTGCAACTCGCCAAGGCGCGCGTGGGACAAGGCTTGTTTCGCAAGCGGGTCATCGTGCTCGATGGCGCTTGCCGCGTAACAGGCGTTACGGACACACGCGTCCTCGTCGCGAGTCACATCAAACCGTGGCGTGAGGCCAGTAATGCCGACCGACTCAACGGGAACAACGGAATTCTGCTGTCACCTCATGTCGATGCATTGTTCGACGAAGAGTTGCTCAGCTTTGAAGACAACGGCGCAATGTTGGTGCATCCCTCACTTTCGCATGAAGTGCTGTACAAATGGTCGATTGATCCTGCGAAGCGCGTTGAACCTTTCCGCAGCCAACAGCATGCATTCCTGGCTAGACACCGGGAGCTGTTTGCTCAGAAGGTGGGTTGAGACAGCTGATGCGTGGCGCATACCATGAAAGCACCTGGGTCGAAGGGGATGACGGAGATGACCCTCCAGAAGGAATTAATCTCGGAACGGGAATTCGACGAGCACTGGGGCGTGTACCTCAAGCCATCCGGTGACTTCTTCGAGTTCGAAGAAGTACGCCACCAGCCGCACAACCATGTTTGGACCGTCGTTGAAACGGGTGACGATCGCGACGGCAGCTGGTACGCAGAGCCCGGCTTCCACATCGTCAACAAGATCGGCTATGTGATGACAAGGAAACCGTGGGTCGACGAAACCCGCGACGCGATCTACTTCCTCGACGATCCCGTGGTGCAAGCCGGCGAGGCGATCACGCCGCCGGGGGCGCGGTGAATTACCTTCCCAAGTGAACCGAACGCCGTTTCTGGATTGATCCGAAGGGGAAATCGCGATGGAAACGCCGCCGCTAACGTTCGCTTTGCTGGAAGGGAAAATTGAGGAACTTGTGCCAAGGACCAGCCCGGACCAACAAGCGTGAGCGCCTAGACCGGTTGGGTGTGGCGCTGATCGCAATTGCCGGTTCGTTGATGCTGCTGCTCGGCAAATTGCTGCCGCCCAGACCATGGGTCTTGGCTGTGCTGGTTGCGCTGTTGCTTGTCGAGATCGCTGGGCTGATTCTCAGTGTGTCTGCGGCGATTCCCCAAATCCTGACGATGACGTTCGCTCGCCAGCGAAGTGAGTTGGCAAGCGGAATGGATTCCGACATGCCCAACTACGAGAGCATCATTGCGTGGCTGCGGTCGTTTCCCCGCGAGCGTCTGCAAGCCATGAGCGATTACGCAGCTCATCGCCTCGATCGCTACCGCAGCATGCTGCCGGCCTTCACCGGCAGTATCGACAAGCTCGGCGCCCTGCCCGTTGTCGCAGCCATCGTCATCCAGTTCGCGGGCGCCGGATGGCCACCGAAAGTAAGCTGGTGGCAAATCGCACTGTTTGGTCTGCTGGCATCCTTCTATTGGATGTCTTTGCTGCTCATCAGCCTGCGCTTCCGGGTGGAGCTGTACGATGCGTTGCTGAAGAAGGCGCTTGGCTACTCCTCGCCAGAACGCCGTTTCAATAAATGAACCTGACCCCTTTATCCTCCACTTTGGCAACACCTTCATGCCGGAAAGACGCTCCCGATCGCTGGATCCGCGATGTCATCGGCCACGCCAGCACTTCGGCATTGTCTACACCCGAGCGCAGGGCAACCGCGAGGCGTTCGCGTCCGGGCCGCGAGGTTCCGAGCGCGCCCTCGAATCCAATCACGAGCAAATCAATCAAATCGTGTCCTCTACAGATCTTTTCCGGTGCAAAATCAGGCAGTTTACGTAACATTTCCGCAAGAAAACTGTCGTTTCTTGCCAACCCTTTCGCAACTGCATACTTATGCACAGAACTCTCATCTATATCTAGCGACTTATGATTAAACCTGCGAACTACCATGTCTTTGAGATCAACACCGCAATTATAAAATCTGTTCAGTAACCGCAGCTCTGCCGAGTTTTGCAAGTTGTTTGCAAAAAACGTCCGCAACTCCATATTGGTGCCACGAATAAAATTTTCGACAGAACTTTCATCACCGTACTCACAAAGTATTTTATCAAATGCGTGCGTACCAAAAAGACTACATTTCTAAATCAGAAAAATCAGTATAAATTAAATTATCACGCCTGATCTGAACACCGAGGATATGGTCGTGATCATCGTCGACAGTCGCAATAATACCTTGGATATCACACTTATCTGACGTTTCTATTGCACCCACCGTTGAAGTTTTACCATTCGCTATTACGATTTGACACTCGGCAGCCTTTCGACTCCTCCAGAATTTGGAGTCAGAAGGCCCTTCGACAATAAAAAATCAGCCCGTCCAATTTTGACGCGACATCGTGATTTCAGCCACGACTTCGTTGGCACTCTTCGCAAAAATTGTCACAAATACCCCCTTTACCTATCAACTATCAGATCCGCGTCCAACGCAACCATCAATTCAACGCTGTCACCGATAATAAATGGTGAGTGCGTTGCTATGCATCTGCATCAATCTTTGCTTGCCGTGTGATTGCCAGCAACTCTGGCAAAAATTTCTTTTGCCAAGTGACATGAAGGGATAGTTCCGGCTCATCAATAAGTATCAATGTGTTTGGCATTACTCGAAAGAGGAGATTGTATAAGATAACAATCTCGTGCTGCTCACCGGAAGACAGCGCCCCGATGTCGATTTCATTACCATCTACACCAGTAACCGTCAAACCGCTTTCACGACTGACACTAATGCGCTTGTTTCTAAACTTGCTATTTATACTTTCGAGAAGGAGCTGAATTCGATCTGCAATTTCCCTAAGAATCCCAAGTTTTCGAGCTGTATCTTGAACATACAATGTCATCACGCTGCGTTTAGCGTCATCCAGTCCATCTAGCTCAGATAAACTTACTGGATATGCTTGAGATGCCACCAAGAGACCCATGTCACTCAATGCTTTGCGTGTTGTCTCAAGCTCATCCAATTTCTCTCGCAGCAACTCGGGACTGAGACTTTCCCGTAACTCCACGAGACGGCGGGGGAAGGTCTGGTCAAGCGCTTGCGACTCTCCTGCATAATTGGCGAGTGAATTAGCGATTTGCTGCTGTAGTTCCTTCGAGTACTGTTCAACAGTTGGAATCATTCTCTCAAATTGAAAGCTGCGTCTTAGCATTCGGCTTCTATCGTCGCCGCGAGATAGCTGGATAAGCCGCTGTGCCTCAATAAGATGTGTACGAACGGTAGATCTTAGCTCCTTCAGCGCAGCAGGTTCATCGATTTTACTGAACCGTTGACGCGCGGCCGGAGATAAATATCTCTGTTTTAAATCCTCTTCCGAAACCACCTCCCCGTCACGCTCGTCCTCCCACAAATCTTCATTGAGTCTATGGAAGAAAGGAACTCGTGAAGCAAGATATTGATCAATATCGCTTGTTGAACTGAGCGCAACCTCTACTCTTTCGTTTGAAATATTCAAAATGGCAAATAGATTCACACCACTTGTCGAATTCGATTTCTCACCATCACGTTCATCATCTTCGACCTTCCTTACAATCGTTACCGCGTCACCTCCATCCAAGCCAACTGTGAGCGATGTAAATGGAATGCGCCTCAAGTGTGAATAATGACCATTAAAGAGCTCGGACAGCATACGCAAAAGCATTGTTTTGCCCACACCGTTCGGCCCATGAATAATAGTTACACGCTCTTCATCATTTAGCTCTATCTTGTGATTATATAAGCCAAAGAGGCCCGTCACTTCGACCAGACGAACTCTTCTCAACTTAGTAATGGACGTATTCATATCTGTTTTTCCTAGATGCTCCGCCGATACTTCTCATCCGAATTGCTCAACCCTTGTCCAGTCTGCGCACCAAGAATGCTAACGTCTTCAATCAGTGGTTAGCATGCTTTCGTGCAATCGCGCGCGGTCTGCTGTGTATACGCCACGCCGTAGCCACGGTTGGTCTACACGATT